>CBDDFU010000002.1:697500-716479 GCA_965227275.1 Pirellulales bacterium | reverse complement strand
GCCCGCTTGGCCAGGACTCCAACCAGGTGTTCGCGGTATTCCGCAGGACCACGCATATCGCTGATGGGGCGAGCAACCGAACGCACGCGGCGTCCGGCTTCTTCGAGTGTTGTTTCGTCCGGCGATTGACCCGCCAGCCAGCTTGCGGCTTCGTCGGCCGTAACAACCGTGGGGGCTACGGCTGCCAACGCAATGTGAGCTTCGGCGATCTTGTCGGCGTCGGCTTCCAGTTGCACCCAAGCGGCACAACCTACGACCGCGATGTCCATTTCGTTGCGAGGGATAAACCGCAAGTAATGCGCACCCGATCGTTTCGGTTGCGGGGGCAGGTGCAGCGATACGAGGAACTCGCCCCGCTCCAGAGCATTCTTACCGGGGGCCGTGCAGAACTCAGCAACGGGCAACTCGCGGTTTCCCGATGGTCCCGCGATGTGGCACGTGGCCTGATATGCAACCAGCGGTGGTACGGAATCGGCTGCCGGCGAGGAATTGCAAAGATTGCCGCCCACGCTGGCGCGCGTCTGAATCTGCCACCCACCGATAATTCGGGCCGCGTCTGCCAGCCCGCGATAGGCCTGAGCAACTTTCGGGGTTTCGTAAATCCTATAGCAGGGAGTCGAGGCACCGAGTGTCAGACCCGAATTCTCGTCGTAGTTAAGCTGCGTCAATTCTGGAATCTTCTTCACATCGACGACAAGGTCCGCCTCCTTCAATCGCTCGCGCAGTTGAACGATCAGGTCGGTTCCCCCGGCAAGAACTCGGGCGCGATCACCGCCGGCCGCCAGGAGGCTTACTGCTTCGTCGATCGTCGTCGCGGCTTCGTAGTCGAAGTTATTCACCGTGCTCGTTACTTTCTTGGCCCAAGAATCATTTCGTTTTCGTCCCCGCAAATTCGATACCCTGCAACGGACTTGCGCTTGTTGGATAGACTCGAAATATGGGCCTTGCAAGGTGCGGTTGTCAAGCAGGCTGCAAGGTTCCCCCCGTCGTCGAAACAAAGCCGAATCCGGCAAAAACTGGCCTTCGTAATTGGGCTTCGGTAGAATTCCCCGTGGTGGGAATGAGCTGCGAGCAACAACAGTTGCGCAATCCGCAATAGTGTCTTGGACACTATAGTTCCCGAGGATGAGCCCGTCCGCACGGCTATCGATGGCCTGCGATTCAATATGCGACCAAGCCGAGGAGAAACCAAATGGCCACTATGACCGAAACAGTCAATAAACCTGAGATTCGCCAGACACAGTGTTTCATTGGCGGGAATTGGATTCCTGCAGTAAGCGGGAAAACCTTCGATACGGTCAACCCGGCCACCGAGGAAGTCATCACGCAAGTGGCCGAAGGCGACAAGGCCGATGTCGACCTGGCGGTGAAAGCGGCTCGCAAGGCATTGGAAGAAGGCCCCTGGGGCAAGATGGATGCTCGCGAGCGGGGCCGGCTGATGTATCGACTGGCCGATCTGATTGAAGACGAGTTGGATGAGTTGGCCGCTTTGGAGACCCTCGATAATGGCAAACCGGTCCGCGATTCGCGCGGGGCCGACTTACCGTTGACGATCGATTGTCTGCGGTACTACGCAGGCTATGCCGACAAGATTCACGGCCAAACGATTCCGGTTCGAGGGAACTATCTCACCTACACCCGTCGCGAGCCGGTGGGTGTGGCTGGCCAGATCATTCCCTGGAACTTTCCGATGCTCATGGTCGCCTGGAAGTGGGGCCCCGCGTTGGCCGCAGGTTGCACGATTGTCATGAAGCCCGCGGAGCAGACGCCGCTTACCTGCCTGCGAATGGGTCGTCTGGCACAAAAGGCCGGCATCCCAGACGGCGTGATTAACATTGTGCCGGGATACGGCCCCACGGCCGGAGGGTCGATTGTCAAACACCCCGACGTCGACAAGGTGGCATTCACCGGCGAAGACGCGACGGCCAAGATCATCATGAAAGATGCCAGCCAAACGCTGAAGCGGCTCACCTTCGAGCTGGGTGGCAAGAGCCCCAACGTCGTGTTTGCCGACGCCGATCTCGAAGCCGCGGCCGCGGGTGCCCACCTGGGGCTGTACTTCAACCAGGGACAGTGCTGTTGTGCGGGCAGTCGCCTGTTCGTAGAGGACAAAATCTACGACAAGTTCGTCGACCAACTGGTGTCGATGAACGAGTCGCGAAAGCTCGGCAATCCCTTGGACCCCGATACCGAACAGGGGCCGCAGGTCGATCAGGCCCAGTTCGATAAGATCATGCACTTCGTCGATGTCGGTCGCGAGCAGGGCGCGAAGTGCCTCACCGGTGGCAAACGCTTTGGTGATCGCGGCTACTATGTTGAGCCGACGCTTTTCACCGAAGTGGAAGACAGCATGGAAATCGCCCAAAGCGAAATCTTTGGCCCGGTTCTCTCCGTGCTGCGTTTCAAAGATGTTGACGAGGTGATCAAACGCGGAAACGCCACCCGCTTCGGGTTGGCAGCCGCCGTCTGGACGCGCGATGTCAACAAGGCACATCGTCTGGCGGCCGAGTTGAAAGCCGGCACCGTGTGGGTGAACTGCTACGACGTCTTCGATGCGGCCGCTCCATTCGGCGGTTTCAAGATGTCGGGTATGGGTCGCGAACTCGGCGAAAAGGGCCTCGATGCATACACGGAAACCAAAACCGTTACGGTAAGCCTGGATTAAGCATCGCCCAAACGGCTGCGACTGTATTCCGGCTGCCGTGCCAATGCTAAGCTGGAAGGCAGAAGTGGGTTCGCAAACCTCCTGGATTTCCAGTGTGTTTGTGGCTGTTCTTCTTCCTGATCCACGAACACCACGGTGCCGTGATGCGCAAAGTAAAATCCGGCGGCGGGCTACCTGCCATCGCGTATACGTTCCGCAAGGCTCGCGAAGTCGGCGGGCTGCTGCCGTTCTGGCGAGCCATGCGGAGCAAGAATGCCTGCAAGACCTGCGCCCTGGGCATGGGCGGGCAAGCAGGTGGAATGGTCAATGAACTGGGGCACTTCCCGGAAGTCTGCAAGAAGTCGATGCAGGCCATGGCCGCCGACATGCAGGGCGCTATCCGGCCGGAGTTCTGGGAAACCTACAGTCTGCCCCAGCTCAAGGCCTTTACCCCACACCAATTGGAAACCAGCGGGCGGCTCACCACTCCCATGCTGCTGGGGCGCGGTGAGCAATACTATCGCCCGATCTCCTGGGAAGATGCACTCGCGCGAATCGCGGCCAAGCTGAAGGAAACCCATCCGGACGAGACGTTCTGGTATTTCAGCGGTCGCAGCTCGAACGAAGCCGGATTTCTGCTGCAACTCTTCGCCCGCGTGTATGGCACGAACAATGTGAACAACTGCAGTTACTACTGCCATCAAGCCAGTGGTGTTGGACTCACGGGCTCGGTCGGCGTTGGGACGGCAACCATCGAGCTGGACGACTTGGAGAAAGCCGATCTGGTGATGTTGATTGGGGGCAACCCCGCCAGTAATCACCCCCGATTGATGTCGAACCTGATGCGGCTGAGACGCCGTGGCGGAAAGGTTATCGTCATCAACCCCGTTCGAGAGACGGGACTGGTGCGATTTCGCGTGCCGAGCGATGTCCGCAGCTTGTTGTTCGGAACCGAAATCGCCAGTCTGTATGTGCAGCCTCATATCGGCGGTGACCTTGCGCTGCTAAACGGCATTGCCAAACGGGTGTCCGAATTGAAAGCCGTCGACAACACGTTTCTACAACAGCACTGCGAAGGCTGGCCGGAACTCGCCGAACATCTGGAGCAGCTCTCGTGGGATGAAATCACTCGTCTGTCCGGGGTTTCCAAGGTCGAAATCGACGAGATCGCCGGGCACTTCGCACAGTCGAATGCCGCGGTGTTCGCCTGGACCATGGGTATCACCCATCATGCCTTCGGCGTGAAGAATGTTCAGGCCATTGCGAACCTGGCGCTGATGCGAGGCATGGTCGGGCGACCGGGTGCCGGGCTACTGCCGATTCGGGGGCATTCGAATGTTCAAGGCATGGGCTCGATGGGCGTAACCCCGCAGCTAAAGCAGGCCGTGTTCGAAAGACTCGAAAACGACTTCGGGCTGCAACTTCCCAACTCCCCCGGCCTCGACACCATGGGCTGTATGGAGGCATCTGCAGAAGAGCGGATGAAGGTCGGATTCTGCCTCGGCGGAAATCTCTATGGTTCGAACCCTGATGCAAACTACGCGGCCGAGGCTTTGCAAAAGCTCGAAATGCTGGTCTACCTGAGCACGACGCTCAACACGGGGCACGCCCACGGCACCGCGGACGAAACAATCATTCTTCCCGTTTTGGCTCGCGACGAAGAGCCGCAACCAACCACGCAAGAATCGATGTTCAGCTACGTGCGGCTCAGCGATGGAGGTTCCCCGCGACACGAAGGACCACGGGGCGAGGTGGAAGTAATCGCCGCGATGGCCGAGGAAGTTCTCTCGAACCACGGCCCCATCGATTGGAGCACCATGCGGCGGCATAGTCGCATTCGTGAAGCCATCGGGAAGATTGTCCCCGGCTTCGACGGCATGAACGACATCGACTCGACGGGGAAAGAGTTTCAAATCGGCGGTCGCACGCTGCACGATGCGAGCTTTCCCACCACTACGGGCAAGGCCCAACTTCACGCACACGCCTTGCCGGAACTTGCAGGCAGCGGCGACTCGCTGCGGTTGATGACCGTGAGAAGCGAAGGGCAATTCAACACGGTCGTTTACGAGGAATACGATCTCTACCGCGGGCAAGAACGTCGGGACGTGATTCTCGTTCACCCCGACGACATCCAGCGTCTTGGGATGAAGCCAGAGAGCCGCATCACGGTTCGTTCCGCAACCGGCAAGCTCGACAACATTCTGCTGAGGGCCTACGAAGATATCAAGCCGGGCAACGCACTGATGTACTATCCCGAGGCCAACGTGCTGGTCTCCCGCGAGGTCGACCCGCAATCGAAGACGCCGGCCTTCAAGGGTGTGGTGGTTACGCTCGAGGCGCAGCAGCCGGTTGAATTGTCGCAAGCAATTGTGGCGTCATCGTAGTCTGCGCACAAAAAAACTCCTGTCTCATGCGAACTGCGAGAGACAGGAGTTGGTAGCTTCTAGCGACCGCGACGAACGCGGCTCCAGGTGATCAAAGTCGCCAGGCCCGACAAAACCAGAATCCACTGTGATGGCTCCGGCACCGGAACGTACTCACCGAGTCCACCCAGATCGATTCCCAGCGGAATTCCGCCGTTGTTGATAAAGGTTTCTTTATCGGTGGTCAGGTTGTTCCAGTTGTTGGCCCAAATGTAGATTCCGGTGTCGCTAACGTTGTTCGCATAGCCGGCGAAATTGGTGTCGATCACATAAAACGAGCCTGTGTCATAGATCGCGTTTGACGCATCTCGTATCACATAATCCATGGTGCCCAATAGTGTGCCCGTATTGGTGAACGCCGAGGGCGGTACGGTCAAAGACCCGCCGGTAAATTCGAGGGTCCAGATATCGTTCCCCACCGGAGCCGTGCCAACCCCCGCGAGCGTGAGCGTGCTGGGACTGATGGTGAATGTTGTGGCCGTAATCTCCCCATACAGTTCACCCGTCATATGTGCCAACACATCTCCAGTGAAGTAGCCGGGGTGAGAGAAAATCTCGGTTGAGGTATTGGTTAAAAAACCATGGCCGAAGCCGAGAGTTTCACCCAATGTGGTGTTGTACTTGATCTGTGCAGCACCACATGTGGTGCACCACCCAACCAGGGCAGCACAAAGGGCTAAACTAGAGAGACTTTTCATGAAGCAGGCCTTTCCATGGGCAACGGGTCAAAAACTGGTTCTCGCGATCGTCGGCCAGAAATGTCCCTGCCGCAGATTCCTCATCGGGCACTGCGATCATACGCAGAACCCCTGGTCTACCCATACTAAACAGCAGCAGAGCAACTCCGCGAGCCATTTTTTGGTAGGGAGACGAGGGTTGCTGTTCGATGTTCGTACGTTATCGATCCTGCGGACTATACCGCGAGAACGTACAGACATTGGTCGTTGAACGACGCCTCGTCACTAAGGAGGATTGCTTCGGCATCCGGGATTGGGGTCGGTTCGACCCGTAAATTGCCGAGGATCAGCTTACTAGCTCGCTCCTATAGCGACTCAAGTGGCAGCGGCTTCTTGCAACCGCGGACCATCCATACATCGAACTCTTGCTTCATGGATTGTTCACATCGGCGTAGAGTTGTCAATAAAAAAGCGCTGCTTTCCTGCATAAAAGAGTATGGCAAACTAATCCCCCCTCCCTGTGGGGAATTCGTGGCAGCGCCGACACACCGATTGGACCCACTCGAGAGGCGGTAATTTCTGCTGCTATGCAGCTGCAAGTACAAGCCCAAAGTGCCCCACTGGACCAAGAGTACCCGATTCTAAACCAGGCGCAGACAGCCTGAGCCCAGAGCTTCCCAACCTGGCCGCGGATGCAATATCTGCTGTTGCCTTGTGGTCCGAGTGCCTGTGTGAAACGCCTTGGGTCCGTTCTGGCTGCGAGGTTCCCAAGCGATCCGCTGCTGCCAGAGACTTGCTACTCGGCCGTGGTGGGGTCGATCGTGCTCTTGACTTCAGAGATACGATTGGCCGGAAAGCCACCCTTGCGGGCATGATCCTCAATCAATTCGCGGTTCGGGGCGATGTAGACACAGTACAGTTTGTCATCGGTCACATAGCTGTGCAGCCACTGGATCGAAGGTCCCAATTCACTCAGCACGTTGCACGATGTCTGGCTGGCACCGTGCAATTCTTCGGGCGTGAGCTTTCCTGCCCCCGGCATCTCTCGCTCGATCACGTATTTCGGCATTCGTGGTTTCTCCCCTTGGTCAAACGTTCTATGGACCTGAAGAATGAGGCCGCCAGAATACCAAAACCTAGGCGTCGCAACGACCAAACCGCATGGCACCTGGCGGAATTGCCACGATTTCTCATTCTCATGGCGAGAATTCAGGCGGTCCACCAACGGCCAGCAACGCGATACAATGCATTCATCATTTCTTGGATCATGGACTTAGGTGACTCACGGCATAGTTGCAGATGGCAGAAGAAGATTTCTACAAGACGCTAAACGTTTCCCGGGGTGCCACGGACGAAGAGCTCCAGCAGGCCTATCGCGATTTAGCCCGCAAGTATCACCCCGATCTCCATCCCGACGACAAGGACGCCAAGCGTAAATTCCAGGAAGTCCAACGCGCCTATGATGTTCTGAGCGATTCGAAGAAACGCCAGATGTACGATCGTTTTGGCAGCGACTTCGAGAACGTCCAATCCGGTGGCGGTCCACCGCCCGGTGGCGGTGACGCTACTTGGCACACAACCGAGGGGAACTTTGACGACTTCGACTTCAGTCAGATCTTCGGGGGCGCGGGTGCGGATATCTTCAGCCAGTTTCGCACCGACGGAGGCGCAGCACACGGCGGTACGCGACAACGACGCCGCAGACCACAAAAAGGTGCCGACCTTCGCTTCGAGCACGAAATCCCCTTCAATACCGCCATCGTCGGGGGTGAAACGACCATCAGCCTCCGTAGGGCGGCGGGAAACGTCGAGTCGATCTCGGTGAAGATCCCCGCGGGCATCGAGGATGGAAAAACGATTCGACTTCGCGAGCAGGGCGAACCGTCGCACAGCGGTGGTTCCGCTGGCGATTTGTTACTGAAGATTCGTGTCGCCGAACACCCATTCTTCCAGCGTCGTGGGCAAAACCTGCATGTGAAACTCCCGGTGTCCTTGGCCGAAGCTGCCTCGGGGGCAAAAGTCGACGTGCCAACCCCAACCGGCACCGTAACGCTGAGCGTTCCTCCGGGTAGTTCCACGGGAACCCGACTCCGCATTCGAGGGCACGGCGTGGAAGCCTCCAAAGGCAATGCGGGCGACTTGTTCGCCGAGTTGCAGATTGTTTTGCCCGAGGGGCTGGATGACGAGGATCGAGAGCTGATCCAGAAAATCGACACCAAGCATCCGAGTAACCCCCGGAGCAATCTAACATGGTAGCGAGTACGGCTGGGTTGCTTCTGACGCTGCTGGAAGAAAGCTCAGCCTGCCTATGGTCACAAACGAAAACGCCGCCGCCACTTTCCGCAGACCGCTCGTTGACGGCGATCACGTCCCTGGTGCTGATTTTGCTGCTGGGAGTGTTTCTGCTGCTACTCATTTCCTACGGCGCTCGCGTAACCCGTAGGACAGCGACCAAGCGTTTCCCCGCGAGTGTCGTTGACGAGGACGAGTGGTACCGGAAGCCGCTTGTGGACGAGTTGACGGAAGAGCCGAACCCTGATTCAAAACAAGACGACGATGAGTAGCTACCGCTTTCGCTCCATGCATCGCCTGCACAGCAGCACCGAGTTTCGGCGTGTCTATCAGCAGCGAACTTCGGTCGCAGACGGCGTACTGATCGTATACGGTCGACGGAATGAGGCTGGATGCCCACGACTGGGGCTTTCGGTGAGCCGACGCATTGGCAACGCCGTAACCCGCAACCGGTGGAAGCGATTGATCCGCGAGGCTTTTCGATTGAATGCGGCGAAGCTACCGCAGGATTTCGACTTTGTCATCCATCCGCGTCCGGGGGTGACCCCGCAATTGGATACGGTGAGCCGAGCCCTGGTCCATCTGGCAGCGAAGGTAAAACGCAAATCGGGAGATCGGTCAGCATGAGCCGCCTGGCTCAATTCGTGATGCAACTGCCGGCAAGACTGTTAATAGCAATGGTGCGACTGTACCAAATTGTTCTCAGCCCGTTGCTGGGTGGGCAATGCCGCTTCGAGCCCAGTTGTAGCAACTACTTCATCGGTGCGGTGCGAAAGAACGGAGCCGTTATTGGGGCATTTCGCGGCGTTTGGCGAATCTGCAAGTGCCATCCGTTTCATCCCGGGGGCTACGACCCCCCGTAAGATTCTCTTTTCTCTGCTCCGATGACAGCACTTCTGTCGCGGGTTCGTCATAAGTCGTTGATTCACCTTGACTCTCGGTTGAGCGGACCTTATTCTCCCGCCCCGAAACTACTTTTCTTGTTGCATCTCATCGATACTCCCGGTGCAGGAAATCTCGTGCATCGGCATTGCGGACTGAACGTTTGCTGAGGTCAAAGGATTGATCTCATCCTTGGCAAATTTGGTCGGCGATTGTTTGACGGAGCACGCAGGCATGAGGCCTAAGTACTGGTTGATCGTCTCAATCGTGACGCTGCTTGGTGGGTGTGGACCTCTCTTCGTCCGGTCGCAGAGCCCCGAAAAGCTCGACTCCCTGCTGGACGAGATCGATTTGGTTGGCGATTTGGCCGTGGCCTCGGGTATGAAGCCCGTGGTGGTCGAAAGCGTCGGCCTGATTACCGGCTTGGACGACACGGGCAGCGATCCCCCACCCTCTTCCGAGCGTGCGGAATTACTCGGCGAAATGCAGACCCGTGGTGTGTTGCAGCCCAATCATGTGCTGGCTTCACCAAGCACCGCCATCGTATTGGTGCGTGGTTATTTGCGTCCTGGAATTCAGAAAGGCGATCGCTTCGATGTCGAGGTGCGTGTGCCTTCTCGTAGCGAAACGGACAGTCTTCGCGATGGTTGGTTGATGCAGGCCCGGCTACGCGAGCGACGGTTGTTTGGTAGTCAGATCCACGACGGAACCCTGCTCGCACTGTGCGAGGGGCCGATCCTGGTCACTCCGAATGCGGATGACAGCGGTGACGAAGTGTTGGCCAATCGTGGTCGCATCCTGGGTGGCGGCGTTGCTCTGAAGTCTCGCCCCCTGCAGTTGGTCATGACCCCGGGACACCGCGACGTGCGCGTGGTCGATCAGATCAGCAAGTCGCTTAATCGCCGCTTCCACACGTTCTCCAAAGGTATCAAAGAAGGTGTCGCCACGGGCAAAACCGATCAATACATCGAATTGGTCGTGCACCCCCGCTACAAGGACAACATCCCCAGGTACGTGCAGGTCGTTCGCAACGTAGCGGTCGGAGAAACTTCCGCCGAGCGATTGCAGCGGCTCGAAGTTCTCGGCCGTCAATTGCTGGATCCGGTTAGCGCTGCCACGGCGGCCTTGCGTCTGGAAGCCATCGGAAGTGACGCCATTGATGTCCTCTTAGCGGGATTGGATTCGGACGATCACGAGGTTCGCTTCTATTCGGCCGAGGCGTTGGCTTATCTCGACGAAAGCAAAGCAGCCGAGGCTTTGGGAGACGCTGCCAGAAACGAACCTGCGTTCCGCGTGTTCGCCCTGACCGCACTCAGTGCGATGGACGATTTCGCCGCCTACGAAGAGTTGCGAAAACTGCTTGATGTGGCTAGCGCCGAAACTCGTTACGGTGCGTTCCGTTCGTTATGGGCCATGAACCCTTACGATCCGCTCGTCCAGGGCGAGCAACTCGGGGGTGAGTTCAGTTACCACCTGCTCGACGTGCCGGGGCCACCGATGGTTCATGTGACCCGAAGCTACCGACCCGAGGTGGTGATCTTCGGTCACGAGCAGCGTTTCGAGCCGCCACTTACGCTGGACGCAGGCAAGTCGATCATGATCAACGCCCGCGAGGGTGACAAACAGGTTACCGTTAGCCGGTTTGCAGTGAACGAACCGGACCAGAAACGAGTTGTCTCCACACGGGTCGACGATGTGATTCGAGCCATTGTCGAACTCGGCGGAACCTATCCCGACGTCGTGGAAGCCCTGCAGCAGGCCAGGCAAACCCACTCACTGGCTAGCCGCCTGGAAGTCGACGCACTGCCCGCGGCTGGAAGAAGTTACGAACGTGAATTCAGCTCAGGCGGCGCCGAGCTTGTGAACTACGACGAACTGTCGGAAGCGAATTCGGAAAAAGTGGCCAGCAAGCTATCCGACGTAGCCGAGCCGGAAGACGATCTCGAATCGAAGCTGCCGGTGGACAGTTTACATAACCCCAATCCAGCACCTGACTTATTCAAAAGCGATACCCCGTCGATTGACACCGGCCGCAAGAAAGTGCGGCGAAAGCTCAAACGAGAGGAGCCGGAAGAAACTGGGGGCAGTCGTATCAAGTCCTTCCTTGGTAGAATGGTGCCAGGCGGTTCCGACTCGTAACACGTCTCCGTAACGTCCGGGGGGTGCACTACCGAGCTTTGGCCGCCGGATCGGGTTCGTGATTCCGAGCGATCGCGATTCTTTGTGTGTGTTTCCGGCCTCCTCGGCGACCTGGCCTTCCCCACTCCTCATACGCTCTTTAAGACATTTCCATGCTCAAAGCGCTGGAACTACACGGCTTTAAGAGCTTCTCGGATAAGACACGGTTCGAATTCCCCCAAGGCATCACCTGCGTGGTTGGCCCGAACGGCTCGGGGAAGTCGAACGTGGTCGACGCCATCAAGTGGGTGCTTGGTGAGCAAAGCGCTAAGACCCTACGAGGCAAGGAGATGGCGGATGTCATCTTCAACGGGTCCAGCACACGAACTGCGCTGAATTCGGCCGAGGCCACCCTCACCGTCGACAATACCGGGGGACTGCTGCCGATCGACTCTGCCGAGGTGCACATTACCCGCCGCGTGTACCGCAGTGGCGAGAGCGAATACCTCATCAACCGCCAGCCAGGCCGTCTGCGAGATATCCGTGACCTCTTTGCAGGTACGGGGGCCGCGACCGAAGCCTACAGCGTGATCGAACAGGGCAAAGTCGATGTGTTGCTGCAATCGTCGCCCAAAGATCGTCGGGCCATCTTCGAAGAAGCCGCCGGCATTAGCCGCTTCAAAGCCAAGAAGCTGGAGTCCCTGCGACGACTCGAACGGGTGCAGCAAAATCTCGTTCGCCTGGGTGACATCGTGCAAGAGGTCGAGAATCAACTTCGCAGTGTTCGCTTGCAGGCCACCAAGGCGCAACGATATCGCAACTACGCCGACCGGCTGCAACAGATTCGCACACAAGTCGGGCTGAGCGATTGGCGGCATATGACCGAGGGACTCGAATCCCTCGAGACCGAGATCAAAGCCCTGAAAGAGACGTCGGCGGTGGCCTCCGCCGAAGCCGAGTCGCTGGAAACTCGCTCCATCGAGTTGGAAACCGCTTCAGCCGAAGCCACCGAATCGATTCGCGCATGCGAGATGCAAATCTCCGAAAATCGCGAGCGGATCGCCTCCAGCGAATCGACCATCGAACACCAACGGGCAAGGCTTGGAGAACTCGAATCGGAAGAAGCCCGTCATCGTCGTCAGTTGTCGACGCTCAACTCGCGGGTCGGCAACCTGCAGCAACAATTCACCGACGTCGAAAACGCGGTAAAGATTGCGGAAGAAGAAAACCAACAGGCAAGCCAAAAAGTTGCCACCGATGAGCGTCTGCTGACCGAGCTAACCACCGAGCTGGACCGGCTTCGCGTCGACAGCGAACAACAGCGAGACGCCTATCTCGACCGGGTCCGCAAAGCCGCTTCGCTGGAAAATGAAATTGAGTCTCTTCGCACTGAGCTTGAAGACCTGGGCAAACAGCGAGAGCGTTTTCAAGCCCGACAGCAGCAGTTCGATACCCTTCAGGCACAGTATCAAAACGCCGTCGAAGAACTGGAACGACTGAGCGATGGGTTGAATACCCGAGCCAAACGACTTGAGGATGAACTTCAAGGGATCTCGCAACAGTTAGCCGACCGGCAGCAACAGCATGAGTCGGCCCGCGTGGAACTGGCCGAAGTTCAGAAACAACTCGGCGCGGCGACCGCCAGGCTCAACGTCCTGGAAGAACTGGAACAACGGTTCGAAGGAGTCAGCGCCGGGGCGAAAGAGGTGCTGCTCGAAGCGCGAGAGAAGAAAGACGGGCCCTGGCAGCAAATTCACGGCTTGGTGGCCGATCTGTTCAGCGTACAAGTCGAAACCGCTCCGCTGATCGAAATTGCACTTGGCGATCGGGCACAGTACATCGTCGTCGGTCCCGGCCAACGACTGTGGGATCACGTGGCCGAAACGGAACAGCCCCTTCGCGGTCGAGCGGGCTTCTTGCGGCTCGAACCCCTGTCGGTTTTGCCTCATGAAGAAGTCGATCTGAATGAACTTCCCGGGGTGATCGGCCGTGCCGACGAATATGTCGAGACGGCGCCCGAGTTCACGCCGTTGGCTCGACGACTGCTGGGTAGAACGTGGATCGTCAATCAACTCTCCGATGCCCTAGAGCTGGCGTCCTCGCAGGGTCGAGGACTAACGTTTGTCACGCGGACCGGCGAGTTGTTGTCCCCCGATGGCAGCCTGTTGGTCGGCGGGCGGACCACGTCCACGGGGCTCATCTCCCGGCGAAGCGAATTGCGTTCGCTACGGCTGCAAACCGAGCAACTTCGCGAGCGTGAACAATCGCTAACGGCCCGATTCAAAGAACTCGAGGCCGAAGTTTCCGCACTGAAACAACGCGTGGATACAGTCACGCCTGCTCATCGTGAGGCCAGCGATGCTGTTCGGCAGCACCAACTGCAACTCGACTCGGCTCGACAGCAAGCCGAGTCTTCATGCAAACAGGCTGCTGAAAACCAGGTCGACTACGACGCCGCGGTCGGCCGTCACGCTCAGACAGAAACTCGGCTGGAAACCGCGACTCAATCCCACGAAGAGACTCAATCGGTGCTGGCCGACCTGAAGCAGCAAGTCGATCGTACCGCCGCGGAGCTTTCCGAACTCGACCGTCGCCGCAGTGCCCAGGAAGAAAAGACCACTTCCTCGAAGGTGCAATTGGCCACCAGTGAAGAGCGGTTGAACAACTTCCGCGGCCAGCTAAGAAGCCTGGAGCAAAGTCGGGAGGACCGCCGCCGAGCCGTGAACGACATCCGCGATCAGATCGCGCGGTGTCGAAAGCAGTTCCAGGAGTCGGAAAGCCGTTTGCTCGAGCTAGGCTCCACGGTAGCCCAGTTGTATCTGCACAAGGAGAGCTTCACGCAGGAAACGTTCGACCTAATGGCCAACCGAGATGCACTGAACGCAGAACGCAGTTCGGTGGCCCAGGAGATTCAGCGGGCTCGTACACGCCTTCGAAAGTCCGAAGAGCAACTCCACGGCAAAGATCTGGCTGCCAACGAAATCCGTCTGCAACGATCTGCGCTCGAAACGCAGCTCCGCGAAGAGTACGACATCGAGTTAGCCGAGCTGACGCACGAACCGACCGAAGAAGAACTGCACGTTCGCGAAGAGGTCGAACAGGAAATCGCCGATCTGCGTCGCAAGATCAATAATATTGGCAACGTAAACCTCGATGCCTTGGAAGAGCTCGATGCGTTGGAACTGCGGCACGAGTCGCTTTCCGGGCAATACGGCGACCTGTGCGAGGCCAAAGAATCGCTCGAGCGGATCATCAGCCGCATCAACACCGATAGTCGTCGCATGTTTGCCGATACGCTGGAGGTGGTTCGAGGGCACTTCCAGACTCTGTTCCGAAAGCTGTTCGGCGGCGGTCAGGCCGATATCGTGATCGACGATGAAAACGACCTGCTGGAAAGCGGCATCGAAATCGTCGCCCGCCCGCCCGGGAAAGAACCACGCAGCATCTCGCTGCTTAGTGGTGGCGAGAAAACCCTCACCTGTGTGGCACTATTGCTAGCAATCTTCCGCAGCAAGCCCAGCCCCTTCTGTGTGCTGGACGAAGTTGATGCAGCCTTGGATGAAGCGAACATCGAACGGTTCATCAACGTACTGAAAGAGTTCTTGGCTTGGACCCAGTTCATTGTGGTAACGCATTCGAAGAAGACCATGACCTGCGCCAACACGCTCTACGGAGTGACGATGCAGGAGTCCGGTGTATCGAAACGCGTGTCGGTCCACTTTGACGATGTCAGCGAAGACGGCCACATTCGCGAGCGGGAAGAAAACCGCTCCGACGATACGGCCGCTGCCTGAGCACGTACCTCAATCTCGTATGCAATTGAGTGGATTTACGTATTCAGGGGAGCAGGACGCCGGTATCTGCCTGCTAGCAGGCAGCTTCCAACACTCCAGGATCTTTCAAGGGAAGATAGTGAAGAGCTCCGTGAAGCTTCACGAACTCTTCAAGACCACGATCCACCAATTTGTGGTGCCCAGGCACTGCATCGGGGGATCGATCTGTGATTAGAGTACGAGCATCCTCTGGTTGCATGCCGCAAGCAACGAAATAGAGCCACAAGATTGATGGGGATCGATTTTGCCCAGCTACACAATGAATGAAAACACAAGATTCGGATTGTGCCAACATTGAATGCAAGACATCCAGAGTTCGTCCAACTAGGTCATCCGGGATGCGCTGGAAATCAACTAATGGGCAATCAATTACTTCTTGGAAACCGAACTCACTCGCTGAAATGATGCTGCCACTATCACTGACATTGAGCACATGCGTTATACCTTGCTCTCGAAGAATGACAGCACGTTCACGAGTGGCAAATTGTCCTTGAGCTATGCGTTTAGTGATCCAATAGATGCGATTCCTGAGTTCAGATAATCGATTTGGGGGGTCAAACATGGCCATTCTGGAACTGGGAACAAACTTGTGAGACTTGTCGAACACTTTTTTTCTAGGGAATTCGAGCATCCCCCACTGGGCCGGGACTGGCCATTTTACCGGTAAAACCGCTACGTGGCGCAGGCTCGGCATGCCCGTTAGCTGCGGTATGACCTGCGAGTCTGATACGAACGGAGAAAGTTTCTAAAGGAAAGACCCCCAATCACTCGAAACTAAATGTCGGACGGGTTGGTCGGCGAGCCATCCAGCAGGATGGGTCACTCGCCGGACAGACCGTTTGCAGGGGGGTCCTGCCAACTGATACACGCCACCAAGGCAAGCTTGCGATCGCACCGTGCGATGGCGGGCCGTCTGTTGCCATGTCCCCGCTGTCGTGGGCTCGCGATGCGGTTTTTCCGCGTCGTAGCGACCATCCGCATAGAAGGCTGAGTCCTAGCTTCTCTATTTTGCGGATTTTCGCTGAGTTGCGGGTACCTCGTCTGCCGATAGCACTTTGCAGGCGCGGACCAGAAGGAGCTGAGCCACAGCCACGAGGAAGCTTAACCAACGAAAAGCCCCGACCCAGGCACTGAGCAGAAGTGCGGTTGGAAGTATGCCGGCTTGAAGGATTGACCATCAGCCGTGCTGCTGCAAGTGAGGGGTGATTCGGCTCTCGAACGGTGCAAGCCGCCGAGAGCGGACATGACTCAGTAAGCAAAAGACATTTGGAGAGCCTGCGATGAAGGTCTTTACCACTGGTCAGGTCGCCAAGATCTGTAAGGTTGCCCCGCGCACGGTGAGTAAGTGGTTCGATTCTGGCCGGCTTAAGGGGTATCGCATCCCTGGCTCGCAAGATCGTCGTATCCCACGCGAGTATCTCATCAAGTTCCTGAAAGAGCACGGTATGCCTTTGGGCGACTTGGAAGATGAAGCAATGGCCAAAATTTTGGTCGTCGCACAAGATCAGGTTCTCATTGAGAACTTGAAGCGGGAACTTCCACCGGAACGTTCGTTTAAGTTGGCCGTTGCGGCCAGCGGGTTCGATGCCGGCATTCAGGCCGAGAGTTTCCACCCTGACTGCATCATCGTCGATTTTTCGATCGGTCGTACCGAAGCGCTGCAGATTTGCCAAAACCTGCGTCGCAACAACGAGTACTCCGATACGATCCTGATCGCGTTGCTGCCTGATGATGGAAACCCGAATAGCTTCGATCGTTCGTCTATCAACGAAACGTTCAAGAAGCCGTTCGATGCCGCCTTGCTGGCAGAACGACTGCGAACGCTGATCGGCGTGAAGAAAGAGTTGGTCTAGCGATTCTGAAAAGAGGACCGTCGGGAAACCGATGATCCCTGAAAATAAAGAAATCCGCCGTGGCACCATGTCGCGGCGGATTTTTTTGTGCGCTAACCCCAAGAAAACTATTTGGTCCCGGTCATCTGCCTTCGACGTGGAGAATTCTGCGTTTGGCCACCCACCGTATGGCCAGGTAAAACGTCACGCAGACTAGCAGAGCGGCCACGGGAGCAGCTTCGATGGTCAATTGCCTGCCCGTGGTCACCTCGCCGAACGTGTCGAGCAGGAAGAACATCACCGCCAATCCCAGCACTCCGCGATATTCGCGGCGGAGTGCGGTCTTCCAGCAGAACGGCAACGCGGGGGCCTTCCATCCCGCGAAACGTGGAAACACGGCGGGCGTATTGGCTGCCCAGGCGAGGAACGCCTGCGGAAACTTGCGCCGCAGGAATTCTTCCTCGGCGAACACAATGCGCTCGTAGTACAGCCAGAACCCCAGCACGAAGATCAGCAGCAACTGCCAACTGGGGTGGAACATCGCAAACCCCAACCAGATGAAGAAGTTGCCGATGTACAAGGGGTGCCGAACCAGGGAATAAATGCCCGTCACGTTCAACGACTTGGCCACCAGGTGGTTCGTGCTCCGGCCTGAAGTTCGTGCAGGCACGTGACCGATGGTGAGCACCCGAATCAGCAGCCCGAACAGCGAAACGCCCACGCAGCCGATCTCCCAAACGAATCGTCCTTGGCCGCTGCGGATGGGCCATTCGACGTTCAGCATCTGGCCAAGCAATGGCACCAAAAAGATCAGCGGCAGAAAGCTACGATGACGAAACAGCCAGTTGCCGGAGTCTTCGAACTGTTCTCGAACCGGGGGCATGGTGGTGCAGCCTGTTACTAGGGTGACGTGGCAACAGCAATCGCGGTAGCCGTTAAGCGCGGAACCATAGCAAATGCCTGCGAAGCCTAACAATGCCGATAGCAAGGTGCATGCGAGATCCCTAACCTATTGAGGCGAATGGCTGCGGCACGACTCGCTTGTTCGTCCAGGTAGCACTGCCAGCGGCAAGAGTTCCCGACTAAGGCGATCTCTCGCGAGCTTATTCCTGCTTCCGCCGGGCTTCCTCTTCCGCGCGAATCTTGCGGGCAGAAATGCTGCGAAACTCCCAGGGCAGCTTGGCGTTGGGTGGCTGGGAATTCAGAACCTGTTGCAGGTGCGTACGGGAGGACGCAGCAGCCGAAACCTCCATCGCTGGCGTGCCAATCAGGTTGTGCTGTTCCAGCGGATCTTCCGAAAGATCGAAGAACTCGCCGGTCGAGTAAAGTTTGAACCGCTGATCGCGAACGACCCGGGTGGTGTAATACTGGGTGAAACACCACGGTCGCCAGGGCTCGGGAGTCGGCTTGCCGAGCAATTGCGGGGCGAATGAACGGCCGTCGAGCGTTAAGTCAGACGGAATCTCGGCCCCGGCCAGATCGGCCAGCGTCGGCAGAATATCGCTCGCATCCACCAGGTCGTCGCACTCCCGCCCGCAGGGAATCAGGTTCGGGCAGTTGATGATTAGCGGCATGTTGATCCCGCGTTCGGTTAGTGAGTAGATGCCTTCTCCCGAGATACGGCCGTTGATTCGTCCTCCAAGGCTCTCCACGGCCTGCTGATCGGTTCCGTTGTCGGTGCCATTATCCACCGCGATAAACACCAACGTGTTGTCGCGCAGCCCTAATTCGTCGAGTGCCGCAACGAGCCGCCCGATCAAATGATCGGCGTAACGCAGCATGCCGGCGAATTGTTGACGGGGCGTGAGATCTTCTCCCCGGTTGTGCGGCGTGTGCACCACGGGAATGTGCGTGAGGATGGTCGAATAGTAGGCAAAGAAGGGGCGCTCTCGTGGCCGGCTCATGAAGTCGATGAGGTAGTTGGTAAAGATATCGGGACCGAATTTCCCTCGCGTGTCGAGCTTGCGTCCGTTCTGAATGACGTAGGCATCCCAGTAGCGGTTCTTGTGGGCGGGATGCCCCTTCTTGCCTTCGGGGAACAGACAGTATTCGTCGAATCCATGTCGGGCGATGGCGTCCTGCTGTTGAGGATCGAACAGATCGTTGATTTGCCATTTGCCTGAAATGCAGGTCTCGTAGCCGGCCGACTGCATGATGCGAGCCAGGCACGTCTCGCGATCCCAATCGAAATAACCGCCACCGTAAATCGCGGGATCGTGATGCGTGTGCCACCCGGTTCGAAACGGGTAGCGCCCGGTGAGGAGCATCACCCGTGTGG
>CBDDFU010000002.1:0-692500 GCA_965227275.1 Pirellulales bacterium | reverse complement strand
CAGCCCCAAGGCCACCGAAGCCGAAGTAGTCGAGTGCTTCGATGAGTTCGAAAGTTCGCCCTGCCCAGAAGCCAGTCGTCCAGGGTTACCGGCACCGGCGATGTCGATGTCTGAATTCGAGGATCTGACACCCAGCATCAACATTACGGCGGTTGAAGGATTGGTGCGGCAGGCGTTGGCTTCCGCGAAGCAAACCGTGTTGCTTCTGTCCCCAGATCACATCGCCAGAACCCTCGGTTCTCAACTCGACACACTTGCAGAACTGGCACAAGCGGGCATGGCTCCCGAGTACTGCTACGGTCCCATCCCTTTGATTCAAGAGAGTACCAAAGCGGTCGAAGAACCGACATTCGAGGCGGCCATCCCCGAGGAACCGGTTGCGAGCAAGCCATTCACCGACAGTAGCCTGGCCACGCACAGCATGACCATCCGCGTTACGCCTCAGGAACCGGTCGTGGTTCCGATTCGTGAAATTCTACCCGTCACCATGCACTTCACACCGTTCGCAGCAACGCCGATTGCCAGTGGTTGCATCGCCCAACTCGTCAGCGATCCGAGAGTGATGCTGACCCGCGATCAGGCTTTGGCCCGCGGCGATGTGCCTGATGAAGGTGACTTATTCGCCGACGACGGGTACTACAACAACGACTACGACTGCGTATGGGCAGGCATTCAAGGTGCCATGTGCGGCAAGGGGAACGATCTGTATGGCAAGGCGTTCGATTCCGAGCGCTATCCCACAGCGGCCAAGCTGCAGGCAGCCGTGAGCAGCAAACAATCGTGTGCCACGGACAGTAGCTGGATCGGTTGCGACGAAGCCTCTGCCCTGTCTCGCGAAGACCGCGGAGCCTCGCTCAAGAGCCAGTTCGGGACAGAGCGGGCAGCAGCACCCAGTGCCGACGAGATTTCGGCCGCCGCGGCAAACCTGCTTAAGCGACTGGGAACCGCTCTGGCAGAACTCGGGCAGCGAATCGAGGAACTGGAAACTTCCGAGCAGGTCGAGCATGTCGAAGAGCACCAAGAGCCGGTCCGTCAGCAAGCCCTGCTGGAACCCGTGATCGACAACACGGTGAACACCTCGCTGCCATACCTGGGGCTGTAGGTCGATATCCAAACGCGGACCACGGGCCAAACGTCATCGAGCATCAGCACTTACGTCGGTCGCAAGCATGATCGGCGTAAGTGCTTTGTTTTTATCAGGTTGAGTCACGAACTCCTGCACGTTTTTCTAGAGACTGCCCTGCGAAGGCGCCGAGTTCAATAGCCTGTCGGCCCAGTGAACCACCTCGGTCTTCTGAAGCCTCGTGGGCCATCCTCATCCGATCATGGCGGGTGTCTGGGCCCTCCCGTCAGCCGGACTGCCAGGGTTGATGCGGCTGGTGTTTATTCAGGGTCCGGTTACAAGGATTTTGCGTGTCCCTTAAAGGTGGCTAAGCGGGGCATTTCGGCTAGTTTTTTCTTGGTGGAACCCCTTGCTGGCGAATAGAATAAAGCTGTTTCGTCATCTCAGCGAAACCATCGAAACCTCTGCGCAGCGACCGGCTTCCGCCACGGAACACGGGGGCCTAAAGTCGCACGCCACCGGAAGAGGAGTTGGCCGTCATGGCAGCCACCACACGCACATCGTCACTTCTTGCAGGTCTGCTCGTCGCATTCGCGTCGACATTCAACGGT
This sequence comes from Pirellulales bacterium, assembly GCA_965227275.1. Lineage (GTDB taxonomy): Bacteria > Planctomycetota > Planctomycetia > Pirellulales > JAEUIK01 > CAZNXE01. The sequence continues at coordinate 690,826 of CBDDFU010000002.1, read as the reverse complement.
TACGCTTCTGCTGAGGAGCCAAGTATTGCGACTTCTCGGCTGGAGAGCTTTGCTGCTCCAGGAGGTGAGACATATTTTGCACTCAGCCTCACTCCGGAGAACGCATCGCCGCAAGCTGCCGGGCATGACGTGGTGGTGTTGTTCGATACTTCAGCCAGCCAGACCGGACCTTTCCGACAGAAAGCACTAGCGACGCTTGACGCCTTCCTGGGCGGACTGAGCGAAGACGATCGAGTGGATCTCATGGCCGTCGATCTGGATGCCGTCGACCTTACTTCGGGCTTCGTGGCACCCACGGGCGATGGCATTACGGCGGCAATTGATGCATTGAACGCCCGCACTCCGCTCGGTTCGACCGACATGCAGAAAGTGCTTACCTCGGCTGTCGATCGCTTGGCCAGTGATGGCCGTGAGGCACGCAGCATCGTTTACATCGGCGACGGAATGAGTGCGGCCGATCTGATTCGTGACGAACAAATGGATGGCCTGGTCGAGCGGCTCACCAGTGAGCGAGCCCCGGTGACCAGTTTCGCCATTGGCCCGAAGCTCGACAGTTACCTGCTGGCAACGCTCGCGAATCATTCCGGCGGCATGCTGACCGTCGATCGAGAAGACTTGAGCCCCGAGCAGGTCGGCGGATTCCTTGTCCAAGCGGCACAAGAACCCGTGGTTTGGGCAGACTCCGTCTTGTTGCCTGCAGGCATGCAAGAAGTGTATCCAAGTCGAATTCCCCCCCTGCGTGCGGACCGGGACACAATTCTCATCGGGGTCGGCGCGGCCGAGCAACCGTTCGACGTTTCGGTCACGGGCAACGTGTCTGGTGCAGAGACCGAGTTGGCCTGGAACGTCACCCCAGCCCCGGCTAATGACGAAAATGCCTATCTGGCCCGACTCGTCAGCGAAGCACGCAACGACGGTGGGGTCGCCATGCCAACCTTAGGGACGGCAGGCCTGATGGAAATTCGCCGCGTCTACGATGCCCAAGTTCGTGAACTGAACGAACTAGGCGAACAAGCCGTATCCAGCGGTCGTTTCGAACAAGCCAATCGTCTGGCGGCGGCGGCTCAGCAGATCGACCCGAACAATCCCGAAACGCAAGTCATTCGCGGTGCGGCTCAGCGAGGTCTGGATGGTGAGTTTGAACAGGGTGGACCTGTAGGTCTCCGTTTGGTGCAGCAGCCTGGGGATGGCGCCGAACCGCTTGGCGAAGGTGAAGGCGATCTGGCAGGCGATGGTGCGTTCTTGGATCGCGTGGATGAAGACCAGCGCGTCATGCAACAAATGGTCGAAGCGGTTGTACAAAACGCAATTAACGAAGCCCGCAACGGCATGGGGACCGATCCGGAAGCGGCTCTGGAGATGCTCAAGCTAAGGGCCGAAGAGTTGCGACAGACTGCCGACATCGATGCCGAGGTCAAGCGGCAATTGCTTCGCAAGCTGGAAGTGGCCATGCGTCAAGCAGCCTTCCGGGCCGACGAGAAACGCGAACGCGACATTCGAGCCCTTGCCATTGAGGCAGCCGCACGCGAACAGGAAGAAGCACTGCTCTCTCTGGAACTGCGGGAACAAAAAATCCAACAGTTGATGGTTCGATTCAATGCCCTGCTTGATGAAGGCTATTACAAGAGCGCGGTCCGAGTCGCAGAAATGGTTCGTCTGGAAGATCCGTATCCGAAAATCGGCGATCAGGCGGTCGAGTTCGGAAATATGGAGGGTGCCGCCCGGGTGTCCATGCAGCTTCGCCTGGATCGACAAAAAGGCTTTGTCGACGCATTGGAATCGGTGGAACGCTCGCACATTCCAACCTCCGACGAGCCACCCATTGTGTACCCGCCTGCTGAAGTATGGCGACGCATTACCGAGAGCCGCGAGCAATTCGCGACGGTCGATCTCTCGGCCAGCAATCCGGCCGAACAGAAGATTCAGAAAGAACTTGATGAGCCGACTCAGATCGACTTCATCGACACGCCGTTGGAAGACGTGCTGAACTACCTGGAAGACTTTCACGAGATCGAAATCGAGATCGACCAACGGGCTTTGGACGACATTGGGGTCGACTCGGGATCGCCCATCAACCGGAACCTGTCGGGCATCTCACTTCGTTCGGCCTTGCGTCTGATGCTGGACGACCTGGACCTAACCTACATCATCGACAATGAAGTGTTGATGATTACCAGCATTGAAGAAGCCGAAACCCGACTGGTAACCAAGGTCTATCCAGTCGCCGACCTTGTCGTACCGATTTCGGCCTTTGGCGTCGGCGGCGGCCTTGGCGGTGGTGGTTTCGGTGGCGGCGGCGGTGGCGGTGGACTCGGCGGCGGCGGCGGTGGCGGATTCGGCGGCGGTGGCGGTGGATTCGGCGGCGGTGGTGGCGGATTCGGCGGCGGCGGTAACTTCAACGTCGGCGACAACTTCATCCCAGCCGGAGTTCTTCCCGACGGAGTTCCTGGGCTACGTGCCTTCGCGGTTGAAGATGAACTGAACCTGAGTTCCAAAGAAGAGACTGCCACCAAGGTGGCCGCATCGCCGACGCGGACGGATGAGAACGCCGTAACCGATCGTACCCCTTCGGATTCGCGTCGTTACATCGAGTTGGAAGTGGCCGAGGGAAACGACTTGACGGTTGCCTGGAATGACTATTTCGCGTCGCATCCTGACGAGAGCCCTGAAATCATTCGGGCCACGTCTCGTCACCTCATGTCTCGTGAGCAGTTCGACAGCCTGGTGGCGATGCTGAATGCGGCATTGCGACACGGACATGCCCAACCCTGGATGTACGAGGGAATTGGCTTGGCCATGCAGGCTGCAGGCCGTGCGCCAGAGGACATCGAGCGGGTGCTGATGTCGGCAGTCGACTTTAGCGAAACTAACCTCGAACTGATGTACATCGCCGCTTACTTGGGACGCAGCGGCTTGGAAAACCGAGCATTGGACATTTATCGTCGGGTGGCTCGGGAAGCCCCGACTCGCCCCGAACCGTATCTACTGGGCTTGAAGATGGCCCAGAAGCTGGGCGACGAGCAAGCCGTACAATGGGCAACCATCGGTATCCTCAGCCAGGCATGGCCGAATGATAAGATTGACACGTGGAAAAACACGTATCGTCTAGCCGAGGTCACACTGGCGAAGATGCGCGAGGAAGGTCGTGACAAAGAAGCTGCCGCCTATGAGGCAAAGCTCGATGAGGCCGTAGTTCGAGATTGCGTGGTCGTGGTTTCATGGACCGGTGAGGCAGACGTCGATCTTCTGGTCGAAGAGCCCGCCGGAACGGTTTGCTCGTTGCGAAATACTCGAACCACCTCCGGCGGTGTAATGTTGGGCGACAGCCTGCCACAATCTTCGTCTGCTGAGACCGGCAGCTACCGTGAAGTTTATGTCTGCCCGAAGGCCTTTGCTGGCGACTATCGGCTCATGGTACGAAGGGTCTGGGGAAAGTTGACCGCCGGCAAAGCTACGGTGGATATCTACACCAACTATCGCGGTGAAGAAGCTACGCACAGCCGTCAGCAGATTCCAATTGCTGAAAAAGATGCCCTGGTACTATTTCATCTAGACGAAGGTCGTCTGCAAGAGTCACTCGCAGAACATCAGGTTGCCTCGGCAGCTCAAGAACAGCTTGCCATGCGACGCGATATCCTGAATCAGCAGCTCGCTCAGGTTGAAGACACATACGCACTGAGCCAATTACGTGGTAGCCGCGATCGTGCCATCCAGGGTGGTGCACGTGCCTTCGTTCCGGGTGCCAACGCGGTTGGTTTCCAACCTGTGATTCAGGTGTTGCCTGAAGGTACGAACTTTATCGCCACGGCGGTCATCTCGGCCGACCGTCGCTATGTTCGCTATAGCGGTTTGCCATTGTTCTCGGCAATCACCGAGGTGAACACGTTCAATACATTCACGGGACAATCAGGAACCTCCAATACTCCAACCGGTGGCGGGGGATTCAGCGGTGGCGCCGGGGGCACCTTTTAGCGTCGTCGTTGATGAGGAGCGATCCGGTCCTAACCTGCTGCATATCCAGCAGCCCAGTCGACGTAGCTATCGACGCGCCGGGCCGGGAAGTACGTCCAGGTCAAGCGACTCAGTAAGGTCGGCCTTGAATCGCTCGATGGCAATCGCACCCATCACCGCGTTGTCGGTGCATAGCGAACGTGGGGCGATGTGAAGTTGAAAACCGTGTCTTTCGGCCTCTGCCCTCAGTCGCTCTCGCAGAGATGCGTTCGCCGCAACACCGCCGCCAACGCAAAGCGTGTATAGCTTGCTTTGCTTTAGTGCCCGTATGGCTTTCTTGGTAAGCACATCGACCACGGCTTCTTGAAAACTGGCAGCCAAGTCGGCAACCAGGCTTTTCTCGAGCGAGAGTTGCTCGAAGTCGACGTTCCCAGGCGGGGCGATCTTATAGCGAACCGCCGTCTTGAGCCCGCTAAAGCTGAATTCGCATCCGCCTTCGGCATTGAGCATGGCTCGAGGTAATTCGAACGCCTTGGCGTTTCCGCCTTGGGCAGCTAGTTCGATCGCCGGGCCTCCCGGGTAGCCAAGCCCGAGCATACTAGCCACCTTATCGAACGCTTCGCCTGCAGCGTCGTCGATGGTCGCGCCCAGCAGGGTGAAGTCGAGTGGATCCTCGCAACGGTAAAGGCTGGTGTGCCCCCCGCTGACGATCAGCCCCACGCAGGGAAAGACGTTTTCCTGCGAACTCATCTGGCAGGCATAGATGTGCGCTTGCAGGTGATTGATCGCCAGCAAGGGCACATCAAGGGCAACACACAGTGCTTTGGCCGCGGAAAGCCCAACAAGCAACGACCCTGCTAGCCCCGGAGTATTAGCCACCGCCACGGCGTCGATGTCAGCGATGGTGATGCCGGCTTGCCGCAATGCTTCGTCAATGACGGGCATGATTCGTTCGACGTGTGCCCGTGAGGCAATCTCCGGCACCACGCCGGTGAAGCGTTCGTGCAATTCATGCTGCGTGGCGACGGTGGAGCCGAGCACCTCAAGCTTTTCGCTGATGACCGCCGCTGCGGTCTCGTCGCATGTCGATTCAATAGTCAGGATGCGACGCGTCACGAGGCAGGCATTCCAATGTCGCCGGACATCCCGCGACTATTCATCCTCGGAACCGGAATCGTCCAACTGCGAGCGAATAAATTCGACGGCGGCTTCCAGTTGGCGATCGACGAATACGGCGTCTTCGCTTTCTACTGCTTCGCCGGCTTCTTCTTCCGATTCTTCTTCGTCGGTCACCTCGTTCACGTCTTCAACGATGGTGTCCGACTCGTCCACGGCTTCGTCATCTGCATGCCATTGAACGATGTCTCGTTCGCGACGAGTCAGAACCAATTGTCGCATTTCATCGGGCGTGAGCCGAAGGAGATAGTCATCGTTGGGCACGACGCCCCACTCGTCTTCTTCTGTGGCATCGGGGAATCGGTGGATATTCTTGCCACTGGGTCGTTGATAACTCGCAGTGGTCAGCTTCAGGGCACTCGTGCCACCCTCCAACTCCACCACGTTCTGGACGCTGCCTTTGCCCCAAGTACGCTCGCCTACGACGATCGCGCGGTCGTGATCTTGCAGGCAGGCAGACAGGATTTCACTGGCGCTGGCACTGTAGCGATTCACGATGATGGCCATCGGAAAACCGCGATAAGTTCCCGGCGATTTGGCATCCCAGGTTCTCTCAGGCGTGTTACGGCCTTTGGTGCTGACGATACGCCCTTCATCGATGAACATATCGCAGATATCGATGGCCGAAGTCAGCAACCCGCCGGGGTTGAATCTTAGATCTAGAATCAACCCGTTCAGGCCTTCATCTTCCAGGTCGTTCAACGCCTCGCGGAGATCGTTGGCCGTTTCGCGGCTGAAGGCCGTGATGCGGATGTACCCGATACCCAACTCGCGGTCGAGCATCCAATCCCAAGCGTCGTTTTCCTTCCGCGCGTCGCCGAGCACCGTGGCCACCGCCACCACTTCGCGCGTGAGCGTGACTTCCTCTCGTTCCGAGGAGCCCAAATGCCTGACGGCGAGCGTGACATCCGTACCCGCATCGCCTTTGAGTTGCTTGACGGCCTCATCAATCGTGATGCCTTCGGTCGATTCTCCCTCGATGCTCACAATGCGATCGCCCGCGCGAAGACCGGCGCGATAAGCAGGACTACCAACCAGGGGACTGAGCACGACCAGTTCCCCGTTTTCTACCGAGATTTGAATACCGATGCCGCCAAACTTGTGTTCAACATCATCGCGAAAGCGGGCCATCTCCTCGGGCGAGATATAGCTGGAATAGGGGTCGAGCTTCTCGAGAATGCCTTGAATCGCCGCATCGACAATTTCGCGACGGCTCAGGTTCTGAACGTAGTTCCGATCGACTTGATCGATGGTGTCGACAAGCACCTTATACAGTTCGTAGTACTCGTCGTTGTTAGGAGTCACGCCTTGGTCGGCAACGCCCGCGGGCATGGCGAGAGTAACGCCGAGTCCTAGTAACAGCGCGAAGAGAGCGTGACGGGCCATCGATCGATACTCCTGATGCGACGGGGGCTACTAACTCGACGGTGACCATCAACCCGCCGCAAGCGATCGAATTCGCAAGACGCAGGCCATAAACTTTTTTATCACCTGAACTTACACAGTATAGCCAGAGGGTAATATGCTGGCAACTCTATGGCCGTTTCTCAGGCAGCAACCCGCCATCTGCATCGACCACATGCGGGTTCTTAGAGCGACGGTGCGCTCTCGTCCATCGACCACTTAAGTGAGGGGTTCGTCAGTACTTTCGGCCTTACATTGGCGTACCGCAGATGATGCACCGTGGCCGGCGGGATATTCGACCAGACTACGTCACGGGCAAACTCACCGTCATTCAGAACTTCCCGTAGAGCCTGGCCAATTCCACGAAGTCGCTGTCGTTTGACGCGCCCGCTGATGATGCTCCTGGCAGGTCGCAGGGCCAGATACTGAAAGAACGAAATTGTCCCCCCAGGTGCGAGGTGAAGCCGAAGCCCTTTCAGGATTTTCCGCACCAATGCGGGTTCGAAGTTGTTCAAAGGCAACCCCGATACCACCACATCGAAGAGTTCGCTGGCCGGCAAGTCCTCGATCCGCCGATGCAAGATCCGACAGCGATCGGACACTCGGCGAAAGTGCGGATCGGTGACAAATCTCTTCTGTAGTTGCTCCACGAATGAGGCGTTTGCCTCAACGAGCACCAGTTCGTCTTCAGGTCCCATGTGCTTCACGATTTCTCGCGTTACCGCACCGGTCCCGGGACCAACTTCCAAGATTCGTTGAGGCACACGACGTTCAATATGTCGCGTAAGCGCGGATGCTAGCTTGCGTCCGCTTGGTAACACGGCGCCGGTCGTGGCAAAGTTTCTACGAAACTCTCGCCAGAACACGCGATGATCTCGAATTCGTTGACGCATCGTTCTCCCTTGCGTGCTGAATAGCCAATGCAATTTAGCAATGTTGAACGACGCACCCAAGTAGCACGGGCGACGAACCGCACTCAAAGAAGCCAGCAAACGTTTCGCCAGGCGTTAGAAGTCGTACCAAATGCCAAAACCGAATTGTTGCTCGGTGGTGGTCAGAAATTGCATTTGGTTACTGGGCCCGTTCAGGTATTGAAAACCGAGGCGGAACAGGTGGCGGCTCGTGTTGCCACTCACGGCCCAACCGGCTTGGGCCACCAGCGTACCATTCCAATCGGTATCCTCCCGAAACTGTGCATTCACCGCGAAAAACGGTGCGCCACGAATTCCGGTTGGGTAAGCTGGTGCGTATTCGACTCCGAATTGCGTTTCCATCGGCTCGGCCGGCCCACTCACGTAGAATGCGTAGCCCGCCTCTCCATACAGCCGAATCTCAGGCCTGATGAAATACCCCACGCCGATCACGATCGCATCACGGCTGTAATTCGTGCGGACGGCCCCCGGAACGCGTTCCAAATACTCATCACCCAAGTGTGAACTCAGGTGATAGTAAGCCAGCTTGGCTTGCCACTGGCCGTGGGCGTAGGTGATCGGAACGCCGAAGCGAAAATCGGAAGAGACCAAATCCCGATTTTCATCCAAATCCAGTCGGGGAAAGGCAGCCCCTTCGACGTCAATCTGCCAACCGCTGGCCCCATAGTCTCCCGGGGTTCCATAGCGAAGAATTCCGACGCGCCCCCCTAACGTGCTATCCCACAGTTTGCCTTCACCGCGTTCGTCGAACCACACACCACCCAAACGTGGCTCCAAAGGACCGGCCAGGTAAGAACGGTACAACAATCCGTCTGGCAGGAAATGCCACTGCCAAGGAGCCCCGCAACATGGTTCGCTATAGAAGCGTGTTCCGCGATCGGTCGTGCCTTGCCACGGAATGTCCTCGTAGCACACCTGCTCACGCTGGTGCTCTTCGAGCCAGGTGTCGAAATCGAGAAACAGCGCGGCGTCGTAGTTCAGCGAACCTGGTCGAGCATGACGGTGTGCCGTGCGAACCGGTCGCTCGAAATGGGAATCAGGCGAATAAGGTCGGAACGCGGTGACCGATCTGCTGGCAGCTTCCTGCTCCCCCGATATTGCCAGTTCAGCAGCGCTCGGGGTGGGCGCAATCGCCAGGATCGCCAGCAAAATGCTAGACAAACTCGACCAGAAGTGACGGTAATTCAGCAGGGGCAACGAGAATCCCCTCGGATGCATCACGCGGTGGCGCCGATGTGCCGTGCCTTGGACATGTGACCACAATGGAGCGAGGCGGAAGTGTAGTGGCTAGCTAAATCTGAGACCAGAGAGCTTCGATGGTCGGAAATCACCCGAGAAGCGACGCTAGCGGTCGGTGCCCGCTTACCTATAATCAATGGGCTGGACTCGGCACTTTCCACGCTTGGTGCTAGCAATTGCACCACCCCCGGACTGCGATGATTGCACAACGCTTGCCCCAACTGGTCGAAGGTCTCCGCGAGATTGTGGACACAGACGGCGTGCTGTCTGCCCATTCAGAACTGTTGGTCTACGAGTGCGACGGGTTCGTCATCGACAAGAACTGCCCCGACGTGGTGGTGTTCCCGCGCGATACAGAGCAAGTCTCAAGCATCGTCAAGCTGTGCAACGAGTATGATGTCCCGTTTCTGCCACGGGGTGCCGGCACGAGTTTGGCCGGCGGATGCCTGCCGGTTGGTGGCGGGGTGATGATCGTTCTCACCCGGATGAAAGAGATCCTGGAGATCCACCTCGAAGACCGCTATGCGGTCGTGCAACCGGGCGTGGTGAACGTCTGGCTCACTCAGCGACTCAAGGGCACGGGGTTTCACTATGCTCCCGATCCTTCGAGCCAGGGCGCCTGCACCATCGGCGGCAATGTCGCCACGAACTCCGGCGGGCCTCACACGTTGAAGTACGGAGTGACCGTAAACCACGTGCTTGGCGTCGAGATGGTGATGGCCGATGGTTCGATCGTCCAGTTCGGCGGCCCCGCGGAAGATAACCCGGGGCTCGATCTCGCTGGGGTTTTAGTAGGCAGCGAGGGCACTTTGGGCATTGCCACCCGAGTTTGGGTTCGCCTGACTCGCGACCCCCAGGGCTACCGAACGATGCTGGGGATCTTCGATTCGGTCGACGATGCTACCAACGCCATCAGCGAGATTATTGGTGCAGGCATTGTTCCGGCGGCCCTTGAAATGATGGACCAGGGCATTGTGGTCGCCCTTGAAGAGGCGTTTCACTTTGGGTTTCCACTCGATGCCGAAGCGGTGCTGCTGATCGAGGTCGACGGGCTGGAAGCCGGCTTGGACGAACAACGAGATCGCATCATTGCGTTGTGCGAGCAGTGCGGCTCTCGCGAGGTCCGCCAGGCAAGCACGGCGAAAGAACGCCAACTGCTGTGGAAATGCCGCAAGCAGGCCTTCGGTGCGGTCGGCCGACTAAGCCCCAGCTACTGTACGCAGGACGGGGTCGTGCCGCGGACGAAACTCCCGCATTTGCTGCGACGCATCACAGCCATCGGTAAGGAACATGACATCCGAATCGTGAACGTGTTTCATGCGGGCGACGGAAACGTGCACCCGATCTTGCTGTTCGACGAGCGGAACCAAGAACAGATCCGTCAGGTGCTGGCCGCCAGCGAGAAGATCTTGGAAGAGTGCATCGAATGCGGCGGCAGTGTTACGGGCGAACACGGCATCGGGGTCGAGAAACTCAACTTCATGCCGCGGCTGTTCACTGAAAACGATCTGGACGTCATGGATCGGCTACGCATCGCATTCAACCCCCGCGGAAAGCTCAGCCCCGGAAAGATGCTCCCCACGGCGGGTGCCTGTTCGGTCGAACAGGTATCGCCCAATCGACGCGCGGCAATGTAAGTCGGCACACGGGGCAACTCCCTATTCCTGAATTCCTACAACTGCGAACGAAGCTTGCACACCGCGAACGAACAACTGCCGCTAAGTCAGATCTCGACGCCTGAGAATCAGGAAGACCTCGCCGGCATCGTCGCGAGATGTCACGAGAACTCCGCGCCGCTTTACCCGCTAGGAGGATGCACGGCGCTCAATTATGGCACACCTGCAGCCGATTCCGGCGAGGGGCTCTCGCTTTCAGCGCTCAACCGCGTGGTCGATTACCCCGTGCGCGACATGACCATCACGGTCGAGGCTGGCATTACCCTCGACCAACTCGCCGAGACATTGGCTTCCGGCGGGCAGCGATTGCCGATCGATGTCCCTTGCTCAGAACGAGCGACACTGGGCGGCGTCATCGCCACCAATACCAGCGGGGCACGACGTTTTGGTTCGGGTACGATCCGCGATTACGTCATTGGTATCTCCGCCGTCGATGGTCGTGGTGTACCGTTCAAAGGGGGTGGGCGTGTCGTCAAGAACGTAGCCGGTTACGATTTCTGCAAACTGCTGACCGGTTCGATGGGTTCACTGGCCGTCATCACCCAAGTGACGCTCAAAGTGCGTCCCATTCCACAGGGGGCTGCGTTCGTGGTTTGCCCTTTGGAGGATGGCCAACAAGCCCGCCGATTGCTGACGAAGCTGGCAACCACCAAGACCACGCCTTCGGCCGTCGAGATCCTTCAGGGGCCCGCATGGAATGAAGACCCAGCCTTGCGGGTCGTCGAACCCGGCAAAGCAGGACGCCTGGCAATTGGTCTCGAAGGAACGAACGTCGAAGTGGCCTGGCTGGTCGAGCAACTTGAAAGCGAGTGGCGAGAACTGGAAGTTCGCACGATGGAGCGTGTGGCCGGTGAAGAAGTCGTCGGGCTATGGTCGCGGTTGGCGGAGTTCCCCGCCCGCGAGGGCTCTGCGTTGGTGGTAAAGTGTAACTGCCTTCCGAGTAAGACCGTCGAATTGATCGAAAAGTTGCACGCCATCGAGCCTCAAGTCGATATTCAGTCCCACGCCGGGAACGGGATCATCGTCGCGCGATTCCCCGCGGTGAACGATTCGGCTTCCTTGAACGACCTGATCGAGAAGCAAGTTCGTCCGGCCACGGCAACGGTGGGCGGCAGCCTCGTTGTGCTGGGGGGCGACGCGGCCAAGGAGATACCTCGAGAGATCATCTGGGGAAGTGAAAACAATTCCTGGAGAATCATGCGTTCGGTCAAGCATCAGTTCGACCCCAAGAACATCCTCAATCGGGGACGCTTCATTTTCTAACGCTTCCCTTTCGAATACGTCGCACGCGGCATACATTTCCATACCATGAGCCAAACAAGCGAACCGACCGCAACTGGGCAGCAAAATGCTGGTCCTATGGATGCGCAACAGATCGTCGAGCCACTCAAGTTCAACCCTGGTGCGGGCATTGAGTACCAGTTGTTTCTCGACTGCGTCCACTGCGGGCTCTGCACGGCATCCTGCCCGACTTATGCCGAGTTGGGCAACGAGAACGACAGCCCCCGCGGGCGAATCTATCTCATGCGGGCCGTGACCGACGGTCGACTTGACCTTACGCCCGAAGTTCGGCGTCATCTGGAACTTTGCCTCGACTGCCGCAACTGCGAGAGTGCCTGCCCCTCGGGGGTTCAATACGGCAAATTGATCGAGCCGTTTCGCGTGGCCATGGAAAACATGCCGGGCGAAGCGGCCAAGACGAATGACTGGTTCCACCGCTGGATCCTCTTCCGCCTCTTCCCCTACCCCGGTCGATTGCGAATAGCGTTGGCCCCGGCCCGGCTCGCTCAGCGGCTGGGCCTGATGGAGCTTATGGAACGCGTCGGGCTGTTCAAGCTGTTGCCACCTCGGCTGAGACAGTTGGTGGCCATGTTGCCACCCCCGGCGGCCAATGAGCCTGAACTACCCCAATTCCTACCTGCGATTGGAACCCGAAGAGCCCGCGTCGCATTGTTCACGGGCTGCGTCGGAGATGCAATGTTTCGCCCAACCAATTGGGCCACGGCTCGCGTGCTGCAACAAAACGGCTGCGACGTTGTGATTCCCCGAACCCAAAACTGCTGCGGTGCGATCCACTTTCATGCCGGCTCGTCGGACCCGGCATTGACAATGGCAGACGCCAATGTCGATGCCTTCAATGCGGATGATGTGGATGCGGTGATCGTCAACGTGGCTGGTTGTGGGGCCATGCTCAAAGACTACGGACACCACTGGCACGACGATCGTCAACCCGCGAGAGCAGCCTTTGCCAGCAAAGTTCGTGACATCAACGAGTTTCTCGATGACTTGGGAATCGTCGATCCGCCTGGGAAGATTACGATGCGGGCCACGTATCACGATGCCTGTCACTTGGCGCACGCTCAGAAGATTCGCGAAGCACCACGCCGGCTGTTGGCTCGCATTCCAGGTCTGGAACTCAGCGAACTGCCCGAGAGCGAAATGTGCTGCGGTGCCGCGGGAACCTACAACCTGACCGAGCCCGAGATGGCCGGTCGACTGGCTCGTCGCAAGATGGCGAACATCAAGAGTACCGGCGCCAACGTCGTGGTTACCGCGAATGCGGGATGTTTGTTGCAGATCGCCCGTGAGTCGCGTGCACAGGGGCTCAGTCTAACCGTCATCCACCCCATCGACTTGCTGGATATGAGTTATCGACGGGCCGAATGGATGCAATAGAGGGGCCCGCTTGCGGCATGCATTCAACCGACGGCCGGAAGCCGATGGGCGAAGAGATCGATTTCCAACGACACCAATCGCCCGACGAGTTCCGCAGGCGTCTGAGGACGACGAAGCGGTTGCTTCGCGAGCATCGATTCGATCAGTTTCTCGAGCTTCACGGGAGCTTGTGGCAGTTCGTGCCGTAACTTGCGTGGGACATGCTGGCGGTGCGCGGCCGCAAGTTCGGCCAGCGAACTTGCCTCGAATGGCCGCTTGCCGGTCAGGGCCTCGAAGAGCACCGCTCCCAGACTGTAAATGTCGCTGCGGATATCACCCCGGTGTGTTGACGTAAGCAACTCGGGCGCCAGGTAGTGCGGTGTCCCGAGTACCGCCTGTTCTTCAACGGTGGTATCTACTTCGCATCGTCGGGCAAACCCCAAGTCGATCAGCGTTACATGTCCTTGCGAAGCAATGAAGATGTTCCCCGGCTTCACGTCTCCGTGAGACCAGCCTGCCGCATGCAATGCCGACAAGCCCTCGGCGACTTGCCTTGCGATCCACAATGCCTGACAGATCGAAGGTCTTCGTTCGGCCTTAAGACGTGCTTGCAGGGTGCTGCCCAAGAGTCGGGGCATGGCAATAAAGAATGGCGAGCTTCGAAGTTGACAGGAGAGGATAGGCAAAAGATGCGGATTGGTCACCTCGCTGGCCACGCGCGTTTCGGTGGCGAACATAGCAATGGCCAGCGGTTCATTCTCCCACTCCTGGCGAAGCACTTTGACCGCGTACGCGAAACCAGTCTCGTGGCTCGCTTCGGGGCGGGCCTCGAACACATCTGCGAATTGCCCTTGCCCGATCATCTTACCCAATCGCCAAGAGCCGACGGAACTTCGCAGCTTGACGGAAGACGCGGACATTGCCCTGAAGTCCGAAGTCGGGGGCATTGGCTACTTCACGGGAATAGAATGGCGGGGATAAGGATCTAATTCACTGTATCGGCACCTGTTCCCGGGGCAGTGAAGCGCAGTTTTGCATGCCTGCCGCTGAAATTTCGGCGTCTTGCGAGCATTTACCGCCGCCCCTAGAATTGGCCGATTGTTGACGTTTTTGGGATCCTCACCTTAGGAGTCTGTTGTCATGAGTCTCAAGAAGTTGTTCGTGGCCGGTTGTTTGTCTGTTTTCTGCCTGGGCTTCATTGCCGGATGTGCCTCGGAGTCGACCGAGCCTGCCGGTGAAGAAGTCACCGAAACCGTCGAAGTAGAAGAAACCAACTCCACCAGCCCCGAGTAGTTTTGGGCGAACGCCTCGCGCAACTATGCTGGTGACTCAAAGACGAGAGCTCTCCGGGCCGCCGACAAGCACAACGTGCGGGCAACTGGTTTGACCACTGTTTGAATGGGGGGTGCGCGATGAGGCGATGTGGTTTGTCGTGGAGTGCTGCGCTGATCGTGCTGGCCATTGGCGGCTGTTCGGCGCCAGCACCCACGGCCATAACAGAAGACGACGGTCGAATCATTATCCTGATGAACGGCAATTCGCCGTTCTGGGATGCCGTTCGCGTCGGGATGGAGGCCGCCGCCGAAGAGCTGCAGGTGAACGCCGTGCTCGACACGAATGACGCCACCCCGAAGGGACAGGTCGACAAGCTTCGTCAATATGCCAGCCAACCCGACATCAAGGCCATCGCGATTTCGGTGACCGATGGGGCCAATCCCGCGATTGCCGAAGAACTGCAAGCGCTGCGCGAAGAGAATAACGTCCACGTGATCACCATCGACTCGGATGTCGATCGTGAGCGCCACCCGAACGCTCGGTCTTACTTCATCGGTACAGACAACTTCGAAGGTGGGCAGCAGCTTGGCATCGCCGCCAAAGAGCTTAGCCCCGACGGGGGAGCATTCGTAACATTCGTCGGACGCACGGGCGCCCAAAACGCCATCGAACGCGTAGGAGGTTTCGCCGACGGAGCCGGTGAGAAGTTCGAGGCAATCGACAACATGGGCGACGAAAACGATCGCACGCGTGCCCGCGAGAACGTTCGCAATGCAGTTCAGAATCACCCGGACCTTACGACCCTCGTCGGCATCTGGTCTTACAACGCCCCGGCGATTGTCGATGTCGTGCGAGAATTGGATCGGCGGGACGATTTCAAAGTCTGCGTCTTCGATGCGGAACCGCTGGCCATCAAGCAAATGGGGGAAGGTGACGTCGATGTGATGGTCGTCCAAAACCCGTATCAGATGGGCTACCAGGCCGTGAAGCTCTTGAATGCTCTGGTCGAAGACGACACCGCAACCGTGGGAGAAATGTTCCCCCATGCCGACCAACCCGACGGCGACCTGTACAACACGGGGCTCAAAGTCGTGGTACCCAATGATGGATCGCCGCTGAAACCGGAAATGTTCAGTGAGAATGTCGAGTTCATGAAGCTCGACGACTTCCAGCAATGGCTGGATCAGTACCATCTCACCGGGTCTTGATGCTGTGGGTTTAAGACGCAGATTGTTCGGGTTGCTCGAGCCTCACGAGTGGGGCCTTCTCTTGGCGATCGTGATCGTGATTGCGGTCACTACCGTAGTCGATCAACGACACAGCTACTGGCGCGACCCTGGGCGGAGTTTCGAAGACATCTGTCGCCAGACGTCCCTGCTGGGCATCTTCGCCCTGGGAAGCGCACTGGTCATCATCGCCGGGGGAATCGATCTCTCGGCGGGTTCTGTTATTGCGTTTAGCGGAACCGTCTGCGGATCGATCATGCTGCTGCTGGCCCCCGAGGCCATGGAAAACAGCGAACCCTTAGGCACAACCGTCATCATGGCGGCCATCCTGGGGACACTGCTCGTCGGGTTCTTCATCGGTACCTTGCACGCTTGGCTGATCACCCAGGTCGGCTTACCGCCCTTCGTCGCCACGTTGGCTTCCCTGGTGGGGTTACGAAGCCTGGCACGCGCCACCACCGAATACCTGGCCGACAGCACCCAAATCCAAATCTACGATGATCAGTTTCGCGATCTAACCAAGTCGGTGGGTGTGCAGGCCACGCTGTTCATTCTGCTGGCGATCGCCATGTGGGTTTTGCTCAGCCGTACGGTAATCGGTCGGCACATTTACGCCCTGGGCGGCAACGAAGAGGCCGCACGGCTCAGCGGTATCCGTACCGATCGTCTTAAGTGGCTGGCCTACTCCATTGCGGCCATGCTCTCCTCGCTGGCGGGCATTCTGTACATCGGCGATCAGGGTGTCGTCGACCCCCAGACCCTGGGGCGCGCCTACGAACTCAATGCCATTGCGGCTGCCGTGGTGGGTGGATGCAGCCTGCAAGGCGGCGTGGGCACCATTTTGGGCACCGTGCTGGGATGTATCTTTCTGCGGCTGGTGATCGATGGGGTCGCCAAAATGATCCACAGCGGAGCCGATGTTTACGAGGGTCTCATCGTGGGCATTCTTGTGGTGTTGGCGGTGGCTTTCAACGAACTGCGACGCGTGAGAGATACCCAGAAACAGTTCTTCTCCGGTGCGCTGGGAATCGCAGCAGCCATGGTGCTGGTCGTCTTCGGCGGGGCCGTTGCCGCCTTGCTCTCTGGGGCCGAAGCGGGGGCCGATCAGCGATCGACCATCATCGGCGGGGCCGTCGCATTTGTCGTACTCCTGACGATTCTTGGCATCCGCTTCTACGAACGGCGTCCCAAACGAACTGGCTGACCGTTCGAGAAACGACCGGACCGAATGGCGACTGATTCAATCATCTCCGTCTCCCACGTCACGAAACACTACCCCGGTGTGGTCGCGCTGGACGATGTTTCTTTGGAGATCCATTTCGGAGAATTGCACGCGATCGTCGGCGAAAACGGTGCCGGCAAAAGCACGTTGATGAAGATCCTCTCCGGGATCATTCCGCAATACGAGGGTGAAATTCACATCAACGGCGAAGTCGCTCAGTTCTCCGGCACACGCGATGCCCAACAGGGGGGCGTGGCCATCGTGCACCAGGAGCTAAACCTGGTCGAGGAGCTTTCGGCGGCGGCTAATATCTATCTGGGCCGAGAGTTGCAACGTTGGGGATTTCTCGATCACGTCGGCATGCGCAACTCGGCGGGCTCGCTACTGAAACAGCTTGAATGTGACATCGACCCGGATCAACTCGTCGGAACGCTTCGCGTGGGCGACCAGCAGTTGGTCGAAATCGCCAAGGCACTTTCGCTCAATGCGGCCATTTTGATCCTGGACGAGCCAACCAGCGCGCTCACCGAGTTCGAAGTCGCTCGGCTCGATCGCGTGATCGCCCGACTCCGCGAACGGGGCGTGACGATGCTCTACATCTCGCACAAGATGGATGAGGTCTTCCGCCTGGCCGATCGACTGACCGTGCTTCGCGACGGGCGGCTGGTTCGCACGATGGGGCGCGAGGAAGTATCCCCTCGCGATGTCACGCATCTGATGGTTGGTCGTGAAATCGAGGAGACCCAACTCGAGCGAGATCGCCCCCAAGGCGACACCGTGTTGGAGGTTGAGCAGCTCTCGCTCCCCTGGCCGGGTCATGCCCGTCATTGGCGACTACGAGATATCTCGTTCCAACTTCGGCGGGGAGAAATCCTCGGCATTGCCGGACTGATGGGTGCCGGGCGTACCGAACTGCTGGAATGCCTGTTTGGGGCCAGCCCGCTACGACCCCAAGGGCAAATTCGAATCGACGGGCAGCCCGTGCAGTTCGATCATCCGGCCGAAGCCATGCAAGCCGGGGTGGCATTGGTTACCGAAGACCGCAAGCGTCTGGGGCTGTTCGCCGACATGAACGTTGGTGCCAATATCACGGTCTGCGCGCTTGTCGAGGCAACCACCGGTGGGGTGTTGAGCCTCCAGCGAGAAGCGAAGTTGGCCGCGGCTTCCGTCGAGAAGCTTGGCGTGAAAACATCAGGCGTCGAGGCCCCCATCACCAGCCTCAGCGGTGGTAATCAGCAGAAAGCGATCATCGCGCGGTGGCTGCTTACTGACCCCAAGCTGTTGCTGCTCGATGATCCAACCCGGGGCGTCGACGTGGGGGCGAAGGCCGAATTGTATTCGCTAATGGACCGCCTGTGCCGAGAAGGGTTAGGCATCATCGCCACCTCCAGCGAGCTGCCCGAGTTACTAACACTGTGCGATCGCATCATCGTGTTGAGCGAGGGACAACAGACTGCCGAGTTTTCCCGCGAAGAAGCCAGCGAGGAACGAATCATGGAAGCCGCCACGCGGGTTTCGGACTAAGCTCCGATGTACTTGGCGTACAGCGTCTTCGCCGTGGCAATGTCGTCGGTGCCGCTGATGATGGCCCGTCCGTCCGGGAACACCGTAAGGCGGTAGTCGTCGACATCCAGCCGCAGCATGAACGGGTTGCGATTCACTTTGCCAACGGCCGTGAGTTTGCCTTCCAGTTGATCGAGCGCGAGACGCTGACGTTCGGGAGAACTGATCTGCACGGCATTCCGACCGCAAAGCACAGCGGAATGGCTCCCGGAGCGCCCGTCGAGCCAGGGGAATTCGCCTTTGCTGCATGTCGGACAAGTGCCAGCCTCGCGTAAGGCATCGAGCTTGACCTGCCGCACACGGTTGTCCCAGAGCCCCATCACCATCAGCGTGCGACTGACCGCATCGCGGTTCCCGCTGAGGATCTTGATCGCTTCCATGGCTTGAATCGAAGCGATCACATTGATGATGGGCGACAGAATCCCGGCCGTGTCGCACGTGGGAGTCGAGCCCGGAGGGGGCGCCTCGGGCATCAGGCAACTGAGGCAGGCCGTTTCGCCCGGCAGAACGGTCATGGTTTGCCCTTCGGCCCCCAGACAACCACCATAGACCCAGGGAATATTCTGCTTGATGCTCACATCGTTGAGCAGAAACCGTGTCTCGAAGTTGTCCGTGCCATCGACCATCACGTCAGCACCTTCGGCCAACTCGAGGATGTTCGTATGGTCGACGTCCGTCACGATCGACTCGATTTCGATCTCGGAATTGATACGACGAAGTTTCCGCTCGGCAGCCACCGCTTTGGGTAGTCCGTCGGTCACGTCTTGTTCATCGAACAGCACCTGGCGTTGCAGATTGTTCGTTTCAACAAAATCGCGGTCGACAATGCGTACGTGCCCTGCGCCTGCACGCACCAGGGTGTTGGCCAGCACGGTACCCAGTGCGCCGCACCCACAGATGAGCACCCGAGACGCAAGCAGTTTCTCCTGCCCTTCTTTCCCCAGCGGAGGGAACATCGTCTGCCGCGCGTAGCGAGCAAGAGCATCGGGCTGGTCGGATCGTGAGGTCATGTTAGCGCCAAAAGACGTAAAGACGGTAACCGGGGAGCGAATCGCTGAGGCCACAACCGACCCACCTAGATTGCACGCTCGCTACGGCAGCTTCATTTGTCCCGGTACGTCGTTGGAGTCCTTGAATTTGGGCTCCGTATTGGCATCCGTTCGCACCCAGCGATCGCCCTCCAGCTCGTACGTAATTTCGAGTGTGATCGGACGCTGCTTGGGGTTCAAGCGTCCCATCATCACTTCGAGCGTCTGCACGGGGTTCGCCGCATACATTTCGGTGTCCTGTTCCGCGGCCTCCTGCGACTCGTGCAGTAACGTGAAATGCTTGGTGTAGTTGATATGCACCTTGGCGGTCGGCGGAGTGGCATCCTCGTCCACTTCCACGTCCAGTTCGTTGATCACGCGTCTGAACTTGGAAAACCCGATCGGATAAAACTGCGTCTCTTCGACTAACGTGAAGGCGTCGAAGATCGAACGGATTTCCTCACCCAGCGAGTTGATGGTCTCGGTTGCATCTTCGCCTGCCGGCCATCCACTTGCTTCGACGGTGACCGATTCGGTCCCGTTGGCACTGGTCACTTCGATAGTCTCGTCAATCGCTTGTTCCTCGTTTGCTTCGGCCTTAGGGGCATCGCCATCGTAGCGGGCATTGCAACCGCCGGCGGTCAAACCCACGAGCACCATGCTCAGCACAAGTGAACCGCGAAGCTTCATTGAATCAAACATGTTCGCCCTTTTCGCAAGAAAGCCGATGTCGGTAGGGGACAAGTTCATCTGGCCCAGCATGTTGTATTAGACCATATCTGACGGCGACTCTAAAAGAACCCCACGAGACCCGTGTCGCCGTTGAATCATACCGGCCTGCTCTGCTGTGAGGCAACCGTCAGAGATACACGTGAATGACATCCAGAGTCCAGGTAGAGCGGTGACTGGAGCCTAACGTGACCGCTTTTGCCGCGATGGGTTACTCACCTTGCGTTGCAGCCTGAGCACATTGAATTTCTCCTGGGTCAGCAGCAACGCCCCCTTGGCTGCGTACGCATCGAACAGATTGAAAATCACCCGTTCCTCGTCGGGCCAGGGATAGGCAAAGATCACGTCGAAGTCGTCGGGGTCGCGACCCAATTCGTCGTAGGTACTGTCGGTGTCGGTCACCAGCCAGGAGAAGCCATCGTTGTCGTGCAGGTACACCTGTTCGGCTTCTCGTGCACCCCCAGGCGGGATGAAACTGCCATGGATGAACTCAACCGGTAAATCGTAGTCCTCGGCCAACAGCGTGGATTCGTCAACCAAATCGCGTTCAATTTCAATCCCGCAGGAATCGAAATCCAACATGGCTGCCAGCGAAGAGACCACCCCGAATCCACTTCCCCATTCACAGAAAGCACTGCCGGTTGCCAGGTTCAACTCGACTATCGCCCGTAGTGCTTCATAGATGGGGCCATAGTCGCTGGGGACAAACCCACTGCATCCGCCGCGGCTATGACGAAAGAACTCGGTGATCCGCTCGTCGGCATCCCGTAAGAACTTGGCAACATGCCCGTTCAGTGGCCGCTCGGGCATCGAGAAATCAACATCAACCAAGGGCATCGGATTAAGTCTCATCGGGGGTTTTACGCAGCGAAATTTGCGTCACATAAGATTTCCGAACGGGGCCAATCTAGCAATGGCTAATTCCCAGAATTCTCCAACGGCCGAGACCGCGGGAATCGAGGTCCCCCTAGCTGAACTCTCAGGCCGACTGCTCACGGATTGAGTTCTTCGAGAACGCCTCGGACAGGAATTGACCGGTCACCGATTGAGGCTGATTCGAAATGGCTTCTGGTGAACCGGTCGCCACGACCTGCCCCCCCTCGTCGGCTGCCCCGGGCCCGATGTCGATGACATAATCCGCGGCCTGGATGAGCTGCATGTTGTGCTCGACCACAATCAGCGAGTGCCCCACGGCCAGCAGGGCATCGAAGCAATCCAGCAATTGTGCCACGTCGGCAAAGTGAAGTCCCGTGGAAGGTTCGTCCAATAGAAACAGGCAACGTCCGCGACGTTTGCTCGAAATGTATCCGGCCAACTTCAACCGCTGTGCCTCTCCGCCGCTGAGCGTGTTGGCCGGTTGCCCCAATCGCACATAGTCCAGGCCCACGTCGATCAGCCGCTTCAGCTTGGCCTGTACCTTGGTCGAGCCGCGGAAGAAATTGAACGCCTCGCGGACGGTCATTTCCAGCACGTCGGCAATGTTGCGCCCTCGGTAGGTCACTTCCAGAACCTCGGGACGATATCGCGTGCCGTGACACTGGCTGCACTTCATATACACATCGGGCAAGAACTGCATATCGATCCGCACCTGCCCGTCTCCCTGGCAGGCGGAACATCGACCACCATCGACATTGAAACTGAAGTGGCTGGCCGAGAAGTTCCGCATTCGCGCGTCCATCGTCTCGGCAAACGCCGCGCGGATCTCGTCGAACGCCTTGAGATACGTAACCGGGTTCGAGCGGGCCGAACGCCCGATGGGGCTTTGATCGACGAGAACCGCATCTTCGATCTGTCCGTCGCCTAACACGTCGTCGAAATCGTACGGCTTGGGGGCCTCTTTTCTCATGCGACGGCACAGGGCCGGATAAAGGGTGTCTTGCACCAGCGTGCTCTTTCCAGAACCACTCACCCCAGTAACGACGCATAATACCCCCAACGGAAACTCGACGGTGATGTTCTGCAGGTTGTTCCCGCGTGCGCCGGCCAAACGAATCCAACCGTGGTTGGGCTGCCTCCGCTTGGCGGGAATGTTTCCGCCGCGTCGCCCTGAAAGATAGTCGCCCGTGATGCTGGCGGTCTCGTCCTCGATATCGTCGGGTGTCCCTTGGAAAATGACTCTTCCGCCACGCTCTCCCGCGCCGGGTCCGATCTCGATGACCTGATCGGCCTGACGAATGATCGCTTCGTCGTGCTCGACCACGACCACGGAGTTCCCGCGATCGCGAAGTTGGAGAATCACGTCGAGCAATTGCCGCGAATCGCGTGGATGCAGACCAACCGAGGGTTCGTCAAGCACATACAACATGTTTACCAGGCTCGATCCCAGGGCCGTGGTCAGCGCCACGCGTTGTACTTCTCCGCCGCTCAACGTGCGTGTCATGCGATCGAGCGTGAGATAGCCGAGCCCCACGGCCTGCAAAAAAGCCAGCCGGCTGCGAACTTGCTCCAGCATCATCGCGCCTACGGCTTGTTCCCAGGCAGGCAGTTCGAGCTCTTTGAAAAACTTCGCCGCATCCCGGATCTTCAACTCCGAGATCTCGGCGATGTTCAGCCCGGCGATCCGTCCGCACAGTGCCTCATCGCGAAGTCGAGTGCCGTGACAAGTCTCACACTCGCGGGAACTTCTCCATCGACTGAGGAACACGCGGATGTGCATCTTGTATTTGCGACGTTCCAACCAGTCGAAGAAGCCGGAGAGGCCGCCAAATTCTCGTTCCGGAACACCGTCGTGCAGAAGCTGAATCTGTTCGTCGGTCAGTTCGTGAAAGGGAACATCGACGGGCACCTGGTAATCGTCTGCCAGTGCGAGCAGCTCTTCCAACTCATGGGCGTAGGCGGGGGTGTTCCAAGGGGCGATCGCTCCTTCGCGGATGGTCTTGGACCGATCGGGCACCACCAGGTCCATATCAAGATCGATGATATTTCCAAAGCCTTCGCACTCGGGGCACGCTCCCAGGGCACTGTTGAAGGAGTAGAGCCGTGGTTCCGGCGGAGTGAATTCGCGGCCACAGCCGTCGCAGACCATGTGCGAACTCCAACGGCGATGTAACCACGGGGCACCATCGATTTCGAAGGGACGCCCTTCGATGCTAAGTTCCTTACCTTCCTCCACAGATTCAGCGTTCTCCATAAAGACATGACACGCCCCGTCGCCCTGAGCGAACGCCTGTTCCAGAGATTCGCGTAAGCGTTTCTCCTCTAGATCACCCGTGCGTAGCCGATCGACCACGACATACAACGGCCCGCGAGCGTCTTCGGGCGGATCGAGCGTGTCTGCCCCTAGGTTCCGCGTTTGATTCTCGAAGACCACGCGGAGAAAACCATCTTCTCGAAGCGAAGCAGCCAACTGGCGGTAAGCGCCTTCATCTCCGGGCCAGGCGGCGTAGGTGATCATGAACCGCTTGCCCGCGGGTAAGGCCGACAGGTTATCGGCAGCCGACTGGGCCGATTCGCGCAACACTTCCCGATCGCACTTGGGGCAGATGACGTGAGCGATTTTGGCGTACAGCAAACGAAGGAATTCGATCGTTTCGGTCGTGGTGCCAACCGTCGAACGACTGGAACGCGAGGGGCTCTGGCGGGCCACGGCAATCGCGGGCGGAATGCCGTCGATCCGTTCGGCTTCGGGCTTTTCGAGTTGCTCGAGGAATTGACGGGCGTAGGCCGAAAACGTCTCGATGTAGCGTCGCTGCCCTTCGGCGTACAGCGTGTCGAACGCCAGGCTGCTCTTCCCGCTGCCGCTCAACCCACAGAGCACGACAAGCTGCCGATGCGGAATATCCAGATCGATATCCCGCAGGTTGTTGACGGCAACTCCCTTGAGTGAGATGACGCGAGCGGTCATGGTTTTCCAGTCGATTTCATGGTTCCGTCCCTGGTGAGAGATCGCGGTAACTCGGCAACTTGGAACCGTCTCATGGCGGACTTCATCACCAGCAACGGCCTGCCACTGAAGTCAAACCCCTCATCTTATCGGGGCATTTGCATCGCACCTAGTGCCCGGCACCGCAGACCTCGAAACGATCGAGGTTCTCAACGGGCCAGGAGTTGTGTAACTTGCGCATCCAACTGGAATTAGGATGTAACGCACTGCGTGGCCTCATGGAGGGCCAGACATGGATTGGAGCGGTCGCCGCGTGACGGTGATGGGGTTGGGACGCCACGGAGGCGCCCTCGGTGCCGTGCGTTTCTTGCACGCCCGCGGGGCCGCCATCACGGTGACCGACAAAGCCGATGCGGCCTCCCTGCGTGGTTCGCTGGAGCAACTGGCGAATCTGTCGGGCGTTCGTTTTGAGTTGGGGTGCCATCGCGAGGAGGTCTTTCGCAACGCGGAGTGGGTCGTGGTTAGCCCGGCTGTTCGTCCCGACAACCCATGGCTGAACCTGGCCACGGAGCACGGCGCGACCGTTACTACGGAAATCGAGCTTCTCTTGTCCGAAGCTCAGGCCCATGTAGTGGCCATCACCGGTTCGAACGGCAAGTCAACCACTGCCGGGATGCTCGATGAAATTCTCCGCGCAGACGGGAAACGAACGTGGCTGGGAGGCAACCTTGGCGGCAGTTTGTTGGAACACGTTGATTTGATGGGGGCGGATGATTGGATTGTTCTGGAGTTGAGCAGCTTTCAGCTTCATCGATTGCCTGCGACCATGCGTTCTTTCGACATCTCGGTCGTTACGTCACTCACCGCGAATCATTTGGATTGGCATCCCGATCTATCGCACTACATCCGCGCCAAGCAGCGAATTGTGGAACATACCGCACCGCAGGGCTGCGTGGTACTGAACACGGAAGACGCTGAGGTGAGAACCTGGGACAAGTTTGCGGCCGGCAGATCGGTACTCGGCCCCGTACCAACGGAGGCTCTTCCCACATTGCAGGTTCTTGGAAGTCACAATCGCACCAATGCCCGACTCGCTGCCGCAGCGGCTGGCGCAACTGGATGCTCTTCCGATTCGGTAATCGAGGGTTTAACCCGGTTTAAGGGGCTACCTCACCGCTTGGAGTTCGTCGCCGAGATCGAAGGCCGACGCTACATCGAAGATTCGGCGGCAACCACACCCGAATCAACCATCGCGGCGATTCATGCGATCGTGGAACCCGTCTGGTTGTTGGTAGGAGGTAGCGATAAGGGTTCTGATTTCCACGCATTGAGCCAAGCGTTTTCGAATCACGTGCAAGGTGTTGCCTGCTTTGGAGAAGTGGGACCGAAGATTGAACGTGCATGTGCAACGAGTACATCGAAAGTTGCACGATGCGTCGTATCAACCATGGAAGAAGCGCTGCAATGGTGTTGGCAACATTCTCAAGCCGGCGATACGATCCTGCTTTCACCAGCATGCGCGAGTAGCGATCAGTTCGACAACTACGTTCATCGAGCCGAAGTGTTTCGGCAATTGATCGGCGACTTGGACGCTTCCAAGAAGGAAAGAATGCTTGCATCAAATTTCTTGTTTGGATAGATTCGGCAAAGTCAAGTGAATGTCACGTTAAACTGACATTCGTTGGCAGCCTCGGGTCCGACGGCTGTGAGGTCTCCTCGGGGGAGACCATAACGGCGCTGGGAGTCGTCACTCGAGGTTTTTTTGTGCGCGGGTTGATTGTGTTCACTCGCCGCTACCGCAAGAAGGCGTTCCTACTCTTGCGAGTGATTCTTTCATGTCGCTTGTTTCCAACGTTAACTTGGGACAAATTAGTGCTTGGGCTACGCATTCCGCGTTGTTCGCCAAACGGCCAGGCAATCTCACTTATCAACGAGGCACTCGATTGTGAAAGTTAAAGCATATGAAGAGGTCGAGTCGGCTCCGGTCGACATGGAAGGGGCCGTGGATTGCAGCGTGCGCTGGCTGGTTGGTGAGGCTGACGGAGCCCCGAACTTTGCAATGCGGCAATTCGAAGTCGCGGCCGGTGGATACACCCCGAAGCACCATCACCCCTACGAACACGAGGTTTTCGTGCTCGAAGGTGAGGGCGTGGTACTCGAAGGGGATGAGGAACACCCGTTGAAGGCGGGCGATGTGGTGTTCGTGGCACCCGATGAAGTCCACCAGTTTCGCAACACCAGCGATGCCCCGCTGAAGTTCCTCTGCCTGGTACCCAACTCGGGGCAGCGACCACCGAGTACGCCTGCCGAATGTGACCAATAGCCGTACTTCCTCACATCGAGAACCACAGTCTGTCGACGATGAGCGCAAAACAAACCGCGTCGGACGAGATTCGGCAGCTTTCCGACGAAATTCGCCGGCATGACCGCAAATACTACGTGGATGCCGCACCTGAGATTTCGGATCTACAGTACGACAAGCTCCTCCAGCGGCTTAAGCAACTCGAGGCCGACCACCCGGAGTTGGTCACGCCCGACAGCCCCACACAACGCATCGGCGACCAACCGGTTTCCTTGTTGCAACAGGTCGAGCATCGCGTACCGATGCTCTCCATCGAAAATACTTACAGCCTCGATGAACTTCGGAAGTACGGCGATCGTGTCACAAAGCTGCTCAACGGTGAACCGGTCGAGTGGGTCGTCGAGCTGAAAATCGACGGGGTGGCCGCGTCGCTGTTGTACGAATCGGGCTTGCTCGTACGCGCGGCCACACGGGGTAACGGAAGCGTGGGGGACGACATCACGCACAACGTACGCACGATGGGGGATGTGCCCTTGCGATTGGTGGGGGATCATGTCCCCGCGGCACTTGAAGTGCGTGGCGAAATCTACATGACTAACGCCGACCTGGTCACGCTGAATGAACGAAGACAAGAACAAGGCGAGGAACCTTACGCTAACACCCGGAATGTAACCGCCGGAAGTATCCGCTTGCTCGATTCACGCATCGCGGCCGAGCGGCGACTGCGGCTGTTCTGTCACGGCATCGGGTACGTGGAGGGAATCCAATCCACGAATCACATGGATTTCTTAAACGAGCTGCGATCGTATGGTTTGCCGGCCACGCCTTTCGTCGAGTGCTTTCAAGATTTCGAGGCCGCCATCGCACATTGCGAAATGCTGGTCGAACGGCTGCACGACTTGGATTTCGAAGTCGACGGGTTGGTGCTCAAAGTCAACCAGTTCGAGCAGCGTGAGCGATTGGGATCCACGTCGAAGAGCCCACGATGGTTGATTGCCTACAAATTCGAAAAGTACGAGGCCGTCACCCGGCTGAACAATATCCATGTGCAAGTCGGCAAGACGGGGGCCATCACCCCCGTGGCCGAGCTCGAACCTGTGGAACTGGCCGGAACCACCGTAAGTCGCGCCAGCTTGCACAATGCTGACGAACTCGATCGAAAAGACGTCCGAGTGGGGGATGTTGTCGTGGTGGAGAAGGCGGGGAAGATCATCCCACACATCGTCCGCGTGGAAAAACATCGTCGCGAGGGCAATCTGAAGCCGTTCGCGTTCCCGACCCTGTGCCCGATATGCGGGGCACAACTCGTACGCGACGAGGGCGGGGTCTACATTCGTTGCCCCAATTTCACGTGCCCCGCCCAGGTGAAAGAACGAATTCGGTACTTCGCGTCTCGCAATGCGATGGATATCGAGGGGCTAGGCGACAAGCTGGTCGATCAGTTGGTCACCGCCGAATTGGTGAAAGACTATGGTGACCTCTACCGTCTGCAAGTCGATCAAGTAGCAGAACTCGAGCGAATGGGCCGCAAGAGTTCAGAAAACCTGATCCAGGGAATCGCCAACAGCAGGACCCGAGGGTTGGGACGACTACTCAACGCCCTCTCAATCCGTCATGTGGGTGCTCGCGTGGCCACGGTGCTGGCCGATGAGTTCAATGATATTGACCAACTCATGGCGGCTGATGTCGAGACGCTGGCTGAAGTAAACGAGATCGGCTCCATCATCGCCCAAAGCGTGTATGACTTTCTGCACACCAAGTCGAATGAGAAAGTCATTGCCGAGCTGCGCGAACTGGGCGTCAATATGGAAGCACCGCAAAACGCCGCACCCGCTTCGAGTGCGTTGGAAGGCAAGTCTGTCGTCGCAACCGGAACGCTTACCAGGTACACCCGCGACGAGATCAAGGCCCTCATCGAACAACACGGAGGTCGGGCCGCTTCAAGCGTGTCGAAGTCGACCGACTTCGTCATAGCGGGCGAGAAGGCGGGCAGCAAACTCACCAAAGCCCAACAGTTGGGCATCCCGGTGCTAAGCGAAGCGGAATTCGAGGCCATGATCGGCAACGACTAATAGGCCAACCCCAGAACCTGAAAGATTCGCTGATCTTCAAGCCCCTCGGCAATCCACTGTGCCCCACTGAAGTCGTGCGTGCGGCTGTGATGGGTTGGCACCGCCACGGTATAGGCGCCCGAGGACACCGCGGCGCGACATCCGTTCCCGCTGTCTTCCAGCACCAAGATCTGCGACGTGGAGACCGAAAGCTGTTCGGCGGCTTTGTGATAAACCTCCGGATGTGGTTTGCCGTGGATTACGTCATCGGCCGTCAGCAAGAACTCGAAGCGAGGTTCCAGTTCGAAACGTCCCAGAAGGTTGGTCACGATCGTCCGCCCGCTGCTGGTGGCGATCGCCTTGGGAATCGCCGCCGCCTCCAGGGCTTCCAGCAACTGCAGCAATCCCGGCATGGGGGCCAGAGACGTGTCGAACAACGCCACTAGAATTTCGTCCGTCTCGCGAGACAAATCTTCTACGGTATCCGGGAGCTCGTGCTCGTCGATCATCAACTTCAACGCCACATCGCCGGGCAGGCCCATCATGGCGTCGAACAATCCAGGCCGTACCGGTTGATTGCGACGCCGCAATACCTCGTGGCCCGCCTCGTGATAAAGATCCTCGGTATTGAACATCAACCCGTCGAGATCGAACACGACGGCACGCAAATCAGCAACGTCAGACACAGGCTCGGCTCACGTATGCGGAGTTTTGAGATAACATCGGCGACAAACCCGATCCGGCAACAAATTTTAGAATCAGCTCGCCAGAAACCCAACCCATATGGTTTACATTGGCGATTGATCTTGCTGGATGTCTTAACCAGAATTGCACTTAACGCACTGCAAACGCTTCCGCACGAGAACTTGCCCGGTGACTTTACAGCCGCGAACTCGATCGCGCCAACTGGTCGCGACCCTGCTGACAGCGACGTTACTTTTTGTAACCAAAGTTGCCTTTGGTGAAGAACGCTCTGTCGCCGAGATGATGCCGGATACGGCAGGCATTTTTCTGGAAATCAATCGACCGCAGGAGTTCCAACAACTGCTCCGCCAGGGCAACGTCCCTCCCGTCGTCGCGCGGCTCTGTTCGCTGTCACCATGCAAGCCGATTTCGCTGGCAGTCGATGCTCCAACACGGGGCCTGTTGTTCACGTTCGACTTGCCAGAAGAATCACCCTGCCGCACCACGCTCAGCACGACGCATGCGGTCTTGCGAACATGGGCCGATCGGTTGGGGCTCGGTTCGTTCGTCTATCAGCACGATATCGGAACCTCCACCATTCGACATGTGGGCTCCGGGGGATGGTTCCCGGATGGCCAGCGGCTGCTGATGGCAACGCGGCAAGCCCTCACGCTCGATACCTGGCTCACGATCCACGATCCGAAACAACCTGCGTTGGCCGAAACCGAAGACTATCGGGCTGCGATCGCCGAGCTCCCAAGCGACCGCGTGGCAACTGTGTTTCTGCGTAGAGCGGGACAATCGCAGATCGCCCGAGGGTTGGTTGAGCTCGCCCAGGTGACCGCGGGCATTGCCGTCGCCGAAGCAGATCTGCCGCCACCGCTGGGGCAACTGGCCATGCAGACGTTTCGACAACCAATCGAAGAAGTTCGCTACGTGGCCGCGGCGGTATCTCTGGGTGAAACGAAGCCGCATATCACGGTAATCCTTCCCGAGGAAAGCACCCGGCTGGCAAGCACGCTCCGCGTGTTGGCGGCAATTCCGCAGTCGGGACGCACTTCGGTCCCATTGGTTCCCAGCAACACGATTGTTTCGGTCAGCACGTATCTGAATCGTCAGGCGGTCGAGTTGGCGATCGCGAGCCTGTTCAGCCCCGAACAACTGGCCTCACTTCAGGCGACCAACCCCGAAGTTGCCGCTCTGGTCGAAGGGCTCAGCTTCACGCTGGATGCGGTCGAGCAAATCGAACCGCGTGTGCAAGTGGTGTTCGCCCGAAAGCCATTCGCCGCGTTGGATCAGGAAGGCCCGCAACTCCGCTTGCCGGCCGTGGCGGTGGTTTTTGTTCCTAAGAATCCGAAGCAAATGAAACAGGTCTTCTCGCTGGCCTTCATGGGTGCCATGAGTGAGGCCAACAAGACTGCCAAGCACGAAAACCGGCCCAGGTATCGGCTGTCGAGCCAGCACGTGGGTGAGGTCACCGTCAGCAGCGGAATATTACGGAAACGAACCCCCGATCAGCAGCCACCGACCCTACTACAAGCCAGCCTCGAACCAACGATCGCCTTTCTCGACCGCCGCTTCATCTTCGCCACCAACCAGGCGCTGGCCGTCGAACTGGTCGAACTGGCCGCCCATCAGCCCGACATCACCATCGACACCAGTCTGCGAATCGACGTCGGCCCAACGGAAGTACTCCGCAGCACCATCGACAACTACGAGGCCAGCAGTGAACTCTCCGAACCGCTGGGAGAACTCAAGAACATCCTCGGCCCGATACTCGATTCCCTCGTCGCCGCAGCCCGCCCACTCCTCGAACAAACCCCCGCCTCAACCCTACCAATCAGCCAGCCCTCGCTGGTACTGCCGTTCACGTTGGAAGTGAAGACGGAATAGAGGTGTACTGGTTCGGTGCGTTGGCGATTTGCTTATTTCACCCTACCGGGCTGCCCGGGAGTTTTTCCAATGACGAGTCTTCCTTACGCTGAAGGTTCTGTTTTCATCGTTCCACTCAGAGAGGGTGGGTATGCACGTGGAGTGGTGGCTCGTTCAAATGATACGGGCCGAGTCTTGCTGGGCTATTTCTTTGGGCCGAAATTCGACACGATTGATGAAGCATCATCTGTTGAGATCGATCCAGAGGATGCACTTTTGCGAATACGCTTCGGCGATTTGGCTCTGATCAATGGAGAATGGCCCGTCATAGGGAAAATTGATCAATGGGACCCATCGATGTGGCCCATGCCTGACTTTGTTCGAAAGGACCCGTTAGGCATGATGAAGTCGGTTCTAGTGCGATATTCTGACACGGACCCTATGCAAATTGAGATGGAGTATCCCATTGAGGATGACTCTGGTTTAGCGGCTGATTCGATGTCTGGATGCGAGGCGGTGGTTATAAAATTGAGCAAGCTCCTCGAATAAGCCGAGTGGGAAATCCCGGTTGTCTGGACGAGTTCTGACCAGCGAGTGTTGTGATGCTGCTCGACGATGAAAATGTGAGACAATTCATGGCGATGCGTACGGGGGAGTTGATCAACCCCACGACCCACGATTGGTCGACGTCCAAGTCGCACGTCCGAAAGAAATACGATGCTATGATCGCACAGTTGCGAGCTTGCGACGGGTGTTTGATCAAAGAGAAGGACGGCACCCCGACAGGTGACACGTTCTTGACTGCCTTTCTATATCGTAACGGCGACGAAGAGCAGTTCTCCGGTCGCGCTCTTGCAATCTACATGAGCGTCGATGCACCAATCCTGGCGTATGGGCCGGTCGACATTTTCTGGTCGACACGAGCAGCGGGCTCGTCGTTCATCAATCCCGCTGAAGTGGGCAGTTTGCCGGATGAATCGTGGAGAAATGTGGAACAGCTTCTGTTGGACGCTGCTCGGGAAGAAAACATCACTCTCATGACGCGGTCCGACGCAATGCGAACGTTGCCTTGCCCGTGGCCGGGCACGTACGAGTCGAATATCAGCGACGAACCGATTGTGTTTTATGCCGTGTTCAACAATATCTACTAAACGGTTTCCGAGTACACTTAACTCTGAGATTGCCAGTTCATACGAAATGTAGACGCAACCACGTAGGGTCCGCTGTGCGGACCGACGGCTTCTGGTGAGCGAAGCTGGAGAATGGGTTGGTACGTTCATGGTCGGTCCGCACAGCGGACCCTACTGGGCTGGTAAGCGAAGCTGGAGAATGGGTCGATACGTTAAAGGTCGGTCCGCACAGCGGACCATACTGGGCTTCGCTTGAAGCAATGTCGCGGACTGACCGACTGAAAGAGACTTTCGTGGAAGTACGACACATATAAGGAGCAGCCGTGCAAGTTCTCATTATTGGTGCGGGAGTCGCAGGACTCACCTTGGCAGCAAAGCTCTTGCAGCAGGGACGGAAACCCGTCGTTGTCGAGCGAGCAGCGGCGTTTGAAGATATGGGGTACGCACTTGGAATTTATCCATTAGGCAGTAGCGTCCTGCATGGGCTGGGGAAGTACGATGAGTTGCTCGAGCGCGGGGAGATTGCCAGCAGTTATGAAATCGTCGACAGTACCGGGCGGCTCCTGCAGGACGTGGACTTGACACTGTTTACCGGTGAAATCGGTCCGATGGTTTTGATTAGCCGCACGGACATGATCGACATCCTTCATAGTGCTGCAGAGGGTGCTGATTTTCGTATGGGCACCACGGTCAGCGATATTCGCCAGCCGGAAGGCGGTCCGCTCGAAGTGGCTTTCGATGACGGAACGTCCTCCACATTCGATGCGGCCGTGGCCTGTGACGGAATGCATTCGCGGACTCGGTCGATGGTATTCGAGTCGGAGCCCGATGTGCTCGACACCCACTGGGTCCTATGGGTCTGGTGGTCGAAGATGGAAGGTTGGCCACGCGACAAGAACCTGGAGTCCTGGGGTAGCGGTCGTTTCTTTGGACTCTATCCCACTACCGAGCACGTCATGTGCTGCGCGGGGATGCATGACATCCACATCGGTGTTGAGCCAACTGACATCGAGCCTGCGAAGAAGTTTTTAGGGAAGCTCTTCGAAGATTTTGCCAACTCGGACGATCGCATCGGTCCCGCGATTGAATCCGCATCGAGATTCTACACCTGGCCCATGTCCGACGTACGAGCAAAAGAGTGGGTCAACGGTCGTGTTGCCCTGTGTGGAGACGCCGCGGTTGGATTCATGCCCACCGCGGGGGCTGGGGCAAATTCGGCGATGCGCTCGGCGGCCTCTCTGGCCGACGAGTTTTCGCGCGTCAACGGCCATACGGCCCCTCTCGCGCTGGAGCTCTTCGAAAAGCGATGCAGACGTATCGTCGAAAAAAATCAGCACGACTCGCGACAGCTAGCCAAATACATCTTCATCGATAATGCTGCCCTGGCCTGGGGTCGAGACCAAATCATAAAGCACTACCCCATGACAAGAGTCGTCGGTGACATCATCGATGCCATGCATACACCGTTCTGATCCGCTCGGAGGTTACCCGGGTTACGGTCGAATCACACGATATACCTATGCAGTTACCCTCGACTATTATGCCGAAGTATGATTTACCGGAAGTCTCAAGGGTATTGCTTAACAGCCTGTTGAAGAACTGCTTCGAAAGCGAGACCGAGAATGTTTCATCGAGATCAAGGAACAGAATCGCAGTCGAATCCGAAGATTCGCCGAGATTCTGTGACGTGGAGGCTCGATGAAATAGACCGGTCGGAGCCGAATTGAGTTTTTCAACAGGCTGTTAAACGAAGTTGTTCACTATGGATGGTTGGTTTGATCCACCATGCAAAAAGAAGGTGGTTCGACAAAGCTGGGAGAACAACAATTGGTTGCGTCCGCGTTTCGCTTCCTGCATAGATTCACCCTACTGGTTGTCGGCAGCACCAACGTCGAGCGCTACATCTTCACGCAGTCCATCAAGATCGCGACGGGGTGGTCCATGAATTCTTTCCAGTGTTCTAGACCGTCGGCGGCTTCTGCTTCGGGTGAGAGTTGCGGCGGATGGACGGCGAAGTCGCGAAAACCGGCCGACTCGAGTGCCTCCTGGTAGGCCTCGATGGGAAGGTAGTGGTTTTGGATATCGAAATCTTCGTCTCCTAGGAAAATGGTCCAGTCGATCGGCGCTCCTTCGTACACCTCGTCTTCGACACGGATCTCGAACCCGTACTTGCGATAGTCGGGAACGTTGAAGACATACAGATCCGGATTGGTGGTGTAGGTGGCGAAACGACCACCCGGCTTGAGAAGACGTGCCACACCGCGGCACATCCGGCCCAACTCTTCTCGGTCGTGGGCGTAAACCAACAGCCAGGCTGCCACCGCCAGGTCGAAATCGCGCCGCGGCTCCTCTCCACGGGCGTCTTCCACCAGGTATTCAATGCCCAACGGATTGGCCGCCTCTTGGTCTCTGGCCATCTTGATCATCTCTTCCGAAATGTCGATCCCCAGAACCTGTTCTGCGCCCGCTTCGCGCAGCCGCCGGGTAAAGTGCCCCTCGCCGCAAGCCACGTCGACGACTTTCTTCCCGGTCAAATCACCAGCGAATTGCATCAACGAATAAGTCTCCACCGCTTCCCGCCACGGTTGCAGTTTGGCCTTCTTGTACTGCTCGCTGATGTGGTTGTAGTTCGTCTTCATGATGTTCGCTCGCTTGTCATTTCCAGCAACTGAGTGAAATTACTCTTCCTCGTGCCGCACAAGCAACGCATCATATTGTGCGGAAAGGGGTGTTTGTTGTGTCCTGGTTGAAGGAAGCATACCATGTCAAACCACCGTCGATCGGAAAATCCGAACCGAAGTCGGTTGACACGAACGTCATCCGGTCGAATCGTCCGCAGGCGACTTACCCGGTAGATCGACACGACGCTCGAAGGCAAAAAGACTTACTTTGCATGAGTTTGCCCCCCTTGGAACATCAGAGCCGTTCAGCTTTCCATGGGCGGCTTCTACAAAAGCCCGTCCATCGACAACAATACGTCTCGAAGATGATCTTGGTTCTGCCCATCCTTAACGGCGAAAGCGACATTTGATGGTACACGGCGATCACCTCACCGATGCGCAGCGCAGACGGGCGTTTGTCGCCATGCTGATCCTGGTGCCCCTGGGTGGGGCCTCCACGGACATCTATATCCCGTCGTTGCCGGCAATGGCAGATGAGTTCGATGCCTCGCGATTTGCTATTCAGTCCACACTGCTGGTGTTCATGGCCTGTTACGGGCTGGGGCAGATCATCGCCGGGCCGCTGACCGACACGTTCGGCCGTAGGCTACCCATTTTGCTGACCACCGTAGTGTTCGTGATTGCCTCGGTGGGAATTGCCTTGGTACCTCCGTTATGGGTTGTCATTGCGCTGCGCGGTGTGCAGGGCCTGGCTGTAGCCTGCTCTGCCGTGGGAGCCCGAGCCATCGTTGCCGACTGCTACGAGGGTGCGGAACGAAGCAAGGCCGCGAACTGGATGACGATCGCCTGGGCCACGGGCCCCATTCTTTCTCCGGCCCTGGGTGGCTACCTGCAAGCAACGATCGGGTGGACCGCATCGTTCTGGTTCCTCGCCGGTTGGGGAGTGGTCGCCGTATTGGTCACTCTGTTGGTCATGCCAGAAACACGGGAAACGAATGATTCGCCTGGATTCTTCCAGGCCTTCCGGCTCTATGGCACAATGGCTACCGATCGAGTCTACCTCCCCACCGCGCTGGGTATGGCTTGCGTCATCTCGGTGATGTACGGCTTCGAGGCGTTGGCCCCCTTCTACGTGCAGACCGAATTACATCATGGCCCCATCTTCTACGGTCAACTCCAGTTGGTTCTCGGAACACTTTGGTTGACGGGAAATTTCTTCAACCGGTTTGTCAGCGCCCGCGTTCGAGTCATATCGATCATTACTTGCGCTGCGGGAATCTCGCTGGGCATCAGTTTACTCATGCTGGTGCTCGACCTGTCGGGTGTGTTCGATGTGCTAGCTCTGGCGGTCCCGGCGGGAATCGTCTACTTCTTAATGGCAATGATCTGGCCCAACGGCTATTCGAAATGCCTGGGGCGGTTTCAAGATGCCGGAGGTAGCGCCAACGCACTGGTCAGCGGATTGTTTGTTATCGTCAGCGCGTTGTTTACCGCGCTGGCGTCACTGGTGCATTCTTCAACCGCTTGGCCCATGTGGCTGCTTTACATTTTCGCGTCTGCGGCGACCCTCATTTGTTTCCGAGGCTTTTTGTCGAAAGAGTTCGACTACAAGGTCCGGTAGTTCCATAGCCTTTCTGCGCCTTCGCATCGATTGCTGTAGCCACCTCTGCATCAGCAAGATATCGACTGGCTCCTCGATTTCGAGGGACCTGATCGCACGGCACTGCGGAAGCACGCTGAATTGCTTGACACAATACGGTTCACTAAAATCAACGGAACAGAATCGCCCAACTTGCGTACATCGATCGAGTCGTTGTTGGCCGCAGAAACTGTGTGTGGCGGACATATCTCAACGGGTTCGAAGTGAACCATGCTCGCTCCGGCCTGACACCATCACAGTTTTCATGCATTCACATGACGTACAAGAAGGATTCTCCGATGATTGAATTTGAACTCAGCGAAGACCTAGGTGTACTCATCATACGACCGCAGGATTCGCTGACTGCCGAGGATTTCGAGAACGTAGCCAAGGTGGCCGATCCGTACATTGCGAAACACGGCAAACTGAATGGACTGATGATCGAGGCCAACCGCTTCCCGGGCTGGAAGAGCCTCGCAGGGCTGGTCGCTCACGTGCGTTTCGTGCATGACCACCACCGGAAGATCTCGCATGTCGCAGTGGTCACCGACGATTCCACCCTGTCGGCATTGCCGGCCATCGGCAGACATTTCGTTGCCGCTGAGGTACGACACTTCACCACAGCGCAACGCGAAGAAGCCTTGCAGTGGCTGGGCGAATCCTGAGCGACGGGCGTGCTCAGATTCCCGATGGTACCTGCGAGTCTAGTCTTCCTCGGCCATGCGGTTGCGTAGTTGTGGGATCACGTCTACGTGGTGACTGATCAGTTTCCACTGTCCGTCCTGCTTACGAAACACGCTTGTCGCACGAAGCCGCGCGTTTGGCGAATCGGCCGCCCCGGCTCCGACCTGCACGACCTCTTTGGTTACCAGGGCGGAATCGTTTGCCAGGTTTACGTTGATCTCCTTGGGCATGACCTTGCCGCCGATTTTCAGTTCGGCCTGACGTTTCCAGTTGGCGTAAGTCTGATCCCAACCGACGTTGTACGCGCCGTCCGCTCCCATGTAGATGACGTCATCGGTGTGCCACCAGACTTCGGCGAATGGTTTCGCATCGCCGGCCAACATGGCATTGAGTGCCGCGTAAAACTTGGCGTTGACCTTCAAGACAGCCTGCTCATCACTGCTGGCCGAGTTTTCACCGGCCTGTATCTCGACAACTGCCAAGCTACAAACTACCAGCATGAAGCAAGCGAGGCGTTGCATGTGGATTCGAAAAAACATCGTCAAAGTCTCCTTCACAGAAACAAAGCTCATTCAGACAGCCCCTGGTTCACTGCATCGATCACCAGCTTGTCCAGGAAAGAAACTTTACCTCATTTGATGCAGTGTGCATCTTTTTGATGGCGCTTTCCAAGAGCGATTGCCTTGGCTCATCGCGCAAGTCTATGCGAATCGGTGAGTTCCCACGTCCTGAGGGAAGTCGACTCTTCGGAATTTCATACACGACTTCATGGTTCGCCGGGTCGCAAGTTCACGTCCGTTCTCAAGAATCGATAGGCGCGGTTGGAAAGCGTTGTACGCCCTCCTGATGGTACTGACGTTCTTTTCTCAGTGCGTCATTGGAACAATTGTTTGCCCGGCTGGTTGGGAATCGGTATAAGAAACGGGTGAGGCAGGGGCGTCTGCTGGGAACAGGACAGAGGAGCAGGCACATGGCTGGTCGAATTGCGTTCGCGTTGATCGTTTCGATATGTTCAGGAGTACTGGCCCAGTCGGTTCGCACGGCAACCGACACGATCGATGCCGCCACAGCGACGCTCGTTCGCGGCGCGGCGGAGGCCGACAGTCGAGGGAATCAGACCCTTCGCGACACTCTTCTCCGTGAAGCGTTGGCTATGGATTCCGACAATCCATTGGCCCGATGGCAAAGCGGCCAGGTGGAATTCGACGGCCAGTGGCGTTCTCTCGAAGAGGTTCGCAGTCTCGCCACAACGGATCGGCGACGAGAAGAGTACCGGGAACTGATTGCCGACAACGCACCGAATCCGTTGTCGCACGAAGCGCTCGCCCGTTGGTGTCAGCGTCACGATTTGCAAAACGAAGCGCGTTGGCATTGGCTTAACGTGCTGACGAGTGAACCCGATCACCCGGCGGCGCTCAAGCAACTGGGTTTCGAACGCTATGAGGGCGAATTGTACAAGGCCAGCGAGATTGCGGCCCTGAAAGAAGCCAAACGCAACCTGCGGACGTACGCCCCGGCATTCAATCGACTGGTTCGGACCGCCGAACGCCGGGACGGCGCAGAGCGAGAAGCGTTGTTGGACGAATTGGCCGCCGTCGATGACGCCGCGGCCATTCCGGCGTTGACCGAAGCGGTCCGCATCGACGAGGGGTCGAAGTGGCGACTCGAAAAAGAGC
Organism: Pirellulales bacterium; assembly: GCA_965227275.1. Lineage (GTDB taxonomy): Bacteria > Planctomycetota > Planctomycetia > Pirellulales > JAEUIK01 > CAZNXE01. Next base: position 652,268 of record CBDDFU010000002.1, on the reverse strand, counting down.
TGGGAAAGGCCGAAGCAGAAGAATTCATCCATCAGCTACATGGTGCGGCGATCGACGCCCTGTCGAACATGCAGGAGTTCGATGCAACGGTGAAACTGGTCGAGGTTGCGGTTCTGTCACCCTACGAAGACGTACGCCGTCGAGCGGCTGAAGCACTCATCCCGCGCGAGAAGACCGACTACATGCCGCTGATGATGGACGGTCTCGAGGCGTTGCTCGAATTGTCGGTACGCATCGACGCCAGCGAAGGCGGAACCGTGAAGGTCGTCGAGGAGCTGTTCGAGGCCGGCCAAGAAGTCAATCGGGCCCGCACGAGAACCACCGATTTCCAGACTGCTGAAATCACCCGCGAGTCCGATGGGCAGATCTCGGTGGAATACAAGACGGACGAGGACCGTAAGAAGGCCAGCGACCAGATTCGCAAAACGCAAGCGTGGGTCGAGGCCGAAAACGATGCCCGACGTACGTTCAACCAACGGGTGGAAGAAGCCCTGCAAACCATTACCGGACTTGCGTTGGGTTCCGATGCCGAAGCGTGGTGGGCCAACTGGCAAAGTTACAACGACTACGATGCCTCGACGGAAAAGCCGTTGATCGAGACCGAAGAGTATGCCAGCAACTTCGATCGCGAATATCTGGACGAATTTCAGACAGGCAGTGTGGTGCCCGAGTGCTTTGTCGCCGGAACCCCTGTCTGGACCCAGCAAGGTCCCACGCCGATCGAAGACATTGAGCCCGGCACGCTAGTTCTCTGCCAGGACCCGATCACGGGTAAGCTCGACTATCGACCCGTGGTTCAAACCACGACGCGGCAGCCGACCCCCGTGGTGAAGATTGCCACCGAAGGCGAAGAACTCATCACCACCTCCGGGCACCGGTTTTGGGTAAGTGGCGACGGGTGGCGGATGGCCAAGTTCCTACGGCCCGGCGAACGGGTGCATGGCCTGAATGGCTCGACCGAAGTAATGGCCATCGAGAGTAGTAGCGACGCCGCAGTCTACAATCTGGTCGTCGACGACTTCCACACGTTCTTCGTCGGCAATCAGACTATCCTTGTCCACGATGTCGAACTCCCCCAGCCCACGACGAACACCCTTCCGGGTGTTGCACCGTTGAAAAGGGCAACGGCGAAACCGCAGATCAAGTAGGAAAAGACCTTGGGAATGGTCCGCACTCGGTTTTTGGCTGAGGCGGACCAACTCCACATTGTGTCCGGCTACTCCACAACCGAATCGTAGACCTTGCGGTACAGGGATCCGGCGGTGCGTGAGGCATGGGTGACCCAGGCCCATTCGAAAGGTGTCAGGTCAGCGTCGGTGAGTACCCGAATGATGTCGGCCGTATGTCCTGCGTCGTTGTCGCCGTGCCCATACGCGAAGGTCATTTGATTCGGCTTGAGACCGAGGACCTGTTTGGCCTTGTCGGCGTAGCGTTTGCCATAGGTCGAACCAACGCCTTCCAAGACAACGGCAGTTCCCAATCGCGCGACCGGCATCCTGACGGCTAGGTAGGTGGTGAAGGCCACATAATTCTGGCAGGCACTGGGGGGCATCTCACTACGCGGATCGGGCCCGTCGCTGCCGGTGCTGGCCAGATCATCGATAGCCCATTTCCAGTGCGTTCGCTCCTCTTCGGCATGTTCGATCAGGTAGTCGCGAACCGACTGAAGGCGAAGATCACAATGCCCGGCCGCCAACGAAAACGTGGCCGGTGCGTGGAACGAAAGATGGAAGATCCGGTGTAGCCAGCGGTGGTAGTCGCGAAGGGTGAACTCCCCAGTATCAAGTTTGGCGTACACCGGATTCGACGCAAACTCGCTGATGATCGTCTCCAGCGCATGCACGAATTCGTTGCGATTGCTGATGGGTAACGAAACCATGATAGTTCCCTTGCTTGTAATTGAATTGTAAGACCGTTTGCTCGGCGATGATGGATCGAACGCCGAACACTGCCTTGCCCGACGCCTGCTAGGTCGATTGCTGTGCGGCCACCTTTTCAGCCGGGCGACGCATGCGTGCTCCCAGGGGCGCAATGACCGGGCCAACCAGAATGGTGTCCGCAGGCTGCTTCAGCAGATAAAGAATCAGCTCGGCCACGCGCTGCGGCGGCAGCGATTCGCTGGGGGGTGGAATGGGATGATTCTGCTGCCACATGGGGGTATCGATCGCATCGGGCAATACCGACATGACTTTGACGCCATACCCGCGAACTTCCTCGGCCACCGATTGGGTAAGCCCGATCACCCCGAACTTCGACGCACAGTAAGGGCCGTCGTGCGCACGACCTCGTAGACCAGAGACCGACGAGATGTTGATCACCGACCCGCTCCGCTGCGCGATCATGGCGGGCAGCACCGCGCGGTTGGTGAGAAAGATCCCCTTGAGGTTAGTCTCAATGACCTGATCCCATTCTTCACTCGATACTTTGCTTAGTTGCTTCGGGGGCGTTCCGGGTTTGCGGAGGATGCCCGCCGCGGCCACCAAGCCATCGAGTCGCCCGAAACGCTCGAGCGTTTCGTCGGCCATTCGTTTCGTATCTACTTCGTTGCGGACGTCGACTTGAATGCCTTGGACCTGCTCGGGGGAGGATTCTTCAGCAACGGCAGCAACACATTCCGAAAGCCGATCCGAGTTCACGTCGCAGATGACAACCGACCCTCCCTCGGCGACGACGGCTTGCGCCGTGGCCAACCCGATACCGCCGGTGCCCCCCGTGATGATGATCACTTTGTCGGTCAGGCTTTCTTCACCCGATGCGTAGCTTGACATGGCACGATGCTCCGTAACAACAGGATTGACCGCGGTTGTTTCCTTAGTACGCCCGCGACCGGCAATGCTCCCTTTCATCCCTCGCCAGCCGGAATGCACCTGATTCACCAGCGGCTCGACGATTTGCGTGCCCAACGAGATGTCCTCGGACAGCGAGAGCAGTTGCACGATGGTCTCGGCCACACGACTGGCAGGCGGCAAGTCTGTCGGGGCAGGCAGCCCCGACTGGTTCCATACGCCCCCTTGAAACATGCCCGGCAGTAGCACTTGCACGCGAACACCGTGTCCCCGCACTTCGTCGGCGAGCGATTCACTCAGGCCGACCACGCCGAATTTCGACGCACAATATGGAGCGTCGAATGCCAGACCGACACGTCCGGAAAGGGACGATAGATTCACGATGTTGCCCGCGCGCTGACGAATCATGGTGGGCAGCACGGCCCGATTGGCCAGGAATGTCCCTCGCAGATTGGTTTGCAGCACGGCATCCCAATCATCCGTGGGCATTCTGGAAACCATCCGCAGTCTCGCCCCAGGTGGTCGCAAAATGCCGGCCGCGTGCACCAGGATATCGATTCGGCCGCAAGCCCTAATCGTTTCCGCAGCCATTCGCCGCATATCGCTTTCTGACCGCACGTCGAGCGACATATGGATCGGCGGCGGAGTACCCCCGGGCGAAAGCTCCGCGGATGCATTGGCCGTTTGGGACAATCGCTCGGAGTCGCGACCGACGATGACCAACCTTGCTCCTTCACGAGCCAGGGCCAGGCAGGTGTCGTAGCCAATTCCCGCACTACCGCCCGTGACGATGGCAGTCTGGCCTGTCAGCCGCGGGCGCAGTTGGCGCATTGCGTTATCTCGGTGTACTTGCTGGGCTACCCGACGTCTTCGTGCGCGGGTTGGTAGTAATTTCATTCAAGCAGAGGAAGCGAGTTGCTCGGAAAGAAAGGCAAGCACTTCATCCACCGTCAGTTCCTCGACATAACGTCCGTCGGCCATCAGTAGCCGTTCGAACGGGAGGTCGCTACGTTGAAATCGCTCTTCGATCGCCACGATGAATTGCACGATATCGATCGACTCGAACATCAGGTCGGCGATCAACTTGGTTTCCTTGGTGAAATGTTCACCCTGCTCGATATCCCAATCCGCGGTCATTGTCTGCAAGATGTCGGAGACCTCCGCGAGCAGGCTCTCTCGGTCATATGTGGCGTTGGTCACGTGAATACCCTCCACATCCAATCAAAGGAAAAACATCTGTGTGCGACTGCCTGCGGCAATGACGTGCTTTCGGAGACAACCGAACAACCTGGATTACTTCATTGCGATGATTTCTTCCGCACCCACATTTCCAGCCACTTACGCGGTAATGCTCTGACACCAAGCAGTTTCAGGGCCCTGGGGGCGGTTGATTGCAGGGCGATACTGGCCGCTTCAACGGGATAGCCACTCATGACCACTTCGACTAACCCGCCATACGCAACCAAAGCTTGCAGGCAGCGAAGGTCCATCAAGATGGTCCGTTCGTGCACGTCGATCGCTTCGAATCCGTGCTTGGCCAGTTGATCGCTCCACTCCTCGGCGCTCAGCCAACGATTTTGAAAGGCCGAGCGTGCGGTGCCGTGCTGGCGGCGGATCGGTTGCTTGCCTTCGGCGGCGAGACACTTATTCCAATCTTCAATGTAGTGCGTGGCTTCGCGAAGCCATTGGTACATGTGTCGTTCGGTTCCCTCGGGATAGCACCCTGCATAGAAACCGGAATTGAAGCCAAACACCCCCGCGGGTTTTAGCACTCGATGGACCGCCGCAAGGAACTTGGGAGTATCGGGCATCATGTGGATCGCGTTGGCGATCGTCACGCAATCGAATGTCTCATCGGCAAACGGCAGTTCGTCACCACTGCCCACGCCCAACACCACTACCGGTTTGCCATTGGCGACATCATCGGTCACCTCGAAGCCTGGACGAACGGTGTGTCCAAGCTCTTCCCAAGTCTCCGTGGCCAGCTCGATTTGAACGGGGTCGTAGTCCACTCCGTTCAAATGCGCCTCGGGATGACCTTCGAGCAGCAGTTCGCTCACCGTGCCGGTACCGCAGGCCACATCCAGGAAGCGGTCGACCCTTTCGAGCGGCATCCGCCCGACAAATCCCCGATTGCACTCAATGTACTCGGGTTCTTTGCTGAACGGCTCGTAAGTCATGCTTACCGATTGCAATCCAGCCATGCGATCACTCACAAAAAAGCAGATAGAAGTTTCGAAGCAATGTTTCTTGGGGGAACGGCGCGCAGACCGACATGTCACCGCCTTGCAGTCAAATCGCATGCGCTGCACGGAGGTTTCGGTCTTGCTACGGATCTCATCCCAACGCCTGCGCGAGATTTGGATCGTTCTTCAGACAGGGGCATGAAGAACCGACCATCGACACGCTCGGGGATGCCCACGCAGGCGTTGGCAAAAGAGCCGTCGCGTATGACGCGGCTCCTACCTATAAAATCAACATCCGTTGAAAAAGCGGACACGCTAGTGTCGCTTTTCTTGAAATTTGTTTTCCAACCAGAAAGTTTGCTTCGCTAACATTGACCCCCGTAAGAAATGGGTGATCGATGCCATGCTGCTTCTCATGGCAGTTTGCAACGCCCGTGAAAGATGGAGAACATCGGCTCGAACTAGCCCCGCCGCTCGAACCAGGCATTGGAGCGTATCTCAATACCGGTTTCGTGCCCGAAGTTGTTGAAGTTGGTTTGAGGCGCGGAGGGCGTAGCAGGCGAATCCCCGAAATTCGTCGATGCAAACTGACGAAGCAGTCGGGACAACTCTCGGCAATCGAAGCCGATACAAGGTATTGAGATACGCTCTAGGGATTGCAAAAGAGATTGACGGATAGGATGTGGTTAATGCGATCGGCTCCGCCAGGGTTGTAGATGACCTGATTGAGATATCCGATCTCAATTCGCCAACTGTTTTCCGGTCGACGTTTCCATCCCACACCGACGAAGACACGGTTTTGATCGAAACCCGATTCTGCACCAAAATCGACGTCATTGATGTTGAGAAACAATTCGTCCCAACTCACCAACATCAGCCGCGGAAACGCCGGTAAGTTGTGTTGAAGACGAATCAGTTGGCGAAATCTCCAACCTGTGTCATCGCCGGTCTCCACGAACCGCTGTTCTAATCTCGACCGCAACGCCAACTTAAAAGGTTCGTAGGATTCCGACCACGTTAGCTGCTGCCAGATGCGGTGCTCATCGAATTCGTCAAACGAGATAGGCGAAGTGTGAATCCAGCCATAGCCAACCCAGGCCGTGGTTCGTTCGGTTAACGACCAGCCCAACCCTGGCCGGACGATACTCTGGTTGAATCCGCCCGCGTCGTCCAGCAGCCGAAAGTGACCATCGAACCACCACTTGAGCCGGTTCTCACCCTCATCGTCAGCGAAGATGCTTCCTTGAGCAAAAATTGCCGACCACTGACCAGCGTCATGCACCGTTTGGGCAGCAAGGTGGGAAGTCCACCACGCGAATACGGAAGCGACCAGGAAACACCATCCAAGACGTCCGAGTGTTTCACTGGATGACTTGATCGTCGAGCGGAGTTGCGTCAGATTCATATGAAATGAGTAATCAAGGAAAGATAGATTTCTCGCTCATTCAAATAGAATCGTCGCCGAACGCCGAGTACATGGAATGATTTGGACGCCAGCGTACTAAGCACCTGGAATTCCCAAGGACCAGATAGAGGAAAATCTTTCCTGTTCATCATCTCCGATATATTCGGGAAGGTCGCCTGGCACCGCAATGAAACACTCCGTGAATTGGTCCGAAGCGGTCGATTACTTGCTTTCCAACACGGCTAGCAAGAACGCTAACCGTTGGCCGGCACGACGCAAAACCCAACTACTGTAGTGACTCCGCATGATTTGCCATCTCGCGAGCTGCTGTGAGGTTACCTTGCGATTCGAAGTGACTTTCTAGCCACTGATACTCACTGATGGCTTCTTGTGTTCTTCCTAGATTCACCAGAAGTTCCGCCCGTTGCAGCCTTGCTTGAGTATTCAGGGGATTGAGGGAGAGGACTCTGTCGAGTGCATCTAGGGCCTCATCCTCGTGTTCAGCTTGCACAAGCGCAATGGCCAAGTTATCCCAAGCAACATGATCATTTGGTACGAGGTCAACCGCTCGCTTGAAGGCCACGATCGACTCATGAATCCGATCAGCACGGTATAGCATTGAACCCAAAGTATTGAAGACGGCAGCCGAATCCGGTTGAAGCTGAGCAGCTATTTCCAGATGTACAATCGCCTCGGGTACGTTATCGAACGCAGCCAAAGAGTTTGCCAGATTGAAGTGTGCTTGCGCGTAGTCAGGCTTCGCGGCAACTGCGGCCCGAAATCTTTCGATCGCCCTAGAAGGGTCATGCTGAGACACGTAAACACACCCCAAGGCATTCTCAGCTCGAAAACTGGTGGGGTTGACTTTCAATGTGTGCAAAAACAACGTTTCGGTATTCTGCCAGACCGTGCATTGCTTTCTTGTCGCGATGATCAATACGGAAGCGATGCCTAAAACAACAACTACCTTCCAGGTCCGCGGCCGCAGCCCGTACCAGAACGCAACCGCGAGCGCGGGACCAAGCATGGCCATGTACGCATAGCGGTCCGCGACATTCGCAAAATCCTGGTAGGCAAACGGAACAAGTCCCAGCACCGGCAACAACGCCACACAAAACAAGCCCAGCGAACTTAGCCACATCCTGCGGTTCGGTAGGATGGCCAACAACAACGCAAGCAAGAAGGGGATCACGAAGTAAACCGGCAGCCACGGCTCTTTCAATACCGAGCCGATCGTCCGCGAGTAGTGCGGTGCAAGATCAAGCGGCCACAACAGCTTGCCGAGGTAAAAAGTGAGGCTATCGCCTGCAATCAGCAGCCGAGATCCGAGCGAGGTCGGCTCGACAAGGTATTCCGTAGATTGTTGACCTCGAGTGATGAACACGACACCCGCGGCAATGGGAAACCACAGGGCAAGTGATCGGATGGCCATCAAGAGTCGCCTTCTCCAAAAGACGATCTCCAAGATCAACAATGCAAGCGGCAAGCCAACAGCCACGGGCTTCGCCAACATAGCCAGAACAAAAAAGCAAAGAGCAGCTAGATAAGCGGGCCATGCAGTTCGATGTTGCTCCTGGCGCCTGGCGAACTCGAAATAGGCAACGGTGGCCGACAGGGCACAGAAGGCTGAAAGCAAACCCTTGGTCTCGCTCACCCAGGCCACTGACTCAACCTGCAAAGGGTGAACAGCAAACAGAAGCGCTCCGGCCGCCGCCGCAAGAGGGTGGCCAGCCAGTCTCAGTAGCAACCCGTACACCAGCAACACGCACGCCCCATGAAGTACGAGATTTAGTGCGTGAAACGCGAAAGGATGATGCACGATCTGGCCGGACGCCGCATCCATCGTCGTGGACATCAGAGCCACCACGAACCACGTGGAATAAGTCAAAGGAATGTAGAGCCCCTCGTAGCCGGAGCTCCAAATCCTCAGGAAACCATCTGTAGAAGGCGGAGAGAGGCTCTGGTTGTGAATGATATTCAGGTCATCATCGTAGTGCAGAAATTCGTGGCTCAGCACCGGAGCGTATGCCACGAATACCAAGAATAAAAGTACAAACGAAACCGCTGCATGCAGACCTCGTGGGTGACCTGACTGTGGGCGCAAGAGAACCGAATCGGAACTGAGTCGAGGTTCTGGTAAACGGATAGACATGCCCTGGAAGCAATCCACAAACGACTTTTCACGAATATCACATCATGGACTCCTGAGTGCCTTGGTGCAACGTCCCATGAACGGGATTCCATCAAAGGTCCGGAATGCGCATGTCGATTCCTGCTTCATGCATCCTGAAACCGCTATGGCGGTCGCAACTCGCATAGTCTTGAACTAGTATCGTGAACACAGACTGTCGCAAACGACTCCGTATGAGTCAGGAAACCCCATGTGTCACAGAGTTGTGTCTCGCCCAAACCGGATCTGGTTCGTGATCGTACTCGCACTTGCCATACTGAGTTCCGCGCGTGGAGCATCCGCGGGCGATGATCCCCAAAAATCGGACCAACCTTACAACGTCTTGTTCATCATCTCCGACGATCTCACCGCGACGGCGCTGTCGTGCTATGGCAGCGAGGTCTGTCGGACGCCAAATATCGATCGGCTCGCTGCCCGAGGGGTTCGTTTCACCAGGGCTTACTGCCAGGGTACCTATTGCGGGCCATCACGGGCTTCGTTTATGTCGGGATACTATCCGCATGCTACCGGAGTGCTGGGATACATCAGTCCGCGTGAAGCAATCGGCGATCGGGCCACATGGGCCGAGCATTTCAAGAATGCCGGATATCACACGGCTCGCGTGAGCAAGATCTTTCATATGGGTGTCCCCGGGGGAATCGAAGAAGGAGGGGACGGAGCCGACGACCCGCGATCGTGGAGCGAACGCTTCAACAGCCCTGGCCCCGAGTGGAAAGCCTCCGGTAAGGGTGAAACGTTGGAAGGAAATCCCGACGGTAAGAAACCTGTGGTGGGTGGAAACACATTTGTCGTGGTCGAGGCCGATGGCGACGATCTGGTCCACTCCGATGGCAAGACCGCGAGCAAGGCCTGCCAGCTAATCGAGCAGTACAGGGACAAGCGTTTCTTTCTCGGCGTAGGATTTGTCCGACCGCACGTCCCCTTTGTGGCTCCGCGACCTTACTACGATCCGTTTCCCTACAAAGACATGGTTCTGCCACCCAAGATTGGCGGCGACTGGGACGACATCCCCAGGGCGGGCATCAACTACAAGACCAGCACGAACATGAAGATGGATGAACGTCGCCAGCGCAAAGCGATGGGCGGTTACTTCGCGTCGGTATCGTTCATGGACGCTCAGGTCGGCAAGCTCTTAAACTCCCTGGCACGTGCAGGACTTGATGATGAGACGATCGTCATCTTCACCAGCGATCATGGCTATCACTTGGGCGAGCACGATTTCTGGGCCAAAGTGAGCCTGCATGAGGAGTCTGCCCGGGTGCCGCTAATCATCTGTGTGCCCGGCAAACAACCTGCCGTATGCGACTCGTTCGTGGAACTGCTCGACTTGTACCCGACTATCTCACACCTGTGTGGCTTGGAAGTGCCCGAGCGTCTACAAGGCGAGGATCTGTCCACAATGCTCGACTACCCCGAGCAAGAGGTTCGCGAAGCCGCGTTCAGCGTGAACGGGAAAGGCTTTCTGCTACGTACCGATCGTTGGGCCTACATCCAATATCGGGAAGACGCCTCCGCTGGGATCGAATTGTTCGATATGCATGCGGACCCCGAGCAGTATCACAACTTGTCGGAATCGCCCGAACACCGAGAGATCGTCGAACAATTCAAGACGCGCCTCGCCGAGAAGCTTCGGAAGGTTCGTGACAACGATCTGGCCGCCGTAACGGGCGGAAATTGACGAACGCCTAAACGCCCCTTATTGCGGCGGCTTCGGCAGCGAAAGCTTGGCCGGCGTTGCAGCGGTGGTTTGCAACGATTCCACATATTCCTGCAACAGGCGTCGAGTCTCGATAAATTCCGGATTCTGACCGAGCGCCGTGAACTGCGGATCGACGAACATTTTGTTGTAGCGTTGCAACGTGTCCACTAGCTGTTCGAATGGCGGGGTCGCGTTGGGTTCGTACACCCCCTGCGGTAGGGCCAGATACTCTTGCCAGCTCTTGTCCAACACGGCAAACAGCTTTGTCGATGCGGCAGCAAGCTGCTCCTTCAAGGGCAGATCTTCTGTTTGTGGCGTCTTTTGAATAGGCGGTATGTCGGTCAGAGGAGCTGCTGTCGGCGAATTAGGCGTGGCTTCCACTGATTCCACAGCGGTTGGAGGATCGGTGTACCGCATGAGTTGATGAACCAATTGCACTGCGGAAGCCGGCACGACCGGGGGTCCACCCGCGGGACCGGCTCCGGCATCTTGAGCGTAGTATGCTGCGGTAGCGGCTTGGTCAACTTGAATCGAGGTGCCGCCAAGAGATGCGCCGGCGAACAGACCTCGACTTCGCGAATAGGAATAGATCTCAGCCTGCAGCTTGGCGTCCGTCGCGGCAGCCGCTTCGCGACCAACGGGCCCAGCAGCGACAGACGCGTCGGCCCCGATCGTGAACTTACCGTTCATGATTCCGTTCACACTTCGTTGCGACTTGAACACCAGCACAACGTCGGTTGCCTGTACGCCCGCTTGCCAACCGACACTGCCGCCGGTGAGCGACACAAACACTGGCGCGTGCCATGCCCCGGTCTCGTCGCGAACCAACAGCACGCCCGTACCGTGACGTACGCCGACGATAAACCCACCTTTGACCACGTTGGGAATAATGGCAACACCTTGAGCATCGGCCAACAACGTATGCGGAATTCGTTTTGCGGGTAAGGCCATCACCTCTTGTAAAACGGCGGTCGACATGTTGACCACCTGGTCTTCTCTGGTTTGAGCCTGTGCCGTTGAGCTGCACAGACAGAAGGCCAACACGGCAACAGCGAACGCGGACTTCGAATACATGACGGCCAATCTCCGTATGGACCAGGATTAACGGGCTTCTTCCAGAGGCTACGGATTCCGCAAAGCGAAGCTCGCAACGACCCGCAGGTGCCCTTGTGTTTTGGTGCCTTCAAATGCGACCGAAGAAGTCGAATGGCGGCGAGATTGTAGACGTGGACGTCGATGCCAGCAATGCCGATATGAAGCTAGCAAAGCGACCGAAAATGAGTGCTAGCTTGATAAACTTGGGGACCGTACGGATCGGGCCTTCGTCACTTCGCTCGGTCTCGCAACTCCGAGATGGCGCGTTCCCAGGTGGGGTCTTCGTCGCGATAGGCGTCGGGAGAAATTTCCAGGACCACATCGGGGACAATGCCAACGTCCTCGACCGGCGATCCATCCGGCAGCATGTCGACCCATCGTGAGTACCACACTGAAGCATCAATGCCCGGCAACCGAAACGGAGCGGGGTTTCCGCTTGAACCGCGGGTAGCTTCTCCAACCGTGGTCACTTGCGGCAAGCAATTCAACATCTTGGCCCACGCTTCACCACTGCTGACACACCCCGAACCGAGCAGGCAAACCACCGGCTTTTCGACAGGGTTCTTTCCTGCCGAAAGTATCCTACTATGGGGCCGGCTGAAGTCGGTGGTTTGCGGTCCATCGCGATTCTTGCTAAGTGCGTACAGGGTATCTTCGCTGCAAAATTGACGTGTGATAGGTTCAGCCAGAGACTCGTTGCCTCCGTTGGCCAACCGCAAATCGACCAAGAACCCGGGTGCGTCGCGGTTGGCCTGAATGAAATCGACCACTCGCCGAACTAATGTCTCGTCCGCTTCCGATTGACGCACGACCACCACCGCTGCATAGCCATCCGGCTTGGTTAAGCCGACGGCGACAAAGTTGCCGAGGTATTGCACACCCTCGAGCGTGCCAAGGGTGGCTTCCAGATGGATGTTCCTCGGTCGCTGTTCGGCGCGATAGGTCGGTATATTTCGGCCCTGGTGCTCGATCCACACATGACAATCCCGAAGCTCGGACAACATCTTCTGCAAGATGCCAAGAAACTCACGTTTGCTCTTCGCTCTTATCGCTTGATCTCGATACTTGCGGGACAACGCTTCGGGGTCAACTTGCTTCAATTCGAAGTAACTGTAGTTGCGGGCCATGTCCCGCCAGAGGGCGTCGTAGGCGGTTGCGATAATCTCAGGGGTGAGCTGCTTGGTACCCGTGTTTCCCTCACGTGGTTGCTCTCGCTTGCCTTTGGTTTGAAACGCGAACAGGTACGGCGGAGCGGACTGTCCGTCGGTATCTTTGAATCCCTGGAAGCGACCTTTGTTCAACCAAATGGCGTAAACGGTGCCGGGTTTCAATCGCACGTTGATCACCCACGTTCGACCGTCTTCCAGATACTTCGGTTTACCCAAGATTTCCGGGAAGCTCTCCGGCGAGAGTTGCACCGCCGACCAACTACCATTCTGCATCTCCTTACTGAAGGTGACGCGAATCTCCTTGAGACCTGGGTCGACTTCGGCCTCCCCAGCACGCGGCGTGCTTTCAACCACCACGGGAGGCAACGCTTCCAGGGTGATGTCTTGCGCCCAGACCGTGTCGATGCGGCCAATCAAGAAAAGGCACCCGAGCAGTACTTTTGACGAGCGATTGATCCGTAGCTCCCCACGCTTGGTCATTCTCATCACAGCCTCCCAAGAATCAGGTTCGTCGGGCTAATCGTTTTTGAAGTGGACTTGCGCCATCATCCAGGGCCTCCGCTTGAGGATCATCGACACGGAGTCCACGTGCGGAGAATAAGCGATCATCGGGCCTACCCAGCGAACGCCCGACGAGCTTGTCGAAGTTGCGTATCGTCCACCATCGGGCCCAGCCGAATGCGACAAAAAGCGCCCCACAGTAGTACACCGCCGAGACATCATGGCGATAGCCGTACGGGCGATGGTGTTCGATGTTCGAAACGCTCAAGAACGCAGGGCTGGTTTGAGCAACTTTCGACCAAGGGTCTCCACCGTGTCCATCGCCCCAATGGGAGGCCAAACAAACCAGAATCAACTGCACCGAGATAAACAGACACGCAATTGAGAAGGCCGAGATACTTCGACGAACCCAAACAATGGCCACACACCACAAAACCCCGGCGGTGAAGCAGAGCACGTAGAACCCTGCCTCGCGAAGTTCTCCTAGAAAGAGAACGCCCACGCACATCAACAGTGGTAACGCAATCGTGGCGGCCAGAGAAACCAATACCGAGGGGGCCACCAACGAGCAAGCTACCCCCAACATCGCCAGGAATATTCCAAAGCTTAGAAGCACACATAGCGAAGCGAGCGCGTTGTGCCAGAGCGTGATTTCGCTCACCACCATGAATGAAACCAGACAGACGGTGGTCACTAACAAAATGCGAACATGTTCCCAAACGGCCATTAGTGTCCCATCGATTATTTCACGGGGCTTCAAATCAGTCGTCAGCAGGCGTTCGAAGAAACCGTTTCGACGATCACTCACCAGGCTGCTGGCGGAGATGATCGTCAAAATGAAGGCCGCGGCGATCCAGGCTGGAATCAACAGGGCAATCAGCACGGTCTCCGGCCGCATGTTCTTATCGACATACATCAAGGCAAAGAAAAACAACGTCAATAAGACGCCGCAATATTGAATGCGGGTAAGATGCCGGTCGCGGTCGTAAACCGGTGCCAGGCGAGAACGCAGCCACAGCGGATTGCGAATGGGAGTTCGCCAAAAAAATCGCTGCGGCCTCAGGTATCGCCGCGCTGCCCACACTCTCACGCTTCCGATTCGTTCCCACAAAGCGCGCACAGCGGGAATCGCTCCCATTAGAGGAACCGTATGAGATGGTGATCGCCGTAAAGAGGCTACTGCTCGCCACAACAAAAAACTGCTGACCAACAAGGGGAACAGGTACGGCAACCCTGCAGGCCAAGGGCCCAGGAATCGTTCAAACTCCTCAGCAGCTCCCGACGACAAGGTCGTCAGAAAAGACATTCCCGGGTTGATAAACAGCTGGGAATAGACCGCAGCGGCCCCCGGGTCCATCGGACGGATGGAGAGAATTTCCATGCACAGCACGCTCCCCAGGGGCAACAGTAAGATCCAGATTGATAGCCACCAGTAGGTTCGAATCACTGCGGCAACCTGATTGCGGCTGGTGGCCGAGAAGTAAATGGCAACCGCGCCCGCGCAGAACATGGCCACCAGCGTTTCGCACAAGGACTTCCAAACCATCTTCGGTTCGATGCCACCGAAGAGCGTAATGAGGCTAAAGATGGGAGTCGCCGCGAGAAAGAGCAGCGCAAGCACCGCCAAACGGCTGGCAAGTTTCCCCAGGACGATCTCGCGATCGCTCAGGTGTGTGGTGAACAACAGCTCAAGCGACTTCTCTTCGCGCTCCCCGGCGATCAAGCCGGCGACAAAGATCGGCACAAAAAGGAAAACCGCCGCGTACTGCGTGCAATACAGGGCAATGAACAAGTCGTGGGCGACCTGAGCTTCGTACCGTATCGAATGCGTCGTCTCAAAGGAACGCCACCTCACTGATGAGTTCCACATGATGACGAGCGCCAGAAAGAGCGCAGCACCATACAGAATGCGGTTCAGATAGTACCGCCGCCGACGGGAGATCTCGACCATCTCCTTGGCGAAGACCGGCCCCAGCAAGACGGTCAGAATTCTCTGCATCGAAAGCCCCCGCACTGCCCGGCCAATTGGCACATGTTCCGCCCATCATCGTGGCAGGTTGCGGCAGGAGAAGCAATCAAAAGTTGAGGTCCATGGGTGGATTCGGTTTTGTAGAAAATCTACAAGGCGGTTATCGCCATGCGTACCATTCGCCGCAAAACCGGCTGAAATCACTTAGCAAGAGTCGATACGATTCATCTCCAACGTGGAGATCGTGATCACCGTTCCAGGAGAATCTCGCTTGCATACCCTGGGGAAGTTCTTTCCAGTAGGTTACCTGCCAAGGGGCGATAATCTCAAACTGGATGGAGCTTGTAATCAATCGGTCGCCGAGTAATTCAAGATAACGCATATACTTCTCCACACGCCATACGGTGGCGCTTGTGACACATCCTTCTCTCGCCTCGAGATCGCTTTCTTCTTTCAGATACTTGTGCCACTGCGGCGCAGCAAAAGCTTCCCACACCGCCCCGCCTTGTTCGGTGAGGCGGTAATATGTGCAAGGCTTGGTGCTGAAGCGGGGACGAAGCTCGTCGAGAGTACCTACAAGCTGCTGTGAATCCAGCGCAAGGACATTTCCCAGAAGTTCCGCCTCGACCCAATCGTTTCGCAATAGTCGGGTCAGCACTTCGATCAACAGCGAACGATCGAGCCCGTGACCTGGCTTGTTGAACATCTCTTCGATGCCGTCCCGCCGATCGTATGTAGCGGGATCAAGGAAACACAGCGGAACTGAGTGGTCGACAACCGCCTCGAGAAGCCAATACTCCCCACGCGTCAATCTTGGATCCATGCTAGATGCTGCCACTTGCGGCATGCGAGAACAATGGAAAAGCTAACGAGACCAGCGATTGAAAGCTAGCGTACCAAATTTCGGATTGGTTGCCTAAGAATTGACGAACGCCCGACCAATGGTGTTTTCTTTGGTGCAACTAGCGACCGCGAATCAATACGCGTTCTTTCGCGAGAAGACGACGAAGATCGTCTTGAACAGGATGCGGATATCCATCCACAGCGACCATTCGCGAATGTAGCGATGGTCGCATTGAATGCGGCCTTCCATTTTCTCCAACGTGTCGGTTTCGCCGCGCCATCCGTTCACTTGGGCCAGGCCGGTGATGCCGGGACGAACCTTGTGACGCAGCATGTAGCCGCTGATACTCTTGCGATACAGTTCGTTGTGTGCGTTGGCGTGCGGTCTCGGTCCGACCAGCGACATGGTGCCTTCGATCACATTGAACAGTTGCGGCAGTTCGTCCAGCGAAGTCTTTCGCAGAAATGCGCCCAACCGGGTCACACGTGGATCACCTTTGGTGGCCTGCACGACTTTCTCACCGTCTTCACAGACGCGCATCGTGCGGAACTTCCAGACATTGATCTCGCGGCCGTCCAGACCATACCGTCGTTGGCGAAAGAACACGGGTCCCGGTGAGCTGAACTTCACGGCGGCGGCGATCACCAGCATGGGCAGGCCGACCACGATCAGGGCCAAGCCGCCGAGCAGGATGTCCATCATCCGCTTCAACAAGCCGTCGACACCCACCAAGGGGTTCTCGAAGACGCTCACCGCCGGAAGACCACTGATGCTGGTCCATCGCGAGTGCAGCAATTCGAACACAAAGAAATCGGGTACCAGGTAAACCGAGGCGGTGGTGTCGCTGAGTCGTTCGAGAATGTTGCGAATCCGCTCTTCCGCCCGCATGGGAAACGTGATGTAAATGGTCTCGATCGAGCCGTCGCGCGATTGAGCGACGAGTTCGTCCATGTTGCCCAACCGCTCTCCCAAGTCTGTGGGCAATGCTGGCGTGCGGTCTTTGGGGCGGTCGTCGAAGAAGCCGTGCAACTTCAAACCGAGTTCCGGAGAGTTCAGGATGTTTCGAGCCAATTGGATCGAGAGTTCGTTCACTCCCACCACCGCGCATCCCCGGCTGTTGAATCCACGACTGCGAAGTATTCTGAGGACGATGCGAACAGCGATGCGGAACAGGCCCATCGTAATCGGCGTGGCCAAGATCCAGATCACGACCGACAAGCGGGAAAACTCGGCCGTGTATTTCGTAGCGAAACCAACCGTCAACATCACCAGCAGTGTGGTCACCCAGGTGACCAGCACGCAGAACAACTCGTGTTCGGCCCCGGCACCTCGCCAACTGCGATACAGCCCGGTGGCTTCCGCGAGCAGATAGAAAAGAATGATCGCCATCGCACCGATCAAGAAGTAAGGATCGGAAGCCGGTGCTGGCCCTACGGCGATCGCCAAACCCATGGCCGTGGCAATCGACAGCCCGTCACCGATGCGATGCACCAGGTGTAAGAGAGAGAGGTGCTGCGATATTCCAATGCTCTTGTGCGACATGTCGGGCCTCAAAGCCCCCTCGAAGGAGAAGTTCTTGATTGGGTTGGCGCCGAAAGGCTGTTGGAAATATAGGTCACCCTCTGCGCCAACGTGGATTGAACCGCGGGATCCTAAGGGTTGGATACAACGCACGTTGTGTCCCACGTCATGAAGCGCAACCCACCCACTTACGGCGGTTTACTCGAAGAACCCCGAGAAGTGATTTCAGGGGCGGCAGCTTGCAAAACTGCTACGACTGCCAGAGCAGGCAGAACTAGGCCCCGGCGTTGGAAGAATCCCCTTCATCGTCTTCATCCCCGGCCAACTTAATTGGGGGTAAGTCGGGAGTTGGCGTGCGCGTCACCTTAGCCGGTCGCGGGGGTAGCTCGTGAGACTCGACTTCCGCGGGTTTGTCGTCCATCGAAACCGCGCGTTCGTCACGCCCTTCCCCCGGATTATCGGGCATCACACGTTTCATTTCGCGGCGACGACGTTTCAACTCTTCGCGAGCCACCTCGGCCAGTTGCGCTGTGGGGGCGAATAAATACAGTTCCCCCTGGTCGATCACCACTTCCGGCGAGGGCATATTGTCTGCATGTTTTTCGCTCGTCCACATGATGATCCGCACATGTTCCGACCAACTCTTGAGATAGATGGCCACGATTGCCCCGACGAACGCGAAGAACGCCACTGAGAGAAAAAAGGTGGTCATGAACTTCGTGGCCAACCACAACGATGGAATCCCGGTTCCAACGGCGATGCCTGCGATGAGTGTGGGGTATTCGAAGCTGTATCGTTCGAGACTCCACTCGCGCTTCCGCAGGTTCTCCGTCTCTCCGCACTTCCAGCATTGCTTGGGAAGCGCAACTTCCCAGGTACCGCGATGCCTGGCCTCTCGCGTCCAATAGCGAACTTGTCTCGCCCGATCGCCCGGGTTCAATAAAACGGGAATCCAAACGCGAATGTTGAGCCATGTCTGCCGCAGATAAGGCCGAGCATAGGGCCAGTATCGCGCAAACAAGCCGTGCTTCTTCTCCGTCTCCGCAGGCTGAGGATCGGAGGGCTCGTTGGTCGATTGCTCGGTAGATTCCATACCGTGCATAGTAGCCGCCGGAACCGAAAGCCGTCCAGCGGCCATAAGTGCGCCCAAATATCTAAGATATCACAATCCCGCGTATCTCGACGATTTACCGCCCGTTGGGGTCGACCCAAATCGGAATCGGTCGATGCGGAAGCGTCTGATGCTGGGCACTTGGGGCTCCCGTGGGAAGACGCTGAACGGCGGGGGCTGATAGGGGAGCCGTCTGTTCCGCGGGTGGCAGTCGATAGATTCGCTGCCCTGAATGGGGCCCACCTGCGATTGGCTCAATACTCAAGCGATTGGAGATCGTATGTCGGACGGAAGACTCGTTGGTCGGGCTCTGGGCAAGTCCCGGGGCGCTCGACTCCTGGGGCCACAATACATCGACCAGACGTCGTTTCGGCCGGGAGGTCGACGTGAGTGGGTTGGCCTTATTCTGGATCCTCACCACCGCTTCGCTTGAGATGTTGGCATTCTGAATGATGTTGCTCAACAGCGGTTTCTGGGCGTTCCAAAAATCCTCGGCACGCTCCACGGCCGGCACATTGATCAACAGCGTAGGTAACTTGAGGTCGAGAGCGACCCAACTTGCCAGCGACCCGGACGGCACGGCTAGCGAAGATTCTACCCAAGGTAACGCAGTCATTGTTGCCAGGGAACTTTGCCAAGCCGGGTCCGCCCCCAATGTTCTGGCCCATCCCTTCTGAGCATCGTCCACCAGCACCACCACGCACGTTGGCTGCCAGGACGTGACCAACCTGGTGAGCCACAGAGTCTCGGGTTCGCTGGTTGGCTGACGACCGCCTAGCCATTGATGGCCGATGGGGATTTTTCGCCAGTCGCTACTGGCGAAGTTTCGATCGAGATCGACCCCACGCGCGTTGTTGGGCGTGCGGAGCGCGCGACCATCGGGATTCGCGTCTCGAACAATCAGAATCGAACTGCAATTTCCCAAGCCGGCCTGCTCTGAGGCATGCCGGGCCAGGGATTCGGCGACTTGGATCGATGCGTTTCGTGTGCCGCGAAATCCTGCAATCACCATCACTCGGTCGGGGCCGCCGGGAATCTCCACGCACTGCAAAGGGCGTCCCTGCACCGATGTACCGGTGTTCTGCCACGTAGGCATTGCTCCCGCTGCGATATTCGCCGCGACGAATACAGCGCAGAGCGAGGGGACAAAGAAAAGCATCTTGCGAGGCATACCGCTTCTTGCTCCGCCGTGAGGTGCGCAAGGGTTTCGCGAAAACATAGCTTACGCAGGGCGAAGGTCAATCAATCTGGCGGCATTCCTCGACGAGATGTGCTTGGTATCGTCCGCAAAATGCGAATAGACAACCCAGGCGTAACTTTCGTGTAATGCGCGAGAGTTTCACGATGCCTGCAGGCGATCGAGCATCCATCGCACCGCTGCGGCAGTCATGCTGGTTGGCAGCGCCGGTAGCGATTCACAACTCGCCACCACCTGCTCGGGTGTGAGCGGCAGATGGACGAAGCAACTTTGCGTCCGCAAGCCTTCGCTTTCGGTGATGTGATTACTCCAATACAAGGCGGCATTGCACAAATAGGTGCCTGCATGGAAAGAGACGGCTGCGGGGATTCCACGTTCGCGAAGTTCCGCGGCCCAACTGACCAAAGGCAGCGCGCTACGATAGGCAACGGGGCCTTCCGGTTCCAGCACCTGATACGAGTCTTGAACATCGTTGATGCCGGAATACGCGTTGACGCCGATGCTTTCCAACTGCACAGCAGTCGTTCCGGGGGCCTGGCCCAAATGCAGGGCGAAGTCGTATTCGGCGCGGAGATCGTCGACCAGCATCTTCTTGGTGCCCTGCAAATCGACCGGATAGCGGCGCGTGGTCACATCCGAGACGCCGGGAAGGTCGCGAATCAACTCGACCAAACAGAGCCAGCTGGCATTTTCGCTCCATCGGTCGTAGGGGCCGAACGAAGTAATCAGCACTTTCTTGGTGCGATCTGGTTGGCTGGGGAGATTCGCCATGGCCGTGCTCGGTACTTCGGTGGTGGAAGGGGTCTTCCGGGAAGGTGATTCCGTGGCAAATCCGAGAGCCCGCGGGACGATCGGCCTACTACTTCTTTGGTTTCATCATGGCCTGCAGCATATCCCACTGCTCGCCGGAGACGGCTTCCAAACCGTTAAACATTCCGGCGCCACGGAGCCATTCGCCGCCGTCGATGGTGATGCAGTCTCCGTTGACGTAGGCCGAGTAGTCCGAGAGCAAATAGGCGGCCAGATTCGCCAACTCCTGATGTTCACCCAATCGTCCCGTGGGATTCCGCTTTTTGTAATCGAAGCTGTCGGCCAGTTCGTCGGGCATGAGTCGGGACCAGGCTCCCTCGGTTGGAAACGGGCCCGGGGCGATGGCGTTGAGCCGAATGTGGTACTTCCCCCACTCCGACGCTAACGAGCGGACCAAAGCCAGCGCGCCGGCTTTTGCCACGGCCGAGGGGACCACATACCCGGAACCGGTCCAGGCATAGGTGGTTAGAATATTCAAGAACACGCCGGGAGTTTTGTCTTCGATCCACTTTTTGCCAACGGCCAGCGTGCAGTTGTACGTACCACGAAGCACGATATCGACGACTGAGTTGAAGGCATTGTACGAGAGCCGTTCGGTGGGACAGATGAAGTTGCCCGCGGCGTTGTTGACCCAGCCATGAACGCGGCCGAACTGCTCTTCGGCGGCCGCGAGCAACGCTTCAACCTGCTCAGGATCGCGAACATCACAGGGTTTGGCGAGCACGTTCCCGCCGGTTTCTTCTTCCAGGCCCTTCGCCGTCTCTTGCAGAACCGCTTCCCGGCGACCACAGATCACCAGATTGGCTCCCAATTGCAGCAAACACTTACCCATCGAGAGCCCCAACCCCGTACCACCACCGGTGATGACAATGGTTCGCCCGTCGAATGTACCTTCCCTGAGCATCATGTCGGTGTACTTGTGTGAGTTCATGTTGTTCTCTTCTGTGATTTGGGAGCGATGTTAACTCGGCCGCGACGTTCCCCTTGCTAATGCAATGTGTTCCGGTGCTCGATCACGGCTTCCCACAGCTTGTCGATACCTTTCCCTTGGCTGGCCGTAACGGCCAGGATCGGAACTTCTTGGGTCTTGGGGACCAATGTTAAGGCGGATGTTAACTGTTGCCGCACTCGATCGGCCCCTGGTAGATCCGATTTGTTTACAACGATAAGGTCGGCCACCTCAATAAGCCCGGCTTTCTCCCATTGCACTTCGTCGCCGGTGTTGGGTGTGACCAGCAGGACAAGTGTGTCGACCACTTTCCGCGCGGCCACCTGATCTTGCCCCACGCCCACGGTCTCGACCAGGACCACGTCGAACCCAAAGGCCGATAGCCAACGCAACGAGGGCTCGATAGCGTCGGACAATCCTCCCATGGCTCCTCGTGTGGAAAGACTGCGAAAATACACGCCGTCGTCGGTGGGATCGAACTCGACCCGAATTCGGTCGCCCAACAATGCCCCACCCGAGAGTGGACTTTGCGGATCGGAAGCTAACACGGCAACCTTGAGATTATGCTGTCTCAGATACTTGATGAGTGCCCCGACCAGGGTGCTTTTTCCGGCTCCCCCGCTCCCGGTGATGCCGACCACATGGCATGTTTGGTCTGAATTCGGGGGATCCGCAGCCGCACCGTTCTCGACCCGGGACAACATTTCGGCAAGCGCGCGACGCTCCCCTGATTGAAACCGCTGGAGCAGGCTTTCGCTGGAGTCCTTCATGGCTGCCCGATCTTATCGCCGCATCTCGGGGGAAACAACCGACGCATCTTAATGCGGCGGCAAGAAACCAGTACGATACAGGGTGACCATTCCACCCACCGCTCAGGCGATACCATCAATCAGGAGCAGAATTCAACCATGGCTAGTTCGTACATCATTGCAGGAACTCGCACCCCGATTGGCCGGATGCTGGGAGGCTTGTCCTCGGTGCCCGCTCCTCAGCTTGGCGCCGACGCCATTGCCGAGTCGCTTCGACGTGCCGAAATCGCCCCGGAAACGGTGGATGACGTCATCATGGGCAACGTGCTTAGCGCCGGCCTGGGTCAGGCGCCTGCACGGCAAGCCGCCCTCTTCGCGGGTCTACCTCCAACGGTTTCCGCTCTCACGATCAACAAGATGTGCGGTTCTGGTTTGCAATCGGTCATGCTCGCCGATCAGGCCGTTCGCGCCGGCGATGCAAAATGCATTGTGGCCGGCGGAATGGAAAGCATGACCCGCGCTCCTCACTTGATGCACGGCGCGCGAGACGGTTTTCGATTCGGCCATCAGCAAATTCATGACTCGATGTTACACGACGGACTCTGGTGCGCGTTTGAAGATATGGCCATGGGGTGTGAGGCCGATTACATCGCCGAGAGCCGAAACGTAAGCAGGGAAGACCAAGACGCATTCGCCGCCGAAAGCCACCGGCGAGCAGCCGAAGCCATTGGCAAAGGCGCGTTCGACAAGGAAATCGCCCCGGTGGTCATTAGTTCTCGAAAAGGCGAAACGACCATCAGAAAAGACGAAGGTCCTCGCCCGGAGACCACCACGGAAACCCTGGCCGGTCTGCGTCCTGCATTCGGACGAGAAGGTACGGTAACCGCCGGCAACGCTTCACAGATTTCAGACGGAGCCGCCGCGGTGGTGGTGGTCGACGAGTCGCTGGCCGCCGAGAGCAAGTCTCCACTGAAGGCGCGTATTATTGCCACGGCCACCAGCGGCGTAGAACCCAAAGAGATCTTCATCGCCCCGGTCACTGCGGTCCAGATGGTGCTCGACAAGGCGAAGCTCTCGATCGACGATATCGACCTGTTCGAGCTGAACGAAGCTTTTTCGGCCCAGGCCTTGGCCTGTATGCGGCCTTTGGAAATGCCGCACGAGAAAACCAACGTCAACGGAGGGGCCGTCGCCCTGGGGCACCCGATCGGTGCCAGCGGTGCCCGTGTATTGGTCACGCTGCTGCATGCCCTGGAAGAGCGAAACCTGCAGCGAGGTCTAGCATCGTTGTGCCTGGGCGGTGGCAATGCGGTGGCGATGATTGTGGAGCGAGTCTAGGAACCTGGCCGATTGAAGCGAATATGCCAGCCAAGATTGCTGTAGAGCCCAGCTGTCAAAGCAGTTCTTTGCGGAAAGTGACCTTCGTTGGACATCGTACTGGGCCCCCACACGGTGCTTAAGGATATAATAGGTAAACGCTTCCGTTTCCTGGTGTACGCTGCTTTCAGCAAACCCCGGGGCGGCGCAGCAAGGCTTGAGATTTACTAGAATTACAACAATCGCTGAACCGCGTGGTTCAACGAGCAGCAGTCGGTTTACGTCCCACACATTTTTTGGAACCTCCGTATGGCTACTCACGAGGAAATCCGTACCGAAGTAGATCGCCAAGCGGCTTGGCGAGAAGCCCTTAGTAAGTCGAAGGAACGGGACGCCAGCTTCACGACGCAAAGCCTGCTGCCGACCGAACCACTGTACCTGCCCGACGACCCCGACGCCGAGTACGAAGAAAAATTGGGCTACCCGGGTCAGTACCCCATGACCCGCGGTGTGTATGCCAACATGTATCGTGGTCGCTTGTGGACCTCACGGATGTTCGCCGGCTTTGGGATGGCCGAGAGTACGAACCAGCGTTTCAAGTTCTTGCTGAACAAAGGACAAACTGGGCTCAGCACTGCGTTCGATCTGCCCACGCTCATGGGGCTGGATAGCGACGACTCTCGGTCCGTGGGCGAAATTGGTCGCCTCGGAACCGCAGTGGATACCATCGACGACTTTGCACGGATCTTCGACGGCATCAACTTGGGCGAAGTCTCGGTGTCGATGACCATCAACGCACCTGCGGCGATCATCCTGGCGTTCTACGTTGCCACGGCCCAAGCACAGGGGGTCGAGCTCAAAGACCTGCGAGGCACGCTGCAGAACGACATTCTGAAAGAGTACCACGCACAAAACGAGTACGTGTTTCCGCCCGCTCCGAGCGTGGAGTTGGTGATCGACACCATCGAGTATTGCGCGCAGCAGCTACCACAATTCAGTGCCGTGTCGATTAGCGGATACCACATGCGTGAGGCAGGTGCCAACGCGGTCGAAGAGTTGGCCTTCACCCTAGCGGACGGATTCCACTACATCGACCGCACGCTGGAACGCGGTCTGCACATTGATGAATTTGCACCGCGATTGTCCTTCTTTTTCAATTCGCACAACGATTTCATGGAAGAGATCGCCAAGTTCCGAGCTGCCAGACGAATCTGGGCTCGACACCTTCGCGAGCGTTACGGGGCGAAGAATCCCAAGAGCGTGGCGCTGAAGTTTCACGCCCAAACCTCCGGTGTCAGCCTGCAGGCGCAACAACCCGAAATCAACGTGGTGCGAGTCGCCTATCAGGCAATGGCAGCCGTGCTGGGCGGTTGCCAATCGCTGCACACCAACAGTCGGGACGAAACGCTTTCGCTGCCGACGGAAGAAGCCGTGACGATCGCCCTGCGGACGCAGCAGATTCTGGCGAACGAGACGGGTGTCACTTCCTCGGCCGATCCGCTGGGTGGAAGTTACGAACTTGAACGCATGACCGACGACATGGAAGAGCAAGCCGAGGCGATCTTCGCTGAAATCGAGGATCAGGGCGGAATGATCGCAGCCATCGACAACGGCTTCTTCCGCCGTCGAATCGCCGAAAGCTCCTATCGCTTCCAACGCGAAGTCGACGCGGGCAGGAAAGTCATCGTCGGCGTGAATGCGTTTCAGGAAGATCAAGAACTCAATATTCCCACGATGGACGTCGATCGAGCGATCGAGGCTGAGCAGTGTAGCCGGCTGCAAGCGGTAAAGGATGCGCGTGATTCAGCAGCTGTCGAAAAGGCCCTGGAAGACATCCGTCAGGCCGTCCGCAACGGCGAAAACACCATGCCGGCACTCATTGCAGCGGCCAAATGTCGCGCAACAGTAGGAGAGGCCGTAAACGCCCTGGCCGATGTCATGGGGCGATATCTGCCTGGAAGTTGAACAACGCCTCGTTCTTCGGTGCTCAATACCCGAACACCCTGCCGTTCTAAGGATTACTTCAACCAGCCCTCTAGTCGATCAACTTTGGGATTGAATCTGCAAACATGACAAGCAAGCGTCCAATTCGAGTGGTATTGGCCAAGGTGGGGCTCGACGGTCACGACCGTGGGATTCAGGTCGTCGCCCGTGTGTTGCGAGATGCTGGCATGGAAGTAATCTACACCGGGCTTTGGCAAACCAACGAGGCGGTCATTCGAGCCGTGGAAGACGAGGACGCCGACGTGTTGGGGATCAGCTTGTTATCCGGCGCCCACATGTCGCTGATGCCCCTGCTCATCAATGCCCTAAGTGAGCATGGCCTAGGGCACGTCAAGACGGTGTTGGGGGGGATTATTCCAGAGACCGATATTCCCCAGCTCGAAGAGATGGGCGTTTCGAAGGTCTTCACCCCAGGCACGCCGTTACCCGAGATTGCCGAGTTCATTTCCGGCGCGGTCGAGGTTTGAGGCCAGGTCCTTCTTGCTGTCTCCATGGTGGCGAACGACCCGCGTCACCCACAGGACACTTGAGATCTTGCTGGATACGCAGCATCCTCTTGACACAATTTCTGTGCCTTGAGAGTCTGATTGTCACCCTCTTGAGCTTTTGAACGCGCGGCTTACTTGGGTGCTTGCCAACGGGATCAACCCTCAGGCCAACGCGCAAGCGGCGATAGCTAGGATGTCACCTTGGCCACACAATCTGCCGCTTCTCTGCAGACTCTACGGCGTTGTCGCCTATTTCAGGGTATCGTACCCGACGACCTTCAGAAGATCGCCGAGTTAGTTCAGCCGCGAGAGTTTCGTAGCGGGGACGTCATTTATCGCATCGACGAACCGGGCGACAGCATGTTCATCGTCGCCCGCGGTCGCGTAAAGTGTTTCGTCGAAGAGGAGGACGGACAGTTTCAGTTGCTCGAATATGAAGAGCAAGGCGGACACTTTGGCGACCTGGCTTTGCTGGTTGGCGGACATCGCACTTCGACCGCCACTGCGGTGATGGACACCGAACTGTTGGAACTGAGCCACGAACGGTTCCAAAGCCTGATGATGAGTGTGCCGGGGTTCGCGGCAAATCTTAGCCGGTCGCTGGGATTCAAATTGCGGGGCAACGTCGGCAAACGGGCTTCGAAACGCCGCCCTGCCGTGATTGCGATCGTGAATTCAACGCTACGAACGCAAGCACTAGTTCGCCCTTTGGCCGCTGCATTGGTCGATGCGGGTGATACCGTCGAAGTTTTGACTGATCGCAAGCGGACCTGGCCCTCTGAGGGGGCCTATCTGGTGGAACGCATTCCCGATAGTGGCAACCATGCTTCTCGAACTTCGATTGTCCACGAGCGACTAACGCAAGTCGTCGAACACCACGATCGGGTGCTACTCGATCTAACGCAAAGTGGGGTCGAAGACAGCCTGCCATCGATCCTCGGTCAGTGCGAGGAAGTGTGGTGGTTGGTCGATCCCTTGTTCGTCGAGACAGCCCATCGCAATTTGAATTGTCTCCTTGCCGCAGATCCGAAGTTGGCATCACGAATCCATCTCGTGTGGATTCTACGACAGTCGGAACGATTTCCCCCAACCACCCTGTATGACCTGGGGGTGAATCCACTCGACTTCAAAATTGTGCTGGACGAAGACACCGACAGCCCATCGCTGGAACAACGTAAGTCGATCACTCGGCTTGTACGTCATCTGCACGGAAAGCGGATCGGCTTGGCGCTGGGCGGCGGCGGAGCACGAGGACTAGCGCACTTGGGAGTGCTGCGAGCCCTGGACCGGGCGGGGATATTCTTCGATCACATCGCGGGCACTAGTATCGGGGCCCTGATGGGTGCCGCATATGCCGCCGGTTGGACTCCCGATGGTGCACTGGAGCATTTTGCCCGAGAGCTGAGCCCGCCGTGGATTGTACGAAAGCTACCCAGCGGCAACGGATTCTACATGTGGTGCATGTTCATGCTCAACGCGTGGGATCGAAAGCTGCGTCCTTATCTGCATCAATACAAGATCGAGCAATTCCGCATTCCGTTCTGCACGGTCGCGGTTGATCTCATCTCCGGCTCGGTGGTGGTCCGCGATCGTGGTGACGCCATCGACGCGGTACTGGAGAGCATCAACCTTCCCGGAATTTCCAGGCCGATCCTGCGAGATGGCATGGCGTTAACCGACGGAGGGGTATTGAACAACGTTCCCGGCGACCTGCTGGTCGAACGCGGAAACGAAATGGTGGTGGGCGTCGATGTCGTGACGAAACTGGCACAACATTTTGCCGGAAACACTCCCGACATGGAAACGCACGAGATGCGGCGTTCCGGCCCAATCGAGACGCTACTGCGCGTGAACGAGGTCCAGAACTACGGCCTGGTGGCCATGCGTTCAGGCGCCATCGATTTCATGATCTCGCCCGACACATCCAAGTTCGAATTCACCGATTTCAGCCGAGCGGTGGAACTCGCCGAGGCCGGTGAAACGGCCGCAGAGGAATCAATTCCGCGTCTGCAAGAATTGATTGCAGAACATATGCAAAGGTAATTCCGCACCGACGCTGAATGACACAATGAGCGAGTGACCCCAAGGGGACTCGAACCCCTGCTCCAGGCGTGAAAGGCCTGTGTCCTAACCAACTAGACGATGGGGCCTAGGATGCAGCGACAGCAGTCGTGCGCTGCACTGTTGTGGTTATACGGAGAAGTGGCCCGACGTCAAGATCGTCAAAGAACCAATCGGCAGCGAACGTGCCAAGAGAATTAGCCGAGAGAATGCTAGCGATACCTATCGAACGGGAACCAAAGGAGAAGAGAAGCCAATACCGATTGAGGATCAACCGGCTTCCCCGGAACCAGTTTCGGCCGGATCTGCATTGTTTTCTTTGCGAGAGTCGTTCCGACGAATAGCTTCGAAGACTTCGCGACGGTGCACGGGCACCTCTTTCGGAGCCTCGACACCGAGTCGAACCTTGTCACCGCGGATCTCCACAACGACGATCGTGATGTCGTCGTTGATGACGATACTCTCGTTCTTCTTGCGCGATAGGACCAGCATGTCGTTTCCTTCACATTCGTGCCCCTTGTCATCCGACTCCCGCTTGCAAGGCTTTTGGGCAACACATACCCGGTCGGCCTGGCCAGCATCGGGCTGACGCTCACCCTCCTTCCCGAAGGGCAAAAAGTAGGCACTTTGTTCATCATTCACTTTACGTGCTGTTGTAACAGAGTCAAGCAAGCGGTGACCGTTCGAGACGAATTACGACCATTTTCTGGAGGCAGTTGGCACGATATTCGTAAGGACTGATGGGTTTTCCAGGTTCCATCCAACCCCTCGCGACAAGATCCAGAGAGAAGGCTAAGCCGCAACTTCAAAAACGGCAACACCTTAAAGACAATCATCACGAACGCAACAACAGCCACAAATGGCCTGACCTGTAAAACCCGTTTTGCCTAGTTTCGAAGCACTGCGGATCGATATTCGAGGGCACTATTCCAAATTTTTGTTGAGAAAATGCAACGGCCTCCGCTGATTTCATCAGCAAACCTAATACTATGAGCATGATTCGTCGCGTCCGGTGCGGGGCCCGATTCATCACGGCCGTGTGCCAACTTCTGGCAGATTGGAGAACGAATCCAAGCCCGGGCGGCTGGCAGGCAGCTGAAGCTCAGGCGATCGCCCTGGTAATAATCTCGATTGAATCAAGCTCCAAATTGGGCAACGCAGAATACCTTTTCTGCAAATACCGAACACTTCGCCACCTGTTCAGGAATCTTCGCGCGAGTGAGATTGGGAGATGGGAGAAGCGCACGGTGCGGCTGTGTGTGATGCTGCTCAATGCGTTCCGTCCGCCCTCATGGGAATCGCGTCGAGGGTGGCATGCGAATGAACTGCTCAGCCTTCCAAAGCGAATCGAAGGGCTCACCCCGCTACCGACAGGTAGGTTCCAACCAAATTTCGTATATAGTAACAGTAGTCAGACGCTGCAATTCTGCAGTGAAGATGAGTTACGCTCAGTAACCGAAGAAAGAAAGAGCGAGGAAAGCGGTGCCTGTCGGCCTCGACGCCCAACCGAAACGCTGCTTTCAATTCGCGACGGAGTTTGTCAAATGAGCGATGACCGAAAGCTGTTCACTATCGAACAAGCCAACGCAATGCTGCCGTTGGTGCGCGCCATTGTCCAGGACCTCTCGGACCTTTCACGTGACGTCGTGGAACGCCGGGAAAGGATCTGGATGTTGCGGGACGAACGGGATCCCGAGTCCACGGACCCTTACAGCGAAGAACTTGCTCAAATCGAAGAAGACCTCGAAAAGGACAGTGCCCGACTCGAAGAGTACATCGCCGAACTTCAACAACTGGGCGTCGAAACCAAAAATGGGCCCGAAGGGCTGGTCGACTTCCCTGCAATTATCGATGGGCAAGAGGTCTATCTCTGCTGGAAGTTAGGTGAACCGGAAGTCTTATACTGGCACAGTCGAGATGCCGGGTTCGCTGGACGTCAGCCGCTAACAGCCGGGGTCGGCTCCGACGAATCGATTGAAACTGAGGCAGACGAAAACTAGAGTTCGCGACTCCTGGGCATTCGGCATGTGCGCTAACCGGTTCTCTCAAGGGCGTGCGTTGTGAACATCTCGTGGCGCACCCCCGAAGGTGAACCAAACCGCTGCCCTCTGTGCGACAACCCGGTCCGTGTTGAACCGTCGCACGCAACGCATGATGCACCCTGTCCACACTGCGGCCACCTATTGTATTTCGTGCGAGTTCCGGAAGACTCGTCGCTCGCATACTTCTTCAGCACAAAGCGCACGGTGGATGAGGTTCCGTCTTTCGTATTCGAGATGCTGCCCACCCCGGGTCGGCATCGAAAATGAGATCGTACCTTTCGACAGCATCGGCGGTGTACTGGTTGTCGCATCAATCGGCCCAATCCCACGCGAACTTATCGACAAGTTGCAATTCATCCTGAATTGCGAGGTGTGCGATCTCCAAGCGCCCCTGAAAACCTTCGGGGCGCTTCGCCGAAGGTACCTGGAAGTTCGCCACTGGCACGGACTTTGAGTTAGAAGGGAGTGCAGATCTGGTTCAGCAGCTCCCGAAGATGCCATCGACCTTGGCATCGAAACTTTCAGCACATCGTTATAGGGCCCTTGGGCGGGTATCGACTCCGGTAATTCCGTTATGAAACCAAACGCTGCCGAAGATAGTTGGCAAGGCGAAGGAACGGGCGTTCGACGAAATAGTACAACATGTACGCACCCACCAAACTTCCTACGAGGCCAATCACAACCAGAATGAGCGAACCCCAGACAGTGTCGAATCCAAAGCGGCCCAGCACACGCATCAGTCGCGCACCGGTGATCACGTGCATCAGATACAGGCTGTACGAGATGCGCCCCAGAAACTGAAGCACCGGGCCACTAAGCCAGACTTCCAAACGCCCAAGTTTGCCCGCAGCATAGATGATGCTCGTTGTGATCAGTGTCGCTAACAGTACGGGAACCGCATCCCCGAAACCGTGACCTCCTGCGAATACTGGCACGAATTCAGGAGTCCAAATGGCATAGTACACAACGAGTGCAAGATTGATGCTCAAAAAGACAATTAACCACTTCTCAGAAGATCGACTGGTTGTGGACCAGTAGGCGAATACTCCCAGCAGGAACATGAACCATTGGGGGAACCATAACCCTTGGTGAATATTCTCCTCAAATATTCCAAGCGGCCAACACAAGGCGAACGCCATGGCTGGAACAAAGACATACAGTGCCCTTTCCCGCGAGAACGACAGGCCTTCGATGATAGTGCCGCGTTCGCTTTCCGGTTGCCTGGCCACCCACAGCAAGAGAAAGAAGACAAGGTAGAACTGGATCTCTAGACACAACGTCCAGCCGATTGGGACGACACTTACTAGTCCTAGAATGTTATCGAGATAGAACATATTGGCCAGCACACCTAAGAGGCTCGGCACTTCAACTTGACGTGATTCAAAGAACTGGTTGCCCAGGATATTGATTGCCAACAGGGTCCATATCGCAATCCAGTACGGCGGGTCGAGCCGAACCGAACGACGCAGCGCGAACACTCCGAAATTCCGCAAGTCCAACGGATATCTGCGCAATGAATGCGCCATGACAAAGCCGCTAATTACGAAGAAGACCTGCACGCCGAGGTAACCATGGTTCAAGGCGCCATCGAAGAACCAAGGAATTCGTTCCGTGAAGCTACTCGGCGCAAACGACTTGAAGGCACCGTAAAGGTGAAACAGCATGACCGACGAGGCGGCGATGCCACGCAACCCGTCGATGAAAAGATATCGCTCTTTCTGCGAGACCATCGGCGGGGCTACTCTCTGGCGATTCGCATGGCGTGAGTTTTCTACTCAATGTCCGAGGGCACCGCGAACTGTTCCGTTCCGTACAGGAGCCACATTCTGAATAGGCGATGGCCTGGCTGCAAGCCGTATTCCATGTGTTTGGTGGCTGATTTGTTATGATGGATTTCGTGTGCAATGGAGCCACCCCGTGTGGTCGTAAAGGTTTGATAGGCTGTTGACTCCCTGCTGCTAGACAAATCAGTTCGATCGCGACGTGTGAAGCTCAAGTCGCAAGTCCAGGAGGTTGATCCGATTCGTATTTCACGATGGAATGGAGAAGAAAAAATCGCATCGCTGACGGCCTATCCTTCGGCGATTCCGCCGATAAGGTTGGGAGAATTCCCCGCTAGATCCATGGCTGCGGATCTGGGAATGGCCAGGCAGTGCCCAACAGCATTTCTCCTATGAAACAGCGGATTGGTGGTATTTGGGCCGCTTTCAGCGACTGTAGCGAATTCGCGGGGTTGAATACTTGTTCCACGTTGCCGATCACTTCACAGAAAGGTAACGGCGAGGTACATATCTTAGTGGTTCATATCGCGTCCGAGAGGTGGCCGAGGTGGCAAGCCTGATCGAAATTCGGCACAAAACGACGGGTGAAGTGCTTCACCAGGTAGACGCCACCAGGCTCAACGGCGTGAACCTGGGCGGCATTTCGCTGCGCGAAGCCAACCTGGCTCGAACCACAATCGAGCGCGCACAGCTTTCAGGCGTCGATCTACAAGAAGCCGATCTGTCGTTCGCCAATCTCTCCGGCACCGATCTGCACGAGGCCAATCTCATCCGTGCGTCGCTTAGGGGAGCGTCGCTCATCGGGGCGAACCTCTCGAAGGCCCTACTGAGTAGTGCGGACTTACGGAACGCGAATTTCTTTCAATCCGATCTTACCGGTGCCGACCTAGACGGCGCTCGCTTGACGGGAACGGATCTCTCCACGGCAAAGCTTGAGGGTGCGCAATTCTCCGATGCTCGGTATGATACGATGACTCGCTGGCCACAAGGATTCGATCCCGCTGCTGCCGGCGCCATCCCTTATTCCGACGATGAATGAGCCGGCTCGTTGATCCGGCGGCATTCGTCCGCCCCCCGGCCCAGAGCGTCATCCCATGCAGTTGTTCGATACCCACTGTCACATTGACCTCGAAGAATTCGATGAAGACCGAGCTGAGGTCATCAGCCGAGCCCAGGCAGAGTGCGTAACCAGACTGCTGACGATTGCCGTGACCGCGGACTCTAGCGAAGTTACGGTGAAACTGGCTGAATCACACGACCATGTATACGCCGCGGTTGGGATCCATCCGAACTATTGTTCCGAAGTCGAAGAAGGCGATTGGGATCGCGTCTGCAAACTCACGAAGCAGGACAAGGTCGTCGCCTTGGGTGAGACAGGGCTGGATTACTATCGCGATTACGCCCCGGCCGACGTGCAGGAAGACTACTTCGACCGGCATCTGAAGCTATCTCAAGAGTTGCAGCTTCCGTTCATCGTTCACACCCGCAGCAGTGAACAACAGATTCTTTCCATGCTTCGCGAGGCGGCACGTCGCGGCCCGCTTCAAGGCATCATGCATTCGTTTACCGGCGATGAAAACATGGCTGCCGAATGCCTGGATCTGGGATTGCACATCAGCTTCGCGGGCATGGTCACCTTCAAGAAGTCGGACGACCTGCGACAGGTGGCGAAGACGATCCCCGACGATCGGCTTCTGATTGAAACCGATTCGCCCTATCTCTCACCCCATCCTGTACGTGGCGGTCGCAACGAACCTGCGAGGGTCATCCACACGGCCCGGTGCCTGGCTGAAGTACGAGGCCAATCGTTAGAAGAATTGGCCGAGATAACCACGCGAAACGCTCTGCGGCTCTTTAAGATCGAACATTAGCTCCGATCTCATCGCTGTCGCCGACCGCCAGTTCGCCAGCCGCCAGGTTTCTGTTAGATTGACGGGTCGCAACCTAACTACATCACGGTGGCCGTGCTTCTTGGCCATCTGCTCAAAGATTCTAAGGAGACAATCGATGGTTAAAACACTGAGCACCATGCTGCCCCTGGGGACTTCGGCCCCCGACTTTTCGCTTCCCAACATTGATGGCACCACGGTTTCGCTTTCCGACTTCGACGATGCTCCCGCGCTATTGGTGATGTTCATCTGTAACCATTGCCCGTTCGTCAAGCACATTGCCGACGAGTTGGCCAAGCTGGGTCGCGATTATCAGGCCAAGGGATCCGCAGTCGTAGCCATCAATTCCAACGACGTGCAAAACTACCCAGACGACGCACCGGCAAAGATGAAGGAAGAGGCCGAATCCCGAGGCTACACATTCCCATACCTTTTCGATGATACACAGGAAGTCGCCAAGGCCTACCGCGCGGCCTGCACTCCCGATTTCTATGTCTTCGACGGCGATGGCAAACTCGCCTACCGAGGACAACTCGACGCCAGCCGTCCCGAGAACGGCGTACCCGTCACCGGCGAAGACCTCCGCGTGGCGCTCGACGCCATCTTAGCTTCCCAACCCCTAGCCGAAGACCAAACCCCCAGCATCGGCTGCAACATCAAATGGAAGGCCGGCAACGAGCCAGAATACTTCGGTTGAAGGGAGCTGTTCGAATAGTCATGCCTCAATTTCGATCATTGCTATCGTTGCGAAGCGATTCGTAGCAGATTGCGTTTACCTCCGCAACGAGTTCGCATCGAGGGATGGTTTTGTGTCGAAGTAAAACTTCTAATCGAGAAAGCGAACCGTGCAGACCAAAAAACCGCCTATTGTCTTGATAACGGTAATCGCTTTTCTGAGTTGTGTGCCTCGGACGATGAGCGATGACGTTGAACCAGAAATTGATCCGTGCGGATCGTTCGCTCTGTGGCAACTTCCTTCTCGGACCCCGTCGCAGAATATGTCGTATGTGCTTCGTACGTGCCACGGCAAGCTGATCGTGGTCGATGGGGGGAACCGCGGAGACGCGGAGTATCTTCGCGGATTTCTGGCCTCGTTGGGCAATCGTGTTGAGGCCTGGTTCGTCTCCCATCCACATCCGGATCATGTCGACGCGCTGACGGCCTTGCTGCGATCGCCTGAACTGCTTCGAATCGAGCATCTTTACGGCTCGATCCCCAGCGAGGCTTGGGTTGCCAGGCATGAACCCAATCCCCCGTCGCATCTGGAAACCGTGCAAGCCTTTAACCAAGCCCTCAACGATGGCGACAACAAATTGGAGGAACTGTCGCTTGGCCAGACATGGGAGATCGATGGACTCCAAATCGAGGTACTTGGCATCAAAAACCCCGAGATAACGGCCAACGCCATCAACAATTCCAGCATCGTCTTCCGGGTGTCCGACGACAGCAAGTCGGTTTTGTTCACCGGCGATCTTGGGGTCGAAGGTGGCAGGAAGCTTCTCGCATCAGAATACAAGCAGCAGTTGCCGGCCGACTATGTCCAGATGGCACATCATGGCCAAGCGGGTGTCGATCTCGCATTCTATCGTCTAGTCCAACCCCGATACTGTCTGTGGCCCACGCCTGCCTGGCTCTGGGACAATAACTCTGGAGCCGGTCCAGGATCCGGCCCCTGGCAAACCCTGACTGTACGCGAATGGATGGACGAGTTGAACGTGGAACAACACTACATCTCTGCCCATGGTTTGATTCGGATCGATTAGCGGCTCTTCTTGGATAACGGAAGTTTACGAAACGCCCACTCTTCTTACGGCCACTGGGTTGGGTCACGGTCAAGTGGCGATCAGTAAGCCAGCCAGCAGGCAGAAATTCAACTTCGGCACGATTTGCTTTCCTTGAACACTGCGAACCTTGACACAACTTGGCTTGTCAGGCTGTTTATGCGCCACGAACACCGACAGCTAGCCTGTTGGCGGCATCAGCGCACATTGAGTTCGGTGACTTCTGCCGCCTGGATCCTAACGGCTGACTTTTCTAGAGAAATACGATGGGCAGCTCTCACGGAAGCTTTGTCAAGTATCCCAGAACGCCTCACCTGTTTGGTTCTTCAGGTACCAATGACGATCGGCGCCTAAGTCAGCAGGGGTCTGCAAGATTTCTAGCAGACGAATCACTGATCGTAGAAGAAAAGATCGACGGAACCAATGTCGGTATCCACTTCGATGACCGTGGAGAACTCATCCTGCAATGTCGGGGGCACCTCATCACCGAAGGCATGCATCCACAATACGACCTATTCAAACAATGGGTCGCAGCCAAGCGATACCGCTTGCAGGAAACTCTCGGTTCGCAATTCATTATGTTTGGAGAGTGGGTATACGCCAAGCACTCTGTGTTCTACCGCCAACTTCCTCACTTCTTCTTTGAGTTTGATGTCTATGACAAGTTCCAAGAGCTATTCATTGACCTTGAAGAGCGAACGGCCTTGTTGCAAGGAACCGGGATCCTAAGTGTTCCAATCATCCATCGAGGGCCAATAAGTCGAGAAGAACTCCCAACGCTCGTCGGAATGTCGGCGTTCGACAGCCAATTTGACAATCCGCTTACAGGTACGTGTGATCACTTGATGGAAGGCGTGTATTTGAGAACTGAAGCAGATGGGGCAGTGACCGGGAGAGCAAAGTTTGTACGCCCAGAATTTGTGGAGAAGATCAAACAGAGTAATCACTGGCAACACCAAGCGATGATCCCCAATCTGCTCGCCAAAGACGCGGATATCTGGTCATGAATTGGGCTACTCTTTCACCTCTACCATTGGAAGACATCTTGGCTTGGGCCGAGGACCAGCCATGGTGTCATGCCATGTCTCGGTGCAACCAAGATGGCGGTTGGCACGCCGAGGGTGACGTCTGGACTCATACCAAGATGGTTTGCTCAGAGTTACTCGCCTTGGACGAGTGGCCGGCGCTTTCTTCGTCCGAGAAGACCATCTTGATTTTCACAGCCATCTTTCACGACGTTGCAAAGCCCCTCACCACGCAAATCGACGAGTCGACCGGTCGGACAACTTCCCCGAAGCACGCTGTCAAAGGCGAGCATGTAGCTCGTGCGATACTTCGCGAACTCGGTTGCAACCTCTCCTTAAGAGAGGAGATTGTTCAATTGGTCCGATATCATGGTCGGCCAGCCTTTCTTCTATCCAGGAAGGAGCCACAACATGAGGTTGCGCGCCTATCGTGGCTAGCCAACAATAAGCTGCTCTATTTGTTCGCGCTTGCGGATACAAGAGGTCGGGAAACCGCAGAAATGTCTCGTCCGGAGGAGAACGTGCACCTTTGGAAGATGGTTGCTGAAGAGAACGATTGTTTCGACAAACGGTATGGTTTCGCGAATGACAGAGCCCGTTTTCGCTTCTTCCGACGCGAGGAATCGGATCTCTACTATGTACCCCACGAAGAATATTGCTGCCATGTCACTCTGGTGGCGGGGATACCCGGCAGCGGTAAAGACACATGGCTTTCACGGCACCGCAGTGATTCTGCAGCCATCTCACTGGATGAGATACGCTGCGACATGAACATTGCTCCCACCGACAACCAAGGCAAAGTAATTCAATCGGCACGCGAACAGTGTCGGAAGTTTCTGCGGTCAGGCACTTCCTTTTCGTTTAATGCCACCAACGTCATCAGACAAACAAGACAGCGCTGGATTGAACTATTTGACGATTACGGAGCCAGGATCGAACTGGTATATCTTGAGCCACCCTTTGACACCATCTTGCAACGAAACGCCCACCGCGAACGGCCTGTACCAGAGAAAGTCATCCGCGATCTAGCCGCAAGAACAGACGTCCCGACATGGGCCGAAAGCCATGACCTGGCTCTCTTGGAAGAGTAGTATCACACCCATGAACAACCGCGTACACAACAGCCCGAATCTCATCTTCTCGGTGGGGACGCAGGTGGTTGCGCTGAAGGTGGTGCAGGGAGCCCATGGGAAAGCGGTGCATCCGGCTGGGGCAGTGGGTGTGGTGGTGCGTTCGCCTGTGGATCGCAAGCATGCGTATCGCGTGCGGTTTGTCGATGGTTTCGAGGCCGCACTGCATCACGACAATCTCATGCTGCTGGCGGAGTACAAGGAAGGTGCCATCAACGACTCGAATCAGGTTCTCTCCAAGCACGGGCTGTTCGATCGGGTGATCTACCGCTGCGTCGTCGGTTCGAGGGCGTTCGGTCTCGACTCAGAGGATTCGGATTATGACCGTCGTGGGATTTACCTCCCGCCGGCCGACTTGCAGTGGTCTTTGTACGGGGTGCCCGAGCAACTCGAAAACGATGAGCGTCAGGAAGCCTATTGGGAATTGCAGAAGTTCCTCATCATGGCGCTCAAGGGCAACCCCAACATTTTGGAGTGTCTCTACACGTCGTTGGTCGAGCATGTCACCCCGTTGGCTCAAGAGCTGCTCGATATCCGCGGCGTATTTCTGTCGAAGGTGGTTTACCAAACTTACAACGGTTACGTGATGTCGCAGTTCAAACGCATGCAAGCCCACCTTCGCAATCAGGGCGAGATCAAACCGAAGCACGTCATGCATCTCATTCGGCTGCTGCTATCCGGCATCCACGTATTGCGCGAGAAGTACGTACAAGTCGACGTCGGCGAGCATCGCGAGCAGTTGCTGGCCATCAAGAGCGGCGAGATGCCCTGGGCAGAAGTCGAAACATGGCGGCAACGGCTCCATAAAGAGTTCGATCGAGCACTGGAAGAAACCGAGTTGCCAGAGCGCCCCGACTACGAGCGCGTCAACGAGTTCCTAGTCCGAGCCCGGCGTCTGGCGGTGGGGGAGGAATTGCCATGAATGCCGTGAATATTGACTACGAGATGCTACGTGGGCAAATTGCCGCGCAACCCTACCCGCTCGTCTTCGCGACGATTAGCGGGTCGCATTTGTTTGGATTTCCCTCGCCCGATTCGGATTTCGACCTTCGCGGGATGCACCTACTGCCGATGGAGCAGGTGCTGGGGCTGCGCGCAGGTAAAGAGACCATCGAGCGGAGCATCGAACACGAAGGACTTGAAATCGACTTGGTGACGCACGATGCCAAGAAGTTTTTCCTGTTGATGCTGCAAAAGAATGGCCTGGTGTTGGAGCAGGTGTTCTCGCCGCTGGTTGTGCACACCACGCCGGAGCACGAAGAGCTAAAGGCCATCGCCCGGCAGTGCATCACGCGGCACCACGCGCACCACTACTTCGGCTTTTCGGGTTCCCAGTGGAAGCTGTTCCGCAAAGAAGATCCGCCCCGGGTGAAGCCTTTGCTGTATGTCTACCGTTCACTGCTCACCGGCATCCACCTCATGCGCACCGGCGAAGTCGAAGCCAACTTGCTGCACTTGAACGAGACAGCCAGGCTGCCCTATATCGACGAGCTGGTCCAGCGGAAACTGACCGGCGGGGAACAAGGCAAGCTGGACTCCACCGACCTGGAATTCCACGAAGCCGAATACGAACGCCTGGTCGCGGAACTGCGAACCGCCGCAGACGAATCCACGCTTCCCGAGCGACCGACCGGAAAGGACGCACTGAGCGACCTACTGGTGCGGCTGCGGATGGAGACTAACCAAAGTTGAATGTCGCACCGGAACCGTTCAGTGCCGCAACCCCTCAGTCAATAAACTCCGGCTCGATCAGCTTTGGAATCACCCCGCCTTCGTAGCCGCGGCGGAGGAGGAGGGCGACGGCTTCGCGGCCGCGGGGGCCGAAGTCGAGGGTCCAATCGTTGACGTACATGCCGACGAATCGATCGGAACGATCGTGGTCCAGGTCGCGTCCGTATTGCTCGGCGTACTTCAGGGCTTCTTCGCGGTGTTCGAGCCCGTAGCGGATGCTCTCTTTGAGCAGGCGCGTGACTTCGTTCATGGTGTCGGGACCAAGATCCTTGCGGATGGCGTTGGCCCCTAGGGGCAGCGGCAACCCGGTGGTTTCGAGCCACCACTTGCCGGTGTCGACCGAGAGCTTCAATCCGTGATCGGCGTAGGTGAGCTGCCCTTCGTGGATGATGAGCCCAACCTCGACCGGTTTCCCGTTGTACGATCCGGCCTCCACGGCGGGGATGATCTCGTCGAACGGGACCACCTCGTACTTGAAGTCGGTCTGCAAGTAGAGCCGTAATGCCAGATAGGCCGTGGTCAGCGTGCCGGGTACGGCAATCACCTTGTCGCGGAGCTGCTCGGCGGTGAAGCTCTCTTTCCCAACGACCATAGGGCCGTATCCGTCGCCCATGCTGGCCCCGCACGAGCAAATGGCATAGTGATCGGTCAGATGGGCGTAGCCATGCAAACTGACGGCCGTGAGTTCGAGTTCGGCGTCGAATGCCCGACGGTTGAGCGTTTCGATATCGACCAGCTCATGGGTGAATTCGTAATCACCGGTGTCGATTTTGTTGTTGGCCAACGCGTGAAACATGAACGCGTCGTCCGGGTCGGGGCTATGGCCAACACGAATCAACTGTTTCGTAGTACTCACGACTTACGCCTCCCGCCGCTGCGGTATGTCTGGAACGAAGTGACCATCTGGAGTTCTTCACGGTCGAATCGGTGAAGAACCGCTATAGAAACCGCAAACGAAGTGGACGGACAACAGCGGGTGTTCAATCCCCGTCGGAGCACCGCCCCAGCCGGCCTGCGGTCCGCTCAGTGTCCCGACTGGGGCAGGGATGGTCAAGCGACCCCCGCGGCGATGGCTGCTCGGCCGGGCCCATCGAGCCAGGCCCGGTCGAAGGCGACGGGAGTAGTCAACCGGCCTGCGCGCGCGATCACGCTCGAATCCGGCAAATTGCACCACAATCTGGGCAACCTGCGGTTTACTTCCCGGTGTATGCTGCGGACGGTACTCGACTCGAGAGAACCCTAGGCTTCGAACGAGGTGAAGCTCTCCGATCCCCCGCAGGTATCGAGATCGCCACCATACAAGGGCGTGGTCGACTTGGGAGCAGGCAAAGGATTTGCGTCCGAGGTGTTCTCGGCGATAAGCTTAGCTGCGTCCTGGGTTTCAGCCTGAGGCTTGTGGAGGTTCTCAGGATTCTGCTCGCAGAACAACTGCCACGTCTCCCGCTCGCTTTCCAGAATTTGCAGGGCGTCGCTGAGTTGCTCTTCGTCGTGACGAAGATGAGCAAACACCAACGCGCGAAAGATGAACATGTAGATGCCCGCAACCTGACGCACCATCTCCGAATCTTTGCTGGAATCGAGCCCGGTGATGAGCTGGGTGACGATCTGCTGGCTTTTCAGCAGGCACTCACCGGCCTCTTCGTCGCGGTCCTGCTGCCAGTGGTCTTGTGCCTGGCGGGCCGAACGAATTGCCGCATCGAACAGCATGAGCTGCAGCTTTTGCGGCGTGGCGGTCATCACCTGGGTAACCAGATACTCGTCGCGGGCCGAATCCA
The DNA here is from genome assembly GCA_965227275.1 of Pirellulales bacterium. GTDB lineage: Bacteria > Planctomycetota > Planctomycetia > Pirellulales > JAEUIK01 > CAZNXE01. Next base: position 611,061 of record CBDDFU010000002.1, on the reverse strand, counting down.
TCAAGCTCTCCTTAGTTATTCATCCGTGGTTTTCACACGCGAGGGTGTAGTGACTTTCCTGGTTGTTCGATCAGAACGAAGATCTCTCACCTTCAATTAGCTGGTCGAAGTGAGCGGGGGCACGATCTGCAGGGCGCTGAGGGCCGTGAGATTGTTTTGTTGCTGGGCGATCGCCAGCTCCATCGCCGTAAACTCGTTGAACAGTAACTCGCGGGACTTCTCGAGCCGCTCCTCCATGAACTCGATGCGGCGGTTGATATCGTCCAACCGGTTGGTCAACGAATCGAGACGGTTGGTCAGCAGCGAGGTATCCTCGCCGGCGAGTGTTTCGATAATGCTATTCAGTTTGTCCGAGAATCCTACGCCCTCTTTGGTGAAGAACTCCTCGACGCCGGTGGGATCGGCGTCGATAGCGGCTTGGAGAACTGTCTGATCAAAGGAAAGCTTTCCGTCATCGGTAAGCGTAATGCCCACCGACTTGAGGGCCTGCACGGAGCCCACGCCAAAGAACCGACCCGAGATCACGTTGTTCAAGTCGGTCTCGATTCGCAGGATATTGCCATCGCCTAGTAGCAATCCTGCGGTAAGTTCCGTTTCGTCGAATGCAGTCAGTGAAACGATCTGGTCGCGAAGGGTGTTGAACGAGTCGACCAGTGCAATCACGCCGGCGGTAAGACTCGAACTCGTCTTCTGAACGTTGACCGTAACGGGACTTTCCGAGACGCCGTTGACGGTAACGGAAACACCCGGCAAGACGTTGTCGAACGTACCGGTGGCCGAAGAGGCAACGACTCCCGAGCCGGTTACATCGGCACTGCCAAACAACAGTAACGCGTCCTGGGCGGCGGCCGTTTCCTGAAGTGAGAATCCGAGTTCCGAAGAGTCGACCAGCAAGGCCCCCTGGGCTCCCGCCTGCTGGCTCAGCAGCGAAAGCCGAAACGGATTGAGTGTGGAACCGTCGGTGAACTTCGAAGCACTCACCCCCGCGCCTAGATCGTTAATCCGCTCGATCAGATCGTCGAGCGACTCGTCCGCCTCCAGGGTGATGTTGAAGGTGGTCGACCCGTCTATGACCACCTTGTCTTCGCCCTCGATTTGAACCGTTTTCGCGGCCGAGGTCAGTTGGAGATCTTTCGCGGCCGAGCCCGTGATATCGGTCACGCTAAAGATCCCACCGCCTTCGGCGGTATCGATCAGGACGATGCCATCGCCCGCGTCGTTGACGCGAACCTCGAGACCCAGCCCGAGCAGGTCGATCTGACGAATCAGGTCGCCAATGGTCTCGATATCGCCGGAGTTGAGATTGACGGTCCCCGAAGCCCCATTGGTATCGGTGACTTTGAAGGTGCCACGGTTGAGACCCTGCCCACCGTTCAGGCTGTCGAGCTTGGTGTTCTCGCTGATCACGCGGCGATCCAAGGAACCGCTGTTCACCTCGGTCACGGTATCGTCGATGGTTATTCCCAGCTTATCGGCTGTGAATTTGTCGACATCGCCATTGGCGACAATCAGGTTGCTGGCCGTCGAGCCGGTGGTGTCCGAGAGTTGGATGCCGTTGCGGGAGGCATTTACCTCGGCCTCGATTCCGACGCCCGCGGCATTGATCGCATCGATCACGCCCTGCAACGTATCCGCACCCGATAAGTCGACGCTGGTCGAAGCCCCGGAACGGTCGGTGAGCGAGAGCAGCCCGAGATCAGTAATCCCGTTGATGCCGTTGAGGTTTCTCAGCAGCGTGGTATTGAGACCGCTGTTTACCCGTTGTCCCGAGAGGGTATCGCCCACCGCATCGCCTTCGATACCAAGATCGCTGGAGGCCAGAGTGTCGAACAGCGACGTCACGCCGAAGGTACCGCCCGTGTCGGTGGTAAGATCAATGAGTTCGATACGATCGCCATCGGCCGAGATTTGGGCCTTCAGCCGTGCTGGATCCGCCGCATTGAGTGTGGCCAGCACGTCGCCAAGCGATCTCTCATCAGCGTCGGGAATGGGGTCGACGCCGCCGGTGGTGAAGGCCGTGTCGGTAACGTCAATGATGCCGGTGCCAAGACTACCGGAGTCCTTGCTCGCGGTGAACGCGGCACTGGCTGCCTCATCTTCATTCAGCGTGCTGACAATGTGATTCGCGTTGGTGTTGCCAGCATCGATCTTGAACGTGAGCGTCTTGTTGTTTTCGTCGTAGTAAACGGTTTCCGAGCCGGCCGTGACCGAGGGGTCGTCTTCGAAGAAAACCGAAACCCCGTTGAGTGCCTCACCCGCCGTGTTCGCGGTGAAATTGACCTGTGCATCGGTTCCGTTCAGCGCGGTCGTGGTTCCAGCGGCTTTCGTCCCACCATTCCCGATCTTGTGAAAGTCGACAACCAGCGGTGCGCTTCCGTCGCGGAATTGAATCTGGAGTTCCGGCAAGGCGTCGTCGAACCGGACCCCGTTCCCGTCGTTCAGCAGATCGAGATCGAGTTTGTCGAAGAGCTTGAAGATGTCCTGACCAGCAACCTGATCTGCGGCGACATCAATGCCACTGAAGCCCAGTGAGGCCGCCGTAGTACCGGTGAGTTCCTGCACACGAAGATTTCCCGACCCGCCGGTGCCATCGGTGAGTACGAACTTGTCTCCGCTGACCTGCAATTCGACGTTGATCCCCGAGGCATTGTTGACCGCCTCAATCACGTCGTTCACCGTTCGGGCGAAACGCAGGTCGATCTCGGCGCTACCTCCGCTGCGGTCGGTGATACGAATCTGGCCGCCCTCGACGCCTGCTCCACCGTTGAGAAGCTCCAAGTCGGTATCGCTATCGACATAGCCACCGAAGCGGAAAGACAGCGTGCCACCACCGAGTCCTTCGGTATCGCTCGATAAGCCCGAGCTTAGCAATTGGTGGCTCTGAGCTGTTTGCAGCGGCGTGAACTGGAAATTCCCTAAGGGAGGATCCCCGGTTGCGGATACGGACAGTAACGACGGGTTACTACTGCTGGCCGTGGTCTGCGAAAACAATTCCGGCTTGCCGACATTGACCGCCTGAAACTGGAGACTCAGCAGAGAGGCTGAAAGCGTGGTAAAGGCTAGCTGCTCGGCCTCGACCTTTTGCCCCAACTGAGCCAGCAAGTCGCGAGGTCTTGATTGGACGGCGATCAATTGATCGATCGTGTCCTGAATCGGAATCCCCGTAACCAGTCCGGTCGTGGGTGTGATGCTAGCCATCGATACCTATCCGTCGGATGCTATCTATTTCCGCGCGAGAGCCGGCCACTGCATTGCTTGTTCAAACCTACTTCACCAGGGGGTGCAACGAAGCACAAACCATGGCCAAGACCGCAGCGCATTCCGTCACACATCGTCCTTTCTTCGACCCAGGTGGATGGCAAACTTTAACGATTTGGCAAACTGCCACTCATAACGACGCAACGTGTGACGGACCGCCCGATGCAACAAAAAAAGCCGCCGACTCCCGCGAAGTTGCGAGAGTCGACGGCTTTCTATTTGATCCGAGAAGTTTGGTCTTACCGGAGCAAGGCCAAGACGTTCTGCGGGTTCTGGTTGGCGATGGCCAACACCGAGGTACCCGACTGGACCAGAATTTGGGCCCGAGTCAAGGCAGAGCTTTCTTTCGCGAAGTCAGCGTCGCGAATCGAGCTCTGGGCGTCGGTCAAAGATTCCAGCGTGTCGTTGAGCGTGAAGATATTCGTCTCAAGCGTCGTACGCTGGAAAGCACCCAAGCGACCTCGAAGTTGCGTCACCTCGGTGATGACTTCTTCGATGACCGCGGCGGCACCGTTGGCGTTTGCCGACAGCGACTTGTCGCCACCGGAACGCAGTTCGAACAGCTTACCGGCAACACCACCCAAGCGGGCCGTGCTCACGGCACGAATGCCGAGACGGGCTTGCTGGTTCGAAACGATATCGGGACCAAGCTGGAACTGGGCTCCACCACCGGTCACCGAGAAGCTGAGGGTCGAACCTGAGATCACCGTCGAGGCGACGTTGAACGACAGGTCCAAGGCCGTGGTGTTGATCGAGGCCTTCAAGCCGCTACCAACCGCCTGGATACCGTTGATCCGGGCGTTCACGTCCGTTCCTTCACTTCGACCCGAGGTGCTGGCCGCTCCGGTGGAGTCGGTCAAGGCAAAGCTGCCTTGGTTGAGCACCTTGATCGAGACAAACGAGTCTGAACCGAACGTCGAGGACACAAAGGTCAGCCCGGTGTCGGTCAGATCGGAGTTTCCGGCGAAGGTAACACCGTCGAGGGTTCCTGCCTCGACTTCGCCGCCGCTGGTGACACCACCGTCGAACGTGGTCAACGTTTCGTTCGTGGTACCGGTATCGACATTGGTGGCGGTGAAGAACTGGTTGGCCGTCGCATCATTGTTTAACAACGCGGTGATGGCCGTGGCGGTCGAGACACCCGACTCGATGCCGAAGGTAAGAACCTTGAGGTCCTCGTCGTAGGTGACCGTTTCGTTTCCGGCGGTCGCCGTACCTTCGAACACCACCTGCACTCCGTCGAAGTCGGCACCCGACTGAACAGCCGTGAAGGTGATCCGAGCGTTTCGACCATCGACAGCGTCGATCGTCACACTCGACTGGGCCGGCTGAATGTCTGAACCAGCCGTGGCAAAGGCCAGGTCCGATTCAGTAGCCGACAACAAACCGGTTCCGTCGCTGCCTTCGACATTGGCAACGCTGATTCCCAGTCCGCTGAGGCCGGCATTGGCCGGATCGTCGAAGTAGGCAACCAGGTCGTTGGCCGTCGTTTGGACCAACCCGTTGGCGTCGGTGGCCAGGTTGACAATGACCGTACCTTCGCTGACCACACCGCCGGAGGTCGTAGCGCGGTTGGCCACGGCATCGTCGGCCGCGGCAATGACGCCCGATCCGTCGCTGTTCCCCGTGAAGGCCACGGTGAAGAACTGGCTAGCATAGGCATCGCCGTCCAGAATCGTCTTGATGTTGGCCGCCGTCGACGTGCCTTGGGTGATATCGAACGTAAGGGTTTCGCCTTCAGGATCGAAGACCACCGTGTCGGTGCCGCCGTTGGTGAAGCGAATCGTAATGTCGTCGAACGCTTCGCCCTTGGTGCGAGCCGTAAAGGTCAAGCTGGCATTGGCGTTGAGGGCCTGTGTCGTGGCCGAGCTGAAGCCAAGCACTTCAGGGTCCGTGGCCGTATCGACGCTCAGCGACTGACCAGCCTCGGCAACGAAGCGAATGTTCTGCGAACCCTCTTCACCAAGGAACTGGATTCGATTGTTCGCTTCGGCCTGACCGAAGGCAACCGACTCTTGGAAGGCAGTCACGGTATCAGTACCGTCGTTGCCCTCACCCAGAGCGGCTGTCAGGAACGCGTTGACGCTGCCGGTGGTGTTGATCAAGTTGATCACGTCTTCGGCAGTCGAAGTCACGGCACCACCGTCGATTCCTCCAGTCAGCGTACCGTAGTTACCGGCATCGAGCGTACCGCTGTTATCACTATCAGCACTGGGAGTCAACGTGAACAAGGCGTTGGCCGCGGCGTTGCCAGACGCAGCGAGTGCTGTAACAAGGTCACCAACTTCGCTGACACCGGCCTCGACGTTCACCGTCAAGCGACCGTTGGCACCCTGGGCTGGGTCATAGACAAACGTCTCGTTACCCTGGGTGACGGTGTCCGCAAAGACGATTTCGACACCTTCAAAGTTGGTGCCGGCGACCTTGGCAGTCAACGTGAACTCGTTGTTCGCTCCGGCACGATCAAAGGTGCCTTCAGCGGCAACGTAGGCCTGAGTGGCCAGCTGGATATCCAACGTGTCGGGATCGCTTTCGGCAGTACCGGCCGTGTAGGTGGCTCCCAGCGAACCACCAGGGGTGGCCGACGTGGAGAACTTCACGCGGATATTGCCTTCGTCGAAACCAGCCTGGGTGGCAGTCAGGACGATATCGTTATCAAGACCAAAGCTGGAAACGGTCACCGAACCGTTCGTGGCTTCCTGCTGCAATTGGGCTTCAACGCCCGTGGCGTCGGAGACCAGGTTCACGGCAGCCGCGATGTCGGCGATCGTACTTCCGGAAGCGAAGTTGAAGGCCTCGGTTCCGTTCTTACCACCGAGTTCCAACACGAGGTCTTCGGCGATCGCGCCCAAGCCGTAGTTCAGTTCGGCTTTGGTCGCTTGGGCCACAACATTGATCGAAACGCCGATCGACGATTGGGCACCAAAGTTGGCTTGGTCGATTTTCAGATCCTGAATCTGGGCGTCATTCACGCCGTTGGTCACGAAGTCGAGGCTACCGTCCAGAAGACGACGACCCTGGAACGACGTGATTTGTGCAATACGGTCGATAGCTTCCAAGGAGGAATCGACCTGCAACTGGTTGGCTTCGATCTGCTCGGTGCTGAGGGCACCCGTGTTGGCCGCTTCAGAGACCAAGCCTCGGATGTCGTTCAACAACGCACTGACCTGACCAAGAGCACTGTCGGCGGTGGCAATCAACTGATTGGCCCGCTCGCTATTGGTGATGGCCCGCTCCACGCTCAAGATGTCGCTTCGCAGCACTTCGCTGGCAATCAAACCTGCCGGATCGTCTTTACCGGAGTTGATTCGCAAGCCCGTGCTCAATCGAGTCAAAGAACCTTGCAGGTCGGCGTTCGACCGAGCCAAGGTTTTTTGAGCGACGAGCGAACTTACATTCGTATTAATCCGCGTCATTCTCGGAACCCCTTCGTTTGAAGTTTCTGCCGGACCAGGCCATGGGGAGCCGAAGTTGCCGGACTAGCTTGGTCGCGTGCCTTCTTGGACTAAAAGGAAACGCCAAAAACCGTTCTGGTTTACGAAAACTAATTGCCCGGGTACCAAGAGCAGAGCCACAATCCAGGTCATGACGCTGGAGAGTCGCAATACCAATGGCATCAGGGCGACATCGCTACGAACCCACCTGCGCTGAGGGCGCGCCGGCAGAGGTAGCAACATCTAAATCTCTCATCGACTTGGACACATGGCTGCTTTAGGCAATATGAGTCGACTTAGATAAACACGAAGAATTTCGCGCCTGCCCCTTGCCATTCGTCACAAATCGACTGTTGATAAGTACTTGAGTCTTGTCTAGTAATCAATTTCCCCACGAAGCTACCGGTAGCATCGCTACAACCGGTTGGTTCCCACCGGTGATAGATCGACTAGCTGGTTTTTTTTGTCCGATCGTTGAGCGGCTTACCGATGTTGGCTGCTTCGTCTGGCGTTAATTGGCTGGCTCGTCGATTCTCGCGTTGGATGGCCTCGTACACCTCTTGCCGATGCACGGGGATCTCGGTCGGAGCGTCGATCCCCAACCGCACCTTGTCGCCGCGAATGTCGACAATGGTCACGACGATGTTGTCGCCGATGATGATGCTCTCGTCGCGTTGTCTCGACAGGACCAACATCGCGGGCTCCTTCCTATGATATGCCGGGTAAGACCGACACCAGCATTGGTCTGGCGCGGTTTGGCGTGTTTGTGGTGGGTGGACGCGTCCTCCGTCGCATCGTTGCAACAGACTGGCTCTGGCGAGCAAGGAACGCGTTGTGGTGGGGTTGTCGGTGGGGGTGTTTCGGGGCGAACGTACAGTTCGGTATTCGTTCGGCTTAAGCACTCATCTTCAGTGCCGGCCGCGCGGGTTCTAATTCGTATTGCAGCGGTTGATCGCCAGAATGCACAACCTGACGCCCCAGACGGCGATCGAGATTGATCACCAAGGGTGCCTTCAGATTTAGCGTAATGGCCTGGTGATTCTTCGAAACAACCACCAGCACGTGTGCGTCTTCGATCTTTTCCAGACGGAGCGGATTCAACTCTTCCCGCAGCACGCGAAGCTGGTAATCGGGCACGAAGCGGCGAGGACTTACGACCGCCAGGGCAACTTCCGGACGATTGATCGATTGCAACCAGCCCAATGCCGAGTTGCGAACGTCCGCCAGTAGTACCCAATGGTCGCATTCTTCGAGGCCGGCCATTCCACCCACAAAGGTAAGAATGTCATCCGTCTCGATGCTCACTGATCCGAACCGCGTTGTTTCTAGCTTCATGGCAAATGCCCTTACCTTCCTTGGCTACAGCAATTCCGCCTATTGAATCAACGATTTGGCGCAATCGCATTGCGATGTTGCCACAGCGTTGAAAACAATCGTGTTCGCCGCATAGATTACCCTGTCTTCCTATGCTCAATCCTGGCGGGCAATCTTTACACATCATCGGCCAACGGAGGCCCTTGCAAGCAGAAAAAAGCACGCATACCCCAAATGGTCTCTAACAGTCCGCCAAGCAACAATGCTTGCAGCTTCGCGATATCATCGAAACCAATCATCTAAAACATGTTGTGTCGCAGGCATTGCCTGCACGGCTGGCATCTCTTGCTATCGAAGTTACTCAGCCGTTTCCAACCAAACCGCCAACAGGTACTCAGCATTTCCAGACTCGCCGATGTTTCCAAACATGCGGGTTGCGAGGGTTTTAACGACAGGCCATGTGCTTGGCGCGCCGATATAGCGCCAATTGACAGTACTCAACTCAGTCAGTCGACCAACGCGGCTCGAATCAGGCGGACTCTCTCCATGGCGTCACTTCGCCAAAAGCTAGCGGGTGCCAAACGTCACCAACAAGCGGGGCGCACGGCCCAAGCTGAACAGATCTATAGACAGATTCTTCGAACCGACCCCAGTCAGCCCGATGCGCTTCAGTTCGTTGGGCTGTGCGCGTTCGAAAAGGGTCAGATCGACGAGGCCATCGCGTTCCTTCGGAAGGCCGCCAGTGCGCAGCCTTCCAATGCATTCATCAGGGCCAATCTTGGTACCGTGCTGCAACAGCGCGGCGAATTCGAAGAGGCAATCGCTTGTTACCGCAAGGCGCTCGATATCAATCCCAGCATTGCGCATGCCCACAACAATCTCGGAGCCGCGCTCAAGCAGACCGGAAAGCTGGAAGAAGCGCGTGAGAGCTATCAACGGGCCGTCACGCTCAAGCCCGATTACGCAGAAGCACACAGCAATCTGGGTAACGTTCTGAAACAGCTCGGCCACTTGGACGAAGCCCTCGCTAGCCAGCGGCGCTCAGTCGAAGTCAATCCGCAATATGCGGAAGGTCACAACAACCTGGGGCTCTCGTTGGCCGCCCGGGGATCATTCCAAGAAGCGCTCACCTGCTATCGACGGGCACTGGAACTGAAGCCCACTTATGCAGAAGCCCATGACAACACCGGCAGCGCGCTACGTTCGCTGGGTGATATCGATGGTGCCCTGAGGGCTTACCAACAGGCGGTCGAACTCGCCCCCGCATTCCCGGGTGCCCGCAACAACCTTGGAGCGCTGCTTCAATCACAGCAACGACTTGAAGAAGCAATCGCCTGCTACCGGGAAGCGCTCCGCTTAGACCCGAACAGCTTCTTTGCCCATTCGAATCTTGGCGATGCTTTGGCAGAACTAGGCGAATTCCATCATGCGCAGGTCAGCTATCAACACGCGCTTGCGATTCGGTCGACTCCTCGATTGAAGCTCGTCCTTGCAACGCAGCTACCTCCGATTTACGAGTCGGCAGCCGATTTGGAGCGATGGCGAGATCGTCTTCGAGGGCAACTCACCCCAAACAATGCTGCCTCTTTGGCTCTCAATCCGGAAACCGACCTGCTGCCGTCTTGCTTCTACATGGCGTACCAGGGCGACGATTGTCGACCACTGATGGAAACCATCAATCAATGCTACCGGCCGCAGAACGACCCTCCACTGAAACCACCGAGACACCAAGGCAGTGGAGACCGCATTCGTGTCGGTTTCATTTCCAGGCTGTTCAAGAATCACACCATCGGTCGTTTGATGCAGGGTTTGATTGCTGAACTCGATCGCAATCACTTCGAAGTCAGCGTGATTTCGCACGGCAAATACAACGACGACATCGCAAATTCTATTCGTAACGTAGCCGAGCGGTACATCGAAATCTCCGATCATCCCGGGAACGCAAGAAGCGCCGTTGCCGATCTTCAACTCGACGCCCTGTTCTATGCAGACGTAGGAATGGATCCGTTGACCTTGTCGCTATCGCATTCGCGGCTTGCCCCCGTACAGTGTGTTACCTGGGGTCACCCAGTGACTTCCGGCAGCGATGCGATGGACTATTTTGTTTCCAGCAAGTTGATCGAGCCGGAAGACGCGGATAGTCACTACAGCGAGAAACTTATCCTACTCGACCACTTGCCGGCTTATTATTATCGCCCCAAGCTCAATGGGCCCCTGCAAAGCCGCACCGAGCTGGGCTTGCCTGAAGGCCGCCACATCTACCTGTGCCCGCAAAGCTTGTTTAAGTTCCACCCCGATTTCGACGCCCTGTTAGCCGAGATTCTGCGAAACGACGTCAACGGCGTGATCGGCATCGTGCAGGCGGGGCACCCGTCGTGGAATGCAACGCTAGCCGAACGGTTCAATCAATCGATGGGTCAACTGGCAAAACGCGTGGTATGGATTCCTCGATTGAAGCAGGAAGATTTTCTACATCTGCTAGCCAGTTCCGAAGTCATGCTCGATCCGCTGCACTTCGGTGGCGGCAATACAAGCTACGAAGGGCTGGGCGTCGGAACGCCCGTAGTCACCCTTCCGTCGCAGTTCATGCGAGGCCGAGTAACACTCGGCTGCTACCAGCAGCTCGGCATCATGGATTGCGTGGCAAAAGACGCACAGCACTATGTCGAACTGGCAAATCGTCTGGCCTGCGATGCGGAGTATCGAGAAGACTTTCGTCAGCGAATACTGGCCGCGGGCGATCGACTTTTTGAGAACCGTGCCGCGGTCCAGGAAATCGAAACATTCCTGCGACGAGCGGTTGACGAAGCAAACCATTCCGCGACGCACGTCCCCATTCCAAAAATGATGGTGCCCCATGTCGATTTCTTATCCGCAAGACCAACCGGCCGATAGTAAACTGTCCGACTTGCTGCAGGAAGCAACCTGCCCTGCCTGCGCGCATCATGTGGCGGTTCCCTTCTACCAAGGTGGTCGTCAACCGCTCACGACGTTGGCATGGCCGAAGTCTGACAGCGAGGCACAGCAGATGGAGCGATTGCCGCTCGACTTCTTGCGGTGCGTGTCTTGCGGGCATGTGTTCAATCGAGCCTTCGACTACGCCAAGGTGCCCTATTCCGACAAGCCAAACCTGATGTTCAATCGGGGAAGCGTGTGGAAGAAACACTTGTCCCGCGTGGCTGACCTGATTCTTGCATCGCTCAACAAGGCACCAACCGTTGTCGAGATCGGGTGCGGAGATGCCCATCTGCTGGAAGCCCTGGCCCAGCGAGTACCCGAGGGGAGATACATCGGGTTCGACCCGCACGCCGCGGTGAGCGATTCGATTCACCAACATGCATCGATCGAAATACACCAGTCGCTCTTCGATGCCACGACGCACATCGAAGCGTTGGAGCCCGACATGATTGTGAGCCGTCATGTACTCGAGCATCTCGACAACCCGCTGGGCTTTCTGCAATCGCTGGCGTTTGCCGTAACTTGGAAGAGTACCGCCACCCGACTATTCATCGAAGTACCCTGCATCGATCGGGTCTTCGAAACGGGCCGGACCACGGATTTCTTCTACGAACACAATTCCCACTTCACCACCACGTCGTTCCGACATCTTCTCTCCCGCTGCTCTAGCAACGTCGAACAGGTAGAGCTCGGCTACAACGACGAAGTGATTTATGGCATCGCCCATTTCGAGCCTCAAGCGAACCAGGCCATGATGGCCCGTCAAGCGGTGCGGTTCGTCAAGCAAACCGAAAACGCCCATCAACGGGTGAAGGACCGCCTCGATGAGCTGGCTGCCTCAGATCAAAGTATGGCCATTTGGGGAGGCACGGGAAAAGCCTCGGCGTTTATCAACCGCTACGAGCTCGATGCCCAGCGGTTCCCACTGGTGGTCGATTCCGACACTGCCAAGGTTGGGACATACGTCCCCGGCACGGGTCAGGAGATTCGCTCTCGAGACGAACTCATCTCCAACCCGGTCGACGTGGTCCTGATTGCCACGCAATGGAGAGCACAGGACATTCTGCTCGAGATGGAGCGACATGGCATCGTCGCCGAGCAGGTGCTTCTCGAACACCATGGTCGGATCGTAGATTACTTTGCGGATAACCACCCCTATAAGCAAGAAGATGCGGGGCGGACCGCAAAGCGAAAACACCAGGCTCATCCGCAATCGCAGATGGGCCCGGTGTGGCCGAATGCCTTACACAACATGACGGGTTTTCCACCCTTCACCACGGGTTCTACTGGGTGGTAGAACCCGTGTTCCGCGGTCAACCTATTCTACGAGCTTCAATGGACGGTCGTCCGCAATCGATCGGAAGACGTCCTTGAGTTGCTCTTCGTATTGCAGAACCCCGGAACCGCCAGGCACATTGAAATGAATCCCGTTGGTCATATCTGCGATCGACTGCATTAGTGCCGTGTCGGCATTCACACCCAAGCTAACCGTAACCACGGGGATCCCTGCTTCGGCGGCCAGTTGTCCTTCATCCAAGGCGAACTGCCTGGCTGTCGTCGTGTCCGACGGCCGGTTCGCAATTCCGTCGGTCATCAATACGATCATCTTGAAGGCACCAGGCCGAGCATTGTTCTCCAGTTCCAGCCTCGCCACCTGAAGCCCGGCACCTATATTGGTCCACACGTTGTAGTGCCCTGCTTGCCGCTGACGAGAGATGTCCTCGACATACTGATAGTTGCTGGTCAATGGCGATTCCAACAGGGCCGTCTCGGAGGGCGAATTGTAAAGCGATATTCCCAGGCGATCCTCGGTGTCAACCTCCTGAAGATAGGACAGGAAGATAGTCACCGCGTTCTTGACCTGAGTCACCGGCTGCTCACTTGTCTTCCACAAATCGGGCGTCTGGTCGTGGCGTGGTCTTGACTCCAATAGGTAGTTGACCCAAGTAAGGTAGCCATATCGATTGCGGTAACCAGCGGAATTGATGTTGCCGTTGCCCTGCACGTAGTTGACGTAGTTGGCCCAGCTACCGCTGGGATACGGATAAGGCACATCATCGAGACCCAGTTGTTCAAGCACGAAGTTATCATCGCTGGACCCGATATGCACGGGTGTCCATTGCATGTTGCCGAATATAGGCGACCCCAACTCGCCATAGATCTGGGCCAGATTCGCCTCCACGGCACTCTGGCCAATGGTCGAAATCGACTTCAGCTCGCTGTCATCATTCATCGACCCTGAGTAGTCGAGCACCAGCATGATGTCGCGTGGTTGATAAACAGCGATCGATTGGGCTGTCGTGTCGAAACGATCTCTTCCTAACACGCGGGCAAAGAACAACGGCTGGTCCGAACGTTCAAGGCGGACACGAACTGCCGAAGGCACTTCGCTGCTTGGTGCAAACGATCTGGCGTCCGGATCCCATTCCCCGAACTCCACTTGTAAATCGGCGCCTTCGACCGGTTCTTTCCCAACGGGATTCATCTGCACGAATTGGGTTACTTCTGCCTGGGCTGCGGCCTGCCCATCGACCAGGCGCCCCGCGCCGGCAAGTGCGCCGGAATCGGCGGCCCGTTTCAGTTCGGTCTTGATACTCAGCATGTAGCCGGTGTCGACCGAGAAGGCGACCATTGCCATTAGAGCGGTCATCATGATCGCCAGCAGAACGATGGTTGCACCGCGACGAGAAGGACGTTGACGACGGGAACCGGAAGAGAGACGAGTGGACGCGACAGCAAGATTCCGGAATGGATTGCGCATGACGGACCTCGGCGCAAGAGGACGCTGAAGACTGAAAAGACGAGATAACGCAACTGCAGCCACGTCCGCAAGAATGTGCGAACGTGGCGATGCAGACAATTAGGAAAAGTGGTTAATAGAAATATAGCTTACGTTTTGTCGTCACTCGGGAAATCACGCCAATCTTTTGTTACTTACTTCACAAGCTTCAGCGGTCGATCGTCCGCGATGGAACGGAAGGTGTCGGTTAGCTGACTCGCGTACTGTTCGATGCCAGATCCCCCGGGGACATTGAAGTGAACCCCTTCGGTGGCATCCGCAATCGCTTGCATCAAGTTCGTATCGGCCCCGGACCCGAGGCTGATAGTGATGATCGGAATGTTCTCCTGAGCAGTCAGTGCGGCCTGGTCTTGTGCATACTGCTTGGCTTGCGAAGAGTTGCCCGGACGATTGGCAATACCGTCGGTCATCAAGACCATCATTTTAAAGGCGTTGGGGCGACCATTCGCGAGGAGTTCCTCTCGGGCATTCTTGATCCCCGCCCCGATATTTGTGTAGACGTCGTAATGCCCCGCCTGTCGCTGGGTACTAATCGTGTCGATCAGGTCATAATCAATCGTTAGCCCACTTTCCAACGTGGCAGTCCCATCGCTTGCCGTATAGATCGAGAGGCCAAGCTGATCATCGGAGTCAACTTCCTGGATGTATTCAATGAACAACGATACGGCATCCTTTACCTGCTGAATTGGCTGTTCCGGCGTCTGCCACAGATCGGGGGTTTGATCAAATCGCGGCTTCTTTTCAAGCAGGTAGTTCATCCAAGTCAGGTAGCCATAGTCTTTCTTGTACCCAGCGTTCTTGATATTGCTGCTGGTCTGCACATAGTCGACATAGTTCTTCCAACTTCCCGAGGGGTAAGGGTAAGGCACGTCATCCAGACCGAGCTGCTCCAATACATAGTCGTCATCGGTCGAATTGATGTACTGCGGGGTCCATTGCAGGTTGCCGTAGGTCGGGGACCCAAGCTGGTTGTAGATGGCGTAAAGATTTAATTCCACCAACTCCCGCGACAAAGAGCTGATTGACTTCAATTCGCTGTCGTCGTTCATCGAGCCTGAGCAATCAAGCACGAGCATGATATCGCGAGGCTGATACATGGCCACCGTTTCGGCCGAAACATTGAAGGCTTCTTTGCCAAAGATACGACCGAAAAACAAGGGCTGGTTGGCCCGCGTAACTGCCACGCGGATTGTTGACGGTAGAACGTCGCTGACGGTGAATTCTTTGGTATCCGGATCCCAATGCCCTGTTTCGATCTCAATCTCGTCAGAAGTTCCACTATCCAAAGCGGGTTCACCACCTTCACCTGAAAAGTTGAAGTCAGATCCGCCCACCTTATTCATCTGAATGAAGTTCATTACTTCCGCGGTCGCGATGGCTTCTCCTTCAACCAACAACCCCGCGCCGGCCAAAGCGCCGGCATCAACGCTTCGCTGCAATTCCGTCTTTACCGTGGCGATGTAGCCCAAGTCGATCGCAAAAGCGACCATTCCCAGCAGTGCAACCATTAGAATCGCGATGAGCACCAAGGTGGCACCCCGGCGATCTGACCGCTTTCTCCCGGTGCCAAGGCCGTAGTTCGAAGCTTTGAATTGCCATGCGCGCATACCGAATTCCCCTTATGTCTCTTGTTGTTGATCTTATGGGGGCTTGCCAACGAAGACTGTGGCGAGGAGAGTGCCCTGTGTAAGACTAGGTCAAAAAATCAACCGAACGGGCAATTCTTTCCAAAGAATTGGTTCGCGATGTCTTTACTAGTTGTTGTCGGCGCGTCCGTGCGAGCGGTTGCCATGTCTGCCAAGCGTGCCGGGTTTGATGTGGCTGCTGCAGATATGTTTGGCGATGCAGATCTACGTTCGATGGCCAACGTTTCGGTAGTGACGAATTATCCGCATGGATTGGTCGAAGCGGTCAAACACTTTGCTCCCGGACCTTGGATCTACACCGGGGCGCTCGAAAACCACCCCAACCTGGTGGAACGCATGTCAAAGTCCCGAGAACTTCTGGGAACTTCGGCAGATCAATTGCCGGCCGTGCGAAATCCGGCCCTGATGTCTCGTGCGCTTCAAGAAGCAGAACTCCCACACCCGGCGAATCGCCCTGCAGACGACCCACCACCAACGAACGAGCTCTGGTTGGTCAAACCGCTTCGATCAGCCGGCGGACTGGGCATCTGTTCCTGGAGTGGGACGCTTTTACCAGAGACCAAAGACTACTTCTTTCAAACCAAGATCGAGGGAACCCCGATTTCCGCAGTGTTCGTTGGAACCTCTGATGGCGTCACATTCTTGGGAGCGACGGAACAGTTGATCGGGACTGAGTGGCTACACAGTGCCGGTTTTCAATACTGCGGGTCGTTGGGCCCACTGCAGCTAGCGTCCACGACAACGCGGCAATGCCGTCGCATTGGCGAAACCTTACGACGGCGATTTGGCCTCCTGGGGTTGTTCGGGGTCGACGCGATTCTCAGCGACGATGAAGTCATTCCGGTGGAGATCAATCCACGTTATCCCGCCTCGGTGGAGATCCTGGAACGTTGCAGTGGATGTTCCGCCGTCAAACTGCACGTTGACGCCTGCCGCAATGCACCTCAAATCGTCGCACCCGAACGGCCAACGGGAGAGAAGTTCTGCGGCAAGGCAATCGTGTACGCTCCCCGAGATCTTAACGTCGATCATTCAGCACATCTGCACCTGTGGCAGCAGCGTGGAGATCCGCTGAAGCCGGAAGTTGCGGACATCCCGATGGCGGGCACGGAAATACCAAGACATCGTCCGATACTGACTATCTTTGCAGAAGGACCCAACCGAGAGCATGTAGTCGCTGCATTGCGATCGAAGACCAAGACAATCGTGCAAGGCTTCGATTGACGCAAAACAACAAGCACGCTTATTTGTTTCGCCTTACTGGTGTTACGCGATCCTCTTCCAGGCGTTACGGAAGTTCCTTGATTTCGATGTCCTTAAACGATGCTTGCATTTTGGGGCCCACGTGGAGTTGCAGGGCGATGATGCCTTTGGTGGCCCCTTCCTCGCTCTCTTCGGTGTAGTCCACCGTGGTGTGGCCGTTGAGAACCTGAGTGATGTGTGGACCATCGGCGGTGATCACGTATTCATTCCATTCGCCTTCTTTGACATGAGGCCCGACCACGGCAGGATCGACGTCTTGCAGAATCCCGCGGCCTCGCTCCTCGTACAGAATGCCCATGAACCGCTTCTCTGCGATATCGGCCTGGTAACCTGCCACAACAAAGTCGTCGAGCTGACGGCTACGAATCTGCACACCCGAGTTGTGGTTTCGCAGCTTGAACTTCAATCGCAATACGAAGTTCTCGTACGGCTTTTCGGTGGCGAGAAAAGTGTTGGTTTTGATGGAATGTTCGTCCGTGGTGCCGACGATCATTCCATCTTGAACACTCCAAAGCCTCGGGTCACCAACCCATCCGTTAAGCGTCTTGCCATCGAACAACGGTTTGAACCCATCGTCGGCCAAAAGCGATGAATCGGTTTGCACCAAGAACAATACCAGTACGATCGAAGCCACTAACGTGCGCACAGGCCGCCTCCGTTGTCGATTTAATTTAGAGTTACCGGGCAGGAATTCTGATCTCGAATGCTGCATTCTAGTCGGCCGAGTTCGGCGGGGCCACAAACAGAAGAACGCATTTTCAGCAGCCTCTATACTCGATCGCTGGCCGTGGCGTCTGTCGGCGAATCCTCGTCTTGGTTGCTATCAGGTAGCCATTTGCGGCCAGCCAGTTGCGGCTCGTAGTCGGGCTCGCCAGCCAATGCCGCGATTTCTCGCAAGAAACGCAGGGTGAGCGCGTTCAAAATGTCCTTGTCGTCCGTGGCATCTCCATCCTCGTAGGCAGCAATCTCTTCGGACAGATCCATGGGCTGGCCAATCGCGAGATGCGTTCTGGCAAACGTCCGAAAGCTGCGAAACTCGTTGCCGTCGTAAGGAGCCCCCCGTACGAAACACGGCACAACGGGAACCCCCGCCCTTAAGGCGACGAGTGCCGCCCCGGGCCGCCCCGGTAGCAGCAGATCATCGGTCTTATTGATCCGGCCTTCCGGAAACATGCCAACCGGTTCGCCTTCCTGGCAAAGCCTGATTGCCATTTTAGTCGCTGCGGTATCAACTCCGCGGCGATTGACGGGAATGGCCTCCACAATGCGAAAAAACCAGCCGATCGAATTTCGATCGGTGTATTCACGGGCCACCATCCAATGGACCACTCGCTTCATGGCAACTTGGATAAACATGGGATCGACGCCACTAACGTGATTGCAAACGATCACCAAACCTTTGTCGCCCATTTCGGGTATGCGGCCCACGATCGTGGTTCGCCAGATAAGCCGCACATAGAACCAGTTGATCATCGCCAGAACGACCTGCGGCCACGTATAGCGCGTGGTGAGGCGAAAATACAGCCCCCACAGAAAGAGACCAGCCACGACCGCTCCGAGTGCGATCAGGAATCCAAGAAACACTTCATACATGAGGGAACCAAGGAATCTACGGACGATGGAAAACGAAGAGCCAAGGGCCTTTTGCTTGCCACTGCAGGCAGGAACAATATAGTCGATCCCTGGCTTTTAGACGATTACCCCAGGAATGCCGCGATTCGTTCAGCTACAATCGGAATTCGTAGCCCGCCGATGAA
The DNA here is from genome assembly GCA_965227275.1 of Pirellulales bacterium. Taxonomy (GTDB): domain Bacteria; phylum Planctomycetota; class Planctomycetia; order Pirellulales; family JAEUIK01; genus CAZNXE01. The sequence continues at coordinate 592,631 of CBDDFU010000002.1, read as the reverse complement.
CCTGCCTGATTCCTGCTCCCCGACTATTTCCCGCCGATGATCAAATCAACTCGATTGGGTATTGTCAGCGATAGCCACGGTCGCGTGGAATCGACTCGTGCCGCTGCAAATCTTCTGCAAAGCTTCGAAGTGTCTGAAGTGATCCACTGCGGTGATATTGGCACCCCGGATGTGGTACGAGCACTGTCTCGATGGCCAACCCATTATGTGTTTGGCAATTGCGATCACGAACTGACGGCACTGCGGTCAGCAATCGAAGAAGCCGGAGGAACGTGTCACGAACGTTTCGGCACGTTAGAGATCCAGGGGCGTTCGGTCGCATTTCTGCATGGAGACGACACCCAACTCATGGTGGAGACCATTTCTTCGGGCGAATACGATTTGGTGTGTCACGGACACACGCACGTCGCTGCTCAAAAGAAACTGGACAAGACGATTGTCTTGAACCCCGGTGCGCTCTTTCGAGCACGACCACTGTCGATTGCCGTCGTTGACTTCCCCTCGATCGAAATTACCGCGCTGGACCTATAGCGCAGAGCGACCTTTCGAGAGAACCTTCTGGCTCGATCGCTGCAGGGTACGCCTAGCCCGCCAGGCGGCGAATCTGACCCTGTTCCGATTCGGCGACCGTATCACGACAGCGGTACTGCATGATGTAAGCATCTTCCGGGGTATCGTCGTAATAGTCGCGTAGCACGGTAACGGCCCGAAACCCTTGATGCTTAAAGAAGAGCTGAGCAGCCAGGTTTGTTTCGCGAACTTCGAGAACGATCCTCGAGCGTCGTTGCTGCGAGAGTTTGCTGATCAACTTCGAGGCCATCTGCTTGCCGACGCCTTGCATCCGGTAGGCTTCGGCGACCGCGAAATTGAGAATATGCAATCGCGTCTTATGCAGTTCGTAGATCATGAACCCGACGACTTTGTCATCGTGTTCGGCCACCATCCCAATGCAATTTCGCTGTCGCAGGCAACGAATGAAGTCGTCTTCGAGCCAAGGAAATTCGAAGCTCTCGCTTTCGATGTCCAATACCTCGGGCATGTCCCTGCGGATCATCCAACGGATATGGACTCGAAGTTCTTGATGAGGCGCTAAGCTCATCTCGGCCTCCTTCCTTGTCGGCCAGATTACGAAATCGCGAACCCCCTGGAATTGCAGCCCGATAGAGACTCCCTTCACCGGACCGAACGGAGGGGTAACTTAGCCAAAGCGGTGATTACTGCCAAGACGAATACGGCGTGCAATTCACTCTTCGCAAACGCCACAAAAGAGACTCGTAAAACCAGCTAGCATTTGGAACAAAGCGTTGCGATTCGTGAAGCGCCCACGGGTACGATTCGCAGCGATGTCAACCAGCACGGATGCTGTTCGATCATCATCGTCGCTGCCACGTAACCGGCGACCATCTACGCATCGGTACTTTTCAGTATCGGTTCGCGGCACTCCAGATGTTCTCAAAAACCTTGCTACTATCGTGAATACGCTGCGATGCGTTTCGATAGCGAAGCACTGCTTGCTACGCGAGAACGGGTATGCCGGTGCGAGTACCACAGCGCGACGGCTACGAGGATAAGCCCGATCACGCTTGGCGACAGAAACAGCCACCATAACATCCCCGCTGTGACGACTATCCCGAGTGCCGAACGACGCGCGAACCGAACCGAACGAGCACGACGTTCGGTGCCGGAACACCACCAGACTCCGAGAAGAGTAAACAGAATGCCAGCAAGACCAAAACCCGTCGCGCGCACCATGCCACCGCTAGCCGACAATGGCACCGTAAGCGTAGGAATGTTGGTGGAAACACGCGTGACCGCATATTCGTTCGGAGTATCGACACCAAACGCCGCAGTCATCACGGTGTCGGCCTGCTCGCCCTTGAATTCCACGTTCTCGTCTACGTCGATGCTTAGCGATTCCAATACCCTGGCGTGCTCGACATCGAGCAAATTGATTTCGACTTGCAGCGCCGGATCTTCCAAGTCTGCGGGTGACCGTAGAAGTCGCTGTTGCAGGCGCTGCCGAGCCAGGGTCCAGCGTCGTTGCCAAGGCTCGACCCATCGCTGCATATCGTCCGTTGGACGGTCGACTTGTACTGCCGTTGCGGCAAGAAACACGGACTCCAGGCTGCCCAAACGAACGAGGTCGAATTCCATGGCCTGGCTGGCTTCCACTCGGGGATCGCTCGCGGTCGACGAGAGGCCCGGGGCCGTGTGGATCGTCCACCAGACTCGCTCCGGGTCAATGTCCCCCAAACTCGGAGCAGACAGAGTAATGTTCGCTGGCGAAAACCAACTGTCTTGGATTCGAGGTCGATAGACCACTTCAATGCGTTGAGGCAAGTCGCTCGTCGCGAGCATGAGGTCCCAACGGTTATCTGAAACATCCACTAAGGTGGCCGGTCGATTGCTGACACGGGCTCGAATCAACTCGCAGTTTTCCGGCAGCACCATCGGGCAACTAGCCACGCCTGCCGGATCGAGGTCGAAGGCGGCAACCGCGTACCACGTCTGTTCCGAATGGACAACAACATCCACGGTAGCCAACGCAATATGAGGCACTCGCCCGGAATGGCTGGTGGAACGAAGAATTGCCTGAACGTCGCTCCCAACCACTTCGTAAACTGTTCCGAGTTGTGAGCGTTCGATGGACTCTTCCTCGACCATGCGGTCCGGCAATACCGAAGGAAGCAGGCCTCGAGTCTCCCACTCCAAACGTTGCAGCGCAGCCAAATCCGGTAACTGGATGAAGCTACGTACTCGTTGGTTCTCGGCTGCTTCAATAGCGGGCGCAACCACACGTTGGCCGGAATTGATATTCAACTTCGTTGTGATCTTGAGTCGTAGCTGGTCGTCGATCGCGGCAAGCGGACGAATGGCCAGCGTGGCGGGACGTTCGCTGTTTGCCGGAACTACCCAGTGCGGGACCGGTGGATCGAGTTGCAGGGTTTCGTTCCAGTCTGTCGGAACGTTGATTTTCAGCAGATCGACCAAGCCGTGCTTGACCTCGAGCAGACAATCAACCGTCGCTTGCCATGCATCGTCTTCTCGCTCGAGTGACGTAACGAGCGTCACGTCCGACTCCGGTTGATTCACGGAAAGGGTGACCGGAATCTCGCGCACATTTTCACCGCCTACCGCGGCGACCAATCGTCGAGGGGATGGAGAGGCCTGCGGTGCCTGGATCGAACGAGACAGGAATGAACCGTCATGAAGCGGATCCACCAAAACTCCGGGGCGACGGTAGACTTCGATTTTGCGATCGGTCGTCTCACAACCGACCATGCCGATATCGGGGATCACAAACTCACCTTCCGCAGGAGTAGGAATCGTCCCGCGTAATCGAAGTTGCTGTTGCCCAGTCATCGCGTCATCGAGAAAAACAGCGATGTCACCTGATGGCAGTCGCGTCCACCGCCGCACAAGCGGTTCGACGGCAGTCGATACCAGCTCAACCTGAAGCGCTTTGGGCGCCCGAACTTCAAGCTGAAACGTGGAGCCAACTTCCGAATTCAGGTCCACCACCAGTTCCACATCCGCTCGATTGCGGTGAAACTCGACCGTCAGACTCTCGGTGGCTTTGACTCTTGGGGCAGCCGTGCGAATGGGCAGGCTCCAGTCGAGATCGGCTGCGGTACGGCGATACGCCGTGTTTGGGACACTAGCTGCCTGTCCCCAGGTGGCCAGAAAATCGGCCGCAGGCACCGCGGAAAACCCCGACCCTTCGGCCTGGTCGGCGCGAAACATATCGGCGAGCGAAACGGCGAACAGTCGCTGACGACTGCGTGCTCCAACCGCCGTGAGCTCTGGCATACTCAAGCGACCGATCGCGGATAGATCGTTTAGAAGGAACGATGCTGAAATGGTTTGCTGATCGCGGATCGGAGGATCGAAATGAAACCGTAGAAGACCTTCGTCTTCGAGATACTCCGTTTCGGAAACAACCGTTTCTGTATCTGCGAACGGCAACAGTCGCAGTCGCGGATCCACTTCGACGTCAAGCTTGTCAACACTGCCTGAAATAACACGCAACTTGAACTGTGCTTCGACCAAGAGTGCCTCGGCTTCCACTCGCAACCAAACCAGCTCGTCAACTTCGCTGGTGGGTTGCATATCACGGCGTGTGGCCATCGTTGGCCATGAGACGGCAAGAATATCGCTGCCCCCCAAGTCCGCTTCGATCGTCGTTTCATCCAAACCCTGCACCACTTGGCCCAACGCAGAATCCACATCGAGTCGGGGCGCGTCGGTCGGAAGTATCAATACAATCCGAGAGGTGGGAACCGGCGGAATCGGCATGGAAAACCCCGATGCCATGGCCCCCTCTTCAACCATCGCGGTGAGAGGAACTTCCATCTGATGGGCTCCTCGACGAATGATCGGCAACGCGAATCGATGCGTTTCGGAGTTGTAGGGCAGTTCCAGAGTCATACCGTTCTTGCGAGCCGCGATGGTGTCGGAAATTCCTACGCCCGAGGGCAATGGTAATTCCACCGTGCTCAACGCATCGAGCACCTCGAATTCGTACAATGCCGAAATAGAATCCAGCTGAAGCCGATTGCTTGCAGCAGCCCAAGAGAATTCCGCTCGATAATTGATTTCTTGCAGGATCCAACCTTGTGGTAGCTCGGTGGCCAACGCGACGTACTGCCTCAGGCGACGGTCAAAGTCGAGCGGGACGTGATATCGATCGCCAGCGGGTTCTCGATTCTCGTCGACCGGCACAAACACCCAAGGCGTCGCATGCTTTCGAACTGCTTGTCTGGTCTCATCCTGTGCGAAGGACGGAATGGCGTAGCCGAACGAAATAACGACCGCAAGAAGCGTAAGAGCCCGGGCCGCTGCGGTCGAGTGGCTCGCAACTACCGAATCACTCGATTCCTTCGGATGCTCAATTGTCACCCGACCGAGTGCCAACAACCAGAAAACAACGGAACCTAATACGGCCGAGGAAGAGATCGGCACCAGCCAGGCCGGAACCACCAGGGAAACTGCAATCAACGCGATGGTTACGCCCACGCTCCATGGGAAGTATCGAGGGCCTCTCCACAGCGCTATCCCGACCACCGCAACGAATATCGCCGCGCCGAGCAGCCGAATTCTTGCCTTGTCGACCAAACGGAAACGGGCGTCCATTCCAGGGGCAGCCGACGACATCGAGAATGCCCGTTTCGGGTCATCAGAAAAGCCTGGCCCGGACCGTGCGGCGGGCCACAAGTCGGAACCACTCGTCGTCCACACAGGCACTGAGGTAAACCTGGATGCTAATCCAACGGCAGCGTTCTCGATGGGTTCGTCCCAGACATCGTCTTCAACACGGACAATCGTCATTCCATAAACCGGTTGGAGATGGGCGGAAATAGCCGAGCAACCAGAAGGGGTGGTCAGAATCAGTGTTCGCCGATGGACTGCGAACACCAGCGATGAACGATTCAGAAGCGCAAGCGTTTGATCTCGTGGCACTGCCCTGGCAACGTCCACCAGCGGAGTCTCCGCGTTCACGCCGGCAGCGGACAGAGCATTGGCGTCGATGAATAATTGAATCTCTTCGCTTTCCGCCACGGCGTTCCAGGCGTCAAGCAGATCTCCCCAGGTGGCGTCTTCGGCGGCGTCGACATCTTGAGCCGCGACGATGGTCGACTCGATGGCCACTCCCAGCTCGGCCAAAAGTGCATCCAGCGCGCGATTGGACTCCACCGTGGGGGCTGCCGAAACGCGGGCCAACCAGCCATCGAACTCGGCCGGCCCGAATGGCGGTGATGGCGATCGGGCCAACGGTCCAAACAGCCGCTCTGTCCAAGACAGTGTTTCGTGGCCCGTTCCTTCTCCGGCTTCTCCCACAGGGTAAACGTCATAACCCTGCGGGGCTTTCATTGACGACTCGCAAGACAACACGGGCGCATCTGGCCGAGGCCAAACCGAGCGACGGACCGGAGCAACACCAAGTCGGGCCTCGTTTGATTCGAGTTGAATCAACAACTCTGCAAAACGTGTTGTCGGCGAAAGTGGAACTTGCAGGTATCCGTCTTGTTCTCGTCGGGCGATTGCTATTCCATCTAGCCAGACACCGTTTACGAGACAACCTTCCGGCAATTTGAAACGAACGTTGCGCCGGCCTTCGTTTTCCATGCGATAACGAGCAAGGTGCATCCCTCGCCCCGAATTCTCGATCGTGGTTTCGACCCGTACCGACCAGACAATGAGATCTGAACGGGAACCATCATCGGCCGTTCCACCGATCGTAACGCGAACGGGTTGAACGACGTCGAAGTCGTTCTGAGGATCGTAACGATACGAAGTCCTTGTCTTGGTCAATTCGTTTGCGTCGCTTGCTGACGGAACTTCCGACTCGAGCCGTGTCGCCTCGATATCGACCGCCATCGAAGGCGGCGCTTCTACAATCAAACGTCCCGTCTGCTCGGCGGCACCCTGCACGGAAACCAGCCCCAACTCCACGGGCCCCTTGCTTTCAAACGACTGAATTACCCAAACCTCAAACGGTTTGTACTGAGGCTCTGGCAACACAACCAGCACGGCTTCTCCCGCGGCGATTCCTAAACGACCCGACTCCTGTTGCGAGAGGGGGGTTGCGTCCAATCGCTCGCCATCCGGACCCGAGAGTGTCCAATTACGCGTGGATTTCGCCGGTTGCGAAAGTCGCACGACCAGCTTTTCAATCGCACGGGTGTCGGGGATAACGCGTACGACCGTCTGTTCGGTGGTTTCGTTTTCGTTGATCGACAACTGTGTGTTGATCTCGACGGAGAACCGTGCCTCTTGCAGGCCAACGGAAACTTCGATTTCGCTATCTCGGCCCAACACGTACAAGGGGGCCATGGCCGGCTCGATAAACAAACGTTGTCGCGATGCATCGAGTTCTGCAAAGTCGACTTCCGAAACTCCCTCGGCCGGAACGATGCTCAGCTGCGCGGACTCGTGTGAGCGAAGCTCGATCAGAACATCGCTAACCTCGGTGTCCGCAAAGCGGAGCGCGTCCAAGTCGGAAGCCGTCAGCGACTGATCCAATGCCGGTGCGGTCCGCCGGACTTTCAGAACAACTTTCAGAGGTAGTTCAAGCGACAAACCATGCTTGAGGTGGATCTGTAGATTCCGTCGCTCATCGTCAACGGCCTCGACTCGCCAACTTTCGATCGCCCCGGGAGGATTGGAATCCAAGGACATGACCTGCCATTCGGAGAGGACCTCGGCCGTCAATTCGAATCGACGACCTTCCGATGCCGTAAATTCGGCCGCGATGGTACCGTCGATCTCATCCACGCCCAGGGTTAGCGTCGTCGCCGTGGATACCTGTACGCGTTGCTCGCGTTGCCGGACGAGAGCATCGACGTGACCGTCTGGAGAAAACATCTGGAATTCGAACTGCTGTCCATCCGTATCCGCTTCGCTCTTCACCTGGCGGCAGGCGTGAGTCTCGATATCGTCGATGACCAACGACGACAGCGCGGCGACTCGAATCACACCGTGTCTCCAGGCCAATTCTCGCGGACGAATTCGCGGGAACTGCGCTAGTCGGTCTCGTTGGATGGGAGCCAACGCGAGCAACTGAATTTGAGTCTGCCCGGTGATCGGCTCGTCGAATGCGAGCGTTACACGATTCACCAGTTCGTTGTTTTCATGAGTCGACCAGCGAATCGCTTGTTGGTCGATTGTGGCGGAGGCAAGCTGGAGCGGAGCGTCTAGTTCCAACTCGAGCCGATCGAGGGATTGATCGCCGGAATCGAGTGTCAACTCACAATTCAGTGCTAACCCCTCGGGAGTTACCTGGTAGGAGAGCAATTGGTCGACGGAAGCAGCATCGCTGCTGGCAGCCTCACCTGCTCGCTTTCTGAAAATCAGCGATGCCTCATCCGTCGGGCCGAAAGCACACTCCCACTCAGAAATTCCCTGGTCCTGCGAAGGATCCCTTGTAGTCAACGAGACTGACTCGCCACTAAGTTCGAACTGCGTTGGGACTTCGAGCTGCATCGTGGCCATGGGGCCACGCGGCAATTCAAGAGGAAGCCGGTACAGCTCCGGCCCCATCTCAGACGTTCGTCTGGACCAATTTAGTTGAAGCGTTCCACTCTCCGGGACAACGATCACCCATCGCCCCTGAGAGTCGAGCCCCATTTGCACATCGTTTCCGTTTTCCAGCCACTGCGCTTCGCTGATGGCCATGCGACAGGGACTTAGAACCATCAAGGATGCGTCCTGCCCCGGGTGTTCGATGCGAAGTTGTGCCGTCCCCTTGACAAGAAGTTCGTCCGTGAGACGAGCTTTGTAGTCAGCGGTCGTGATGCGCGGGGCCAGGGCACCTTTTGCACCTCGCTGCATGGTTTCTGCAAGTTCGATCAAACGTTCGAACTCTTCACGATTCACAGGAACATAGGGCTCCGCACCACGGGGCCACGAGTCGATTTGATCGGCCGGCGCGAAGACACGACGAAACCTCAGATCGAAATCCGAGGAAGATGCGTCAACACCCTCGACTCCTGCTTGCTGTGCGAAGCCCGTGGGATTCGTGCTGATCGATGAAACCAAGAAGATCACTGCGAACCATGCACAGCCTCGCCAGATGCCGCAGATCGGATTTCCGCGTTTGGAAGGCTTCATAGTTCAGGGCCTGCGCTGGAAGACCCTGCCGAAACCGACTGCGTATGAGTCGACGAAGAGCTGTGAACAGGCAGCGGCGGGTGATATTGGCGGTCGGTTGAACCCATCTCAACGATGGAACTGCCACGGACCCTCGAAGTGCCCTGGGGCAGCCTTCGTTGTCGCAACCATTGTTGAACAAGTAGACCACAGACCAGAAACGCTGCGGCCAATGCGGCGATTTGGAGAGCGATGAACGCCAAGTCGGGCTGCAACCATGCGACCGCCAGAACGATGGCCACGAAGGACATCACGACACCCAGATGACGTACCACGGGCAAGTAGTACACCAGCAGGCTGACAACCAGAACCGAACCGCCCAAGAGGAACACGATCGATCCGCGGGATGCCGTCGCGGCAGCCAACATCTGGGGGTTGCCGAGCGTGCTGAAGAGATACCGGTTGCTTCCTTTTGGCATCGCAGCCTCGTGCGATGCACCAACCCAGTCTTCGAGTTCGAGTTGCTCCGCAAGCGGTGCACGACTCCAGCCGATGCCGTTCCAGGTCCAAGTGAGTTCCGGACTAAATTCGCCGGAGGCAGTTAGAAGATGTTGCGTATCGGGCAACACAAGCTGCCAGTAAGTTCTGCGGACCCAAAGCGGATCTTCGAAACGGGGAGGTTCGAGCGACAATCGCCCCCATCCATCCGAGGAAATTGCAACGCGGTAGTTTAGCTCGACGACGTGCTGGGCATCCGCATCTCCGTTGGGCAGGCTCACTGCGAGTTGCCCTCCGGGAGTGATGTTTAAGGATGCCTTGACCCCATCCACGTAAACTTGAGCATCGGCGGTCGGAGCCCCGGGAGGAAGGTCGATGAGCAGTCTGTCTGAAGGCGAGGAGACGCGAAACGCCGCGCGATCGTTTCTCCACGGTCCATCGATCCACGACTGAATCCACAGCTTGTCAACGAATGCACCGCCGTAGGGTCGCTGGTCCTTCAGGCTCAGTACCAACTCGAAATTGGACGTATCGGTGTCGGATTGGAATCGGACCGGTCGACGCGCTGCAATCTTGGCCGAAACATAGGGCTTCGCGTACCAGGCCTCTCCGCGTGGAGCCAATTCGATGCCCGGATCGATATCAACCAGCACTTCATTCAATGCCAAGGTTCCACCAAGTGGAACCACCAGCGGAACCGTTCGAGCAACGCTCGTGTCGCGGGGGAGTTGTTCCCAAGACTGGGCGTATCGAACCTGTACCTGAAACTCTCCAAGACGAGGCTCGCCCAAATCATAGACCAGCTCGATCGACGATTCGCCGTTGGAATCGTTGATCGCATTGGTCTGAGAGAGTGACTGACCATTTAGCGTGACGTCGATCAAATCACTTACGCGGAGCTCCCCAGGAAGCTCCAACACAACTTGCTCGATCGATTCGTAGCGAACGTCGTAGTCGAGCGATTGGATGACGGATACTCCGTCTCGATTAATGCCGACTAGGGCGCTTGAAGAAACACTCGTGCTGCCCGGCTCAACGCGAAAATCGGCAACGAACCTCGCGGCGGTCGCGTCTCCTCGGTATGACAGGGTGCGGCGAACCTGCGAATTCCACCGCTCGGTTGCTTCGACCGTGTTTCGGGTCAGCCCCGCAATTCGATCGGGTTTCGGGACGAGAACGACGTTCTCGGCCGCCGTCACCTCGACGCGAGCCGGGCCCAACGAGGTGGCTCTCGGCTTGGGCAACATCACGTCGATTTCGGTCTCGTCCTCCGACAAAAGCCTATGGGCCTTCACCGTTAACAGATGCTCACCCGTTAGCGGCAGCCACAGGGGAATGGAAAGAGGTGACCTCTTCTCCAAGACCACGCCCTTCAAATCCACCTTGCTGTGCGGACCGATTTCGTCGATCACCCATTTGTCGAAGTCGATCTCGAGAGCAAATGCTTTCGCTCCACGGATCGTGTATTGGAAATTGGCGGTCAGGTCGATCCGGTCGTCGTTCACTTCCAGCAAGTACTCTGGATCGACTCCAAGAACCGTGTCACGAGGCGCAATACGTGCCGTCAGCGAACAAGGCTGACCTAAGTATTCAAAGCCGGCCAACATCCCTTCTCGGTTCAGTGCATCAGGCACCGCTTCCACGCGCCTCACATTTCGCTGCCCTTCCCAACTGACCTGCCAGTCGCCGAGCACTTCAACCGCGAAAAAGCCCGTCTGCCGCACGGCTCCGACTACGTCAAACCCGGCCAACTCAATCGGGTCGACCTCGTTTGCCGCGTCGTGCGGACGTTCGGCCACCAGCAGAATTTCCACCTCGCTCGATTGGGGTTCGTCCAATTTCACGTCGACTTCACGACGCGAGTCTTCTGGTTCGATATCACCGGCGGCAACTTCAACGACGGTATATCCTGGCCGCTGACCGGGAACGAGATGCGCCCCCGGTGGTAATCGCACGCGAAACGAATCAAAATTTCTGTCGCCGAAACTATTGATCCTCAATAGTGCTTCGGTTGTAATCGTGCGGCCATCGATCGTGGCAAGCAGTTCACCTCCGACCTGAAGCAACGTCGGGGCAGTAATATCTTCAGCCGAGGCCGGGGCCCGCCATGTCATTTCGAAACGGTTGCGGAGGCCCAGCACCTTGAATTGTGTGCTCTCACCATCGTCGCTCACCTCGGATTCCAACGCGGCCCCTTCGCTGACCCGACCGACCACCCCCTTCGAATTGACAAGCAGGTCGAGCTTGGAGACGACAATCTCGGGAATGGTCATCCGCAGCCGCGATTCACCTCCAACCGTCGAAACGGGCATTCTGAGCACGAGTTCGATACGCTGCTCTTCCTGAGACTCGGTTCGAATCCAGGCCACGAAGCCTTCCGCGTCATTCTCACGCGTAAGAAAGAAATCGCCTTCGCCGGAATACTTGGGCTCTTCAATGAGTACCCCTTCGTTGAAGTTCAGTGGAATTCGCGTCCACTCATTCGAGTTCGTGGCAAACTCGAATTGAATCTTCAACTCTGCGGAATCATCGTTCGCCTGCCCATCTGCCTGAAAGGACAAGGTGAACTCCGGGGGATCGGTGGCCATTGCCTGCTGGCGCTGCAGATCGAGCAATGCCTCGAAATCTTCGAGGCGAAAGTTGAGCACGGCCTGCAGCTTGCCATCCTTGTCGGGCAGCATGTAGATCGAAGGCTCGGCTTCCAGACCGGTAGATTCTTGAGAAGGAGAGTCGTCCCCGGGCGTGGAACCAAGCCCATTTGCGGGCTGCGCGTAGGCAACACCAGCGAGGCAGACCCACAACAGGCCGGTGCCTAGACTGCGACTAAGCCAACAATTTGAGCGCATTGATTTCATGCGTCACGAATCGCCATAAGATTCGGCAACATTCCTGTGGCCGATGGCTTGGAAAAGATGAGAAACTTGGCGAATAGCTGCAATTTTCAGTGTACTCAGCAGTTCGAGCCGCACAAAGAAACTTCACCTCTCTGTCAGCTCATTTTACACCGAATCGCCTGGAATTCGCGATAATCCGGGCCGACTGTCGCTCAATCGCGTGCAGGGAGCCAAGGGACACACAAGATTGCGATGCCCGACACTTCTCTTTCGGAAGCAGGGGCAACCTGAGCAGTGTGGCCTGCCCCCCTGGGAAGGGATCGATCAAGAGATCGATCGAGGCGGCGGATGGGATGTGGATCATCCACCAGAACGATGGAAGATCAGGAACCACTCGAACCCATGAACGCACACATTTCGGCGTGTAGTTCGGGCGTGCTCGTAGCAATGAACTTGGGGGTTTTCAGATCGACCTCTTCTCCGTTCAATGCCGCAACGTAGCCTCCGGCCTCCTGAACGATGACGAATCCTGCGGCCACGTCCCAAATCCTATTGTTTTCGGCCCAGTAGCCGTCAAATCTTCCCGCGGCAACCTGGCACAGATTCAGTGCAGCCGAACCCATTCTCCGAACCGCCCTGCAGCGGCTTACAATCGCCCCAAAATCCTGCATTTCAGCCGAATCTGGCTTCACTCTGGGTGATAAGCTCGTCGCGATGACCGCCTCGGACACCTGCTTGGTATCTCTGGCTTCAAGTCGTTCGGTCCCATTCAAGAAGGCCCCGCGACCGTGCGAAGCCGAGAAGCAATCGTCCGCAACCGGATCGTAGATAACACCCAGGACCAGCTTGTCCTGGTGCTGCAAAGCGATCGAAACACAATAGTACGGCACTTGATGCACATAATTGGTCGTTCCATCCAACGGATCTACGATCCAGCGGTACTCTGCATCTGGATTGATATCCCCCTCGCTCTCTTCGCCCAAAAAACCATGCGAGGGAAATTGACCCAAGATTCGACGCTGGATTTCTTGTTGGGCAGCCACATCGGCGTCGGTAACCAAGTCGGCTGGCCCCTTCTCGCGCACCGAAAACCTGGGGGCCCAATCTAGCAAGACCGCCCCGGCAGCTCGGGCGGCCTCTTCGCAAACTGTTATCATTTCATCGCTTACAGCCACACCACTTCCTCGCCCTAGGGTACGCGAATTGTAGTCCGTGATTATAGGAGCGGAGGGTCTACGGAAACAATCGGGCCTATATGGCCTTCGTGCGTTGGGATGAATTGCTGGGCTTCAGCGATCGAGCGACTCAGCTCGGCGGACTGAGCAGTCCGATTTTTTGCAAAACTGCTGGACACGGACGGTGAACTTGGTAACATCGAGATCGTTAGCTAAGCAATAGTCGTAACACCAAACCACTTTCATCGGTGCTACTGCAAAGCTGCGGTTCGTAGCACTTAGCTGATGCGTTTCATACATGCGGCCTCTTCTCTGTTCCGGCCCCGCCGTTTCGAGTTTACTCGAACGGCGGGGTTTTTTTGTTGGTCCAGAGCCTTTCCCTACGATATGGCTACCGTCACATTCGCGTAGCAATCGGGACGACAAACAAACCATGCAAGCACTCGGCTCTTGGCAAATCGACGGACATCACGCTCGCTTCCAACATAAAGGATTCGCTGCCCAACTCGCCCTCGCAAAGCCGTACGAGGGTCTGCATGTTTCGTTCGAGTCGCTACCCTCATTCAACGTGTTGGGCGTCTCAACCAACAATCGTCAGCCTACGGAGCCAACTAAACCACTGGATTCCTATTCACGCGGCCACGACTTGGTCGTTACGTACCCCGAATCATCGGATGCCGTGAGAACCCAGATCTATTGGCATTGGTCGACAGGCATGTCGCAAGATGACACGGGATTGCCGGGCTTTGAACTGCGGGTATCCGTTCAAACTCACCTGCTCGATAGTTCGCCGATGATCCGAGTCCACTCGCATCTACCTGCGAGTGCGGTGATTGAATGTCGAGGGGTCGATCCGGAAGCGTATCGACCTGTGCAACCAACGGATTCATGTGCAATGGCCCTTCCCGAGGAACGTTGTCTACAGGGGTTGGTCTTCCGCATCGCCGATAGCAAACTAAGCTACGCCCAACTCTTGCACCCTAGCGATGTCCTCTCTCAATCCCAGGCCGAAGCCTGCCAGGTGGCATCGCAAACGCTGGTTGAGGTCGAATCCCTAAACAATTCCCAGCGGCACCACAGCAGCAGTCGACTTTTTTTCGAGCCTTTGGAGAAGGGCGTGATCCGCAGAGCGAGGGTTCTCGGAATATTTGTCCCTCGCGAGAACGATCTTCAAGCGGTGGCCGAGTGCGGTCAGCGGTTTATGGAGCAGAAACTCCCGTTGACAACCTAGCCGTCGGTGTGGAATAAGGCCTGAAACCTCGTGAATGCAAGGGCGAAGCGGCGTCCGCGATTTTCGAAGCATCTGGTATACTAAAGCCGATGTTTAGCTGCACCTTTCGCCGCATGCACCCCCGATTTATTGCTCTCCGTGCGTGACAGGGAATATGTCCAATCACCTAATTGAGTTGCTCGAACGGTCCCTGACCCCAACGATTTTCGTTGTAGGGGACGTTATTCTGGACCGTTACCACTGGGGAAACGTCGATCGAATCAGCCCGGAGGCCCCCATTCCACTGCTGAGGGTCGACCGCCGCGAACAACGCCTCGGCGGTGCAGGCAGTGTGGTCTCCATGTTGGCGGCGCTGGATGTCAACGTGCGATTGGCCACCGTGTTGGGCAACGACGACTCTGCGGTGCGCGTGTTTGAACTGCTGAAGGATTTAGGCGTCTCGACTTCCGCGGTACTCACCGATGACAACCGTCCAACGACCGTGAAAGAACGGTTCCTGGGTCGGGCCCAAAGCCGTCATCCACAGCAGATGATCCGCATCGACCATGAGGAAGACAGCCCCCTCGATCCCTCGCTCAGGCAGCAGATGATCAACCAGATCACGTCCCATCTGGACGGCGTCGATGTGGTGTTGGTCAGCGACTACAACAAGGGCGTTTGTGCCGAAGACATGATCCCCTCGATTATTGACGCAGCAGAGAAGCAAGGCATTCCAGTCATTGCCGATCCAATTCGCGGAGGCGACTATCGTCGATACGCGGGATGTGCGTGCATCACTCCCAACCGCCTGGAAGCCAGCTTGGCATTGGGTCGCAAGATCGAAACCCCCGAACAAGGAATTGAAGCCGCCCAAGCGTTGCTCGACTTCGGCGTCCACTCCGCAATTGTCACGCTCGACCGAGACGGAATGGCCTGGGCCAGACGCGATGGCAGTCATGGCATCAGCCCGATCAAACCGCGAGAAGTGTACGACATCACCGGGGCCGGCGACATGGTGCTCAGCATCATCGGCTACAGCGTGGCCGCAGGTCTTGAAGATGCTCAAATCGTCGAACTCGCGAATCTGGCAGGCGGGCTGGAAGTTGAACGGCTGGGTGTTGTCCCGCTAACTCGAGAAGATCTCCTCACAGAGCTTCATGCCGGCGAGCCCATTCGGCATCTCAAGGCACTCTCTTGCGAGGATGTGCAAGTTGAGCTGCAGAAGCGGCGGCAACAAGGCCAACGAATCGTCATGACCAATGGTTGTTTCGACTTGATTCACCCGGGTCATGTCGCGTCGCTGCTGGAAGCCCGGGCCTTGGGCGATTGCCTGGTGGTTGGCCTGAACAGCGATGCCAGCGTGCGACAACTCAAAGGCCCCCAACGGCCGATCATCAACGAGCAAGGTCGAGCAGCGATGCTAACCGCGCTGGAATGCGTGGATTACGTTGTTCTTTTCGACGAAGTTAGCGTCGAACCCCTTGTGCAGCGTATCATGCCTGATGTACTGGCCAAGGCGGCGCAATACGCTCCGCATCAGGTGGTCGGCTATCAAATCGTGCAAGCCAACGGTGGCGAGGTTGTGTGCACCAAGATGCACGAAGAATTTTCGACGACCTCGATTATCGAAGGCATCCAACGACTTGCCGCCGAACTGGCCACGGAAAATCAGAATTAAGCAACCCCTTCGAGCATCGTCCAAAACACTCCATCCATGAATGAAAATACCAGCCGTCTTCTCGACCTCTGGATTGGAGTTCCGCTCTGTTGGCTGCTAACGCAGTTGCTCCGCATCGGGCATCTATTCTCGCGACGTTCTGCGACCGACCCTCCCAATAAGATTTTGTTCATCAAGCTGGCCGAGATGGGTGCCATCGTGCTCACCGTCCCGGCATTCGAGGCGGCACGTCGTCGCGTGGGGGAAGAGAACCTATTTTGCCTCATGCTCTCGGGGAATCGTGATGTCCACGACCTGCTGAATTTCTTTCGCGAAGACAACCTCATGACGATCCGCGATCGCAACTTGTGGACCTTCGCGATCGATGTTCTTAAAGTGCTTTCCCGGTGCCGACGCGAAGGTATCGATTGTGTGATCGATCTTGAAGGTTTTTCAAGGATCTCGGCCATTCTCAGCGGTCTCTCCGGAGCACGCATCCGAGTGGGGCTCGATCGGTATACGACCGAGGGGCTCTACCGCGGCGATTTCTTCACGCACCGGGTCGCCTACAACTACTACAATCACGCCAGCATCCAGTTTCTGACCATGGTCGAGGCCATTGGTGCCCCGCTGGATGCTGCTCCGCTGATCAAGAAGCGGATCGAGTTGGGCGACTACCGACTACCTCCATTCCAGCCGTCGGATGCAGAAACCGCAGAGATGAAATCGTTGCTCGCGGAAAAATGTGGCGGTGCTGCACAAGGCCCGCTGATTATTCTCAACTGCAACCTCATCGATCTTTTGCCACTGCGGCAATGGTCACGAGACAAGTTTCTCACGCTCGGTCGACGCATTCTGGAAAGCCACCCCGAGGCAACCTTATTGCTGACTGGCCTACCCGACGCGCGAAAGCCTTCGGAGGAGCTGGCCCGAGAGATTTCCTCCGATCGAGCGTTCTCGCTCGCCGGCGATACGTCGCTGCGGGGACTGGTTACGCTCTTTACGCTGGCCGATTTGCTCATCACCAGCGATTGCGGGCCGGGCCATATGGCCGCTTTGACCGACATCCCCATCATCTCGATCTTCGGTCCGGAGACACCTCAGCTTTATTCGCCCCTGTCTCCACACAATCACTCTCTCTGGGCCGGGCTGGTGTGCAGCCCATGTTTACATGCGTTCAATCACCGCAAGTCTCCCTGCACAAACAATGTCTGCATGCAGGACATCGGCGTCGATCAGGTCTTTGAACTTGCAGGCCAGGTGTGCCCCCGATTGCGCACTTCTGACGAGAACCCAACTCCAGCGGTTTAAGGAAATTGGTGCCCTGGCATGGCCGTCTGAGTTGAATTTCCGCACCGAGCCAGAAATACTGTGCCATAGCAAACGGTCGAGCGAGCGTCGGCGAGCGTTCCTGGCATCCGGCACGTGAGCCTTTCCCATGCAGATCATTGGCATATGTCCTTCGCCGGTCAGAACAACCCGGAACCATGAATAGCCACCCTCCCCCACTTCGAACTCGCGCCGAATACGAAAGTGCACAGAGGGCGTTGGTAAGTTCGAACAGCGATCAGGAGTCGTCCCTCAAAATCTGCCTGGTTGCCGGCGAAAAGGATCATGGGCCTGGAGAGCACGAATATCAGTTGTGGCAATCTCGATGGCAGGAGTTGCTCGGCCAGGCACGCGATGTCGCGTGCGAGTCGGCTTTCGAATGGCCCGAACCAGAACAGTGGCAGTCCTGTGACCTGGTTGTTTTCTATTTCTGGAATCACGACTGGAGCCCTGAACGATATACTGCTCTAGATAGTTTTCTAGAGCGCGGCGGTGGCATCGTCGCCATTCATTCGGCGTTGGTCGAAGACCACAATCCAGTCAAGCTCGCCACACGGTTTGGGCTCGCCGGCCAGCGTCCTCACCTCCAATTCAGACATGGCCCGCTGTGCCTGGAAACGAGTCGCGCGGAACCGCACCCCATCATGCGGGGCATCGAGAGCCTTTCGTTGGAGGATGAAACCTATTGGGATCTTGAAGGAGATGTGAGCCAAATTGAATTGTTGGCCACTTCCCGCGAAGGCGAGCGTGTTTGCCCCATGCTATGGACGAATCGGCGTGGCAAGGGTCGCGTTGTTTGTGCTGTGCCGGGCCACTACGCATGGACCTTCAATGACCCCATTTATCGCTTGATCCTATTGCGGGCCATGGCCTGGTCCGCAGGCAGCGACGCAGCTCGCTTCCAGAAACTGGCATCCACGGGAATCGATTTTCGCGACGAATGATTCGCTGTTCTTCAAATTCCTAAATATGCATCTTGAGCGATTAGCCCTCACGACCGTTGCACAGCAGCGCACCGCGCCTTTCCCTACAGGGCTTGTTTTCAGCACGCTGGGTTGCTGCATCACCATCACATTCGCGCCAGCCGAATTGGCAGGCGAACAAACCGTGGAGGCTTGTGCGTTGCCCATTGAAGGTACAGCCTTGCGCAATTCGATAGTATTCAACGGTAGCCACGCCTACATGGTTTGGCTCGGCGGAATCCTATCCGGGGGTGAAGGCCGTCCGTGATCTGTCTGACGGATGGGCCAAACAAGGAGACGATTGTCATGGAATTCAATCGCAATCAATACTTCATGGCTGGAATCGTAATTGTCCTGCTGGGAATCCAGTTCCGGCTAGTCGAGAGCTACGTGGTTCATCCGCATGTGAGCGCCAAGATCCAACAGCGCCTCGGGTCAGGAAATGACGAATCGGGTGGAGTGGCCCGCTTCGTACCCAATTTCGGCCCCACGAATCCTCAGAAAACTCTCAAAGTACCGGAATGGCTGGGTTGGGCCGTCACGTCGATCGGCGCGGTGCTCATTCTGCATAGTTTGGCCATGCCCAGACCGGGCTCATAACTGCCCTATCTTTCATACTTGTGCATTTCTTGGCACAAGAAGCCTCGCCACGGGTGGCCCTAAAGCCGCTTGCGCGCGATTATGTGTTCAATTGCGTGTGTCGACCGTAAGGGCTTGCTATACTCGAACCTGCGGTCGAACTCCAAAGTACCAGGGAAGGTCGAATGACTGGGCTTGCTCCGCTTGGTACTTCTTCCCTTGGCCAGTGCTCGTCCGTATTCGATGAATCACGACACACCTCGCGAAACAAACCAATCGCCGCCTCCTCAGGTTTCTCTGGCGATTCCCTGTTACAACGAAGCGGCCGTAATCCGCAGCACCGCCCTGCGCCTGGTGCAGGCCTTCCGCGAGATTCGCACCAGTCTTGAGTTGGTACTGGTGGACAACGGATCGACCGACGGAACCGGGCAAATCATCGACAAGCTGATCCAGGATGGCTTGCCGATTGTGAAAAGGACCATTCCCGTGAACCAAGGGTATGGTCACGGGATCCTCACCGGCCTAGAGGCTTGCAGTGGGCAGATCATCGGCTTTCTGCACGCCGATGGGCAATGCGACTCTCGCGACGTCGCCAGGGTCTGTGACGTGGCCTTGAACCTACAGAGCCCGATGTTGGTAAAAATCCGACGCCGATTTCGAATGGAAGGCCTTCGTCGCAAGTTCACCTCGCTGGCCTACAACATCATCATGAATATCCTGTTTCCCAAGATCGGCTCACTCGATGTGAATGGGAGTCCCAAGGTATTCCCCCGTGAATACCTGGAGCGGATGGAAATTCAGTCGCGAGATTGGTTCATCGACCCCGAGATGATGGTCCGCGCTAAGGCCGTGGGCTTGCCGATTATGGAATTCAACGTCATGTGGCAAGTACGTCCGGGTGGGCAATCGAACGTCGATGCCAGCACGTCGATCGAATTCATCTTCAACCTGATTAAGTACCGCATCCGCGGACATCGACCCGCACTCGCCAAAACCAAGCTGCCCAGCACGGCTCACAGCGATGAACGAAGCGTGGTGGCCGGGTCCTCCAGTTGATGCAGTTCGTTACTCCAACTCAACATCGCACACCTTGATACCAGTGAGCGATGCGACGTACGACACCTGCGTTGGATCGATGGTCAAATGCCGCAGGTTTTCGATCTCAATCTGCAGACCCTCGATTTGCGACCCTCGCACATCGATTTCTCGCAGGCGATTTCCCAGTAGACGAGTATTCCGAAGATCGCACTCACGAAAAACAACGCTCCGCAAGTCGCAACCTTGAAAGTCGACCGACTGCAGGTCGCAACGGTTGAAGGTGCAATCGCGCCACTTGGTCTGATGCACCGAAGCCAGATCGAGTTTGCTGTTTCTCAGGGCGGTGTTTCGGAATTGTGCCTCGAAGACTTCCATCCCTGTTAGACGGCACCGGACGAACTGAGCACCGTCAACAAACCCGCGCTCCAGGCGGGCTGTTGTCCAGTTGCAATCCCGGAACTGAGTGTCCGCGATGGCTGTTTGAAGCCACTTCGACTTTTGTGCGGTCACATTCGTGAGTAGGCATCGTTCGAATTCGATCGCTTCAAGCGATTGCTCGGAGAGATCGATCGTCGTGAGCGACGCTTCGAAATAGTGGTGATCCGATTCGAGGCATTCGACGGATACCCATGACCGATCCTCGCGAGTGTCCTTTGTCTGACTCGACTCCCTATTTTCAGCCAAGGTCGTAGTAGCTCGCATTTTCGCCGACAAAGGGATTGGTTCGTTTCTCCTGGCCGGTGGTCGTCGCTGGACCGTGACCTGGCAGAATGATCGTATCGTCGGGCAAGGTAAACAACTTTGAGTGAATCCCTTCGGCGAGTTTTTCGAAGCTTCCGCCGGGAAAGTCGGTGCGCCCGATGCTGCTTTGCATCAACACGTCTCCACCGAAGACGTACGTGGGATCGGAATGCCAGACGTACACGATGTGGCCCAGTGAGTGCCCCGGGATCTTGAACACTTCCAACTCGAAGCCCGCGGCTTTGTAGGTATCACCTTCGGCCAACGTCACATCGGCCGGCGGGCTGGTGACCGGGGTGCCGAAAATGCCCGAGAGATTCAGCCGGGCATCGGTCAGCATGGCCGCCTCATCTTTGCCGATGACAATCGGGCAGTCGGGCCATCGCTCTTTCATCGCGTGGTTGCCCCCGATGTGATCCGCATGTCCGTGGGTACAGAGAATGGCAGCAGGAGTCAGGCCTTTTTCATCGAGATAACTGAAGATCTTATTAGGCTCGAGCCCGGCATCGACAACCAAACAATCGTTGCGTCCCTCAAAGTTCGCCACGAACGTGTTTTCCATGAACGGCACCGACTCGATGGTTTCCAAACACAGCTTGTTAGACATCACGTATGCGTCTCCCGCAGGTGGTAACGACTGTAGGCATGACAGGGCCGCACTTTACAGCCGATGGTGTATCAACTTAAACGATTGGGCAACACGATGCCCCCCGTATGCATGCATTGTAAATTCGTGGATGCATGCTGACGATACTACCATCACGGCTGCTTCTCGCCAGACCTCCCTACCCAACTGCCAGGTGATAACACAGGTAGCGGTTTGCGTTTGCGGCAACAACAAGCAATCGTCACGGATTGACGCATTGCTCGGCATATGAATTGCACACCCATTCATGTGTCGATCGCCATTGCTTGCTCTGCTCGCAATGACGGCGGCTTCCAGACCTTAGCAAGTCGCTCGCATCGCAATGGGTGACGCTTATTGGAGCGCGTCTCATGAAGCACGGAATGCAACGATTCATCGCCCTGTTTGCCGGCGGGTTGGTCGCCCTCTCTATCGCACCCGCGACGTTTGCCGAGGAGGTACTCCCCGCTGGCAGCAAGATCATCGCGAAACGGCCAACGATCGACAATGTCTCAAGCGGTCAAGGTGCCGAACACCCGTTGATGCCGGCCCTGCGATGGGCAGAAGCTGGCATGGCCAACATTCGCGCCATCCAAGACTACCAATGCACGTTCATCAAGCGTGAACGGATCGACGGCAAACTCGGCCAGCATGAATACTTCTTCTGCAAGGTTCGCCACAATCC
Organism: Pirellulales bacterium; assembly: GCA_965227275.1. Classification (GTDB taxonomy): domain Bacteria; phylum Planctomycetota; class Planctomycetia; order Pirellulales; family JAEUIK01; genus CAZNXE01. The sequence continues at coordinate 570,709 of CBDDFU010000002.1, read as the reverse complement.
GCTCAGCATCTACCTCTACTTTCTCGCACCCGAAGCCGTCAAAGGCCAAGAGGTGATTTACGTCAAGGATCGCAACAACAACAAGCTGGTCGCCCAGCCCAACGGATTCAAAGGCCGCGCGATTGGCACCGTGGAATTGGCCCCCGATGGCATGTTCGCCATGGAGGGAAATCGCTATCCGATCACCGAGTTGGGGATTCTGAATCTGTCCGAACGTCTGATCGATGCCGGCCGCAATGACACGAACTACGGCGAATGCGAAGTCCAGTTCTTCAAGGGCACCAAAATTAACGGTCGCTCGTGCACCTGCATCCAGGTAATCCACCCGATTCCGCGTCGCAATTTCATCTACCACATGGCACGCATCTTCATCGATGACGAGCTGGTCGTACCGATTCGTTACGCCGCGTGGAGCTGGCCTCGCAAACCAGGCGGCGAGCCGGTGCTGGAAGAGGAATACACCTATCTCAACTTGAAAATCAACAACAATTTTACCGACGCGGACTTCGATAGGAACAACTCGGCCTACAACTTCCGCTAAGCCGCGGTCCGCTTCAATACAATAGACTCCCCCTCACGCCTCGTTCACGGCACCCGCAATGCCGTCGACGGGGCGTTCTTCGTTGGCACCGACGGCTCGCGATCGAACAAACCACTCGTTGATTTTGCGCTGCCGTCTTGGTTTAATCCGCCCATGAACCAAGCCACTCGTTGGTATTCTGGTCGGCTGCCTCGCATCCTGCTGCGTGCGGGTCGCTTGTTGGCATTGCTTGGCGTTGGATTGTGGTTGTTCGTCATGGTTTTTGAGAACTCATTTATCTATTACCCCGAACCGTATCCCGTAGGCGTTTGGGAGCCCCCGGGATTGACGTTCGAGGATGCCTACTTCGAAGCGGAAGATGGGACGCAAATCCATGGTTGGTATTGTCCCGTCGAAAACCCTCAGGCCGTTGTGCTATTCGCCCATGGAAATGCGGGCAACCTGAGCCATCGCTGGCCCCTGGCACGGCTCTGGCAAGAGCGATTCAATGTCTCGTTTATGCTGTTCGACTACCGTGGCTACGGCCGCAGCGAGGGCAAACCATCGGAAGCCGGCATCCTTTCCGATGCTCGCGCGGCTCGCAAATGGCTAGCCAACAAGGCAGGCATTCCGGAAGACGCGATCGTTCTGGCGGGCGAATCGCTGGGTGGCGGCGTTGTGGTCGACCTGGCCTCCGCAGATGGTGCGCGTGGCCTGATCTTGGAGAACACATTCACCTCGATCCCGGACGTGGCGGCCCACCACATGCCTTGGCTGCCGATGCAGCTCATGCTCCGCACGAAGTTCAATTCGATCGACAAAATCGAGAAGTACCACGGCCCACTACTACAGGTGCACGGAAACGCCGATCAAATCGTACCGTACAAGTTTGGGCAGCGGCTGTTCGAACAGGCAAACGAACCGAAGCGATTCGTCACGATCGAGGGCGGGGATCATAACGACCCACCCGGCGAAGCCTACCTCTTGGCTCTTGACGAATTCCTCGGCCAGCTTCCCGCGATCGATTAAGAGGTCGCCTAGCGATTGATCGAACTCGGAGTTCTCGAAGCCACCTCGCTCGTCGGTAAAACCAGCTCGATTCCCGGACGCAAACTCTTTGCGTCATCGCCTAAGATGTCGCGGTTGAGCTGCCTGATTTCATACCAGCGTTGCGCCTCGCCGAGTTCATAGCGTGCAATGTCGTACAGCGTATCGCCTTCCTGCACAACGTATGTGCGTCCACTTCCAATCGCCCGTCGAGATGCAACCAGGCTGCCAGTCGAACCCCCAATCGAAGATGTCGGCCTGCCCGGGTGCGGGCACAACTTCGGATAGGTCTGCTGCAGCACCCCCGCAGGCGGCGCTTGAATCACGTCGCCAACCTTCAACCGATTGGCACGAGGGAAGCGGTCTCGATTGTGTTCGAACAGTGCTTTGAAGTAAGCACCGTTTCCGTAAAGCTTTTCTGAAATGCGCCAGTAATTGTCGTTGGCCTGCACCGTGTACGTCGATTGGTTCCGACTGAAGTTCCCCGTGGCCGATGGCGAAGCGGGCGCCTGCCCGACGGGTTGCGAGTTCACGGCCGTATTCGTCTCCGGGGCTCTAGCCGATGGCGTCATTGGGGCCGGCGCGGGTGAAGTTCTTGCCACGCTGGGGGCCGCTGTCTGGGCTTGCGGGGTAGTCGGAGGTGCTTGCTCTGTGGGTGGCTCGAACGCCGAGGCATCAAAGCGTTCGGGCGGCTGACCGAACGCGTCGGGCGAACGCCGCCGGCTGGAGGGGGTCGTGGCCGCCGGCTGCGAATACGACCCCGAGTAGTCGGGCACCGTCGCTTGCGATTCAACCGGCGCCGCAGGCGAAGCCGTACGCGGCGTGGCAGTCTCCATTTCGGCCGGAGGCTCCGCGATTCTCACACTTGGTTCCGAAGTACTCGCTACGCCCGGCTGTTGATAAGAATCGGCTGCCGTTGGTGCCGGGGCTGGTTCGAATGCCGACAAGGGCGATTGCTCCGGCGGTGCTTCGGCCGCAGGAAACGGGTTCGCTGATTGGACCATGTCCTGGACCGAGTCTTGCAAGCCGTCGGTTGCCTGCTGGGTGAATTGCTCGGCTTGCTGCATCTGATCGCCGACAAACTCTTGTGCCTGAGAAACGGCCGAATCCACCGCCTTCGGGGCTTGCTGCACCAACTCATTCAAAGCGTCACCCGCCTGACCGCTGTAATCTTCGACGGCCTGTTGGGCCTGATCCGCCAAGGACCCTAAATCCTGTTGGACATCCTGCGGAATCGCATCTGATACTTGCTGCGAAAATGAATCGACATGGTCCTGGACCGTGTCGGTTGCTTCTTGAAATTGTCCGACCATCGCGTCCGACGTTTCTTGCGCCTGCTGACCGAACGAATCGGTTGCTTGCTGGGCTAATTCCTCGGCTTGCTGGTCAAATCCATCCAGAGCCTGCTGACCTTGTTCCGCGAAGGATTCCGCAGCTTGTTCCGCCATGTTGCTGGCTTGCTGCGTGAAAGAACCATTGTCCTGCGAATAACTGGAGGGTTCACTTGCCGGTGTCGCGGCCTGCCAAGGATCGGGCGGTTGATACTGTTGTGCATCCCTGTAGGTAGCATTGTTCGACTCGCTGACCACAGGGAATGAAGAAGCCCCGGCCTCTTCGACCTCCACGGGGGGAGCCAGCCCGAACTCCTCGACGACTGCTGCACCATCAGCTTCGGCAGTTTCTTCCGGTACATCGCTTCGCAGAAGCGCAAAGGGATCGGTGCCAACCGACTCGGGACTGAGACGAAAATAGAAAGCCGCACCCAAGCCTGCCAGCAACAAAACTAGCACGGCCAATGAGAGCTTCGTTTCCTTCGTCCAGAGGCCGGTCGACCGAATCTCACCTGCATCATCATCAGGAAGTTGCTCGGCCCCATCGTCGTGATGCGGACCATCGGTGATTTCGGCCTGATGCTTTTTTAACCTTCGACTCATGGCGGATTCCTTTCCGCAGCCTTCAGCGGTGTGCCAACAAGGTCTGTTTGTTTGGTTTGAACGTTTCGGTTTCGATACGTTGAGTCTTTTTGTTCGTGCTAAGTAGGCATTTCGTTGCGAACGGCAACACGGAGTTTTGCACTTCGGGCCCTAGGGTTTCGAGCTACTTCTTCCTCGGTGCCTGATACCGGCTTGCGGGTCAGCACGTCTAAGCGTGGATCATCGCGAAAAGCTTGTTTCACCCGTCGATCTTCCAGGGAATGAAAACTAATCACGGCCATGCGGCCACCTTGCCTTAGACGGCCCGGCAGGCGACGAAGCGCCGTATCCAGTGCATCCAATTCCTTGTTCACTGCAATCCTTAGGGCCTGAAAGGTTCGCGTCGCGGGGTCGATATGTTCATCCCGCGAACGGGGCACCGCGCGACGAATAATCTCGGCCAACTCCTGCGAGGTTCGAATTGGGTTCTCTGCCCGGGCTTCCACAATGCGTCGCCCGATCCTGCGTGCGAAGCGTTCTTCACCGTATTCCTTGATGATTTTTCCCAGGTGATCGGCGCTCATGCGACCGATCATTCGCCATGCTGGCTCTCCGACCAACGGGTTGTATCTCATGTCCAATGGCCCATCGGCCGAGAAGCTGAATCCACGCTCTTCGTCTGCCAGTTGATCGCTCGATAGCCCAAGGTCCAGCAGCACGCCGTCGATCTGATCGATGCCCAGTTCACTTAGCACCTCGGGGATATTGCTGTAGTTCTCGCAAACACAATCAACCGGTAATCCTGCGAATATGGTTTCCGCTGCCTCGACGGCGGCAGGATCACGATCCAAGGAAATGATGCGTCCCCCGGGCGCGACTCGTTCTGCCAACGCACGGCTATGTCCACCTCCGCCTAAGGTGCCGTCTACAATTATTTTGCCCGGCGCGGGTTCCAGCCACTGCACAACCTCGTCCAGTAAAACCGGGATGTGTTCCGGCACGGCTATTGATGTCCTTTAACCAGCCTGAAGGGTCGACTGAAGAGAAGTGTCTTGCGGTAGGTGAGACACCGCCCTGAGGCACGTCCGTGCGCCTCTGGTTAGGTTGGTGCCCGCGGTAATGTTGCCCCGCGATGCGCTGGCGTCGCGGCGCGGCCAAAAGCCGCTACCCCGATACGTCTTGTGTCAGGGCCCCTATAAACCTTCCGTCGATTCCAGGTGACGGGCCATGTTGCAAGCGTTTGCCAATGTTTGCAACACCGGTTTTTGCGAGAACAAGGATGTGCGTTCAGAACTCATGACAGCACGTCGTGACGTGCCGTCAGTGCTGGCAGATGATTCACTCCTGTGGTTTCGTCTTCTCCGCGCTCATCGCAGTTTCCGCAATCTGGTCGTAATTCGCAGCTTGCTTCGCCAGGTAGACCTCCCAATTTTTTCGATCCCATAGTTCCAGGTGATCGTGGACGCCTAGCAGAATGACTTCCTGTCGCAGGTCGGCAAGCTCAGCCAGTTCGGGAGGGATTCGTATTCGATATTGACGGTCGATTCCCACACGCTGTGCACGAGCGAAAAACAAACGGCGAAACGCTCGTACATCCTCGGCAGTAGGCGAGGCGTCGGCACATCGAGCAGCCAATTCTTCGAATACACGCTGGGTGTATAGGCTGAGAGAACCATCGGTACTTGGTGCAATAAATAACGCCGTGGGCGTCTCGTCGCCCAAGGCTTCGCGTAGTCTCTTGGGAATGGCGATTCGATGCTTCTCATCAACCGCTCGTAAGAATGAGCCTGTGAGCAGCATGAATCACCACAATCTCCCATTTCCAACCACAACGCCCCCAAAAGTATCGATTTGGCGTCATATGTCAAGAAAAAACTAAGAGGAAGATTTGTGAGACACCTCGAAGATCGCGCCTAAGTCGTTATATGAATTGCCAATTCGATGAATCGTCGTCTCACAGGCGCAAGTCAGTTCAACGACCCGAGGCATTCGCAAGGGATTCGTAGAGCTGCGAGTATCGATCGACGACGGCGTGCCAACCAAACTTTTCGACCGCTCGAGCGCGATTCTGATTGCCGAGCCGCTGCGTTTCGGATGGATCGCGCATGAGAGCCACCACCCGTTCCAGCATGGACCGATTGTCTCCTTGAGGCACGACTTGCTCCCGGCCGGCATCTCCCAGAAGTTCATTCACACCCTCGACCTCCATCGCCACGACGGGCAGCCCGGTGGCCATTGCTTCGAGGACCACATTGGGCATTCCTTCCCATCGCGAGGGCAGCAGCAGCACTTCACTGGCGGCAAGAATACTCGGCACGTTCTGCTGCCAACCGACAAAGTGCACCCGATCGGCGAGGCCTTTCTTGCGGGCCACTGATTCGGTCGATTCTCGCTCGGGCCCGTCGCCCACCAGCAAGAGGTCGTGCTCGGGCAACTGTTCGAAAAGCTGCGGCCCGATGTCCATGAGTCGGTCGATTCCCTTCTGGCGATCTAGTCGGCCAACACACACCAATAGCCGCCGCGATGAGGCAATGCCCAGGTGTGCCAAATCAATGGGGACTACAGACTCGAAGCGTATCGCGTCGACTCCATTAGGAATCACCGTCAGCTTCTCGGGAGAAAGTCCCATCTCTAGCTGCGCGAAATCGGCGACCGTTTGGCTTACGCAGACGTGAGCCTTCGCCAACCGAGCAGCAGTTGCCTCGACCTTTAATCGCCAGCGACGCTCTCGTTCGGCCACGCGAAGCCCGGTAACAACGTGAGGCACCCCGGCCAATCTAGCCGCTACGGGGCCAATCACGTTGGAGTGAAACAGAAACGTTTGCAGGATATCGGTCGGATGGTCCTGCAGGAACCGTCGCAACTCCCAGAGAACCTTGGGTCCACTGACCGATGAAGCCGCATGCAGAAAGTGCGTTTCAATTCCTGTGTCTGCCAAGGTTCGTACAAGGCGGTCTCGTGGTGCGTCGGGACGGGGTTTGAAACTGACGACCCGCACGCGAAATCGCCGGTCATCCAACCCCGTAGCGATTTGAACCAACGCTTGTTCAGCCCCGCCAACCGAGAGCTCAATCGTACAGAACGTAACCGAGATGGCAGCGGCCTCATCGGCGGACGACTGATCTGACCGCTGGGAGTTGAGGTCAGTCATGCGGTGGCAATCCCGGAATGCAGGCAAGTCTATGAACAAAAAGGTAACCGACTGACAGCACCGCAAGATTCGGGGCAATCGACGGCAGCTCGATGAGGCTTATACTCGGATGAATTCATCGCGGCTAGCCCGCACCGCGAATCAGTTCATTATGAGCCAACGATGTCAGAACTCGACCACTACGATTACGTATTGCCCCGCGAATTGATCGCGCAGCACCCTCTGAAAAATCGGGCCGATGCCCGGTTAATGATCGTGGATCGTAGCTCCCAGGAGATAACACACGCCCACATTCGCGATCTGCCGGAACTGTTGGCCCCGGCAGACTGCTTGGTACTCAACGACACGCGGGTTGTTCCGGCAAGACTGCTCGGGCGTCGCAAGATGACCGGCGGCCGCTGGGAGGGGCTATTTCTTTCGGCCGACGAAGACGGGTTCTGGCAGATTATCTGCAAGACCCGGGGAAAGCTATACTCGGGCGACGCAATTACTCTGATCGATCGCCAGTCCGGCGACGATATCGAGCTGTGGCTGCTGGACAAGAAACCGGGTGGCATCTGGACCGCCGTGCCCAAGAGCGACGAATCGGTCTGGGACATCCTGGAGCGCATTGGCCGAGTGCCCCTGCCCAATTACATTCGCCGTGGCGAGATGGGCGACGAAGACCGCGAACAATATCAGACGGTCTTCGCCCGCAATCCGGGCTCCGCTGCCGCGCCGACGGCCGGCTTGCACTTCACCACCGGGCTGCTTAGCAAGCTTCAATCGATGGGAATTGCTTCCGAAACGGTAACCTTGCACGTCGGACTCGACACATTCCGGCCCGTTAAGGTCGAAACCCTGGCCGAACACGAAATGCACAGCGAGTGGTGCGAGGTCGATCAGACCACGATCGACAAGATCAACCTTCGCCGCAGGGCTGGCGGTCGCACGATTGCCGTGGGGACAACAACCTTGCGCGTGCTGGAGTCTGCCGCTCGGGATGGTGAACTGCAACCGTTTCGTGGCTCCACCAACCTTTTCGTGCGCCCTCCCTTCGAATTTCACGCCACCGATGCGCTGCTAACGAACTTTCATCTGCCTCGGTCCACGCTGCTGGTGTTAGTCCGCACCTTCGGAGGTGACGAACTCCTGACGCACGCCTACCACGAAGCAATCCGCGAACAATACCGGTTTTATAGCTATGGAGACGCCATGCTCATCGTCTGACGGCGATTCTACGCGTCGAATTGCATTGAATGGCCGCGGCAGGCAGTGATCATTGTCACGTCACGCACCCATTCCCTATACTGTGCTTGCACAGTGACAACTTAGAACCGCCTTTTGCAAGGACTCGCACATGTCTCAGGTACAAACGGAACGCGTCTTGGTGGTTCCCACAGTAGTGTTTCACTCGATCGGGCACTTCCAAGGCTTTTCCGATCAATCGCAGCGGTATCTCGATGGCCTGCTGCGTGCCGAACACCTGAGTTTTCGAACCCGGGCGGAAGTTGAAGAAGACCCCAGCTACAAGCAGCTCATCCCTTACGTCATCTTCCGCTACACCGATCCCACCAACGGCGAGATGGTTTTTCAGTACACCCGCGGTACAGGGCAAGGCGAAGGTCGCCTGCACCGCAAACGCAGCGTCGGCATCGGCGGCCATATCTCGGCCGAGGACGCCGCGGACCGCTGCGATACGGACGCGTACGAGATTGGTCTCCAACGTGAACTCAGCGAGGAAGTCGCCATTGAAACGGCCTACGACACCAAGTGCGTTGGGCTCATCAACGACGACGATACCGAAGTAGGTCGTGTCCACCTGGGCGTGGTTCATATCTACGATGTCGAGCAACCCTCCATTTCCCCCCGCGAAACCGACATCGCCGAAGCCGGGTTCGAGCATGTCGATGCGTTGCTCGCCAATCGCGAACAGTTCGAATCCTGGTCGCAGATCTGCCTCGAAGCACTGTTCGGGTAAGACGCACTTCGCAGGAACTCAATCGATTCGTTTTCTGCCATCGCAATTGCGTCCATGCAAGGTGGCACATTTGGCTGCACGACTTTGCTCGTATAATGCAGGGAGAGCCCGAGCACCGTTGCAGGCTTTCACCCCGTTTCGCAATGAAGCCACCATCGCATGCCGCCACAAAGCATCTACATGGACAATCATGCCACCACCCGGGTCGATCCGCGGGTGGTGGAAGCGATGCTGCCGTACTTCACTGAAAAGTATGGCAACCCCGGCAGCGTGGGGCATAGCTTCGGCTCTGAAGCGATGGAAGCAGTCACGCCAGCGCGGGAAACCATCGCCACGGCCATTGGCGCCGCGCCGCGCGAGATCATCTTCACCAGTGGGGCCACCGAGAGTAATAACCTCGCCATCCGTGGTGTCACCGATCGCCAACGCCGACGGGGTGACCATCTCATCAGCGTGGTGACCGAACACAAAGCGGTGCTCGACCCCTTGGAACGACTGGGGCGCCGCGGGTTCGAAGTCACGTTGCTCAAGGTCGCTGGAGTGGGCGAACCACAGATGGGAATCCTCGACCCGCAGCAAGTGGCCGACTCAATCCGCGAAGACACCGTACTTGTGTCCGTCATGCTGGCCAACAACGAGATTGGCGCCGTACATCCCGTCGCGGAGATTGGCCGCATCTGCAAGCAACGTGGCGTGCTCTTGCATTGCGACGCCACGCAGGCGGTGGGCAAAATGCCGGTCGATGTCGAAGAACTTCAGGTCGACTTGATGAGCTTCAGCGCACACAAGCTCTACGGACCCAAGGGCGTGGGGGCACTATACGTTCGACGGCGGCAGCCCCATGTGCGACTGCAATCGCAGATTGACGGTGGCGGGCAAGAGGGCGCGTTGCGCAGCGGCACTCTGAACGTTCCCGGCATCGTCGGGTTCGCCCGTGCCGTCGAGCTTTGTCTCCAAGAAATGCCCCGCGAACGGGAACGGTTGCATCGTCTTCGTGGACGCCTCTGCGAAGGACTCCAATCGCGTCTGGAGAACGTCACGCTCAATGGGCCATCGCTCGAACCGCCGGAGGTGCGACTTCCGGGCAATCTGAATCTGAGCTTCGGCGATGTCGATGGCGAGGCGTTGATGATGAACATGAAACTGCTGGCGGTCAGCTCGGGAAGTGCATGCACTTCGGCCAATCCCGAGCCCAGCCACGTGCTGCGAGCCCTGGGAATCGACGAAGATTTGGTCCGAGCAAGCTTGAGATTCGGGCTGGGACGGTTTAATACCGATAAAGAGATCGAGGTGGCCATCGAAATCGTGGTTGCCGCCGTCGAGCGTCTTCGCACACTTGGCCAATCACCACAAGTGGCTTCCTGAAGATGACTTAGAAGAAATAATTCGTGCTTGAATGGCCGCAAAACGAGCGGTACGATACCAACTGCTGGCAAATAGGACTTCCCTTAGCCGGCGGGATGATATAATTTACGCATAAGTTGCTGTCTTAAATCAACCCGTGAAATTGGAGTTCCCAAGAACAATGGCTGTCACTTTGAGCGAAAAGGCCGCTTCCGAGGTCAAACGAATCATTGAAGAGCAGAAGCTCGAAGACGGAACCGTTCTCCGCGTTGGCGTCGCCGGCGGCGGATGTAGCGGATTCCAATACAGCTTGGGCTTCGACAAAGAATACGACGAGAAGACCGACGCCAAGTTCGACTGGCACGGTGTGACGATGGTTGTCGATAAGAAGAGCGCCCTGTACCTCGACGGTACCGTGGTCGACTTTTACGACGGTCTCGAAAAGCGTGGCTTCACGTTCGAGAACCCCAATGCCGTGAAGAGCTGTGGTTGCGGAAGCTCCTTCTCCGCCTAAGACCGCTTCGGTATTCTGATATCAATTGAAAACGGCACGGTGCGATCCTGGGCACCGTGCCGTTTTTTTGTGCGCTACCGTGACCGATACAGTCACCCATCAGGCGAGTTACCACTTGTAGCTTTCGTGGAGTTCATCGTTGACGATGCACCCCTGGGGCCACTCGCCATGGTACAGCTTTGCGATGCACTCGGCCGCAAGGCTGCTCATGGCCACTTGCGATTCGTGATCCAGTCCGCCCATGTGTGGCGTGAGCACGATGTTATCCAGCCCCAGCAAAGGGCTGTCCAGCGGAAGCGGCTCGGTCTCGAACACGTCGAGCCCGGCGCCCATTAAGTGCCCTCGACGCATCGCCTCGGCCAGCGCGTCTTCGTCGATGATGCCCCCGCGTGCCGCATTGATCAGGACCGACCCGACTTGCATCTTGGCAATGGCGTCGGCGTCGATCAGGTTCCGCGTCTCGTCGTTCAAGGGGCAGTGCAGGCTCACGATGAACGATTGTTCCAACACCTCGTCGAACGTGCACAGCCTTACGCCGAGTTCAACGGCCAGCTCGGGGGGGACGAACGGATCGTAGGCAATCACCTTCAGCCCCAGCCCGTGTGCCTTGGGAACGAGCGCCTTGCCGATTCTGCCCAGGCCGATCAGCCCCAGGGTTTTTCCTTCCAACCGAGGTAGCGTTTGGCGAAGCCAGTGGCCGCCGCGCACTTCGCGTGCCCGCTCGGGCAAACCTCGCATGACACCGAAGATCAGGGCCAGCGTTTGCTCGGCCACCGAGGGCTCATTGGTGCCGGGCGTAATCGCCACCGGCACATTGAATTTCGTGGCCGCAGGGACATCGATGGCGTCGTAACCCACACCCATCCGCGCGATGGCCCTCAGCTTCACGTTCGACAGAACCTCGCGATTAAACGGCTCCATGCCGGCCAACACGGCGTCGATCCCAGCCAGGTGCGATTCCAGGGTCACAGGGTCCATCAAGGCGAGCCCGCCTGGTGGAAATACAACTTCCAGGCCGGCATCCTCCAGAATCGTTCGAAACGGACCATCCTCTTCGTGCAGCATGGCCGGGGTTACCAAAACGCGTGGCATGGCAATCAACTTCTTTCTGGAGCGACCCCGTCAGCCCAAGCGGCAACACGCGCATCGGGCTTCGCGGTGTGATTCGAAAAAACCTTGGGCTGAAAACATCGACTCTCCGCGAGAATGATCTCCCCAACCGCAAAGCACTCGGCGTTTCTACCGCAAGCTATCGCGGCATTCAAGCCACCGGCGGTTGCAGGACGGATGGGGGGAGGCGTAAAATTCCAACCATCGTGCTCGGCGATATTACTCGAACTCTCTCTCACAACCGGCGGCCGAAACCCTTGGTCGAATCTCAGCGGATACACATTATTGGAATTGGCGATGATGGGCTCGAAGGGCTCACTTCCGTTGCCAGGGAACTTATCGATCAGGCCGATCTCCTGGTGGGCCGCGAATCGCTGTTGAAGATGATGCCCGCCGCGGGCGGTGAACAACTGGCCGTGGGCGGCAATCTAGATGACGTGGTTGGTCGCCTGAAAGACATTGGCAACCGCAAGGCCGTGGTGCTGGCATCGGGCGACCCGCTATTCTACGGCACCGCTCGCTATCTGTGCGACCAGTTGGGCAAAGAGCGGTTCGAGGTCGTGCCTCATGTCAGCAGCATGCAAATGGCCTTCGCCCGGGTGAAGGAAAGCTGGGAGGAGGCGTACCTAACCAATCTCGACACTCGCCCCCTGGAGAGTGTGATCGAGCGGATCCGCATCTCGGAAAAGGTCGGGCTGTTCACCAACGAAGCCAACCCGCCGAGTCGTGTGGCCCAGGCCTTGCTCGATCGGGGGATCGATTACTTCTCGGCCTACGTCTGCGAGAACCTCGGTTCTCCCGACGAACGCGTTACCCAGGGCGAACTCAGCGAGCTGGCTGCCCAGGACTTCGGGCCGATGAATGTGATGGTGCTGGTTCGCAAGCCCGATGTACCCGACCGCCCCAGCGAAGCCATCGGCCACCGGCTATTCGGCAACCCCGACGATGCGTTCCTGCAATCGAAGCCCAAGAGCGGCCTGCTCACCCCGGCCGAGTTGCGATCGATCGCCCTGGCCGAGTTAGATCTCGGCCCGAACAGCACCGTATGGGACATTGGCGCGGGCAGCGGATCAGTGGCCATCGAAGCCGCGCAGATCGCCTCCGGCGGCATGACCTACGCCATCGAGATGGATGCCGAAGACTATCAGCTCATCGTGGCCAACAGCGAACGGTTCGGCATCAGCAACCTACAACCGGTCCTCGGCAAAGCTCCCGCTGCGTGGGAGTCGCTGCCGGCCCCCGACGCCATCTTTGTCGGTGGCAGTGGTCGCGAAATCGGCAATGTGGTGCTCGCCGCGTACGAAGAATTGAAATCCGGCGGGCGACTGGTGGCCAACGTCGGCTCGATCGAAAATCTGGGCGAAGTCCATGGCTCGCTGCAGGAACGCAATCACGACGTGAAGGTGCTCATGGTCAACGTGGCCCGTGGTACCTACCAGCTCGAACGCGTTCGCTTCGAGGCGCTCAATCCCAGCTTCCTGATCGCCGTCGTGAAATAGATGTCGTCAGGTAGTCAACGTGATGTGGATGTCGTTGATGGAGTGACCGCGTCGATCAACCGGCGGCTACTTCCTGCGTAACTTCTCCCTTTCTCGAACCTCAGGCAAACTCCTGCTATGATCAACGTAGACGACTATCCAAAGCTCGATTGCATCGCGGTGGGGGCTCATCCCGACGACGTGGAAATCGCCTGTGGTGGCACGCTGGCCAAGCTCAGCAGTCAGGGTTACCGCGTGGGCATCATCGACCTGACCGACGGCGAACCCACGCCAGGGTCGCCCAGCCCCGAGGTTCGTCTGGAAGAAGCCCGTGCGGCGGCCGAGAAGCTGAACGTCGAGACGCGGGTCACCTTGAAGCTGCCCAACCGGCGGCTGTTCGATAGTTTCGAAGCGAGGGTCGCCCTGGCCACTGAGTTTCGCAAGTATCGCCCCCGCGTGGTGATCGGGTTTGGCGACAAGACCCCACTGGCCTCGCCCGACCACTGGCAGGCGATGCAGATCACCGACGCAGCCATCTTCTATTCGCGGCTGACCAAGTGGGAATCGTATTTCGAGGGGCTCCCGGTACACCGCATCTCGACACAGTTGTATTTTTCGCTAGGATTCGCCGGCCCCCGCGACCCGACCTCCGCCCAATTCGTGGTCGACATCAGCGACACGATGGAAACGAAGATGGAATCGATTCGCTGCTACGCCACGCAATTCCCGCCGGCAAAAGCAATGACCCTAGAGGGCATCCGCGCCATCAACACGGCCGAAGGACTGGCGGCCGGCTGTCTCGCCGCCGAAGTATTCCTAAGCCCCCGGCCGATCAAAACGCAAGACTTGATGCAGACACTGTTCGGGGAGCGGGCGAAGGGGTAGGTGTCGTGCCATGCCCGACCATCTCGTGGTGAACCATATCGACTCGTTGCGGACTAAGGCCCATTGGTCGATCGTAAGCAATTGGTCAAAGGTCATCCAGTTCGACAATGGCTTCCGAGGTTTGCTTGGCTTCGGCGAGTTCACGATCTGCCAGTGACTGCATGAAGTCTCTGGCTTTTTCCGTGTCCGACTCTTCCTCGATGATCACCGAAATAAGCTCTGAAATGTCGTGTTGGATTTCCTGGATTTGGTACGGGATCTCCCCGGGCCCGGCATCCAATGCTTCCAATCTGTGCAAGTGCTGCTCCAAGTGTTCGCTGGGCACGAATTGAATCCATGTTTCGCGGATCTTCCGGCCCTCGTCGGTTTCGCTCGTGTCAAAGAACTCGACCATCTGCTGCTGCCGCTCGGCCAGTCTCTTAAGCAGCAGGGTGAGCTTTGTTTCTTCCTGATCGCCAGCGGCCGTCTTGCAAAGTTGGCTCATCTCTTCGTGAACGCGGCGCAAGATGTGAATGATGTCTTTGACCTGTTGATAAGAGCGGGGTATTCCTTCGTTCATTGTTCTCTCCGTGGCTAGCGTTCCAAGCGCCCCAAATCAGCCGCTTTGATAGTCTTGGGTCGATTCTCCGGCGGCAGCGCATGGAATTGTCGTGTTAATTCATGAGTTTCATGGCCATTGTGGCCAGCGATTCTCTACCCTCGTCGTCGGGCCCACCAACGGCGACCGCCTGGTGCACATCCGAGCCACCATTCTTCTCCGTCGGGGCATCAACGACCAGTGGCCAGCAGAACGTAGTGCGAATCTTGTACCACAGTGGTGGACACCGACCCGTTCGGCTTCCAATAAGCCCTCTGGCACCCCAGTTCGCCGGCACCGGCAACCCGCTGGTCGCCCAGTTTGTGGTCGACAACAGCGACACGATGGAAACGAAGATGGAATCGATCCGCTGCTACGCCACGCAATCCCCCCCGGCAAAAGCAATGACCCTAGAAGGCATCCGCGCCATCAACACCGCCGAAGGCCTAGCCGCCGGCTGCCTCGCCGCCGAAGTATTTTGGAGCCCCCGGCCAATTAGGACGCAGGATTTGATGCAGACGCTATTCGGGGAGCGAGCGAAGGGGTTGGCGCGGCCTGTATTGGCTTGTCCAAGTGAAACTGGCTCTCATGTTTGATTCACTGCAGCAGTCGATGCAACCTCGTGCTACAAGGAAATCGCGAAGAACACGTCGGTCCAGGTTCCTCGTCATCTGCCCGATTCTCCCCGTGGCGGCGTCGGTTGATTTCGCTAGGCCAAGCGGCTCTGCTATTTGGAGCTTCGCGGGCATGTGGTGGATCTTGACCGTGGCCAACCGAGCCGGCCGAAGCGTTCGCTGCCGGACGACCGGACTCGCTATCCCGATGAGTGCTGGGCGGAAACATGATATCATGCATTACAGCGAGTGACATCCGCCCAACCGTTGAACAACATTGCATTTGCATTGTTTTTGCCGCACGCGCGTTTGGATGACAAACTTGCAGACGACAGGCAATACGATGGTCATTCAATAAACAAGTTATGCAGAAAAGTCATGAAAACACGTGCACTCCGTCTTATAGCCGTATCGGGATGGCTTCTGATTATCACGACCTCGTGCTCGCACCAAGAAAGTCCGACAAAGCCAACTCCGGTCGAAGATAGGCCGTCAATTTCACGAACAGATGCGGTTGACGAATCCGAAGAAATACGGCAAGTGTTCGAGTCGTACCGTACTGCACTCACAAGTGCCGACGGAAACGCTGCAACATCCTGCGTTACATCGGAGACGATCTCGATGTACCAAGAATATCGCGATTATGCGGTATCAGGGAACGAAGAAACGCTGAAGAATCTGTCAATGATCAATCGAATGCAAGTTCTGCTCCTAAGGCACCGAATTGAGCCCGACTCATTGAAGGCAATGGATGGAAAGTCCGTCTTCAGTTACGCAGTCAACAACCAGTGGATCGGAAAAGACGCTGTCGTGCGTGCCGAGTTGCGCGACATTGCCTCAAATGGTGCACGCGGCACTGCAAAAGTCACAGTCGACGGGCAGCCGACAACGGAAGTATTTCACTTCATGAAAGAAAACAACGAATGGAGATTCGATCTTGCACCGACGATCAAGAAAACCGACCAAGCTTTGCAAATGGCAGTTAGGAATCAGGGAGTGTCTGAGAATGAGTTCATTTTTTCCATCCTCACGTCATTGAGCGGGCGAAAAGTTACGGACGATATTTGGCAGCCACTGCAATAGGCTGCCTAACAAATCCGTGAACCGGAGTGGCTCGCCTTTCCGTTTTTCAACGTCGTCTCCATCGTGTACAATTCTTTTGTTGTGCCAAAGTTAACTCCGTTGATCCGCCAATACGGTTACCTCAGGAGTTATGTGCAGCGGTCGCTTGTGAGTAGACAACTCGCGCAGTTCCACCAATTTCTTTGCCGCTGCCGGTGGACCAACCGCGACGGCCAGGTTAAAGCTCCAGAATAGGGTGGCTTCCTCTTCAGGAGGACGCAACCACCGTTCAGGTTTCGTCGAACACTTCAAGGTGAATAGTTCAACGAACAATCAGAGCTTCTGCTTCCAAGAACATGGTTTCTCCTGAAATCAAGTTCGTTTGTACAGCATCCCCTAACCCGTGATCCGCGAATTGGAAGGTTGTTTTCAGTCCCTACGATCAAACTCGTTTCTTGAGGTCATCTATTCTCTCGCCCCAGCCCCTCAATCAACCCATTCGCCGCCGCATCCCGATCAACCAGTCGATCGCACTGCTCGGCTCCCAGCAGCGGCAACTTGTTGTCTAACAGACCTAGCTGGTGCAGCACGGTGGCGTGGTCCCAGTAGATGTGTTCGGAGCTGATCTTGCCGGACTCGAAGGTGACGATGCCGACGTGGGGGACCGCCAGCTTGCGGTTGGTGGGCTCGATGCCGGGGACCATCCAGTCCATTTGTAGTGTGTGGGTGAAGTGCAGGATGAACTCGTCGATCACCCGGTTCTGGCCGATTGTGCGGCTAAGCACTTGCAGCGTGATATCGGGCGGGGCCTGCGGGATGAAGATCTCGGCGTAGAACTTCCGCAACGCTTCCTTGCCCTTGGCACCCGTGTTGACCGGCACGTGGATCAGCTCGGGGTCCTCGGTCATCGTGGCGATGGCCGCGTCGGCGTCCTTCTGCTCGAACTCCGCCGCGGTGTGCGCCTCCCACACGTCGATCAGGTGCTGTTCGGCCTTGTTGTATTGCGTCATCGGTTCAACTCCAAAATTCGGGCAAGTCATCCAGGGTACAGTTTAACAAACCGCCGGGAAGTGGCACGACCGATGTCTTTCAGATCCAATCGGCGATGCGCAGGTTCTCCTCTTCGGCCCAGTGCCGCAGGACGGCGCGGGATTCTTCGGTGGGGCAGCTGTTGCACTTACCCAGGGCGGTGACGATGGTGCGGGTTTCGGGTTGGATCTCGATGGTGAGCACGCGTTGATCTCCCATGAAGGTGTGTCGCCGCAGCGACCAAATGGACGAACGTCGGGCGGCACAGTAGCGATCGTAAGTTGCCACGCAATGACTTTGTGCCTGGCCTTCGTCCAGCAGTTCTTGCCCGGTGAGGAGTTCGCGAATCGACCAGCGGTACACCCTCCACCCATTGTCGATACGGTCGACATACCGCAGCCCGCGAATGGGCAGCCCGCTCCATCGCAGCGTTGGCCGAGGCCGCGACCAGAGAGCTTCGCCACGCACCCGGGCAGTGCCCTGCAGAAAGGCCTTCAAACTCTGTTCCAAACTCTGCTGCGTGATCGTGGGCGGAAGATGTCGATGCACAGATTTCATGTACTGAATCACCGATTCGACCTTGCCGGACAGTTGGTCTTGATACGGGATAAGGAACTGCAGGACGGTCGCCCAGTAGGCGTGTTGTTCGAAATTCGTGACCAGCGGTGTGTTTAGAATTTCGGCGGCGAAGCGTTTCCCTGCTCCGTACGATCGAACCTGCGCCCAACGGAGTGCCTGTTCCACGGTGACATGGTGCGGAGCGGTGGCGAAGCAGCGAGCCATTGGTTTGTTCAGCCGCAGCGGAACGTTGGCCCCACGGATAGAACCACCACGGGCCAGATGCTTGAAGAGGCTTTGGTGTCGTTCTGCCTGGGAAGAAAAGCCCTCGAACCACACCCGCGTCATGAACTCGGGCACGGGGCTGTTGGCCATCACATGGCGTGCGAGCGAGCCGAACTGCACGAAGGGGCTATCGTCGCTGGGGAACCAGTCTTCACATTCGCGCAACCAGTTGCGGCGCTGTCGGGCCAGCGCCAACAGGCCGCGCAGATATTGTTCGGCATGGGGATATCCGGCATACCCGTCGACCGGCATCGCGCGCAGCATCTCGCTGCGACTGAGCGCAATGGCCAGTAGTCTTTGGAATTTATCGCCGCAACGAAATCGATCGGCGGCTTCCAGCGCATCGTGGATGGCCAGATCGATTCGCCACTTGGCGAACCGTTTACGTGCGGAGTCCGCGCAGGACATGACTTCACCTGGAAAGATGTTGGGGAACGTACCGAGCCCTTACTGAAGAGGTGCCGGGTACGACTCAACGTGGCGAAGTCGACCTCAAGCCCCTTCAGACGAATGGGCGAGTGAAATGTTGCACACACATGGTGGATGACTCACGCATGGTTTCGACCCTATGTGCTAAAGACGAATCGGTAAGAAACGGCGACCTGAAACAGAGCGCACCGGCCGCCAGCAAACCAACAGACAATGGCGGCGGTGCAAGGGTTCGCGAAAAAGATTTTCGCGCCGCCAATGTGCTATCGCGTTGTGTGACTCGAAAAAGAAATGGTTATCGACGGGAGACGTGGATCACAAATTTTGCTTGACCTCTGGCAGGGGTTCGGCCTACTATTCATCGCAGTGGTTGTGACGGGGTCGGACGTGACCTTGTCGGACTGGAGTTCCGAACGTCCCATAGCTGGTATGGTTGACCGACGGAAAAGGCTCTAGCGAAAGGAGGTGATCCACGTGTGTAGTATCAACCAGAGGTGGCTCACTTAGCGAGCAGCCGACGGGCTGTGTGTCTACCGTGGGAATCGCTCATTGAGTGCTTCGAACGGTGGATTCGCGTGACAGCCACCATGTTTCGTCTTGTATGTATTGCGCCGGCCAGACCTTCGGGTCTGGCCGGTTGCTTTTTGCGCTGCCGGGCTGTTTCTCGAACCGCTACTGGCCATTTTCCTGCTGCATCTTCTCGCCCCTTTGGGCACCTCAAGCTACGAATCTGCCCCGGCACCTACCAACAAGGGGGTCTGCTGTGGTAACATCGCCCGCGATTGATTGTTATTCGCATCGCGAATGGGCCCAAGATGGTGCTTTGCCAACGCGGTGAGAAGATGCCCTCAGCCGGTCGGTTGCGTTGATGCCAGAAGAATTTGCCGGACAGCTTGCCTCGATCGACTATATCATCATCGCCACCTATATGGCGGGGGTCCTGCTGGTCGGCTCGTTCTTCGGCAAGTACATCCATTCGTCCGGCGACCTGTTTCTGGCTGGAAGGGCGTTGCCATTCTGGGCGATCGGCATGTCGATTGTCGTTAGCGACATCGGCGCCATCGATCTCATTGCCGGTGCCGGCGGCGCGTACGAACAAGGCATCGCGCAGGCCAACTTCGACTGGATCGGTTCGGTCCCCGCGGTGCTGGTCGCGGCGTTCGTGTTCCTGCCGTATTACTGGCGGGCCGGCGTGTACACCGTGCCAGAGTTCCTGGGCCGCCGGTACAACGGAGGCACGCAATGGGTTCAAGCGCTGATGCTGTTGTTCTTCATGGCGGCCAACGTGTCAGTGTTCTTGTGGATGTCGGCCGTCTTTCTGAACGAAGTGTTGGGCTGGAGTTATCTCACGGCCATTTGGGCCACCGTGGTGATCGTCGGCATCTACACTGTCACCGGTGGGCTGGCCGCCGTGGTGATGACCGACGTGATGCAACTGGTGGTGATGTTCGTCGGGGCGGCAGCTCTGTTGTTTCTCAGCATGTGGGAAGTCGGCGGCTGGGACGGGCTCACTCAAACCATTCTCGATCAAGGCGATAAGGGACCGGAGTTCTTCAAGCTGCTGGTCCCTCACCTGGCAGATACGGAATACCCGTGGACCGGCATGGTCTTCAGCTTGGGCTTGATCATGTCCACTTCGTATTACGTTGCCAACCAGGCGGTGATGCAACGAGCCTTGGGTGCCAGAACCGAATGGGACGCCAAAGCCGGGATGATCTTCGCCGGGTTCTTCAAGTTGTTCATTCCGGTGCTGGTATTCATCCCCGGGTTGGCAGCCCGAGCGATCAACCCCGACCTCGGCGAAGAAGCCGACAAGGCCGTACCGATGCTGGTCAACATGCTGCTACCGGCTGGGCTCAAGGGCCTGATGTTCGCCGCGTTCCTGGCCGCACTGATGTCCAGCGTGGACTCGTATTTGAACTCGTGCGCCACGGTGTTCATGTCGGACATCTACGGGAAAATTCACCGGCAAATTGTCGGACAGCCATTGAGCGATCGTCAGGGGCTGATCTTCGGCCGCGTGTTGACCGCGACAATTCTGATTGGTGCGGCAATGGTCGCGCCTTACGTCAGTCAATTCGGAACGATCTACGAGGCAATTCAAACGTTGCTCTCGCTGTTCCAAGGCCCGACGCTGGCCATCTTGCTGTTGGGTATCTTCTGGAAGGGCGCGACACCCTGGGGCGGATTCGTCGGGCTGACCTTGGGGGTGGTTACGACCATTCTGTTGAACCTGCTGGGCAACTCGGTGTTCCCGTCGAACACCCCGTTCCTGTTTGTTTCGTTCTGGTCGTTTTTCCTGTCCTTGGGCATCACCGTTGCGGTCAGCCTTGTGACCCCGCCGGCACCGCCTGAGAAACTGCGAGGACTGGTCTACGCACGAGTGCTGACCGACCCCGATGCACAAGCGGCATTGCGGAAACGCGCGGACGCAGAATGATGAGAGACCGATCACGCCATGGTTGAAAACAAATCCACGGACATGCTGACTCTTTCGATCGACTGGCTGCGCGAAACGCTGGGCCCCCCGCTGCATCAACTGCACGAACCGCTTGATCTGTGGCTGGACAGCTTACCGATGTGGATGGCGAAGGCGGCGGCCGTGGGCCTGTTTGTCATCGCGGGAATCTGGGCGGTCAGCCTTCGACGCGAGTTCGTGTTCTTGGGGGCTCCCAATCAGAAACGTTGGCGCGATCTGCGAATTTGGGCGGTATTGTTGCTGATGCTATACACCACGGTCTACCTCACCCTTGGCTGAATCGAAGTAGGAGCAAACTCGTGAACGAGCAAGACCACGAAGCTCATCATCGTCGCGATGCTGCTTCGATGCAGTTGCTGGGAATGTTCTTTAGCGTTCTGGCAACGCTGGTGTTGATTGGCACGTTCTGGACGCTCGATCGCCCCCGGGCCATGACCGTAAATATCGCCGCCGGTCTGGTTCTGTTTGGCGTCGGCCTCGGCATGATTTGGGGTGGGCGACGACTGGGCGATTCGCTGCCGGCGGAAGACACCCAGACAAAACCGTGAATGGCATCCGTCCACAGGTCGCTCGCGAGGAAGCCTGGCGATTGCTGCAACGCCAACATCGCGGGTGGCTGAAGCGGCTTCTGAGTTGGCGTGCCCCGAAACCTCACGACTCTAACCACAAGGCGGGAACGGTAGATGCCCCCAAGTTGGAATTGGTGTGGCTTCCGTGCCACCATTTGACATTTCCCCTCACAAAGAACGACCGCGACGGGGACATTCAGCTTCTTATCGGCGGGCACGACGCCATGGTGACTCGTCTGAAGGGGCACGGCCTGAAACTTCAGAATGTCGAAGGCCCGGATTTGTTCGCTCCTGTGGTGAGCGTGGACGAGGCCCTCGACATTGCCCGAGAGCAAATCACCCTGGCGCGAATTCGTGAACCGGGTTGGAGCAATCAGGACGTGGAGGTGGGCCGGCCTAGCGTCGGGCAGTGGCAGTACCCGTACTGGGCCTACTACTACGAGCGACGCAAAGGTATGTTAGACGTCCTCCTGCTCGATGCCGTGACGGGGAAACCCGTGGGAAACCGCACCAAGGCGGCATTCCTCACGGCAATCACGGCCGAGAGCACCAAAGACACCCCACCGTAGGATGCGTGCTCGCACGCATCTCGCAGATATTTACGAATCACCAATACCTGAATTCGAGAGCCGTGCGAGTCGCACGCGCCAAGTACCCCGCAAGACCGACAGACCATGAGCGAATACACTTACGCAGACGGACGTTTTCTTAAAGACGGCAAGCCATTCTTCGTCATCGCCAGCGATTACCAGTACTACCGCGATCGCCGCGACCACTGGGAAGATCGGCTCGTCAAGCTGAAAGCCTCCGGCGTGCAACTCATCACTTTCTACACACCGTGGCGTCATCACCTGCAGATGGAGAACGGTCGTCGCGTTTACGATTTCGAAGGTCGTACCAAAGACAGCCGCGATCTTCGCAGCTTCCTCGAAATCGTCAAGCGCCTGGACCTGCTAATGGTGATCAAGCCGGGGCCGTTCGTGCATTCGGAACTCAACGTTGGTGGCTTGCCCGATTTGGTCAGCCCCGGTTTCAACCCCGGCATGCCGGAAGCCCGACGTCATCACGGCCGCGCGTGCCGCTGGTCGTACGACAACAGTCAGTTGCCCGCCCCGTTCGACGAGCACTTCGACGGGCTGGTGAAGGAATGGCTGGCCGCGGTCGGCGAAGTAATTGCCCCCTATTGCAGTAGCGAAGGGCCGGCGATCGCCATTCAACTGAACGATGAAACGATTTACTGCATGTCGAACGATCCGCCCTGGCACATTGGTTACGAACCTTCGGGTCTGCGCTACTACCAGCAGTTGCTCGCCGAACGATACCAGGACGTCGAGACCTATAACCGGCTTCACGGCACGTCCCACACGTCGCTCGACTTTGTCGGAGGTCCGAAACTACAAGCCGTCGAGGACTGCCCCGCCGATCAACCTCCGGGTCCCTCAACCCGCGAAGAAGTGCTGAAGTATGCAGACTGGGGCGAATACCAGTGGCGTCTGCGTCGGGAGTTCTATGTTCGTTACACGAAGTATCTAGGCATCGACCTGCCGCAGTTGACCAACTACGCAGGAATCACGCCGCCGATTGAAGAGAACGTGCCCGACCTGCAGGACGAGGCTCAAGAAGAGGTTCCCAGCGACTACTTGCGACTGTATCCCGAGTGGTGGTTCGCCATGAACCGCGTTGACTGCGATCGTGACGCCTACGAGTACGGCATGATCAGTTGGCTGGGCGTGGCAGCCTACGATCGCGACGTGTTCGATCGCTATGTGAACACAGCCCGCCGGGCGCGGGGATTGAACCTGGAAGAAAACTGGGGGTTCGCCGCCTTGTACGACGGACGGAGTAAGTATCCGCTGGTTCCGTTCTATCAGACGCTGGTTTCCGTCGCGGCGGGGGCCACCGGGTACGACATCTTTGTCGGCGCGAGTACCGATCATTGGGACGAGACGCTCGACCGAATCACCAAGCTGCAGTGCCCGACGTTCCCCTCCGATGCCCCCTTGGACGAACACGGCAACGAGCGGCCGCTATACCACACGGCCAAGTTTCTGAATGCCTGGTTCGTCGAACATGGCGACGCATT
Source organism: Pirellulales bacterium (assembly GCA_965227275.1). Taxonomy (GTDB): domain Bacteria; phylum Planctomycetota; class Planctomycetia; order Pirellulales; family JAEUIK01; genus CAZNXE01. The sequence goes on along the minus strand of CBDDFU010000002.1, from coordinate 547,102 downwards.
GCTGGAGTGCAACATCGACATCGACGTGGCCTACCTGCTGTATGCTCCGTATGCGGCGGTGTCGTCTTGGGTGCCCGACGAGCGATACTGGCGGGTGGCCGACAGCGAAATCCCACGCTGCGGTCGTGAAGGGTTCGAGGAATTCTCGCACGCCCTGCAGGAAGCCGGCTACTCGTTCGGCATGTTCGAACTGGATGCCGCCACCGAAGAACAACTCAGCCAGCCCAAAGCGTTGGCCATGCAAAGCGGCTACTTCATGGATGCTGCCAGCCAGGAACGCTTGGCGGTGTTTGTCGAAGGCGGCGGGCGGCTGTTCATCTCCGGCCAACTCCCCGAAGTGGACGACAAGCTGCAACTCTGTACACGCCTGAAGGACGCTGTCGAAGGGGCAGACGACAAGAAGGACAACCGTGTGGTCTATCGTCGCGAAAATATGTTCGCCGATGGAGGGTTTGCAGGCGTCGTACAAGCCGCCGGACTAGAGACGAGCGTAACCTACAGCGAGAACATTCGCGCGTACGTCCACCGGGGCGGAAACGAACGCTTCGTGTTCTTCTTCAGCTTCGACGAGGGCGGCCAACACGAACGATGGATCGAATACGACGGGCAACGCATTGATCTAACTCTCGGTTCGAAGACCAGCGGAGTACTACGCATCACCGACGGAAAAATCACCGGTCACCTCATCAAAGGCGCCAACGAAGTCGACGACACCGTGGCCGACGTGCAGATCAAAATGAACGGTCAAACGATCGAAGGACGCGGGGACTTCAGCTCGACGGAAAGTTAGCGTTCGACTGCATAGGCCATACACGCCAATCCAGCATCCCCACCCGGATAGCCCAGCCGCATGTCGGCTGGGTCACCGTAGGTGACAAGATGCCCTTTGTTGAAGTTTGAACGGAAGCAAAATCCCGGGCTTGCGGTGAGTCCATTCGGCGGAACGTGATTGCGTGGCCCATAGCCACCTAATGCAGTCACACGCACTTCAATGCATCCTGTCGCCTGTGGCGACCCAGCCGACATGCGGCTGGGCTATCTGAAGTGGCGGTGATAATCGGGATGGAAAGCTCCGGGCGCTACTTCACTTCACCCGCGTTTGTTTGAATCTTGAGAATCGCGGCGGCGATCTCCTGCATGTCTTGTTCGTCGCCAAGAAGAGCATACTGCGGGACCCAATAGCTACTAGCGGCTGCTTCGGCGTTGGGGAAATCGGCCTTCAGAAAGGCGTGTTCTTCGGTGGCTTGATCGCCGCATAGTCGACTGCGATAGGCCCCGTTCTGGAACATGTCCAAGGCATGAATGGCCGGGTAGGCGGCCTGGTTAGGAATTCCCTCGGCGTTCATCGCTTCGATAAACTTGTCGATAGACATTCCGGCAAAGGCCTCGTTGTCAGTCCGGAAAATATAGGCGTAGTGCCCGTTGCGGGTGCATCGCTCGTCGAGCCGCTGCGGGGTCACCCCTTCGATATCGCCGAGCAACTGATCGAGCAACAACGAGTTGTGATGCCGACGGGCCGTTTGATCGTCCAGCCGCCCCAGTTGCGCCCGCAGCATGGCACCCTGCCATTCGCTCAACCGGTAGTTCGAACCGTAGGAAAAGTGGGCGTAGAACCATTCGCCCGGCAGTCGTCCACAATCGTGAGCACTACGGGCCTTCCCCTCGAACTCATCGTCGTTGGTGATGATCAGCCCTCCCTCTCCGGCGGTCATCAGTTTGCTTTGCTGAAAGCTGAATGTTCCACCGATGCCGTGGGTGCCCACCTTCTGATTGCGCCATTCACTACCGTGGGCGTGGGCGCAGTCTTCCAACAAGAAGATTTCTCGCTTGTTGCAGATCTCCTTCAGGCGATCCAGGTCGGCGGGATGCCCGCCCATGTGTACGGCGATGACACCTTTGGTGCGGGGCGTGATCGCTGCTTCGACCAGTTCGGGGTCGATGCACTCGGTGTCGCGAGAGATATCCACCATCACCGGCATCGCGCCGGCAAACAGCACGGCGCTGGCCGTGGCCACGAACGTTGAGTCGGGCACAATCACCTCGTCGCCGGGGCGAACATCCAGCGCGGCCAGCGCAACTTCCAAGGCATGCGTTCCGTTGGTGATCGCGATGCCATGTTTGGCGCCGTGATAGGCGGCAAACTCACGTTCGAATTCCAGGGTTTGTGTGCCGGGGGTCCGCCACCACTGTCGACTTTCGAGCACGTCCAGCAAGGCTTGCCGCTCGGTGTCGTCGTAGATGGGCCATTCGGGAAAGGGCTTCGTTTTCGTTGCTGTTCCGCCTAGTAACGCCAGTTGCGACATATCGGTTCAACCTGCCTCGTTCGTTGAGAAAACACCTTGGAGAGCCCCACCCTGGGGAATCGATAAGCCGTCCATTATGGTCGGCCAGCGACCCTGTCAACCGCACCGGGCCTGCCATTGCCCCACCGCCGCGTCCATCAGCGGTTTGGCGGCACGGTGATCCCGTGCAGTGCGAATGCGGTGACGACCAGAGAATGGCGGATTTGCCCCGTGGCGATCAGCTCGGGCACCGTCGACAAGGGAGCCGTCGTGATCTCGAAGCGCTCGAACGGATCGGGCTGGGGTTCGGCTACCCGTTTTGCGTTTTCGGCCAAGTAGAAGTAGCAAAGGTTGTCCTGAATGGCCGGATTGGGCCATACATTGCCTAGCAATTTGATCTCTTGGGCTTCGAACCCCGTTTCTTCCAGCAGCTCGCGGCCCGCGGCCAGTTGGGGATCTTCGTCGGGGTCGACCATGCCGCCGGGAATTTCCAACGTGACCTCGCGCACTCCATGGCGGTATTGCCGCACCAGAACCACATCGCCATCGGCCGTAATTGGGATGATGTTCACCCAGGGCGGACAACATAACCGCACGAAAGGCCGCTCTTTCTCCGTGGGCAAGAAACGATAGCGATCCTCGTTCACCGTGAAGATCTTGTGATCGGTGACTTGCCGTGTGTCTAGCAGCCTCCAACTCTTGCCGGGCATAAATTCTTTCCTGAGATTGCGGGTACAAGGTGAGATTCGCGAAGATCGACCTTAGTGTGGGCTCGCGCAGTATAGCGGGAGACCAAAATCTCAGGCAGGGCCGTACTGCGACGGATATGCGTAATCCAGAGCGAAGCAGTCGCGGAATGTATCCCAACGGCACCCGCAAGAATACCAGCCGGGTTGCCACTACCAGGGAAGCCTGGCAACGGAATGTGGCTTAGCACAACCCTGGAATGGGACGACCGCCTTCGGTAACAATCGGAATCGGGCGGCCCTGCGGGTTCACCCAGTGGGTCTGCAAGTCGATTCCCAGGTGCTTGAAGGTCGTGGCGGCCAAGTCGCCAGGATAAACGCGATCGGTTGCGATCCCGTATCCGCGGCTGTCGGTACTTCCGATGACTTGCCCGCATGGCAATCCGCCGCCGGCAACGAGCATCGACATCACGTTGGTCCAGTGTCCGCGTCCGCGAGTCTTGGTCATCACCGGCGAGCGACCGAATTCGCCCATCATCAACACCAAGGTCGAGTCGAGCAGCCCTCGCTGTTCGAGGTCGGTAATCAGGGCGTGCATCACTCGATCGACGCGTGGAAGCAGCGGGGTCAACCCTTTTTCGATGCCGCCCCAGCGGACCTCATCGCCGTGGTGGTCGAAGTAGCCCCAGGCTCCGCTGACCAGGACAAAGGTCGAACCCGATTCAACAAGCCGTCGAGCAAGCAGGCCTTTCTCCCCGATGCTGGTGCGTCCGTACAAATCGCGGGTGGCTTCGGTTTCCTGGGTAATATCGAATGCCTTTTCCGTCTTGCCCGAGAGGACCATGTCGTAGGCCATTTGCTGATAGCGATCCACGTGGTCCATCGTATGCTCTCGGTCGAGGCTCCTACGCATACGATCGAATTCGCTGCGAAGCTGGTCGCGATTCTGCAAGCGGTCGACGCTAACCCCCTCGGGCGCCGTCAATCGACCCGGCAGTTCTTTGCCCTTGATCGGTTCGTATTGGCTGCCCATGTGGCCTGCGCCCCACACGTCCGACGTCCAACTATCGGCCAAACCGACAAACGCAGGCATGGACGGGTCGTTCGGGCCACGGAATTTGGCGGCGATCGAACCCATCGAAGGGTATCCGCCGCCGTCATTTCCATCGTTGGTACGGCGGGCTAACGCGTTGCCCGCCTGCATGGTGATGGGCGTGTGATTGCTGGCCGAGCAATCGACCGAGCGAATGATCGTCATCTTGTCCAGCAACTGAGCCTGCAGCGGCAAGTGCTCGCAAAGCGCCACGCCTGGCAGACAGGTCGAGATACTGCGGTACGGCCCACGGATCTCCGTCGGAGCATCCGGCTTGGGATCCCACATGTCGATGTGACTGGGACCACCGGACAGCCAGAACAGGATGACCGACTTTCGATCGGCCGTCTGCGAAACCGTTCCGTCGGCTTGCGCCTGCGATTGCAGCAACCCCGGCAACGACAATCCAGCCAGGCCTGTAGTGCCGGTTTGCAGGAACCAACGCCGCGACCCGACGCGAATCAAGTCACGCGATTCAGGGACCATCGGGTTGGTACTGGTCCCGATTTGGTGTTCGGTCGTACGGCAGACGGATCTTTCAGGCTGACGCATGGTCACGATCCTCAATCGTAGGCAGGCAGGAGACGATTGCGCTCGGTGGGCGGTTCATAGTCTACAGGAAGCACGCTCGCACGGCAAAATCGTTCTATTCGACCAGTGTCAACTCATCCGGTCACGTCGCAGCGATGGGGTAAGAACGCACGGCCAAAATTCTCGCCGCAAAACGCAGCAGGGATTTTGCGAAATTGCCCGCCTGAGGATAAACTACGGCTACGCAACCCCACCCCGTGGCAACCCACTCTCCTAGCCCGCGCCGCTAACTATGTTCACCTTGTTCGGCCCCCAGGCTCGATACTGCGATGGCATCTCGCGCAGATCCTTCTTGAAGATTGGCTCGCTGGGCGCAGGTGGATTATTCGCCCGGGGGCTGACGCTGCCACAGTTGATGGCTGCCGAAGAGGCATCGGGCGGGCGGGCGCACAAGTCCGTGATCATGGTCTACTTGACCGGTGGGCTGTCTCACCAAGACTCCGTCGATTTGAAGTCCGAGGCGCCCAAGGAAATCCGTGGGGAGTTCTTGCCCATCGACACGAATGTCTCTGGAATCCAGTTGTGCGAGCTTCTGCCGAAGCTGGCAGCCAACATGGACAAGCTGGCCATTCTGAGATCGCTGGTGGGACAACGCGACGAGCACAGTAGCTTTCAGAATTTGACCGGCGTTCCGATGTCGGTCAGCCAACGCGACGGTACGCCCAACTTCGGCTCGGTGGTCAGCCGCGTGCAGGGACCAACGAACCCTGTCGTGCCCGCGTTTGTGGATCTTTTCCCCACGATGCAGCATCGCCCCTACAACAGCCCCAGCCCCGGGATGATGGGTCTGAACCATGCGGGAGTGAAGACCGACGGCGAAGACATGGCCAACATGAAGTTGCAATTCGTCTCGCCTGCCCGGTTCAACAACAGGCATTCGCTACTCTCAACGGTTGACGGCCTGCGACGGGAGATGGACACGACCGATTTCGATGGGATGGACACGAACTATCGCCAGGCGTTCGACGTGCTTACTTCGACGAAACTGGTCGACGCGATGGATCTGGAGAAAGAAGACACCACGGTTCGCGAGCGATACGGCGGGGGCTCGTCGAAACATCAAGGCGATGGGGCACCGCTTTGGAACGATCAATTGCTCATGGCCCGACGATTGGTCGAAGCCGGCGCACGATGCGTTACGGTGGCCTACGGATTCTGGGACACACACGGCAACAACTTCGGCCACCTTCGCAACAACTTGCCTCAATTCGATACGGGGATCTCCGCACTGGTGCAAGATATTCACGAACGTGGCTTGCAGGACGACGTCACGTTGGTGGTGTGGGGAGAGTTTGGCCGTACCCCGAAAATCAACGACAAAGCCGGCCGCGATCACTGGTCGCGGGTCAACTCAGCCATTCTAACCGGTGGCGGTATGCCAACCGGTCAGGTGATCGGCTCGACCGACGCCATGGGCGGCGAAGCCGTTGAACGGCCGATTCATTACCGCGACGTACTGGCCACCGTCTACCACAATCTCGGCATCGATCTCGAAACCACGGTGCCCGACCAATCGAACCGGCCGGTTCGCATCCTGCCCGATGACGCCCGGGTGATTCCGGAATTGGTGTAAACGAACCGGCACGCTATTGGCATTTCGTTACGCATTCCAATCCAATCATCCGGAATAGCGACCGCCACACACTACTCGTGGTGATGCCCATGCTCTTCACCTTCGTGGTGGTGATGCTCCACGGCAGGAACGCTGTGATTGTGGAGATGTTCCCCCTCGACCAGGCCGATGGCGCCGGCAAGTGCCACTCCCAATAGCAGGCTAACCGAAAGCTTGATACGGTCGTGCGAGTGAAACTGCAGCTCAGGTAAGAGATCGGTGAGCGAAATGCAGAGGAACACTCCAGCCGAGAAAGCCAACGCACAGCCGACCAACACATGTTGTTCGCTGCCGGTGAATGAACCGACACTGAGCATGAAGCCCAGGGCCCCCAAAGGGCAGACCAACGAAAACGAGACGTTGACGATCGTCCGTGCCCGATGGCTCCAACCCCCGACAGCCATCAGGCTGGTAATCGAAAGCGCGTCCAAGGGCTTGTGGAGTACGACAGCCAGAAACGTGCCAAGCCCAAGTAGGAAGCTCTCTCCGTGCCCTGCATCAGCATAGACGGCCGCCGCCATGGCGATGCCATCGATGACCGTATGCAGCGACAGCCCCAGGGCGATGCCAATCCAACTGATACTTCCGCCGGAACGCAACACCTCGGCCGGAGCCGGTCCGTGATCGTGATGATGGTGATCATGGTCAGACGGTTCGCCTTCGGGATCGAAATCGTGCTGGTGGAAATGAAACAGTCGGATCAGGAAAAACATGACCAGCAGGCCGATCATCATCCACCACACAGCGCGATCGAGCGAACCGAGTTCCATCACCGAATGCGGCAGCATGTGCCACAGGCCGACCCCCAACATCAGCCCTGCCACAAAGCTGATGATGACCTGCATTCGCCCGTGCGTCAGGCGAACCCACGAGGGCAAAGAACCACCTGCGATGGACGCGATAATGACCAGCAGGCAGTAAACGAGGAGAATCGCGTAAGTCATTTCTAAGTGGAAAACTTCCTTGCGAGGGCCAACCACGAAAAGGCAAGCCCCCGATTGTAACGTGTTCCGCGTGGGTGACGAGTGGGACGGCTCGCAACATGTCTGATCGCGGTTCCAGGCTGCGGCGTTCCGCGACTTGACTTCTGCCATGCACACACGTATTAAACTTCGACCGGCAGGGCCGGTGAGTCCTGGATCACATTGCCGCACGAAAACCAAGAACAGGTGCCATGAGTAAACCAAGAGTCTTCGTCACGCGACTTATTCCCGAGGCCGGTCTGGATTTGGTACGTGAGTCCTGTGACGCCGAAATCTGGCCCGAGCCGCTACCCCCGCCGATTGAAGTCGTGCGAGAGAAACTCGCTGGCTGCCAGGGCTTGCTCTCTCTACTAACGGAACGAATCGACGGCGAGCTGATGGACGCATTGCCCGAATTGAAAGTGGTGAGCAACTATGCCGTGGGGTTCAATAACATCGACATCCCCGCGGCAACCGAACGGGGCATCTGCGTGGGGAATACACCCGGTGTGCTGACAGAAGCCACCGCCGATCTGGCATTTACACTGCTCATCTCCGCAGCGCGTCGCGTGGTGGAGGGACATCGCTATACGGTCGAAGGCCACTGGAAAACCTGGGAACCCCGTGGACACATCGGGCAAGACCTGATGGGCAAGACCCTCGGCATCGTGGGCATGGGCCGCATTGGCTATGCCCTGGCTAAGCGATGCCATCTGGGCTGGGACATGAACGTCCTCTACCACGACCCGCGAGACAATGAGGCCGCCGAGCGCGATCTGTCCGCGAAGCGCGTCGATTTCGAAACGCTGCTGACCCAATCGGATTTCATCTCAGTGCACGCCGACATGAACGAAACGACCAAAGGCATGTTCGATCGGGTGGCCTTCAAGAAGATGAAGTCGACCGCGGTGTTCGTGAACACCGCTCGTGGTCCGCTGGTCGTCGAGCCCGATCTCACTGCGGCACTGGAGGCGGGCGAGATCTTTGCCGCAGGGTTGGATGTAACCGACCCGGAACCGCCCACGATGGACAACCCGCTATTGAAGCTGGAAAACGTTACGGTTCTTCCCCATATCGCCAGCGCGACCGTATCCAGCCGCAACGGCATGGCTCGCATTGCCGCGGAGAACCTGATTGCAGGGGTGCTGGGAAAACCGCTGCCCCATTGGGTCAATCCGGATGTGGCCGACCGACGGCGAAGTTGATCGTTCGAGAGCGAACGCTAGTCTTCAAGACTTTTGGCAACTTTCGGAGAATCGTTCCGAACTGCGACCCACGTAGCTACGATCAGCACGCCACAGAGTGCCCCCAGCAAGTCTGCCGTTCCGTCGAGCAACTCGCAACTTCGGCCCACTAGCATTTGAGTCGTTTCATCGAAGATCGCGTACGCTGCGATGATGAGCAGCACCAAGTAGCCACGCTTTCGCAAAGCAAGAAGCTCCGACTCTCCTCGCCTGGAGGCCGAGGTCACCACAACCAGCGAAAGAAGAAACCCCAGACCGAGGTAGCCACTGAAGTGCAACAGCTTATCGATGGAAACAATGGTCGATCCGCCGGGCAAATCAATGTGCGGAAGATGGGTCCCGACAAACATCAACCCCCAGTACAGAGCCACGACCGGCATCAGGAAACCTATCCAACGCTTTGGCATGGCCGTCATGGTTGACATCAAGATATCTCGGGCGAAAAAGCGAATGTCTACCGCCGATCGTACTTGCAGTCCGCCAATTCGGCCAGGGAAGAATACAGCCGGCCACTGCCTTGAGTTCATCTGAACGCAATCATCTCGCAGGCGTATCGTCTGTAGCGATCGTAAGTACAAAGGGCTACTTTGGATACAACCCGTACTGTCTCTTCATCTCAAATTCATACGCAATAGCTCCGGATAAGTTCGCATGCCATCATCACTCGCAGGGATCGGGTCTTACGATCTGCTCGCTCCCCGGCATATCGTCTTCGGCTGGGGGCGTCGACGAGAACTGGGCAAGCTCGCGGCCGAAATTGGCAATCGGGTGTTCGTCGTTGCGGGGTCCCGAACACTCGAAACCAACGGGCAACTCGACTCGATTTGGGAAGATTTGCAAGCCAATCACCTGAAGGTGGTCGACATCGGCTCGATCCATCAAGAGCCACTGGTAGAAGACGTCGATCGCTGTGTGTCCGAGCTCACCGCGCAAAAGCACGGCCAGGGGGACCTGGTGCTAGGCATTGGAGGAGGGTCGGCCCTCGATCTAGCCAAGGCCGTTGCTGCGGTGGCCGTTCAGCACCGTGCGAGCAGCGTTAAGGATTATCTCGAAGGAGTGGGCTCTGGCCTGAAAATCGAAGCGCCTCCACTGCCCATGATCGCAGTGCCAACCACCTCGGGCACGGGAAGCGAAGCCACGAAGAATGCCGTGATTTCGTCGTACGATCCACCGTTCAAAAAAAGCTTGCGCTCGCCCGAGATGATCCCTCGACTGGTTGTGGTCGACCCTGAGCTGACGGTCGACTGCCCCCCACATGTCACGGCCCAAAGTGGGTTGGATGCGATCACCCAATTGATCGAAAGCTACCTTTCGCGCCGTGCTACGCCCATGACCGATTGGCTTGCGTTGGCCGGGCTCGAAGGCGCCGCCAAGGCGCTCCCCGTGGCGTTTGCAAACGGGCAATCGAAACCCGCTCGGGAACGCATGTCTCAGGCCGCGTTGCTTTCTGGGCTGGCGTTGGCCAACTCAGGTCTAGGAATGGCGCACGGCGTTGCTGCTGCGCTGGGTGCAGTCTGCAAGGTGTCTCATGGTTTGGCGTGTGCCGTGATGCTGCCTTGCGCGCTGCGGGTGAATGCAGAAGTCGTCCCGCAGCGTGTTGCCAAAGTTGGCGAACTACTTGCCGGTCGCGAGATGAACGAGTCAGACGGCATCGCCGCGGCGCTCGAGGTGGTTGATCAATTGCTGGAGTCGTTGCAGATTCCGAAGCAGCTACGCCATTTGGGCTGCCAGCCCGAGCACATCGAACCCCTGGTCCAGATGTCTCGCGGCAATAGTATGAATGGAAACCCCAAGGAACTCGGCGACGCCGAACTCAAGAACCTTCTCGAGGCCATGTTATGATTCTGGCGGCAGGACTCACCCCCGCCTGGCAACAGGTGCTGGTCTTTGATTCCCTGACGGTGGGTGAAGTGAATCGTGCGGTCGAGACGTATTGGTTCGCCTCCGGCAAGGTGATCAACGTCGCCCGAGCACTGTGGAATCTCAAGACTCATTCCCGCGCTTTGTGTCTCTTGGGAGGTTCATCCGGGCAAGCCATCGCGGAAGAATTCGCGACCGACGGGATCCCTGCACGCTGGATTCAAACCGGAACACCGACACGTGTTTGCACTACCTTGTTACAAACCAGCGGTGGTGAGACGACCGAACTTGTTGAAAATGCCGGAGTGACGACACCCGAAGAGATTGAGAGCTATCGCCGGGCCTTCGCCGAAGAAACAAACACTGCATCGACCATCGTGCTGACCGGGTCGTTACCAGAGGGCGTTCCCAAAAGCTTCTATGCCGAGCTGCTCGGCCAGACGGAAGCTCCCGCGATACTTGATATTCGCGGCCCCGAATTGATGGCCACACTCGCCTGCGGCCCGCTGTGCGTAAAGCCGAATCTTCACGAGCTGGAACTGACCGTAGGACACGACTGTTCGCTCGAAGCCGACTTGATCGCTGGGGCCAGAGAGATTTGCAAGCAAGGCGCGCAGTGGGTACTCGTTACGAATGGCCCACGACCATCTTGGCTGATCTCGAACTCCGAAGCCATCAAGTTCACCCCGCCAACGATCACCGTGGTGAACCCCATCGGCGCGGGGGATTGCCTCACCGCCACGTTGGCCTGGGCCATTGATCGTGGTGAGACGATGATCGACGCGGTGCGGTTGGCCATTGCCGCGGCGTCGGAAGACGCCACGTTGTTGCTACCTGCCCGCTTCGACTCCAGTCGGATTTCGGCCCGAGCTGAAGCCGTGCAAGTCGAACGGTTCGAAGAGACTTAGACTACAACGAATGGTCGAGTTCATTCGCTACTCGCCAAGAACATAGGCGAAGATGAGCGGAGCCACGATCGAGGCATCGGAGTTGATCATGAACTTCGGGGTATCGCGATCGAGTTTCCACCATGTGATCTTTTCGTTCGGCACCGCCCCGGAATAAGATCCGTACGAAGTGGTGGAATCGGAGATCTGTGCGAAGTAACCCCACATTTTGATATCGCGCTGTAAGTCCTGAACGATCAGCGGAACGCTACAAATGGCAAAGTCGCCCGCGATACCACCCCCGATTTGAAAGAAACCGATCGAGTGTCGAGCTTGCGTCTCCAGATACCACTCGACCAGATGCTGCATTTGTTCGGTTCCGCTACGCACAACCGAGTGCGATTTCACAGTTCCGTCGATCACCCGAGCGGTGAAGATGTTGGCCAGGGTCGAGTCTTCGTACCCAGGCGAATAGATCGGGATGTTCATTTCCTTGGCCGCAATCACCCAGGAGTTCTCCCGAGGAACCTGGAACTCACCGTCGAGGACACCTTCGTCCAGAAGGCGGAAGAAATACTGGTAGGGAAAGTACGATTCCCCGGCTTCCCCGGCTTCCTTCCAATAACGGGTCATATGATCTTCGAAGTGCCGAATGACCGACTCGGGGATACAGGTGTCGGTAACGCGGTTGAACCCTTGATCTCGAAGTCGCACCTCGTCGTCGGGCGTCAGATCGCGATAGGTGGGCACTACTTCGTAATCACGATTGGCCACCAGATTGAAGAGGTCTTCTTCCAGGTTGGCCGCGGTCGCACAAACGGCGTGAACTTTGCCCCCGCGGATCATCTTGGCCAGCGAGATGCCCAACTCGCAGGTGCTCATCGCTCCCGCTAGCGTAAGAAACATCTGTCCGCCGTCGTCCAGGTGACGGCGCCACGCCCGGGCCGCGTCCACGGTTTCGCGGGCATTGAAGTGGCGATACTGCTGATCCATGAATTCGCTAATCGACATCGTGCTGCTGTCCAGCGTCTAACAGAAAGGTGATTTTGCTGGAGGCCACCCCATGCTGGCGGTCCCGGCTTCGTTGATTGCGATAAGAATCGTAGTGGCAAGTTCCATCGGCTACAACTTACCTGGCCGATGCGTGGGGAAGATGCTGGCAAATGATCCAAGCTACCTTCAGGAACAACTACTGGCCGGCAATCGGCCATTCCGCGTGACTTGCTGGGGCCGCGGTGTGCTATGATATCGGGCATCGTTGGGCAATCTGGCCAATGGAGCAGGGGGAGTCAATATTATTCACCGACCGGAGTGGACCGACCTTGATCAGAAACACTAGAACTTGGCGACCCCAAGTTGATTCCCACCCGCCCCATTTTGGATGGCTGTGCGGTTGCCTCTCCATCGCCTTACTTGCCTGCAGCGTTGGCTGCCGGCCAAGTGAAAGCACATCGTCTGAACCTCCCCCGGTAAAGCCTGTTGCCGCGTTGGACGCTGCCGAGGAATTACCCGATGACGTTGAACACTTCGACCTGATCTTGCGTGGGGGAACCATCTACGACGGCAGTGGCGCTGCGCCAACTCAAGGCGATATCGCCATTCGCGGAGAAAAAATCGCGGCCATCGGCGATCTTGATAACTGCGTCGGCATGAACGAAGTTGACGTCCGCGGGCTGGCCGTAGCCCCCGGCTTTATCAACGTGCTGAGTTGGGCTACCACCTCGCTGTTGGAGGACGGGCGATCGCTGAGCGACATCCATCAAGGCGTTACGCTCGAAGTCTTCGGCGAAGGCTGGTCGATGGGCCCCCTGAACGAAGACATGCGTCTCGATCAATTGGACAATCAGGGGGACATCAGATACGACGTTCCTTGGACCACACTGGCCGAGTATCTACAGCATCTGGTTGATCGAGGTGTTTCGCCCAACGTGGCTTCTTTCGTGGGAGCCACAACGGTTCGAATTCACGCCCTGGGATATGAAGACCGCGAACCGACCGACGAAGAACTGGAGGAGATGCGGGAACTGGTTCGGCAAGCAATGCAGGACGGTGCACTGGGGGTTGGCTCTTCCTTAATCTACGCGCCAGCATTCTACGCAAATACCCAGGAACTGATCGAACTCTGCAAGGTGGCCTCCGAGTACGACGGCATTTACATCTCCCATATCCGTAGCGAAGGAAACCGACTGACCGAGGCCGTTGACGAGTTGATCGAGATTGCCCGAGAGGCAAACATTCCGGCCGAGATCTACCACCTGAAGGCCGCCGGGATCGAAAACTGGGCGAAGCTCGATGAAGTGATTGCCAAAGTGGAGGCGGCTCGGGCGGAAGGCATTCAGATCACCGCCGACATGTACACCTACACGGCTGGTTCAACGGGCTTGAATGCCAGCATGCCGCCGTGGGTACAAGCCGGCGGGCTCGACGATTGGATTGAACGGCTTCGCGATCCTGCCATTCGCGCAGGGTTGATCACCGAAATGCGAACGCCAACCGACCAGTGGGAAAATCTGCTGCTGGCCGCCGGCTCTGCGGATAACGTTTTGCTGGTCGGGTTCAAGAACCCCGCCCTGAAACACTATACCGGCATGACGCTGGGACAGGTCGCCGCACAGCGAGGTCTTTCTCCGGAAGAGACCGCCATGGACTTAGTGATCGAAGACCAAAGCCGTGTGGAAACGGTGTATTTCATGATGGATGAGGCCAATATACGCAAGAAGATTGCCATCCCCTGGGTCAGCTTCGTCTCCGACTCGGCATCGCTGGCGCCCACGGGAGTTTTCCTTCAAAGCAGCCCTCACCCCCGTGCCTACGGCAACTTTGCCCGACTCTTGGGAAAGTACGTTCGCGAAGATGGGGTCATTTCACTGCAAGAGGCCATTCGACGCATGACCTCTTTGCCCGCGAAGAATCTGCATCTCAAAGACCGGGGACAACTAGCCGTCGATCACTTTGCCGATGTCGTGGTGTTTGATCCGGATACGATTAGCGATCACGCTACGTACGAAGACCCTCACCAGCTTGCCACGGGTGTCGTCCATGTTTGGGTCAACGGAAAGCAAGTCTTGAACAACGGAACTCACACCGGAGCGTTGCCCGGACAAGTGGTCCGGGGGCCCGGCTATAAACCGCAATTCTGATCACATCCGCCGCCGACACAACCGGTGGTTATCCATTCCAACCCAGGAGCACTGAACACCCGATGCGATTGAAAGACAAAGCTGCCGTCGTCACAGGAGCCGGTTCCGGCATCGGTCGCGCAATTGCCATGCGATTTGCCAACGAAGGTGCCAAGGTTGTCGTGGCAGAACTCAACGCCGAAAGCGGCGAAGCGACCGCCGCCATGATTCGCGAACAGGATCACGAAGCAATCAGCATCCCAACCGACGTCAGCAGTTCCGACGATGTACGCAAGCTGTTCGAAGAAATCGATCGCCTGGGCTGGCCGGTTGACATCTTGGTAAACAACGCTGGTAACGCGGGCGGAAAACTGCAACCGTTGGAGGAACTAACCGACGAGCAATGGGACCTCACCGTCGAGGTGCATCTCGGCGGCACGTTTCGTTGCTGCCGCGAGGGGCTCAAGCGGATGAAGCCCCGTGAACAGGGCGCGATCATCAATTTCGGTTCGGTCGCCGGGCTGCGCGGCCTACCCGGTTCATCACCGTATACGGCGGCCAAAGGGGGTATCATTGCGTTATCGAAATCGCTGGCCCACGAAGTCGCCCCCCTGGGGATTCGCGTGAACTGCATCGCGCCGGGATGGATCGACACCCCGATCCTCGACAATCTGCCGGAAAAGTGGAAGCCGCGGATGATAAAAGACACGCCGCTGGGCAGACTTGGCAAAGCAGAAGACATCGCCGGGGTGGCGATGTTCCTGGCCACTGACGACAGCGCTTACGTCACCGGACAGGTTATTAGCCCCAACGGTGGAATGTACCGCTAGCTTCGTCACCTGAGGGCATTATGCCGCTCGGGAGAATTCCGTGGCATGAAGTTGCGATGCGTACCCCTGCTCGGCCTGTTCGGCAAGTCGCTTCAACCCGTCCCGTACCAGCGGCATCGAGGTCTTCAAGGCACGACTCACGCGCCGGCTGACAAGTGACGTTTCAATCCCGATCGATGCGTTGTCGCGAATGTCGGTTCGCGTGAGCCGCACATGCCGACGCGGCACCCCGAGGATGGAGGCCAACTCAGCCCCGAAGCGATGCGGATTGATCCGTTCCGCTCCGGCGATGTGATACAGCCCGGTGAGTTCGCAATCCATCGCACGACAAAGAAGTAGGGCCAGGTCGCTGGCCAGAATGGGTGTCGCGTGACGTCCCGAGTCCAGTGGACACTTCGAAGAAAACCGAATGTCGTTCCACAGGCGTTCGATTCCCGGAATAAAGTCCGGAATGGGGCTCCATCCGTAGGCGTGCGTTCGCACGAGCAGGGCCGATGTGCCTTCGAGAAGTTGCTCGACTTGCCTGGCTTCGCGTGCGAGCGCGCCTGTGGCAAGCCTGGAGTCGAACTCCGCATGAAACAGCCGCGGCCCGGTAAATACAGCATCGCTGGAGATTACGGTCAGCGTGTATTCGAGTTCGCCGGAACCCATAAGTAGTGGCCGTATCACGGAAGCATCGTCCGTGCCACGATCGATTTCATTCCAACTGGATTGCGATAAAGCTCCACAGAACATCACCCGTTGAGGAGCGATGCGGTCGATTTGCGCCAACAGCCCATCATCCCCAACGGCTTGTTGCTCGGTGCGACAGCCATCGACTTCGATTGGAAACCGCGAATAGAGTCCGCAAACATCAAACCACTTTGTGAATTCCAGGGCCAGATTGCTACCCAGCACGGAATCGACGCCCACGATCAGCACGCGTTGCATCGTTCACCTCATCAGCCCGACCCGCTTGTCGCAGGATACGAATCTTTTCTCGTCCAGAATGCGAAGATGGGGGCGAAGATTGTATTCATGCCGGCGTCCCGAACCAATACGGTTTCGGTCCTAAGAACCGCTTGCATGTATCGTCTCACGACTAAGGAACCAAGTTCACCTCTTTCAGCCGGCGCAAAAAAGTTGTGTTTGCTTTCGGATTGACGGTAACCGAGGCCAACGGATAGACTCGCGCTTGCTTTTGTGGAATCAGTCGCCTTTGGCGGGGGTGACCTGGAACTGGATGGATCTGAGGAGAGCCGCATGGCTGCGACGATCGCCGTTGTCGAGGTAGTTCATCGTTCACGATGGGCACGTCAAAACATCAATCGCAAACTGGCCGGTTTGACCATGCTGGAATGGGTCGTTCGGCGGTTGAAAGATTGCCAGCAACTCGATGCGGTTGTTGTGCAGCTTCCGGCTGCTGGCCAGGTGCAAGTGCTAGCAGATCAGATTCCCGCGGACGTTCCCACCATCTGCACGATGGGGGCCGACCCGTTAAGCCGTTTCAGTAAGGTCCTGGAACGCTATCGCCCGAAAAGCGTGGTGCGGGTTTCCTCGGACAATCCCTTTCTCGATCCGTCCTTGGTTGACCGCTTGGTGACCACGGCCGAGAAGCACCCCAACTGCGACTACATCAGCTATTGTTCTCAAAGTGGTCGGCGAGCGGTTCTTACCTCGCTAGGGCTGGTTGCCGAATGGTGTAGTGCCGATGCATTGCAGCAGGCCGATTACGAGGCTGTTGAAGCGGAAGATCGAGAAGACATCACCTCGTATGTTCGCCGACATCCGGAAAAGTTCGCCCTGCGAATGATTCCGCTGCCGGCAACCATCGACAAGGAAGACTTCCGTTTTACGATCACTCAGGGTGAAGATTGGGATCGCGCTCACGCGATCTATGAAGTATTGGGCCCCGATCGATTGGATTGGCAGCGGATTGCCAATCTGTTCGAGCTTCAGTCCGATTTGCGACAGGAAATGGCGCAGTTAAACCAGGTCGACGGAATCGTGTAGCCACCAGCAGGTTACCGGTCGCCTTCGCCAAGGAAAGGATTCCTCGGGCATGGGCAAGACGTGCAACGAGTCTCACCCCCAAGGCAATTCGCAACCGGCATCCAGTGCCGAGCGATGGAAGCAGTTTGTTGCCAATCACTTGTCCGAAATCGAGCAGGGTGCCGGCCACAACGAACCTTCGCTGAGTCTTCCGC
Organism: Pirellulales bacterium; assembly: GCA_965227275.1. GTDB lineage: Bacteria > Planctomycetota > Planctomycetia > Pirellulales > JAEUIK01 > CAZNXE01. The sequence continues at coordinate 529,750 of CBDDFU010000002.1, read as the reverse complement.
TTTCACACCATGCCGTGTCCGACACGGAGCCGATCCGAGGGATTGTCTTCGAGGTGGATAACGTGCTCTGCGATGGCACCACGTGGCGGCGGTGGTTAATGCGTGCCCTATCGCAATTGGGTTTGTATACGCATTACGGCCCCTTCTTTCGCGTTTGGGAACAAGACTTTCTGCCCCTGGCGCAACGGGGCGAAGAAGCGTTTATCGACGTGTTTCGTCGCTTCATTCAGTCGGCCGGGTTGTCCCCGGGTGCGGTCGACGAATTGCTGACCGCGGGTATCACACAGCGAGAAAAACTCGAGCAAACGGCAAGACCATTCCCTTGTGTACGCACCACACTGCAAGCCTTGCAGCAGGCAAACATTCAGCTCGCCGTGCTGAGTGATACGACGGAAAGTAATGAAGTATTAGTCCAAAAGCTTGTCAGGCTGGGGTTGTCGGAATATCTGCCCACGGTGCTCACCTCCAGCGAACTGCACCAGGTAAAACCCGATGGGGCCTGCTATGAGGCCAGTTTGCAGTCGCTCGGGTTGAAAGCTTCCCAGGTTCTCTTCATTGCCGCCCGATCGCAAGACCTGGCCGGTGCGACCACCGCGGGCATGCGAACCATTGCCTTCAACTACGAATCCAACGCCAAAGCCGACGCATATGTCGACCGGTTCGTCGACCTGCGACAACTCGTCTCGGTCGAGAACATTTCACGGCGGGCCGCCTAGGGGCACGTTCCAAATCCACTCGGTCATCCATGACCCTACACATCTACTCACGAGCCGATTTGGCACCCAACTCGTACGAGAGTCTCCATCCAGCTTTGCTATTGGAAGGGGGCTGGCCAGCGGGCAACGCGACTGAGAGCTGTCCCACGCGGTGGGACCTCGACCAACTGATCGACGTGAATTGCTCCTGGGTGGACCATGAAGCCGTACGCCTCGCCGATCAAGTCGGCTTTGAACGCGACGCCAATTTGGGAGCCGGCGAACCAATCACGCTGGCATACATGAATTCCCTGGCGTTAAGGTACTACCTGGTGAAGCTACTCCGCCTGGTAGCACTCTACGAGCGAGGGTTTCCGCCCGCGTCGTTTCGCGATGTCGCGTTTCACGGCGTTCGAGACCGCGACGAAGATTACGCCCAGGTACTCACTCAACTATGGCGGTTGCACGGCGTGCGAGGAAGCATGCATTGGGAGACTGCCAGCAGTGCTAGTGCGCCGGTCTTCGCCCAAAACGCCCCCTGGCGCCGGGCGGCCTCGTTCGTCAACCGCATGAGTGCGCTTCCGGCCGGCCGTGACCTGAACACAAAACCGCGAGTGGTGCTCTGCGGAAATCCTCGCCTTCTCGATCCGGTGTGTGATGAGCTTCTACGGCGAGACTGCAGTGTGTGGTGGCTGTACGATCGATTTGCTGTGCGAAGCTGGCTCAAATGGCGGCCCCGTGGCGTCGGACAACTGGTTTGCGATTCGAGTCTCGGACGAGAAAACCGCCTACCGCTGGTCGCATCGCGTGCGAACGAGGGCGAAAGTGTATTGAAGTCCCACGGGGTCGAGCTAGGTCCCACGGTTTGCGGTTGGCTGTCGCGTCAGGCGAATTCACATGGAGCCGCGCAAACCCGAATCATCGAGCAACTGACCGCCCACTTCAATGACGTTGCCCCCACGCACATCGTGCTCGACGAAGACGCCACGCCGCTGGCCCGCGCAGCCGTGGGCGTGGGGCGCCGGGCAGGTGCTGTCTCCTCCGTCGTTCAAAACGCCGCCACCGGGGTTCGATTCGGGTTCGTGCCCTTGGTGGCCGATCAGGTTTGCGCCTGGGGAGAGACTTCACGCCGGCAGTATGAGCGTTGGGGAGTTGACCCCTCGCGAATCAAAGTGAGCGGCTCGCCCTGGCACGACGCTCTGATAGACCAGTTGGATATGTCACGCCGCAAGAAATCGGGCGACCAGCCACACATCGTCGTGTTTCTGACCCCGCCCGCTCGTGATGATCGCCCCGACCTTGTCTCGTATCACAAGACAACCCAAACGTACCGCGAGATGCTCGATTGGGTTTGCCGCTCGCTCGATGCGAACCCCGGAGTGCGGATCACGTTCAAGTTGCACCCACGCAGATCGGGACGTGATTACATCGAGAGCGTTTTGAGCGAGTTCTCCTCGCTCGACGTTCGCTTCGTCGAGCAAGCTCCCCTGGCCCAAATGCTGCGCGAAGCCAGCGGGGTGATCAGCCTTGGTAGCAGTGCTGGTGTGGAAGCTGCCTTGGACGGAGTGCCTGTGATCCAGGTTTTACCCGGGGGTAGCGGTAACTTTCTGCCAGCATCGTCCTGGGGCATGCATGGTACCGCGCGGTCCCAAGAAGAACTCGATGAGCTGATGGGCGTGCTTTTGGCCTCATCGGCATCGACGCCCCGGTCGGACGTGTTCGCCAACCTGAACAAAACGGCATCGGCGGAAGTGGTTGACGCCGTATTGGAAAACGCGTGCGACGGACAAAGTGTAGCTCACGAGTTACGAGTGTTGCCGTTCTTGAAGCACCCGGATCGCTCGGCGGCATGAACCGCCCATTGAAGAAGAATCCGTCTTGCCTCGCTGGTTGTATCCCGGCGATGATCTGCCTGCCCTGGTTTCACGGCGCATCCCGCGCCTTCATTATCCTCGAGCAGGTTTGATGGCAACGCAGGCATCGCTAGTCGGATCGTTGGCCCAGCGAGAAAGTACCTCGCAAGATCGAGGATGGCGGAGCGTCATCCGGGATGGGGTTCTCGTCGGCAGCGGGACCATCGTCGGGCAGGTGTTAGGCGTGGCGACCAGCTTATTGCTACGTACCTTGTTGGGCCCCGCTCAGATCGGGATGTGGCAGGCTCTAAAACTGCTGCTGTCCTACGCCGGCTTCGTCAATCTTGGCGTTACGAAAGCTGCCGCCCGAGAGATCACGATTGCCCGCGGTAGTGATCGGCCACATGATGCGTACCCCAGCCGCGACTTGGCCTTCTCCTTCAGCATGGCAACCACGGTGTTCTACGCGGTCGCGATCTTGTGTGCCGCCGGATTTCTTTGGATTCGGGAAACGGAAGCTTCCCACTCAGGTTGGGTTTTTGGTCTTGGGGTGATGGCCGTCGTCTGTCTGGCGCAGCGGTACCTCACCTTTCAACTTGTCCTGTTGCGTGCCGAACGGCTGTTTGCCACCGCAACACGTTTGGCCATTTTGGAAAGTGCGCTGACCCTGATCGTCTGCGGTGCGGCAACCTGGGCGTTCGGACTGTATGGACTGATTGCCGGCTGCCTGTGCGTTTCCATTGCGGTCGCATGGGTGGCTCGAAGGAGCATGATCGAGTGTCCGAAATGGGCTTGGGACTTACGAGCCATCGTACCGTTGATCGCCGTGGGCTTCCCCATCGTTCTGACAGGGTTGGTGATGACGTTGTTCCAGTCGGTCGACAAGTTGATGCTGTTGGCCTTTCTGCCCGATGGGGCTTACCAACTCGGTCTCTATTCAACCGCTCTTCTAGTCACAACACAGCTCGCTGGAGTGAGCAACATCCTGGCGACCACGATGGCCCCACGCTACGGCGAGGCCTTGGGCCGCTGGAGCTGCGAGCGACGCGTTGCCGAATTGGCGGCGCAAGCGTCGGAATTGCATGCCGCTGTGGCCGGTATTGCGGCCGGTGGTGCACTGGTGGTCGGGGCTCCGCTGCTATCCTGGATCCTGCCCGATTACACCGGTGGATTGACGGCCCTTCTGTGGTTGGTGCCGGGCTCACTGGCGTTGGCCGTTGCACTTCCGGCAACACAATTCTTGGTAACCACGAAGCGTCAAAACCGTGGGCTGCTCGCCGCCTGTGTGGCGTTGACCGCGGCTGCCTGTGGAAATTACGGGGCACTCACCGCCGGCTGGGGACTGAACGGTGTGGCAGCTGCCACCTGTGCCTCGCAAGTTCTCTTCGCACTGCTGGTTATCGGTGGGTCGTTTTGGAATTTGCTGTCGTGGCCACAACGGGTTCGCTATGTGGCCGTCCTGTTAGGCATCCTGTGTCCGACGATGGTCGTTGCGTTCGTTTCTTCTTCGATCGTGAACACAACCGACGCCGCGTTGCCGCAGGCCATCTTGGGAGTCTTACTCGTCGTAGCGATCTGGTTCGTTGCGTGCGCCGCGACATGGCACACCGGTCGTTGGGGCGAATGGTGGCAACGACCCTGGATTGAACGGAGTTGATCCCGCGACGATGAACCGTCCAACGCTCGATGAACTGCGAGAGCGGTGCCCAAAACCGGGGGCGTCGCACCTGGGTAATTGGATGGCACGACGTGTTGCGCGGCCCATGGCGCTACACATCACCAGGGTCATCATTCCCTGGGGGATTACCGCCCACGCGGTCACGTTGATGGCGACGCTGGTTGCCGTAGCGTCAGCTATCGCATTCGGGTTTGGCTCCATCTTCGGATGCTTGCTCGGAGTCGGGCTATTGCAACTGTGGTATTTGCTGGACCACGTCGACGGCCAACTCGCTCGGTACCACGGAACCGCCTCGCTGGATGGGGTTCAGCTCGACTATTTGATGCATCACCTGGTGAACGTGATCGTTCCCGTGGGTATTGGCTGGGGGTTGTTCATGAATCACGGCCAGCCACTTTGGGGACTGGTCGGATTCGTCTGGGGGCTGGCCCTGCTCACCATCGGGCTGTGGCACGATTGCCGCTACAAGGCCTTCGTACAACGGCTGAAATGGGTTTGCGGCGAACTCCACGTCAGCGGTGGTGGAGGAAGCGTCCCGACTCAAGATACGGCGATTCCGACCTCAACCGTCAAGCTCTTTGTCTGGCTGTTGCGAAAGTCGTGCGAAATTCACATCGTCATGAATCTGCTATCTGCGGTGGCGGTGGTGGCGTGGTGTCTCGCCGACACACGGCTGAACTCGGTGGCTGCGACGGTCGCCCTCCTCTGCTCGGCTGCTTTGCTGGTGGCAATCGGCAGCATCATGAATTCCTTGAAACAACAGGCCAGCGAGCAGGAATTCGCCGCCTGGTATCGCGTACCCGAGCATCACACCATCCTGCCCCACGACGGATGGTGGTGCGTGGAGCCGAACCAGCCGCAGCACGAAAAGCAAACCACGAAGGCCGCCGGATAGATCTACGACTCGTGCTAGCAACCCTCCGCTAGCGTGTCCGGAATTTCTTGATGCTTCGCGTGACGTCTTGACCCCGGGTGTTGGCAACTCCTATCTTTGCGTCCCGCGCTACGCTGCAGTTTGCCCGCGATGGAGTCCCCTGCGGGTGGCTACTCGCCTCGATTTCTCATTCCGCTGTCAGTTCAACAGCCATCGGACGGTTCACGGATGAACGTCGATCTGGTCGTACTCAATTTCAACGGTCGCGGTCTGCTCGAACAGTGCCTGCCCTCGATCCTTGAAGCGGCTTCCGCATCGCAACACGATTGTCGGGTGTTCGTCGTCGACAACGCATCTTCCGACAGTTCGGTGCACTATCTCCGTGACCACTTCTCCGAGGTTCATGTCAAGCGCTGCCAGAATCGTGGGTTGTGCTCGTACAACACGGTGCTTGAGGAACTGGAATCGGATATCGCGATTCTCCTGAACAACGACATTCGGTTGGAACCGAACGCGGTCGACCCGTTGATTGAACCGCTGCTTTCTCGCGGCGTGCAGATTGGCGATCGCTGTTATATGACAGCACCTCGGTGCGACGGTTGGAACAGCAAGCAATACGAGGGACAGAAAACGGCAGTCCGCTGGCGATGCGGACTGGTGCAAGCCACGTCGCTTTACGAATGGCATGACCAGTACACCCACCTGGCTGGACGAACAGCATCGGCCGGCGCCGCGATGGCCATTGACCGACGAGTATTCTTGGAATTGGGCGGCTTCGACTCGCTCTATCTGCCCGGTCGACTGGAAGATTTGGACCTGGCTTTCCGTGCATATCAGCGGGGATATGTTGCCGAGTACGTCCCACGGTCGGTGGCGTTTCACCTGGGTCAGGCTACCTTCGCCCGAGAGTTCGGCACCGCAGGGTGCGATCACTTGGCGCTGCGGAACACGCTGCTATTTCAATGGAAGAATCTGCGTTGTCGCGAACATCTGTTCAGCCAAATGGCGGGAAGCACCGTGCGAGCGATTCGCGATGTTGTGACGGCCCCGTTTCAACAACCACAACGGCGTTGGCGTTTCATCCGCGCCTGGTTCGAAGCCAGAAAGCGATGGCACGTCAGGGGAGGATCGCACGCCTCGGCACTTTCGCCCACGGAAGAGAAGTTACAGCGCGAGCGGTCGTTCTTCCGGGACTTCCATCCGCGAAGGATCAACCGTTTGGACATCACCGGTCTGTCGCAAGATAGCTCAAGGATCGAGCGAGACATCACTTCGGCGAATGAGCCATCGATCGCCACGCAGGAAACAACGGACTGCGCTGATCAGTTATTGACCTGCCCAGTCCCTTAACCTCACCACTTCGAGAGACCCTCGTTTTGCAGACGCTGGACATCAGCAAGCCCGAGCTACTCGCCGCGGATCGTTATCCGATCTCGCGATGGTATGTCCGTCCGTTGGCCGAGTTGGTGGCCGACACGCTGGTCGATTCTCGATTGCGACCTTTGCACATTACGCTTGCGGGATTGGTCTGTGGAATCGCCGCGGCCGTTAGTCTGACGGTTTGGCCAACTGCCCTGTACGTCGCGGCTGCACTTGTGCTGTTGAGCTGGTTTTGTGATCGGCTCGATGGAGCCTTGGCCAGACGTCAACAAACCGCCTCGGCCTGGGGTGCATGGCTGGACGCCAATGCAGATGAACTAGTTGACCTGGGGGTGCACGCGGCCGTGGCATACGCGGCCAGCGTAGCAACAACATCGGAATGGCCCTGGGTATTTTATGTGGCGTTCGTGATCGGCAAGTACCAACTCATGCACGGGATGAGTAGCGAACGGGAAATTCTAGCGGCCATTCCATCGGCACAAACGAACGACGCCCCTGACGAGCAACCACATCGCAGCAGTTGGATCAAATCCCTGTATCACTTTCCCGCGAACGCGGATGTTCGGCTGCACTTGCTGGTGATTGCGTTGCTCAGCGGATGGCTGCAAACCGAGCTGCTGGTGCTTGCCCTGTACTACAACGCTCGATGGCTTTTGAGAGCAGGCCTTGTTGCACGACGGATGGAGGGGGACCTGGTGTGACGCAATCCCCAACCATCTCCGTGGCGATGATTGTACTGAACGAAGAGCCCCAACTCCGTGAACTCCTTCCGCAACTCGTCTGGGCCGACGAAGTCGTTGTCATCGACGGGGGCTCCAGCGATCAGAGCGTGGAGATTGCTCTGCAGCACGGGTGTCGAGTGCTCACGCGTCGCTTCGACAATTTCGCGACTCAAAGAAACTATGCCCTCGAACAATGCCGCGGCGATTGGGTGCTTTCGCTGGACGCCGACGAGCGAGCAACTTTGGAATTGATTGCAGAGCTTCGTACAGCCGTATCGAATTACGACGTCGCGGCCTACCACATCCGCATTCGTAGCACGATCTTCGGCCACGCCATGCGTTTCAGCGGAACGCAAAACGACGTCCCAATTCGCCTCGTTCGACGCGGTGCGGCCGAATGGTCCGGAGATGTTCACGAAACGCTACAGGTCCAGGGCACCGTAGGCCGCATTGGGCATGCTATCGAACACAGAACATTGCCCGACTTGTCGGCTTTTCTGGCCAAGATGCATTGCTATTCCAGGCTTGAAGCTCAGCGGCGTGTAGCTGCTGGAGAGGCACCAAGAACAGCAGCGGCTTGGCTTGCCCCCGTGCGGGAGGTCTTCCGCCGCATGATTTGGAAACACGGTTGGCTCGACGGGCCCTATGGCTGGGCCTTCTGCCTTCTCAGTGGGCTTTCCGCGTGGGTCCATGCCGATCGCCATTCGCGGCTGTGGTTCTCCTCCAAGCACACCAAGACAATTCAGCAAGTTGCAAGCCCACAGAAACCAACGGACGTCACGCCCTCTGCATTGCTGAAGCGTCATCTCACCACGTTTGCCGACGGGGTGAGATCATGAGTAACGCGCAACTGCCTGTGTTGCCGCTGCTGTTAGGCAAAGTACCCTCGCCCCTGCGGACATGGCTCAGCCAGGAAGGCATCACTTATCGAGACCATCTCGATTCGGATGCCAAAGGACGCTTCTTGTTGTTCGACAGCCGTGCGACTCCGCAACCGGCACTTTCGGAAGGCCAGGTGGCGATCGATGTCGACCGGTTGAGAACCGGCATGCGAGAAGACCCATTCGAGCAGTGGCAGCGAAACGAGACGACGCGAGGTTGGTGGAAATTCGGCCCGCTCAGCTTCACGGAAAAGATCGCGGAAGTCGATCGTCGAGCGATTCGCGTCGCGGCGATTCACCGGCTTCGAGAAATCGTCGAGGGCGCAGGAGGAATCTGGTTTCGCTTGTCCGCGTTCCCCTATCCCTACCGTGGGATGTTCAATTTTCGGGTCGATTACGATGAGTACGACTCGAACGACTTTCACGAAACACTGTCTTCCCTGGCCGATTACCAGGCGGCTTGCAGCCACTTTATCTGCGGTGCTTCGTACGAAGCCCATCCCGAGGCGCTGGCACAGATGCGGGACTTCGACGTCGGGGCCCATGGATATCATCACCATACCTACTCCGATTTCGAATCGAACCTGAAAAACATTCGGCGCAGCGTCGAAGTGCTGCAGAGTGCTGGAATCAAACCTTCGGGGTTCGTCGCACCACACGGCCGCTCTTCGCCGGGGCTCCTGAAAGCGCTGCAACACCTTGGCATTTCGCATAGTTCGGAATTCGCGATGGCCTACGACGAACTTCCGTTCTGGCCCGAGGATTCCAGCGTTCTCCAAATTCCTGTGCATCCGGTGTGCTTGGGGTTGTTTCTCGATGCGGCGCGAAAGCGTACCGGTATCGACTCGCTTCGCCCCGAGCAGGCAGCCGACCTGGCAGCAACTTACTTTGCCCGAGTTGCGAGATCGAAGTATCTGGCCGGCGAGCCGGTCATGCTCTACGGACATCCCACGCGACGGCTTGGTCGCCACCCCCAAGTGTTGCAGTCGGTGCTGAATGAAGTGGCCGGATTCAGCGCGATCTGGTCGGCCTCGCTTACGGAGATCACACGCTGGTGGCGGGCCCGCGAGCAGGTGCAAGTACGCGTATGGGCCGAAGGCAATACGGTCGTCGTGCAAGCCGATCGCCGCCCCGCACGATACGGCCTGGCGGGCGAACTGATCCGCGGCGAACACGTGGCCATGGTTCACCTGAACGCTCGTGTCGTTCGGTTCCAAAGCGGGGCGTTGATCTACGAGCGGCGTACCGCGGGCGACACACCCCGTCCCATCCGCCTGGATCAAGCCGAGTCGATCAAAAACAGAATCCGCCGCTACGTCGACTGGGAAAAAGTTACGCCTGTCGATGAAATCGACGCCAGTTCGTGGCGAGGCTGGGTCAAACGAGCCATTCGCTGGTCGAGGAGATAAGCAGATGACCATCACAGCTGCGGCCATAGACGTGTCGCAAGGCAAGGCTCTGTCGGGGCCGCATTGGTTGCGTCGAGACAACGCCGAGCGGCAATCGGCTCGTCACTCCGAACGAAAACTACGGGTAAGAATGGTTGGCCGGCTTACAGCATGCGATGCCGTAGGCGGGGGCGAGATTCAGCAGATTGCCACCCAAGAACATCTCCGGAAGTTGGGGATCGATGCACGACCATGGCGGCCTTGGGAAGAGAGCTTCAGTGAGTGCGACGTACTGCATCTGTTCGGAAGCCGCCCGGAATTCGTGGAACTGACCGAGGCTGCCAGGCGACACGACGTGAAGGTGGTTCTGTCTCCGATTGCCTGGTTCGACGCCGCGGCCTATTGGCATGAGACACGTCCTTTGATGCGCCGCGTCCTGGCCTGTACGAATCACTTTCTGCGCGGAGCCTGCCCTACCCTGCCTTCTTGGAGACGCCGGCTGTATCATCGTGCCGATCTATTGTTGCCGAATTCTCACGCCGAAGCCGGCCAACTGCAGCGACTCTTCGGCACCGAAGAGTCGAGACTGAGGGTCGTGCGCAATGGGGCTGACCCGCGGTATGCAACGGCACGGCCCACCGAGTTTATCTCACGGTTCGGCATTCGTGATTTCGTGCTGTGTGCCGGTCGCATCGAGCCGCGCAAGAATCAACTTGTCCTGCTGAAGGCCATGCAAGATAGCGATGTTCCGCTGGTCGTACTGGGTGATGTGGTGCCGGGGCACGAGGACTACTACGCGGCCTGCCGGCTGGCTGCGGGCGAGAACGTGATTTTCCTGGAGGCCTTCAAGCGACAAGATCCACTGCTGGCCAGTGCGTATGCGGCCTGCTCGTGCCTGGCCCTGGTCAGCAGATTCGAAACTCCAGGCTTGGTCGCCTTGGAAGCAGGCATGCTCGGCAAGCCGTTGGTGCTGACCGAGCGAGGATGCGGGAAAGAGTACTTCGGGGAATTGGCCCACTATGTGCCGCCGGGCGATCAGCGAGGGATACGACGGGCCATTGAAGCAGCCACGAGCCAGCCTTGCAGCGATGATCTGGCCAGACACGTAAGCACGAATTTCAGTTGGCAATCCGTTGTCCGAGATACGCTTCAAGCTTATGCCAAGGTGCTATAACACATCGACGATGCCCTCGAGGTACCGGATCTCCTCACGATCCTTCTGCGGAGGCTATCGCTACGTGCGCTTGCGGTGGCGAATGGCATTTGCCGTGTTCGATGCTGTTGGAAGCCTACTCTTCCGCCTTGCTCGCATGTTTCGCCGGCAGCCAAAGTCCACCGCGTTGGACCGGAAGCAGGTGCAACGAATCCTCCTCGTGCAACTGGATCACATGGGCGACGCGGTGATTACGTTGCGAAGCTTGCATGCACTGCGGCACAACTATCCCGGCGCCGCGATTGACGTGTTGTGTAGTCCATGGACTGCCGAGTTGTTCGACGCTTCGCGCGATGTCTCTCGTGTATTCGTGTCGCACAACAACCGCTTTTGCCGGCCGCGTCAGGCCACATGGTGGTGGAGTACGGGACTCTGGGGACTGCGACTTCGGCGGCAACGCTATGACGTGGCATTCGATGTCCGCGGCGAAGCCCCGATTGCCGCCCTGCTGTGGCTCACGGGCGCCCGCCATCGCGTGGGTTGGCACTGTGGCGGAGGAGGTTTCTTCCTCACGCATAGTCCAACGTACGTTCAGAATCGTCCGGAACTGAGATCGCGACTTGCTCTTTGGTCGGCGGTCAGGCGAGAAGATTGGGATTCTTTCAAGGCCACCCGTGCCCAGGAAAACCTGGAGTGGAACCTGCAGATACGCGATTCCGTTTATCACAAGATTCAGCGCGAGTTAAACACCCTACCCCACCCGAGTCATCCACTTGTCGTGCTTCACCTTGGTGCGGGCACCATGGCCAAACGTTGGCCGGTCGAACGCTGGCGACTGCTCATCGCCGAATTATTGAGGACGCTTCAATGCACCGTGGTTCTGATCGGCAGTCCGGAAGAACAACGGCTGGCAGCCAGCGTGATGCACGCATATCAGGATCCGAAAATTGCGGATTGGACCGGGCGACATGACCTGCTGGAATTGGCCGTGTTGCTCGACCGCTCGGATTTGTTCATCGGAGCCGATTCGGGGCCTGCTCACCTGGCCGCCGCCATGCAGACCCCGGCGGTCGTATTGTTCAGCGGTACGAACAACGCACAGCAGTGGCGACCCGAGGGCGACCATGTTCGCGTGGTGAGCCGCCAAGTTGCCTGCTCGCCCTGCCACCGCTCTACATGCGTGTGGTCCGATCACCCTTGCATGACGGGCATCTCACCCCACCAGGTACTTGAAGCCGCGCAAACCTTGCTTAACGCCTATTTCCGTTCGCGTGAACTGGCTGAGGTAGATGGAGTCTCACACGGCCAGCATTCCAACAGCCCCGCCCGACAGCATGAGCCAGTCTAGTTACACTGAGCCACCTCAAGTTCGCGAGAAGGAGTTCGCGATGATTGCACCGATAAGAGACCTGGACTCAACATCCGAAGCCGTGCGACGACGCATGCGCCGCGCGCGACACGCCGCCGTGTCTTCGCTGCTCCATACTGAACCACAAGAAGAGCAACACACCCAACCGATGGCCGCATGGAAGGCATGGATTGCCTCGGCCTGGATGCTGATCGTGGTAATTGCATACGCCCTGCATATGGCCCGCTGGTGGTGAAAAGTCTCACGGCGAGACACCGCTGATGGACCCCCCGAACACGGAAGTAACAACCATGCTGGCAACCCTGCTCTCCTGCGGTGCGACCGCCGCCATCGTGCTAGCCGCATTTGGTGTTGGTCGACCTTGCTTGCGATGGTTTGCCCCGTCGACACAGGATCGGTTCGCCGTGACCGTCTGGAGTATCAGTCTGGGCCTGGTGGTCTGGTCGTTGACACTGATGGGCATGGGGCTGCTCGGGTTTCTCTATCGCCCTTGGATTGGTGTGATGACGATGGCCGCCTGTTTTGCCGGCCTGGGAGAATTGCTTTCGGCGCTGCAAGCCAGAAAACACGGGGTGGTCGTCCAACCCGAACACACAACCGCGAACCCTGCTTGGTCAAAGCCCCTTCCGAGTCTTCTGAAGTCAGGTTTGTTGTTCCTCACCGCGTGCGTTGTGGTCGGGTCCGGCATCTCGGCGTTGGCACCTCCCACGGCGGGCGACGCAATGTATTACCATCTGCAGCTTCCCAAGGTGTTTCTAGCCGAACATCATTTGGCCTTCCTGCCACTTCATGAGAAGTCGACATTCCCGTTGGCGGTTGAGATGTGGTACCTGTGGGGATTGGCCATCGAAGGGCCGGTCACCGCGCAAATGTTGCACTGGGTCGCCGGACTTCTCGCGGCGGGGGCCAGCGTACTGTTGGCCCGCTCGCTACTGGGCGATCGTTGGGCCTGGGTCGTTGGCGTGGTCGTGCTCTGTGTGCCTGGAATCTCGAACCAGATGACAGCGCCGCTGAATGATGTGGCCCTGGTTGCGTTGACCACACTGGCACTGGTTGCCTGGCGAGAAGCCGTGCACGAGCAGGACCATCCACGCGGCTTCCTGTTGTCGGGCTTCATGCTCGGCGCGGCGGCCGGCACCAAGTATCTGGCCCTTGTTTTTGCCGCAGCGATGAGCGTGATGATCGTATGGCAACTCATCACGCAACCACGTCAACGCCGGGTGCTGGCCCGAGGCGCGACGATTGTCGTCTGCACCGCGATGCTGGTCGGCGGCACGTGGTATCTGCGCGGTGCGTACTTTCATGGGAATCCGGTCTACCCCTTCTTCGCACAACACATTGGTGACGCGGCGCCGGAAGTCCTGGGCGCCAGCAAGACACCGCTGTCGTGGAATCCCCTCGAAGTCGTCATGTCGCCTTGGAACGTTACCATGCAACCAGAACGATTCGGAGGACGCGGCCATCAACTCGGTGCGTTGTTCCTGGCCACACTGCCGCTGCTGGTCTTCGCGAGAAGGCTGCGAGGATTGGGAACACTGCTGATCATTTCCGCTGCCTACGGGGTTCTCTGGTACGCACTGCGGCAAAACGTTCGGTTCTTCTTACCCGTTATCCCGTTGATAAGCACCGCCGTGGTGTGGTTCGCGATGGAAACTTCGCGTATGCCATCCGTCCCTCGCTGGGCGGTCCGAGGGATGCTGGCAGCGTTGCTGATGGTCGGTGCCCTGGTCCCGTTGGCACGCGCTCGACGACATGCAGCAGTCGTCTGCGGGATGCAATCGAGACAGCAGTACCTCGAACAACGCGAACCAACTTATCGCACCGCGGAGTTGACCAATCTCCTGTTGCCGGCCGATGCGCACATTCTCAGTCTCGACTACCGCGAGTTCTACTTTCAGCACCGGGTAACCCGTGAAGAGAACTATCGCTTTCATCACGATTATCTGGCGGCAATCGAAGCCCAAGGCAGCGTCGATGCTCCTCTGCGAAAGGCGGGCTTCACGCACGTTCTTCTGGCCGAGAATCCCGACAGCAAGGGAATCCAGTTCGAGCAGCGGTTGCCGAAGCTGGTCGATCAGCAAATCGCCCGTGAGGCCAAAGCTGGCAAGTCACGGCTCAAGACGCTGCACGACTACACCTATCGGGACATCGATGGCGTTCGACGGCGCTATCGCCTGATCGCCTTGCGTTAGGCTTCTCTCCCGCAGGTCATTCCGGGTTGCATTGCTAGCAGCCAACTGCCATTGGTTGCCGGTTTCTGGGTGTGATATAAACCCGAGACGTGTGCCAGCAGCGTGGGTACTTCAACCGCTATGCCGGTCTCCACTACGCCGCTGGGCGAATCAACTTTCTTGCCGCTTGCTACCTGGGAGCCACGCCATGGATGGTTGGCAAACCGAGTCGATCGCTGCCGTCTCGACGGACATCGAGCAGGGCTATGCACTCACCGTTTTGCTGCCTGCCTACAACGAAGAACTGGCCATCGAGTCGGTGTTGACTGAAGTGGTCGAGTCGCTGGCTGCGGAGAATATTCGCTACGAGATTCTGGTCGTTGACGATGGTTCCATGGATAACACCGCAGCGTTGGCTGAACGCTTTGCCGAAAGCTGCTGGCAATGTCCGATTCGTGTGGTTCGAGCCGCAGAGAACCGCGGAGCGGGGGCAGCCCGGAAGATCGGCGTTCGCGAAGCCCGAGGTGACGTGGTGGTGATGCTCGACGCCGACGGCTCGTATCCTGCCAGTGCCATCCCCGAGTTGCTTGCCTACTTCCCACAATACGATCAGGTGAACGGGGCACGAACTTCCGAACAAGGCACCATGCCGTGGCTGCGAGGTCCGGCCAAGTGGTTCATCCGCCGGTTGGCATGTTACCTCACCGGTCACCCGATCCCCGATTTGAACACGGGCCTGAAAGCTTTCAAACGTGAAACGATGTTGCGCTGGTTGTGGGTTGTGCCCGATGGTTTCAGTTGTGTCACGACCATGACCCTGGCCTTTCTGACCAACGGGTTCTTTGTGAAGTATGTCCCCGTGGAATACCGGCGGCGAATCGGACGCAGCAAGTTTCATCCCGTGAATGATACGCTTGCGTACCTGGGAACCGTGTTGCGGATTGTGCTTTACTTCCGCCCATTGAAAATCTTTCTTCCTTCCGCCGCGGCGATGGTTCTCTTTGGCGTGGCCAAAAGCTGTTGGAGCTATGCGGCCACCGGTTCGATGCAGGAATCGGACATTGTGCTGCTCACCGCCGGGTTCATGACCCTGATGTTGGGCTTATTGGCGGAAGTCATCGTGGCCCATCATCGACGACCCTGAGACGGCCAGGAGGAAAGACCTTGACTCGCGTTGTCGGTCCCACACAAGCTCTTTCGCACCGCATCCGCGTTGTCGCTCAGTCGGACGTGGTCGTGTCGTCAGCGAGTACGAGCGGAATTCGGGACGAAAGCTTGCGAGGGCTGTACATCGAAGCGGCCTTATCGCAGATCCCTCGTCTATTGAGCAGCATCGATCGCAACCCTTATCGCGATACGTACGGCTGCATGGACCGGCAGTTCTGGCACTATCGCACGGCCGACTTTCCTTCCGAGATGTACCAGGAAGGCGCGTTGGCCCTCGCGCAGGTTTACCACTACGAATTTCCCGGCAATCGTTGGTACGGGGAGCAGCGGATTCGCGAGCTGGCTGCCGCGGCGATTCGGTTCGCGGCCGGCAGTTGTCATCGGGACGGATCGTGTGACGACTATTACCCGTACGAACGTGCGTTGGGCGCGGCCGTATTCTCACTGCAGGCCAACACTCGGGCATACCAGTTGTTGGAGCTCGAAGACCCTCAGATAGCCGAATGGTTTCGACTACGGGCCGACTGGTTGATGGAGAACGACGAATCGGGTCACCTTGCCAACCATCAAGCACTCGCGGCTCTTGGGTTGCACCGCGTGTTCGCAATTACGCAAGAGCCCCGGTACTTGCAAGCGGCGGAGCAACGGCTGCAAAAACTATTCACCTGGCAGTCCGACGAAGGGTGGTTCAACGAGTACGGCGGGGCTGACCCTGGGTATCAAACCGTTACGATCGACAGCCTGGCGAAATTACGCAGGGAGATGAACGTCACCTGGTTCGATGAACCGCTGACGCGGGCGGTGAATTTCTGCCGATCATTCCTGCATCCCGACGGAAGCTATGGTGGCCCGTACGGTAGTCGTGGCACGATGCACTTCTATCCGCATGGATTTGAATTACTGGCCAACACGATCCCCGCAGCCGGGGAACTCGCGGACGGGTTTCTTCGTGCGTTATGCCTGGGCACAACTGCCTGCTTCGACGATGACCGCCTGGTTGCCCATCGCCTGGGCAACCTGATCGAAGCCTATCTCGACTGGCAGCCGCATGCCGCGGCAATGAACAAAGAACCGAATCAAGGGAGCAGCCTCACAGCCTATCCCAAGGCCGGTCTCTACGTTCACCGCAATGAAACTACGCACACGATCATTTCGACATCGCGAGGAGGCACGCTCAAACACTACTCTCACGGCCAACACATCGTCACCGATGCCGGGCTTATCCTTGAAACAAGCGACGGCCGCGTGGCAGTTTCGCAACTGCACGATCATGGTCACGCGGTACACCACGAAACGGAACCAGGCATTGAGAAGATCACCGTCAACAGCCCACTGCGCTGGACAGCGTACGAAACCGCGACCCCGCTGAAGTTCATCGCACTTCGAACGTTCATGCTGCTCGTTGGCCGCTGGTGCCGCACGTTTGTGCGTCGACTCTTGCAGCGACGATTGATCACCGGTCGCGACGCCTGCCCGATCCGGCTGACAAGAACGTTGGAGATAAACAAGACTCCGCAGCGCGGCTCACACACTTCGCAAACGGCCACGCCCGTAGATGGTCTTCCTGGTTTGCGTGTGATTGACACGATTGAATTGCTCGACCCGAAGCTGCACGTGCGAAGAATGAGCTTCGGCGTTGACCATGAGTCGGCGTATGTGGCTGCCACCGGGGTCTATCAGCACTCGGCCCTATCGCCATGGAACGACTTAGCGCCTCATCTTGAAACGCTCAACCGCGATCGTCTTGTTCGGATTGAACGCGAGTACTCATGAACGATACAGCCCCAGGGTTCAACTGGAAGTGGTTCTTCAAACTCGCCTTGGCGTGCATACTCGTGGTGTCTCTCGTTGCGTCGGTTGATTTTCCACGGGTGATTCGAGCCCTGGCGCATCTGGAATGGGTGCCGCTATCGATCGCCCTGGTTTTGTTTGTGCCCCAGGTCATCGTCTCAGCAATTCGTTGGCGGGGCTGGGTTACATCACTTTCGAAAATCACCTTCACCGAATCAGTGCGACAAACCCTGGCGGCATCGGCACTCAACCTGGCATTGCCGGCCAAAATGGGTGATCTTTCAAAAGCCGGGATGCTGGAACTCGAAGAGTCCCACCAACGCCCCCGGGCCGTGTTTCGAGCAACGGTGGAAAAGCTGACCGACGTATCGATTCTGGCGTTGTTCATTGTTGTCGGCACACTCGGCATTAGCAGCAAGATCGTCTTTGTCGTGGGGGCAATACTGTTTCTTGTGGCATGGCTGATACGGCGCCGCGTCACACCCGCTTCGCAGAATGCCTCCGCGTGGTTGTGCCTGGTGGCCTGGACCACGGTGCTCTGGTATTTGCACCTCGCCCAGTTGCATCTGTTTCTACACGCCGCTGGCGTCTCGGCACCGTGGGAGACAACCACGGCCCGGATGCCGCTTGCCATCTTCGCGGGGTTGCTCCCCGTTTCTTATTGCGGCATTGGCACCCGTGACGCGGCGCTCGTTGCTATCTTTTCTGATATCGCCCCGGCTGCCAGCATGCTGGTGGTCGGTATGCTGACCGCGTTGCGTTACCTCATTCCCGGTGCAGTCGGGATCGCACTGCTTGGCGGTTACCTTCCAACGTTGTCAAAGAGTCGCTGGCGTGGGTCAGCTGTTGCCAGCACTGCTGCTTGACACTGGGCGATCTGGTAAGACCTCGGAAACATTCCTCCGGTCGCTGGCCGTAATCTCTCGCCATTCGTGGCACTTTTCTGGAAAAGGTTGCGGGTTAGGCAAGGCTTGCGTCCGACAATAATTGTGCCGGTTGTTCCGTTGCGCCGGTGCTGATGTTGGATTGTCAATTCGCCTACGGGGTTCACCATGCGTCGACAACTCTTGGGAATGGTAGTCGTCATGGCCGCCACCATGTTGGTTGCCAGCGGATGTACTACCTGCTTGAGCCCTTACGATTATTGTGGACCGGTCTTTGCCGGTGGCGAGTGTGGCACCTGTCTGGTACACGAGCGCGTGGGGTCGGTGATCGCCGATCCGGGGATTGGCCCTTGGGGCGAGCTTAGCCCCGCACCCCCTGCGGACGCCTCACGTGACTCGAGCATCGACGAGAGCGAAGGGCCGGAACTGGAAGACTTGCCGACACCAGGCGAAGACGAAAGCATTCCGTTTCCCGGAAACGCCCCACGCGAGATGGCCGAGCCGATCTCGACGTTCGGTCACCACCCAGGGCTTCGCCTGCGTCGCTAAGCGGGCGGATTTCCGGCTTCACTCTTACGGCGTTCCACTTGCCTTCGCGATCGCGCAATTTCTCATCACGGCGAATCGCAACACTGTCGGCATTGGCCAGCGCCAAGTCCAATTCACACTCGACACGCTGATCATATCCGCGGCTCTATCTCTAGCGGACAAGTAATTTCAAGAATTCCTTGCATCGTGAGTGCGGCGCAGCGAGAATCCTCCCTCTCGGTTCTTGTTTGCTTTTGCCCGCCTTTTTGAGATCGCTCCACGCCTAATGACCGAACCCGCCGGCAGCTCCAACCGCCAGGATGGAGATCGACACGATGTCGTGATGACCCAACAGCCCCCAACCACGGTGGCGGGGATCATCCGCCGATTGGGGCCCGGGTTGATCATCGCGGCCTCGATTGTGGGCTCCGGCGAGCTGATCATGACCACCAAAACCGGCGCCGAAGCCGGGTACTGGCTTTTGTGGCTGATCATCATCGGTTGCGTGATCAAAGTCTTCGTGCAGATCGAGTTTGGCCGCTTCGCGCTGACCCAGGGAAAGACCTCGTTGCAAGGGCTGAACGAGGTTCCCGGGCCAAGACTACGCGTGAATTGGTTGGTCTGGTACTGGATTGTCATGTTTACCGTCGGGCTCGGGCAACTTGGCGGCATTTTGGGCGGCGTTGGACAGTCGATGGCAATGACCGTGCCCATCACCGGCGATTACAACGCGTTTCTCCAAGCTCGGGCAGCCGAAGTCGAATACGACAAGAAGCTGGAATCGACAACCGAAGAGAATCGTCAGCAGCTCGCCGACGAGCTTGGCCCGCGTCCCGAGCTGCCGGAACATCACGATGACACTTATTGGTGTGTGATTATTGCCTTGATCACGTCGTTGTTATTGATCAACGGGCGCTACGCAGTGATTCAAGTGGTGGCCACAACGTTGGTCGTGTTCTTTGTGATCATCACGTTTGCAAA
The DNA here is from genome assembly GCA_965227275.1 of Pirellulales bacterium. Lineage (GTDB taxonomy): Bacteria > Planctomycetota > Planctomycetia > Pirellulales > JAEUIK01 > CAZNXE01. The sequence goes on along the minus strand of CBDDFU010000002.1, from coordinate 510,235 downwards.
TTTAGGAATCCTGCAATCGTACGACGCCTGGGCAACGCGCTGGACAGACGTGAAGCACGGCTTACGGTTCATGTTGCCGCCCGATTCAGAGACCGCCCTGATCACGGCGTTGGCCGCCTTCGGCATCATCGGGGTGGGTGCCAGTGAATTGGTGGCCTATCCCTACTGGTGTTTGGAGAAAGGTTATGCCAGATACACCGGCCCTCGCGACGAGAGCAGTGCCTGGGCAGAACGTGCTCGTGGGTGGCTGCGGGTCATGCACTGGGATGCCTGGTGCTCGATGGTCATCTACACCTTCGCCACGTTGGCCTTTTATATCCTGGGGGCCGCTGTGCTGAATCGCGAAGGAAACATTCCTTCCAACGATGCACTCATCCGCACTTTGGCCGACATGTATGTCCCCGTGTTCGGGAAGCTTGCTGCACCGATGTTTCTGTTGGGTGCCTTCGCAGTACTGTACTCCACTTTCTTCGTTTCCACCGCGGGGAACTCGCGCATGGCCGCCGATGCGCTGCGGGTGTTTGGAGTTAGTGGACAAGATGAAGCCAGCCGGCGGCGATGGGTTCGCATTTTCTGTGGGGCATTCCCGATTGTCTCGCTGACCATTTTTATTCTGTTTCCGCAGCCCGTGACACTTGTCGCTTTGAGCGGACTGATTCAGTCAACTCTGCTGCCCATGTTGGGTGGGGCGGGGTTATTCTTTCGCTACCGACGATGCGACCCCCGGGTTGTGCCAGGTCGATTCTGGGACACGATGCTGTGGATCTCGGTCGGCGGGTTGCTGATTGCCGGGGGTTGGGGAGCTTGGACCAAGATCTCGTCCTTGGCACAGTCCTTTGTGGGCCTTTTCAGCTCCTAATCGCCCGTCGTGCTTCCCTTACGAACTGCGTGATCGGCAAACTCAACCGCAGTTGTCCGCGGAACCTGCCCCAAAGCATCGCACCGGTCGTCATTTAGCCCTACACTCAAACAATGCGACCTGTGCTCCCCGGTTTGATCTCGTATTATGCAGGAGAGGGCAGTTGTGATTGTTATTCCAAGAGTTGGTCGAATCCGTTGAAGCATTTGCGACTCTTACTGCTGGTGCTGGGACCGCTGCCGATCCTCATCTGCTCATGGTCGGTATCGCGCTGGGTCAGGCCGTCGAATACCACGGTCGCCGCCAGCAATACGCTGGTCTTCGATCTCGTCCCTCGGTCCAACGATCAGGCCGGCTTCGTTGGCGAACTTGCCGAAGCGAGAATTTCCGACGAAGCACTTGAAGTGGCGTGTCACGTTCGGGGCGAACAAATCGATGCCCGGCTGGGCAATACGTGTCAGCACATCGTTCGCAGCCCGTTCATCATCGCCGGCGATTTACCGACCCAAGAGTTGGCCCGCTGGTACGAGCGCACGATTCTGCCGGCATCCAAAGCGCTATGGACAAACTATTTTCAAAAACACCCTGATGAACCGATCGTCGTGCTGCTCTTCACCACGGCCGAAAGTTACAACCACTTTGCGATGTCGCTATTCGGAGACGAGGGCATCTCCATTTTTGGTTATTACAAACCGCGACAACGTACGCTGGTGATGAACATTTCGACCGGCGGCGGAACCTTGCTGCACGAGCTGACACATGCGTTGGCCGACTTCGATTTCCCCGAGATTCCCGATTGGTTCAACGAAGGGCTGGCCTCACTTCACGAACAAGCTCGCTTGACCGACGATCCTCCTGGGATTGAAGGTTTGATCAACTGGCGTCTGCCGGTAATTCGCGATGCGATCGAGCGGCAGAGGCTGGGCACGGTGGAGAACCTGGTAGCCCGAGATGATTTTCGGGGCACCGACGAGGGGGTGAACTACGCCCAAGCCCGATACTTCTGCTACTACATGCAGCAGCAGGGCCTGCTTCGCGAATTCTATCGCGAGTTCCGCGACAGCTACTCTGACGATCCCACGGGCGCCCAAACAGTGCGAAAGACCTTCGACGGTCAGTCGTGGCCAGAGATCGATCGCGCGTTTCGAAGCTGGCTCAACACGCTGGAAAGCACGACGACGGCCGGTTAGTTCAACGTTTCCAGAACCGATAGCTGGCCGCTGAGCAGATCCCTTCAAAGCGAGGTCCGCGGGTCGATCACCGAGAATTCTCGCTTCTCATCACGCTGCAACCTGCCACCGATGGTTTCAGGGTCGTGGCAGAAGATAACCAGCCAGTTTTCGTCCGCCGCACGGCCCAACGTTTGTGGCTTGTTCCGCCGCGATTCGAGAAGATCGACGTCGTAGGCCATACACCACATCGCCGGCAAATGGGCCACCATCGGGCAAACGTCGGCCACATAGGCTACGGTATGTTCAGTGGTTTCCAAGATCAATGCCTGATGGCCTTTTGTATGGCCAGGCGTAGGTATCGCGGAGAGCCCAGGGGCTATCTCGGCGGGACCTTCGATCAAGTCCAGCTGACCCGAGTCATTGAACGGCAACAGGTTATCCAGTGGGTAACTCCCTTTCAGTTCCGGCGCACCCCCCACGGCATGGTTCCACTCAGTCTGCTGCACGATGTAGCGGGCGCGAGGAAACGTGGGGCGGAGATTTCCTCGGCTATCTTCCGTGGTCGCACCACCAGCATGGTCAAAATGTAAGTGTGAAAGCACGACTGTGTCGACGTCTTCGACTGCGACACCGGCGGATGCCAGATTCTCGACCAACGGATTTCCTTCCTCCAAGCAAAACAATTCGCGGCCTCGCTCATCGAACTTGTCGCCGTACCCCGTGTCGATAAGCAACGTCCGATCGTCGTTGCGGAGCAATACGCAGTTGGTCGCCATTTGAATTCGATTTCGCTTGTCCGGCGGCTGCTTTTTCTCCCACAGGGTTCGAGGGACCACGCCGAACATCGCCCCTCCGTCGAGGCGTAGCTTCCCACCGCTGATGATATCAAGTTGCCAGTTTCCCAGTTGCACGTTCGCGAATCTCCGTTGAAGAGCCTCTCGTTCTCCACGTTCCCAGCAGCTATCAGAGCCTAGCGAAGCATTGCCGACGCTTCCAGACGGACAGACAACATATGTAGTCGGCCGGGATTCGATTACGTGCGGAATCGTTGGCGTTTTTTTGATTTCCCCGCGTGCTTCGTTCCCATAGAAAGCCGGTCCTGGAAAGTCCGTCCCTTTACAACGACTATCGCGAGAACGATTGCTGGAAGTGGTTGAACATGCGGGACTTGCTGAGTTCAAATCCCTCTCGATTGTCCTGGACGAGACGAATGATCGTCGAAGTTTCTCCAACCGGATAACCGCGGCTTGGTATCGCAACGTCACGGCACAGCCAAACGGACCACCTCGAGTTATCGTGCCCTAAATTCAGCCCCTTTCTCCGAACAGTCGGCCCCTGCATCCGTTAGCTCGCCGTCTCCGAGGACAACTTTTTGGACTCTCGACCAGTTGCAAATGCTTTGCATATACATTCTAATTGCACTCTAGGAACTTGAGAGATGATCCTTATCGGGTTTGAGGGCACACCAGCCGGCGATCCTCGATCTAGCGGTTTACAGCTTCGGCTTGGCTCATTTCTCAGCGGAGTTTCTCCGTACATTACCGAAGTGTTGGAGTAGCCATGCAGGGGAGTGCGTAATGGCGACCGAACTTGTGGTCAAGACTTACGACGTCGTCGTCATCGGCGGAGGCGCTGCGGGAATTGGGGTTGCTATAGCTCTGACTCATGCGGGTATTGAAAACTTCGTCGTGCTTGAGCGTCACACGGTCGGCGCATCGTTTGCCTCGTGGCCGGCCGAGACGTGCTTCATCACTCCTTCATTTCCTACCAATTCGATTGGCATGCTGGATTTGAACTCAATCGCGATTGGGGTTTCCCCCGCGTACAGCTTAGGCGTCGAGCATCCGACGGGCCAGGAGTACGCGGCACACTTACGTGGAGTCGCGCAGGTTTTTGAGTTGCCTATCCGCGAAAACACCGATGTGATGCGGGTAACAAGCGTCGGTGATGGCTTTCGCATCGATACGGCCAACGAGACCATTCGAACCAAACATGTCATCTGGGCCGCCGGTGAATACCAATACCCTCGGTTGAATGGATTTGTTGGCAGCGAACTCTGTCGGCACACGGCGACTATTCCCAGTTATGAAAACCTTGAAGGAGACGACTTCATCATCGTCGGTGGCTACGAGAGCGGTGTCGACGCAGCCTACCATCTGGCGTATCGCGACAAGCGGGTGCGACTATTTGATAAAGGATGTCCGTGGAAAGACGAAAGTTCCGATCCCAGTGTCGCGTTGTCTACGTATACGCGCGAACGAATGCAGGCGGATTGGTTTGAGGAGCACGTGGAACTATTTCCGCAAACGCCAATCGCCTCTGTCACACGCGAGGACGCTAAGTATGAGGTCACAACGCACGACGGGAACCGGTTTCAAACGGGTGTTCCACCACTGTTGGCAGGTGGATTTGAAGGTAGCCACAAGCTGGTTGCAGATTTGTTTGAGCGACGCGACGACGGCTTCCCACTGCTGAGTGAGCATGACGAGTCGACGATTGTTCGAGGAGTATTCCTGTGCGGGCCCGCCGTGCGTCACGACAATCACGTATTCTGCTTTATTTACAAGTATCGACAACGATTCGCCGTCGTTGCCAAAGCAATTGCCACATCGCTTGGGCTTCCGGCGGAAGAATTGGAAGTGTACCGCCAGTGGGGCATGTACCTGGATGATCTTTCCTGCTGCGGAGAGGAGTGTGTTTGCTGATTTCAGCAAGAAGTAGTTGCATGAAGGATTTGGACTTGGAACGCTATCGGCGGCAACTCCTGGCAATGCGATCGCGCCTTCGCGGCGATACGCAAAGTCTCGCGCAGCGCGCCTTAGATGCGGCCGCGAACAGTCGAATGCCGATCCACATGGCCGAACGCGGGACGGACGAAGCAGCGCGCGAGTGTGACCTCATGCTTTCTCAGCAAGAAGCAAGTACCCTGGATCGCATCGAGGCAGCCCTGGAACGCATCGAGGAAGGCGTGTTCGGGATCTGCCTGGGGACCGGAAAGCAGATTCCCAAAGCCAGGCTCGATGCGGTTCCATACGCCGAGTTCTGTGTCAAGTATGCAGAACAGATGGAACGCGATGGGGGGGTGCCATAAGTGTTCTTCCCTCGGACGCCGACCAGAGCGCTGAAGCGCTCTCGCCAATGAAGAAATAGGACGAAGCCGTCTATTGGAACCGCAGCTGTAAGCGTGCCAGGGTGAGCGGGGCAACTTCCCCAACTGCATAACTCTTTGAACGCTAATCAACGCGACGAAACCATCACCCACTAGCCGCCAAAAGCCCGCATGAGCCAGACCTTAGTCACACCACCAGATACACGCACCATCCTTATTGTGGGCAAAGAAAGCGTCGGTAAGTCGCAACTGGTTTCCTCGTTGACCGGTCGTTCGGCGGGTGAGACGAACTTCCGCGGCTCGACCGTGATCGTCGAACGCTACCGTTCTGGCAGCACCGAGTACATCGACACACCTGGAATTCTTCGTAGTTCAGACACTGAAACGACGCAACTGGCACTGAATGCGCTCGCTGGAAATGATGTTGTCCTGTTGGTGGTTCAAGCGACGAGCCTGGATCAGGACTTGAGCGACATGCTGCCGTTGGTTATCGGCAAGCATGGGGCTGTGGTCGTCACGTATTGGGACAAGGTACAGCCGGGCGAGGCCGCACTAGAGGCGATCGAACGCCTGGCAGCGGACGCCGGCGTCGACTTTATTCCTCTCGATGCTCGCCAGGTTTCTGACCGCAGTCATCAGGAGATTGCCAACGCGACAATCAACCCTTCAGAATTCCGAAAAGAATCGTTGACGGCGCGAGCTGGATGGCGGATCGAGCCGAAGCCGGGTTGGCTGGAACTTCAACTTATCGGCCCGCTTCTGGCGATCTTGCTGCTCTTCCTGCCGGCGTTGGCGACAATCTACGGCGCGAACGCGGTGGCGGATTTGCTTCACCCCATTGTTGCAAGATGGTTCGAACCTGCCATTGCCACCGTCAATGCGACGTGGCCGAGTTGGCTGAGAATCGTGCTCACGGCTCAGCAAGGAGAATTCGGCTACGGCCTGTTGAACATGGGTCCGTTCCTGCTGGTTTGGGCGTTGCCCACCGTGTTGATGTTCGCTCTGATTCTCGGCGTTTACAAGGCGAGCGGATTGATTGAGCGAATCAATGTCGCGCTCCATCCGCTTGTGCGACCGTTCGGCTTAAGCGGACGAGACGTGGTGCGAGTGATGATGGGGTTCGGGTGCAACGTGCCGGCGGTAATCAGCACGCGGTCCTGCTCGAGCTGTTCGCGAGGCCCCGCCATTTCGGCCATCGCTTTCGGCTCTGCATGCAGTTACCAACTCCCGGCCACCTTGGCTGTTTTGGCCGGGACGGCAGCGGCGACGAGCACCTCGGCCTTATCGCTGACGGGGCTCTTCCTGGGTTACCTGCTCGTCACGACGCTCGTTTACTTGCGTCTCACTTCGGGCCCAGAGGCCCGCAGTTCACTGAACGTCTTGATGACACCCAGCCGACCGTTCATGCAATGGCCGACCTGGTCGGCATTGTGGCGAGAAGCGTCGGGGACCGTAAGACAATTTCTTTTGCAGGCGATGCCTGTCTTCATCATGATCTGTATCGCCGCATCGCTGTTAGCTCACGCCGGAGCGCTCGACTTGGCCTCTCGGATTCTAGGGCCAGTGATGAGCGTGTTCGACCTTCCCCCGCAAGCGGCTTTGCCCGTTGTATTGGCTTCCGTGCGGAAAGACGGGATCTTTCTGTTTGCGGCAGATGATGGTCCATCCTTTGCAATGACAGCGGCACAAGCGCTCACGGCAGTCTATCTGGCGGGGACTCTCTTGCCATGCCTGGTGACCGCCATGACGATCGGTCGCGAGACTGGCTGGAAGGCCACGTCCAGAATCCTCGCAAGGCAGGCGGGATTCGCAATCCTCTTCACTCTGATCCTGGCCTGGGGAGTGAGGTGGCTGTTTTGATCTTCACGAGCCGAGATGAAAAACTCGAACCTAGTGAGACCATGAGTCGCTGTTGGACGGACAGATTGCACTACCACTTGGAGGTTGTTGGTCGAAACACCGCGAATGAGCAATTGACGAGTCGCGAGTTGATTGAATGTGCCGTGGGCTTACTGAGCCAACAAATATGGTGCTGGGGACGAGACATCCTGCGACCCCAGGGGAATTGGCTGCTCGAACTGGGCTTTGATCGCATCGAGCCGCCCGGCGAAAACAAGGAGTGTTCCAGCGTTTATTCTCTGGAACTGCCACGCGGAAGATGCGTGGTTTTGCGTGGCTTCGGTGTGTTTTATGGAGAAGTACAGCGGGGTGGCGTCTTTCTGCCCCGCTACGGGTTTCAACCTCGATATACAACTCATGCAAACTTGGATTGCCCTCCCTGGTCCGATGAGGACTTACCGAAGCTGAGTTCCCCGACCGATGCGCAAAGAAGCACTTGCGCTTCGTTGACCCTGGACCTGATTGATTGGATGCGGTGCTACGAGGTGACGATCTTCGAGAGGTTGGGAATCGAGTACCGCCAAGCGACGTTGGTCAAGTGGGACAATGGCAAGCGACCAATCGTTCCGGCAGATGAGATGGCTCGCGGATGGCGATTGCTTGGTGTCGCTATGTCCGAGAATTTGGAGGCGGTGATCCCGGGATACAGCGAGCCTCGGAGTCACTCTTATGCCTGAAACTGCTCAAGCGAGACGAAGCCCTGCAAAACCGGCGAGAGGGACACGAGCGGGCCAGGGATGGTGCATGCCCGGACCGGCGCGAAGGTTTGGTGGAAAGCTAATGCAACAGCAGGTCTGGTGTTGGGGAAAGGATGTCGAGTATCCCGCCGGAAATCTGCTGATGCGTTTTGGCTTCGAGCGCCATCGAGATCGCAGCACCGCCGACCGCTCCACGTGTTATCGCCTTGATCGAGATCAGCTCCATGTGTCCCTGTGGGGCTTCGGCATGTTCTTCGGATGCCGCGACCTGGGAGGACTTTATCTCAACCGTTTCGAGTTTTGCCCGAACTGGGCCCCGGTCGAGTCGCTCGCTTTAGATATTCACTGGCCCGACGAACTACCAATGTTCGCCCGTCCTCGAGGCGTGCTGCAGTGGCAACGCGCCCGAAAGCTCTGGAAGTCGTCGCTGCACTGGATCGCAAACTATGAGGCCTGGGTGCTCGCCACAGCCGGCCTCGACTATCGGCGCGAATGCGTGGAAGACTGGCTGCGCCCGTTCGTACGTGCCGAGAAGACAGTGGCTGCGTGGCGATTTCTCAGCCGTCGGGGTTGGGAGCACCAGGATCAGCCACTGACGAAAGCACTCAAACAATACACGATCGCTGCGGGGCCACCATGAAGAGACTCCCTGTAACCGTGCTGTCCGGATTCCTCGGGGCAGGCAAGACCACGCTACTGAACCATGTACTGGCCAATCGGGCAGGCTTGCGGGTCGCCGTGATTGTCAACGATATGAGCGAGGTCAATATCGACGCTCAACTCATCGTTGGCGGCGAGGCTTCCTTGAGCCGAACGGAAGAAAAACTGATCGAGATGACGAACGGATGCATCTGCTGCACCCTCCGCGAGGATCTTCTTGCGGAGGTCGCGGCCTTGGCCAAGGAAGGCCGCTTTAACTACCTGTTGATTGAATCAACGGGCATCTCCGAGCCAGCCCCCGTTGCCGATACCTTTACGTTCGCAATCGGAGATGGAACGCCGCTGTCGGATATTGCCGAATTGGACACCATGGTCACGGTGGTCGATGCGGCCAACTTCATGGAAGACCTCCGCATTGGCAAAGATTTGAAGAGCATCGACCAGGCGGCATCGGATGACGACCCTCGAACCGTCGCGGATCTGCTTACCGAACAAGTCGAATTTGCGAATGTGATCGTGTTGAACAAGACGGACTTGGTCGACGAAGACACACTATCGACCATTGAGGGATTCATCGAACAATTGAATCCTTACGCACTCAAGTTGCGTTCGAAGTTCGGTCACGTCGATTCTAGCCGAATCATGGGCACCGGGCGTTTTGATTTCGAGATCGCCAAACAGAGCAAAGGGTGGCAGCTAACGCTCCGCGGCGATGGTGCGAGCGAAGTGGAAGAGTACGGCGTCAACAGTTTCGTATACCGATCCAGGCGCCCGTTTCATCCACAGCGCTTCTACGATCGTCTCAACCAAGATTGGAATGGAGTCTTGCGAAGTAAGGGGTTTTTTTGGCTCGCTAGTCGGCTCGATAAAATCGGCGTATGGTCACAGGCCGGGCGTGTGGCCCGACTGGACTTCGGCGGATTCTGGTGGGCTGCAGTTCCACGAGAACATTGGCCGGAATCCACCACATTCCAAGCCGATCTTGAACGAAAATGGTATCAAGACGTTGGTGATTGCCGACAGGAATTAGTCTTCATTGGCATCGGCATGGACGAAATCGCCATCTACGATTCCCTTCAAGAGTGTTTACTGACTGATGAGGAATATTCTCAGGGAATCGAAGCGTGGTTAGAAATGCCCGATCCGTTTCCCAAATGGAACCTGAGTGTCGAGGAAGCAATCGCGAAGAGTTATGCGACACCAGCGGAACCCGGTAGTTGAGCGTACTATCCAGGATCGCGACGACATGGAGGCTCAAGAGCACGCCCCAATCTACTTGCAATTCTGTTAGCCATGAGTAGAATTGCAAGTCGTACACACATGCAATCAATTTGCATATACTATCTCTTTTCGAAGGCTGCCGCTCAGTCGTGTTTACTCTAGGAGGATTTCATCATGCGCGCAATGCGTCTCGTAATCCTGTCGAGTTGTTTGTCCTGTTGCATATCTGAAGCCACACAGGCAGATCAGTTATCAGCAACTGCGAATCAACCTGCGGCCCTGGAGATAGGCGTCAACCACCCGGACTTGGCCAACTTGGTACGCCGACTCGCCGGTCAATCAATTCAAATCAGAACGTTGCCACGCACGGAAATTTCAGATGGCACGCTTGGAGTTGCCCAGCGATATGATTATGAAACAATGAATCAAAGCAATCTCGGCATCCGTAAAGTATCGTTATTGCTGGTGGACTGCTCATCTCACAGAATCGACGATGATTTCTGGTTGGAAAGGCTTCGCAACCACGGCGTATCGGTCGTCAAGCTGCGACACAGTACCCTTCCATCCTCCGTCAAGTACTCGCCGAATCAACTTCGACAAATCTGTCTCGCATTGTCCCAAGCTATTCCGGAAGAGATGGTCTCACTGCACCAGAACTTGGCCAAAGAGTTGAAAAGACTCAGACAGCCCGGTCGCCAGGCTCATCAACGCGAGGTAGTACTCAACGGCTCACGATAGGGCGAATAACTTCCGTCTGCAGTTCGCTCTTGTTCCGTTGACGAGGCGACCTCCCCGAATAGAGACACCATTCGATGTGTCTCTGATAATTGCCAGCTCGAAACCGATCCAACTTTGCATCGGGTGGGTCGGTGAATCCGCTGGCGTTGGGCTCCCCCCCCACCGCGGCAGTTCCTTGCTAGCACCAGGCATAGCCTGGGCAAGATACATTGAATCCCCGCCATATGCTGAGTTGGCACTTTGGGTTGTAGTTACAGCCTGTCGCGGTTTGTCTGGAAATACCGGATCAATCGGTCGAATCGATACTTCGTGCCTTATCGTTGGAACCCGTACATTCGGGACGCGACAGGGCTATTTCCGGAGGGGGGAGAAACCGTGATGCGGAAGTTGTTGTTCATTGCCATACTGGGTTTCGCGCTGCCTGCTGAAACGCTCGCGGAAGAGTCCCAGAAACCGACCAAGAAGGCCACTCAACCAGCCGAAGCGGTCGCGGGTAAGAAAAGCACCGCTGATGCGAAAAAATCGATTCAGCAGCCCGTGGTGAAACCGGCCAAGCGAGTCGCGGCACCCGTCAAGAAGGCCGCCCACAACTCGGTCAAGGTGATCTCCGATGGCTCGATTTCAGAGCCCGATGGCGACTACGTAACCATCGACGATGGCGCACCGGTCTACGACGGCCAGGTGATCTACGATGGTTCCTCGTCCGATTCGACCTGGATCAGCGACGACGCATTCAGCACTAGCAATTGCGGTGACGGCATCGGCATCTACGACGATTGCAGCACCGGAGCATGTAGCGACTGTGGCGACTGCGACATGGACGGCTGTGATAGCGGCGGTGGCCTAGGTTCGGCTGAAGACTGTTACCGATATGGCAGCTTCTGGGAGATTGTTCACTCTTGCCGTCGCTTCTGGGCGGATACGCAAGCGATTGGTTGGTACGTCAAAGGGCAATACCTTCCTGCCCTGGTCACAACCAGTCCCGTGGGAACACCCCAGGGACAAGCCGGAGTGTTGGGGCAACCGAACACCAGCATCCTCTTCGGAGGAAACCGACAGGACGAAGAAGTGCGATTTGGTGGACGCACGACCTTTGGTATGTGGCTGACCCAGGCACAATCAATCGGCGTGGCGGCCGACTATTATATTCTAGAAGAAGAATCCAGCTTCTTCGGACTCGGTTCAACCGGTGATCCGATTCTGGCTCGTCCTTTTTACAATGTTGAGCTGGCCCAAGAGGACGCGGCCGAGTTGGCTTTCCCAGGATTCATCGATTCGTTCGGACAGGTCCTGAACCTCAGCGGTAGCGTCACGGTCGAGACACACAGTCGCGTGCAATCAGCCGGGGTGTCGCTTCGTAAGCCAACCTATGTCTCGTTCCTGGGCGACTATCGCGTTAACCTCCTAGGTGGTTATCGCTTCATGCGGTTGGACGAAGGGCTGAGGATCAGCGACTCGGTGGCCCCCATGGGTGGCTTCTTCGTGCCCGGAACCACGTTCGACAGCTTCGACAACTTCGATACCGAAAACGAATTCCACGGTGGTGAAATCGGCTTGATGCTCGAAGTTCGCCGTTGCCGCTGGTCGTTCGAATTCCTCACCCGGGTCGCCTTGGGCAATATGCGACAAACGGTTGAAATTGACGGCTGGTCCTCGATCAACGATACGGTGAACACCGTGGTCACCCCTGGTGGGTTGTTGACGCAGCCGACCAACATTGGAACCCACGTGGGCGACGAGTTCACCGTGATTCCCGAGGCTGGTATTAAGATCGGCTTGCAGCTTACCGACAACATCAAGACATCAATCGGGTACAACTACATCTACGTCAGCAATGTGGTTCGCCCTGGCGGCCAGGTGGACACCGGCCTGAACATCTCGCAGATCGATGGCGGGGCACTCGTTGGACAAGCACGCCCCGCACCTCGCAACAGCGACACCGACTTCTGGCTGCAAGGCGGTAACGTATCGCTTGAAGTGCGGTTCTAGAATGAGCTGATACCGGTTGGCCTTCTGGCGAGCTACACTAAGGCAACGTTGGCCCGGGCATCTCATGGCCGGAGATGGTGGAGAGTGCTCGGTAGGTCGTCGGGTCGATTCCATCCTGGACGAACTTCACGGCACCATCGGCGAACAGAAAGTTCGCACCGCCAGGATGGTCGCTGCGAAAGTTGCTTACGCGATCGACCCCCGTTTTCGTATTCGCATTCACGGGGCCGTCTCCGTCCCAGTCGATGCTGGCCCGGCAGTTCGTCGCGTCGGCTGGATCGGTCTGCATCACGGCGTGGGTCACCGGGCTCTTGTTCAACGGTTCCAACGTGCAGCCAAAGACGCTGCCCATGTACAGGCCTCCGCGGACTCCGCTGGTAACGTTCGGGCTGCCAATCCAAAACTGGTAGATCGGCAGCGGAGTATCAGCTTTGCCTTCTGAGCAGAGGCTGGGCTCATCTTTCGCATCCCAGCAGAGTGGTTCGCACCGATCACTGCCGGTATCGCGATCGCAGATCGGCCAGTTCGGCCCCTGGGCGCCCTCTCCGATTGCGAACGTGTTGCTCAGTCCGTCGGTGACCAGCGACACCTTGCAGACATACGAACTGCCTTCCCCGGGCGATTCTGGTGGCAGCGAGATATCAAACATGCCGCGCTCGTTGTCGGCAAAGCCGCCAAGTTCCGGGTCTGCGTTGATCTGCCCCCACGTCCGAATCAGCCCCGGCTGTGAACAGAACGCGTCGCTGACCCCCTTACAGAGCAGGTAGTCCGCACGGCCGAATTCCAGACCAACCGCAATAGGTTTCGGAAACCAATTCAACATCGCATCGAGATGCTTATACAGATACTCTCCGTGGAGTGAGTATTGTTCCAAGGAACTCGAAGGGCATACAAACACCGGGGGCAGAAGCATCGCAAGCTCTTGATTCTGCCGGTACCAGGGTTCATTTTGATTCAACTCCCCCGGCATTATTCCGCCCCCACCAGGTCGCTCCACATATAACAGTAGTGTTGTGAACACATTGCAGTAAAAGCGAACCTCACCAAAATCCCCCGTTGAGAAATCAGGCGGGTCGTCATGCGTACCGTATGTCATGCCCGGCGGGAAAGACCCCAACGACGTATGATAATTTTGCAGTGCCACCCCCAATTGTCTGAGATTTGACTTACATTGCATCCGCCTGATTCGATTCGTCGGTATCTGCAACGCCGGCAGCAGTAACGTGATCAAGAAGAGAACGATCACGGTCAAGACAGTGACATCTACGCCGGTGAGCTTTACTTCCGGGCGATCTTCGGGCACGGCAAGCTCCCCCCCGGCAAATTGGGACGCGGCAAAGAATGATTGCGGAACGGACATCGCAATCGATACCGCGATTGTAGCTCGAAGTTACAGATTTGGGGCAATTGATTAGCCGTTGGCCTCACGAGCTGCACCCATGTCGATGCAGCCCCTGAGTTTTCGCGGCATGCGCCATTACCGCATCAGCGGGGCATCCAGCGCGACGACTCGCTTGGCCGTCACGTGTTGCTTGTCGACTTCGGGCATATAGCCGATCGAGCCGTCGATGCCCACCTGTTCGCCGACGTGCGTGTTGAGATTAACGCCGGGTGCTGGGGTGACGAAGCTAAGAACTTCGCCCCGTTCGTCGATCAATGCATACGCGGGCGCACCGGGGCGACGCGACGTGACTCGGGCCAATACGCCCGTACCGTCGTAGCGTTGGGGGGTTCCCAGAATGCGGGCAATCCCACTGCGGGTCGGCAACCCGTCGCGGTTGGTCTGACGTTCCCAGACTTCCGTTTTGGCTTGCAGTTGTTGCGTGGCCTGACTGCGACGTTGGATCTCTTCGAAGCGGGCAATTTTATTCAGCACCGCGCGGGCCTTTCCGCGTTGCAGCGCCGATTCCGACAGCGACAGCGCACGTTCGGCCCTGGGTCGCAATGCCTCGAACGACCACCTGCTGACGTCTTGCGTAACGATCATGGACACCGACATTTCGATATCCTGGACTTCTTCCAGGACATCGTCGTAAACCGGGCGCGATGAGATGCGCTGTACGGCTTCGTCACCCCGAGTGACTTGCGGGGCGTCGCCGGACATGCGGTCGTAGTTGAGTTCCGCATCTGAGAAGTCGCGAGTTTCCGGTTCAACCGCGAAGCTCCCGTCTCGCGAAGCTACGCGCCGAGAACCGGGGGTATCGTCGTAGTTCGGTGTTCGACGATCGGCAAGCTCTTCGGAATTCGGACCGCCACGTCGTGGGCCGTAGTCGACCGTATCCGGGACCAGACGATTGCGGTAGGCCGCCAGATCTCGAGGAGGACCATCGTCGAGCTGCGTATCGACAAACTTGCCGGCAATCCAACGAAACTCACCCGAGGGGGGAGCCACCTGATACCACGTACGTGCAGAGGCACCTTCGCCCAATTGCTTGGCGCCAAGGATCAACACCTCCTCGCTGCGGTAAAGTTGAATCTGGATAACGTCCCGCTGGTCGTGCAAATTGCTTCCAACGCGGGCTGCCACCCGATCGCCAGTGATGCGGGCGTAATCTCCATCGAGCGGCTCGATGTAATCGGCCGCAACCCAGCTAAAGCTACCTTCGGGAGGACGGATGGCATACCAACCGCCGGGATCATGGCGGTAAACCTCGACTGCCGTCTCACGAGAGAGCTTGTCGGTTGTGTAATAGTTGTCGCCAGGTCCGCTACGCACATATACGTCGTTCGCCGTAACATAGGCCGTGTACGGAAACGCGTTTTCAGCTTGGACCGAAGCGGAGCAGGCGCAAATCAAAGCAGCGGTGACGCAATATCGCGGCATCGCGAGCCTCCGCCAGACAAAGTGTGTCTGGTTAAAAAAAGTCATCAGATGAGAAGAAAAGAGGAGCATACCGGCCGACGAATAGACCTCTCGTCAGACCGTTCAGGCGAGCCTTGTAGCCAATTGGCCTGCACGGCTCAAGATCAATTCTTCGACGGGCCAGACGGGGGCCGATTGCTGGGGCGGGGGGTGCTCTGTAAAATCCGACTTTCCCGGTCCGGGGTGCAGTCTTCGCTGCAAGTGTCTTGTTCATAAATACTTAAATCCAAACGGTGTGTGTCCTTATGCCTCGCTACAACCCGGCAACCGTGGAACCCAAGTGGCAGCGTTACTGGGAGGAAAAGCAGACCTTCGCCGCGCCACGCCTGCCCGAGGGCGAAAAACTCTACGTGCTGGATATGTTCCCCTACCCCAGCGGCGACGGACTGCATGTGGGACACCCGGAAGGATACACCGCGACTGATATTGTTTGCCGTCACGGACGCATGAAGGGCCGATCGGTGATGCACCCCATGGGCTGGGACGCCTTTGGATTGCCCGCGGAACAACACGCCATCAAGACGGGGACGCCGCCACGAATCACGACCGAAAAGAACATCGGTACGTTCCGCCGCCAGTTGAAAATGCTGGGGTTCAGCTACGACTGGCAGCGCGAGCTTGCTACCACCGATGTGGAATACTTCCGTTGGACGCAATGGATCTTCCTGCAGTTGTTCGACACATGGTTCGACGGCGAAACGCAACGTGGTCGGCCGATGGCCGAGTTGCCCATCCCCGACGATGTGAAAGCCGAGGGCGCGGAAGCAGTCGCCCAATACCAGGACGAACATCGTTTGGCTTATCAAATCGAAGCCCCGGTGAACTGGTGCCCTGCCCTGGGAACCGTGTTGGCCAACGAAGAAGTGATCGGCGGCTTGAGCGAACGCGGCGGTCACCCGGTGCAGCGACTTCCGATGCGGCAGTGGATGCTGCGAATCACCGCCTACGCCGATCGCTTGGAAAACGATCTGGACAGCTTGGATTGGCCTCACAGCATTAAAGCCCTGCAACGGAACTGGATCGGCCGGAGCACCGGGGCCGAAGTCGATTTCTTCTTGCCCGACACGCAAGAGGACGATGAAGCCAAGACAGCGTTTGAGCAGTGGAAGAAGGGACGCGCCGGCCGAGGGTTTCCGCGAAAGCCCGGCAACGATGTCCTTCGGGTGTTCACCACGCGACCCGATACGTTGTATGGTGCGACGTACATGGTCATCGCCCCCGAACATCCGGTCGTCGATCGTTTGACGACTTCGAAGCAACGGGCAACCGTCGAAGACTATTGCCAGCTGGCCGGCAGCAAGAGCGACCTGGATCGTACGGAATTGGCCAAGGAAAAGACCGGCGTCTTCAGCGGTTCCTATGCCATCAATCCCGTGAATGGCGAACCGGTACCGATTTGGATTGCCGACTACGTGCTGATGGGATATGGCACGGGCGCCATCATGGCCGTGCCCGCGCATGATACGCGCGACTTCGAGTTCGCCGAGACGTTCGGTATCCCGATTACAGCGGTGGTTGACCCCGGCGCGGACGATTCGGTCAATCGCGATGAGGTGTTGGCCGGCAGGGCGCCGTTCCCCGGGAACGGAATTGCCATCAACTCGGGCGAGTACGACGGTACATCCACCCCGAAATTCAAAGAACGCATCGCGGAAGACATCACGTCGCAAGGGGTCGGGCGACAGGCGATCAACTATAAGCTTCGCGATTGGCTCTTCAGCCGCCAACACTTCTGGGGCGAACCGTTCCCGATTTTGCACGAGCTGGATGCGGAAGGGAATCCGACTGGAAAACTCGTTCCGGTTCCTACGGAAGAACTGCCGGTTTTATTGCCCGAGATGAGCGAGTTCAAACCTCACGGTCGACCGGAACCGCCCTGGGCCGAAGCTCCCGATGAATGGCTGTATGTCACCATCGACGGCAAGCGCTACATGCGTGAAACAAACACCATGCCGCAATGGGCCGGGTCGTGTTGGTACTACTTGCGCTATCTCGACCCGAAGAACGACCAGCAGCTTGTAGACCCGGAATTGGAACAGGCCTGGATGCCGGTCGACTTGTACATCGGGGGTGCCGAACACGCGGTGCTGCACCTGCTGTACGCCCGTTTCTGGCACAAAGTGCTTTACGATCGTGGAGTGATCACCCAGCCCGAACCGTTTCAACGGCTCATCAACCAGGGCATGATACTGGGCGAGATTGAAATGACCGGCTACCAGGACCAGGCCGGGGCCTGGGTCAGCTCAAGCGAGGTGAAGATCGACGATGACTCAAACGAACCGGTAAGCAAGAAGACCGGCCAAAGCGTGGCGGCCGTTTCCGTCGAACCTCATCTGGCCACGAAGAAGGGTGAAAACTTTGTACTGGCCGCCGACGAATCGATTCGCCTGAATAGCCGCAGTTTCAAAATGTCGAAGAGCCGCGGCAACGTGGTGAATCCCGACGCGGTGGTGAAAGAGTACGGTGCCGACGCCTTGCGCTTGTACGAAATGTTCATGGGCCCCTTGGAAGCCACCAAGCCCTGGAACATGGCTGGTGTGAACGGCGTGCGAGGTTTCCTCGATCGAGTCTGGCGGCTGATCGTTGACGATCAGGCAGAAACCCTGGCGCTGTCGGCCGACCTGGTCGACGAGGATCCAAACACCGAACAAAACCGGGTGCTGCACAAAACCATTCAAGGCGTGACCAACGACATTGAAAGCATGGGCTTCAATACGGCCATCGCCAAGATGATGGAGGCCACCAATTTCTTCACCAAGCAACGCCCTCGCCCGAAGAAGGCGATGGAAACCTTGGTCCTGTTGCTCTCCCCATTCGCACCTCACATCGCCGAAGAGCTGTGGCAATTGCTGGGGAATTCCGAGACGTTGGCCTACGAACCATGGCCCACCTTTGACGAATCGCTGATCCAGGAAGACACCATCGAGATTCCCGTGCAAATCAACGGCAAAGTTCGCGGGCGGGTCAACGTGCCGGCCGACTGCACGAAAGAACAGATGGAAGCCGCCGCACAGGAAGCACCCGGAATTGCCGATTCGCTGGCGGGCAAGAACATCGTGAAACGAATCGTGGTGCCGGGTCGACTGGTCAACTTCGTGGTGAAGTGATCCCCCGTCAGGCGTCTGCTTCGGACAACGATTCCAAAGCCGCTGCGAACGCACCGTATACGGCGTTGTCGAAGAGCACAAACCGCACAATCTCCGGCAGCGAATGATCGGCTTCGCGAAAGAATTCGATCGTGGTCCCCAGCGCGATTCGCGATGCCTGGTCGAGCGGATATCGAAAAGCACCCGCGCTCAATGCCGGAAAGGCAATCGACCGGCAATTGTGCTCCTGGGCCAGGCGGAGCGACTGGTCGTAGGCCTGACGAAGCAGGGTCGCTTCGTTGCTCTGTCCACCTCGCCAGATGGGACCGACGGTGTGGATGACATATCGGGCCGCCAGTTTTCCGGCACCGGTAATCACCGCCGAACCGGTCGGGCAACCCTCAGGAAACCGCTCATCAGTCTCCTGCATGATCGATGGCCCACCATGGCGATGAATGGCCCCGTCGACTCCCCCGCCGCCGGCCAAAGCGCTGTTGGCGGCGTTGACGATGGCGTCGACCTCCTGCTGCGTGATGTCGCCTTGATGCAGCTCGATACGGCCCAGGCCAAAGATCTTTTGCATGGCGGTCTCCTTCGTTTCCGCTTCACGACGCGACCGAAAGTGGTCGAAGTCACAAGCAGCGGTTGCCCGCGATCATATCAGGCCCTGCGCGTGGCATGCTAGATTTACCTAATACGAATAATGGTGACCCTCGGAGTTCCCCGGTCATGCGGATTGTAACGCTGGCAGCACTGATCGTACTTGGACTATCGAGCCCCGCGCCTGCCCGTGACCTGTTCGTAAGCAACACCGCTGGAGACGATCAGTTCGATGGTCACGCCGCGCAGGGCACTGGAGACTACAGCGGCCCTACAGAGACCATCAATCGAGCACTTCATCTGGCGTCCAAGGGCGATCGCATCATCATCGCCAACACGGGGATCCCGTATCGGGAAAGCATTGCCCTGGTGGGAAACAAACACGCCGGCAACGATTTCCAGCCATTCACCATCGTGGGCAACGGCGCCGTGCTCGACGGTTCCATCGAAACGCCCTACGAAGCCTGGGAAGCGTTTGCCACCGATGAGTTTCGCTTTCGGCCCAAGCTCATGAGTTTTCAACGCCTGTTTCTCAACGATCGCCCGTTGCGCTTCATTCCCCCCACCGACGACGGATTGGTTCCCCTTCTGGACCCGTTGCAATGGAGCATGCACCAAGGCTACATCTACTTTCGCGTCGAAGAGGGCAAGATCCCGCGCGACTACGCCCTCTCGCACGCGCGGTTGCAGGTTGGCATTACGCTGCGACAAACGCACGACGTGGTGATCGACAACCTCATCGTGCAGGGCTTTCATCTCGATGGAATCAACGCCCACGACATCGTGCAGCGGACCACGCTTTCGCGCATCACCGCCCGAGGGAACGGGCGGAGCGGGGTGGCCGTCTGCGGTGCGTCGGAAGTTGAACTAGACACCTGCCTCTTGGGCGACAATGGCACCGCGCAACTCTACTGCGAAGGACCCGCAATCGCGGTGGTGCGGAATAGCCGCTTGCTGGACAACACCGCACCCGCCATCGAAAGCAAGGGTGGCGAAGTCTACGTGGACGGAGTTGCCCACGAAGACAATCCTGAACTGCCGAAATAGCCTGGGCGGGCGACTGACCTAGGACGAAGACGTCGGCGAACCGGTCCTCGACGTTTCGGAGGCGTCTTGATCATCGACCGGAATCGTATGCTGCGGGGGTGGGCCTTCTTCGGCAGCGGCTTCAACCTCATGCATCAGTTCCGACATCTCCTTCTTGCTGCTCAAGAAGATGATGGCCCCCACGCCTGCGTTCAGGATGGTGATCACGCGATAGGCCACGCCGACCAGCAAGCCTTGTCCGGCGGCGACGTTGACACCCAGTTTGAGATACAGGAATTCGAACGCCGCTTCCACGGCGCCCAGCCCGGCGGGCATCAGGGGAACCGCCCCGGCAACCATCACCAAGGGAACGATCAGAAACTGTTGCTGTAGCGTCGGCATGTTCCCCGGCAAGGCAGAAGCGATGAAGTAGCACCCGATAGTTACGCAGGTGTGTACCCCCATGCTCAGCAGAACACTGATGACCAGAATGGGAATGTTGCGGCGGTACATACGGATGGCCCCGATCAGGCGTTCCAGGATGGGACCAATGCGGGGAATCTGCCCCAGCATTTCTGACACGGCACCGCTCGTGAACCCCGGCACCAGCAACACCATGATGCCGACACCCCCGATGGCCGTACTGATGAGTGTTGCCCTGACGATGATTCGCAGTTCAAACGGTTCTTTTACGCCGACCTGGCCCGTCAAGATGATGGCCAGTGCGGCAACGATAAAGAGGCCGTACAGACCGATGATCCGATCGACCACCACGGTGGCGACCGCCTCGGGACGCCGCCCTCGATTCTCGCGGGCGATGAAGATGGCTTTGAACAAATCTCCGCCGACGCTGCCCAGCGAGACGAAGTTAAGCATGTAGCCCAAAAACCCCAACCTCAGCGCGTTGCGAAATGTAAACGGCAAATCCAGTGTGCGAACCAGCAGGAACCAGCGGAAAATCGTAATCAGAATGCCGCCGAACACGATGGCCCAGCCTGCCAGCAACAACGGCCAGCGTTCGAGGCCGTGTTCGCGAATCGTCTGCAGATTCTGGTCAAACTGAGGGTCCCGGAGGGCGAACCAGAACAGAGCGACCAAAACCCCGATCGAAAGGCCGAACCTCAGCAGATAACTAATGATCTTTTTCAAAGTGGAGGTTCCGCGAATGACGATTGTAGGGTACGGTTTCCGGCCGCGCCGCTGGGTTGACACTTCTGACAGCGAGTGCTAGTTTGACAGCCTGCCGCACGGAAGCCTAGTGCTAGTAAAATGTTAGGCTCGCTGACCCGCAAGGGGTCTCAGGCTGAGCTACAATGCAGCATCGGCCCGTCGTGTCAGGGAAAGTACCCGATTTCGGGATCGCGTCAAAACCCAAACTCGGGGGATTAGCTCAGTTGGGAGAGCGTCTGGCTGGCAGCCAGAAGGTCAGGGGTTCGAGTCCCCTATCCTCCACTTTTTGTAAGCTGGAATCGAGTCACAAGTTGTGACACCTGCCGTGAGTCGGCAGTGCGATCCGAAGTGCCGAAGGAATCCGGTAGTGTACCGGATTAGGCCTCAGACGGAGATCGCACGATGCCGAAGAGCTTTTCTCACACGCGCCGCATTCCTTCCTATCGCCGCCACAAGGCTAGTGGTCAAGCCGTCGTCACTCTCGATGGACGGGACTTCTATCTGGGCCGCTACAACTCGGTAGCTAGCCGAAAAGAGTACAACCGTCTTATCAGCGAATGGACGGCTAACGGTGGCACCATTCCCCGGAAGCGAACCAGCGACTTAACGGTTGTTGAGTTGGTCGCGGCTTTCATGCGTCATGCGAGGAGCTACTATCGCGATGCCGATGGCAAGCAGACACATGAGGTGGCAACCTACAACGCAGTGATTCGGCGTCTAAAGGACTCGAACGGTAGAACCAAAGTTTCGGAGTTCGGCCCGCTGGCGCTGAAGGGCGTTCGCCAAGTAATGATTGATGACGGGCTGGCTAGGCGAACCATAAATCAACATGTCAACCGAATCCGGCATGTCTTCAAATGGGGTGTCGAGAATCAGTTGGTCGATCCGTCAGTGCTGCAAGGATTGCAGGCCGTGGCCGGACTTCGGCGCGGGCGCAGTAACGCGAAGGAAACCGATGGCGTCAAGCCAGTGCCAGAAGCGTTCGTGGATGCTGTTTTGCCGTACGTTTCTCGGCAGGTGGCAGCAATGATAGATCTACAACGGCTCACCGGAATGCGAAGCGGTGAGGTCTGCGTAATGCGGACTTGCGACCTTGATACAGCGGGACATGTCTGGGTCTATTCTCCAGAGCACCACAAGACTGCATGGCACGGGCACGATAGAACCGTATATCTAGGCCCAAAGGCCCAGGACGTAATCAGGCCATTCCTGCGACCAGACCTACAGGCGTTCTTGTTCTCACCCGCCGAGGCCGACGCGGAACGAAACGATGCTCTCTTCGGCAGCGTGAGTGAAAGCCGGAAGACGAAGGTCTATCCAAGCGAACTTCGGGCCCGACGAAAGCGCCGCAAATCTCGGAGAGGCCGAAACCTAAGCAATTGCTACTCCGCTGGAACCTACGGAAAGGCGATCAGTCGTGGCATTCGGAAAGCCAACGCAGCCCGCATTGGACAGGCCGAAGAAGACGGATTAGATCCCGATGAAGTCTCCCTCATTCCGCACTGGCACCCGCACCAGCTACGGCACAACGCGGCGACCAACTTGCGGCGCGAGTATGGAATCGAGGTTGCGCGCATCATTCTAGGCCATCGATCTGCTGCTATTACGGAGGTCTACGCCGAAGTAGACCACGCCAAAGCCGTAGAGGTGATGAGGATTGTTGGATAATTGAGTAGAATCTAATTGTCGAGCTTGCGGTTGATCCCCGCATAGGTTGACCGGCTGATTGTGGTTTGTACCTACACCATAGTCGCCGGTTGGCCGGCTCGGCTGGAAAGTAGGTACGCAATGCAAGACAACATCCGACAGGTTTCTCAGTTGGCTTTCGGCGTCATCAGCAACGCTTTCGAGGCGCATGAGTTCGCCGAGAAGTGGCTTGCCAGTCAGGACACCGATGCCGCTGAATCGTTTGTCAAGTCGCTTTACGGCATCGAGGCGGCAGGCAATTCGCTATCTAAAGCAATGTCATCTGCCTGTGGCAACGACGAGACGATTACCGTTGGTGAGCTATTCGCATCGGTCAATAGTACACCGGTACAAGGAGGAAAGCTCTGGTCGTCTACGTCTGCTCACGAGGCAATTCAGGACTGCGGCATGGAAGTAGGAGCGGTGGCGTTCGCGGTCGTAAGAGCTGGTCTTCCTGGCCATTACAAACCGGGCGTCGAGTACCAACATCCACCCCTATTGGCCATGGATGACATGCTAAGACACATTGATGTAGCGATTGATTCTTTTCTGGAGAAACTACCATCACTCCAGCAGCTCAATGATTTGAGCGTAATGCGAGAACAGGAGTTGGCCAGGGCGCTCATGCAAGTTCCTCCGTCACCGCCCCCACCTCGACTGGTCGTCTCAGTAGACCCGCCGCATGTGACATGGGATGGCGAGCCGCATCCACTCAGCGCCGATGCGGCTCTTGTTCTTGACGTCCTGGTCAAAGCCGACGGGGATTGGGTAACGGGGCCAAAATTGACTAAAGAAGTTCATGTCAAGCGTCCCGACCGTATCGTCAAGGCGCTGCCAAAAGCACTAGACGGTCTTGTCGAGGCTAACAACCCAGCAGGCTTCCGAATCGTGCGATCACACATGGAATAGCCACGCCATTTTAGGTCCATGGCCACGCCACGCATCTCCATTGAGTGGCAGTTGAGACGATTCATATACTCGCAAGTAACGATGGTTTCGTTCGTCTACTTGCGAGGTATATCATGTCAATTGATCTTTCCAGAGAGTCGCTCATTACTCTTTCAGCGGCGGCCAAGTCTGTACCTAACCGCCCATCCACCAGCACCATATGGCGGTGGCATGCTCGCGGAGTCAAAGGCGTTCGCCTAGAGACCGTTGTTGTCGGTGGAACCCGTTACACAACGCTAGAGGCGATGCAGCGTTTCGCGGACCGACTCACCAGCGATCCGGGCCAGGACTCAGGATCCCGCACAACAACTCAGCGAGAGCGGGATATCGCACGAGCAGAACGCGAACTTGCGGAACAGGGCATCTAACGCAATGGAACCCGCGATGGCGGAGGCAAAAAGCCCCGCCCGGATCACCAGTCCGAAGCGGGGCAAGGAATGGACACACAAATGGTAAGTAACAACGGCAATGTTGACTACAGCGAACTTGATCGGATTATCAAAGAGCAATACCCAGCAACCGAATTGCTCTCGGACCTAGGAATCACAATTGCAAGCGATGAAGCCGACTCCGAAGGCCGACTGCGAGTTCACGCACACGGTAGAGAAGACAGAGACCCATCAGCCAGC
Organism: Pirellulales bacterium; assembly: GCA_965227275.1. Lineage (GTDB taxonomy): Bacteria > Planctomycetota > Planctomycetia > Pirellulales > JAEUIK01 > CAZNXE01. The sequence continues at coordinate 485,882 of CBDDFU010000002.1, read as the reverse complement.
TTCAACACCAAAACATGGTGGTACAAGGATTTTGGCAGCGACCAAGCTTGCTCGGGTTATCAGCTTGTGGCTGACGTTTTGGGCCTCGCGTCCTGGGAAGCGGGCCGCGAGTGGTGCATGAAGCAGAGAGGAATTCGACTCCCCAGCAAGGCAAGAACACCGGCCGACAAACTGCGAGTCGACCAGTTGAAGCTCAAGCCGAACGGAGACCAGGGATACGCTGAGTATGCCGCGATGAAAATCGGCAAACTGTGCGATTCCAAGAGCCCAGCCAAACGTGAAATCGCATCCCTGTATGGCGCACGTCCTGGGTGGTGGCCATCCGGTTCCCCATCTCCACAGGAAGTAGTTGTATTTCCTACCCGCGATCCAATGGGCAAGGATGGCCAGCTGCGTGGTGCTCTTCTCTACCTCGCAAATGGCGAAAAATTCAAAGCGTTCGGAGGGTTGAAGGAACGAAAATCCCATCTGCTCAAGGGTTCGACAGATGGTTGGTTTCTCCCTTGCAACTCGGAAGGCATCGCGGCAGCTCACACCGTCACTGTCTGTGAAGGAGTCTTTGATGCAATTGCGCTGCAGGCGATTCTCCCCAAGGGTGCAATTGCTGTTTCAAACGCATGCGGCGCGAGTTCAACCAAGGATCTCAATTTTGCATTCGGAGCGGGCAAGAAGATCCGGGTTGTGGGTGATGCTGACGCAGCCGGTGTAGCGGGCGCCAAACTCAAGGCAGCTGGGTTCGTGAAGGCTGGCGCAGCCGAGGTAACGATCGTTTCCTTGCCCTACCCGATTGAAAAGAAGCACGGGAAAGACGTTCGAGACTACCTAGGCGAGGGACATTCGCTCGACGATTTTCGCGATCTCTGCAAAGCAGCAAAAGTGGTCACGGAATCTGACATAGAAACGTTCGAACCACAGCCGAGCCGCAAGAAGAAACACAAGCGCGTTCAGTCCTCGCCAGACGACCATAATCGGGAGCTTCCACGTATCGCAGCTGATATCGATGAACTGCGGATGACCACCGAGACGATTGCCGCACTCAGTGCCCGAGATGACTTATATCAGCGAGGTGGCGTCCTGGTCGAAGTGAGAGAAGCTCCCGATCCACCACCTTGCATCGTGCGTCCAGAGGGCGGGGTTCGGGCGGTTCAAATACCAAAGCCACGACTTCGCGAGCTGATTTCAGATTCGGCCATATTCACAACCGAGATCAGCAACGGAGAGGCAACGGAAACGGTATCGGTCAAAGTGCCGGCCCAGACGGTCGATCAAGTAGAAGCCCGCGGCCAGTGGCATGGTATCAAACCGCTTGAGGGCGTCGTTGCGACTCCGCAATTCTTGCTCGATGGGTCGATCTTATCTACTCCTGGATATGACGGACGGAGCGGACTCTATATGGCATCGGAGTGCCAATTTCCAGAGGTTCCAGCGAAACCGACTCGCGACGATGCAATCCGGGCTCGAAACGAACTGCTGGAGGTAATAACCGACTTTCCGATCAACGAGGTGGGCCAAGCCGCATGGGCTTCTGTGGTGCTGACGGGTGCGTCTCGCCATGCTATCGATGGTCCAACACCCCTCTTCGCTTTCGATGCTAATGTCCGCGGATCTGGCAAATCGCTTTCTGCCGATGCGGTTGGAATCATCCACACCGGCCGCCAGCTTCCCCGAACAACGGCTGCCGGTGATGACGACGAATTCCGGAAACGTATTACGGCCATCCTGTTGGCCGGTGACCCTCTCGTTCTGATCGACAATGCTGCCGGCGTGCTTGGATGCGCATCCCTCGATGCCCTGCTCACGTCCACCACCTGGACTGACCGACTACTTGGCAAAACCGAAATGACTAAGGTCCTGCCAGCTCGATCGATCTGGATTGCGACCGGCAATAACTTGCAATTTGCAGCGGACACTGCACGCAGAACGTTACGCATCCGCATTGAATCGCCGCTTGAAAATCCAGAAGAGAGAACCGGCTTCAAGCACCCCGAGCTTCTCTCCTGGGTTCGACGCGAACGCGGTCGTCTCGCCGCGGCAGCTGTGACGATCTTGCGAGCGTGGCATGTAGCAGGGCGGCCGACAATGAACTTATCTCCCTGGGGTTCGTTCGATGCTTGGTCGCGAATCATTCGCAGTGCTGTTGTCTGGGTTGATATGGACGACCCCGGCGAGACTCGGCAAGAAGTGCAGAGGGAATCCGATCGAGAGGCAATGGTTCTCTCGATGATATTGGGGGCCTGGAGCGACGCGGACCCGAGTGGGGAGGGCATGACGGTCGCCCAAGCCGTAAAGCTCGCAGATCAAGGCAACGACGCTCTCAGCAGTGTTCTACGCGAGGTGGGGGAACGAAACGGAAAAATCAATATTCGAAGCGTGGGAATGAAGCTGCACCACCTGCGAGGTCGCGTCTGCAATGGCATGTATCTGGACTCTCGCACCACCAATGCGGGGAAGGTTTGGAGGATCTGCGAATCCGATCGGAGTGGTACTAGAGGGACTAGTGGGACTAATCCCAGTCCCCCTCGCACGCACGCACGCGCACACGCGCACGCGGAAGAATCTCCAGCGGTGCTAAGTAGTCCCACTACTACCTCTAGTCCCACTTTCGAATCTTCGGGCGATTGGGGCACCGTATGACCACCACGGCAACCACTATCGTCGCCGATTTCCATAGCTTAGGCGTCCGCCTGCAATCAGATGGTGAGCAGCTTCACTTCTCCCCAGCGTCGTCAGTCACGCCTGAGATGCGTGAGCAACTACGCGACCACAAGCCCGAGATCATTGCGGCCCTGAAGCAATCCCCACCTGAACCAGTGTGCCGATGCGGTTCAGCGATCTGGCAGGACTTCCCAATTCACCACGGCCAATCCACCCGTCGCGACTGTGCCAAGTGTGGGCGGTTCATTCGATTCGTTCGTTGGTACGGCAAACCCTCATCCCAGAAGGTCAGCCATGTTCACAATTCATAGAGCAGCGTGGGTACTGTCACTGGTAAGCGTGGGCAGCGGGAAATCTGCACCAAATCCATTTCGTTTCCTAGGACCCAAGGCGAGATGCCCCGCATTGTGTTCGCACGAAGCGACAGGGGGAGGGGGAGGAATTAGCACCGTTCATGTGAAAACAGCGAAGTGGGGATTGGAAGACCTTCAGGCCAAGGCTTCGGAAGGACCTTTGCTCCCTCCCGGGCATCTGGGGTCCTCCTGGGGTGCTGCAGAGCAGTTCCCTACTGCCAGCCCGCGCGAGACACACACACTATCCAGAATCAGCGGTCGAGGCGGTAGGCGGCGCGTTGTAAGCCCCCACTGCGGGCAGAAAGTATCACGAATGGATTTTCAATGAGCCACGACAGCCCCCGCATCAACTGGTCGGCCGTCCCGATCGTTTTCATTCCCCTGCCACCACGGCCAGCGTGTCCGGCTTGTCAGTCCACCCGGCAGCCGATCATCACGCGGAGCGAAGACCAGGGCGACGGTTCGATTCTGCGGAAGTGCGTCTGCCGCGATTGCAATGAGCCGTTCCGGATCGTGGCCGAGCCGGATGAACCTTTGCCAGTCATTGGCAAGTTCGATGAGTCCAGTGGCTAATATTCCAGCATCCAACAACACCCGAGCGGAAACATGGCAACAGCAACACTAAGCAAACCACCATCAGTAGCGGCGATCGTGTGTAAAGATCCACCCGAGCAGCCGTTTTGCTCGCTGAGCAACATGCAACGGATCGCCAACCACATCATGGAGCAGGATTGCAGCGTCCGCGTGGTGCTTAACTCGCAACTCCCCGCCGAACTCCAGGTGCCCGAGGATTCATGGGGGCTGGCGGGAGAAACCGTAACCCTGTCACTTCGCAACCTCTGGCGAGAGCGAAAGCGGTCGGCCGACGATTGTGAGTTCGTCATCATCCACGCGAGTGAAATCACGGCATACGCACGTGAGCAGGTCCGCTACAGGGACGGACAGACCGCCGAAGACCTTGAACAGCGTTTGCTGTTAAGCGTCCTCTTACACGAACTCGCCCACGTAGTAGAGCGGCCACCCGTGCCACCCTTTTCGCCCAGCAGGCATCACCAGGGTTCATTCAGTCGACGAGGGCTTAGCAGATTGTTTGCTAGCGATGACAAGCGGTGGATATTCGACAAAGACACCCCAATGCTTGGGCACGGATGGCGTTTCATTCGGTCGCTAGTCCATGTGGTTTACCGCTTCCGCAGGCTATTCAGACTGGCCACGGTACAGCCGTACAACGATATCGCACTCGATTCTTTCACCTACCGGTTATCCGACTTGCCCTTGTACATCGACGCACTGGGCGATGAGCCGTATCGCCTGAGGAACCAGGCATTTTCAGTAATCAGGAACACTGAGGCACCTGCCAAGTTTCGCGAGTTGTTTCGCAGTGACGTTAAGCGGTGGCTCGAACTTGAAAGCGAAACCAAATGACCAGCTTGCTAGACCAACTAGAGCAACTCCAGGAAGGCGAATACGTCGACCTGGACGCAGTCGCCCGGAACGTCGCCTACGGACAGGAAACAGAACTCGATGCCGCGACCGTGCATCAAGCGATCAAGAACCAGGGCGGCGACCTCGACGAGTTCCGCAAACAGGTACAGCTGTACCGCGACCGGCAGAAGCTGCGGGATGAAATAGCACAAGCCGAAACTAACCATCGCCGTTCTGACGAATTGCGGGCTCAGGTCGAAGAAGCTAATGCCAAGCTCGATCAGGCCGTCCAGTTACACAGACAAGAGACGGCGCCGTTGCAGGCAGAACTGGAGCAGCTGCGACACAACGCAGCCACGCAAGGCCAACACCGCGGCGAATTGTTGCGGACTTGCCCCAGCTTTGAATTGAAATCGCGAGCTTCGCAATTGCGCCGAGAACAAGAACAGCTTGTAGCTGAAAACAGTCGGCTCTCCGACATCCGCCCGGGCAAGCTTAGCGATGCTCGCCATGCTCGGCAGCGCGGCGAACATAACCACCCTGACATTGCAGCCGCTGAGCAGTTCGAGGCGCGGTGGGAGGCGATGAAGGAACGCCGAGAAACATTGGAAACTGAAATCGCCGAAATCGAACAGCAGATGATCGACTATTGACCTTCGCACGCCATGTGGCTCTTCCAGCCCGCATGGCTCCTCGCCCCCGGCGCGGAGGTTTGATCTGGCCGTCGCGTCGGGCGGATACACACCAACGAACCAGGCAACAACATGACGCTAAGAATCCCACTCGAAATCGTAGCCCCCATGCTCGATCGGATGACCCACAAACACGAGCGCGAAGACATCGTTCGCCGGATGGGTGATGCGGATCTAATCGACATCCAGGCATTAGCCAGCTACCGGCAGTCTCAGTCGAGCGCCAAGGTGTCACACAGCCTGCCAGTGGGCAAGAAGCCCGTTCTACCTCCAGAGGCTAAGGCGGCGTTTGATGCGGCCAGGGAGCGGCGCCAGCAGTGGAGGGACGGGGCTTATGCGGAGCTAGTGCAGCTGGCGGCTGACGATCCCGACGTATTGCTCCGGCAGGAGGATCGTGTGGAGGAAGTCCTGCACAACGCGGGCAAGTCGGTCGACGACTTATCGAACGACATGGACGCTGTGACCAGAGCCAGGTCAAAGGCAGCCCTCCAAGAGGCGTCCGACCGGGCAAGGGATGAACAAATTCACGCCCGGCTTGAAGACCTGCGGACCAAGGCAACCTTTGCAGCGTGCCACAGTGCGGCTAGGCCACCATCGAGCGATTACCTTCCGCCGAGTTCCTGCGTTCGCAAGTAAGGGTGCCACAGTGACCCCCTTAACCAGCATCGTTCTTTGACAATCCACAGGCGGCGAGCAGAGCGGGATCTGAGGATCTACCTTCGTTGCTGGAGGAATGGTGAATCGATATCGCCTTTCCCCCCTGACTTGGTCGAGAACTCGTCATAATCGGGTCTCCAGCCCTCATTTTTTCGATAGATCGGGCCCTAGGAATGTCGGCAGACAGGCTGCTTGCAATAGGACATTCCGGGAAGTATTCTGGTTGTCGGTGTTCAAAAAATCTCACACATGCAAATCCATTCATCCGGGGCAGCTAGTGATTCTTGATCGAACCTAATCAAATGTTCGACCACGTCATCGTCCATTTCTGAGACGGCGATCACTACTTCTTGCTTAGCCCTCCCCACCCTGCGTTCTAAGGGCTTGGCTCGGTTCCCCTCTCAATTTCAGAATTAAGCGATTGGGCGTGTGTTGTTTTTCTATGGTGCACCAACAGCATCCGGAGGGCTCCGTGCCGCGAAATCCTAATTCTGAAAACACCGACGCGTCTGAGAAAGTCAGTTCGAAATTAGCTATCCGCAGCCTGTTCTGTTCAGGCACGGGGGCTTTCTGGACACCGCTTTCAAGTAGCGAGAAGAGAGGACTGTTTCTTGGTGCAGCCCTGGCCTGCATGCTGATAATCGCGTCCTCCAGCGAGTCGGCAGACGCACAAGATGGCTATTGGATAAATCCTGGTGTTGGAGACTGGCAAGACCCTTTGAATTGGGATCCTGTAATCCCGCAATCTTCTTCGAGTGCCTTTATCGACAATGGGGGCACAAGTCAGGTTAAAGTCAGTGGACCAAACTCAAGGTTCCTCACTGTGGGTGGTTCTACACATGGGGAACTCGAAGTTATCGAGGGTGGCTTTCTTAAAACCACGAATCATGCCCGAATTGGTGTCGATGCTTCCGGTAGCGGAATCGTTCGCGTAACAGGAGCTGGATCGACATGGGATTCCGACTTCGGGTTGAGCGTGGGAGTCGATGGCACTGGCGAGGTGATTGTCAGCAATGGAGGTTATTTAGAAGGCGGGGCCGCGATTGGTCGAAACCCAGGCTCCAGCGGGAAAGTCAAGATCACCGGTGCAGGCTCTATCTGGAAGCAGGGGCCGAACTCATCCACAGGGTTTCTGGTGGGAGAATACGACTGTGTGGGTGAATTAAGCGTTGAAAATGGAGGCTATGTTGAATTTGACAGAGCATCAATAGGTGGCTTCGAAGGGAGTGAAGGGACTGTTACTGTCTCAGGATCAAATTCAGAAATGATCCTATTTGACCTCATGAGAGTGGGGAGCGAGGCCTCGGGCGAGTTGATCGTTGAGTCTGGAGGCTCGGTCGATACCGGAAAAACGGTAATTGGCTCGAAGGCAGGAAGTGACGGTGCGGTTAAGGTGACTGGTGAGAGCTCGACGTTGGGCAGTACCAGCCGAATGATTGTTGGGGAGTTTGGTAGTGGCAAGTTGAGCATTGCTGAAGGCGGAACAGCCACTAGCCGTGGAGGATCCATCGGCTCAGAGTACCTTTCCAGTGGAGAGGTAACGGTGATGGATTCTGGATCGAAGTGGAAAATGACCCGGGAATTGATGGTGGGGGATGTCGGAACTGGGAAGCTGACAATATCTGATGGCGGCAGGGTGGAAAGTTACGGCACGCTGGATCCGACTATTATTGGCCACCAACAGGAGGTTCTCGGCATAGTCAGTATCACCGGAGAAGGCTCTTCGTATATGAACGCCGGCGAGCTTCGAGTTGGTGGCTCCGGATTCGGACAGCTGATGGTTAGCGATGGTGCCACACTCGATACAGAGGAGACGGATATAGGCTGGGATAACGATTCAATCAGTAACGTGACCATAACCGGTGCGAATTCTTCATGGCACAACAGTGAAGGCATCCAGGTTGGCGTTGAAGGCGAAGCGGAATTGACGGTGGCCGATGGTGCGACGGTGACCAGTTCGCTTGGAAGAATTGCGACTGAATTCTCCGCCGGCGGAGGGTTCATCTATAGGAGTAATGGCAAAGTCACGGTCACCGGTGCCGGCTCAAGTTGGTCGAACGAAGGCGAACTCACTGTGGGTGTTTTGGGAGACGCAGAATTGAACATCACAGGCGGCGGGCATGTTTCAAGTACCGGGGGCGTAATTGGATCTGGAGTCTTCCAGTGGGCTGGTATTGAGCAAAGTTCAAATGGCAACGTAGTCGTATCAGGGGACGAATCCGTCTGGTCGAACTCTTCCACGCTGACAATCGGTGACCTCGGCGAAGGACACCTCAACATCGAGCATGGTGGATTCGTTTCAAACACCGCGGCCACTATCGGGAGCCAGCAAGGATCGACGGGTACCGTGCTGGTAACTGGTGAGAACTCACACTGGCAAAACTCCTCCTCATTGGGAATTGGGATCTTCGGGTCGGGTGAGTTGACGATTGAAAATGGTGGATTGGTGTCCGCCGAGAGTGTGGGCCTACTGTTCGACGGTCGTGCCAACGTGAAATTTGGGGGTACGCTTCAATCGACTGGCATACTTGCCAACTACGGGCTGGTCGATGTTTCCGCTGGAGGAATTCTCTCTGCGAGCGGGATCACGAATTATGGTGTTCTCTTCAACGAGGGAGTAATCAACGCTGATATACAAGTGCTTGCAAACGGATTTGCAAGCGGAGACGGAGAGTTCAACGGTCAGGTCGCTATTAGCGAGGGCGGGATCTTCTCCCCAGGCGCCAGCCCTGGGTTTTCTCAAACACAGTCCACAACCTGGAATGAAGGTGGGGCCTACCAATGGGAAATCAACTCACTGTCCACGGAAGGTGGCGTTGAGGGCAATGATCCCGGCTGGGATCTTTGGAGCACCGGCGATCTCGCCATCAATGGACCATTCACGATTGCCCTCGTAACGCTCGACTCAATTGGTGATCCGGCCACGCTTTCGGGTTGGGATTTCCTTCAGAGTTACGAGTGGCGAATTGCGACTTCCACAAACAGTGCTTTCGCAACGATTGATGGTCTCTTGGTGGACCCATCCGCATTTCAGAATCAGCTTGGGGGAGGATCGTTCTCGCTGAGCGCATCAGGCGATGGCAACGATCTCTTTCTGACCTTCACTCCTGTTCCTGAACCCACTTCACTTGCCCTCGCAGTCACAGGCCTGCTCTGCCTGGGATATCGATTGCGTAAGCGAAGCTTGACCCTCCGCTAGCGATGCGCAGCATTCGCGTGGGCACTTGCCACCCAGTCGCCAGCGGGCTCTGAGGAGCTACATCATGCGTCGGAGATCGTAGGGAACTGGCTCGGTTGTATTGCCGACGTCAGCAGTTTGTTTAAACAGCGCGGCCCATCTACAATCAGCCCTAGTTTCGGTTTCTAAAGCCTGCTTGGGGGTAGCATCAATGAAGAGAAGGATCTTCGTTTGGGCCACTGCATCCATTATTCTAGCGTCGATGGTGAGAATTCTTCCTGCATACGGAGGCGTCATAGTAACTGCGACAGAAATCGGCGGAGATGTTGTTTTTATCAGTTCTGGCTCGCTAGACCCGAATCCAAATGACTTGATACAGTCAAGCGTAGCGTTGCCTGTTACAGGCGACCTTCAATCCAATGCGGGGTTTCTGATCGGTGTTGGAAATGTTGTTGACGCCTACGAACTCCCCAATCTAACCGGACCAACATCCATCGGTCCTGGTACTCAAACATTTACCGCAAGCAGCAAGTCAGGTGAATTACTCGTACTCGTCTTTGAAACTGGCGTTCTTGCAACCCCTGCAGGCTATGTTCCGGAGAGCCCTCTTTCTGGATCAGCGACTTACTCTGGTGAGTCGTTTGCGTCTCTGGGAATAACTCCAGGGACATACACATGGTCTTGGACCAGCGATGGAGTGTCCGATTCGATCACTCTTCAGGCTGTTCCTGAACCTCCAACGGTCATGCTTGCTGCGTTGAGTATCATGTCGCTGGCAATGGTCCGCTGGCGACAACGTAACAAGGGCTGATTGCTCAGGTGACTTGATTCGGATTGGTCAAGCTTTTGCCAGTCGCAAGCGGATCCGAAGACCTGCCTTCGTCGCGAGCGGGCTCAGGATGAGCTACCTCGGCTGCAATCGGTGCGACGCATGCGGCCCGTGATAGTTCGCGGCGGGCACGACACCAGTTTGCCCGTAGCCGAGTCCAAACTAGACACGGTGTCTAGTTTGACGGCATGTATTCCGTACCCTACGAAAGTCGCCAGTTGTGTCAATTGACACAAATAGGAAGTGCCTTTTATGTATGCACTTAGCCGGTGGGCACCCCCCGAAAAAAGCGGCAATTAAGCCAGTCCGTTCCCGAGGCCAAACTTTGCACCGTGCAAAATTTGACGGCTGCGGTTCGCGCGGCGGTTAGGTCCCAACTAGACACCGCGTTGCTCTGTTGAAAACATATTGACGAATTATGTGTTTGGCGCTAAACCTTTTGGTCATGAGCGCAAAGCAAAACGTGTTGATCGACGTGGCCCGCTTGAGTTTGCGTCAGGCGGGTCGGTACATGCAGCCCTACTCGCACGCCAAGAGCCCACACAAGTTCACGCAGGCGCAGTTGCTGAGCTGCTTGATCCTGCGGGCGTACTTGAAAACGACGTATCGTGGCGTTATCGACGTGCTGGACGCTTCGGAGAAGCTGCAAAAAGCCCTGGGATTGAAGCGGTTGCCGCATTACTCGACGCTTAAGCGGTTCGCCGACCGCAGCGACACGCTGGCGATCGTCGACGCGATGCTGGCGGAGCTCGTCGCCGAGTTCGCAGCCGACGACGAGGAAGCTGCGATCGACGCCACAGGCGTGGAGACGACATCCGCGAGCGCTTATTTCCAGACGCGTCGCGGCGGAAAGCAAAAAAAGTACGTGAAGCTGTCGGTCTGCGTGATGTGCGGTTCGATGCTGCCGGCCAGCCTGGTCGTCAGCTGGGGGCCTTGCAACGACAAAGCGGTCGCCGGGCCGCTGTTGGAGAAAACCAGCGCTGCGGTGCAACCGCAAGTGTTGTTCGCCGACGCCGGATATGATGCGGAGTGGGTTCATGAGTACTGCCGGGACAACTGGGGCGTGACGAGTTGGATTCCCCCGGCCGTGCATCGGGCCGACGGCGGCGTGAACGGAAAATATCGATCAAAAATGACTCCGCGGCGGCTCAAGATCCATGGGTACGGGCGACGTTGGCTGGTCGAGTCGTTCATGAGCGGACTGAAACGTACGACCGGCTCCATGCTGAACGCTCGTAAGGAACCGAGCCTGTTCACCGAGGCCAGCATCCGAGTGCTCGCCTACGCCCTCCGGCGTTAGCGACTATAAAAACAGGTCATTTGTTATCAACAGAGCAACACCGCGTCTACTTTGGCGGCCGGCCCCCGTTTCTTCGGCCCACTGGAGTAGCTCCTGCTGGTTCTCACTCTGAGCTATGGCGCGGTGCTGGAGTGGGGCATGAGAGTGCAGGCACTTATCGAGGAACGCGAACTCTCCAGGCGAACAAACCACCGAGCAATGCCATGCAGGCTAGTGCCAATGAACTCGGCTCGGGGACGACCAGCGTTTCAATCGTTGAAGCAAGTTGCCGTGGGGCGCCCACTGACCAGCTTCCGTCCTCAAAAATCGTAATCAACCCTACGGTGAGAGTGATGCTCCCGTAGTCGAAATCATCAAGACTCACACGACTTGGGAGGCTAGCGTCGGAAAATACCGTAGCAGTTGTATCTGTAAATGAGAGTTGGATGAAGACATCGTCTTCGACTCCAAATCCCGAAGGGTCATAGGCCCACAACGTCACAATGTCTCTAAGGATTCCTCTACCGGGAAGGTCATTCGCAATAATTACGTTAGCCTGTCCCCCGAAGACGTATCCGTTGATGTTTACCTCCAGATTTCCTGCAAGCTCATATTCCGCAGCATCTGGATCTTCTGGAAGGAGATCTATTGTGGGCTCACCAAAGCTAAAACTCCCGGTCATGGTGTCGCCAAAGGTGCCAAGCTCTTCGAATGTCGGTGGGTTGTCGACGAATACGGTCCCGGACACATAATGCGTGATTAACTCAGCCGGTAATGGTGAAACAGAACAGCTCACCGCAGAAAAGCAGAGTGCTCTGATTAGAGTTCGCACGAATCTACCCCCCATTCAACGCAAAGATGACTAGCCCCTCAAGTAGTTACGACAGCGTGCACAAAAAACGCCGCTCAACTACACTCCCCCCACCGCGAATTCGGTAGCGGAAGACGTGCAGGTGAACGGCGTTTCAGTAGCGTCCCTCTAAATAACTGCTGACTTTCGGATTGTGTGAGCGATTCAGTCCGAAGTCAAGGGAAAACTGCGAATCATCGAACGTGTATGCTGCACGTCTTCGATTAGGCGGTGTCGGGTCAGTAAACGACCGCACAGATTCGCTCCTGCTGCACGTTCGCGGGGTTGGGCGACTGTTGATACCTGCCAGCGGTGAGGACGTTAGGGGCGGAATGTGGAATTCGGACGCCAAGCAGTTTCACGTTGCCCAACTGGAAGCGGAAGCAGCTATGGCGCAGACCTTACCGCAGGCAATGAAGAATGGCGACGTTAAGGCTGAGCGGAATGGAAAGACGTCCCGGTATGTGTTTTCCAAGTTGGAAAACCGCCTTTCAGCATCCGAGGTTGACCGATGGCGCAAGGTGGCTGAGATTCCTTCCAAGCAACGCGCCGAATACTACGCCAGTGAACAACGCCCGACACGTAGCGGAATGCTTCGCTGGTGGGACGGGAAGTGTCCAAGTCGCAGAAGAAGATAGCTCAGCGATTGCGGAATTCGGACGCGAAGAAGTGGACGCAGAAACGGGTGGCTGACTGTTTGGGGGTGAGGCAGCAGCAGGTGAGCGAGTGGTTTACTAATACCGGAAACGGTAAAGCTAAACCCTCTCCAGACTCCAGGGTGAAGCTCACCCCAGCAGCAAAGGAAGCGATTGTTCAGCAGGTGAAGTCCGGCGTTTCGCAGGCCCAGGTTGCAGCGAATTTCGGTGTCACCCAAGCGAGGGCAGTTCTGGCTCCGGACTTTTTTTATCGATGGGCGGCTACTCCTAACGAAACACACGACGCCATAGTGGGATCAAACCAACAACCGCGAGGCCCAGCAACACCGCCGACGACGGCTCTGGTACGATCGTCGTGTAGTTGCCGGTAGCGACGATCACACCGGAAAACTCCAAGTCTACCATTCCGAGATCGGGGGGATCGATCGTGTAGGCAAAGTCCAGTGGAGCTGAAATCAGGACGTCGACGACTATGGTGTTCCCGGCGATGGTGACATCTTGCGTAAGGAGGCCGACCTGACCTGCCGAGGCAAGAGTGGCGTTAATCGGGTCGGTGGAGTAAGAGAAGTTCCCTGAACCTATCTGGCTTCCAAGAGACCCCGAACCTACATAGCTTAAGAGCCCCTCGTCAATGTTAAGTTCCGTGGGGGCTCCCGCACCTGGATCGAAGGTGTATGGAAATGGATCTATGGAACCTGTCGGAGTCAGAGCGATGGGCCCGTTGGTGCTAAGGCCATTGATACCCATTCCCAAAGTCTGAAATTCGAAAGCACCCCACAATCCTAGAGACACCAGAAGCGATTCGTCTGAAAGCTCGATTTCAGAATCGTCCAAGCTGATTGTTGACGATGTGCCCGAAGCAGCAATCGCGAATGTGTCGAGTCCAGAATCAATTGTCACGTCGATGGTACCGCTGATATCCACGGCAGTGCTGGCCGTCGTGGCGCCTTGAATCATCGAAATTAAAATGGTCGCGGTAGAATCCGTCGTGAGTGTCGCCGTGAAAGATACAGGGTTGGCACGCAGTGTTTGGCCACCAGAGACAGTGAATGCAAGTGCAATGCAGGCAAAAAATAATTTCTTCATTAGTCTCTACCCCCAACCAAGATATTTCATTTGAATCATGCGCCCGCCGACTGTTCGACGCAAAAATCATACACAAGGCACGTATTCTGACCCGACTCTGATTCAGATGCAACTCGAGCCTTGTGATGGCAGGCGGACGTTCGTGCACTACTTCGAACAAGGGTTCAGTAACACCCCAGATCACGAAAGAACGCCAACCGATCATGCCCGTTCGGCTGCAGAGGTAACTGCGGTTGCTTCACCTTCGGTACCTTCGGTTTGTTGGTCGCCTCCAAATAGCGAAGCACAGCTTCCCTCGACGTGTAGATCCGTCCGCCGATCCTAGTCGATTCGAGCTTCTTGCCATTCGACCCAACCTTCGACCAGCGGCGAACAGTCTCGTAGCACTTGGGTCCGTCCGGAACGAATTCCCCGGCTTCTCGGAATGAAATCAGCTTTTCCTTGCGGATGTCTATCATCGGTGCTGCTCGGGGCGGTTGTCGTCAGCCGGAAATCATCGCTCAGTTTTGGGGATGAATCAACAGGGTCGGTGGGGACTGGGGGCAAGTGTTTGACAGATGGGATGGGGGTGGGCAGAATCACGGGCAGTAAAACCGATTCAAAGATCGTCTGCGAATCAGATACAAGCACGCATCGAACCGCTTTGGGTGGCGGTGGTTCCATGTTTCTCCCAACCATGCGTGAAAACCCCTTTCCACCATCGGCGATCAGCCGACAACGGCCACCCACCAGTAAAACCGTTTACAAGAACACCAGAGCCCGGACCTTTGCAGGTGTGCGTCATCCGTAAGGACCGCGGGCGGACTTGTACCGCCTTACTGCGCCTGTGAAGGTCCGGACTCTCTTGCTAAGCCTCAATCGAGGCAGGAAAGGATAGACGCCATGTCTTCCACTTCTTCCCCGGCAAAAGCCACTAGAGCCAGAAGGAAAGCTCCACGATACGGCCAATTCTTCTACGTGGCTGTCCGACAGCTCGACGGCTGGAAATGCCCGGGCGACCCGTACGGCTCCGCGAGCGATGCCCGGGTGTATGGTGGTGGCAAGTTCAGCGTGCAACGCAGGCGATTCGTGCCCGCGAAGTCTGCCCGCCGGTTCCAGTACACCTACGCTGGATGGCACCCCACCGAAGACCGCAGGCCGGAAAGCTTGATTGATTTCCCACGCGATTGGGATCTTGGCTGTACGCACTATGAAGACCCAGGCGAGCCGTACATCCGTCGCGGTGCCTTCTCTGAGGCTGCCGAGATCAACCGCGAATGCCTTCGGGAGAATGACCTGAGCAGGTGGGCGATTGTTTACGAAATAGGCGAGCCCTTGGAGTACCCTTCGACTGAAGCCTGGGTACACGAAAACGGTGTTGGCCATCAGACGCAAACCATCGTGCGGCCCATTCGCCTTGTGGTGCCCTCAGCAGTCGAACTTGTCAGACATGGCGATTCCGATTTCGTCGCGTTACAGACGAAGCCTGAAGCCCTCAGCGTGGTGGAAGGGGGTTCAGCATGAGCAGTGTCGCCGACGAATTCACGGTCTACTTCGTTGAAGACGAGCACGGGAACGTATTGCACCGTCGCATTCGGAAACACGAAGCAAAGACTCGCTGCAAGCTCTGCAACAGTTTTCGCGGCCGTCCGCATGGTAAGACAAAGGTGGTGCGTCGAACCGTCCGCGTGGTCGTGGATGCGCAGTAGTTCAACCGATGTTTCCTCCCCTGCCCTGGGCTGTTCTGGGGCAGGGGTTCTTGATCATGCACACCGTACCATATGATCGACCGTGCGCGTTGACTTGTGTACGGCGAGCAGGTGGACACACTGAATGCGCCCGTCGATGCGGCGCTGCCAAGTGCGAAATTCCTTTGCAACCGCCTTCGCCAGTCGTTAGGCTTCTCGTCTAGAATTCGTACCGATGGACGCGAGCAGGTTAAAGGTTCAGCACATGCAGAAGCCCACAATTTTTTTTAGCCATTCCTCAAAAGACAAAGAGTGCCTGGTGCGGCTGAAAGACCTTTTTGTCTCCAAGACCGGGAAAACGATTGATGTATTCCTGTCAAGCGACGGCCAGAGTATCCCACTGGGACGAAACTGGGTACATCGTATCGAAGAGAAGCTGAAAGAGGCTGCGATGATGATTTTGTTCGCGACTCCAGCATCTATCAGGTCTAATTGGATTTACTATGAGGCAGGGTATTGCTACGGGCAAGGTGTAAGGGTTGTTCCAGTTGGTTTTTTAGGTGTCGACATAGCCTCCCTCACTCCTCCGCTCAGCCTACTTCAAGGTTTCAACATATCTTCCGAAGATCACCTCGATAACTTGATAGCACTTTCAAACGAGGAGTTCAAATGTGCTCACAAAGAGCAGTTTACTCACAAAGAATACCTCGAGGTCGTTGCTGGTTCAGGGCTCCTAGGTGAAAGTGTTTTAGGAATCCATTCGGCATTCGTCGAAGTAATTGAGATGCAGATAAAGAGAGCCGATTGCGTCACCGATCAGCCAGAAGCATTTGATCTATTGGCTGATACACTTAAGGCGCAGAAAATTCGTGACGTACAGCGTACTGATAAATCTGTCTCGTTCCACGGCGTAACTGTGCGTGATGCCAACCAGAGCGGGTTTATGATTTCAATTGACCCGACGATCGCTGCCGTTACTCTCCCGGTAGTCGCGTTGTGGTTGACCTCGCTTCGGAGGAGTGGGTTGACTGGAGCTAGTATGTCGATCGTGTTTCAAAAATCGATCGAAGCTTTAGAAGTAGATCACAAGGTTAGCGCGCGCCTGTATGGCAGTCCTGTTACGACTCGCAAAGATGGTTGGTTTGCCTTCCAGGACCTTGAGTTTACAACTGGTCACCGACTTGAGGGCGACTTTCGAGTACCACGGCTTGGTTCGGCCTACCTTCAAGTGGGCATTGCTGGCAACTCATTGTCTTTGGACAGTCTTCGACAGCTCGTAGATTTATTGTTTGATCGCGAAGTGCTTTCTCTGCGCTAGCCCAACGCATACGATAGTGTGGTCATGCATCACCTCAGCCATCAGCCCCCCGCCTGGTTCGCATCACCTTCGGTGATGATCATCAATGGGCGATGACTCAAAAGGGCATTAGAAGAGGCGTACGGCCCTCTACTGCGTGTTGTCCGTGTCGAGGTCCATCGGCTTGACAGTTCCGTGATCCAGGTGCCAACGACCACCGACCGGAAGCCGGTAATCTACCGAATTAGTTTCCCAGATACTGCTGAAACCCGGGAAAAAACGCCACCACATGAAACCGTTTGCAATGCCCTGTTTCCGGTATAAAATCGCATTATTCCTCGGGAAACTTTGGGTTTTTGTGGCTTCGATTCGACCCGCTGGCAGCCAGAAGGTCAGGGGTTCGAGTCCCCTATCCTCCACTCGAACGCCCTGCGACCATGTGTCGTAAGGGCGTTTTTTTGTTCACGGGCGATTCCGCGAGTTCCGTCATGCTGAATCCAGGCCGGGCATTCGGCTGGATCTACACGCAGCTTCGGGCCATGTCAAAGGCCGAGTGGATTGTGATCGCCGTCATCATCACCCTGTTGTTGGTCTTCCTTCCACATGCCCAGCCTGAGATTCTATATCACTCGTCATGACGGCGGTGCTTGGTTTTGCTTCTTGACTTGATCTAGAAGCTCTCAGCAAACTTCTGATTGGTTCGCCCCTCCGAGGTAGTTTCCCTGGCAATCGTTGTCATCGAAGATGTTGCTTACAACCGCGTCAACAAAGAACCCCCATTCATTGTTGCGTAGTGCCCTGTTCCCTGTGAATCCATTGTCATACCCGTCTTCGATGAAAAATCCGCTGGCTTCGTTGTACATGGAAATGTTCCCACTGAGCGTGTTGCCACTACTATTGTCTTGTATGGAAAATCCATTGGCACCATTGCGGATAGCGCTGTTTGAATTCAAGTCATTGTCGCTACTGTTCTTCAGTTCGAATCCATTGAAGTCGTTGCCGACGGACTTGTTGTTGCTAAGTGAGATCTGCCTCGCCAATTCAAGGGAAAAGCCATTGGATCCATTGGTCACTGAAATATTGTTATCCAGCGCTGTGCCTTCGGAGCCAAAAAGGAAGAATCCGTCTAGGTGATTTCCCAGGGCGATATTGTGTGACAGCGAACTATCGAAGTCTCCGCGAACAACAAATCCATTCTCCATATTTCCCAGTGCCACATTACGCATCAACACATTCTTTTCGGTACCATATTCCGCGAATCCATCAGACCCATTGGCGATGGCAGCGTTTGCGATGAGCGTAGTCTCATCGCTACGATCGACGATGAAGCCTTTTGAATCATTGTTGCGAGACAGGTTACCCACGAGGGTATTGTTGTCGGTGCTGAGCACATGAAACCCGTTGGAGCTGTTGTACATTGCCGAGTTGTATTCGAGTGTGGCACCTATGCTGCGAACGAAGAAGCCGTCCAGCACGTTGTTTCTTGCCGAATTGCGTTGCAGCACACCGCCTTGACCGAAGACTGCGAAACCGTTGGCCTCATTTCCTATCGCCAGATTGCGTTCAATTGTGGAATCGTCTTCAACATTAACTTGAAAGCCTTCCCCCAAGTTATTCCTGGCTGTATTAGCTCTGAACGCGTTGTTTCGGCCCAAGCCTAGGTGAAAGCCGCCTCCCTCATTGTCTCGAGCGTCGTTGTGCTCAAGCAGATTATCGTCACTTCGATTTACGACAAATCCAATAGCAAGGTTATTAATGGCCTCATTGCCATTGAGCGTGTTGTTGTCGCCTCGACTGAGCGAGAACCCGGAAGATTGATTCTGGCTAGCTATGTTCTGAATGAGGGTGTTTCCAAAGCTGTTGGAGACAAAGAATCCAAGTCGCTCGTTGTTATTCGCTCGATTGTGCTCAAGTGTGTTCCCGATACTTTCATTCTGAACCAAAAAACCATCGCCCTCATTTAGTGAGGATATATTGGCAACGATCGTCGTGTTGTTGCTACTGCTGAAAAAAAAGCCGGCACCCGAATTGCTGATGGCTGAATTGTTCATCAGCAAATCGCCTTCGCCTGTTTGGACCAAATACCCGAGGAAGCCATTACCCTCGGAGGTATTGTGAGCGAGCGTATTGCCGTGGCTTTCATTACTGAGACTGAACCCTATGTCGGCGTTATTGATAGCCACGTTATGAAGCAGTGTATGTTCTCCCCCTCCTACAACCGAGAATCCGTCGTCGTTGCCTTCTGATGTGTTGTGATTGAGCGTATTTCCGTTGCTGGCTGACAGCCGAAATCCTCGATGAGAATTATGGATAGCGGTGTTGTCGATCAGAGTATTGTTGTTGCCTCTTAAGTCAAATCCGCTTCCCTGCCCGGCCGTTCCGATCACGCCCATTGCATTCTTGACTGTCAATCCTTGAATGGTCACCTCACTAGCGTTCACTTCCACTCCGTTCTCGTTGCCAGGGTTCAAATCACCATCGACAACTGGGTTTGAATCCGGAGCTGCCTCGCGAATCGTCAGATTGTCGGTTGTGACCACGAAGGGTAGGTATGTCCCGGCCTGAACCAAAATCGTGTCGCCAGGCGAGGCGGCATCGACGGCCTCTTGGATTTCGCAATAGTGATCGTTCCCTGCGGTATCACAGTCTGCGGCATCCACTATCAGTGTCGCCAGCATGGCTCGCTGCTCGAGTAGCTCGACACCCTGTCGCAACCATCGCTCACTCGGAACTGAGCGGTAAAGGCCACCCGCAAAAGACCGTCTCGACTTTTTACGTGGCACGCTAATCTCCAATGTTGTCATGAAGTCAATGAGAGGCCGGAATACTAACGGTTGAGATTGGTCTCCCGCAGCACGAAGATGCAAGAATACACGACCTGTTGACCGTCGTGGAGGACGTCCAGAGTCACCGCGTTGGTTTAGCATGTCCGAGCGAGTGATCATCCCGCTGACTACAACTGCGTGTTCGACTGAGCACCTCTTGTGCCGTACTGCATCTCCGCCAAACACACAGTTCGCAATCGGTGAACAGTAAACGCCTTCGGACGTGAACGAATGCAGATACATAAGGAAAGCGAATTCAACGGCGATGTCGTTTTGACGACACTCTGTCATCAATGCGATGACAACTTTCGAAGACGAGTCGCTTCTATCACGCATCGACCGTGTCTTGTTCATGCCCTGTGTGACTATGGGATTCTTTGCGAACCTCCTGCTTTGCAAAGTTTACGCTTGAACACGATTGGTTCTGCTGCTTACGATATCGCTACGGTACGGATTGCGTGCCGAGATAGTCATTTCCTGGAGCCGCTCGTGAACATTCTGGAACATCGTGTGTTGTCAACTTCTTTGATCTTCCAGCTTCACGGGGTGGCTTTGTGTCTTTGTACTACCGAATCTTTCTATATTGGGCGACCGTTTCTCTTACAGCAGTAGGCGCTCAGCCGTTGCACGCGGAACTACTTGTCGAACTAAATTCGAGTCCTGCTGATCTCAGTCAGCTGTCAATCGCGGAATCGATAACTGTCGACGTCACGCTCTCTGGGCTGGCCCCGGGTGATCGACTGGAACTTCTGGCGGCCACCATCGACTTCGAGGGAGAACTTCTCGGTACTCCGACGATTACGCCTGGACCTATTCTGCCCGATCCGTTGGACAACCCGCTTGACTTTCTCCCATTCGAAAGTTTTGGTACAGCCGATGGTATCTTCCTGACTCTCGGCACAGATCAGTCAGATTTCATCGCAGGGAACGGGCTCTTTTTCAGCTTCATGGTAACGTCTCAACAGGCAGGCGCGGGAACCCTGGACATCTCATTTGTATCCGCACTGCAATACAATCCGAGTGATCCACTGGATCCCATTGTCCCATTGATCTCGGCTGGCGCCCCATTGACCTTCCAGGTCGTGCCTGAGCCAACCGGAATGATGCTGGGACTCACTTCACTAGTGGCGTTCGCGATGAAACTGGTAGGCCGTTTATGGGGCCGGTTAGTTTCTAAGCTGACAAGTCGTACTATGTCCACGATTGGTGGAATTACGGCCATTCGTACATTTCATAGAGCACGAAATGGGCAAGTTCCAAGTTGGCACGCTACCGAGATGGTCATTATGGATGGATGTCGATCGATGATTGACACGGGATGTTGCTCACCCCGAGATCCAATAGGCAAACAGGAATGACACCGGAAGTGTTGCCCGATGCCATTCCTGCTTGCTGAACATGGCACTCATGAAGAAGGTGCTTATTTGGATGCATGACGACGGCGGGAGAGGCCGTAGAACGAAATGCCCAGCAGGGCGGTGAGTGCCAGCGCGATACTGGAAGGCTCGGGAACCTGCTGAATCGTGATTCGAGCGACCAGGTCGCCGGCTTCAGGTGCCAACCCTGCACCGATGGTCCCAACGGGCGTTCCGGTACCTTCGAAGTTAACAAGCCCCGCGTGCAACGCAACCAAACCTCCTTCGTCGGAGGACATCCCGCCAATGGTTGAGAAGGCAGCCCCTAAGGTGTCATTCACTTCGGTGCCAGAGTCCCAGATCTCGTTACCGAAAATCTCAATGATCACGGGACCATTGAAGTTACCCAAGGTGTCGAAAACTTCGTAAGCCATGGGATTGCCGTTACCGATGAACGCGTCGTTGGAAGGGATCACCATCGAGGCAAAACTGAAGTACCGGCTTGCGGCGGCGTTGGGAATGCTAACCGTTGCAGTGGCCGTCTCGCCCGCGTCGATGAGCGGCGGCTGCGGGTTAACCGACCCAAATCCGTCAGGACCCGTGACCACACCCTGGGGGCGATTGGGACCTGAGAAATCTGCCTCGATTCCGGCGGTGATTCCCTCTTCAGCTAGATCTTCAAGGGAGGAAGAGGCGGGACTTCCGACATCGAACAGATCGAAGCTTCCGTCGTGCAAGCCAAACCACAACGGAGTAATGAAGAAACCGGTATCGGGATTGAGATTCTCTACTTGAATGGAAAGCGTTTCCGCAGTTGCCGTTGAAGGAGCACCTAAGGAGAGCACGGTAAGAAGACAACAACCAAGAAATGATCGATTTGGCATCATTAGAAGTTTCCTCTTCGCTGAAACGAAATTGGTGATTTGCAATAGTCGGTTAGTCGGAATGCATGTCGACGCCCTTCCGGCCAGCCTGGCGCCGAGCCAACCGCGCAGTTACAGGAAGTACCGCGCGTGATGCGGGAACCAAGGGCACGCTTCAGGGACCCGAAAGAAAGAACGCAGGGATATTCGATCCTGACACACACAAGGTGCGCCTATGGGGCTGTTTCCCTAGTAGGATCGAATTGCGTCATTAGCGGGCGAGTGAGAGAGATGGCAGCGGCGGCAATTCACGCGAGCTTGCCGGTACAGCAGAACGCTGCCATGTGCTTCTGGAACGGTTAGTCGTTGAAACGCCCGGGAGACTACAAGAAATCTCAAATATTTTTCTGCCAAATTTCGTGAATGCCATCGGAGCCGCTTCCAGCCACGAAAACGAGAACCGAGGAGTCGCTGCAAGCCGGCGAAGCTACTGAACCTGTGAGCAAGATCGAAACGGCTCGAAGTACCAGTTCGTCTAGATGCTAAGTAGAATCTTGGTTCGCGGCCTCAGCTAGCAGCCGCTCGATCTCACGACGTCGCTCCGGCGTCAGACCAGGGCTGGCAGAGACGATGCGATTACGTGTGGCAGTCGGTATCTGATCGACGAACTTGCGGAGCATCCTCATTTGCGAATGAAATCGGCGGCAGCTGCGGCAAATGAAAGTATGCGCGCGGACAGCCAACCGCTCACTGAATGTAAGTTTGCGATCTAACCCGTCGGACGTGAGGCGGGAAGCTTCTTCGCAGCGAATTGTGAGGATGAGCTTTAAATCGAGCATGGGGCAAGCGGGGTCTAAGTTGAATCGTGATTGAACCAGTTTACCTGCAAACATTCGCGAAGCGCCAGTCGCGCCCGATAGAGCCGCACCGACAGATGCTTGGGCGTGATGGCCAGCCGCTCACAGATTTCGTCCACCGTGAGCGATTCGAATTCGCGGAGTCGAAACACCAGTGCCAGGTGTGGCGGCGCGTTCGCGACACATCGCGTCAGGACATCCCAGAATTCCACGTTTTCGGCTAGTTTTTGTGGTGTCTGATTCCACGATTGCGGGGCGGACAACCAGGCCCCTTCTGCGTCGAACTGCGAGTTCTCGCTATCGGCCGTGGGAAATACCTGGCGAGGTCCTCGGCCTTGGCGACGGTAGTGATCGGCTATCTTTCGCCGCAATATGCCGATAAGCCAGGTGCGGAAATTGGAACGATTGTCGAACGATTCTCGAGCCTGCCAGGCTGCCAAAAAGGTCTCCTGAACAAGATCTTCCGCCAATTCCTGCTGATCGACACGGCTCATCGCAAAACCCAACAGTTCGTCTCCGTGTAGAGCGACCCATTTGCCAGGCTCACAAGCGAGAGCCGCATTCTGATTAATCGCTGTGCGTTCCGTCATTCAATTCTCTCAGGCACAGAAGGAGGCCGACCAATGCAGAATCGGTCAGCCCAAGCCACACGTCCCTTGACCAAACCCCCAGCGTGCAAGTTGTCCAAGACTTGGCGATGAACCCCGGCCCTCAATCTCAAGTATTGCTGAAGGCAACATCGCCTGGCAATGCTCCTTGCCCCAAGAATTCAGGGAAACCCGGGTGCTGTTCTTGCATTGTGCCTTCAGCATCCGCGATTGGAATCCATTCCTCAGTACGAGTAATTCGGTATCCTAATCACCGTGGTAAGTCGTGTTGAAGGCCCGTCGACTGGTGGGCGAGTGGTGCGTAACTGGGACCGGAGACCAGGCGATGATCGTTGACGACAAACGAAGCTGGATCAGAATGGTGTTTGCCGTGCGGGGCAGTTGCCTGCACTTGATTCTGCCTCGGCTTATCACCGTCGCTGTATTTGCAACTCTGGTGACGTGGGCCGGTATCCGGTTCGGTATTGAGAACTACACGCTGACGACCACGCCCTTCACCTTGATTGGCCTCGCGCTGGCTATCTTTCTTGGATTTCGAAACAACGAAGCCTACGATCGGTTCTGGGAAGGCCGCAAACTGTGGGGCGGCATGGTCAATGTTACGCGCAGCTTCACTCGGCAAACACTAACGCTAATCGTGGCACCTAATCCCGACGACGTCGAAAAGGTCGCGGCGATCCAAGAAGAACTGGCGCACGATACGATTGCCTATGTACACGCCTTTCGACACCACCTTCGCGACACCGACCCTGGCGATGAGTTGAGAGACAACTTGTCGGATGAGCAAGTATCGTTTGTCCGACAACACAAGAATGTTCCGCTGGCCATTCTGCAAGACATGGGAAATACCATTCATCGCGCCTGGCAGTCTGGATACATCGACACGTTCCACGTGCCGGTACTGGAGGAGAGCCTCACCGAGATGACCGCAATTCAAGGAGGCTGTGAACGAATCAAAGCAACCCCCATTCCCTACACCTACAACGTATTGATCCACCGCATCGTCGCGATCTACTGCCTGGCCATGCCTTTTGGCTTGCTTGCAACGGCCGGAATCTTAACGCCCGTGGTGGTCTCGCTGATCGCCTACGCCTTCTTCGGCCTCGATGCGATCGGTGACGACGTCGAACAACCCTTCGAGACCGACGACAATGATCTCCCACTGGAAGCGATCAGTTGCACGATTGAAATCAACCTGTTGCAGTTGCTTGGCGAGCAGGACATTCCCGAACCGGTAAAGGCCGTGGATGGCGTGTTGCTGTAGACACCATCCTTGACCACACGAAACGGCGGCGGTCAATGTTGTTCTGCTGCCGGAAGTGCCATTTCCCCGACCAAAGGGCGACGTGCGAGAATTTGCAGTCTCCTCACAACTCGCCGCTCCCGCGGAAACCGTGTGGCAGCACGCGATCAGCCCCAGCGGTATCAATCGGGAATTGATGCCCCTGGTGCGCATGACCTTTCCAGCCGGCGCCGAGAACTTCAGCGAGCAATGGAAACCAGGGCAGCGACTTTTCCGAAGCTGGATTCTGCTGGGCGGGTTGCTGCCGGTCGACTACGACGACATCGCATTGTTGGAAGTCGAGCCAGGCCACCGCTTTCTGGAACACTCGACGATGCTGACCCAGAAGTCGTGGCGACATGAACGGACGATTGAACCAATACCCTGCGGCTGTCGAGTTACTGACCGTGTCGCGTTCAATCCACGCATCTCGTTTCTGGGTCCGCTTTACGCACCGATTTTCAAAGCAGCCTTCGCGCTGCGGCATCGAAACCTGCGCAGGTTGTTCGGTGCAGCGAATCCGAGCGAGACGTGACTCGGTGCGACCGATCGAGACAACGCTTACGGTCGAATCTCGATCACGTGGAGTTGTCGGGTTCCTTCCTCCGTCCAGCCGGGGACCAGGATGGCAGTTTGATCTCGATTCCATCGCGGTGCAGGATCGATCCGCAGATTCCCGCGGGCGTGAGGTCCGCGGGAGAAGGGCAGCGAATGGGCAAAAGCATTGTCCGAGCGGTGAACGATGGAGTAGTAATTCTCGTCCCTCGATGAATACCCGCAAACAAACCACCTGGCGTCGGGAGACAATGCGACATCTCCACCTGGGGACGGGATGAGCTTGGGCGTTCCGATTTGACCGACGATGGCTTGCTTCTCTATGTCGTAGCAAACTTGCCTGCCGTCCTCGGCACCAATCACCACACCGTCTTCATCCCACTCGGGATGACCACCAATATACTGGTGAGCCGTGAGTCCCGTGCCATCGGTCTTCACGGAGCAGGGGGCATTGATTGCCATCGCGTTCTTTCCTAACCGCCCGCGCGCGAAAAAATAGACATACTCGCCCGTGCGATTGCACAACGAATGATTGATGTAAAAGGCGATCTCGTCGATCCTCTCATGCCGCTCTCGCAACAGATCGCGAAGCTGTTTGAAAGAGACAAGCAACTGGGGATCCGCCGTTTCGATGTCCACCCGAAAAATGCCGTCGTCCGCCGGCGCCAGGGTGTCAGTCGTGGGATCGGCAGCCCCCGGATAGCCCGTCACGGGACGTAGACGAGCCATCCGGCCGTAGTTGATCGCTAGAAAAAACTCTCCGGTTGGCGAAACACCACCGTTGGCCGCTGGAACCCCTTCCAGGCGGTATTCTCGGAGTCGACGGTGCTTTTCAATGTCGTAGAGCACGGTAAACACGCGCTGAGTTTCCAGATCTCGATCGTTGAAGAAGAACTGCGTCTCAGGCTGGCTCGGATTCCAGTAGAACATGGTCCCTTGCTGGAAGTTCCAGGCTCGAGTCTGTTCGATGGGAATGACACGGTAATCGTCCATGGCATCAATCAACACCACATCGGCCGCTTCGCCCGGTTCGGGCATGCGATCGTGGTACTCGGTCCTCAGCGAAAGAATGAATTGTCCGCTGGCATTCCAGGGAATCGTCAGGCTCTGACCGATATAGCCAAAGAAATGGTGCCGAGGACCATGGGTGATCTGCTTGACGGTCAACTCGAATGGCTCGGCTCTTGCCGATGCCACCACGAGAGCCTGCACGAGCAAAGTATAAAGCAACCGAGTTCGAGTCATCAGATCCATATCCCATCATGTAGTTGCGTGGTGCACTCTGCCGAGTCTCCTTATAGTCTGCGTTGGTGGCCGAAGCGAAACAATAACGAAGTGCGACGTAACGCCTGTATCTAGGTCTCGCGCGGAGGTATTGTGAGGGCATTGACAGAGCGATCATGGAAGGTGGATCAAGGTGGTCGCTGGTTGGCCCATGGGTCAACGGGAGGAAAGTCCGGGCTCCATAGGGTGCGATGGTGGGTAACGCCCACCGACCGTAAGGTCAGGGAAAGTGCAACAGAAAGTAAACCGCCCGGCGAGGCTTCGGCCACGCCAGGTAAGGGTGAAACGGTGAGGTAAGAGCTCACCAGCAGGCTGGGTGACCAGCTTGGCTAGGTAAACCCCATCGGGAGCAAGGCCAAACAGAGGGCAACGGCCGACCGCGCGTCGGCTGGCGAGTTTACCCGACTCGCAACGACCCTCGGGTAGGCTGCTTGAGATGCCGAGTAATCGGCGTCCTAGAGGAATGGCCACCCCCGATATCGCCAATGCGGTATCGGGACAAAACCCGGCTTATCGATCCACCTTCCTGCTCTGTCCGTTCTCGACATCCGCCCACAGCTCAGAACGGTCGAGCCGCACCACGAAAAGCAGGCGTGTGCCAACACATCGCCACTGGCTAAGCCTGGGTCGCTAGATGCGGTAGCTCAGTCAAGATAGCGAAGCGTGGCACACGCCTGTCGGTTTGCTGCTGGCAGTCCCGCAGGGCCCCCGATTTGGATCACCAAATGGGGGTCCTGGCTTGGGCGAATCTCAAGCTGGACTGCAAGTCATCAGCCGGGCTTAAGCGTCGGCTGGGATCAACTGCCCGTCGACCACCTGCAGAAGCTTTGAGATGCAAAGCTTGTTCATGCTGGTACGACGCTCGTGGGCTTCAGCGCGAAGCGAATCGTGCAGGCTCTTGGGCAAGCGAACGGTGATGACCGTGGTCGGCTCGACATCCGAGGGCTTGGCTCCACCACGATTACGAAGCTTGGCCAGCATCTGCTGGATTTCGCAGTACTCTTCGGTTCGTTCGAATTCAGCCATTTCCTCGGCATGAGGAAAGACCTGACGCACGATGCCGTTTAGCCCTAGCACTTCGCGAAAGAACGTCACCCAATCGGGTGCCTGGCGAAAAAGATCATTCGCAACGCGAAGAACTTCTTGGGGCTTTTCGGTCATGGTGACTTGCATGTCGTGACTCCTTGCAATGTGTATTTCTGGATATCCGTTTCCACGACCTCCATGGTCGCGAGACATTTTGATCATCATGTGCAGTCAAGTGCAAGACGAATGTCGTTGCAGTGATAGCACTTACGACGAATGCATTGCTGTGACTGCAAAACAGGCAGCAGTGCACGAAACGACAGCATGCCCTTGCGTGCACAAGATTTAGGCACGCTCAGAATTCTCATAAACCAAAGTGTCCAACCAAAAAGAATTCTGAGATTTCTTGGAAAGACCTGCGGCGGGCGTGCCACTGAAGCGGAATTATCGAGTCCGAAACGTCGAGAACCCCCTCGCGCAAGCGAGAGCTTGCGGAACTCTTCAATAGAGAAAGAGAGCCCGGAATGTTTATGGAGCGACATCGCATCTCGGGCGATCCGATGCCACGTACACGAAGGTCAAACTCGCCCGGCCTGCTAGGCCTGAGTGAGTTGGTCGCGGACCTTTTCGAGCAGTTTCTTGGTCGCCAGAATTCCTTCGGGCTCACTCAGAATGCTGCCCTCATACTCGATGCCCACGTATCCGTGGTAGCCGGCATCGGTGACGATCTTCATCATCCTC
Organism: Pirellulales bacterium; assembly: GCA_965227275.1. Taxonomy (GTDB): domain Bacteria; phylum Planctomycetota; class Planctomycetia; order Pirellulales; family JAEUIK01; genus CAZNXE01. The sequence goes on along the minus strand of CBDDFU010000002.1, from coordinate 457,862 downwards.
AAATAGTCGATTCGGGTGTCGTTCCCCTCGGCGTCGAAATTGTAGCTCTTCGCACTAACCGCTTTTGCATAGGGCATCAATTCCTCGACGCCCACGTAGCGGTCGTACTCCTCAGAGCGGCTCACCCGGAAATTGCCGAAGTCGGGCAAGGTTCCACAGTTGTCGAGATCCACCTTCTTCATCACCGCGGCCAGCCACTTCCCGTCTGACGAAAGCCCGCCGTGATTCTCGACGATCACGTTCATGTCACGCCCACTGGCGAACTCGGACAACTGCCGCAACCCGTCGGCCGCCAGGTTAATCTGCTCGTCGTATTCTCCCTTGGATTGGGCGTTCACCCGAATCGAATGGCAGCCCAGCGTCTTGGCCGCATCGACCCACTTGTAGTGGTTTTCCACGGCCTTGGTCCGTTTGGCTTCGTCTGGATCACCCAGGGCCCCTTCACCATCGATCATGATGAGCAGATTTTTGACCCCCAGGTCAGCGGCACGGCTGTTCATTTCGGCCAAATAGGCAGAATCCTCGGCCTTATCTTTGAAAAACTGGTTGACGTACTCAACGGCCTCGATGCCGAAGTCCTCTTTGGTAACCTTGGCAAAGTCGAGGTGCTTTATCTTCCCGGAAAACAACAGCTTGTGGAGCGACCACTCGGCCAACGAAATCTTGTACATCGGGTCATCCTTGTTCGATTCGGCTGCCAACGCACCAGATGCCAGCAATCCTGCCCCACCCAGTAGGAGTCCGGATTTCTTCACAAAGTCGCGTCGATCGAGTTTCATTTGGCAGTCCTTGAATTTCGTGGCTTGGAAGCGGCTGATCGAGAGTAGCGTTCGACCTGCACCGAGTTTGGTAGTATAGGTAGCCCTAAATGGCCGGGCAATGGATTGGGCGAAGCTGCTCTTTGAATGCTGTTTTTGCCCCCACCAAACAACGCAAGTGCTGTTCTGACAAATATTTAAAAGTTGACGCTTCATCAGGCCCCAACTAGGATTCAAGGGTGGAGTGAGATCGCTACAATTGCACGGCGCTGGGTGAAAACAGTCTTAGATCCTAGGGAGACCTAACCACAAGAACCCGGAACTCTTGTGGTTCGAGCTGACCAAGGCTCGGCTTGGCTTCTCCGTTGGTGCGATGTGTGGCGAAACTCAGTCCCAACTTTGCGATCCGCTGAAGTCACAATCGATAGCGGCGCCCCTCGAACACCCTGAGAACAGCATTTTGTTGCTTTGGGACCAGAGAAGTCATGCACGAGGACGATTCCAGCCGTCGCGAGCCCCCTGTGCCTGAGGATGGTAGTGCGCGCGAGGTCCCCACGGGAGAGCCGCTGGTCGAGTTCGAGGAAGCAACGGTCATCAGCGACAAGGCACCGTTGCCTGTCGAGGGGAACTCTGATGTCGACTTTTCCATGGCGAAAATGTCGCCCGCCGACTTGGGTCGCGCCTTGTTGGGCCAGCGACTTGCCCACTACGAACTCCGCGAGTTCGTCGGAGGCGGTGGCATGGGCGCCGTATTTCGGGCCCACGACACCCAACTCGATCGTACGGTCGCCCTGAAGGTACTTTCCAGGGACGAGGGTGCCGACGGAGAGATGGTGCGGCGCTTCCGAAATGAGGCCCAGTCGGCAGCCCGGCTCGATAACGATTATATCGCCCGAGTCTATTTCTTTGGCGAAGACCGTGGGCTGCACTACATCGTTTTCGAGTTTATCGAAGGCACAAACGTTCGAGACATTGTTGCGCGGACAGGCCCATTAAACATCGAGCAGGCGCTAAGCTACACGATCCAAGTTGCCGAAGCACTGAATCATGCCCATAGCCGGAATGTGGTGCATCGGGATATCAAGCCTTCCAATATCATCATTACGGCCGAGGGACGCGCGAAGCTGGTCGACATGGGTCTGGCCCGACTCCACCAGGTGCAACGCCCCGATGATGACCTTACGGCCAGTGGCGTAACCCTCGGTACGTTCGATTACATCTCGCCCGAGCAGGCCCGTGATCCGCGGAACGCCGATGTGCGTAGCGACATCTACTCGTTGGGTTGCACGCTTTATTACATGCTCACCGCCCGCCCTCCGTTTCCCGAGGGAACCGTTTTGCAGAAGCTGCTGCAACATCAGGGAGATGAAGCCCCCGACCCACGGGAGTTGAACCCGGACATCCCGGACGAATTGTGGAACTTGATGCGGCGGATGTTGGCCAAGGATCCACGCAAGCGATATCAGGAACCGCGCCCCCTGCTGATCGACTTGATCCCGATTGCCAATGTCTACGGCATACATCTGAGCGCTGGCTCCGGCGTTGCCTGGCAACAGGTCGAACCGCCGGCGCCGAATTTTCTCGATCGACACGTGACGTGGTTGGTCCCCGTGGTGCTGCTGCTCATTGCCACGTTGGTTGCTCAGTTCGTACCACTGGGTTCTGCAGAGTTGCCCCCGGCCCGTCGCAGCGTGTTTCGTGATTCATCGTTAAGTGCTCTCAACATGAATACCAGGAACATTGGTGAAGCCCCCGACCGTGAGGCATCTCCATTGTTTCAGCCAGCCGATCTACTCAATCGACCACGGGTTTCGCCCGGAACAAGCGAATCGGATCAACTACTGCCGGACCGTGATGATGGGACCGGAATGAGATTCCCATCTGAAGGCGCCGGGAACCCGAACACCGATGCCGATCGAACGAGTTCAGGACCGGAGCGAGTCGACGAAGTTGATGACTCGAGACCCGGCGGAGAATCAGGCCCTTCGGAGGAGGCGACGTTCCCAACGTTCCTCGATAGCGACACACTGGACACATCGCTGTTCGAAACCCCTTCTTCGGCCACGGATCCCGCCGCGACCAACACACCGGCCGAACTCGAATCACCATTCGACCCTGCGGAAGAAGGCGAGGAAGACCGGGAATTGAATGAATCGTTGGACAGAAGTTTCGACGAAGAAATTCGAACAAACGACGCAGACATCTCCGACGAGAGCGCGATACGAATTGCTGACGAACCCGGCCGCCCGACTGAGAACGAAACAGACTCGCCCAACGCACCAGGGCTGTTGGTGGTCGATCCATCGGAAAGCGGACCGGGAGTTTACGAATCATTGAGTGCCGCCTGCCAGGCCGCATCCTCCGGAGACGTTGTCGAACTGAAATTCAACGGCAAGCTTTCTACCCAACCGGTTGCGCTACGGGATATCAATGTCACGATTCGCGCTGGAACAGGGTATCGCCCGATCGTGATCTACCAGCCATCAGCGCCACGCGGCGCTGCCCCTCGCCGCTCCATGATCTCGCTCAGCGGCGGAAGGCTAACGCTCGTCGGCGTGGAATTCGAGATGCAGCTGCCGACCGACGTTCCGAGCGACTCGTGGAGTTTGGTGCAGATCTCGAATGTTGAAGCGATTCAACTAGAACGCTGCACGCTTACGGTTAGCCAGATACTAGATGACCCGGCAACCAAGGCAGCCTTTTTTCGACTCGAGCAGGCGCCGATTCTTTTGGAAGACGAGGAGCAGCCGAGGTGCGAGATCGACTTGCAAGACTGCATCGTACGAGGCGAAGCCGACCTTTTAAGGCTTAAAGGCTCGGTTCCTCTGAAGCTGCAATGGTCCAACGGACTTCTGGCCACCAATCGCCGCCTGCTGGAGGTTACCGGTTTTGAAGCGATAAACGACGCGAACGCTGCAGGTGTCGAAATCGAGCTGAATCACGTCACCGCCGCCATGCAAGATGGCCTGTGCCTGATGAACGATGCACATGAATGGAGTGCAGGCCCACCACTGAAGATTCGCGTGACCAACAGTATTCTCATTGTAGACTCCGACAGACCGCTCATCGAACAGGAGGGGGTGATGCGAGCTGCAGAGCTTCGCAATTGCATCGAGTGGCGGGGCGATCGCAACTTCTACGAGGGCTTCGAAACATTCTGGCAGATTTACGGACTGGACCAGGACAATCGGCCTCAGAAGCTTACCAACCGCACCTGGCAATCGTTTTGGGGCGGAGGTGAAGACAACTTGCCGAACTACCGCCGCGTGGGCTGGAAGTCGTCGCTGCCATTGGATCGCCCCTTCGCCATGCACACGCCAGAGGACTATGAGCTGAACGACGATCCGATGAATGCGAGTTCTGCCCTGAACGCCGCTAGCGATGGGTTCGATGCAGGGTTACGAGCCGATCGCCTCCCCGAGCTGAACCTCGGGAACTCGCTCGACAACCCGGACGCCAGATGAGCCAGGCCATGCACCGCGGGCACGTACAGCTTGTCTAATCGTTAAGTCTTCTGAGTGACTCGCGTTCTCTGTTGCCGCGCCGCGATTTCTTTGCGAACCGGGCTTCCCGCCCCACCGTATTTCAGCTGGCGGCAAGCCGGCCCCGGTGTTCCCAACCGGTCTAATCGTCACACATCTGTCACGCAAAGCTTGAACTGGCAATGCGTTACGCTGCTGCCCGCAGCTTCTTGACTCGGGCTGAAGCAGCGGTTTTACTATTTATTCGTCGTTTGCGTCCCACCGAAACGGTCATTCAACGGATACCCCTTGTCGGATTATCTGTATTCCACGAGTGGCCACGACACCTTATCGAGAGCACGATCAGGAGGCTACCGATTATGAAGCGAGTTGTTTTACTGTCGCTTGCGGCAACGTTTGCATTGACCATTACGCTTGTCGCCGCCGTCGACGAAGCGCATGCAATTCCTCAATTCAAGAAGGAGTTCGATGCCAAGTACGTTGACGAAGAAAGTGACGATCCGGTGAAGGCAAGCTTCGCCGAAAAGGTCAAAGAGGCTAAATGCAATGTGTGCCACTTTGGCAAGAAAAAGAAGGACCGCAACGGTTACGGCAACGCGCTAGCCGAACTGCTCGACAAAAAGGAAGACAAATCCAACAAAGAAAAGATTCAGGAATCGCTGGACAAGGTCGCCGCCATGAAGACCAATCCGGAAGACGAGAATTCGCCTACCTATGGCGAGCTGTTCAACTCCGGTGATCTTCCTGAAGACAAGTTAGCACCTGCCGAATGATCGAGCGGGCAAGCTTTCCAAATCGAATCGACTTGAGACCCCCGAGGTGATGAACTCACTTCGGGGGTCTTTTTTTGTTTCAATCGTTCGAAACTCAGCCGTCGTGACGGTAGCTGATGTCGATCTTGCTCTGCCAGGTTTGACCTGGCGATAGCGTCTGCCATCCCGCGTCGATACCCCCTTGTCCCAACTCGTCGGCCGTCGGAACGCACGTGTACGGCTCGATACAAATGGCTTCGCGATGCGGTGGGGTATAGACAACACACTCACGAAACTCATCGCCAAAGTCCTGAATGACCTGCTCGCCCGTCGCGCTGTTGGTTAGTTTGGTTCGGCAAACGCCCCGTTCGAACGCAAGGTCGCCCAGAACGTCGTCCAATTTCGTCTGATCGAACGAGCGCCCGTGACGCAAGTCGCGGGCATCGTCAACCGACAGTTGCTCCCCGGTCGGCAGCATCGCTTCCAATGGCCAGTAGCGATTCGCCGGAACGGTTACTTTCCAATCGCCAGCCGAAGGCACGCGAAAATAAGGATGGGTACCAAACCCAAACGGCAAAGGGCGCTCGTCCGGGTTTTCAATCGTGATCGTCAGGCTGAGACTGAGGCCCGTCAATTCGTACTTCGCCGTTAAGCAAAAGTCGGTTGGCCAACATCTTTGCAAATCCGGGGCATTCGTCGAAGGTTGAATCCGCCCGATGACCGTTTGGCCTGTTTGTTCAAGCACTTCCCAGGGGCGGTCGATTACGAGACCGTGAATGGCGTTTCCAATCCCGTCTCCCGCGGGAAACTCGAATGTTTGCCCTTCGTGCACAAATTTGGTCCCACGAAGCCGCCCTACGAAAGGGAACAAGATGGGAATCCCGCTGCTCGAGGCTCGTTCCTTGCCCGAGGCAAAGTCGGGTACTGCCCACAACAAATCGAATGGACCATCCGAGGTTGGTACTTCGAAACTATAGCAGTTCATGCCAAAGCCAGGGAGAACGCGGGCAGTGGTGCCCGCCTCTTCGTCCTGAAGTATTACAGTTTCTATGCTCATGGTGCACTCGTCGTCGTGTCAGTTTCAGAGGATTCGGGGGACGGCGGTGACTCATCGGAACCTTCTACCGCCTCGGCTGCCAGCGCGTACTGCGGTTGTAAAGCAGAATGGCGTGCGGCAACCATCAATACCACGACCAACGCCATCCACGACATGCATCGTGTCACGTCGCGACGTACGGTGCTTCCAAGGGAGACGATTGTGAGCATGTAGTACCAGATGAGCGTAACCGAGAGGGCCGCCACAAAAAGCGCGGTGGTGAGAATATCGCCGCCCATCATTCGATCGCGAGCTGGCTCGGGGAGCTTGATCAGAACGTACAGCCCTACGAACACCTGCAACAATGACGGCACCAACGCAATGCGGGCACCCCAAATCGCAACACGCCCTGCATCCGTTTCTTCCGTTCCCATGCGCGCCAAACGAAGCGAGCAGCCCATCAATGCCACCCCGGCTACCGCGACGGAAGCCAACAAGACATGAAGCGTACGCGATGCAACTTCCGGGTCGGAGATCGACTGTAGATAATTGAACTCGGTCGGCGGCGTCAGACGGGTGCTCCAAACCGCAACCATCGCGAACAGCGGAGCGAAGTGGTATGCGAGATTCGTGGATGCAAGAATCGGCAAGCCGTAGCGTACTGCAGTTAGTGTTTTCGATTTCCCTAAGACATTCCACCACCGCAAATAGATCCACACACAAATCCCGGAGAAAACAATCTCAATGACGCTGAACATCCAACGGCGAGGAGGAACAATCGTCCAGGCGCGACGAAAGGCCTCAGGGTACGCCATGCTGATCAGCACCACGCCCACCACACCGAGCAAGACGCCGATGCACAGGGCAACCAGGGACTGTGCTGCCAAACGATTGCTGGCCAGCTGTGTAAACGACTCATCGTGATGGGTGGCTCTCCAATCGAGCCATACACAGATCAGAGGTCCTCCTACGGCGATATTCAACAATATGAGGTGCAAGGACAAAACCAGCACCTGAATAACATCCGACACGTGGAGTTCCTCCTTCGGTCAGCAGCGAAAAGGAATCTCAGAGAACCCTTTTGCTGCGAATTGTGTCTCTAACCGTGGCAACGGGTCGACTACGATGCTCAGTCGAAGCTCATTTTTGGCCGCGTAAGGCGAGGTATTATAAATTCGGTGGAGTTGAGGTACTATGACCACACGGCATGCCCACGGTCGAACCGGCTTCGGCCAGGTTGGTTTGTAGGCCTGACAACAAAACTGCGGGCGATTAGCTCAGTTGGCTAGAGCGCCGCCCTTACAAGGCGGAAGTCACAGGTTCGAGCCCTGTATCGCCCACTTCACCTTCGCCGCAGTACCTTGTGCATGGCTCTGCGAGCATTCGGGGACTCGCCTCGCGATCACCGAGCGAGGCGATTGGCCACGAGCGTGGATGTGCTGCCCTCCTACGACGGGTTGGACACTCCCGGAATTTGTCGGCTTTTGGATGGATCGCATCTTGCCATCACTGGACTCCCCCGTTTCGCCTCCGGGCAGGGCTCCTTGTTTTCCGTTAGGGTCTCGTCCAAGTTGACAGAATTCCAACCAGTCTTCGGCGCACTAGCAGCTCTTCAGAGGGGGAAACAGCACCTAGCAATGCCCCATATTGCGTATCTGATGTATATTTGGGTTAATTGGATAGAATGGGGCAAAAACATGTTGACGAATGTGAGGTCTCTAGTAGGATCGGTGGTTAGGTTGAGGGGGTTGGTTAGGTTTTCCTATTTAGCCCGCTCGCATAGACTATGACGCATTCCCTGGGCTATCTAGTTTTTCACCTTATGTTTTTGTGGAGCCACCGATGAAAAAGACCCTCGCTTTTGTGCTGCCGCTGATTGTCGCTGCCATGCCCGCCATGGCAGATGATGGCCAAGTTTCTAACTCGGCTTTGGCCGATCTTGGTCTGGGCGGAATGACCGTCGTTTCAGACGAAGCCGGAATGGAAGTTCGTGGTATGAGTTCGAACGCTTCGGCCTACGGCGGAAGCCTCGTTTTTGGCCAACTGGTTTTTGGAGCTAACTTCTTTGTCGCCTCCGATGTGAACGGTGGCAGCGCGTCGGCCGAGAACGCCGGACTGAACGCGAACTCGACTGCCAACCAAGGTCCCCAAGGTTCGTCGATCATCGGCAACCTGACGGTCAACAACCCGGCACTGGCCTTCATGGCCAACTTTGTCGGCAACGCCGGTAACGCCTCGAACGTGGGTGCCGCCGGTTTCTCCGCAGCCACTGCTTTCTAAGCATTGGACTGCACAGAATCTCGCAACCTCAAACCCCTTGCACAGCCTTGTGCAAGGGGTTTTTTCGTATCCAGTGTTGAGCTCTACCTATGGGACAACATTTGTAGCGCTTCTAATCGCAAAAAAGAACCCTTGGTCAATGGACCAAGGGTTCTTTTGCTTGAAGTGTAATCGGTAGTTTCTCAGAAGGAGCCTACTGACCAGCAGCCATGCCGCTGCCACCGGCAGTACCGAACAGCGTGCCGACGAAGAATCCACCGGCAGTCGTTGTGTCAAGACCAAGGTTAACGCTCGAGGCTTGGTTGTGACTGGCTTGGGTGAGAATTTGCTTTCCAGCGTTCTCAGCAGTTGCCATGGCGGCGTTGGCATCCGCACCGAAGACAAAGCTCTTCGTGTTGGGATCAATCAACAACCCGGTAACCAGGCTCAACCCCATAGTCATGGCACTGGCGCTCATACCGCGAACTTCCATACCTTCTTCGTCACTGACCGTTTCGAAACCGGCCAAACCAAGAGAATCCAACGTCGACTTCGGGACTTGGGTGTCGCCGGCGAATGCCTGGCTGGCCATGAGTACGACCATAACCGATGCGACAGAGAATACGTGCTTCATCGAACTGCCTCCAAAAATTTTTCCTGGTGGGGATCTACCTGACGTCGCAACCAATACGTGAACCTGCGAAATGCGTCTTGATAGATCTCAGGCTAATTGGCTCCGGCAGGTCGTCAACGAATATGAAGCTGAGCACATGACAAAATCTGGATTGTTTGCGAACTGTCGAACGGTCGCTCCGATTGTTGCGGCTGTAGGCACCACGAAGCCTGTCGAAGTCCGGTTGTAACGACAAATCCCCATGTTTCGTGGCCAGCGCGAAGAGGCACGTTGAGCCGTACAATTGATACCAGCGGATCAACACCACCCGTAACGTTGCACAAGAGGGCAAGAACATCGCGATTCATCCGCACGCTGGATTTCGTGCGGTCTCGGTCCGCGAGATCTGGAAGAGTTCCAGACTTACCTGGGCAAGAAATTGCCCGTGATACGATCGCGTGCGTACAGGCGATTCAATTCGCCAAGAGACTTCTCGGCATCAGTAACCGTCAACGGGGTTACCAGGTCTTTTGTGTCGACGCCTTTTTTGACGACCACAAGAACCAGGTTCTTCTGCCATTGCTTGACAAATTCTGGGATGGGTACGCGCACATTGCCCCGGGCCGGATCCGCAAGATAAACGTACTGGCAATCCGACCCGCGATAAACGACGAAGTGATCGTAGCCGTTAACCACGATCCCGACGATAAGCGGAACCTTCGACTCGGTCAGCTTTTCGTAGGTCAAGCGTCCGATGCTGGCCAGATAGCCTACGCGTACGGCCAGTCGTCGCAGATCGGTGAGTGAAAGTCCATTCTCAATTCGGTCTCTCAGCTCATCAACCGTAAGCATCTTGCCGGTTTCGAGAAGCAATTGGGTTTCGGTGACGTTCCCGTCCCATTGATACTTGATCACCGTGGCCAGCGCGGCCGCCCCGCAGGAAAAGTCTCGCTGCTGCATCACAACATTTTCGCGGCGGATTTCTACCCAACTCTTGGTGTAGACATGCTGCCGACGGGTTTCGTTTCGAACCGGCACCCGTGCGATCCGCTTCTTCTCTGCCGCCATACTTTCGGTGCAGATGAAGATTGCAAGACAGATCGCCGGAATCAGGGCGAGCAGCAATCTTCGATGCGGTACCTTGGAGGCGGTTCGACAGTTCATTTCTCAGGTATCCAAGGCCAAGGCTAAGCATCCGAGGCGGTTAGAACGGCCCTAGTGCGTGCAGCTAACGCCGAACAGGGCGTTGGCGGCGTCGTCGGTGACTCCGAAGCTGATAAACGGCTCCACGGTTCGAATCCGCTGACCCTTCTTCAGTTCCTTGTCTTTGCTGATCGTGGCCGCCAGACGGACACTCATCGGCTCACGAATGCTGCCTGCCAGCCGTACACCTTCGACATAGTCTTCCGTGAGATAAGAGCCGATGAACGATGCACTGAGAGTCACCTGGGGATTCACGGCAAAACCGGCACCGAAGCGGTAGAAGATTTGCTTCCCGGGATTCACCGTGATCTTGCCGTCCCCAACGTTCACGTCGAAGTTGTTCTCGAATCGATGGCGATAGCCGAAGCCATAGAACACAACCACGGGATCGAACGTCTGGATGAAGCTTAGCCCCGCGGTGAGGGTCCAAAACCCTTCACCCAGTGTATTGCCTGGCGTTGAGAGCGACGTAACAAAGTTGCTGTCACCGGTCGGAGCCGAGAACGAAATGGTCGACAAAACATCGGGGAAGCAATCGTTGCCCTCGATCAGTATTCTGGTAATGCCTGCACTCACATCACCGATTCCGCCTGAGTTCTGAAACTCATCCACTCCTTGGAAGGCAAACTCACCGTTCGACCACCCAAAGGGAACGTTGACGAAGAGCTGTGACACAGGAGTGAGCCCGATGCGGAACTCGATCGGCAACAACAAAAGTCGTTGTTTGCGGCCAGCTTCTCCGATTTGGATGAGATTACCGACTTGCTGCGCCAGCGGAAAGTCGTCGTCATTAATAAGATACTGAAGCGTCACATCGAACTGATACTGCCCCGGGTCGAGCAACACCGATTGCCGACGCAAGAACTGCAATTCGGTTGTCGTCTCCTCCGGCTCTTCACCTAGCCTGGTCTCTTCATTTTCCAGCGAAGGGATTTCTTCATTCGAGTTCCCTTCCTCAGCGGTATCATCGAGTCGCTCGGGCTCAAGAATCTCTGCTTCAGCCGGGCCGGTGGCTCGCGGAACTTGTGCAACACGATTCAGCGGTGGACTCAATCGCAATGGGTTATCGTCGATCGGGGCTTGCTCAGCAGGAAAAATCTCGCCCGAAACTCCTTGCGGAGCCACGGGAGAAGTCGGCGCCTGCGGCATTGCCTGTGGGAAATCTGCAATCGCGGCGGTCTGGATCACATCCATAGTCGTGTCGACCATTTCCGCGGTCGGTTCGACTTGCGAACCTACGTCGTACGTGTACGTAGATGGCGTTGCTTCGCTTGAAAGGCCCGGCGACGGTTGCTGTGGTTCGCCCGTGGTGTAATTTTCATACTCGTTCGCATAAGGTTCGACCGCTGCTCGTTCATAGGTGGGCGGTGTGTAGCCTGCCACGGCAGGGTCAGGATTGCCGTAGCTGGGAACCGCGTACTCTGTGTTGTATGTGGGGCTGCTCGCGGCGTCGGCTTCGTAACCGTACGCCTCATCGCTTTCTACGATGTATGCCTGCTCGGGCAGCGTGGTCGTTTCCTGCCCAACCACTTCTACAGCCCTTAAAGGTTCTTGTTCCTCCACGGCGGTGGCTGGTTCTGTGGTCATAGGCTCAGTAGGAATCGCCACAGTATCGACGGGGGTCCAAACATCAACCCCGGGTTCCATGGCCAATGGTTCTTCTGGAGCATATTCCTGTGCAACAGGCGGTTCTTGGATGACCGTCGATATGCCCATCGATTCGTTGGGCGTTGTTTCGTCCTCAGGAATTTCAGTAGCACAGTCAGCAGCGACGTCCCCGTCGAAGGGTTCATCGAAGTGGGCATGCAACGGCTCGGAATCGACGGCAACGCCCTCGTGCGGACTCTCTATACCGATGAAACCGACCAAACTGCTGCTGGCAACGAGAAGAACAACTCCCGTCACCAACGCGAAGGCCGTCAGGCATATTAGAGATCGTTCGCTCATCGGTTAGTCGTCGCCCAGATGGGCGTCCTACATTAGGTTCAACTCGGTGTACGAAATCCTCTTCATGGTGACCTAGGGCTGATAGCTCTCCATCGTCCTGCCCTACCGTGGTCCCTGCTGCGGGTTCCATCAATGAGCTCAGCTCGAGATCAGTTCCGAGGCAGATCGCGACTGGCGGAGTCGACTCCAATGCTCTGAAGGCATGCCCATGGCCAGCCGCAGGGCACCCATCGCACCAGCAAAGACCGTGTCGTGAACGCGGGACACCGTGATACGGCCATATTCGCTCAGGGCCTTTTCTAATGCTGTGTCGAGGCCCTTCATTTGGCTGCCGCCGCCGCTCAGCACGATGTTGCTGATGATGGCTTGTTGCACCTCGGGATCGAGTTGCCAAATGAGTTCGTGAATTCCTTCGAGAATCTTCGCCACAATTGTTTCGCACGACTGCAAAAGCGGTTCGGTGATGTCAAACTCTTGAGGAGGTCTTCCCTTGACGGGCAACTTCACTTTCACCGTTTTTTCTTCATTGCCGACAAACCCGTGCTTCTCCTTGATCTGCCGTGCAATGTTCAGCGAAAGCCGCGCCTGGGGATGAACGGCGAGCATGCGTTGGCAGAATTCATCGTCGATGAAATCGCCACCGTAGAGAATCGTGCACTGGTCCTCGTCTTCAGGCAGAGCACCGAACATGGGGCAAAAGTCGATGGTCCCCGCTCCGATGTCCACGACAAGACCGTTGTGGCACTGTTTCGTACCGTATCCAACGGCAAACGGTTCGGGAACCAACATCACGGAATCCAACGCCTCTTGGGCGATCTCCATGATGAGCTGTTTGCTCTTCGCACTGCAGCGAGAGGGAACACCTACCACGCCGCAGGTGGTTGCATCGCGTGAGGGGCTGACCATGGAAACAGCCTGTCGCAGCAGCAACGAAGCTGCTTTCCGGTTCTGAGTTGCTTCCGAATCGGTAATGCCCGACTCGGCGGCGTCTTGATACTTCAGAAGCCCTCGCTGGAAAGGACGAACGATTTCCAGGGCAAGGCGGTTGTTCTGGATTTCCGAGCCGAACACGACGTCCTTCCCGATAACCTCTCGGGCGACATGGTCTTTCGGCCAACCCACCACGGTTTGCATCACTTCGCGGAGGCCATTCGAGCTGGCAACCGCGGTATTCAACGTTCCGAAATCGATTCCGATGAAAACGGTATCCATGGAGTCCGTTCCTTCCGTGTTATCTGGAGGCTCAGGCGCCGTCCTTGTTTCGAAGTTGCAAATTCTGTTCGAGAATCTTCGCGTACACCCCTGGATAGATTTGAGACTCGACGTCTGTGTTCTTCTTGCCTTTGTCGAAGGCGTCCAGCTCAAAACTCTGCGCAGTACTGCCGGAGCCGGAATCTTGAACAGCATCCGTTTTCAACGGCGGCCGCGTGTTGATTCTTCCGCGAGCACTCCGTTTAGCAGCGGATGCACTGCGACGCTTTCGCTTTGTCTTGGGCTTCGCTGACTTCGGGCGACGTGGTCGATCCTGCTCTCGTGGGTCCACGTCGGCGTACACGAATGATGGATGCATCATAAACGGCGCCATGTAAGCCTGTTGCTGCGGATAGGCAACATACTGAGCATGAGGCGGCATCGCCATCTGAGGTTGGGCCCCGGCAACTTGTTGTGCCGCTGCCGATTGTTCTGGTAACGTTTCGGGTGCAGAAGATCCCGCAGCTGCCGCTGCCGGCCGAGGTATGATTCGACTCACCAGACTGCGGGCGATCAAACCAATTAGCAACACGAAGAGCGTGGCCAGAATTCCTACAAAGATGCCATAAACCGCCGCCAGGGTTCGCTGATCCAACACATGGTTCAATGGTGATTGAGGAATGATGGTGGCTGGCGGAACCAGAACCTTCGGCTCGATCGTCTGTCCCAAAGAGATTGCACTAGCCGGCTGAACCTCCTCGGCAAGGGGCTGTTCACCTGGAAACGCCAACGGGTCTTGAACATAAGCTGGATTCGATTGCAGCGTCTCGGGCTCTTCGATTGAGGGAGCCTCGGTGTACGGCGAAGGTTCTGCGATGGGCAAACTCGATGTATCCGCCGATGCGGAATACTCGTTGCTCGGGCTCACCTGCGGAACTTCAGACAGTGGTGATGTCTCTTGAAACCGTTGTGGCTCCGAGTCGGATTGGGCGTTGCGGTAGCCGTCCAATTTTTCGACCAACCACTCACAGTCTGGGGCGTATTCTGCTGGAGTTACATTGTCCAGCGTCTCGCCATCTTCCCAAGAGCTGGCCAACTCGGCTTCGCGCACTGCTGAAGGATCACGGTAGAATGCCGCCGCCGGAACGGGAAACTCCGTGATGTCTGGATAGGGAGCTTCTTTCGAGAGACAATCGTCGGACTCTGACGCTGTCGTGTTCGTCTCGACGTACGCTGAATTGAACTCGCTTGCAGCGTTTCCAGACAGGTCTATAGGATACGCTTTCTCAGGGACAATTCCTGCATCGCTACTGTTCAAGCTCGGTTCGCGGTCAATTACGGCTGTCTCAATCTCAGCCGATTGCGATCCCGAGTCCAAGATTGCCGGTACATCTTGGACAGGGGGAAGAACGGGCACGCCAAACGGAGACTCGACCTCGGCGTTCACCAAGGGCATCTCTTCCGTCGGATCGCTCGGTAGTTCCGTAGCGACATCTTCTGAAGCACTCACATCCTCCGAAGCTACCCCTTCCGTAGCGACTTGCTGATCGGAGGCCGCGGGTGTTTGTTCCGGGTCATCGCCCAATAGATGGCTGATACCGAGGACAAGTAACGCCAACACCATGATCAGCGTTCGAATTAGTTGTTGCATGAGTTTCATCTGCTGGCTCCCGACTCGCGAGGGTATCGCGACTACTTCCCGTATGCACCCATTGGTCGACTCTACGGGATGTTCTGCTTGAGCTAATTCTCCCTGTTATTCGGATTAGAGAATCTGGGTAACCAGCACTTTGGTGCATGCACGAGTGCCCTAACAAATAGCCAGCGCGAGCGCCGTTGAAAATGACATCTATCTATAGGCGGCCGATGCACACCGTGAAACTCTCTGTAGTAAGGACTTACGGCAGACCTGTTTGGATACCGCTGGAATAATCTCAGTCAGGAGGAATCCGATCTTTCCCTTGCACGATGCTTGCTGATAGCGACTCGATATCAGCGCCGGAGGGAGACGGAAAGGTTTAGAAAACTGGATAAAGTGACTCTAGCGATCATCCATGTCGAGTCGATACTTCTCCTCAGACAACCTTTATGGGTTGTACGGGCAATGCCAATGGTAACGGATGAAACTGTCGTACCGCTGGCTGCCAAGCGCAAGTCGTACAAAGTTGAAGCTAGTACGATCGGTCGCCGCTGATACCCAGAACCGGATTCGCATGCTCGACCAGGGGGAAATGGTCGTGCGGATGAACGGTTATCGCGGTGAGGTCTGCTATCGCTTAATAAGTTCAGGACCTTTGTATTCGGGGGGAATACGATGGCCAAGGTTGCCGTCTATACAAGCGCTGTGTTACTCATGTTTGCGGTTCTAGGAACGGTATCCGCTCAGGATGCTTCCCATCAGGCCGTATCCACTAGCTCGCCGACCTCCAAGTCGGTCGACGACCTGATCGAAGAGGCATCCCTTGAGGCGGAAGTCCAGCAATTAATGGCCGGCTTTTCCGAACCGGATACCTCAGACCAAATTATTGGGGCGACTCCGGGAGAAAGTTCTCTCCAACTGGCCGCCTACGAGGAGAAACAGGAAGAAGTTCCTGTCCCTCCAGACAGTAGCGCGTTTGCCCAGGAAGACGGTCCCGTATTCTTGCACGAAGACGGTACCCAGTACGCGGGTGACTTCTGGGGAGTCTGCAACTCATGGTGCCGCTCCGGTCTGGTGTTCGGCGTTGAAGGAACCTTCTTGGCTCCGATCAGTGAACCAAGCCAGAGAGTGTATCTCACCGACCTGACGAACAACGTTCAATACTCCGATCAGACGGACCCGGGCTTTGGTGCCGGGGTTCGCACATGGATCGGATTGCAGAACAATGGGTGGGGCTTTCGAGTGCGGTACTGGCACTTTGGCGGCGATGCAATCGACCCCAACCCCGTGGTTCCCAAGAATGCTGAACCGGCGTTTGTCTCGTCTTACTACCTGCGTGCCGACGTACTCGACTTCGAATTGACCCAACGCTTCTGTTTTCTGGGCTGCGAGTTGGACACTTCATTCGGTGCCCGGTATGCAGAGTTGGAACGAAACAGCACCCTGGTGGGTTACGGCGATGTTGGCAATGGTGTGAACCTGTATGGGCTGGCCATGGGTTCCAACGAGATCGCGGGTACTGGCTTCACAACATCCATCGGGGGTCGCAAGCCACTGCACTTCTTCTGGTGCCATTCGTGTGACGACTGCGGCGGACCTTGTAGTGGAACATGCTGCCGACCCTGTGGACGATGGCTCGGGTTCTGGAACGTCCGTGGTTCGGTGTTGTGGGCCGACTCGTGCGTGTCTGCTCTTACCGACGCAAACGCTGTCATCAAAAGCGATGTTGTCGGGGCGGCCAATTCACGAAACAAAGCTTCCGTGGGAAAAGACCACTCCGAGACGCTCGGCATTATCGAATTGCAGTTGGGTATCGAATACCAACGACACTTGCGATGCTGCCCTGCAATCGGCTTCCTCCGAGTGGGTGCTGAATACCAGTACTGGGACACCGGAGATCTGCAGGCCACGACCAATTCGTTCGCTTCGCTGCAAGGCACGCCCGGCCCATTCGGTGGTCGAGTCGACGCAGTTGCCGACGCAGCCGATGGCGACCTGGGTTTGATTGGCTTCATCGTCGGGGCCGGTCTCACCTACTAACGGACCTGATCGCGGCGGGAAGCCGTCACCGCGACGGTTTCCCGCTAGTCGAACGAGCAAATGGTCTGCTACACCAAGCGGCGGGCTAAGCCGCTCGGGTCGGATGTCGCCACAGCCACCACTGGGCTTTCCATAAAAGGTGGCGATTGCGACTGCGGTGGAAGCGAGGGCTTTGCCGCACGCTAAACACGACGTCTCGCATTAGTTTCGTGGCCTTTTCCAGGTCACCCTGCTCTGCTCGCAGCAGGGCGTAATCGTAGGTGCCTTCCGGCTGACCAGGATAGAAACGTAGCAGCAAGTCGTAAACTTCCGATGACCGTTCTGCATGGCCCAAGCGTTGGTGGGTTTGGGCCAGTCGCAAGTAGGCGTGACCGTAGTCGTGGTCTGGCTTGATGCGGTGCACCTTCTCCAGGTACTCGACCGCCTGGTCGTACTTCCCCTCGTCGAACAGGCACAACCCGAGCCGGTAAGTGGCCTCCAAATGTTCGGGCTCGGCTTCCAGGGTCTTTTCCAACCAAGGGATGGCCTTCGCCCGTCGCCCTTGCCGTAGGTAGAGTTGGCCAAGCTGCGCCATGTGGTGCGGCTTGTTCATATTGTGGATTTTCCTCTTCAGATCGTCGATTTCATCTCGTCGACCTCGGATCCGCTCGAATATCTGGCGCAGTTCATCGCTCAATTGCCGGTACAAACCGGGAGCGAAAATCAGCGTGATGAAGAACAGCGGGCAAGCCAGACCGGTGACCGTGCTCACGATGTATCGCGCAACCGATGCCAAAGGTCCGGGCAAAATCGGCGTTAACAACTGCAGCGCGACCAGTACGGCGATGGTGATCGTCAATAGGCGAAGCATGGTGGGAATATATCGCTCTCGCGAGATCATTGCGACCGCAAGGTTTGAGAACCGATCTCCGAGACGATATGATCCGGCAAAACATCGGGATCAACTCCAATCCGTGACGTATCCACCGCAGCGAGAAAAGCCGTTATGCAGCTAGGTCTCATCAACTCCGCTTGGGTTCAGGCAGGTCAGCCCGTCGAATTCGGGCTGCAGAAGACGAAGGAACTTGGTTTCGACACGGTCGACATCTTCACCGACCCGCTCGACATGGACATTCGCCAACGCAGGGGCATCAAAGAAGAATGTGACCGGCTGGAGTTGCCCATCGTATCAATCCCCTGCGTCGCGGTTGGGCTCATCGACTTCAACCCCAGCGTGCAAGTCTTTCACCGCGAGCGCGTCGAAGCTTACCTTGACCTGGCATACGAATACGACGCGAAGAACGTGCTGCTGGTTATTGGTGAATACATTTGGCAACGCGAGGTGATCGATCCCAAGGACCAATGGAACACCGGGGTGAACAACGTACGCAGGCTGGGAGACTACGCGGCCGACTTGGGGTTGGAAATCGCCTTGGAGTTGGAACCGTTCAAGCTGTCGCTGCTCAACGACATGGACACCATGGTGCAATTCCTCGATGACGTGAACCACCCGGCGGTGAAAGCAAACATCGACATCTCCCACCTGGTCTTGGCCAATGTTCCCGCTAGCGAAGTCAGCCGGCTTACGGGCCGCGCGGCACACGTGCACATCTCCGACTGCGATGGACGCGTACACGGCGACTTGCCACCGGGACAGGGTGTGGTGGAATTCGAGCCCTATTTGCGAGCGATTGCCGATTTGAATATCGACGGGGCCGTCTCCATCGAGCTGGAGTACTCGCCCGAGCCCGAGAAGATTGTGGAATGGGTGAGCGAGGCATACCGGCAGACCGATCGCCTGATGCAAGCCGTGGGACTTCGCGACTGAAGGAAAAGGCAGCTACTCGGTCCGCATCCATTCGGGCACACGTTGCACTTGCCCGTTTCTGTCGACGCAGGCCAACATGCTGGCCCCTTGAGCCAGCAACACGTCGTCGCGGTAAAGATGATATTCGTGCTCGATCTTGGCCGCCGACACTCGCTTGGCCGTGGTTCGCAACCTCAGGATGTCGTCGTAGCGGGCCGGCTGGTGATAACGGGTTTCGAGTCGCACTACGACCATAAACAGCCCGTCTTCTTCCAACTCGCGATAGCTAACTCCGGCCGATCGCAGTAGTTCCGTACGGCCCATCTCGAAGTAGACAATGTAATTCGCGTGATGCAGCAAGCCCATAGCATCGGTTTCGCAGTACCGGACGCGGATCTCCATCTCGTTCTCTGTGACTGGTTTGCGGACCATTGGTCGATCGCTATTGGTTTGGGGATTACTAGGGTTTGGGAAGGCGAGTTCCGCGGGCGATTCGCGAGCCACTCAACCAATGTTGCCGTTTTGTGCAGATTAGCAAGGTCGAAAACGCGATGTTCACACAAAGTTGACCGTTGTCCTGTCAACATTGACGGAAATTGGGCATTTGCTTAGGCTTAGCTCCATCGAGAAAGGATCATCCTGAGATTTCTTTCTTTGGAAATTGCCGTGCAACAGCGGCTGGGCAATTCAATTCACCAGGGCCCGATTGAGAGTAACGCATGAGCGTGGGAGAAGGATCGGGAACCGATTTTGCCACGATGAGGGGACGAAACTATCCCACCATCCGGCAGTTCACCGTGTTCCTCGAGAATCGGGTGGGCCAGCTACTCGAAGTGGTGCGCCGTTTCGAGGGCAGCCACGTTCGCATCGTGGCCTTGTCGATTGTCGATACGACCGAGTGCGCCTTCGTGCGGTTCTTGCTCAGCCACCCTGAACAAGGGCGCGAGATTCTGGAACGGGCCGGGCTCGCAATGATCGAAAGCGATCTGATCGGGGTCGAATTGCCACCCAGCCCTCAGCCGTTGTTGCGGGTGTGCAAAGCACTGCTCGAGGCCGAGGTGAACATCGTGCAGACTTACCCGTTGTTGGTCCGCCCGCGCGGTCGACCGGCGGTGGCCCTGATGGTCGACAGCATCGATGTTGCCATGGAAACGCTGGCTTCGAACGGCTTTGCCATGATCACCGAAGGCGATCTATTCGACGGGGACGAGTGAGCCTGAGCGCGACCCGGTCGCATCGGGTCACTTATTCTTCGTACAAGACCCAGTTTGCTCGGAAGGTCAGTTTCAACTCTTCCATCTCTTCCGGGGTCTTCGGCGTCTCGGCAAGCATTTTGGTCTGACGAGCTTCGGCTTCCTCGCGCGATTTGGCTTGAACCATACGGCCAAAGCCGTTGGCGTCTTCTACGTAGAACCAGTATGGAACGAACTGGTCGTTGCGGGTGCGAGCCGACAGCATCGTGTGCACGCTTCCACCTAACGCAGGATAGCGAATGATTACGTAACCATCGCCCGAACCATCGTTCGTGATTCCCAAGATATTCGTTTCGGTAGCCAACACCGACTTATACTCGCCAGGCTGCAGGGTGATCTCTTCCGTCCAACAAGGACCGGAAGCCTGACGTAGCTGGAACGTAAACGGTTCCTTGGTGATGTTCCAAAGCTGTCCCTCGACCGCTTCTTCTTCGTTGGTGGGCTCTTGCCCCAGAACTGGCTGGCCACTTGTCGCCAAAGCGGCAACTGCTGTTATTGCGACGAGGACAAATTGGGAAAAACCAAAAAGAAGCGATTTACGTTTGGCCAGTAGATCATTCATCAGACATCGTTCCTTTGGAAGCCGACGATTTCGGAAGGGGCATGCCTGCAAGTGGCATACGGCGCATGTAGAGCCCGACATTCAGAGCTTACATCCTGGGGCCGCGTGTGTCGCAGGAATCAACCAAAGCAGCAGACGTACAAGGTCCGCAGAATTGGTTTATATCGACCATAGTGAGTGTAGCGAAGGCGGCTTACAGCCAGTCATCTTCCCCGAACAACAGGTCGTCTGCGTCGGGAACTCGTCGCTCGCCGGGTGAAATCGTGCCAGCCATCAACTCGTCGCGATGTTCTGGCGAATATAGGTCATCGAGACCTAAGGTGTGGCCCAACTCATGGGCAACCACCGAAATCAGGTCGACACCCCCCACGTCCGAGTCCGAGGGATCAACGTGCCATCCCAGCCCCGCGGCGTCGATATCCAGGTAGATCAGATCGTCGAGTGCCAGCCCCAAATAGTTGCCGGGCAAGTCAGCGATGATGAAGTCGATTCCACCCAACGTCGATATCTGCTGGCTGTTGAGCCCCACCGTGGTCCAGTTGGCGATGGCCTGCACGACAACCGAATCCAGCTCGGAATCGGTTAGCTTGTCCGCATCGGAATTCCGCACGGCGGAACCTTCTAACCGGAGCGGCGAGCCGTTTAGCCCGTTCCAATCGCCAATCAACGGTTGCCACCCTCCGCCGGCAGGTCCGTAGCTGAATACTGGAACGTCTGGAGCACCCGAGCTGTTGGAGTTGCGAAGGAAGAATGATGAACTCGCCCCGTCGTAGACGCCAATGGAGTCGACGCCGTCGCTGTTCCAGTCACCAGCCAGCGGGGTCCAACCGCTGCCGCCGTAATTGAACGCCGGCAGGTCTGCGATACCCGTGGTGTTGCTGTTGCGAAGGAAGAATGTCGCCGTGGCGGGGTTAAAGACACCGATGGTGTCGATGTTGTCACCGTTCCAGTCTCCCACGAGGGGATCCCAACCTGCCGCACCGTAGTTGAACGCGGGCACGTCCGCGACACCGGTCGTATTGCTGTTCCGCAAGAAGAACGTGGCTGTCGCAGGGTTGTAAACGCCCACGGTATCAATCCCGTCGCCGTCCCAGTCGCCCACGATCGGCGTCCAACCAGGCATTCCGTAATTGAATGCGGGGATGTCGGCAAAGCTCGTCGCGGCATTGTTCAGGAAGAACGTCGCGGTACTGGAGTTATAGACGCCAACAGTCTCCTTGCCATCGCCATTGAAATCACCCGTGATCGCCGTCCAGCCAGGCACGCCATAATTGTAGTGGCCTGCGTCAGGCACTCCCGAGCTATTCTCGCTACGTAGATAGACGCTGGCCGTGCTCGGATCGAAAACTCCCACGGTGCTCTTCAGCGAACCAATGGAACTGGTTGTACCCGTGGCCGGCGGATCGAGGTTGCCGAACAGCGGCAGCGCGAACTCATCACCGAACTGGGCAAAGATATCGTTGCCTAGGGGTTGTGGAGAGAAGGGGTGATCAAGCGCGTTCACCGTCCCGAATTGTAACGCAACGACTTCTGCCGCTTCGGGGAGTGCCTCGTTGGGGGTTTCCGAAAGTAGGAAATACCATTCGGCGGCCCGCTCCGGAAGTTGCCCGCTACGCCCCGGGACCCACAGTCCGATATCGTCAATGCCATCGAGGTTGTAGTCACCAGCCACCGGGCGGTCTAACACGCCGCTGAAACCAAAGTTGATGGTGTCGTCGACTTGACCATCGAGGCCATCAAAGGCCAGATCGAATTGGAACACGTTGTTGGCGTAGGTTCCCAAGTCGTCTACCCCGTCGCCATCGAAGTCACCAACAATCGGATAGCCGACCATGTTGCTATTGAGCAATTGCACATCGGCCGGATCGATCACGTCGTTGGCGTTGGTGTCCAAGAACCACGTGTTCCCATCGAACAACCCGACTTCGTCACCGTCGACGGCAATTCCGTTGAAGTTACCCGCAACGGGCAGTCCATCGATGGCCAATGGGTTGATCAGGTTCAGATTCGCTACGCCGTCGTTGTCGGTATCGAGAATCCATCGCCAGGCGCCGTTTACAAATCCGTAAGCACCCAGCTTGTCGAATCCATCGGCAGCAAACCCTTGATTGTTGAAATTGCCGACGAACAATGCGTCGGTTGCGAATCCGTATTGGAAGACAAGGTCGCGATTGGAGAAGTCGGCATTCGTCGTGTCGAAGTAGAAATTGCCGTTGGCGTCAGAGTACACCGACCCATCGCTATACGTGATGATCTCTGGGCGGCTATCGATCGTGAACCGCGCGACAAAATCTCCGCCAGGGGAACCATCGCCCGATGGGAACACGGGATTGTCGCTGGGGGCATTCACGCCCGATTCGCCGTCAAGTGCATTGCCGGGCTCGTCTGAAATACTATCCCGGACGCGTAATGTGTAGCGATCATCCGGCAACGGTTCATCGAAGAACAGCCGAACCGAGGTCATCCCCGGGTTGCCGGGGGCGGTGTTATCGATGAATTGGATCGAAGCGATTGGGATCACGCCGTTGTGGTCTCCAATCAATTCGTAATTGCCGATGGTCGTGGCCAACTGTTCGTTGACCGCAGGATAGTTCGTAAACAAGTCTGGAATGCCATTAGGCAACGCCCGCACCGGGAGGTCGACGAAATCGATTTCGATGCTCGTCACCGGGGGCGTTGGGCCATCTTCCGAAGGCTTGGGATCGAATAGATCAAAGGCGGGGTAATCGGTGAGCCCGACGTCCGCTACTTTGGGTGCCTGCGTGTCGATGAAAATATCGAGAAACGCGCCATCTTCAGACAGGTTGCCGGCGACGTCTTCCGCCGTCGCGGCGATTTGGCGCAAGCCATCGAACGGGAATTGCGTGGGGTCGTTCAGATCGAACAGTAGGTTCGTCAGAATCCATTGCCCATCGGGAAACGCCTGATTGCCGTCCAGAGGAATGGCAACCGTTTCTCCCAGGAATGTATCGGTTGCGTTGATGAGCATGTCGCTGATCGGAGCGCCATCTCCATACACGCGGACCAGCGTGTTGGCTTCCGAAAGCCCCAGGAAGGCCGGCGTGGTGTCGCTGGTTAGCAGATCGGCGAACGTCAACGGTTGTCCCGGAATCCCCGTATCGCTGGCGGGATCGAGCGTGAGCGTGGGAATCGGCGGGGCGACCGTGTCGATGACCACGGTCAGCAAAAAGTCGTGGCTCAAATTGCCTGCCCGATCTTCGACCTCGAGCTTCAGGTTATGAACCCCGTCGGCGAGTAGAGGCAAGACGTCACTGAATACGGCGTCCGTCGTTAGTCCACCCAAATTGACGAAAGAATCGACCAGCAACACTTCGACATTGGGACTGAGCCGATCGAAGATTCGATAGAGGATGTCGTTGGGGAACGGATTACTTCCGGTAACGAAGGGATCGTCCGCGGTGGTAATCACCGTGGGCGTGTTGTCGTTGGTGATATTGTCGGTGTCATTGCGACCGGAATCGCTGGCCTCGATCAAGTCCAGCACTGGTGTGTTCGGCGCGATCCGGTCGATGTAAACCGTGAGTGGTTCCGTCAACTCACTCTGATTGCCGGCCGCGTCTTCCACGATGGCGACGACATCATAGGCACCGTCGGTCAGGGGTTCGACCGTTATCTCCCAGGCTCCCAGACCGTTGGGCTCCGGAGCATCGGTTAAGTCGGACCCGATCACCCCCTGCCCGATGAGCTCCAGCGGACCACCGTCGCGCGAGGCCAGGATGCGAATCTTATGATTGGCCGGTCCCACTCCCTGGAATGCGGGCGCATTGATATTCGTGACATCGTCGTTGTCGAATACACCCGAGTCGCTGGCGGCCAACAGGTCGGGGATGGTCGACGGATCGGGGGGCGTCGCGTCAATCGTCACCGTTAGCGGTGGCGACAACAAACTGCGGCCCATGGCCGGGTCGGGAAGACCGCCACCGTCCTCCTGCAGGTCGAAGATATCGACCGCCGCCGTAACGAAATAGGTTCCGTCTGCAAGGGCTGCGGGCTCGAACGCGAACAGGGTGTTCGACGCACCCACCGGGTCAGCGTAACCTTCAACCGTGACGCCGGTGTTGAGATTGGTGACAAAGACTCGAACGGCGGCCCCCGCGGTTACCCCTCCCGCGGCTTGGGCAGCGGTGAGGATGGTGATGCCCATGTTGGCAAAGTCGCTGAGATCGGCCAACACGAAGAACTGGGGCGTCACATCATTGGTGATGTTGTCATTGTTCATCATCCCTGTGTCGGAAGCCGGGTCGAGGTACACAGCAGCCGGAGCTGGAACGGCAAAGTTCTCGATCTCCAATTCGTAGTTGTTGACGTCGTCGTTTAGCCCAAAGACACGCAAGAAATACATTTCCTGCGAAACCACTGGGATAATGATCTGTTCGTCGTCCGTTGCGGTCGCTGAATTTGCAATCACATTGCCGTTCATGTCCTGCACCTGGATATCCAGGTCGCCCACAGCGTGGGTGAAGAACGCATTGATGATCAGCTTGCCTGTCTTGTTGGCCGTAATCTTGTAGAAGTCCTCGTCGTCCTGATCGTGGATACTGAGGTCCCGCAGCGTGATTTCCGGTTCTGAACCAAGCACGGTGGCGGTGGCCAGGGTGTTGTTCGGTTCGAAACGGTCAGACGCGATCAGCGTCTCGATGCTGGTGAAGAACACATTCTGCCGGTTTACCGACGTGATAACTCCATCGGGAATGCCGGACGGGGGAACCAGGGCCCCGATCACCCCAAGCAGGTTGAGTGCCAGAACGTCACCCGGTGGGACATCGGGGTCGCCAAATACCGGGGGGTCCCCGTTTACATTGATCACCGCAATAGGACTGGGCGTAACGACAAAGGTATCGTTCTCCGTGCCGCCATTTAGTGTGGTCGCAAGGCTGGTATTGATGATGTTGACGTCATCGGTCCCAGCGCCCGTGTTGACGATCAAGTTGGTGTTCAAATGTGCCGGGCTCACGCTATTGATTGTTACATCGTCAGAGCCTGGGACAACGGTGGTATCGACCGTGACCGTGGTGTTGTTCCACAGAGCCGCTGTCTCGATCGCCACCCCGCCGCTCGTACCCGCAACCAGTAACGCCGGGATGACTCCGGTGCCGAAGTCGAATCCATCGGTCACCGTCAAGATACTGCCGGCATTGGACGTTGAGATCAGAATATTGGCCATGCCCGAAATATCGACGGGCTCCAATCCCGTGAAAACAATCGGGGTTCCATCCACGGTCAGCATTCCATCGCCAGCGGTGGTTGTATCTGGAGTGTAGACGGCGCTATTGGTGGTGTCGCCCGAAACAAAGAGGCTATCGGTGCTGGTTTGACCGTTCCCATTGAACGTAATACCGCCCGGCGGAAAGGGATTGCCAGCCGATCCGTCCACCGCAAGTTGATCGTCCCCGGAACCGCCCTCGAAAGTAAACGTATTCACCGCGGTCAAACTGATCAGTGTGGTGCCGTTGATCTGCAGTTGCGGGGATCCGATAAGGTCCTGTAGCAGGACAACATTCGTTCCGCTGGCCAGGTTGACCTCAACATCGGCGCTACCGGTGGTCGCCGTGGTGGTCGAAACCGTATTGCGGAAGGTTGTCTTACTAGCCGTTGCGACATTGAGACTGAACGCGCCGGTTACCGTGCCCCCGAAGTCGATCTGCCCCGCGCCTGCGTTCAGCGCAGTATTCACTTGAAGTACGACGTTCTCGCTGTATGTCTGATTGCCGGTGGTCGTGATGGCCGGACCAAGCAAGATCTGATCGGCGCCATCTCCCGCGTCGACGCTAACGGTCTGCAATGCGGTAAAGTCGCCGGGAGAAACTCCCGTCAGATCGACGATGTTGTTGAAGTTGCCGGTGTACCCGGAGAAGTTGATCGCGGTGAGCAAGTTGGCCGCCAGTGGGCCCCCCGTGGGATCGACCGCGCCGCCACCGTTGATGTCAACTTTGACATCGCCACCCACGGCGCTTACGGCCACATCGTCGGATGAGTCACTGGATACTTCCAGAACCGTCCCATTCAATGTTGCCGTAACGGCAAGCAAGCAGCGACTTTCAAGCGGTTCCAATCCGTGAGATTGTCGACTGCCAAGTCGGCCCGTTGGCAGCTTGCTTCGTTTTCGAATTGCTCGCTCAGAAAGAATTGAACGACCGCGATTCCAGAAATTAGCCATTATGCCCGTCTCCCATTCGCCCACGGGTTCGTAAGTACCCGCATGCAGGTGTGTTAGTCTTCCACGACCACACCGAATGAATCGATGAGCATCCTGCTTCAATCACGAATTCGATGGAGTGTGTACGTCGTTGCTGTGTGATTGTCTGGCATTGCGAGCGGGAACTTCTGCCTTAACATCCTTCCCAGCTTACCCACTCGCACCAGCATCTTATTCCTTCGAGGTGTCCGGCGAAAGTAAATAATTGCCGTTCATGGGAGAGAATTCTTGAAATGCACTTTTTCGAAGGCACCAGTCTCGGCGCGGGCAAAAATACACCCGGCGCGTCGAGAATCGTCCGGAGAACTCGCGGTCATCGACATTTACCATTGGAAGTGAAACCGCAGTTTCCGTGTGTAACCGTTCTCGATCCCACGGGAAGAAGATACGCCGTGAAGGCCTTGAATCTTCATCATGAAAAGCGCCAACCTCCTTGGCCCGATTCGGGATAGGGCAAATCCTCGCGTGGGCTCTCAGTCGGGCGAACAAAGCAAGGTGAGCATTCTGGAGTCTCGATTCTTTCCCGCACATTGCACATGAGAAGGTGGGCCGGAGTGGAACGAATCGCCGGGCCCCTGGCCACATTTAATGAGAAGAGGCGACCCTGGCAGTGGTTGTCACCCGCATTGCCACTGGCTGGGAACGTGCTTCACCTGGTTAGACAACCCCCTCTACAGAATGGACTGATCTATTCCAGATGGGACATCATCCGAGTCTCTTTTGACACCTTCCACTAAGAATCTGGCCAAACGATGAAAAACTGGGGGGTTTAGGAAGAGTATCCGCCGAGCGGCGACGTGATTAATTCGGACAACCGATACGGTCGAAATTATTCGCAGGACGGGTAATACCCGTACGACCCGATCGCAAGCATGGTGCCGCCCAGGGGGATCTAGGCGGATATAGGGCAGCAATACAAACACTGGGGGGAGCAGTTTGATGAACTCACGGTTAGTAGTCGGCTTGATGGTCGTCGCGTCATGGTTGTGTGCCACGGCGCTGGCAGATCAGCCAATGCCACGAAAAGACAAGGCGAACGATGAAGAACTAATTGATCTCGATCAGCTCATCAACGAAGCGGGGGAGGAGATCGACAAGGAGGCTCGCCACGCGAGCTACACATCTTACGAACCATACGAATCGTACGAAGTGGTGCCCGAAGGTACCGTCTACGAAGGTTCCGTCAGTGGCGGATCATGCGGATCGTCTTGCTCGGGTTGTAGTTCCTGTTCCTCGCGACCTAAATGCAAGCCCGTAAATCGCTACGCCCATCGCACGGGTGTGTTCGGTGATTACTTGTTCTTGCAGGTATCCGGGGTCGACATGGCGTACGCCCAGCCACGAGATGGGTTAGATCCAAACACCTCGGTTCCCTTTGGAGCCGTCGGCGTCGCCGATCCAGATTACAGCTCCGGCGCCCGCATCGGAGGCTCGTTCGCATTGGATGCGTGCACGAGCATCGTCGGTACGTACACCTGGTTCGAAAGCAACACTGAGGACCAGATTTCGACCCAAGTGCCCAATTCGCTGCATTCGCTGCTAATTTATCCCGGAACGTTCACCGCTGCTTCGAACAGTTTGTTTGCAGAAGCTCACTACGATATTGACTTCCAACTGGCCGATCTCGACTATCGCTCGCGGTTGTTCAGTTCGAACAAGACCGCCTTCAATTACATCGTTGGTCTGCGGTACGGTCATCTCGATCAGCAGTTCCGCTCGACGCAACAGGCATCGCCGGGGCAAACCACCGTCCAAACGGATACCGGCTTCGATGGCTATGGTCTTCGGCTAGGTCTCGATGGCGAACGCCAATGCTGCGGCGCAGGAATCTTCCTGTATGGCCGTGGCGTGGCAAGTTTCTTGGTTGGTTCGTACGATTCGACCTACGTCCAAACCAACACATTCGCTACGGTACAGGCCCAAACCAGTTGGACCGACGATCGTATCACGCCCATCTTGGAATATGAGTTGGGCTTAGGTTGGCAAAGCCCCAATGGCCATTTCCGATTTTCGGCCGGTTACTACATGGCAGCTTGGCTAAATGCGGTAACTACACCCGACTGGATCGATGCAGTTCAGGCGGACAACTTTACCGATGTCGAAGACTCGATCACCTTCGACGGCCTAACGGCTCGCGTAGAGATTGGGTGGTAGTCGCCAATCAAAACCTGATATTCGCAACGGGAGGGTAGCCACTTGGCTGCTCTCTCGTTTTTCGTTGATGCGTGAAAGGCAAGGCTCACGACAGTTCCGTACATAGCGTCAACTTCATGTCCCCAATCAGCTCTCGCTATATAACCGAAAACAACAAACAACTCCCCAAAAGTCTGGTTGTGTAATGGAAGACGAAACGTGTACCCTCCTGTGGGTGATCACTTTGAGCAGAACCTTCCGTCTTGGAACAACCACAAGACACGAATGAAAATTCGTGTATCATACATCGCGACAATGTATTCGCCTGTGCTATCCATCGTATCGCTGACAATACTCGTGCGGGCGATGTCCCTGGCCGCGTGCGTGGCGGTTCTCCGGCAGTTGCGTCGGGAGAACTCCTGTTCTCTATCCACAGTTGCCGCGCTGACAATGATGATCTCGCTTTTCTACTTCCTATTTCGTGAAGCAGCCGCGTTCGTCGATGTCCCTCCACTGCACCAGGTCGGCACCTGGACCGATTCAGAGAACATGGCAAATCTTTCGACCGCAATTGCCGTGCTTGTGACGATCATCATCATTCACCAGCTCCTCGTACAGCGTCATGCTGCTGAGGAACAAGTACGAATTCGCGATGCAGAAATCGCCGAGGTCTCTCGCGCGACTTTGGCCGGTCAGTTACTTAGCGGGATCGCTCACGAACTCGCCCAACCTTTGTCCGCCATTTCAAACTACTCTGCGGCACTTCGAAACACGCTCCGAAGAGACCCGGCGAAGAAACTTGTTTCGATCAGGGAGTCGAACGAAAGAATCAGCGAGGAAGCGTCCCGGGCAACTTCCATCCTCCAGGGCATGCGAGGATTGGTGATTAAAAGCGACTCAGGGAGTTCGATCATCGACTTGCACGACGTGATTCGTGAAACCATCCATCTCGCGAGAGTTTCCGGCAAGCTTGATGAGATCAAGATTGAAACAGTTCTCGTGGCTGAAGATTCGACGGTCAATGCGAACCCTGTTGAAATTACACAGGTGATTATGAACCTGTTATTTAACGCCTGTGAATCATTCGGAGATACCTCCCAAGAGCGGCTTGTCAGCCTTACTACGAAGCTCGATCGCCCAAAGATCATGTTCAGCGTAACAGACAATGGACGTGGACTACCCTTGGAAGTAAGCGAACGAATGTACGAACCATTCTTTTCGACCAAACCGAATGGAATGGGTATGGGCCTTTGGATCTGCCGTATGATTTTGGCGCGTTACGATGGTGAACTCTCTCACGTGAGCGGCATGCCCCGCGGAGCCTCGCTGTCGGTCTCGCTACCCTTGGCGAACGCGAGCAGTTAGCATGCCCAGCAATGAGACCGTCTACATCATTGATGATGATCAAGGCGACCGAGAGTCGTTACAGACGCTGTTGAATTCTGTCGACTTTTCTGCGAGGTCGTACGCTTCTGCAAGAGATTTCCTCGATGACTACGACGGTGTTTCGTGCGGATGCGTAGTGACCGACTATCGCATGAAGGAGATCGATGGCCTGGAGCTGCAAAAGCGGATCTTGGCCGAGCAGTGGGAGCTACCGGTCATCGTCATCAGCGGTTATGCCGACGTCCCCATGGCGGTTGAGGCCATGCAGCATGGCGCACTGACGCTGTTGGAAAAACCTTACAATGACCACGAACTCATTGAAGCCGTAACGGAGGGCACAAAAATCAACGCCAAGTGGCGCCGACACCGTGCGCTACAGAAATCGATTCAACAACGGATCAACTCATTGACCAGCAAGGAACAACAGGTTTTGTCGCTGTTGCTAAAGGGGATGCCCAACAAGCAGATTTCCGCACGCCTTGATGTTGGCTTGAGAACCGTCGAGCGTCGCCGGAATGCCCTGCTTCAAAAAATGCAGGCTAAAAACGTGGCATCGATCGCCCGCCTACTCACGTTTCTGGATAGTCACTTATCACCAATCCCAAACTTGCGGTGCAGGCAAGTTCCCGAAATCACTTCGAAATAATGTCCTTGCCCATCAGGGGCCGGAGCACCTCGGGCACAACGATGGACCCGTCTGCCTGTTGGTAATTCTCCATCACGGCGATCATGGCCCGACTGGTAGCCACCGCGGTTCCATTGAGCGTGTGAACCAGCTTGGTGCCTTTCTCGCCCTTGGTGCGATAGCGGATGCCCAATCGTCTGGCTTGATAGTCGGTGCAGTTCGACGTGCTGGTCACTTCGCCAAACTCTCCGCCTTCGCCACGCCCTGGCATCCAGGCTTCCAAATCGAACTTGCGATACGCAGGGCCACCCAAGTCGCCCGTGGCAGTATCGACCACGCGATACGGAATGCCCAGTTCGTCGAACAGCCTGCATTCCAATTGGCACAGCTTGTCTAGCATCGCGTCACTGTCTTCTGGCAACGTGAACGCAAACATCTCAACCTTGGAGAACTGGTGCACTCGGTACAACCCGCGCGACGCCCTGCCACCGGCTCCAGCTTCAGTGCGGTAACAATGGCTTACCCCGCAAAACTTCAGCGGTAGTTCTTCCTGATCGACGGTTATCCCGGAGTAAAGTCCGCCGAGCGTAATCTCGGCGGTGGCGATCATACTAAGATCGGTTTCAGCGATGCTGTAGATCTGTGTTTCGGGCCCCCTAGGAATGTAGCCCGTGCCTTGCAGGATTTCGTTGCGAGCCATGTCGGGGGTCATGGTCACCGTGAATCCCTCGTTCATCAACGTGTCGACCGCGAACCGCTGCAGCGCCATATCCAATAAGACAGCATCGTTCTTCAAGAAATAGAATCCATGCCCGGCAACCCGCGCTCCCCCTTCGAAGTCCAGAAGGTCGAGTTCCTCACCAAGCTCAACATGATCCTTTGGGCTGAAAGCGAATTCTGGAATCGGAGTCGCTCCACGGCGCAACTCCAAGTTTGCTTTGTCGTCGACCCCGATGGGAGCATCCGGATGTGAGAGATTTGGAATCCCGCGCAGCAGGTCCTCGATCTCGGCGTTCATGGCCTCGATTTCGCCACCCATGGCGGTGACTTGATCACGCAACTCACGGCCTTGATTCTTGCGAGCTTCCCGTTCCTCGGCGTCTTTGGCCTTGCCAATCGACTTGGATACTTCGTTCGCTTGCCGGTTGAGTTGCTCCAGATCCTGCTGTTTGGGGCGTCGCTCGCTCTCTAATGCCACGAGTCTATCGATGTCGACATCGACCCCACGACGCTGGCAGTTGGTTTTGATTTCCTCAGCATTTTCCAGAATGTATTTGCGATCGAGCATGGCTTCTTGCGTTACGAACTCCACAAGCAGAACGACTACGGTTCCACCGTTTGAGAAATAGAAACTCTACACGAGCAAGCTCAACAGTCGGCCAGTTCTTGCCACAGTCGGGCACTGGATCGGATTGCCCGATGAAAGTCGGCCAGGCAGAACTTCTCGTTGGGGCTATGTGTGTTGTCGTCGTTCAGCCCCCAACCCAACAGTAAGGTATCGACTCCTAGTTCATCGTGAAAGGTCGACACAACAGGAATCGAACCACCCTCGCGAATGTTCACGGGGGCCTTTCCAAACCCATGCTCAATCGCCTTGGCCGCAGCCGCAACATAGGGGCTGTCCAACGGCACCACGACACCCGCGGCCCCGTGAAAATCGATCAGTTCCATCGTGATTCCCGGCGGCAGCAACCCTTGCAGGAAGGTTCGCAGGCCCTGGGTGATTTTTTCGGGATCTTGCTTGGGGACGAGCCTAAAGCTGAACTTTCCCGTCGCCGTCGCTGGAATGATGGTCTTGGCCCCTTCGCCTTGATAACCGGAGTCCAAGCCACAGACATCGTACGAAGGCCGGGTCCAGCGTCGCTCCAAATTGCTGAACCCTTTCTCCCCGCTGGTGCCGGAGACACCAATTTGCTTCTCAAAGGCTTGCTCGTCGAATGGAAGTTCCGCGAGTTGCTTTCGCTCCATTTCGGTCGTCGGCAAGACATCATCGTAAAACCCGGGCACCTGGATTCGCCCTTCGCGATCGACGATTGCGGCCAACATGCGTGCGGCAACCGTGGCCGGGTTGCTCACCGCGCCCCCGAATGACCCGGAGTGGAGATCTTGCTTGGGACCTCGCAGTCTTAGTTCGTAGTAGACGATCCCTCGCAATCCATACGTGATGGCCGGCATCCCTGGACCAAATTGACACGTGTCGCTGATCACCACGAGATTAGTGGTAAGCTCTTCGCGGTGCTGTTTGAGAAAAGGGCCAAGATTCTCGCTGCCGACTTCCTCTTCTCCTTCAATGACAAACTTCAACTGCACGGGCAACTTACCTTGTGTGCGAATCCAAGCTTCGGCACTCTTAACGTGGGTGAACAACTGCCCCTTATCGTCGGTCGCACCGCGCGCGTAGATATTTCCATCGCGGCGCGTGGGCTCGAAGGCTGGAGTGATCCATTCCTCATGCGGATCGGGGGGTTGCACATCATAGTGTCCATAAACCAGAACCGTTGGCGCCCCGGCCACGGGTTCCGATTCGGCATAGACCACCGGGTAGCCAGCAGTCTCTACGAGTTTCGTTGCAAACCCCAGGTCGCGAAACTTGGCGGCGAGCCATTCACCTGCGTTGTGTACATCCTGCTTGTAGCTGCTATCAGCGCTCACACTGGGAATCCGCAGCCAATCACAAAGCTCCTCCTCGAAACGAGCGGCGTTCTCTTGCAGATACTGGTCGATATCGCCCATTGCATGACCCTATTTCTTGGGGGGAGATTGTCCTAAGCCGTTCACCAAAAGCCCCACGATGGCGAAAGCGTCCCACAACGATGTCGCTTTCGTGGGGTCGTGCAATATACTTATTTGAGAGCCGTGCCACCAAGGTACCTGGCCGATGAAGTGCGACTGGTTAGTGAGACATACCGTGTCCGAACACCAAGAAGACTCATCTGAACAATTCGGGGTCGCCGTCAAGGCTCCTCCCAAGGATGAGACCAAGAAGAAAGAGAAGGATCGCGGTAAAAAGCCGAAAAAGCAGCCGCGGTACAACGTCATCTTGTGGGACGACAACGATCACACGCATGAATATGTGATTGTGATGCTGAAGACCCTGTTCGGACACGATCGACAGCGAGGCATGCAACTGGCCATCGAGGTCGATACCCAAGGAAGGGTCATTGTATTGACCACCACCCGCGAGCACGCGGAACTGAAGCGAGATCAAATTCACGCTTTCGGAAAAGACGACCTCATTGCCCACTGTGCCGGGTCGATGAGCGCGACCATCGAGCCGGTACCAGGCGAGTAATCGAGACGGCATCTAGGCGGTGGCTGTGATCCCCCAGGGCTTCGCAGTAAACTGATGTCCTGGCGACCACTCGAATCCCTGGGCTGACCGGTTTTGCCCACCCACGCTCCATTGTTTCTGACACGAACATCATGCCGCACGCAACACTAAGGACGGTGACTCTCGGCTGCAAAGTAAATCAGTACGAGACCGAGTACGTAAGACAGGGCTTAACATCCGCGGGCTATCGCGATGCGGCCCCCGACGAACCGGCCGATTTGTGCATTGTGAATACGTGCACGGTCACTTCGGAAGGCGATTCCAAGAGTCGGCAGACCATTCGACGCTTGGGACGACGAAATCCCGACGCCCGCATTATCGTCATGGGCTGCTATGCCACCCGCGCCCCCGAGGAAGTCGCCACGTTGCCCGGGGTCGTGGAAGTGATTCGCGACAAGCGAGAGCTTCCCGATTTATTGGGACGCATGGGTGTGGTCGACGTACCAACGGGGATCAGTGAATTCGGGAATCGGCATCGTGCGTTTGTGAAAGTCCAGGATGGCTGCATCCTGCGGTGCAGCTTCTGCATCATCCCCACCGTGCGGCCCGGGCTGACGAGCCGTCCGGCGGATGACATCGTGCAGGAAGTGCAACGCCTGGTCGACCACGGTCACCGAGAAGTGGTTCTAACCGGCATTCACCTGGGACACTACGGTGTCGACTTGAATCGTGGTCGAGCAAAACAAGATTGGGTGCGGCTGGCCCAGTTGCTTGCCCGCATCGCAGAATTGGAGGGAGAGTTTCGCGTGCGGCTCTCCAGCATCGAGGCCACGGAACTCACTCGCGAACTCTTGGAGGTCATGGCGGCCCACCCCAAACGGATTTGCCCCCACCTGCATATCTCGATGCAAAGCGGTTCCGACGCTGTCCTGCGAAGAATGCGGCGGCGATGGGGAAGTCGACGTTTTGTCGATCGCTGCCTAATGGCGCGAGAGATGATCGACCGCTTGGCGATCACCACCGACATCATCGTCGGGTTCCCGGGCGAAACCGAAGAGGATTTCGAAGCCACGTGCCGTGTCTCTGAGACGGTGAACTTCTCGAAGATTCACATCTTCCCGTTCAGTCCTCGCCGCACGACGCCCGCGGCCACCATGGAAGATCAGATAGGTCCAGAGTGCAAAGCAGAGCGCGCTGGTCGTTTGGCCGCTTTGGAGCACGAACTTCAGCAAGGGTACTTTGCCAGCCTTGAAGGCACGCCACTGCAAGTGCTTGTGGAGTCACCCCTTGAAGATCGTCCCGGCTGGAGTGTCGGCACTTCATGCCGTTATGCTCCCGTAGAGATACAAGGCGCACAGCCCGGGACAATGGTGGATGTAGTCGCAGGGGGCATCGAGAAAAACCGGATTCAGGCCGCTAGCACCTTCGCAGTTTTCTCACACGGCGGAATCTAAGCCGGGGCGTTTCGCTGCTGGTAAATGATTTCTCCGCCGCGATTTACGCACTTTATTCAGGCACTCGCTTGCGATTGGATTCCGCCCTGGATGGCCATTAGGGGTTTTGCTAGACTCCGCCCCCTACTCGTCAAAGGCTGCCGTTCGGTGGCCGGAAAATTGCTTTTCGAAATCTACCCCTTTTCGGTCCTGTATCCCTGCCTTCGGTTTGCAGATGGTTCTCGGTACGTCGTTCCGGAGATCATCGCGTTGCCGAATTGATGGTCACTGGTGGTACGTCTCCGAGGAGTCACTTCATGCTTGTAGACCATGTTCGGCGGTCGATCGTGATCTTGTCTGTTGGCTGCATGCTGGTCGGTAGCGTGTCGGCGGCCCCCGTTTGGCAGCGACTCAACTTGTTTCGCCACATCGAAGCGGAGGAAGGAAATCCTTATCCGTTGGGCGAGGAATCTGGTCCGTGGCTGATCCTGGCGGTGACATTCCTAGGCGAGAACGCCGAACAACAGGCGCTCGATTTGGTCTACGAGCTGCGTAAGGAATACAAACTGCCGGCATACACGCATGCCATGGACTTCGACTTCACCGAAGGGGTGCAAGGGCGAACTATGAATCAGTACGGCCGCCCGGCACCCATGAGGTACCGCCGTGGCAACAAGTACAAAGAGATCGCCGTACTGGTGGGCGACTTTCCCGCCGTCGACGATCCCAACGCGCAAAAGATCTTGAAGCAGCTCAAGACTTCAAATCCCCAGAGCATGCAGACCGACGAAGATAAACCCTCGGCTCAACCCCTGGGACGTTATCGCCAAATTCAGAAACAAGTTCTCTCAGCCATCGACGACTACAAGCGCGACAACGGCCTGCAAGTCAGTAAATCGGCCAGTTCGCGACTGAGGAACGGTCCGCTGGCACATGCATTCCTCACAACCAACCCTATGCTGCCCCGAGAGTACTTTGTCCCCAAGGGCGTCGATCCCCTGGTGGTACGCATGAATGAACAGGTGGAACACAGCTTGCTCGATTGCCCAGGCAAATACAGCGTGCAGGTGGCCACATTCAAAGGGCAGGTGGTGGTCGACCCCAAACAGATCGCCGCGGTCGAAAGCGGCGCGGAAACACTGGAGAGCGGCCTGGCCGAGGCGGCTGAGAAAGCGCATATCCTTACCGAAGCCCTGATTGCCAAGGGATATCAAGCTTACGAGTTCCACGATCGGTATATGAGCATTGTCACCGTCGGCAGTTTCGAGTCGGTGGGAAGCCCCCGGGCCGACGGGAAGATTGAAATCAATCCTCAGATTCATCGCATCATGGAAACCTTCGGGGCGAATAAGACGGCCGGGGCGGTTTCTCCCAAAACAATTGCGGGCGTTGCTCTAGACGCCCAACCGGTTCCGGTCGAAGTGCCCAAGCAATCGATCGGGGCCATGTACTCTCGACGGGGAAACTGGACGCGGTGAAGCGTTCGCTTGACAGACGACTTGTGCCGGGGCCGCAATTATCAACAATGGTGGGTTCTGGTTTCCTCCAATCGACCCGCCGCATGACTTGGCCGTGCCCAAATTACCCTTGTTAGTGCTCGGTACGCATAACCGCAAGAAGGCGGTTGAGTTAGTCGAGCTATTATCGCCTGTTGGGATCGAAGTTCAGACGCTCGAAGCATTTCCCGAATCGATCGAGGTGGAAGAAACCGGAACCACCTTCGCGGAAAATGCCGCGTTGAAGGCCAGCGGACAAGCCAAACATCTCGGGCAATGGGTTCTAGGCGAAGACAGCGGATTGGTGGTCGGCGCACTCAATGGGGCACCGGGCGTCTATTCGGCCCGATACTCCGGTCCCAACGCCACCGACGAATCGAACAACAACCTGTTGCTGGAACAACTCGGCGACACCCCCTTACCTCAACGCATCGCCCATTACGTCTGCCACACGGCCCTTTCGAATCCTGCCGGCGAGATCGTCGTGAAGCAGGAAGCGTATTGCCATGGTCGCATTCGATTCGAAGGCTCGGGCACTGCGGGGTTCGGCTACGACCCTTTGTTCGAAATCGTGGAGTACCATCGCACGTTCGGAGAACTTGGGGCCAAAGTGAAGGCCTGCCTTAGCCATCGCTCACGGGCCGTGCGACATATCGTTCCGGAAATCGTTCGATTGCTGCAAACCGCCGATGGGAACGAATAACCCCGGCGACAAGCGTCTCGCTAAGGCAGCAAGAATCTGCCGACCAATGACTCCGTGTCTCGACACTCGCTTACCGGATAGGTGCCGAGACGTAGCATCGTAGCGACTTGCTTGGGAGTTCGAAGCAACGATCGTTTTCCAGAACCGGACCGTCGAACTCGGGAAAGATGTCATCCGGCGGTACGCCTGCCGTATCGATAAAGAGACTCCACTCAATTCCCTTTGCTTCCATGGGCAAGCAGAACGCCTGCGAGTGATACCCGGCGTGTAGGCACATCAGCAGGTGCCTTGGGGCGTGATCGCATTCATCTTCTTCCGAGGCCGCTAACATATATTGCAGACTCGACTGTTGGCTGTTCCAGTCAATCACGCTCCCGTCTGGCCCGCACCACAGAACATCTGGCAAGGATCCGAACTCGCCGAGGCTACCATTGAGAAACTGTTTGCGACGCACCACGGAATGATTCCTGCGAAATTCAATTAAGGCTTCGGTGAATCGCAATAGGTCTTCGTGTCGTTCGGTCAGCCGCCAGTTGAACCACGACAGAGGGCCATCCTGGCAGTAGGCGTTATTGTTGCCGCGTTGCGTGCGTCGACATTCGTCCCCTGAAACCATCATTGGCACGCCCATGCTGAGCATCAGGGTCGACATCATGTTCTTCACCTGGCGGGATCGAACCAGCGAAATGTCGCGGCGTCGCGTGGGTCCTTCGATCCCGTGATTGTCGCTGTAATTATTGTTGTCGCCGTCGCGATTGTTCTCGCCGTTCGACTCGTTATGCTTGTGCGAATAGCTCACCAGATCATTCATCGTAAAGCCATCGTGCGAGGTGACGAAGTTAATACTGTGATAGGGTCTTCGGCCACCCGGCTGGTAGAGATCGCTGGAACCGGAAAGCCTGGTCGCAATGGCCCCTAGGGTGCCCGGATCGCCGCGCCAAAAACGCCGGACATCATCCCGAAAGCGACCGTTCCACTCGGACCATCGCAGTTGTGCAAACGACCCAACCTGATAGGCCCCCGCGGCATCCCAGGCTTCGGCGATGATCTTGGAGTCGGCCAACAAAGGGTCTTCGCTAATCAACTCGATGATGGGTGTATTCGGTACCAACTCCCCGGTGCGGTCGCGACTGAGGACCGAAGCCAGGTCGAAGCGGAATCCGTCGATGTGATAGTTCAACACCCAATGCCGGAGGCAATGAAAAATCAATTCTCGAACGATCGGGTGATTTCCGTTGACCGTGTTGCCGCAACCCGAATAGTTGCGATAGTTGCCGGTGTCCTTGTCCAGCATGTAGTAGACGTTGTTTTCAAGTCCCTTGAAGCCGAACGTGGGTCCTAGTTCATTTCCTTCGGCCGTATGGTTGAACACCACATCGAGAATGACTTCGATGCCGGCCTCATGCAGGGCGCGAACCATCTGTTTGAATTCGTTCACCTGGGCGCCGGCCACATCGCTGGCCGCGTACCCGCGGTGAGGGGAAAAGAACGCCAGGGGATCGTAGCCCCAGTAGTAGGGTCGATCGGCCGAGCCGCCGAAGAAGTGATTTGTCGGAAACTCGTTAACGGGCATCAACTCCACGGCCGTGACGCCCAAGGAAACAAGGTAAGGGATCTTTTCGATTACCCCCAAATACGTTCCCGGGTGCTCGACTCCCGAGGTTCTAGACTGCGTGAACCCCTTCACGTGCATCTCGTAGATGATTGTCTCGGAAAGATCGCGCTTCAGATGGCGATCGCCCTGCCAATCGAAGTGCTCGTCGACCACCACGCATTTCGGAGGGCGTACGATTCCGTCGGACGCTTTCAAAAATTCGCCGGCCAACGCACGGGCATACGGGTCGATCAGCCTCGCACGACCATCGAAACGGTGCCCCGCCTTCGGGTCGAACGGACCATCGGCCTGGAAGTGGTAGAGTTGTCCGACGGTAGCCTCGGGCAGCAAAACGCTCCAAACGCCGCCCCACCGATCGTGCTCAGGATCTAGATCGAGAATTCGAGTCGGTTCGAGGTCGCTGACGTGATCGTACAACAACAGCCGCATGGCGGTTGCCGAGCGGCTGAAGATCGAAAAGCGAACCCCATCGCCATTGAGCACGGCACCGTATGGCAACGGATAATTGAAATGTAGCGACGGGTGCGTTTGGGCCATCGTCTCTCCAACTGTTTGACCGACGATGCGGCCCGGGCTTAAAGCAGTCTCTATCGGAACTTTTCGTGGCAGTCTTTACAGCTTTGATCCAGGGCCTCGATCGCGGTGTTCGCGGCATCTTCGTCACCAGCCACAGCCGCCGCACGAAGCGCACTAGCGGCATCTCGCATCTCGCCGCACATCTTCATCCACGCCTTCTCGTCTTCTTCATCTCCCGTGAAACTCAAGTCGGGCGACACAGCTTGGGCCAAGGCGGCAAGGGTTGCCGAGAACTGCTCGATTTCGTCCTGGTTCCGCTTCAGTCGTCGAACCCCGCGACGAAGCTTGCTGTTGAGAAAGCCTACCTGCTCCATCAACGGTTCCATCTCCACGGGTGGATCCCAGGTGGGTAACTGGGCTTCGCTACTTTCGCCTTCCAGAGTTGCTTGAAGTGCGGCAAGTGCCGCCTGCGCCGCGTCGAAATCTTCGGCTTCGGCCAGGGCCTTTGCTTTGTGGAAGATTGCCGGAGCGGCCGCTTTCATATCGTGCGCCTCGTCATGCAGCGCCAGATGTTGGGCGATGACCACCACGGTTACCGAGTTCTTTTCGAAATTCTTCTTTTCTTCTTCCAAGGTTTCCGCATCGGCCAGGGCCTCGGCAAGAACTTCCATACTTGCATTGAGTTGGGCCACAAGAGCTTCCGCGGGGGCATATGAGGAAATCTTCTCGGGTACGGCCGGTTCGCCGAATGCCGATGTGACCAGAGGCCATGTCATCGCTGCGGCAGCCAAGAAAACCGTCACCTGAAGTTCGCGTCTCTCGAGCATCGTTCGTGAAATCCTGTAGCTGGGAGCTGTGTGTGATCGAGCGGGGTCAGCTGGCGTGGCCCACGGTATTACGATCGTAGCACACCACGGCGTGTCACAGAATCACTTTGGCAGACCGCCAGAGCGGGTTTTTTGCGGCGATTTTTGGCCGTTTGACACCTCTTCGGTGGGCCTCGTAGAATCGGAGCCCATCACCGCACAAGGAGCGTCGCGACCCTCAATGGAAAAGACTCGGTATAAGGATGCCGGCGTCGATTTAGACGTCTATCAAGAGTCGATGTCACGGCTTGGCAAGCTCCTGCATCGAACGCACACGCCCCGCGTGATGCCGCTGCCCGGCGGATTTGCCGGCTTGTTTCAGCTCGATTTCGAAAGCCCACTCTTCAAACGGCACTATGAAGACCCCGTGCTGATCGCCTGCACCGATGGGGTGGGAACCAAACTCAAAGTCGCCATTCAGGCCGGTCGGCACGACACCGTGGGAATCGACCTGGTGGCCATGTGCGTGAACGACTGCATTTGCTGCGGGGCCGAACCGCTGTTCTTCCTCGATTACGTCGCCATGTCCCGCGACGATCCCGAGCAACTCGAGGCCATTGTCGAGGGTATCAGCCAGGGCTGCGTGGAAAGTGACAGTGCCCTGCTGGGTGGCGAAACGGCCATCATGCCGGATGTCTATCACGAAGGGGAATACGACCTGGCGGGCTTCTGTGTTGGGGTGGCCGACCGCAAACGTTTGATCGAGGGAAGGGCCATCACCCCGGGCGACACGATCATCGGTATCGCCTCTTCCGGTTTGCATTCCAATGGGTACAGCCTGGTGAGGAAGATCGTCTTCGAAAAGGCGGGGCTTTCTATCGACGATCATGTCGACGCCTTGGGGCAGACGGTCAGCGAAGCACTGCTGACACCGACGCGACTATACGTTCGACCGACTCGCGCCATCCTGAGCCATTACAAGAAGAAAAATGTGGTCCACGGTATCGCGCACATTACCGGGGGCGGATTGCTGGAGAATGTCGAACGCATCTTGCCCGCAAACTGTAATGCGGCCTTCGAGCGGAACAGTTGGACCGTGCCCCCGGTTTTTCCATGGCTGCAAGAATTGGGCAACGTCGACGAGGACGAAATGGAACGAGTTTTCAACATGGGCCTGGGACTCGTGCTGGTGGTGGGTTCCTACTTCGCCGATAGCATTCGCCACCAACTCCAAGAATTCGGCCTGGAAAGCTGGAACATCGGCACCGTTACCGAAGGTGATGGCACGGCGATGTGGGGTGAATAGACGCGGAGCAGTTCCGAGAAATTCGCTACGTGGAATGCGACTGAAGACCGTGATTAGTTCCCAACGGTTTGTGCCAAGTCGTTGGCATCATCACTCGCCGTTGATGCCGTGCTGCTGACTTGCGACGGGCCCGCACGATCGAGTTCTTCGAAGAGTCGATTGCGTGTGTACATCTCGTTCAGCACGATGGGCTCATTCGGCCGACCCGCGGGAAAGATGGCCAACACCGGAATCTGCCCTCCGGTTCCGATCAATGCTTGCAACAGTTGAGTCTCATCTTCCGGCCACGAAGTAACGTCGGCCACCATCGCGACGATGCCGTTTTTATCGACGTATTCGCGTGTGGGTTTGGTGTTGAGCACCAATCGTTCGAGCAATTTGCAGTTGGGACACCATGCGGCGGTGAAATCGACCATCACCGTCTTGTTTTCGGCGATTAACTGATCGAGCTTCTCTCGATTGAACGGGAGCCACTGGAGCGACTCTTCGTCGGTCTCCGCGGTGGCCAGCTCATTGCCTTCGCCGTTGGACTGAAGTTGCGCAGCGATCTCTTTTGTGAGCGTCGCATTGAAACGTTCTTGCATCACATCACTGAACCACTGAAAGCTAAACACGGCAATCAAGGCACTAAACGCCAACGCAGCGGCCCAAGCACGAATTCTTGCATCGAATGAGGCAGTCCCGGGCGTACGACCAACCCACCAGCAGGCAGCCCACAGCCCGAACAACATCGCAACCGTTGGCAACACCATCGCGGGCGAGATCTCGGAAATGACCGTAAGCAAATAGACGACGGTTGCCAGCAGCATGAATCCCATCAGGTTTTTGAAGGTATCCATCCATGCCCCGGGTTTGGGCAGGAAGCGAATCAAGCTCGGGAACATGCCAATCAAGAGATAGGGGCTCGCCATGCCGACTCCGATGCTTGCAAACACCGTGGTCGTAATCGGGGCCGGTTGCTTCATGGCCCAAATCAGTGCCGTGCTCATCAAGGGGCCGGTGCAGGGAGTTGCCAGGATGGTCGTGATGATGCCCTTGGAGAACGCCCCGAGTCGACCTTCACGTGAAGAAAGCTCTTGGGCCGAACCGCTTGCGGCAAACCCTGGAATGGGCAATTCCCAAACGCCGAGAAAGCTCAGCCCCATCACAAACACCACCCCGACCATGATGACGTTGAACTTGAGGCTGCTGAACTGCTGCCCCCATCCCAACCCCAAACCGATGGCCAGTGCGGCGAGAACCAAGAATACTGAAATCAACCCGAGTGAGTACCAAAGATTGAGTTCGAACACCCGGGCACGGCTTTCACCACTTTGTTGCACGAAGGCCAGAATCTTCAGCCCGACCACCGGCAGCACGCACGGCATCAAGTTCAGCGCCAGTCCGCCGATCAGTCCATATAGAATCATCAGTGGCAGAGAGTTCTTCGATGATTGTCCATCGCTGTTCACCTTCAACGTGCTGAGGTCGAGCGATACCGGTCGCTTCTCGCTCCATGCTTCCGAGACTTTGGCTGCGGTGGAGTAACGGTCCTTCATAAATGCCAGCGGAACGTTCCCCGGCTGCTGGGCCTGGCCAACGTTCACAACCACGTCGAACGTAGCAGCCCGAGGCATATCGCAGCTCTCGTCGGAGCAGCTTTGATAGCCGATGATTCCCGAAAGGACGTGCTCCCCGGGTTGGGCGTCTTGGGGCACTTCGACATCAATGGTCCACGTAACCGGCCCTTCGTGGTAACGAACCTGCTCGCCACCCACTTCGTGTTCCACCATTGGTTT
Source organism: Pirellulales bacterium (assembly GCA_965227275.1). Lineage (GTDB taxonomy): Bacteria > Planctomycetota > Planctomycetia > Pirellulales > JAEUIK01 > CAZNXE01. The sequence continues at coordinate 414,056 of CBDDFU010000002.1, read as the reverse complement.
GTCGGCTCGGGGTGTACTCCATTTCCACTGGGTGTCTTCCGCCAGGGCGATCAAAGCCGGCTGGGCCGTCTGCTCGCCGCGCGTTGGTTGCCAGGCGTAGGTGTGATACCCGGCTTCAGGGTCGGCCGTGATTTGCAGCTTGATCGTGCTGCCGGGTGTGGCCACCGTGTGATCGACATGACCTCGAATCGTGGTCTGTGAGAGATCTTCGTGAAATTCGCCAATGCTCGCCCGTTTTGCATCCTTGGCCGGCGCAGCAAAGTTATTGGCCGGCATGTCATGCGGTTCGGCGAGACCTTGGCCCAACTTTGCTGTGAACGGGTAGTTGGTCGGTGGTAAGCATCCCCGGTCATTACAGGCCTGCACCATGACGCGACCGCTGATGGTGACATCTGCAGGGTTCACTCCAGATGCGAAGCGAACCGGTGCCTGCCAAACAACCTGACCTTCGTGCGTCTCGATCATCAAGTCGCCGAACGCCTCGGGTTCCAAGCCTAGGTGAGCAGGAGGCGAAGTCTCAAACTCGCCGGCCAACTCGTAATTCGGAGAGTTGTCTAGCTTGATCTTGGTGGCAACGGGGCCACCGGGTGGCTGCGTCAGTGAATAGATGTGCCATCCCGCGGCAACATCGGCCGTAATGTAGAGTTTGCCCGGCTGACCAGCGGCTGTGGGAGCCGTGAACTGAGCGGCAATAGAGATTTGACTCTCGCCATTCCCACCACCGTCTGTGGAGTTCGAATTCAAGCCTTCGAAACTCAGTTGAGCGAAAACCGTCGATTGCGTGTGCAGCGTCAGGCACATGGCGGCAAGAGCCAACCAAGCAAGCTTTATTCCAGCGACGCCTAAGCGTGCAACATCCCAGCCACCAGCACGCATAGAGAAGACTCCTCGGATCAAGCGTTTTTATAGCGAATCGGGAACGAGCACTTGCCTCGACGGGTGAGAACTCGTTCACCCAGGAAGTCGTATAGATCACCTAGGCAATTGACTTAAGTCGTTTGCCTCGAATCGGTTATTTTAGGAATGCGTAGCAGGGTGGGTCAATCGCGGAGTGCCCGGGTTCGCCGCGATCACATCGTTATTACGGCCATTTTCCGGTCCTAGTTCCGTGATCTGGCATACACTTACGGCGATTGAGCTGAATCGCATGAATCCGACCCCCAAGTCAATTCGCCATTTAGTCCATTTCGGTGACACCAAAGCTACCCCCATTTGCCAAGTGCCGTAAACGGACGGCAAGCTGTTTGATGCGGGCTAGCACGGCGGCACGGTCCTCGAACTGGCGTCCTTGGCGGAAGATCCAGTCGAGCCAGTTGAGCGAGGAGAGTACCACTTCGCTGTGATCGAATACAGACAGAACTGCCCGCTCCTCGTCTCGCAATGGGCGAATCGCCTCGTAGGCGGCCAACCCCCACTTCCGGCGAGACAGGTCATCACCTACCAGCGAGCCCAAAGCCCGGGCCACATCTCCAACGGGCGACTCGACCCTCATGGAGCCAAAATCGACAATTCCGGAGAGATCATCTCCCTGAAACAAAAAGTGTTCGCCTCTCAGATCGCGAATTGACGGTTGCAGTGGTAGTGGGATTTCTTCCGCCACCCGCAGTGCCTGCTCGATTTCGGGGAGCAGAGGTATGGAGAGTTTCAGGATTTCCCGCGACGCGGATTCCAGCTCTGAGTCGCTCTTGACCACCTTTTCAAGCCGCTTTAGGTCGCCTTCGCGCAGCGAAGTGACTTGCCTTCGTCGTTCTGCAAGGCCTGGCGACTGTCCTACGTTTTGCTCGAAACCTGGGGTTTGACCGGCCAGCAGATGAAATTGGGCGGTGGCCGCCATAGCCGCCTGCAGTCGTGGATCCGTGGGACTCTGCCGAAAATCAGCCGTTCCGGGCAGCCAGGGAGTCAAATCGTACAAGTGTCCATGGTGCTGAACGAAGGTAAAACCGCCATTGGTTTTCAGGGGTGCTGGCAAAAAGCGAAACCCTTTTTGGAAAACGCTCCGTAGTACATGGTGAATCTGGATGAGTCTTTCGAGCGTCGGATGCTCCGCGGGCCAGCGCCGCAGGCAAAGCACCTGCTTGGAAGTCGAGACGCGCCATAGTTGCGCACCACTAAATCCGCCGGCGTTGCCCAACCATTCGATCGATTGTGGGTGGGCAGCGTCGGGGTAGTGGGACAGTATGGTCGTCTCGGTTTGAGTCATGTTGAACTCGGAAAAACGCTCGAAATCGTTCCCAACGGCTAAATCAATTCGACCAGGGCTTACGAAGCATGCTGCATCCCAAGATTACCAATTCACGGGGTTTTCCGTCTTTGCGGGGTCTGGTTCGATTTTTGAGTGACTTTGTCGACTTGAAAGTCTGCAACGGGCAGGGAAAGTGGGCTATATTTTACGGCCCAGATTGCCCACCTTGCGCTCTAAATACCTCCGTCGCCGCTCGAACGTCCTACCGGCGCCGCAATACCAGTTAACCAAGTGAGAGTTTCCATGCTTACAGGACACCATCGTATTGTGAACTACACCCTGGCAATTGCCACGGTTGCTTTGGTGCAACCTGCGGCCGTTTCTTGGGCTGAAGAAGAAGCCGAGGGAGCTCCCAAGGTTGCAGTCGTTCAAGCGGTCGACAGCGATATCGCCAAAGAAGAGAAAAAACCAAAATTTCCTCCGTTCGCAGAGGTGGTCAAAGAACCGAAGACCACCGATGGGCTATTGAAACTTCACGAGAGCAAGTCGCGGCTGTTCGCCGAGCTAAGCCCTTCGCAATTCAATCAGGATTTCATCGTGGTCATCGCCATCGCCCGCGGCATCGGCCAGGGCTCGTTGCTGGGTGGCATGACCTGGGGTTTCGGAGACGACTGGATCTGGCAGTTCCGCCGCGTGGATGACAAGGTTCACGTCGTGCGCCGCAACGTCCGATTCACGGCCGACTCGGGCAGCCCCTCGGAAGAAGCCGTCAAGCACGCCTACACCGACAGTATTCTGTTCAGCCTGCCGATTGCCTCGATGAACGGTTCCAACGTGGTCGTGGACCTGACGCCGGTATTCTTCAGCGATCTTCCGCAAATCAGCAGCGTACTGCCGGGTTTCCGCTTTGCCGCGGATAAATCCACGTGGTCGAAGGTGAGCGGATTCACGAACAACGTCGAAATCGAAGTTGCCGCCACCTACGCTTCCAGTGGAATGGCCGACATCGATACCGTGCCCGACAGTCGTGGCGCGACGATCAACGTGCACTACTCGATCAGCAAATTGCCGAAGACCAGCTACAAGCCCCGGCTGGCTGACGATCGCGTGGGGTATTTCCTCACGGTAATCAAAGACTTCTCCAAGAAGGGCGACCTGGACCGCTACGTGCGCTACATCAATCGCTGGGATCTGCAAAAAGCAGATCCCTCGGCTGAACTATCGCCGCCGAAGAAGCCCATCATCTTCTATCTCGAGAAGACCGTTCCCTACGCCTATCGCAAGCCGATTCGCGAGGGAATCGAAGAGTGGAACAAGGCTTTCGAAAAGGCGGGATTCCTGAACGCCATCGAAGTTCGACAACAATCCGATTCCGACACTTGGGAACCGGAAGACATCAACTACAACACCTTCCGCTGGATCACCTCCAGTGCCGGGTTCGCCATGGGCCCCAGTCGCGTGAACCCGACCACGGGCCAGATTCTCGATGCGGACATCATCTTTGATGCCGACTTCATCGAACATTGGAAAATGGAGCAGGAGACATTCACACCTCAGTCAATCGCCGCCATGACGGGCGGGCCATTGAACCTGAACGAATATCGCGAACAAATGGCGGGCATTCCGCAGCATCTGCGCACCTGGGCCAGCTGCCGTTGCGATCGACATCATGCCCTGGCCGACGAACTGTCGCTCGGCTCCGCAGTGCTCAGCGTTCACTCCGCAGCACAGGGAAAAGAACTTTCCGACAAACTCATCATGCAGGGCCTCAAAGAAGTGACCATGCACGAAGTCGGGCACACCCTCGGCCTGCGGCACAACTTCAAGGCCAGTACTTATCTGACGCTTGATGAAATGAACGATCCGCAGAAAACCAGCGAAACCGGTCTACTGGCTTCGGTGATGGACTACGCCCCGGCCAACATCCGCCTGAAAGACACTCCGCAGGGCGACTTCTATTCGACCACGATTGGTCCCTACGACATGTGGGCCATCGAGTACGGGTACAAGCCCCTTAGCGGCGGAACCAAAGGCGAAGTCGAAGAGCTGAAGAAGATCGCCTCGCGCTGTGGTGAGCCCGGCCTGACATTCGCCACCGACGAAGACACTCGCGGAATCGACTCCGACCCGTTGTCGAATCGTTTTGACCTCGGTAAAGATCCCATTGCCTTCGCGAAGCTTCGAGCCGAGTTGATCAGCTCGCTGTGGCCCGACCTGATCGACAGCATGGTGGAAGATGGCGAAGGGTATCAAAAAGCCCGACGTGCCTTCGGCGTGCTGCTTGGCAATCATGGTCGCGCCATGTTCTTCGCCTCCCGCTTTGTCGGCGGTGTGTACGTGCATCGCGATCATAAAGGCGACGAAAACGCCAAAGATCCTTTCGAGGTGGTTACCGCCGAGAGGCAACGCGAGGCCCTGGAGTTGGTCGAGCAACAAGTGCTGAGCGACGATCCGTTCAGTTTTCCACCCGAGCTGTACAACCACTTGGCCGCCACGCGTTGGCGCCACTGGGGTCTGCCCGATCAAGAACGTCTTGACCTGCCGGTGCACGAAGTGATTCTGATGTGGCAGGATCGCATCTTGCAGCAGTTGCTTTCTCCGCTGACCCTAACGCGGCTTCACGACAGCGAACTCAAGGTTGCTGAAGACCAAGAGGCATTCACGACTGCCGAATTGCTGGAACGCCTGACCGGCGCAATCTTCTCCGAAGTCGATTCGATGGAAGCCGGCGAGTACAGCAACCAGAAGTCGGCCATCAGCAGCCTGCGGCGAAACCTGCAGCGTCGCTTCCTGGAGCACCTGGCAACGTTGGCCCTGGGCGAAAACGATGCCCCACAAGACTGCCAGACGGTGGCCGCATTGCAGTTGGAGTTGCTGGCCGGTCGGATCGATGAAGTGCTGGAAAGCGACATCGAGCTCGACACCTACACTCTGGCCCACCTGACCGACACGTCTCGACGGATCGGGCAAGTACTAAACGCCCGGGTCGAGCTGGCAATGCCGTAAGGAGTCTGCCTGGGGTAAGGAGCCCTCGGCGGAGACTGTCCTAGCAGCATGTGCCCTGTGGGAGTATCCTACATGAGGCACATATCGTTGGGAGACGCCGGTCGCCGCTGGCGCCAAGCAGGCTCCTTGCCCCGTGGAAGACTGTCAGCCGTGAAGATGGTCATTGCAATCATCCAGCCCACCAAGACCGATGCGGTCCGTGATGCGCTGTATAAGATCGGGGTCACGCGGATGACCGTTTGCGATGCCATGGGCTATGGCCAGCAACGCGGGCACACGGCCCTGTATCGTGGCAACGAGTACAGCACCAACCTGCTTCGTAAGACCTACCTGGAGATTATGGTGAACGAGGATTTCCTCGAACGTACCATCGACACCATCATCAGTGTTGCTCGTACGGGCCCTGATGGAACCTTCGGCGACGGAAAGATCTTTGTGATTCCGGCACTCGACGCCGTGGAAGTCGGTCAGGTCCTTCGTGGTCCGGGGGCTGTGTAGGCCGACGTGATGGATGCCCTGCTGGTCTCTTCTGATCTGATGCTCTCTTCGCAGGCTTCTGGTGCGGCCAGTCGGGCGGGCTGCGAATTGAGGGTCGTCACCAACATCGCCGCGGGGTTGGAGATACTCTCGCAGCAAGCAATTGCGTTGGTCATGCTCGACCTGGGCACCCCAGGCAACGAACCTGCCGAAGTCGTGCCAACCCTGCGGGCTGCGACAGAGAATGAACTGGCCATCGTGTCGTTTGGTCCGCATGTCCACAAGCAGCGATTGGAAGCGGCGCGGCAAGCCGGCTGTGACATGGTGATCTCGCGCGGGCAGTTCCACTCGCAGGCCGAAGAGATTCTTCGCCGGTACATCCCGGCAGACAACGCCTAGCAGCCGGTTGAAGAACTGCTTTGAAAGCGAGACCAAGAATATTTCATCGAGCTCAAGGAACAGAATCGCAGTCGAATCCGAAGATTCGCCGAGATTCTGTGACGTGGAGGCTCGATGAAATAGACCGGTCGGAGCCGAATTGAGTTTTTAACAGGCTGCTAGGCCATCCTCTTCCCGCCTGCTCGGCAACGTCTGCTATTCGCTAGCCGTGGTTACGGGCTCGTCTTCGGCAAGCACGGGAACGCCCGCCTCGTCGGTACGCAGCGGTGGCAGCGGAGCGACTTCCGGAGGCTCTTCGAGATAGACGTTGTCCATCTCGGTGGCGTCCGTGGCTCGTCTGAGCAACAGATAGATCGCCGTGGCGGCAGTCCAGAAGTAGCTGTATACGAAGCCTAGCATCAGCAGTTTGACAAAGCCCAGGGTGAGGGCGATCAACCTCACCGCGAAATTACCGGCAGGCCCCATCGTCTCTGGCCGGGGTACATCAACGGCGGTCTTCACAAGCGGCCACTGTGCGTCTTGCTGCGACCAGGCAATGACTTCCGCAACTCGTTCGTGCCCACTTCCCCACCCCAAGCCCCAAATGCTGGCCTGCACGACCAACACGACGAAGATCACGACCACGGCCCAAACGAATAGGCCTAGGATTCCAGCTCCCAATGCATAGAGCGCGTAATGGAGGGGTCGTTGAAAAGTATAGGCATAGCTGCGGCTAATGGCATCAAAGGCATCGCTCGCCTCGACACTGATCGCGGCCCACATCAATGGCCACCCCAGCGCCAATCCAAGCAATAACACGGCCGCTGGCAGACCAACCAAGAGCAACACCAAGGGGTACAGCACCGCGAAGCCGAGCAGCCCAAAATCGTCGGAGCGCAACATCAGCCCCGGCACCACAGCGAACAGCAACGCCGCGACCGTTACCCCAAGCAGAGGCAGCAGCACGGCCGAAGCGTAAGAAATCGCTCGTCGTCGGGCATGCGAAAAGGCATTGGCCAGCGACAAACGCTCCTCTCGGGACAACTCAACTGCCGCGATCCGCGTGATGACCGCACCAAAAATGCTCCACACAATCGCCACCCACACCGCGCACAGCAAGGTGACCGCAAGCGATATCCAGGCCATCTCGGGATCGAAAATCCATCGAAATGGCCGGCTCAGATGTTCCCAGGGAGTGAGAATGGGATTCACAACGAGCCAAACTGGCGGTTCCTCGGCAGCAGCCTCATCGATTTCAGGCAGCAATGCTCCTTCGCCCGACAACAGTTGCTCGGCCGCTGGGTTGCCGGGGAACAGCAGGTCGATGCCACGCCAACCATAAATTGTCAGCACCAGCGCCAACGAGGCGATGACAACTTTTCGTGGATCTGCCGCAAGCCGGAAAATGCGCAGCAGAACTAGACCAGGAAAAATGTCGTTCCAAGCAATGTCGCGAAGAGGGCCGGTCCGATTGGCCATGAGAGATGCTCCGCCGATCTCGATCCATCAAGATAACTGGGGAGCATTATGGAAAATGGACAAGAATCCTGCAAGAACACCCGTCGCGCAGCCCCGTACCAACACAAGGGGAACCGCCCCGGATCCTTGGCGGCCTACTGAAATTCCTCGTCGTGCTCATCATCGGTCCGCTCGACGGGGAGACTGTAGTCTTCGTTGAGCCACCGGCCGAGATCGACCTGACGACATCGTTCGCTACAGAACGGCATCGCCTGGGTGTGATCGACATCGAAAGCACGCTCGCAAACCGGGCATTTTGCAGAGGGCATCGTACGATGAACCTGAAATTAAGGCTGAGTTCGATGTTTTACGGCCACCGACAGAGGTCGCGAAAAGCCATTACCTACCATTCATGTGCAATTATATCTCAAGCTGCAACCTGTGGAATTCCTTGAGGACGTCAAGAGGATGTGTTTTTCGCGTGCCGGCGCAACCTGAGAATCTCTGCAGGTGAATTAATTCCGGCTCATAACCGCGAACAAAACCATTCCACCGAAGAAGCAGACAAACCCTACCGTAAGAATTGAAAACGGAGACCACGGCAGCCTGCGCCGCACGGGGCAAGACACCATTGCAAAGACGGCCAAACCTTCGATCAGAAAGCCTAGGACTGAAATGATAAATCCGACACATCCCAGAATGGACGCCATCGCTTCCTCACGGTGTGAGATCGGGCGGCGATGCTGCACTTGAGACGAACGCTAACCGTCGCCTTTACTTGAACTCTTTTTCGAACTGGACGATTTCGCGTCGGATTTCTTATCGGAAGACTTCTTGTCGGAGGAGCCTTCCGTCGATTTCTTCTTATCGGCTTCGGCGGCCTTCTGGTAGGAGTCGCTGCGGTAGTCCGTCTGATAGAAGCCCGAGCCTTTGAAAACAATTGCTGCGCCGGTGCCGAATAGGCGGCGCAGTTTGGGCTTCTTACATACAGGGCACTTGCGTTTGACCTTCTCGGTAATCGACTGGAACAATTCAAATTCGTGCCCGCAGGCGTCGCAAACGTAATCGTAGGTGGGCATGGTAGGAGTTACTCCTGCGTTGATTCTCTTGAGACGATTACCTGCGACGGGCGTACCACTCGTTCGTGAAGTTGATACCCCTGTTGCGCAACATCGATCACTGTGTTTGGCGGATGATCGGCCGAGGCAAGCTGCTGAATTGCTTCATGCAAGTTCGGGTCAAACGGCTCGTGCATGCTGGCAATCGACACGCAGTGGTGCTTCTCCAACACCGATCGCAACAGTTCGCCCACCATCTTGACGCCTTCCAGTAAGCCCGCAGACTCCGGGTTTTGTTCGGCAGCCAGAATCGCACGATCGATGTTATCGAGCACAGGCAGCAGATCGCGCATCAACGGCATGCTGGCGTATCGGCGCTCATCCTGCAGCTCGCGGCTGGCCCGCTTGCGGTAGTTTTCGAGTTCCGCCTGCGCGCGAAGGGCAAAGTTCTTGTATTCCGCGGCCTCTGCAATGGCACGCTGCAGCTCGTCGTTGGCGGAATCGACATCGAAAGCGATGTCGCGGTCTTCCGCAGCGGCGTTATCCATGTTCTGTTCTTCGTCGCCGTGTTGCGACGGTATCGGTTCGTTCTGCATGATGTTTATTCCTCCGATTCATCCCCGGCACTGTCGGGAATGAAATATTCGCGGAGCTTTTCGAAAAAACTCTTGCGGTGCGGGCTGACGTTGGCATGTTCCATTTCGGCCAGCTCCCGCAACACTTCTTCGTGCCGTGGGGATAGGACCTTGGGCACCTCGATATGCACCTGAACCAACAGGTCGCCTTTACCGCGGCCCCGTGGATCGGGCATGCCGCGTCCGCGGAGTTTGAAGACTTTGCCAGTTTGTGTCCCGGATGGGATCTCGAGGTCCTCTCGCCCGTCGAGCGTGGGAACTTCGATAGTGGCCCCCAACACGGCCTGTGAGTACATGATCGGTACTTCGCAGATCAGATGTTGGCCTTCTCGCTGAAACAATGGGTGTTCGCGAACCGTGATGAAACAGTAGCAATCGCCCCGGGGTCCACCACTGGAACTGGGTTCCCCTTCGCCTTCGAGTCGCAACCGGGTTGAGCTGTCGACTCCGGCGGGAATATGTACTTCTCGTTCAACGCTCTCGACGACCAGTCCTTCACCGTTGCAGTCGGGACATGGGTTGCGAATGATGGTCCCACGACCGCGACAAGCAGGGCATGTCGTCTGCACGCGGAAGAACCCGGAGCTTTGCAGCACCTGGCCTTGCCCACCACAGTAGCTGCACGACTCGGGCTGTTCGCCGGGTCGTACGCCAGTTCCGCTGCATGTTTCGCAACTGTTGCGTCGGTTGAATTTGATAATCTTGGTGGCACCGCGGGCCGCTTCGATGAGATTGAGCGTTACATCGCAGCGAACATCACCGCCGCGCCGCACACGACGACCACGTCCGCGCCCGCCCAGGATATCGCCGAACACATCACCAAAGGCCTCGAAGATATCCTCGGCATCGGTGAAGTGATGCCCCCCGCCGCCTGCCGCACCGTCGACACCTGCGTGCCCGAAGCGATCGTATCGGGCCCGTTTGTTGTCATCGCTGAGAACTTCGAACGCCTCGGCGCACTCCTTGAAGCGTTTGACCGCCTCATCGTCACCAGGATTGCGATCGGGGTGGAACTTCAGAGCCAGCTTGCGGTATGCATCAGCGAGTTGCTTCTGGGAGGCGTCGCGAGAGACACCCAGCACTTCGTAATAATCGCGTTGCGCCGCCATGTTAACCATGGTTTCACGGGGGATTGTTTTGTACGACACCTGATCTTATGCGTACCGCGGTTTCTTGTCTGCCCCGGATGGTGTCGTTGCTGCGGGGCATTGCGGCTATTTGCCGATCGAATTTCTTATCGCAAGCAATCCGTTCGACGATTCTGGTTTTGTGTGCGTGTACAAAATGGGCCACCTTCCTGGTCGGGGAAGGTGGCCCGCTTGTGTCATGCAACCGTCATTTGAGCAAAGGTTGTATCGAGCTGTTTAGCGGACACTACCTTCAACCTGACGGCTATCTTTCTCGTCGTCACCAATGTTGGTGACCAAGGCTTCGGTCGTCAGCATCAGGCCCGAGATGCTAGCCGCGTTGCTCAACGCACTGCGAACCACCTTCAACGGGTCGATAATGCCGGCCTTGACCATGTCGACGTATTCGCCGGCATTGGCATCGTAGCCCTGGTTGGCCTTCTTCTGACGGACTTCGTCGGCAACCACCGATCCATCGAGGCCGCAGTTGTCTGCGATCTGCTTGATGGGGGCCTGCAGGACATGCTTGATGATGTCGACACCGATCTTTTCGTCGCCGCGAGCCTTGCCACGAATGGCTTCGACCGCTTCCTCGCAACGCAGCAGTGCCACACCACCGCCGGGCAGAACGCCTTCTTCGACCGCAGCACGGGTGGCGTGCAGAGCGTCTTCGACACGGGCCTTCTTCTGCTTCATGTCGGCTTCGGTGTCGGCACCCACGGAGATGATCGCCACGCCGCCGGTCAGCTTCGCCAGACGCTCTTGGAACTTTTCCCGATCGTATTCGCTATCGGTCTGCTCGATTTGATTGCGAATTTGCGAGATGCGCTTTTGAATGTCTTCGGTGTTCCCGGCACCTTGAACGATGGTAGTATCGCTCTTGTCGACGGTGATCCGCTTGGCTCGACCGAGATGCTCGAGCCCGACACTTTCGAGTTTCAACCCGAGGTCTTCGCTGATGAGCGTTCCGCCGGTCAGCACGGCCAGGTCGCCGAGCATCGCCTTGCGACGGTCGCCAAATCCGGGTGCTTTCACCGCACAGATATTCAACACGCCACGCAGACGGTTCACCACCAGTGCCGTGAGGGCTTCGCCTTCGACGTCTTCGGCAATAATCAACAGTGGCTTGCCCTTTTGGCTCACCGCTTCGAGTAACGGAATCAGTTCACGAAGGTTGCTGACCTTCTTTTCGTGCAGCAGGATATAAGCATCCTCCAGCACGGCTTCCATGCTGGTCGGCTCGTTGATGAAGTAAGGCGAGATGAAGCCCTTGTCGAACTGCATGCCTTCGACCAACTCCAGCGTGGTCTCGGCCGTCTTACCTTCTTCGACCGTGATGACGCCATCTTTGCCGACCTTTTCCATGGCGTCGGCCAGCAGATCGCCAATTTCGTTGTCGTTATTGGCACTAATGGCACCGATCTGGGAAACTTCGTCCTTGCTCGAAACCGGCTTGGCAAGCGAAGCAAGATGCTCAACCGCCGCATCGACGGCCTTTTCGATCCCACGACGTACGGCCGAAGGATTGCTACCAGCGGCAACTTGTCGGGTGCCTTCGGTCAAGATGGCCCGAGCAAGCACGGTGGCCGACGTGGTTCCATCGCCCGCGATGTCGGACGTTTTGGACGCTACTTCGTTCACGAGCTTGGCGCCCATGTTCTCGAAGGGGTCGTCCAGTTCGACTTCTTTACTGACGGTCACGCCGTCTTTGGTAACGCTTGGTCCGCCGAAGGACTTGTCGATGATCACGTTACGGCCGGTCGGCCCCATCGTAACCGCGACAGCATCGGCTAGTTTCGCAACGCCCCGCAGCATCTTCGCCCGGGCTCGATCCTCGAAAAGCAATTGCTTGGCCACGACAAATGGCTCCTTCAACAGAGTTGTTTGGTTTGGGTCGGCGCCGTTGCGGCGGCCGCCTCGTAACGATTCACAAATCGCGGGGTGAAACTGGCGGCTAGTTCAGCACTTTGGCCAGGATGTCGCCCTCACGCATGATCTTCACGTCGCTTCCGTTCACTTCGATGTCGTTTCCGGAATACTTGCCGTAAATGACTTCGTCGCCCACGGCCACCGAAAGCGCTCCGCGTTGTCCGCTGTCGAGCAGCTTGCCCGGACCAACCGAGACAATGGTTCCACGCTGCGGTTTCTCTTGGGCAGTGTCGGGCAGCACGATCCCCCCGGCGGTGACCTCTTCGGCCTCCATCGGTTCAATCACAACACGGTCGTCCAAGGGACGGAGGTTGATGTCCTTCATATTTGTTATTCCTCACACCACTGGGTTGATGTTTCTTGTCGATTTATCGAAGTGTTTGTTGATGATCAAAATTCAAAGGGAACTGCTTGATCTGAGGCTGCCTTGGTAGCATGCCGGCATTACATCATGCCGCCCATACCTCCCATGCCACCCATTCCCATTCCGCCCATGCCTCCCATTCCTCCCATATCCATGCCCCCCATGCCGCCCATGCCTCCCATACCACCCATGCCGTGGTCGTCGTGGTGATGGTCGCCATCGCCTTCGTCTTCCACAGGGATATCAGTCACGAGCAGTTCGGTGGTGAGCAACAGGGCTGCCACGCTGGCAGCGTTTTGAAGTGCGGTTCGCACGACCTTGGCCGGATCGATGATGCCAGCCTGCACCAAGTCGCAGTAGGCGTCCTTATCTGCGTCGTAGCCTTCGTTTTTGCCTTTGATTTGACGCACGCGGTTCACCACCACGGCACCATCGTGACCGGCGTTTTCGGCAATCCAACGCAGAGGATGGTCGAGCACGTTGCGAACAATGCGGGCACCCAACGCTTCGTCACCCTTGAGATCCAACTTGTCCAGAGCCTTTTCGCTACGAATCAGAGCCACACCACCGCCGGGCACAATCCCCTCTTCCAAGGCGGCTTGCGTCGCGGCGCGGGCGTCTTCGATCAGCGCCTTGCGCTCTTTCATTTCAGTTTCGGTGACGGCACCGCAGTTGATCTGAGCGACACCACCGGCCAGTTTGGCCAACCGCTCTTGCAGCTTCTCGCGATCGTATTCGCTGTCGGTTACTTCGATCTCGCTGCGAATCTGATCGGCACGACCGTCGATCTCGGCCTTCTTGCCGGCTCCGCCAACCACGGTGGTGTTGTCCGCCGTGATGGTCAGTCGCCGGGCTTTGCCAAGGTCACTAAGCTTGACGGCATCCAACTGGATACCGAGGTCTTTGAAGATGGCCGTTCCGCCGGTCAGCACGGCCAAGTCACCGAGCATGGCTTTGCGACGATCACCGTAGCCGGGGGCTTTCACGGCACACACATTCAGAATGCCCCGCATCTTGTTCACCACCAAGGTGGCCAGGGCCTCACCTTCCACATCCTCGGCGATGATCAACAGCGGCTTGCCAGCCTTGCTCACGGCTTCCAACAACGGAACCAGGGCCTTGGCGTTAGAAATCTTCTCTTCGTAGATCAGGACCAACGCGTTTTCGAGCTTAGTGATTTGCTCGTCTTGATCGGTCACGAAGTGAGGCGAAAGGTAGCCACGGTCGAACTGCATTCCTTCGACGATGTCTACGACCGTCTCGGTCTGACGACCTTCTTCCACGGTGATCACACCGTTCTTGCCGACTTTCAAGAACGCTTCAGCCAGCACGTCGCCAATGGTCGAATCGTTGTTTCCGGCGATCGTGGCGATCTGGGTAATTTCTTTCTTGCTCTTGGCATCGATCGGGGAAGCCAGCTTGCCGATCGCTTCGAGCAACACGTCGGTCGCCTTGTGGATGCCACGAGACAATGCCATGGGATCGGCCCCGGCGGCAATCATCTTCAGACCTTCGCGGTAGATCGCTTCGGCCATCACCGTGGCCGTGGTCGTGCCATCGCCGGCGACGTCGTTGGTCTTGCTGGCGGCTTCTTTGACGAGCTGGGCACCCAGGTTTTCGTTGGGGTCTTCCAGTTCGATGTCCTCCGCCACCGTGACCCCGTCTTTGGTCACTTTCGGCGATCCCCAACCCTTATCGAGCACGGCATTGCGACCACGCGGGCCCAAGGTGCTACGCACAACACGGGCCAACTTGCTAACGCCGGCAGCCAGGGGCTGCCGAGCTTCTTCATCGAACACAATCCGCTTCGCCACAGTGATCTCCTCCTGTTAGTCGCCCGATCTCGCTGCACACGGGGATCGAATCCGGTCCGTGTTCAGGGATCTTGCTTGGCATTTCCCGTGCAACCGAAGCCACGATCTGGGCTTGGCACGGTGAATCTGAGTTAAATGGCCGGCTATTCTGGGGTTGTTCAAACTGCCTTCGTGGAGGTCAACCTCACGAATTGGCAGATAGTCCTTTCACAGCCCCGCGAATATGCAACAGCCGTGCCAAGAACCCCACTGAAGCACGTAAGGCATTTCCAAGTAATGCCTTACGCAAAACACATCAATTCGTTGGAAGTGTGGACTCCCATTTCGCGAGTCCGCCAAGTGCCAATTTGGCAGTCCCGCTTAGATGGTGCGAATGACTGTCAAAGACTGCTCAACTCCAACCGGGGTCACGGAGTGAAGTCGTCCGAGGGGTCCAAATCGACGACAAACTCGGCCAGAAGTTCGGCCGCCTGGTCGAGATCTTCCAGGGAAATCACCTCGACCGAACTGTGCATGTAGCGGTTGGGAATGCTAATTAGTCCGGCAGCAACTCCCGCACGACTGACCTGCAGTGCGTTGGCATCGGTAGGTGATGCTCGACTGAGGGCGCCGATCTGGAAGGGGATGTCCTTCTCGTTGGCCACTTTCTCCAGTCGATCGAAAACAACCGGGTTCATATTGGGGCCCCGGTAAACAACCGGTCCGCCACCCAGATCGACGTCGCCTTCTTGCTTCTTGTCGATCGTAGGACAGTCGGTTGCGTGCGTGACGTCCACCGCGATGCCGATCTGAGGGTCGATCCCATAGGCGCTGGTCTTTGCCCCGCGGAGGCCGATCTCTTCGGCCACCGTCGACACGGAATAGAGCGACGTCCGCAGCTTGTGCTTACTTGCCCGCCGCATGGCTTCGATCACAACCCACAGCCCGGTCTTATTGTCCATCTGGGGGCCACAAACCAGTTGCCCCTGCAATTCGTGCATGCCGAGTTCAAAGGTGACCGGGTCGCCGACTCGTACCAGTTTGGATGCATCTTCCTTGCTCGATACGCCGATGTCGATCCAAAGATTCTCTAGCTTAACGACCGTCTTACGTTCTTCGTCGTTCAACAGATGGATTGGCTTGCGGGCGATGACCCCCAAGACGGGACCTTGGTCGGCCCAAATGATCAAACGCTGACCAATCAACTGTTGTGGATCCCAGCCCCCGATGGGCTGCACCGAGATGAATCCCTTGTCGTCGATGTGCTGCACCAGCAGCCCTATTTGATCGGCGTGCCCTGCGAGCATGACCTTGAGCGGAGTGCCCGGGTTTTTCGCGACGATGACATTCCCGTGCAGGTCGGTGGTCACTTCGTCGGCAAAGCTGGCCACATAGTCGCGAACCACGTCCTGTGCGGGCCGCTCATATCCCGAGGGACTGGGGGCTTTGAGCAACGCCTTAAAGAACTCCAGGGCACCAGACTCCATATATCACACTCCTATTCGAATTTGCCGAGTGGCGAAGGCCAAGCCATCGCGAGACGAGATCCGTTCGAGGGGCAACAATTCGACCCTACGGAGAAGATTCTCAACAATGCCAGCAGGTGCGGACCGTTGCCGACTGAATGGCCTTCGTTGCCTCCAAGCGAACGTTCACAATCGACCACCAGTATTACGCTCGAGTCCGGGATGGCAACTGCCACAGAGCGAAGCAGGACGCGAATTCGCCTGAAACAGAGCTTTGGGAGAGGCTCTAAGAGAATCGTCGAGGTCTAGCCATGGGCTGAGACGTGTCTGCTATTCCAGCAGCAGACTAATCACACTCAGCGCTGCCAGGGACTGCTCCGAAGTGCGGACTTCATCCGATGTGGTGCAGTGATCCCAAACCGCCTGCGCGTGCCGCAGATATTGCTCTTTTGACTCTTCGAGAAGTTCGATGCCCAATTGTTCGAGCATCTCGGGCCAAAGTTGCCGCAATTGCTCCAGGGCGGTCTCTTTTCCGGCGATCGCCTCGAAGACGACATCGTCCAGATGTTCTAACTGCTCGATCAACTCGGGCCGCTCTTCGCCGAGTTTTTGAGAAGGATCGCCGTGAAGATCTTCCTCGAGTAACGCCGTTTCCGAGTTGCTCGTCGCTGTGACGTGAGGCGCATCACCTCGATGCGTGGCACGCGGGGCGAAGGGGTCGTTCAGAACAGGACGCTTACGGGAAGGAAACTGAGAAACCGGGGAGATTCCACTAGGGCGGTGTCTGCGCGAGCTACTTCGGCGGTCGCCCCTCTGCGACGCGTCTGCGTCTGCGAGTCGACTCTCGAGTTGAAACGCCCGCGTCTGGAGATCGGCTGCCGAATCGCCGTCGCTGCTCTGCCCCAGTTCTTCGGACAAAATGCGGAACCGCTTCTCAACAATCGCATCGGTCACGACACGTGCCCAACCATCTGGGGTGGCTTGCTGGTCGGTGGTCGAAAGGTGAAACATCGTGGCTTGAAACGGTCGCAGCAGTTGGCGCAGATCGTCGATGCCCGAGGGGAAAAGTTGCACACGATACGGGCGCCGGGGAGAGGGTTTGAGTCCGGTGGCGAATGAAACATCGGTTCGTATATCGACAGGGAGGCAATTCAACACCGCTTCCATCAGATGCGATGCGTTCACCGGTGTAACGACCGCCAGGGGGACCTCATTCAGTACCGTTTCGATCAGCAGCGAGAACTTCTCCGCCCCGAGTTCCTTGACCATCTCGCCAAGCACTTGGCGATCCACCGGAGATGCCTTCCCTCGCAAGACAAAACTGGGCAGCGAGCGTGGAGTCTCCTCCAGGAATTCCAGCCGGCCATCCGCAATCGCTGCTTTAAGAAGTGAAAACGGGTTATTCGAAAACCTTGCCATCAACTCAGCAGGAACAACGAGGCAATGCGTGTAGATCTCCTCGCCACGGCCGCTGTACTCCGTTCCAGAACTGCGCGTGCGCGACACGCAGTAGGCGCCGCTGGGCAATGGATGCCAGTTGATGCTCTCGGCTTCCAGCGAACTCTCGACGAGCGAATCGTGCGTGGGGCCCCACATCGTGAGGGCGTGTGCATCGTCATCCGTCACGCCGTCGCTGGCGACAACCAGATGGTATCCGGTCGCGAGATTGGTTTGCCGGGAGGCGAAAATCGCTTGTTCAATGCGCAACATGGTTGTGAATGGTTTGAGGTGTACGGGGAAAGAGATGGCATTACGAGCGGATTAGGCCCAGACCTTCTCGACCAGCCATTGGAACGGCTCGATGATGCCACGGGGCTCGATTCGCAATGGGGCGCGAACCTGCTTGCCCTCGGCATTACGAACATTCGCACACGTACCTGCCACGCCAGCGGCGAAGTACTTGTGCTTGTGGAAGCGTTCCTCGCAATGCCGCCACATTCCCGGGGTATGCGCCTGAGCGAAACCGACCGGGTTTTCAAAGCAGGCCTCACTCTCGTCAGCCTTGGTGAACACCAAGGCCACCGGGCGGTGATGCCATCCGTTCTTCGGATCGTCGACCAATTCCAACAAGTAGCTCAACAGCTTCATGGTGAAATAATCCTGGTCGCTGGTCCCCCCGGAAAGTGTCGACGCATCGATCAGAATGATCACGCCGGCACTCTTTGTCAGCAGTGAGCGAATGACCGGAAACGTATCGGGGTGGTCGACTTCTTCGATCAACGCTTCACCTGCCATGTCCGGCATGATCAACTCGAATGGCTTTCGCCGCCGGGTTTGATGCACCTGGCAGTGGACCCAATTCCACCGTTCCGGCTCACTGGGGGTCTTGTCGGGAAATTCGCAGCGTGCCAAGGCGGCAACCGTGTTCTGTTGCAGCGAGATGGAGAACGCTCCCCGCGCGAGAAGTTGCATGTCTTCGGGCTGGCGAGAGAGCATGTCCATCAACATGCCGAGGTAGACGGTTTTCCCGACGCCGCTGGTGCCGATGCAGGAGATAATCTTCGGATGAATCTTCTGCGTCTCGGCCTGATACGTCAGCGCCATCGGCGCAGAGCAGTTGCGGCATAACTCGGCGTCGAATGTATTCGGGCCCGAGCAGATGTAGCACGGCACCTGCACGGCGTATTGTGCCAAACGATACGAATCGAGCGTAATCTGACCATCACGGTTCATCGTTAAACCTCGACCAATTCTTCACTGGTTGCGTTGTCACTCGGTGTATCCACTTCGCCGCCAGCAATCTGCTCTTCAGGCTCAGATTCTTGCGGGTTGTTGGATTCCAAGTCGCACACACTCACGGCGCATCGGAATCCAATGTTGTGTTTGCGAGCCACGGGATCTTCGGCACTTTGAAATTGGCAAGTGACGTGATTCTCGAAGTAGGTATCGAAGGCACCGCCACGAATCGTTCGAAGTGGGGCGTTTTCCTGATAGTCTCGACCGGCGAACCCCGCGGCACCAAAAATGCCGCTGGTCCATTCCCAAACATTTCCGACCAGTTGTTGAATCCCACCGACGCTGACACCTTTTTGGAACTCATCGACTTCAACGGTTCCCCCGGGGCCGCTGCCCCAGATATTGCATCGCGTACGGTCCATGGCGTTGCCCCAAGGGAAACGCCTTCCCGGTCGATTGGTGGCCGCCAGTTCCACGGGCCAGCTACCGGCCTTTTCCCATTCGACGTCGGTGGGCAATCGCTTGCCAACCCAACGAGAGTAAGCCGCGGCCTCGTACCAACTCACGCCAACGACCGGGTGATTTTCCAGGCCCTTCGGATAACGACCGTTTCGCCAGCCTGCGGGCCCGGGGGCACCTGTTTCATCAACGAAGTCGAGCACCCCGGGAAGAATTTGCTGGTCCCAAAGGGCCATCTGTTCGTACCCGCCCGCGTCGACAAACTCTTGATAGAGTTTGTTGGTCACCAGATGGCGGTCCAGAAAGAAACGTTGAACGGTGACAATCCGACCGCGGGGCAAGATTTTGCGGTCGATTTGGTCCGAATCTTCTGTCTGGCCAACGAGGAGCTGTCCGTCGGGAACGAGTGCCATCCGGTCGCTGAGCGTTTCCCTCGCATCTTGCCCTAGCTGTGGGCTTAGATTTTGAATGAGTTGCGGACGCAGCAACAAAGCGTAGCGCCCTTGCTTCAGCATCTGAACGGCGAGCGCTTCGGTGTCTTCCGGAACCTCGGGAGCAGAGGTCTGGGGACCGCGGTCGGACGGAGCGGGTGCAATGTTGCTACGAGAGGATTTCTTGCGACGTGCGAAGGCCGCGATGATCTTGGCCCCCACGTAGCACATCCCAGCTGCGCCGCCCCCGCCGATGAAGGGGACGTTGCCAAACCAGGCAATCAGCAAACACACGGCACTCGCGAATGCCACGGTAGCAACCGTCGGATCAAAGCCGAGTCGTCGCAATCGTCCGGGCTTACTTCCAGGTTGCTCGTCTGAATTTGGGCTCTTTTTCGAGACCATGCATGCACCTCTTCGCCTTCACAACTTCTTTTTCTTTTCCGGGTCGAGACTGGCTCGTCTTCAAAGTTCCCGTTGAGACTCAACCTCAGGGCCAACGTGATTCATTTTTTGGGTGGGGGTCGGCAAGAGTGCTGCCCCTTAACAGCCTGTTGAAAAACTCAATTCGGCTCCGACCGGTCTATTTCATCGAGCCTCCACGTCACAGAATCTCGGCGAATCTTCGGATTCGACTGCGATTCTGTTCCTTGATCTCGATGAAACATTCTCGGTCTCGCTTTCGAAGCAGTTCTTCAACAGGCTTTTAACGTGTTATGCAACGTGCTGATGGTCGTCGGAGGTTTCGTGTTTTCGCCGCCGCCCACGATCTTTCTGCAGCATTTCGAACTGGGCCATCACGGAATCCAGAACGGGGTCGGAAACCGCGGCACCCGCGGCAACTCCGACGTGCTCGCTGCCTGCCGATGGTACCGGCTGGCTCTGCACCGGCTGGGAGTTTTGTTGTTCCAGCAGGCGTCGCATTTCTTTCAGCTCGTTGGCCCACTCCGAACGCTCTTGCGAAGCGGCACGCTTTTCTTTTTCGGCGACTTCGGCCAATTCGGCGGCACGATTGCGAACCTGTTCCAAGTCGTTTTCGAGATCGACGTAGTCACGCTCCATTTCGTGCAGTTGCTGTCGCAGGACCTCGTCGCTTTCACCCTCATGCGAAGTGGCTCGCGTGAGTTGGTCACGCATCGTTGCCAACTCAGCTTTCGTGTCGCTTAGTTCCTGCACGCTCACCGTCATGCGATCGGCTTCGGTGCGGACAATGTCCAACTCGGAGGCCAGGTAGTCTCGTTCGCTGGTGATGGATTCCAGTTGTTGGTTCAGGGTATCAAGCTCGCGTCGGGCCTGATCCAGTTCGGCCGTAGAGTTCGCCTGGCCTTCTTCGAAATTTCCGGCAGACTCCATTTGTTGTGCAAAGGTTTCTCGTTCTTGTTGCAGTTGTTTTCGTGCCTGTTCCAGCTCCTCTCCAGCGGTGGCTTGTTGCGCAGTGAATGCTTCGTGTTGCTGTTGCAGCTCTGCTTGGGCCGCCGCGAGTTCCTGACGTTGATTGCTGAGTTGTTCGGCTTCTCGCTGCAATTCCTCGCGTTGCGTTTCGGCCTCGCTCCGCAGCTTGGCGAAGTTCTCGTGCTCTTCGCCGTGTTGTTGGCGCTCGATGGCCAAGGCATCACGCTGCTCGGCGATGGCCCCTTCGACTGCTTGCAGATGTTCGGCGCGGGCTTGCAGTTGTTCGCGCAACTGCTCCAGCTCTTGCCGCTGCTCGTCCACGAACGCCTCGATCCGTTCGCTGTCGGCGCGAATGGACAGGAAGACGTCGTGCAGCGCAGCGGTGCTACCTAGACAACTCATGCTCGGTGTAGACACGATCAGGCGCGATCACTTTGTGTTGATAAGTTAAAACGAGTTGAGGCCGAACGGCCGTTTTCCCACTGAAGCTCGCTCAGAGTGGCCAGCTTCTGCGGGTGCCCTGCTGCAACCACGACGCGTGGTCTTCACACGGCAAATGCGAGAACTCAGATGAGATATGCTCCCGCGTTGGTAAGCCTAGGTCACTTTTGCAGCGGGGGCAATTTTGGGAGCTAAACCGGTTCCACCTATACCGCTTATGTAGATTATTTCCCGCGACGCAGGCAGCCCCGATGTGCGCGCCCCAGGAAACTAGGTAAAAAGGTCAAAGGTAGCTGCTTGCGTCAACTGGATCGATGTGCCACACTTTTCTGTGTACTTACCGAATTGCAAGGTCGTTCCGCCTGCTACGAAACGCACAATCGGTGCGACGTCGGGACGATCAGACTCGATATTCCTTGGGGGGAAGTTCAATGCGTTTTGCAACTGTTATTCTTGGTCTGGCCGTTTTTTCGGCCGCCTTGATGATCACGCCAGAGACCAGCGAAGCTGGCCGACTCGCCAAAGCTCGCCTGGCCACACCGTGTGCCCCGGAGCCCTGCTGCGAGCCATGCCCGCCTCCGGTCATCTTCAATGTCTGTGTATGCAATCCCTGCACGGGCTGCAAAGAGTCGATTGACCTGTGCATTCCGGCCTGCTGCACCGACGTGCCTTGTGTGACCAAGCGTCGCACGATCATCGGTTGCGGATTGGTTCGATACGACTGGTGCTGCGGATTCACCGCCATCGTTCGTTTTGATCGCTGCGGCGACTACCGAGTGATTTACCGCGGCTAAGGGCACACGCGGCAGACCTTCGTAAATCAATCACGGCCTCGGATCCGATATCTGGATTCCGAGGCCGTTTTTCTTTGGCGGAATGACTGCCCGGCACGATGGCCGATGCTGTGGCCGCCGATCAGTCTTTCGCGCCGATCAGATTCTGCAGTTGCTTCCACTTCCTGGTGTTGGCAACGTCCTGCTTGGTGAGCCCTGCGCGACGGGCTTGCAGAATGCCGAAACGCAAGACGTCCATTCCGTCGGTCGAGTGTGCATCGGAAGAGATGACAATCGGCACGCCATGACTTTTAGCGGCAGCACAAGCAACGTCGTCCAGATCGAGCCGCATCGGGTTCGCGTTCAGCTCCAGCAATTTGCCAAGGTCGGCTGCCGTGCGGATCACCTTGTCCAGGTCGACTTCGTAAGGCTTACGACGATTGATCAACCGACCCGTCGGATGAGCGATGGCTGATACGGAAGGATTTTCCAATGCCTCGACGATTCGCCCTGTGATTTGGTCGCGGGGCTGGTTCTGACCGTAGTGCACGCTGGCAACAACCCAGTCGGCATCGGCAAGCACGTCGTCGGGAAGATCGAGACCGCCGCGTTCAAGAATGTCGCATTCGATTCCTTTCAACACCTGGAAACCTTTGAGCCCCTTATTCAGTTTGTCGATTTCGGCCCACTGTTTCCGCAACCGATCTCCGTCGAGTCCACGAGCCATTGTCACGCGTTTCGAATGATCGGTGATGGCGATGTACTTCAGCCCTCGCCTGCGAGCGGCGGCCACCATCTCTTCCAACGTGGCTTTCCCGTCGGTGGCGGTCGTATGCATGTGCAAATCGCCGACTAGGTCTTTCAATTCAATGAGCGTGGGAAGTTCGCCCTGCTCGGCCCATTCGAACTCGCGGCGGGCCTCACGGCTTTCTGGTGGAAAGCAGGGGAGATCGAGGGCCTTGTAGACGTCTTCCTCTTCATGGCCGGCGACATACTCGTCGCCGCGAAACACGCCGTATTCGTTGATCTTCAAACCGCGAGCCTTCGCCAGTCCGCGAAGATGAACGTTGTGATCTTTCGAACCGGTGAAGTACTGCAATGCGGCTCCGAACGACTCTTCTCCCACCACACGCAGATCGACCTGCAGGCCCACGGGCAATCGAATCGACATCTTGGTCGGGCCGCGCATCATGACGTCGGCGGCTGTGTCAAACTCGCCGAAGTGATCCATCACCGCGTCGGCGCCGGTAGAGACCACGAGAATGTCGAGATCGCCCACCGTTTCGCGACCCCGTCGATAACTTCCCGCCGCGTCGATACGCTCGACGACTTTGCATTCTCGCATATGCTCCAAGATCTCTTGTACATAGCGATCGGCCTCGGCCCAGTACATCCGTTCGCTGCCGGCTTTGGCGATGTCGAGCCCTTCCAAAATCGCCTGCTCGGTCTTCGCACCGAAGCCCTTTAATCCCTGAACCCGGTGGTCTTTGCAAGCTTGCTTGAGTTCATCCAGCGATTTGATGCCCAACTCCTTATTAAGCGCGGCGGCCTTTTTGGGCCCCAGACCGGGAACGCGCAGTATGGCCATCACACTTGCCGGAACTTCGCTCAGCAGCTTTTCGTGCTGGGGCAACTTCTCGGTGGTGACCAGGGTGGCGATCTTTTCAGCGAGATCCTTACCAATGCCATCGAGATCGATCAGGTTTCTTTCCTCGTCGTGCACAATGGCCGTCGCTGGCTCCGGGAGGTCCCGAATGGTCCGCGCGCCATTGCGATACGCCCTCACGCGAAATGCGTTGGCTCCCTGAAACTCTAGGATGTCGGCCATCTCGTCGAACACGGCCGCGATGTCTGCGTTGTTCATCAGAATCCAACCTGGTCTAGAACGCTGGAGGTAGGGCTAGGCGAACTGCCCATGGGGTTTCTTCCGGACCGGTGACGTACACTTCAATCCAGATGCACCCTGGGAGAACCACCACCACTGGATTCTAAGAAGTTCCCCGGCGATCGAACACTACATGTGTAGCTCGACAATGTCTTTGTCCTGCACGATGTAGTCTGCTTTCACGGTGGTGGCGTCGTGAACGCCGCTACCCCATACCCGGGCGAACTTGAACCCTTTGACGAAGTCCTTGTGAACCTGGGCCGCAACATCCATCAGCGTTCCGCCACGAGGAACGGTGAAGGGACGTTCCATGTCGGGCTCTTTGGCCGCGGGAAGTTTCGAATACACCCGAACGACATCCAGCCCCTGGAATATGGCCCCTTGAAGTTCCTCCAGCCCCTTCTCTGTCGAGATCGAAATCGGAAATTCCTGAAAGTCCAACGGACACAACTCGTGCAACAACTCGAGGCGTACTGCCGCCTCCGGGTCGTCGATCTTGTTGGGGGCCAGTAGTGTTCCTGTAAAAGAAAGACCGACGTCGTCTTCGTCCAGGTACGACTCGGCCGCCAGTCGTGTCTTGGTCTGCTGAAGTCTGTCAAGCAATTCTTGGAGTTGTTCGATGCCGTCATCACTACCCAAGTCGACCAACAGCACGGCCAGATCGGCACCGCGAATGATTCCGTGTAACGAAGTTTCGAAGAAGTCGGCCGTAATGGGCGGCGTATCGATGAGCTGAATCATTACGTCTTCCCATGGCATCATCCCGGGGATCGGTTTCTGCGTCGTGAACGGATACTCGGCCACTTCCGACTGTGCCCTGGTTAGCTTGGTCAGCAGCGAGCTTTTCCCTGCATTGGGGCCTCCTAGCAGAACGACGGTTCCGGCACCCTGCCGTGGAATGCGAAAGCTGGGCCCCTTTTTCCCACTCTTTCGTTCGGCCTGCTCGTCGTCTTTCGCGCGGCTGATCTTCTGTTTCAGCTCGGCCTCGAGTTTCTCGGTGCCCTTGTGCTTGGGCAGTTCGCGAAGCATCGCTTCCAGGCAGCGCAACTCTTCAGCCGCGCCCTGTGCCCGACGATAGGCATCGGCAGCCTTGTGATACTGTTGGGTAAGATTGGCCGGCATGGTTCGCAGCGCAACGAAACGAAGAAGACAAGAATCGTCAGTCGTTAGGGTCCGACTAGGATGATTCCACACCGAGTTTACGACGGCGGCACGGGGTGAAGCAACGGTGTGATGCTGGTCCGCCTCGGTTACGAGTGCCCCCAATGAAAAAAGCCGCTGACCAGAACATTCCGGTCAGCGGCTCGGATCGTTGCTTGCGAAGAAGCGCTGCTTAGGACCTATTCAACGCTCGAATCAGCGGCTCGACGAACGCCATCCTTCGGCACTCACGGTTTGGTATGCCGGGGGCATCCGAACTGGAACGGCAGGAGCCATCGCTTGCGAAGCGTAGGCCGGCGTCACGTACGAGGCGTTCACCGTGCGACCCGGAAGGGCCGTTGCACGCGAATTGGGCTCGATCAACCGCGGGGCCGGGTTCGGATAACTCGGGGCCTGCGAGTTGCTCGTGTTCAGGTCCTGAATCGGACGCTGCAGCATGTTATTCGTCGTGGAAGACGGGGTTTCGAACGTCTGCGGTGTGGCATTGCTGCTTCCCGCATTCGGCGTGGGCGACAACGATGGTTGCTGCGAAGCCGGATTGTTCTGGAATGTTTGCGGAGCCGACTGCGGCGGGGCCGTTGGCTGCGGGTACGAAGTCGCCGGCGGCGGAGTCGTGATCGCTGGAGCTGCAGGCGTGGTGTAGGTCGTCGAAGGTGCACACGAGCTGCACGATGAAGGTGCCGCTACTGCAGAAGGAGACTGGTAGGACACGGTCGTTCCGCAGGTGCCCGTCGAACAACCGCCGGTTGAACACGCGCCGGTTGAGCAGGCACCAGTCGAACAGGGGCGCGAGCAGGACAAGCGATATGTGGTGTACGGAATGCGGCGAACCTGTTGAACGTACGTGGTGACCGGACGGTACGTGGTTGTCGGGCAACCCGTGCAAGGATCACAGGTCGTAATGGGTCGACAAGCGGTTACCGGCACGTTGCAGACCTGAGTTCGGAATGCTGTGACCGGAACGTAATTGCAAA
Organism: Pirellulales bacterium; assembly: GCA_965227275.1. Lineage (GTDB taxonomy): Bacteria > Planctomycetota > Planctomycetia > Pirellulales > JAEUIK01 > CAZNXE01. The sequence goes on along the minus strand of CBDDFU010000002.1, from coordinate 387,991 downwards.
CCTGCGGTGCCGGAGCACAAACAGGTGCACACGCCGGGGCACACGGTGCGGCCGGGGCTACCGGCAAGTAAGTCGCACGCGGGGCACAGCAGCGGCTGAACCAATGAAAAATAGCGTAGCTCTCCGAAGGTGTGGCCAGGAATCCTCCGGCAACCACACCGGCTACGAGTAGCTTTCTAGTTGTGATCCCAATCATCTGTTGTTTCTCCGCGAGCGCGAGGTTGAAAAGGTCCTCTATCCGTTAAACCGCTGAACGCGACAGGTGTCAAGGAATCGCTGCCTGCATTCATACATTTGGTTGCCGTTTCTAGTTGTGCGAGTTGTACCGACTGCGCAAATCCTACGCGTCGTGGCAAGTTGGCACTGCCAGCGATGCCGGCGCGCGCAATACCTCAACGCATCGATCCATCCGCTTCGATACACTCCTTGCCGAAACGTAGGTTACGAATACGGTGCGTGCGAACATGGCAAAAAATTTCTCGAAGACCGTTTACCGGCGGTGTGTGCGAATGGATAAGCGAATGTTTCGAAGGAATTACCGCAGTAAAGCAGAAGAGAATTCGCCCAAGCCGGAGGCGGGACACCTCGTATCGTGCGACTAGCGTTCGGAGCATCGCAATTCGTACAGGTCGTACAATGCGAATAATGCTTCGCGTAGATTTCCCGCGTTGTTTGCTAGTGCCTCACGTACGTCGGCCTCCCGAATAATCGTGTCGCCCGACGGCAGCACACCGCGAACGATCCGTTGGGCTAGCGGAACATCAACCGACGTGTGAAAGAGTGTAGGCAGGCGTTCTTCCACGTGAGAAGTGACAAGCAGGCCCCAACCCTTCTGCCGACAGCGCCATTCGAGCAGTTTGCGGTTCCACCAAGAAAGCTGCTCGTAGCCATCAATGACGATGATCCGATCTGCAGCTTCAACCGGCAGGGCTGGCGTGGCCGGTAGCCGACGTTGACCGTCGTGCAGCTCGAAGTGAATGACGCCCTTTCCCGATCGTTCCAGGACAGGAATCAACGTGGCCAACAGCGTCGACTTGCCTGTACCGTGCGGCCCGACGATGGCTGCACGCCATTCGTAGCGTGCGAATTGCTGCAACAGCGACTCCCCGTCGGTTCCCTCGGGAAAGACAAACGGAACCGCACCGGGACGCACATTTCGCGTCGAAAAGGGGTTCTCGCGGATCAGCGGAGGTTGGTGACTACTCATGGGAGCACGGCACGCGCAGGCGGAATGTGACCGACCCGAAAGATCGATTCGTCGACAACCTCTTTTCCCTGTGGGAGGAACAACCGCACCCTCGCACACCAGCGGATCTTTACGATCACGCCCTCGTAACTCAGCGGGCTATTGGGCAATCGAGTCGAAAAACGCCCCGGCCGAAACGGATTGATATAGTCTCCGTCGTCCGCCGAGAGGCGATAGAAGTAGTGCACCTGCAAGTCTTCGTCACCCTTGCCTTCGGTGTACCACAGCACCGAGACTTCCATCGCTCGGATATCCCAACGATTGACCACGTCGATGCGGAACTCGCCGGAGACCGTTTCGCCGGGTTGGTATTCTCGTCGGCTATTGTCCAGGTGGACCACAACGCGGGGCTGGATCATCTGGGGGCCTCCCGTTGTGGTGCCGGATAGACGTGCACCGGGAACTGCCGCTTGAAGGCCGGCATGCTTTCCGGTTTACCGTGAACCACGAGCTGCCAATGAACTTCGTTGTGCATCGTCTTGAACGAGTGCATGGACTGCTCGGGGACGGAAATGGAAAGCTCTGCCTCCAAGGGATCGTTCTGCTTTACCCGAACATCTTCTTTCCGCAACAACGGTTGCCAGTAAACTCGTTTACGCGTGGTGCGTGTATTGGTGCCCTGCTTGAAGGTCGCAATTTCTTCGCAGCACAGCGAGACGTCGTACCTTTTCAAGCGGAGCCGCCCCGTCTGCGAGACAAACAACTTGTACTCTTCCCCGGGGTATAGCGGGTGCGAATCGATCTCGACAATGGTCATCCCAGCCCGGGTGTTCGAGACAACCTGCCGCAGAAAATAGACCAACGTGGCGGCGCTAACGATGAGCCAGGACCCGGCAAAGACCGTAAGCAGCCAGTCGGGATCATTCTCCACATGCGTCAGAACGGCCATCCTCAGAAACAACACCGTGATGGTGGTCACAACCAAGAACACCGCCCCGGCGACGATCATTCTCCAGGTGGTCGAACGCTCGATGGGCAAACGATACTTCAACCGCACGCCGGGGCTGTTCGTCAGGTCGGTCGCCTGAGGAACCGCCGGAAATTCATCATCGCTGTAGTCGTTGTCGGGTTCGAATATTTCGAGTTGCGATGCACGCTGTCGGAGCACGGCCCTTCGTTCAGTTGACTTCCCCCAGTTGATGCCGATGTACCCGGCCCCACTGCCGCCAATGACAATGAACGACAGCGGCAACAACAGAAGAACCCACGTATACCAATGAAAACCGTAGACGAGCACCGCCTGATCGGGATGATTCGGGTCGTACCAGCACGGAACCTTCTCTCCGACAACGAACTTGTTCAAAATCTGCTGTTGCGACTCGATGCCGGAATCGTACCCGCGACCTCGATGAAATCGCGCGTCATACGTCCATATCTTGTAATGCTTGTCGTTGACCTCGTACTCGATCTGAATCTCGGGACGGTGCCGCTCGGGATCGATCGGATCGGCACCCAGCCGCACATCCTCGACGACCGCGGTTGTTCGCTCATAACTGCGAACGACTTGCCACTCGGGGAGAAACTGAAAAATGATCGCCACGACCAAAAAGACAACCCCGACGACAAATAGCGATCCGAACAGCACCGATTGCCCCAGCGCAGCAAGCTGCGGAGAACCGGTTTGCCGATTCCGTCGTTTTTTCACCAGGAAGCGAAAAGGACGCGCCACAGAGTCCACCGAGAGTAAGAACTACAATCCTGCTTTGTGCGACCGCCAGCGCAGGCAACCAAGAAACAGAGCGGGATAGGGTCTATTGTCTTTTTCTTGCCGATCAGGACAAGCAGGGCCCGCATGCTGCTGACCGTAAACTGGTTGGACACCTGAGGTCGAACTGCCGATGTCTCGTGGAGCCCCAGTCTGCATGGCGGTATAATCGTCCCCACGAACAACCGCTGTTTTCCCAACAGGTTGCATCAACCGCGGATTCCGAACACCCACGAATCTACCGAAGCAGCACGATCCATGAGCATGCACCATTGTAGCTTAGCCACCTCCGTGTTGCTGTTGGCGAGTTCTCTGTTGATCCCTGTCGCAGTTGCCGAAAACCCCTCGTGGCCAGGCTGGCGTGGAGGAGCACGGCAAGGTGCGGTGCCAGACTCGACGCTGCCCGAGAGATGGCCAAGCGAAGCACCCGCGGCGATCTGGAAGAAGGAATTAGGGACTGGCTGGTCCTCTCCGGTGGTTGCCGAAGGCCTCGTCGTGGTCACCGACCGCGTCGACAACCGCGAGCGGGTGCTGGCTTTCGATTCTGGCACGGGCGATGCTCACTGGCAGCGAACCAATTCGGTCGACTTCGAACCACATGCGGTTGGCCGGCGGCACGGGAATGGACCGAAAGCCACCGCATGCTACGCCAACGGAAAGTTCTACACGCAGGGGATTGCCGGCTGGCTGCAATGCTTGGACGCCCGAGACGGAAGTGTGATCTGGAACGTCTCGCTGCCCGAGCGGTTCGGTGCACACACTCCCCTGCCCAGTCAACGTGCGTATGTGGCGGGCACAGATGAAGTCATCGTACCCATCGGCAACGGCGAGGGAGCCCCGGTTCCGCTCTTCGGGTACACCGGGTCTCCCGTCTTGGCAGACGGAAAACTCATCTGTTCAGTCGGCGGCAGTTCCGGCGGAACGATCATGGCATTCGACGCCGATACTGGGCAGGTCGCTTGGAAGAGTCTCCACGAAAACGTGTCGTACTCGTCCCCAATCGTGGCCACCCTGGCCGGACGACCGCAGGTCGTCGTGATGACGGGCCCCCGGGTCGTAGGGCTCGATCTGCAAAATGGAACGCTTCTGTGGAGCCATCCTTTTCAGATTCAGTACGACGAAAGTATCAGCACCCCGGTCGTCAACGGTGACACCGTGTTGGTCACGGGCGACGGACGCCCGCTGACAGCGCTGCAAATCACCCGCGACGGCGACGAGTTCACGAAAGAAGTTGCCTGGACAAACGATTTGCTGTCGAGCTACCTCTCGTCGATGATCACCCACCGCGGGCATGTTTACGGCATGAACGACGGGGGTGAGTTCGCCTGCCTGAAACTAAGCGACGGGCAAGAAGTTTGGGTCGACGGGGACCACGGCTTTTATTGCACACCTGTACTAGCGGGCGAGCGACTCCTTGCCCTAAACGAGCAAGGAGTTCTCGCAATTCTGTCAGCATCGCCCGACGGGTACCAATTGCTTGCCGAATACAGCTTGGCACCCTCACAAACATGGAGTGCGCCCGCCGTCGTTGGTACCAGGGTCTACATTCGCAAGACGAACGATGTTCGCTGCTTCGACTTTGGCACTTAACCGGCGCTCATCGTTGCGAAGCGCTTAGGCACCAACCGCGGTGCGGCGACGATTACTGCGATAGAAGCCGATGCTTTCGAGCGCCTTGTAGACTTCTTCCAAAGTCTTCTCACCAAAGTTCGAGATGCTGAGCAAATCTTCTCGCGAGCTGTGCAGCAATTGCTCGACGGTGAAGATGCCTTTTTCTTCCAGGCAATTGGTCGTGCGAACCGAGAGCCCCATTTCCGCGGTGCTCATATCGAGCCGACCGGCGAGTGACTTGGCGTCGTTGTGAATCGTATTCAGCGGAATGCGTGGCATGGAATCCCTCCCAAAATGTTTCATCCAACAAATCCATTGTTCGATACCGACGTTGCGGCGAACGTCGGAGGCGACACTATACCAAGTTGCCTGCGGTTTCTGTCAACTAATTCCAGAGACAATGCACGACATTCTTTTGTTGCCCAGTCAAAACGAATCACAATTGTTCACCATATGAATGCATAATCATGCAGGCATTGATAGCATGAAGTGGTTCGCGTTGCTCAGGAAAGCCGTCTGCTTTCGATCTCGGTCATCATGAAGTCACGCGGACCGTTGGCTCGCCAACTGGCGTGGACTGTGCGCTGCCATGAATAGATGGGGTGCAGTGACCGGTCTCACATACTCTTCAACCCGATTGACGAACCGTGCCCCTGTCCGCTGTCGAACTGCGATCGCGAAGTGGCTTCCGGAGTAGCTTGTCGATCACCGCTGGGCAAGCCAGCGGTGCCACCCGGGACTCTCTCCCTGGCTCGTATTGCAATGGGTGCCTTGTCGGAGGTTTCTCCCCCGTTCGACGATCATCACAAGACCCTTATACTTGAAGACAGGGAGTCTTCCATTGGCACACATCCCGTGAACCTTCACCAGGCAGGTCGATACGTTTGTCCAACTTGTTCGACAACCTGACTGCTGCCCAACGCGAGGCGGTTGAGCATATCGAGGGGCCCTTGCTCATTCTTGCCGGGCCTGGCAGTGGGAAAACGCGCGTCGTCACCCACCGCATCGCCCACATGATCGATCGCGGGGTGGAGCCACGAAGCATCCTGGCCCTGACATTCACGAACAAGGCCGCCGACGAGATGAAGACTCGCGTGGCCTCGCTGGCCAACAATGAACCGGTGTGGATTGGCACCTTCCACCGCTTCTGTGCCCGCCTGCTGCGGCGCTATGCGAATCTGGTTGGCCTCGAACCCGGATATTCCATCTACGATACCGGCGACAGCAAGCAGACTTTGAAGCGGGCCATCGCCGATGCGAAAATTGAGTTGGCCCACATCACGCCCGAGCGGATCACCTCGGAAATCAGTTGGGCCAAGAACAATCTGATTCCGCCCGAGAAGTACCAACCCCGGCGCGGCAGTGAGGTCGGAGAAGTCGTCGCCCGGGCCTATCCTGCCTATCAGCAGGCACTACGCCGGGCCAACGCGGTCGATTTCGACGACCTGCTGTTGTACATCGCCTTGATGCTGCGAGAGCACGAACACGTTCGGGCCGAGCTGGACGAGCGATATCGCTATGTACTGGTAGACGAATATCAGGACACGAACCTCGCCCAGTATGCCATCGCCAGGGCTTTATCGATCGACGCCCCCAACCTTGCCGTGACCGGGGACCCGGACCAGTCGATTTATGGTTGGCGGGGTGCGAATCTCTCGAACATTCTGGAATTCGAATCCGACTATCCCGAGGTCTGCGTCGTCTTCCTCGAGCAAAACTACCGCAGCACGAAGGCCATTCTGCGAACGGCCTCGCAGCTCATCCAGCACAATCGCAAGCGAAAGCCCAAGCGGCTGCACACGGAGAATGTCGAAGGCCAACCCGTGTCGCTGATCGCTCACGCCACCCATCGCCGAGAAGCCGAGGCGATCGCCGAGCGGATTTCCCAGGAAGTTGCCGACGGAAACCGCCGCTTGCGTGACTTCGCCATCTTCTATCGCACCAACGCCTTGAGCCGCGAGATCGAGCACGCCCTGCGCAGTGCGAGCATCGACTATCAGATGATCAACGGACAGGAGTTCTATCAACGCAAAGAAATCAAGGACATCCTGGCCTACCTCACCCTGCTGCATAATCCCAGCGACGATCAGGCGCTGCTCCGCATCATCAATACCCCCGCACGCGGGATCGGCAAGAAAACCGTGGATGCCGTTCGAAAGTTCGCCACCCGACAAGGTCTAACCATCTTCGAGGCGGCCCGACAGAGCGGATTGATTGAGTCGTTGGCCAAACGATCCACCGTGGCCGTGGCGAAGTTCGTCTCGATGATCGATCGCCTATCGTTGTTGGTCGACGAACCGGTGGAACGAATCCTGGGGCACGTGCTCGACGAATCGGGATATCGACGTTCACTGGCAGACTCCGACGACCTCGACGATCAAGAACGGCTGGCCAACATCGAAGAACTGCTTACCGCCGCCCGAGAATTCGACGAGGACCACCCCGGCGAAGGACAACTCGAAGAGTTTCTCGAAGGTGTCTGCCTGGTCAACGACACCGACGATTGGGATGGAGGCCAGGACAAAGTCACGCTGATGACACTACACGGTTCCAAGGGTTTGGAATTTTCCGTCGTATTTATCGTCGCAATCGAACAAGGCATTTTGCCCCATAGCCGCAGCAGTGAAGATCGGGCCCAACTCGAAGAAGAACGTCGCCTGCTGTTCGTGGGTATCACGCGGGCACAGGAAGAACTGTATCTGAGTCACGCCAAAGTTCGCGACTTCCGCGGTGAGCGCAAGTTTACGGTGCCCAGCGAATTCTTAATGGAACTCCCCCGCGGCGAAATGGAGGTGGTCGAAGAAGAACCGCCGGTGCCCGCATTCGAGGGCTTTGCGGCGTTACCGGGAAACGATGCTCACTCCGAGTTCGGCGACGACAACTTTGCCGAAACCAATGTCTCGCAAGCCGCGGCGGCGGCGCCCATGCCAGGCCAAAAGCCAAAGCTGCCGCAAAACCTTGCAGGGCAGTTAACCACCGCGGCCAACTTGGGAGGAGCCCGTCCTGCGACCTCGGGGGTCTCTCCCAACGTCTTTGTGCAGGGCATGCGAGTCGTTCACCCGGAACACGGCACCGGGCGGATCGTGGCTTTGGGCGGGCAAGGCGATTTCCGAAAAGCCACCGTCGAGTTCGAAGGTGAGTCGCGACGACGCAGTTTTGTCCTGGCCATGAGCCCCTTACGTCCCGCTTAGTGATTTCCGGAGCAACACATGGAAGCGTTGCGACACTCCCGGTGCCCCAATCCATCTGACATAATCCACGGTCGCGGACGGGGCGCTTGTGTCCTGCTCTTTCGAGTGCGAACGTGTCGAGGGATCCTTCGTGTACAAGAAAATTGCCCAACTCAAAACCGTTGACGCACTTCGGCAGCGGCTTGCCGAGTTGAACGTCTCGCTGCCGATAGATGACGAGGTCCTCTCGGTCGAGGACGACTCGCCGTTGGCCCAATCGTTGAAGCTTGCCGACCGAACAGTGGGCAACCGCTGGTGTATTCATCCCATGGAAGGTTGGGACGCGAACCCAGACGGCACTCCCTCGCCGCACACGCTACGGCGGTGGCGCAACTTCGGCCTCAGCGGCGCGAAGCTTATCTGGGGAGGCGAAGCCGCGGCCGTTCAGGAGGATGGTCGCGCGAACCCGAATCAAACGCAGGCCTCTGCGCACACCAAAATCGGGCTCCAACAGTTACTACAGGAACTCCAAGCCGCCCACCAGGAGTCGTTCGGCGACACCGACGATTTACTGGTCGGCCTGCAGCTCACCCACTCCGGTCGGTTTTCGCGCCCACACGGCAAACAACTCGAACCACGAATTGCCTATCACCACCCGCTGCTGGACGACAAGTTCAACATCGATCCGCAAGACACTTCGCTGGTGTGGACCGATAGCGACTTGGAACGGTTGATCGAAAGCTACGTCGCAGCCTCCAGGCTGGCCGCGGAGGTCGGGTTCGATTTCGTCGACATCAAGTCGTGTCATGGTTATCTGCTGCACGAGTTCCTCAGCGCGCGGGTTCGCCCTGGTCGCTTTGGTGGTGACCTGGAAGGACGCACCAACATGCTGCGGACCATCATCGGCAGAATTCGAGATGAATGCCCGACGCTGTTGATCGGCGTGCGATTAAGTGCGTTCGATACAGTTCCTTACCGAACCAGCTTGGAAGTGGGTGAGCCGCTCGACTTTGAGCAACACCTGCCGTACGAATACGGCTTCGGGTTGAACCCTGAAGATCCGCTTCAAATCGATCTAACCGAAACAATCGCGGTTCTGGAGATGCTTCGCGACCTGGGGGTGATGGCCGTGAATCTTTCTTGCGGCAGTCCCTATTACAACCCACACATTCAACGCCCCGCCATCTTCCCGCCCTCCGATGGTTATCAGCCGCCGGAAGACCCACTGGTCGGTGTGTGCCGCCAGATCGAAACGGTGCGGCAGTGCAAACAAGCGGTGCCCGATCTGCCGATGGTTGGCACGGGCTACAGCTACCTGCAGGACTTCCTGCCTCATGTCGCACAGGCCGTGGTTCGCGACAACTGGGTCGACTCCGTGGGGCTAGGCCGCATGGTGCTCTCGTACCCAGAACTTCCCGCCGACACACTGGCCGGTCGCCCGCTGACCCGAAAGCGCATTTGCCGCACCTTCAGCGACTGCACCACCGCCCCCCGCAACGGCATGCTCTCGGGCTGCTTCCCCTTGGACGCATATTACAAAGGCATGCCGGAGTCCGAGCAGTTGAAGGCGGTGAAGCAGGAGTTGAAAGTGAAGTGACCTGGTAATGGTCAACCAAGTTTCGATCATGGCTGTTCTGAGTCATTGCTGTACTGCGAGCCCGTGCCAGAGTAACTTGGCCTCCATGAACGCCGCGAAACCAGAAGAAATTCCCGAGTCTGGTCGCGAATACGTAGCCACGCGGCTGACCATCTATGTTCTTTGCGGCTTCATGGCAACAATCATCATCGGTTGGTTGAGAGGAGTTCCCATTACCGGCCGCATCTGGATACTCGCCGCCATGTTGTTGGTGCTTTGGCCGGTCCTGTGCGTGATCTTATTGTCCCTGCTGCTAATCTTTTTTGGACTCCTGTGGATTTTCAACCCGGGGGAAATCTCCAAAGAGGGTCGGTCTGAATTCGGCAAGATGAAGAGCGAATTTGTATCGTTTCTATTCAGCTACTACCAACCGAAGCGATTCTTGGCTCTTAAGGCCATCCTGCTTGGTGTTCTGTTGGGTATTTCGCTACTGTACGCGGGATATGCGATCGAAATTCGGCCTGCATAGCCATCAATCGAGGAGTCTGATGAACCAAGATTGCCGTTTTGGATCGCTTCATCACAACACCGGATCAATACGCGCATCGCATAGGGATCACGCACCCCTGCCGGGCGGGGGATGATTTCTTCTCACCGCGGGATGGACTACAATCCAGCCGCGTGGATTGAACCCTGGTGCTGACTCCGGAGACCTCTTGGATGGTACGGCGATTTTCCTTACGGATGATGGTGGTGGGTGTGGCGTTCGCCGCGGTCGCCCAGCTACGGGCGGCGGATCTGGATGCCTCGCTGGAAACGTTACGGGCGGTTGGCAACGAAGGGGCCGGCAATCGGGAAGCAGCCCTCGCCTGGCAGGAATTGTCGCAGGCGAACGCCCAGCAGCTGCCCAAAATTCTGGCGGCCCTCGATCAGGCCAACCCATTGGCGGCCAACTGGATTCGGGCAGCCGTGGACACCATTGCAGAACGTGACTTGAGGGAACAGGGTATTCTGCCAAAGGCGGAGTTGGAGTCGTTTGTGTTGGACGAAAGCCACGCCCCACGTGCGCGGCGCCTGGCATTCGAGTGGTTGTCCCGCGTTGACGAAACGGCACCCGATCGCATCATCCCCAACTTGCTACACGACCCCAGCGTCGAGTTCCGTCGCGACGCGGTGGTGCGACTGCTGGGAGAAGCCGAGCAGTTGCTGGAGAACGATCAAACGGCCGAAGGCATTGCCGTGATGCAGAAGGCGCTCTCGGGCGCTCGCGACTTGGACCAGGTGAAGGCCATCACCTCACAACTCAGCGGTCACGACGTTGAAGTCGACCTACCGGCCCACTTCGGCTTCATCACCGATTGGCACATCATTGGCCCGTTCGACAACACCGACGAAAAAGGGTTCGATGTAGCCTACCCGCCGGAAGAAAAGATCGACCTGACCGAAACGTACGAAGGCAAGAGTGGTCCCGTCACGTGGAAAGGACACGCCAGCGAAGACGACTATGGTGTGGTTGATTTCAACGAGACGATCGCCAAAGAGAATGGCGTGATCGCCTACGCCACGGCCGAGTTTTATTCGCCGAGGGCCCAGCCGGTGGAGATTCGCTGGGGTTGCATCAATGCCAACAAGCTTTGGCTCAACGGCGAACTGCTGGCTAGCCACGAGGTGTATCAAGCCGGCATGGAGGTGGATCAATACTTCATCAGCGCCAACCTCAAGCAGGGTCGCAACGTATTTCTGGTAAAGATTTGCCACAACGAGATGGAAGAATCTTGGGCCCAACGTTGGCAGTTCCAACTCCGCGTGTGCGATTCGGTTGGTACGCCGATCGCCACGATCGAAGCGGAAGAATAGATCGTCCATGCTCAGCGGCCCTCCCGGGGTCGATCACATTGGTTTTCAAGTATGACATTCCCCAATTTCAACGGACTTGAACGACGATGAAGTTGACCATCTACGTTACCGCATTCGCAATCCTCGGCTCGCTTTACACCGTTGTCGCGGCGGGCGACTGGCTACAGTTCCGTGGAACCGATAACCGCAGTGTGGCGGCCTCCGAGCCGGTGCCTGCGGAGTGGGACGACGAGAAGAATGTAGCCTGGAAGGTGGGGCTTCCCGGGGATGGCGTTTCCAGCCCCATCGTTGTCGACAATCGGGTCGTGGTCACCGCATCGAGCGGCCCCAACCAAGACCGCCTGCATGTGCTGTGCTTTGATGTCGAGAACGGACAACTGCTGTGGCACCGCCAATTTTGGGCCACCGGTCGCACGCTACATCATCCCACCAGCTCGGTCGCGGCAAATTCCCCGGCCAGTGACGGGGAACGGATCTTTGCTTTCTTCTCGACCAATGACCTGATCGCGTTGGACCTCGATGGCAACCTGCTGTGGTTGCGAGGGCTGACGTCCGACTACCCCAAAGCCGGTAACGATGTGGGGATGGCCTCCTCGCCCGTGGTGGTTGACTCTACTGTCATCGTACAGGTCGAGAACCAGGGAGACTCCTTTGCCGCGGGAATCGACGCCGAGACCGGTGTGAACCGCTGGAAGATTCCCCGCAACGAATCGGAGAACTGGGCATCACCCACCGTTCTGTCCACTGGCAATGCTGGGCAGGACTTAGTGCTTTTGCAAAGCGGGACCGAGTTGGTCGCCATTGAGCCGCGAACAGGCAGCACCGTGTGGAAATTCGAAAGTGCCTGCGGAACCATCCCTTCTGCAGCCGTTGACGGCAACGAAGTCTATGTACCATCTGAGGGACTAACAGCCCTTTCTCTTCCCGCCGAGGGTGGAGACCCGACACGGCTGTGGCAATCGAATAAATTATCCGCTGGATCCGCAAGCCCCGTGGTACACGATGGGAAAGTTTACATCGTCAAAAGGGCGGGCGTCTTGTCTTGTGGCGAAGCCGAAAGCGGCGATGTTCTGTGGCAACTCCGCTTGAAAGGCACATTCTGGGCCACTCCGGTTCTGGCCGACGGTCACCTGTTTCTGATCAATCAAGAGGGTGTGGCTCAGATCGTAAGGGTCGACGGCGAAGAAGGCGAGTTGGTCAGCCAGTACGACTTCGGAGAGCAGGTGCTCAGTTCGCCCGCGGTGGCCGACGGGGCCATTTACTTTCGCGGTGAATCGAACTTGTGGAAGATTGCGGAAAACGACTAGGCCACTCGGCTGCAGCAGCACCTGCGTTGGCTTCACACGTCGGGCCCTCATGCTCAACCGCTGTGCGCAGCCATGGCGAGCCCGATATACTCGCAGCAATGATCTATTACATTTGCGGCAACCAAGGCGATTCATCACTCGTGCCAGCGTCCGACTCGATAGAGATTCAACCATCCGGTCCTATTCGCGGCTGCATTCGCCCACCGGGATCGAAGAGCATCACGAACCGGGCACTCATTTGCGCGGCCCTCGCTTCGGGGCAAACTCGGTTGCTTGGCGCCCTGGATAGCGACGACACCGTGGTGATGGTCGAGGCACTTCGTCAACTCGGCTTTACCATCGAGCACGACCGGGAAGCTGCCATTATCACGGTCGACGGCTGCGGGGGAAATGTTCCTGTCGATACGGCCGACCTGAATGTTCAGGCCAGCGGCACCACAATGCGGTTTCTCACGGCGATGCTCACCCTGGGGACAGGTACATATCGACTGGATGGCGTACCCCGTATGCGAGAGCGCCCAATTGCCGATCTGGTCGATGCACTACGACAACTGGGGGCAAACATCGACTACGAAGCGAACGAGGGATGCCCGCCACTGGTGATTCATGCCCTCGGGCTCGAAGGCGGTCCGGTAAGTATTCGTGGCGATATTTCCAGCCAATTCCTCAGCGGCCTGATGATGGCTGCGCCGTATGCGAAATCGGCCGTCGAGATCCATGTCGACGGCGAGTTAGTCTCCCAACCCTATGTAGTCATGACTGCCGACGTGATGACCGCATTTGGTGTATCGGTTCAGCAGGGCAAGGACCTGGAGAAATCGACGATCGCGGGATCGCAAACATACTCCGCATGCGATTACCAGGTCGAACCCGACGCTTCCGCGGCAAGCTACTTCCTGGCAGCGGCTGCGATCACCGGTGGCTGTGTTACGGTCGAGGGTCTCAACCTAAAGAGCATCCAGGGTGATGTTGCATTCGCCGAAGTGCTGGAGAAGATGGGCTGCCAGATTGAAGCATCGGAATCGTCCGCCTCGATCACCGTACGTGGAGAACCCCTACAGGGAATCAACGTCGACATGAACGCCATCAGCGACACCGTGCAGACGTTGGCGGCCGTGGCGCTCTTCGCCGAGGGGCCGACGACCATCACCGGCGTGCCCCACATCCGGCTGAAGGAGACCGATCGCCTTGCGGCCCTGGCCACCGAATTGCGGAAATTCGGCGCCACGGTCGACGAGAAGCCCGACGGGCTGAAAATCACGCCCCCTGCTGTGCTGCAAGGGGCCGAGATCGAAACCTACGACGACCATCGCATGGCTATGAGCATGGCCCTGGTCGGGCTCAAGCTCCCGGGAGTCAACATTCTGGATCCGGGCTGCACCTCGAAGACGTACCCAAAGTTTTTTCAAGACTTGGCTGCTCTCGTCGCCGGCTCCTAAACGCCAGCTCGCGTGCGCATGGAATCTCCCCGGCGCAGCTTGGATTTCGAGAAAGCGGGATACCTCGGGTATTTCCCAACCAACTACGAGAGGGGCCGATCCACAGTCGGAATTGACGAAGATGTTGCCGACAGTCCGCGATCTTTGGAAACGCGCTGCAAGAGAGCATCGGCGCGTTTCAACAGTGTCGAATTCGCCTCGGAAGCATCGACTCTGGCAGCGGTACCCTGTTGGGCGATGAATCGGCCGTGACAATGGGTACATGCTAGACTGCGGCCTAAGTGCTCGACGAGAATCTCCAGCTTTCGGCCACAGGTCGGACACTCCTGGACGAAATAGGTCGCATTCGGCATTTTGGTCTCTCCGTTTACCCCGTACATCCTTGCGGCGTCCAACCGCAGCATGGTACGAAATCCGCCTAGCTAATTCAAATAATTTCGCACTAGGTCAGCGATTATAGCCCTGCCGCACAATCTGCCTATCCCCCACAAGGCGTGGATTCTGGCACTCATCTGTCAGTCCACCTGGAAAGCATGTGATTCGCTGGCTGACAGCATAACGGAGAATATTTCACAACCCTTTCCATATGTATCGTTTACGACACATACAGTGACGGTTAGGTTCGCAGGGCGGGTGATCAAGTTGCGGATCCGCTCACTGGAACCGGCCCTGTCACAAATGATATTAAAACTTAACCACTTCAAGGGTCTGTCGAGACCTTCATTGGACACTTGGTCTACGAGCTACTCAAGGCGAATGTGCTCGATTTCGTGCTCGACCATCCACTCCAGCCACACCTCCTGTTCCTCGCTGATTTCGAACTCCGTCTTGTTTTCGCTATCCAACGGGGAGACGAGGCTCACCACGCCCTCGTCGAGCCACCCCCGGGCTTCTGCCAGTCGAACCCAGTACTCACCGTGCGGGATCATCGGGGCCCCATGTTCCCCGGGCACCGTCATGAAATACGTGATTTCGTGGCGGAAGCGATCCGGCATCGTCAGCGGTGCAATGCCCTCCTTCCCTATGGCCACCACCTGAACGCTCATGTTGCTACTCCCCGTGCCATGAATGAGGTGCCGAGACTTGCTGGGACACCGCCTCGACGTCGTCCCAATCGGAACCAGTGTTACGACCGGCCTCAGCTCTAGCTGGCCGACCCGAAATCCTCTCCCGATCCAAAAGGGTAGGCTTGAGTTGAACGAGACTCCTCACCACGGTCGATGCAAATCAAACAGAACGAACTCTATCTGCGAGAATCAGCGATGCATCAACAAACCACCCTTCCCTATGCTGCGTGTGATTCTACTCCATTCGCCCGTCGCCTGTTTGCAGGTTTGGCAATCGGTGTTTGTGGTCTGGCTTTCCTCCTCTCCTGCCCGACCGACGCCGGGGCGAATGACAAGAAGCCTGGCAAGATGCCCCACTTCGAGAAAATCGAAAAGGTGGTCGCACACACACTAAGCGAGGAAAACATTCAGCCGGGCTTTCTGATCTCGCAAGGCAATGTCACCGCCGTGTTACAGGAACTTGCCAGACGAGGCTGGAAGGTTCGTGACGGCAAGAAAATAATCAAAAGCGCGCTCCCGGATGACAACTATCTGGTGAAGCGACTCGCCCGCTCGGATGCCGACAAATTCGAACAGCAAATCGCCCAACTGCCAGATGGCTACGACCGCTTGGACCGTTTGAGCCGCATGCCCTATGGGCACAACACCATCGACGCCCTGGTTCGAGGTCCTGACGGATACAAGATGATCCAATACATGACGACGACGTCCGGCGGCGCGAATCTGGGCAGGCAACTCGAAGAAGCACCGACCGGGAAAGACTTCAACGAACCGACGGGAAAAATCTATACCCCGGCCCAGTTGATTGCCCGGTTGAAGGTGAGCTACGACGAGGAGATCAAGCGGCGGAAGCAACTGGCGTCCAACAAGACCTAGCGTTGCAGGCCTGCCCCTGTTTTTCGCACCGTCCTGCTTTGCGATGCAGTTGATGTATTCTGCGCCGACTTGATCACGACGGGGGTGATCGGAATCAAATCGAACTGATCGGTGCTGTGCGCTTCCACTTGGGAAATCTTTTCGACGATGTCGAGACCTTCGACAACGCGCCCGAAGACACAGTAACCATACTCTTCGGCCGTACGTCCCTGATGATCCAGCTCGGGGTTGTCCGACAGATTGATGAAGAACTGACATGTCGAGCTATCGATACGATCGAACTCGCGGGCCATGGCGATGGTGCCACGCGTGTTCTTCAAGCCGTTATCGGCCTCGTTTCGAATCGTGATCCCCGCGGTCTTCTCTTGAAGCTCTGGTGTGTATGCTCCCGCGAGAACGATGTAACTGTCCACCACTTGATGGAACACGGTTCCGTCATAGTGCCCTGAATCGACATACTGCAAAAAGTTGGCCACCGTCAGTGGTGCTTTCTCTTCATCCAGTTCGAGCACAACACGTCCCAAGGTTGTTTCGAGCACCACACGTGATTCTTCTGGAGGTGACGGCTTCGACGTTTTGGCTTGCGAGTCTTTGCCGGAAGTCTTCTCCGTGTCGGCCGTTTCCGTGGAGTCTCCTCCACCGCAACCAACCAGGGACATAACTACAACGGCAACAACGAGACGTAGCGACAAATCAACCCGCATTCTTATGGCCTCCGTGCCAAGCACGATACCCGGCAAAACTGAAGAACAAGCCTGTCGCATCCTCGCGCAGGCCCCAGCGGGCGGTATCTTCGTGAGAAGTCGCTTTCGACACAAGCTCGGTTCACAGGCAACTCGAAAGAAAAATACCCCCACGGAAAACCATCGTGCTGACGAAAGCTATGAAAGCCCTGCCAGCGACACCGGAAAAACAGGCGAGCGAAAAAAGATCGCCTTCGGGGCCAAGAACCAAAACGCCCCGGTCATTTGCCCATAAATGGCCTTGTTCGCCGTGCGCGTTACAATGGCCCAAGAGGCCTGGGACGGGACAGACTACAAGGGCGCCCGGTGCGCTCGGCCCGTGAATTGCTGGTCGGCCTCGTCTTTTTGTGAGGTCGACGATGGCCAGTCGCTGGTTCAATGTAGCCACGGTGTTGCTGTGGCTAGCATCGATGAGCTGGCTGCTGATTGCCAAGGTGCTACCACCGTTGCTGGTGGGCGAGCCTCCCACCTATCAGCAGATTATCTCCCAGCCCGACGAGCGGGTAACCTGGTCGATTCGTTGGGATGACGAGCCGGTGGGGTCGGCAACCAGTTGGACCGATCGCGGGATTGGGGACGTAATTCAGATGCACAGCGATGTGCGACTGGAACGAATCCCGCTGGCCAAGCTTACCCCGGTATGGATGGCTCCCCTGGTCGGTGGCAGCGAGGGGCTCGAAGGGTTCTTGAACCTCCGCACCGAAAGCCGCGTGGATGTCGATCCACTGGGAAATCTGATTGGAATCGAATCCACGCTCCGTATGGATCCCATGACCGAACCGATCCGCATGAATGGCGTGGTGGACGACGGTATGTTGCGCATGCAGGTCAGCGTCGGAACGCAAACGTTTACGAATGAGACCTCGCTACCGCCAACGGGGCGGGTGTCCGACATGCTGTCTCCAGAGCCGCGTCTTACGGAATTGCGAGTGGGCCAAAGTTGGACAAAGCCGGTCTACAGCCCCTTCCGACCACGCAACAGTCCCATGGAAGTGCTGCACGTTCAGGTTGAACGTGAGGAGTGGATCTCCTGGAATGATCGCGCGGTGAACTGCCTGCTGGTCGTATATCGAGACGACCCCGGGGCGCAGCTAAGTACTTCTTCGAAAGATCGTGGCAAAATGTGGGTTCGCCGCGACGGAACAGTCTTGCGACAAGAGATGTCGATTCTCAACTCGAGGATGATCTTTGATCGCGTCTCTTCGACACCCATCAACGATGCCGATTCGCAAACGCCCGAGATTAAACCTCTAAAAATCAACCCGTGAGTGGCGATGATCGAGTTCACTAAAGTCAGCAAGAAATACGGCACGAAGACGGCCGTCCAAGGGCTCGATCTCACGGTGCCCGGCGGCGAACTCTTCGCGTTGCTGGGCCCCAACGGTGCGGGAAAAACAACCACCATCAAGATGCTGACGACTCTCTTGCGACCCACAACCGGCAGCATTCAGATCTGCGGAATCGACGTCGCAAACGATCCACGCGAGGCAGTGAAACACTTGGGCTATGTTCCCGACGAACCTTATCTCTACGAGAAACTCTCGGGCCGCGAGTTCCTGCAATTCATCGTCGACATGTATGGCATCGAGCCTGCCGATGGCAGGCAGCGCATCGAACGCGAGATCGAGAACTTCGAACTGGCCCCGTTTGTCGAGGACCTGGCCGAGACTTATTCGCACGGGATGAAACAACGGTTGGTGTTCGCTTCGGCGTTGCTGCACGACCCCGAAGTGTTGGTGATCGATGAACCGATGGTCGGCCTGGATCCGCGCAGCGCACGACTTACGAAAGACCTGCTAAGGGCCAGGGCTGCCGAGGGCATGACGATCTTCATGTCCACGCATACGTTGGCGGTCGCTGAGGAGATCGCGGATCGGATTGGGATCGTCGATCACGGCCGATTGCTATGTGTCGGAACCATGTCGGAATTGCAGCATTCGCAGCAGCTTCACGATTCGAGCCTTGAGAAATTGTTCCTGGAAGTGACCGCTGCAGCCGAGGAAGCGGGAACTCCTCTGAAGGAAACCGTACCTGGCAACGGCATTCCCTCTTGAGCACAGACATCAGTACAAGCGTTTCCTTATGTCACGTCTGCTAAGCCCAGAAGAAGAAGCCCGTGTGTTTTCGCGTTTGCGGACGCGGATGGTGCACAACATTCTACGGCAGGCCATGGAGGAAGCTCGGCTCCGAGTCACGGTTGTGGTGGTCCTCAGCTTCATCTTCTGGGTCGGGCTTTTCGTGCTTTTTGCCGGCGGCTTCGAACTGATTGACTCGCTGCTCGAACAATCCGCCATTCGCGACCAGACGTATGAGGTGATCTTCGATATCTTTTTCGTCTCCCTAATGGTGATGCTGGTATTTTCGGCGGGCGTCATTCTCTACAGCAGTCTCTATCGTTCGCGTGAGGCGGAGTTCCTTCTTACCATTCCGGTCCGTAACGCAAGGGTTTTCCTTCATAAGTTTCAGGAAGCCGTATTCTTCAGCAGTTGGGGCTTCGTCCTGCTGGGCACTCCGATGCTGGTAGCCTACGGCATCGTGACGTTGGCCCCCTGGTATTATTTTGCGCTGCTGCTGCCGTTCATCGTGGCATTCGTACACATCCCCGCGGCCTTCGGCGCGATTGCCTGCATGGCCATTGTGCGCTGGTTGCCCCGCGCGCGGATGCAAGCCTTGATCATCGCCGGGGGACTGGTGATTGGCGTCGCCGTTTACCTGGGCACGATTCTTTTCGGGGGCACGCAAGGCGACCTGCTGACGCCAAGTTGGTTTCAAGACATGCTGGCCCGGCTGAGCTTCAGCAAGAACCGTCTGCTTCCCAGTTGGTGGCTAAGCCACGGCCTCCTCGAATCGGCCCGGGGTGGCTTGGCCGAAAGCATACTGTTCCTGGTATTGCTGATCTCCAATGCCCTGTTCGCGCAGCTCGTCGCGGTCTGGTTTGCCACGTCGATCTATCGCCCGGGCTACACAGCACTTCGTGGCCGCAAGGCGGCCCGACGACGGGTCGGTGAGCAACCATTGGATCGGATCATCGACCGACTGCTGTTTGTCCTGCCGCCCCAAATGCGATTGTTGGTGATCAAAGATCTGCGGCTCTTCCGACGAGATCCCGTGCAGTGGTCGCAATACGTCATCTTCTTCGGACTGTTGGCAATGTACTTTCTCAACATGCGCCGTTTTAGCTACGACGTCACCTACGCTGCGTGGGTCAATGTAGTGAGCTTCCTGAACCTTGGTGTCGTTGGGCTGATCCTCTCGATCTTCACCAGCCGCTTCGTGTTTCCGATGATTAGTTTGGAAGGCAAACGGTTTTGGATTCTCGGCTTGTTGCCGATTCGTCGCGAGACCGTGCTATGGAGCAAATTCTGGTTCTCCACCATAGGATCGCTGCTCCCCGCACTCACGCTAGTGTTAATCAGCGACTACATGCTGCAGGTCGAACGTCTGATTGTGGTCAGTCACTTGATTACCTGCGTGTTTCTGGCCACAGGGCTTGCGGGCATTGCCGTGGGGTTGGGGGCCAGGCTTCCGAACCTACGCGAAGAATCGCCATCGAAAATCACATCCGGATTCGGGGGCACGCTGAACCAGGTGCTGAGCACGCTCTACATCGTGGTCGCTACGATGTTGCCCGCGGTGGCATGTCACTTCTATATCGTTGCCAAAGGCGTGGGCGACCCGAACCTGGTCTATCAAGGCACCGCCGCCGCGGTGATGTTGGGGGTCGCCGCAACCACAGTTCCCATGTGGATCGGTTTCCAAGCTTTTCGAAAGCTGGAATTCTAGGTTTTCCACGACGTCCAAGAGCACTGTTGCGTTCGGCGTACCTATCGCGGTTCTGATAGTAGGTTGCGGATGCCCCGCAAGCAGGCTTTTCCACTAGCGGGTGCCGCGCTACAATCAACGCTTTACAACGTAAGTTGAAGCGATGGCTCGACATCGGGTGATGCGAACTTTATCAGGCAACGGGCCTGAGGAAGTTCAACCCACCGGGAGCGGCAAAAGAGATGGAACGCAACAAGCAGGTCCGAGTCGGGGCCGTCAATTACCTAAATACCAAACCACTCATTTATGAGCTGGACCAGTTGGCACCCCAGTCTGAACTGGTGCTCGATCTGCCCAGCCGTCTGGCAGATCATTTGGCCGACGGGCAACTCGACGTGGCGTTGATCCCTTCGATCGAGTGCTTTCAGGATCCGACGTACACCATTATCTCCGATGCCTGCATTGCATGTCGCGGACCGGTGCTGAGCGTGAAGCTCTTCTTTCGAGTGCAGCCCGAGAAAGTTCGCACGTTGGCGCTGGACGAAGGTTCGCGAACCAGCGTGGGGTTGGCCCGCATCTTGTTGAAGCAGCGTTACGGGATCGAGCCCGAACTGCAGCCGCTTCCCATTGGTGCGAGCCTAGAAGATACCGCCACGGATGCGGTGCTGCTCATCGGCGATCGGGCGATTCACTCACCCGTCGGGCGTTTCGTTGCCGTTTGGGATCTGGGCGATGAATGGTGTCGCTGGTCGGAATTACCGTTCGTCTTTGCCCTGTGGACCGCGCGGGTTGGCGTCGATCTGGATGGCCTGGAAACCGCGTTGTCCGAGTCCCGCGATCGTGGCGTCGCTCATCTCCCTGAAATTGCCGCCGCTGAAGCAGCGCCGCTGGGGCTAACCGAGCCCGAGTGTGTTGCTTACCTCCGCGACAACCTTTACTTTCAGTTTGGTGCCCGTGAACGACAGGGCTTGCAGCTCTATCACCAATTGGCCTCAGAGTTGGGCATGGCCCCCAGAGGAGTCGACCTTGGATTCTCCGATTGCGAACATTCTGGATAAGGCAGTCGCCGGCGAGCGGCTCACATCAGCCGAGGGCTTGCAATTGCTGGAATCGCACGAGCTGGTTGCCATCGGCCAGGCCGCCGATGCCGTCTCGCGGCGGATGCATCCCGAGCCGTATCGCACGTACAACATCGATCGCAATATCAACTACACCAACATCTGCACGGCCGTCTGCGATTTCTGTGCGTTTTACCGCAAGCCTAAGCACGAAGAAGGCTACGTGCTCGAACGGGAAGAGTTGCTGAAGAAAATTGAAGAAACCGTGGAATTGGGCGGTGAACAGATTCTCATGCAGGGTGGGCTCCATCCCACGCTCACGCTCCAGTGGTACGAAGACTTACTGCGAGACATCAAGCAGCACTTCCCGCAAGTGAACGTCCACGGGTTCAGCCCGCCGGAGATCTATCATTTCACCAAGGTGGCGAAGCTACCGCTGGAAGAGGTTCTACATCGATTGAAGGCCGCGGGGTTGGGCAGCCTACCAGGCGGTGGCGCAGAGATCCTTGTCGATCGAGTGCGTAGCGAAATCACGCGCGGCAAAGTAATGACCGACGATTGGTTGAACGTTCACCGTGTCTGGCACTCCTTGGGTGGTCGCAGCTCGGCCACCATGATGTTCGGTCACGTCGAGACTTTGGCCGAACGCATCGAACACCTGGATCGACTTCGCGATCTGCAGAACGAAACCTCCGGGTTCACGGCCTACATCTGCTGGTCATTCCAACCGGGGAATACCGACCTGGATCATTTGCCCAAGGTCGGCGCGTACGAGTACCTCAAGACTCAGGCCGTGTCGCGTTTGTATCTGGACAATATTCCGAACGTGCAATCAAGCTGGGTTACCCAGGGGTTGAAGGTCGGGCAAATGGCCTTGCTCTACGGGGCCAACGACATGGGGAGTCTGATGATCGAAGAAAACGTGGTGGCTTCGGCCGGGACGGTCCACTATTTGACCCTCCAGGAAATTCGGGACGCCATCAGCGAACTGGGCTTTGTCCCACGACAGCGAAACGCTTTCTACGAGCTGGTCGATGAAGCCCCCTCTGAACCGCCGTCAATGGCCGTATAACCGTCGTTGACGAGGTCATCCCCGAGATTCGGCATGCTGAACCCCCACCAGACGAGGTGCGGGCAGATACGGAGAATCGACCACATAAGCTACGCTGTGGTATAAGCACACTTGTCTTCTGGACTATCAGGCGTTGTCCGTGCGTTCACGCGCGAGGGTGAGGTTTCCCCTGCACGACGCCAGGGCCTGCAACAAACACTGGGTTCCTGCGGCGACAGGAACCACGGTGCGGACGCGTTTCATGATCTACGTTCACCAGCTATCCAAAACGTATGCCGACTTACGGCGTGGGCAGTTGGTGGCTGTAGATGACGTTAGTTTCGAGGCCCATGCCGGACAGATCTTTGGACTGTTGGGTCCCAATGGGGCCGGTAAAACAACCACGTTGCGAATCCTTAGCACCGTGCTTCGCCCCACCAGCGGTGTGGCACAGATCAACGGTTTGGATGTGGTCACACAAGCGGCCCAAGTCCGCCGCCAAATTGGTTTCATCTCCGCCAATACCGGCGTCTACGATCGCATGTCGGCCTGGGAAATGGTCAGCTACTTCGGCCGTCTGTACGGGCTTTCCGGCGATCAATTAGACCAGCGGATGGACCTTGTCTTCGACATGCTGCAGATGAACGACATTCGCGATCTGCTCGGCGCGAAGATGTCGACCGGTATGAAACAAAAGGTATCGATCGCCCGCGCCTTGGTGCACGACCCTCCGGTGTTGATCTTCGACGAAGCCACCGTTGGGCTCGACGTGCTGGTGGCCCGGTCGCTCATTCGAACCGTGGCCGAACTTCGCGATCACGGGAAGTGCATCATCTATTCAACCCACATCATGCGCGAGGCCGAAAAACTCTGCGACTCGATCGCCATCGTGCATCGAGGTCGAGTGCTGGCCAGCGGCTCGCTCGACGAACTCAAGGAAGAGCATCATGAACACGACCTGGAAGAATTGTTCTTCCAATTGATTTCCGAACACGACGAACGACACCCGAAAGCTACGGTGGCCACCGTAGACAACGCTTGAGACGACATTCATGAATTGGTCCAACGTACGACTGATCTTCATGCGAGAGGTTCGCGATCAATTGCGCGACCGTCGTACGTTGTTCATGATCGCGGTGTTGCCGATTCTGCTTTACCCGTTGATGGGTCTCAGCTTCTTTCAGGTGTCGCAATTCATTCGCGAGCAACCGACGCAGGTGTTCATCGCCGGGGCACGCGAAGTGACCGGCGATGGCGAGCTTCCGCCGTTGATCGTCAACGGGCGGTTTGCCGATTATCTGTTCGAAGGCGACCCGACACGCTCGCGTCTGCTGAAAGTCGAGTTCACACCGCCCGAAGGCGAGGCAGATTCTGAGTTGCCCCGCGGAGAAATTACCTCCGAACAGGCAACCGATTGGGTGCGACGCGGCGTGTTTGAAGTTGTGGTCGTATTCCCGCCCGACTTTACCAACCAACTGGAAGCATATCGCCAAGGGTTGCTTGAACTTCGAGAAGGCAGCGTGAAAGACGACGGGGAGTTGGACCTGACGCTGCGTGTCCCTGGCCCCAGCATCTATCACAACTCGGCCAACGAGAAATCGCAGATTGCCTACCTGCGGGTTTCGCAAGTAATCCACCGCTGGACCGAGATGATCGGTCAAAGCAACCTAGAGTACAGCGGCGTGCCCGAGACCGCGGCCGACCCGGTCGACGTGGCGAATGTCGACGTCGCGGAAAGCGGGCACAAAGATGCCGCCATCTGGTCGAAGATTTTTCCGTTCATGGTTCTATTGTGGGCCATGACCGGGGCCTTTTATCCCGCGGTCGATCTCTGCGCGGGAGAGAAAGAGCGTGGAACGCTCGAAACGCTGCTCAGTAGCCCCGCCAGTCGCATCGAAATTGTGTGGGGTAAGCTTCTGACCGTGACGCTCTTCAGCATGGCCACGGCGATCTTGAACCTGGTCAGCGTCGCCCTGACTGGCCTCTTCGTGCTGCGGCAGATGAACACGTTCAGTCTCCCGCCGGCGTTGACCCCGCTGTGGTTGTTGCTGGTTCTGATTCCGGTCTCTGCCTTGTTCAGCGCCCTGTGTCTGGCGTTGGCCGCCATGGCCCGCAGCACCAAAGAGGGACAGTACTACCTGATGCCACTGATGATGGTCACCATGCCGCTAGTGATCCTGCCGATGGCTCCGGGCGTGGAACTCTCGTTGGGCAACAGCCTGATTCCCATCACCGGCGTGATGCTGCTATTGCGCTCGTTGCTCGAAGGCAACTACATTGCCGCGCTGCCTTATGTGGCTCCCGTGGTTCTGGTCACCCTGGGCTGTTGTCTCTTGGCCATTCGTTGGGCCGTCGACCAGTTCAATACCGAAAATGTCCTGTTCCGCGAAAGCGAACGGCTGGATCTGGGGCTTTGGCTACGGCATCTCATTCGCGATCGCGGCGATACTCCCAGCGTGGCCGAGGCCCTGTTCTGTTGCATCTTGATTCTGATGATCCGCGTATTCATGGGGCTGGCGTTGGCTCAGCCGCACGACTTCCGCAGCTTTGTCGTGTTAGCGGCCGTCACGCAACTGGTGGTGATTGCCACCCCCGTGTTGTTGATGACCGTGATGCTTACCCGCAACCCCTTGCGTACATTGCTGCTCGATCGTCGCCCGCCGCTGTGGAGTTTGCTGGCCGTCGTGCTGTTGGCCTTCGCGATTCACCCCGTAGTGAATGCGGTGCGGAACCTGGTCATGTATCTCTATCCCTTGAGCGAAGAGGTCGCCGCGCAGCTCAACGAATTCGGCGGACTGCTGGAAGGTCCGATGACGGCCCAACGCATGATCATGATGTTATTGGTGTTGGCCGTGGTGCCCGGGATCTGTGAGGAGTTGGCCTTCCGGGGTTTCGTACTCTCGGGCCTGCGACACATGGGACACAAATGGCAGGCCATTCTGATCAGCGCGTTTTTCTTTGGCGTCACGCACGCCATCTTTCAGCAGTCGATCGTGGCCTGCATGCTGGGGGTCATTCTGGGTTTCATTGCCGTGCAAACCGGGAGCCTGATTCCCTGCATCGTGTATCACGTGCTGCACAACAGCTTCGCCCTGCTGAGCACCCAATTGCTGGCCGGCACGGCCGACAATCCGGCGATGCGGTTCATCGTCTCGCAGACCGAAGACGGAGGTCTCACCTATCACTGGAGCGTGGTCACGCTTAGCGGGCTGGTCGCCGCGGCGATTCTAGTCTGGATGTCCAGCCAGCCGCATCCCATGAGCAGCGAAGAAACCTTACAAGACGCCATCGACCACTCATCGCCTCAGCCGAGCGTGAGCTAAAGACCGTTTGATAATACCGTTGGAAGTGAGTCGTGAACGACTCGGCGATTACCACCTGCTGTGTAACCGAGTCGACGCGTGAGCCCCCTCTCTTTCGATGAAGACCCCCGTAATGAGGCAGAAATTCCAGGGTTCTGATGGACTCTGGCGGGTGGGCGATGAAATCTCGGCATAGGAACTTGAAAATGCTTGACTCGCGCGGGCAGGTCGCGGACACTAGGGCCAGAATCTAAGGGCAGCAAAGTACCATCCACGGGTCTTCTGACCATTCCAAGGGGCCGCTCCTGCAAGCTGATTGCTAACTCAAGTTGCCGCACACCGCGCCAGGCTTGGGCTCGCCTCAGGAGCACAGCTATCCGCTGGGATCTCTAATCACCCCAGCCCTTCCTCCCGCGAAGCGCCCGCTACGCCATGTCGCGCTCTTGTGCCAGACATTTCTGGCACCAGCGCACTTCTTGAGTTGCATTCTCACGCAGGTAGCAAGCTGAGATTTTTCTCAACGAACCGGAAATAAAGAAAAGGCAATCACCAAAGGGCAGGAACAATCGCATGAACATGACATCAAGAGTTTTGGTTACGGTCCTTGTCTTGGGCGCCACGCAACAGGCAACCGCCGACCCGCCTAGTTTCACCGGCCTGGGAGGTTTGGATGGGGGGCGAGTCTTTAGTCTTGCGACCGGGGTATCTGGCGATGGGTCAACCGTAACCGGCTTCGCTGAGGATTCAGCGCGTGACGACATAGTATTTCGGTGGACCGAGCAAGAAGGCATGACCAGCACTGGCGTCTACTCAGAAGCGAGCGGCCTGCTTGGTACTAGTGAGCTTATTGACCACTTCTATAGGGGCCTCAGCCCAAAAGTCTCATCAGACAGTTCGACCATCGTAGGCGAGGCCTACTTCTTCAGTGATGGCGACTTCTTCTTTGACGAAGCCTTCCGCTGGACGGAGAGCGAAGGGGGCCAGCCACTGGGGTCCCTGGGCGGAGGAGGAAAGCGCAAGGCAACCGGCGTCTCGGGAGATGGGTCAATCGTCGTCGGGTTCAGCGATTTCGATTCAGGCAATAATGAAGCCTTTCGATGGACCGAAAGTGGCGGTATGGTCGGCCTTGGGGTTCCTCCCGGGACTAATCCTGAAAGCGGAGCCTTCGAAATCTCCACGGATGGGTCCACCATCGTTGGATATCAAGAAAGTAGCTCGACCTACCAGCCATTTCGATGGACCTTGGAAGATGGCATGGTCCCAATAGTCGACGAAACAGGAAGGATCGGTGCGGGCTCGGCCTACGATGTTTCAGCCGACGGAAGCGTCGTCGTGGGTTTCGGAATAGTAGAAGCAGGGTACGAGGCGTTCCGCTGGACGGAAGAAGACGGGATTGTCGGCCTGGGAAATATAACGGGCGGCTTGGAAACATTCGGCACGTTTGGCTGCGGTGTATCCGCTGATGGTTCTATTGTCGTCGGGGCCGGATTGAGAGCCAACGAGTTCATCGCCTTTGTCTGGGATGCCGACCATGGAACTCGGGCCCTGAAAGACGTCCTAACGAACGACTATGGTCTTGATCTGACCGGATGGGAGCTCAATGCGGCCCTCGATGTATCCGCAGACGGGCGAACCATCGTCGGCCATGGCACAAATCCCGACGGAGATACCGAAGCCTTTGTCGCCGTGGTGCCGGAACCGTCGACGTTTGTACTCGCGGGTGTTGCTTTCGTCGCGCTGTCGGTATGCATGTGGCGGAAGCGGCGAGATCATTGAAATCAGCCCCTTGCTTCATCTGTGGATATAGATCTTCATTCGAGCTTAGGAAATTCTTGTGAATAGAACGACTATCAGTTTTCTCATCGCGGCTGTGGCTATCCATGTTGGTTCACCAGCCACCGCCGGCCCGCCAAGCTTCATGGGTTTGGGCCAGTTCCCTGGTGCTGGAAACAATTTCAGCTTTGCAACTGGGGTCTCGGGCGATGGTTCAACGGTCGTTGGGTACGCCATTAATGGAACTGAATATGAAGCGTTCAAGTGGACGGAAGGAGGTGGACTCGCCGGCACTGGGGTTCCTGTTCCGACCGGCGCGGCCCAACTCCTTGAGGATGGCCCTACTCCTCAGGTTTCCTGGGACGGCTCAACCATCGTGGGTGGGAACATGCTCACCGATCAAGCCTTCCGCTGGACGGAAGGCGGAGGAGAGCAACCGCTGGGATCCCTTACTGCTGGAAGTGTTAGTGCTGCAACGGGCGTCTCGGGAGATGGTTCGGTCGTCGTCGGGTTCGATGATAGTAATGCTGGAATCAGGGAAGCCTTTCGTTGGACAGAAAGTACCGGAATGGTTGGGCTCGGGTTTCTTCCTGGGGGTTCCGATGATAGCCAAGCCAATGAGATCTCCGCTGATGGCTCGACCATCGTAGGAGTTAGCGTTACCACAACAGGGTCGCAGGCATTTCGCTGGACGTTGGACGAGGGCATGGACCCGTTGGACCACTCGGGGAACATCCTAGGGAGCTCTGCTTACGACGTGTCGCCGGACGGCATGGTCATTGTGGGTACAGCAGCAATAGAGGGCCAAACTCAACCGTTCCGCTGGACGGAAGCAGAGGGCATGATCAGCCTGGGAAACATGATCAGCGGCCTGGAGAGCACCCTCGGGATCGGGTACGGCGTATCGGCCGATGGATCGGTGATCGTCGGAGGCGCATTTCTGACCAGCCTCGATTCCGCTGCCTTTCTTTGGGATGCCGAGCACGGGATGCGTTCGGTTAAAGACATTCTAACCAATGACTACGGACTCGATCTTTCCGGTTGGCTACTGTCGTCAGCGTTCGACGTATCTGCCGACGGTCGAACCATTGTCGGCGTTGGACTCAACCCCACTGGTGATGCCGAAGCCTGGATCGCCGTGATACCGGAGCCGTCGACGTTTGTGCTCGCGGGTTCTGGGCTGTTCGCTCTTGCCGTGTGCATGTGGCGGAAGCGGCGAGATCTTTGAAATCAGCCTCTTGCTTCATCTGTGGATATAGATCTTCTTTCGAGCTTAGGAAATTCTTGTGAATAGAACGACAATCAGCTTTCTCATCGCGGCTCTGGCTATCCATGTTGGTTCACCGGCCACCGCCGGCCCGCCAGGCTTCATGGGTTTGGGCCAATTCCCTGGTGTCGGAAACAATGTCAGCATTGCAACCGGGGTATCGGGCGATGGCTCAACCGTCGTTGGGTACGCCTTAGATGGTTCAGGATATGAAGCATTCAAGTGGACGGCAGGAGGTGGCTTCACGAGCACAGGGGTTCCGGCACGAGCTCCGACGAGTGTGATTAAATTAATTACCAATGGCCCCACGCCTGCGGTTTCCTGGGACGGTTCGACCATCGCGGGTGGGAACATGCTCACCGATCAAGCCTTCCGCTGGACGGAAGGCGGAGGAGAGCAGCCGCTGGGGGACCTTACCGCGGGAAGTCTTAGTACGGCAACGGGAGTCTCGGGAGATGGTTCGGTCGTCGTCGGGTTCGACGAAAGCGATACAGGAACCAGAGAAGCATTTCGTTGGACCGAAAGTACCGGAATGGTTGGCCTCGGGTCAATTCCTGGAGGTTCTGATGATAGCCAGGCCAACGAAATCTCGGCAGACGGTTCGACCATCGTAGGAGTTAGCGATCCCACAACGGAGTTCCATGCATTTCGCTGGACCACGGACGAAGGCATGGTCGCGCTAGAAGATTACTCGGGCAACATCACATCGAGTTCTGCCTTCGACGTGTCGCCGGACGGTAAGTTCATTGTGGGCCATGCAGGCATAGACGGCCAAGTTCAACCGTTTCGCTGGACGGAAGCAGAGGGCATGGTTGCCTTGGGGAATGTGCCCGGCGGATCAGCATCAGACGTCGGGTTCGGCTACGGCGTGTCTGGCAATGGATCCGTTGTCGTCGGCATGTACCTTCAACCTTCTGTTCTCCAAGCTGTTGCATTTTACTGGGACGCCGAGCATGGAACACGAGTCCTTCAAGATGTTCTAACCAATGAATACGGACTCGACCTCGCCGGCTGGGAACTGACGGCGGCCTACGACGTATCGACTGACGGAAACACCATTGTCGGCTTTGGAGTCAACCCCAACGGAGACACCGAAGCATGGATCGCCGTCGTGCCGGAACCTTCGACGTTTGTCTTGGCGGGTTCAGGGCTGTTCGCACTGGCCGTGTGCATGTGGCGGAAACGAAGCAGTCATTGATTAGAACTCGCGGCTTTCGTATCCAGTCATTCGCATCATTTTTCGAACTTGAGAACCTCTCGTGAATTCAAAAGCAACACAACTTCTCACGATGTTGTTGGCGGCAGCCACTTGGACACAAGTTGCTGCCGTAGAGCCTAGCTTTATGGGGTTGGGATTCTTCGACGGGCCGAACGATAACATCAGCGCGGCGACTGGAGTTTCGGGCGATGGTTCAACCGTGGTTGGACTCGCCTTGCATGGCGAAGAATTTGAGGTCTTTCATTGGACTGAGAACAGCGGGCTCACCAGTACCGGGGTTCCTGCAAGTGCCACTGCCACGGCAGCCGAAATTATCAATGATGACCCTGCTCCCGAGATATCCCTGGATGGATCGACCATCGTTGGCCGGAGCGACTTTGGCCCTTACTACGAAGCATTTCGGTGGAGCCAAAGCGAAGGGGCGCAGTTTCTGGGTGATCTTGGAGAGGAGGTAATCAGCAGCAGCGCTACAGGCGTCTCCGAAGATGGTTCGGTTGTGGCAGGATATGGCACGACCCCACTCGGTAGAGAAGCTTTTCGGTGGACCGAAGCGGGTGGCATGGTCGGGCTAGGTGGTCTCCCGGGGGGTTCTTTTGTAAGTCAAGCCCAAGGAATCTCGGCGGACGGGTCCACGATCGTGGGAAGTAGTGATTCTGAACATGGACCTCAAGCGTTTCGCTGGACCACCGAGGAAGGCATGGTTGGCTTATACGGCCCAAGTGGCGAGTTTTCCGCGAGCACTGCCTTCGACGCATCCCACGATGGAGAAGTCATCGTAGGGCTCTTCAATGCAGAATCACAATCACAGCCGTTCCGCTGGACGCAAGAAGGCGGCATGGTAAGCCTGGGCAACCATATCAGCGGTATGGAAGCGTTCTTTGGCACCGCCTTCGGTGTATCGGCCGATGGCTCGACGATCGTTGGGTTCGCATCCGTTGAATCGTTTAACTCGAGTTTCGCCTTCTTGTGGGATGCTGAGCATGGAATGCGAACGGTTGAGGACATACTAACGAATGACTACGGCCTCGATCTTTCCGGTTGGAAATTGGGGGTAGCGTTCGACGTATCTGCCGACGGGCGAACGATCGTTGGCTTTGGCATAAACCCCGAGGGCAATCAAGAAGCATGGATCGCCGTGGTGCCGGAACCTTCGACGTTTGTGCTCGCGGGTTCAGGGCTGTTCGCTCTGGCGGTGTGCATGTGGCGGAAGCGGCGTGGTCCTTGAAACAAAGCCCCTTGCTTTAGCACCTGCGGATATAGAATTTCTTTCGAGCTTAGGAAACTCTTGTGAATAGAACGACAACCTGCTATTTCATCGCTGCCTTGGCGATCCATTTCGGTTCGCAGGCAGCAGCACAGGGTCCCAGCTTCACCGGCCTGGGGAACTTCGAAGGTTCTGGAACTGATATCAGCGTGGCGACCGGGGTATCAGGCGATGGAACAACCGTTGTTGGGTACGCCGAAGGCCCATCACGCTACGAAGCCTTCAACTGGACGGCAGAAGGTGGGCTCGTTAGCACTGGGGTTCGTGCGAGAGTACCGGTCGGCGCGGGCGAAATTGTTCTCGACGGCCCCACGCCTCAGATTTCCCAGGACGGTGCGACCACCGTCGGTGCAAAACTAATCGGTGATCAAGCCTTTCGCTGGACGGAGACTGGGGGAGAGCAGCCGCTGGGGTTCCTGGCCGGCGGAAACGAAAGCGGAGCAACCGGCGTCTCGGGGGATGGGTCGGTCATCGTCGGGTTTGGCGAGTCCGATTTAGGTAGTAGAGAGGCCTTCCGGTGGACAGAAAGTACCGGAATGGTTGGGCTCGGGTTTCTGCCTGGAAGTTCCAACTATAGCCAAGCCAACGAAATTTCGGCTGATGGATCGACCATCGTGGGAAATACCGACTCCAACATTGGACCTCAGGCATTTCGCTGGACCTTGAATGAAGGCATGGTGGCACTTGCGGATTACACAGGGAACATCACATCGAGTGCTGCTTTCGACGTTTCGCCCAACGGTCAATTCATCGTTGGCTATGCAATAATCATGGATAGCTACTTTGAGGCATTCCGCTGGACCGAAGCAGATGGGATGGTTCCCCTGGGGAACATGGTCAGCGGCATCGAAAGTGACTTCAGTATCGCCTACGGCGTTTCTGCCGATGGATCCGTGATCGTCGGAACGGTAGGCCCACCAAGCCTCGATTCCGTTGCCTTTCTCTGGGACACCGAACACGGGATGCGAACGGTTGAAGACGTTCTAACAAATGACTACGGCCTCGATCTTGCCGGTTGGGAACTGACGGTTGCGTCCGATATATCTGCCGACGGTCGCACCATCGTCGGAGTCGGAAGGAATTCCAACGGAGTCGCAGAAGCCTGGATCGCCGTGGTGCCGGAACCGTCGACGTTTTTGCTCGCGGGTTTTGGTCTCATCGCGCTGGTCGCCTTCGGGGTTCGCAAGAGAATGTTGTGTTGAGCGATTCCAGAACGAAATTCGCTCCTTCCCCGTCGTGTGCATCGAATAGCCCTCGTCGTGGCGTCCGCTCGTCGTGGTAGACTAAGACCACGATTCGCCACGACACCAACTCGACAAAACGGCACGGCTACATGCATGACACCACGCGGGCCTACCGGGCCAGATACGTCTTCCCGGTTACCTCGTCGCCCATCGCCGGGGGCGTGGTTACGGTGGCCGATGGTCGCATTGTGGCGGTGGGGCGCGAAAGCCATGGACCGCCGGCCATCGATCTGGGCGATGTGGCGATTGTCCCGGGGCTGGTGAATGCCCACGTGCACTTGGAGTTCAGCGATCTGACAACTCCACTAGGGCAACCCGGGATGCGGTTTCCGGATTGGATTCGATGCGTGGTCGAGCATCGAAGTAGGATGGAACTCAATCGCAAGGCGGCGATCTCTGCGGGGCTTGAAGAGTCGCTCCGCTACGGAACCACCACGCTCGGTGAAATCGCCACCGGGGCATGGGACGCAACCCCGTATAAAAATACGCCAATCACTTGCACCGCCTTCTACGAACTGATTGCCATAGGCGAAGATCAAGTCGAGGATTATCGCCAGATAGCCGCCGGGCACCTGGCCCGCGACGGGCGATTGAATTCAGCGTTACCCGAGGGAATGGAATCGGATTCGAATTCGATTCCTCATTGGCACGCGGGGCTCAGCCCACATGCGCCCTACACCGTCCACCCGGAACTGCTGCGGCGGTTGGTTCAGATGGCCGCCGAAGCTGGTGCTCCCGTGGCTATGCACTTGGCCGAGTCGCCCGAGGAACTTGAATTGATGTCCTCGGGCACGGGGTTGTTTGTCGAGACGCTCACCGCCCGAGGGTTTTGGAACCCCAAGGCGATTCCCTCGGGAACTCGCCCCATGGATTACCTGCGAGACTTGTGCTCGGCCACGCGGTCGCTGGTGATTCATGGCAATTACCTTGATGAGCAGGAAGTGGCGTACGTGGCCGAACATTCCAAACGGATGAGTGTGGTCTTCTGCCCCCGCACCCACGAGTTCTTCGGGCACCCTCCCCATCCATTGCCGCACCTGTTGGAGCAAGGAGCAAACGTCGCGTTGGGCACCGACGGTCGTTCGTCTAACCCCGATCTGAACTTGTTGGCCGAGATGCGTGCGGTGGCGGGACGGTTTCCTGAAATCGCACCTGCCGAAGTGCTACGACTCGGCACCATCCACGGAGCAACAGCGTTAGACTGCGAAGCCCGCTGTGGAAGTCTGGAAGTTGGTAAGCAGGCCGACTTAACGATCGTCCCCATCTCGGGGACTCAGGTCGCCGACCCCCACGACCTGCTGTTTGACTCCGAAGCAAAGGCTGTGGGAACGATTATTCAGGGAAAGGTTGCCTATTGCTCAAGAGTCATTGATGAGATCCTATACTCGCTATGAGCATACCCTAATCATGAGCTTTGGGTTTGGGACGCCTTGCTCGTGAGAGACACCTCCGTGCAAGAGCCGAACTTTAACAGCACATCGTCCTACTCGCGACATTCTGGGGAAAGCCAGTACGCTTGTTAAAGAGACTCGCAAATCAGATAAACACCTGCGTAAACGGGCGGGCGCGAGCGGCGCTGACTTCTGCACCCTCGTAGTCGCCCGCTCCGGATCACGCAACTGTTGGCTACCTTTCATAAATCAATATGTGGCCCGGATTGACGAATCAACGTCAGGTGCACCGTCCTCGATCCACTTGGCTATAAACGCAATATCATCGTCATTCAAATATGGTCCACCGGGCGGCATGCGATCGAATGCACCATTGAATGGTGGATCGCCCTTAAGTGACTTAATAAGGGCCGATTCAGTGGGATTGCCCGGAACTATGACTCGCTGACCGTAGACGACCGCGTTAACAAAATCGTCTCTCGAAAGATTCCAAAATCTTCTCAGTTGTGTTGAGCCGCTACCAGTAGTGCCCGAATGACGTGGGTTTCGGTCTCCGGTCACATTGTTGAGAAGGCTGCGGACGATGTCCAAACGAGTCTCTGGTGCCGACATTGCAATGGTCTCCATTTGGGGGAAACATTTCAATTGCCATTAATTTGACGAAACAGATCGACTATCTCGGTCTTGGTTCCCACCTCCAACACACGTCCTTGTGGCATAATTCCAGGCGGTACGAATTGCGGTAGGAGCGAGCGCACCGGCTCATTGACCATTCCACTCTTGTCGAAGATGTTGAAACGAACGGAGCTGTGGCACCGGAAGCAAAAGCGATTCATGTGCCGGACGAATCTCATTTCAGTGGAATTACCAGGATCCCATTTGACGCCGGAAGTAACCTCAAGGGCGCGTTGCTCGAATGGGACGCGATCATCCCATGCGGCATGTAGGTCCACCCATTTCTCAACAGCTTTTCTTTGGAACGACGGTACATTCGTCCTTTCGGCTGCAATGGTTTCTTCTTTGATCGTTGCATTCAATCTTCTGATTACTTGAAATGCGCGACGGTACTGTGCCGTTGAGTGGTTCTTTCCACCATCAAAGACCACGTCGTGTGCCGACGTGGCGACATGAGGAAAGTCGAAATCCAAAGAGTCATACCACTGATCCGTATCAAGGTAATTGGGTTTGGCAAATGGATAGTCGTAAGGCTCGCCGCGTTCCTTGTCATGACCGTGACATTCAGCACATGACCGGGGCACGTAGTACACACCGTCTTGCGGATGGACTCCGGGCAGATCAAAGCCCGCTTGCAGGAATTTTCCAAGTCGATACGCATTAGTTCGAGACTGATACACAGCAAAGTAGACGGCGTTACCGGTCTTCGGCGTAAATGTACGAGGAACAATAATGACCTGATTATTTCCCGACTCATTACCCTCGAACGGGTCTTTCGAGACATCTGGTTCAAACAAATTGAACAGCAGATAGACATGCTTTACTCCGGCCCCGTCGGCAACAGACCCGCTCTTTGGCTGAAGGCGCACCAGCTTACGCCAGCCCGGAATCAATGAGCGGGGATCAACAGGATCCCCGGGGCTCTTGCGATCAAAATAGCTGACTATCTTAGGCGCGAAAAAACGCGAGACCAGCACACGGCCATCTTCAAAGTCTGCAAGTGAGAAGTTTCGACGAAATTCCACTGGATCGTCAACGGATGCAGCGAGACTCTCAAATTCAACGCCAGAAGTTGGCATGAGGTCAAATGACGGGAGCCTCTCGATATCGCTAGGCGACAACCCTTGGTACCCTAGATAGTTAAAAAAACATTGCATATCGGATCCAGCAAACGCGAATCGCAACTCAACACTAATCCTGGCATAGTATTCGTCCGCTTCCGTTTCGGACCCTTGCTGTATCAAGATGTTAATAGGGCCATTCCGTGAACGATGCCTTTGCATTAGAAGCTGCGAAACAAGATTCGCAGCCTTCTGATCTAGCTGCTGTTTCGTCGATCTTTCGGCCTCCCCATCTTGAGCCCAGCCAAATGTTGACATTGCAAGAGAAAGTACGATCGCATTACGGAGATGGCGAGTAGACATACAAAACCCCTACCTGTGAAGGTCACATCACAGCAGAAACTGTGTTCTCGATTTTAGGCAACAAGACAATCGTGTAGACGGCCCACCCAACTTGACTCTGGAACACTAAGGATTGCAAACAGTACACACTCAATTGAAACATAAACAGTGTACAATGCGCACCTTAATAACGTCGTTACTTTACACAACGTGCATGGGAATGCAATGGATCCACATCTTACACAAGTAGCGGTTGCAAGTGCGTACAATTCTATCCCTGATGCAACCTTGTTGTAAAATACAGTATCACGGGAATCGTTTCATTCCCGACTGCGCTAACGCACGCACATGACACAATGTTAACAGCCATGCACAGTTACGACAAATAGTGAACCGCGATGTTGAAATTCACAACGACAAACAGAATTCGTGGCGATGACAGGCCGACGGAAGTTATGCAGTCCGCTAAAAGTGCGTTCGCACTTCCAGCGGAGGAACCCAGAGCCGTCTTACCTCATGCAGCGAACGCGGTTTATAAAGTGCGGGCTGATCGACTCGCTATATTGCCTTGCGGGCGGGTGCGCAACACGCAATAGTCAACTTCTCTGTCGGAAATTAGTTTGTTGGAGACATAGCGAGGCGCTGCCATGCGCAACAGCAGCTCGATGAGATCTACCTCGGTT
Organism: Pirellulales bacterium; assembly: GCA_965227275.1. Taxonomy (GTDB): domain Bacteria; phylum Planctomycetota; class Planctomycetia; order Pirellulales; family JAEUIK01; genus CAZNXE01. The sequence continues at coordinate 351,302 of CBDDFU010000002.1, read as the reverse complement.
TCCTTGCAGAAGCGACGTCGTGTGGCAGAGGGAAACCTCTCGCGTCGACCAGCACCACGAATTTGATTCCCCTCCCGCGATTCGTTTTCCCAACGCGTTCAACCCTTCTTGTCGGAGCAAGCGTTCCGTCGGCGAACACTTCCCACCAGGCGATCTCATCCTCGCGATCACGCAACCGCAGCAAGTGTCGCCTCGCATGATCGAGTGTGCCAAGCCAACCCACTAGACGAACAGACGGTGGACCGTTGATCCAGGAAAACGAAGGCATATTATTCCACCGGGCGTTGCTGCGGGGATACACAGCACACAATGGAGTAAGCTCGCGAGTCGGCCGCCTTGGGGCATCAAACAAGTCCGCGATCAGTACTCTATGCTAATCACTGAACTCGGCTTGTAGGCCTTCGGTCCACGGGCTCCATCGTAGATCCCGCATCACAGCGGGATCGACCCACCATCGAAGAGTCTCTATTCAGAGGGTATTACGGGCCACGAAGCGCAAGTGTTAAGCGAGCAAAAGTCATGTTTCAGACAGGCTCGCAAAAATCACAGGCGGCAGTTGGCGATCTCGGTTTGCATGATGGCGTGGGCGCCGATTGCTTCGAGCTTCTCCATCACCTGAATCACGTCTTTGCGAAGTACCATGGCACGCACCGAGCACAGCTTTTTGTCTTCCAACGTGTTGATGGTTGGTGAGTTGTAGCCCGGCGTGATGGCCTCCGCTTCGGCGAGCCGCTCTCGGGCGACGTTATATTCCAGCAGGGCGTAACTTCGCGCAATCACCACGCCTTCGATCCTGCGAATCACCCGGTCGGCGATTTCCTTCGCTCGCTGTTCGTGGTTCTGAATCAAGACGCATTGATAGTGCCCGATTTCAGACAAGATTCTCAGCCCGTTGGCGGCCAGTGTACTACCCGTCTCGACCAGGTCGACAATGGCGTCGGCAATGCCCAGCGAGATCATCACTTCGACCGAACCCGAAAGCGATACCACATGGGCGGTTGCCCCGTGTGTGGCCAGATACCCTTTGGTTACGGTCGCGAAGCTGGTGGCAATGCGAAGCCCGTCCAATTCCTTGACGTCGCGAATGGGACTCGACTCCGGAACGCAAACCGCGAGTCGGCAGCGCCCGAAGCCCAGTTCAAGGCGAGTATCCAACCGCGTTTCGACCTCGGTCCCGCTTTCAACAATCAAATCGCTGCCCGTGATGCCCATGTCGATGGCCCCTTCGGCACACAACACGGGAATGTCGTCGGCACGCAGAAACGTCACGTCGAGCGGCATCTCGCGCACCCGGGCGAACAGGCTTCGGTTGTAAGTGCTGAAGTTCAGCCCGGACGATTTCAGCAGATCGATTGCCACCTCGGAAAGCCGGCCTTTGCTGGGAATTCCGATACGCAGATGATTCATGACGCCGTTGGCCCTTCATCAGCCCGCTTGCGAGCCGCCTTTTCTTCGAGTCCAGAAACCCCAAATCTCTCGGCTAAAACCGCCTCGACCTCACTCAGATTCGCGTCGCAGTGGCCCAGCATGACCAGCAGGTGATAGACCAAGTCTGCCGCTTCGTGCACCAGGTGTGCGTGGCCTTCCGGCCCCGTCTCGGCGGCGGCTTCCACCACTTCGGCCGCTTCCTCGGTTATTTTGCTGCCGATTTTCTCGACACCCCCGGCCATCAATCGCGAGGTGTACGACTTCTCGGAAGGGTTGTTCTTCCGCTGGATGATGACATCCATCAGACTGGCCAATACGGTGGATGGTTCGCTCAAAACTGCATCTTTCGCCAAAAGGTCGGCCAGGACAGAATCGAATTCTGCGAGATGTCGCAGTGGTAAAAATCAACATTACTGAAGGTTGAATTGTAGTCCCCCGCCGGAGTTCCCTCCAGGTAGGTCAAACTGCCGGGAGCTGACCCAATAGCCTATTTCAAGTGAAACAAGCGAATCGCCCCTTCATGACCTCACTTCCATCGACTGCCCACTGTGTCTTCATTACGGGTCCTACGGCCAGTGGGAAGTCCGCCGTGGGTGTTTCACTGGCCAAAGTGCTAGGTGCCGAGGTGATATCGATGGACTCCATGGCCCTGTACCGCGGTATGGACGTGGGCACGGCCAAGCCCTCTGACGAAGAGCAAGCTGGGGTTCCCCACCATTTGCTAGACATTGTCGAACCCGAGGACGACTTCAGTGTGGCCCAGTATGTGGATGCGGCCGAAGCGGTCGTTTCCGGACTTCGTGAGCGAAACGTTGAACCGCTATTCGTCGGGGGAACCCCATTGTATTTGAAGGCGTTGCTGCGAGGCCTGTTCGAAGGCCCTGCCGCCGACTGGGAGTGGCGAAAAAAGCTGGAAGCAGAAGCCGAAAACCAAGACCCCCAGTGGCTGCATGCGAAACTGAACGCCATTGACACAGAAGCGGCCGCCAAATTGCACCCCAACGACACGCGCCGCCTGATTCGCGCGCTGGAAGTCTACGAAAAGACGGGCCAGCCCATCAGCCACTGGCAACAACAATTCGACCGCGGAAGGCCGGCGACTGATTGCTCTGTGTTCTGGCTCGATTGGCCGGCCGAAGTGCTCGCCGAGCGAATTGATTGTCGCGTGAACGAGATGTTCGCCAACGGTTTGGTCGAGGAGGTGGTCGACCTTACCAGAGCGGGAAAAATCCTGAGCCATACAGCTACACAAGCCCTGGGTTACCGCGAGGTGCTCGAACATCTGGCCGGAGGTCCCAAGTTGCCCGAAACGATCGAACTGGTGAAAACCCATACTCGCCAGTTCGCCAAACGCCAGCGAACGTGGTTCCGCAGCCTTAGCGAGTGCCGTCGGGTCGAGATGTCAGAGGAGATGTCTCCCAATGGTGTTGCCGAGAAAATCGCAGCGGAACTGAGCTAGCACGTGCCACTTACCTGATTGGTCACCCCAATGCGACTCGGCGAATTTGGAGCATGTCCCCTAGCAGGGGAAATCCCATCTAGTCCGGGCTAATGGCATCCTTCGCGCCTCGTGGTCGCCCGTCTACAATGCGGGGCTTGGCGGCCAGGGGTTGGCCGGTGGTACGTGCCCAAATGGGGAGTTCTGCGGTGCTGCGGACGCATACTTGTGGAGAGCTGCGGCTCGAACACGTCGATCAAACAGTAACCATCAGCGGCTGGGTGGACACCTATCGCGATCATCGTGGGATCATGTTCGTCGATCTCCGCGACCGCTACGGTAAAACGCAAATTGTCTTCGGCCCGGAAAGCGGCGAAGAAATCCAGACGCTTGCCCGCTCGTTACGTGGCGAGTTCGTCATCTCGGTCACTGGGCAGGTTGCCAAGCGTCCCGAGGGCACGGCCAACGACGCATTGCCGACCGGCGACGTGGAGCTTCGGGTTACCAAACTGGAGATCTTCAATAAATGCGGCTCGTTGCCCTTGCAGCCAACCGCCTCAGAAATCCCCGGCGAAGACATTCGGCTGCGTCATCGCTATCTCGACTTACGACGCCCTGCCATGCAGGAAACCATGCTCCTGCGAGGTCGGCTGGTCAAGAAAATGCGAGACTATTTCGATGACCTCGGGTTCATCGACGTCGAGACTCCCATGCTGGGCCGCAGCACGCCCGAGGGGGCTCGCGACTATCTGGTTCCCAGCCGGGTGAACAAAGGCACGTTCTACGCGCTGCCGCAATCGCCACAACTGTACAAACAAATTCTGATGATCTCCGGGTACGACCGGTACGTTCAGATTGCCCGTTGCTTTCGTGACGAAGATCTGCGGGCCGATCGTCAGCCGGAGTTTACGCAATTGGATATGGAGATGTCGTTTGTCGAAATCGACGACATCATCAATGTCATCGATGGACTCGTGGCCCAGGTGGCCAGCGATTTTCTTGGCAAGAAGGTATCCCTCCCGCTCCCTCGTATGACTTATGACGAGGCCATGGAGCGATTCGGGCACGACGCCCCCGATCTTCGCTACGGCATGGAGTTGGTCGATGCGACCGACCTGGCCGCCGCGACCGAGTTTCGCGTCTTTCGCAGTGTTGCCGATGGAGGTGGTCGCATTCGGGGCATCAATGTCAAATGCGCCGCGGAGAAATACTCTCGTAAGGGCATCGACGAACTCACGGCCTTCGTGCAACAGGACTTCGGGGCTAAGGGCATGGCCTGGTTCAAGGTCGACGCCGACGGCTCGCTGAACTCGCCTATCGCGAAGAACTTTGAAGAAGGAATCTTGAAAAAGATCGGGCAGCGATTCGAAGTCGAACCGGGCGACCTGTTGCTCTTCATCGCTGATCAGTTCGATGTGACCTGCAAGGCACTCAACGGCCTGCGTCGACGATTGGCCGATGAACTGAAGCTGTACGACCCGAACGAAATGCACTTCTCCTGGGTCGTCGAGTTTCCCATGTTCGACTACGACGAAGACGAAAAGGTGTGGGCAGCCATGCACCATCCGTTCACGGCACCCCGTCCACAAGATGTTCCGCTGCTGGCCACCGATCCTGGCAGCATGCGGGCGCAGGCTTACGACCTGGTAATCAACGGGCTCGAAGCGGGTGGTGGAACAATCCGAATTCATGACCAGGAAGTTCAAAAACAGGTCTTCGAGGTACTGGGCATCGATGAGACCATGGCCAAAGAACGATTCGGATTCCTACTCGATGCGTTGCAATATGGGGCGCCCCCCCATGGTGGCATCGCCCTGGGGTTAGACCGCTGGGTGATGCTGTTCGGGCACCGCGACAACATCCGAGACACGATTGCGTTCCCCAAGACGCAAAAAGCCACCGACTTGATGACCGGTGCGCCCAGCGCGGTTGAGGCCAAGCAACTGCGAGATTTGCATATCAAGGTCCACGCGCGGTAGAACGCAGTCGCTGACATTGGACACTCTTGATTCATGCGGGGGACACGTCATGCAACCAGGCACGAGGCCTCAAAATCCGCTTTCGTGGATGATCGCATTGGCAGTAGTCGCCGTTCTCTCGGGCGGGTGCGGAAACTCCCAGGAGCCTACGGCGAAGACCGAGCCAACGACGACAGCACCAGCGAAGAGCCCTGAATCTCAGCAGAAGCCGGACACCAACAGTAATTCACCCGCTACACCCCCGTCGGAAGAGTCACCGCTGGAAGAGTCAGCGACGGAACCCACCCTAGAAGAACCCCCCGCTGATCCCAGCGAGGCTATGCCGAAGCAAGAGGTAGAGGCGAGCGAAGACTCGCCTGCGGCAGATGATTCTTCATCCGACGACGATACCAACGCAGATGCCGATGTAGAGCCGATGCCTGCCCAGACGCAACCGCCAACTTCGGCGAACAGCAATGAGTCGGGCAGTTCAGAACCGGCAGTTGCCGAGTCGGCTGATCTGTCGATCGGGCCAAATAGTGTGCCTGTTCCGGAGGCCATGCCTACGGTTGTGATGAGCGATGCGCATGCGAACACTTGCCTGGTGAGTGTCGGCGACCAGTTTCCAGATGTAACGTTGAACGATCCGTTCGACGAACCTAATTCACTAGCATCGCTGCTGGGCGAAAAACTAACGGTCATTCTCCTTTGGAACAGCCGTTCACCGTACGCCATCGCACAGCTTCGTGACGTGCAGACCGAAGTTCAGCGGCGATTCGGTAACTCGGATGTTGCCGTGGTCGGCATCAACGTTGGCGATTCGGCCGACACGGTGCGAGACATCACCGCTGGGGCCAACGTCAGCTATCCCCAACTGCTCGACATCGACGGCTCGTTATATAACCAGGTTGCAACACGCTGCATTCCCCGTGTCTACTTGCTCGACTCGCAAGGGAAGGTCATCTGGTTGGACTTGGAACACAGTGTGGCCGCGGCCCGACTGCTTTCGCAGGCCATCGCCTTTCAGCAGGCTAACTGAACATGCTTTCCCACGTCGACGTTTCGGGCGAGGTTATTCCTCGGTTGCCGCGTTGATTGCCTCGTCCAAAATCTTCGGCAATTCCGACAGCTTTTGCAGCTCGCTTGCGACTCGCTGGTTGGCGAAGATGCGAACCCGTTTCACGTAGTCATCAAACTGTTCTTTTGCCAACGTCCGCACCACCGGCGAAACAGAATCGAAGCGGCGGTACTCGTGCTCTTTCGTGTCGTAAACCTCGATGTCGAATTCGACTTCCCGAGAGACGGGCGGCGAATCAATGAGTATCTCATGCGGGGCCACAACCCGACCCAGCGGCTTGCTGGCCAGGGTTGCGAGATGCGATGCGCAATTGACCAACCATGGATAGGGGCGATGAGCCAATCGCTCGTAGAACTCTTCCTGCTTGAACGGGCTGTACTGTGAAACACGCTTATAGAGTTGGCGAGAAGCTCCGAATAGCCCGTCGATCAAATCCTTGGCAGGCCCCTCGCCAGCGGTCTTGCGCATTTGTGCGATGAACGAATCTTCGGTCAGGCGAAACAGTGAGTCGAGGTCCAAATCCTCGTGCAGTTCGTAGAATGCCCGCTGCAGCATGGCAGTTGCCGAACGAACGCCATGGTGCCAGTAGACTTCGTTGAACATGACGTATCTGGAGAAGACCATCAACTCGGCCGCGGTTTTGGCTTTATCGGTGATGGCCAGCGCGGTTCCGTTCTTGTTGAGGCACAGTCCGCCAATGAGGCGTCCCTGGTCGAAGTGTCTCCCGTAGGGAACACCGGCATGGACACTATCACGGTGCAGGTAGTCCATCTTGTCGATATCGATGGGGCCCGAGAGCATGCTTTGCAAGATACGCGACGTCGGGTCACGAGGCCTGTCAGACAACAGGGCCACCACGTCTCGGGGTTGCACGCCCCACTGCTGGCGCAGCACGTCGGCCACTTCTCCCTCGAGCAGGAAACTGTTGGCAAACAGTTCGTGGCTGGGGAGGCTCTTGAGGTGCAAGTCCTCGATCGGATGGCAAAACGGCCAATGCCCCAGATCGTGCAAGAGGGCCGCAACGATGAATAATTCGGCGGCCTCGGGACTTACGGCCTTGGCGAATCGTTCGTCGTGTGCAAGTTTCCGCAGATACAGCAGGGCGTTTCGATACACGCCCAACGAATGCTCGAACCGCGTATGGTGTGCCGCGGGGTAGACTAGAGAAACCAGCCCCAACTGACTAATGCGAGCCAGACGACGAAACTCCTCAGTATCGATAATGTGCCTCACACGGTCGGTCAGCGGAATGTCGAGTTCCGGAGGAATCCGTACCATCGCATTGGGTGCTTCCAAGGCGATTACTTCCGGAATGTCACGAATGGATGACATACATTTGCCGCTTGGAGTCTGCTTCAAAATGGCACAAGGCTGGCGCGTAGGCTAACGCCCTGAGACAATCCCTGCAACCATTCGCCTCGACCGAGTAGAATTAGAGCTTCACCACTGAGCCACCCACAGGATCCAGCGCACCACGAACTGCCATGACTCGTCGAACTTCCTCCCGTCTGAATGTAATAGCGGTATTGTTCTTCTTGGTAGGTTTCTCGCAGTCGTGTGCGTTCACCGAAGACGAGCGGAGCACACCACAAAAGAATTCGTCGACCGACATTCAAGACGTCGGCTCTATTCGCGTTCGCTTGGCCGAAGGGCTGGCCGATGAGCCAATCACCGGGCGGCTGTACGTTTTCTTTTCGCAGAAAAAACGTGGTCAGCCGATGGACGGGCCCAATTGGTTTAACCCGGAACCCTTTTTGGGCGTGGACGTTCAGGGGCTCAGACCCGGGCAGGAAGTTGTTCTGGATGAGACCTCGGATGCGTTTCCAGAAACACTTTCGAGAATTCCCGCAGGCGACTATCGGGTTCAGGCGCTGCTCGATCATGACTTCTATGAACCAAACCCCTCCCGCGGTGTCGGGAACTATTACAGCGATGTGGCCAGAGTTGAGTGGAGCCCGGAACGCGACAACTCCATCGATCTTGTGCTGCAGAATACCGTTGCCCCGAGAGAATTCCCCGAGAGCGACCGCGTGCGTGAGGAGTTAGTACCTAGCGAACTCCTTTCGCAATTTCATGGTCGCGATGTTCTCCAACGGGCGGCGGTCATATTACCCGAGTCGTACGCGGATAATCCTGATCGCCGATATCCCGTACTGTATATCATCCCCGGTTTTGGCGGTTCGCATCACTCGGCGAGTCGCTATTTGACTGCCGACGATCCGGACGAAGAAACAGGGGATGACGAAGAACCTACGGAGTTCATCCGAGTGTTGCTCAACGCCAACTGCAACTGGGGGCACCACGTGTTCGCCGACAGCGCTACGAATGGGCCAAGAGGGCAGGCCCTAATCGAGGAGTTCATTCCTTACATCGATGCAAAGTACCGCACGATTGCGGCCCCCACCGCTCGTTTTGTCGGAGGGCATAGTTCCGGGGGATGGGCTTCTCTGTGGCTGCAGATCAAATACCCGGAGATATTCGGAGGCGTCTGGAGCACGGCGCCCGACCCCGTGGACTTTCGTGATTTCCAGGGAGTCAATTTGTATGCCGATCCGCCAGAGCGAATGTTCGTTGACGAGCAGGAGGAGCGCCGACCGCTTGCGCGTCGCGGGGATGAACCCATGTTGTGGTTTGATTCGTTCGGAAAAATGGACGATGTCTTGGGACGAGGCGGTCAACTGCGTTCGTTCGAAGCCGTATTCAGCCCGGTGAATAAGGATAGTCAACCACGCCAGCTCTGGGATCGCACAACGGGGGAGATCGATCCTGAGGTCGCGAATGCTTGGAAAGATTACGACATTCGCTTGGTGCTGGAAAATCATTGGAATGAACTGGAACCTCAATTGCGCGGAAAGCTGCACATTGTCACCGGCAGCTTGGATACGTTTTACCTAAACGGCGCGGTGGAGCGTCTCGCCGAAACACTAGAAGAGCTTGGAAGCGACGCCGAGATCATTGTGGTGCCAGAGGCAAGTCATTCGAGCGTGTTGCGCAGCAAACCTGCTCAGCAGATGAGGCAGCAGATGGTCGATGCGTTTCGGAAACACCACCCCTCAGACACATGACCCGCCTTTGCATCTAACTCCCGGCCCACACCGGCGGCAGGCCGGCAAGATATCCGACGAGCATGGTGAGCAGTACATAGAAGCTGTAGTGGATCACCCCGGTACCAAAGTCAAAGTCGAGGCAGGCCAGCGCGGTGAGCCCTCCGATCAACAGAAAGGGCGGCGCGACGAACAGCCAACTCCACATCTCATCGGTGATCCCCTCGGGCAGCAGAAACGCGAAGACGCCCCACGCCGCAGCGTACACCAGTGCACAAATTCCGCAGCGCACCAGCAAGGCCGTGCCGCGATGGGGTTCAAGTTCGGCATCTCGCAGGATGGAATAGCAACCGATGACTATCGGTGGTGAGATGATCGCTAGGCCGATAACAGCCAGCAAGGGACTGGCACTGTTGGTGAAACGCATCATCAGAGCAACCACCAACACTGCCAGGATGGCACCCCCAATCGCGACCATCATGGTCGGCTTGACTCTCGTTTCTTCACGACTGATGGGCTTGGTCGCGGGCCGCCCTTTGCTGTCCTTGCCACCGTCGGCGTGTTCTTCCGGAACGTGAATCTTGACGACTTCGTCCTGCTCCGGAATCTTGATTTTCGATTTGCACTTCGGGCAGGGGCCCTCTTTTCCGGCAAACTTATCGCTTACGCGGAACGATGCTTTGCAGCCTGGACAAACTACGAGTATCGACATGGACGCACTGGCTCCCCGGCCCGGGGTAAGACTTCTCTGTTCGTTCACTGCCCTAGTTTGCCGGTAGCGAGGAACAAGTCAACCCGCGAAGTCTGTGGGTACACTCACAATCGCACCCGCACGGTGTTCATCACCGAGAACCGAGAAAAAGTTTCCGCCGGGTGGCCAACACCTAGGCCTGGCTACGCCCCGATCTTCTGCAACGCGGCGGTCGCAGCATCCCTTACCGCTGGATTTGGATCGCCCTCGGCCTTTCGCAGAGCGGGAGCGGCAGACTTCGCGGCAGGGCCAATCTCGCCCAGGGCAACGGCTACTTCGACGCGTCCGGGATCCTGTAGCACAGAGAGACCTTCGATCAGTAGTGGAATGGCTCTTGCGATGATCTCAGCGTTGGTAGGCTGGATCTTGAGCATGGCCCATGTGCTACACATCTTCAGAAAGTCATCTTCACTATCAAGGTTATTCCTTAGCATTGGAACCGCACCCTTTGCGGCAGGGCCAATTTTGCCAAGTGCGATGGTGGCCGAGATCACCACTTCGGGGTTTTCGTCGTTCAACAGCGATGACAACTGGTCGACCGCGCCAGCGGCGGCAGGTCCAATGGCAGCCAGTGCGAATACGGTTTCCAGGCGAAATGCCTCATCGTCATTGTTTCCGACCGCTTTGACCAGTGGGACCGCGGCGTCTTTGGCCTTTGGTCCCAGGCGTTGCAGAATCGCCGCAGCAGCGAGACGACGATCGGGATCGTTCAAGGCCTGAATCAACGCGGGAACAATAGGTTCGCCGAAGCTCGTGAGCGTTTGAATTGCGTTGACGACGACCGTTTGGTCGTCGTCTGCCAGAATCGTGGTCAGTGCGGGAGCAATTCGACTCGCTTCACCAGGAAAGTCGCCTAGTCCACGTGCTGCCCCCGCGCGGACCGAAGAATTCTCATCGTCAAGGGATCCGATCAAGATGTCGACAGCCCGGTTACGAGCAGCCGCATCGTTGGGGCTGACGCGAGCAAGTGCCCAAGCGGCCAACGCGGCGAGCATCGAATCCTGATTATCCAGGAACGGACGGATTACCTTGGCAGAGCTAGGGTCGCCGATTTCGCCCAACGCGTACATCGCGGCGTAATGTACCGCGCCGAATTCATCTTTCAGGGCCGCGGAAATGACAGGCAACGCACTCTTGGCGTCGGGACCGATGGCCGCTAGTGCAAGAAGAGCTTCCATGCGAACCTCGGGAAATTGGTCTTTGGCCGCTTCTGCCAATGCGGACACGGCATGCTTGGCACGGGACCCCATCTCCGCGGCGATGAGGCATCCCCAGTAGCGTGATTTCGGATTGTTCAGAGCCTTGATCAGCGTTTCGTTGCCCTCTTCGGCATGCTCGGCAATCGTATGCAGCGCTGGAGCGACGACCGAAGGCTCTGCGTCATTCAATACGTTTACAACCAAGGCGATGCGTTGCTTGGGCTCCAAATCGAAGCTGATGATCGCATTCACCGCTTCTGCCCGGACCTGAGGGCTCTCGTCGGTCACTGCTTCGGCCAAAGCGTCGAGCACCGATTCATTCACAACTCCGATACGCCCCAGGCTGTCGGCTGCATATTCTCTGAGCAAGGGATCCTTGTCAGCAAGCAGGGCAATGAGAACCTTGTCTGCCGCAGCAGCTTTGGGGCCGATGGCTCCCACCGCTCGTGCTGCACGCCAGCGAAGCTGAGGATCGTTGCTGCCCAACGCCTGGATCAAAGCGGGGACAGCAGGAGCGGCCTGAGGGCCCAGATGGGCCAGTTCGTCGGCTGCCTTCCAGCGAACGTCCGCATCGCTGGAGCCAAGGTCGCGAGAGAGTTGCCCTACATCCTTGCCAACTGCAAGGCTGCCAGCCAGTTCCGGCACAAGCAGACCACAAAAAGCCAGAAAACAGACCACCGAACGCTGCATTGCGACGCTCCAAAAAGTGACACGACACAAATGTCGACAAGGGGGAGATTTCATGTTCCAATCCAACTATTATAGTAGAAGTAGGCAATGGGTGTCGCAAGAATTTCGCCCGCGCAGGGAGAGGATTTGAGGGCTTTCCCTGCCGCCAACCTGAACGGCTAGATCATCCCAATTACTCCGGCGGACATGCCGGGAGGTCGACTGTGCGTAAGTTGATGGTGTTCGTATTCTTGATCACGGCCCTGATTTCAGGCAGGGTCGAAGCGCAATACTTTGGCAATCCGTATTACATGGATAATCGCGCCTCGACTCCCGCCGAGAGTTACGCTCGCGGACTGTCGGACATGACGCGGTCGGCCGGCCAGGCGAATCTGATGAACTCCGAAGCGGCGATCAACTACGAGGACGCTCGTTCGAAGGAACTCGACAATCGCTTGAAGACAACCGACACCTACTTCGAGATGCGTCGAGTCAACAAGGAAGCCCGCGATGCGGAACGACGTCCCCCTCCGTCCAGCGAAGTGGCATTTCGCCGCGCCCAGGAAGTAACCCCGCCGGAGCTCTCAGCCACGCAGCTCGATCGTGTGACAGGCAGCATCGAATGGCCAAGGTTGTTGATGCAGGATCGTTACGCCCGGACCAGAGATGAGCTCGACCTACTGTTTGAGCAGAGAAGCGCAGAAGGGGGCAGCATTGGAATGGATACCTACCAAGAGATTCTCTCCGCCTGCAATCGACTCAAGGCAGAACTGAAGAAGAACATTCGCGACTATCTTCCCAATGACTACGTGGCTGCATCGAAGTTCATCGACAGCCTGTCCTTCGAAGCCCGTTTCCCCACGGGCTAATGCCCATTGGCATTCTCGCGAATCTGTCTAATGTGGTGATATGAGCAGATTCGAGAGTATGGCCGCTTGGCCATTATTGGATGCGAACCGAGTTCGAACCGACTCCTTGTCTGCCTTTGCGGCGAATCGCTCCCTGGCGGTTTGTCTCTGTGCATAAAATAGTTAAACTGTGGGCCTTTCGGGGTAGGCCTATCAGCGGGCAGAATGCCGACGCATCGTTCTGATGACCTTCGGCTGTGGTGGTGGTTTACGAATTCATCTCGTTTGCGACGAGTCGTTGATTATGTCAATCGTACTACGGATGCGGCCGCAATATGAGCCGCTTTCTTGGGATCAATTCTGCACCCTGACAGAGCCCTTTGCCATTGCGGTCGACGGTTATGTCGCTGCAGGTCCGCGATTTCAAGACTCAGGGCCCAGGCTGAATCTGAACAACCACCATGCCGACGTCGACCGTCTGGCCACACGCTCGACCTGTGCCCAAGTGCTGCTGGCAATCCGCCAAGGATTATTCACTCGTTTTCGCGACGACGCCGGGGCCAAGGCTGATGTTTATTGCAACGACTGCGACGAAGACGTCTGCATGTCGTGGTTTCTGCTGAAGTATGGCTACCTGGCCGAACATGCGATCAACCCTGTGTTGAATCGGCTGGTTGTCATGGAAGACCTGCTCGAGGCCACCGCGGGCGCCTATCCGTTTCCGGTGGACCTACCACTGCTGCAAGAACTGGCATGGGTCTTCGAGCCGTATCGCCGGCACCGTCTCAGTGGCGTGTTAGATCAAAAAGACCCGGAGGTTTACACCGGAATTGTTACGGAAGTCGAGCAGCGCATACTTCGCAACGTGACCGGCCGGGGCGAACGTATCACCTTGGACACCCGGTACGAACGAATCGATGGCGGTCGCGGTTGGGCCATGGTTCGTGAAATTGGACCCCAAGCACTAACAGGCATGCTTGCCGATGGTATTCAAGCCTACGTAACGTCTCACGAACGCGGCGATGGACGATGGGCATACACGGTAGGACGCATGTCTTCGTTCATCCCGTTCGATGTACCCAAAGTTCTGGCCGCATTGAACGCTGAAGAGAAAGATTCCGACGACGCCTGGGTTGGCGGTGCAACCATTGGGTTCAGCCCGCGCAGCAAAGGCAGTAGCTTGTCGCCGGATGAAATCGTGCGAATCGTGAACTCCGTCACGGGTCGCTAAGTGCGACCAATGCAAGAAGCAATGAAACACTCTCCTCAGCACTCGTGCGAGCGAGCTTCTACCTTAGGCCTCTTGCTCGCTGGCCGAATCTCGCCGCGCAGGAACACGATGCGGTGAAGTGTCGCGGACGATGGCGAGCACCTCATCGGTGCCGGAGGTACGAATCCGAACTTCGTAGCTGCGCGGAGGCGTCTCATGGTCCAGGACGATCTCTTCGCAATGGGTATCTTCCGACTCGAGCGCCTGTCTCACGGCATTCCTGCACCAGTTGGCAATCTCCGGTGGGACTGCCTCGAACATGTTCTTCCCGATATAGGCCTCCGGAGGAAAGTTGGTTTCAAATGTATCGCTTGGAAAGAAGTCCAAACAGTTTCCCCGCCGGTCAAGCCTGATGATGAGATCGGGAACGGCACCCAGTAAGGCCCGATACCGACTTTCACTGTCCGCCAGTTCCTGCTCCGCAAGTTTCTGATTGGTTACATCGAGCACCATCCCGATATTCAGGGTCGACTTTCCATCTGCGGCAGGCAATCGTGCAGAATTCGCGCGGATGTACCTCGTCGTTCCGTCTTTCCGCTGAATACGGAAGATTTCATCGAATGGAACTCCCGAGATGCGTGATTTTTCCGTGGCCGGAATTACCCATTCTCGATCTTCGGGATGAATCACCGAGTACCACCCGTGCCCCAGGGCCTCTTCTTCTGAAAGCCCCGAGATGTTTCGCAAAGCGGGGTTGGTATACGTGCATTCTCCCGTTTCGGCGTTGGTCATGAAAACACCCGCCGGAGCATTGGCGATCAGCTCTTTGAATCGGTAGTCGCTCTTCTCCAGTTCCACCTCGGCCAATTGCCGCTCTTCGATCTCGGCTTTCAGCCGTTCATTCGCCGCAGTCAAATCGGCGGTACGTTTCTCGACCCTTTCTTCCAGTTCTTCATGAGCGGCCTGCAACGCGTCGAGTGCGCGTCGGTGTGCCGTGACGTCTTCGATCATCGACAACTGAAGCGGAAGCTCGCCATCTTCGGTGCGTTCGATCAACGAAGCCGTATGACGAACCCAAATCACTTGCTCGTCTTTCGTGAGAAACCGCTGCTCGATGGTGAACACAGGCAACTCGCCGGCAAATTGGCTGGTCGTTCGCTGACGACAGTTGTTTGTATCGTCGGGATGAAGATAGTCAAAGATGTTGCTATCTTGGAGTTCGTCTTTCGGATAACCCAAGAGCTGAGACAACCTGTGGTTGGAATCGAATATCTGTCCTCGATCATCGGTGAAGTACATTCCGAGTGGGCCATCGGCAAATGCATGTCGGAACTGATGCTCACTGACACGCAGCGCGTCTTCGGTACGTTTGAGTTTGTCGGCATCCAAGGCCAGCGCCACAAAGTCCGCCACTGAGCCGGCAAAGTTCTGTTCTTCTACGCTCCAGTGCCGGGGTGGCCCCACATGTTCGTGGCAAACCACACCGACAAGCTCACCGTGAAGATGAATTGCGGCATCCAACATCGAACTGATGCCATGCTTGGACAGATATTCCTTCGCGAATTCGCGAGTTCTGGGGTCTTCCGCTGCATTGTCTGCCGCGATCGTGCGTTCTTGAGCCACGGCGGCGAAGTAGTTCGGATAGTCATCAGAGGTAAGTTGGAATCCGACTTCGTGCTCGTTATTGTCCTGATCGAAGTGTTCGATGCAGTTCAATGTGTTGGACTTGTTATCGAGCAGCCATACATTCACGCGGTGACAACCAAGCGTCTTGGCGGCTGCCTCCGTGATTTCCGCCAAGGTGGCCGAAAGTTCACCGCGGCCGAAAGTCTGTCCCGAATTCAGTTGCATCAGCACGGCCATTTGCTCGCTCAGCTTCGACTGGCCGAGGCGAAGTTCCATCTCAACACGTTTTCTCTCCTCGACCTCAAGCCCAAGCTGCTCGTTGGTCTCGGAAAGGTCACGGGTACGCTCCATCACCCGCTGTTCCAACTCGTCGTGAGCCTTCTGAAGGTCCTCTTCTTCGCGTTTTCTTTTGGTGATGTCGGTCGAAACCCCGCAAACGGACTTGGGCTTGCCCTCGGAGTCGAACAGCGGAAACTTGATCGAAATGTAAGTGTGCACCCCATCTCCCTGGGGCACCATTTCTTCAAACTCGATCGGCTCACCAGTGGCGAGTACCTGCATGTCGTTTCTACGAAACGCCTCAGCCTCATTCCGCGGAAAGATCTCGAAATCGTCTTTGCCTAGGATTTCCTCACTTGAGAGGTTGAAGAGTTTCTCGAAGCGAGTGTTGACCAGTTCATACTTTCCCTTCGCGTCCTTCTGGTAGATCACGGCAGTGGTATTGTCGAGTACCGCTTGGAGTCGCACTTCACTCTCGTAGAGAGCCTGCTCCGCCTTTCTTCTCTTCAGCGCTTCGGCCTGCGTGGCATCAAGCAAGGGCAACTCAACCTTAATCGTTGTGCCCTTCCCTGGTGTGCTATCGACTTCCAAAGAACCTCGAACGGCTTCGGCCCTTTCCCGCATGCCACGAATTCCGAAGCTCTTGGAACGCGAATCGTCGGGGACGAAACCTTGTCCATCGTCCCGAATCGAAAGCTTCAAGAGGTCGTTCACGCTTGTAAGGGTAATTTCGACATGTTCTGCTTCGGCATGCCGACGGATGTTTGTCAAGGCTTCTTGCGTTGTGCGGAACGCCACACCTTCCAATAGTGGAGAAAGACGCTCGGTTTCGTTGTCGTAATGAAACTCGACCGGCGGCCCGTTCGACATGGTGTGCTCTTGAATGAGATACTCGATGGCGGCCACGCTGCCTTGTTCGTCGAGAATCGGGGGTCGCAATCCGCTAATTAGCCTTCTTGCTTCATCAATTGCTCCGCGAATGAGGTTCACGGCTCGTTCGCACTCTTCCTTGGCCTCGACGGCCATGGTCCCCTGCTTGTGCTGACCGGCCTCCATGTGCATGACCGCGCCCGTTAGATCCTGCACGAATCCATCGTGGATTTCATACGCGATGAGTTGCCTGTCCCGTTCGTGAGAATCGAGTAGCTGTTCGAGGAAGTGTTGCTTTTCTCCGAGCACTTTCTCCGTATGCTTGCGATCCTGTTCTCGTTGTTCTGCAAGGCGCACACTGATGGCCCCTTGAGCAACGTGAAACGCGAGAGCCATCGCAATCAAATACATCGCCGAGTCGGACACAGGCCCCAGTACAAGACGATAAAACGTATCCTGCTGGGAGAATTCCGGGGCAGTGATCGGTGATCGGCCTTCTGAATTCGAGAACAGCTGAAAGCTTAGAACGGTAATTCCGGCACCCACCAAGATAATCCAGGATTTTCCAGGCATGCGCAGCAACCACACAATGGCAACCACACTTCCGATGCACACCACCGTGCCTAACGCCACCAGTGCGTAGCGCCAGGGATAGAACGGCGTACCGGAGAGGGCCAGCCAGTGCCGGAGGAAGGATATGCCAACACAGATGAAGAACGCCGTGACAAGTAATTGCCGAACGGTGCGTATCGATGGAGTACCCATGGACTCACCCTAGAAGGAGAAGGACCATTACCGGTTCTAACTCCGACGGCTCGCAACGTAAAGCTTCGCTGGAAACCAATCAGCGACGAGAACGCACGAATTTCGCGTACCATTGGGGCGAAATTCCCCAGCGAGTTGGGGTTGCCACCTGCAGATCCAACCCTGCGATGTGTGCATCTTGCCGTAGTGTCTGCAGTGAAATAGGGACTCGATCCTGCGGAATCGAACCTCGCATCGCGTGCTTCAACCGGAATCGAATCGCATCGACGCCATGACTACGGAAAAAGGACAATACAATCGGGCCTCGGCAAATGCGGGCCATTTCCTGCAAGGCTAGCTGCCGGGTACCTGGTTCAACGAAGTGATGAAATAGCCGATTGCTGAGGATCGCGTCGAACGCATCATTCTCGTACGGCGTGTTCAGTACGTCGCAGCAATTGAAGCGGAGCGGGAACTGGGCAAGATCTCGCTGCTTGCCGAGCGTTTCTCTGGCTCTCTGCAACATGGGACGTGAACTGTCCGCGGCCGTCACGCTGAAGCCGGCATGTAATAGCCGAAGCGTCATCCTTCCCGCACCACATGGAAGGTCGAGCACACGAGCTCCCGGCGTAACCCTTTTCAGCAGGCGACTAATACAGCGCCACTCGCGAAGATCTCGACGCGTGGGAGTCTCGGATGTGGGATAACGTGCCGCCACCGCCGGAGAGCTGAAACGCTGGCGGGCAGCTTGGTGCGATGCTCCTACGAGGTTAGCCACGATGTCAGGATCTGCTAGCGGTGCTGTCCTGGTCATTTTGCGCTCGATCGACATTCCAGTTACTGAGCCACCATCCGCTTGTAGAACGAACGATGTCATAGCAGTGTTGGATGCCGTGGAGCAATCGCACTTTGAACGCTTGAAGGCAGATCTGCGACGTAACCGTAAAAAAAACACCGCGGGCTGCCGGACGGTTGTGGGAAACCGGGACGACAGCCCGCGGGCTAGTTGGCAGGTCTTCGTTGACGTTTTCCGCTGGACCCTGGTGGCCACCAAGAAAGGCTTGATGTGGAGAGCCGGACTTATGGGTCGAGGTAGCGCGGGACACCGCGAGCGTACATTGCAGCGTGCGATTGCAAGTCGTACTGCTGCGATTGCAGGCGGTGCCGTCTTCGTAAGGCGCCCAACTGAGAGCTGAGCGCCCGCAAACAGGTACCCGAACGAGCGAGTCTCATACTGTTGAGCGGCACGCTCCACGAAGGCGCGCACCCTGAGCGTTGTTGAACCATGGATGTAACCGACAGAAGGAGCCCGAATGGTTGTGACGGTAACTAACCGAGTGGTCGTTAGCCGCCTACGAGTGACTGCGAAAAGTTCTTTGCGTCGCGATCGTTTCTCCCATCAATCGTGCCGCCAGATGGATATACACGGTCAGGGAGCGAAGTCAAAAAAACTTGAGCAAATTTTTCCAGTCGACGACGAATGAACTGCGCAACCTCCCAAGAAGCAATGAGTTGCTGACGAAAAATATTATTGGAAGCGCATCGAAGCACGACGCGTCAAGCATTCGCAGCGTTCGCCACGTGTTAAGACCTGCCGAAACGGCGTACTGGAAGAGACATGCTTACAGCACTATGACTGCCTGAAGCAATCATTTTGCCCGTAAACACTTCGGCAACGCGATGAGAAGAGACGCCGCACGCGAACCAGTTTACCTGGGAAGAACGGCAGGCAAGGTTGTTGCTAACCGTTAAACTGGCTGGCAATCAGCGCGATGTTCTGGCCGCCAAATCCGAAGCTGTTGCTAAGCGTGTACCGGCACGGTGCTTCTCGGGCTTCGTTGGGGACATAGTCCAAATCGCAATCGGGGTCGGGCGTTTCGTAATTGGTGGTCGGAGGGATGACGTTGTCTCGCATCGCCATCAGGCACCAAATCAGCTCCGTAGCCCCTGCGGCTGCAATCAAATGCCCGGTCATGCTCTTTGTACTGGATACGGGCAGTTTGTAGGCCAGGTCGCCAAACGCCTTGCGAATGGCCAACGACTCCACCTTGTCGTTCACCGAGGTGCTCGTCCCGTGAGCGTTGATGTAATCGACACTCTCATGGTTTAGCCCTGCGTCGGCCAGCGCCATATTCATGCACGAGATGGCCCCACGCCCTTCTGGGTGTGTATCCGTGATTCGAAACGCATCGGCCGTGGAGCCATACCCGACGATTTCGCCATAGATCTTCGCTCCGCGTGCTTTGGCTCGATCGAGTTCTTCGAGGATCACCATGCCGGCGCCCTCGCCCAACACGAAGCCGTCTCGATCGCGATCGAAGGGTCGCGATGCTCGGGTGGGTTCGTCGTTACGCGTACTTAGCGCCGTGAGGAGATTAAATCCGGTAACCCCGAAGGGGTGAATCATGCTGTGCGTGCCGCCGGAGAGCATCACATCGGTATCATTGCGGCGAATCATCTCGACCGCCTCACCGATGGCCTGACTGCTGGCCGCACACGCCGTGAGGCAATTCGCGTTGGGCCCTTGAGCATTGAACAGGCTGGCCAAGTGAGCGGCCGGCATGCTGGGCTCTTGCTCCAACTCCGACATGGGGTTGAGCGTTTCCAAGCCCGTCTTGGTGAACTTCGCCACGTTTAGTTGGTCGTCTTCCAACGCACTGACCATCATTTGAGCGAAACGGTCGAAGTCCTGCTCGCCTTCTCCGCTGCCGAGGTACACGCCAAACCGCGTCGGGTCGAGTTCCGAGTCGAACAGCCCGGAGTCTTCAATGGCTGTCTTGCCCGCGCCGATGGCGAACAGGGTATGCCGGCCGTGGTGCTTCCACCGCTGGGGATCTTCGCCCACGTCGGAAATGTCCCAATCGCGAACTTCGGCCGAGATCTTCGTGGGAAAGTTGCTGGCATCGAAACGGGTGATCTTGCCGATCCCCGACTCTGCCTTCAACAGTCGCTGCCAAACGGTTTCCACGTCGCTGCCCAGGGGAGTTATACAGCCAACCCCGGTTACCACAACACGTCGTCTCATCGGATCAACCCTTGGTTCTTTCGGTTCAGGAACGTCTATTCGTGTTAGGCGTCTTCCGAATCGGTTAGTGCCTTCAGTTTTTCCCAGGCAGGTGGTGCTTCGACCCCTTCGCCGCTAGCGCGACCCACGTCGAACACACCGAGCAGCTTCATGGTGAACACAAAGTTCTTCGGCTCGAAGAGGTTCTTCACGCGTTGATCATCGTCCAGGTACGCAAAGAACATCTCAACTTCGCCCTGCAGTCGCTCTCCCACGTGCGAAGTGCCGGAAATGACGGCTCCTCCGTCTTGGAATGATTCGACGTTGGCCGTGTAAGTCAAGGTGTCGCCCGGCACCGCCGCAAAGTGGAACTGGGCTTTCGCAATCTTGGCCAGAATCACCTTCTCTTCAAAACCGCTCTTCTCGCCTACGAGAATCCCACCGGTTTGTGCCAACCCTTCGACAATCAACGAGTTGGGCATGGTGGGATAGCCCGGGAAATGGTCGTGAAGATGTTCTTCGGCCAAGGAGAGGTTCTTGATCGCCTTGGCGCGATGACCACTTTCGAACTCAATAAATTTGTCGATCCAAATCCAGCGCATGGCAGTGGCAGCATTTAGGGGGTGATTGGTCAAGCTCGTATCGATGCGAACGCCCTACTACGAAACCTTCGTGGCGATGTAGTTGCAAATGGTCTCTACGGTGAACAAATCTTGGAACGCTTCACGGCGTGGGTCCTTGGCGAATTCGCTCAAATCCGCGAAGGGCATCCGATCCTGCAATTCTTTCAAACCGGCTTCGGTGAACTTGCCGTCTTCGATGTATTGAGGATCGGTGAGGATATTTTCGGGGAAGAGTTCGCCACGGGGGATCTTGATGTCGAACGCCTTCTCGAGCCGGAAAACAATGTCCAGAAAATCGATCGACTCGGCACCCAGGTCGCCGACAAGCGTCGCGTCCTTGGTTACGTCTTCGTCGTCGACCCCCAAGGCTTCAATGAGGGCCTCTTTTACTTGATCGTAAATCTCTTCAGTGCTTGGCATCGTTCTTGTCTCCCGTTTGGTCGATGCGGTCGGTTCACGTGCCGGACGCAAATGCCCTTGGATGAAGCGACCAGGAAATAGGTTGTTGTTATGTAACGTGTGTCTTCTTGTTCATCAGGCGGCAACCAGTTCAGCGTGTTACCGGTAATTCATGGTTTTAAAGGTCACGCACTACCGAGGCTCAAGCCTCCGTCGACGCGAATGACCTGCCCGGTCAAATAGCTCGCATCGTCGCTAGCCAGAAAGGTGACTACGGTAGCAATTTCGTCGGCCTCCCCCACGCGACGCATCGGAATTGCCTGCTTGATTCGATCGGGTGCGAGGTTGCGAACCGCCTCGCTCATATCCGTGGCAATCATCCCGGGAGCCACGGCGTTCACGCGCACTTTGCGAGCAGCGAGTTCAGCAGCCAGACAGCGTGTCATACCATTGATGCCACCCTTGCTGGCCGCGTAATTCACCTGCCCGCGGTTGCCGAACTCTGCCGAGGTACTGGAGATGTTGATGATGCTTCCCCGCCGCTTCGACATCATGGGTCGGGTTACCGCGTGACAGTAATTGAAGGTGCCCGTCAGGTTCGTTCCGATGACGTCGTCCCAGCCGTCTTGTTCCAGCGAAGCGAACAGCCCGTCGCGGACGATGCCTGCGGAGTTGACCAGGATGTCGATGTGGCCCCACGCTTCTTCAAGTTGTTCGACGATCTCGCGGGCTCGCGCCCCGTCGCGAACATCGGCTTGCATGGCACGAACCGTGTGGCCGGCTTCTTTGGCCTCGGCAACCAGTTCGTCTGCCGACTCCTTGCTGTTTTGGTAAATGAAGACGACATCCGCCCCTTCAGCAGCCAAAGCCAGTACACATGCCCGACCGATCCCTCGGCTGCCACCGGTGACGATAGCGGTTCGATCTTTGAGTCGGGTGGACATGGAATTGGTTTTCTTGGCTCTCTAGTAATTTCACGTTGCGACTGCTCACCCGGTATGGGTGGCGTTATTGGAACGCTAGCGAGGAAGCGGCCGCCGCGAGTAGTCGCGCCGGCAGCGTGCCATCGGTCCGATTGACTCAGGCTGTATCCTGGGCCACGGACTCGCTTGGTTCCTGGTATAGCTGGGCGAATAGCTCCCGCATCTTCTGGCGTACGACCGTATCGGCAATCTCTTTTTCGGGGTCTTCGTCGGCCAGGTTGTAACGTTTCAACACGAGTCGTGCGGAGACGTGTTTCTTATCGCCGACTGCTCCCTCGGCTTTGAGCGTGGTCTCGTCCTCGCTTTGTTTCACGATTTGTGCGGTGACGACCAGGGTTTGGCCGGGTTCCACAAAATTGCCGTACTTTACGTTGCGTGCCTCTTTGAGGATCACGATGCTGTTTGCAAAGTCTTCGCTCTGCCGAATCAGCCAGGCCGCAGCCTGGGTCATGGCTTCGAGCATCATCACCCCTGGCAAGACAGGAAAGCCAGGAAAATGGTCGGCAAGGTACTCCTCGGCCAGCGAAACGTTCTTGA
This sequence comes from Pirellulales bacterium, assembly GCA_965227275.1. Classification (GTDB taxonomy): domain Bacteria; phylum Planctomycetota; class Planctomycetia; order Pirellulales; family JAEUIK01; genus CAZNXE01. The sequence continues at coordinate 328,614 of CBDDFU010000002.1, read as the reverse complement.
CCGCCTTGATCCGGGTGCCCGGTTCTAATTCGACGATTCGATCGACTAGCGAAAACCGCATAATTGATAGCCCAGGGCCAAACTCACAAGGTCGGCTCTCAGTCGCCGAATGCAAGCTGACCAGTATACTTGTGGCCCGAATTCGCCACAACGCCGGTCACCGTGGTGCCTTGTGCGAATTCTTGCCGAGTCCATATTCGTCAAATCACAGCTCTAAACAAGCCAGATCAAGCCTTTCCCCATCCGGGGCTCTGCTCATTCTGTGGACTGTTGTGCTGTCTTTCATACTCAGGCCAAGCGTATCCGCACCTGAGAGTGTTACTCCGGAAAGCTACCCCGGTCAGCGCCGCAAACTCGGGAGAGAACCCACCGGATTGGGTCACTCGACGTCTTGTCGCACCGCGGAGGCAAACACTCGGGGCCTCTGCCAAACTGGCAGTCGGACACGCGGCTAGATTCGCCCGGAGCGTCCGCAGTCGTTTTGCCTCGACGAAAGTCAAACACATGAAACGGCATACGTCGATTGGCACGACCTTTGCTTCTATTGGCTTACAAGTGAATGCCAGCGTCACGGCAAACCATGTTCGCTGCTGACTTGGCTCGCGTATGTGCTGATTGTTGTGCTGCTGTCTCGATTCGTCGCGCTAGTTCTAGCGCGGAGGCAGTCGAGTCGTCGCAGATTTTGTAATCAAACCTCTGTTGGAATGGCAGGAGGGAAGTCCATGTTGCTACGAAGATTCAATGCGCTCCCGTTACCCATTGACCAGGTCCGTTCGGAAATGGATCGATTATTGAACGGAGTCGTAGGTCCGGTGCCCCGCGTGAGCGCTTCTCATTGGGCGACGCCCAAATCGTTTCCGCCAATCAACCTTTGGGAAGATGCGGATGCCGTGTACGCCGAGGCCGAGTTGCCAGGCGTCGAAGCCGACTCGATTGATATCTCGGTGTTAGGTACCGAACTCACCGTCGGGGGAGAGCGGAAGTCGAACACCGAAGAGGGCGTTTCGTACCTCCGCCAAGAACGTGCCCGTGGCGCGTTCCGCCGCACGGTTCGACTGCCCGTCGAAGTCGATGCGGATGCGGTCAGCGCGAATATGAAAGATGGCGTTCTGACGATTCGCCTACCCAAGCACGAGGCTACCAAGCCCCGCAAGATCAAGGTTTCGAACAACTGATGAGGGCCGCTCGATAAAAGCCAAGCCCATGAACATAGGAGGAGCAAGAACATGACGACCGAAAACACTCACACGAATATACCCGAAGCCGAGGGCTCTGAGTTGGAACCGACGCGAAGCGGAAGATCGTACCGACCGGACGTCGATATTCTGGATCGGGATGGTCAACTGACCCTCCTGGCCGATCTTCCCGGCCTGAGCATTGATGACATCGACATCCACTTCGAAGATGGCGAGCTAACAATCCATGGACGAACTCCGCCGCGTCAGACGGAAAACATCGTATATCTATCGCAAGAGTACGGCATCGGCGATTTCCACCGCTCGTTCCGAGTGAGTGACGATATCGATGCTGCGAATATTACCGCCCAATACCAAAATGGTGTGCTTCAGCTCGACTTGCCAAAGGTCGCCGCGGTCGAACCGCGAAAGATCAAAGTGCAGGGAGTCTGAAGAAAGAGTAGTACCCGGGGGCCAGTTACGGTTCTCCGTTCGTAGGTTTTCATCGAGTATGCGTGGTCCTGGCGGAATCGGAACTCCGCCAGGACCCACGGCATTTTGAAACGAGCACGTGCCATCGAGTCATTTGCCGGTGTTGATCGACTCAAAGCAACTGTCGGCCGAGTATGCCAACGGGGTGCTAACGGTACATATGCAGAGGCGGGAAACGTCGAAGTCGACCGAGATCAAAGTCACGGTCTCCTGATGGACAAGACTTGAGCGGGAATGCGAGCGTGAGGGAATCGGTGGTTGTGTTTCTTACGGACCGGGGCTGGTTGAGACCCTTAGCCTCACGATACGCGGCCCCTTCATATCTACGATTTCCAGTTGAATGCCGTACCAGGTGAGTTGATCACCGACCTGGGGAATGCGCTGCAGTTCGTTATGCACTAGGCCGGCCGCCGTGGAGAATGGACGTGCTTTACGCGTGTCAGGGTCGCTAATCGACATGGCGTCGAGGATGTCGTCGATCTTTGCTGAACCTTCTACCAGCCATTGTCCTTCGCCCAGTGGGTCAATGTGGTTCTCGTCTTCACGGTCGTACTCGTCGCGGATTTCACCCACGAGTTCTTCCATCAAGTCTTCGACGGTAACCAACCCTTCGATCCCGCCGAACTCATCGAGCACGACCGCCATTGGCGAATGCGATTCTTGAAACTGCATCAGCAGACGGTTCAAAGGGAGCGTCTCCGGAACATGCAGCACAGCTCTGGCGGCGCGACGCAAATCGATGGGCACGTTCAGATAAACGTGGTGCAGCACGTCCTTGATGTGGACATAGCCGATGATCTGGTCCAGGCTCCCCTCGTACACCGGCAGCCGCGAATAACCTGCCAGGGCCGTTGCGCCTGGAATTTCATCCGATGGGGTGTTCACATCCAGGGCATCGATTTCCAGCCTGGGCTGCATGATGTCGCGTGCAAGACGATCGCCGAAACGTAACGACCGCTGGGCCAGTTGTTCTTCTGCGGAATCGAGCAACCCCTGGCTTTCGCCCGCGCGAATTGCCTGTTCGATGTCCTCTAATTGAAGCTTTGAACTGATGTCTCCCCCGGCTCCCAGCAGCCGCAGTACCAAATTGGTACTGAGTCCCATCACCCACACCAGCGGATAGGTCAGACGCGAAAGAAGATCCAACGGTATCGCCACTGCGCGGGCGATTGGGGCCGCATATTTCAATGCCAGCCTCTTGGGAACCAACTCTCCCAACAAGACCGAAAGAAAGGCAATAGTCGCGATCACGATCGCCAGCGCGATCGATTCACTGTGCCTGGCAACCCACGACCATGGTGACGTTTGCAAACGGTCCGCAAGATGAAGTGCAATGCGAGCCCCACCGAACGCCGCCGCAATGGTGGCGACCAGCGTTGTCCCGATTTGTACCGTGGGCAGAAAGAGATTCGAATCTTGAGACAATCTTAGCGCGACTTGCGAGGCATAATCGCCCTCGTTGGCACGCTGCTTCAAGCGTCCCCGTCTAGCGACGATGATCGCGATTTCGGCTGCGGCAAAGAAACCGTTCGCCAAAATCAGCAACAGAATGACGAGCGTCTCCCAGACGATCAAGGATTCAGGGGCTTTTCTAATCGAGGCGCGTAGGAAGTCGGCCGCGCGACTGCATCATCGTGCCACAGTGTCGCCGACTTGGGGTGGTCTAAGGGGCCACCATCGCCTACCGACCGGCAATGATTCAGCCGGCAGCATTTTAACAATCCTGCCAGATCCGGCCAGAGATTGAAGCCGGCGCGTACATCCGTAGCGATCGTTCTGGCTTGAAAACCTTTGGCAATTCGGCCACAGGGATAAGATCTTGCCCCTCATCGAGAACTTGGGCGGTGTCACTTGGACGACGCGTATAGCTAGGCCGCCTCGGGACCGTCGTCCTCTGGCGCATCTTCCGGCTCGTCCGCAGGTCCGTCGTCGGCGGGCGAAGGTAGGTCTTCTTCTGCATCGGTGGTAACATCTTCTGCCGGCATGTCTTCCGCAGGCTCGTCGTCGAACAACGGCTCCTCGGCAAACGGATCATCTTCATCGGCCGGCATGTCCGCAGGGGCATCGTCCGCAGATGGATCAACCGGGTCGGCAAAGGGATCCGCGTCATCAGCCGGCATATCTGCCGGGGCGTCGTCGTCGAACAACGGCTCCTCGGCAAACGGGTCGTCTTCATCAGCCGGCATGTCTGCCGGTGCGTCGTCCGCAGGAACATTCACCGGAGCGGCAAAGGGGTCCTCTTCATCGACGGGCATCGCTTCGCCCGCCGGTTCGTCGGCAGGAACGTCGACCGGGGCCGCAAACGGGTCTGCGTCATCCGCAGGCATATCCTGAACCGGTGGCTCTTCAGCGGGATCGGCGAACGGATCGGGAGCATCTTCCGGCATCTTCTCGATCGGCTGGTCCACCGGGTCGACAAAGCCCGGATCGTTGGCCGGGGTGTCCTGAACCGGCGATTCTTCCGCCGGATCGGCGAACGGATCGGGGGCGTCTTCCGGCATCTTTTCAATCGGCTGGTCCACCGGGTCGACAAAGCCCGGATCGTTGGCCGGGGTGTCCTGAACCGGCGACTCTTCCGCCGGATCGGCGAATGGATCGGGAGCGTCTTCGGGCATCTTTTCGATCGGCTGATCCACCGGGTCGACGAAGGGTTCGTCCGCTGGCATCTCTTCGGCAGGCGGGTCCTCGAACGGATCGACAAAGGGATCCGCTTCTTCGGCAGGCATTTCTTCCGCAGGGGTATCTACCGGATCGGCGAATGGGTCAGGCTCATCGGCCGGCATCTCTTCCGCAGGAGTATCTGCGGGATCGGCGAATGGGTCAGGTTCATCCGCTGGCATCTCTTCGGTGGGTGAATCATCAAACGGGTCGACGAAGGGTTCCGAATCCTCGGCGGGCATCTCTTCCGCAGGCGTATCGGTTGGTTCGGCAAACGGATCGGGCTCTTCGGCCGGCGGATCTTCGGCGGGCTCGCTGGGTTCTTCGGCAGGCGTACCAAACGTGTTGTCGTCTTCCGGCTCCATCAAGACTTCTTCTTCGGTCTCGCGGATTTCCTCGTAGCGTTGTCGCCGTCGTTGTTCACGACGTTGCAGTGCAAGCAGTCGGCCTTCGCTGCGATATTCTTCAATGGCTACTCGTTGCGAACCCTGGATGCGTTGCAGGGCCGCGCTCACGTCGTAGAACCGGGTGGAATTCGACGATTCGAGCATCGCGCCGGTTTCGTAGTCTTCGGCGGCCTCGGAACGCTTCCCAAGTGATTCGCGCGTTAGTCCGCGAAAGAAGTACACCCGAGGGTCGCGGCTGCCGCTGTCGATCGCTCCGGTCAGATAGGTTTCGGCATCTCGATACTGACCCGAGAAGTACGCATGCACGCCGGTACCGTACAGTTGCTCGACCACACTGTCTTGAGCGACGCTGACGGTTGAGAGTGAGGCCGCCAGAAGCAGGGCGAACAAGCCGGTTCGAAAACCACGCATGGAATAAACTCCGAAAAGCTATCGATCTAGTTGCTGTGCTGAGTGAAAAAGTTCGTAGCGCGATGGACGGGCCATCACCTTCTAGTTCAACGGTCTGGCTCGCAGGTTGCGGTAGTGGACTTCGCTACCGGGGTCGTGTTGCTGCAGGGCTAACAACCCTTTGGCATGGGTGTTGTTCTCGTCGACGAAATCGACCACCACTTCGTCGTTCACTTTAATGATGATGTGGTTGCCCTTGCAGGTGATGGTTTGCGTCCACCACGTTTCGTCGGGAATCAACTGCTCGGTCACCTTCACCAGATTGTAAAGGCTGCCGGTCCGCACTGGGTCGCCGTGGCTGTTATTCACTTGAGCCTCGTAACCGTTGGGCCACCCGGGGCCAAACTCGGTGCGGAAGTACATCCCGCTATTGCTTCCCTTGCGAAGCCAGATCTCGGCGGTGAACTCCACATCGGTAAACTCTCGCTCGGTGTAGAACAGATGACTCCGTGGGCCGCGACCGACGATCATGCCGTCTTCCACGGTCCAGTCCTCCGGGTTCTCGTTAGCTTCCCACCCGTCAAGCGTCTCGCCGTCGAACAGGGTGATCCAGCCATCTTCGCCGGACTCGGTGGTTTCTTCCGCCTCAGCCGCCCCGTTGGTCGCCGTCTCTGTCGTATTGGTATCAACGGCTTGTTGCGAGCAGCCCGTCACCAGCAGTGGCGCAGACAAGAACAGCAGGGCGAACGTCGATCTCAGCATGAGTCCATTCCTCGAAGGCAGGATAAAGTAGGGCCCAGCAGCACCGCCGAACCCATCGCAGGCAGGTCAAGCACGAAATGCCAGTTTGATCTGCCAATGCCCCCATGTAAACAATCTTCTCGAAAGGCCGAATAACCGGGAAAATCGGACCGATATTCAGTCCTATGATCCGTGAATTCGGGGGATTTCCGAAGAAGGCCGCCTCCATGGCTACCCCGCCATAGGACGAACACTAGATAGTCTTGGCGAGCAGTGCCATTACCTGATTCGAGCGGTCACCCGAATTCGAGTCTTGTCCAATTCAGACGAACCCGCGTACCAAACAGTAACCCAAGGACGCCCAAAACCGTGGCGACCAGGATAAAGACACCATCGCCCCAACTCTGACGTTGGGACCACCAAACCAGATAAAGCGCAATCGAAGCCATGCCGGAAATGATGTACCCGATCATGGCCCCTTCTCTCCCAAAGCTCCCGCACACCAGAAGCGGGAAGTAGAACATCAATGGCTGAAGCATGAGCGAGAGGAACACGTAAGTTCCGATCGTCTCGGGCCGCGAATACCTCGGCATCGCAACGATCACAAACAAGAACAACACCAGATGAAAGCCTACCCAGTAGACCGCTGATTCGATCGACAACGAACGAAACAAACCTTGAATCATCTGCAGTCTCGTCATCGGATACAACAGTTCATTCTTGAGCTGACGGCGACGGTCCGCCATCTTCTCGCACGCCGCGAAGCCTGGAATGATGACTGGACAAAGCAGGAAGAACCACAGAAATTTAACTGGGGGCTCATCAGTCGCCGTCTCACCTTTGAGAAAAATCCGGATGAATAATTGCATAATCAACAGCATCACCGCCAGGGTTGTGATACTCCTAGCGACTCGGTAGATGATTGGCGATTCGCCAAACCCATAACGCAAAAGTCGGTACGGAGTATTCTGCAAATCGCGACTCGAGCTGGGAATGCGATTGTGCCAGTAATCCGCGACCCTGGTCTGTAAACCAATTCGGCACGATTCCTTCGCCTCTAATTCCTCTTGTCGTCGTTGCCACCAACGGGAAGACACATTGAGTATTTCCCAGCCTTGTTGACCATATTCAGGGATCTTGAAATCGAGTTCCGGTAGTCGCCGCACCCAGTTCAGCATGGCGGCCCAGCCCGCGAATAGAATCGCAATCTTAAGTATCAGTGGCCCCGTTCTGGCATTCGCCCAGAACGCCTCTCCCCAAGGGGTGACCGACGCCAAAAAGAATAGAACCGTTAGCCATAAAACTAACGAATCTCGCTTGAACAAGTACCAAGCTACTCCAGCGGCGATCGCGATCATGAAAGCCGTCGTGTTCCAAGCAGGGAACCCGCACAACCAGGCGACCACCAGGGGATAGATTCCAACACCAATGACCAGCCATACCTTCAAAAGTCGCATGTGCGGATACTTGTACCCTGGAATCAAGCGGGCACCGGGATGGGAGAAGTGCCACCTGGCCATCATGTCAAGCCATGACATATAGAGAATGATCCAGCCTCCATAAGACATCTTGAGGTTCTGGTCACCGGAACCAAAGGATCCAGTAGTCCCGACCGCAATGATTGGCGGCAAGATGACGAGAATGAGCACAAGCACATACCAGGCAATCATCACCCAGGTCTGCGTCAGGTAGGTGTAGTACGTCATCCACACCTGTTTAATCTGTTGCCACATGATGTTCCTCGACGAGTTGTTATCGATGTTGCATGACGTGCAAGTATCAACTCCGGTCGGAACGATGCGGTCACCCGAGTTCGAGTTGCATCCACGCCGATAAAACCCGAGTGCCAAGCCAGAATCCGAGGGCGCACAACATCGTGGCCACCAGGATGAAAACACCGTCGCCCAAATTCGTCCGTTGGGACCACCACGGCAAAAAGAGTGCACAAGTGGCCAAGAGAGAAAATATGTACCCAATTGTGGGACCCTCGTCCTCGAAGGTCGCACAAATCCAGAGTGTGAAAAAGAAACAGAGCGGTTGTAGCATCAGCGAGAGCAGCAAAAAGGTTGCGATAATGTCGGGCCGCAGAAGACTCGGTATGGCCACAAGTACGCACACAAACAGCGCCAGATGAAGCCCAACCCAGAACGAAGCGGCTTGGATCGACAACGAACGAATCAGCCCTTGGATCATTTCTCGTCTCGACATCGGAAACAGCATTTCATTCTTGAGCCGACGACGAAGTTCCAGCACTTTCAAGCTCTTCGAACTGCATGGCATAAATACAGGGAAGAGCAGAAGTAATAGCGCACCTTGGGACGAGCGCCAATCAGGCGCGCCTTCGTGTTTGAGCAAGGTGCTGTTCAGTATTTGCAGTAGCAAGAACATGGATGCTAGAGATGCAATGCTGCCGGCTACTCGGAAGGTGATCGGCAATTCGTCGAACCCATACCACTGAAGCCCGTTTGATTTCCTCCGTGGGTCGTCAGGGGGCTCGGAAATGCGGTCATGCCAGTGATCAACAATCCTGGCCTTGTAAGTTCTCCGCGACAGTTTCTCTGCCGCCTGCCCTTCCTGTCGCCGCAGCCACCAGCGAGAAGATACGTTGAGTAGCTCCCAGCCTCCTTGGCCGTAAACTGGCGTCTCATAGTCGAGTTTCGGGAGTCGCCAAACCCAGGCCAGCATCATGGCCCACCCCACGAAGAGAATCCCAATCTTCAGCGACAGTAGTGCTGTCGCGGTGGTGGCCCAAAACTCCGCTCCCCACGGAGTGAACGACCCGAAATACAACAATAACGGCACCCATGAAATCAACGAGTGATTGTCGAAAGGGAACCAAACGACTCCGACGGCTATCGCAATCATGAGGGCCATCATGTTCCATGGAGGGAACCAACCCAACCAAGCGATCATCAGCGGATAGATTCCGCAACCGAAGACCAACAACAACAGCAAGAGTCGCTGGTGAGCACGCCGATACCCTGGAATCAATCGGGCACCGGAGTGGGAATAATGCCATTTGGCCATCGTGACAAGCCAGGACATGAGCAGGAACGCCCCCGCTCCGCTAGCCATTTGAAGACTTTGACCAAATGGTGAGTGACTGGAATTTGGGGCCACGATCAATAGTGGAACCAAAAAGATGAAAAACAGGGCGAATGCGAACTTAAAGCATGTCACCCAGGTCTGCGTCAGGTAGGTGTAATACGTCACCCACACCTGTTTAATCTGTTGCCACATCGTGCATCTCCACGAAGATTTCTTCCAGGTTGAGGTCCACCACCGAGACGTCGACGTCCCAGGTTGTGCGGAGGTCGTCGACCAGCCGCTCGTCGAACTGGTTCACGCTCACCGTGGCTGATGAACCATCGACTTGGCATCGCAAGGCACCGGGCACCGCAAAGCTCACCGGCAGTTCGCTGCGCGAGGCGATTTGCAGGCGCTTCACACGGTCTTTCAGTTCATCGAGCTCGCCGTGAAAAGCGATCCGCCCATTGCGAAGAATTGCGACGCGGCTGGCGATCCGTTCGAGATCGCTGGTAATGTGCGTGCTGAAAACAATCGTGCGGTTGGGGTGCTCCAGGATATCGAGCAGAATCTTCAGAAACTGTCGACGGGCCGAGGGATCGAGGCTGGCCACCGGTTCGTCCAACACCAGAAACTCCGGTTCATGGCCTAGCGCTAACACAATCCCCAGCGTCTGTAGCTGACCGACAGAGAGCGGGCCCACGCGTTCTTCCAAGGGCAAGTGCCAGCGGTTGCACATATCGGCCACCAACTCGTGGTTCCAGCGGGGATAGAAAGCCGCCGTGTAGGCGATCACCTGCCGCACCCGCATCCACGGATAGCTGACCACTTCCTGCGGAACGTATCCAAGCCTTGCTTTGGCTTCGGCCGACAGGTTCCAGGCGTCTTCGCCGAACACACTGGCCGTACCCGCGGTGGGACGCAATAGCCCCAGCGAGCATTTCAGAAGCGTGGTCTTGCCGGATCCGTTTTGTCCGAGCAGCCCCAGGACTGTGCCGGGGGGAATGTCGAGATCCACACCACGCAGGACCTCCTTCTCATCGAACTTCTTTCGCAAGTGGGAGAGCTTCATCACCGATTCAGACATGATTCGAGATCCTCGAGAAGGCGGTCGACGATGGCACGCGTTTGCGCTTCGTTCAAACCAAGTTGACGGGCACGGTTCAAAACCGGTTTCAGTAGTTCTGCAAACTGCGTCTGCCGCTGCTTCAGCGTTCCGTTTACCGCGGGGGCAGCGACGCGCATGCCTTGACCGCGAACGCGTTCAACGGTCCCCTCGCCCTCCAACTGGGCGTAGGCCTTGGAAACGGTCATCGGGTTGACCGACGCGGCCCGGGCGACGTGCCGCACACTGGGCAGATAATCACCCTCCTGCAGACGTCCCCCCGCCACCAATGCGTGCACCTGATCGATCAACTGTCGATAGATTGGCACCCCGGAGTTGGGATTGATGTCGAAGGTGATGGAGGGGCCGGACATGTGTATTACTATAGTGATACACCAATGCGCTGTCCAACAAATTCCGCCGCCGTGGAAAAATGTCTGCGTAAATGATTGAATGGGTGGACGAGATGCCGAATTCTCTTTTATGGGAGAGCAACGTGAACGTGCAGGCCGAGAAGCAACTGACCGGGTACGACTACCAGCGGGACTACGACTGGAATTTCGATCATCCTCCGGCCATGGCGGAAGTCGACGTACCTCCCATGCCGGACAGCTGGCAGTTCTGTGGCCTGCCAGTCGACTCGCCGCTGGGCATCCCCGCAGGCCCGCTATTGAATGGTCGTTGGCTCTTGTATTACGCCGGCCTCGGCTTCGACGTGCTAACGTACAAAACGGTTCGCAGCGTCGAGCGAGCCTGCTACCCGATGCCCAACCTGCAACCGGTGCAGTGCGGCGATCTTGCTGGCGGGGAGGATGTTCTGCCGGTCAGCGAGGCGATGCACGGCAGTTGGGCCGTATCGTTCGGCATGCCTTCGAAGGTACCGGCCACGTGGATGGCCGACGTTGAGGAAACGAAGAACTTCCTGCCGGCCGGCAAGGTGCTCTCCGTGTCAGTGGTCGGCAGCGACCAAGAAGGATGGACCATCGAACAGTTGGCCGACGACTATGCCCGCTGTGCACGGTGGGCCGTGGAGAGTGGGGCGGATGTGGTGGAGACCAATTTCTCGTGCCCCAATGTTTCGACGTGCGACGGACAACTCTATCAACAGCCCCAACAGGCCTGCATCGTCGCGGAGAAGGTTCGCGAGGCAATTGGCAACGTGCCGCTGATCATTAAGATCGGGCACATCGATAACGATGAAGCCGTCGAAGCGATCCTTCAGTCGTTGGCCCCCTTCGCCACGGCCCTGGCGATGACCAACAGCGTGGCCACGACGATCGAGGGGCGTGACGGAACGTTGCTGTTCGACGGCGCCCCACGCGGCATCTGTGGCGCGGCGACTCGAGTAGCATCTATTCGCCAAACGTCTCGCTTTCGAAGCGTGGCCGCCCGAGTAGGCTTGGACATCGAACTGATCGGGGTCGGAGGCGCTTCAACGGCCGAGCATGTTCGCGAGTATCTCCACGCTGGGGCCAACGCCGTTCATCTCGCAACAGCCGCCATGGTCAACCCAGCGGTGGCCTGCGAAATCCGTCGGGCATGGGTATAGCAAGACGTAGAATGCAAGCTCAGTGGCATTCGTTGCACGTCAGAAGGATCTGCGACGTTTGGGTTTTCGCCAGCGCGATCGATCCGTCGGCGTGATGACATTTCGTGCAGCATTCCTTTTCCTGGCTGGCAGCCGCAGCGATTTGTCGTGGCGATTGCGCGCTGGAAGGTTCCTCAGGAACTTTTGCATCGCGATCCGTGTGCTGCTCGGGCCGGGGGCAGACGGTGGGATTGGCAAGCGGTGTGATGCTGGCCATTTCGGTGCGAACCTCAGGCTTCGCGTCGGCTGTTCTGGCCGGAGTACCTGCCATGGTTCGCTCGCTCCACAGCGACGAGTTGGCCAGCCACTCCAACGATGTCATGCAGAACACGATCCCAACGATAAAGGCGATCGCTAACGGCCATCTCGACTTGGGATCACTTCCCGACGGTTTCTGATCTCGGGAGGATCGATCACGACCGAATCTCACGCCCCCAGGCGAGTCGCGTTCGGTACCGGTTTGCACCGCGGCCGGAGCGTCCTCAAGGTCCGTTTGCTCGTCGGCCGAAATGAGGCGACCCCAGTAAGCCGGAAGGTTGTCCTTCTCGCCGGTCTCCGACTCGTCTTCGAACAATTCGAGCGTTGGTTGCAACGCCATTGCAAAGCGGCGGCAACTTTCGCACGACAACAGATGGTTTTCCAGAGCCTCATCGTCCACGTCTCCCATGGGAAACGGGCCCTTCGTCAGAACCATGAATACGCGGTCGCAGTCCATCCCGATGCCTTCTTGTCCTTTGCCCTGGCCGTATGCGTACGGTATCCCCTAACCACCTATGTCCCGCCTATCTCACACTGCACCGGGAAAGTAAACAATACACAGATTTGGGGGTGAGACAGAATTACAGGGCTTGCGGGCGAGAAAATGCACTCGAACCGGCGTCGGGAAAGAGACTACGGCATGAGCTAGGCAAGAGAGAGACCCAACATTCCCGAGGGCAGCCGCGCGTGGGTCTAGGAGAGTGCCGGCAGGAAAGAAGATGCCGGACGGGACCGGTCCGCTGTTTGCGGTTTGGCAGTTCGGTTGGATGCCTACCCAATAGGCACGGGGGAAGCTGTCCCGCGCCCAACCTCGTTGTCAATCCGCCTACAAGCGGGCCGGCCTCGTACCGTCATGAAATCGGACGGGCGAGCGCTCCTGAGAATCCTACCCGCGGAGCGCGGCCGCTAGCCGAACCGGAAGGGTGCCACCGCATGGATCACACGCTTCGATTCGTAATAATGTCATCGTTTGACAGGTTGCTCCGGTATTAGCCCGAGTGTCGACTGCACCGGCAATTCTTGTGGAAACAGCCTAGATTGTTCAGCCTGGGAGGCTTGAGCCGGATTTGCGGCACCGTGCCGGACGTCTACGATGTTCCAGTACACATAGGCTGAGTCTGACGATGCGGTTGACGGTAAGCCTCTGGCAAAAGACGATCACTGGTTCCGCCCCGATCAACCTCCTGGAAGAAGCCCCACACACAACGAGCGGGCCTGGAGATACCATATGAAAATTGCCGTGATTTACGATTCCTACCGAGGACACACCAAGGCCATGGCCCGCGAGGTGGCCACCGGGGCCGCGTCGGTCGAAGGGGCCGAGGTGCGTACGAAGAGCGTGGAAGAAGCCGCGCAGGCCGACTTGCAATGGGCCGACGGAATCGCGGTCGGTTGCCCCACCCACATGGGCTCACCAGCCTGGCGAATGAAGAAATTCATCGACGAGGTGTTCGGTCAGTGCTGGCTCAAGTTCGAACTGGTCGGCAAGGTCGGCACCACATTCACCACCGGCGGAGCCGGCGGAGCCGGTGGATCGGAACTCGCTCAAGTCGCACTGCTGGCCAACTTCGCCCAACAAGGCATGGTGCTGGTGACGCTGCCCCGCAACACCCCCGGCTTCGCCCCCGATGGCATGGCCTGGGGTTCCACCTGGGCCACTGGCACCGGAGCAGACAACCTGGACGAACACCAACACACCGCCGCCCAAGCCCAAGGAAAACTGCTGGCCGAGGTGACGAAGAAACTGCGGGGAAATGTGACTTAAGCCCGATTGGCCTGTAAGCCCGGCATATTGGAAAGCCCAGCCGCATGTCGGCTGGGTCGACGCAGTCGACAAGATGCCTTGATTCGCAGCTTACCTCTACGCGATAGTCTGGGCTGGCGGTTGTGCTCGTTACTTCGAGCAATCGCATCAGGACCCTACCCAACGGGCCAATAGCAATCAACTCAAATCATCTTGTTGCTCCGCAACCCAGCCGACATGCGGCTGGGCTATTGGGTCCAAGTAATGATCCGGGTGGCACAGGCTGCTGTTCTCGCATCGTGTCTGCGATTGGTGTAGGTTGGCCGGGTACAAGCTGCGAACGAAGCGTACTGGCTCGGCATTCATCCCTTGAGCTACAGTTTGGGAACCTGCGATGGTTACGGATAAGCCTGCGGCCATGAGATCGACCGAGGGGATGGTCGACTATGACAAGAATTCTGACGTGCAGTTGCAGCTCATCGAAGCGCACTCGGAACTCACTCGTAGTTTGACCGAGCGTGTCGGCCTGGTGACGCCGGAATTTAGGATCGTCGACTACGGTTGCGGTCCGGGAACAACCGCCATTGAAGCCGTCCGCCCTGCGATCGAGACCTATCGGGCGCGCTACCCGGAAGGGCCCATTGCGGTCTGTCATGCGGATCAGCCCGGCAACGATTGGAACGCCTTGTTCCAATTGGCCAGCGGTCCCTCGGGATATCTGGCCGGATCCGAAGCCGTGCGGACGGAAGCGGCGATCGGCTCATTCTACGATCAACTTCTTTCAGCGAACTCGGTGGCCCTGGGCACCTCATACATGGCCACGCATTGGCTGCAGCACGGTGGGCGGCTGCATTCCCCAGGCACCGTATGGTTTGCCGACCTCACCGGAAAGGCCAGAACAGAAATGGCCGCGATCGCGCGAAGGGACTGGGTCCAGTTTCTTCGTTGTCGGGCCTTGGAACTGAGACCAGGCGGATATCTGCTGGTGTCAAAGCTGGGCGCCGTGCCGGATGAGAGTGAAGCAAACCGCGCGGCGGCCTCCGGTCGGGGAATCTATCGGGCCTTGCAAGTCGTTGCGCAGGGCATGGCAGACGATCGGCTGCTCTCCCAGGAGGTTCTCGACTGGTTTCTATTCGGGCTATGGTTCATGACCGCCGAGGAAGCCCGAGCGCCGATCGAAAGCGATTCCGTACTGGGGCAGGCGTTTGAGATCGAAGACATCAGCGTCAGGCCGGCTCCTGTGAATCCTGCCGATGTTTTTATCGAGTCGATCGACAATCCCGTCGAGTACGCTCGGCGTTATGTCGGCTATACGCGAGCGTTCGCAGATTCGACCATTCGGAAACAGTTGTTGGAGCCTTCGACCACTGGCGAGGCGAACACCAATCACCTGGGACAGGAATTCTACGACCGACTCGAGAAACTGTACCGTGTGAAGCCCGGAAAATACGCTTGCGAGATCTGGTATTTGACCGTTGTTTTGCGAAGGCGTTGACGCAGTCGGTCGGTTGCTTCCGAGTCGAAGCTGGCCGGACAAGAGATCTGGTCGGATCGAGAAACTCGAACTCCGTAGCTGTCATGGCGTCGGGAACTCTACTCGTGCCGCCACACGTAGACCGAGAACGTGTCGTCATCGTTATTGGCGAATCCGATCTCAATGTGGTTGCCATTAGGAGCCCGAATGCGTCCTCCGACGAGCGGACGCGAGGAAATGTCCCACCACGCTTCGTTGTGACCTTCCTCTCCTGGTTGAAAGTGGAAGTTATCCTGAAACGTGGAAGGGTCGATGAGGGAACGATCGAAGATCTGCGTCGGATCACTCGTCTTGGCAATGAACTTGAAGCGAACCATGTAGTCCATTCCGTCCTTGAGATAGTACGCAAGTGGTTCGATCTCCAGTTCTGGATTGATCAGGAGATACTCCCGAGCGTATGCCACCTGCTTCGCAGTGGGCGACTCGGTTCTGGTCACCCAGCCGGCGACCGCCAGGATCGGCATCGAAAAAGCGCCCACCAGCAGCAGCGCCATGACACAAGCGATGGTGGCAACCACGGGGTTTGCCTTCTTCGATTCATGAGCAAGTGGGACTGACCCTTGGGCAGCCGTACAGGCAAGGGCTCCGATTGCCGGAAGAAACCACACAGCAATCGACAGGCAGATTGCTACCTGCATGGTCGGCGAGGCATCCCAACCCAGAAGCAAGATGGTGACCCCTCCCAAGGCAATAGCCGCAGGTAGCAGGCTCGCGACTACGGCAATGACGACCCGCGCGTTCCGACGCGACTCATTTGCGATGATCGGGAGCAAGATCCAGGGGACCAACAATGCGCCACCGACAACAGGGGCATACGCGAAGACGAAGCTCACCAAGAAATCTTCCAAACGAAACGGTCCGGACGCAGTGGCCAAACTGCCGACGCCCCACAAAACGGCGAAGCCCGCCAGAAACCCACCGATCAATAGCCGTTTGGGTACCGTTGACATGTTGAGACCTCTTCTGAAATTCTGATTGAAGTGTTTTGGTGCATTTCCTAACGCGAATACATAGTTTGCGAACTATTCTTCGCTCCAGGCCGTAGCGGGCCGCAAGATCATTCACCATGTGATCCAATAGCGGATTGGCATGGGCGAGGAACTACTTGTTGCGTGCGGTGTTTTGTGCAACCGTCAGCGTTTCAAAGGCTATGGCCAGCAGCAAGACAAACCCCAGGGCAATCCCATGCGAAGATTTCATCGATTGTTTTCCTTTCAAAAGCCTCGTCTTCTCGACGATCGTGTCATATCTTGCGCCTAAGATGGAGAGGTTCCAGGAGCCGGATACTTTAAATTGCAAAGTGAATAGACAAAAAAAGAGAGTTGGCTAGGCAGGCGACCAACCGCCGGATAGCTTGGAATCATTCATTCGCGCATCAGCTTCTTGCCGGGCTTGTGCGTCAGCGACGATCTCTTCCAGGACAGCAATGTATGTGGTGAAGCGTTGGCGTCCCAAGGAAGTGAGTCGGTACATCGTTTGGGGGCGCGAACCGCTGCTACCTTTCCAAATCTCAACCAGGCCCGCGTCGCTCAGCACACCCAAGTGCCGGCTCAGATTTCCATCGGTCAGTGAACAAAGCCGTTTCAAGTCGTTGAACACCACCCCTTGGGCATTCGCAGCCAGTGAAGCGAGGATGCTCAACCGAGCCTTTTCGTGCATGATGCGATCGAGACCATCGTAGGAGAATCGACCGGCGTCCTCGGTGGAGTGGGCTGACTTGGATGTGTCTGCTTTCGTTCTACGAGGCACGTGTCCGCTCCAAATTCCAATACAGAATCGCTGCACACAACAACTGCCCACCGCCAAACGCGGTTGCCATTTGCCACGGTGCTAACGCCTGCTCGCCCTGTCCCCAACGCAGACAACAGCAACCGCAGAGGACGTAGTACACGCCCGCCCAGACGACCGGCGAAGGCAACAGTCGCCAGGATGCAAAGATCCCCAGACTGAACAACAGTGACCAGAGGCCGGGCAACATCCACGCCGCTTGCGGTCCCGTGCGATAAATGCAAGCGGTCAGCAAGGCGCCTACGACTAAGCAGGGCAGGAATTGTTCCGCCGCCAAGCGAGTCATCTCTCGCACTAATCCCGGACCCGCGCGTTTGGCCCTGAACACGAGTTCGATCACCGCAACGGTCGCACTCACAACAGCAACCCCGATCCAAAGAGCCAGGTAACGAGTCAAGTCGGTCGCGGGCGATTCCAACCAATACGATTGGAACACCGCGGCGAACAACGCCAGCACTCCTGAGAATCCCACGGTCAACGAGCGATAACCGCGAAACACCTCGCTGCGGGCCATCTGCTGCCGAATATCGGAGATCTGCTCGATTGCTTCGCGAAGCTCCATCGCTCTTGCCTGAAACCGTTTCCCAACATGAAACTTTACAATGCAAAGTACTGGTCCGCGCCAGGTATGTCAAGCTACTTTTCTGCGATTCGCCATGAGTTCCCAGCCAGGGGTTGCCGAGATGCTGCGGTTTACCTTGATGAAACTCTCCTGACAACCCAGTCGGATGTCGGCTGGGTTGTGAAACAACACGATGCCCTGAAGTGATCGCTGTTGACATTTTGGGTTGAGTCTGGCGGAGAAGGATTGAAGTGGCCGTCGAGACGGCATGCCAAAACCATCACCGCCATTGATTCTTCACGTCAAGACATCTTGTCGACTCTGTCGACCCAGCCGACATGCGGCTGGGCTTTCACAAGCAGAGTACTGCCGGGTATGCCTGAGGGATGTAAAAAAAATGACAAGCTCCAGTGGCTCTGCCTGTGCTTTGGAACGGCCAAATGGTCAAGGTCTCTACTTTGAAACCACTTCGATATCCAAATGGAGGTATAAAGCGGTTCCGCGCAACAACGTATCAATGGCCAGCTCATGCAGTTTAGTCTCTTTGGCCGATGGACACTGGTAACAACACTGGCAGAGCCAGTGCCAACCCTGCCGATTAGGTTCGTGCAATTCACCTCTTGTTGAAGAAAACACTGCGGGTCTTCACGGGCCATGCATCAGGGCGTAGCTCGAAGCACTTTGCAGATTGAATTACTTCTTCCGCCCGCGCGCAATCTTTGCTGCCCACAGGCCAAATAGTCCGAAGAGGCCGAGCAGTAGCGTGGAGGGTTCGGGCACGGCCGTGACGGATACATCGTCGAGAAACTGGAACGTTGGATCTTGAGGGCCGTCGGGTTTGAACGCGATGAATTGGATTTCGTGCGTGGTCGCCGTGGCGGCAAACGTGGCGGTGCTTGTCTGCCAGTCGCTGGTATGTTCCAGAGCGGAGACGCTGTTGTCGTTTGTGCTCGATGCGAGCAACACCGAAGAGCCATCGATCAGAACTTCCCAGCCACCGGTGTTGCCCACTCCCTCGTAGAAGGCCGACGAGCCGGGGTTGTAGAAGAGTCCGTTGGCGTGGCTGAACGTGATTTCATACGTCGTGCCAATCGAGAGACCTGAAACAGACTGACTGATGCCTTCTCGATACGCACTGCCGGTTTGTCCGGTTGCCGCACTCATGGCGAAGTGATCACCGAAGGGTGTGTTCCACAGGTTTGCAGGCCCTTCGCCCCAGTACCAACCGGGTGAGTTCAGCGCGATGCTCCAGCCATCGGGTGCAACACCTTCCATACGATCCGCGCCAACAATGTCGACGTACGACGCGCTCAGGTCCTCGAAGGAAGGATTGACCAAGGTCACAGCGCTGGCAGGGGTGATGAAGGTGAACGAGACGATCAGGGCTAGGCATGCGCGCTTCATGAGCTTTCCTCGCTTGGTGAATGAAAATGCGACTGGTTCAGCTGGTACTTTCTAAGCAAACGCTGGGATATGCCATGAAGGCGAGGGCCACCGACTGACGCCCTCATCGCGGGTCTCCTCCACCAGGCGTGAACCACGACTACCCCACGGATGTGCTCCCACCATAGAGGATTGGGGCACGATTGCCAGTTTTCCTTCTTAGACGCACGAATGATGGCCAGTGAATAAACGACTAGGCCAGTTTGCCTGGCCGGGGCTGATGAATGCCGAGCATGGTCTTTGCCCGGGGCAAGTATTGTTGGCCAACATCGTGAGACTCATCCCTGCGATCGCAAAGCCGCATGTCGGCCAGAATTAGTAGCAACAAGATGCCTTGAAGTGAACACTGGGTGGCCGGTTGTGTTGGGGCTCTGGTGCAAGGCTTGCCGCAAATAGCACAACCGCAAGCCCCAAGTGCCTCGGTGATGCAACCAAACCAGAAACCGTACATCAGCATTCGATAGAGATGAGCTTTAGCAGATTCCTCTACCGCGCACCCACGGTTCGTTGCTGATTCGTGCACGCCGCCTTCTACCCAAACAATGCGGGGCTAGCTTGCGCGGCTGGTTGAAAGAGCGTGTGTCAGTTTCCGGCTGCAGTTTCCTGATAGAAGACGGGCCGCCACACGCCCTCGCTTTGGGCCCAGGTCGATGTTGCGTAGACGTTGGATTCGACAGTCTTGCCGTCCTGAGTGCCTTTCCAGGAGAAGAGATAGCTCAAAATGGCAACGTCCTCGCTCACCTTGAACACCTTCACTTCGCGGATGCCATAGTCGCCGATCTTGGCTTTGGCCAGGCTTTGCAATAACTCCGACTTGCTCTCGCGACCCTTGTCCGCGGTGACCGAGTAGATCTGATCGGCCAGCATCTCGGTCAGTACTTGTTCATTTCCATTTTTGATCGCATCGATGATCATCTTCTCGCGGGCTAGCAGCGTGCTCTCGAGTGAGTCTGCGGTCGGATAGGCTGCGGCACACATCAAAACGACAACCGCGACACTCCCGTAGACAAACTTCATGGTGGGCTCCAATTTCTGGTAGGCATGCTCGAAATGGTCAGCGGCAGTCGAGTCTAGCAGGTGTTTGTTATGAATTCACGTTGGTGACTTCGCCAAACTCTGGCAACATCCAAGGGGAACGTAGTGATCGCCGTCTCTTTGAGATGACCGAAAATCAAAAGAGGGCCAGCGAAAAGCGAAATGCCGCTGGCCCTCGGCCGTACCAGGATGATCTCTACCTGCTATCCGTCAATCGGCGTTTCTTGATAGAAGACCACCTTCCAATCATCACCTCGATGAGCGAACACCGCAGTTGCGTAGACCGATTCGTGGTCATACTGCTGGCCTTCTGCCGTGCCACTCCAGGTGTATTTGTAGGTGAGAATCTTCACATGCTCGTCCACATCGACCAACTCGGCATCGCTGAAATGAAAAGAATCGACATGCCTGGAATCGAAGACGTGTTCCACATCAGCATTCGAAAAACGGCCGCTGTTAGCGGTGATGCCATACTCCTGGTCGCTTAGCATATCGACAAATGCTTGAGCATCCTTGTGTTTCATCGCCTCCGAGATTGCCGCTTCCTTCGCGAGTAATGTTTCCTTCAGTTGATTGGCCGAAGCGGTCTGCACCGCCAGGGCAGTCCCCACGACAGCGAACATTCCATACCGCAACATAACTCTTCTCCTCGATAACAAGATGAATCCGTTTATGCGTCCTGCCATGTTTCGCCAGGCGTCACTGCTCGACGTAAGTCTTTCATACTTCGAAGCTGCCATACCAGATTGGCATGTCCCAGAATAGGAACGACGCGTCTGATTAGTTGTAATACGCAGTATCCGAATCTGGGTTCGGCGAAATCGGGCAGATTCGGCGCGGAAAAATCGAGGTGTGAATCGCCCGGCTTGCCAAACATTATTCAGGGCTGGCCAAGATCGAGTGCGCCTCGGCGACGTTCCGGGATCGTTGGAGGTGCATTTCGATGACTCGTCTTCCCGAATCGGTTGCGGAGTTCTTAAAAGAGCAGCGGATTGCCGTCGCGGGCGTGTCGCGACAGGAACATTAGCCGGCCTTTGCGATCATCCGCCGACTACGCGACTCGTGCTACGACTTGTTTCCGGTCAACCCGAACACCAGCGAGGTGGAGGGATCGAGTGTTACCCGAACCGGTCGACCGCGGCCACAAGTGCATGCGGTGGTGGTATCAGTCGAAGGGCAGCGTGCCGAAGTGAGGCAGAGTTCGCTTCGCAGGGTGACATGGAATCCCTGGCGTGCCACCGTGCGGAACGAAGACCAACTGTTCGACCGCGGGTATTGCGGCTTTCAGGCACCGTGGTTAATCGACCGCGTTCGTAATCTCGGCACCTGCCACGGTGGACTGGCCGCGGTAGGCGGCCATGTCGACCGAGTCGGTGACGAAATGAACCGAGCCGTCGACCATCAGGAAATTCCCCCCGCCGGGATGATCGCTGCGGAAGTTCGGAACGCGATGCGGATTTTCTGGATTCGTGAGGCTGCTGCGGCAGTCTTCGTCCGAGGCATCCAAGTCGAAGAGAAAATGTGTGACGGGGTTCTTATTCAGCCGGTCCATCGTGCATCCGTAGTGGCTGGCGGTCATATAGCCGAAGGATTCGAATCCGATGTTGATGTTGCCCGAGCCAATCCACCACTGTCGGGCATAGGCCGGCTGGTTCGGGACAGCCGGGTGTTCCACCGGCGCAGGGATCTCACATTCGACTTCGGTACACAGCGGCCAGTGCCGTCCGCAGGCTCCCTCGCCCATGGCGAATGTGTTGCTTGTGCCATCGAGGATGAAGGCAAATTTCATGAGCAGGTTGTAATCGAACAGTCCCCGCTCATTCTTCGGCACATCGCGGGGCCGTTCGCAGAAGCCGTCGGTGACCCCCCTGCAGAAAATGTAGTTGGTCATGCCGAACGTACCGTCCAGCGGCAAGCCTACCACCGATGCCGCGGTCACCGCGAGAGGCTCGAACAAGGGGTTTTCCTGATCGGAGTTCGATGGGCAGATGAATACGGGGATCGGTGCGTTGATCACATTCGGGGCCTGTGCATAGCAGGCCCGATTCGAGTCGTACAGATTGTCCAAGCCCGCCTGCTCGATGTACGGCAAGATCATCGTCAGGGCATTGGAATAGATTCCATCTTGACCAAGAAAATCATGCGCGATCACTTCGTCGTCGGTCAGCGTTCCAATCGGAAAGGAACCTAGCGCTCCGTGATAGTTGTGCAGTGCGATGCCCAACTGCTTCATGTTGTTGGTACACTGCATGCGACGCCCGGCCTCGCGAGCCACCTGTACGGCAGGCAGCAACAGGGCGATCAGAATACCGATGATGGCGATCACCACCAGCAACTCGACGAGTGTAAATCCGCGGATGGTTGATAAGCGCGACTTAACCGGCAATTCATGTAAGGCCCTGTGATTCATCCCGACCACCTCCAAACGTTGATGCCCGCTTGGGTTTACTTCAGATAGGATTCTGATGATGGTCATCGCGATGGGCTGATCGACGAACGCGCATACCCTGCACCTGGACGACCGATTCAGTTCAGGCCTCTTCTCGTTGGCAAGTAAGCCCAACCTCGGCGCGCAATGAGAAACACGCGAGGCGATTCAGATCGCGCACGATTGGCGCAGATCGAATGCGTCCTGCTCGATTTAGTCAGGCTAATTGCACTTTCCGACAGAAGTACGCGGCAACCTCGTGTGTGTTGCGCGAAAAATCGAGAAAACGTTGGAATACCAGAATGCTTGCCGTTTCTTACACACGAAGGAACCGGTGCTTATCACTTGAATTGAGTGAGCAATGCTGGGCGAATCGCCCCTTGAAGTCATGACGAGGATAGCCACCTTCCCGAAGCTTCCATGCGGTGGCCTCAAGAACGCCTGAATGCCTCCCCACCGTTGGCCACCCACGGGCGACCACCGGTGGCAAGTCGATCGCACCACACGACGGATAGCCCAGCCGCATGTCGGCTGGGTTGCGCAGCAACAAGATGCCCTGAGGTAATCGCTCTCGACCGGTTGAATTGGGTCTCCACGAGAACGTCTAAAACAACAATCAGCACCGCCAGCCCAAACCGTCGCGGTTAGTGAATCCACGTCTCAAGGCTTCTCGTCGAATCCCTCGACCCTGCCAACAAGGTACTGGGCCTTGTACAACGAACGAGGGGTGCGTAACTACATCGACATCGATTCGACGAATTTCTGGTTGGGCCTTGTCAAGCGAGCTATCATGCCGGGACACCTGCGGGCGTTCTGCCCATCGTCAAGATATAGGCGGGTCGGTATTGGAAGCCGTTGCATGCAACTCGACATGGTTAGGAGCTTTCGATGAAACTTCTCGATGTAACTTGTGCTCTCAATACGTCCTTGGTTGTCCTTGTGGCGACGCTTTCTACCTGGTCAGTGTGTGCAGGCGATCTCGACCGGACGGTGCTGCCGATTCCGGAACCCACGCCACCGACGATCACCGAACTCGACGCGCGGAACGCCGATGCTCCCCCGCGGTTTAAAGTCGAGGCACCCGAAGGGGCACCGAACGTCGTGATCGTACTCATCGACGATATTGGCTTCGGCGGCCCTAGCACGTTCGGCGGCCCCTTGCAGACCCCAACGCTTGACCGGCTGGCCGATGCCGGACTGCGATTCAATAATTTCCACACAACCGCGCTCTGTTCGCCCACGCGACTTGCACTGAAGAGTGGGAGGAACCATCACACGAACAACGGAGGTTCCATCATGGAGACCTCGACGGCCTTCCCGGGCAACACGGGGCAAATTCCCAACAGTGTGGCACCGTTGGCCGAAATGCTGCGACTGAATGGATACAGCACCGGAGCGTTTGGCAAGTGGCACGAAACGGCTGCCTGGGAGACCAGTGTTTCCGGTCCCTTCGACCGCTGGCCGACACATCAGGGTTTCGACAAGTTCTATGGTTTCATCGGGGGCGAAACCGATCAGTGGTATCCGCTGGTTTACGACGGCGTCACCCGAGTCTCCCCTCCGGAGATGGAGGACTATCACTTCACCACCGATATGACGAATCAGGCGATCGGCTGGGTCAAGGCCCAACAGTCGATGACCCCGGACAAGCCGTTCTTCATGTATTTCGCCACCGGGGCCGTTCACGCGCCTCACCACGTTCCCAGAAAGTGGGCCGATAAGTACAAGGGGCAGTTCGACAAAGGCTGGGACAAGGTTCGAGAGGAAACGATTCGTCGTCAGCGGGAGAACGGGATCATTCCCGCCGACACGAAACTCGGCGAGAAGCCGGAAGATATCAAAGACTGGGATCAGTTAACGCCCGAGGAACAGAAGCTCTTTGCTCATCAAGCCGAGGTGTTTGCCGGGTTCCTCGAGCAAACCGATTACGAAATTGGTCGGCTGGTGCAGGCAATCGAGGACATCGGCGAGATGGATAACACCTTGTTCATCTACATCGCCGGAGACAACGGTACCAGTGCCGAAGGTGGTTTCGTCGGCATGTTCAACGAGATGACCTACTTCAATAACGTCACCGAAAAGGTCGAGGACCTGGTTCCGCTGATGGATCAATGGGGTGGCCCGCATACCTTCCCACACATGGCTGCCGGCTGGGCGGTTGCGTTCGATTCTCCGTTTTCGTGGACCAAGCAAGTGGCGTCCGATTTCGGCGGCACACGCAACGGTATGGTGATCCACTGGCCCGCCGGAATCAAAGACCAGGGCGGGATCAGAACCCAATTCGGGCACGTCATCGATATCGCGCCCACTATTCTGGAGGCGGCTGATTTGCCCGAGCCCAAGGTCGTTAATGGTACGAAACAGACCCCCATCGAAGGCACCAGCCTGATCTACGCATTCGACGATCCGAAGGCCAAAGAGAGGCACACCACACAGTACTTCGAGATTTTCGGCAATCGGGCCATCTACCACGAAGGCTGGTTGGCTCGAACACTGCATCGTGCCCCCTGGCAAACGCTCGAGCAGGCGCCGTTGGATGCCGACACCTGGGATCTGTACGACGTCACGAACGATTTCAGCTTGACCACCAATCTCGCTGCGAAACAACCAGAGAAGTTGGAGGAACTCCAAGCGTTGTTCATGGAGGAGGCAAAGAAATACCATGTGTTGCCGATTGACGATCGCGTGATTGAACGGGTGAATCCCGCGCTGGCCGGCAGACCCGACTTGATGGACGGGCGTACTTCCCTCACGCTCTTCGACGGCATGGACGGCATGTTGGAGAACACATTCATCAATGTGAAGAATCAGTCGAAGACCATCACTGCCGAAGTCGTTATTCCCGAGGGTGGCGCCAACGGTGTCATCCTGGCCCAGGGCGGAAGGTTCGGCGGCTGGTCGTTCTACATGAAAGACGGCAGGCCGGCCTACACCTACAACTATCTGGGACTCTCTCAGGATACGGTGGCTTCTCCGTCCAAGATTCCGGCTGGCCCGGCAGAATTGGTCTTGGACTTCAAGTACGACGGAGGCGGTGGTGGAAAGGGAGGCGTGGCCACCATTTCAGTCGACGGTGAGGTTGTCGCCGAAGGACGAATCGAAAAGACACAGCCTTTGTTGTTCTCCGCGGACGAAACGGCAGACGTCGGGCTCGACAATCAAACCCCCGTCGTCGAAGGCATCGGCATCGGCCGCGAAGAGACCAGATTCACCGGCAAGATCGAGAAGGTAACCATTACGGTTTCCGGTGAAGAAGAGTGAGAGATGATCGATCGTGCAGCAATCAACCCAGCCTGCCATGAATTCTGGGCAGGCTGGGCTGTCGCAAGCGAGCTAGTTCATCTGTTTTCTGGGAAGCCCCAATTTGCCAGCCGGCCTCTCGCACGGCATCGATCGATTGCTCGCAAATGCGAATTTGCTAGCGGATAGCTGCATCGCGCTGGCGATCTATCAGCAGGGGCACGACCACTGCTGCGAGTGAGACCAATGCCGCGGCCATGAGATACCAGGCCGGTGCAAACGTACTTTGCGTTTCTCGAATCAACCAGGTGGCGACCATCGGGGTTGTGCCGCCGAGCAAACCGATACACAGGTTGTAGCCAATCGCGATGGAACTGCAGCGGACCGACGGAGGTGCCATTTCGACCATCGCCACCGGGATCACCCCACCGTAGAGGCCGATGCAAATGGCAAATCCCAGTTGCCCGACGAAGTTCCAGGTGGACGAATGGTGCTGAAGTGCCCAGAACAGCGGCCAGCACAACACCAGCGTGGCGCCCATGCCTGCGATTAACATCGGCGCGCGTCCGACGCGATCGGATAGCCAGCCGGACAACGGAAACATCGCCAGCAGCACTACCATGTTAACGGTGTTGATCTCCAATGCCATCGCCTCGCTTAGCCCTGCAACTCGCTGCATATAGGTCACCAGGAAAACGAACCCCGTGTAGAATCCGATGCCCATGCCGGTGTTGAGCAGTGCGATATGCAGAATCGTTCGCCACTCGGAACGCAACGCTGTCCAGATCGGCGAACGACCCGCTTTCGCCTCTTCAGGTCGTGGTGGTTCGGGAATGTGGTTGCGGACGTATAGTCCAGCCAGGCCTACGAAAAGACCGATCAAGAACGGAACGCGCCAGGCCCAGTTTTGAACGGCTTCTTGCGGCAGAGCCCCCGTCACCACGGCCCCGACGGCCGAGCCAAGCAAAATTCCTCCCACGGCCCCGAAGCCACTCCAACTTGCGGCAAAGCCGTGATGGTTTCGGCCGGCCCCTTCGACCAGGAAGACGATCGACGTGGTGTATTCTCCTCCAACCGATAGCCCTTGAATCATACGGAGCAACACTAACAAGACGGCGGCCGTCGCTCCCAGCACCTGATAACCCGGTAATACACCGATCAAGAACGTCGGGATTGCCATCGCCAGTACCGAGAGCGTGAGCGCGACCTTGCGTCCAAATCGATCGCCGATGTGACCGAACACGACCCCGCCCAAGGGCCGCATCAGAAACCCCGCAGCGAATGCCCCGAAGGCGGCAATCAACGAGGTGGATGGGTTGTCAGAAGGAAAGAAATGATTTCCGATGGTTACAGCGAAATAACCATAGACAGCGAAATCGTACCACTCCATCACATTGCCCGCGATGCCGGCAACGATCAGCCGATACGGGAAATGATCGGGATGAATCGCCTCTTCGGGCGAAGGAGCAACCGCTTCCTGGTGCGCGTCCATTGCAACTCCGTTCAAGTGGTCCGACTGCTCCACCCCCAATTTCCAGAATCGAATGCCGGAGTGTACCGAGAAACGCCAAACACGAACACCCGATTGTTGCCGTCCCTACCCGGTTCAGCGATCGTCGAAGTTCGGTGCGGATGCGAATACGAGGAATTGGAATTTACGAACGATTCTGGAGTTCGAGAGATCCTACAATTGTCTCGTGTTGGACTCTCCGAAGCACTCGAAGACGCAATTTCTGCGTTGGGCGACAGCATCCGCAACGCCAAGAATGCTGACGCTCAAGTGAAGCGTCAGAACATACATGAAGCCCAAAGCACGATCGTAAAATCGCCCGCCTTGCAAGAGACCGTTCGCGATGCGAGTTCGCAGCAGCCAACTCCCCAAATGTTGTACGACGCTTTGTTTGATATCTTATGCTGCATCATGGTTACTGACGGCCGCGCGTCTACGACTGAAAAACTACTATCCGTGATATCATGACCAAGATGAATTCAGGATGGTCTGAGAGCGTATGCGAGTCACGTATTACGTCTCTTATCGCCGACATCAAGAGCCATGGCTACGCGACAATTCTGCAAAGGTCGATGTCAAAACTTCCCGTTTTTTGTGCAGGCAGGCCATGAAAGCCTGATCTTGAATTGCATCGACATGGTCGCATCCGCCGATGGCAAGCTATCCAAGCGCGAAAAGGATTTGTGCGACCGAATTCGATCATCAATTGGTATTCCCGAATCAGGCGAGACGTAGGAACACCCTATACCTGAAAATCGATGTACTAAAGTGTGGACCCGCACGTGATCGTGGGTGTCAAGCTAATTCGCGTTGGCAAGCAAACGCGATACGTCCTCCCCCTACGACTTCTTCTTCGCTGTCCAGCCTCCAAGGAAACAAGCAGCAGCAAGGGTCAGCACGCATAGCCCTCAGATTCAAAATTAAAGCCTGTGGCTGCTCACTGGCTTGCTTCTAGTGATTCGGACTCAGTACTGAAGATTTTAGAAGGAACTCGGCCGAAGAGATGCAGCGGGACGGGGTCCAATCGCATCCCTTTCCCCGTCAAGGCACAGTCACGATGACGGAAGTTGAGCTATAGCCGAGGTCGAGCCACGAACATGGTTCGCAAAAGCATCGATTGTTGGAAAGGGTCTGATCTACGTTTCTTCCTCACAGCGTCCGAACTCAGTGGCTTGATCGGTCTGTTCCTCAATAATACGTCGAGCGTATTTCACTTCATTTGAAATACTTTCGTAGTAAGAATCGAGACTTGCGATGAGTGTCAAGGCGTTCATCGCGTCTCGCTTGGAACCTGAGTTCAGTAAGCCAACTGCCTCGCCCGTGATTCTGCGAACCTCACCACAGTACTCACTTTTGCCAAGCTCTTGCGCTTTCGATAGACGCTCTATTGCAGATGGCTTACCCTCTGCATGAAATACCAAGGCGCGCGCCAATTCCTTTTGCCAGATCGCAAGATAATCGGCACAGTTCTGGCCCAGATCCCAGGTGTGACAGAAGTTGAAATCTGAAACAACGGGACCGTTGTGTGCCGCAACTGAATCAACAAGAGAATCAAGCTGACTTTTTGAAAGTAGTGCCGCCTCCACACCTGCCGATTGAATCCATCCGAAAAAGGTGAAAGCGTTGACATCAAAGGCATCCAATTCACAACATTCAACTACGCAATGTACCGCACATTCGGCAATCAAGCGCTCCAGGGGTTGCGAGATGACTAGCTTAAGCGTTCGACTCTGTTCGGCAGGCTCCACAAATCAGCTCCGGGTGCCACTGGCTCGGCCTGTGTAGTGCGTGGTGTCCGACTGCAAGAGATTCGTGAATCAAGTGGGCTTGCGGTCGCAACGTTGCTAGACTGAACGGCATTGTACCCCAGCCTGAAGATCGTAGTCACTTCGATCGTGAAACCTGCCCGTAAACTCATTCAATGCACTGACATAGCCAGTGGCACCCGGCGAGAAGTCGAGTTCGCATGGGAACACGCTATGCCGACCGATTTCCCGCTGCATGCGGTGAACCGGGATTCAGGTCAAGCAATTCCCGTTTGGGTTCCAACAACGAGTTTTCAAACTGGCATAGCCACTTGGAATCGGGCGTGGCTCCAGCAATCGTGTGACCCGATTCAATCACCGCTCCATTTTCCGCGATGTAGATGGCAGCATTGTAGAGCACTCCACTAACGTCGTTGGGATCAAGGTTACGATAGTGGCATTGCAGATCGTGCAGACCAATCTCGCTAAGCCCACGCGTATCCATGAGCATATCTTCGCCTTCGGAATTGGTGATGCGGAAGAATCGCACGTTCAGACTGCCGGGCCGATGAATCGGTGCCTTGTTACACGCCGCCAGGTAAGACTCGGGGGCAATGACTTGTTGCGAATGCACAAACACAATCGCATGTGGTTTTGTCAATTCGACGATTGCCTGCAGCACACCGTGGAATAGCTTAAGACGATCTGCGGGCTGGAGCACACTAGCCATCAGTTCGGTTACAAGACCACTTGAGGAGCAGGCTCGAATCCGCTCGCTGGCATCTTCGCATGCCCATGATTGCTGAATCGCTTCGACATGCTTTTCGGGATCGCTTTCTCGATCCGACACGAAGAACGCGGTTTGTGCGGGCGCACGACCCTCCGCATATTCGACAAGATGTCCAGTGTGGAGAAAGATCAGCGCATTGCTTTGATCGTTCTTGCTTGAGCATTCGATTCCTGATTCGATAAGCGATTCCGCACGCTCGGCAATCGACAAAGCGTCAATCGATGGCGGTAACATGTACTGAAGCTCGGCCATCTGTAGCGACATATCAGATCACTGCCCTCTCGCTGTCATGGCTTCGTCACCGCGTTGCAGAGTGTGACTTTATGGCCGAAGCCCGCCATCAGTCCTGTGTCCCCCCTACGACTTCTTCTTCGCCTTGGCCTTCTTCTTCGTTGGCTTCTTGGCCGTGGTGGTTTTTTTGGTTGCTTTCTTTTTGCCGAAGGCTTTCTCCCAGTTTTCCCAGTACTCGGGCGTGGGGCCGGAACGGATGATGGGGCCACCCATGGTGTTGATTCCTCAGTTGAATGCTGAATCGGGGAATTGGACAAGCAGGTCAGTATAAACGTCGTCGTTCGGGGCTCAAGGCAGAACGGTTGCCGGCGATCACAACGGCTGGAAACCGCGGAAAAACTGGCATCGTAGCCGGCGGCAGTTACCATAGACGGGCGCGGGCTCGTGTGGGTGCGGGGCTCGGCAAACTGCGATGCATTGCCTGCTGGGGGAACCAACCGTGAGAAGCAAGTTCCGTGGGATGACTGTTTTGGCCGCAATCGCCGTTGCGGTGGTGGCTTGTTCGGCTCGTGATGCAGCCATGGCCGAAGACGATCTGTCGGATATCGCCAGGCACGAACGTTGGGTTACCTCCGTGGCGTTCTCGCCCGACGGCTCGACGTTGGCCACCGGCGGTGGATCGAGCCTGTTGTATCGTCCCGGCGACATCTATCTATGGGACATCAACTCGGGAGCGGCCAAGTCGCAACTCACCGGGCACGATGCGGCCGTGTGGGCCGTGGCCTTCTCTCCCGACGGCACGAAGTTGGCCACGGCCGGCTACGACAAGCTGATCAAACTGTGGGATGTGGCCAGCGGCGAGAATAGCGCCACGTTCGAGGGTCACGCTAACTGGATCACCGCAGTGGCCTTCTCGCCCGACGGCAGCACGTTGGCTACGGCAAGCGAAGACGGAACCGTGCGGGTGTGGGATGTCGCATCCGGCGAACTGAAGCGAACGCTCTCGGGACATGAAGGACTGATCCGCGACGTGGCTTACTCGCCTGATGGTTCGCAGTTGGCCACCGCCAGCTCGGACAAGACCGTGCGATTGTGGAACACCGGCGACGGGGCCGAACAGGCCAAGCTGGAAGGTCACACCGAAAGCGTATGGGCCGTGGCGTTTTCGCCCGACGGAGCAACGTTGTACTCAGGCGGTGCCGACCGCGTGATCCGCATGTGGGATGTGGCCACGAAAGCATCCCAAGGCGAACTGCCCGGGCACGCCAACTGGGTCACCACGCTGGCCGTATCGCCCGACGGTACGCGAGTGGCCAGCGGCGGGTACGATCGCAGTGTGAAGCTATGGGACACCGCCGCGAAGTCGGAGGTCGCCACGTTGCCCGGCTACAAGAGCACGGTGTGGTCGGTTCGTTTCTCACCCGACGGCAAGCTGTTGGCAACCGGCAGCCAGAAAGATTCGATCCGCATCTGGAACCTGCCCGACAATACCACCCGCTTCACCCCCCAACCCGAAGCCCCCGCTGAGAAGGCTGCTGAAGAACCTGCTACTGAAGAGCCCACCAAAGAAGAGAAGCCGGCGGAGGAAGAAGCCGAACCGGCCGCCGACGAGTAGGCTCCCGCCCGCGGGGCCGTGTTATCTTTGCGGATCGCAATATCGCAGGGGTACCACTGGCGTTTTCCTCGCGCCCACAATTCGTGGGAACTCGAAGTTGGTTGCCTGCCCCACGCCGAACTCGTCTGCAAGGCGTTCGCCGGCCTTCAGGTCTCCACTCAGGGTTCTTGCTTTTGACCGGCTTCCTCCGTGCGCCTTTTTCTCCTCGTGATACCGCTTGCCACGCAGATGCGCCTTCTGTTCTTCGGTGGCGTTGCGGCGACCAATCTGGTTATTGATGATCCAGTTGATTGCCTGGCAGCGATCTTCCAGGTCATTATCTACGACTTGGAATTGCTCGCCCAGATCGTGGCAGATTCGATAGCGGTTGTGCCCGTCAAGAATCGTGTTTCCGTGATCTTTCCAAACCTTGATCGGGTCCAGACAACCCTCGTGCTCGATACCCTCGCCAAGGCTGGAGCTTCTTCTTATGGTTATACGCTGGACGTCAGTCTGACCGTACGTGCGAGAAACCCAACGACAGGATTTCTGCCATCTTGAGAACCTCGGGTGCGACGCGAAGCGGAACGGATACGAGCGCTTGAAGCGCATCCCCCAACAGGAGAGAGCGTTGGATACCATCGATCACACGATTCCGTCGCAAGACTCCGAGTTCTACAACGATGACCTGGCACCCGTACCGCCGCAGAAGCGACAATGGGGCGCCTTCGAGATCTTCAATGTTTGGAACAACGATATCCAAAGCCTGTTCGGCTACACGCTGGCGGCTTCCCTGTTCATTACCTCTGGGCTGAATAGCTGGCTAACATTCGCCGGAATCGTGGTGGCCGGCTTCATGGTGATGGGGTTGGTCAACCTGACCGGTCGGCCAAGCGTGAAATACGGAATTCCCTATCCCGTAATGGCCCGGGTCGCCATGGGCGTGCATGGCGCGAAGTTTCCTGCTGTCGTGCGGGGCATTGTCGCCATCTTCTGGTACGGCGTGCAGACCTATTTCGCATCGACTGCCTTGGCAATCTTCCTCGACACGGTGTTTGGAATCGAGGGTGGCTCACGATTTCTCGGCATGACGTCGGCCGGGTGGATTTCATACTGCATCGTGTCTCTCTTCCAGCTCGGACTCTTCATGATGGGCATTGGCTGGGTCGGCAGGTTTTTGAATTATGCCGGACCGTTTGTTTACGCCGTGATGATCGCACTGTTGGCCATGATTTGGTGGCGGGCGGGTGGGGCGCTGCTAACCGAGGTCGGGAACATCTTCCAGTCCTCTGGCGAGTCAGAACGCAACACTTGGATGGGCTTCATTGCCGTTGTCGGCACGATGATCGCCTATTTCGCCCCCGTCATCATCAACTTCGGCGACTTCTCCCGATTCGTGAAAACCGATGGCAAGATGCGCGCCGGCAATTTCTGGGGCCTTCCAGTCTCGATGACCTTCTTCTCGTTTATTGCATTATTCATCACAGCCGGCACGGTCGTGATTTTTGGCGAGAAGCTGACCAACCCTGCTGACATCGTCGAAAAGATCGACAACATCTGGTTGACGGCAATCGCCGCCATCACCTTCTTCACGGCAACTGTTGGTATCAACCTGGTGGCCAATTTCATACCGCCTGCGTACGACATCGCCAACCTGATGCCATCGATGATTTCCGCCAAGACGGGTGGATTGATTACCGCGGCAATCGCCTTCTTCATCGGGGCGTTTTACCCCGCTGTGATCAGCGAGATCGGCATCTCGGAATTCGTGGAATCACTGGGTGCATTCCTCGCACCCCTGTACGGAATTCTGGTCGCCGATTACTACTTGATTCGCAAGCAGCGAATCGACCTGAGGGCTTTGTTCTCCAGCGACCCCACCGGCGCGTACTATTACAACGGCGGCTGGAACCGGAAGGCCATCGTTGCCTTTGGCCTCGCTGCAATCTTCTCGGTGGCCACAGTCTGGGTTGATGCCCTAGCAGGCCTAACGGGGTTCGGTTGGATCATTGGCGCGGCAATCGGCGGCGCCCTACACGTCGTGTTGATGAGCATGGGCAAACGCCATGCCTCACCCAGTGGATCATCTTAGTTTAAAAGAGTTCGCTAGCAGGTGCGCATTCCCTCTCCTCGATAGAACCTGCCAAAGCCGCCGGGGGTCAGTGCTTCTGCCGTGACACTTCAGTCGATTAACCCACTAACTGGCGAATTAGTAGGAACACTCGCGATCGACATCACGAGCGTGCAACGGATTCAGGGAATCCCCGAACCTTCGACAATGTTGCTTCTGTGCATAGGAGTACTGCCGGGGCTACAAGTCCGCCAACCACAACCAAACCAACTCTTAAACAACCCCAATGGCTGACCAAACATCGGGGACCACTTCAACAAGCTTGAATTTTGCAGATAATGGATAATGATTGTCCAATTGTCAGCAACTGTCCATCAACATAAGCAGGAACCATTCTGTGCAAGCACTTAGAATTGGTCTAATGGCTTATCTTCTCAGCCTCGGCATCGTGGACGATGCATTCTGCGAGGACTGGAAGTCGTTCCAAAATGGCGGAAGTACTTCCATCGTAGAGGGTGTCCGCCTTCCCATGGATCCGCTTACGAAAGACAGGGTCGAATGGAGTGTCAACCTTGTCGGCTACGGGCAGTCGAGTCCCATAACGGATGGCGACGTTGTCTACGTCACTTCGGTATCTGGTGATATGAAAGAGCATTTGCACGTGCTGGCCTTCGACTTCGAGAACGGATCCGAGCTTTGGAAGCACGATCTCGATAACAGTACCCCGGAGAAGAACTCAAACTACGTAAGTCGAGCAGCACCTACACCAGTGTGTGACAGCCGGGGAGTAGTCGCCTTCTTCGAGGGGGGAAATATTGTTGCCCTAACGAAAGATGGGGACGTTCGTTGGAAGCGGGATTTGGTGAAGGACTATGGGAACATTTCGGCCAACCATGGTTTGGCGGCCTCGCTCGAACAGGACGATACCAATGTCTTTGTTTGGGTTGAACGGCAGGAAGAGCCCTACATACTGGCCTTAAACAAGGCCACCGGAGAAACTGCCTGGAAGTCTCCCGGTCTGGGTTCAACCTCGTGGAGTAGCCCACGATTGGTGCTGCTTGGCGACACACAACACCTGGTACTCAGTGCTGTTGGTGAGGTTGTCGGTGTCGATCCCAAGACGGGCGATCGCCTCTGGACGCTCGATGGTGTCACCGGGAACTCCACTCCTACCCCCATGCCGCTGGAAAATGGCCAGTTTCTGCTTGGGGCAACCGTTGGACGAGGCGATTCCAGAAATGGTCGTGCCTCGGCCTCCAACGGTGCCGTTGAAATTCAACAGACTCCCAACGGAGGCTTTACGGCAAGCTATCGATGGAGTGCGAAGCGGGCGACTACGTCTTTCGGATCGCCGATCGTCCATCTTGGATACGCCTACTTCGTGAATCGATCTGGTGTAGTCTACTGCATTGACGCAGAAAACGGCGATGAAAAATACGCCAAGCGGATTGGATCGAGTATTT
The DNA here is from genome assembly GCA_965227275.1 of Pirellulales bacterium. Lineage (GTDB taxonomy): Bacteria > Planctomycetota > Planctomycetia > Pirellulales > JAEUIK01 > CAZNXE01. Next base: position 293,595 of record CBDDFU010000002.1, on the reverse strand, counting down.
GGGCTACGCCGATCGCAGTCGGAGGGAACGTCTACTTCTTTCGGAAAGATGGTGTCGTCACCATTCTCAAGTCTGGACCACAGTTCGAGATTGTCGCCGAACATGTGATCTGGGAGACCGATACCTCCACGGACGAGTCCGTGGGGGCAGCAAAACGCGCACTGGAAAGACCAGTTCTCTACGGAGTCGCACTGGTCAAGGATGCATTCATCTTGCGCCGCGGTGATCTACTCTACCGGAGATGAGTGTCGCTGGGAGATGTCGAGTCGCTGGCTGTTCTTGGCGGATCGGTCATCCCAGGCGGATCCATGCTTTGAATCCGCGCAGATAAGACTCGGTAGGAGCCCTGAATTGTAGTGCTCGCAACGTGCTTTATGTCGACAATTCACCGCGGTGGTGGAAGAACTACTTCCCCTCCGCAACATGCAGATGAACCATCCAAGGTGCAATGTTATCGCGCATCCAGGAAATGCGTGAGAGCCACGACCAAGGTCGCATCCGTTTCGGGAAATCGTCCGCATAGGACATGGCGCGCTTGATGCGCAACGATGCGTGTAGATCCGTAAGCCACGTCCGATTCTTGAGGTTCAGACCCCAAGGGCATGGAGGCATGGTATACGACTTGGTTACCTTGAACCCCTTCATGGTCTTCCGAGACATCCAGGTTGGAATCACATCGAAAAACAGATCGCTACCTGGGAAGCGCTCCGCGATTTGCGTAAGGAGTCGCTCGTTCTGTTGCTCTTCAAAGTACATCAGCAAACCAGCCATCGTAAAAAAGACTGGTTCACTCTGTGGCACCGAGTCCATCCACGAATGGTCCAGCGCTGAACAAGGAATAAAACGCACCCGGTCATTCTGCGGGAGGAATTTGCTTCGGACTTCGATCGCTTCTGGCAGATCGATTGAATACCAATTCACAGCCCCATCATCGACTCGCCAAAACTGGCTCTCTAGACCCTCGCCTAGCGCCACCACCGAGCCACTGCGGTGTTCTTGGAGCCACGCTTTGATCGAGTCGTCAATCAGCCGCGCGCGAATGGCGTGCCCAGCATTGGGTTTTCCGAAGTTCTCTTCAAAGGCATAATCGATTTGCTCCACTAGCTGCGCGGAGTGCGGATCATCGATGAGGCGGTCTCCTCGCCTCTGTTCAGCAGCGCGATTCCATAAAGGCCAGAGCATTGTTTCAGGCACGTCGCGAAGATCAATTTGAGTATTCATCGCCATCCCTTGAAAATGGGGCCGAGGAAACCATCGCGTCAAGAAGCACCATCAAACAGAGACTCTATCCTGCGGCTGTCATCCACAGGTGCGACACGCTCCAAGCTTCCAGGAAACTAACAGTCACACCATCCGCCGTCCGGTCTTCGACCCGAACTAATCTCAAGCTGCTCACGGCAAACGTGTGCCCGATATTCCTCATCAGCGGCAACATAGATGCTCAACAGGCGTTGCAGGCACCGTTGGCACGGAATGACGCACAGCTCGGTCTCTGTCAGGTCACGCACAAGTTCATAGGCATCGTCAATTTTTCCTTGCTGTTGCATGAACCCGGCAAGTCCAATGCGATACTGAGAACGTTGCGGAGCGAGACTCACGGCAGTGCCCGCCATTTCTTCTACCTCGCCAGGCGAATAATCGAGCTGACCCATGTAGTATGCTGCGGAATACCAGTGCTCTGCGGACTCGGGATCGCGCGACGTAGCCGTTAAACAGACTTGCACTGCAAGTTCCAACTCTCCGAGCTGCTCCAATTGCCCAACAAGGTTACGTAGCAACGCTATGGGAATGTCGTTTCTCCAGACATGGAGGTGGAGACAGATATTTTTGGCAAGGTCGAACCTGCCGGCATGCAGATAACAGTCGGCCAGGGCACTCTGGCCTGCGGCGGAAAGCGGAATGAGAGTCATCGCCGTTTCGAGTGCGTTCAAGCACGAAGGACAATCACTCTGTGCACGATGAATCAATCCACTTAACTCCCACAACCTTCCATCGTCGGGGTAGGTGCCTAATGCTCTCCTAACAAGATCCAAGGCATCATCGAGCACATCAGCCTTATAGAGAGCCAAGGCTTCTTCCAGATACTCTACCGATTGCATTGGCATAGTTAGTTCCCAATATCTTAGAAGCAAACAGAGGTTTATGTTTCGGTTTCTTTTCGCTTCTCAGCCCGCTTCCTAGAGAGCGATTCACTGCGGCGAATACAATAGCGACCACGTTCCTCATCGCCTGCAAGCAAATACAAGGCACCGATTCGTGACAGGCAACTGGCACAATGTACCGTCGAAAGCTGCTCTTTGTTCATCGGAGCCGTCAGTTTCTTGGCCCGATCACTTTTTCCGCCAACAATACAAGCAACGGCTAGTGAGACCCGATAACGAACGACATCTGGAGCAAGCTTGAAAACGTTTTCGAGCACAGGAAGAATGAGTTCAATGGGGTAACCACAACGCCCCATGTAGTGAGCGACTCCGTATAATGCTTGGTCACATTCGGGATCGCGTCCTACCGCCTCACGACAGACTTCAAGTGCCCGCTGTACATCCCCCATGGCGGCCAGCCCAACAGCCAGTTCGGACAAGTGCTTCGTGGGCAAATTTCTTTGCTCGAATAAGTGAAGGTAGATGACCGACGCAGACTCGACAAATTGATTTCGACGGTAACACTCGGCAAGCGCCAATTGCCCTTCAAACGAAAGTGGCACCAGAGCCGTCGCTTTTTCCAACGACGAGATCGCCCCATCAAAATCATTGATGGAGTTGAGGACAATGCCTTGCAACTCCAAGAGTTCCCCATCGTCGGGATACTCCTTGACTGCAGCTTCAAGAACTTCCATTGCCCGAATGGGAGACCCAGTTCGAGCCAGGGACTTTGCATGGATGAGCGAAGTAGCTGAGTTCGCCATGAAGCTTCCTTTTGCCTGTCACAAACAAAAAATGGTAGTCGGATATTGCGTCAGAGTTCCGATCGAACGCTGTTAGCGTGTTTTCCTGGGTGACGCCTCCAGATAGAGCTCGAACTCTAGACGGAGAGCATGACTCAAGGCAGAAGGCCAAACAGTTTGTTCTTCGAAGTGCAGCTCCATTTTCTGGCAAACTCTTCTCGATCAATGATTGGAGAAAACTTCTCCAACCACCGCCTTCGGCGCGGGCATCGTCCATCATTTCCATTGCGAGCAGGTAAATCTCCCGGCTCTAGCATTGGGGTGAAGCAAGGATTGGATGAATCTCTGTAAGCCCAATGCAGGAAATCGCTTACCGCACTAAATCAGTAGATACTGAGACTCAGTCTCATTTCAATCTCCCATTGATGTTAATGTACAAAAATCACATGTCAAGCATGTACCACCCGCAACATGGGCATTTTTCTGAGGTCACGACCTCTCCGTTTGAGTTGAAATTGGAGAATCGCTTATCGCCAGGATGTAGCCCCGCGGATAGCCGTAGCTCAAATCCCGCAACACTTTTGAAAGATGGTAGAGCCCAAGGCTGAAACATCTTTCACCGGCCCTAAACCAAAGCATCCTGGAAGTTGAGAATAAGACCAGGATTTGGGCACCTAGGCCGTATTTTTTTGCCCAACGCTGCACGAGGCTAAAGCCGTAATGCGGCTGGGTTCTGCCCGAAGCAAGTTCGGGGCTCCCCACCCAGATGGCTTAGGGCCGAGCAGTGGCGCGGCCGCGGTCTCGTGTTCCTAGCGACCCTGGAACCTCCAGCCTGCAGCCGTCAAAATGGGAAAATCTGGCGGTTTTCCTGGTTTCAGGGGGTTGCAAAAGGAGTGCACGGGGCTTAGCTTGCCTATTGCTATTGAGACTCAGCATCAACGCTTTGTGGTTTTTCCGTTTCCTCCCCACGATTTGCAGGTACTAATGATTCGATACAAGTTGATCCCCGCCCTTTTGATCGCGACTGTGTTGTCGGTCTTCCCCACCTCTGCATTCGCCGTCAGCACTTTCACCGAGACCTTTGCAACTGGCGACAGTAACTGGCTCAACGGCGCTTCCGGAACCCCTGACTACATCCCCGAGTACATTTCCTACTCTCCGGCCCCATTCAATTCAGGCTCCGGTGGATTTGGAGATCCGCTACAGATCCTGTTCCGTGGCAACGCCAGCAACGACGCCAGTGGTGATGCGTTTGTTGGTGACTGGCTGGCCGATCAAGTCGTGTCGCTAAGCGTTGATGTGCGTCACAACTACACAACCGATCTGAATCTCTACACTCGACTCAACCGCGGATTCGGTCAGGCTGCCAGTCTGGCCAACACAACCGACTACGCGATTGCTCCCAACACCTGGACGACGATCGAACTCCCCATCACCGACAGCAATCCTCCGTTCGTCTCGTATGGAGCCGGTAATTTCAACTCGGTATTCACTGCCATTCAAGACATCCAAGTCGGGCTCTACCTGCCCGCGAACACCGACTTCGACAGCCTGACATTCGACCTGGACAACGTAAAAATAACCGTGGTTCCCGAACCCGCCACGCTAGGCATGTTCGGGCTAGGTCTCATCGCTGTATGCCTGTGGCGCCGAAGCAGAAAGTAGCGATGGCCAAGACGGCCGGAGCAGCCGATTCGTACTTTTGCAATGATCACCTCAGGGGCACGTGTACCACCCACGTGCCCCTTTTGAATGCGCGCGGTGAACGGTTGGGGTTGAACCGCAGTGTGATCCCGACTGAAGCCGACTTTACTTGCCCGATGCGGTGTTGGACACTTTCAGTTTGCCAACACTCGAAGACCGCCCCCTCCCCAGCGCCCATCTCCAATTCGTTGGGTGGCATTGGCTGTGCCAGCGCTCTGGGATGGGTTTAAGGTCGAGGTCTCTGTTTCGGAACCAGTTCGATCTCCAGATTAAAGTGTGAAGTTGTTCCGCCCAAACATCGTTTCAACGGCAAGCCCACGTAGTTTCGCCATCTCCGGCCGTTGGATACCGCGCATCACACTGGTACAGCCGGTGCCCCCCGGCCGAGAATGCTCACACGCAGCCTCCGAATCGGGGTGAGCATTTCAATAACGCCGTTTGCTTTTCACAATCCGATCAATAACTCGGCCCGGCTGCTGTAGTGGGTAGCAACTCGTTCTCCGGTTCTTTGAGGTGGTGTCTGGTGAAATATGTCACTGCGGCAAAGACGACAAAATAAAAAGCACCTCCGCTGCCCATGATTGCAGCGTACCCCCAAAGATCGAAAAACTGATTTAGGATCGCTTTGTGAGGATACCGCGGATCATAGAGAACCTCGATCTTGTCTCCGACATCGCCGGGAGGTGGAAAGCTGGCAGCCCAAGAAGTGACCTTGACCAATCGGCCCTGCTGATCGGTGAAGACAAAGACTGGCGCATACAACGTTTGCCCGTCATCTTTTTTCTTCTCGATCAGATTTGTAATCGTCGCCTTGGTGGTGATCGCGCGACTGAGCCAGAGCCAACGGTAAACTGCGATCACCGCACCGAAGAGCATCCATAGCAGGCAAACCCCACACATGAATCTTGCCACACCGTTCCAACCATTTTCAATGAAGTCGAACATGGCTCCTCCGACGAGCTTCGTTTCAGATTGGTCAGCACACTTCCTGCGAGATGCGAAATCATTCTGATGGCGTGTGACCGGTTGCGAGGGACTGCGTTGGCGCCAAGGTGGTTCGCGTCATTCAGCGACACGCAGGATTTTTTCCATCTTCCTACCCTTGGCCAATTCGTCGACCAGTTTGTATAGATATCTAGCCTTCTGAATCAATGGGTTTTCCAAATCTTCAACCCGGTAACCGCAAATGACGCCCTTGATGAGGTGTGCATTCGGATTGAGCTTGCAATCCTTGAAAAACGTGTCGAAGGTCACTTCGTCGTCGATTAGGGATTTCAGCTTTTTTCCATCGTAGCCGGTAAGCCACTCGATGACTTGGTGCAGCTCCTTTTTGGTTCTGCCCTTCTTCTCAACTTTCGCCACGTAGTGTGGGTAGATGGACGCGAAGGTCATCGCGGCAATGCGTTCTTCCGTGCCGGGAGGGGGTTTCTTCATGGCAAGTTCGTGTTCCGTCAGGGATGGACAACGTTACAAAAGGCTACTCCAAAACGCAGAATGGTCAGCACAGATCTTACCCGACCGAACAGACAGATAATACGCGATGCCGCAGACGCACCCCACCCCCGATAGCCCAGCCGCATGTCGGCTGGGTCGACGAAGTCGACAAGATGCCTTGAATAGAAGAAACAATCGCCTGATGGTTTCGGCTTGCCACAGAGACTGCCACTTCAAGTCTTATCCTCAGGACCGACCCGCTAGGTCGAGAGGGATCACTTCAGGGCATCTTGTTGCTTCGCAACCCAGCCGACATGCGGCTGGGATTTCACATCGGCGGGTCGGCTAGTCCTCTGATCTGGTCGCAAACTGTGCGACTCCGGCAAGACTACAGGCCCGATCGCCGGGTGCTACTGGCTGTGCCGGTGCTTTATGAGGTGTTTGGCCTCGTGGCGTCTCTTATCGAGCCGATAGAAAAGCCGAATGGCCACATTGGTTGCCTTTCTCTGCTAGGTAGACTTCTCAACGGCCGCTTTGATGTCTGCGAGGTCTTGGTCAATGGTCTTGCGAAGCGCCTTCTTGGCCATCCAACCAGTCATTGCCCATAGAATCTTGGCTCCGAAGGTGACCGGTTGCCCGTTGAATCCCATCGTCAGTCGCGTCCCGGTGGGTATCGTCTCAAGTTCGATTCGCGATGTGTAGATGGCGCCGTGGCTCTCGGCCCGCGTCTCATAGTACGCCGGTTCGCTAGCGTCGGTGATCCACATCACCTCCACAGCGTCCTTCCCCATCCATTCGCGGGTTTCTCTCCACTTCAATCCGACGATCGAAGGCCCGGAAGCTTGTTGAAGAATCTCGACTCCCTTGATCCCTGAGATCCTGGCCTCAGCATTCTCAATATCCGAAACGACGGACCAAACGTCCGTGGCGGACGCATTGATGTTCGTAAAGCTGGTGACGTGCATGTGATTCTCCCTGGCCGGATGCGTTACTCCCGTTCGCAGGGCGATTGATGCCATCCAACCAAACGACATTCTATAACCGCCGTGCAGTACGGCCACAAAGTTCTACGTTGGTACGACGAACTCTGGGCCGAACCCGTGTTTTGTCAGTACTGGCCAAATAACAGAGTCGGCTCCACCCACCCCGACAGCCCAGCCGCATGTCGGCTGGGTCGACGAAGTCGACAAGATGCCTCGAAGTGAAGAAACAATCGCCTGATGGTTTCGGCTTGCCACTGAGACTGCCAATTCAAGTCTTCTCCTCAGACCAGACCCGCCAGATCGAGAGGAACCACTTCGGGGCATCTTGTTGCTACGCAACCCAGCCGACATGCGGCTGGGCTATCACATCGGCGGGTCTGATAGTTCTTGTCGCCAACTGTGGGACTCTGGGGGCTGCTCACTCATAGCGGGGTCGAAATCAGAATTGGACAATCAGGGCGCACAATGCGAAGTAGGCGATAAAGATGCAAACAAAGCCGAAAAATATTCGCTTGCCGAGTACCCAGACGGCGATTCCTACGCAAATGGAAGCTGAGAAGAGGCCCAAGAAGATAGCGTAAAAGCCGAATGGACGAGCATCGAATGCTCCATACGAGGCCGGAATGGTTATCCCCTGAATCGCTGCGAACGCAGCCGCGATACAAGCTGTGGCGACGAGGAGTTGCGTAAGCGATACTCGGAATTTGATCGGTTGCATCGCCACATTCTATCACCCCCCATCCCACGACCTGGGGCCGGCGGCGAACGGGATCGCCTGAAACTAGCCACGTTTGCAACTTTGGCCGTGGGGCTGGGGTAGTTGTACTAGGGCGTGGCTGCTCGGTACGATGGCGGCCTACGTCCGCTCGGTGGGGGAGGGGCTGGGAAACGGCCTGCATTTGGCGGGCTGCTCATCAATGGTTGTCTGTAGGGAGTATCCACTGCGATGTCGCGAGCTAGAAATCTGTTGTTGCCGGGGATGGTCGGACTGGTCGTCTGGGCCGCTTTCGCTGTTGGGGCCCCTTCTCGGCTGCGGGCTCAAGACCCCAGTATGCGGTTCATGCCGCAGGTGCTGGCCTCGCAGGTGACCATCTATCGCGACAACTTCGGCACGCCGCACATTGATGGCAAAGACGACGTGGCCACGGTGTTCGGGTTCGCGTACGCCCAGGCCGAAGACTACTTCTGGCAGATCGAAGACACCTACATCCTGGGGCTGGGCCGCTACTCCGAAGTGCATGGCAATGCAGGGCTCAATTCCGATATGCTCAATCGGGCCTTTGAAATCGTGAGCACCTCGAAGCGTGACTTCCCGACGCTCGAACCGCACATCCAAGACATCTGCACGGCGTTCGCCGAAGGGTTGAACTACTACCTGGCCACGCATCCCGAGGTGAAGCCACGACTTATCAATCACTTCGAACCGTGGATGGTCGTCTCCTACGGGCGGCAACTGATCCTGGAGATGGGCTTCCGCTACACGCGACTCGGCGGAGACATCATGCCAGGATCGCCCGCGAAAACGTACGCCGAACAGGTCGGCTCGAATGCCTGGGCCGTCTCGGGCGAACGAACCGCCAGTGGCAACCCGATGCTGTTCATCAATCCGCACCAACCTTGGTTCGGCTTCGGGCAATTCTACGAAGCTCACCTTCGCAGCGGCGAAGGTTGGAATTTCACGGGGGCAACGTTCTTTGGTGGTCCCCTGCCGGCCCTGGGGCACAACGGCTACTGCGGATGGGCGTTCACCGTGAACGAGCCCGACATTGCCGACGCCTGGGTCGAAACATTCGACGATCCGGACAACCCGTTGAACTATCGCTATGGCGACGGATACCGCGAGGCCGTGGTGTGGGAAGACTCGATCAAAATCAAAACCAACGACGGCATGGAAACCAAGACGTTCTCCTTCCGCAAAACCCATCACGGGCCCATCGTCCGCAAGAAGGACGACACGCACTTCGTCACGGCCATGATCGGCAAACTATACGACGGCATGCTGCTGCGGCAGATGTACGAGTTGTTGCGTGCCAAGAACCTCGACGATTTCAAAGCCGGTATGGCGATGCTGAACTTTCAGTTTATGAACACCGTGTACGCCGATCGCGATGGCAACATCATGTATCTGTACAACGGAACGATCCCCCGACGCGACCCGGGCTTCAATTGGAGCAAGCCGGTCGACGGCAGCAACCCGAAGACCGAATGGAACGGCTATCACCCGATCGATGAGCTGCCCCAGGTGCTCAACCCCCACAGCGGGTTCGTGCAGAGCTGCAACTCGAGCCCCTTCACCACCACCGACGTGGGTAACCCGTTGATTAAGGACTATCCCGGCTACATGGTCGAGGAAGACAAGCACGACGATAAGCGGCGAGCGAAAATGTGCCGCATGCTGCTGCGGGGGATGGAAGACGTGACGCTCGAGCAGATGGAGCAATACGCCTACGACACCACGTTGTACTGGCCACTGACCGAACTGCCCCGATACGAACGGGCATTCGAGAAGCTGAAAGAAACCGACCCACGCCTGGCCAAGCGGGTTGCCCCGTACATCGAACACCTGCTCGACTGGGATTGCCGCGGTACGTTGGAGTCGACCCAAACCACACTGTGCACCGCCTGGTACGAAGAACTATACGGGTTCGGCTACCCGGTCGAGACACTGAAGCCGCAGTACGTCGATAGTATGGAAGCCCGCTTCAAGGCCCTGCTGCGAGCGGCCACCAAGTTAAACGGGCTGTTTGGCGATTGGAAGGTGCCCTACGGCGAGATCAACGTCATCCAGCGGCACTCCGACGTGGCCGACATGGTGAAGATTCCCTTCAGCGACGACGAGCCCAGCATTCCATGTGCAGGGGTCCCCGGCCCCTTGGGTGTAGTGTTCACGCAGTACTACACTCCCAGCATCAACATCCCGTTTGTCCGTGAAACAAAGAAGCACTACGGCGTGGTGGGGCTGACCTACATGGCCGTGTTCGAGTTCGGCGACAAAGTCACTGGCGGGTCAACGTTGAACTTCGGCTCCAGCAGCGACCCTGAATCACCGCACTACGTCGATCAGTCGATGCTCGTCTCGCAGAAGAAGCTGAAGCCGTCGATCTTCTACTGGGACGACGTCGAAGCCGCCGCCGAAGTGGTGTACCATCCCGGAGAAGATGTCTCCATCGCCGCCGGAAATTAGCACCGCAGGGTGCTAACAACAGATAGCCCAGCCGCATGTCGGCTGGGTTGCGAAGCAACAAGATGCCCTGAAGTGATCGCTCCCGACCTGGTAGGTTGGGTCTGTGGGAAAAGACTTGAAGCGGCAGTCCCAACGGCAAGCCGAAACGATCACCGTGGTTGGTTCTTCACCTCAAGGCATCTTGTCGACCGCGTCGACCCAGCCGACATGCGGCTGGGCTCTGATAAGATAGGTACTGCCGGATATGCCTGAGGGCGAAAGGAAACGACGGTTGTCACCAGTCGAGGAACGCCTGGCCTGATGAACAACGAGGGGCAGTCGTGGCGTCGCCAACACCGGACTCACCAGCGAAGCGATTTCACTTCAATCTGCGGTCGTTTCTGTTCCTGCTGGCCATGTTCTCGGTGGGGTTTGCCTTCGTCCCGTGGTTTAGTGGGGACATCGATGCCTGGATTTATCTATTCCTGCTCGCCGTGGGGCCACTGAGCATCTGGATTGAAATCCACGCCCAACCACACCCATGGGATTTCTCCATAGGCTGGCTCGATCGCGCGGCCGAACGCCTGGTGGAGTGGATGCTGTTCTCCATCGGGCCCCTGCTGGTGGGCGTAGGGTGGTGGCTGGCTAGTGATGTGTTCGACGGGCCTCTCCAACAAGTGGAGCCACCGCTGCTGATGTCGCTTGCGGGTTCGCTGAGGATGCGTACCCTGGATGCCATCTTGGTCCCGCCGCTAACATTCCTGGCGTTGTACGCGGACCTGATGTTCGTTCGATGGCCGCGCCCCGTGCCGCTGCGGGTGCCGACCCTGCCTTTTATCTTCACGGCCCTCTCGGTCTTGTTCTTCGCGATCGACGCCTACCTTGGATTCAACAAACCTCGCTCGGTTGTCGTGGCGGCGACTTGGTTCAACGGGGTCGCCATGTTGGCATTGTGGCTGTACTGGAGACGCATCCGAAAAAATGCGAGCCGTGCCTCGTTCATGCTGTTGGCCATGCTCATGCACTGTTGGCTGTTCGGCATCGCCTTTCAGCCGGTGGGCGGGGTGGAGGCGCGCATTCGCTACCAGGCATTCAACCTCGACCGGCTTTTCGGACCCGGCCGGGCCCCCGAAGTGGACTTGATCGGCTGGCAATCAATGGAGCTCGGACTATCTCGGCACGAAGTTGCTCAATTGCTCGGTGGGAGCAGGCATTCTTCGCTTTGGCGATTGATTCAGCAGAGCAATGAGGAGTGGGCCAAGGCTCATGAAGTGTGGCAATACAACTGGCAAGGAGGCGGTTTCCCAATCGTAAAGATTCACGAATCGGCCTACGTGGTATGGTTCGACAACTCGGGACACGTGTTAGCCTTTCGCCCACCCATTGGCTCCGATGAAAACCGCGGCGGTCAGCTTCGATCGATGGAGGAGACCTTACCCTTGGATGAGAATTTGCCCTAGGCGATAGTCCCCCTCAGTTACATGGCCAACGGTGGGAGTCTGGCAGACAACGTGAACCCAAACGACCTCCGCATTGTCTTCCGGAGAGCACGGCAAGCGAGTGGTCCCTTGCTGTGTGGTTGGTCGAGCCGTAAGGCAACAATCGGCGTGCGGAAATCACGCCGCCTGAAGCTCCCTTGGCATCGTTGATGGAGAAGAAGAATGGCCGCAGCCTCGCAGCGTGACGTTGTGATCCGTCCGGCGGATGTCGACGACCTACCCGAGTTGGACACGGTGCGGCAGGCTGCCTTCGCGCCGGTATTTGCATCGTTCCGTTCGATTCTCGGAGCGACGATCTATGAGCTGGCTCAGGCGAAGGACGACCAAGCGCAAGGCGAACTACTCGCATCACTTTTCGCGGCCGAGTCTGGCTGGAAGGTATTCGCTGCCGAGATAGACGGACACACGGTCGGATTTGTCTCGATCCAGCTGAACAACGAAACACATGTCGGCGAGATTGGGCTCAACGCGGTTCACCCGGATCACGCGGGCAAGGGCGTAGGTACGGCCCTGTACAACTTCGCAATCGCAACGATGACCGCAGCAGGGATGCAAGTTGCCATGGTAGGCACCGGGGGAGACCCCAGCCATGCCCCCGCCCGTCGCGCCTACGAGAAGGCCGGTTTCACGCGACAACTCCCTTCGGTTTGGCTCTACCGAACGCTCTAATGACGCAGCTCGATGAAGCAACCCACACCCTAGGACGAGAGTTCTCCCAGTGCGATTGTCCTCTCAGTGAAATGGCCAACTGCGAGAGACTGGCAGACGGCGGGATTCGCCAGCATGATGCGAGGTGAAAGTGCGTACACCCCGCGTGGTCGTTCACAGATAATCCAACAGCGTGAGCGACTGGATCTGGGCGGTGGTTTGCAGGGAGGCTTGGAAGGCGACCTGGCGGGCGGTGTACTCGCTGATGGCCTCGGTGAGATCGGCGTCGATTTCGGTGGATAAGGCGGAACGGAGTTCGGTGTCTTCGTCGGCCAGCCGCAGTTCGAGGGTTTCGAGCGATTGCTGTCTTGCTCCGAGATCGGCCCTGGCAAAGTTGACTTGCAGTGCGGCCTCGTCCAACAGTTCCACGGCCCGTTCGACGCCTTGGGTGTCATTGTCGCGTAAGGCGTCACGCAGCCGAATCAGGGCATTGAACACCCCGGTGGTTTCCGAAGGGTTCGTATCTCCACCATCCAGAATCTCCGCCGTACCGCCGGAGGTGGTGGCCGTTACGGTCAAGTCGGTAATCTGATTCGAGCCGTCGTTCGGGGCACCGTCCGTCGCGATTAGCTCGGCCACAAAGTGCTGACTGGCCTGCGGATGGTTCTCCAAAAGAGAGATCACGTCGGCCGCCGTGGTGGTTGCCGGATCTATTCCAAAGATGATCGCATTGGGGCTGGTGAGGAATGTGAGACTCTCGGAACCGGGCCCCAGGGTGGTATCGACGAAACTGATGGGGAAGTCGTTGCCGACCGTGCCCTGCCGCGTTGCGGTGAATTGCAGATCGTTGTTTGCACCGGGGAACTCCACGGTCGCGGTCGCCGCCTGTGCGGCCGTGGGCGGATCGGAAGTCTCCTGCCCGACAGGAATCAGTCCCAGGTCCCAGGCGGCTTCGCTGACGTTTTCTCGACGCACGGCAAGCGTATTCGTTCCGTCGGGATTGTCATCGATCAAACGAATACCGTTGCCGACCGCGACAAACTCGGCAGTTACCTGCCCCAGGCCGGGCGGGTTGTCCACATGGTTGTTGATCAGGTCGAGCACATCGCCCACGGTCTTGGCCCCGTCGATATCGATGGCCAGTTCCACCCCGTCGTTGCGAATGATGGTGAACTCGGTTCCGTCGACCGCATGCACTCCCTGGCCGTGGTTCAACTGAGAAATCGTCGTATTGGTGTTCAGACTGCGGATGCCCAAGTCGGTGGCCGTAGTGCCGCCATTCTCGCCGATCGAAAAGTCGAATCCGCTCAGCCGGCTTCGGATGCTCAACCCACGACCATCGGCGCTTAGTTCGGCCAAGACCTGGGCAGACGAACCGTTGAGAATGTTCAGCAAGTCTTCAACGGTTTCGGCCGAGGTGAAACTGATGGTGTGCAACTCGCCGCCGTTTTCAATCTGCAATCCCGAAGTTTGATCGAACTCGATGCCACTTCCGCCCGAGGTAACGCCGGTGGCTCCAGGGTCGATCGCGGTGGCCTGAACCCGACCCGTTCCGTCGTTGTTGACTTCGTCGAGATCCAACGAGGCCGTGAACGGCGTTTGAGCGTTGATTGCCGCGATGACCTGCGAGGCCGTTGTTTTGTTGTCGGCGATAGTCACCGTGAGCGTCTTGTTGTTGGGATCGCTGTCGTCGTAAACCGCGGTTTCCAACCCGAACGTAAGCGGTCCGCCATCGACATACGTAACGGTCACGTCGTTGAAGTCGGGCCCCCGAGCATCGGACTCGATGACCAGGTCGTTCCTCGCCCCCAGCGAAGTCACGTCGGCCTGCGCCCTGACCCCCAGGATATTACTGAGCCGGGTAGTCTTGGTCAGGATCGGATCGACATCCGCCCCGACAACGGGCCCGGTGCCCGTACCCACTTCGGTAAGCAGCCCGAGTTCGGCAACGGTGGTTCCTCCAGCCACTTCTTTCAGGGTCAAGCCACCGCCGCCTGCCGAGTCGAGTTCCACCGTGATCCCGGTCGGGGTGACCGACGCCTGCACCGTACGGCCTTGGGGCGGGTTTGCCTCCAACAGCCTCACGACATCGCCAATGGTTTCTGCCTTACTCAAGTCGATGATCGTCGTGTTCGTGCCATCGGATACGGCGATTGAACCGTCGCTGATTCCCAAACCACCTCGCAAGTCGGAAAGCCGCGTCGAATCGGTGACAATCGGGTTGAGATCCGCGATACCGATGACCTCGGGAGAAAGCCCGCCAAAAACTTCGACCCCGTGAAGATTGGTCTCAAATAGCACGTCGGTATCTGAATAACTAAGGATGTTCTGTTCGTTGCCGGAGTACAGTACGCCGGACCCGGAAGATTCGAATGAGAGGCTCGTGGTATCGGACCCCGAGAAGAGCGTTCGCCCACGAAAACTCTGGTTGCTGACGTCGATCAACTGTTGAATCAATCGATCGACTTCAATGGCAGCCGACTCACGTTCGGTGTCAGTAGCCGTGGTGCCTACCACGGAGACAGCCGTGGCCCGCGTGCTGGCGAGTAGCGACGAGACGTTGCTAAGCGCCGTATCTGTCGCACTGAGGTACGAATTGTTGGTCTGTAGGTTGACCCGGACTTGCTCCTTACGTTCCAGTAAACGTTGAATGCTGATTCCACGCAGGGCCGCCGGGGCATCGTCGCTGGGGATCACCACGCGGCGTTGCGTAGCGATGGTGTTCTGTGCACGAAAAAGTGCCAGTTGATCATTCTGGGTTTGCGACAATAGTCGCTGACGAATGTAGACGTCGCTGACTCGTGTCGAAGGTATGGGAATGATCGGAGACATGCGAGGGAAACCGTAGGGATTTCAGTGTGGAAGGATGTCGGAGGGTAAGCACCGTAACTCGTTACAAGTTCACCAGTAGCTCCAGAAGATCGCTCAGCTCGGAAATGTATCGGGCCGCCGCTTGAAAAACGCGTTGATAAGAGATCATCCGTACGGTTTCTTCGTCGATACTCACACCACTGATCGAGAGGTGTTCGCCTTCGAGCGTCTGCTCGAACACGCGAAACCCGTCGGCCACGGCTCGTGCGACCGCGGCGTTCTGCGTGGTTTCACCGGTGAGCCGATCGTATAGATCGGTGATCGTGGTACCGTTAGCCGAGTCGAGCGGACGATCGAGGAAACCGGCCAATTCCAATGCGTTGGTGGTATCCACTCCCACGCCCGCTCCGCTGCCGGCAAATTTCCCGGGATCGGCAACCAACACCTGGTTCACGCTGACATCACTGGCGGATGTACCACTGAAAAATGTATTGAGCCCCAGTGACGCAAGAATGCCACTGGTATCGTCGTTGAAGGCAAAGTCTTGATCGGGGGTGTCGCTGAAGATTTGCAATTGATTCGACGTGTTGATCGAAGCCGAAATCCCGTCGATGGCGTCCAGGGCGGTCGCCAAATCCGAAAGCGAGGTGTCGGTATCCAACCCGTCCAGGTTGACGAACACATCGGTCGTTTCAGTAAGCCCGGTCTGTCGATTGAAAATCTGGACTTGGAACGAACCGTTCTCTGGGGTGAATTCCAATCCAGTCGCATCCAGCGCCGCGTCGATATCGTCGACGGCAAACTCACTGGTCAACGACTGATATCCGCTCAGCCCCTGCCCCAAGGAGAAGATGCGATTGAATTCGTAGATGAACGTGGCCGTGAAGTCGTTGAGCTGATCTTGGAAATTGCCCAGGATCTCGTCCCGACCTGCAACAAAGCCCCCAATTTCGCCACTGGATAAATCGAGCGGGGTGCCGGTCTCGCTGATGGACAGTTGCGAGATACTGATCCCTCGATCGTTCACCAGCGTGGCTTCAACCTGGCGGGTGGTTCCCTCGAACACCAGGAAATCACCGCCGCTGTAGACGTTCACCGCGCCGCTGGGTTGCTCGACGACTTGCACTGAGATGAGTTCCGAAAGCCGGGTGAGCGCCAACCCTCGTTGGTCACGCAGTCCCACGGCATCGCTGGCCGAGGTGTTGCCGCCTTCGGTTTCGGTAATTCGTTGGTTGAGTTCTTTGATCTCACCGATCAAGCGATTGATGTCCGAGACGCTCCCCTCGATGCGGTCGTTCAAATCGACCCGTAGCTGCGTGGTGCGATTGAAGAGCCGATTGATTTCCGCCGACAGCGACTGACCCTGTAGCACGGCCAGGTTCCGCACCGAGACGCTCTCGGGTTGGTTCAACACTTCGTTGATGCTACTGACGAAGTCGTTGAGCGACGTGCTGAGATCAGTATCGCTGAGTTCGCCGATCAACCCTTCCAGTTGGAACCAGGTGTTCTCTTTCGCTTCGCTGTTGGCTCGATCGGCGGTGGCAGAGCGAAGCCTCTCTTCAAGGAACTTGTCGACCTTTTGCACCACCCCGACAACATCGACACCTAGCCCCAGCAGCAGATCGCCCACTTGCTGGGTGGGCGCAGGGCTGAAGATCACCTCCTCGCGGATGTAACCGGGAGTATTGGCGTTGGAGATGTTCTGGCCAACCACCTGCAGGCCAATTTGTTGGGCCCGAATGGTGTTGTTGGCAAGTTGGATGGAGCTGAGTAGTGACATATCCGCTTAGACGCCGGGTGGGCGTGCTTCAGGTCGGTCGGTATGTGACGGAGGGCATTCCTTACAGGGGTGGCGTTGGCCGAATCGCCGCGGTTGATTGTGTTCGTGCTTGCTAGGCGGCTTGATCGATCAGCGAGCCGTTAGAACCAGACTGTTCGCCCTTACTATATGTCGGCTTGCTGCGCCCTCCGGTAGCGATAATCTCCAGAAGCTGGGAGAGATGGACGATCGAGCGTTGTACAAGCACCCAGTTGGCCAGGCTTTGGTGCTGTAATAGCCGTGATTGCGTGGCCGCTTCTTGAAACTTGCCAGCAAGTTGCTTGCCGCGATCCTTGGGCATGCCAGCAGCCAGCGAACGCAAGCTATCGGAGGGCAACCCTTCGGCTTCGGCCTTGCCGAGCAGTTCTTTTCGGCGATCGCTGCATCCTTCCAGCTCGCGAATGATTTCCTGCTCGCGTTCGGCAATCGCCTCCAGCCCTTCGCGGTTGGCGGTAAGTAGCAACTCACGTTTCTCGGCCAACACTTCGAGGAGTCGGGACTGCGTTCCGGATAACTCCGTCAGTAGCTCGGCAACCTCTTGATCCCATCGCGTTTCCATCGCTTGCTATTCTCCTCGGCCTTACCGTCAGCCGCTGGTTCTGTGTGCCACCGCGGGCAAGAAATTAGCCACGTTTAAGTTCAAACAGATTAAACATCGAATCGGTGAAGCTTCCCGCGCTGGCTTCGCTCATCTTCTCGGCCAGCATTTGATCCAATTGGCCTCGGAACATTTCTTCAGCCTGCCCACCGTGAAAGTAAGCCGGCTTATCCGTGGTCTTCCGCATTGCTTTCAGCATCTGACCAAAGAACGTTTCCCCAACGAACTTGTCGAAGGCTTCACGAACTTCAGTGTCTTCAGGCGAACCCTGCAAACGGTTTGCCGCAAGATCGGCATGATTGCTCAGGCTCTGGTTGGCCGGATGCAGATAGTTCGGGCTGTAGGCAGATTGGATGGCGTTGGACATGGCTTCGTTTCTCGGCGGCTTATGCTGTTAGAACAAACGGGCGATTGCCTGCTGGCTTATTCGATGATCAACCGGGCGTGCAGACGACCCGTGCGGTCGATGTTCTTGATGATGCTGATGACGTCTTCGTTGGGAACCTGCACGGCTCCCAAGGCTTCGATCAACGATTGCAGTTTCGTCGTCTCTTCCTGATTGGGGTTCACCGCAAAGAAGCGATCCGAAGGGGTCAACCCGGTGGCTTCGACCACCACATTCTTGTGAGTAACGACGACGGGACCGATTTCCACATCGCCGTCAATCACAATGCTGCCGTTGCGTTCGTTGATCACCACGCGAGCTTCACCCTGGATCTCCAGCAGGGGAAGTTCTTGAATCAGCGACACGAACAACACGGGATCGCCGCGGTAGCCCTCGGGAATCGCGACCTCGATATTCACTGAATCCAGGGCTCGGGCCATGTAACCGTCGTTGCTGTGGATCGGCAATTGATTGATCAACTCGGCCACTTCCGAGGCCAATTGGAAGTTGGCGTGATTCTTCTCCAACACCAGGGTGATCTTGTTGTCCTTCACGTAGTTATTGAAGAAATCGGCCTCCAGACGGCAACCGTTGTGGATAACCCCCGTGGTTGGCCTTGTATTGTCTTCGACGTCCACCCAACCTTCGGTGGTTGCAAAGACCTGGGTGCTGCCAGCGACGGGCCCCGTCAAAGGAGTCATGAACAATCGCCCGCCTTCCAGGCTCTGTGCGGCGCCGATGGACATGACCTGGCAATCGAGTTGATCGCCTTGTCGACCACCCGCGGCCGGCACGGTGGCGGTGACCAACACCAGCGCGACGTTGTTGGCATCCTTCAGCTCCAGCGGTCCGCCGTCTCCCAGTTGATTGCCCATCAGTTGCAGCATTTGAGCCAGAGGTCGGATTGTCGGCAGAAACTTGCCACCGTCGCCGGTCCCGCTGAGACCGACAACCAGCCCCCAGCCCTGCAGCGTGTTTTCTTCCTGCCCTTTCAGACGTGAAATATCTTTGATCCGGGTTGCCGACTCTGCAGGCGTGGCGTGCATCACGAGCACGACGACCATCAAGAGCAGCATTGTTTTGTGAAGGAGTTGTCGCATTGAAGCGGACCTTATGTATGTGAATATGGTGTACGGATGATCGCCGGAGTTAGAAGGGTTGAACCTTGTCCAGGAACCTGAGGAGCCAGCCTCGCCGGTATCCGTCGCGGACATGACCTTGTTCACACTTGGTGATGTTCAGCTCCGTGATCTTTTCACTCAACACCGAGCGATTGGGCAGGATATCTTCCGGATTGACCAGACCCGTGAGACGTTGCTCCCAGTGTTCCTCGTTGTTCTTGATGGTCTTGTGAGCTTCGAGCACGAGGTAACCGTTCGGGCGGATATCGACCACCGTGGCAGCGATACGAAACTTCAAACCGTCACGTGTTTCCATTTCGGCGATCGCTCGATACTGGCTTTCGAGGTCGAGCCCGATGGTTTGGTCGCCGTCGAGTTGCTTACTAGGCTTCAAGTCGAAGTCGCGGAACCGCACCCAGTCTTCGATGACGGCCAAGATGTCGGCCTGTTTCCTACGCAACATCTCACCTTCGCTGAGCAACTGCGACTTCTCGTCGACGATGATCGTTATGGTGTCGTACTGCTGAATCTCTCGGGGAGGTGTAACTTCGATGGTTGTCAGCGAAAGGTCGTCCAACGTCAGACCGCCCGCCGCTTGCGGCATGGCATAGATACTGGACGTTTGGGCGATCGCTTCAGTGTCAACCACGCCGATGACGGTGACGGCCACCAACGTGGCAGCCAACATGGTCTTGATTCGTTTGCGCTCAATGGTCATTTCTCGCTCCGTCGCGTCCATCGAAGTCGCGTAGGTGTGGAAGGGTTCGCGGCGGCTTCCGGAGCAGCCTGCTGATTTTCACGATCCGTCGAGACACTCGGCTCCCAACCCGTTTCTGTGGGTTGATGCATTGCTTGCCGTGGTGCCAATGTGGAATTCCTGAGAACCGGTCGCCTATCGACTTGAGGCTCACTGGGGGCTTGATAGTTCGCGGAAACCACTTGCTGATACTGTTGCACGGCCTGGGCGACCTGCTGCTGATACACGGCCGTTTGCTCTGCACTGGGCGGGTTCGAGACGCGACCCAAACGATTGACCGGCCCGGCAGCCTGCTCGATGTGTGCCGACCGGTCGGAGGCAACCGCCCGAGCGTAGATTTCCACCTTTTGGATTCCACTGACCCGTGCAAAGTACGACTTGCGGTCATCGAGCGCTTCGACACTTACCAACTCACCCATGCTGCCCGATTCGCGGGCTCGAGCCACCGTGCGGACTTGAATGCCACCCGATCGAGCGAAAACGGTGACGACGTCGCCTGACTTCACGAGAATCGGTTGTTGGACTTTGCGATCGATCATTGCCTCGCCGGCAGCAATCGACTGCGTCGTTTCCAGGCCGATCACCTGCTCCAGGCTGGCAAACGTTACGTCGCTATCACGAACATCAGATCGCACCTCGAGGCGTACATCACCTTCCTGAATCAGATTCCCGCGACTCAGTGGCCGGGCGGCAACCACGACGGCGGGCGGCAACGTCACGATCGCGTCGATGCTAAATTCGCTTCGGTCTTCCGGCCGGTCGACCACCACCGAGAAACGTTGAGATCCGGTCCACGGAGATTGACCACCGGCAATAAACAGGTCGACCTCAAGGTTGCCGATCGACTGAGCCTGACTCTCTTCCAAGCTCAAGCGGACGTTCCAAGGGGCTTGGACTTGTGTCTTGCGTTGCAAGTATTCAAACACCGCTTCACGCACCTTGTTCTCCATGCGGGTTCGCATCGCCGGAGCGATCGGTCGCGGAGTTTCAATCTCCGGTTCCGGCTCTGGCTCAGGTTCTTCAAATTCAAACCCGTGAACGGTGATTCGACTGGCACCTGCAAACGTGATGTCTGCCAGATCGACCTGTCGTTGCTGCAGAAGAACGCGGAGTTCGGGCAAGTTCAGAAACCGCTTGCGCGATCCGGCGGGTGCAGGGAACAGCTCGATTGCCGCGAGCCGCTGAGCTTCCGCTTCGCTGTTCGTTGTGATCTCGGCCACATCGCCCAACACGACCAACGCCCCGGTCGGTTGCACATCGCTGAGCAAGCGGAGCTGTCCTGCCGTGGCCGTCTGGCAACAAACCACAAGAAAGATCGCCAGCGAGGCAACGCCTGACCAGACCCTTCGAGCGCGGCTTTCTTTCGAGACTTTCGGAAGGCTGTTGAAAATTCGTTTCATAGGAGCGGGTTTCAAAGAGTGTTTCGATTAGAACCGGCGGAGGTTGGCCACCAACTGCAAGATCTGATCGCCGGCCTGCACCACCTGAGAGTTCAGCTCGAATGCACGTTGCGTGGTGATGAGGTCGATCAATTCCTGCACGGGTTCAACGTTGGAGGCCTCCAGGGCATTCTGGCGAAGAGCACCGAAGCCCAACTGTTGCGGATCGCCAATAATGATTGCTCCCGATGCCTCGGTCTCGGCATACAGGTTCTCGCCCAACTTCAAGAGCCCTTCTGGATTGATAAAGCGGGCCAACTGGATGTTGCCCACTTGCGTGAGCTGCGTCTGTCCCGCCTGACGCACGGCAACGATCCCCGCGGGTGTAATTGAAATCTCAGTCGCGTCTTGGGGGATGGTGATGGGCGGTTCCAGCAGTCGACCGGAGCTAGCCGAACCGAGCACCATGTTCCCATCGGCATTGATCGAGAGATTTCCTGCCCGGGTGTATTGTGGCGCCCCACCGGCCGGATCGGCAACGATCAGAAAACCCTCGCCTTCGATGGCGATGTCCAACTCACGATTGGTTTGTTGAAAGGAACCCTGCTCGAAGTTGGTTTGCGTGCTTTGCACGCGGACACCCAGACCAACGGCGGTACCCGTTGGCGTGAGCTGTCCCGAGGCGTCCTGCGTGCCCGGCTGGACATAATCGCGATAGTACAAGTCTTCGAAGTTCGCACGGTCTTTCTTGAAGGCCGTGGTATTGACGTTGGCCAGGTTGTTGGCAATGACGTCGAGCTTGGTTTCCAACGACTGCATGCCGGTGGCGGCCGTGTAAAGCGTTTGAATACTCATGCTTTTCAATCCGTTTTTTGGCAGAGTGTGACTTGTGCCGCTTATTCTTTAAGTGATTTGGCTGTTCGTAGCTTCTGTTACGCCCTGAGAGCGCGGTTCACGAGCCCGTTGAGCATTTCGTCTTGATGACGAATCAGGGCCACGTTGGCTTCGAAGGCCCGCGAGGCCTCGATCAACTGCATGGTCTCCAGCGTCGCGCTGACCCCCGATTGTTCGAGGAAGCCGCTCACGACGCGGCGATCCGAAGTTTCAATGGGCGTGGTCTTGCCGAGCGGCCGGAACAGGTTTTCGCTGACCTTCTGCAACTGATCCAAGGATTCTGTTTTCACCAAGGCAAGCGGTTGCAGTCTGCCATCCTGGTTGATGGAGCCGTTATCGGTCAGTTGCCAGGGGCCTTTGCGGGTTGAGATGGTGACCGGGTTACCCGTGCTGTCGAGTACCGGATACCCCTGTTGCGTCACCAGGGCACCTTCGGAAGTAATCTGAAAATCTCCCGCCCGGGTCAGCAGTTCCTCGCCGTCTTTGTCAATCATGAAGAACCCTTCCCCACGCACGGCAAAGTCGGTCGGTATGGTCGTGTTCTTCAGGGGCCCCATCGTGAAGTCGGTGGCCGTTTCTCGAACATAGATGCCGCCGCCAATGTCGTTGATTGATCCCGAGCCCGGCTGGTCGAGCCCTTGAATGTTGGCTTCCGCATAGCGAGCTTCGAACACGGCCAGGTCGCGTTTGAACCCAGGCGTATTCACGTTGGCCAGGTTGTTGGAGATGACCTCCATCCGACGGGACTGGGCCTCGGCACCTTCGGCGGAGAGATACAGACCGTATGGCATCTTGGTAACGCTTTCTGACGCGAGGCCCCCCCGCGACGCGGCAGCCTAAAAGCAAGCCCCGTGCCAGTTGATGAATCGTGGCCGAAAAGCGTGACGGTACGTGGCGCAACTCAAAGTTTTACTTGGAGTAAGAGAATTCACGATATGGCTCGATGCACCTGAAAGCACGAACCCCTGCTAGCAGCCGCGAGGCGCGAAACTTGCCGTGCGAAGCGCAGAACTCGCCGAAGTGGTGCATGATTGAGAGCGCGCAGGAGAGGATTAGTCAGACTGGCGGGCTGCCGCGATCAGCTCGGCGGCGCCTTCCGACAGCAGTGCTTCGGCCACATCGCGACCGAGTTGTTCGGCTTCTGCGAGAGGTGCTTGCTGGGAAACATCGATTCGCTGCGTGCCATCAATGCTCAACACGGCCGCTCGAAGTACAAGCGTGCCCGTTGAATCGGCCTCCGCGAGTGCTGCCACCGGAGCAAGACACCCTCCGCGCAGATGCGCCAGC
This sequence comes from Pirellulales bacterium, assembly GCA_965227275.1. Taxonomy (GTDB): domain Bacteria; phylum Planctomycetota; class Planctomycetia; order Pirellulales; family JAEUIK01; genus CAZNXE01. The sequence continues at coordinate 270,229 of CBDDFU010000002.1, read as the reverse complement.
AGCGATCGTTCGGCAAGAACTGCCTGGTGCGTGGCGTTGTCATTTAAGTGGCTTACGACTTCCCGGGTAGCGCCATCGTGCTCTCGAATCTCGATCCCCAAGGCGCCCTGCCCAATCGCAGAGAGAAACTGCTCGGGTTGGAGTTCACACGAGATGCGGTCTTCCAACTGAAGTCGCACCAGCCCTGCCTTGGCCAGCACCAACGCATCGAATTCGCCTTCGTCCAGCTTGCGAAGCCGGGTATCGACATTGCCTCGAATACCTTCCACGAAAAGGTCGGGCCGCAGATTGAGTAGCTGGGCACGTCGACGAGGACTTCCCGTACCCACGACCGCACCGGTGGGAAGATCGTCGAGAGATCTCTCTTCGCGGCAGACCAACGCATCGCGGGGAGACTCTCGCAATGGAACGGCGCCCAAGGTCAATCCCGCGACCTGGTCCGTGGGCAAGTCCTTCAGACTGTGCACGGCGACGTCCACCCGTTCGTCGAGCAGTGCCTTCTGGATTTCCTTGGTAAATACCCCTTGCGAACCAATGCTGCCGATGGCCCCCTGCTGCTGACGATCTCCTGCGGTGGAAATGGGAACCAGTTCCACTTCTACACCGGCTAGATCGCGAATTTGCGCGGCCACCCACTCGGCTTGCCAGCGTGCAAGAGCACTAGCGCGGGTTCCAATTCGAATCTTGGGCTGAGCAGTCATGAATCCAGGCCGAGCATCGCATCGATAGGTAGTGGGGTCGCGTTATACCATGTCTGAAGCAATCAGACAGGTGACCGAGCAGGGAGTCTTTTCTGAAAGGAATCCCCGACCTCTGAGACGCGAGATCCTTCGCGGCACGGTTTACTTGCTCGACGAGCTGGAAACGCTTTCGCTGGTTTCCTTCGACGAGGGCACCGTAAGCGTCGGCGGCGAATCGTTCGAGTTGGCGAACGGAGCTTGAAGTTGTTGCGGGGGAACGACGACACCGCAACTCACAATGAATTGGAACGCCTGATCGATGGTGATGTCCAAATCGACCACCTCGCTCTTGCGGACCGACATTGTGTACCCGGTTACCGGCATGGGCGAACTGGGTATCAAGATCGAGACAATCGGCTCCTGGGCCGCATCGCGGATCTCGGCCATGCTCTCGCCGGTAACCAAGGCAATGGACCAAATGCCTTTGCGAGGATACTCAACCGCAACGACTCGTGTGTATTCGATGTCGCTTTCGCTGAACATGAAGTCGGTCACTTGTTTGACCGACGAGTAAACGTTTCGAACCAGGGGCAGTTGCAAGATGCCGCGCTCGAACAGATTCCAAAGCACCCGACCAATTCCGGCAGCCAGGAATCGCCCCAGCAGGTACATCAGAATGATGAACACCGTGAGAAAGACGGGAACCACGATATACGGCTGCAAGTACCGGTATTCGACATATCGCTGGTAGGTTCCCACGCCGGTAACCGGCATGCTGGTGCCCGCCTGGTTAGTGCGAACTTCGTCGTAGACACTCAGCGGGACGAACGAGTCGTCTAGCATCTTCTTGTACTTTTCGCCATCGTCATTATAGACCCCGCCTGCAAGTTCCTGGGCGTCGGCGAGCTGATCCTCATCACGGATATCGGAGATCTGCCAGACAATGATGTTCCGCACGCCCGCGGTAACCGGTTCCAACACATAATGCTGAACGGTGCTACCGACCCAGAAAAAAATCACGATGGTCAGCAGCGGCGGAAGTACGACGCCAACGCCACGAATCACCGCCCGTCGAAACGGGTGCGGTTTCGCTTTACCCGGGTGACTGAACATGGAGGTGTCGGGGGTCGTCATCAATGCCAACCTATTGGGTTATTCGAGCGACGTCGCTGTAAACGAACGATCGCGCTATCGCCTAGGTGATCATTCTGTACTCGAGACGAAATCTTGTTCTCGTCTGCGAGCGGTATGCTCACCTTCGATTCGTATCTGTTTGTTTTATCGGTGGTTTCGTGGTCTCAGTTCGGTGCGTCTGCCCGAGCAATTACGGCGACCCCAACTTTGGCAGCCCCGGCAGCTTTTAATACTCGGGCCGCCTCGGTGCAGGTGGCGCCACTGGTGTAGATGTCGTCTACCAAAAGTATACGCGCCGCATCCAAAACGTAGCCCTTGCGTAATGCCAGGGCGCCGCGGATGTTGATTCGCCGCTGACGTCGCGTTAACCCGCTTTGTGGAATGGTTTTACGACACCTAGCCAACATGCGGGATACGACGGTCACGCGGCTCTTGCGAGCGAGACACTCTGCAAGCACTTCAGCACTATTCGTGCCACGAGCGAACCTTCTGGCCCAATGCAGGGGGATCGGGACAATCACATCGAATGCAGATTGATCGATTTTATCGCCATGGCGGGCCCAAAAAAGCGAAGCTAGCGAGTCGCTTAAGACGTCATGCCCGGGATTCTTGATGCGGAGCAGCGCTCGCCGAAGGGCCGCATCGTAGGTACCCCAGGTCCAGATTTCATTGTGGCGAAGCCGCAAATTGCTGCAATGCGGGCATCGGTCTGCCAACTCAACGGGCAACGGCATGGCACAGCGTGTGCAACGATTTAGCCCCGCCCCCACCGAAAGCTCCTCGCGGCATTGCCAGCACAGCATTGCTTCGCCGAAGGCCGACTCCACCTCGCAACCACAGTTCCCACATTGTGGAGGCGCCAGCAGATCGATGAAGCCGTTCGAAATGTTCCGGGTCGCAGAACCTAATCGGGAAACCCGTTGTCCTGTTCCTGATGATGCTGATGGAGCGTTCATGGCTTCCGACGATGCATTCGGGCAAGTGACTCCGTTTTCGCGGGCTGAATCCTTGCCGAATATTCAACACGCACAGACGCTTGAAGCTACCTCCCGAGGGTAAAGATACCAGCGGAGTTTCTTCGATCTACAAACGCCGTAACATGTTCTGACACAATGACCTTCAACGATTGCCGACCTTGACCGACAGCGAAGAATTGACCTATGCTGCCGGTCTGCCAAATATTGCTTAGCCGCACTTCCTAGTTTTACCCCCCGCGTCTTGATGACCACAACGCATCACGGGCTTAGCCAGCGATCGAGTTGGGCTGGCGAACAGCCAATCACCTACTTGATGCACAAGGCACTGGCGAACCCGGAGCTTATCTCGCTGGCGGCAGGCTTCGTCGATCAAGATACCTTGCCCGTCGACGTGATGCGACAGGCGGTCGACTCGTTATTGAGCGATGGAGTTCGCGCACGAGCCGCTCTGCAGTACGGAACCACCGTGGGCTACCCTCCCCTGCGTGAGATTGCGCTGAATCGCTGGTGTAAAGCCGATGGTAATCCGGATTCGGAACGCAACATCGATCTCGACCAGGTGCTGATCACCGCAGGCAGCAATCAACTGCTGCACCTGGTGTGCGATACATTGTGCGACCCGGGCGACATTATTCTGGTCGCATCTCCGTGTTACTTTGTTTACCTGGGAATCACCACCAACCTGGGCGTGCGAACCATTGGCGTTGCCGCCGACCAAAACGGGATGATCCCGGATGCCCTGGAAGAGACGTTCAAAAAGCTGAACAACAACGGCGATCTTTCTCGGGTTAAAGCGATCTACATCACCGACTACTTCAACAACCCCAGCACTGAATCGTTGGCTGAATCGAGACGCGGCCCGATCGTCGAAACGGCAAAACGCTGGTCGCGCTCGTTTCCCATTCGGGTGATCGAAGATGCGGCATACCGAGAGCTGCGCTACAGCGTGGATGATATCCCCAGCTTGCGGTCTTACGACGAGGAAGGCGACACTGTCGTTGTGGCCCAAACATTCTCGAAGTCGTTCTCCCCGGGTATTCGCGTCGGGTTCGGCATCCTGCCACCCGATCTGGTAATACCCTGTGGTGCGCAGAAATCGAACATCGATTTCGGGGCGCCCAACTTCACGCAATATGTGCTGACGGAAGTATTCAACCTTGGGTTGTTTGAATCTCATCTGGACTCGCTACGAGAGGGGTACCAGGCGAAGCTGAACGCCATGGTCGAGGCGTGCGACGAACACTTGGCGCCACTGAGCGGTGTATCGTTCACGCGCCCCGGCGGGGGGTTGTACGTTTGGCTAACGCTACCTGCCGAGGTCGACACCGGCGCTCGATCCGAGTTGTTTGAGCTGGCTCTCGAAGAAGGCATGATCTACGTCCCAGGCGATGTCTGCTATGCCAGCGAAGGCACGGCGGCCAAACACCACCAGATTCGCCTCAGTTTCGGAGTGCAGTCGTGCGAGCGAATTGGCGAGGGCATCGCCGCACTGGCCAGGGCCGTACAGCGCGTGTTGAGTTCTCCTTGAGGGGGCGACTCGCGACTAAATATCTGGGCAAGGAAGCCGAGACATGAAATACCTACCACTCAGAATTCTCGACCGCTATCTGCTGCGGCAGTTTGTGCAGGTCTTCATCATCTGCTTTTGCAGTCTTACCGGGCTGTATATCGTGTTCGATGCGTTCGCCAATCTCGACGAATTCATGCAACACGCCGGCGACAACGGCAATCTGCTTTCGATCATGGGCGAGTACTACGCGTATCGCTCGATCTACTTCTTCGATAAGACCAGCGGGCTGTTGGCCCTGATTTCAGCCATGTTCACCGTGACTTGGATTCGTCGACACAATGAACTCACCGCGATGATGGCTGCCGGAGTGTCCCGAGGCCGAGTAGTCGTGCCGGTGATCATTGCGGCAATCAGCATTAGCCTGGCCGCCGCGGGAATCCGAGAGGTTGTGCTCCCGCGCATTCAGAGCGAACTTGGTCGAGACCCGAAGAATCTGGCCGGCGACAAGGGACAGGTTTTCCGTGCCCGATACGACAACGAAACAGTGATCCTGATCGGCGGCAAGAAGGCTTTTCGCCGCGACGCAAGGATCGAATCTCCGCAATTTAACATGCCGCCCCGATTAGCTGCGTACGGAAATCAAATCGTCGCGGCGAACGCCTATTATCGCCCGGCCGATCCCGTGACGGGTCGCCCATCGGGTTACGTGCTACACGACGTACAACGCCCTAAGGGCCTGAACACGTTACCGACGATTCATCTCGACGAAAAGCCCATCGTCGTCACGCCGGTCGATCACCCCGAGTGGCTCGAGCCGGACCAGTGCTTGATAGCCAGCAAGATCGATTTCGAGCAACTCACCGGGGGCAACACCTGGCAACAATTTTCCTCAACCGCCGAGCTGATCCGGGGCCTGCGCAACCCGAGCCTCGATTTCGGTGCCGACTTGCGGGTATCGATTCACAGCCGCCTGGTTCAACCACTGCTGGACGTGACGCTGTTGTTCCTGGGGCTTCCCATGGTGTTGCGGCGTGACACCGGCAACATGTTCCTGGCCATGGGGCTGTGCATGGTGGCGGTCTCTTGCTTCATGATGGTGGTCATCGCCTGTAAGTACTTGGGGGCGATCATGTTCGTAGGAACCGCCACGGCCGCCTGGTTGCCGCTGCTGATATTCATCCCGATCGTGACGTTTTTCTCCGATCCACTGCGGCAGTAGGTTCTGGCCGACAAATTGGCAAATGGTGCACGGCATCGAGTATGTTGTGTGCCAATGTTCGGCCTCCGTGGGGTGATGGAATCGCGGAGCAAGGGCCGATTCGCTTTGCGATGACTTCTGGGGTGTATGTTGCATGGTGGAAAACAACAACGATCCGTGGGTCGATGGGCTGACCATTGGTCAGGTACTTGCGGAAACCGTGCGGAAGTATGGCGACCGCGATGCGGCAGTCTTCTCCGTGGCCGGTGTCCGCTGGAACTATCAGCAATTCGAACGCCGAGTGTACGAAGCCGCTAAAGGGCTTTTGGCCCTCGGCATCGAACACGGAGACCACGTCGCGATTTGGGCCACCAACGTCCCGCAGTGGGTCGTCCTTCAGTTCGCCACCGCCCGCATCGGCGCTGTGCTGGTGACAATCAACCCGGCGTATCGACCTTTCGAGTTGAAGTACGTGCTTTGCCAAAGCGATGTGAAGGCGCTGTTTCTGGTCGATCGCTTTAAGAGTTCCGACTACTACGAAATGCTCAACGAGGTTTGTCCCAGCCTCGCTGCGTCAGTTTCGGGAGAGCTGAACTCGGCTGACTTCCCGAAACTGAAGTGGGTTGTGGGCCTGCGAGGAAAAACGCCTTCGGGGGCTATCTCTTGGGACGAGATGCTCGACCGCGGACGCGAGATCGATGCGGCCGACTTGCAACTTGCAGAGGAAAGCACCAAACCTTCGGAACCGATCAATATTCAATACACCTCAGGGACGACCGGCTTCCCGAAGGCTGCCATGCTTACGCATCGCAACTTATTGCTCAATGCGTTCTACGTAGGAAGCCGGCAGCGGATGAGTGAAGAGGATCGCATCTGCATTCCGGTACCATTTTATCATTGCTTCGGCTGCGTGATGGGCACGCTCTGCGCTTCGGTCTACGGGGCGGCCATGATCATCCCCGCCGAGTCGTTCGATGCGGAAGCCACCCTAGACGCAATCGAAACCGAGAAGGCCACCGTGATCTACGGGGTGCCTACGATGTTCATTGCCCAACTGCAGCACGAGAGCTTTGAGAATCGCAATCTGTCGAGCCTGCGAACCGGCATCATGGCTGGCAGCCCTTGCCCAATCGAAATCATGCGGCAAGTCGTCGAGCAAATGGGCGCGAGAGAGGTGACGATTGCCTACGGTCAAACCGAAGCTTCACCGGTGGTGACCCAAACCGCCTTCGACGATCCGCTGGAATTGCGGGTCGAGTCGGTCGGCCGCCCAATTCCGGGGGTGGAAGTGAAGATTATCGATCCCCACACTGGCGAAGAACTCGGCGACGATCAACAAGGTGAACTTTGCACGCGCGGTCACGTGGTGATGTGCGGCTATTACAACGACGACGAGGCCACCCGTCGGGCCATCGATGACGACGGCTGGCTACATACGGGCGACTTGGCCATTCGCATGCCAAACGGCTACTACCGCATCACGGGCCGCATCAAGGATATGGTCATCCGCGGCGGTGAGAACATCTACCCTCGCGAAATCGAGGAGTACCTCTTCACGCACGAGGCCATCGAACAAGCGGCCGTCGTCGGAGTCCCCGACCCGAAGTTCGTCGAGGAACTATGTGCCTGGGTCAAGTTGAAAGGCAAGCAAGATATCGACGAGGAAGCCATTCGCGAATTCTGTCGTAAGGGACTCGCGCACTATAAGGTTCCGCGCTACGTGAAGTTCGTAGAGGATTTTCCCCAGACAATCACGGGGAAGATTCAGAAGTTCAAGATTCGCGAACAGATGATCCATTCGCTTGGGCTGAGCGAAAGCGAAACCGCGTAGACTGCGCTGCACGCAGATTCTTTCCCAACGGTAACCCACAGCTATTTCAGCGAGCTCTCGAGGGACGGGCTGTCGCCACGTTGGTCGGCTTGAATTTCGTTCTCGGCACGTTCTGCTGCTTCCCGACGTTGGTCCATGAGCGTTTCGTAGTTGAAGGCGAAGACCACCACCGGCCAAGGGTGCTCCATGGCGAAACGAGGCATCGGGGCCAGCGAAGATTTTGCGGACATCCTGCGCTTGCGAATGTCGTACATGGCCAGCACCTTGACGGTGCGTTCACGACCATGCTGGCAGTGAATCCAGATCGGATAGTTTTTCGGATCGTCCAGAATCTTCTCCACCTCGGCCACGGCCGGATAGTCCACGTCCCAGGTGTCGTTGGGTGGAAATTCGATCTCGACCAAATCGGCTCCCGCAGCTTCGACCGCTTTTCTTTGCCCCACGTTGCGGTCGCCCATTTCATCGGGATAGCACAAGTTGATCACCGTATGAACGTCGTACTTTTCAATCAGTTCAGAGAATACGTCGGCGTCGACCCAGGCCGAACGATAAACCTTGCCGGGCTCGTGAACGGCAAAATGTTTGTACCGGTGATGGCGATAGACCTGCCACGCTGTCACTGCCAGAACTACGGGGGCCAACAGGCACGCAACGAGACAGAATCGTTGCCAGCGGGACTTCTGGGCAAACTTGACAATCATGGTTCAGTATCCGTTGCAGGTACCGACAAAGCCGGTACGCAGTATCTCGAGGGCGGTTCGTTCAGCCGCGTCGTGCGATGCCGCCGGTGCCGAAAACTTCCGGTGAGCACCTTATCGGCTCGCATCGGGTGGGTCGAGGTCGAATTCGTGAAAGCGAATACGGATTTGGCCATTGAATAAGCAGACACTGGTGCAACGGTGAGTGACATTTACGCCACGCTACCTGCTGGCTATGTTCTGCGTCGCTTTATTAGATCGAAGCAGAAAGATGGCTCGCGATGCTACGCATAATCGGCAGACTGCTAGCTGTGATGGCTCTTGGCGGGCTTATGCTGGCCGGAGGTTGGCTGTATCTACAGCAAGATGCCTTGGCGCGCTTCTGGGCCTGCTACCGAGTGAGCTCAGCCACGAATTACCCACAGGCCAAGAATGAAATGGCCTGGTTTACCACCGGCGCCGATCGTGTGGCGCGTTTGCACGACCTGGTTGCCTTGTGGGGAAGCGGCAACGAGGAATTCGACCGCAATCTGGTGCTCTATCTTCAGGATCCCGATTGCGACGACTCCCTACGAGAAGCCTTCTCGCTGGAACTGGCTTGGCGTCCGGAACTGCTCGTTCGCTGGGGACACTGCTGGTGCCACATCGGCCGCCTGGAACCCGAAGAGAACTTCCAATCAATCGTGCGTTACATCGACACGCTAGCCATGGCCGATGACCAGCGGGAGATCACCTGGCGCGACGTGCTCGACTTGCAAGCCGCATTCGAACTGGCAGAGTGCCGTGAGTTAGCGCTGCGATTGAATCCGGAGAACTATCTCAGTCGTCACGCCGACTGGGTTGCACTGGGTCGCCCTCGAGCGGCCAGTTTGATCCGCCCTCGGAATTTCTTTCCTCGCTGATCCTGGGCATTTCAGCCTCGCGCAAAACAACAGCCGGTGCACCAAAGCACACCGGCTGTTGTGAAGCTTCACGTCTTTGGTCCTTTCACAGGACCACGCTCAGAGGCTAGGGACCAATATCGCTGGGTCGCGCGGCCAGGTAATCACGCGGTCCACGCGTGGTGTAGTAGGGATAAGTCACCTGGGCCGAGGGCGGGCCAGGAGGGCCTGAATCGGCATAGCCCAAATCGTGATGTCCGCCATGGCCACAGCCTTGGCATCCGCCACCGCCTCCGTACCCATAACCGCCCGAGCAAGGGCCACCCTCATAACATTCGTCGTAGCACCCGTGGCTGGAACAACCACCACCACAGCTTGAATTACAATGGAAGAGCCGGTCGATCAGGCAGCACCCGGTGCTGCTGGCGACGACGACTGCAATCAGCAGTCCGAAAGCTGCACGTTTCATCTAAGAATCCTTTCGATTCGGCGTGGAATCCGCCTCTGTTCGGTTGTCGTTGCTGGCTCCCAACGAGCATTTAGCGACGACTCGCCCGCAGCACTAAGTTGTATCTTCGCCTCCCCTGCGTGGGGTCTTGGCGTAATCCCCTCGATGCTGGAAGTCGCGGGGCATCGCACCCAAAGGCAGATATCGGCCTCATAATCGCTACAGTCCAGGAATTCGATACAATTGGGCGCATCCAGTCGTCGAATCGGGACGTGCAAGCACGCGAACTGCCGATTGCTTGTTATCCACAGGGGGGGTATCATTCGGTCCGAGGATCGGCAACGTTAGATTCCATACGCGGTTCGCTAATATCACACGTTCGCGCGAGGCCATACAGGGCCCTCGGTGAACTTCAAGTATTCAACTTCACTCAAGAAACCAACGAATCGGAGAAACTTCCATGCGGCAGACCATTTCGAGCATCATTGCATGCTCAGCGCTCTCGGTTTTGTTAGTCGGTTGCAGCGAACACAGTGGCTCGCCGTCTGCCAACGGCAACGGCAATGGAAATGGTCATAGCAAAGAGAACGTCACCGTCATCGAGGCCGGCGAGGAAGCACAGGAAGCCGCCCAGCTCGCACTGATCGAAGCCGAGCCGGGTGCCATCATCGAGTTCGGCGAAGGAACGTTTAACTTTAATGCCACTCTGTCGTGCACCGTCGACGATGTGACGATTCGTGGACAAGGTCGCGACAAGACCATTCTCAGCTTCAAAGAACAAGGTGCCGGTGCCGGTGGAGAGGGAATTCTCTGCACGGCCGACAACTTCACGGTTGAAAAGCTGGCGGTCGAAGACACGAAGACCGACGGGATCAAGACAGAAGAAAGTACGCACGTCGTGTTTCGGGACCTGCGTGTCGAATGGACCGGCGGACCGAGCCCCGACAATGGAGCTTATGGCCTGTACCCCGTGCTCTCGAAGGACGTCTTGATTGAAGGCTGCCTGGTGATCGGGGCTTCGGATGCAGGCGTCTACGTTGGACAGTCGGAAAACACGATCGTTCGCAACAACGAAGTACGCGGAAACGTTGCCGGCATCGAAATTGAGAACACCGTCGGCGCGGATGTCTACAACAACGTCGCCACGAACAATGTCGGTGGGGTACTGGTTTTCTCGCTTCCCGAACTGCCCAAGAAGACGGGAAGTAACTGCCGAGTATTCAACAACAAAGTGTTCGAAAACAACCACGAACAGTTCGCCAAAGAGGGTAACATCGTTGCGACCATTCCTCCGGGAACCGGCATGCTGATTATGGCCAACAAGAACGTGGAAGTATTCGACAACGAATTCCGCGACAACAAGACCGCCAACATGTCGATCATTAGCTACACGGCTACCGAGCGACCGTACAACGATGCGGACTACAGCCCTTTCGCCGAGGGAATCTACATCCACAACAACCAGTTCTCCGGCGGCGGATCCGATCCTTCGGGTGAGCTGGGACTGTTGATCAAGTCGCTCATCCAAAGCGATACCGTGCCGGACATCGTCTACGACGGTATTGTCGACGAGTCCAAGAAGGTCGATGGAGAAATGCCCGCGGAAGTCGGTCTATACATCACCGACAATGGCGATGCAGATTTCGCGAATATCGATCTCGTAGCCATCTCCCAGAATCGTGAACCCAACATTGTGAGGGATGTGGAAGTTTACGGTGGTTCGTTGCCGGCCTTACCCGAGATTAAAATCGAGGGGATTGAGTAGGCCCTCGAAATGGCCACGCTGCTTTGAGAGACACTCCAGCAATACCGCGGTGGCTCACGGGCCCGGAGTCGGGCTCGGCAGGCAGCGAAGGCCACAAAAATCGACGATAAGCCGTCTGTTCTAATCAGACTTGGCTCCTACCATTGCTATACAGTCAAGGCATCGGTCCGGTATTCCGGCCGATGCCTTACACATCGAGTTGGACGTTGGGGTGGGCGCTGCAGAGGCACCAGAAGTATGAAGATCGAAGGGTTACGGAATCTCTCGTTCGGGCTCGCGCTAGCGCTATTTGCTTCCGTTTTTGGCGGCTGTTCAAGCAGCCAGGAAACTACGCCCAGCGTTGAAGAAGCCTCGTCTGAGTTTCAATTGGGCGAACGCCCCAAGCTGCTCTCGTCCTATGCCCTGTGGGACGGCGACATGGCCAGGCAGATTCCTGCCGAAGGGGTGGTGCAGTACGACTTGAACACGCCGCTGTTTTCGGACTACGCCTACAAGTATCGCTTTGTCAAACTGCCCCCCGGCGAAAGCGCCGAGTACCGCGAGTCGGATGTTTTCGAGTTCCCGGTCGGGACCGTGATTGCCAAGACGTTCGGTTACCCGGAGGACATGCGTGACGAAGAATCGCCGGTGCACCTGATTGAAACCCGCGTCCTTGTCCATCAACCAGATGGCTGGGTCGGATATCCCTATCTCTGGAACGAAGAGCAGACCGACGCCAACTTAAAACTCACCGGCAAGATGATGGACGTGGATTGGGTGCACACCGATGGCGACCTGCGAACGGTCAACTACATCGTTCCCAACGCCAATCAATGCAAGGGCTGCCACGAAACAGAACACAAGTCTCTGAAGCCAATCGGCCCGCGGGCCAGACAGTTGAATAAAGACTATGTCTATCACGACGGAACCGTTGAAAACCAGCTTGCTCACTGGACGCGTGTCTCCGCACTCGCAGGTGCTCCCGAAGACCCAGAGTCCGCAGAACGCCTTGCCGTGTGGGACGACGAGTCGACCGGCACCGTAAACGAGCGGGCTCGCGCGTGGCTCGAAATCAACTGTGCCCATTGTCACAGTCCGACGGGTCCGGCACGCACTTCGGGCTTGCATTTGGCGCACAACGAAACGCTGCCTTCGGTCTATGGTGTGTACAAAACGCCTGTTGCCGCGGGGCGGGGATCCGGCGGGCGCCGCTTCGGCATCGTGCCGGGCAAGCCCGAGGAGTCGATCCTCTACTTTCGCATCAACTCCGACCATCCTGGCGTGATGATGCCCGAGCTTGGGAAGCGGCTGATCCACAAAGAAGGCGTGGAGCTTATCGGAGAATGGATCACCCAGATGGAAGATACTCCGAAGCTTTCCGCGAACGCGACCGAGCAAGTGCCGTAACGCTTCATCCCCACCCCATGCTGGACGGACCGACATGCCCTTCGTGTGAGCATGTTGCCAGCGCCCCCTGACAACGCTTATCTTATCGGAAATCGCCCTGCGTTGTCCTTCGCGGAACAGCGACATGTGCCCCACGATGTCGCCATTGGACAGCCAAGGCCTTGGTTCGGGTGCCTAGTTCAATCGAGGCCCGACGCTTGGCTCTCAAATCTCAACCCACCAAAACGGCAGATGCATGGTTGCCACCATTGAATACATCGAGAGTGTGATTGCCAACTACCAGGCGGCAATCGAAGCGAACAAAAGAACTCCTTGCCGCGAAGGCAACGTCGTGCATATCACTTCGGAGATTGCCGACGATGTGATGGTCACTGCCGACCTGCACGGGCACCGCAAAAACTTCAACGCCATCAAGAAAATTGCCGATCTGGAAAGCCACCCGCGCCGGCATCTCATCATGCAGGAAGTATGCCACGGCGGTCCAACCTATCCCAGCCAGCAAGGCGGTTGCATGTCGCACGGCATGCTCGAAGATGTGGCCAAAATGAAAGCGGCCTATCCGCAGCGCGTTCACTTTCTCATGAGCAACCATGAGATGGCCGAGCTGACTGAGTATCCCATTCTCAAGTCGAACAAGATGCTCAATTTGATGTTCCGCCTTGGGCTGCAGGAGATGTACGGTCCGGCGACCGAGAAGGTGCGCGAAGCGTATCGCGAGTTCATTCGCACCTGCCCACTGGCTGCCCGCATCGGGGATGACACGTTTGTCTGCCATAGTCTTCCCGAAAAAACAGATTCTCAGAATTTCGACAGCACGATCTTTACCCGCGAGCTTACGCCGGTCGACCTGCAAGAACACAAAGACGTTTTCCGACTGGTTTGGGGGCGAGACTTTCGCCAGGAAAACGCCGAAGCGTTTGCCAAAAAGGTAAACGCCAAGACACTCATTCACGGGCACGACCCTTGCCCGGATGGTTTTCGGGTGCCCAACGACATGCAGATCATTCTCGATTGCTGCACCGACAAAGGCTGCTACATCTTGATGCCCACCAAAGAACCGCTTTCGCATCAGCAGATTGTCGAACTGATCAAACCGCTGCAATCATAACGGCGCTCACGGCGAGCTTACCTGCCGCACCAATTCGAGCGCCTCTTCAAAATGGCGTTGCAGAACCAGGAAACGCTGCTGATCACCGCCACGGTCGGGATGCAGATTCTTGATCTTCTCGCGGTAGGCTGCTTTCAGTTCCTCTTCGTCGCACGGCATACGCAATCCGAATACTTCCACGCACCGCGGCGTCTCTTCGAGAGCCCACTCAGGCAAACTGGAATCACGCGGTAGCACGCGGGCAATGGCGCGATGGAACGAGCGGAGGTAGGCCCGATAGTCGGCCACCATAAAGAAATAGCCGAGGGCCGGAAGTACGATGATGAGCCCCAAGAAACCCAGCACGGCCACCAATTCGCTCGCGACCGGCCAGGGGGCATATTCTGTACTTGGATCCATTACGCTACCGAGAGCCGCCATCACGAGCCTGAGTATTGCACGGATGGTGACATCCCATGGTCAACGAGCATGCCGTGCAAACCCCTGCCTCAATCTCGCTGATCCCTTCGGGGGCGGCAAGCCCTGGCATGCGATCACTCACGTGAGATAGGTGTATTACTTGCCTGACTGCTTGCATCGAAACCATGAACCCACTTTTGTCTGTATGGACCCCAGCGAGAGGGGGTGCAATATTGGATAGTTTCTCATACTTTTTACTTGCATCAGGTCGGTGCGCTAGATAGTTTCTTATTCGGTGGGTTGCGGTCGTCGAACTGGCGGCCGGCGTGTAGAAATTTTCGCCCTTTCTTCAGGTTGCTACTGCAATACCTTTCCATCGCTGAAATCCTACGTCCAACGTTTGCATCGCGGAAACGCAGGGGAATCCGTGCCGCAAGTAAGGCTGTGTGGAAGATGGTGAGACAAGCAGTCAGACCGAAGAAGCGGCCGACTGCGTTTTCACACTTCAGGTGAGTCGGAAAGGATTGCTCGTGAGGCAACTACTAGAATCTCAGTTTCATTGCCGCGGCCCCTGGAACGCCCGCGTTGGGCGTGGAGTCTCTTGCCTGCTCACCGCTGCTTTGTTCGCAGTGTTGATCATTTCTGCGAATCAATCCTCTGCATTAATCATCGCTTCGGGCGATGGTTCGGGGAACATCACCGCGCCGGTCGACGACCCTGGTTTCGCGAATATCGGTCGCCGAGTGCCTGGAGAAGGTGCCGGAACCTTCGTCTATCTGGGTAATAACAAGGTACTTACCGCCGCGCACATTGGCATCGCCGATGTTGTCTTCGGCGGGGTGACCTATACCGCGGTGCCGGCCTCCGACGTGCAACTGCAGAACGCCGATCTATCGCCGACTGATCTGGTTATTTTTGAAATTGCCGGCGACCCGGGGCTTCCCTCGGTCAAGATTGCGTCCACCACTCCCGCAAACGGAACCGACGTAGTCATGATCGGTGCGGGGCTTCGTCGCGAAGCCACTGAGACCTATTGGGATATCGACAGTTCAGACGCGAGCGATTGGATTTGGAATGCCGGAACCCTGGCCTCGCATAACGCTAGCGGCTTCGCGATCAGCGCCGCAACAGGGATCCGCTGGGGAACGAATGAAATCGCAAGTAACGACTTCGATTTCAACGGTCCCAGTGGCGCTGTTCAAGGCATGCTAACCTCCTTCAACGAAGGAGCTACCCCTCACGAAGCTCAAGCCGCCACGGGCGACTCTGGCGCGGCGGTGTTCTACAAGAATACCGACACGAACGAATGGGAATTATCGGGCCTGATAATTCAAACCGGCACGCCCAACAGTTGGTCGAACACGCCTGCAAACCACGCGATCTATGGCCAGGCAACGCTGATGGCCGACCTGTCACAGTACGAAGACCAAATCGTTGCGGCCGTTCCCGAGCCTGCTACGATCGTGCTGATGGGCGCGGCGCTGCCAGCTTTGTGGTTGTTCGCACGACGCCGACGCAAATCGACCGCTTGATATACGCCACCCGGTTCCAGTTGCACACGCTGCGTGAATAACCTTAGCGTATACGCTTTATCCGGCTAAAGTTCGGGTAGAACGGAACCCGCAGATCGGTTCCCGGCACCTCCACGGAATAGGGTGTCTCCCAGGCGTGCGGCCAGTAGATCATCAGTGCTTTGCCGATGATCAAATCGCGATCAAAGAAGTGTTCTCCACCAGACCACAGCCGCCCGTCCTGACTTCGCGCGCTGTTGTCTCCCAAGACGAAAAACTGATCGCTCTCGAGACTGAATTCGATCGTCCGCATTTGCTGGCCGAATACGGCAGGCCACGCCTGCGGGTTGGAAAAGAACTGGGCAATCTCTAGCTCATTGCTCACAGAAAACGGCAGCGTCGTGTAGTCGGTCAAACGACTCTGGCGATCGGCGATGTAATAGATATCCCGTTTGACCTCCAGATGTTCGATCGCCAGGGTTGCCGCTTTGGCTCCAATTCGAACTGGCTTCAGGTCTTCGATCGTGGGCACCGTTCTGCCGAAACCAGCATAGGACGTCGCTTCCTCAAATTGCACCAGGCGATTATCGATCCACAGCAACAGTTGATCGTCGACATTGGCGAAGCGCAGTCGATGCCTACCCTGCGTTAAATCGACCGTCTCGGCGGTGGGTGCGAAATCCCGCCGCCCTTCAATGGAAAGTTGCGCGGTCGCGGCGTTGAGATCAAGTTCGCAGATAAAGCGTCGACCACCTTCGACCAACAAAAGAGTCAAGGAACCATCCGG
This sequence comes from Pirellulales bacterium, assembly GCA_965227275.1. Classification (GTDB taxonomy): domain Bacteria; phylum Planctomycetota; class Planctomycetia; order Pirellulales; family JAEUIK01; genus CAZNXE01. Next base: position 253,916 of record CBDDFU010000002.1, on the reverse strand, counting down.
CTCCGATTGCTCGACGTTTACGGTGCACTCGACCGCCAAGTCGCCAACCCAATGCAGCCCTCTCGATTCATTCAGGTCACCGTAGTCTTCGAACTCGGTGATCGAGGAGTTGTACGCCAGGCGATCGGTGATCAACTGAGGTTGTGCCATCTCAGCAGTCAGCGATAGCCCCAGTTCCGCGGCATCCCAAGCTTCGCCCGGCGCGGGAATGTTGTGGTAGCCCAGCCAAACAATGTTGTTAGGGGCTTGTTTGAGCATGAACGTTCGGTGCCCATCGTCACTGAGCCAGACACTGTCCTCGGTCGATTTGCCACTGGAGTCCAAAGCACTCCAACGAGGTGGCCACCCCTGCTCGCGCAAATTTGCCGGCACATGATCGTTGTTATGCACACCCCGCAGCAGAGCCGCCACCTTCTCAGGTGGTTTGCGAGCAATCGAATATGAATTGCCATCCTCGGATTGAACGAACACTTCGCCCTGCGAGATCTTCACCGTCTCGTTTGGCAGGCCGACAAGTCGCTTGATGTAGTTTGTGGCCGCCCCATGCGGATAGCGAAACACAACCACGTCCCACCGCCGGGGGTCTTCGAGAGCGTACGCTTGTTTGGACACCAAGATCCGGTCGCCCTTGTACGAGGGCACGATGACATCTCCCTGGCTATTGAGAAAGGAGACCTTGAGATTGCAGTTGGGGCAGACACCACCGATAACGGTCGAGCGCCTACTCGGCTCCAACAGTCGCCCCGCCCGGTCGACTTCATCGCTGGCATTCACCGTGAAGTCGATCCCACACTCCGGGCACTCGACATCTTTGTGCCGCCCCAGCAACGTGGTTGCCATCGACCCGGTGGGGATCACAAAGGCTTCGGCCTCAAACGTGCGAAACAAGAACGCCAACACCAGGGCAATCACGATCGACTCGACGGTTTCGCGCCAACCACCGCCATCGCGGGGCGTTCGATCGGGCGACAGCTCAGGAACTGTTTGCTCGGGTACCGTTGGCTCTGTCACCAGTACACGGTCTTCAGAATTCATCGATTATCCGTCTGTTAGAACGACCGCGACCGGAATATTCATGACACGGAAGGCAACTGCGGTGGATGTGACGAATCAGCGAATATAGCGAATTCGACTGGTATCGGGTATCTGAAGTTGTAAGCCCCCCCACACTGCCCGACGACTGGGTAAGTGAACCACGATCGGCCGACCCACCAGCAATTCAGCCGGTACGGCGGGGCTTTCGCTCCAGGCGCGGCTATCTTCCGACAATGGACTATTGTCTCCCAAAACAAAGTACTCGTCGTCGTTCAAGCGATGAGCACGACCGATAGCCCAGGGGTGTGCCGCAAAACTGGGCTGGGTGTAGTAGACGTCTCGCAACAACTGTAGTTCAGAAATCTCGACGTCCAAGTTGTTCGCTCCAATAGCTACCGGGCGGGATGTGGGGCGATACGGCCTGGACGACTCTTCATACGTGTATGGATCAAAAACCAATTGGCCATCGGCGGCCATGAGAAACTGCCGATCGTACTGCGACAGTTCAAACAAGCTACCCGTTTCAGGAATTGTCACCACTCGGCGACTCTCGCGCACCAATTGTTCGTTGTGCCATAACCATGCCTTCCCCAAACTGGGGTCGAAGCGAATGAGGAGCTGTTCGCGACCATCAGAGATTCGCCACCATAATGAACCGTCGCCGGTGGCTCGCACGCGACTGCGCAACATGAAGTCGCTGACGTGATTCAGTACACGAGACACATGTTGGTTGTAACCGCAGTTGTCCGTGACGGGCACTTCCTCAACTTGTTGTGGGCGCCCCGGAACACGGCGCCAATGTCGATACGCCAGCCAGTCGACCGATTCCCGACCTTCAGAATCGGCCGAGGTGGTTGTAATCGTAGAAAAGATAAAACCATCATCTTGGGCCTTCCAATTCGACGCTTCATCGTGAGCTTGCCAGCGCGGCGGAAGGTTTGTTTCGCGGCCAGGTCGAAACCGATTGTCGAAGACCATCGCGGACACGGCTCGCTGTTGAGGGAGCGTCTTGCGTTGAATCTCGCCGTCGATGTAGAGATCGCCGCGATGAATCTGTACGGCTTCACCAGGCAGGCCAACCACACGCTTGATGTAAGCCTTGTGAGATAGATGTGGGTGTTGAAAGACAACAATGTCCCAGCGTCCAGGAGGATTCGCATCGAGCGATGTCTTGCGGACGAGTAGCCGATCGCCGCTGATATTCGGCAATACATCGAGCGGATTGTCCGGATATCCACAGTTTGGGCAAACCGCGTGCGTGGGTAAGGGTGCGTCCGTACCGACTGCAAAGTGAAATCCACAGTCTGAGCAGGCTGCCTCTCGGTGCATGCCCAATAGGGTAGTGGCCATCGAACCGGTCGGCACGATGTAGCCCTCGACGTACCAACTGCGATAGATCAAGACGGCGATCGTCAGACAAACCACAAACTCGGTGGCCTGACGTATCCAACCGGCTCGCTGATTGGGGCTGTCGGTAAGATAAGCGGCCATCAATGAACCACCGGTGCGAACACGGATCTTGCCGCCAGACGTCAAGCTTTTTCGATGGGCAGAGACGTTCCCGTTACTTCTCGCCTGACGAATCGAGCACGGCCATAAATGCTTTCTGCGGGATGTCAACGCTACCGATCGACTTCATCCGCTTCTTGCCTTCCTTTTGTTTTGCCCACAACTTGCGTTTACGCGAAATGTCGCCGCCGTAACACTTGGCCGTAACATTCTTTCGCATGGCGGAAATCGTTTCGCGGGCAACCACTCGATTCCCGATGGCAGCTTGCAGGGCGATTTCGAACATGTGTCGGTCGATTTCGCCACGCAACTTCTTCACGACGGCACGCCCGCGATGTTCGGCGTCTTCGCGATGGCAAATCACGCTGAGTGCGTCGACACGCTTGCCGCCGACGAGAATGTCGAGCTTCACCAGGTCCGCCGGATAGTAGCCTTGCAACTCATAATCCATCGTACCATAACCACGGGTACAGCTCTTAAGCTTGTCGTACAAATCGTAGATCACTTCGGCCAAGGGAAGATCGTACGTCAAAATGGTTCTGGTGGGTGAAAGATATTCGGTGCGAATGTACGTGCCACGACGATCGGTGCACAATTGCATTACCGGGCCAATGTACTCGGCCGGCAGAATAAAATTCACCCGGACGATCGGCTGGCGAAACTCCTCGATTTTCCCTGCGTCGGGCACCTTCTGCGGGTTATGAATCTCCAGCAATTCGCCGGTGGTCGTGAGAATCTGGTACGTCACGTTCGGCGCGGTTTGCACAAGATCGAGATCGGCTTCGCTCTCGAGACGTTGCTGCACGATTTCCATGTGCAGCAAACCGAGAAACCCGCAACGAAATCCGAATCCGAGTGCGTCGCTGGTTTCGGGTTCGAACTCGAAACTGGGATCGTTGATACTCAACTTGGTGAGCGCGTCGCGAACGCCCTCGAAATCTTCGCCGTCGGACGGGTAAAGGCCACAGTAAACCATCCGCTTGGGTTGCTGATAACCCGGCAATGCCTTGGCTTCCTGATTGTCCGCGGCGGCAACCGTATCGCCAATGTGAACGTCGCCCAGCGACTTGATATTGCAGATGATGTAGCCCACTTGCCCGGCCTTGAGTTCATCGCAAGAACGACGCGCGGGAACGAATTGGCCCAGGTCGACAATCTCGTGGCTGGTACCTGCTTTCAGGAACTTGATGCGTTGCCCTTTTCGCACGGTTCCGCTCATCATTCTTACGTAGGTGATGGCACCACGATACTCGTCGTAATGCGAGTCGAAGACCATCGCCTGTAAGTCGGCATGCGGGTCACCCTGGGGAGGTGGAATCTTCTCGACAATCGAGGCCAGCAGTTCCTTGATCCCCAGACCTGTCTTGGCACTGCACCGCATGACCGAGTCGGGGTCGATTCCGAGACTTTGTTCCATCTCGATCAATACTTCATCAACTCGAGCATGCGTCAGGTCGACCTTGTTGACGACGGGAATAATTTCCAGATCTCGTTCGATTGCGGCGTAGGCGTTCGCCACGGTTTGCGCCTCGACACCTTGGAATGCGTCGACCAGAAGAATTGCACCTTCGCAGCAGACCAGGCTTCGCGAGACTTCGTAGTGGAAATCGACGTGCCCGGGCGTGTCGATCAGGTTCAATTCGTAGACTTTGCCATTGTGTTGGTACCGCAACGACACGGCGCGAGCCTTGATGGTGATCCCGCGATCACGTTCCAACTGCAGGTCGTCGAGAATCTGTTCTCGCAACTCTCGCTTCTGGAGCGTTCCGGTGCTTTCCAACAGCCGATCGGCCAACGTACTTTTGCCGTGGTCGATGTGCGCGATGATCGAAAAGTTTCGTATCAGGTTTAAGTCAAATGGTGGCAAATCTCTCTACCTCGATGATGCTCCACTCCCTGCTGAATCTTCCGTGGCGGCCTTCGGGTACAGACCGGCAGCGTGGTGGTAGCAAATGGTTGGCGGGGTCCTCACCCTCAGTTCCGTCCAGCCGGAGTAACTGGCTCTACTGCTCCCGGCACCATTGAAGCCGTGCGATACCGGCGGCACCGATATAGCCAGCGTCGCCCCCGAGAGAGGCATAATCAATCATCACCCGTTGGGCCACCACGGGAAAGGCCCGTTTGTGGACTTCGTTGCGAAACTCCTCCATGAATTCCCGGCCCAGCTCTGTCTGATTGCGACCGAAGGTCATCCCCCCGCCCAGCACGATCCCGCTGGGATCGATCGTGTGTAGTAGCGTCACGGCCCCCACCGCCAAATACCTGGCAGTTTCGAAGACAATCTTTCGCGAGAGTTCATCGCCTTTGGAGGCTTCTTGAGCCAGCATTTCGGGAGTCAGTTCCTCCCCGGCGGTAATGCGAGGCGATAGCGAAGATTCACCTCCTGCGGCCAAGGCTTCCTCAGTGCGGCTCACCACGTGGGGGGCACTGCAGTAGGCTTCCAGATGGCCCGGCTGCCCGCATCCGCAGACTCGGGCGTTCTGGTCGATATCGATGATAATATGACCACATTCGGCCCCGTGGCTGTTCTCCCCTTCGATACTCAAGTCGCCGACGATAATCCCACAGCCAATCCCGGTGCCCAGGGTGAACATTACCATGCTGTGCATCGACGATCCGGCCCCAATCCAGAATTCTCCATAGGCGGCCGCATTCGCGTCGTTGGTGAAGGTGACCGGCCTTCCACAATGCTGGCTGAGGCGGTCGCGAATCGGAAAGTCGAACCACCCTGGCAGATTGTGCGGGCGAATGAGCATCCCGGCCGGCACGTCCATGGTGCCCGGCGACCCGAGGCCGACCTGGGCGACATCGCTGGGCGAGATCCCCGCCTGGGTAATCGCCTTCAACAGTGCATCGCTCATGCGGCTAGCGCCCTGCTCAGGTCCCTTCTCGGCTTCGGTTGGCTCGGTAAGCCAGCTTAGGGTGCGTCCGAGATCGTCGACGACACCAATTTTCACGTTGGTGCCCCCCAAATCGACTCCAGCGAAGAAAGGTGCCCGGGCGTCGGAGGCCTTAATAAACTGAGAAGAATCGGGCATGTGCGTACACTAGGTGGGAGCCAGAAGAAAGACCCAAGCGAATCGCTCGGAGTATAGAACTTCGCCAGTTTGTCGACAATCGCACGCGAATTCGTTGCGGCAAACTAAACCCGCGGCGAATGGCTCTTAATGGGTCGGAGCGTGCTTCTCGGCGAAGGAGTGCAGTCGTTCGACCTCATAGCGGCTGCCAACCACCAGGGGAATTCGCTGGTGAAGGGTGTGCGGTTCGATGTCCATGATTCTTCGTGTGCCGTCGCTGGCCAACCCGCCGGCTTGTTCTGCCAAGAAGGCGATCGGGTTAGCCTCGTACAGCAACCGCAGTTTCCCCTGCCTGTTTTGAGCCGTCGGCGGATACAGGAAGATCCCTCCCTTGAGCAGAGTACGGTGGAAGTCGGCCACCAGGGAACCAATGTATCGCGATGAATAGTGCGTGCCGTCTTCTCCCGACTTTAACCAATGCAGAAACCGACGTACGTACTCGGGGAAACTGTCTGCGTTCGCTTCGTTCACCGAGTACAAGCTGCCTCGTTCGGGCATCTTGATGTTCGGGTGGCTTAACACGTATGCCCCAATCAATGGGTCGAGCGTGAACCCGTAGACTCCATCGCCCGTGGTGTAGACCAACATCGTGGACGATCCATATAGCACGTACCCGGCTGCGATCTGCTTGTGCCCCGGCTGCAATACATCGCTAGCCGGATCTTCAGTGTTCGTCATATCCCGGCGAAAGATCGAAAAGATGGTCCCGACACTTACGTTCAGATCGATATTGCCCGAGCCATCCAATGGGTCGAAGATCACTACGTATTCGCCCGAGTCGGATTTGCTGAACACGACACTGGGTTCTTCGTTTTCTTCAGAGGCCAAGACGCCCACATTGTCGCGATTGCCCAGACACTCGAACAACGCCGTGTTGGCGTATGTATCCAGCTTCTGAACGGTTTCACCCTGGACGTTTGTTTTGCCAGTCGCTCCCAGCACGTCCGAGAGCCCTGCCCTGCGAACCTGGGCGGCAATCATGTTGGTAGCCAACGTGATACCGCAAAGCAGCCAAGAGAAATTCCCCGAGGCATCGGGGTGCATTCGCTGCTGGTCGAGAATGTGTTGGGCGACCGTGAGTGCCTCGTGGCTGACTGGACATCCATCATCCTTGATAGAGCCATTTACCGGGGTGAGCGGCTTTTTCATGCTCGTCTCATAGAGATCTATCGAAATTGATGCTGGTAGGTTCCCCTGCTGTGGATGTCACGATGATACTCACAATCGAGGTGGTGTACAGCGGCAATCAGAGCTGGGAAGACTGGTGAAAACTCATCGAATTGCTTGGGTTTCGCCAACAAACCGAGGTCCCAGCCCATAGCTTCAACCCCAGCCGACAGTCGGCATTTACGGTTTGAGAGATCATTAATCACGCGATCATCCGCGTTTGAGGGGGTCGTCACCGGGGGGATGTACTTCTAAAATGCGGCCCGTGACGGCCTCAAATGACCAAATTGAACTGCCCAGCCACACCACTGCATCCTCGCTGCGCGTGGGCGCATTTTTGGGCATCCTGTCGGCAATCACGTACACCGGTGCCAACATCTTTCTGAGGCACGTAGCCGTCGTCTGCGATCCGGCTTGGGTGTCCTTCACCAAGGCAGTGCCCGCAACCATCGTTGGTTGGACCCTGGTACTGATTGGCATGTGGCAGGGCAGGCGGATGATGCCGCCGGGCGACCTGCTGCGGACGCTGATCGCGTTGGCGGTCTTCGTGCAGTTGGCCGGCAACATCGCGTTTCAGTGGTCGTTGGGGCAAATTGGCCTGGCCCTGGCCGTCCCTCTTTCATTCGGATCGATCATCGTCAGCGGAGCGATCCTGGGCCGGATTTGGCTTTCCGAGCACATCACGATTCGTTCGGCATTCGCCATCGTGATTCTGATCTCTGCGGTCGTCATCCTAAGCCTGGGGGCTGCCCCCGAGCAGCGCGTCATTACGAAAGATATGGTAGCGACTCCCGCGGTGCTACTTGGCGTGATCGCGGCCTGTTCGGCAGGCTTGGCTTACGCGGTGAACACAACCTATATCCGCGCCATGGCGTTGGGCGTGATGCCGGTGGCCACAACACTGATGGTCATTAGCACCGTGGGGGTCGTGGTGCATGGCATCCTTACCTCATTCCGAATCGGCTGGGCAGGCGTGACGGCCACCACCGCCGATCAGTGGTTGGCCATGCTGGGGGCCGGCGTGTTCAACGCGATTGCCTTTTTCTCGCTCGGCTACGCCCTCCAACGGATCACGGTCCTGCACGTGAACCTTCTGAATGCCTCTCAGGTGGCCATGGCGGCCATGGCTGGAGTGATTCTGTTCGGCGAACAGCCCAGCACCGCTATGTTTGTCGGCTGTGCGCTTACGGCCGTAGGGATGATCCTGGTCCAAGGGCACACCAAGGACCCGGCTTTGGAGCGGCTTGAGGAACAGACTGACCAGAACCCGGAGCCAGCCGTTGCAAGAGCTCCCGAAGCCCACTCCACAGCCAAAACGGTATCTGCAGTCGAATAGCGTGCGTCGTGTTTGCTTTGAAACGCCATTCACACCCCCTCTCTTGGGCTACCAAGCGGCGTTCTAAAGAGAATTCTTGAGAAACTTCCAAAGATCCGAACCCCTGCCGCGACTTACATCTGTGGCGGCATGACCCGGGTATGCCGCTGATTCGCAGGCAAGAAATCACTCAGGTTTGGGTCCGGCGTAGCCGGAAAGGGGAAAGCGATGATCAAAAAAGTGTTGATTGGTGGCGTCACGGCCGCAGTGCTAGCCGGTTTTTTCTTCGGTCGAGATGCTTTTAGCTACGTCGGAACCACCGTCGGTTGGGTCAAAGATTCGGTACGCGACACCGTGCCCATGGAGTTCGAAATCGAACGGGCTCGGAAGATGATTCGTGATCTCGACCCCGAAATTCGCCAGCAGATGCACGTCATTGCCAAGGAAGAAGTTGAAGTCGAGCGTCTGAGTCGAGAAGTTGCTAGCCTCCAGGAGAGCCTCGACACGCAACAGGCACAAATCATGCGTCTGAAGTCCGACCTGCAGTCGGATAACGACGTCTTCCAGTACGCAGGCCGTTCGTATTCGGCCGACCAGGTCCGAGTCGACTTGGCGAATCGCTTCAAGCGGTTCAAGACCAAAGATGCCACGCTGGCAAGTTTGCAGCAGATCCAAACGGCTCGAACTCAAAGCCTACAGGCAGCTCGTGACAATCTGGAAGGAATGCGAGTCGCCAAGCGGCAACTGGAAGTGGAAATTGAGAATATCGAAGCACAACGGAAGATGGTGCTAGCAGCCAACACCACGTGCCAGTTCAGTTACGATGACAGTCACCTTAGCCGGGTGAAGGAATTGGTTGCCGATCTGCAAACCAGGCTCGAAGTCGACCGCAAGCTCCACGAGGTCGAAGTCGAATACCAAGGACAGATCCCGCTGGCTGAGCCAGCTCCCGAGAACATTCTCGAAGAAGTCACCACCTATTTCGCAGAACCACGGGAATCGGTGGCCGAATTGACGACCATCGATCTGAACTGAGCGTGCCCGGGGCAGCCAGTAGCCTGGCGACGGGCGCGTCACGAGGGCGGCCCGTCGCTTACACTGGAATCTAATGAGACAGACGCTTGTTTTGCCTGGGGCACAAGTTTCAGGCTGCAGAAGATCACCGTGGCTGGGCATCTGCGAATGACTCGCAGTGTTCAGACCACGGTCGGTGGAGTGCCGCACCACTGATGGATGTAGATGGCGTGGCCAACTCTTGGAGACTTTGGGCATGTTTCAGCCCTGGCGACTCAAACTACGCGAAGCCGAGGAAGCCCTGAAAGATGGGCGACTCGAAGAAGCCAGCCGCCTGGTGAGCGACGATGAGTTGCAGCAGTATCTGCCCACCAAGCGACTCACGGGACGTGTCGCAGTTCAACTCGCCACACGTGGCCACCAACGGGTTGCGCAGGGTGAGATCTCTGCCGCCTGGAAGGACTTGGAAAAGGCCATGCGTCTACAAGCCGAAGACAAAAAAGTTGACGAGCTCAGACAGGAGTTGATCAAAGCCGTGCTGGTCGAGGCCGAAACACTGCTGGCCGCAGGCGAACACGAGATGGCACGTTCTCGATTGGACGACCTGCTCGAGCGACAGCCGGTCAACTCACAAGCAAGTATCCTGCGTCAAGTGACCAACAAAATGATCGAGGCCAAACAACTCGCCAGCTACGGTAAACTTTCCGTAGCCGATGCCTTGCTCGGCGAAGCGGCCTTGCTCCGCAGCGATTTGAAAGTAATTGGCGAGCGCCGCAAGGCATACAATGCCATGGCGAACGACCTGTCAAAGCTCACACGAAAGCTCCACCAGGCCATGGCGGACGAAGCCTGGACCGATGTACTCGAGGCGGCCGAGGCGATCCTCGGACAATGCCCGGAACACACCCCCGCTCGAGATGCTCGCCGTATGGCCTGGAATGCCGTAGGGGCAAAGACCAGCGACGATCCGCATCTCCAGAACGAGCAACAAAACAACGCACGCAGGGCAGTCGACCAAGACGGCCCACGACTCATGGCAGCAGAATCATCGGACTTGGCCACCGTGGACAAGCCAGAACGACTCTTTCTTTGGATCGATGCCGTGGGCGGATTCCTGGTTTGTCAGCACGATACGATTGTCATCGGGCAACCCGACGGAAGTGGTCGGGTCGATGTCCCGATTCTCGGTGACCTATCACGTCGACACGCAGTGATTCGACGTGTGGGCGAAGGTTATCTGCTGGAACCGCTACGCAAGGTCCGCGTGAACGATGTTGAAACCGGAAGTGCCACATCGTTGGTCGATGGTGCGGTAATCGAATTGAGCGAAGGGGTGAAGCTTCGCTTTCGACGCCCGCATCCCTTGAGTGCCACGGCGCGGCTGGAGTTTATGAGCCGCCATCGTACACAACCCACGTCCGACGGCGTGCTGTTGCTGGCAGAATCCTGCGTGATGGGGCCCAGCCGCAACAGCCACGTGATGTGCCCCGATTGGCCTCACGAAGTGATGCTGTATCGACAAGGAAACGAGATGTACTGCCGTAGCGCGGGCCCGTTTGAGGTTGATGGCGCAAGCCAACAGGATCGGGCCCCCGTTACAACGAATTCGCGGATTTCAGGAGAAGGGTTCTCATTTTCCATAGAAACGATGTAACGAGCCGCGACCATGAATGAATCAGACAGATCGCGGCGAAAAACATCAGGTTGTCCTCTTACGATTCTGGACAGATGCAAGAACGAGCCGGTACTCTAGAATTAGTTAGCGATGAAGCGATGAACCTTCAAGCCACCCAACCGGTCGATCCGCGAGAGCCGCGAGGCGGTTCCATGAAATTCACCTACGCCAGTGGGGCACGCCCCCTCGATGGCTACACCATCAAACGTGGTGTCGGCCAAGGAGGGTTTGGCGAGGTGTACTACGCCCTGAGCGATGGTGGCAAGGAAGTCGCTCTGAAGCTCGTGCGACGAAACATGAGCATCGAGGTTCGCGGCGTGAAGCAATGCCTGAACCTCAAGCACCCCAACCTCATCGATCTCTACGACATCAAAACCGACGACGCGGACAACACCTGGGTTGTCATGGAGTTCGTCTCCGGCGAGTGCATGGAAGATGTCGTCGAGAGCCATCCCGAGGGGTTGTCCGAAGACGAAGCGCTGCGGTGGATGCACGGAGTGTGCGCCGGCGTGGCATACCTACACGATCAAGGAATCGTGCATCGCGATCTGAAGCCAGGCAATATTTTCTGCGACGAAGGCATTGTGAAGATTGGGGACTACGGTCTCTCGAAGTTCATCTCGGCCAGTCGCCGCAGCGGGCAAACCGAAAGCGTCGGCACGGTCCACTACATGGCCCCCGAAGTGGCCAACGGTCGTTACGGCAAAGAAATCGACATCTACGCCTTGGGGATCATGCTCTACGAGCTGATCACCGGGCGCGTGCCCTTCGAAGGCGAGAGTGTTGGCGAAGTGTTGATGAAACACTTAACGGCACAACCCGACCTCAGCGAGCTCAAAGAGCCCTACCGAACCATCGTGGGCAAGGCGCTCGACAAAGATCCCGAGAAACGTCTCAAAAGTGTTAGCGAATTGATCGCGGCACTGCCGCCGGCACCCGCCGGAGGATTCACCAGCCCGACGAACAGTCACAGGACGGTCACCTTGGCGTGGTCCCCGGACGAAGACGAGGCGAACGCCGAAGCGGAAAATCAAACACCTGGTGCAAACGATGCCGCGACGCCAATGGCCGCAGCCGCCGTGGGCGGTGCGACGCTGGGCCGTAAACCGCTGGAATACTCGGAACCGGTTTTTCAATACGTGAGTGGGGCGGTCAGCCGAGCCTGGAACGCCTGGCTTTACTCGCGGCTGGGCGTGGTCCCCAAAATGATCGTCTTGATCATTGGCGTGATTGTGATCATCACACTCTCCAGCGCGGTCCTCCCCCTGCTGATTGTCGGTGGAGTTTTCTATAGCCTGTATCTCATCTGTTGGGTGGTTCTGTTTGGCGGCTCACCGTCGGTCGCTCCGGCGAAACAAGAGCCTCCACCTCCCAAACAGCCCGCGGTACGCCGAGAGACTCCGCCCCCAATATCCTATGCATCCGCGGTGAAAGCACCCCCGGTGCCTCCAGGGCGTCGATATCAACGTCGTCGCCATGGTTCGGCCCACGAGCGGCGAACGCGCCGTGAACAGGCCTTGGCCGAACTGAAGGCTAAGTCACCCCGCGATCGCTTTACCGAGTTGCTGGGGTCGATGATCCTGGCCGCGCTGGTCGCTGCAGCTTCCACAGCCGTACTGGGGTTGGTGAGCCCCGAACACACGATCGAGGACTTCGCGTGGTTTGCCCTGCTGGGCACCTTGGGTTCGTGGGCGGTGTTGATTCCCTCGAAGACGTGGGAAGCCACCGGTGGCGAGCGCGTACTTCGCGGACTGGTGTTGCTGGTTTCGGGGCTGCTCTTGGGAATCGCCGCATTCGGTATCACCCAGGGGCTGGATGTTCACCTGCTGGACGATGTCGATTTCGCCGCAGGCAAACTGCAGGCTTACGAATGGTCTTCCGCGGATGGATCGCCGTCCTACGCAACCTTCTTGGCTTATTTCGGCTTCATGCTCGCCATGCTCCGCTGGTGGCGGCAAGCTCATCCACTACGCACCACGAGACTTAGCGTTGGGGCCGTTGTGGTTAGCGTGCTGTGGGCATGGGTGCTGAGTCTGTTTTGGGATTTCCCGCAACCCTGGGGCATGATCGTCGCGGCAATCATTTCCGTGTCCGTTCAATTGTCCAGCCCATGGATCGATACGCGCCCCAAGTGGACGCGCGAGGTGGCTTAGGAGGCAGTCATGAACACAGACGCTTACGGAATGCTGATCGCCAGGGCTGCGTTTCCATTCGGCACGAGCATCTTCGGGATCTTGCTCACGATAGTGTTAGTGCTGGTGACCCTGAGCCTGCTGGTAAAGATTACCAAGGCTTGCTTCCGCCGCGGTGGGTTCATTCCCTTCGTCCTGGTAATCATTTTCTCAGTCTGGATGTATTCCGCACTGAGCGAAGCCCACAAGCAAAGTAAACGGGAAGGGAAAACCTCGGTAGTTTCGAGCCAAGTCAGGCCGGGAATGGTTCAAAGCGATCAGATCTTATTGACGCTTCGTGGTGCGAAGGACATCCCCGACGCTGTCTCCGGAGTCGACCTGGCGCTAACCTTGAAGCAACTGGCCCATAATCTGGCGCTCACGGACATGGACCAAAAGCGTCCCGCATGGCTGTCCCTGCCGGTGAAACGCACCGACGAGGGAACCATTCGACTCGGCGACGTTGTGCGCTCTCGTGAAGTGCGACGCCACCATGAAGGTCGACATCAAGAAGACATCATCGATCTCACAATGGAAGGTCGCGGCGCAGATGCAAATCTCTTTCGTGAGACAGCTGCCGCTCTGCAAGAGCGCGTCGCGCAGGAAGAAACCCCAACTTTGGCTCTAGAAATTAACGATCAACGCCTCAGAATCCGCGTGGCCCACGATCAAGAATATCCTGCTCCGGTAGAGCGTCCGATTGAGCTTGCTAGTCAGGAGTATGAGCAGGCCCAGGAAAATGCAGCCGAAGCGATTGAAGAAGCCCTCTCGGAAGCGGACTTGGATTTCGAAGACGTCGAAGAGATTATCTCCTCGGCCATCAACGGAATTTACGAAGGTCTGGCAGAAGCGAAGCGGGCCCATGCCAAGACTACCGACCAAGACAAGTCTGAACCGGATGAAGAAGTCGCCGAACATGAAGTTGTTGTCGAGCAACCATCTGAAATCGAAGAGGAAGAAGCTGACACCTCCGAGAAACAAGAGGTGGCAGAGAACGAAGATGCAACCGTGGAATCGACCGAAGTCGCAAGCGTATCCACCGGCATTCCAATGTCGACAGAGAGCCTCGCCTCACAACAGCCGGCGGTCACCTTTCGCCCTCATCCACCCCAAGGCCTTTCGGAACAGGGTGACTACCATGTCACGATTCACGCCGGTCCTCACAAGAACCTCAGCGATTGCAATGCGGAGCTGGACGAAAAACGCCTAGCTGCCCTGGGCGATTATGCCGACAAGCTGCTGGGTTCGGATGCGTCGGAACGGCTCGATCTTGAGCAGTTCCTCTTTATATATAAGATTCCAGAGAACCCTCGGACCGAGATGACCGAGGACCCGCAGTTCGGACAGATGTACAACATTCACTCCGACCTGTCGTTCGACCGCAGCATCCAACAGCATCTTCGCAGTGAGTACCATGATGCGGTGATCGGCGATCGCTTAAAAGTGACCGGCGTCGCGTCGGCTTCCGTGCTGCTGCTGCTCTCCGCCGTGTTCGGCTACCTCAAGCTCGACAACGCCAGCCGAGGCTATTACCGCGGTCGGCTCATCGCAGGCGTAGTTGGCTTTTCGTTCATCGTGGCGGTTGCGGCAGCATTGGCGATTGGCGGATAGCCATTCGGACAACTACGACTCGGCATGCAAGTGGCGGCCGAACCATTCCGTGGCCAGGTTGGCGACCGTACGGTTCTCGTCGTTGTTCAAGTCGTTGTGCGTCGCCCCCGGAATGATCATTAGTTCGCTGGTGCCACCGCTGGAGAGGTGCAAATCGAAACTGTTTTCCGGCTGAATCACGCGGTCGGCCGTACCGTGAACTAACAGCACCGGCGCCGATGTCCGCCGGATTGCACGACGGGTATCAGCATCTTCGATGTTGAACTGAGCTTCTTCGGAAGCAACCTGCAGGGCCAGGTCGACTCGTTCGGGGGTCATGAGATTTCGCCCCCAAGGGATCCGTGTTTTCGCAAGGTAGGCCGCGGCTCTTCGTAACGAAGCAAACGGCGCTACCGCCACCACCGCATCAACCCTGGAATCGTGCGCGGCAAACTGCACGGCGGTAGCAGCCCCATACGAGAAGCCATAAACGCCCAACGATCCTTCAATCATCCCTTGGGCTTGCAGCGTATCGACCACGACGGAAAGGTCATGTGCTTCTTGAACCCCATAGGTCAACCTGGCGTCGGAAGAATGCCCGTGCCCGCGAAGATCGACCAACACCGCGCGATACTGGCAACGTGAAAGATGCACCGCGCTGCCCATCAAACTCTCGCTTCTTCCGTACGCACCATGCACCAAGATCACGGTCCCGCGAGGGCACGCGCCGCGAGGTCGCGGTTCGACGATCGACACTAACATGCGGGCGTTATCAGGCCCCACACACACCCAATGTCGATGATCGACCAACGGGGTTGGTCGCACGGCCATCTGCACGTTGGTGTATTCAATCGTGGGGTCGACTTTTTTCGGCGGGGCCACCATCAGCGACCCTAGCGCGGAACACCCCATTCGCGCGCAACCGCTATTCGCCAGGCACGTGCTGGCGAGGAGCGCAACGGTAATAGCCCGAAGAATCTGCATCGGTTGGCGATGTTTCCGAAAAGCAACATGTTGACGTAATGCAACACTAACCTCCATCTTAGGTTCGGCAAGCGAGATGCATACTCTACGGCAATGCTACGATCGTCACGAGCGATTCGACCTGTCCCCGCGCATCCAAATGGGTGGATTGCCCGATGTGCGCGGCCGGGCGCGCACGCTCGTAGTACCGTGTGGTCTGCGGCCAAGCATTCAATGCCGCGGCTAGGCAGCTTACACTAGAAACGTTCACCAGTCTGGGCGAAAACCATCAACGCTTGAAACTTCCGATAGAAACGAGTCTACACTGTGGCAAAGATTCTTGGCGGGGAAGTCATCTCACAGATGCTGAGCAATGAAGGCGTCGACCGCGTCTTCGGGATCATCGACGGAACCTACTTCGGGTTCTACTCCACGCTCAAGAAACACGGTATCGAGCTAATTAGCCCCCGCCACGAAACGTGTGCGGCACATATGGCGGCGGCCTACGCCAGAATCACCGGCAAGCTCGGCGTTTGCATGGCCAGCAATGGCCCGGGGGTGGCAAACATTCTGCCGGGGGTTGCGGTCGAGAATGGTGAAGGCAATCGGGTACTGCTCATCACCAGCACGCGTCGCGTCGGAATTGGTTACCCCGACCGCGGCGGAACATATCAATACTTCAACCAAGTGGCCGTGACCCGTCCCATGACCAAGTGGAGCGGCGCGGTGCCCAGCGCCGATCGATTGGTTGAATTCATGAAGCGGGGATTTCGCGTTTCCCACCAAGGCCGTCCCGGTGTGGTGCATGTTGATGTTCCGGAGTCGATCATCAACTCCAAGCTGGTCGCGCCAACGATGCCGTCTCCTGAGACTTATCGACGCACGACTCCACTGATTCCCGATCCCGATCAGATCAAGCAAGCCGCTCGCATGCTAAGGAATGCCAAGCTTCCGCTGATTCACGCCGGTAGCGGGGTGATTCATGCCGGAGCCTCCAAAGAACTGGCCCGTGTGTCGCAACTTCTGCACGCCCTGGTCTGCACCAGTTGGGCCGCCCGCGGTGTGATCAGCGAAACCAACCCGTTGGCGCTGCCCATGATCTACATCGGCCTGAACAATCAAGTTCGCAACGATGCCGACGTCGTGCTTACGGTTGGTTCGCGGATTGGCGAGACCGACTGGTGGGGCAAGGCCCCGAACTGGCAATCGCCTGCGAGCCAAACCCACATTCAGGTCGACATCGACGACGATATCCTCGGGCTGAACAAGCCGGTGAACCTGGCGATTATGAGTGACGCCAAGTTATTTCTGGAGAAGCTGGCCGAAGAACTGGAAGGGTCGGTTTCTGAAGACACGCTTCGCCCCCGACGCGCGCAGGTCGATGCGTATCGCACGATGATGGTCAAAGAGCGTGCGAAGCTGGACAAGGTGCTCACCGACACGAACGCACCGCTCACGGCCGCGCATGTGGCCAGCACGTGCCAGCGCGTGTTCGACCAGGACGCCTACTTGATTATCGATGGCGGCAACACCGCCGTGTGGACGAACTTTTATCACGAGATCCGAACGCCGGCCACCGTGCTTTCGACTCCGAAGTTCGGTATGCTTGGTGCCGGGGTGGCGCAAACGCTGGCAGCCAAAATTGCCCAACCCAATCGTCAGGTCTACTGCATGATTGGCGACGGAGCGATGGGCTTCCATCCTCAGGAAATCGAAACCGCCGTTCGCCTCAAGCTGGCCGTGGTTTATATTGTTTGCTGCGATCGACAGTGGGGCATGGTGAAAATGAATCAGCAGTTCGCCTTGAAACCTCTGAAAACCATGTGGAAGAAATCGCTGGAGCCGGAAGAAACGATCAACGCCGACTTTAGCGAAATCCGATTCGACGAGTTGGCCACCAGCATGGGCGCTCATGGAGAGCGCGTGAGCCATCCCGACCAACTGGAAAGGGCGTTGGTACGATCGATCGCTTCCGGAAAATGTGCGGTCATTCACGTTGATGTCGAACCGGTGCGGCACATGTGGGCGCCGAGCCTTTTAGAATTCAAACGGATGCACCAGGAACCCAAGGGACGTTAACCTTGTTCTTGATAGACCTCAGAGGGCGGCAGGTTTAATGCCATTGGACGAGGTCACGCTTAATTTCGACAGCGATCGCCTGTGGCTGTTGAATTCGATCATCGCCTTGATCATGTTCGGCGTTGCCCTCGACTTGCGAGTGCACGACTTCACCCGGCTTTTTAAAGCCCCCAAAGGCCCCCTGGTTGGCTTGGTGGCGCAGTTCCTCTTGCTTCCGGCGGTCACCTTTCTGCTGACCGTGGTATTGCAGCCCCTTCCAAGCGTGGCCCTGGGCATGATGCTGATCGCCGCTTGCCCCGGGGGGAATCTATCGAACTTCCTCACCAACCTGGCCGGGGGAAATACCGCGTTGTCAGTGACCATGACCGCCATCTCCACGGCAGTGGCCATGTTCATGACGCCACTGAACGTATCGTTTTGGGGCAGCCTGAATCCCAACACCGAACCGATCCTGCGGAGCATCGATATCGATCATCTGCATCTGGTGCTCACCGTGATCTTGATCTTGGGCATCCCTTTGGTCATTGGAATGAGTGTCGCGCATACGCTCCCCCGCCTCGCGGCGCGACTTCACACACCGATGAAGTATTTCTCGATCATCTTCTTTCTGTCGTTCGTGGTATTCGTCTTTTCGCAAAACTACGATATCTTCGTCCAGTACATTCATTGGGTCGCCCTGGCCGTCATCACGCACAATCTCATTGCGTTTTCCATGGGCTACTCCATCTGTCGTGCTTGGGGGCTGGTCGAGCGGGATCGGCGAGCGGTGACGATTGAGGTTGGTATTCAAAACTCCGCGTTGGGGTTAACCTTGATCTTCAGTTTCTTCAACGGCCTGGGCGGAATGGCCATCGTGGCCGGCGTGTGGGGCATCTGGCATATCATCTCGGGCCTCAGTCTAGCATTCTTCTGGTCGCGCAGGCCCGCTGAGAGGGATCTTGAAAGTTCGGTCGCATGAGCAGTGACGCGACAACGCGTAGAATTCTCATCACCGGTGGCGGTGGGTACATCGGCTCTCAGCTCGTGGGCCGCCTGAAGAATCGCCCCGTCGACTCGGTATACGCGGTGGCCACCGATGTGCGCGAACCAACCGTACGCCATGACGCACCGAACATCGTTTACGAACTACTTGATGTACGCGATCCGAAACTCGTCGAACGACTGCAACACCACGAGGTCGATACCGTCGTACACCTGGCTTCGATCGTAACGCCCGGAAAAAAGCACGACCGCGAATTCGAATATTCAGTCGATGTTCGAGGAACCGAAAACGTCTTGAAATGCTGTGTGGCAGCCGGGGTCAAACAACTCATCGTTACCAGCAGCGGAGCCGCGTATGGCTATCATGCCGATACACCGGTCCCGGTTTCCGAAGATGCCCCGCTAAGGGGCAATCCGGAGTTCACCTACGCTGACAACAAGAGGCAAATCGAAGAGCGACTGGCCCACTACCGCGAGGAACATCCCGAGCTGAAACAACTCATTTTCCGCCCCGGAGTGGTGTTGGGTCAGCACACCAACAATCAAATCACCGATCTATTCCGCAAGAAGGCCATGCTGGGGATTCGGGGAAACAGCACGCCTTGGGCTTTCATCTGGGACGAAGACGTCGTCGGCAGCATCGAGCACGGAATCGACCATCGTTCTGAGGGGATCTACAACCTGGTGGGCGATGGAGCCTTGCCGCTGAACGAGGTCGCCCGGATGGTAGGAATCCCGTATCGCCCTCTGCCCGGCTGGTTGCTGCGGTGTGGCATTTGGTGCCTGCAGAAGGTGGGTGCCACGCAGTACGGCCCCGAGCAGGTAAACTTCTTGCGGTACCGTCCCGTACCTTCAAACGAGAAACTAAAGCGGGAGTTTGGCTACCGGCTCGGCAAGACTTCCCGAGAGACGTTGCAATTTTATCTCGACCACCGGCGTACACCGTAATGGCTGATCCCCAGGCAAAGGTCGCAGTGATCGTCGGTGGTGCAGGCGGCATCGGGCAAGCGGTTGCCCATCGACTGGGGCAGGCCGGGATGGTGATTGCCTTGTTGGACCGCGACGAGGAGTTGGCCCTGAAGGCCACCGAATCTTTGCATTCTCAGGGCATTAACGCGACGGCCATCCTGTGCGACATCACCGACGAATCACAATGCCGCAGCTCCATCGATCGTGTCATATCAGATTGCGGACGCATCGACGTCTTGGTGAACAGTGCAGGGCTCACCCAAATCAGCCCCGCCGAAGAGACGGAGCTTGCCGTCTATCGACGGGTGATGGAAGTGAACCTCTTCGGAGTGATCAGCCTCACGAAGGCCGCGTTACCTCACCTGAAAGAAGCCCGAGGCCACGTACTAGCGTTGAGCAGCATCGCCGGCTTCGCACCGCTGTATGGCCGGACCGGTTATTGCGCTAGCAAGTATGCCCTACACGGGTATCTGGAAACTCTGCGTGCGGAACTCCGCGACGATGGCGTGAGCGTAACCCTGATCTGCCCCAGCTTCGTCAGTACCGGCTTCGCAGAACGCGGCCTTGGCGGGGACGGGAACGAATTGGGGACCGAGCGATCGACCACCGGGAAACTGCTCAAACCCAGCGATGTGGCCGAAGCGATTTATCGAGCCACGCAACGACGCCCGCGACTGGTGGTCCTCTCGACCACCGGCAAATTGTCGTACCTCATTTCCCGTTTCGTGCCCGGGCTATATGAACGAATGATGCTCCGTCGCATTCACCGGCAAAGCAATGGCTAGCGAACACTCGAAACTTGGCGGCTAGCTTCCCGCTTCGATCGCTTCGCAGAGCAATCGCAGCAGTGTGGTGGCGGCCTCGTTCTGTCGCGCAACACGCTCTGCGGTTTGCAGCTTCATTCGTTGCACCCGTAACAATTCCGTCTGAGTGTTGGCTCGCTTGGCAATCGCAATGAACACGATCCCGTCGAAACCTTCAGGCGCATCCGGCCCGAGATGCCCGGTGATCGAAGCGGCGAAGTCGGCTTCGGGCGTTTTTTCCAAAACACCGAGGGCCATCTGCTTTGCGACCGGTTCGCTGACGGCGGTGAATTGGCTCAGATCTTCGGCAGAAACATCCAACCACGCTTGTTTCGTCGCTTCACGATAGGTGACGGCCGAACCGCAGTGCCACTGTGAGATACCTGGAATCTGTGCGAGTCCCGCCGAGGCAAGTCCCGCAGTACAGCTCTCGGCCAACACGATGCGAACGTTCTGCTGGGCCAACACGGTGGCCAACTTTTCTGCCTCGTCGTGTAGCACGAAGATGATCTCCTCAGAAACGCGATTTGAAGGGAGACAACCAACCGTGTCTCCTAAACCCTACAACATGCCTACGCGAACTAATCGGCACGGTTGGTGTCCTGATGATCGCTCAACAGCGAGGGGTTCAAGGATATTAGCACGGATGATCTCAGTATTCGATTGCACGGATCAGGCCACCGGGAATCGTGGCGAGAAGCCAAGCGGACTGTCTCGTCGCTGTTTGGCAACGGATAGGCAGGTACAATACAGAAACAGGGCATGGATTGATCCCCTGTAATTTCACTTCGTTGGTTTCACTTCACCGCCGCCATGAATCAGCACGGCTTTGTACGCCTCACCACCGTCTCGTCGAAGACCGCGGTCGCCAACCCCACGGCGAACGCCGCGGAGATGGTGCGCGTGCTGGAGGAAGTTGAAGACAGCGACATCGTGGTTTTCCCGGAATGCAGTATCACCGGGTACACGTGCGGCGATCTGTATGCGAACGAGGAGCTTCTCGATTCCTCCGTGGCCGCCGTACAAACCGTGGCGAACGCGACACGGGGTCGACAGCAGATGGTCGTCGTAGGCCTGCCGCTGCGGCTGGGCAACAGTCTGTTCAACACCGGGGTCGTCATCCACGCCGGCCAAGTTCTGGGGATCGTCCCAAAACAGTTCATCCCCAACTACAAGGAATACTACGAGGGGCGTTGGTTCAGCTCCGCGACGGGAAAAGAACCCTGCCAGATCGACTTCTCAGGCCAGCAGGTTCCTTTCGGCATCGATCTCCTCTTCCAATGCGGCGAGGTGGTCGCCGGCGTTGAGGTGTGCGAAGACCTGTGGATGCCGTTACCGCCCAGTTCGTTTCAGGCGGTGGCCGGCGCGAACGTGCTGCTGAATCTTTCGGCCAGCAACGCGATCATAGGGAAGTCGGAATATCGACACGATCTGGTCGTTGGCCAGTCAGGGCGTTGCATCGCCGCATATGCCTACGCCAGTGCGGGCCCGACGGAATCGACCACCGATTTGGTTTTCAGCGGTCACTGCCTGATTGCCGAAAACGGGAGACTGCTGGCCGAGTCGGATCACGTCGGCACATCACACCCGTTACTACGTGAGAGTACGTGGCACACCGCGGATGTCGACGTGCAGCGTTTGCAGAACGAACGACGCATGGTGACCAGTTTCGACGACTGTGCTGGGCATCTGCCCCGTTCGTATCGCCGTATAGAATTCTCCCTTGCCGCGGCGATGGACGGTCTGCAACGAAGCGTGTCCGGCAGGCCATTTGTGCCCTCGCGGGAGGCTGAGTTGCACAAGCGTTGCGGCGAGATATTCGGCATTCAATGCGCTGCGCTGGCCAAACGCGTGGAACAATTGCCCGAGGTGGCGACGCTGCACATCGGGATCTCCGGCGGGCTCGATTCGACGTTGGCCTTGTTGGTGGCGGCCAAGATGTGCGACCGGTTGGGCTATCCACGCCATCGAATTCATGCGCTGACCATGCCCGGGTTTGGCACCACCGACGGAACACGGAACAACGCCACCGAGCTGATGCAGCATTTGCAGGTGAGTGCCGAGAGCATCGACATTCGCGAACTGTGCCTGCAAGCGTTTCGCGATTTGGGACACAAGCCATTTGGAGTCGATTGCTCCGGCAAGAGCGCGGCCCAGTTCCAGGAAGCCCTGGCTGCGGTACCGGACGACCAGCGCAATGACCTGATCTTCGAGAATGTGCAGGCTCGCGTGCGGACATTCCTGCTGATGAACCGCGGGTTTGTAATCGGAACCGGCGATATGTCCGAAGCCGCATTGGGCTGGTCGACCTACAACGGCGACCACATGTCGATGTACAATCCGAACTGTTCGATTCCCAAAACGCTGGTACGTTTTCTGGTGGAATACGCCGCCGATCACGAATTCGAAGGTGCCGCTCGGCAGACACTGTTGGACATCGCCGGCACCACGATTTCCCCGGAGCTACTCCCGCCGTCTTCACAAGGTGAAATCGTTCAGTCGACCGAAGACACGCTTGGCCCCTACGAGTTGCACGACTTCTTTCTGTTCAACTTCGTCCGCAACGGGTTCGACCGGGAAAAGATTCGGTTCCTATCCCAATTCGCCACATTCACCGAGGCATATTCCGCGGCCGAGATCGAACGCACGCTCGACACATTCTGCAGGCGGTTCTTCAAGAACCAGTTCAAGCGATCCTGCGTGCCCGATGGCCCCAAAGTGGGAACCGTAAGCCTATCGCCCCGCGGCGACTGGCGAATGCCCAGCGACGCGGATCCAGGGATTTGGACCGAGCAGTAGCGCCCTGTAGGGAATGCCCTCTGTGGCATTCCGCGCAAAACGAAAGATCCCGGAATGCCACAGAGGGCATTCACTACAAGACTGTGTTCAGCACAGCATTCCGTGCCGTCGTCTGTTTGCTTTTCTCTGCGGCTTATTTATCCGCCACCACTTCCACACCGCAAACCAGGCTACGGCCGGTCTTTGATTCCAAGTCAACGGTCACGGCGTCGGTGACTTCGACGCCGGTGAACTGCTTCACGAGAATCGGCAACGGGGTGCTGAAGCTAATCGGGTTGCCGGATTCTTCGACCGATGCGGCGGCGATATCGAAATCCTCCAGGACCTTGCGGCCCTGGATCGAGACATCGAACACTCGCTCGCCCGGCTGTTGGCCGGCCAGTTCAGCGAAGTACAGCCGAACGGTGCAGTTGATCGGTTGCGCCTCTTCAGGTCGACCCAGCGGGACCTTAATTGAATCAGCACCTTCGACTCCTGAAGCAGCCACCCAGCCAAGCCCCTCGTCTTCCATCTGCCGTGCGTGACGGCGAAGGTACTTGGGATTCTCGGCTTCGAATTCGAGTGCCAAATCGGGGGAAGTTCCACCTACGCTGGGGTAATCGAGCCACAGCGTACCGTTGTCGGCCCGACGATCACCGGGGGCAGCCAGATTGATCCCCACACGACGCACCGGGCCGTCGCCTGCCTTCAGGGCACTGTACGACCACAGGTCGGCATCGGGCACGTGCACGAACGACAACGAGGTGAACAGCGAATAGTCACAAATGCAACCGTGCGCAAAGTTGGGGGCGTTCAAAACCCCGTCGGCCGGCAGCAGGCTGTTTCGGCAGCCCGAGCGGAATCCATCGAGGCGACTCGTTCCGTTGCCGACCATATCGTAGAACCCTGCCTCGGCAGCGCGGAACGTCAACAGGTGCGGGCTGGCAATTGCGTAGTTGCAGTGGTGCCCTTCCTTGGTGAACTCCCAGGCGATCGATTCGCCGGTGATGGGATGGGTTTGGGTAATCGGCAAGCCCGTTTCCAAGTAGTAAGACTTGCCGGGTCCACGCTGGTCGATAATGCGATCGTTGTAGACGATGACCTTGTCCCACACACTCTCGGGATGCCCACGGAAACCTTGCCCTTCTTCCACGCGGTTCCACAGTGGTTCGCCGGTCTCGCCCTGATGAGCAGCCACCCCGGCTTTGTTGGAAATGACCACGACATTGAGATCATCGGAGTATGAGAGCCAGGTAACAATCATGTCGGTCGACTGCCGCCATAACTCTTCGCCCGTGGCAAGATCGAGTGCCACGACGTACCGTTCGGCGGCGGCCTCGGGAATGAGCCCCTTGCGACGCCAGTCTTGGTATAGCTTCTCGATTACGCCGTCGAAGCAGTAAACCTTGTCTTTCCCTACGGCAAAGAATGGGAAGCTGAACCCGGCCGGGGTGCGCCACAGTTGCTTCCCGGTCTTGCGATCCATGGCTACCAGCGCGATGGGTAAATCGCCGTTCTCTTCGGTTTCCTGGAACTCGGCCGTGATCATGATGTCGCCCACCACTCGGATCCGCCCGAACTCACTGTCTTTAGTCGACAGCGTAAGTTCGTTTATCGTGTCGCCAGTAGTCGGGTCGAGTCGCAGAATGCGATCGGAATAACCCAGATACAGACTGTCGGGAGTGCCCAACAGGTGATGGCCAGTGGACACAAAGTTTCCGCGGCGACCGGGCGTAACACCTTTTTCTACGGGACGCTGCCAGATGAGCCGCCCGGTGTAGACATCGACGGCCGTGAGTTTCTCAGGACCTTGGATGAAGATACGGCCTTCAATCACCACCATGCTGGGTCCCCAGTCGTGGCGATCGTAGTACAAACTTCCGCTGGACGAAGGGCCGCCGAACCACAGCAGGCCAAGCGGGGCGCGAACCAGTTCGTCGCGGGACATCAGCGTGTTGCCCGCATCGGCGTACTCGTGGGTCCACGATGCCGAGCCTGGTAATGCCCCCTCGCGCGAGAGCGTCGAGAGCTTTTCACCAACCCGTTCTACTTTGGCACCGGCCAGGCCGAGCGCACCCACGGCGGCTTCAAGCTTCTGGTGCTGGGCGTCTTCGAGCATGATGCATGCCGTACCGCCGTAAGGACGCAGGATATCGAATACCCATTTCGTGAACTCCGCCGGCTGATCGTGTGCGGCCTGCGGGAGTTCCTCGCCGACTGCCAAGTTGGCGAGATAAGGAGGAAGTTTGCAGTTCAACGGGTCAGCCGCAATGACCGCCACACGGTGGCCGTAAATCTGCGAATCGACCAATCGCTGACGAAGCTCCGCAGCTTTCTCAGAGTCGCCTTCGACCACGATCACACGCAGATCAGATTGTGCGACCAACTCGTCGATCAGCCGCCTGCTGCCCGCGCCGATGACGACGGCGAAACCTTCTTTCGCCTCGGAGACTTCTAGCACCTTCGCGGCCGCGTCTTTCCACTGGTCGTCGGGGCGTTGGGGATCGACGGCCGCCAATACATGGGTCGTGCTCGCTCCCTCTTCATCGGAAAAACAATGGATGGATCCTTCACTCGTGACCACAAACAGCTTGCCGTCGGCGGCCAACATCGAGGCAGGTGTACCATCGACCTTCGCTTTCCAATTCAACTTGGCAGGCTGCTCGCCATTGGGCAGTTCAACCGAGAAGATGGTTGAATTCTGAGAACCGTAGAGGCGCGAGCCCGACTTCAGGTCAATTGAGATGGGATGGTCGCCGAGCCAGCGGCTCCGCTCGATGATGTCGGCAAACTCCGGTACGTCGCACACTTCACCCAATTCCAACCGCCAGGCTTCGGCCACCTTCAGCGTTTTGGTCGGTCGTCCGCGGCGATCTTTGCCCTGGGTGACTTCCGGGTCGCTCAGATCGAAGGCCACCACGTCGCTTTTGTCGGTGGAGTAAATCAACCCTTCGGATGCAACCGGGCGAGGTGCCTTCTGTGCGGCTGCGATGCCCAGGTCGACGTTATACATCTTGTCGCCGTGCAGTACCCACGGTCCGTGTGTGGTTACGTGGTAGTCAGTCCGCCCTCGCGAGTCATATTTAAGATCGATGAACTTCCCGCTATCGAATTCGACACAAGCAGGGATCGCACGACCACACGGAATGAACAAGCGTCCGTTGCTCAGAGCTAGATGCCCTTGTGGGGACATGGTGGGCAACGTGGTGTCGACATAGTTGGGCAACTCGCCCTTGCTCACGTCGAGCGTCTCGCCGGTCTCAATATCGACCGTATAGAGAAAGGTGCCTTCGAAGGGCCACACGCCGCAGGTGCAATACAACTTGCCGTCTTCAATCACGGGGCCGCCGCGAACGGGCCATACCGAAATCAGACGGTCGTTCCCCAAAATCTGACGATCGCCGGGGGCAACCTGCAACTTCCACACCTGTTGGCCGGAAGCGGCGTCCAAACTGTACAGACAGCCATCGTCGGCGCCGAAGTAAATTCGGCCTTCGTGTGCCACGGGAGCCAGGCGGATGGGGCCATTGGCGAAAAACTGCCATCTCCGCTCGCCGGATGCGGTATCGACCGCGAGCAGCGAGTCGTTCTCGGCCGAGGCGATAAACATGGTGTCGCCGACCACGATCGGTTCGTAGGAGGCGTCGAAGTGGATCCGTTCGTCCTCGGGCCAAGCCGGGGTGTTGGCCGGTAACGTTCGCGTCCACTGCAGGTTTAGTTGCTCTGGAAGTTGTTCGTCCGTGGCTCCGCTGCGGGCCGCGTCGTGCCGCCAGGCGGGCCAATCGGCTGCATTTCCGGTGCCAAGGCTCAACAGCGCAACAAAACAACCCCATGCCAACATAGGCGAAAAGAACTTGGACATTCGCGAAACCTCGTAACGCTTGAAAAGTATTTCGGGTGTGTCAGGATTCGGTGGGCAGGAGGGACCAAATGGCCGGGTAATTCGTCCCCCAACGAACGGCCATGCTCCCAGATGCACAGCATAGCCAATGCAGAAGCGAAATGCTCGCCCCAGGTCCGACTTCTGGGATTCTCGCCCATAGGACGCTCGCCGGAACTGAAACCTGTGCCCGCAGCGGCAGCGCCATGTTCTATTGATCCCAGCGGCATATCATTTGCTATGACGGGGCCAAACCGGGGGCCAAGGGCCGCAAAATCTGTTCAATCAGCGGTGATGACCAGGGTCGAGCCCTTCTGGCCGCCCGTTTGAAAAACTCTGGGTGTAGAATGCGTGCTTCTGGCCATTCTGCGAAGTAGAATTTGTGGTATCGGGTTGCAGTCATCGTGGCCGCAAGCAGCCGACTAGGCGCTGTTGAACAACTTCGCAAAATCGGATGCAAGTAGCCACGGAAAATTGCCGATGTTAGATGCCGCATGGCGACGTCTCGCATGACTCAAACCACTTACCGTGATTCCGTCGGAGGACCTGATTTTAGCGTGGGCCGAGATCAATCAACGGCGGTGCATAGCACTACCAGATCTTCGCTCTTCTCGCAGCGACGCCACCGTCGCAATCGGTAAGGGTTTGAATCTAAGGCTGCAGTTTTCTCAAGAAAGCTGTCAGCCTTTTTTTATGCCCCGAGGGAGCTCCAGGGCCTTGTAGATGCCGCCGCCTGTTCACATCTATCGTTCGGCCACCTTACTGCTGCTTGGCATCGTGACGGCTGCATGTGCCTGCATCGGCAGTATTCTGCGACTGTACTACGTTTCTGGTCGCGAGTTAAGCGCAGAACAAGCGGCCCTCTATGCGTTTGCGGGCTTCCCCGCCATCGCTACATTTCTGCTCGTCATGCAATTTCGGCATGTGGATCCCGTGGTTTCGTTGCTTGCTGATCGCATGGTATTACAGAACATGTGGCAGCCGCAGCAGTATGTCGAAATCCCACGAGGCTGCCTGATATACGTGACAACGAACGCCCTCTCGGGCAGCGAACGATCTGATTTGATCTTTACGGTTACGGGGGAATGCTTCACCCAACTTCACCATCTACCCATCTGGCGAACTACGGAAGAGAACAAGCTGTACTTCGAGTTCATGAATGCACAAGTCAGAGCATCGAAAGCAGCAACCTTGATCACGGCCTGGATGCACGATGTTGAACTTGAATGAACGACGGCACGGCGGCTGAAGCGGCGCTGAAGAGTGCAGATGGCAAACCAACCCGATGCTGCTTAACGGAACAAAGTCAGTGGGCCGGGCTTTTCTCGTTCGGCCAGCTTGAGTTGTTCGCGGAAATACTGGATGCCGACCGGCACGAACAGGGGCAACTTGCTGCGAAGAAGGTTGGCACCACCGAACCAGTCGTGGGGCTCTTCGAACAGCTGGTGATACTCCACCAGCACGGCACCCTCGGGTTCCTGCAACTCGGTAAGTTGAAAATAGAACCCGCCACGGCAGTACGGCTGAGGCTCTCCGTACTCGAGGTGACCTACCGAGTCGCGATGAATCGGCTGCCATTGGGCCGGATACTCTTCGTCGTTTTCGAACCGCGAGTCGAGCATCGCGGCCATCAACATCGTATCCTCGCCCTTGGTAACCTCGACGTGACTGGTCGTGGAGACAATCAGTCGATCCCAAATCTTGAAGCGGTTGTAGATGATGTGCTCGTCAGGGCCGTGCAACTTGATACCGCGAGGCCGCAACTCTTTCGACTTCAAGAACTGGCTCTTGAACTCCGGATCGCTCGAACCGGCCTGCAGCACTCCCGCGGCCATGCCCCAAAGGAACGCGTCACTCTGTATCAACTGCAGGCCGCCAAAGGCGACGAACACGATATCAACGTGATACATCCGGGTCCGCGCTCCCTCGGGACGCGCTTCGTAAATCGACAGAAGCGTTGGAGAGGATGTCGATTTGCGAAAGAACCGGGAACTTGCCGATGGCGGCAGCGCGAGGGCCTCGATAATTTGGGTATCTGCTCGCGACAATTCTCCGGGTACTAGAACCGACGGCAACACGACCTGTTGTCCGTTCGCCGCGGAAATCCCGCCGTGGGTGAGAGCCTGATAGACGTCGTTCTCCAGCAGTAACCTGCGCTGCCGCGGTTGGTTCTCCGCAACCTTGACCGGAGCGTGATCCGCTTGAAGTTCAACAACGCTTTCCGAGGACTTGGCTTCAGGCCCCAGCGTTTCGCCCGGCAACGGTGGTTCTGCCAAGACTGCAGAGTTCAGGGTGCCCCAGCCTACAAGGCTACCGAGCATTGCAAGGAATGCGTATCGAAGCGACACCATGGGTCGGAGAGATCGCATGACCTTCGGGTCCCGTACTGCTGGCCTGTAGAGTGACACCTAGTTGGATAAGCGGCAAACGCAGCGTTTTGTATCACTCAGCCCCGAATGACCAGCATCTTGAATACTCGCCGAAGCAATAGACCGCTGCAACAGCGGTTCACAACATTTTCACGAATTCTCGGCAGTACAATCCCGGGGGGCATCAGTCCCGCACGATGGATCACGCGCGTTATGCAAGGGGCTACGCTTTGCCATACGATAGGGTCGACAGGTCGTAATTGCTGAACAGTGCAGCCCTTTCGTCCCATCCGTCAGGCGAGACCTGGACATATCAATCTTTCCCGTTGTCCCTTTCCACGGAAACAAGGCGAAACAAAGAACACGATGCTACGTTTGATACTACTGGTGCTGCTGGCCGCGATTGCGGTCGCTCCTTCACATGCTGAACGCCCGAACATCCTGGTCATTTTGTTGGACGACTTGGGCTACTCCGACTTGGGCTGCTACGGTGGTGAGATCGACACCCCGCACATCGATGCCCTGGCTGCCAACGGGGTGAAGTTCGAATCGTTCTACAACTCGGCACGCTGCTGCCCCAGTCGGGCTTCGTTGATGACTGGCCTCTACCCACCGCAAGCCGGCATCGCCAGCTTTACAACCCAGCAGCCCAACAAGAAAAAGGGGCCTGCGTATCTCGGGCGGTTGAATGACCAGTGCGTCACGCTCGGCGAAGTGCTGGGAGCAGCCGGCTACGGTTGCTACTACGTGGGCAAGTGGCACCTACATCACAAGACCGGTCCCATCCGACGTGGTTTCGACGAGTTCTACGGATACACGTTCGATCATTCGCACGATCAATGGGACGCCGACTACTATCAGCGGTTGCCGAAAGGTCGTTCGAAGGAGATCGACCCGGCACCGAATGAATTCTATGCGACGGACGTCTTCAATCGGTACGCCGTGGAATTCATCCGTCAGGGTCAGCAGCAAGAGAAACCCTGGTTCCTGTTTCTCGGTCACTCGTCGCCCCACTTTCCCGTCCAGGCACCGGCCGCCACGGCGGACAAGTATTACGAGACCTACCTGCGCGGCTGGGATATTCTACGGCAAGCACGCTTCGAGCGAATGCAAGAACTGGAGCTGGTCGATAGCGATCGCTGGACACTGACGGAACGTTCGCTCGTCCCCGTCGATCGCGACGATATCGCCAACGGATTCCGAGGGCAGCAGAATCCGGCGTGGGACAGTCTCGACGAGGATCGCCAGAAGGACCTTGCCCGACGGATGGCATTGTTCGCGGCCATGGTCGAACATGTTGACCGCGGTGTGGGTAAAATCGTCTCGCACCTGAAGCAAACCGGCGATTTCGAAAACACATTGATCGTGCTATTGAGCGACAATGGCGCGTGCTATGAATGGGGTCCGTTCGGATTCGATGGCCGCAGTCGACTTGGAAATACCAAGCTTCACACGGGTGATGAACTGAACGGCATGGGCGGCCCCGGCACGCATCACTCCTATGGCAGCGCCTGGGCTAACCTCGGCAACACCCCGTTTCGGCTCTACAAACACTTCACACACGAAGGCGGCGTCTGCACTCCCTTCATCGCCCACTGGCCCCAGGGTATTCAAGCCAAGCAGGAATGGATTCGCCAACCAGGTCACCTCATCGATGTGATGCCCACCCTCCGCGAGGTCGCGAATGCCGATTATCCATCGCACGCGCGCGGGCACGACATCACTCCCCAAGCAGGCGTTAGTCTGCTACCTGCGTTCGCAGGAAACACGCTGCAGCCGAGGCCCCTGTATTTCGAACACCAAGAAGCGCGTGCCGTATTGAATTACCCCTGGAAGGCCGTGTGGGGCAAACGCATGCCTTGGGAAAACCAGTGGGAGTTGTACGACCTCAGCCATGACCGTTGTGAGACGCACAACCTGGCTGATCAGCATCCACAACGCCTCGATGATATGGCCGAGCAATGGGAAGCGTACGCAAGACGAGTGGGATTGTGATGACTGGGTTGCTGGATGGCGGATCATATCAGCGGGTAGAAATACTTTCTCAATAGAGAAGTTAACCATCCGAAGATTCACTTGGAGATATCGACAGAAAGCGGTTTCTGACAGCTGCCTCACATGCGATGCCGATCTCAAACGGCGTCTTCAACATGCTTGGCCCGAATGATGTAGTGAAAGATCGTGGGGCACATCAGTGAGAAGAACGTCTCCCCTTCGTGAATGTAGATCTTTGGGTCGCAGGGATCCAACGTCACGTAGATCGGAAATCCTCCTTCGTCATGTCCAATGCACAATCGCTCACCGGATTCGTCATATTGCAACTGGTCTACGCAAACGTCTAGATCGTACGTGAGCAAGTCAAATGACAATCTTTGGTAATTCGTCAACACCCCCGAAGTTCCTGTATGGAGTCGATTCAGGAGTGAACGCGGTAACCCGCGAGTACGGGGTTCTCCGTGTTCTTGCAGGATCCTTAAGGCGTCTCTTTTGGCATGCTCAACGCTAAGCTGATCGATCGGTGGGTATTCATGTTCTCCAATGGAGTCGCCCTTTAGGGTATTTTGCCTGTCCCACCAGAAGATGCCCGCGTTGAACAGAAGAAGGAAGACGACGAGGATGCAAACGATGAGCGTTGACAAGGTAAGTGGCCTGATCCGGGACAAAAAAGTGTGCGTCTCGGACGCTATTGAATCGCAAACCTCGCAAAAAGCAATTCGGCGCACAACGGTTCACTACACTTCCAGAACCACGGGCGTTCCAACTGGAATTGTGACCAGGGCACCGCTTGCCCGCACCTAATCGTACTCTAGCGGGTTGCGCAACTGGGTTACCCACACCAATTGCAGATGGGTCCCATCAGAGTTCGTCGCCCCAATGCGAAGCCATACGGTGGTATTGGGCTTGGAAGTTGCTGGGACCGAATCACTGTTGGTGATCGGCCCGATCGATCCGGTTTCGGTAAGTTGTGCCTTCCACCCTCGGCGGCGTGTGCGTTCACTCAGAAGCACCGCCTCCACGATGTCACCTGAACGAACGAGTTGCTTGCGCGGGGTGGCAGGGTCGTCTTTTCGGACAACTGTCGGCAGCGTTGGATAGATACAACTCCATTGGTTCGTGCGACCCGACGGAGTCCATTGGTCGACCCACGCCGCGATGTGGCTGCCCTGGGAGTTGAGGCAATCGACGATTCCCTGGGCGTACTTCAGGTCGCTGGTCAACCAAACCACTTCGGCGGGCCCAGTGTGGCGGCGCATCCGCACGCGAAATTGGTAGCAAAACGGGGATTTTTTCGCGGCCGATTTAACATACCCGGCGTAATCACTCGACTTGCGGCGAAACGACATGACGATTCTCCGATTTCGACGTCCATTGCCAGCTCGCGGGCTGTCTCAAGACAGACCGGTAGCGCGGCTGGCAGACGTCGACGGAGAAGTGCGTTCAAACGGGCGTCATGTCGTGGATCTCCAATGCGCAGATACGGCGGCCTGTGAAAAAGGAGGGCGCAACGCGCCGCTATGAATTACAGACGCACTCACCACAGGAAAAGTTCACTAGAATTGCTGGTCGCCAAGTACCGCGCGCGCGGGCGAACCTACTGGCTACCTTCCGCGAAGCAGTACAGATGCTCGCGGGTGCGGATGTAGATTTTTCCGTCTGAGATGGCCGGCGTGGCTGCGGTCACCTCGTCGAGTTCGTTGGTAGCCACGATGTTTAGCTCGGGACCGCTTTCCAACACGACAATCGTGCCATTTTCGCCGGTGACGTAAATCTTGCCGTCACCATAAACTGGTGAAGCGAGATGGCGGTGGTTATTGCCGAACCGCTTTCGCTTGTGGACCGTTTCGCCATCGCCCAAGTCGAAGCTGGCGAAGATCCCACCGCTTTTGAAAACGTGCATCTGCCCGTCGAGAACCAGGGGCGACACGATGTGGTCGGGCGCTTTCGATTCGTGTTTCCACAGAATATGCGTCTTGGAGACATCGCCCTGCCCCCCGCCGCGAACGGCTTGAATGAAAGCGGCAGATTGGGCCTCGAATAGTTCATCGTCCCCATTCTGCACGTCGGTCTGATCACCAAGCCTGGCCTGCACGTCGCTGGCCAGGAGACCTCCCTGGTTGGAAGGGTCGAGGAACGCCAGATCGATTTCTTCCCCTTCCAGTATCCCGTCCTGGTTCTGATCGCCTCGTTCGAACTTCTCCCAGAACGCATCGGGGATTGGGCTGTCGTTCAGGCGGTATTTGTTTGTCTCGATTTCCTGGCGGGTAATTTTTCCATCGCCATTGGCATCCGCCACGGCCCGCCATTGATACGAAATACCTTTGCTTTCCAACGACAGGTACAACACCCCGTCCAAGCTAACCGGCGTGGTCTTGATGTTGCGGCAGAATACTTCGGCGGCCCAATTGCGCTTGCCGGTGTTGTAGTCGTAACCCAACAAGCGTCCCGTTCCGGCCACCACCACTTCCGGACCTGCTTCGGTTTCGCAAATTACAGGGTGCGAATAGCAGCAGGCCATGTCGCTGCGGTCGTCTTTCCAGATGATCTCGCCCGTGTGCTTATCGATGCAGTACATGGCCGGAAACAAATCGTCGTCCTGACAGAAGAACAAACGGTCTTCGTGCAGCACCGGCGACATGCCAGGCCCCCAGTCGAACACGAAATACGGTTCCGGCAATGGACGATGCCACACGGTCTTCCCCGAAGTGACGTCCAACGCCATCAACCCGAAGCGGGTGAAGTAGACATACACCCGTTCGTCATCCGCAGCCGGCGTGGCAGAGGCATAGCAATTGGCCTCGTGCACGTTGGCCAACGGCTGGCCGGTGATATCCATGGTCCGCCGCCAGAGTTCTTCGCCCGTCGCGGCGTCGTGACAGAGCACGACGAACTGATTGCCGGGCGCCTCGCCGAGCATCGCGGTGGAGAAGACCTTTCCGCCAACCACCACCGGCGAGCCAATTCCATCACCCAGTTCGACCGCCCAGGCCAGATTGTTGTCCCTGGAAAACTCGGCAGGCAGCGATTGCTGTTCGGTCGAAATCCCCGTGCAGTTGGGCCCCCGCCATTGCGGCCAGTCTTCGCCCCGGGCGGATGTGGCATTCGCGATGAAAGCCGTGAGCAAGAAGAGATTTGCCACAGAAACAAGTGGGGACTTACTCATCACGACACTCCAGTCCTCAGGCAGAAATCAAAACATGTTTGCAGAACTCCGAACCTAGCGGACCGCGAACGCAAATACCAGCGATTTTGACCGGTCGGGCAAAACGGTGCTCCCAAATATCACGTTTGATACATGATCCCCTGTAGGGAACGCCCTCCGTCAGTAGTTCCGATTTTGGGTTGTTTTAGGGGTTGGCTGCAAGTCGTGATTTTTGATGGGGTTGTTGTGTGTTGTGGGTTGGTTCGCCGAGTCGTTCGAAGACGGCTTGTTCGAGGCTGTGGAGCATGTGACGGAATCGAAGCATCCTCAGGCGGAGTCGGATTCGTCCGCTTGGCGTGATTCTCGATAGATGGCTCAGGTGAATCCAAACCCACAGATTGCGTAACAGCAACGCGAGGCCGATCATCAACAGACGCATCCTGGGTTGAGTCGTGCACGTTCGAATGCGGGCCTGATTCATTTGTCGGTAGCTGGTCTCGATGCCGAATCGTTTGCGATATTCCTCCCGCACCCAAGCCGGGGACGAAGGCTGAAACCCCCAATACGCGAACACCAAGACTCGACGTCCATGCTTGCCTCGACGTCCATTCCAATCGTCGCACGCGACCGCAATCTGAACGGTCGCCGCACGCTTCTTGTTGCTCATGGTGTGCGTTGCCCGACGGCTTCGCTGGCAGACTAAAAATCGATTCGTACCGCGACTCTGATTGGGCTTCGACGCCCGTCCTCCGCAATGGATCACCGGCATGAGGAACGGACAGCGAGCCGCTTGCAGGTAACGAACCACATCGACGGCGTAAAACCCTCGATCGAGCAGTAAATAACGCACGTTCAGCTTCTGTCGACGCACCTGCCGTAGTAGTCGCTGGACGATGGCACGCTTCGAGTCGTCGGCCCAGACGTAGGTTAACGCCAGCGTGAACCGTTCTCCCTGTTCGACGACATAGGCCGTGGCGTAGCAATGGAAATGCGACGTGCCCGCACGTGGTCTTCGCCGACAGATCTCGCGAGCCTCGCGATGCGGCTTTCCATGATACGGGATCTCGGTGATATCGATTGCGATCCGCAGCGACCGACGCCGCAAACGCTTCGGCAAGCGGTCGCTCAACGCGGCATTGAGGCGACGTTCCAAGCCCGGCATGTCGGGCAGTGACTTGTGCAGCGCCTTGCGTACCGCGTCGTCGCCCGGCGCGTTGCGTAGCCGCATACAAGCTTCGCAGATCGAGGTGATTCGCGAGGCGGCAAACAGCAGCACGGAGACAATCACCTTCACTCGACATTTGTACCCTTGGTCTTTCAGTCCCAAATGCTGTTGCAGCAATGCTGCCGCCAGTTGGTGTACCGCAGACGACGAAATGGTAAGCTCTTTCCGTGAACGCATGGCTCCCTCCTTGGAAACGACTGGCTTGATCACAAGTCATTTTCAACAGGGGGCCTGCGTTCACCTATCCCAATTCACCCCCCAAAAAAGCAAAAAACGGAACTACTGTCCGTGGCGTTCAGTGCGCCAGGGTGATTCCAATCGCATCTCCCGATTCGCATCTCCCGATTCGCACCTCGCGATTCGGAACACCACGGAGGGTGTACCCTACATGTTGGTCGAAACAATTGGAGTGGTCGGTGATTGCCTGATTCCGTTCCAATCTTCGATCCCTCGGTTCTCAAGCTGGTATACTGCGAGCGACACGTTTCTTGAATTCCAGCGTTGAGTGAGGTCTGTGATGCAACGAACCGCGTTGATCGGATTGATTGTGGTGTTGACCGTACTTGGTCTGTCGACGGCTCGTAGCATGAGTTCCGTCGATGCACCGCTGAAGCTTCAGCTTCGCAGCCTCGAGGCCGACGATGCGGCCAACAACCAAGATCCTGAGTATCGCGTTGTGGAAGAGACCGTCGAATGGGATCCCCGGAAGACGGCCCTGATTATTTGCGACATGTGGGACGATCATTGGTGCCGTGGCGCTGCCGCCAGGGTTGGTGAGTTGGCCGGCCCGATGAATCTGTTGGTGCACCGTGCCCGTGACATGGGAGTGTTCGTCATACACGCCCCCAGCACTTGCGTCGATTTCTATGCCGACACCCCGCAGCGAAAGCGAGCCCTACAGGCCCCATTTGCCAAGGCACCTGTCGAGCTCTCGCAGGCGACCCGTTGGGGTACCAAATGGTGTTGGCCTGATGAAACGCGAGAGCCTGCGTTGCCGATCGACGATTCAGACATGGGCTGCGACTGCAAGATCAAGTGCGAGATCAACGCTCCCTGGACACGGCAGATCGCCACGATCGACATCGAGGAACCCGACGCCATCAGCGACGACGGGCAAGAGGTGTTCAATCTACTTCAAGACCGAGGCATCGAGCACGTTCTTATCGCCGGCGTGCACCTGAACATGTGCGTGCTGGGCCGCTCGTTTGCGATCCGACAAATGGTCTCACTGGGCAAAGACGTGGTTTTGATTCGAGACATGACCGACACGATGTACAATTCGGAGATGAAACCGTTCGTCAACCACTTCGACGGCACCGATCTGGTGATCGAGCACGTGGAAACATTCTGGTGCCCCACCGTGACGAGTGCCGACCTGGTCGGAGGAAAACCGTTCCGCTTCAGCGAAGACATGCGTTAGTAAGAGGCAAAAACATCTCAGCGAGCAAGCACCCAACCAAGTCTTTCCCTAGGCAATCAATGATGAAGCACCTGCAACAGAAGCTAGTTGTCATCACAACAATTTCAATGAGCGTGGTCGCGGTGGCTTCGCAGGCAGCCGAGCCGGTAACGATGGACAACTTCACTCGGGCGGAAAGCGATCGTTACTTTTCGCGCTTCGTCGCGGGCGGGGCTCTCGGGAAGTTTCGACACGTAAGGGAAGTCACCCCGATCGAGGCACAGACCGTGATTCGTATGAATCGCGACACATTGTACTCTTCGGCCGTATTTGATCTGGAAAGCCCTGTAACGCTGGTGATGCCCGACTCGGGCGACCGCTTTCAATCGATGCAGATCATCAACCAGGATCACTTTACGAAGAACGTGTTCTACGAACCCGGCGAATATGAACTCACCAAAGACAACGTCGGCACGCGCTATGTGTGCGTGCTGGTGCGGACGTTGGTCGACCCGACCGACCCGGAAGACATTAAGGCGGCCAATACAGTCCAAGATGGACTATCAGCCCGACAGGAGTCGATAGGCGAATTCGAAGTCCCCGACTGGGACCAGGAACAATTGACCGAAATTCGCGACCGGCTGAATCGGATCGCGGCCCTGGGCCAGGCCGTATCGACCGATGTGCCGAAGTTCGGCGATGTGGGTGAGGTCGACCCGGTGGTGCATCGTGTGGCAACGGCGTATGGCTGGGGTGGCAGCCCCCGCGAAGCGGCCATTTACATGCGCGGGGCTCCTGAACAAGGTGACGAATCCAAGCCGCACACGATGACCTTGAAGGACGTACCGGCCGCCGGGTTTTGGTCGGTGACCGTCTACAACGACAAAGGCTACTTCGACAAGAACGAATACGACGCCTACTCGATCAACGACCGCAACGCTCAGAAGAATGCCGACGGCAGCGTTACCGTTCATTTCGGTGGCGACCCCAGCCAGCCCAATTTTCTCCCGGTCGGACCAGGCTGGAACTACGTACTGCGGCTGTTCCGCCCCCGCCAGGAAGCGCTTGACGGCCAGTGGGAGTATCCCAACATCGAGCCGGTTACCCAACGGGTGGGAACTTAAGCCGTGGGTTCGCTAACGTCGCAACCAAGCAGCGCGTCGGCACGCGTGTGAGCTTAAGCTCCGCATCTATTTCTGCTTGGCTTGTTCGCGTGCGTGTGTCAGTTTCTCTTTGGCGACTTGGTTACTCGGATCATCCTCGACCAGTTCCTCCAGCAGTGGGATGGCCTGCTGGAATTCCGCTTTTTGCAGGTAGGCATTCGCCAGGTTGACGGTGCCGGCGTTGGGTCCCGGGAATTTGTCCACCATGACTTCCCATAGATCGATGGCCGATTCGACGTCATCTTGGGCATAAAGCACGCTGGCCAGCCCGTTCATCGCGCCGGCAGCTTCGGGCTCGATCTTGAGCGCCCGCTGGAAGTAGGTCTTGGCTCCCTCCAGGTCGCCTGTATTCAGCAGTAACCAGCCCATGCCATTGGCGGCTCCGAACGTGTCCGGGGATTCTTTTAGCACGGCCTCGAAAAGTTCTCGGGCCTCTTCACGACGTCCCATGTTCATCATCCGCCAAGCGCGGGAGACATCCGTAGATACTTGTGTCGATTCGGCAGGTTCGATTAACTCGCGTAGGTCATCCGGCAGTTTCTTTTCCTTCGCGGCGGTCAGCATGCGCTGGATCGCTGGATCGTTATCGCCGGAAT
This sequence comes from Pirellulales bacterium, assembly GCA_965227275.1. GTDB lineage: Bacteria > Planctomycetota > Planctomycetia > Pirellulales > JAEUIK01 > CAZNXE01. The sequence goes on along the minus strand of CBDDFU010000002.1, from coordinate 215,018 downwards.
TGGCAATCTTGCGGGTCCACTTCGCCGCCGCGGGATAATCACCCTGCAACAAGTAAAGTTTGGCCAGGGCATACCAGGCCGCCGGGGCCTGGGGTGCGGCTTTCAATAGATACTTCTCAGCCTGATCGTATTTCCGCGAGAAGAATGCAATCTGCCCCAGTCCGTTGAGTGCGGCCGGGTGCTTGGGTTCCAGCTCGATCACCCGCTCGAAGGCCGCCTGAGCGGCGTTTCGATCTCCGCCGTTAAAGCTGGCCCAGCCGAGTCCGTTCCAAGCGTTCGCGTTGTCGGGATCCAGTTCGGTGGCTTGTTTGAATTTCTCCACGGCGGCAGCAAATTGTTGCCTCTGCCATAACAACCAACCTTCGCCAGCCACCTGGGCAGACTTTGCCACGTCGATCTTGGCCTCAGCGGTTTGCTGCACCAAAGGTTCACTCGCGGTGTCAGCGGTGTCTTGCGGTTCGGCAGGCCAAAGCAAGAAAAAACAAATGGTTGTAATCATAAGGAAGCCCCCTAACGCCGTGAGTATAAGGATTCGCCTCTTTCGACGACGACCGTCTTCAACGTGCAGCGATTCGACGAGTAGCTGGTCCGCGTTTCGGAGCGCGTCGTCGAGCAGTAGCTGATCGGCGGACGACCCGGTCGCGGCCTTGTCGTTCGGTTGAGGATCGCTCGAATTCATGGCACGCGGCTACTTCCTAAATCCGCTTAATGATCTGCGCGGCGTCTTTGGCCTTGGTCTTGGTTTTGCCCGGCGAAACCGCATCGAGGACCGTACCGCCAACGCGCTGAGTCTTCGCAATTTCTTCACGAAGCGCGTCGATGACTTTGTCGAGACGTGAACGGATGGTTGGATACGAAACGCCCACTTGTTGAGCGATCTGCTTGAGATTGCCCCCAGCCAAGACGAACATTTCGATAAACCGCTGGTGTTCCAATGGCAGCCCGCCCAGTCGGGAGAGGGGGAACTCGGCCTGAATGGAAACGTGACAATCGCCGCAGCCCATCTGAGTGACCGACATCGCCTTCCCGCAGTACGGGCACTCGTTCGTCAGGTTTTTGGGCGTACGGTGCATGACACCCAATTCTTACAACAACTCGCAATAATTGTCAATATAGTTGAATTATTTTCATCATCTACTCAATTATATCAAGATCCCCACAAATTCGATTTCAGTCAATTTTGGGTGCGTGAAGTGAGTCGGAAAATGCATTTCCCGATCGATTGAGAGTGGCCACTTCGATTGGACCAGCGCCATTGGCGCACCACGATTCTGTAGATAGGGAAACCACCATGCACTATTGCCTACCGGCCATGTAGCTGATTTGAGAGCAAGTCAGCTTCGACTGGATCCAATCTCGACAGAGATCATCCACATCAAACCTATGCATAAGCTAAGTGCAAGATTTCTCAGATTCCCAACATTTTTTCTTGGACAATTCTGGCTGAGCAAATAGATTGTTCCGTACGGAATGGGGAAGATCTGAGGTGGCAGGGTCCGTATCTATCTGGCCGTTCTTGGGTCACTCTATAGGGGAATCGCTAATGATGAGCAGCCAAACTGCGTCCATCCGAGTTACACTTTGTGCTGGAGTTTGCGCCTTCGTCTTGGGCAATCAGGCGGCCTTCGCACAGACCTCGACAAAAGTCTTGAACTTCGATGGTGGGCCAGGGTTTTCCGGAGCAATCTCCGGGGACATTACGGCCACCGTAAAGAGCCAAACCACCGATGGAAGCGTCGTCACGCAAGGCTTGCTCGAAGTGCTCGACCTTGATATCGATCTCATCAGCAACGGTGGTTTCGGGAATGCTTTCCCTGATGGTGACTCGCGAAACAACACCGCTTCAACTGCCATCAACATTGCACCCTCGGTCATCGGGATCAACATCCCCAACACACCCTTTTCCAGCAGTGTCTCCGGATCGATGACGGTCACCGCCGGCGATAACTTGGCAAATGGCGTTGTCGGCGCCATCGACCCCGGTGTACCCGGTTCGGACGGAGCCTGGGATGATCCGGGGCAGACGGGCATTCTCAATGGTGCCACGGTCGACTCATTCTCGGCCGTTTTGGACAACGACATTGACGCAAGCGTTAATGTTACGGGTGGCCTGGCCGCTTCGATTCCGAATGACATCACGATTCCGAATATTGTCGACACGGCCTTTCTCGACGTCGATCTTCGCCTGAAGAACTCCTCGACGGTATCCGTCGACTTCACCGATGTTCAGAACCTGCAGATCCAGAATCTGTCGTTCAGTTCATCGACCCCGGTCGGACTGATTTCTCCTGAGAGTAACTTTGTCGAAGCGGCCCATCCGACCGGAATCCCACAGCTAGACCTCTCTGCCGGCGGTGGCGGATTAGTCGAAACGATTGTCACCGGTACCCTGTCTGCCGACCTGTTGGGTACCGTTTTCGGTAGCTTGGATATTGCCGCCGACTTGTCTCTGATCGGTATCATCAATTTCAGTGTCGACTTCGACGATGTGGTCGACGGGGCATTGAGCGACCCGGATATTTCGTTGTTAACTCTCAATGAAGAAATCTCTCTTCCGGACGTCGAATTACCTTTCTCCTTCGGGGTGTTGCATGAAGCTACCACGGACGTCGACTTCGATGATGTATTGGGCGCCATGCAAACCACCACGTTCGGGCTCGACCTACCAGTCCAACTGCTCGAAGAAGATGTTGTACTGGACATTCCACTGGTCGATTTCGAACTGGGAACGAATGGTCCGAGCAACGTTCCTGAATTCCAATTCGAGGTTGACGAGGGTTTCTTGGCCAACGGTGTTGTTGAACTCGAACACCTTCAAGCCCAATTGAGTGGTCAAGCGGTGCTCGACCTTGAAGCGGACCTGCTAATTAGCGCCGATTTGTTTTCGACCGCTTTCGAGGCATCCGCGATTAATGTGGTGCCCGAGCCTTCGTCCATGATGCTTGCGGCCATGTCCGGTTTGGCATTGGCTGGATACTGCATCCGTCGACGCAGGAAGTAACAAATCGGAGTTAACAACGAAGTCCAAAGATTCTCACCCGCTCGGGCTATCTGCTTCGAGGATAGCCCGAGCGGAATTCTCCATAGGGCACGCAAAACATGAGTTGGTCTCGCGTCGGTCGATTTCTGATTGCAATTGCCATTTCTTTCCTGGTTTATGGTCCAGCCTCCGCACAATTCGTCGACGTAACGCAACAATCGGGCATCAATTACGTCCAGCGACAGTCGGGCGGGCTCGACGAATTCAACTACGAGCCACAAATCATGACCGGCGGCGCAGCTGCGGCCGATTACGATGGCGATGGACTAGTTGACCTATTTGTTACTCGTTTGGATGCTCCCAGTATTCTCTACCGCAATACGGGCGATGGTACCTTTGAGGCACAATCCAACTCAGCGCTTGGCCTGGACATTATCGAGCGAGGCAATGGTGCAAGCTGGGGGGACATCGACAACGATGGCGACCTGGACCTGTACGTGACTTCGGTCGAAGATCCAGACGTGGGGAACAGCCGAAACTTCCTGCTAATCAACAATGGACAGTGGGGGCAAGGTACCGGAGGATTCAGCGAAGTTGCGGTACAGCGAAACGTCGACCTGACGAACTCGGCATTTGGCGGGCACTTTAGTTCGACTTTTGGCGACTACGATGGTGACGGTTACCTCGATTTGTTCACCACTTCGTGGAAGGATCAGTATGGCACGGCCACGCGTCTGTATCGCAATGCGGGGGCCGCGAATCCGGGCCACTTTATCGATACCACGGTCTCTGCTGGTGTGGAGATGACGACGGTCGCGGATACCTCACGTTCCTTCGGGTTTGCCCCCCGGTTCAGTGACCTTAATAATGACGGCCACCTCGACCTGGCAGTTACCGGCGATTTTGGTACAAGCCGTTTGTTTTGGAACAACGGAGACGGCACCTTCACCGATGGGACCGTGGCTGCCGGCGTCGGGACCGACGAAAACGGCATGGGCGCAACCATCGCAGATTTCAACGGCGATGGAAACTTGGACTGGTTCGTCACCTCGATTTACGATGCAGACGACGACATCGAATTCAATTGGGGTGGTACGGGGAACCGGCTGTACATCAACAATGGCGATCAAACCTTCACCGATGCCACCACGGCTTCAGGCGTGCGAGATGGCGGTTGGGGCTGGGGTACCTCGGCGTTCGACTACGACAACGATGGCCACAAAGACATCGTCATGACCAACGGGTTTCCCAGTGACCTGCTCGATCCTCTTTCTCCGGGAGATGTCACGGACTTCTCTGACGATCCCATGCGACTGTTCCATAACCTAGGTGATGGCACTTTCGAAGAAGTAGCAACCCTCTCGGGCATCACGGACACAGGCGAAGGCAGAGGGCTCTTGACGTTCGACTACGACAACGACGGCGACCTGGATATTTTTGTCGTCAACAGCGCAGGCCAGCCGGTACTCTACCGTAATGATTCGAACAGCCAAAACGACTGGCTGCAGATCGACCTGCACGGATTCGAATCCAACTTCGACGGTGTTGGCGCACGAATCGAGCTTACTAGTGTCTTAGGTGGAGACACGCAACTCTGGGAAGTGAATGCCGGCAGCAACTTCCTGGGCCAAGACGATACGTTGGCTCACTTCGGCCTGGGTGATCTTGGAGACACCGTCGCCCAACTTCGTATCTTATGGCCAAAAAACGATGGTAGCGGTGGCTACGATGAGTTTCTGTATAGCGATCTCGACACTAACCGACGATACGCGTTCTACCACGAAACGACTGAGTTGGTAGAAACAATGCTCGTTCCAGAGCCATCAACGCTTTTGCTGGGCGTCATCGCGATGATTGCTCTCGGGGCCTACCGCATTCGGCGGAAGTAGATTGCACCAGCCATCGGTCGAATGGTAGATCGGTCCGTACTATGGCAAGGCAATCGCGACACCGCCAAACGAGTTGACGAAAATCCTCGGCCTTGGAACCGGGGGGCCCGAGCGGGGCACATACGGACTGCGGGGCGGTGTCCTCGTCCGTGAGGCGTTGGCAGAACGGATAGCCTGGTCGCGAGCCTGCATTTGAAGTTGTTGTTGGGCGCGATTGTTTGCCTGGATCTCAGCCACCTGTTGTTCGCGAGATCGATTGAACTCGGCATTCGCTACGGCGCTCGAAGCCCGTCTCGCCTGGAAGTTCGCCAGTTCCTGCTTCAGTTGTTCGACCGACATCCCAAACACGTTGGGCATCATCCCGTTACGGGCAAACATTTTCTGTCGGAACTCCATCGTAGCAACGCGCAAATCTGCCCGAGCCGCGGTGGCTTCCTGGCTCATCAATACGTCAAGCTGCTGTTCCGTCTGATCGATGAATGCCTCGAGCTGCGGGGCGGTCAACGACTCGACCTTCTTGGTCAACTCTCGCACCAATTCGGCCGTTTGTCCTTCGGTGTACAGTTCCTGCACCGACATCCACGCATCGAATCGCTGCACGAGTTTCTTCCAGCGGGGACTTTGGAGGATCTGCTCTCGCGTTTCAGTCTCGGAAGTGTCGGGGTCGGTCGGCGTTGCTTCAGGTGAATCCTGTGCCACAACCGAAACGGTCGTCAGCCACAACATGGCCAACGCCAGTGTTGCGCGAGTTGCTAGGGCAAACATTGTGAAGTTCCTCGTTTCATGTGCCAACGTGGGAGTTTCGTATATCAGTCGGCTGGAAGCCGGTGAAATTCCGTTTCCGAATCTGGTACTTCAACATCGCCTACCATGACGTGGCTCGACTTCACTACACAGTGGTCGTCGCCTTCGGGAATCAAAAACGTGGCCCCGGTGGTTCTGCTTCCATTGGCCGTTACCCCGGCGGTCTTGATGATCCATGCGCCTGCCTCATGGTGCCACAATCCTTCGATAATCCCTCCGTGTGAATCGAATGTCCACGAGCGAATGCTTTGGGCCGCAGGATCCCAACCAATTCGTTGAGTGCCCGACTGCAGGACCACACCGTCTTGCTTGATGGTGAAGCGCCGCAGGATGAACCTCTCGTTTTCGCACCATTCCGCGGAGCTGGTAACGACGATTCCATCGGACTCGCTCACCCAGTCGCCGATGATCCACTCGATCACCTTCAGCGGGCTTTGTAAGGCGATGTCCGAAGATTCCCATTCTCGCAGCGTGTCGAGCAACCAGCGATTGCCCTTCATGACCCAGACTGCTGAATACCCACCGGTAACCACTTCGTCTCCGGTGGCAATCACCGTGCGAGAGGTCCCCTCCTCCACGGCAACGTCGTCGGTCACCAGGCGAATCGTGGATTGAGAATCGACAGGAACTTTCTCAAGGTTTTGGGTGGCAGCGGCATCGCCAAAGTGTTGTTCGATCAACTCATGTGCGGCGAAGGCTTTTCCTGCCGCGTCGACGTAGACACCTTTTTCAGTCCACATCGCAGCCAGGGCAGCTTTATCTGCGCGGTTCAGTGCATCGATATAGGCCTTGCCCGCGGCACGAATGGCAGCGTGCTGTTCTTCCGATGAGTCTCCCGCTTCGGCCCGCGTGATGTCCGCATTCCAACAGGCGATAACGGCGAATAGGGCCAGCAGGGCGGCCCTTGGATAACAGTTCATGGAGATCTCCAACCGACGCAAATTTCAAGAGTTCAGCGCGTCCCCCCGCCTATCTTGGGCTGGGGCCATACCCTTAGTATAGAACGTATCCAGCACATTGACACCGAGTCCGCCCAATGCACCATCCCTTGTTCTACCATGCAGTTATGATAGGTGTTGGGGCTTTTGAAATGCCCGACAAATCCGCTTTGAACGGTATCACTCGGGGTTCGCAATCAAGTCTGTCACGCGATTTGCTTGGGACACTTCGTGCAATGATACTTGTCGCAGAATCGTAATAATCGGAACTTCGGCCACCTCACTCCAAAAACCGCTCTCCAGCAGACCATCCGAGAGAACTCGATGACTGAATACGAATCTTGCGTGAATCCCTACATTAGCTCTCAACGTTTCCATCGATTGCTTCAGCGAATGGCGACCTCACGCTTCCTGATCATGCTCGTAGTCCTGCCGTCTCTGTCTGCCCGAGTATCGAATTCGGAAGAGGTCAGCAGGCCGCCGAATATCGTGTTCATCATGGCCGACGACTTGGGCTACGGCGATGTGGGGTGCTACGGCCAACAGACCATTCAAACGCCTGTCCTCGATCGCCTGGCATCTGAAGGGCTGCGGTTCACATCTTGCTATGCGGGAAGCACGGTTTGCGCCCCATCGCGCTGTGTGTTAATGACGGGACTCCATACCGGTCACGCCCGAGTTCGAGGAAACGCCCTCGTCCCGTTGGAACCGGAGGACGTCACGGTAGCCGAGGTGTTGAAGGCGGCCGGGTACGCGACCGGAATCTTCGGGAAGTGGGGCCTTGGCGAACCCGACTCGACGGGCATACCAACACGCCAAGGTTTCGACCAGTGGTTTGGCTACCTGAACCAGCGTCACGCGCATAACTACTACCCAGAGTATCTGTGGCGGAATACCGAACGAGTCGAACTACCCGGCAACGAAAACGGCCAGCGAACAACCTACAGCCAGGATCCTATCATGGAGGAAGCCCTGGCCTTCATTCGGTCAACCAACAATGAACCTTTCTTCTTGTACTTACCGTTCACGTTGCCGCATGCGAACAACGAACGGGGGCGAGAAGGCATGGAGATTCCCAGCGACGAACCTTACAGCGACCAAGACTGGCCGCAGCAGCAGAAAAATCACGCCGCAATGATCACCCGCTTCGATTCAGATGTAGGACTCATTTTGGAGGCGTTGGCCGAGCGAGGAGTTACTGACGACACCATCGTGTTTGTGACCAGCGATAACGGACCACATCGAGAAGGTGGCGCCGATCCGGAGTTCTTCCAGAGTTCCGGTCCGCTGCGTGGCATCAAACGCAGCCTGACCGATGGTGGGATTCGCGTACCGATGATTGTGCGCTGGCCGAAGAAGATTACCGCAGGCACGACCAGCGACGAGGCGTGGTCGTTTCAAGATTTTCTGCCGACCGCTGCAGAACTTGCAGAAACGGACGTTCCGACGGGAATCGATGGCATCTCGATGGTTCCCACCTTGCTCGGATCTCAACAAGCAGGCCGTGTACAACCGGAACACGAATACCTGTACTGGGAATTTCACGAGCGAGGCTTCAAGCAAGCGGTTCGCGTAGGGCCCTGGAAAGGGATTCGAACGAAACAGGGCAATCCTGTCGAGCTGTATCACGTTGTTAGCGACATTGGAGAGGAGCGCAACGTCGCTGAAGAACATCCACAGCTTGTGGGCAAGATCGAGGCCATCTTGGAATCGGCCCGAACGCCCTCGGAGCGTTGGCCGGTGAAGTGAGCGATTGAACCATCGTCCTGGCATCGCTATTCCTGCTGAATCCCCCTTTCACCGATCGGCGGATCAGCGGTAGGCTAGACATTTCAAATTCGCTCTGCTCCCGAGGAAAAAGGCAACGATGAACGGCCAAATTCCCCCCGGCTATCGGCAACTCCAACTGTTGGGTTGTCTCTCAACGGCTGTGATCTTTGCATTCTTGTGTGTCTTGCCTTGGTTGTTCGTTGAGACGATGCGGCATGCCCTGACCCAGCTTCACCTCTCGCCGGTGGCAGCGACGTTGGCGGTGATTGCGATTCTTTTCGGTAGCTTCTTCAACCTTCCCGTTCACACCATCGAGCGGCAGGAAGAACAGGTGATCGACATGGCGCCGATGTGGGGTGGTTCGGCCTGGGGACCATCTATCGCACAGCGAAGCACGGCGACCTACATTGCCGTAAATGTCGGAGGTTGTGTCGTGCCGTCGCTGATTGCACTGTGGCAGTTGCGGTTTCTGTTCGCAACCGGTGGGTGGCCACTGACCGCGGTGGCGATTGTGGCGGGAGTAAATATTGTCGCCTGTTATCTGGTTGCCCGGCCGATTCGCGGCATTGGAATCGGCATGCCTTGGTTTGTCTCGCCCCTGGTAGCCGTCGGGCTGACATGGCTGCTGCTGGGATTCGGCGACGACTCCACCGTAAGAGCACCGGTGGCCTTTGTCGCAGGTGTAGCCGGCCCGTTGATTGGAGCAGATTTGCTGCACCTAAAAGACATCACCTCGGTATCGGCGAGAGTGCTTTCCATCGGCGGTGCCGGCACATTCGACGGCATCCTGCTGTCCGGTATCCTGGCGGCACTATTGGCTTAGAATACCTGAGCGCCTTAGAACCCTTCATTAGAGTCCGACTCCGACGAGTGTCCGTTCTCCACGTGCATGCGTCCGCTGCGGAAAGCATCGGCCATGGCCTGTGGCACTTCGGCTTCGGCCATAACCAACGCAGCTCGGTTCTCGGTAACTTTGGCCTTCATTTCCTGTGCATGGGCGACGGCGAAGGCTCGACGCTGTTCTGCCTTGGCCCGGGCCACACGCATATCGGCCTCGGCCTGATCGGCCTGAAGTCGGGCACCGATATTCTCGCCAACATCAATATCCGCGATATCGATCGAAACGATGGCAAACGCCGTTTGTGCATCGAGCCCGCGAGCCAGCACCGCTTTGGAAATTTGGTCGGGATTCTCCATGACATCCAGATGTGAGTCGGCGGAACCAATCGAAGTGATAATTCCCTCACCTACCCGGGCGATCACCGTGTCTTCCGTGGCGCCACCGATCAACTGCAACAAATTGGTTCGCACGGTCACGCGAGCACGAACCTTTAATTCAACGCCGTTCTTGGCGATGGCACTAAGCGTGCTGCGGTGCGACTTCTGAGGGTCGGGGCACTCGATCACTTTGGGATTCACACTGGTTTGCACGGCATCCAACACGTCACGGCCGGCAAGATCGATGGCCGCCGCACGATCAAAGTCGAGGTCGATATCAGCACGTTGGGCGGCAATCAGGGCCCGAATCACGCCGGGCACGTTTCCGCCCGCCAGGTAGTGAGCTTCTAACCGCTGTGTCGTGATGCCGGTCTTGCGATCGGTAGGTAATCCCGATTGAACGGCCATGATTCTGGCTCGCACAATCAAGCGGGCGTTGACTTGCCGCAGGCTCATCGCAACCAGTCGGGTGAACCCGACGCCGGCGTTGGCCATGAATGCTTCGAGCCACAGATTCCAGTAGACCAGCACCACCACCAAGGCCACACCGGCGAGTGCCAGCAGCAGAATGATCGCAATCCCAACCATGATGTTCATAGGTCAGTTCCTTGACTAGATTCTGGATACTGCGTCGGCCGTGCATGGCATGGGGACAACACAGTAACTTCGGTGATCGATCTAAATCTGTATCCGATGGACGAAGTCGGCTGATCGGATTGCAATTGAACCCCGTGACTCTGTCGAGATAGCATACCGCTTACCGGGACAAACGAACAGTGTTGTTGGGGCCGCCGGGCAATCCGCATTGCGATGACCGGTTGGAAGCGTGAGTGAGGACCTCTGTGGCAAATCAGACAGCCTTGGTGCGAACGGGTGACGTTCGTCCGGGAACCTCGAAAACTGTCGAACACGCGGGACGAGAGTTCGTCATCTTCAACGTAGCGGGGCAATTCTACACCTTGCCCAACTTGTGCCCGCATATCGGGGGTCCGCTTGGCGACGGACCAATCGAAGGCCAGGTGGTCGTTTGTCCCTGGCACGGCTGGCAATTCGATATCACGACCGGCAACTGCTTGACCCACGATCGGCACGCGGCCTGTTATCCCACGACGATCGAAGGAGAGTGGGTCGTCGTCGAATTGCCGGACTGAGACCACGTCACGGTGCAGCAACTACTTGCCATCAATCAGCTTCGCTCTCGGTACTGGCATTCATTCATGGCTTGCAGTGCAGGCACATGCAGTCGAACCGCTCTTGCTGCCGCGCGGTTGATTGACTACAAGCCCCGATTCGAGGTGAAGGGGGTGACTGCAAATTCTTCCAGTCACAAGAGCGAGGTGCGCCATGATTCGGCTAATCGTACTCATACTGGCACTAGGCGCCGCAAGCGTCGTCGTTGCCCAGACCACCCCGGACCCTGTTCCCTCGCCCCCTACACTGCAAGACGCCAATACCTCGGGCGCTAATATCGATCTGAAAGACGCCCTCGAAAAGGGCCTCAAAGCGCGACGCCCCGAAGAGTTCAAGTTCATCGAACGTGTGGTGTTCCTGGTGGAACAAGGCGTGCTGCCGAAACGCCTCGTGCAGTCGACGTTCTTCTGGGCACGAAAAAAACCACGGGTTCAGGCGTTCTATTTCGAACGGGCACTCAAGATTCGCGCGCGACGCCTGGGCATCCTGCTGTAGGGCGCTGAAGTACGGAAGCCTTCTCTGTGGCTAAGTCAGCCGCCGCTCGAACTATCGCGATTGCGCCGCGGCGGTGAGCCGCTTGATCTCTCCGCCCAGACGGCCGGTGATCATGAGCCACCACATCTTGAAATCGCCGATCAGCGACCACAGCGGGTGTTTGAATGTGGCCGGGCGATTGTGCTCGATCATAAAGTGTCCAACCCAGGCAAATCCATAGCCGCAGACGGGCAGTGCCAACAGCAGCCAGTAGTTATTACCGCTGACCAGGATGTAGACGAACAGGGCGATGACCAGCGTCGTGCCGACAAAGTGGAACCAGCGATTGACCGTGTTGCTGTGTTCGCCCAGGTAGAACGGCCAGAATTCCTGGAAAGAGTGAAATTCGGTATCGCTCATCGCATTCATTCCCGTCAGGTCAAATGGTTCGATCGGTCCGCCCGCGTTAAGCCGACTGCAACCGGTATTTTGTTCGACGGATCGGACGGGGGCAAGCCACTTTTCTCCCGGCCTGGCTTGCATTTTGGCCCCCTGCACCATTTGGCTTGAAGCCTGGACGCTGGGCTCTACACTTAAGGGAGATGCCACCGGGGTGCGGACATTCGCCTTAACTGGTGGCCAAATTGCGTGGGGGTTGGATCCACTTCAGCCAACGTCGAGGAATTGAGCTATGAGCAACAGCGACATCAACTACGAACGTCTTCCCGCCGACATGGAAATGGACGAGACTGATATCAACCTCCGCTCCTACTTCAGCCGCATGTCGGACGAAAAGCTGCAGGAATACGATCCTTCCTGGACGGACCAGCAGTTGATCGAGTGGGACGACAACTTCACCAGCGAAGGTTCGCTGATGCTGATCTGCAGCGAACGCGACGTCGAAATTGACGAATACCGCGAGGTCCTCGAACAGCACATGGGATTCCGCGGGCTAACACCCCGTTCGGCTTCGTAGCTGCCCGCGTTGTTACTCCTCGTTAGGCCCTGTCTTACCGAATGACGAAGAGACTTCTTCGTTCGGCTTACGCTCTGCGCTCGGCCCCAGCTCTAACGCCCGCGTGAGAAGATCCGAGATCCACCGCAGTTCCTCGTTGTTGCGGCTGGAGAGTAGACCGGTCTTCTCTGCGTCTCGGTTGCGGATTTGAAGCTCCATGACGGGGACATTGTTCACCGATGTCCCGCTGGACCCGAGCCGAATCGATTCCAACTCGTTCCGGTCCCACTCTCGGCGCTTGGTACGGAAGAGTCCGATCTCTAGAACCATCAGTGAGTCGTCCACCACGGCGATCGCGGCTTTTCGACGGGCCATGCTTATCGCGCCCAACATCATGCCGATTCCAATGAGCCAGAATACCCCGGTGAACGCGACAAAAATCAACATCGTGCCGGGTTCGTCCAGTCCGGCATCTTTAAAGCCGGCAACAACGAACATCGTGGTGAAGACCACCATGAATCCGCACCAGCACAGCGAAAAGCCCAACAGTCCCTTCGCGCCTCTCCAACCTGCTGGAGGAATGTTCAGCGTAACCCCGTCCTCGAATCGCTCGATCGAAATGTCGCTGCCTGCGGGTTGAGACAACGGTTCCTTGGGAAGCAGCGAAGGTGGGGCTTCGGGTGAGAAATCCCAGGGTTCTTCATGTAACTCGACATTCGTTTCTAATCGAGTTCCCAGGTCCTGAGCGAGTGCCACGCAAAGTGGATACGGATAACCTAATGCAAGCACCATGGGACTCGGATTGGCCGACTCGACGTTCACAAACCCCAACCTTGTGTTGCTTCCAGACTTCCCAGTCTTGGGGTCTACAGAAAGCGGGGCATTGTACGCTGCAAGACCTGCAATCTCATCGACCTTTCTCCGCCAGCTCCAGTGGATCAGGCCCGATTCCTCTCTTGATGTCAGGACGCCCCCTCGCAATGTGATGACACACGTTCCATTGACAATCATCCGCGCGAGGCCAAAGGTCGCGATGGCAATGAGAAATAGTGGGAGTTTCATCGCGAGAGCCGCTAGCCGAAACAAGACGAGCTCATTGTCGTTTGGGTCCAGCAATTGTCCCACGTCTACGTAGACGCTGTGGCACCCCATCAAAACGAATACCACGCTAGACAGATAGAGGGCATATCCCACTAGCCTTATTCGCCCCAAATTCCGAACCGGCAATACATACCGCACCCCGTCCGGTAGTAGTTTTTCGATTTCGAAGGCGTCAGTTATCTGGTCGGACATCCCACAATCTCGAGACCTGGTTAAATGATTGCGACAGGGAGAAACCACGAAAAAGGTCAGCCCAGTATATCGGGCCTTGTGCAGGACGTCTCCGCAAGAATGCTTCCGCGGTATTCGGACTACGCGCGGCCACGCAACCGAAACAGGGGCAAACATGCAGCCGCGAGGCAGATAAGAACGAGACTCGAAGGTTCGGGAACCGCGACCAATTCAAAGGCGACCACGGTGTTTTCGCTCAGTGGATCTCCATCATCGACAACGCCGATCATGGCCCATCGCCCGGGGCCCAATTGGGGACCTATCGTCAGACCTTCCATGTTCATACCCGTGGTGGTGACGGGCCCCGACCACAGCTCGGTTTTGGATACCGGTGTAAAGGTTTGGTTGATCAACCCGGAGGTCAGCCCACTGACGTCGGTCGCTGCTGTTGTATCAACGCCGAACAGACTGGTCTTGAAGACACCATCCTCAAGCGAGAATGCCAGCGAACGTTCGACTGCGAGAAGACCCCCATCAGGCAAGATGACCAACTCGACGAGGCCGCTCCGATCGCTGGCGAAACTGCTGTGAATCGGTTCCACTTCATAGGCAAACTGCGCGGCGGGAGTGTGGCTATTTCCAGTGGAATCGTAGCGCAACAGGCGAACCGTTGTACCCAAGGAGTCGGTCGCCAAAGGGCCGTCGACCGAGAGGGCTTCTTCGTTCGCTGTCCACAACTGCGTGGTAGACGGATCGAACGCCAGGGACTCGAAGCCTCGATACTGAGCCAGATTCTGAAACACGGCCGGTACCGCAGGGGACTGGAGTACTGTTCCAGCCACAAGACCATATTCATGCACGGCTGGTGTTGCCTCGTCAGCCAGGTAAACGCTGTTGGCTTGCAGGCCGGAATAGGCGATCCCCTCGAAGTCGCGTGAATCGCCGATCGACATACCACCGCTGATCTGCGAGGAGAGAATCGTTCCGTGGGAGTCGAGCACGACATCCAGGAATATAAGCTTGTCCGAGTTATCCATCACAGCCGCATACGTTGTACCCCCTAGATACGTAATGCCGCTGAGTCCACCTACGCCGAACGACTGGCTGTGCTGGTCGGTTGCCAAATTCCCCAACGTGGCCGATCCTCGCAGGCTCACTGACCACGGAGCGGCCGTGGCCGAACATTGAACTGAGAACAAAAACAGCAGAGCTAGTAAGGAGCGGAGCTGCAGCGGTCTCGAACAGGGTGTCATCAGACAGAACTCAATAAAGGGTGACAAGCTGCGGTGGAGGCATTGAAGGCTGGTCGTTTTAGGCTACTCAGCAACGACCAGCACCTCAAGAGAATTGCGATTCAACACGAGAGAAGTCTCTGAAGAATTTAGTATCCGCAGACTTCGCTGTGAACTTCGTACTTGCGGTGTGATTTCTTCGATTTCGTGGGATCGTGGCACACGACGCAAGATTGGCCATCGGCCAGTTTGCGATGCTTTTCGGTGGAGTTACCGTGGACTTCGTGGCAACTGAGGCACGTCAACTCCGTATTGCCGTTGAGGACCACGTCACGCACGTTTTCCATCACGTGTCGATCGCTGGGGTTCACCGCCGGGTCGTCGGCCTTGCTGAAGTCGACTTCGAAATCGCGGAACAAGTTGTCGCCGGCCACGAAGTTGTTAGGGTAGGGAAGCCCGGTGCTGCGCGAGCGGCCAAAGCGGATATGGCACGAGCCGCAGATGGAGATCACCACCCGAGGTTCGTCTTCGCGGGCTTCCGCTAACGGCATCAACTCGGGCTCATTCGCGTGCTCAAGCGGAGCATCGCCATGACAGACATAGCAATCGTGGCCCACCGTGATGAACGTTCGATCGCTGCTATCGACCCCCGTGGTGTGGCACCCGGCGCATTGATCGGCGAACGTATCCCGCTCCCACTGCGGGTCGTTCACATCGCCGGAAAGCTTAAACCGTCTACCTCGCCCTTTGTCGGCTCGAACCGAAAGCAGCAACAGCTTGCCGTAGGCATCGGAGCGTTTCAGGAAGCAATTCTGTCGATCGTCTCCTAAAATCAGTTCGACTTCGTCGGCTATTTCCGCGGTTGAGTCTTCGGAGCGGAGGGCCTTCAACGCGGCCAAACTCTCCTCCGGATCGTGAATCGTGCGGTTGTGGCGATCGGTGGACCACGAAAGCCCAACCTCGTTGCGATGGCAGAACAAGCATTCGCCGCCTTCGACGTACTCGGGGATATCTTCGTCGACGTGGTCTTTGCCCCAATCCGCTGGGTCCAACTGCGCCGGCTGGTCTGGGTCGGCCGCGTAAGAAGGCCGCGACAGTCGTTCTGGCGACCATAGCCAACTGATCAGCACAAGGCTCGCAACGAAGACACATGCAACCATCGTCGGCCGGGATATTGCGGCGGTAACCATTGCGGGCGGTCTCTCCAGCGCAGTCGGATGAAAGCTTCGGTCGTGTCCGAAACCCTGGGGCACCTACGCCCGGGCTTCCCACTGCCCCTTCATAAACTTTAGTCCGTCGCGGGCGAGTTGCATCTCGCTTTCGTACATGCGTCGCCAAATTTTCGTGGCCGCCACCAGACGAGGCAGCGCGAGTCCGAAGGCTTCGATCACGAACCAGCCGTCGTAACCCGATGCCTTCAGAGCATCGAAGCTGGTGTTCCAGTTGACCTGACCGGCTCCCGGCGTGCTGCGATCGTTTTCCGAAATATGCACATGCACGGTTTCTGGTGCTGCGGTTTGAATGGCGCCGGCGGGATCTTTCTCTTCGATGTGGGCGTGGAACGTGTCGTACATCATCTTGCAGTTAGGATGACCGACGTCGCGAACAAACCGTAGTGTGTCCGAAGCTGAGTTCAGGAAGTAACATTCGAAGCGGTTCAGGTACTCCAACGCAAGCGTCACACCGCAGGTGGCCGCATGTTCGGCCGTTTGTCGCATGGAATCGACCCCCCACTTCCATTCGTCGGGCGTGGGCCCGGTCCCGCTGAACTCGCCAAGCGCCGAATGATAGGGACCGCACAGTGTGGCGGCGCCCAAGGCCTGACAACATTCTAGTGTCTTCTTATTCGCCTCGACCCCGGCAGCACGAACGCCCGCGTCCGGGCTGATGGGGTTATCTTCCGGGCCGCGCACCGTAACGGCGGTTCGCTCGAGCCCAAGATCATCGAGCCTGCGGCCCCAGGCGGCGTAGTTATCAACATCCAATTCAAACAAGGGAAACTCCACGCCGTCGTAGCCCAGCGATTTCAATTCCGAAAGCACCGGAAGATGGGCCTCTTCGAGGTTGTCGGTCCAGAGCAACATATTCATGCCGAACTTCATAGCTCATTCTCCCTGAGTTTGGGTGGTTTTTGTGTTCGGGCCACGTGGTGCGGGCCGTGTTAGTAGTTCTGTGCTAGATCGGCGGACTTGCTCGCGGGCGTCCGGAATCATTGTACGAAAACTCTCAGGCAACGTCGGCAAGCAAACACGACGCATGACCTGATTGAGCCGAAAGCATAGTTTCTCATCGCTAGCATAGTCGGACAAGAAACGCTCGCGAGAAAACAGGGGTAACAACTCCGCAATCCGCTCGACGGGGCGACCTGCCAGTTGGCCGACCAGATGCTCAACGGCCTCTGCATCCAACGAGTCAATCGCCGCATAATAGGCTTCGAGTTGCTGGGGATCTTCTTCAATCAGAACGGCGTCCAGCAGGATTTCGACCAGGATATGGCCCAAGAAACTGGGTCGAAAGCCCTCGTCCCGAGGCAGTTCTCTTCGAGCCCGGGCGGTGAGCTCCCACGACAGCTCCGTAAATTTCGGCGTGGCGTGAAACCAGGCGTCGTCCTGGTGGTGTTGCTTCACGCCACGGGCCAGGTCTGCCAGACGCCCATCGTCTGCATCGATCAGCGGCTCGACATGTTTTGGACGAATGCGGACACGGCGATTCACCACGTTCAACCAGTCAGGCAGAGCCGTACCGGCCAGCATATAGGGGCTCTCGACGTAATGGCGACCGTGCGCGAAGTAATTCATGACGGCAACCAATCAAGATCGCGTACCGAATCGGACGCTTAGTCGATGTCGACCCATTGACCACTTTTCGCACTGGCCAACACCCCGTCGCAAACTTTTTGCGTGTGCATGGCAGAGCGGAAATCGGGCTGAACCTTGTGGCCGCTACTCAAGCTTTCCAGGAAGTCGGCCAAGGCGTTGATAAACGTGTGTTCATAACCGATCGTGCAGCCGGGAACCCACCATCGGTCCATATAAGGATGCTCGGGGTTCGTGACGTTGATTCGCTGCCAGCCGGTGAGGTGGCTTTCGACCTTTCCACCGGTTTTCGGATCGGCGTACTTGAAGTACTGCAGGATGTGCGGGTCTTCGAGATCGAAGAACACGCTACCCCGTTCGCCGTTCAGCTCGAAGGTATTGTAATTCTTTCGGCCCCGTGCGTAGCGCGTGCTTTCGAACGTGCCCATCGAGCCGTTCTCGAAGACGGCCAGGAACATGCAGGCATCGTCGATCCCCACCGGCTGTACTTCGCCGGTCTCGGCATGCACGCGTTCTTTCACGAATGTCTCGGTCGCGGCCGTCACTCGCTTGATGGGACCATTGAGCCATTCGGCCGTATCGATCGAGTGGGCCAGTAAGTCGCCCGTTACGCCCGAGCCTGCCACGTCGGCATCGAGACGCCACAGCGCAGCCCCCCCCTGAGGCACGTCGGTAGCGATGGTCCAGTCTTGAAGATAAGTGGCCCGATAATGGAAAGGCCTTCCGATACGTTCTTCATCGACAATCTGCTTGGCCAGCGAAATGGCGGGCACGCGTCGATAGTTGAACCACACCATGTTGGGCACACCGGCCTTCTCCACGGCGGCGGTCATCGCTTCGGCTTCGGCCATATCCATGGCCAGAGGCTTCTCGCAGAGAATCATCTTACCCGCCTCTGCGGCCGCGATCGTTATGTCGTGGTGCGTGTTGTTGGGCGACCCGATATCAATCACGTCAATGTCGTCGCGCTCGATCAATTTCCGCCAATCGGTTTCGTGCGACTCGTATCCCCAGTTGTCGGCAAAGGCCTTGACCTGATCTTCCTTGCGGGCACACACGGCCTTGAGCACGGGCTGGTAATCGAGGTCGAAGAACTGGTTGACCTTGCGATAGGCGTTGGAGTGGGTGCGGCCCATGAAGCCGTAACCAATCATGCCAATATTCAGCGGTTTGGGCATAAATCTACTCTCGTGATTTTCGAAAGGGGCTATTGCCAGCCGTGCTCGTCTCGCACGGCGACCATGGCAGCCAGGATGCCGTTCCAGGTCGAGGGCTGCATCATCACCTCATTGGGGAACATGCAGCCATCCCAGCAAATGTGTTCAACGCCTTTGGTGAGGTTGCCCTCGTCGTCCCGCAACCAATGCCCGGCGTGATGGGCGATATCGAGCTTGCCATTGGAGTCGCCCGGTAAACAGTGACGCCCCGTCTTGTCGTGCGACCCGGAACCTTTCACGGTGGCATCGTTTTGGGCCACGTGGAAATCGATGGTCCACGGTCGCAGCGCGGCGGCCAGGGTGGCCAACGCCTCGTCGAGCTGTTCCGGGTTATCCCAGGCAAAGTTCTCCGGCAGGATGCGATCTTCGGGGGCATTGAACCCCAATAGGTATAGCAGCGTGTGTGCCATATCGGCCTGAAAACCCAACACGTCGGGGCGATTGACCATCTCCAGCAGGTCAACCATTTTCCGCCAGCTATGCATTCCGCCCCAGCAGATTTCGCCTTCGGCGGCCAATCGCTCACCATGGTCGGCGGCGATGTCGCATGCTTGATTGAACGTGTCGGCGATCCGTTGTTGATTCTTTTCGGGGTCGGCTAACCATTCGTCGGGCGAACAGCAAGAATCAATTCGCACCACACCATATGGTCGAACGCCCAGCTCGCGAAGCTTGCTGGCGATGCGGCAACCCTTGCGGACCTGGGTGAGGAACAGTTCTCGCTCGTTGTCGTCCCCCATGGCCGATCCGCCACCGGTGGGTGGCCACACAGGCGCGACAACCGACCCGATGACGAGGTTTCGCGACTGCACTTTGTCGGCCAATGCCTTGAGATCGTCGTCCGACGAATCGATGTCGACATGGGGGTCGAACAGGAAGATATCGACCCCTTCGAACTTCACCCCGTCTACTTCCGCGGCCGCGGTAAGGTCCAGCATGGTGTCCAGCTCGATTGGCGGTTCGGAATCGGGCCCTTTCCCCACGACCCCGGGCCAGGCAGCATTGTGCAGCTTGGGAAATGTATTGGTGTGGCTCTTGCTCATCGTGGGTCGATTTCCTTTGTAGGATCGCGGATGAATTAACTGTTGAGATAATCGCCGACCTCGGGAACCGCGTCGTAAGTGTCGGGGCCCAGGTATCGCAAGCCAACCAATGGCTCGCTGCCGGTGTTTTCGATTTCCACCCCGGCGTTGGCCGCTTCGTGCGTGATGAAAACCTCATCTTCGGTTTCCTCACCGAAGTGAATCATGGCCGGTGTCTGTAATTTCAACTTGCCCATCCGCCCACGCCCTTGCACGGTAATCCAGCCGCTAGCGCCGGGGTCTTGCAACGTGCACTTGGCCCCGGGCATCACGGTTAGTTCGCGAGCGGAGAACAGTTGCTCGCCATCGACCCGACCGTAGACGATCCAGCGATCAGTAAAGCCGTCGCCGCTACGCTCGGGATCGACAATCGGTTCCAGGTAGTTGTTCTTCTTGAAATGCGTGTCGACGTTCTTTTCCCAGTCGAGCTGGCTGATGATGAAGTCGAGGTCCTGGTGCTTTTCCTTGGGTACATCTTTCACCAACAACGACCAGGGGACTTCACGGCCTTCGACCAGCGATTGGAACATGCCGAACACGTCGGAGCCCCACTGCGGCTCATAAGTGCACAGCGAACCAGGGGCGTGCAGCACGCCCGGCGGAATCAACCAACCGGTACCCCGCTTCAGTCGGTAAGCCTTCGAGAGATCGAGGATCCCATTGTCACCCTTGTCCCAATCCTCCAGGCAGCGACGTAGTTGATCTTTAGTGGTCCCCGGTTCTAAACCCATGAAGGTATAGGCGAAGTTGTTGTCGACGTTGTTCAACTGCGGCGGGAAGTAGTAGCTTTCCGGCTTACCTTGTTGTCCCGTGAGTTCCGCGTGCACGAACCCCTGATGCATATGATGGGGAATGGGGCCCATGTTGTCGAAGAATTTTGAGTAGACGGGCCACCGCCTGTACTTGTCGTACATCCTGCCGCCGATGAGCCGCCCGCCTGCCTCGGAAACGGCGTCGCATAGCGTGAAGCGTTCTCCGCCGAAGCTGACGTAGCTTAGTCCTTCGTCCGGCGTCCGATTTTCGTTGGCAGCCTCGGTGGTGCTGGCGAACCAACGTTCGTCGATGCCACCGCGATGCGCGCCGAAGGCGTACCAATCGCCAGGGGCCAGCTTGATTCGCTTCCCCGGATGTAGAAAACTACGGGGCACCCAGGTGGGCGTAAGTCGCAACAGGCCTTCGCCAGCGTCCATGGCACGATCGAGCGCGGCCGCCACGTTATCTTTAGAAACTACCGGTGATGTCGCAGTGGGCATGACTAACTCCTCTTGGAAATCGCGAGATCGGTTGTTTTAGTCCACGCATGAGGCCATCGCAAGTGTTTGGGAAACTCGCTGGAATCCTGGTATTGGCCAGCGAGACGGCATACATTTGGCGAACTGATTGAGCAACGACATTGATCCCTCCACTAGTTCGCCTCACCGGCTGCATACTTCGAGAGAATTCTCATGAGTCATGAATGGTCACTCACAGATTCAGATTCGCACGCCTACACCGAGACCATGGAGATTGGTCCCTCGGATGTCCCTGGCATCGATGGCAAGACCAAGTTTTCGATCCACAAAAAACGGCTGGGCGGTGGGCTCAGCGACGGGGTCGACGTGGTCGTAGTGAACAACGAGGCCATGAGTTGCACGGTGCTTCCCACACGGGGCATGGGGCTCTGGAAAGCCAAGGTGGGCGATATGGTCATTGGCTGGGATTCGCCTGTCCAGGGACCGGTGCATCCGAAATACGTCAATCTCTTCGAAGACAGCGGGCTCGGTTGGCTCGATGGCTTCGACGAACTGATGTGCCGCTGTGGGTTGGAAAGCAACGGAGGTCCCGTCAACGACGAGCAAGGCCGCTTGCTCTACGCACTGCACGGCCGCATCGCCAACACCCCGGCGAAGAAGGTGACCGCGTTCTTTGACGGTGAGCAGCAAGAAGTCGGCGTCACGGGCGTCGTCGACGAAACACGTTTGTTCCACAACAAGCTTCAACTCACCTCGACCGTCTCGATGCCGCTAAACAAGACACGGGTCAAGCTGACCGATATGGTCACGAACATCTCCGCCGAACCAGGTGAGCTGCAGTTGCTGTACCACACCAACTTTGGCGGACCGCTGCTGGAGAACGGCTCGATGCTGGTCGCTCCCGTAAAGACCGTGGTGCCGCAGACACCGCGTTCGGCCGAGGGCGTCCAATCGTGGAACGAGTACGGCCCACCCGAGTCGGGTTACACAGAGATGGTCAACTTCCTGGAAATCCTTTCCGACGAGAACAACAACACCGAGGTGCTACTGAAAAACTCACACAGTACCGCGGGCGTCAGCTTGATCTACAACACCGGTCAACTTCCGACATTCACACAGTGGAAGAGCCTGCAGGCCATCGAAGACGGATACGTCACCGGGCTGGAACCGGGGGTGAATCTGCCCAACCCTCGCCCCTTCGAAGCCGAACAAGGTCGTGTCGTGAAACTCGATCCGGGCGAAGTAAGAACATTCGTCCTGGAAATCGTCATCCACACCAAGCCCGAAGAAGTGGAAAAGGCCGAGAAACGAATCGCTGCACTGCAAGGTGACGTCAAACCAAATATACACGCCACACCCCACCCGGATTGGTCACCGGCTGGGTAGTGATTCCCAATCAACTTAGTCGAGCCAAAACATCTTGTAGGGAACGCCCTCCGTCAGTAGTTCCGATTTTGGGTTGTTTTAGGGGTTGGCTGCAAGTCGTGATTTTTGATGGGGTTGTTGTGTGTTGTGGGTTGGTTCGCCGAGTCGTTCGAAGACGGCTTGTTCGAGGCTGTGGAGCATGTGACGGAATCGAAGCATCCTCAGGCGGAGTCGGATTCGTCCGCTTGGCGTGATTCTCGATAGATGGCTCAGGTGAATCCAAACCCACAGATTGCGTAACAGCAACGCGAGGCCGATCATCAACAGACGCATCCTGGGTTGAGTCGTGCACGTTCGAATGCGGGCCTGATTCATTTGTCGGTAGCTGGTCTCGATGCCGAATCGTTTGCGATATTCCTCCCGCACCCAAGCCGGGGACGAAGGCTGAAACCCCCAATACGCGAACACCAAGACTCGACGTCCATGCTTGCCTCGACGTCCATTCCAATCGTCGCACGCGACCGCAATCTGAACGGTCGCCGCACGCTTCTTGTTGCTCATGGTGTGCGTTGCCCGACGGCTTCGCTGGCAGACTAAAAATCGATTCGTACCGCGACTCTGATTGGGCTTCGACGCCCGTCCTCCGCAATGGATCACCGGCATGAGGAACGGACAGCGAGCCGCTTGCAGGTAACGAACCACATCGACGGCGTAAAACCCTCGATCGAGCAGTAAATAACGCACGTTCAGCTTCTGTCGACGCACCTGCCGTAGTAGTCGCTGGACGATGGCACGCTTCGAGTCGTCGGCCCAGACGTAGGTTAACGCCAGCGTGAACCGTTCTCCCTGTTCGACGACATAGGCCGTGGCGTAGCAATGGAAATGCGACGTGCCCGCACGTGGTCTTCGCCGACAGATCTCGCGAGCCTCGCGATGCGGCTTTCCATGATACGGGATCTCGGTGATATCGATTGCGATCCGCAGCGACCGACGCCGCAAACGCTTCGGCAAGCGGTCGCTCAACGCGGCATTGAGGCGACGTTCCAAGCCCGGCATGTCGGGCAGTGACTTGTGCAGCGCCTTGCGTACCGCGTCGTCGCCCGGCGCGTTGCGTAGCCGCATACAAGCTTCGCAGATCGAGGTGATTCGCGAGGCGGCAAACAGCAGCACGGAGACAATCACCTTCACTCGACATTTGTACCCTTGGTCTTTCAGTCCCAAATGCTGTTGCAGCAATGCTGCCGCCAGTTGGTGTACCGCAGACGACGAAATGGTAAGCTCTTTCCGTGAACGCATGGCTCCCTCCTTGGAAACGACTGGCTTGATCACAAGTCATTTTCAACAGGGGGCCTGCGTTCACCTATCCCAATTCACCCCCCAAAAAAGCAAAAAACGGAACTACTGTCCGTGGCGTTCCGAACGCTATCCCACACCCGGATCGCCACAGAAGGCGATCCCTACAGCGGTCTTTCACGGCCTCTTGATCGGGCGATGAAACGCAATGCTCCGGGTTCCACCAAGGGCACCAGAAACCCGATGGCCATCAGTCGGGTGATCCATCCAAAGAGGAATTGCACGTCGTAGGGGTCCAGGGTCCAGTGGGCGACGGTAAAGGGCCCCGTCACTTTCAGATAATCGAACCACACACCTCCCACCACCGAGCTGGCTGCGTAGGCTAGGCTTGATGCGGCCAGGAGCACGGCAATGTAATCGGCCTTCACCTCCGGTGGGGCCAACTTCAACATCAGGTTGGGGCGGCAGATGTTGATCGCCGCGTAAGCTGACCAAAGTAGATACGCCACGCCGATCCAATAGCGGGACCAGGGACTCGCATCACTAGCAATGAAGTAGAATAACGGTCCCAGCGCCACCAGAAATTGAGCCACGATCAGCACGGGGCGGTTCCCCACGCGATCGCTAACCGGGCCCGCGATTGCGGCGGTGCCGATTTGGCCGACCCGCATGCCACTTCGCATCAGCGCCAACGGAAGCAAACCCAATTCCAACACTTCCCTCACATAGCTGCTCTGGGCCACCTGCGTGACGCCGTTGAAAAACGACAGCCAGCAGGTGTAAAGCATCAGCCAGCGAAAGCTCTTATCGCCAAACGGTGCCAGCAATCGCCGCCAGTCGGGTTGCTTGGGGCGTTGCTCGCTCACTGTTACCCCAATCCCAGGCATCCGAGACAGCGGCCACAACGATAGCAACAGGAATGCCGCCCCCACGCCGGTAAGGATTGCATAGCTGGACAGCGTTTCACGCGGCATCGAGTTTCGCCACCAATCGGCGAAATATCCGCTGGCCAACAACGTGGGAATCAAGAAACACAACTGCCAAATCTGCCGCCGACCGAAGTATCGCCCTCGTATTCGCAGCGGCACCAGATCGGCAAACCATGACCACAGCGCCACCGTTCCAACGAACTCCAATAACTGGTGCGAACAGAAAATGGCGATCATGGCCCACGCCAGACCTTTCGAAGCTCCCGACGAGAATGCCAAAAGAATGGGCAGCACCGCCAATAGAACGTAGGAAGTGCCAAAGGCTTCAAGGCTCAGCTGTTTTGCCGAGCCGCGCCAGCGAATCCAGCGGGGCGCCGCGAGCTGGAAAATGCCGACTGCCGCAGGAAGTGCGAGCAACAGGCCGAGCATCAAGCCGTCGGCACCCAGATCGAGCGCGAGATAGTAAATCAACGCACCGGTCGTCAGCCCGTTTCCGATCGACCACAACACGCCGTTGTAGAACCCCAACACCAACCCGCGGCGGCGTTGCTGGGGGTTCAATCGAGTGGGGGTGGCGTCGGGCATATTACCTACGGTATGGGTTTGGCCCGCAGTTCAGCAAGGCGTGGCTGGATACAGTAGCTTCTGGTGAGAAGGCACGCATGCGATTGATACCATTTGTTTGACACGCGTCCTCGCGACAAGCACGATATTCATGCGGGGTTATTTTTTCTGAAGTCGATCGGGAGCCGCCACATCTGACGGGACTCCCGTTTCCGGAAAGGGGATGTAGATGATTCGTTTGCTGACGATTGGTTCTTGTTTGTGGTTTGCGGGCACTTCGTTCGGGGCGCCTGTCGATGAATACATGCCACCGGAAGAAGGTAAAGTCCGCATCGTCCGCGATCGTTTCGGGGTTCCCCATATCATGGCCCGCGACGCGAGAAGCTTGTACTTCGGGGCCGGCTACGTTCAGGCCGAAGATCAACTGGAAAACATATACAAGAATTACCTCCGCGCTCAGGGACGGGTATCCGAACAAGAAGGCTTCATGGGCGCGTTGACCGATCGCGTGGCTCGCATGTTTCGACTCTCGGATATAGCCCGGTCCCGCTACGGAGAGCTGCCGCCGGAAAGCCGTATACAGCTCGAAGCCTTCGCCGATGGGATCAACTATTACATCGAACAGAATCGCGAGGAAGTGCCCGACTGGATCGAGCCGGTGCAACCCCAGGACGTACTGGGTTTCATGCTGTTCATCGATACCGTTTTTTCGATTCGCAATTGCCAGGGGGACCTCGCCAAGGCGGGAATCCAACTCGGTTGGAATGGCCCCTTGCCCGGCACGGATGACGAGGTGTTCGGATCGAACCAGTTCGCCATTTCTCCCCAGCGAACCGGCACCGGCAACGCCATGCTTTCGATGGACCCTCACCTTCCCCTAAGCGGTTTCTTTCGTTGGTACGAAATGCACCTGATTGGACCTGAGACGAATGTCATGGGTGCCTGCCTGATTGGAATGCCCGATGTGAGCATGGGACGAACGGCCCGCACGGCATGGTGCATGACCGTAAATGGCCCCGACCTGGGCGACGTGTTTGCATTCAAAATCAACCCAGACGATCCCACGCAATATCAAGGCCTCGACGGATGGGAGACATTTCAAGTAAATGAAGAGACCGGAACGCAGAAGTACCGATGGAAAGAGACCTCCCTGGGCCCCGTGGCTGCGGAGAAAGATGGCGTCGCTTATGTCTTCGCGTTGCCGCTACCCACACAGCTAGCCGGGATTAACCAACTACACGAGATGGCGAAGGCCCAGACGCTGGACGAATTCCGCCAGTCGCTGAAACCGCTGGGTCTGGTGATGTTCAACCTCGCCTATGCCGACGCTGACGGAAACATTTTCTACATCAGCAACGGGCGTGTGCCCCGACGCGACACGAGGATCGGCAGCCACGACCTTCGCCCCGGCGAAGAACCTTGGGCCCGCTGGAAAGGGTTCCATGACAGTAGCGAGTTGCCCCAGGTGGCAAATCCGCCCAGGGGTTACGTGATGAATACAAATAGCGGACCGCAAAATGTGACACCGGAAGTGGCCCCTCAGCCTTCGCAATACCCGGAGTACCTGATGAGCCAACGGGCCAACAGCCGCTCCCGCCGACTTCATGCACTGTTGGAAGGGGATCAATCACTGGACTGGGAAGAAATGCACCGCTATGCGACCGATACCCGGATCGAAGAGGCCGACCGGCAACTTCCGAAGTTCCTGGCCAACATGGAAGGTTACGAGGTCGAATCCGAAGGTGACAAGCAGACTATCGCCGAAGTCAGCAAGGTATTGTCTGCCTGGGACCGCAGGACCGACCTCGACTCGAAAGGGGCCGTGTTGTTTCACATGCTGCTGAAGGACAAAGACCTGAACAAGGCAATCGCCGATGGCGATTCCGACGAGGCCGTAGAATCCATTCTGGAAATTGCCGCGGATGTACAGGAGACCTTTGGGTCGCTCGATGCACCGTGGGGTGAGTTCAGTCGCATCAAGCGAGGCGACGTCGAGTTAGGCATCGCCGGGAGCGGCAATACCGGGGGAGCCGCGTTGCGTCCCACTTCGGGAGGAATCCGAAAAGGTCGTCGCTACTGCAACGTCGGGTCGAGCTACGGCATGATTGTGGATTTTTCCGGCATGACGCAAGCGATTAGCTGCCTTCCGTTCGGTGTGAGCGAAAACCCGAGTTCTCCGCACTTCGCCGATCAACTTCCTTACTACGCAAAGCGAGACTACAAGCCAGCCTGGTTCTTGCCTGAAGAGATCGAAGAAAACAAGGAATCGGAAGTGATTCTTTCCAGCAGCGATTGAAGAAACCCCGTACCGCCGCAAGCACGTCCTACATTATTGAGCGGACGATGAGCAGCAAACACACCCACGGATCGGCATTTACTCAACCGTTCAACCGCCGCGACGTGTTGAGCGCGGGCACGTTGGGGTTGTTCGGCCTGCAATTGCCGACACTGTTTGCCGGGCAGGAAGCGTTCGCCGAGAGTAACGTTCAAACCGCAGGTCCAACATTCGGCCGTGCGAAGGCGTGCATCCTGTTGTTCATGTGGGGTGGTCCCGCTCACCAGGACACCTGGGATATGAAGCCAGACGCGCCTGCGGAAGTACGCGGCGAGTTCAAACCAATCGCCACACGGGTTCCCGGGATTCAAATCTGCGAGCATTTCCCGCTGCTCGCACAGCGAACCGACCGATTGGCCATCGTCCGATCGTTGACTCACACCGATGTCAACCACACGACGGCCACCTCGTACCTGTTGACCGGGCAGCCTCCGGCTCAGGGGGCTGAGCTGCGTCGCGATTGGCCGCACATGGGTGGCGTGTTGGCACGCTTGGGTCGGGGACGTGACCCATTGCCGCCGTTCGTTCAAATGCGACCCAAGCTGCCTAACGACGTGCCGCGATTCGTCGAGCAGAGTCACGGTCAAACCGCCGGCTGGTTGGGGCCCACGTTCGACCCGCTGACGATTGACTCGGACCCCAGTCAAGCGGCGTATCACGTCGGCGACTTCGAACTGCAGCCTGAAATCTCGGTACGTCGCCTGGCCAACCGACAAGCGCTGTTGAATGAAATTGACGCCCAACGAAAGCGTTTTTTTGCCGCACGGTCTCAGAAGACAATGGGCAATCATTATCAACGGGCATTCGATTTACTCGATTCCGCCGCAGGCCGCGGAGCGTTCGATCTTTCCAGAGAACCCGACTCGCTTCGCGACCGATACGGGCGAAACCCTCATGGGCAATCAGTTCTACAAGCCCGCCGGCTCGTCGAGAATGGGGTGCCGCTGATCACGGTGTTTTGGCCGAACGACGGCATCAAGAATGTCAGCGTCTATTGGGACACCCACAGCCGCAACTTCATCGATTTGCGGGAACGGTTGATGCCCGTGGCCGACCAGGCCTTCTCGGCCCTGCTCGACGATCTCGAAGATCGAGGGCTTTTGGACGAAACCCTCGTCGTCTGGACGGGTGAATTCGGCCGCACGCCTCGCATCGGGCAACGCAACAGCGATGCAGGTGCGGGAGCCGATGGGCGCGATCACTGGCCCGGCTGCTTTAGCGCGGTAATGGCAGGCGGCGGCGTCCGCAGCGGAATCGTTCACGGCTCTTCCGACCGCCATGCGGCTTACCCGGCCTCTGACGCGGTACGCCCGGTCGATCTGGTCGCGACCGCCTATCACGCGATGGGAGTCGACCCCGAATTAGCCCTCCCCGACAAACAGGGACGACCGCTGGTCATCTGCCCCGGCAATCCTATCCATTCGCTGCTGAGCTGAGTCGCGCAAGCAGTTCGTCACTGGCCATAAAACAAGGTTCAACGCAGCATCTCTAGCAGTTCCTTGTTCTTCACCGGAAACTGATAGACCCGCGTCTCAGGGCCATCTTCGGGCATCAAGTAGAGATCCGTGTCGAATACGGACAGCCCCTCGCGGGCGAAATACTCCCCGACCGTGGCCGTTTGGCCCTGCAGGACAATGCGATGAACCAGCGTCAACTCCTCTCCATCGAGAACGTCGACGACGCTGCGACTCTTGCCGTTTACTATTGCCCGCCCGGTGCCCCATAGATATCCGTGGTGGTACTCGATGTCCTGATACGCCACGGCCGTAGTACTATCGACTACGCGTCGCTGCTTTCCGTCGATGTCGAAGCGATAGATCTGTTTGGCGTCCCAATTCGCCGC
Organism: Pirellulales bacterium; assembly: GCA_965227275.1. Classification (GTDB taxonomy): domain Bacteria; phylum Planctomycetota; class Planctomycetia; order Pirellulales; family JAEUIK01; genus CAZNXE01. The sequence goes on along the minus strand of CBDDFU010000002.1, from coordinate 185,619 downwards.
GTACACGGTTTTGGCTGCGTCCACGGCCACGGCACCCAAATGGTCATCGACCAGGAAACGTCTCTTTTCGGCCAGCGTGTTGGCGTCCAGCGCCAGCACCACGGTTGACGAATGACGGCGATACTCTGCCAACGGAACCCAAATGAGGTCGTCGACAAGCTGCATCCCACCCGGGTGGAAGCGTGTACCGTCGACCAGTTTCTCTTCCACCACGACCTTCAAGTCGTCGCGATCAACCTTGTAGATCCAGCCACACTTCGCGCCGCGATCGACGCTCGAAATCCAAAAGAGGTCCTCGGAGACACACAATCCTTGCACATGGTGCGTGGCACGCTTCACGTGCCATTGCTGGTTCGCTTGCAGATCGATCGGCTTCACGTTCGTTTCGGGCGGGGCAGCCAACAGTAGGTTCGGCATCATGCAGCTCACCATACAGCTGAGGAGAAGCATCCGAACGCGATTGATTCTCGCTGCATTGAGAAGAAGATCGTAGGCGGCTCGCAAACAAGCTCGCCGCTGCGGTCGCTTCATGAATTCTTCGCGGAGGATCGTCATGGAGTCCTTCCTGAATTGCCACTCGAAGCACTTGTCTGGGGTATCGCACAGTCTAGTTCCCGCGAGGCACCTCGTCAGTGGATTCGCCGCGAAGCTTGCTCGTGCCATTGGTCGCCGGCCACGGTGCAGCGATGGTCGCCCCGCTTCTTGGGAGGAATGCCAGCATGGCGGAAATCCCGCGGATTTCTGGCATGTCCCCCGCCCTTGCCGCCTTTGGCACGGTGGATTAAAACCGATGCCAGGGGGCGGGCGTTCTGCACGGTCCCAATCGCATGCAAGTGGGCATCTTTCGTCGGTGTTCAAGTTCTCGTCGTATCAGGATTGAATTTTATGCCTGAGGAAATCGTATTCGACACACGCGATACCCAGTTCCTGCTGTTCGAGCATCAAAAAGTGCAGCGGCTATTCGAGTTGGAACGCTACTCCGACTTCGACGTGAACGATATCGAAATGATGCTGACCGAAGCCAAGCGGTTCTCGCAGAATGTGTTGGCCCCGGCCAACCGTCCCGGAGACAAACAAGGCTGCACGTGGGACGACGGGAACGTCACCGCCCCCGATGCCTTCCACGTACCGTACCGCCAGATGTACGAAAACGGCTGGATGAAGATGGCCGCCGACGTGCAATACGGTGGGATGGGACTACCGCTCCCGGTGGGCGCCACGCTCGGCGAGATGTTCGTTGGCGCGAATTGCTCGTTGGTCATGTTGGCCGGGCTGACCCGTGCCGCATCCGAACTGTTGATGGAGTACGGCTCCGACGAGATGAAGGAGTTGTACCTTTCCAATCTCGTCGAAGGGCGGTGGCAAGGCACCATGTGTCTCACGGAACCTCATGCCGGTTCTGCCGTGGGGGCATTGACGACGGCTGCGACAAAACGAGACGGGCAGTACTACGTTCGCGGCCAGAAGATCTTCATCTCCGGCGGCGAGCACAACCTCACCGACAACGTCATCCACCTGGTGCTGGCTCGCTGTGAAAATGCCCCTCCAGGAATTAAGGGAGTCAGTTTGTTCCTGGTCCCGAAGCTGCGCATCGACGAGCAGGGTAAGGCGACCATTCCCAACGATGTGACTTGCGTCGGCATCGAAGAGAAGATGGGCCTGCACGGTTCGCCCACCTGTGCGATGAGCTTTGGCGACAACGACCAATGCGTCGGCTACCTCATCGGCGAAGAGCACAAGGGCATCGAGTACATGTTCCACATGATGAACTCGGCCCGAATTGGTGTGGGGCTGCAAGGTGTCGGCATGGCGGCCTGTGCGTATCAATCTTCCCTGCATTACGCTCGCGAACGTGTGCAGGGAGTCGACATGAAGAACTTCCGCGACCCCAACGCACCCAGCGTGCTGATCACCGAGCATCCCGATGTGCGCCGCATGTTGATTACGATGAAGGCCTACGTCGAAGGATGTCGGGCCATGCTGGTTCACGCGGCCCTTTGTGTCGACCTGGCAGAGAACAGCCCTGATGAAGCCGTTCGTGAAAAGATGCTGGGGCGAGCAGAACTCATGACCCCCGTCTGCAAGGCCTACTGCAGCGACATTGGATACGAAGTATCCACGATGGCACTTCAGGTGATGGGCGGACACGGCTACTTGCAGGATTATCCCGTCGAGCAACTGGTGCGGGACAGCAAGATCGGGTCGATCTACGAAGGCACCAACGGTATTCAGGCCATCGACTTGATTGGCAGAAAGATTGGCCGCAAGCAGGGTGCCACGTTCATGGAACTGATGATGGACCTGGGCGAAGTGCTCGACAAGCACGCAAAACACCCCACGCTGGCGGCGTCCTTCGCGACACTGAAGCACCACAAAGAGCAACTCGAGCAAACCACGATGAGTTTCGCCGGCATGCAGATGTCGGGCGATCTCGACTATCCGTTACTCTCGGCAACCCCCTATCTACGCTTGCTGGGGAACGTGATCTTGGGATGGCAACTGCTCGAGCAAGCCGTGCTGGCCGAAGAGTCGCTCACAAAACTCTACGCCGATTCGAACGCGGAGGACGACGATGCGAAAGCCGCCCTTCGAAAGGACCATGACGACACGCGGTTCTACTTCAACAAAGTGAAGACGGCCGAGTTCTTCGTGAGTAATCTGCTGACTCAAAACGAACACCTGGCCGCCGCGATTGGCAGCAACGACCGAAGTGCCCTGGAAGCGGTTTTCGACGCCTAGGGTCCCGCAACGCAACCGGTGCAAGTGAGTCTTCAATGCGGGCAGATGGACGAACGATGACCAGACGCTTCAGTTAATTCAATCGCTTCACCAGCCCTTCTACGAATCAACGGTAGGTCATTGTGAATCTGTATGATCTCGACCCGCAGCAGCAGCGTCAGGTTTCATTCGCCCGGCTGAAGAAGTACCTCCAGAAATACGTCGAGCCGTATCATCCCTATCTCAGGAAGAAGTTCCGGGAGCAGGGAATCGATCTGAGTCAACTCAAGACCCCCGGCGATATCCGTCGACTGCCGATCATTGATAAGGACGATCTGCGAAACGACCCGCGGGCGTTCATTTTGCAGCCCACCTTTCCGGGCATCGATCCACCGCCCGGGGTCGAGACCGCCAAGATTTCTAAAGGCAAACTGCTAAAGTATGCCTTCCAAGCCGCGTTCAACCGCCCCAAGGAATACACGCATCTGGTTCGGCAGCCCTCGTTCAAAGAAAAAATTCGCCGCCGGGCCCTAATGGAGTGGTGGCCCGTCCATTTTCATGCCTCGACCGGCTCAACGGGAGAACCAACCCCCGCGGTCTACACGCACTACGATCTGAATCATGTCATCAAACAACTGGCCTCGGCCATGTTGTTGCCCAAGGTTCGCGATCCAGAAGAGCCGTACTACGACCTGGGCGATCGCTCGATGAACATCTTCCCCGGGGCACCACACCTTGCCTTCTTCGCGCCGGTTCTGGCCAAGTCGGCCATCGGGGTTTCGACCTTCGACACCTTTGGCGGTTCGGTCATTCCCACCGATCGTCAGATTGTGCTGTTCGAAAAGGGTGAGTTTGCATCGATCACCTCGATCCCCTCGTACATGGTGCACTGGCTGCGTCGCGCCAAGATCCTGCAACAAGAGGGCGTGATCGGCCCTTTGAAGCACTTTCGCCATGTGCTGCTGGGGGCCGAACCACTGAGCGAAACACTGCGAGATCACATCCGCGAGCTGGCCGTCGAACTGGGGGCGAATCCTAAGTTTCGGGTTATGTCCACCTTGGGCATGACCGAGATGAAATGGGCGTTCCTCGAATGCTGCGAGGCTTCGGGAATCCACCTCAACCCCACGCATCACTACTGGGAGTTGCTACATCCGGAAACCCGAGAGCCGGTCGCCGAGGGAGAGCCGGGCGTGCTGGTCTTCAGCCACATTGGCTGGCGGGGCACGGTACTGCTGCGGTACTGGACGGGTGACCTGATCAAAGGCGGTTTCCGTTGGACTCGCTGCGAGCACTGCGGCTGGACCTTCCCCCGCGTGTTCCCACCAATCTGTCGAGCGGTGAAAGATTTCACCAAGCTGAAGGGTGCTCGCGTCGATTTGTCTCTGTTGGTGGAAACCGTTCGCGATACACCGGGCGTGCGAACGTTTCAGATCACACTCGATAGCGAAGACCATAACGCGGAATTCTCGCGCGATCTGCTGAGGATCGAGGTGAGCGCCGACCAGGGGCGGAACCAGCAACAGATCGACGAAGATCTACACCAACGGATCAAGGCGATGACCGAAGTCACCCCTGATGCCGTGAGCTTCGTCGCGGACGAAAAAGACCTGGAACGACGTCTCTTCGAGCGAACCGGGGTCAAGGCCGAGTACATCGTGGAACGACGGAAGCACCACATCTAGCCCGATGCGGTGCATCCAGTGGAGTGCTTGCGTTCAGAATCCGCCTCCCCACATTTCAAACACCGTGGCAAAGGCGTTGTAGGTCCCGTGCACCAACACCGCCAAGGCCAGGCTTCCGGCCGCCAGCGAGACGGGGGCCTTCAGCAAATTCTTTTGGGTGTAATTCCACATCCGCATCACCCCCAGCCCCGCGATGATGGAGCAACCCATATGCAACCCCACGCAAACGGTCCATCTCCAGTAGACGAGTTCCGGCGAAGGATCGCTGATGTAGATGTTGAAGTAGATGAAGTTTTCGATAACCGCGAATGCCAAACCGCTCCCGGCCAGGGACAGCGGGATTTGCCACACTCGAAGGAATAGGTAAGGTCGCTTCTCGACCAGGTACAGAGGGATCGAGGCTTTCATGATCTCTTCAGCCATCGGGCCGAACAGAATCACGCTCAGCAAACTCACGATCGTACTGCCCTGAAACGCGCTGAAGAACGCCCCAATCACGGCCCAGGGACCTGCGGCCAGCGCAATCAGAAGAACCACACCCCACGACTTGAACCAGGTCGTTCTTGCCTGCCGCTGTTGAAACCAGTAGGCATAGGTCTCCTCTTCACGCGGAGATCCGGCCAGCGCAGGAGCAATCCCGGGCTCGTCCCACACGCTCTGCTCGATGCGCTCGACGTCCGAGCGTTGATCCCCCTGATTCGTGTCCGCTTCAGGTTCCCTCAAATCCGCCTGATAGGGTTCGCCACGCAGATGCGGCTCGTTAAAGACAGAGGGGTCTTTGCGAAACTTGTTCACGAAGCATGCTCGGTTGGACGGTAGGCGGTTCCATAGACGAACACCTCGACCATGGCCATGCCTCGGCGACCCATCGAGGCCCCGATGTTCGAGGTCTCGAAGCGAACGTTGCAAACCGCGTCATACCCACGATCCTGGGCTTCTTGCAACATGCGCAGTAGCGCTTCACGACGGGCCCGTTCCATGAGCGAAACGAAACTGCCAACCTCGCCGCCAAAGATGTTCCGCAATTGGGCCAGGAAAGTCTTCAGATAGTCGCTTCCGATGACAACTTGTCCCATCACTAGGGTGCCATGCGAGTTGGCGTCCGCCCCGCCTGGAAACGTCTTCAGGTCGGTCACCACCATGTCCGACAATTCGAGTTCTCGTTTCGTCAGATTTTTGCGGTGCATACGATCGACCGTGGTACCAACAGTTAACCCGAGAAACAGAAGAAAGAACGTTCCACCGAAAAAGAAGATCAAGCCGAGAACATCTTCGTTCATTTAGGCCATCTCCTCGTTGGTCGCATCACCCGATTCACAAACGACCGCCGTGCCGTAAGCGTATAGTTCTGCTGCTCCCTGTGTGATGGCGCTGGTACTGAACCGAACATTCACGATGGCATTGGCCCCCAGTTGTTCGGCTTGGGAAAGCATTCGTTCGACGGCTTGTCGTCGAGCTTCAGTAAGAAGCTCGGTGTAGCCTTTCAGTTCTCCGCCGACCAGGTTCTTCAGCCCTGCCGCCAAGTCACGTCCGACGTTCTTCGCACGAACCGTGTTACCTTGCACGATCCCCTTGATCTGGACAATTCTCATCCCGGGGATCGTTTCCGTGTTGACCACAATCATCGAGTGATTCCTTAATGGAGTTTGCCAACGATCGATAAGAGAACATCCCGGCTAGGAGAAGTTGGTGTCGCCGCGGCGGCCCGAAATCCTGCCCTATTGGATGTTTGCTTCAGCGAGCAGGGTTATACCAAAATGGAAGAATATGCACTACGAAAGCCTATTCTTCCGCCGGATGGCGATCTTCGCCCAGAGATGATCACCATTCCCAAAGAGAATCTGGAGTAGAAATAAACTCCGCGCCGGGACAGTTGCTCTCCTACAGCAACTTAGCTTGACTTTGGCAGAGCGGATCAATCAACCCCCATACGATGAGTCTCCTTCAAGATCCTTCGACAGGCACATCGAAGCATCTTGATAGACCTTGCCCCGGGCCCATGGCTTTGTTGAACTTCGTTGGCCTGTATGACGACGCCTGTTCATTCGTCCGTTTTCTGGCTATCGCCACAGAGTGTTTGCTGGCTGGCCGACGCACGATGTTCGCTAGACTGGATGGACGTGGCGATGATTGATTCGATGAACCCCTGGACCGAAGGCGACCTGCCATTCGCTTCGATGGCAGCCGCAGTCATTCTCGGGTGCCGACATGGAGCAGAAGCTCCATTGTCTTGTCAAATCCGAATATCACAGTACCATTTGCTGTTTAGGGACGTTCACCGACGATGTACGGCTTGGTCTCCCAAGCCGAGCGTGCCGAACATCTACGAAGTTCTTTCGAAGCGGCACAGCCTCGGTAAATCAACTTGTCACTCACTCATTGCTTTGGCTAAGGGGTATGACTCTTAACTTCGTGCGTACGATCATCTGATACTCGTTACGTACTGAATTAATCGGAGCAAAGCCGATATGTCGACCCAAACAGGACCACTTGAGTTCAAGAAGTCTGCCTGCATCCTGTGCAGCATCAACTGCGGATTAGAGGTCATGGTTGGGGGCCAAAATGGGAGACAACTACTCAAGATTAGGGGAAACAAAGGGCACGTTTCTTCGCAAGGCTATCTCTGCAACAAGGCCCAGCGGCTGAACTATTACCAGACAGCAGGGGATCGGTTGGACACCCCCATGCGACGCAGGGCAGATGGCACTTACGAACCTATTGGCTGGGACGAGGCCATTCGCGAGGTTGCTGCTGGCCTGAAGAAAATCAAGAAACAATATGGCGGCGACAAGATCTACTACATCGGAGGCGGAGGCCAGGGCAACCACCTGGGGGCTCTGTACGGCAGCGGCCTCACTCGAACTCTGGGTATCCAATACACGACCAACGCACTGGCCCAGGAAAAAACCGGCGAATTCTGGGTGCAGGGAAAGATGTTCGGTGGAGCTGGTCCACATGGCGACTTCCATAATGCCGAGGTCGCCGTCTTCATCGGCAAGAATCCCTGGCAGTCGCATGGCTTTCCAAAAGCCCGTGCGGTACTGAATGCGATTGCAAAAGATCCGAACCGTGCGATCATCGTTTTGGATCCGTTTCGGACCGATACTGCCGAGCGGGCCGACTACCATCTGCGGGTCAAACCCGGGACTGATGCCTGGTGTATTTCCGCGATGATTGCCGTCATTATTCAAGAGGGCCTTGAAGACTCTGCATTCATCGAAGAGCACACCGTTGGGTTCGATTCGATCCGCGGCCACTTCGAGGGGCTTTCGATCAGTGATTGCGCTGCTGTGTGCGAGGTTGACGAACACCTGATACGACAGGCCGCGCGGCGGCTTGCGGTTGCCAACTCGGTATCGGTCTTCGAAGACCTGGGCGTTCAGCAGAATATTCACTCTACGCTGGTCAGCTATCTGCAGCGGATTATGTGGGTGATCACAGGGAATTTTGCGAAGGCCGGAGCACACAACATCGTCGTGCCTCTGTTACTTGTGACGGATACCGGGAAGCAAGGAACCGCGTCGAACAAAAACAGCATCAAGACAAAAAAGCTGAGCCCCGTCTTGGGATCACGAACCATAACCGGCTTGCTACCTTGCAACGAAGTACCGGATGAAATTCTGACGGATCACCCGGATCGCTTTAGGGCCGCCATCATTCAGAGCGCTAATCCCGTCCACTCATACGCAAACAGCCCTCGGATGCGCGAAGCGATCAAGGCTCTCGAATTTTCTGTGGTTATTGATGTTGCCATGACCGAAACTGCATCGCTGGCCACCTATGTCTTACCGGCCTCAAGCCAGTTCGAAAAACACGAGTGCACGTTCTTCTCAGTTGAATTTCCAAGAAATCACTTTCATTTGCGCCACCCGATCGTAGACCCCTTACCGGGCACGTTACCGGAAGCAGAGATCGTTACGCGTCTGATCGAGGCGTTAGGTGGGATGAACTCGCGGCACGTTGCAGTACTGAAAGCCGCCGCGCGGCTTAGTCGCCGAATGTTTGCATTGACATTTGCGATCTTGGCGTCTCGCAACCGCCAAGTCATGAAAGTCGCGCCGTCGCTATTGTACCGCACGCTCGGTGTCACACTGAAGGGCGGTAAGTTGGCGGCGGCTGCGCCGTTTTGGGGACTCTGCCATCAATTCGCACGGAAAAACGGCAAGTACGCGCGCGCAGCCGGTTTTACTGGCAGCGCCTGGAAGATAGGCGAAGCAATGTTCTCCAAACTAATCGATTCCGAATCTGGTTTCGTATACACGGACTCGGACGACTATCACGATAGCTGGAATCGTGTTGGGTATCCTGACAAGCGAATCCGATTACACCTTGATGAATTGTTCCCGAGAGTAAAGAACCTGGATCCATCGCCCTTGGAAAGTCTCGGTGAGTATCCGTTCGTGTTGGCCGCAGGCCAGCGTCGCCCGAGCACTTCCAATACCATCATTCGAAACCAAACCTGGGGCAACGATGGAAAGGCGGCAAGCCTGTATATCAATCCCGATGACGCAGCCGAGTTACTGTTGTCCGATGGAGACACCGTGCGTGTGACGACTCACATCGGCAGCGCGAAAGCCGATATTGAGCTCAATGAACGCCAGCGGAAAGGTTCGCTATCGCTTCCAAATGGATTCGGAATCGACTATCACGATGATATGGGCAACCGAACACACGTTGGTGTCGCCGTCAATGAACTGACCTCATCGGACGCCAAGGACTTCTTCGCCGGTACGCCGTGGCATAAATTCGTGCCAGCCCGCATCGAAAAAGTGAAGTAATGGACGGCGTACCAACATCACAGATGTTTGTCGCCCGTGAAACGTCAAACAACTCTTGGAAAACGCCTGCAATGTGACGGCGCCATGCTGCAAAAAAACGAGAGCTTAGACGGCGGCCGCTTGCTTGGGGCCGGCTTGAAGTAGTTCGTCACTCGCCGCATCTGCGTACTTGGAAAAGTTTTGGCGGAACAACTTGGCCAGCTTGTTCGCGGTCTCGGTGAATGCTTCCGGGTCGGACCAGGTTTTCTTCGGTACCAACACATCCGCGGGAACTTCTTCGCAATGAGTTGGAACATGCAGTCCGAAGATCGGATCTTCGGTGGTCTCCGCGGCGGCCAACTCTCCGGAGTGTATGGCGTCGATGATTGCCCGGGTGTACTTCAGGCTCAATCGTGAGCCCACGCCGTAGGGACCTCCGGACCATCCGGTGTTCACCAACCAGGCCGTGGCTTCGTGGCGACGCATTCTTTCGGCCAACATCTCGGCATACTTGGTGGGGTGCCACACCAGGAACGCCGCCCCGAAACAGGCCGAGAATGTGGCCTCCGGTTCGGTCACGCCCATTTCCGTTCCGGCCACTTTCGCGGTGTAACCGCTGATAAAGTGATACATCGCTTGTTCGGGGGTAAGCTTCGACACCGGCGGCAGCACACCGAACGCGTCACATGTAAGCAGGATGATGTTCTTCGGGTGACCTCCCACGCAGGGAATTTTGGCGTTGGGCACGAACTCGATCGGGTACGAAACACGGGTGTTTTCCGTGATCGACGAGTCGCTGTAATCCACTTCTCGCGTCTGTGCATCGAAGACGCAATTCTCAAGAACCGAACCGAATCGTACGGCGTCGAAAATGATCGGCTCTTTTTCACGAGAAAGATCGATGCACTTGGCGTAACAGCCTCCCTCGATGTTGAACACCCCGGAGTCACTCCAGCAGTGTTCGTCGTCGCCGATCAGCGCCCGCTCGGGATCTGCGGAAAGCGTGGTCTTCCCCGTTCCGGAAAGGCCGAAGAACAGGCTGACGTCGCCATCGTCACCTTCGTTCGCCGAGCAGTGCATCGAGAAGATGTCTTTCTTCGGCATCAGATAGTGCATAATGGTGAAGACACCCTTCTTCATCTCGCCTGCGTACTCGGTACCGAGGATAACGAATTCTCGGCGCTCGAAGCTGAGGTTAACCGAAGTCGTGGTGCTTACCTCAGGCGTATGTGAATCTGCCGGGAAAGAACCTGCGTTGTAAACCACGTAGTCGGGATCTCCGAAATCGGCTAGTTGTTCGGCCGTGGGACGAATCAGCATGTTGTGCATGAACAACGCGTGGTACGGTCGTGCACAAATGATGCGAATCTTCAGTTGCGATTTCGGATCCCAACCGGCAAATCCGTCGACTACGAAGAGTTGGTCGAGGGTATTCAAATAATCCACCGCCCGTTGGCGATTGATCTCGAAGTTTTCCTCTTCCATCTTCACATTGACAGGACCCCACCATATGTCCCGTTCGCTCTCTGGATTGACGACAATACGCTTGTCTTTGGGGCTGCGGCCTGTCTTGACGCCCGAACTAGTCAGTAACGCGCCAGCCGACGTGATATTCCCATCGCTCGCGGCGATCGCCTGTTCGTAAAGTGATGCCGGAGAGGCATTGCGGATGACACGATCGACGTTGATTTCGTGGGCGGAGAGATCAAAATACGTGGGCATGACTCTGTTTCGACTCCCGTTCTGTGTCACCAGAACATGTAACTTTGCAGGCCGTTCAGCCAAGATTGGAAAGGCAGCACTCCCAAGAGTACCCACTTGCTCCGAACCGTCAAAGTGCCCTTTCTGCAAGAAATGGATCCGAACCTCGTCGCTGTGGCGTTATGCCACAGCCGTCAGGCCGGATCTCTAAGGGATTTTCGTGCGAACGAACACCATCGGTCGGATGCGTGAGTTGATCGTTCTTGGCAAAAGTAAACCGATTGCCTTCACAATAGAATTCTGAGTTTTTGAGTTCGTCCGGCGCGAACCCAGCATCACGTTCTCTTCTACTTGAACCAATGTCGAGCGCCACTTAAGAAACGTTTGACGCCTTCTCGCATACTGTCGCTGGATACGACCGGCTCGAAATTGGCCGCTTCCAGATTGAGGGCCGATTGCAGATCGAGATGCCAACCTTGAATGGCTGAGTTCAAGTCGGCCAACATCGCATCGCGGGGAAGATCGCAAATCTGTCGGGCAACTTCCATCGCCCGATCGTGTCCCTGGCCTGCCTCAACAACTTCCCAGACCAACCCAATTTGTGCAGCTCGTTCGGCCGAGATTCGCTGGCCGGTGATGATCAGGGGCAACGCATGTCCCCAGCCCATGAGACGTGGCAAGTAGACCGTACCTCCGTCGACGAGCGGTACTCCCCAACGGCGACAAGCTACGGAAAACGTGGCCGGCCGTTCAGCGATTCGAATGTGTCCGTGGCAGAATAGCTCTAGCCCGCCGGCATAAGTGAATCCCTGGGAACAGGTGATCACCGGCTTATGTTGTACGATACGAGAGCCACCCATCGGTCCGGTGCCGTACTGGGCCTGCGGAGCACTCGTGTCTGGTTGATGGTGCAACTGGGTCAGTGTTTCCAAGGCTGCCAAGTCGGCCCCCGAGCAAAACGCCACCTTACCCGCCCCGCGAAGCACTGCCACGGTCAAACTGTCGTCATCCCGAAATCGCGTCCATGCCGCCAACAGCAACTCGGCTGCCTCGCCGTTCACGCAGTTGTGAACTTGCGGTCGGTTGATGGTGATCTCGAGGATATTCCCCCCTTCGCAGGCATGGTCTCGGGTAATCACAACCGGTTCGGGGGCTTGTTCGCTCATGATTTTGGCTCGAATGGTTGACTCGCGGTCGCAAGGGTCGAAAAGCGTTTGTCACATGGTACACCGTCGGTACCACGCTCCGCTAATGGTTGGGTTCATCGATCAAGCCATGACTGTCATTCTTCTCGGAACGTGTCTTCAAAACCGCTTCCAGGCCCGAGATCGTGATCTCGCGCGTCGCCACAAGGCGGGCGAAAAAGGGGAATCCAGGAGATTCGTGGATGCAGCCCATCGATGAGGCGGCCGCGACAATCGCGATCGAAGCCGGAATTGATTTTGAAGACACTCTCTAAGGCTGCCGCTTGCTTTCCCTGAGTTGATTTCGGAAAAGGGTCTGTCACGATAAATCGCCCCATGGGAAGATCTGTCAAAACTCGCACGTTGGCTCAAGCTTTTCAACAACATTGCCTCACCGGTAGGCAGGAGATACCCCGATGCCACGAATTGAACCTCTGGAGAAGGCCGACGCAGACCCCAAGATGCGGGCGGCATACGATCGAATCGAGGCGACTCAGGGCCGTATGACAAACATGAAGCGAACGTTGGCCCATGAGCCCGTGGCCATGGAGGCCCTGTTGCAGTGGTACCCGCTTCGTGACACCGTGCAGCCGTTCCTCGGCGAGCGACTCACGATACTGTATGTGCACGCTATATCCACCGAGACCGACTGCCTGATCTGTTCCACGTTCTTCCGGCGATTGCTCATTGAATCGGGAGAAGACCCCGAGGCGCTGAAACTCGACGACCGAGAGCAAACTCTGGTCAGCTTTGGAAGGCAATTGGTCACCGACGCCAACGGCGTATCCGACGCGCTGTTTGCCCGAGTGGCCGAGCATTTCTCGCCCAGAGAGATCGTGGCACTAACTGCCTTTGGCGGCCTGATGGTGGCCACGAACATTTTCAACAACGCACTGAAAGTCGACCTGGACGAGTACCTTTACGACTATCGTGCGGGTGCCGATTGAGAATCTCCAGCAGTCTCTCTGGCGGTGCGCTGTTGGGCGCGCCACCAGGTCTTCCAGGCCGCGGCGAGTTGTGGTTGGGTTTCATGCCCCTCGGCCCGAATGGCCTTGATGACGTCTGGTTCCTGGATCGTCTCGAGCGAATCGAGGGCAGTGCGACGAACCACGGCGCGATCGTCGAGCATCGCAATGAGGATGGCGGTCAACTTCTGCTGTCCCAAGCGACCAATTTGGTTGGCCACTAGAATTCGGATGTTCGGGTCGGGGTCGGCGGCCAATCGCTGCAGGGCCAATACGCCGTCGGCATCGTGATGCCGTACGAGTGCTGTCGCGGCAGTTAACTGAATGAGCCCGTCGTCGGAGCGCAAAAGCCATCGAAGCGGCTGCGGATCGTCGAGCTGTTCTGCAGAGCCCAAGGCATTCGCAGCAGCTTTCACCACGGCTGCATCCGCATCGGTCACCATGGTGGACAACAAGGCCTCATACTCGCGTCTTGGGAATCTAGCCATGTGCTCGCAAGCTCGGCGACGAACTTCAGCCGAGGCATGCCCGGCGGCGGCTTGGACGATTCGGGTCGTTGCGGCCGTAGACGATTGTTCGGTTGCCAATAGCACGCTTCGCCATACCAGCGGATCGCTGTAAATAATCATCTGCTCAAACAGTCGCTCTCCCGCCAGCTCCGACGCGGAGAGTTCCGCGTGATGTTCGATCAGTCGGTTCGCTGCCGCGCGACGCTCGACGGCCGATTCGTCGCTCACGCCCTCGATGGCTACAAACAACGGGCTCACACGCGGCAACACCTGACGGTAGATCTCATCGTGAAACGGTTGACCCGTGGTAGCCGAGAGGTGTTCCAGTGTGGCAACCAGCGTGGGCCCTTGTTCTGCGAGCTCTGCCAGGAGTCGATCTTGCTCTACTGGCTGAAGGCCTTCCCGGTCGAGTTGCTGCAAAATAAGCTGCACTCGTTCGAGGTCAGTTGAAGAAGGTTTTTCTGAAACTTTCGCCAGATGCGAAGCTGTAGGTGTTTGCTCGGCAAGGTCTGCGCCACCTGCCGAAACGAACTCGCCGAATTCAGCGATCCACCGGGTGCGAAGCGAAGCTAGCAATTCGCCCCGTTGCGTTTTGCTGTCATCGACTTGAAATTCACCCGCGGGTGACCACCGCCAAGCGAGTTGTGCCGCGGCCGAACTTCGCGTGCGGTAAGTCTCCGATGCCATAGCGGCGAACAATACGTTGCCAGCCACGTCCAGCGGCCAGCGTTCGACGGCCTCGACCACCGCTTGCTGAACTTCGATGTTTGAATCGCGCAACAACTTGTCCGCCAGCTGAATCGACTCGGTCGTTGCGAAGTGGCTTATGTCGCGAGCGGCCTGCAGGCGAACCCGCCAGGCATCATCCTCGGCAGCGACAGCCAGTGCGGACGAATCGCCCAGGGTGGCCAGCGAACTGACCGCGGCCGCCCGAAATACCTCTGGTTCTTCACGCATCACGCGATGCAACTGCTGAACGGACGCCTCGGTACCGACGCTTCCCAGGCCGGCGATGGCAGCCAGGCGAACGTCTCGATCAAAATCACGCAGGCCACTATCAAGGTAACGCTCGATGTTTTCTGGACGATGGGTAGCCAACGCCGTGATTGCCGCTGCACGAATCTGGGGATTCGTGTCTTGCCGAAGCGCCACGACTCGTTTCGGGAGCGGCAAGTCGGGGTGTTCCGCCCATGCTTGCAGGGCAATCACACGCGACTCGTTGTTTGGTGAATCGAGCGCCGATTGAAACACCCCGGGGACTTGCCCCGCGCTCCAATCGTGCAGTGATCGTAGTAGTTCTGCATGAAGGTCCGGGTGGTAGGCCGCAACGTGTTCCTGGTCGAAACGACCCAAGCGATCGTTGAGTTCCAGGAGTGCGACGGTAGCACTGGGGGTGTCAAGATCACCCAACGCTTCGACGGCAGCTTGACGTTGCCGAAGCGCAAACTCGCGATTCTCCACCGCATCGACCAACACGATGAGCCCCGATGTGTTCCCCAATCGTGACAGACCAATTGCCGCATTGGCTTTGGCCACGGGGTTGTTGGTGTCTAATGCTTGCGCGAGCGCAACTTCGGGAGCATCGTCCAATGCAAGCAACTGCCCTACGCCCTGGTGATGCCAGCGATGCGGAGGAAGAGATTTCCCTTGCGGAACTGTTCGTACCCATGCGTCGCTGGCTAATTCTATGAGCCACGGAGATTCGACCGGAGCGGGATCACTGTCACTTGTCTGCTCTTCCTGACGAACCTCGTCCATCGAAAGGAGATCCAGCTCCCCGAGTTCCGTTGGTGGAGAAGTGGCTCGACAGCCCGAACAAAGGAGCAGCCCCAGACAGAGCAACCTGGGGACCCAGGACCGTGAAGATCCGCAAGAAACAGCCACGCGATTCAAACCGAGCGTGCTGCGCAATCTGCGGGTTGGGGGTTTCTGCAATTCCATTTGCTTCGCTGCCCAGGCTTCGGGGGCCATCTGCAAGTCACACGGAATCCATTCCGCGTAGTTACTGCTTGATTCAGATTGAGTTTTCTCTTGCTGAACGGATTACGGGGCGTCAGACGGACCGTCTTCGGGACCATCTGCTGCTTCAGGTCCGTCAGGGGCGTCAGGTCCGTCTGCCGCTTCGGGTGCATCGGCCGGAGCCGCTGTTTCGACTCCTAGTGCCGTCAGGATCGCTGTTGCCCGATCTTGGAACCACTTGTGAACTTCGGGGTCTCGACCCTTTGGAGGATTCTGCTGGGAAGCGATTGCTTGCAGGATGGAAACAAGCGTCTCTTGATCGGCACCCGCAATCCCTCCCGCGTTTGCGTGTCGGTCAAGCCCGATCAAGGCAGCCAGGCGAACGCTATCAGCTTGCTTGTTGTCTCCCGCTACTTGAATCAGTATCGGTAGCGCGGCAGGAAAAGGAGTCTCACTTGCGTCGGCTCCAGGGACATTCTCGACCTGATTGAGTTCTCCGAGGATCAACATCCAATTAAACCGTGCGCCGGGATGATACTGGGAATCGACGACCAGGGGTTGAAGAGTCGCCAACAGCAGCGCATTCAGTGCTCCGTGAAACTGCTTGTTTGCCCTACTGTACGCGGTGCGTGCATCGCGACGGATGATCTTGCGATTATTAACCGCGCTTGCAAACTGATCGGGCTGGGTGAATTGACCGAGTAACGATTTGTAGTAGTTGTCGAAGGCCGCCTGATCGCCGACTTGGCCTTTCTGGGCCATTGAAACCATGCTACCTCGAGGTCTTCCCGGGATGACGGTGTAGCCTTTCGGTTCGGCAGGCGCTTCAGCAGATGGTTGCTCTTCTGCTTGCTGCGCGAAGGTGTGTGGAGTGCAGTAACCGAGCAAGGTACCTACCAGAAGTAGCAGCGCGAGCAAACGCGGTACGCTGATGTTGAACCTGTGACCCCGTGGATGAACCATCTCAAGATCGCTCGCTACATTGCCGACCGTCATCATAATGATGCCTCCCCTCATTGGTGTGTTGTGCATTCGAAGTAGCACACGCGAGAGAACGGTCCCTGATCCTCTTGCGACTTCATGAATAAGCAACAGGCTGGCTTGCTCTACCTACGCGATTCAACCCGGCCGCGAATTGAAGCTAAACCCGAGAGCTAACCCACCATTGATAAAGGACTTCAGGAAAAGGCAGCCTTCCTGTCAAGAGTAACGGCGGATTCAAGGGCATGTCAAGCCAGAGGTTGAAACTATCCCACGGACTGATGTCGTTGCTGTACCGTCAGTTCTTGCCTGCAAAAGTGTTTGCTTGATGAGGTTTTTTGGCTCTGCGGGCCGAGAATATCATCTGCGATTCAGTGCTGCCTTCGGGGGGCCATTAGTTTGACAATTGGAATGTCCCGGCGCTAGAGTGTTGCTCTCGGTTGCGAGGCATTCTGTTTCCTTCACACCCCATTTCGCGATTTCATTTCCATTCCGGCTGCTCGCAAACGATCCATGACTATTCTCTACGCTTCCCAACGATTTCTAGCTCACGACACGGGCGACCACCCAGAATGCGCCGAGCGGCTGGTCGATCTGCCCGCACATCTGGACGAGGTGGGGGTCCTCGGACAATGCCTTCGCAAGCCGTGGGAGCAAGCATCGCTAGAACGAGTAGCTCAGGTCCACGAGACCGACTACCTAGGTCAGCTCTTCGAATATGCCTCTGCCGGTGGTGGGCAAATCGAAGGCGACACGATGATGTCTTCCGAGTCCTTCGATGTGGCCCTTCTCGCTGCTGGCGCGGCCTGTGATGCGGTTCGCACGGTCATGCAGGGCGAGCATCGACGCGCCGTCTGCCTTGTACGACCCCCGGGGCACCACGCCTTGCCCGCGGGAGCCATGGGTTTTTGCTTGCTAAACAACATCGCCGTCGCGGCAAAGACTGCCATCGAACAGTTGGACCTCGAACGCGTGCTGATCGTCGATTGGGACGTCCATCATGGAAACGGCACCCAAGACATCTTTTGGGAAGAGCCACAGGTAGGGTTTCTCTCGATTCACCGTTGGCCATTCTATCCGGGCACGGGCCGAGAGGACGAGACCGGCACCGGAGATGCCCTGGGCACCACGCTAAATGTCCCGGTGGAATATGGCACCTCGCGTACAGCTTACCTGGACAAGTTCCAATCGGCTTTGGAACAAATGGCCCGGAAGATGCGTCCGCAACTGGTCCTGCTCAGTGCCGGGTTTGACGCCCATTTGCAGGACCCAATTGGCTCATTGGGGCTAGAAACGGAAGACTTCGAGGAATTGACGGCGCAGGTTCTCGATGTGGCCGACGAATATGCCGAAGGACGGATCGTGAGTCTGCTTGAAGGAGGGTATAATCCCAGAGTACTCGCCGCTTGTGTCGAAGCGCATCTAAGCGAGTTGCTCCAGCGGGATGCGCGTAGCTTTAATCCCCCAGCGACCTCATGAAAACCGATTCCAACGAAGCGATTCTTGCGGACGTCGACAAGTATTGCGAAGAGCTTCGCCCCTCGGAAGAACTCTGCTACCTCGAGCATCAACCCAACGATCAGATTGTTGAGTTGGCCAAGAAGTACGCCCTGCTTGGCATACCGATCCCCAAGAAATACGGCGGACGAGAAACCGATTCGCTGACTTACTCTCGGGCCCTGGCTCGCATCGGGCGTGAAGGCACCGGAGTGAGAACGTTCTACTCGGGGCACACATCCATCGGCCAGTTTCCCATCCTTCGTTACGGCAACGAAGATCAATGGGAACGCTATCTGCCTCGTTCGACCGCTGGTGAGATCGTGCTGGCCTTCGGGCTCACCGAGCCCGACGCCGGTTCGAATCCGTTGGAAATGACCAGCACCTACCGCCGCGATGGCGATCGCTACCTGCTCAACGGGGTGAAGTACCTCATCTCCAACGGCGGTGTGGCGGACGTGGTTGTGGTGTTCGCTTACCCGGCGGATGCCAAGGGATCGAAGCGACGAATCAGCGCGTTTATCGTCGATACTGCCGGAGACACGCTAGAGCAGGAAGACTTGCCGTCGAAGATGGGCATGTACACGGCCAACACCGGCATGTTCGAGATGACCGATCATCCCGTCCCCGTGGAAAACATGCTGGGTGAAGAGGGCAACGGCTTTCGCATCGCCATGGGCACGCTTGTCTCCGGTCGATTGAGTGTCGCGGCCGGGTGCCTGGGGGTGATCGAAGATTGCCTGGCCGAGGTGATCTCATATTCGAAAACGCGTGAACAGCACGGTAAGCCGATCGCACGGCATCAGCTCGTGCAGGACCACATCGCCCAGATTGAAATTGGACGGGCAGCCAGCGAGGCCTTGATTGAAAAGGCCGCCTTGGCGAAAGACGCCAGCGAAGCCAACCGCGAAGACGCGAACCTGGCTGCCGAAGCCGACTACGTGGTGGCCCAAGCCAAGTATTTCGCCTCGAATGCAGCTTGGGATGCGGCCGATCGCGCCGTGCAAGTTTATGGCGGGCGGGGATGGTCCGAGCTGTATCGCGTGGGACGACACCTTCAAGATGTGCGCGTCTGCCGCATCTACGAAGGGACCGACGAAATCATCAAGCTAAAGGTCGCTACCAAACTGCTCGGCAAAGAATACGTGGCGTTTCAGTAGGACGTTCGCAGGGCGATGCTACGCGGTCTCGCCCAACGCTTTTCGGATCTCTTCCCATCCCGAGCGAAGCACCACCCCCGCAGCGGCAGTGGTCAATGCTGGGCTTACCGCCGACACCAATCCCTTCAAGCGCGTCACGTTTGCCGACCAGGCCATGGCCGTGCCGTCGTTCTCCGGCAAGAGATTGAATTGGGACTCGATGTCGATTTCCGTGCCGATCCCTCGGGCAGCGATCTTCATCACGGCTGACTCTGGCGGGGCGAGGTTTTCCAGCTTGATCGTGATGTTCAGCTTCCCACGAATGAACGAGAACCCCGGCCGCACGACGCACTTCAACTGCTGAGGATCAACCTTTTCGGAGCTCTGCAGATCCGGAATGAGCGAGGGCATCAGGTCGATATCGGTGAGCACTCGGAAAACATCTTCCGGTTTGGAGCTAAAATGCTCGACCCCCTCGAGATCCAAAGCTCCGGCACTCATATTTTTTCCTCAGCAACGGGAAATTTCTTATCCGCCGCCAACCACGCGGATGAACTTTGCGTAAACCCTGGTAGTGACGACCTACACCACTCAGACTAGAGATATGCTATGGGTTGAATTGTACGATTCGGCCGACGGGGGGGCAAAGCCTCGATCGCGGCTTGTCCCGACGCCCCGTGGCAGCCCCAGATTTCACACCGAAGGAAGCAGATGCACTCGACTCTCTCTTCAAACCTTCAACGTCACATGCAACGGGTCGGGCATCTCGTGCGATTTCTGCCCATATCCGTGGCTTTCATTGCAGGTGTGTCTTCGGTCTTTTCGCAGAACTCTGCCGGCTTGGTCGTTGCGTCCGAAGTGATAGAAGCTGATAGCGAAGAAGCCGCCCAAGAAAAACCGTTGGATGGCAAGGACGGTCGCAACTTGGCGCTCGATCAGTTTCGCCCACAGTCGATGCTGAAGTCGGAGACGCACCAACCCACGGGCGCAATGTTTCCCTGTGTCGACGTGCATACGCATCCTCGATTTCGCCTGCTGAGTTCCAAGAAACAACTCGACGATTTCGTCGAGATCATGGACGAGCAGAACATCGCCGTCTGCGTCAGTCTCGACGGTCGCCTGGGCGATGAATTCGCCGAACATGTCGACTACTTGTGGACCGACTACCGCGATCGCTTCGTGATTTACGCCAACATCAATTGGGTGGGCGGCGGCAATCGCGATGATCCGGCAACCTGGGACTGCCATCGAACCGACTTCGGTCGTAACATGGCAGAACAACTCGCCGCCGCGAAACGCATGGGGGCGAGCGGGCTGAAGCTGTTCAAGCAATTCGGCCTGGGCTACCGCAACCCGGATGGTTCACTGATCGAAATCGACGATCCCCGTTGGGACCCCATTTGGGAGGCCTGCGGGAAGCTGGGGCTGGTGGTCATCATACACACGGCCGACCCTGCGGCGTTCTTCAAACCGATTGATGCCAACAACGAGCGGTGGGAGGAGTTGCATCGTCATCCAGACTGGAGTTTCTACGGGGATGACTTTCCCTCTCGCGAGGAACTACTGGCGGCAAGAAATCGCGTAATCGAGCGTCACCCTGAAACAACGTTCATCGGGGCGCACATGGCCAACAATCCCGAGGATTTGCAGCAGGTTGCCCAGTGGCTCGACAAGTACCCCAACCTGTATGTCGAAATCGCCGCCCGAATCGCGGAACTGGGACGACAACCTTACACGTCGCGTCGATTCTTCTTGAAGTACCCCGATCGCATCATGTTTGGAACCGACGGACCGAGAGTTCGGGCAAGGCTGCTGCCCCACTGGCGATTCCTGGAAACGTTCGACGAGTATTTCGCGTACGCCGAGAACCCCTTTCCTCCGCAGGGGCTGTGGAACATCTACGGCATTGGTCTGCCCGATGACGTGCTCCGCAAGGTGTACTACGAAAACGCCATGCGGATCATTCCCGGCGTAGCTGAACGCGTCGAGAAATATCAGGCTGCCACATCCGACAACTAGCGGGCTTGGCCCCCGACCAGCTCTTCGCGGCTTCCGTGCTGGATGAGCGTGGAGAATTCGTCCAACAACTGGGGATCGAGCCGGGTTCCGGATGATTCTCTGAGCACTTTCAAAGCATTCAGCGGCTTGTGAGCGTGCCACCAACCACGTCCGTGGACGATATCGTCGTAGAGACTGCAGATCGCCAGTATCCGAGCATCCCTCGGAATGTCCTCTCCGGCAGGGTCGCCTTGCGATCCATCGAACCATTTGCCCGAGAGCGAGACCGTGGTGATCAGCCGACGGTCGGAAAAGCAACTCTTGAGAATCTCGACCGTAACTTGATGGTGTTGTCTGGCCATCACGAATTCGATCTCAGACAGCTCTCCCGACTTCTGCAGAAGTTCGTCGGAGATCGCGAGCCGGCCTACGTCGTGCAGCAAGGCCGCCACCTCGAGCGAAACGCGCTCGGGAAGCGACAGCCCCAGGTGCTGTGCGAACATCCTGCAAAGCTGAGACACCCGCCGGCAATGCTCGACGGCTTGATGGTCACGGTACTTCAGCGCCGCCAGCAGTGTGTTGACGACCTGGTAGGGAATCGCCGAGTCGTCAGTACGATCGCGCTCCTCGATCTCGGGCGGCTTCCCGTCGAGAAGCCTCGAAGCATGGCTGATTTCGTCGAAGCGAGCGATACGGTTCCGTCCCGTTCGTTTCGCGTTCAACAGAGCTTGATCTGCGTGTTCGACTAGTGCATCCAGATTGACGACTTCCAACGTTCGACTGGCCAGGCCAAGGCTCAACGTGAATTGGAAATCTTTTTCGATCTCGGGCATTCGCAATATTTCGATCGTCTTGCGGAGTCGTTCGGCAATCTCGGCTGCTGAATCGATATCGCAATCGTACAGAACGACAGAGAACTCCTCGCCACCGTATCTGCCCAAGACGTCGGATTCGCGGAAAGTCTGACGAATAACCTCCCCGACCTTGCGAATCACGCTATCTCCGGCCGGATGACCCAAGGTATCATTGACTCGTTTGAAGTGGTCGATGTCCATCAGCAAACAACTGATCGGCAGATCGTAGCGTACGCTGCGTTTCCATTCTCGCTCGGCATGCTCGAAGAATGCTCGGCGGTTGAGCAGCCCACTGAGGACATCTTTCACCGCCAACTCGGTCAGTTGTTCGTTGGCGGCGTTCAACCGTGCATTGTTTTCGCAGAGCGTTTCGTGTAGACGAATGATGCGATGCCCGACTTGCAGACGCTGCACCAACACCTGCCCGTCAACCGGCTTATTCAGGAAGTCGTCGGCCCCCGATTCCATACCGATGGCTCGATCGCCTTGCGAGGTGAGCAACAGAACGTAGGGATACCAATTGAGCGCACTGGTTCGCAGATTGCGGATCAGTTGGATTCCATCCATGCGTGGCATCGCCCAATCGGTAAGAATCAGGGCGTGCTGCTTTTCGAGAATGGCCTGATAGGCCTCAAAGCCATCGACGGCCTCATGCACTTCGAACCCGGCCGCTACCAGTTGCGCGCAGGTCTTCCGCCGACATACGTCGTCATCGTCGACGACCAAAACTGCTCTGGGGGTATCAACCGCCACGGGTGCTACTCTCGAGGCATACAAATCAAGCAAACGCCGCTGGGATTCTCAGGCCAATCCCAGAGATTAGCCGGTGAAGCCCAATTCCAAGTTGCTATCTGGTATATCAATCGGCTGAACGTCGATCATGCTTGTTATCTCTGGCAATTAAGCGCTTAAACAGTCTGTGACGGCAACGCTAGCCTCACCGGTGTCCGTCCACGTCGATTTCGCGACACAACCTCGCCAAAGGAGGCTTCCGTGCCGTGGCGAACCTGTTCAGAGGAAACGCTTTCCAGGCCTTTGCCCCCAGTTCTGTGCCGAGCCGGAACGCTACTCCATGTCTTGCTCAGCTGACGTTGACCCCAGACGAGCGTTTACTAAAATGTTGCGCCATTTTAGGTTAAATCAATTCGCGGAGGATCGATGGGGCCCAATTGACTCCTCTGCGTCAATTCTAGCGAATATCAATCGGCGACTGTGTGCAATCTGCTATGAATCAAGAAGTCGGTGAAGAAGCTGTTGGCGGTGAGATGCTCGAAGCCTCGAGGCGGGCCAAATTGGCTCGTCTGGTCGAGCTTGGCATCGATCCATGGGGCCAACGGTTCAATGACAGCCTGCCCATTGGCCAAATTCGCGAGCTCGAATCGCAGATTGAAGCCGAGCCCCAAGCTGCCGACTCCGACCGACCACCGGCCGAACATGGCCCCAAGGTTCGCGCCGCGGGGCGTATCGTCTTGCAGCGGAAGAAGGGCAAGCTGATCTTCGTCGACATCCGCGATGCGACCGGGCAGATTCAGTTGTTCATCGGACGCAATCAGGTCGGCGACGACAATTGGAACGTGGCCGAGTGCTTCGACCTGGGGGACATTGTCGGAGTCGATGGCGAATTAAAGCATACCCGTACCGGTGAGCTGACCATCTTTGCCGAGAAGCTGCACTTCCTTTGTAAGTCGATCGAGACCCCGCCCGAGAAACACAAGGGCATCACCGATCCGGAACTGCGACAGCGAATGCGGTATCTGGACCTGATCTATACCGAAGGCTCGATGGAACGCTTTCAAAAGCGTTCGGCAATCGTAGCCTCGATTCGCAACACGCTTACTTCCCAACGCTACATCGAGATCGAAGGCCCAACCCTACACTCCGTAGCCGGGGGCGCCGCGGCACGGCCCTTCAAGACACACCACAACGCCCTGGATATGCCGCTGTACATGCGGATCGCCCTGGAGTTGCACCTCAAGCGGCTCTTGGTAGGAGGGGTCGAGCGCGTCTTCGAACTCGGCAGAGTCTATCGCAACGAAGGAATCAGCCCGAAACACAATCCCGAGTTCACCATGCTCGAGGCTTATCAGGCCTACGGCGACTATCGCACGATGATGGATCTGACCGAGCAGATCATCAGCGACACGATCGCGGCCATCGGCCACGAGGGACCCATCCCCTGGGGCGATGAGCAAGTCGACTTCAGCTTGCCATTTCAACGCGCGACCTACGACGAGTTGTTCGCCGAGCACACCGGGGTCGACCCTGCGGATGCAAAGGCGGTGGCCACGTTCGCGAAAAGCCTGGACATCGAAACCGGGGACCGGCACCCCGACGTGATCAAAAGCGACGTCTTCGAAGAGTGTGTCGAAGACAAGCTCAAGGGACCGATCTTCGTGCTCGATTATCCGGCCAGCATCTGTCCGCTGACCAAACGTAACCGGGAAAACCCTGCGATTGCAGAACGTTTCGAGCTGTTCGTCGAGGGCATGGAAATCGCCAACGCCTACACCGAGTTGAACGACCCCGACCTGCAGGAAGAGCTGTTCAAGACCCAACTTGCCGGCCAAAAGGCGGAAGACTCGATGGCCACCATGGACCACGACTTCATTCGAGCGCTACGCAACGGAATGCCGCCTGCCGGGGGATTGGGAATCGGCATCGACCGCCTGACCATGTTGCTGACCAACAGTCAGACGATTCGTGACGTCATCTTGTTCCCGCTACTGAGGCACGAAGCCCGTTAGGAATCAACAACACAATCAAACCCGTTTGGATCACCTCGTTCGTTTCAACGCAACTGAATGATCAATGACTCCGGGGACGGAACTCCGGGATATACACGGCAAAGGATGGCTCATGTACAAGTTGCTTCTCTGCTGGCGGTATCTGCGTACCCGCTACATTGCCCTGGCGTCGATTGTTAGTGTGACGCTCGGCGTGGCGACCATGATCGTGGTGAATGCCGTAATGGCGGGCTTTACCACGGAAATGCAGGATCGCATCCACGGCATCCTCTCCGATGTTGTGTTCGAAAGCCGCAGCCTGGAAGGGTTCCACGATCCCGAATGGCACATGCAGCAGATCGAACGTGTCGCGGGCCAGTACATCGAGGCCATGACGGCCACGGTCAACGCCCCGGCGATGTTGCGATTTCGCTACGGCGATAGCTGGATGACGCACCCCGTGCAAATCGTGGGCATCGACGCCAAAACTGCTGGCGAGGTGGCCGACGTGACCAGGTATCTGCAACACCCGCAAAACCGAGAGCAACTGCAATGGGATTTGCGCGAGGGTGGCTACGACATGCTTCCGCCCGAGGCCAACGAGGAGATGGCACCCCGCACGCAACTCGAAGAGGCGGGTTGGCCGCATCGACGCCGCAAGGCAGAACACGAACAAGCCATCCGCGAACGCTTCGCTGCACAAAATATCGAACCGCAACAGCACGAGATGGCTGAAATCGATGAACCGGTTGCGTCGGATATCGACGGCATTCCCGGCCCGAATCAAGGCCCCCCACGAACCGAGACCGAATCGAACATGAGCCTCGACTTGCCCCAGTCGATTGAGGATGTCGCGGCCGGGGAAGATGAGGAAGTCAGCGACGCCTCCGATGATGATATGGCGAACCCCTTCGCCGAAGGCGGATTGCAAATTGCAGGGCAAGGTGAGATCTTTGATCCCGCGGTCGATCAGTTCGATGGCTTGATCCTGGGGATCGCGATCGCCAGCTTTCGTTCTTCCGATGGCCGCGATCATTTCCTGGCCTTGCCCGGCGACGACGTGCAACTCACCTTTCCCACGGTCGGCACCCCACCCAAAGCCGAGTCGATGCCGTTTACCGTGGTCGATTTCTACGAGAGCAAAATGAGTGAATACGACGCGAGCTTCGTTTTCGTGCCGCTCGAAGTTCTGCAGCGTGCCCGAGGGATGATCGACCCCACGACGGGGATCAGTAATGTCACTTCCATTCAAATTAAACTCAAAGACGATCGCGACGGCGTGAAGGTCCGCGAGCTGCTCCGCGGGTCGTTCCCCGAACAGGTCTACGGCATCTACACCTGGCGAGACAAACAAGGCCCGCTCCTGGCTGCCGTGCAATTGGAAAGCCGCATCTTGAACCTGCTGCTGTTCATGATCATCGCGGTGGCCGGGTTCGGTATCCTGGCCATCTTCTTCATGATTGTGGTGGAAAAGACCCGGGATGTAGGCGTGTTGAAATCGTTAGGAGCTTCGAAGCAGGGCGTGTTGGCAATCTTTCTCAGCTATGGCATGTCGCTGGGATTGGTGGGCGCCGGGGTTGGACTTGGCTTGGGGCTGCTGATTGTGACCTACATCAACGAAATCGCCGCGCTCATCGGTTCGTTTTCGGGACATCAGGTATTTGACCCGTCGATTTATTATTTCTTCTCGATTCCCACCATTATCGAACCGCTCACAGTGGCTTGGATTGTTGTGGGTGCCGTATTGATTGCGGTCGCCGCCAGCGCGCTTCCTGCGCGTCGCGCGGCCCGTATGAACCCTGTGGAGGCGTTGCGGTATGAATAGTCGCAGTCTGCTGGCCGATCACCCCGCCCAAGACGTCAGGCGTCGCCTCGTAGCTTCGGCGACGGACCCTGTTGCGTCGACGCCGTCCTTGGAAGCCCAGTTGCGTGTCACGGGCATCGAGAAAACCTACCGCAAGAGCCAGGTCGAAATCCCGGTACTTCGCGGCGTTGACATGCATGTAAACCACGGCGAGTTCCTCGCGATTGTTGGCCACAGCGGATCCGGCAAAAGCACGCTGCTGCACCTGTTGGGCACCCTCGACGAGCCGGATGCCGGGGAGATTCACTACGGTGATCGCCGCATCGATCGACTGCCCGCCCGCGAGCGCGACGCCCTGCGGAATCAAGAATTCGGCATGATCTTTCAGTTCTACCACCTGCTCCCCGAACTCAGCACGTTGGAAAACGTGCTGGTGCCCGCAATGATTGCCTGTAACGCCTGGCAGTACCTTTTGCAACGTCGGAAATTCATTGCCGAGGCAAAGGAATTACTGGAGGTCGTAGGGTTATCCCATCGTTTGAAGCATCGGCCTCGTGAGCTTTCCGGAGGCGAAATGCAGCGAACCGCCATCGCCAGGGCTCTCATCACAGGCCCAAAGGTACTGCTCGCCGACGAGCCGACCGGGAACCTCGATCGAAAGACCGGTCAGGAGGTCATCCGGCTGCTAAGGACCTTGAACGACGAGCAGGGGCTCACCATTGTGATGGTGACCCACGACGACGAAATTGCACGTCAGGCAGATCGTGTCGTGCAACTCTTCGAGGGTCAAATCGAGCAGAAATAGCTCCCGATCGGGCTGATTCGACCTGACTTCTTTTTCCCGCTGTCGCATGTCCCATCACCAACTGGTGAAACCGGGCAATTCGACGCTGGAAGGCTGGAACCTAATACCGTAGTCTGTGTCATTCTGCGGGAATGATCCATACGGTGGTGGGGTTATTACACCATTGCTCGGTTTTGGCTTGTACTGGATAAGATGTCGATGAAGGTCTATATCAACGGAAAACTCTACGACAAGGAAGACGCCAAAATCAGCGTCTTCGATCACGGCTTGCTATACGGCGATGGAGTGTTCGAGGGGTTACGGAGTTACAATGGCCGCGTCTTTCGACTCGAGGAGCATATTAGGCGCCTCTGGGAATCTGCTCGGGCCATTTGGCTGGAGATTCCCATGAGCCAAAAGGACATGAGCAAGGCGGTCGTCGACACGCTGGAAGCAAACAATTTGAAGGACGGCTATATCCGCCTGGTCGTCACACGCGGCTCCGGCACCCTGGGGCTTGACCCAAACCGTTGCGGCAACCCGCAGGTAATTATCATCGCCGACACAATCACGCTCTATCCGGCCGAAACCTATGAGAGCGGGCTCGAGATTGTCACCGCCAGCACCATCCGCAACCATCCCGCGGCGCTGAGTCCGAGGATCAAGTCGCTCAATTATCTAAACAACATCATGGCAAAAATCGAGGGCCTGAAGGCCGGATGTGTCGAAGCCCTGATGTTGAACACCAAGGGCGAAGTTGCCGAGTGCACGGGGGACAACATCTTCCTCATTCACAAAGGAGTGCTACTCACCCCCCCACTCGATGCGGGCATTCTCGCAGGGGTGACTCGGGATGCGGTGATCGAGGTGGCTCGTGAGAAACAAATCGAGGTTCGCGAGATGCCATTGACGCGACACGACGTGTATATTGCAGATGAATGCTTCCTGACCGGCACCGCCGCGGAAGTCATCCCAGTCGTGAGGATCGACAACCGACAGATCAGCACCGGAAAGCCAGGACCGATCACCAAGATGCTGAACGAAGAGTTCCACAAGCTCACTCGTAAATAGCCGGCCTCTGTTGCTCGCCTGGTCGCTCACCCGTGAAAGGCAACTGTGATGAAACTTCGCTTCGTTCGCTCACTCAACCAAGAAGCTCCTACTCAGGTCTTTCCCACAAGTGACACCGGGAAGCAAGAGAGTGGGGTTCGTACTCTCTCGGCAGCGGTCTGCTGCGTGCTGTTGCTCACGCTGGCTTTCAGTTCCGCCCGGGCCGATGACTGGCCTCAA
Organism: Pirellulales bacterium; assembly: GCA_965227275.1. Taxonomy (GTDB): domain Bacteria; phylum Planctomycetota; class Planctomycetia; order Pirellulales; family JAEUIK01; genus CAZNXE01. The sequence goes on along the minus strand of CBDDFU010000002.1, from coordinate 157,071 downwards.
TGGCGTGGTCCCACCCGCGACGGCGTGTGGCGGGAACAGGGAATCATCGAGTCGTTCGATAGCGAGCAGATCCCGATCCTGTGGGAAGCGAAGATCTCCAGCGGTTACAGCGGTCCCACGGTCGCAAACGGCCTGGTTTACGTCACCGACCGACTGATCGATCCCAAGCAGCAGGAACGCGTCCACTGTTTCGATGCGGCGACGGGGGATCCCGTGTGGTCGCACACCTACGACTGTCTCTACAGCGGGGTTGGTTATGAAGCAGGGCCCAGGGCGAGTGTCACGATTGACGATGGCCGGGCCTACTCCCTGGGAACCATGGGTAACTTGCTTTGCTTCGATGCCGAATCAGGGGAGATCCTGTGGGAAAAGGACATGAACGCCGAGTACGATATCGAGATGCCGATTTGGGGAATCGCCGGCGCTCCGCTGATTGAAGGTGAACACGTCATCGTTCAGATCGGCGGTGCCGACGGAGCCTGCATCGTGGCACTCGATCGAAATACGGGTGAAGAACGATGGAAAGCGCTGTCCGATCGGGCGTCGTACGCGGCTCCTGTCATGATTGAACAAGGCGGCAAACGGATCGCTGTTTGTTGGACAGGCGATAACGTCGTTGGACTGAACCCTATCAACGGTGATGTATATTGGAGCCATCCTTTCAAACCCACGCGGATGGTCATTGGAATCGCCACGCCCGTGGTCGATGCTGAAAAGTTATTCGTCACGTCGTTCTATGACGGCTCTCTAATGCTGAGACTCGATCTCACTAAGCCGCAGGCAAGCGAAGTCTGGCGACGATTGGGACCCAACGAACAGAAGACCGATAGCCTGCATTCGATCATCAGCACGCCACTCATCGATGGAGAGTACATCTACGGCGTGGACAGCTACGGTGAGCTGCGATGCCTGGAAGCAGCGTCCGGCGACCGGCTCTGGGAAGATCTTACCGCGGGGCCGAATGTACGCTGGGGCACCATTCATATGGTGAAGAATGGCGATAAAACAGTGATGTTTAACGAGTTGGGCGAGTTAGTAATCGCCAAGCTTTCTCCGCAGGGTTTCGAAGAAATCAGTCGCGCCAAGCTGATAGAGCCGACCAAAATCCAACTTCGTCGGCGTGGTGGGGAACAAGGCGTCTGCTGGGCTCACCCGGCCTATGCCAACCGCCACGTGTTTGCACGCAATGATGAGTCGTTGGTTTGTGCCAGCCTGTCTGCCGAGTGATCGGGCGGACTGGGACCTATTGCGAAACAGCTTCGCGCTGTCTCTACGGCCCAATTCAACGACCAGCCCTTGTCTCGCCTGCATAGGTTCCTAGAGTGCCTGCAATTCGTGCGCGTGAGGGTGCTTGCAGTGGCAAGTCATGTTGACCTTTGCAATTTCGAACGGATACAATCCTGCTTATGTGAGCTGGCGCTGATGGTCGGTGGCGCTACAATCAACTCACCGAGAATCTCGTCGGTAGTTTTTTTATTGCGTTCGATGATTACCTGCCGAGTTGCTTTTCTTGCAGCCGGCTGAAACTGTGTTTGCATGTGGGTCAAACAAACAGCCGCTGGGCTCGAGGTTTGGGCACCAGCGAAACTAAATCTATTCTTGGAAATCATACAGAAACGTAGTGACGGTTTTCATGAGCTCGAGACGCTCATGGCCCCCGTCGATTTATGCGATACGTTGTACTTCGAGGAAACGTCAACTGAGCGGATCGAACTATCCGTTCATACTGCATTCGGTCGACGTAACCAGCACACCGTTGGTGAAGTCCTACCGGAGGGAACCGACAACCTCGTAGTGCGGGCACTGCGGCTGCTGCAAGAACGCACTGGCTGTGGTCGAGGGTTACGTGTGCGGTTAGTGAAGCGCATCCCATTGGCGGCAGGATTGGCCGGGGGATCGAGTGATGCTGCCGCGGCACTACTGGCTGCCAATCGGCTTTGGCAGCTAAACCTTGACCGTTCCGGGCTTTCTGAAGTCGCCGCTGAGCTTGGCAGTGACATTCCGTTCTTCTTGCACCGTGGCCCGGCGATTTGTCGGGGCCGGGGTGAAAAGATCGAACCGATTGTTTTGCCGGCTGCTTTGCACTTCGTGGTCGTTCGCCCTCCCAGGGGACTCTCCACGGCTGAAGTGTTTGGTGCTTGTCTACCGGCTGCAAAGGTCCGATCCGTCGGGCCGGTTGTTGAGGCATGGAGCAGAGGCCGCATCGATCTGTTGGGCCAACGGTTACACAACCGTTTGCAGCCCTTTGCCACGGGTCTGTGTGACGACATTGAAAGATTGGAGGAGGAGTTTTCCAAACTGGACGTCTTGGGACATCAAATGAGCGGCAGCGGCACCAGCTACTTTGCGTTATGCCGCAACGTTCGACACGCGCGGCGAACGGCCGCGAAATTGAGATCGCAAGAAGGGGTAGACGTCCACGTCGTTAAAGCCTGCTGCTGAATTGCTCACACAAGGAGTACGATCGTGGAAATCACCGAGGTTCGCATCAAACTGATGGATGATTTGAGTGAACGCCTCCAGGCGTTTTGTTCGATCACCTTCGACGATGCCTTTGTCGTCCGCGATTTAAAGATCATTGAGGGCTCCAGCGGCCCGTTCGTGGCCATGCCCAGCCGCAAACTCACGGTTCGTTGCCCGAAATGCGGCTTTAAGAACCACCTTCGTGCGGGTTACTGCAATCAGTGTGGTGCTCGAGTCCACAACGAGCAGCTTGCGAAAGACAACGAGGGTCGAGCCAAGCTGTACGCCGATATTGCACACCCGATCAACTCAGAGTGCCGGGAGATGGTTCAAGCCCGCATTATCGAAGCCTTCACTGAAGAGCTGGAACGATCGAAGCAGCCTGGCTACCAGTCAAGCTACGAAGACATCGACCAAGACTATGAATACGGCTATACCGACGAGGGTCACACGGGCTCCAGTTCTTCAGGGCCGCATTTTTCGCAGTCATCGTCACGCTCGAAAGAGCCAACCCAACCGATGAAGGAATCGAAGCCGAGCGAGCAACAGACCAAGGTCGAATCTGCCGAAACGCCACGCGGCCCGCACCAATCAGCGCCGCGAGCCAAGCCGGTCGAGAATGTAGAGAAAAAGCAGGATGATTCTGACCGTCCCGGCGACTTTGGGGCCGGCATTCTCGATTAGCCCGAGCGAACGATATCAAACGGGCTCTACGAGAAATAGCTGATCGCGTTGCGAAACACCGCTAGCCCGTCACCTTCGGCCGACAGTTCCTCTCGGGTCCAGCGAGGATGTTGTGTGCGGTCAATGTACCTTTCGGGATGCGGCATCAGCCCACACACACGTCCTGTCTCGTCACACACGCCGGCCACGTTGCCTTGCGAGCCGTTGGGATTCGCGGGAAATGGCACCATCTTGGTTTGCTTCTCGTCCTGGGTAGCCACGGTGGTCACACCACCGTCGCTGGCCTGAACCCGAGTGTCCACGGTCGAGGCTACCCCCGCTTGATTCCCGGAGTAGTCCAGATGATCGTACCGCAAGAATAGCTGCCCCTGCTGGCTCAACGCTTCGAACGTTGCCTCGTCGCGGACGACGAACTTTCCTTCAGCGTGGGCTACCGGTAGATAAAGCGACTGAATATCACGAAAGAACACACATTGCGTTTCGTCTACGGCCAGCCGTACCCAACGATCTTCGTACTTGCCGGAGTCATTCAGCGTCAACGTGGCCACGGCCTCGGAGTTACTTTCATCGGTGAGGAACAAGCCTGATCGCATCAGCACTTGGAAGCCATTGCAAATCCCAAGGATCAACTTCCCTGCGTCTCTGAATTGAAACAGAACGTCGCTAAGATGATGGCGGATTTGATTCCCCAAGATCCGCCCGGCGGCCAGGTCGTCGCCATAGCTGAAACCACCAGGGATGCAGAGCACCTGGAACTGGTTCACCAAATCCCGTTCGTTCAGCAGTTGATTGATGTGGGCCACTTCGGCGGATCCGCCTGCCTGCTCGAACGCAAAGGCGGTCTCTTGATCGCAATTCGTACCGGGTGCCCGAACTACCAGAACACGGGGTTTGGCCATCGCACTAATCCTTCGTTCATTGTTCCGTTTCTTGTTCGGTCTACCATCTTAGCGGTGCTTGCCACGCTTGTTTCAGGTCGGCCAATTCGGCCTCGATCACAATATCTGCATCTTCGGCGGTTGCCCCGGAGTCGACAACCCGCAGCCGCGACTCTTCGAGCACCTCTCCGATTCTGGTACAAGCTACCGAGGCCATTTGTTGCTCAAATTGCTTGACGAACTCGGGGGCAACTTCGCAAACGAATCGCGTATTACTTTCGCTGAACAGCAAAGCGGCCACTCGGTGAGCAGGCGAGGCACCGATCTCGTGGGCGACACAACCCAAGTCGACTTGGGCCCCCAACCCGCCGGCGAATGCCATTTCAGCGATCGACACGGCCAGCCCGCCCTCGCTCAAATCATGGCACGACCGAACGAAGCCCTGCGAGATCGCCCGATGCAAGGCGGCAAATGTCTTCTTCGCCTCAGCGGCATCCACCTGTGGAACTTGCCCACCTTGGAGATCCGTAACCATCGCAAAGTGGGAACCGCCTAGCTCGTCGTGAGTCGTGCCGACCTGATAGAGCAGGTTTCCTGCCTGTTTCAAGTCCATGGTCACCGACTGGGCCACATCTTCGATCTGCCCCATCGCACTGATTAGCAACGTCGGCGGGATGGCGATCGTATGCGATTGCCCCTCGTCATCCACGTAACTGAATTCGTTATTGAGACTGTCCTTGCCGCTGATGAAGGGTGTGCCCAGTTCGCAGGCCAGTTCGTTGCAGGCGATGGCCGCTCGAACCAAGGAGCCCAGCGTCTCGGGCCGTTCACAATCTCCCCAGCAGAAGTTGTCCAGTATGGCGATCTGCGTTGGATCGGCACCTACGGCAACACAATTGCGGATTGCCTCGTCGATCGCGGAGGCTGCCATGTGATAAGTATCGAAGTCTCCGAAGTGCGGGTTCATGCCGCCGGAGATCACAATCCCGCGACGCGAAGCAAGCACCGGACGGACGACGGCCGCATCGCTGGGCCCATCATTGGCGACACCCACCAGCGGTTTCACGACGCTGCCGCCTTGCACTTCATGATCGTACTGTCGAATGACCCATTCTTTGCTGCACACGTTCAACGAGCCGAGGATCTTCAAAAGCGTGTCGGTGTGATCGGCGACGGTATCTTCGCTGACCACCAAGGGAACCGCCTGCGGAGGCGTGTACCGTGCCTCGCGAATCACCGGAGGCCGTCCATCGTGTAGCAGCTTCATGTCGAGGTCAGCCACCACATTGTCTTCGTACTTCAGACACAGGCGACCGGTCGGTTCGAATCGCCCGATGACCGTTGCTTCGACCCCTTCGGCCGCACATAGTGACTGGAACGATTCGCACTTCTCGGGGGGAACGGAAAGGACCATGCGTTCCTGGGCTTCGGAAATCCAGATCTCGGTGTAGGACAACCCGGAGTATTTCAGTGGAGCCTTTTCGAGCCAAACTTCGGCTCCGATATGCTCGCCCATTTCGCCCACGGCGCTGGAGAGCCCACCTGCCCCGCAATCGGTAATCGCGTTGTACAGCCCCTGATCTCGGGCTGCGAGTACCACGTCGACCACCATCTTTTCGGTTACGGCGTTACCGATCTGCACGGCCCCGCCGGAGAGGTTCTCGCTTTCGTGGGTGAGTTCCGCCGAGCTGAAGGTCGCTCCGTGAATACCATCTCGTCCGGTGCGTCCCCCCACCACCACGATGTTGTCGCCCGGCATCGGCTTCTTGCTCGATTTGTCTCGCGGTAGCAGCCCCACATTGCCGCAGTAAACCAACGGGTTACCCAGATATCGAGGATCGAAATACAACGCCCCGTTGACGGTTGGCACGCCGATTCGATTCCCATAGTCACGAACTCCGGAGACCACGCCCTTCATCACCCGCTTGGGATGCAGAACGCCTTGCGGCAGTGCATCCACAGGGGTGTCCGGCGGTGCAAAGCAAAACACGTCGGTGTTGCAGATGGGCTTCGCACCCATCCCGGTGCCCAAGGGGTCGCGAATCACCCCACCGATACCGGTGTTGGCCCCGCCGTATGGTTCCAATGCCGAAGGGTGGTTGTGCGTCTCGACCTTGAAGACCACGTTGTGTTCTTCGTCGAAGCGGACGATTCCGGCGTTGTCTTCGAAAACGCTGACGCACCAATCTTTCGAGCCGGCGGCTTTTCGGATTTGTTGGGTGGCGGCGAAGATCGTTTCCTTGAGCATATTCTGGAACTGCCGTTCGCCCTCGGGACCCACATAGTGGATCCGCCCGGCAAGGGTCTTGTGGCTGCAGTGCTCGCTCCAGGTTTGGGCGATCGTCTCCAACTCAGCGTCCGTGGGGTCACGGCCCAAATCGCGATAGTAATCGCGAATGGTTTCCATTTCGGCCGGCTGCAGATAAAGCTGCTGCTCGCGACTCAACTTCACAAGCGCCGCGGTGTCCAATTCGCGGATCGCCACGTGCAGCGGTTCGAAGCGATAGCTCGAACCTATCTGTAACCGGTCGAAATCTAGAGGCCCGACGATCACCTCGTCGATCGCTTCGTTGGCCAGCACCTTGGTGCATAGGGCCCGTAGTTGATCGGCCGGCAGATCGTCGAACCAATACTTTCGCAAGGTGCGAACCGTCTGAGCTTGCAGATTGAAGTCGCCAATGGCCGTCACCGCACTTTGCGCCACGGGATCCATCACGCCGGGCTTCGGCAGAACATGAACCAAGACTCCGCCTCCTTGCGGTGGATCGGACAAAGACGTTTCGCCCACCTGGCCCAGCACGCCACGCTCGACGACGGGGTCGACCAACAACTCTCGGGCTAGCCGCTGAATATCCGTTCGGTCGAGGTCTCCCTCGATCAAATAACCCCGTGCGGCCCAAACCCGGAGGTCGTCGGCCAGGGCTAGTTCGTTCGCCTCGGAAATGATCTTCGACGCATCGGCGTCTGGCTGTCCGTCAGCCGGGTAGATATCAACTTCCCACAACATCGCGTTTCCGTTTCGCGGTTGTAAGCAAACGTTTCAAAGCACGCGAATCGCGGCCTTCGATCGCCTCGCGAAACCGCGAGAGCGAGATCTCCATCCGCTCGAGTGCTTCGAGCACGGGTGCTTGGTTGCTAAAAAAAATCTGCGTCCATAAATCTGCATCGCCGGAGGCCACGCGCGTTGTGTCCTCGAAGCCCGAGGAAGCCAGCGACAAACTCTTGTTCGGCGTGGCGGCCACCAGCGCCGAAGCCATAAGATGAGGCAAATGGCTGATATCCGCTACGGTCCGATCGTGTTTCGCGGGGGTCATCGAGATCACATTCGCCCCTAGCGCCTGCCAGAAATCTGCCAATTCTCGGCAATCGGCCGCCGGGCTGCTTCTCGTCGGGGTGATGACCACCGTCCGACCCTCCAGCAGATCGACACGGGCTGCGGTCGCTCCGGTGCGTTCTCCGCCGGCCAAGGGGTGAGAGCCGATGAACCGTACATGCTCGGGGAGCGTGCCTTCGAGCTGTTCGACAATTTCCGTCTTGGTGCTGCCGACGTCAGTGATGAGGGACTCGCATTGGCAAGCTCGGGCAACCTGACGGACGTGCTCGACAATCAGTTCCACCGGGGTGCAGATCACGATCAGCTCGGCATCCGCCACCCCGCGGGCCATATCGGTGGTTGTGGAGGAAACCGCTCCTACGCGTCGGGCCGCTCTTAAGGAAGCCGGGCTGCGACCGATGCCGACCACGTTTTTTGCCAGATTACGCTGGCGCAGGGCCAAGCCGATCGAACCACCGATCAAACCGACCCCCAAAATGGCCACCGTATCCAGCTTCTTCATGTTCCGAAGTCTTCATCCACCGGTCATTTGATTCCAACCAACGGTCCACACACCGAGCCAGGGATTGTAACAGATGGGGCCATCGCTTCACGAGTGGGGGCCTCCTGACGGGTGAATCTCTCGTCTGAGTGTTTTCTTACGTAGAATCCCTACCCGCCGATCGTCTAAGATTTGTGTACCGGAACAAATTCGTTTTCCAAAAAGCGAACAGATCGCCCTCCTACTGAGCCCACATGCTGCTTTCTCCCCGCGCTCGCTTGAAACCGTTGGCTGCGATGTGTCGCCGCATGGCAACGTCGTTGGAGGCGGGAGTCGACCTCAGAAAGGCCCTCGACCGAGAGGCCGACGCCCAGGCCCCCGCCGCACAGCGGAACGTGATGCGAGAAATGCGGGACTCCGCAAAAGTCGGGCATTCGCTTAGCGACACCATCGAGGACAGTGGCGAGTATTTCCCCGAGATGTTCCGAGAAATGGTCAACGTGGGCGAGGAGACCGGTCAGTTAGCCGAGGTCTTCCGCCACCTGGCTCACCACTACGAGCGGCAGATTTCGTTGCGGCGAGAGTTCTTCTCGGCCATCTCCTGGCCCCTGACCCAATTGGTGGCGGCACTGTGCACCGTAGGACTGCTGATCTGGATCTTGGGCTGGATCGCGGACACCCGAGGCGGCGAGGCCCTGGACGTGCTGGGCTTTGGGCTCGTCGGAGAGCGAGGCGTCACCATTTACTTTGGCACCATTGCGGCAATTGTTGTGATCGCTGCCGCATTATTCGAGGCCAGCCGCAGAGGTGCTCCCTGGGTGGCCCCTCTCGTGAAATTCGCGTATCGGCTGCCGGCCATCGGCGGGGCACTCACCACATTGGCCCTGGCCAGAATGGCGTGGTCGATGAACCTCACACTCGATACGGGAATGCCACTAAGTCGGGCCATCCCGCTGGGGTTTCGTGCCAGTGGTGATCCATACCATCTGGTGCACATGAACAAGGTCGTGTCGAAAGTCACGCGAGGCCAGGAGATCCATCACGCACTCAGCGATACGGGGGCGTTCCCGCACGATTTTCTGGATGCCGTCCGGGTTGGAGAGCAAAGCGGGCGGCTGCCCGAGCAAATGACGATCCTCTCGAAGCAGTACGAGGAGCGTGCGGAATCTGCCCTGGCCACGCTGACCCAAATCGCGGGTTTCGGCGTGTGGTTAATGGTGGCGATCTTCATCGTGATGCTGATCTTCCGCATCTTCAACGCTTATGTTGGCGAAATCTATAAGAACCTGCCTTAAGCACCCCACCGCTAACGCAGTGGCAACTTGAGAGCTTCCCGGGTGTCTGACATAATTTGAGTTCATCTCGGAACTCATTGCTTTCTGCTCTTCGGTCGGAGTTTGTGCGCATGCCACGTCTTCTTCTGCTGTGCTGGGTTTGGCTGCCGTGTCTGGTAGTGGTTGCGGTCTCATGCAACCTCGCGAGCGCCCAAGACGGCGAATCGGATGGCATTGTCGAATTCGAGGCTGAGGTTCGCCCCGAGGGGATCGTTGCTTTCACCGAGGGGCCCGCTTGGCATCCTAGTGGAAACGTCTACTTCACCGATATTTACAACAACCGCATCATGCGGCGCGATCCGCAGGAAATGCTTCACGTCTATCGCATCCCCGCGGGTAGAGCCAATGGGCTGGTGTTCGACCGCGAAGGCAGGCTAGTGGCCTGCGAAGGTGCCGATGAGGGGGGCAATCGTCGCGTCACCCGCGGCGAAGCCGACGGTACGATTACGGTTCTGGCGGACAATTACGAAGGCAAGAAGTTAAATTCACCGAATGACCTGACGATCGACGGCAAGAATCGCATCTACTTCACCGACCCCCGCTACGGTGACCGCAGCGACATGCAACAGCTCGATGCCGAGGGAAAGCTGATCGAGGGTGTGTACCGCATCGACCCAGAAGGGAAGATCGAGCGAATCATCACCAATGAAGTGCAGCGACCCAATGGAATCGCCGTTTCGGCCGACAATCGCCATTTGTTTGTAGTCGACAACAACAACGGTACGGTCGATGGCAACCGCAAGTTGTGGCGATTCAACCTAACCGAGCAAGGCACGATCGAGGCGGATAGCCGCAAGCTGCTTCACGATTTCGGTCGCGGTCGCGGGGGAGACGGGATGGCCATCGACAGCAAAGGTCGCCTGTATGTGGCGGCCGGGTTCAACGTTCCGAACCTGCCGTTGGAGACGACCGACAATCCGGCCGGCATTTATGTCTTCACCCCCGAGGGCGAGCAGGTAGGCTTTATCCCCGTGCTGGAAGATATGGTGACCAACTGCACATTCGGCGGCGCCGACCTGAAGACGCTCTACATCACCGCCGGCCACAAGCTATGGAGCGTGCCCGTCACCACGCCCGGCCAACTGGCATGGCCCGCGGCCGAGTAGACTTCGCACCCTGACGACAGGGCTGCTACTAAGATAAGTGCGTTTTACTGGCTCTCCGAAACGTCAATCCGCCAGCCATCGAGATACGGCTCGTCGGCGCGGTACAATTCGAGACGTTCGGAATAGGCTTCTTGAAGATCGTCGGGGGCCGACTCAATGGCTTCCTCTAGCGTGGCGATGGCTTCATCGAAGCGCTCGTTGCAGGCGAAGGCCGCGGCCAACGTATCCAGGTAGCGATAGTTACCCTCGCGACCGTCCAGTTCAATCGCCCGATTGGCGGCTTGCAGCGCCAGTTGTGGGTTGCGGTACTGTTCATCGGGACAGGTTGCCATCAACCAGGCGGCGCTTTGATACGCCCGACCCAGGTTCGGGTCAATGCGAATGGCACTGCGGTAATCCGACGCTGCCTGGGGAAAACGACCTTTGTCTGCGTAGGCGTCTCCTCGGTTGGTGTACGCGGCCGCATTCTGTGGATCGTACCGAATCGCCTGCGTGTAATCGCGGACGGCTGCCTGATAATCACCCAGGCGGTAGTAAGCATGCCCTCGGCTGTTGTAAACCGCCGAGTCCCTTGGCATCAGTCTCGCGGCCTGATTGTAATCCTCGATACTCGCTTCGTATTGTCCCATTTCGTACAGCACTTCCGCGCGGTTGAAGAAGGCATCGCCGAAGTTGCCGTTCAGTTCGATCGTGCTCGTGAAATCGGCCAAGGCGTCTTCAAAGCGGCCGAACATGGCGTTGCTTACCGCACGATTGTGCAGGGCCTTCCAGCGAGTTGCGTCGTACTCGATGGCCTGCGAAAAGTCGTCGAACGCTTCCTGCTCTTGGCCTTCTTCAACGTACTGTTCACCCCGGTTGTCGTACGTCCAAGCCAACAAGCGGTTCGTGTAATCGGTCCACTGCTGATCGAGTCCCGTTGCGAGCGCCTGCTCGCACATCGAGATAATGGAAGAATAGTCCTCGATGGTTTTCGCATTCTTGGTCATCGTATGGGCACGCTGAACCGTGGCCACCGCATCCTCCGCGGATTCTTGTGCAACCGCATACGAGGCAAACAGCGTCGTCGTTGTCAGACAGAACATGCCCAAGAGAAAACGGAATCGTCTCATGGCGAACCTCTCACATTGAACCATCGCCTAAACCTCCATGCTGGTTAAACGTGACGCCCATCCCCACCGTCGATGAACGCTCACACGAGTGCGGTCAGTATATCTGCTGGCGAGAACTCCGTCTCGCCGAGTTACGCGTGCGGTTCGGTCATGCTCATCGGATCGAGTGCTTCTCGCAATTGATCCGGTGGCAATACGTTCTGTTCTTCACATAGCTCACGAATGGTCTTGCCCGTGCGAAACGCCTCTTTTGCCAGTGCCGAAGCCCGATCGTAGCCGATGTACGGGTTCAAGCTGGTGACCATCGACAGGCTCTTTTCGACAGCCGCCTCACAGGCTTCGCGGTTCGGCTCCATGCCTTCCAGGCAGAAGTCGACAAAGGCATTCGTGGCTCCGGTCATCATACTGATGCTCTCCAGCACCGTATGCCCCATCACCGGCATCATGATGTTCAATTGAAACTGCCCCCCGGCCGCCCCGCTGATCGTGATGGTCTGGTCGTTGCCAATCACGCGGGCAGCAACCTGCATCATGCTTTCGCACATCACGGGATTCACCTTGCCAGGCATAATCGAACTGCCCGGCTGACGATCGGGGATTTTGATCTCGTGGTATCCGCAACGAGGTCCCGAACCGAGCCAGCGGATGTTGTTCGACACGTTGAACAGTGTGCTGGCCACCGCCTTCAACTCGCCGTGGCATTCCACGAGCCCGTCGCGTTGGGCATTCCCCTCGAAATGATTCGCCGAATCGACAAAGGCGATCCCGGTCTCTTCTCCCAGGGCTTTCGCCACACGGGAGCCAAACTCGGGATGCGTGTTGATACCGCTACCCACCGCCGTGCCACCCACGGGCAATTCGAGCACCGCGTCGGCAGCGCGCTTTGCACGTTCGACCGACAACTCAATCTGTCGGGCAAACCCTCCGAACTCCTGCCCTAGCCTCAGGGGAGTGGCATCGGCCAGGTGCGTGCGCCCGATCTTGATGATGTCATCCCAATCGGCAGCCTTTTTGGCCAGGTCGGCGGCGAATCGCTTCAGAGCCGGGATCAGTTCCTTGGTAATCTCGAAGGCCGCGGCCACATGAATCGACGTGGGGAACGTGTCGTTCGTGCTTTGCCCCATGTTCACGTGATCGTTGGGGTGCACCGCCTTCTCGGGCAACATCCGATCGCCACCGAGCAGTTCGATCGCTCGATTGGAAATCACCTCGTTTACGTTCATGTTGCTCGACGTGCCCGAACCGGTTTGAAAGACATCGATCGGAAACTGATCGGCCAACTTGCCTTCGGATACTTCGCGACACGCGGCCAGCAGCGCTTCGACCTGTTTGTCGTTCAAGGGGTTCTTCCCCGTGCCGGTCAGCTTCTTCAAATCGCGGTTGGCCGTGGCGGCTGCCAGCTTCACGAGTCCCATGGCACGAATCAGCGCCGGTGGGAGCCTCAGCCCGGAGATGGGAAAGTTATCAACGGCGCGTTGAGTCTGCGCGCCGTAATAGGCCTGGGCCGGTACCTTGACCACGCCCATCGAGTCTTTTTCATCGCGGAATTCGCTCATCATCGATTCCAATATCCGAACATTGATGGCCAACGGAGTGGCCGAATTTTGAAGGAGTGGCGGCGAAACGTACGCTGGCCGTGAACACAATTGGTAGGGCGTTGCCCCGGTGAGCCGCATTCTAGCGGTTCCAGCGATCGCCACAAAGATCAGCGATTGCAGCCCGTGCTATCGGGAAATGGGCGGACCGTCTGTTAAGAAAACAGTTAAGAATGACCGTGCAAATGGCAGGTTCCGCCATCGCAGTCTTCTTCGATCCGGCCGAAGCGATAACGACGATTGGCTACCTGAGCGTACATCCACCGCCACAACGGCATCGAAAAGGGAATGTGCATCACGGGGGCCAGCCACCACAGTCGCGGCAAACGTCGCGAGAGATATCGTACCGCGTCGGCCCCACGATGCCGCCGACCTTGCCGGTCCACCACGTACATGGCCGACATCATCTCGTCGTACGATAGATCGGGATAACGCTCTGCCACCCGCGGGTCGTGCAGCGAAATATACGCTAATCGCTGGGCCCCATCGAAGCGTGCCAGTCGCTCGATCTGTGCGGTGCAGATCTTGCACTGCCCATCGAAAATCACCACATCCGCGTCCGGTCGCGCGTCAGGCGACGGAAGCATCGTCGATGATTCAGGGATTTGGTGCGTGGTGGCCATGAGGTTTAGATCGGGTTGATGGTTCGCAGTTGAGCGACGATCCGAAATCAGAGTTTGCTCTCCCACTAAGTATATACCCGCAAACCGTTGCCGGCGGGCAACGAACGACCCAAAACAGCACCAAGAAAGGCCGAATAGAGGGGAAAACGACGTCAATCGGCGAATACATTGGTGTGTCCGGCCTTCGAACTTGCGATTACTTGCCGAGTTTCGGCTGGTTTCAAATCCGCAGCAGATTTCAGGCCCCTTTTCCCGTTATCCAGCGAGGAACATATCGAGGGCTCAAAAATCGCAAAACCTTTGCCCTGCCGTCAGGGTTTAATCAGATGACACCCGCCAGAACAGCGCGACCGGCTGTCACACCACGACAGGTTCGGGAGACTTGAGACGGTCCTACGATCCGTTGCGAATGGAGACGTTCACCCCCTAGATGAATGCCCCTGGGGTAACGCCCTAGCTTACCTGACTTCTGCAAGTTGGAGGGAATCTCGATGACAAGAACGAACCATGCCGTGAAGCTGATTTTGTTGTTCGCCCTTTTCATCGCCTGTGGGTTATCGACGTTCGCCGAACCCGGGGCCAGGAAGAAACGGGGACCGCGACCGGAAAGAGTGCCCGACAAGTTGAAGCAGGGCGATGTGGCGCCGGATTTCAAGCTAAAAAGCGTCGACGGTAAACGGCAGGTTCATCTCAGTAGCTTTCGCGGCCAGCGCCCGGTGGCGCTCATCTTCGGCTCGTACACCTGACCGCCCTTCCGGCACCAGGTTGGTGCCTTGGAAAAGCTCTACGCCGACTATGGCCAGCAAGTCGAATTCCTCGTGGTCTACGTTCGCGAAGCCCACCCGACCGACGGTTGGCAGCTCGGAATCAACGAACGGGAAGACGTTCTCTTCGCCCAGCCGAAGTCATTTGAAGATCGGCTTGAAGTGGCCCACGAGATGTGTACCAAGCTGGAGATCTCGATTCCCACGCTCATCGACGCCATGGACAACCAGGTCGGTACCGATTACGCCGCCTTCCCCGATCGCCTGTACCTGATCGGCCGCGACGGAACCATCACTTACAAAGGCGGCCCCGGCCCCTTCGGCTTCAAGCCCGCCGAGCTACGAAAAGCGATTGCGGCCGAGTTGGGCGAAGAGTGAAGCAGCGGAGTTCGCAACTAATCATCGGCCAGAATCTCCTCGTACAGACCGCCGGTTTCCATGGTTACCATCCAGCCCATATCCCAGGCACTGTCATCTGGCGAGAAGTCATGGACGAAGAAGCACCCGGGCATGGCAGCCCGAAACGATTCGACACCGGCTTCGGAAACGTTGGTGTGAGCCACGTTCAATTGCTTGAGCGAGTGAAGCTGCTCGAGCGAGGCCAGTCCCTCGTCCGTGATGGGGGTGTATAGCAGGCGGAGACGCTCCAGAGTTTCTAGGTTGTCCAACGCGGCGAGCCCCCGATCGGTGATCGCCGTGTGATCCAGGTCGAGGTGCACGAACTGGTGATCACGTACCAGCGTGGCCAGCCCCTCATCGGTGATGCGTGAACCCTGAAGAGACAGACCTCGCAATCGTGGGAGTTCTTTCAGTTTCGCTGCACAGGCGTCGTCAAAGTACCTCGCATCGAATGCCAGTTCGAACAATTCGTGGAGCCCAAGAAGCTCGTCTAGCTGCTTCGGTGAGGGTTGTGCTTGAGGAATGTTCAGCACGCGTAGTTGATCCAATCCGCCAAGTGCTCGAAATCCTTGATCGCCGAGGCCGCTTCCTGGCGCGGTGACCGACCGCAATTTTTCGAGACCCGCGATGTGCGTAGCCTCCGCGTCACCGAGGTCCAAATCGCCGAATAGCCCCAGGCTGCGGAGGTTCTTCATGTTGGCCAGAAATGCGAAGTCGTCGCCATCTAGTCCTGAACCGATCAGGTCTAGTTTCTTCAACCGCGTCATCCCACTGAGAGCGCCAATTCCCGCAGGGGTTATGTTCTTGATCTCTTGAAGCATTAACTGCTCAATGTTTTGCAGTTTGGAAATCTCTGCCAGTCCCTCATCGGTCAGTTCGGGGCAGACAAGAGTTAGTACGTTTAGGTGCGGTAAATCAGCGAGGCTTGCGAATCCTGTCCCGTTCACGGAGGTCGCCGGCGTCCCATCACTCGCGGGCGATCCTTCAATCATTAGATGTCGCAAGTTCCCAAGCGAGGCTAACGATTTGAGGCCAGCGTCCGTGATGTCTGAGGTTTGGAGGTGCAACCATTCCAAATTCCGGAGTTTTCCGACGTGTTCAAATGTCCCGTCCGGAATTGGCAACCCGAGAACCATCATGTTCGTGAGGGACGAGATCTGGCCAACCGGTGCATAGTCTTCTGCCGTCAACTCGACCGGTCGTTCATTTCGGCCTTCGAGGATCAGATGCGTCAGGTTTGGGGGAACTCCGATCGTCGCCAGCCCTTGCGCCGTGGGGGTAACCAACGTGAGCAATTCGAGTTGGTCCAGGTTGGCCACTACATCCAGATCCACCTCTTCCTGATCGGGAAGATCAATGTATAGGTACGACACAACGTCCAAATCCTCCAGAATGGTCAGATCCTGTTGACCACCCTTCCAACCATCCGCGAAATACACGGAGACCAGTGGAATCTTCTTGTGAGGATGCATCCCTGCACTGTAAGTCGCCCCCAACTTCTGCAATCGCTTGGCCGCTGCATCGTGTTTGGGGCTGAACTTAGGTTCGATTGGTTCCGCGTCTTCGCTGTTCAGTGCCTCGTCACCCTGTTCTTGATTGATCGTTCCCGTAACCGGAAGAGAAACTTCTTCGTCTGTATCCTCGCGATCCTCTGGTGCAGCCTCCGGCTGCTTGGCGGGAACGTCATTGCTCTGCTCATTCTCGAAGATCTCTTCATCGATTTCGTATTCGAGGGAGAAAACCTCTCCGACTGGCGGAGAGGAGACCTCAATCTCATCGGGTCGCTGAAAGTCGTGGTAGATCCGCTCCAAATTGGGTAGCCTCTCTTCCAACTCTCGGACGCCGGCCTCCGTGACTTCGGTTCCTACGATATCAAGGCTGTATAACCCTTTCGCACTGTACAGCCTCTTGAGCCCGGCATCGGTGATCTTGGTATCTCTTAAGTGTAGCGTTTTCAGATTCTCAAGAGACTGGATAACTTCGAGTGCATGGTCTGTGATTAGCGTTCCACTGACGTTGAGAAACCAATATCGATCCCCTTCAACCAATTCCTCAACGCCAGCGTCCGTGATGCGAGCACCTCGCAAGATCACCGTACCCTTGTCCGGCAAGGATCTGATCGCCGCGATCGACCCGTCGTCGAGCTGTTGGGTG
Source organism: Pirellulales bacterium (assembly GCA_965227275.1). Lineage (GTDB taxonomy): Bacteria > Planctomycetota > Planctomycetia > Pirellulales > JAEUIK01 > CAZNXE01. The sequence continues at coordinate 140,147 of CBDDFU010000002.1, read as the reverse complement.
TCGAAACTCCAGGCCTCCAACTCCGGGAGTTTGGCGATTTCCTCCAACGCGTCCGTCGTGATCTGAGCCTGGGGAATATTAAGTAAGCGCAGCTTGCTGAGCTTGGCAATCCTCCGAATACCGTCATCGGTCAAGCGTTTGCCAGGCATGCTGGTCACCCTCAGCTTGGTGAGTCCGGAGAGATACTGAGTTCCTACATCTCCCATATCGGTACCGCCTTCTAAAAACAAAAGTCGTAGTTCCTTGAGTTGGGAGAGAAACTCATAGTCGTCGCCTGAGAGCTTCGGCCCTTGAATCCACAATTCTCTCAGGCCCGTCATGTTCCTGAGGGCATTGATCCCTTCGGCAGTGACATTAGGCGCAGGAAAGAGGTTAAGCCGTCTGAGTTGCTGAAGCTTGGAAATCTGCTGTATTCCCTCGTCATCGATCGTGGGAATGGACAGGTGGAGCGAGCGAAGTTTCGGCAAAGTTGCGAGTTCACCAAAGCCCACGCCACGCAAGTCTTCCTCGCTTCCATCCTCGCTCGGAGAGTTCTTCATCACCAGAAGACTTTCCAGTGGACGGAGATTCGCAAGCTGCGCGATGCCGTCATCGGTAACGTCGGTATCTTCAACCGACAACTGTCTAAGTGCTGGCAGCTCGCTGATAAAGCGCATCGCTTCATCATCTAACTTGACCTGTCTAATGGATAGCGTTCTCAAGCTCGACAGTTTTGCGAGCGGCGCAAAGTCTTCCCCATCCAACTCGACTTGCTCTTCGCTTAAATTGTAGAGACTGAAAGTGGTCAGGTTCGGTAAGTCACCAAGCTTCTCGATCACCTCGGCCGTCGGGGTCTCCATCGTGATGATCTTCAGGGTTTCAATGCCAGCTAGCACGTCCAGGCCATCAACCTGCTGAGGATCAATTTGCCCGACGAAATTGGTCAGCGTGTCCAGGTCGGCAAGCAGCTGCCAATCATCAAGGTCTCCTGTCCAATCATCTCCAATACCAACATGCACACCCGTTTCCGCAGTCTTCGGGTGAATGGCGGTCGAATACCTTGCCCCCAACTCCTGCAATCGCTTGGCCGCTGCTTCGTGCTTGGGGCTGAACTTGGGTTCCTTAGTTTCGGGCTCATCGTCTTGAACAACCGCGGCAGGCTCACTGGGCAGGCGGTTCTCGTTCGCGGAAATCGAAGCCTCGTCGCCCGCGGCTTGTGAGATGGACTCATTGCTTACAGGCTCCAGCGACAGTCCGGCCCCCGGTAGGAGCAGGGCGGCAAACGCTGCGACGGCCAGCCAACACCAGCGAGGCGTACTGCGGTGGAAGGTGGCGGCCGGGCGCATGATGTGGCGGAGACGCTTGTCGTTCACATCGGAAGCTCGGGCGATGGGCAGCAGGGTGCCCGCCTGCAGACCGTGCTTCGTGTCGAGGACATCGATCAGCGTCCGGGCGTAACTTGCAGGGCTGAATGTGAGGCGAGCTAGAACGGTCTCGTCGCAGCAGCGTTCCCGTTCGCGACGAGCTTCGCGGTTGGCCCACCAGACCAACGGATGAAACCACCACAGGATCTGCGCGGCAAGTTGCCCGTAGCCGAGCACGACGTCGCCCCGCCGAATGTGCACCAACTCATGGGCCAGGACCGGTTGCAGCGAGCCTCCATTACTCGGGTCGACTAACGCGGCAGGCAAGACAATTCTCGGTCGCCACAGCCCCATCGATAACGGACCCAGGGGTGCTTCGCAGATCAGGATCCTCGGCACCCGCCGCAATCCCAAGCTCGCGGACAGTTGCTCGACTTCAGCGTGCAACCAGTCGGGAGACGACACCGTCGAGCGGCGGACACGGTTCCGAAACCGAACCCACTTCAGCCCGACGTAGCTGCACAAGGTGATGGCCCCCAGCGCCCACAGACCGAACAGGATAGCTTCTGTTGAGAACGACGGCGACTCGACGGCTTCGATTGTCGCCGGCGCAACGGGAGGAGAGGCCACTTCTTTCTCAAGTGGAACCATCGCCGGCATTGGTTCCAGCGGGAAGCTCTCTTGCGGCGGTTGACGCTCGTGCTGCTTGGGTCGCTCAGGGCTTTGTACCCTTGCTTCAACTTGGGGGCGCTGTGCAAGCGCCCAACTAAACACGCCGGTACGGCTGGCCGCGAGTGGAGGCGTAAGACATTTGACGATTACCAGCATCCACAGCAGGTAGGCCAGGTGCGGGCGCGATCGGGCGAAGATTCTCACCAGGATGGCCACGATCAGGGCGACCAGGGTCACTTGCAGAACTTGCGCCCCGGCGGCTTCACTCCAGGACATCAGCTCAAGATTCATCTTGTTCTTTCTCCAATTCTTTGAGCAACGCCCTGAGACGGCGTATGTCTTGTGAGGAGAGGTCTGTATCTCGAATCAGGTGCTCGACCAACGGGAGCGCTTCCCCGTCGAACAGCCGCCGCACAAAGTCGTCGACCGTTTCGCGAATCACCTGGATCGGTCGCACGCGGGGGGAATACCACCGACTGCGGCCCCTTCGTTCCGACTTGAGATAGCCCTTGCCTTCGAGCCGGCGGAGGTACGTTTGCACGGTCTTGTATTCCATGCTGCGGTCCTCGGGCAATTCGTTGAGAACATCGCGAACCGTGCCCCCCCGCAGTTGATAGAGCACCCGCGCGATTTCGGTTTCCGCTTTCGAGAGGGGAGGTCGTTTCACCATCTTATTCAGCTCGCACTAAAGTCTTACATTTGAACGACATTATGGCGTACAGTTGTACGAAGTCAAGAAAAATGCCGTATGCTATCCCTCGAATTTTACAGAAGAGTCACCCGGCCCAAGCTGAACCCACCGTGCGTAGTCTCGTGTTGGGGCCATGCTTCTATTGATACAAGCCGTGGAGATGAAAGTTGGCGTTTTGCGCGCGAATCGTACAGAATGAGCCGTCCACAGGCCCTGGGACGCCGTTTCGGCGGAAGCAAGACACTCACGGGAACTCCACGCAGATGGGCACGCCGATGTTAGCGAATGCAAAGCCCTGTCGCGGTCCAATCAGTCGACGCAGCTTTCTGGAGGCGGGTTCGTTGGCCTTGGGTGGGCTGGCGCTGAACGACTTGCTTCGCGCGAGGGCCGTCGCTCGCCAAGCCGGCCACACGCCGACCGACACGGCGGTCATCCTCATCTGGCTGCAAGGTGGCCCCAGCCACATGGAGACTTACGACCTGAAGCCCGAGGCGCCGATCGACTACCGCGGCGAGTGCATGCCGATTTCAACCGCGGCACCGGGTATCGACGTTTGCGAACTCCTGCCGCGGCACGCCCAGGTTGCGGACAAGTTCACGTTGATCCGCTCGATCTCTCATGGGTTTGCCAACCATGCTGCCGGGGCTGGTCGGTTTCTCTCGGGCTACAACCCTATCCGATTGCTCGACCCCCTGGGACAGTTCCCCTGCCTGGGACCAGTGGTTTCGAAGATGCTGGAGGGCAACCGCGATCCGGCGATGCCCCGTTATGTGGCGAGCGCCTCGAATGTATACGGTGGGGGCAGTGCCAGTTTGGGTCCCGCGTATCTGCCGTTCGTGGTCGGCGGAGACCCGAATGCCCCCGATTTCAAGGTGGAAAACCTCGCGCTGGCGCCCAGCGTGAAAGATCGGCTGGATGATCGAAACCACCTCCTGGGCGCCTTCGACGGCCTGCGGCGGGACATCGATCGCTCGCGAATCATGGAATCGATGGACAAGTACGGCAGGGAAGCCGTAAGCCTGCTGACCAGCACCAAGGCTCAGGAGGCGTTCGACCTTTCGAAAGAAAGTAACGCACTGCGAGACAAGTATGGCCGCCACAAATGGGGGCAACGAGCATTGCTGGCCAGACGTTTGGTCGAAGCAGGCACCAGCTTTGTCACCATGCAGATGCAGAATCCCGGGATGGCCGGGGCGACGGGTAACTGGGACACCCATGCGGTGAACTGTCACCTCTTCGACGACGCAAGGGCAAGACTTCCGGTGTTCGATCGGGCGATCGCAGCGTTGATCGAGGATCTTTACGAGCGAGGGCTGGACAAGAAAGTGATGCTTATCGTATCCGGTGAATTCGGTCGCACGCCACGCATCAATCCACAGAAGGGAACCAACTCGGGAGTGATCCAACCGGGACGAGACCACTATCCTGGTGCGATGTCGGTGCTGGTCTCCGGCGGGGGAATGCAAACGGGCCAAGTAATCGGTTCGACCACCGCGAAAGGAGAACGCCCCAAAGATCGTCAGCTCGACCCGAACGATCTGTTGGCGACGGTCTACCGCTTCCTGGGAATTGACTATGAGGCCATGATCCCGGACACCAGTGGTCGGCCGGTCCCGCTGATTCCCCACGGCCAGCCCATCCCAGAGTTGCTATAAGCGTATGGCCGCGGTGGCCTTCCAGGAATTACCCGATTCTGGGCAGAACAGGCTGTTCTCCCCTCGATCGCGATGGTTTGGGCGGAAAAGTTAAGGAGATCGGGAGGGTTACGCCTATTTTTGGGCAATTCCAACCCAGTTCGGGAACCAACTCCCGACACAATTCGTTAAAGTATTAGAGGGGTGCGTTGTCTCCCCCGTTGAGGCCGTTTTCGACCAATGGCAGCCTGGCAAGAATAATCCTCCTCAGAAGGACCATCGCGATGGAACCGCTAGAACGTCAGGTGCGACGGGCGCAGGTTCGATTGAACGTGCAGCGATTTTTGATCGTACTCTCGTGGTGTTGGTTTGCGACGCTGCTGGCGGCCGCCCTTGCCATCGCGGCGGACAAGGTTTGGACGTTTGGCCTGCATCCCGGGTATACGATTGGGGCCGCGTTGGTCGCGGGCTTGTGCGGCGCTGCCTTCTGGACGTGGATGCATCGTCATCGGCACCTCGATGCTGCCATTGAATTGGATCGTCGCTTCGGATTGAAGGAGCGCGTTGCAAGCGCTCTCAGCCTGAACGAAGGCGACCGCGATTCCGAAGTTGGACGAGCCCTGATGAGCGACGCCTCGAAGCGAGCAGAAGCGTTGGCCGTGGGTGAGCAATTCCAGGTCCGCCCCAACCGCTGGGCCCTGTTGCCATTGGCCCCCGCCCTGCTGGCGGTGCTCATCACCGTGTTCATCAACCCGATTGTCGGCCCCGAGACCGCCGAGGCAACCACTTCCGTTACGGAATCGCAAAAGCAAGTAAAGAAGTCCTCGGAAACGCTGCGCCGCAAGTTGGAAGAACGCCGCCGCGAGGCTGAAGCATTGGGCCTGGAAGACGCCGAGCAATTGTTTCGCGACCTGGAAGACGGCACGCGGGATATCGAAAAGGACAAGCAGGCCAACAAGCGGAAGGCCCTGGTCAAACTGAACGACTTGAATCGAGAAGTCGAAGCACGTCGAGATAAGCTGGGTGCCGGCGAGCTGAAAAAGAAGCTCAACAAGATGACCAACATGGGTAAAGGTCCGGCCGAAAAATTCGCCGACGCATTGCAAAAGGGGGATTTAGGCAAGGCCGTCGAAGAACTAAATAAGCTCAGCAAGCAGATCAAGGAAGGCAACCTGACCGAGGAGGAAAAGAAAGCCCTCGGCAAACAGCTAAGCAAAATGAGCGAAAAGCTCAAGGAAATGGTGGAAGCTCAGAAGCAACGCGAGCAGGCCCTCGAAGAACAGATCAAACAGCAACGCGCCGCGGGCAACAAACAGCAAGCCGAACAACTCGAAAAGCAGCTCGAACAACTTCGCAACCAACAGCAGCAACAAAACCAAATGCAACAGTTGGCCGATCAAATGGCTCAATGTGCCCAGTGCATGCAACAGGGGCAGGCCCAAAACGCGGCCGACGGACTTACTGCCATGGCAGACCAACTGTCGCAACTCCAAGACCAACTCAATGAACTGGAGATGCTCGACGACATCATGGATCAGATCGCCGATGCCAAAGATGCCATGGATTGCAAAGGCTGCGACGGCGAGGGCTGTGCAATGTGCCAAGGGCAGGGCAATGGGAAGGGAAAGGGCGATCGACCCGGACGCGGTCTTGGCGAAGGTCGAGGCCAGGGAGATCGACCGGAGGAGGAAGATGAAACCTCCACGTACGAATCTCAAGTGAAACAAAAGGTGGGGCGTGGCGGCGCGGTGGTCACGGGCATGGTCGGTGGCCCCAACGCCAAGGGTGAAGTCGCTGAAACGGTACGCCAGCAGTACGATGATGCGGCGACCGATGACTCAGACCCCCTCACCGGACAGCGACTACCCCGCGGATTACGCGACCACGCCAAAGACTACTTCGAGTCGCTCCGCGAAGGTGAGTGAGTTGAAGACATGGAAGTCTTCAGTCAACGTGAATGGATGAAGCCTTTTCTCGTTGGTCGATTGACCTAGGGCCCCACACGAGTGCTCTGAGCATCACCGACTCGGCGGAATGCCTACGGTTCGAATTGGTGACATAGAGACCCCCTTTCAAAGGAAGAGTTTTCCCGTGCATGCAGTAACGATCTTTATTGCCGCCTCCGCAATGCTACTCATGCAAACTTCAGACGCAGCCGTCGAAGTACAGCGGGAGAACTTCAGCAATGGCAATATCCGCATCGAGCGAGAGATCGCCCGCGACGAGCAGGGCCGCGCGGTGAAGCATGGAAAAGAGGTTCGCTACCACGTGAATGGCGAGCCGGCCATGGAACGCTACTACAAAAACGATGTGCTCGATGGGCCGTGGACCGAATGGTATCGCACGGGCGAGAAAGAAGCCGAAGGAACCTACAAGAACGGGAAACGCGACGGTCCCGAGTACCATTACAGCCGCAACGGCGTGGTGTTTCTCGAAACCAACTACCGCGACGGAATCCGCCACGGCAAACGAATTGAACGCATCGGTGCTGAGCAGAAATCAAAAGAGGTCAACTTTGCTAACGGCGAACTGCATGGAGAGTACCGAGAATGGTTTCCCAGCGGAAAGGATAAGCTGGAACAACACTACGACCACGGTGAGTTGCACGGGGTCGAACGTCGCTGGTACCGGAACGGCAATCTGAATATCGAAATCCACTACGATCGCGGTCAACGGCACGGTTCACTGCAAGAGTGGTATTTCAACGGACAGTTGATCAATGCAACGACCTATGTCGACGGGGCGCCCGATGGTGAGACCAAGGTGTTTTACCCCAGCGGCAATCGTAAAAGCGAAGGCACCTATCGCACAGGAGCCATCGAAGGAGAGTGGCTGGAATATCACGACAACGAAGAGAATCAGCTCAAAGCCAAATACGTATACAGTGGCGGACAGCAGCATGGCACCCAAACCGCGTGGCACGAAAACGGCCAGAAATCGCTGGAAATCAATTTCGAGAACGGAGTCGAACAAGGCCCCTGGACCGATTGGTATGAGAGCGGCGCAAAGAAAGCCGAAGGAAGCTACGTCGATGGGCAACTCGAAGGCGTACAAACCTACTGGTACGAAAACCAGCAGAAGTGGGCTGTTCGAGAATACCTCCGCGGCCTTCGTCACGGCACTTGGCGAAACTGGGACGAAGAAGGCAACCTGATCTCGGAGGTCTTCTACAAGGCCGGTCGAAAGCTGGCTTCCCCGCCCCCCGATACTACTTCTGCTGCAGAGTAATGCGCGGCAAGTTTCAATCGCACGATTCGACGTGGAGTGCGGTTTCTTACTCCGTCATCCCGCGGGCCCAAATCGGGGCAGCTTCTCCTCAAACGGGCAATTGCCCACACCCCCGAACCTATTCCTTCACGCGTCGAGGAATGGTGAACGAGTAGAGAATCGTTACGGCGCCGCCTGCCATGAGGATCCAGGGGGCCCAGGGTGGGGGGACGATTTCCTTGCGAGCCAATTGAGATCGGCCCAGGGTCCGCTCTACGAATGTTGGCTCGGCCGAATTAGTTCGCAAGACGGCCTTTTCCATCGCCAGACATTGTCCACCGAGGATGCAGGCGTAAATGCCCAGAGCGAGGAAAAATGCGCGAAACATGGGGCTGCTCCTTCCATGGGTAGCGACCGGCAGACGTGCAATTCAGAAATCATCTGCCGCCGACCAGGACTACTATCCATCATCGACGGTCCTCAGCTAGCAACTTCAGTCCGCACCGACGAAGCCCCACGACGTAGTTTCCGGTTGAAACGATCGTGTGCCCCAGGGCCTGTTACGGCCGGCAGAATGTCTATAAACGGCCCACCAGAATCCGGGCAACGTTCCAGTACACACCATTGCACACCTGTGCAACCCGATCGAAAAACCGGAATCCGCCAGCCGGGCGTGGTGACGTGGAATCGGGGTGGCCCTATAGGCTACGCCCGGGTCTGCACCCCAGAGTTCATGGGGCCTGCCGGTGTCGTCCTCTCACCAATTCGTCGGATGTGAAGCGTCGCTCGGGTCGGGTCGAATGCGAGGCCACGCCAACTTCCCCCGGTGAGGAATGTCCTTCGTTAAGCATGAACGAACGGCGGAGGACTGGTCGATCGGAGAAAGAGGGCGCTGCGTGGCGGTTGTTCAATCTAACTCACTACTTATAATTTCCACTGGACTGCTGCGGAAGTGATGGGGAGGGGTGCGTGTCCCCCAAGAACAAAATTCTTGTCGTAAGCGATTCTCAGAATCGCGAGCAGGAGCTGCTGGAACGGCTCAGCGACTCAATCGAAGTCGTTACGGTTCAGTCGATGATCCGTGCATTGGCCAAACTAGGCCGAGACGATTTCGACGGCGTGTACGTCAGCTCCGACCATCTGAAAGACGCATTTCAGATTGGCATGCTCCTGCAGAACGAGAAGATCCTCGAAGGCATGCCCGACGGCGTTGCCCTTCTGGACAGCGACAACACCATCATTTGGGGCAACGGCCGCCTCCGGTCCTGGGCCGGAGACAAAGAGGTGGTCGGGGCGAACTTCTACTCCGCATTGGGGAGCCCGGAGATTCTTGGCCCAGACTATTGCCCCTTCCACACGGCACTGTCTTCGAACAACACCGGGGCTTCGACGCTGCTGCGTTCACGCGAAGCGAAGTACTTCCAGGTACATGCCACTTCGGTGCAAGAGCCGGACAATCCACCGAGACACCTGATCGTGACCGTTCGCGAAGTGACCGGCGAGGTGCTGCAACAACAAAAGCTAGCTGCCATCCACCAGGCCGGGGCCGATTTGGCCGATATCAAGCCCGACGAGTTGAGGACGATGACCGTCGAAGAGCGGATCGAACTGCTCAAGTCGAACATCCTGCATCATACGAAAGATCTCTTGAACTATGGGGTGGTCGAAATCCGTCTGCTCGACCCCGAGACGAGCCGGCTTGATTCACTGTTGGCCGAAGGGATCGAAGATGAAGCCGCGAGACGAGAGTTGTACGCCTACCCTCAAAAGAACGGCGTCACCGGGTTCGTTGCGGCCACGGGCAAGAGCTACCTGTGCGAAGACACCACCGAAGACCCCCTGTATTTTCAAGGCGCCGCGGGGGCCAAGAGTTCGCTGACCGTTCCCCTGATTCTGCACGATGAAGTGATCGGCACTTTCAATGTCGAAAGCACCGAGCCCAGGGCGTTCAATGAAAGCGACTTGCAATTCCTCGAGATTTTCACCCGTGATTTGGCCGTGGCGCTGAACACATTGGAATTGCTGGTGGCCGAGAAGGCCAGCACGGCAGCGGAAAGCGTCGAGGCCATCCATAGCGCCGTGGCGCTGCCGGTGGACGATATTTTGAACGACGCCGTGAACGTGATGGAACATTACATCGGGCACGACCCCGACGTGGTTTCGCGTTTGCAGTGTATTCTTCGCAATGCTCGTGACATCAAGCAGGTCATTCAATCGGTGGGCCAAAAGATGGCTCCCACCCGGGCATACCCGCTGAACAGCGATGCGAACGAACAAGCCGAACTAAGGGGCCGTAAGGTTCTTGTGGTCGACGAAGATGGCGATGTTCGCGGGGCCGCGCACGCCCTGCTGGAACGATATGGTTGTGTCGTAGAAACCGCACATAACGGCGAAGAGGCCTGCCTGATGGTCCGCAATGTCTCGCCAAGCAAGTACGACGCGATCATCTCCGACATTCGCCTGCCTGACATGACCGGCTACGAACTATTCCTCAAACTGCAGAAGATGTTGGAACAGGTTCCGATGATCCTGATGACCGGTTTTGGCTACGACCCGGGGCATTCGATCGTCAACGCCCGACGGGCCGGGGTGCGTTCCGTGCTGTTCAAGCCGTTCCGTCTCGATCAGTTGCTTGAAACCGTCGTCAAGACAATCGTCCCCTAACCGCGATTTGAATCGGGACCAGGGTCAGCGCCATTCTGGTCGCCAAGGAACATCATCCCTATTCTCCCGCGTCCCACGTTGGTTCATTTGCCCCGATGACATTTACCGACTTTCTGATTTATGCCGTAGCTCTATCCGGGCACATCGGCATTCTGACGCGAATCTCCTGCCATATGCATGCCGCCGCCTGGCATCATTGGGCGGTTCGATTGTCGAACACGGCGATCGGGATTCTTGGGTTCCTCGTACCCGTGCTGGTGCTCTGGGGGTTATATCCCGAGCATGGGGCTCTGCTGAATCGGGTGGACTGGACGACCTCCGCAAAGCTATCTGCGGGTTATGTGGCCTTCGCCTGCTTATTCGGCATTGGTCCGGTGTTGTGGTGGATGCTGCGTGGCATCTTCGTGCGTCCACCAGCCGCTCTGCAAAGTAGCCAGGCCGACTTCATCAATATGGAGGACGACCTTGGAGGCAAGCCGGTCGAGGGAGCCTACTATCAGTTCCTGACGTCCCTTCCGTTCAATCAGACGTTCGACCTGGAGGTTTCCAAAAAGAAAATTGCGCTGGGTTCACTGCCAAATTCGCTCGACGGGCTGAGCATCACCCACCTGACCGACTTGCACTTTAGTGGTCGACTGAAACGGGAGTACTTCGAAGAAATCATCCGCCACACGAACGAACTCGAATCCGACATCATCGCGGTCACCGGCGACATCGTTGACAAGACTGCTTGTATCGAGTGGTTGGCGCATACCCTGGGTCAGCTACGTGCTCCGTTGGGGGTCTATTTCATCCTCGGCAACCACGACCTCAGGGTCGACGCCACGGCGGTTCGAAATACGCTCACGGATATGGGGCTGATCGACATGGGTGGGCGGTGGACGGTGGTTGAAGCCAGAGGTGAATCGATACTTCTGGCCGGCAACGAGCTGCCCTGGATTCACCCGGCCGCGGACATGAGCGATGCCCCGCAATTGGCCAGCGACGGGGGTCCCATCCGCTTGCTGCTAGCGCACACCCCCGATCAATTCTTCTGGGCACGCCAAAACGGCTTCGATCTGATGCTGGCCGGCCACAATCACGGCGGGCAGTTTCAATTTCCGCCCATAGGTGCCTTCGTCGCGCCTAGCCGCTTCGGCGTGAAATATGCCAGCGGGACTTTTTTCCAACCGCCAACCGTGATGCACGTCAGCCGTGGCATATCATCGCTGGTCCCATTGCGTTTCAATTGTCGTCCGGAACTCACGGGGATCGAACTGCACGCCCTAGCAAATCCCAAACGCCCCAAACGCAAGTCCCGCCAGGTGCACTCCCAGCGGGCGTGAGCCTCGAAACGGGAGTTAAGTCCCCTTCACGATCTCCACGCAGATGCCGCCGGCTTTGACGCGTTTGTGGAGGGGGGAGAACCAGAGTTCCTTGTTCCAACTCAGCCCAAGATCGAGGCTCACCTTGTGTAGTTCGTCGCGATTGTAGGTGCGGCATCGCCAAAACCGGCTGGTCCACGCACCGCCGAAATTATCTTCGGTGGTCAGCAGCAGTAGACGTCCACCCGGTTGCATCACCCGTGAGAGTTCTTTGAGCCCCAGTCGGGCATCGGGCAGATGCTCCAACACGTAGCCACAGGTGATGCAGTCGAACGATTCATCGGCAAAGGGCAACACCGAGATGTCAGCCACCACGTGTTCGACGTGCGGCAGTTGCTGATACGTATCGCGGCGACTGCCGGCTCGCTTCAGCGAACGTGCTTTGGCGTACAGTCGATTGCGGGCACGTCGCAGCATGGGGTGTGACAGATCGCAGCAAGTGATCTTCGCCTCGGTGTTGGCGTACTTCATCAGGTGCAAGGCGATTTGCCCTGCACCGCTACCTACATCGAGAATGCTTTTGGCTTGGGTCACATCGAACAGACCCTTCTTCAGCCATCGTTCGCTAAGTGGTGAATGCAGCGAGAGCAAGCTCGCGGTGGCCAGTAGTGCTCCCTGAGGTCCACCGTACACTTTGCGAACTTCGTCGCGGTAGGTGTCGAAATTCACGTGCCGTATCAAATCGCTTTCGATTAATCGGTTGACCGGATTGAATTTCTTCTGGTCGGTGAAACTCTTAGACTTTTTACGACGGGCTCGGCTCGTCCGTGATGGTTGATTCATTGCGCCGCTCGATGAGGGATGAAAAGGAAGGAATTGCTTCGGACTTCCGACGGCTTACAGGTAAACGCGTCGATTGTAGATATACCACTCGACCATCAAGATCACCAGACCCGCGATTAATAGCCACCTCCACCCTTCAGTACGTGCAATCCGCGGGAACGATTGGCCGGCTACTTCCACGTGGCCGATACTCACGGAATTCTCCACAGGCGGGCGAATGCTGCTTTCTGCTGCGTCGAACAGGTTTACGGCAAACTGCCCCCGGGAACCCTCACCTTCTTCAACTTCGTAAACCCCCAAGTCGTTGGTTCCCGAAAAGTTGAACACACCAAGATTGCCGCGTCGTATGCGAACCGATTCCTGGCCGGGCGTTCGAACGGTGATCTCGTTGGAACCGGGATTCCCTTCAAGGGTTACGGTCTCTCCCGGGCGGGGCTGGTTGCCGAACGTTCGCTCGTGCGGAGTACCGAGGTACTTCAAGGTATTCATCACGAACAGAGGAAAGCTCAATCTCAGTGGCCAGTTGGTGTCGATCCCCTCGTCGGTAAGTAGACGAAATCCCAGCACCGCGTCTTCGAATCCTTCGCGGGGGGCAATCACCAACATCGGTCCCGCTTGTGTTTCGATGAGCACCGTTCCGCCCGCGGGAACTTCCAGGGGCCGTCCCTCAACAATGTCCACGTCTCCTAGCTCGATGAGTTGCATGATGGGGTGTGATTGGTCCGTGTCGATAATCACCGGCACGTCGACCACCTCCCCGGCCTTCCAGGATTCCAGCGGCGGCATGGCCCCGATAAACAGAGTGTTGGCCTGGGGCATCGACTCCGGGGCACAACGGTCGAAGATCACCAAGTCGAACGCTCCGCTGTCTGCCGTGTTCGAGTAGGAATCTGTTTTCAGATACTCGGGCGACTCAATGATCACTTCCGCAATCTCTCGCGACAATTCTGTCATTAGCGAGTATTCCAGCGGCTGATTGCCCGGCGTGACGAACAGCACTCGGGCCGGGCGGGGACGATTGATGGTGGCCCAAGCGATGTCGTCGAGAGCCAGGTCGTCCTTCGTGTCGGCTCTGAGCTCCAGTACGCCTTCCTCCAGATCCTCTAAGGGAAACACCACACCGCTACCCTCGTCGGGACCGAGTGTCTCCTGGCTGGCATCGATCAACTGATCATCTTTCCAAAGCTCCACGACAACCTCGGCCTCTTGGGTCCCATAGTTGTGTAGACGGGCGAAGGCCTCGAGTTGATCGGGTGCGTTCTCCTTGCGACGTGTATTGAACGCCGCGATGGCTACGTTCGCGGCGGTTGGCTCGCCAATGGTGATGAATGTGGGGCGGAGATTCCCAAGATTGAAATCGTCGACGGCCGGGAGCTTACCGTCGCTCAAGATGTAAAGCTCGGCCTCCAGTGCATCCGCAATCTGCACATCACCCGCATCGGTCGACGTTCGCCCTGGATTGGCCAGCCCGGCAGCGAACAGCAGCGCTTCGCGAATTTCGGTGGTTCTCGCTGTCGGTTTGATCGCTCTTAGCCTACGGAGCAACTCTTGGCGGTTGGTGGTGAAATTCTGTTCGACTCGGGCCATGTCCGAATAGCTGATGATCATCGCCGCAGAGCCGGGCCGCATCTGGTCGATGAGATCAGCCGTCTGTTGTTTCGCCGATTCGAGGCGTGTGGGTTCGACATCGGTAGCCGACATGCTGGCCGAATTGTCGATCAGGAAGATATAGCGCTCGCCCGGAAGCTGCTGTCCTTGCCAGGTGGGGTTCAGCAAGGCCAAGATCACCAGGGCAATGATCAACAACTGCAACAGCAGTAACAAACTGCGACGCAATCGTTGCCACAAACTGTTCACATGCAAGTCTTCGATCGCTTTGTGCCACAAGAACGTGCTGGGGACTTGCACGGGTTCGCGTTTCAACTTGAGGAAGTACAACGCGATGATCGCCGGCGGGATCAGGGCCAAAATGGCCCACAGGGGACCACTCAACAGCGAATTCCATTCGAATCCTGTCACCGCACGAGCCCCCGTCGACGGAGGTAATTCGAAATGAGTTGATCGACAGGCATCTGGCTGTGCGCCGAAAGGTGAACGATTCCCCGTCGACTACAGAATTCGCGGGCACCACCAATAAAGGCCTTGAGCGTCTGTTGGTAGCGTTTGAGAAGCGGACCGCTCACCGTGATCTCGGCCACATCATCGTCTTCGCAATCGACCAGCTTCAAATCGCCCTTCAACTCAGGGTGCATTTCCTCGTGCGAGAGGATCTGGATGACATACACGTCCATCCGGGCGGCCATCAGGTAGCGTAGCGCCTCTTCATAGCCCCGTTTGTCCATCAAGTCGCTAATCAAAACCACAACACCCTGGCTGGGGTTGCGAATGCTGAACTGCTTGACCGCGTCTGTTAGGCTAACCGCGTCGTCGTCGACGCTTAGCGACTCGATGTAGTCCATCAGCCGCCAAACACTGCCCCGCCCCCGCAGATTGGGACTGGGCTGAGCGGAAGCTGCCCCCAAGGGCTCGATGCGAACGCGATCCGAACGGATGAGGCCAACAAAGCCCAGGGCGGCTGCCAATTGTTGTGCCCAACGGAACTTGGTCGGGTCGCCGAAGTCCATCGAGCGGCTGACGTCAATCAATGCGTAAAAATGCAGGTCCTCTTCTTCCAGGAACAGTTTGTAGAATAGTCGATCGAGCCGTGCGTATGTGTTCCAGTCGATAAACCGCAGATCATCGCCGGGCACGTAGTTGCGAAAGTCGGCAAACTCCACACTTTGCCCCTTGCGGTGGCTGCGACGTTCGCCTTTGAACTTGCCATGAAAAATCTTCCGCGTTACCAACTCGAGTCGTTCAAGTCGATGCAGCAGTTCCGGCGGCAGTAACGTACTTTCGGTAGTTGGCATATCGCGAAGCGTATTCTCTGGATTGGACGCGTGTGGTGCAGGAAGCGATCTGTGAGGCGTGTGCCCCTAGGCTGCCTGCTCGCCTTTGATTTGTTCCGGTACTTTTTCCAGGATTTCGAGCAGGACGGTATCGGCTTCGACCCCTTCGGCCTGCGCTTCGAAGTTCAAGAGAATGCGGTGCCGCATCGCCGGCAAGAACACGCGACGCACATCTTCGTAACTGACGTTGTAGCGACCTTCGAGCAGAGCCCTGACTTTGGCGGCCAGGGCCAAGGTTTGTGCGCCACGGGGGCTGGATCCCCAACGGATGTACTGGTTCGTGATATCGACTGCCAGTTCTCCCTCGGGATGGGTCGCCAGGATGAGTCGCACAATGTAGTCCTGCACGTGATTGGCCAGTACGACTTCGCGAACCAACTGTTGCCATTGGATAATTTCGCTGCCGTCCATCACCTGGCTCGGTTCGATCAGTTCGCCCCGGGTGGTGCGATCCACAATCGTCGAAAGCTGCTCGCGGGTCGAGTATCCCACCACAAGCTTAAACATAAAGCGGTCGAGTTGGGCCTCCGGCAAGGGGTAGGTCCCTTCTTGCTCAATGGGGTTTTGAGTGGCCATCACGAAGAACGGTTTTTCCAGCTCATAGCGATGGCCTCCGCTGGTGACCGTGCCTTCTTGCATGGTTTCCAGCATGGCCGACTGGGTTTTGGGTGTGGCCCGATTGATTTCGTCGGCCAGGCAAATCTGCGTGAAAATCGGTCCGCGCTGGAACTCGAACACGCGTTTTCCACCTGAGGTTTCCATCACCATGTTTGTGCCGAGGATGTCGGCCGGCATCAAGTCGGGCGTGAACTGAATCCGCGAGAAGTCCAGGTTTAAGGTTTGGGCCAAGGTGCGGATGAGCAACGTCTTTCCCAGCCCGGGAACGCCTTCCAGCAGGCAGTGTCCGCCCACGAACATGCAGGTGAGGACTCCGTGCACGATTTCGTCGTGACCAACGATCACCCGCCCGATTTGTTCTCGCACGGCTTCGTATCGTCGGGCAAACTGCTCGGCCCGTTCCTGCATCGAATCGCCCACACTCATGATGTCACCTTTTTACAGTCGGTTATGTTCTTGAATTCCGCGAAGTGCCGCGGACAACGTTTTTTAGAAAAGCGCTTACTTGCGGTCTTCCCAAACTTTCTTCTTCGCCTTGAGCAACCGGCTGGTGTAACCTTCTTCTTCTGCCTTCGGCTCGTCGATCCCCCCGGCCGCTTTCTTCCCGGGAGGCTGTTTCGGAGCAGCCTGGGGGAGATCCTCGATCACCTCGGTTGTCTCATCCATCTCTCCACTGGGTTCGAAGCGGGCGGTGGCTCGCTGCTTTTCGATCCGCTCGGACACTTGTTCCTTGGAACTGCGGAGCCGCTTCAAATACTGCGTATCTTTCGGAGCGGCTTCTTTCCGCAGGAGACGATCGCGAACTCTTGCGGCCAACGGCGGAACCCACGTCAAACTCATGCTAACGCGGCGGATCAAGACGTCGCCAAAGAAAAGGCAGCTTGCGGCGAAGACTAGCAGATACCAAATCCCTTGGCTGCTTTCGGCCTTGGCCAGCCCGGGGCGAAACACGTTGGTCGCCAACCAGGTGTCGACTTGTTCGTCGATGTTGCCTGTTGTGCCCGATTCGATCACCGTGCCTGGTTCACCACCAACCGGCTCCATGCTGGCCAACATCTCCAGCAAGGGTTCGTCGGTCGAACGGTCGCGGAACTCGGCCGAATAAGGCACATTCACCCCCGATCGAATGGGGGCCTCTCCCGGGCCGGGGCTGAGCGTGATGAAGTAGTTCCCCGCGTCCATCGCGTCGAACTCGCCAACGTAACGACCGGGTGCAGTTTGTTCCAATCGCAATGGTAGCGGTTGCATGTCAGGGCCAATCACTGCCCCGGATAAATCGAGAAAGTTCAGAAACTCGTCTTCCTTGTCCAGCGCCGTGACCACCACGCGAACGCGTCCCGATTCAACGTCTGTGGACAACGTATATTCGCCCTGTTGACCGACGGGTCGCATCGACCAGCGGATCATCTGGGTGAACAATTTGTCGTAACCGTCCCAGGAAGTCCAATCGCCCGTCCAGCGTGCTCCGGCATCACTGGTGAAACAAACGGCGCGCCCTGCACCATAAGTCCAACTGGCCAGCAAAGTGTTATTAGCCTCGTCGCTACTCACGGGGGCGACCAACTCGACTTCGACCAACGGGTTTTCTTTCACCGTGGTCATCACAAACCCAGTCAGGGGCGGGATCGGTTCTTCAATTCCGCTGATCATCTCGTGGGGAAATCGCACTTCGGCACCGAAGCCTTCCTGCTTTTCGAAGATCAGCGGTCGAGCAACCCGCCGGGCTTCGCGTTGGAAGATTCTCGGCAGCGCTTTGGCCTGATTGACCTTGTAGTATTTCCCTCCCGTGGCGGTGGCCAGATTGTTCAGCTCGACATTCCCTGCGGGGCCATGAGAACCAACGGCAACTGTGGTCACAGTAACCTTCGTATTCACCAGCCCGGCAACGACGGCCTTGGTCGGCGGCGTCGGGTCACCGTCACTGATCACAATCATGTGCCGGATCGCCGCATCGGGCACTTTGCTGAACGCCTGGCGAGCCATGATCAACGCAGGGTTGAAATCGGGCATGTCGCCCGGCGTCATTCTGGAAAGACGCGCCAGCATCTTGTCGCGGTTCGCGCCAACCGGGATCAGTCCATTGCCCGACTGGCCGCGCCAAAGCCATTCTTCGCCACCCATATTCTCCCAGTGAATCAGGCCACAGTAATCCTGGGGCCCCAGGGCTTTAATCGACTCGCGGGCGATCACTTTCTGCCAGTGATTTCCCCTCGCGATTTCCGAGGCGTGCATCAACAACGCCAGCGCACCTTTGGGAACGACTCGCGGATTGCGAATCTGAAAATCCAGGGGCATGGCCTTCTCAAGCTCGGTGTTCGACCAGCCACCGGCACCAAAGCTATTGGGCCCGCCGAGCATCACGAGTCCCGAGCCCATCTGTTCAGTATTTCGCACGAGGATGTCTATTTGCTGGTCTTCAAAGAACCGCTCGCGGGGCACGTTTGCAAGAACCACCGTGTCGTACGGCTGGAGCTCGGCCAGAGAGGTGAATAACTGATTACTGGGGCGAACGGTAACCTCGAGCCCTTGTTCTCGCAGAACATTGATTAGCTGTTCATACTCACCGCTGTTGAGGTGGTCTTCGATGAACAGCACCTGGCCGGAACCACGAATGTACGTGAAGTTGGTGGCCCGATTGTTTTGCGACATCCGGTCGTCATCGCGATCGTCCGGAAGAAAACGGGCTTCGAACGTGTAGAAGCTGGGCTGATCCAACTCCTGCCGCACCGTCATCACATGTTTTCCCGGTGGCAGCGTGATGGGCTGGTCGGTGACAACTTGGGGGCGTCCTTCCACGCTTCGAGTGATTCGGAGCGTGCCGTTCACCTCGCCATTATTTTCCGCGGTCGGTTCCGAGGTGTTATTCAGTACCACGCGAACGTCGAACGGTTGGCCGATGCGGACATCCGAAGGCGTCGATACCTTCTCAACACTCACTTCGGCGGGGCTTTGATAGAAGACCGGTACCACATCGATCCCGATGCCGGCATCGGACATGATTCCTGCTTGCTCAAGTGCGTCGCCCACATTCTGGTTGCCGTCGCTCACCACGACGATCCGCTTAGCGGCGTCTTCAGGAAACGAGGCTTGAGCCAGCTTCAGGGCCGAAGCGAGATTGGTGTAGTCCGGGTCAAGCGTGCTCTCGATGACTTTTGGGACATGAATATCATCGTCGAACGGAGGGATTTCGATGGCAGCCTCGCGCCCAAAGACGATGACCCCCGTCTTGTTTTCTTCTTCCCGGTATCGCTCGATGGCTTCGTTGGTGTAATCAATCATCGCCTCTTTTTGCTCGTCGGGGATGCTTGACGACTGATCGAGCAGAAAGATGACGGTCAGGCGATCGCTCGTGCGAACCAAGTTGGCTTCTGCCAGGGCGGCAATGATCAGGGCGAACACCAGGGAACGCAGCGTAATCGCCACCGCGCGGCGTACGGGGCCCAACCCCGAAAGACTGCGATAGCTAAACCACCACATCAATGGCAAAACCAACAGCAACGCCAGATACCACGGATGGTCGAAGGATAGTTGGTATTGCCACATGCCGTTGTCAATTTGCCCGGTGAACGATTCGTAGAAAGAGGTGATTCATTGCGGTCAAAGCGAAATGCACTGTACACGGTGGTTCTGCGTATCCAGTACGTGAACTCGATCTTCGTCGTCAAGAACCAGTGCCCAGGGGGTATTCAGTTGTCCCGGTTCCCGACCAAAGCTGCCCCATACCCCCAATGATGTCCCATCGGGGGTAAACTTCTGCACGCGATGGTTTCCAAACTCGCTCACGTAGACATTGCCCTGTGTGTCGAGCGCCAGGTCGTAGGGATACCGCATCTGTCCCGGTTCGGTACCTTCGGTCCCCCACAAGAAAAGCAATTCGCCGTCGATATCAAAAACTTGGATGCGGTGATTACACGCATCGGCGACCCAAATGCGATCCTGCCCGTCGATGGCCAGACTTTGCGGCCGCAAGAATTGTCCCGGCTGGTCGCCATGACCGCCCCATTGCCGGATAAACGTACCATCGGGCCCCAGCTTTTGCACGCGGTCGAATTCACCGTATTCGGAGATGAAAAAGTTTCCTTGCGAGTCTTCCACGGCGTCGGTAACGAAGCCGAACTCTCCGGGCCCTTGCCCGTTGGTTCCGCCCAGGGTGTCTAGTAGTTCACCATTTGTTCCGTAGATCAGTACGCGATAATAATGCGTGTCTGCCACCAACAGGCGCCCACGTTGATCGAAGTCCAAACCGTTGGGCCTTCCATTGCGATGGGTCGGCGTTTGCCATTGGCGTTTGAAGTTACCTTCGAGGTCGAATACTTGAATCCGCGCGGTCATGTCGACCAGATAGAGTTCGTCGTTGTGAAACGCGATCGCGCGTGGCTTTTGCAATCGTCCCTCGCTCAAGCCGCGACGTCCCCAAGTGCGGATCAAGTCGCCCTCGCCAGAACCTCCCGTGCTGGATGCGCGCACCATTACCAAGGCTGTCGCGGCGATGGCGACGACAGCCAGGGCTAACCGCACGGAGACAATCCCTCTACGTAGAGTGGTGCACCCCTGCATGTTCCGAACGCCTCTTCGAAAGGGCATCGCTAGAGTTGGCTAAACGTATGGTGACGCAATCTTTCGGTGTTGCAAAGCAAGTTGAGTTGTGGCTGGGAATGCCCTCATCGTTACGGATATTTAACGCATCGCAAGTTGCCTTGCGTTCCGCGATTCCTGACGATGCCGAACTCCCGAGGGCTGAGAACTCGATTCTAATGCCCAGGAACGATGCTCGGCCCCCTCCTGTTCCACGGGCCGAAGAGGCATCCTAAAGGAAACGACCGCCGAATTCCCCAAAACCTCGTAGCAATATCGGGACGTTCTGGCTGCTTGACGATTCGGCGCAACATCTGATAACGTAATGAATTGTATTTTCCAGCTTGAATTCGTTCATCTGGTGCGCCTTTCGTGCGCGCTGGGATTGATCGTTCATCTCCGTCGAATTTCCTTTGGTCCGACAGAAACCCTTTCAGCGCGTCCTGCTATGCCTCCCGTGGTAATCGACATCCGCAGTGCGGAAGACTTGCGCGATGTGGTCCATCGTGCGGTTCAGGCTTTGGCCGAGGGCCGATTGGTCGCCTTTCCGACCGAGACCGTTTATGGATTGGCAGCCAGTGCGTTGAGTGAAAACGCGGTGGAGCAACTCGCCGCTGCGCGCGGCAAACAAAAGCCCAATTCGTTGGCCCTGGCCGTGAAGAGCGCGGAAGACGCGCTGGATTACGTCCCCGACCTCAGTCCCCTGGGGCAACGGCTCGCCCGTCGATGTTGGCCGGGGCCGGTCACCTTGGTGGTGGAAGACAAGCATCCCGAAGGCCTGATCCAGCAGTTACCGCAATCCGTTCGCGACATGGTGATCAACGATGGCCTAGTCCGGCTTCGCTCGCCTGCCCACCCGGTGATTCTCGACGTTCTCAGGCTACTCCCCGGGCCCGTCGTTATGGCCAGCGCCAATCACGAAGGCGAGGCTGAATCCGTCACCGCCGAAGAAGTGGTCACGGCGTTGGATGGCAAGGTGCAATTGGTTTTGGACGACGGACGCAGCCGTTTCGCGCAACCAGCCACCGTCGTAAGGATCAAAGAGCAAGAATTCGAAATTGCCAACCCTGGGGTTGTTTCCGACAAGGTGCTGAAACGGCTTTCGGGCTTCATGGTGCTGCTGATCTGCACGGGCAACACTTGTCGCAGTCCCATGGCCGAAGAAATCCTGCGGCATATGATTGCAGAACGCCTGGGCTGCCGTCCCGAGGAAATCGAAGATCAGGGCATGATTGTCATGTCCGCAGGCATTGCCGCCATGATGGGTGGACGGGCAAGTGCCGAAGCGGTGGCGGTGGGCGACCGTCTGGGATTCGATCTGCGAAACCACGAAAGCCAGCCGCTTACGCCGCAGTTGGTGCGTCATGCCGATTTGATCTTAACGATGACGCGGTCTCATCGAGAAGCAATTGTCGCTGAGTGGCCGGAAGCGGGACAACGGACCCATGTGTTGGTTCAAGGCGGTGGCGACGTGGCTGATCCCATCGGTGGGCCCATCGAACTTTATGAACAATGCGCAGCACAGATCGAGCGAGAATTAACCGATTGGCTCGAGAGGTTGCCGAAAGCAAATTAGCGTCGACCTTGTTGATCGACGACAGCAAACATTTAGGCGGGAAGGGAGACGAACGATGCAAATCGCGATTGGGTGCGATCATCGTGGATATCAAGTAAAAACGAAAATCGTTGAGTTGCTGAAACGATTAGAACATACCGTGATCGATGTCGGGACCGACGATACCGCAAGTGTCGATTACCCCGACATCGCAGCCGACGTTGCGCACCGCGTTTCCAAGGGCGAAGCAGACCGTGGAATCTTAATCTGCGGCAGCGGTCTTGGAATGTGTATCGCCGCGAACAAGGTGCCCGGAATTCGGGCCGCATCGTGCCACGACGATCTAACTGCTGAAATGAGCCGGCGGCATAACAACCTCAACGTGCTTTGTTTGTCGGCCGACATGCTGGGCGAAAAGCTGATCGACCGGATGGTCGAAATCTGGCTGAAAACCGAGTTCGAAGGAGGACGACACGCACGTCGTGTCGAGAAGATTACCGAACTGGAACAAGAAAACGATTGCAAAGAGTAACCGGCACTCGTTCATTGTCGATGCATTCGTTCCGTTTTCGCTTGGGCGTCGTTCAGTTGCTGGGCCACGAATTCGACGGGATGCATCGCCGCTCGCCCTGTCCCGTCACCAATTTGATGGCGACACGAAACCCCGGGAGCGAGAATCCCGGCGGTGCTTGCTTCGCGAACGGCGGGAAATAGCACCCGTTCTCCAATCTGCATACTTAGGTCGTAGTGCTCGTAGCCGAACGATCCGGCCATGCCGCAACAGCCGGAATCAAGCGTGGTGACCTTTGTCCCTGGAACCTGCTTCAGCATTGCTTGGGTGTCTGCCATGCCGACCAAGGCCTTCTGATGGCAGTGCCCGTGCAGCACCACGTCACGCTCGCATGCCGATAGGGGCAGTTCCACACCACTGCGGGCCAGTTCTGTTTCGATGAGTCGTGCGTGCGAGGCAACCGCCTTCGCATCTTGGCCTGGCACGAGTTGCGGATACTCATCGAGCAGGGTCAAGATGCAACTCGGCTCGCTTCCGACTATCGGCACGCCCGCTTTGGCCCAAATCATTAGCTTCTCGATGTTTGCTTTGGCCAACTGTTGCGCTTGCGATAGGAGGCCCTTGGAAATCAAAGGGCGTCCGCAGCAGGGCAAGTCGGCCAAATGAACTCGATACCCGGCGGCTTCTAAAACCAGCACCGCGGCGCTGTTCACGCCCGGTTCGCTGTACCCAGTGAGGCAGTCGTTGAGCAGAACGATGTCGCCCCGCGTCACCTTTCGTGGCCTGGCCTCTCGCCGGGTGAACCAGCCGCGGAATGTTTTCCGACTAAATGGCGGCAGCGAGCGTCGGCTGTCGATGCCCAGCAGCTTCTCCATCAGCCACCGATTCGGGCCAGCCGACGCGACCAGGTTAGAAAATGGGGCGAGCGCCGAACCGATACGATTCAGTCGGGCAATGTTCCCCATCGCCCGTACACCAAGGGGAGTACCGTTCGATTGCCAGTAACCTTGTAGAAACTCTGACTTCAGCTTCGCCACATCCACATTCGAGGGACACTCGCCTTTGCAGCCCTTGCACTGCAAACACAAATCGAACGTGTCGTACAGGCGGCGCCCCACCAGTTCCTCTTTGGGCAGCGAGCCGGTTAGCACCAAGCGCAGGGCATTCGCGCGCCCTCGCGTGCTGTGTTCTTCATCGCGGGTGGCCATGTACGAAGGGCACATGGTCCCCGATCCCGTCTTGCGACACACGCCCACCCCGCTACATAACGACGTAGCAGCCACGTAGCCGCCTTGGTCGCTGAAGTCGAGCACCGTTGGCAATTCCAAAGGCTTTTCGGAGGGCGGATGACGCAGGTGATCGGTCGGACCGGGGGCGTCGACAATCTTGCCGGGGTTCATTAGCCCAAGCGGGTCAAACGCGGCCTTCACTTCACGAAACGCTTGATAGAGTTGGGATCCAAAGAGCCGCTCATTCAGATAGCTACGCGCGATGCCGTCTCCATGTTCGCCGCTCATGGCTCCGCCAAACTCGATCACCAGGTCGCACACCTGTTCGGAAATGCGTTTCAGTCGCTCGACATCTTCCCGATCGCGGGTGTCCAACATCGGGCGGATGTGCAGACACCCCACCGAGGCGTGACCGTAAATCGCGCCGTCGGTCCCGTTGGCCGAGAGAACCTCGCGGAATCGCTCGACGAATTCCGGCATCCGAGGCGGATCGATCGCGGTGTCTTCGACAAACGCGATCGGTTTACGGGCACCGGGAACGCCCATCAGCAGCGGGTGTGCGGCTTTGCGGCAGGCCCAAATATGCTCACATTGCTGCGGGTCGAGCGCGAGTAGCGTGTGCGTCAGGCCCGCCTGGTCGCGAAGCTCCTGCTCCAAGCGATGAGCCGCGTCGGCCACCTCCGACTCCGACTCGCCGGAAAGTTCCGTTAAGACCAGCGACTCGGGATTCCCCACCACAAAGTCGAGGTAGCTACGGTACTCCAAACTTCCGCGAGCCATCTCCACAATCTTGCCATCAAATAGCTCAACGGCCGACGGGTTATACGTCAGCAGACGGTTGATACTGCCGACCGAATAGGTAAGCGTTTCGAAATGCAGGGCAAGAATGGCTCTTACTTTGGGACGGGGAACCAATTCGACCAATGCTTCGGTCACACAAGCCAACGTGCCTTCGGCGCCCACGACCAGGTGGGCCAGATTCATGTCGGCCGCTGGGTAGCGCAAAGCAATGCGGTCACGCACCAGTTGCGCGTTGGGCGAACGCGGCATTGCGTTGCGGCTCTCGGCGACCAGTTCGTCGAGGTTGTAGCCACTCACCCGACGCAGCACACGAGGGAACCGCTTCGTAATCTCGTCGCGATTCGCCGCAACGATCGATTCGACCTTGCGATAGATTTCGCCGAGCGGGCCACCGGCGGCCTTGATTTCATCTCTTTCTTTCGACGAGGTTGGACCGAGCGAGATCGCAGTGCTATCGGCAAGCATCGCGGACAGTTCAACTACGTGATCGACCATCTTGCCGTGCCGCACCGAGCGGGCTCCGGCTGAGTTGTTCCCAAGCATCCCACCCAGGTTCGCACGACTGCTGGTGGCCACGTCGGGACCGAACTGAAGTTCGTGCACCCCGGCAGCCGAATTGAGCTGGTCGAGCACGACCCCGGGCTGAACGCGGGCCCGCATCTGTTGGGGGTCTAAATCCAGGATGGCATTCATGTACTTGCTGAAGTCAAGCACGATGCCTGGTCCGATCGATTGGCCTGAAAGGCTTGTACCGCTGCCTCGCGGCACCAGCGGAACGCGATGTTCCGCCGCCCACTGCAGGGTGCAGCGAACATCATCTACCGTGCGGGGCACAATCACCCCTCGGGGCTCGATTTGGTACATGCTAGCATCGGTGCTGTACAAAGCCCGATGATACTCGTCCGAAAAAACATCGCCTGAGATCGATTCTTCGAGCGACTTTAACGTTTGCGCCAATTGCGCTGGGTTGAGCTGCATGGTCGTATGGGTCCTGGGATGGTCGCCCGTTATTGCAATCCGCTGAGTGAGGTTCTTTGTTCTTGCACGTCAGTTGATTGTTGGTAGAGTCGATTCTTAGAGGTTGCATTCAACATCGGCAAGTCATTTCAAACAGATCCTGCTCACATGTCCGACCCACATCAATCAATCACTTCGGAAGTTGAACACTTGATGCGAAACGCTCAGCTTCGCGAAGAGCTGGAGCCGTTTTTGGACGACTCCATCGAACGCATCAATCTGCGTTCGTTGCCGACTCCACGCGAAAACGAGTATCTCGCTTCGATGCTGGCCTGGGAGCGTGCTCCCGTGTTGCCCATCGCCGAGTGGTTCACTCCTCCGTTGGAGATGCCGCACTTGTCGATGCTGAATGACGATCAGGTTCACACCAAGTTGTGGGAAGTGATTCGCCAATTGCACTCGAAACGCATCCTCTTGGATTTTACCGATCACCTGACCGATCGACAGTTGTATTGCATGATCTACCGCGACATTCTGCCGTCGCCGGAGAAAAAGATCGAGTCTTCCCGGCATTACCTTCACTGGGATTGTGCCGATATCGGGGGCGACCCCGACGTTTGGCTCCGCTATTACGCTAACGATGAAGAGCGTAAGATGTGGTCCGAGCAGAACCACGACTACCCACCCCCGCACGAAGCCCCGCCCTACCCACGTCGACTGCCTCATCACCCACTGTAAGCTCCAGCGAACTGGCCTTCAGTCTACGGCCACAATCGCCTGCAGGGCCGATTCGAGGTCGATGAAGCCGAATGCATATCCGGCATCGATCGCTACGCTGGGCGTGACTCGCTGGGATGCCAACAGCGAAGTGGCAAAGTCTCCCATGAGCAGGCGCAGTGCAAATTCCGGCACCGGCAAGAACGTCCCTCGATTTAACACGCCGGCCAGTGTTTTAGTGAACTCCGCATTGGTGACTACCCCAGGGGCCACCGCGTTCATGGGGCCGTGCAACTCGTCACCAGCGGCTGCAAACAAAGCCAGGTTCACGACGTCTTCCAGATGCACCCACGGCATCCACTGACGACCATTGCCCAGTCGCGATCCCAGACCCCGTTCGAAGAGCGGTAGTAGCTTCGCGATCGCACCTCCGCCGGGCCCCAGCACCAAACCAATGCGGAGACATACGGCGCGAACTCCCAGTTCGCTGGCCTTTCGAGCCGCGGCTTCCCAGCTTTCGCAGACTTGTGCCAGGAAGTCGTCCCCCGTCGCTGCTGACTCGTCCAACACAATGTCCCCACGGTCGCCATACCACCCCACCGCCGATGCGGAGACCAGCACACGTGGGCGTTCCGTTCGACTCGCCATGGCTTCAACCAGGTGCCGTGTGCTTTCCACGCGGCTGTCGAGAATGCGTTTCTTTTTCTCCGCCGTCCAGCGCCCCTCAGCCACAGGTTCTCCCGCCAAATGAAAGACGGTCTCGACTCCCTCAAGCGCTGCCGGCGGAACAGCGGTCAGCCCGTCCCAGGCATGCGCTTGTACGTTTCCTAGCGTTTCTTCAGCCCGTTGAGCGTTGCGACTCAGTACCACGGGGTCTTCGATTCCTTCGAGCAACCGACGACCCACGAATCCGGTTGCCCCGGTGACCAGTGCTCGCAATGTGGCTCCCCTGATGTGTTCTGAAATCCCGGCTGCGATATACGCCGCAGCGAATCGCCAGCCGAGAGGACGGAGGCTACACTCTCATTCGGAGAAAATTCAGCAAACTGTTTTCTGCTGCCATCTTAGTCAGTTGAAACTTACCCGGTCGAGCGACACTGCAGGGACCTGAAGAAAGGATGCGCGTTTCATGGATATGGAATCCCTCTTTCAGAATGCGGAACGGATCTTTGTCAGCGATTACGACGGGACGATGACCGACCATGATTTCTACATCAAGGCCGCATCGTTGTTGCCCCCGGGAACCCCTGATTTCTGGCAACAGTACCTGGACGGCGAAAAAACCGTGTTTCAGGTTCTCCAGGATCTATTTGCTTCGATCCGCGGCACCGAAGGAGAATTGATGAAGGTTGCCCGCTCGGGTTGCTTGGACCCGGGTTTCGCGGAGTCGCTAAAGCAGCTCGAAGCCAAGGGCTGGCGTGTTGTGGTGGCCTCGATCGGATGCGAATGGTACATCAGTCGGATCCTGGCCGAGCAAGGTGCGAATATTCCCGTCGTGGCCAACCCTGGGAAATTCGTTCCGGGACAGGGGCTGCATATGACTCAGCTCGTCGACACCCCCTTTCACTGCACGACCGCGGGCGTGCACAAGGAAGATATCGTCAAGGCCGCGTTATCGACGGGGGCCACGGTGGCTTTCGCCGGCGATAGCCGTCCCGACTACGACGCCGCCATGACGGTCGAACCCAAGTGGCGATTCGCACGACATGGGCTAGCCGACATTCTCGATAGTGAGTCGACTCCCTTTCACCGCTTCGAGAATTGGTCACACGTTGCCAAAATGCTGCTCGAGCAGACGTAACGCATCAACTGTACCGGTTGCGAAACTGGTTTATATTCGAAGCAGGTAACGTCACGTGTCCCGAATGCGGATCGAAATAACTCCGCAGCCTGTATTCTGAATTCGTGCGGCACGATCGACCATCGGAACGCGTTACTCTCGGTTATATCTGGCTCGAAGAAATCTGCATGTGTTTTGCGTCCCGCAGTAAATTCGTAGCTTGTTCCGTCCAGGCAATCGTCGTGCTGTACGGACTATGCTGCGTTAGCGGCTGTGGGGAACTTTCGTCATCCGAGGCAACCAAGGTCGAGCATGAAATCCCGATCGAGCCACCCTACGTCGCTCGCCCCGCTGGCACGCTGACGTATTGCCGCGACATTGCACCGGTGATCATCGAGAACTGCGCCCCTTGTCACCGCCCGGGTGAGGCGGCTCCTCTCAGCCTGCTTAGCTACGCAGACGTCATAAAACGGGGACAGCAATTGGTCGAGGTCACGTCGGACCGCTACATGCCTCCCTGGCTCCCACAGCACGGTTATGGGAATTTTGCAGGAGAACGGCGGCTCACCAATGATGAAATCGGCATGTTGGCCCAATGGATCGAAGAAGGAGCGGTCGAAGGCGACCAACAAGTGTTACCCCCGATGCCAGATTGGCCCGAGGGTTGGCAACTGGGCGAACCCGATCTGGTGGTAACGATGACCGAGCCGTTCGAGTTGCCCGCCGACGGGGGCGATGTGTTTCGCAACTTCGTCATTCCCGTGAAGATTCCGGCCACGCGGTATGTAGAGGCCGTGGAATTTCGCCCTGGAAACCAGAAGATCTTGCATCATGCCACGATTCGTGTCGACGCAACCCACTCTTCGAGACGTCTCGACGAGAACGACCCGCAACCCGGGTTTGGCGGAATGCAGTCCTCATCGAACGCACATTTCCCCAATGGGCAGTTCTTGGGCTGGACCGCTGGGAAAGTTCCCCATCGCAACGAGCCCGGGCTGTCGTGGCCGTTGGAACGGGGCACCGATCTTGTGCTGGAGCTCCACCTGCAACCAACTGGCAAACCAGAATCGCTGCAAAGCAGCATCGGGCTATTCTTTTGGTATCGCAAGGGTGTCTCGTTGGCCAAACTCGGGAACAGCTCCGAAGCACTGAAGTGTGTTCAGCGGGCCATCGAACTCGACCCGAACGACGTTCGTTTTTACAACAACCTGGGCGTGCTGTTGCAGCAGGTGGGAAATATCGACGCCGCCAAGTCGTGCTTATTAAGGGCACTTCAGATTCGCCCCGCAACGAAGATGTTCTGCGCAATTTGGGGCTGATACTGCAAGGCGAAGGCGATACCAGTGGTGCGATCGACTACTTCGAACGCGCTTTGGAGGTTGATCCGGAGGCCATTGAAATCGCCAACAACCTGGCCTGGATTTTGGCCACCACCGAAGACCCAAACTATCGCAAGGGAAAAGACGACGTGCGTTGGGCCGAACAAGTGAGCGAGTCGACGAAACACCAGAATCCGGAATATTTAGACACCTTGGCCGCAGCGTATGCCCAGGCGGGTCGCTTCGCAGAAGCCGTGCACTGGCAGTCTCGGGCTGTCGAACTGGTCGCGGCCCCGTTGAAGCCCGCTTACCAATCGCGGCTCGAACTCTATCGAAGACGAAAACCCTTCCGTGATGGGTCTTCGTAACAGGCCCAACTTCCAAATGGTGGCACTCCCACCGTTCGGCTGCTATATGTGGGTCGAACGTTCGCTCGCCTTGTTCTTCCGGGCGATGCTTCTGCTAGTGAGGATTCCTGCGGAGCACTGCTGATGTCGATCCGATTTTCCCTGGCAATCTCTGGAATACTTCTGTTGGGCTTGCTCGTCGGCAATGAGGCTACGGCCCGCACGCCAAACATCGTGTACTTCATGGCCGATGACCTGGGATGGGGCGAGTTGGGGTGCTACGGGCAGAAGAAGATCAACACCCCACGCATCGACCGTTTGGCAGCCGAAGGCATGCGATTCACGCAGGCCTACTCGGGATCTCATGTATGTGCCCCTTCGCGTAGTGTATTGATGACGGGTCTGCATTCCGGTCACACACCGATTCGAGCCAACGGGTACGGAAAGTTCTTGTACGACGACGATGTCACGGTGGCCGAAGTGCTCAAGTTGGCCGGCTATGCCACCGGGATCTTCGGCAAGTGGGGCCTGGGGAACGAAAATTCGCCCGGTCGCGCCAATCTGCAAGGCTTCGATGCCTTCATGGGGCAACTCGAGCAGGTGCATGCCCACTTCTATTACCCCTTCTGGATTTGGCAAGACAACAAGCCGTTTCTCATGCCAGAGAATCAAGGCCGACGGCAGGAGCGCTATGTTCACGATGAAGTGTTCGACGGCGTTTTGGACTTTGTCCGCGAGCACCAGCGAGAGCCGTTCTTTTTATATGTGCCTTGCATCATCCCGCACGTCGAACTGGTCGTGCCGGAAGATTCCGAGCTACTCTATCGTGGAAAATTCCCCAAGGTGGCCATTCCCGATCCTCGCAAGGGTTACCTTGGTTCACAAGACGGGTACACCACATTCGCCGGCATGGTCAGTCGCATGGATCGAGATGTCGGGCGATTGGTCGACTTGATCGCAGGACTGGGGCTCGAGGACAACACGTTGTTCATCTTCACCTCCGACAATGGAGGTCAAGGCGGCAACTGGTCGGGCATGACCGACTTCTTCGATGGCAACGGACCGTTGCGTGGCTATAAGGGAAGCTTTTACGAAGGCGGCATTCGCGTCCCGTTCATTGCTCGCTGGCCCAACCGCATCCCTGCTGGGACCACTAATGAGATGCCGATTTGCTTTTACGATATGATGCCCACCCTCGCGGAGGTGGCCGGAACAGAAACGCCTGACAATACGGACGGTCTCTCACTCTTGCGAACCATGCTGGGTCGCGACGACCAGCCGACTCGCGAGTTTCTGTACTGGGAGCACCCGCGCGGCAAGGGCTACGAACAAGCTATTCACTATCAAGACTGGAAGCTGCTGAAAGGCGCCGATGGCAGGGTAGAACTCTACGATTTGGCAACCGACATTGGCGAGCAGAACAACGTAGCCTCAGAAAACCCGAAGTTGGTCGCTAAGCTCGAAGAAATCCTGGCCGCCGAGCACACCCCCGAGCGGAAGTATCCCCCAGGTCCCCGTCCCACCATCGACGATTATGTCCGCTAAGTCGCGACAGAAGGCCGTGTAACTAGTTCTCCCCAGCGAAACGGCCAACCTTTCGCTGGAAAATTGAAATTCCGCGGGGCACCGGATACGATGCCTTCTCGGTGCTGAGGGCGGCCAGCATGCGACGATCTCGTGAGTTCGGTTCGAAACAACCAGCCACCCGGGTGATGTCATGTCCAGCGGCAACCAACGTCGACCCTCGCGCCGCGACTTTCTGCGGGCCACTGTTCCCACGGCACTGGGGCTGAACTTCGCGGGCCTTACGCTCGCCCAAGCAGCAACCCTCGGGCAAGCCGCCGCGCATCCAACGCAACGGGTCAAGTCGTGCAT
Organism: Pirellulales bacterium; assembly: GCA_965227275.1. Taxonomy (GTDB): domain Bacteria; phylum Planctomycetota; class Planctomycetia; order Pirellulales; family JAEUIK01; genus CAZNXE01. Next base: position 108,557 of record CBDDFU010000002.1, on the reverse strand, counting down.
CCTGGTGTTCTACTACGGTGGACCCAGCCATCTCGACACGTTGGACATGAAGCCTGAGGGGCCTTCGGAGATCCGTGGCGAATTCAAACCTATCGCGACCAAGGTCCCCGGCTTGCAGGTGTGCGAACATATGCCGGACCTGGCCCGCGTGATGGACAAGGTCGCCGTGATTCGCAGCATGAGCCATAACAACCGGCTGCACGATTCGGCATCGACGATGGTTCTGCTCGGCAAAGAACCACCCAACGGCGACGTGGAAAACTTCGCGCCCATTCCTCAATTCCATCCATGCTACGGGTCTGCCTTGAGTTATCTGCGGCCCGACCCCAATCTCGACATTTCGCACGCTGCGCTCCCGCATGTGATTCACAACGTGATCGATGTGCCATGCCAGGGTGGCGGTTTCCTGGGCGCGGCATACGACCCGTTTCTCATCACTTGCGATGCTGAGAAGAAAATCTACAGCTCGAAGATGCTCGACCGCCCGGATGAGTTGACCATCGACCGCATCGCCCGGCGTCGATCGTTGCTGGGCGCATTCGATTTACCGCTGGGAAACCAAAAGCGGACATCCGAACTCGATTCGCTGTACACCAAGGCCTACGATCTGCTCGGTTCGAAGGTGGTTCAACAGGCGATGGACATCGAGCAGGAAGACACCGCCACCCGTGACCGATACGGGTGGAGCAAGCCGCCGAGCCTGGGAGGAGGGACGGGGGCCGAAAAAGGTGTCTCCCGAAACATGCGGGGGCAGAATCTGCTGCTGGCCCGCCGATTGGTGGAATCTGGGGTACCGTTCGTCAACGTGAACGACTTCTACCAGCAAGGCCAGAACTGGGACGCGCACGCCGATAATTTCAAGCAACACAAAGATGTGCTGATTCCTATTTCCCAACTGTCCTTGGCAGCCCTGATCGAAGATCTCGACGAACGGGGGATGTTGGACACCACTTTGGTGATTGCAATGGGCGAGTTTGGACGCACCCCGAATATCAATGCCAATGCAGGGCGCGATCATTGGCCCGACTGTTACAGCCTGCTGATGGCCGGAGGCGGCATCAAGGGCGGATACATCCACGGGGCCAGCGACCGTATGGGAGCCCATGTGGATCGCGATCCTGTAACACCCGGGGACCTGGCCGCCACCATTTTTTGGGCATTTGGAATCGATCCGGAAACGCTAATTTACGACCAATCCAATCGTCCCCACCCCATTGCCCGGGGAAAACCTGTTGTCGAACTGTTTACCTGATCGCCAAGCGTGCTAGGATTGCACTGTTGGAATGTCCGTGGGGTTGACGTCGTATCTGCACTCTTATAGCGACGTCTTTCGTAGGATTTTCCGCGCAGGGCATGTCGAAAGTTAGGTAGTTCTTTCCTCTTTTACTTTCGCGGAGATGATGATGAGCATTCGTAGTCTTCTGCCCAAACTTGTGATGGTTGTGGTCCTGGCCTTCGCTTTCGCCCTGGCTTCTCAATCGGCCGAGGCGGCCCGTTACCGTAACACTTCGAACCGTTACACCGGCGCTTTCCGTGGGATGAACAACTCGGCCGCCTTCGTGGCCAACGGATACCGCACCGGCATGCAAAACCCCGGCTCAGTGGCTAGATCGGGCGGTCGTCGTGGATTCTTCGGTCGGCGGTAACGGTAGCCCCGTAGAGCAGCGTCCTCGAACCATAAGGGGCCCTCGAAGCAAACAGGGTTGACGAAATATTCGCTCCCAATTGAAATTGCGAAGGCTGAGCCTATCGCTTGGCCTTCGCAATTTTCTCTGCGCGACCGGGATCGAATCTTGGATTCAGTTCCGTCGGGATTGGCGCCTCGGTCTCATGTTGCCACTTGCGCAGTTGCTCAAGTAATGCTTGCGCCCGCTCCGGATCTTGCTCCGCCAGATCGTGCCTCTCGGAGATGTCTTCGGACACGTTGAAGAGCTTGACCGAGTTGTCTTCGAAATAGTGAATCAACTTCCAATCACCACGACGTATGGCGCTGGCAGGAACGGCACGCCAGTACAATACGTTGGTCTCGGCAACCGGAAGGACTTTGCCACCGATGTCGCCAGACAAATACAACGGGTAGTGCCAGAAAATGGCTCGATCCTCAAGGGCCGGCTTTCCTTCAAGCAGCGGCACAATCGAAGCTCCGTCAACCGGTTGCGAATCCGGCAGTTCAGCACCGGCGAGCTGCGCAAACGTAGGCATGAAGTCGACACTGATGATCGGCGTATCGCACGAGCTGCCCGGCTCAATCGACCCACTCCAAGCGGCACAAGTGGGAATCCGAATACCGCCCTCGAATAGACTGCCTTTGCCGCCTCGCAGGGGAACATTTTGAGTTACCCTCGGCAAACCGCCGTTGTCGGAACTGAAAATGACCAGTGTTTCGTCATCAATCTCCAACTCACGGAGCTTGTCTCGAATGCGACCAACCGACTTGTCGACGGCTTCGATCATGCCGGCATAGGTTGGGTTCCACGTGTCGCCAGACTTCATTTTCTGTTTGTACCGCGCGACCACATCCGGTTTTGCCCGAATCGGTGTGTGCACATCGTAGTGCGCCAGATACAGGAAGAAGGGACCATCTCGGTTCTTCTCGATAAACTCCACCCCAGCATCGGTAAGCCGATCGGCGATGGTGATGTTTCCATAGTGGCGTTCATCGACGCCGGTCTTGCCATCGCTGGCGAAGTGGTCAAAGCCCTGCGTGTCCTGGCCCAGATGCCACTTGCCGAAGCAGGCCGTGGTGTAGCCGGCGGGATTGAGCACTTCGGCAACCGAGATCCAATGCCCGAGAATGTAATTGTTCAGGCTCTCGAACGTTTCGAACTTGGGCCCCGCCTTGCGAGCCGGCACCTTGAGCTTCATGAGGGGTACCTCGCCCTTGGAGAGCCCTCCCGGCGTGTAGAGATGGTGCCGGGGCGTGTACATCCCCGTCATTAGCGATGCCCGCGTTGGGGCACAGTTGGGACCACAGGTATAGGCCGCCGTGAAGGTCATCCCTTCGCGTTGCATGCGATCGATGTTGGGGGTTTCGTAGAAGGGATGCGGTGCTGCGAGCGTGTCGGCCCAACCCAAGTCGTCGGCCAGAATAAACACGATGTTCGGCTTCGCGGGCAGCTCGGCCAACGCGAAGGCGGAAATTATCGTTGCGATGGAAACGCCAAGGATCGAGGTTTTCAGCATTTCTGATCGTCCAAAATAGAGATATTCCAGCAGCTACTTGGCAAACTTTGCGAAGGGATCAACATCCGCATCGCGATGCCAGGTGTACTCGGTTGCGTTGGCGATCGATTCGGCGGCTTCTTCACCATACAGGCGACTGATAATCGCCAGCGACATATCGATTCCTGCCGAAACTCCCGAGGACGTGACGCGATCGCGGTCCTCCACCCAACGGGCTTCCTTCACCCACTCGACATCAGGACCGTTGTTTTCTGCCAGCGAAAAATACACCTTGTTTGATGTGGCGCGATAACCGTCGAGAAGTCCGGCTTTGGCCAGGATCGCCGACCCGGAGCAGACCGAACTAACGATCTCTGCTTCCGCCGCCTTTTCGCGAAGAAAATCCAGCATGGTTTCGTTGCGCAATTCGCGCAGCGTTCCAATTCCACCGGGAATCAATACCATGTCGAGATGGGGGCAATCGTCGAACCCGTACTTTGCAAGCGTGACGGGTCCTTGCGCCGAAGTCACATTGCCGGCCTTCTCGGCAATCATCACCACGTCGAGTGCCTTCCCCACATTGCCAAACATTTCCGCGGGGCCGTACACATCCAGCAATTCAAAACCGTCGTAGAGCACGATGCCCAACGTGCGGGCTGCCGGCTCCGTGGAACTCTCGGCTTTTTGTTGTTGGGCCCAGCAAGGTGCAGTCGAGAGCAAGATCGCAACGCAGATCAATGCCAACAAACGAGCAAATCGCGAATTCGTATCGCTCTTTAGCATCTCAATACTCCATTTGAATTCGTGGTGTGGTTGTCTTGTTATCTCGATTCTGCAGCAACCAATACAGCCTAGGCTAGGCGGTGGCTCCGCCGTCGGCTACGAAAATCTGCCCGGTAACGAACGACGATGCGTCGGATGCCAAGTACAAGGCCAGTGCACCAATGTCCTCGGGTTGCCCCAGACGCCCAATGGGTTGCTCGGTCATCACCTTCTCACGAAGGGCTTCGTCCTTCCAGAAGTACTCGCTGAAGTCGGTTTGAATAAGCCCCGGTGCGATGGCATTCACGCGCACGTTCAAGGAACCGAACTCTCGAGCCCAACACCGCGTGAGCATATTCAACCCAGCTTTGGTGAAGCTGTACGCGGTACCATATGGCTGCGGGTTGATCCCCGCCACGGAGGAAATATTGATGATCGACCCGCCGCCCCGTTCGATCATGATCGGCATGGTTAGTCGCACCAGCCGCAGGCACGATTTCACGTTGACGTCGATCATTTTGTCGAAGGCTTCATCCGTCACATTCAGCGAAGGGCCCTGGGCCACGTTCGTCGCACTATTGTTCACCAAGACATCGACGCCACCCAGCTCCTCGTTCGTTCGACGTACCAACGCTTCCAGTTGATCGTTGCGGCCCACGTGGCAAGCCACCGGCAGTATTCGCCCGGGAAGCGATTTGAACTCCTGGGCGGTGGCTTCCAGCGATTCTAGCTTCCGACTGGCAATCGCCACATCGGCCCCGGCCGCGGCCAAATTTTGTGTGATGGCCTTCCCAATGCCGCGTCCGCCGCCGGTAACGATGGCAACCTTGCCTTTGAGTGCTTCGCTCATACTGACTCCGGATTTGCATATTGATTGATTATTCGTTCAAAAACCCATCCCGCGGCCGATAATCTCTTTCATGATTTCCGTGGTACCGCCGTAGATGGTTTGCACCCGGGTATCAAGATAGGCCTTCGAGATCGGATACTCGGTCATGTAGCCGTAGCCGCCGAAGAACTGCAGGCATTCGTCCACGACCCGTTTTTGCAGTTCGGTGGTCCACCACTTCGCCATGGCCGCTTCCTCGACGCTCAGTTCGTCCTTGTTCAAAGCCTCGATGCAGTGGTCGACAAACACGCGGGCGATATGCGTTTCGGTTTTTGCTTCGGCTAGCTTGAAACGCGTGTTCTGGAACGTGCCAATCGGTCTGCCGAAGGCTTGGCGTTCTTTGCAATAGTCGACCGTGATCTCCAGGACCCGCTCGCAGGCGGCGACGGCCCCGATGGCGATAGTCAGACGTTCCTGCGGCAGTTGTTGCATCAGATAAAAGAACCCCTGCCCCTCTTCGCCGAGCAGATTTTCTTTCGGAACGCGAACGTCGCTGAAGAACAACTCAGCGGTATCCTGCGCATGTTGGCCGATCTTCTCCAACTTACGTCCCGACTCGTAACCTTTCATCCCCCGTTCGACCACCAACAGACTGATACCCTCGTGCCCTGCATCGACGTCGGTTTTGGCCACCACGACCACCATATCGTTGATCAGCCCGTTGCTGATGAAGGTCTTCTGCCCATTGACGATGTAGTGGTCGCCGTCGCGCAGGGCAGTGGTACGCACACCCTGCAAGTCGCTACCGGTGTTCGGCTCGGACATGGCGATGGCCGTGATCTTTTCGCCGCTCACCATGCCTGGCAGCCAACGTTGTTTCTGTTCTTCATTCGCGTATGCCAGGATGTACGGCAGAATGATGTCACTGTGCAGGCTGAACGCGACGCCCGTTGCGTCGGCCCTGACCAACTCTTCGATCAGAACCGTGCTGTAGCGGAAATCATTCGCTCCAGCCCCGCCGTATTCGGCCGGCGCGTCCATGCATAAGAAGCCCGCTTCGCCGGCCTTTCGCCACAGCGTCTTGGGTACCTGACCATCGGTCTCCCACTGGGCGTGGTGCGGCTCGATTTCCCGTTCGGCAAACTTGCGAAAGGCCTGTCGAAACTGCTGATGTTCCTGCTCGAAAAGTGTCCGTTCCACGTTCGGGTTAACCTCATGCAACTGGATGGAGATGCCTCACCGACCGGCAAGACAGACCGGGGCCAAAAGACGCGTTCGATCTCGCGGCCCACCACCGCCTTGCGACCCGCTCAGTTTAGCACGAAGCGGGAGCCAAATCCTTCACGACCGCCGAACACCGCAAACCGGTGAAAACCAGCGGGTATCTTCGCTCGATGCGAGGAAGATTCATGTTCCCGCAGCCAACTCCTGCGTCCATCTCGCGACAGGGATCAAGAGACCATGGGGGACAAGCAAATCTTCAGAGACTTCAGCACTTCTTGGGCTGGCGTTTTGCCCTGGCCTGCCAAGCTTACCGACTGAAGCAAGAGGGGGCGATTGTCACCGCAGATTACGTAGACGCCGTCGTCGCGAATCTGTGCCACCTGTCCGGGCGTGCCGAAGAATTCCGCATCGACGGGCTGGGCTCGCCACAACTTGAGCTGCATGCCCCCGTCAACGCTGGAGTGAGCACCCGGATAAGGTTCCGATTGGGCTCGGATGAAACGGTAGACCTCCGCGGCCGAACGGCTCCAATCGATATCACCGTCCTCGGGAGTTCTGCGGCTGCAATACGTCGCCTGGGAATGATCCTGGGGCGCCGGCTTCACGCTCCCTTCAAGGATCGACGGCCAAAGCTCATCGAGAAACGTCACCGCGCGGGCTTCCAGTTTCTTAAGCACATCGCCAATGTAGTCATGCTCGTCAACGGCAACCGCGGCCTTCCCCCACACCGGTCCGTCGTCCATACCCTCGGTAAACGAAAACAGCGAAAACCCGACTTCCTGCTCACCGTTCATCATGGCCCACACCAGCGGGGCGGCGCCTCGGTACTTGGGCAACAGCGAATTGTGGATCCCCAAGAACCCTCGGGGAACCTTGCGAAGCGTCTCCGGTGTAATCAGCCAGTACCAGCCAACCACGAGACAAATGTCCGGTTCGAAGTCGCAGATGAACCGTTCCGAATCACGCCTGTCTTTCGCCACTTCAACCGTTACGGCTTTGGCCTCACCGAACGACCGAAACTCATCGAGGACCGTTCGCGTATCGGACGAATCGTCAAAGGTAACCACACCGGTGAGCGTTTCCGGGGCCAACGCGTGGATTTTCTCCAGGCATTGCAGTCCCAGCCTCTTACTGCCAATGAAGACGACCTTCGTCATATCAAGACTCTCGAATTACGGCTCGATTCGACTCCCTCTAACTCTAGTTCATTCCCCCCACGCCTGGAATGTTCCGACCGATCGGCGAAGCTCGCTAGTTCAGGTGTAGTGGGTGTGAGGTGTCGCAGTTCAACACCCATGTCATGTTCGAAATCCGATCCCTGCTTGCATCTACACTCCAACCCGTCGACAATGTGCCGCGAAGGGACGATCCCTCTAGAACACTTTTTGTCATGAATCGGGCTGTTCATGCTGGCCAAACTGCACACGTTTTCGTTGGTCGGCATTGACGCGGTGCCGGTGGAAGTTGAAGTGGATGTCTCCGCCGGCGGGCTGCCGAAGACGGTTCTCGTCGGGTTGCCGGAACAGGCCGTCAAAGAAAGCACCCACCGTGTCGAACGGGCCCTGGTCAACTCCGGGTTTCAACGCCCACACGATCGGGTCGTAATCAACCTGGCCCCTGCAGAACTTCCCAAGCAGGCTGCGTCGTTCGACTTGCCGATTACCCTGGGGATGCTGGCCGGCAGTGGGCAACTGCTTTCCGAGGCGTTTGACGAATATGCCGTCGTTGGAGAGTTGGCCCTCGACGGTACGACGCGACCGACTAAGGGTGCCCTGTCGATGGCGATCGCCGCGGCAGCGGAATCGCATCTCAAGGGTATTCTGGTTCCCAGTTCCAGCGCGGCCGAAGCGGCGGTGGTCGAGGACATTGAAGTGATCCCGGTCGACAGCCTGACCCAGGCCGTTGCGTTTCTCTGCGGTACGCTCGACATCCCCCCGACTCCGCCCAGGCTGGAAGACTGGTTCGAGACGTACGCCACGTACGATGTCGACTTTGCCGACGTTCGCGGTCAAGAGATGGCCAAGCGAGCAATCACCATTGCCGGCGGAGGAGGACACAACCTGCTGATGTTGGGGCCGCCAGGGTCCGGAAAAACGATGTTGGCCAAACGCGTGCCGACGATTCTGCCCGAACTAACCGCACCGGAGTCGATTGAAACCACACGTATCTACAGCGCGATGGGGCTGCTACGCCCCGGGCAACCTCTGTTGGCCACGCGCCCGTTTCGTAGCCCTCACCACACGATCAGCGACGCGGGCCTGGTCGGTGGCGGGTCGAACCCTGCACCCGGCGAAATCAGCCTTTCGCACAACGGCGTGTTGTTTTTGGACGAACTCCCCGAATTCAATCGCCGCACGCTGGAAGTGATGCGGCAGCCGCTTGAAGACGGTACCGTGACGATTAGCCGGGCATTATCGAGCACGACCTTTCCGGCCAACTTCATGCTGATTGCCGCCTTGAATCCATGCCCCTGCGGTTATCGCAACGATCCCCGCCGAGAATGCCACTGCTCGGTACCGCAAATCGAACGGTACATGAATAAAATCAGCGGACCACTGCTGGACCGAATCGATATCCATATCGAAGTGCCCGCGGTTCCCTATAGCGAGTTGGCAAACCAAAGCCCGGGCACCAGCAGTCTGGCGATGCGTGAATCGGTCACGATTGCCCGCCAGCGTCAGCGAACCCGATTCGCCGACACATCCACCCGCCAAAACGCCCACATGACCTCCCGAGAAGTCCGCACTTACTGCGAACTCGACGATGCTTGTCGCGGCCTCCTGAAAACCGCGATGAGTGAATTCGGTCTCTCGGCCCGGGCCCACGACAAGGTGCTTCGCGTCTCCCGCACCATCGCCGATCTGGAAAACAGCGACCACATCACCCCAACCCACATCTCCGAAGCCATCAATTACCGCATGCTCGATCGCGAGTTTTGGACGTGAGATCCCTGGCTTGTAAGAGCCTGATCTAGAGCAGCCCCTTTCGCTTCAACCACACTTCTTCGGCCGCGCTTTTTCTCAGATACAGTGGCTTCAGCTTCCATAGATCGTCGCGGTGGCCTGCGGTGTACCGTTCGGCGGCGAGTTGGGCGATGGTCGATGCGCGGGGGATCCAAATTTCTTGCGGAGCGGTGTGCACGTTGCTGGGTAGTTTGGGTGCCAACTTCTCAAGTGCCAGGCCCGAAACGGTGGTCTGTGGGGCTAAGCTTTGGAGCCAGACGTCGTTGTCCAGGATTTGGATCTCTTCATCGGTCAGCGGCTTGCGCGGCTGTTCGCTGGAAAAGGTGGCCGTAAATACCTGCTGCCTTTGGGCGTTAATCGCGACGCTGAGATCGGTGGGAGTGCTGGGCATCTGCGCGGCAACCACTTCCAAGCTTCGCACGGCGAGGCATTCCGCGCCGACCGCGTATGCGAAGGCTTTGGCGGTGGTGACCCCAATACGCGTGCCGGTGAATGAACCGGGGCCAATGTCGACGGCAACCAGTGAGATCGACTGCGGCTCCCACAAAATCGACTCCAGCAAGCTCTTCAGTGTCGGTGCCAGCGATTGGGCACCGCGGACATCCCGATCAAGAGGGATTTCCGCCATCGGTTCCGTGCCCGTGAAGGCCGCAACACTGCCTTCATCCACGGTGGTTTCGATGGCCAGGATGCGAATACTCACGTGGGGAACAGCCTCTTGGTTTTCGTTGATTCAGCCTTTGGGACTCGCCCCGGGAAGCGACTTAATCGTTCCAAGCGTTGCAGATATCCGTGTCCCTCGGGCGACCCAATCTGACCGACTGCGTTCGTCCCGGACAAGGGGTCTCCCGGGTGCAGCCGACATCCCTAGCCAGTGTAGGGACTTACGGCGCCACTGGTGGCCGAACACAGCTTGACCACCGCAGGCGGCATCTCTTAGACTGCGGGATTATTATGCTGAAAGGGCATACAAATATGGTATGTCAACTGAGTTGCGTCGCGGGTCGTTGTCTTTCATAGAAGCCTCGAACCGCCCAATTTCACTCGAATCCGATTCGTCAGATCGCTGGATTTCGGCGTTTTTTGACTCCGTAATAACTTGTCCCGATAAAGTCGTCCCGTAACACAGCAGTCGGCGAGCTCGATTCCAGGCTTGTCGCGTGAGGTTCCACTGGCGTGAAGCGCGCGGTCATCAGCGATATTCACAGTAATCTGGAAGGCTTGCAGGCGGTCATGGCTGACATCCGCCAGCAGGAAATTTCGGAAGTCTACTGCTTGGGCGACATCGTGGGTTATGGCCCGAATCCTCGAGAATGCATCGATCTCGTGATGAATTGCGATGTCTGCATTCTGGGGAACCACGATCAAGGTGCCTTGTTCGACCCCGAGGGATTCAATTCGGGGGCCGAACGAGCAATCTTCTGGACCCGCCAAGAACTGGAAAGCCCAAAAGGCGATCCCGAGGCGAACGCCCTGCGTTGGGATTTCTTGGGAGAATTACCCAGAAACCGGCGTGAAGATGGCCTGTTATTCGTGCACGGCTCGGCTCGCAACCCGCTGAGCGAATACGTATTCCCCGAAGACATCTACAATCAGCGAAAGATGGAGAAGATCTTTTCATTGATCGAGAAATACTGCTTCCAAGGGCATACCCATGTGCCGGGCGTGTTCTCAGAGAGCCTGAACTTCTCCAGCCCCGACGAAATTGGTTACCAATACCGCCTGGCTGATGAGAAGGTGATGATCAATGTCGGTTCCGTCGGGCAACCTCGGGACGGAGACCCGCGATCTTGCTACGTGGTAATCGAAGACGGCTTGGTCACGTTTCGTAGGGTGGAGTACAACGTGGACGACACCATTCGTAAAATCTACGACACGGCCGAGTTAGATAATTTTCTCGGGGATCGGCTCCGCGAAGGTCGCTGAGTTCAGCGGACCAACTTGCAGTGGGTTGCCAAAACGGGCCTTCCGGACCGAACTGGGGCCGTTTTCCTTCGTTTCAAGTGTCGGAATCCCGCATTTCCAGCAATCAATTTGCCCGTTGGCCGAATGACAAAAGGGCAAGATTCGGAAAGCGTCCCGGACTTGGGGTGCGGCGGCAGGCTTGATAGGGCTAGCCGCCAAATCTAGTTGGCGTACATTGCATGCTGGATCGGCAGTGTGCGGGGTGCGATTCGGGCAGGAATCGCTGTTTCAAGAATTCATTAGCTTTGTCGGCCCGGAACAATTCCGGAGCTGTTGCGTGACCACGAAACTTGTCGTGGAGCACGTTCACAACAGGATAGATGCCGTATGGATCGTCGATTTATTGCATTCATGTTTTTGGCCTTCGGCATCCTGTTGGCCAACGCAACGCTCGTCGCCTGGCTGAATCCACCGAAGCCGGCCGAAGAGCAAGTTGCCGGAGAAGAAGCCGCCAATGCGGCCGATCCGGCAGCCGAAGACAAGGGCGATGCGAAGCCGGAGGCACCTGAGGGGGAAGATCCACCTCCGACCCAAAACCAAGAATCCCCTACGGAAGACGGTGGCGACGAAAAACAAAAACCAGAAGATGCGGTCGCCGAGGAGATTGAGAAAGAATTTGCCCCCCAATGGGCAACTCTGGGCTCCGTCGACCCGACCGATAATTTCAAAATACTGGTGACATTGACCAGCCAAGGGGCGGCCGTCGAGCGCGTGGAGCTGAGTGAAGATTCGTATCGCGACCTGGACGATCGCTCGGGCTACCTGGGCCATTTGGAGTTGGGCATTCCCGAGCAGGGCTCAGGGGCGCTAGTGCGGGTGGTCGGTCGTGGAACCCCTGCCGCCAAAGCCGGGCTCAAGGTGGGCGACGTCATCACCCACATCGACGATCAGCCTGTGGCCGGACCTGCTGGCTTGGAGGTCGCACTGAAGGAGACGAAACCCGGCCAGGGCATCAAACTCCGTCTTTCGCGAGGCGACGATCCCATCGAGGTTACCGCGACGTTGATTCGCAAGCCTTTGGAGATCATCGCCCCGGAATCAACCGATATGCTCCCGGAGGACCCGCTGTCGCTGCGTCTGACGTTGGCCTCTGTCGATGGAAAGCAGAAGCCCGAAGACAGCGAGCTGTTTGATATCTCTTTGCTCGAAGGCAATTGGGAACTCATCAGCGAGGAACCGGAACACGTAGCCTTCCGTCGTCGCGTTCCCGAGGCGGGTATCGAGTTCATCAAGCACTATCGCCTGGAGCCAACCATCGGAGAGCTGGGTTTCGACTTCAACTTCGAGATTGAAGTCGCCAACATCGGCGAAAAGCCGGTGACGATGGCGTATCTGCTCGACGGACCCAACGGCCTTCCGCGAGAAGGCGGATGGTACGCCCAAAAGATGGGGCGGCAATGGGGACAAGTCGGCCTCCGCGATGTGGTCGTAGCGCTGGATCAGCCGGACCGTGACTACCCGGAGCGGGCCTCCGTGCGTTGCCTGGACATCATCGAAGACGAGCAAGAACTGTGGACACTTCCCCTGGAATACATCGGGGTCGATGGACAGTACTTCTCCACCGTGCTCATCCCTCAAAAGGAAAATCAAGAAGACCGCTGGATCGACACGTCAACCGCGGTCCGAGTGGGCCCGATTCCTGAAAACAAGAAGCAACGAAACCTGACGAACGTTTCGTTTCAACTCACCAGTAAGCCCATCACCCTGGAGCCGAACGAGCGGGTCAAACACGACTACCTCATGTTTGCGGGCCCAAAGAAACCGGAAGTGGTCGACACGTACGGACTGGGGTGGCTGATCTACTACGGTTGGTTCAGTCCCGTCTCGAAGTTGCTGCTGGTGGTGCTGCACTTCTACGCCTCGTATTTCACGTTTGGCAACTACGGTCTGGCGATCATCCTGCTGACGGTCACCGTGCGAATGTGCATGTTCCCGCTTAGCCGCAAGCAAGTGTTGGGCATGCAGAAGATGCAAGAGCTGCAGCCCGAGATGAAGAAGATTCAGGAGAAGTACAAGAACGAGCCCGAAAAGCGAATGAAGGCTCAGCAGGAGTTGTTCCGCAAGGCGAACTACAACCCGTTCAGTGGATGTCTGCCGGTTCTTGTTCAGATGCCAATCTTCATCGGCCTGTACCGGGCCCTATTGTCCGATGTCGAACTGAGACAGGCCCCGTTGATTAGCGAAAACGTCCGCTGGGCGTCGAATCTTGCCGCGCCCGACATGCTTTTCAACTGGTCGAACATCATGCCAGGCATCGTTGTTTCGACCTTGGGGCCGTACTTGAACATCTTGCCGCTGGTCACGGTAGCCTTGTTCTTGTGGCAACAGAAGATGTTCATGCCTCCGCCTGCCGACGAGCAACAAGAACTGCAGCAGAAGATCATGAAAATCATGATGATCGTCATGGCGTTCTTTTTCTTCAAAGTGCCCAGTGGGCTCTGCATTTACTTCATCTCTTCCAGCCTGTGGGGCATTTTGGAGCGCAAGCTTCTGCCCAAAGTTGCGACACCGACCGATTCGGCAACACCTGAGGTGGCCAAGGCAGCAGATTCCAAATCCGCGGCAGCGAATCGTTCGGCAAGCAGCAACGGCAGCGCTGCCCGCAACAAACGTCGCAAGCAAAAGCGACGATAATCCCTTGTGATGGCTTACGATCCACAAGATACGATCGTTGCAATCGCCTCCCCCACGGGCGGCGGTGCAAGAGGGATCCTTCGTGTTAGCGGACATGATGCCATTTCAGTCGTGGCGAAGGTCTGCAACCCCGAGAACGCACCGTCGTGGCAGAACCTGACCGCTGCCGAAGCCGTTGCGTCGGAGATTCAACTCAAAGCCCTCGATCGCGGTGTGCCTTGCCGGTTGTTCATTTGGCCGAATGCCCAAAGCTACACTCGCGAACCGATTGTCGAAATTCACATGGCAGGCTCCGAGCCTCTGCTGAAGCTGGCCTTGGGCGAATTGGTTATCGCCGGGGGGCGTCTTGCCGAGCCGGGGGAATTCACACTCAGAGCGTTCCTCGCCGGTCGCGTCGATTTACCCCAGGCCGAGGCCGTGCTGGGCGTGATTGACGCCACCGATGAACACTCGCTGCGTGCCGCGCTCGATCAGTTGGCTGGGGGGCTTTCCAGTCCGCTAGGGCGGCTGCGTGAAGTCCTGCTCAACCTGTTGGCACACCTCGAAGCCGGGCTGGACTTCGTCGAAGACGACATCGAATTCATTTCCACCGGAGAACTCAACTCACAACTAGCAGAAGCAATTGAGATCGTGGAAAGCACACTGCATGGCATGCTGGGAGACTCGCTGGCCCTGGAACGCCCCCGAGTCGTCATGCGGGGACGCCCGAACGTGGGCAAGAGTTCGTTATTCAACGCGCTGGTTGGCCACGAACACGCAATCGTGGCCGATATGCCCGGCACGACCCGCGATTATCTCGAGGCCACGCTGGAGCTGGGGAACACACTCTGCCACTTAATCGATACGGCTGGGCTGGACGATGTTGACCAGTCTGACAAGCCGGGCACCATCGAAAACACGGCCCAAAACCACGCCACTCAGCAATCGGAACAGGCCTCGATCTCGCTCATCTGCATCGATGTTTCCAGAGCCTTGGTACCCGAGGAGCAACAGCTACTTCGCCAGACGAAGGACGAAGCACGGCTTGTCGTGTTCACGAAGTGCGATCGGCCGATTCATGCAGATTACGAAGGCCCGACGATTCACACCAGCAGCGTCACAGGAAAAGGGCTTGATAATCTCGTTGATCAGTTGTCCAGCCTGCTGGCCGAGAAATCTGACGGTGATCTGCGTTGCGTGGCAGCTACCGCGGTGCGGTGTGGCAATTCGCTGGAGGAGGCACTTGCCAGTTTAAGGACGGCCCGGGAACTGGCCGAAGCCCGTGGCGACGAGGAGCTTGTGGCCGCTGAAGTCCGCGTGGCCCTGAATCACATCGGTCAGGTCATCGGCACCGTCTATACCGACGACATCCTCGATCGCATCTTCAGTCGCTTCTGCATCGGGAAGTGATCTAGACCTCAAACTTTACTCATCACTTCGGCGGCCATCGCACATAGCGCTTCGGCCTCTTCGGCGGAAGTCGCTTCGGCCACCGCTCGCACGATCGGTTCGGTGTTACTCGCCCTGACCAACAACCATTTCCCAGGCCAATCGAGTCGCAACCCGTCCATACGATCGGCCGTAGCATCCGAGGCATGCTTTTCCAAGGCGTCGAGTGCGGCGGCCACCTTCTCTTTCGGCAGGGTCACCTTCGTTTTGCAGATTTCGTAGCGTGGCAGCTCCGTGGCCAACGCACTGAGCGACATCTCGCGGGCTGCCATAACGTCGAGCACCAGCGCCATGCCGACGAAACTATCGCGGACAAGTCCCACGCGGGGGTCGATGGGTCCTCCGTTTCCCTCGCCGCCAAAGACAGCTTCGTTGGCCAACATCACATCGACCACGTTGGCTTCCCCCACCGCCGAACGACAGAACGGCACCCCGTATTTCTCGGCCAAATCTTGCGACATGCGACTGGTCGAACAGTTCGTCACGACCGGGCCCGGCGTTCTTTGCAGCACGTGATCAACACAGATGGCCAGTGTGTATTCCTCTCCGACGTAGGTGCCGGTTTCGTCGATCAACGCCAGGCGATCGGCGTCGGGGTCCTGGCAAAACCCGACGGCGGCCTTCATCGAAGAAACGTGCTTGGATACGCCGGCCAGATTCTCTGCCGTAGGCTCGGGGGTATGTTCGAACTGTCCGTCGGGCGTATCACCCCCGATGGTCACCTCGCAGCCGAGTGCCTCCAAGAGACGTCGGCCAAGCAGGCTTCCCGCCCCGTGATTCGAGTCGAGGTACACGCGAAACTTCTGCGCTCGGATCCTCTCAACATCGATGGTTGCCAACACTGCGTCCAGGTGCTTCTCATGGGCATCGCCGGCAGTCTCAACGTCCCCAATCTTGTCGAAGCTGACCCAGGGTGGGGTGCCTTCGCGGTACTGCTTCATCACAGGTGCGCCCGCGGCGGAGGTCAGCACTCGGCCTTCGCCGGAGAATAACTTCAGCCCGTTGTATTGCGGGGGATTGTGACTGGCCGAAATCTGGATGCCTCCCGCGGCACCGTACTGGCGAATAAGTACTCCTGTGGTGGGTGTCGCCGCGACGTCAGCGTAGATGCAGGTGCGACCGACGGCCCTCAGTGCAGAGAGAATCCCATCGGCCAGCATCGGGCCCGTCGAGCGTCCATCGCGCGTGATGACGAATTTTCCTTCAGGCGCCGTGGTAGCGAATGCACAGGCATAGCGAGCGGCCAACTCCGGAGTGAGACTGTCTCCAATAATTCCTCGCAATCCAGAAACGCTGATAATGGGCTCCGCCACGTCATCCCTCCGAAAAAGGTGTTGTAATTCGCTGTGTTATCCATTTGCGACACGAGAGTATATCGCACTGTTTCAGGAACCGTTAGCCAGCTCGGAAATCCGCTGAAGGGCCGCAGAAACCCATGAAAGCCCCACGCTCACTGAGAAGCGAACCCCTAAGCGACGGAATTTCGCACCTGGAACGTTTTCTCTTGGGCTCCAAACACACCTAGGATCCGAAAACAAAATTGGGCAAAATGAGGGCAGGCGGAAAGGAGTTCCA
Organism: Pirellulales bacterium; assembly: GCA_965227275.1. Classification (GTDB taxonomy): domain Bacteria; phylum Planctomycetota; class Planctomycetia; order Pirellulales; family JAEUIK01; genus CAZNXE01. The sequence continues at coordinate 92,015 of CBDDFU010000002.1, read as the reverse complement.
CGGCAGACCGACCAAATGTTCGTTGGCGTGGAATGTATCAGGCAAGCAGACGCTGCTGATTATCGATTACAAACAATTCACGGGAGACCACCGTTCGATGTCATCAACCTCGGGCACCATGGAACAGTCTGAAGCCCTGAAACGCCTCAAGTCAGCAGCCGAAAACGAGAAGATCAGCGCAGGAGCCGTCAAACACATCGAAGCCTGGCTCACCGAATCGCGATATGCGGAGTATGCACCGTTGGTGGCCGAGCATCTGGCTGCTGAACGGTGGCAAGATCTCGATGATGTGTTCTGGACCGTAATTCCCTTCGGCACGGGTGGCCGACGGGGAAAGATGTACCCCATCGGCTGCAACGCGATCAACGATCGCACGATTGGCGAAAGCGCCCAAGGACTGGCCGACTACGTTCTCTCCCAACACGAAGGTTCCGATCCGCCACGGTGTGGCATCGCGTATGACACGCGGCATCGCTCGCGGCACTTCGCCGAATTGTGCGCATCGATCATGGTAGCCGCGGGGTTCAAGGTCTACTTCCTCGATGGCTTCCGCAGCACGCCGGAACTATCCCTGCTAGTGCGGGAAAAAGAGTGCACCTGTGGGATTATGGTCACGGCCAGTCACAACCCGCCCAGCGATAATGCGGTGAAGGCGTATTGGTCGACCGGCGGTCAGCTACTCCCCCCGCACGACAAGGGCGTGATCGATCGGGTGATGAGCGTCGAGACCATTAACCAGGTCGACTTTCGCGAGGCACTGGCAAAAGGGGCCGTAGAGTACTGCGAGGAAGAGGTCGACGCGATCTACATCGAAAACCTCAAGCAACAGGCCTTCGATGGCCCCCGCGACTTGAAGGTGCTGTATTCACCGATGCATGGGGTGGGTGCCAGTTCGATTTGTCCCGCTTTGGCGGCAATCGGGTTCAACGATGTGGAAGTCTTTGGCCCGCACGCCCAACCGGATGGTGATTTCCCCAACGTACCCAACCACGTTTCGAACCCCGAAAACCCGGCTACCTTCGATACGATGATCGAACAGGCCAGCAAAGATGGTCACGATGTGATTCTTTCCACCGACCCCGACGCCGACCGCTTGGGCTGTGCCGCGCAGTTAACCGTCGACGGTAGCTGGAAGACGCTGACCGGAAACCAAATCGGGGCCCTGATTACCGAATATGTCCTGGCCGAGCGGCAGTCAAACGGCTCGCTGTCGCCCGATCATTACATCATCAAGACACTGGTAACCACCGAACTGATTCGACGCATCGCCGATCAATACGGGGTAAAGACCTACGGCAACCTACAGGTCGGGTTCAAGTACATCGGTGGCTTGATGGACGAACTGGGGCCCGAGAAATTCATCCTCGGCACCGAAGAATCGCACGGTTATTTGGCTGGCTCCTATGCTCGCGATAAGGATGCCGGTGTGGCCGCCGTGTTGCTGGCCTGTCTGGCCGCCAAATGCAAGGCAGAAGGCGAAACGCTGCACGAAAAACTCGACAGCTTGTTCTGGCAATACGGATGTCACCACGAACAGCTCAGCACCACCACGATGCCGGGCGCCGAGGGTATGACACGGATGACCAAATTGATGAAGACCCTACGCGAAGATCCGCCCCAGCAGTTGGGCCCGCTGGCGGTCAAACAAGTTCGCGACTATGGCGAGTTGGTCATTCGCCACGCCGACGGTTCCACCGAACCGCTGGACGGCCCACAAGGCAACCTGTTGATCTTCGACCTGGAAGCCGAAGGCAACTACGTCGCCGTTCGTCCTTCGGGGACCGAGCCCAAGGTGAAGTTCTACTGCTTCGCCTACGAACCCGCCGAACAGATTGCGAATCTGGAAGACACAAAGGTCGAGCTTGCCGAGCGGATTGGAGCCGTGGCAGACGCCTTCACGAAAGTGGCGCAGTCGGTGGAGTAGTCGGAGCGGCCATGTTCGGGGCTTCCAGATAGCCGGCTAACCTGAAATGCGTATCGTTTCCGAGACAGGAACGTTGGCAGGAATTCGGAGTAGATTCCGGACGCGCTCTTTCGACCAATTATATTCGCGCTCTGCTAATTCAAATTCGATTGAACATAGAGAAACACTCGCTGAAGTAAATATTCCCAAAAGAATCAGCAAGATGGCTAGGATCAGATCATGACGTCGGCGAACGAACCCGTGCTGATTGTCGGTGGCCGTACGACTGGTCTGATGATGGCGTCGGAGTTGGCTCGACATGGCGTGCCGGTAAGGATCGTCGACAAATCGCCCGGCATTGATCCTCATTCGCGGGCCACCTTCATCCACTCGCGGACGCAAGAGATTTTTCACACGCTTGGCATCGTGGATGAAGTGATCGAAGCGGCCCAGCCCATGCGTGGGATTCGCTTCTACACCCACGGAAAATTTGTCGGACGATCGAAGGAAGATGAAGCCGATTCTCCCTTTCCCGTGGGCATTGCTTTGTCGCAAGCCAAGACCGAGGCCATGCTCGAGCGGCACTTGACCAGTTTGGGCGTCCATGTCGAACGTAGCACCGAGCTTTGTGGCCTGGAGCAGCATTCCAGCGGAGTGCGTGCAAGGCTGAAGAAAGCCGATGGTCGCGAAGAGACGGTCGATACGCCTTGGCTTCTCGGTTGCGACGGCGCGCATAGCACGGTGAGGCGTCTCACCGAAACGGTGTTTCCCGGTCAGGCGGATCCGTATCCGTACCTCCTGGCCGATGTGATCGTCGATGGTCCGTTGGATCCGGACGATTCCCATGTGTTTCTCAACGATCAGGGCGACCTGTTCTACTTCATGCTCGACGAAGGGCGTCGGCTGATCGTCGCCAACGTGCCGAAGGACACTGATCTAAGCAAAGCTCCCACGCTGGAGGACATGCAAGAAATCGTGTCGCAACGAAGCCTTCCGGAGTGCCGCCTTTCGGATCCACGCTGGCTGAGCTACTTCCACATCAACTATCGCCTGGCACCGCACTACCGACACGGGCGAACATTTCTGGCGGGCGACGCGGCTCACATCCACAGCCTGATCGGTGGCCATGGGATGAACACCGGAATTCAAGATGCTCACAATCTGGCTTGGAAGTTGGCTCTGGTTCACCGCGGTGTGGTTCCCGAATCTTGGCTGAACACCTACGAAACGGAACGAAGAGCAGTGGCCCAAGAGGTGATCGAGACCACCAAGAAAATCACCCAGCAGTCCGAGGTATACGCAGGTCTCTCGCCGCAAGAGCGAGAAAAACTGGTTGAACATATGTTCGTTCCCGAAAGTCAGAAAGTACAGGCGCGGCAACACGCAGAGGAACTCGACCTGGACTACCGCTTGAGCCCCATCTGTCTCGAAGCGGATGATGGCTTCGAAGGCGGGCCGCCTTGTGGAACGAGGGCACCTGATGTCACACCGATTATGATTGATGGCAAGTCGCACTCCGTTTTCGATTTGCTACGCAGTGCGAACCATATCCTGCTTCTTTTCTCGGGCATGACCAATGCAAATCGCCCAATGGAGCTGACAAGTGCTGCCCAAGAGGCACTGGAACGATACGGGCATTGGGTGGACGTGTACCTCATAGAAGGCCAACAATCGCCCGAGACGATACCTCTCAAGGTATTCGGCATCAATGATCCACACTGGGCCTTCCACGAGCGATACGCAGCCGATCAGGCGAGCCTGTATTTGATTCGCCCCGATGGTTATGTGGCATACCGTAGCCGTCGTCTGAATGGCCTGGGAGAATATCTCGCCAGCGTGCTGTAAACCGGCAGGGAAGCGCGATTATTCCGCTGGAAGACACATACGAGAGGCACATTCAGCTAAAAGCGTGAGTTCGCCCCCCAGGAGTTGCGGTCTACTCAATCACGCTTTTCGTTATAGTGACTAGAGCGCATTTCAAGACCTGTTTCGTGCCCGAGGTTGTCGGGAGTAGCTCCGAGGCGCGGAGGGCGAAGCAGTCGAATCCACGAGATTCGTCGATGCAGGCCGACAAAGCATTCGGGGCTGCTCCAGGCAAGCGAAGCCGAAACGAGGTTTTGAAATACGCTCTAGTGTGGGGGCGGGTCGCGGCTTATTGATGGGAATGTGCTCCTAAGAGGCGGACCTGATTACCTGGTCCATGCTGCATTGTGAAAGACTCTGAAAACGAATCACCGGGGACTGGGAAGACAGAGAATCCCGAACTCGGCTTTGAACATGCGGCCGAAAAAGTGCGAGGGTTCCCACAAACCCCCGGCGTCTATTTAATGAAAGACGCCGCGGGAAGAGTGATTTATGTCGGCAAGGCCAAGAACCTGCGGGCTCGGGCCGGCAGCTACTTTCTAAAAGCGGCCGCGGTCGAACGTCGCACGGCAGAGCTCGTGAGGGAGATCGCCGACATCGATTTCCTGTCAACGGATAGCGAGGTAGACGCCCTGCTGGCCGAAGCCCGACTCGTAAAAGATGTCCGCCCCAAGTTCAATGTAGAACTAAAGGACGACAAAAGCTTCCCTTACTTGGAGATCTATACGCGAGAGGATTTTCCCCGGGTTGAATTTACTCGCGAGCCGCACGATCGGGGCACCAAACTGTATGGCCCATTCGCCAATGCGGGCAGCCTGCGGGGCGCTATTGCCGTGCTGCAGAAGATTTTTAAGTTCCGCACATGCTCGCTGGATATCGACGAAGGTGACGAAAAGTGGAGGTGGTTTCGCCCCTGCCTTCTGGCTAGCATCGCGCAATGCACGGCCCCTTGCAATATGCGGATCTCGAAGGAAGAGTATCGCCGCGACATCTCCCGGCTAAAAATGTTTTTGGAGGGGAAAAAGAAATCACTGCTGAAGCAGATGAACCGCGAAATGACCGAGGCGGCCGAAGCGAGGCAGTACGAGAAAGCCGCTCGTTTGCGAGATGAGATACGGATGCTCGATACTTTGGACAGCCGCGGTGAACTCGACACCCATGCCCAGCCTGAAGTGTTCTTCGTCGACCCCAAAAAGGGCCTGACCGGATTACGACAGGTCCTCAAGCTGAAAGAACAACCGAGAACGATCGAAGGAGTGGACATTGCACACCTGGGAGGCGGCGAAACCGTGGCCAGCCTCGTGCAGTTTATCGATGGTCTGCCGTTCAAGCCCGGTTACAAGCGTTTCAAGATTCGAACCGTCGATGGTGTCGACGATTTTGGCAGCATCCACGAGGTCGTTTATCGTCGATTCCGCCGGCTTCGTGACGAAGGCGAGGGCTTTCCCGACATCTTGCTGATCGACGGCGGACGTGGCCAGCTCAACGCCGGATTGGCCGCCTTCAAGCAGTTGGACGTCGAACCGCCCACGGTGATCTCGTTGGCCAAGCGAGAAGAAGAGGTCTACCTGCCCAATCGAAGCGAGCCGCTGAGGCTCAGCCGGCACTCCTACGCACTGCGACTGTTGCAGTACGTTCGGGACGAATCACATCGATTCGCGCAACATTACCACCACATCCTGCGGGGCAAATCGACGCTTGGCGATGAAGCTGACTAGTTCCAGCAACATGAGCCGAATGAAGAGGGCTGCCCGATTGAGACTCTGCCCCAATCGTTAGGCGGCCTTGCGGGTGCCAAAATCCAGTTGGCTTTCGAGTTCGGGCCAGCGACGCAGGGCTACGGCCACGAGATGCCCGCCGAAGGCGACCGAGAGCTTCAGGGCATGCTCGGCCTCGTTCTTGCGACCAACCAGCGGAATGCAGTCGATGTCGCATTCCGGGTCCGGGTTCGTCAGGTTCAGCGTAGGTGGTGCAAATCCATCGCGAAGTGCCAACGTAGTTACGGCCAGTTCAACACTTCCCGAGGCATTCACCAGGTGTCCCAGCATCGATTTCGTCGCACTGGCACAGGTTTTATTGGCATCGGGACCGAATGCTCGTCGAATGGAGACGGACTCCACAAGATCGTTCTGCTTGGTACCGGTGCCGTGCACGTTGATGTACCCGATGTCGCTTGGCACCAGGTTCGACTTCTCCAGCGTGCGACGGATAAGGTACGTGAGTGCCTCGGATTCGGCATCAAGCCCGGTGACGTGATGGGCTTGTGCGAGATGTTTTCCGGCCAGGACCTCTGCGTAAATTCTGGCTCCACGTCGTTGAGCATGGCTGAGACGCTCGACGACGAACATCGCCGCTCCTTCTCCCATGACGAACCCCTTGCGGTCGATGTCGAATGGACGACAGGCACGCGTTGGATCCTCGTCGTGAGCCAAGACTCGCATTCGCTGAAATCCGGCCGCAAACAGAGGGTGGATCGCCTCGGCACTGCCCGCCAGTGCGATGTCGCATTGTCCGTCCTGCACGCCACGCACGGCGGAAAGAAAGTCGATGAGCCCGCTGGCGCAGGCCACCGAGTGCGAATACCGGGGGCCACAAAGGCGGTAGCGATTGGCAACGTCGGAGCAAGAAGCATTGGGGAGGAACTGTTCCCACCACAGGGGCTCGTCAGCCGCACGGGTCACGCCAAGTACCGGATCGTCCATCCAGCCGGTGTCGCCAATATGCCCGCTAATGGCACATCCGAAGCGATCTAGGTCCACCGTCGAGAAATCGATGCGGGCGTCGTCCACCGCTTCGGCGGCTGCCGCATGGCAAAGCGAAATCTGCTTGAGTTGTCGGGGAATTTCAGGGTTGATGTTCACCGTGGCGGCCAACAGGCGACCATCGGGAATGGCGTTCACGCCCGTCAGAGGCCTCACGCCGCTCAAACCGTGGCGAACGTTGCCCCAGACGGTCTCTCGATCGTTCCCAAGCGATGCCAGCATCCCTATGCCAGTGATCACAACTGGATCGCTATTGTCCCTCGCTGATGACAAGCGAACACCTCGTCCCGAGAAGCCAAGTAGCCCAGGGAACCTGGGCAGATGTGTTAATACGAACCGCAATACCGTCATATTCGGTCGAAGCTTACCTTCGACTTCAATTATCAGCCTAGCGTGAGAAGGGGTGAGTTTGTAACAGAACAACAATCTCGCTGCGATACATCCTGGGCAATCTGCATCAACTAGAGACGTTGTGAAGATGAAAATTTTCGCCGCTCAATTTCCACCGCTCGCAACCACTGATTTCGAGTGTCTCATCGCCATTCTCCCGGGAAAGAAGAGATCGCTGAACTGACTAAAACCGTTCGGACTGCCGCAAAATCAAGACGGCGCCAAACCTTCTTCCGGGGAAATCGTGGAAAGTGGTTGCAATGCAAAAGGTGGTCGCTATAGTTTTCCCTTGTGGGCATTGAACCCACAGTGAAAGAAAAATCCGGATTTCAGTGGGTTATTGACCCACTTTTCGAAGTCTCGCCAAATTCCACCACACCAGTCATCCCTCCTAGACTCGCTGACACAAGACGGACCGATCGTGGGACAGAGTCGCAGCACTCCAGTCGAAGGCACCCTCTGTGGAGTTCATCCTTGGCGAGCACGCCCGAACGCTCGACGACCGCTATCGCTTGAACATTCCAAGCGAGCTATCCGAGAAGCTAGCACCCGACGGCGGCGAGTTGATTCTGGCCAAAGAGCGGCCAGGATGCCTCAGCCTGTGGAATGCCGAATCGTGGCAAGCGAAACACGATGCCGAGGTCAGGCTGATCGAAGACAAGATGAGGGCCGGAAAGCTCGAAAGCCGGCTCACCAATGTTCAAATGCTGGGTCGACTGCTATCGACCAGACACCGGAGTGTCTCGCTGGCGGGACGCGGACGATTGCTGGTGCCCGAGGGTTTTCGGGAGTTCCTGCGAGTCGAGCCCGGCGGCGACTTGCTGGTGGTTGGTGCGGCCATCTGCGTCGAGATCTGGAATCCCAAATACTGGCTGAAGTACCTCGACGGACGGATGCCCCGTTACCGTCGACTCATGGATCGACTCTCTTAATTACCGCACAACTCATGCCCGGTGGGGCGAACGCTTGCTGTCCTCACGATTGTCACCCGTCAGGACGAAACGCGACCACGGACTGGTCAGCGACGGCACGGAAGCCCCTTTAATTTCAACCCACCGGGCATGGTTTTCTTATTGGCCACGGCGTCCAACTCGTTTGGACGCCGGAATATCATTGCGAAGCCACAATCTCAGGAAGCTTCGCTGGCCGGCGGTGTCGAGGACGGCCCCTTGGTCACTATGGAGACGTAGGCCATCCGCAGCTCGTTGAGAAGGGCGGAAATCATCGCAGTCTCATCCGCATTGAGGTTGCCCTTGGTCTTTTCTTCGATCACGCCGATCAAATCAATGAAGTGCTTGGCCTCATCGCCCCGTACTTCGGCTTTGCCGGAGATGGGGTTGGGAACCTGACCCAGAGAAATCATCGCCTGAGATGCCAACATCGAAAGCAGCACAGGCAAACTGGCGGGCGGAAGCGGGCCAATTTGCTGATCTGCCGCTTGTTCCTCGGTTTCTTGTGGTTCGTGAGCCTTCTTTTCCAGATCTGCCTTCTCGGCCTGTGCACGAGTCTTCCAGTCTTCGTCGATGATTATCTTCTTTTCACCGCCATCGTCGGACATCAATCACCTCGCTCATAACTCTGATTCAAGTAAGCACGAACCGGCCAAGGATGCCGATTGATCTCTTTCGGGACTTCTTTGTCAGAACCACTAAATCGGCACTAAGAAGTTCCGTATTCCTTCTTGCGTTCCGCACGATGGGCACACCGCTCTACGGCCGCCGCGATGAACCCGGCAAACAGCGGCTGTGCATGCGTGGGCTTCGATTTGAATTCCGGATGGAACTGCACGGCCACAAACCAGGGGTGTGACGGGATCTCGACAATTTCCACCAGCATCTCGTCAGGGCTGGTACCGACCACCTGCATCCCGTGTGCGGCGAATTGCTGTCGGTAGACGTTGTTGAACTCGTAGCGATGACGGTGCCGCTCGTTGATCGTCGTTCGGCCGTAACACTCCAGCGAATGACCCGGCCCGTCGAGCAGCTTCATTTCCTGGGCCCCTAACCGCATGGTTCCACCCATGTCGGTGATGCTGCGTTGTTCGTCCAACAGGCAAACCACCGGGTGGGGCGTGTCTTTGTCGAATTCCGTGGAATTGGCTCGATCGAGACCGACAACGTTTCGAGCAAATTCGACCACGGCACACTGCATGCCCAGGCAGATCCCCAGGAACGGGATGTTCCGCTCGCGAATGTAGCGAATGGTCTCGATCTTGCCCTCGATTCCCCGTTCGCCGAAACCGCCCGGGACAATCACACCGTCGAACCCGGCGAGCAACTGCTCGGGCCCTTCGCGTTCGATGGCACCGCTATGGATCGGCTGAATGCGAATCTGTGCACGATTGGCAATTCCCGCGTGGTCGATGGCCTCGTAGATCGACTTATAGGCATCGCGATGCTCGGCGTACTTTCCGACCACGGCTACCGACAGTTCATGTTCCGGGTTGCGTAGCTTGTGCAGCAGGTCGCGCCAGTCGTCCAAATCGACGGTCGATGTTTCAAAGCCCAACCGCTTCACGATCAATTCATCCAGCCCGTTTTCCACAAGGCTCAACGGCACTTCGTAGATGGAAAAATCTTTGTCCTTCTCTTCGATGACCGCATCGGTCGGCACATTACAGAACAAGGCGATCTTCTTCTTGTCATCGAGTTCCAAGGAGCGTTCGGTTCGACAGATCAACACATCGGGCTGGATACCAATTTGGCGAAGCTGGCCCACCGAGTGTTGTGTGGGCTTGGTTTTCAATTCGCCGGCCGCCTTGAGATACGGCACCAGCGTTAGGTGGATGTACAGGCAGTTCTCTTTTCCCACATCGAGGGAAAACTGCCGAATGGCCTCCAGGAACGGTTGGCTTTCGATATCGCCGACGGTGCCGCCAATTTCGGTGATCACCAGGTCGATATCTGGGCCGGCCAGCTTCTGGATGCACTCTTTGATTTCGTTGGTAACGTGGGGAATGACCTGGACCGTTTTGCCTAGGAATTCGCCACGCCGCTCTTTGTTGATCACCGACTGGTAGATTTGGCCGGTTGTGAAGTTGCTGTCTTTGGTCAACGGGCTATTCGTAAATCGCTCGTAGTGCCCCAAGTCCAGGTCGGTCTCACTGCCATCGTCCAAGACATAGACTTCGCCGTGTTGGTAGGGGCTCATCGTCCCAGGATCGACATTCAAGTAAGGATCAAGCTTCTGCATCCGTACACGTAACCCACGATGTTCCAGAACCATGCCGATCGACGCACTGGTCAGACCTTTCCCCAGGGAACTGACAACGCCGCCGGTAACAAAGATGAATTTGGTCATGGTGAATCACCTTCCTGGCAATAACTTAGAACATGTCCTGATCGGGGGATGGCGGTCCAGGGGGGAGGGTCGCGCAGCCTGAATTGCCCGCGTTCCCAAGTATTGGTCGTGACCGCAACTTCATGCTGTCATGTTATCGTGACAGCATGCGTTCGACAAACGCCCGGTAATCTGACGGGGTATCGATGCCGGAGGTGTTCTCGTTGACCACGCCAACCAGGATTTGAAAACCGGCTTCCAGCACTCTCAATTGCTCGAGTTTCTCGAGCTGCTCGAGCCGAGACGGCTCCATGGAGGCCAGCTTCAGGAGAAAATCGCGCCGATAAGCGTAAAGCCCCACATGCTGATAAAAGCAGGGTGGGTCGGAGTCCAGCATTTCCGGATCCCACTCACGAGCATGCGGGATCGGGGCACGGCTGAAGTAGAGCGCCGTACCCGTGGAATCGAAGACCACCTTCACGCATGCCGGGTCTTCAAGCTGTTGTCGACTACGAATCGGCGTGGCCAGCGTGGACATCACCGCTTGGGGGTTCTCTTCCAGAAGAGAGACCGTCAGATCGATCGACTTTCCGGCAATCTCGGGCTCGTCGCCCTGCACGTTTACCACGATATCGACGTCACCAAGCTCTTCGGCCACTGCAGCAACCCGATCGGTACCGCTGGCCAACTCGGAACTGGTAAGATAGGACACTCCTCCGAAATTGCGGACCTCGTCCACAACGTCTTGGTGATCGGTTGCCACACAGATGCCCGCGGGCCGTCGTGCCGAGCTGGCCGACTCGTAGGTGTGCTGCAACAGCGACTTGCCCGATTCGCGCAACAGGAGCTTTCGCTCGAGCCGTGTGGATGCCAGCCGGGCTGGAATCACGATGTGGCTTGTCGAGCGCGCCGGGGGTGTAAAGTGCGGTCCTGACATGCGGTTGGTCCTCCCTAACCAAGGCAGTCTTTTAGCCGATCGAATTGCAGTGACCCAGACCATTTGGGTGACAATGAACCCGGAAACGCCTCGGCAGGTAACTCATCGAATGTTGATGATGCATGCAGTGGCGACAGAACTCGCATCGGGACTCGTGAGGAGCTTCAAGCGCAAGAGCAAATCTCCTTTGTGGTTACGGAAAATGCGCCGGTTATCTGAGCGGTTCACACGTGCTAGCGTGATTGATGAAGCAAGTGATTGACCCTGCGGCAGAAACGCACGGGCAAGAAGACAATAGTCCAGGGCTCCAGATTCCTGTTGAACCGGATGTACCGATTCTTTAGCCCGGAAGCCAATTGGGCGGGAAGCCTGCAGTCGAATCCTATGCTGGAATCAGGCCCGCTCGTCTGATTTCCTCGAAGCGAAGCTATACTACAGCACTTGGGTGAGACTGTAGGCAGTTTCGTGAGAACGAAACTGTGACGCCCCACTGAAAATTCGATAGGATAAATGGGTTATGTCGACTTGATGTTTCCGTGCGACAGTCGCTCGCACTTCAGGTCCGGCTTGCTTGAGACTAAACGATACGGGGATCGCCTAACGCATCTCTCGTAACAATCGACAGCGAATCTGGTGTCCGCCTGCATTCACGCAGCGTCACCCTATGGAGGAATGCTGGATGTGTGGAATCGTGGGATATGTCGGTCCTCGCGACGCTGAAGAACTGCTCGTGCAAGGCCTGAGGCGGCTAGAGTATCGCGGCTATGATTCCGCGGGGGTGGCCACGGTGATGCCTGGCGGCGAAATCACGGTCACCAAGAGCACGGGTCGAATTGACCTGCTAGCCGGCAAACTGCTCACGGAACCAGCCATCGGACAACTGGGCATCGGTCACACACGTTGGGCAACCCATGGTGCAGCAACGGATGTCAACGCCCATCCGCATTGCGATTCCAAACACCGTGTGGCGATCGTTCACAATGGTGTCATCGAAAATTACCAGTCGATCAAAGCACGCCTGGAGTCTCAAGGCCACGAGTTTCTCACGGCCACCGATAGTGAGGTCATCGCCCAACTTATTGGCGAACAACTGGAGAAGATTGAATCTTCTGAGTCATCATCAGAGAACACGGACCCATCCCTCGGAAAATACGAACCATTGGTTCGTGCCGTGCAAGCCACGCTACAACAGCTTCAAGGTACGTATGGCCTGGCAGTCGTGTTCCGTGAATATCCCGATGTGATCATTGCCGCGCGGTGCGGTAGCCCTCTGGTGATCGGCGTGGGCATCGACGAACATTTCGTAGCCAGCGACGCCTCGCCATTGGTGGGCCAAACGGACAAGATCGTTTATCTCTCGGAGCACGAATTGGCCGTGGTCACGGCCAACAGCCTGCGCGTGATGCACCGCGATCAGGGGCTCGTGCAGCATGCGGTTGAAGACCTCTCGATCAATTCCGGTGATGTCGATCTAGGGCAATACGACCATTACATGCTCAAGGAAATCTACGAGCAACCGGCCACCGTTGAAAACACCATGCGGGGTCGACTAAGCCTCGACGCGGCCACGGCGCACTTCGGCGGTCTGAATCTAACTCCACAGCAGCTTCGTTCATTCGATCGCATCGTGATGACTGCCTGCGGAACAAGTTGGCACGCGGCCTTGGTTGGCGAACACATCATTGAGGAGTTCGCCAGGATCCCGGTGGAAGTGGAGTATGCCAGCGAGCTGCGGTATCGAAACCCTCCGCTCGATCGCGACACACTCATCTTCACCATCACCCAAAGTGGTGAAACGGCCGATACGCTGGCCGCCCAACGCGAGATGCAACGCAAGGGCCATGTCGCCCTGTCGATTTGCAACGTGGTGGGCAGTACCATTGCCCGCGAAGCAGACGGAGGAATTTATCTTCACGCAGGACCGGAGATCGGGGTCGCATCGACCAAGGCGTTCACCTCACAGTGCGTCGCGCTGGCCATGTTGGGTCTGTATCTGGGTCGACTGCGTCACCTGAGCTTCAGTGCTGGCGTGCGAATCATCGAACAACTCCAGATGCTGCCTGAGAAGTTAGAGCAGGCGCTACAATGCAATGATGCCGTAAAACGGGTCGCCGAGCGGTATTACCAGTGCAACAACTACTTGTACCTGGGCCGCCAATTCAATTTCCCCACCGCACTGGAAGGGGCGTTGAAGCTGAAGGAAATCAGTTACATTCACGCCGAGGGCTACCCGGCCGCCGAAATGAAACACGGCCCCATCGCGCTGGTCGACAACAACACCCCCAGCGTGTTCATCGTGCCTCATGGTGTGGTGTTCGACAAAGTGATGGCCAATCTACAAGAGATCAATGCACGCGGTGGTCCGATCATCGCCATCGTCTCAGAGGGTGACACTCGTGTGGCCGAATTGGCCGACGAGGTAATCCACATCCCCACGGTCGACGAATTCCTACAGCCGATCGTGGCCAGCATCCCGTTGCAACTGTTGGCCTATCACATTGCGTTGCTGCGGGGCTGTGACGTCGACAAGCCACGGAACCTGGCGAAGAGTGTGACGGTCGAGTAACGACGACACACCACATTGCCAGCCCGGTTTATATCGCCATGGATGGTCGAATCAGTCCTTGTCCCGGGACTTTTTCTTCTTCTTTCTCGTCGCTTTTTCCAGCTGTTCGACCCGCTCGCTCAGCTCGCGGACATGACGGGTCAGGCGCTCCATTTGTTCTTGAACTTGTCGGCCATGATCAGGACCGCGGTGGTGTTGCGGAGGGCCAGCGTGATGTCCCCGATGATGGGGATGATGGCCTCGATGGTGATCGTCGCCCCGGTCGTGGTGAGCATGCTGATCCCCGTGATGAGAATGATGATGTCCTCGCTCGTGATGACCGTCTCCCGAGCGATGAGCATGATGGCCACGGTGGTGCGGGTGATGGTCCCGATCGGGCGATCCTGAGCCCTTGAATGCTTCGTTGAACGCACTCTTAACCTGTTCTCTGGCAGCATCTAGCGCGTGTTCCAGTTGTTCGGCAGCTTCATGCAGCCCGGCGGCATGCAGGTACTCGATCGACTCGCGCATATGATGGCGAATCGGCGGAGCGCTCAGATTCATCATCGCAGCTTGGATGTGCATTCGACGGCCACGTTCGGGCGAATCGCGTCGATCGCGATCCGAGGAGTCTCTGTCTCGGCTTCGTCCTCGACGATCGGGCCGATCTCCCCGAACATCATCATCCCGATCGCGGGAATCTCGATCGGCAAACAGCTCATCGGTCAGTTCGGTGAATTCGGACTGCAGTTTCTGTAATGCCTTTCTGGCTTCCGAAGACAAGTCTTCCAAATTGCCACTGAGGTCATCAAAATCGATCCGCAGCCCCTCACCGGAAGATTCGAGGCGTTTGGTGAGTTTCTCTTCGAGCAACTGCAATCGATTGCTGACTTCGGTGTAAGCTTCGCCCAAACGCTCGAATCTCTCTTCCACGATCAGTGCTAGATCCTGAATTCCTGGAACGGGTTGCCGATCAACTTCTGCCAATTCCAGCTCCGCCGCTTCGGCTTGCAGTTCTTCGGCCTGGTAGAAAGCTGCTTCAGCGGCGGTGATGTCACCCTGGCGGTACATCCGCTCTCCCCATTTCTGGAAGGCGGTCGCCCTGGTAAGGATGGCGTCGGCTTCTGGTAACCCGGCTTGCGCTATGTTGGAAATGAATAACAAACTGCAAACGGGCAGAAACAACATGATGGATCTCATAGCGCACAGCCTCCAACTGATCGAGAATCTTCCCACCTAGACATCCTGCACCCCGCGGATGTTGGCATCAGTATGGACCAATTCTAGCGGCTGTTCCAGTAGTTCCGGTTTCAGACCAAACGACCCTCCGGGGAGTGGGTTTGGGATGATTCACCCGGGGCTGAAGTCGCCCAGTTGCCCTTTACTCGTGTGGCCCACCAATGGTCAGGCAAGCTAGAGTTTTTGGAGACGGGCCAATCGCGGTGAAGAGGGAATCGGAACCATGCGCATGCAGCGACGCGGAAGCGCGGGACTGAAAGTACTAGCGTGCTGGGTATTGTTTATCGGCGGAGCACTCGCCGGCCTGATGGCCATGGGACATCACCCAGAAGAAGTTCTGGATGCGTTGCTATCAAAGACCACGGGCGTCGTGTTGGACGAAATGGCCGCCCGAGGTATGATCCCCACGGCACCCAAGGGCAAGGATCTTTCCGCAATGGATGTCGACCAACAAATCGCCGCAATTCGCGAGCACTACGGTCTGCCATCGCAGCACACGCAGCAGCAAGCTCATTCGACCGACACGCCAATCGATTCAGGCCACACGGCCACCCCACTGCAACGCAGCAAGAAACGTTCTCAGCAGAGCGATCGAGGTCAGGCGACGCTGGCCTATTGGAATAAGGTCAACGAAATCATCGCCCGCGAGGGGGCCATGCGAACCGCTCCCTCGGATATTACCGCCGTTAATGCCGAAGGGTTCGTTGCCGCCCGCCTCAGGGCGTTTCGCTATGCGGCCACAGCCCTGAACGGGCTGAAGGCTCGAAACGTTGATCCCGAGGTTGCCGCACATGTGCAGCATCTTATCGTTTGGTACGAAGAAGGTGCCGAGTTGAATCAGCACGCGACGCACCTGCTCACCGAGGCCAGCGACAAAGACCGCAAAGGGTCCGAGGGGCGAGGCTGGCAGGACGCCGAAAAAGCCCACTACGAATCGGTGCAACGCCTCAATCAGCGCGGAGAAGAACTTCGCCAGCGAATGACGCGACGGTACGGCATCGACTTTCCTGCGATGCTGTAGCGAATGTGCTCCGTACCACCCTGATATGAAACTTGCCCGATCAAGGCAGCTTCAGTTCCGTGGAATCCTCTTCGGCTTCGTCCCCGCTGGGGATATCAAACTTCAGCTTCACTTCGCTCGATGTGGCGTCTTGCGCAACGCGGATCGGCACGCTCCAAATTACGCTGCCCACCCTGCAGAGCCCTTCACGGCCTTCCCGGCAGAAGTAGTAAGTCAGCGCTAGTTCGAGAGGCGCTTCGCCGTGCTCGGCGTTTAGGGGCAAGCTCACGTTAAACTCCGCCATCGGTTCCGGCAGTTGCGTCCATTTTCCGAGTTCCTCTCGCTTCAGCGGCCCTCCATCCCCCGTCGCGCGAACCTGGTAACCCATCGGTGCATCGGGGTTGAGCTTGAAGCCTTCAGGAACGACCAATTCGACATGCAAATTCAGGGTGTTGCTTTCTGGGCGAACGGAAACACTTTCGAGGTCAACCCGAGTCGCATTCGGGAACACCGGCTCGCGGGCTGGTTTTTGAGCCACCGGAGGGTCAAGCCCGGAGATGGTGAGTGTGGATACCAGGTTTCCGCCTTCGAGGTCGATCACGCGAATGGCGTGGTTATTGGTATCGGCCACATACAGTTTGCCAACGGCCAGCGTAATGCCGGCGGGCTCGTCGAACGTCGGGGTATCGTCGCTTCGTCCCGGATCACCGGTTCCTGCGATGGTCTCCACGGTTTGTGAGGCGACATCGAGCTTCTTGATTTTGTTGTTGTAGGTATCAGCGATGTAAATTGTGCCGTCTTGGTAGACGACTCCCAGGGCATGCTGAAGCCGCACGTCTGCCCCCTGACCATCGACATCGCCAAAGGTGAACAGACGCCCTCCGGCAAGATCCGCGGTACCAACAACGGTGGTGACTTCACCCTCGCCCGAAAGGGGAACCGCTCGAATCGAGCTTCCTTCACTGTCGGCCACGAACAACGATGTGCCATCGGATGCCAATCCCGAGGGCTGAGCGAAGGAGGAGAATCCGGCTGCATAGGGTTCGCTGGGGAGCAGCGGGCCATCGACGATGTCCTCGCGACCGTTCCCGGCATAGGGGCCGATTTCTGATTCATCCAGGGGCATTTTCCAAATCTGGTGTGGCCCCGCCATCGCAATGAACAGATTGTCGTCGTGAATCCACAAAGCCCAAGGGCTGTTGATCGGTGTGGTCTTCGGAGGTCCGACGAATCGATCGGGCAATTTCGGCTGTCCCACGGGGTTGGGAATCAATCCCGGCCATGCATTACGTCCCTGGGAGCCAACCCCGGCGATCGTGGTCACCTGCTTCGCGTCCAGGTCGACCTTTCGCAGCAAATGATTCTCGGTGTCGGCCACATAGAGCGTCTCGCCCAGAAGGGCCATTCCCTGGGGATGATCGAAGGTTGCCGTGTCGAAGTCGCCATCGTCCGCGCCGATTTGGCCCGTGCCGATGATGTCAATCAATGCACCGTCGGTGCCGCAGATCACGATGCGATTGTGGTTGCTGTCGGCGATGAATAACCGCTGATTGGCTTCATCGGCCAGCAGTTTTCCGGGGAATCGAAGGGGTGTCTCTTCAACAGAATGGCGTTCGAGATCGAACCGCACGGGCGACTCGTCGAGCAGGCCATTCTCGCGATAGTAAGTCAGTGCCCGTTTGAAAAACCCGTCGAGTGTTTCGAAGTCGATCTCGCCACTGTTGCCCGCCACCAGAAAGCCCTCGGGATCGATCACACGCAGGCTGGGCCAACTTCGGCACATGTAGTTGGCCCACACCGCATGGTTCGGGTCGTTGATCACCGGATGCTCGATCTCGTAACGAAGCACTGCCTCACGAATGTTGTCGGTATCCTGCTCGGTTTCGAACTTGGCCGAATGAACCCCGATTACCACCACTTCGTTGGGGTAGGCTCGTTCCAGCTTCTTCAATTCCGGGAGGACGTGAATGCAGTTGATACAGCAGTAGGTCCAGAAATCGAGAACGACGAACTTGCCGCGAAGGTCATCCAGGTCGATGGGACCCGCGACGTTGAGCCATGCCTCGGCTCCATCGAGAGGGGGTGCTTCGATGCGGCGGGGGAACGGATGATTATCCGCTGGCTCCTCTTCGGCGTCTTCGGCCTGTTCGCGATTCGGCGCGTTGGGAGTCTCGTTCGAGCGGGCTGGCGGAGTCTCGTCGGATGTGGTGTCGGAGGCAGTGGCTGGCTCATCCGCCGCTAAAACAATCGCGAATTCGTATTCGCTGATGCCGGTGAGGCAGGCCAGCAGAAAAGCGAAAAAGCCTACCCAGAGCATGCGTCGCCGTGCAGTTGAACGTCGAGAGGTATCCAGCAAGGCCATCAAGTTACTCCACAATCGGGCAAGATAGGTAAGACGTGCGTCGTGAGCCGCTGGCCCTATGGTATCCCAGCCCGGGAGCTTGGGAAATGAACCCATCGTGCGACTGGGATGTCGGGAATACGCATATCACAGGTTATGACTGGCAGGTAGCTGCTGTCAGCGATGTTATAGAACACATCTGCACCCGCTGACGATCGCACGGATTTCAACGCGAATGTCTCCCATGCGCTGACGGGGTGTCTGTCGTGTTAGGAATGCGCCGGTCGAAACTCTATTGGCAGTCGTCCGCGGCGCGCCGGTCGTGCCGATCTTCAAACCATGACAGGACTTATTGCAGTTGCTAGCACATGATGTCCGAAAGATCGCTTTGTGCTTGAGTCTTTCCTCATTTGAGACAAGTTGACACAATACCAGAGAAGGCCTTACAGTTCGCGACCCCCCTTGTCAGAAGCACCCCGGTGGCCCGCCAGTGGCGGTATGTCGTAGAGGGCTTCTTAGGAGAATCGCAACTAGGGTGCCCCGCGGAGAATTCATCGTGCTGCGTAGTGCTTTTGTTGCCGTCTGCCTAGCTATCTTGAGTTGCAACGTCGTTGTGGCACAAGAATGGGCCCGTAAGATGTTTGAGGTCCACGATCACGACTTTGGAACGGTTGCTCGGGGGGGCAAAGTCGAGTTCCCCTTCACGTTCAAGAACATCTACGAAGAAGACATCCACGTGTCGCATGTTCGTTCGAGCTGTGGATGCACCACGCCTCGCGTGACCAAAGACACGCTGAAGACCTACGAAGAGAGCGCGATTGTCGCCGCATTCAACACCAAGACCTTTCAAGGCCAGCGGTCCGCGACGTTGACCGTCGTGATCGATCGACCCTACTACGCCGAAGTTCAGCTCAACGTGCGGGGCTTCATTCGCGACGATATCCTACTTCAGCCCGAGAGTATCAATCTGGGCACGGTTGCCGCCGGGAACCCGGTTGAGAAGAGGCTGCGGATCGACTACTCCGGGTATGGCGATTGGAAAGTGCTGGATGTGCTGAACAACAGCCAGTACTTGGAAACCAGCCTGGCCGAAGTACCAAGCTCCTACGGTCGCAAGAGCTACGAATTACTCGTTCGCCTGAAACCGGGCGCCCCCGAGGGCAGCATTCGCGAAGAACTGATGCTGCGAACCAACGATAGCCGTGGTGGGAACATGCCCGTGTGCGTTGAAGGCCGAGTCCTTTCGGAACTCACGGTCAGCCCTGCACCGCTGCTGTTGGGAGCGGTACCCGCTGGCGAGACGGTAACCAAGAAGCTGATCGTGCGAGGCGCTGCTCCGTTCCGCATCACCAACATCGATTGCGGCGACGACTGCTTCAACTTCGAACTCTCGGAAGCCTCGAAGCCGCTGCACCTGGTGCCGGTGACGTTCGCCGCGGGCGACACGCCGGGCAACGTCTCGGCCAAGATCCGCTTGAAGACCGATCTCAAGAGCGGCTATTCGCCCGAGATCGTGGTTCACGCCCAGGTCGTTCCCACGAAGTAAGCGTCTGCTCTGAGCAGCAATTGGGAACCTGATCCGTCGATCGAAAATGCCGCTAGCTCTTTTGAATGGCGTCGCGGCCGCCAGAGTGTTTGGGGCTCATCAGCAGGGTTTCTACTGAGATCACCGGTCCGTTTGTCTCCTCAGACGCCGGGCAAGTCTCGCAGGTCGAACAGGACGACGCTGAACCCTGCTTCGGCCAGAACCACTTGCGCGCAAGATAGACACAGGCTCCACCGACGATTACCAGCGTTGCAAGCTCTTGCCAGATCGCAGCCATGGGTTCGCCCATCGGTTCTCAGGAAATCAAGCGGATTCCTACTTGATAGGTTACCAGAGCCGCCAGATATGCAAGGGTGGTCATGTAAGCGAATGTGAAAATGGGCCACCTCCAGCTCTGGGTTTCGCGCCGCATCACCACCAACGTTGCCGCACATTGTGCACACAGGGCGAAGAATACCATCAGCGAAAGGGCCACAGGGATATTGAACACCTTGCGGTCGGTTCCGTCCCGGGTAGCGTTTCGAAGGGCTGACGATAACCTGGTTTGCGATTCTTCGTCGTCCAGATCGACTTCGCCCCCCAGTTCGTAAATGATTCCCAGGGTGGCGATCACCACCTCGCGGGCGGGGAATGATGCGATCGCCGCACTGCCGATTCTCCAATCCCATCCCAGGGGTTTAACCACGGGTTCGATCCATTGCCCCACTCGCCCCAAGACACTTTGGCGAATGTAGGCACCATCCACCTGATTCTGCAGCTCTTTTAGCTGAACCTCGATCTCTTCCCGCGCCGGGCTGCCTTCAGGTTCCTTGGCCAATTGGGCTTCCAGCGCGTCGCGTTGGGCAACGAAGGGGGCTTCCACCTTCTCGGCATTGTGCGGGTAATAGAGCGATGCCCACACGACGATCGAGACCGCGACGATCAAGGTGCCCGCCCGACGCACAAACGCCCACCCACGCTCGAACATGCGGTGCAATACATTCGATGGCGAGGGCCACTTGTAGGCCGGCAACTCCATCACCAGCGGCGGCGTGGGACCACGCAGTAACGTTCGCTTGAGAAGCAACGCCATGGCGATGGCGGTGACAATACCGACCACGTACATCGCCGCCATCGTCAATCCCTGCAGACCCAGCCACGTGCCGAACAAATGCTTGCTGGGAATGAACGCGGCGATCAACACCGTATAAACCGGCAAGCGTGCGCTGCAACTCATTAGCGGTGCAATCAAAATGGTGGTAAGTCGGTCACGACGATCCTCAATGATTCGCGTGGCCATGATGCCGGGAATCGCACAGGCAAACGATGACAGCAGGGGGACGAAGGATTTGCCGCTTAAGCCCACGGGCACCAGCAGGCGATCCATGAGGTACGCGGCACGGGCCATGTATCCGCAGTCTTCGAGCACCGCCAAAAAGAAAAACAAGACCAAGATCTGCGGGAGAAAGATCAGCACGCCACCGACACCCGCAATCACGCCGTCGACGATCAGGCTTCGCAACGGGCCTTCGGCCATCATACCTTCCACCGCGCCAGCAAGGTTGCCGGTTGCCGCGTCGATCCAATCCATCGGGTACGTGGCCCAGGCGAATACCGACTGGAAGACAACAATCATCAGAATGACGAAGAAGGTCAGCCCCCAGAAGCGGTGAATCAGCAGGCGATCGATTCGATCGCTGAAGGTAACCCTGGCTTGCGATGGTCGCCGGACAACGCCGTCGAGCGTCTCGGCAATCCACCGATAACGAGAAATCGGTTCAACCGCGGGAACGGGATGCCCGGCTTCCCGCAGCCGCTCGCGGGCGGCCTCAACCTGTTGGCTGAACCTCGTTCGATCATCGCCCTGGGGCAGTTCCTTGACCAAGGCGGTTTCGATGTAGCCACCCGAGTCGACGATCAAGCGTTCGATCAAGTAGCGGGGTATCGATGCACCATTGGCTTCAGAACTCCAGTTGTTCAACGAATCCGAAAGCCGGTTTACCTCATCGGCGAAAGCTTCTGGCAACGGGCTTCTCACCGGCGCAGCGGCACTGTTCGTGGCTTTCGTCAGCGCTTGCCCCAAATCCTTTAGTCCTTTTTGACGATTGGCCTGAATCGCCACCACAGAAACACCGAGCCGCTGTTCGAGCTTCGCCAAATCGGTCTCCAAACCGCGTTGACGGGCGACATCGACCATGTTGACCGCCACCACGGTGGGCAAACCCAGCTCAAACACCTGACTTACCAGGTACATATTTCTTTCGAGATTGCTGGCGTCGACGATGCAAATCACGGCATCTGGAGATTCAACGTCGGCGCGACGACCCAAGAGCACGTCGACCGCAACCATCTCGTCGGGAGAGCGAGGTGCCAGACTATAGGTGCCGGGCAAATCGACCAGCAAGAAGTCCTGCCCCTCGAGGGTCGTACGGCCAATCTTCTTGTCGACCGTGACTCCCGGGTAATTGCCAACCCGTTGGCGAACGCCTGCCAAGGCGTTGAAGAGCGTCGACTTTCCGACGTTTGGGTTGCCAAGCAAAGCCACGGTCGCGGTTTTCGATGGAGTTGCGGACGTGGCCATGGAAGAGACTTTGAAAGACTCGCGGAGGCTGCTAACGGACTACAGTTGTGCGATGTCGACGAATTCGGCTTCGCTTTTGCGGAGGGACAACCGGTAGCCGCGAAGATCAAATTCCAAGGGGTCGCCAAACGGGGCCGTGCCGACTAATTTCAACTCGACTCCGGGGGTAAGCCCCATCTCAAGAAGTCGCATGCCGACGGAACCTTGATCGGTGATCCGATCGACTCGACCGCGTTGCCCCACGGCCAGCTGCGACAACTTCATGACGTAAGGGCTCCGGCACGCACCATCACGCTCGTCAGGTCGTCGTGGCGGAGGCAAAGCTTGTTCCCACCCAAACGAATGACGCAGGGCGAACCGGGCTGAACCATCTCGACCGCCGCACCACGACATAACCCGATCTCGTGCAACCGTTGAACATCGCAGGAGTTACCGAGCACCTCTTCGACGAAGGCCGATTGACCGGCGTATAGACAATGCAAAGGAATGAGTTCGTGCATGGGATGAACAGCCCGAGGGTAATGAAGGCCGCCTTTTCCTGAGACTAAGTCTCAACTTTGGACCCGATTGTACTGCTACGGATGATCCGGATCAATCACCCAACAGGCTAGGCAAGCAAAAGAGCTAGAGAGGAGGCCCGACGCGGATGGGATAATCGGATTTGTCCGCGAAGCCCGATTCGAGGGCACCCATCACTGCCAAGACAACATCCTCCCGCCAGTGGGGCGCCGCGACCTGAACCCCCACGGGCAAGCCCGCGGAATCGGCTTCGACCTCCAGCGCACGACGAACGGTCATGTCACTGGAACGGGTTCGGTCGCTTTCTTCTCCGGCTGTAACCCGAGTTGTAGAGACGACACCGGCGGGAATGTTGAGCAGGTTGAACAGCATGGCGTAACTGGCAGCCGTGACCAGGTGATCGGTTGCCCCATGCTTTAGTGCCGGTAGCGCCAAGGGTGGACAAATCACGGCGTCCAACTTCCGCTTTCGTAACTGCTGCAAGAAGTTCGCTGTGTACTGCTCGCGCTGCTTCGTCACCTGCCAATAGCCATCGGCCGAAAGGGCTCCGGTCCTTGCGATCAGCCACGCCATCGTGCGTTGCCCTGCGATGTTCATCGCTCCGGAGGTGACACCGCGAAGAACACCTGGCACGCTGCCCAACATCAACAACCGGCGAATGCGCCAATCGCGGGTACTATCGCCGAGCAACCGCTTCGAGTCTGCCGCAGCGTCCGCGCTGACGATGGAAAAATACTGCCGCATCGCTTCTTCAATGTCAGGCGGCGTGAACTCCTCGACTTCAGCACCCCGGGAAATCAGCGCCGCCACCGCCTCGTCCACTGCACGACGCAAAGCAGGGGCCGGCGAAAAGAAGCCGTCGTCTTTCCAATACCCGATCCGTAGCTTCTCAACACGAACGTCAACTGGATTTGGCCATGGAACCGGGGGGACATTGTGATCGTGAACGTTCTGACCGGGAGCGGCCAGCAGGTTCATGGCCAACTCGAGGTCTTCGACCCGTCTCGCCAAAGGGCCTGGCTGGTTGCCGATGGCTTCCATTCCGTTCCAACCAGCGCGGGTCCCGTGGTTCGACAGGCGACCCGTCGTCGGCTTAATGCCGTGTATTCCGCACGAATGAGCAGGAACTCGAATACTACCGCCCAAATCGTTCCCAACCCCCAGCGGGGATCCGCAGGCTGCTACAATGGCGGCTTCTCCACCGCTGCTCCCACCTGGCCCACGTGAGAGATCCCAGGGATTATTCGTGCGACCGTACACCGGGTTGTCGGTCTCGTGCATGATCATCAGTTGGGGAATGTTCGTCTTCCCCAGAACAATGGCCCCCGCCGCACGCAGTCGGGCGACGACCAGGGCGTCGTCGGAGTGCCGCTCTTCGACGAATCGGCGAACACCAATGGATGCCGGGGTGCCTTTGAGATGAAAGCACTCCTTCACGGTAATCGGTACACCGTGCAGCGGCCTCAATGGTTCGCCGGAAGCCTGATGTTCGTCGGCCGCGGTCGCTTCCCCGCGAGCCTGATCGAATAGCGGTTGGCAGACCGCGTTGAGCTGCGGATTGACCTGTTCGATGCGACGAATGTGGGCGTCGACCACTTCCCTGCTGCTGACTTGCCTGTCGGCGATGCGACGCGCTAATTCGACAGCGCCCAGATGAATCAACTCGGTATCGGTCGAGTAGCTCGGCGAAGATTGCGTTTCCGAAGCTACCGCGGAATCTTCAGAACGATCGTTCATCATGGCCTCGTGGGGTGGGGTGCGATGTACGAGATGTCTATGCGAGCGGCGGATTGTCTGGGAAATCGTCCCGCAGTCGGGCGGCCGCTTCCAGGGACATCATCATGGCCAGGACCACATCTTCTCGCCAGTGGCGACCAACCACTTGGACCCCAATCGGAAGCCCTGTGCTGCCTTGTTCAATGTGTCGTGCGGCCCGCTCTACTTTGCACCGGGAATCGGCTCGATCCGAGGTTTCCTGTTCACCCACCCGCGTCCACGGCACCACGCCGGTCGGTACACCAAGCAGATTGTAGAGAGCCGTGTAGCTGGTCATCATTCCCAACTCGGTTCCCGCACCATGCTGCGGAGCAGGAACGGGGAATGCCGGGCAAACAATGGAGTCGAGTCGTTGTCGATCCATCGCGTTGAGGAACGTCGTACAGTAAGCGGCCCGTTGTGCGACACGCTGCCGGAACCCATCGGCCGACAAGCGGCGCAAGCTGCGGAGCGAGTCTGCCAATCGCGGTTGCCCACCCATGTCGAGGGCCCAGGCAACCACGGGACGAATCCACTCGGGCATCGATGCCGCGGAGACCGACTGCTTCAAACGACTATCCAACTCGGCCGAACCTAGCATGCGTCGGAAAGCAGCGCCGCCGTCCGGGTAAATCAAGCTGCGAAACAAATCCATCGCGTCGTGTACACCCGGCGGCTCGAAGGGTTCGACTTCAATTCCGCTGGCTTGCAGCGCCCCGACCGCTTCACCAACAGCCCTGCGAACGGCAGGGGAAACCGTTTGTGTCCCATCGTCTGTATAGAAACCGACCCTCATGGTTTCCGGTTGGATATCGCCCATCTTTGGAAACGGCATCGGTGGAACCGTCGGGTCGATCCGATCCAGCCCCGGTGCGGCGAGCACTTGCATGGCCAGTTCCAAATCGTCAACGCAACGGGCCATCGGACCGGGCTGGAGAATCGCCTGCAATCCGGCCAAATTGTTAGGCATGAGAAACTCGCCCGCGGTGACCGTGGTCACCGGCAAATCGGTTTGGGTAAGACGACCGGAGGTCGGCTTCAGACCAAACACACCACAACAGTGGGCCGGCTGCCGAATCGATCCGCCCGCGTCGGTGGCCAGGCCTAATGCGGAACCTCGGGCCGCAAGAATGGCGGCCTCTCCGCCGCTGCTCCCTCCGGGACTACGACTCAGGTCCCAGGGATTGTTGCAGCGGCCGAATAACGGACCGTCTGTTTCCAGGTACATGGCCAACTGAGGGAGGTTCGTCTTTCCAACCAGCAATGCACCCGCTTTGCGGAGCCGAGCAACGAGCGGTCCATCCACTTTGGCGATGCGCTTGGCGAGTTGTTCGACGCCCAAGCTGGACGCGGTTCCCGCGATGTCAAGACACTCTTTGACCGTAACCGGCACCCCATGCAAGGGTCCCAACGGTTCTCCTCGCTGCTTGGCGAGATCGGCCTCCTTCGCGGCCGTTCTGGCTTCATCGAAGAGTGGGACCACGATCGCATTCAGCACAGGGTTAATGGCCTCGATGCGTTCGAGGTGGGCCTCCAGAACTTCGGTGGCCGAGAACTCGCCTTGGGCCACATTCCGAGCCAGCTCGCTTGCCGTTTGGCCGACGATCTGTTCGCCTGTACCTGTTGATAGTTCCATGCGACCTGCCACCTACATGAGCGACATCAAAAAAAGTCCAACGCAAGGCAAACGAGCTAGGAGATCTCTACGAAAGTTGCCGCTCGGGCATCTTACCGAGGGTCGTGCGAATTCGCCACGCAGGATGGAGTGAAACGGTGAGCCGGTCATACTCTCCCAGACCGTACACCACCGAGAGATACTGAGCGTAGGATTCTCAGAATCGTTTCAAGCTCTTACTGAGGATTCGCCGCGTCCTCGACCGGGGCATCGCCATCTGCCGGCTGGGGGTCTTCCAGCGTGCGATGAGGTACCGGATCGACAAGTCCTTGCTCGCGAAGGCAGACCACGACACCACCAGGGGATCCCAAATAGATCCGATCGTTCAACTGATTGGGGATGCTAAGTTGCAGGTTACCCGTCGGTACCAGATCGAGCCGGCCACCGGTTGCCGAATCCAGTACGGCCAAACTTCCGAGACGATCCATCGCGTAAACCCGCGTGGGGCTTGCCGCCACAAACCGGTGAATGCCCTGGGCAAACCACTGGCTATCTCCCGTTTCGTGATCAAGTGCAAACATGCCGCCGAGTTCCGGTATCGCAAAAACTCGATCCTTCGTGGGCGCCGGCCCATCTTCGATAGCGGCGCCGGTGCCGAACTGCCATTGCTCTAGCCCGGTTCGGTTATCCAGGGCAAACACGAATCCATCGCGAGACCCGGCGTACAAATTGTCTCCATAGGCACCAACTCGGGCGTTCACTGCATCACCCGTCTGAAGCTGGAAGCTCAGTTCGGTCTCGTTCGGATTCCATCCGTAGACATAGCCGGCATCGGTTCCGCAGACGATACTGCGAGAACTCACCGTGGGCTGTGTGAAAACCACCCCGGTAAGGTTCATTCGTTTTTCGACAAGTTCCGGGTCATCGAGGTTGAAAGAGAGGACGAGTCCATTCATGCAGCAAACATAGACCCGCTCGTCGCTGAGCACCGGACCGGTACTGGGAAGGAATTCCAAGTCCCGATGCCACAATTCTTTTCCGGTTTTCATATCGAGCACGTACAGCGTCATGCCGTTGGTAACGGCGGCGTACCGCCCGTTGCCACCGAGTGAAGTGGTGGGCAGATGACGCTCGCCAATGCGCTCAGACCAAATCGTGGCCCCGGTTTCCGCATTGATGGCCTGGATGAGACCGCGAGCGGTCTGAATGAAAAGGACATCGCCTTCGAGCATGGCGTGCACCAATTTATCTCGGGCAGGATCCATCTCTACGTGGGAATACCAGGCCAGGTGTAAGCCGTGACGCGAAGCGACGCGTTCGGAAATAATCGACCCGACTTGCGCCTGAGAGGCCTGAGTCCCGAGCCCCACCAATAGCAGCACTGCCAGACGAATTGCGAGCATGGAATCAGCCTCGTTCCTGTTCGACCAAGAAATCGAATCGCTACGTGCGCTGTGAACGCAAGCAGCGACGGTCAGCGACTTCGCACCGATCTTCTATCATAGTCCGCATCGGGACGGATCGCGCCCTTTTGGCATCCTGGTTCCCCCCATGCCATGGCACGGAAGTTCTCTGACATTCCCCCGTGCTGGCCGCGGGAAACTGCAGTCTTCGCAGGCGGATGCGTTCCGAGTCTTCTGAGAATGCCGGTTATATCGGGGGCCTGGGGGTGCCTAGACCGATTTGGGTTGTGAACTTACGATGAACGCGCTCGACAGACATGCCCTTTTGTCTTTCGTTCAGACCGAGCCATGAGGCACTCGATGGAAGCAATCGACCTGGGCCCGGCCGCCTGTCCTGCATTGGACGACATCCTGGGCTACATCAATTTTTCTTCCGGGGTGCCCGATCCGCAGTTCCAACGCCGGCTAAACGAAGTATTCGGCCTAATCCAGTCGCGTCAGAAGGACCGCGACCAGGACTGGTTACAGCTACGCGCTGTCCTCGATGCTCATTTAGCCGCGGTTCACGGAAATACGCCTGCATTTGAAGATATCGATCAGGCCAGCATCGTTTTGGGACTGGTATTCGAGGAAGTGCTGCCTGCCTATCGCCGCCATCATCGAGACCTGCTGTTTCACCAGCCCGATGGCGTGATCTTTCAGCCATTTTTTATCTCCCGCGTATTCGAGGCCGTTCTCCAACGGGGCTCGATGTGGGACGACAAGCCGCAATTAGTCGACGCGGTACTCGCGCAGCTCAACGACTTTCTGGGACACCGACCGGTTGCCGTGCTGGAATCGGACCAGAAAATCGAGCCGTATCCCCACGAGCGGGTCCGCCCAATTCCGCTGTATCTCCGTGGTGCGGGGGTGGCTGTCGGTCAGTATTCCAAGCTGATTGAAGGGGCGCTGGAGATTCTGAACAACACCAGCTCCGACCTGCTGGACGCGACTTACTTCGATCTCGAAATGCTCGACGAACTGGCCTTTGACCCCAGGGCCTACGATTTTGAGCACCCTGCAAATAAACGCCCCAATTACCACTTCGGTCAGTGGGATCCACATCATATCGACCGCAACGGCCATTACCGTCGCTTTGTGGTCACGCAAGTAACCCTCGATGCGTTGATGGAGCGCGTCCAACAGTCTGACGGAAGTCGTTCTGAGGGAGAACTGCTCTACGAGGCCGGGGCCGTGCTGGCGGGCGTGATCTTGATGGCTGCAGGCATCAGCGGCCAGGGGCCCGACACGCACGATTCGGATACCACGCTGACCACGCTGCTGATGAAAATCGCGCAGACCCGGGACAAGTTTTACACCCGGCTAATCAATCAAGTTCCTGCGGCGCACGAGGAACGCCTGAAAGCTGAGTTGGAGCAACTCAAACAGCCTTTCGGTGCCGCTCGCCAACACCTGAATCAGTCGTTGGCTCGTCGGCGTGCATTGCAGTTGCAGCATGTTCACCTTGCCCAACTGTACGCAAGAATGGGGTACCCCGAGGCGAGCAAACGACAAGTTGCCATCGTCCCGGTGACTTCGGCCCGTATGACTTGCCAGATCGATTGCGAAATTGCTACGGGTCATCAGGCCCTGGGGCATAGCAATCTACAAGCCGCGAGCGAAGCCAACCACAAGGCCCGCGATCTGCTGAACCGCGCCATTGAGAGCGGGGCACTGGTCGATCCCTGGAACGTGTTGGGGTTCGGGGGGCAATTCAGTCTATTTCCTGCGGTTGAGAACAGTGTACACGACCATCGCGTCGACCACCTGATCCTGCTGATGGAGAGAATCTTCGAGTTGCATGTCCGCACACTTACGGAAGCTGCCGCCGTAGGCGACGGCGTCGTCGTGCGTCAACTTTCCGACGAATTGGAAGATCTGGCCCAGTGGTGGGATCAATTCGCCACACTCGAAATGGGAGACGTGGAAAGTTTCTCGGGCCATGAAGCCTGGGAGTCTGGCGTACACGTGGCACGTGCCTTAAGAGCGTGGCATCAGGCAGGGGCCGCGGCAGGCGACATCGGGTTCTGGCGCCAACATGTCGAGCACTTTGAATCGCCCAAAGCCTTTGCGCTCTCGGTTCAGGCCCTCCTCGACAAACACGACCACACCGCAGCCATGGGCCTGTTGATGCAGTGGATTAGTGAAGCCGATGCCCTGCCGTTGGTCGAAGGCACATTCTCGTTTCACGAGTTGGCCTTGCGGTGGATGAACGAAATGCACGGTCCGGTCGATACCGCCGCCGGAGCAGAGTCCGTGGTGCGCCCCGCCAACTCTGGTGGCTGGAACCTCAGCAGCAAGTTTCTCGACTATCTGGAAGCCAATGCCGGCGAGTACTGGGATGTTCCCGACCTGGAACTGGGCGAAGCCTTTTTTGTTAGCGACGTCGAAGAATTCTTCGACGATGAAGAAGATGACGAGGACAGTGAAGAAAACGAACTGTTCAGTGCAGCCTACGAAGACGTCACCTATCGCGACAGCACCAGCGATGGATTTGAAAGCGATTTGGCCGAGTCGGGCGCCGATGCCGAGACCGACTACGAATTGGACTACGAATCGGCCCGACTTCGAGATCGCCTGACGTTTCTCACCACCTTGGCCCGGCTGTGGAAACTAGCCACTGTCGGAATTCTGCAAGATCGCAATGCGGGAGATCCGTGCGAAGCTGAGGATGGTGACGTCGGGAAGAATTACGGGGAACTGATCCGCCAGTGGCTTGATCGTGCGGATGTAAATAACGCGTTGTTGAGCGAGTTGCTCACCTCGGTATCACGATTCAAACTCGATCCGCCTTCGGGAACTCGGGAGTCGATGCTCGAGTTCGATCGCCGCCGGTTGGTCAAGCTTTCGCTGGTCGATGCCATTATCGCCACGCTTGTTGAAACGAATGATGCGGCAAGGCTCCTGTTGGCTGCTTCGGTGGGAACCGAAGTTGAAACCGCCCGGGCCGACGATCCCCTTTGGAATCAACTCGCCCCTTGGCAGCAACAATGTGTCTTTCTGCTGCGCGATATGCTGTATGGCGACGTTGACCGGGCCAGAAAACGATTTCCGGAAGTTCTCAAAGGGTTGCGAGAACGCACGTTGTTATACGTACCCGTCTCGCGCGGCGGCGATGCAACCCGAGCGGTCGCGGCACAGAACCTTCTGCAGCTACTGCGTCAGCTCTTGCGTGGTCTTCCCCGCTTGGGCCTCATTCGCGAAACGTGTCAGTTACTAACCGCCATTCCAGACATGGAACGGCGGCAACCCGTCGGGACAGGGGCCGTTACCGAATACGATCGCCTGTTCTCAATTGGCTACAAAGCGCTGGTTGAAAGCATGGTTCGGGTGGCAGACGGAGCCACCGGAAATCCAGCCGCTTCCGACAGCGATTTGGTGGACATTATCGAAAGGCTGACCGAACGGGCCATGCGACAATGGCTGAATCACAGCCGCTCGTTGCGGCTCTCGGTGCTCGAGCCGCTGGCAGACGAAGACCAGTGGAAAGCGCTGGTCGCATTCATCAAACGCTACGGCTCCGATCTCTTTACGCAGGAATTCCTTCATTTGGGAAACCTGCGCGCCATCTTGCATCAGGGGGTGGCCAACAATCTAAAGGCCCGCGAAGTCGATCCCAATGTGATGCCACGGTTCGCCCTGCTCGACGATTTGGATTCCGGAATCGCCACCGACGTCGCGGCAAAGCATGTGGAGACGGTGTTGGAATCGGTGGTCGAGAACTACGCCGAGTATCGCGACTACAACACGACGACCACGCAATCCGATCATGGTGACATGATCTACGTATTGCTGGATTTCCTAAGGCTCAAGGCAAGTTACCTGCGAGTCGAGTGGAAGATTCGTCCCATCGTGCTGGCGCATGAGATCCTTGTCCGCTGCGGAAGAAACCGCGCGGCCGCTAAGTGGCGGTCTGCGACCAACGAACGTACTGCGCAAGTTGCGGATGAGCACGAGAAACGGCTGAATCAGCTCGTCACCCAACATGCCGCAAGGCTGGCCACGGTGGCCGACCGTATTCGTGAACGCTTCATTCGACCGCTCGATGTTGCCCGGGCTCGAGCCCTCATCGAGCCGGCGTTTCGAGACGCTCGCGAAGGGCACAACTCGGCTAAGATTGAAATGCTCGAATTGGAACTTCGCGAATTCACCGAGACGCCGACAGGTTCCGGGCTCGATGCCCCCGATTGGTTGCGGGCGATGGAGTCGGAGCTGGAACGAACCGAGGCCAAGCGTCGCCGCCCTTGGTCGTGGGATGCGGGCGTGCCTTTCCCTCGCACCAATGTTGGCTTCTCCGATCTCGAGATGCAGGTCGATCGTTGGATCGAGGAAGATTCACGGAAAAAAGATTCGTGAACCAGGAAGCTGTCGGTCCACGAGGGGAAGCTCATTCAGCTCGGAAGAAGATTTCATCAGGTAGGTGGGATGTCCCAGCGCGTCGTTTATCTGAACGGTGAATTTGTCCCAGAGTCTGCGGCAAGGCTCTCGATCTACGATGCCGCACTCTGCGATGGTGCGATGGCGTTTGAGGTAAGCCGCACGTTTAACGGTCGTTTGTTCAAACTTCGTGAACACTTGCAACGGCTCGGCGACACACTGACCGCCTTGGGGATAGACCCGTGTATCAGCCTGCAAGAACTAGAATCGCAGTCCGAAGAAACACTCGCTCGAAATACTTCGACCGAAGCAAGTGACGTTGACTGGAATCTAATCATCAACATTTCTTCAGGCCCCAGCACCGCCTTTCAAGATGCTTTCTCCGCAAAGGAATTGCGTCCGACGGTTGTCATTAGCTGCTTTCCGCTAACACGTCGACTGGCATCCATGGCCGGTGCTTATCAGCAAGGACTTGATGCGGTGGTGCCCAAGCAATCGGCTCTGCCGCCCGAGTTACTCAACCCCTCGATCAAGACCAGGGGACGTCTTCACTTTTTAATAGCCGCCAGGCGGGCAAGTGCCCAACAACCTGGAGCGGTGGCCATCTTGGTAAACCAGCGAGGCCATCTCACCGAGTCGACCAACGCGAATGTCTTCTTGGTGCGCAATGGGCAGTTGTTCACGCCACGGCTGAAAGACGTACTCCAAGGGGTAACCCGAGGAGTCATCATCCAACTCGCCGAGGAATTGGGTCTGAACCCAACGGAAACAGATCTCAGCGTTCAAGATGCCGCCGACGCGGATGAAGTGCTGCTAACGTCCACCAGCATTGGTGTCCTTCACGTTCGCAGCTTCAACGCAAACCAAGTGGGCGATGGAACGCTTGGCCCCGTTGGAACTCGCCTGCGGTCAGCCTTCGAAAAACTGGTGCATGTCGATTTCGCCGCGCAGGCCGCAAGTTGTAAGAAACAAATCGGCGGGTGACAACGACCTAAACGCGTAGAAAATCGGACCAAAGCGAATCGCTAACCAAAAGCCCTTTTTGCGTGAGCCGCAAATGTTCTTCGTTGGTTTCCAGCAGACCTTCCCTCAAGAAATCGCTCAGCCCGGGTCCAACGAGTGATTCCACTTCGAAACCGAATCTTTCTGCGAACTCACCCAGTTGCACACCTTCCAGGCGGCGCATGGCGAGCACCAGTGCTTCGCGTGCGCGGTCCTCTGGTCCCAGCGTTTCGCTCTCTGCAATGGCTGACTCTCCGATCGACACTCGTTTCATCCAGGTCGTTGTACTGCGATGGTTGACTTCACGGCGCCCATCCACATAACGCGCCGCGCCCGGACCTGCGGCGAAGTACTCATCGCCGTGCCAATAGACTTCGTTGTGACGACAACGGCTACCGGGTCGCGCGAAGTTCGAGACTTCGTAGTGCTCGAAACCGGCAGCCTCAAGGCTCTGGATGGCCTCGAGATACATTTCGCGTTCGGTTTCTTCATTCACGGCCTTCATCGTACCGGCGTTCACCTTGCTCCAGAACGGTGCACCTCGCTCGTAGGTGAGCCCATAAGTGGAAAGGTGATCAGGGGCCAACTCAACCGCGGCCGCAAGATCGTCGCGCCACGTGGCGAGCGACTCCCCGGGAACCGCAAAGATGAGATCCAGCGAGACGTTCATTGCTGCTGAGCGCAGGTGTTGAACCGCCTGGGACACGATGCCCGCGTTGTGATCCCGTTCGAGGACCTCCAGCTTTTCCGTGTTGAACGACTGCACCCCCAGGCTGATTCGTGTCACGCCATGTGCGGCCAACACTTCCACCCGGGACGGAACCATATCGATGGGGTTGGCTTCCACCGAGAATTCGCCTCCGTCGGCCAACGGAAACCATTTCAGCACGATTGTAAGCAGCCGCTGAAGTTGGCTCGGGGAGAGGTGCGAAGGGGTTCCTCCGCCGAGAAACAGCGTGTCGACTTCCCGCGGATATTCCAGCAGGGCAAGTTCTCGCTCGAGCGCGGTGATGTAGCGATCGATGAGATCATCCCTTCCGGCAATCAGCGTGAAGTTGCAGTATCCACAGTGATGAGCACAGAAGGGCACATGGACGTAGGCAGCGCGAGGTTCAAAACGTGGCGAAGGACCGCCCATCCATTCACCCCAGGCCGAGCAGATTTCGAGCGTTGTCTCGGCAGACTTTCGCTTCGACCTCCGCGGGCAAGTCGATACTCCCGAAGAGATCGAGTTGCGGGATATCCTGTCCGGGGGTTAGGAAATCGGTGCCAAACATCAACCGATCTGCACGGCGAATGAGAAACTCCCGGCCGAAATCAATATCCCGGCTGATGGCGTTGGCCCCGCTGCCTGCCGAAAGGTCGCCGTGAATGTTGGGATATTTCTCCATCAGGGCATCGATTGCACCGCCCGGCTGAACTTTCCCCTTGGGGTAAGAACCCAAACCGGATTGTCCTAGCCCACCGGAGATAGACGCCCACCAGCCCGGTCCATGACCGATGAAATGTGTTTTCGGGTTTTGTTCCAGGGCCTTTGCCAAACCCGGCAAGCCGGGAACATCGGTGTTCCGCTGATTGTCCAAGTGGAACAGCACTGGCAGCCCCACCTCACCACAGGCTGCATACAGGAGCATGTTGCGTTCGTCGTCGATCGCCACGCCCGGCTTGTGTTCGCCGAACCCCTTGGCTCCAGCTTCGGCGTACTTTTCGAGCATGTCCACCAGCCCCTGGAGCCCACCTTTGTACGAGGTTCTGGGGTCGACCGAGCAGAAGGGGATCAAGCGATCGCGATGACCTTGGGTCTCGGCCAAGACAAAGTCAGTCGTCAGCGGGTAACTCGATGACTCGGGCGACACCAACGGCAAGACGATGGCCTGTGCCACATCGCTGGCATCCATCCAACGCAACAAGTCTTCGGCCGTAAGCACCTCGGTGGAATTCCACGTCTGTCCCAAGTGGGTATGCATGTCGACATACCGTCCCTTGGGGAACACCGCGTTCTGGTTCGCAGAAGCCGTGGAAGATGACCAGACCATGCCGGCGGCCGCGCTACCCGCGGCGGCCAAAGCCCTGCGATGAAACGACCGTCGGGAGAATCGCTGCTCGTTGCGTGCGGGCATGGCTGATGGCCTCGTTACATCCAAAGGTGTAAACGGTCGTCGAGCATGTCGGGGATGGCACGTTCGATCAGGGTCCGAATCTGCCTTTGATGATATCTGGTGCTGAAGTGTGCCGCGAGGATGATCTCGTTGTTGAACCGATCTTTTCGAGCTACCACGTCGTCGAGATGAATGTGACCGAATTTGCGAACCCGCTCGGGGCGGTGTCGGGCCGAGACAAACGTGATCTCCATGATCAGCACGCTGGCCTCATACATGGCCGGGTTGTTATCCATGCCAACCGCGGTACTGTCGCCCAAGTAGGCCACCAAGGGAATTCGGGCCTCGTTGGTAACCTCGGTACCGGCAAGACGAAGATCCCGAATCTCGTGCCCTGCCAACCCTTGGTACTCTTCCTTCAGCTTCCGACGCCGCTCCCAGACGATGTAGCCCATCGAAGGCACGGTATGTTCGGTCGCCACCGCCGTAACAATGTGTTCCCGTGAAAGTTCGATCTCGTCGCCCGGCTTGATTCCGATCAACTCGCACGGCAGCCGACCGCGATCCAGTCGGGTGAACAACTTGAGCATTCTCGCCACAACGTCGACCGCGTGTTCCGGCAAGTAGATGGTCGGCGGTTCCATCTTCATCATGCGGCGACGCGCCACATAAACCGGCAAGGCGGCCACATGGTCGAGATGGGTATGCGAAACAAACCAGGTGCTGGTCCCCATGAAGTCCCAGGGCTGCGCACCCAGGTCGAACCCCACCTTCAGCTCGGGCACCCGCCAGCAGCTCTGCACGGCCGCTCGCGAGTAGCCTTCGATGGTGATTCCTTTGTGCTCGATGGACTTATAGGGTGCGTTATTGATCATGGATGCGATTCTTGGGATTGCGCAAAGCCGACCGCAACTCAGCAGTACAGGCAATGGAATCTGGCGACTTGCGTCGAGCCACTTACGGCCGATCTACACTGCGGCAAGTCAAACAGTGTAAGAGAGATACGAAGAGGGACAAGCACCCGGTGCGGAAAGTTCACCACCCCATCAGGTCGCTGCTTTGGCGGCCTTGGAGTTCAGCCGTTTCTGCAAATAGTCAATGGCCTTCTTCAACTGCGGGTCGACAAACTCCTCGACCTCCTCGGATTGCTCAGAATCCTCACCCAGGTCATCTAACAAAGGAAAAATAGCACCCACGATGTCACGTTTTCGGCGTGCTTCGACGACCTTGATAAAGTCTTCCTCCGACAGCTCAACCAAAAAACCGTCGTTGGGCATCACGCCCCACTCGTCTTCTTCCGTGGCATCCGGAAGACGGTGAATGTTGTGACCGTTGGGTCGCCAGTAGGTTGCCACGGTCAGCTTCAGCGCACTTCGTCCATCGGCCAGATCGATGACGTTCTGTACGCTGCCTTTTCCCCAGGAACGCTCGCCTACGACGACAGCCGCGTCGTGATCCTGCAAGCAAGCGGCAACGATCTCGCTGGCACTTGCGCTGTTGTTGTTCACCATCACCACCATGGGAACGCGTAGTCTGGTATTCTCACTGGAAGCCATGTGTACTACTTCCTGCCGACGTCGGCCCCGCGTGCTGACGATCACCCCCTCGTCGACGAAACGGTCGCAAACTTCGACGGCCGCATCTAGATATCCCCCTGGATTGTTGCGCAAATCGATAATCAGCGCCTGCACGTCTCGTGCTTCCAACCAATCGAGTGCTTTGTCCAACTCTTCAATCGTCTTTTCGCTAAACGCCGCGATGCGGATGTACCCGATCTTGTCGTCGCCCGCGAGGAAGTAGTTCCACTGGTCGTTTTCATCGCGCGAATCGCCTAGTACCGTGTCGACTTCGATGATCGCCCGTTCGATTTCAACGTCGACGGGAGATTGCGCACCAGGGTGCAAGATCGACAACTTCACGGGTTCCCCAGGAGCACCTTTCATCAACATGACCGCGTCTTCCAACGACATTTCGGCGGTTGGCTTGTCGTCCACTTCAACCACCAAATCGCCCGCAACGATTCCCGCCTCGTATGCTGGCGTACCAACCAGGGGACTGACAACCAACAACTGTTTGGTTTCATCGTCGACGCGGACTTGAATGCCAACGCCGCCGAATTTTTGCTCCAAGCCTTCCTGAAATTGGTTGTACTGAACCGGTGGGATGAACGCTGTGTGTTCGTCCAAAGGTTCCAGCAACCCGGTAATCGATGATTGAACCAGCTCGTCAAGATCGACTTCGGTCACGTAGTTTTGATCGACCTGCTCGATGACTTGGGTGAACAACGTGGTGTAAGTCTCGTAACGCCCCGAGGCCCGTTCGTAGCAGGCCAACGAGGCGATCATGATGAACAACAGAATGTGAACATGGCGTTGCGGCATGGCAGAACGGGAGCGTTAAACGCCCTTGAGGGTTGGTGTTGCAGAAAAGAGGCCCACAGCTCTCTACCTTTATCGTATCGCTCATCTTGCGGCCGGGGCAAGTGATGGGGCCGCGCTACTGCATGTCGCTGAACGGCACGGGCAGCAAAAACGCATGCTGCTCGTACAAGCTCCAAATGCCATTCCACGCCGTGTATTGCGTGAAAAAGACAAAGGCCGCGTAAATCAGCACGATGGGCACCAGCAGCGTTTTTGATGGCCAGCGGACGAACCATCGACTGGGCCGCTCGCGTCGAGAGGCTCGCGCATAGGCCCAACCGCAGACGAACCTCGCGGGCAGCATGAACAACACAAATGCCACGCTTGGAAGCCACGCGACTTCCTGGGGGACCATCTCGATCTTCAGAAAGTAGAGTGGGAGTGCCAAAGCCAGGGTGAAGAACAGCGCCCAGAAAAATGCCAACGGGGCCCGCGCGAACGTATCCCGCATGGCTCGTATCTCGAACATCGCCTTGACACGATTCTCGGCAGCAAACCGTGTTTGAAGAATCGGTAGGTATAGCGCGACGAACATCAACAACAACGAACCGATCACGCTAAAGATGGGATTCAATCGCCCTAGCGCCATGAACGAGACGGGAATCAACAACCACAACAGTCCGGAAAGAAACCCCCGTAGCCCCAACGAGAAATAGTACGGCAAACGCAACGCGACAAAGAACTCCCACACGGCATCCCGCGCTTCGCGATAGGCCCCTTGGCGAAGCACGGCACGTACGATTCGCATCGGGTTGAGGATCGGCAACAGGAAGTATCGCAGCCTTCCGCCGCGAGCCCATGCTCCTAGGATGTGCATCACGGCCAGCACGGTGAGGACATTCATGGCGATCACCCATCCGTGAGTCGCGGCACTGTCAGGGTCGATCAGCCTCGCGTCGCGCTCGAACGTGGCCAGGTATCGCAGGGGCATCAGAAACAGCCAGGTGCCCAGCACGATCGACCCCACGTGAGCAGCACGTCGCACGCCGATGAACCCCGAGGTGATTTTCCCGGTGCGAGCAATTCGCCCGCCGACCTCAAGCAGATAGCCCAGACTTAGAAACTGAACCACGGGAATAGCCGCCAAGAACGCGAGACCCAAGATCAGCGACAGCAGGCCGAAGCACCAATGGGCCGCCGAACCGGTGATTCGCCACAGAAACCCCATCCCACGAAACGGGGCCCACAGCCAACGTTTCAGTCGACTCGGAGACCGTTCCTGGCTCGATTCATCGTCGCTGAGATTCTCCGCATCGACATCGAAAGGTGGCGGCCGTGTACCAACGTCACCATCGAGGGCAACATCCGCACCCGCGATGGGTTGCCATTCCTGAACGCCGGTTAACGGCACGGTCGATACTTGGGTCTGCTGGGTCAATTCACCATCTGGCCACGATATCGCAGGTGACTGCTCGACTTGCCGCATCATCGATTCTCCCCGATTTCTGTAGCATGGTCATATTCGTGGGAAGATCGCAATACTTTTTCTTTTTCCGCGAAGAGAACCTTAGAATAAGGGGGCAGCCTGCAAATATCGTACGGCCTTCAGGCAAAACCAGCGACCGCAGGTGTTGGCAGTTCAGGGTTTCCGTCAAGAGCCACCAACTTTACCAGACCGTGCCCCGGGGAGTTCCCCCATGTGGAAACGAGATCTTCTGCTGTTCTTTCTGGTGTTGGTCGGCTTCGGGTTTCTCGCCAACGAGGTGCTTCCCAAGTCGTCGCCCGAATCGGAAGTGCTGCGGAAGACGTCCTCCAGGCGAGGAAAACCGGCCGTAGATCCCTCGATTGCCGAAAGCGTCGAACATCTCAACGCGTTGTTCCACACCCGTTGGGAAGCCGCCCAGATCGAACCTGCCGAGGACGTCGACCAACTCCAGGTCGTGCGTCGGCTTTCGCTGACGCTGGCCGGCACCATTCCCTCGCTGGAAGAAATCCGGCTTTTTGAAGCTCATCCGCCTGAGGGGCGAATGGAGTGGTGGCTCGACTTGGCTCTCAATGATCGTCGATTTCCCGACTATCTGGCTGAACGGCTAGCCCGTGCTTACGTCGGTATCGAGAGCGGCCCGTTTCTTGTGTATCGACGCAGGCGGTTTGTTACCTGGATTAGCGAGCAAATCGCACGGAACCGCCCGTTTGATGAACTGGTGACCGAACTGATCACCGCGCAGGGAATCTGGACGGACTCGCCGGCAACCAATTTTCTGACCGTGGCCACAATTCAGGGTGAAAAGAAATTCGATATCCCCAAGGTCACCGCCCGAGTATCGCGATCGTTTCTCGGCGTGCGGATGGACTGTGCTCAGTGCCATGACCACCCTTTCGCCGATTGGAGCCAGCAGGACTTCCATCACTTGGCCGCGTTTTTCGGAGGCACCTCGCAGGAGTTTACGGGCGTCCGCGACGGTGATGGAACCTACGAGGTCGACCTCGATCACTCCGGAGAGATGGTCCCTGTCGAGGCTGCGGTCCCCATGCTGGACGAGCTTCGCCCTCGCGAAGGAAACCTGCGAACTCAACTGGCCCAATGGATCACACACCCGGAGAATAGGGCATTCCCCCGGGCAACGGTCAATCGCATGTGGGCCCTGATGTTCGGAAGAGCCTACCTTGAACCGGTGGACGATCTCCCGGTGGGAGATGAGGTCGACGAGGTGCTGGACTATCTGGCCGAAGACTTCGTCGATCACGGATACGACTTGCACCGGCTAATTCGCATCATCGCCCTGAGCGCGCCTTATCAACTTGCCAGTCGGATCGACATTCAAGAAGACGCGGAACCTGTTGATCTCGATTCGCTCGCGGATCAGTGGGCCGTGTTTCCC
Source organism: Pirellulales bacterium (assembly GCA_965227275.1). Taxonomy (GTDB): domain Bacteria; phylum Planctomycetota; class Planctomycetia; order Pirellulales; family JAEUIK01; genus CAZNXE01. The sequence continues at coordinate 51,599 of CBDDFU010000002.1, read as the reverse complement.
ATTGTGCGGTTGCGACCCGAGCAGGTTGCCAGTTCGATTGTGCAGTCGTCATCCCTGAGGACTCGAGATCACACGAACCATATTCTGTTTCGGTTCGTCCGTGAGATTGAGACCAACGATTTTGTCAAACGTTACGGCGATGCCGGCGAGTACGAGTTGGAACCCGATACGCAGACGATATCCCAGCGGCTGTTGCTACTCAACGGAAAGCTGGTGCAACAAAAAACCGACGCCGACGACCTAAGGACGAACGCCTCCGGAAGAATTGCGATCCTGGCGCCCGATGACCAAAAGGCCATCGAAGTCGTATTTCTCTCGACGCTGACACGTCGACCAACGGTGGAAGAGATTGCCTTTTTTGAAGAGCATCTTTCAGGCGCCCGCGACAAAGAACGGGATGCGGTCCTGGAAGACTTCTTCGCCACACTCCTGAATTCGAGCGAATTCTTATGTCTTCATTAGAACAGCGATATGCACAGCCCGATCGCTTTCATCGCCGACGTTGGCTTCGCGGTGCGGGACTAGCAGCCGGCGCGGCCTGGCTGACCCCGCTGGCTCATGCGCTGGCCGATCAGGCAGAATCGAAGGACTCTGCCGAGGGAAACGACCGTGCCCAGTCGGTAATTCTGTTATGGCTACAAGGTGGACCAAGCCAACTGGAGACCTTCGACCCGCATCCCGGCACCGAGATCGCGGCTGGAACCAAGGCGATTGAAACGGCGGTTTCCGGAATTCAGTTGGCCGAAGGATTCGAGCGATTGGCGGCAGAAATGGAATCGGTCGCGTTGATTCGATCGCTGCAGAGCAAAGAAGGCGACCATGAACGAGCGCTGTATCTGGCCAAAACCGGCTACCGCCCCGACCCGGTGACGATTCACCCTTCTTTGGGAGCCATCTGCTGCCACGAGTTGCCCGAGGCCGGAACTGAGATTCCCCGCCACATTTCAATCCTGCCCGGTGCGAAGCCCGCCCGCGGCGGTTTCCTGGGCTCGAAGTACGACGCGTTCAAGGTCTACGATCCGGCCAATCAAGTTCCGGATGTGGAAGCTCGCGTTTCCTCGAAGCGGCAGGCTCGTCGGGGATCGGGATTGGCATTCTTGGAAAGTCGCTTCGCGGAAGGCCGTGGGCAGCAACTGGTAGACGTGGCCACACAAACAACCGTTGAGAGCGCCCAGGCCATGATGGCCAGCGAGCAACTCGAGGCCTTCGACATCAGCAAAGAACCCGAGAAGTTGCTGCACGACTATGGCGATTCTGCCTTCGGGCGGGGCTGCCTCGCCGCGCGGCGGTTGATTGAAGTGGGCGTTCGTTGTGTTGAGGTCACGCTCAACGGATGGGACAGCCACTTCGATAACCACGACATCCATCGCCGGCTCGTCGCCGAACTCGACCCGGCAGTGGCCACGTTGATTCGCGACTTACAAGAAAGGGGCTTGCTCGATCGAACCGTCGTGCTTTGCATGGGGGAATTCGGCCGCACGCCTCGTGTCAACGCTTTGGAAGGCCGAGATCACTGGCCTCATAGCTTCAGCGCCGCCATCGCAGGAGGTGGCCTGAATGGCGGAATAGTCATCGGCGAGTCGGACCCGGAAGGTGGACGTGAGGTCGAAGACCCCCACACCATTGCCGACCTGCATGCGACGATCTACGAAGTGCTCGGCATCGATATCACCCGCGAGAACATCTCACGAGCACAACGCCCCATCGCCATCAGCGAAGGCACCCCGATTGAAGGGTTATTTACCTAGCCAACCCGGCGCGCAGCCCAAGACAATAATCTGCTGGGTCGCACAAAAGAAATCGACCAACTTAACGCTTGGAGAACTGAGTTCCCTTGCGGGCACCGCGAAGACCGTACTTCTTACGCTCTTTCATGCGGCCATCGCGAGTAAGAAGGTGCTGTTCGCGAAGAACGGCTTCGGTTTCGCCGTCGTACTCTTTCAATGCACGCGCAATCCCAAGTCGAACTGCTCCGGCCTGGCCGCTTGTTCCGCCACCGTTCACGCGAACGAGAATGGTGCATTGTTCACCGACACTGGTTGCCTTGAGCGGGGCGAGGGCTGTTGACCGATCCTGCTCTTCGCAGAAGAACTCTTCGACCGGGCGACCGTTGATCGTCAGCTCGCCCTGCCCAGGACGGATGCGAACTCGAGCCACTGCAGACTTTCGTCGCCCTGTACCCGTGGCATCACCCGTTCGTGTCTTTGGTTCTTCAGCAGTCGCCATGCGTCACCTATCGCGTCGTTCGCTTTTTTGTATTTGATTGTGTCTTGTCGGAAAAATTACTTCGCAGCAAGTTCGACCGACTCGGGGTTCTGGGCCTGGTGCGGATGGTCGGGGCCCGCGTATACCTTGAGCTTCGAAAGCATCTTTCTGGCCAACTTGTTTTTCGGCAGCATTCTGCGGACGGCCTCGGTCAGGATAAGCTCGGGACGACGAGCGAATCGATCTTCCGCCGTTTCGCTTCGCTGCCCGGGATAGCCTGTGTACCAGGTATACTTCTTTTGCGCCCACTTCTTTCCCGTGAAAGAAATCTTGTCGACGTTGGTGACGACGACAAAATCGCCGGTATCGACATGCGGGGTATACGTAGGCCGGTGCTTCCCCATCAGGATGACCGCGATATCGGAAGCCAAACGTCCAACGATTTTGTCGGTAGCGTCCACATGCAGCCACTTCGGCTCGATTTCGCTGGACTTGGCCATGGTTGTCTTGTTGTTCATTACTTCGCTTCCGTGTGGGCCCTGAACGAGTGGAGCCCTGAATACGACCCTGACCCCAGGGACAAGAGCTGTAAATGTTGCGAATCGAATAAGATAATGCGTTTGGCGACCATCTTCAAGGGCATCGCCCTGGTCGAAGTGGGGTTTCTATCAGAAGCCATCCTGAACGGATCAGAAGCAGCTTGAAACCTAGCTACCGCAGAGGCAAGGTATCGACGTAAGAAAGCTGGCAGTAGGGGTTTTCAGCTTGGGACGAACATGCCACACTCACCCGGGTAAAGGAATTGTCAGTTGCGGTCAACGTGACGATTGAGTGAATCTAAAGGCCCAACTCGTCCCCGAAGGTTGCCATGCGAATCGGTGTCCCTAAAGAGTCTTCGCCTGAAGAACGCCGTGTTGCACTCGTTCCCGGAGTGCTCCCCTCGCTCAAGAAAGCCGGCTTGGAGATCGTAGTCGAATCGGGTGCCGGGCTGCCCGCTGGCATCGCCGACGAGGATTTCAAAAACAAGGGTGCCACCATTGGAAGCCGCGACGATGCGTTCGCCGCTGACGTGGTAACCCAGGTTCGCTGCCTGGGGGCCAATCCCGATCCCTCGGCCGACCTGGAGCGGATCAGCTCAGGCAAAATCTGGATCGCAAGCTGCGAACCACTGGCCAAAGCCGAACATGTACAAGCAGCCGCCTCACAGGGTGCTACCGTATTCTCCTTGGAACTTGTGCCTCGGATCACGCGTGCTCAGAGCATGGACGTGTTGAGCAGTATGGCCATGCTGGCTGGCTACAAAGCCGTGCTTCTGGCCGCCAACACACTGCCCAAGATGTTCCCCATGATGATCACTGCCGCCGGAACCATCACGCCGGCCCGAGTATTCATCATCGGTGCGGGCGTGGCAGGTTTGCAGGCGATCGCCACGGCAAAACGCTTGGGCGCCCTGGTCGAAGCCTACGATGTGCGTCCCGCAGTGAAAGAACAAGTTGAAAGCCTGGGTGGAAAGTTCGTCGAGATGGAACTTGAAACCGAAGACGCCCAGGATGCCGGCGGCTACGCCCGCGAACAGGGCGAAGACTTTCTCAACAAACAACGCGAGTTGATGAGCCGAGTGATTGCGGACAGCGATGTGGTCATCACCACCGCGGCTATCCCTGGGAAGAAAGCGCCCCTGCTGGTAACTCGCCCTATGGTCGAAGGTATGCATCGCGGTTCGGTCATTGTCGATCTGGCCGCCGAGGGCGGAGGCAATTGCGAGGTGACGCAGGCTGGCCAGACAATCGATCACGATGGCGTGACGGTCTTGGGCCCCGTGAACGTCCCCTCATCGTTGCCTCGTGATGCCAGTCAGCTTATCGCCAAAAACATTGCCACGTTCTTATTGCACCTGGTCGATGAAGGCGAAGTGCAATTCGACCTGGAAGATGAAATCACCACCGGAACCCTGGTGGCGCGCGGAGGGGAAGTCGTACACTCCAGGGTTCGCGAAGCCTTAGGGCTGCCTGCTCTAGAAGCGGCCGCCGATCAATCCTCTTAGGTCTCCTCCCAGCCAAGGAATGCACTATGGAATCGTTGGTTGTCGGCCTCACGATCTTTGTACTCGCCGTATTCATCGGCTTTGAAATCATCACCAAGATTCCACCGAATCTACATACGCCATTGATGTCGGGGTCGAACGCGATCTCGGGAATCACGCTGGTCGGTGCCCTGCTGGCAGCCGGAAGCAGCGCCTCGGGCGTGGCACCCATTCTCGGAATGATTGCCGTGACACTTGCCACGATCAACGTGGTGGGTGGGTTCTTGGTAACCAATCGAATGTTGGAGATGTTCCGCCGCAAGGATTAGCCCTCGTGAATGCTGACTTTATCAATCTGGCATACCTGGTCGCAGCGATTCTGTTTATTCTCGGAATCCGCGGCATGACTCATCCCCGGACCGCCGTCCGTGGAAATCTCATGGGCGCTTCGGCCATGCTGTTGGCCGTCGTTGTCACGCTCTTCGACCAGGGCGTGGTCGACTTCCGCTGGATCGCCGTCGGACTTGTCATTGGCTCCATCATCGGTGCGGTCCTGGCACTGCGGATCAAAATGACCGATATGCCACAAATGGTGGCGTTGCTCAACGGGTTTGGCGGCGCGGCCTCCCTTGTCGTGGCCGGTGCCGAATTGATCCGGCAGATTGATGCCGGCGGTCTGGCCGATGCCAAGCAGGTGACCATCGCGGTAGCCGCCAGCGGCATCATCGGTTCAGTGACCTTCACCGGTAGCTTGGTCGCCTTTGCGAAGTTACAAGAGCTGATCAGCGGAAACTCCATCAGTTTCCCAGGCCAGCAAATTGTCAGCGGACTGTTGGCCCTGGTGTCTATCGCTTGTGCCGTAGGGTTGGTGGTCGATCCATCGAGTTCCTTGCTGTACTGGGCACTCATTCTGGTTGCCGGCGGATTGGGGCTTCTGCTCGTCTTACCGATTGGTGGGGCCGACATGCCCGTGGTGATTGCACTGCTGAACTCTTACTCGGGTCTCGCCGCCGCCGCGACTGGGTTCGTCATTAACAACAACATGCTCATTATCGCCGGGTCGTTGGTCGGGGCTTCCGGATTGATTCTCACCCGCATCATGTGCGTGGCGATGAATCGCTCTCTGTTCAATGTGCTGTTTGGCGTGATGGCCGAAGGTGGAGAAGTCGCCGACGCGGATGAGGTTTACGCCGGCAAGGTGAAGAGCGTTTCGGCGGAAGAAGCTGCGATGATCTTCGAAACCGCCCGCCGCGCCGTGATCGTGCCCGGGTACGGCTTAGCCGTTTCGCAAGGTCAGCATGCGGTTCGCGATTTGGCCACCATCCTGGAATCTCGTGGTTGCAAGGTGGAATACGCGATCCACCCCGTGGCAGGACGTATGCCCGGTCATATGAATGTGCTGCTGGCCGAGGCGAACGTCGACTACGACAAAATGATCGAGATGGACGAAATCAACCCGCAATTCGAGCAGGTGGATATCGTACTGGTAATTGGGGCCAACGACGTCGTGAATCCGCTGGCCCGCACCGATCCGAATTCGCCTATCGCGGGCATGCCGGTTCTGGACGTGGACAAAGCCCACACGGTTGTGATCGTCAAACGTAGCCTCAGCCCCGGGTTTGCCGGAATCCCCAACCCATTGTTCGCGGCGGATAACTCGCTGATGCTCTTCGGCGACGGTCAGAAGATCGTGCTCGACCTGGTGGCGGCCCTGGAAGAGGCGTAGGCCACTTCTTTCTCAACAGGCTCCTCTCAAGCTCTGGAGCCTGGTGGTGCTTGGTGTTGCCGAGCACGAATTCTGCTAGATCTTCGAGACTCCCACATCAAGCCATTCTGTGCTGACGTTGCATTCGGGCAACACCGACAAGGTTCTGCGGTGCCTTTTCGCAACAGCAGGGTGTCGAATTTCCCGCGAGTTTTGAGAATCGAACGGTACACGCGACTTGGAGTCCTAGGATTCTAAGAAGGCATGTCTTTTGCTGAATGTCATAACAGCCTCTTGCCAGATTCTTTACTCCGCGGACGCCCATGGGACATCAGCCAATCAAGCCCCCATCGAGCTCAGCCGGTTCGGGCCGACTTTTGGAATTAGACGCCCTGCGCGGGTTGGCCGCCCTGGCGGTCGTTTTGTTTCACTACACCACGCGCTACGATCAGCTTTTTGGTCACGCGGAGGCGATCGCGGCACATGCCCCCTGGGGCGGGTTCGGCGTCGATTTGTTCTTCATGCTCAGCGGGTTCGTCATTCTGATGACCCTGGAGCGGACCGCCAACAGCTGGAAATTCGCGTGGGGACGTTTCTCGCGTCTCTATCCCACCTATTGGGCCGCAGCCGCATTGACGTTTATCGTCGTCGCCATCTGCGGGCTTCCAGGGCAGGAGGTTCGCTTCGACCAGGCCTTGGTCAACGTGACCATGGTGCAATCGTTGATGAAGGTTCCGCACATTGACGGGGCCTACTGGTCGCTACAGGCAGAGCTAATCTTCTACGTCAACATGCTGCTGTTGTATCGCCTGGGTGCCTTTCGTCGACCGGCCGCAACGGTGGTATGCTGGGTCGCCGTGGCGGGCGGTGCATACCTCCTGCAAAGCTATACATCGACCGCCTGGCCACTCGCGGCGTCAATACTCAACAAAATTGCGACGATCGGCAGCCTGCGGTTCATTCCCCTGTTCGGGATGGGAATGCTTCTTTACGACGCACAGCGCGCAGGCAAGTACTCGAATTCGTGTTGGTTAGGGTTTGCCAGTTGCCTGGTCTTCATCTGGTATCGCGACGGCGTTGCCACCCTGCTGATTGATCTGTCGTTGGTCGCGCTGTTGTGGCTGGCCGTTTCCAGACGCTTGCCCGCACTGGCTGCGGCTCCCCTGGTTTGGCTGGGAGCTATTTCCTACTCGCTTTATCTCACGCACCAGAACATCGGCTATGTGGTGATTCGGTATCTGGAATCACATGGCGTTAGCCCGATGATTGCCATTTCAATGGCGATCGCTCTCGCCCTCTTCGTGGGAGCCTGCTTGCACTACTGGGTCGAGCGACCATCGATGAGGGCACTTAGAAAAATAGACATCTCGTCCATCACCCGAAAGGCGGATGTCGCTACCGCAGGCTCGTAAGGTCAGCCCACCAAAGCGACTTTCGTTTCGATCACCTCGATGCGCGGTTACTTCGCTGGACAGCGAGTTGGTTTCGACGTCTTCCTGCTGCCAGGCAACAATTCCGTTAGCAACGAAACTTTAAGCTTCGGTCGGTATCTATTAGCGAATTGGATGCCACCGCGTGCGACATCTTTGCTGCAGGAGTCAATCAAAGATCAACGAACGTTTGTCAAAGATATCGCTTCGTATCCAATTTGACCCCAAGGACCACCAAAAAGTGGGGAGCAAAACGCACCTCAAGCCTGTTTGATTGCAACAGATTTTATTCGCATTTTCTTGCATGAATTGGCAGGAAATGCATTGTGTAATGGGTGGTCAATTGGCATCATAGTTCTTGGTAGATGACCGTGCGGCGCCAACGTACCCAAGTCATCTACTGGGCCGCGATCTTTTGCCCCGGTCGCGGCTCTTTTTATGCGCAGTCAGATTTTATGCACTGTCAGAGGCGGCCGTTGAGAGTTAGTTTGCTCTAGAGCCAGTTTCAATACCGGTTTCGTGCCCGAGATTGTTAGTGGTTGTTCCGAGGCGCGGAGGTCGAAGCAGGCGAATCCACGAGATTCGTCGATGCATACCGACAAAGTAGTCGGGTCAACCACCAACGATCGAAGCCGTAACAAGGTATTGAAACTGGCTCTAGATGATTTGCGAGATCGGTTCGGCGCCTTCGACACCGACCAGCTTCTGGTCCAACCCGTTGTAGAAGTACGAAAGACCATTTGGATCGAGACCGAGTTGGTGCAGGATCGTGGCGTGAAGCCGCTTCACGTGGAAGCGGTCCTCGACAGCGTTGCTGCCAAGTTCGTCGGTTTGCCCGACACTGGTTCCGCCTTTGATCCCTCCCCCGGCCATCCACATGGTAAAACCGTAGGCGTTGTGGTCGCGGCCCGTACCCTTTTCGTATTCGGCGGTTGGCTGTCGACCGAATTCGCCACCCCAAACCACTAACGTCTCATCGAGCAGTCCGCGTTGTTTGAGATCTTTCAAGAGCGCGGCGACCGGTTGATCTGTATTGCCAGCGTGGTAGTTGTGGTTTTGTTCCAGATCGCCGTGGGCGTCCCAGTTGTGGTCATTGTGGTTGCCGCCAGAATACATTTGGACGAAACGCACGCCGCGTTCCACGAGACGTCGGGCCAACAAACACTTGCGGCCGAAGTCGCGAGTGCGGACCTTTTCGAGCCCGTAGAGTTGCTTGATGTGCTCGGGCTCGTCGTTGAAATCGACGGCTTCCGGAGCGTACTGCTGCATCTTGTACGCGAGTTCATAGCTCGCGATGCGTGCGGCCAGATTGCTGTTGCTGATTCGTGGGGCCTGGTGTTGGCGATTCAAGCCGTTGAGCCCGTCGAGCAAGCGTCGCTGGGAGTCGGACGACATGCCCACGGGTGGGGCCAGATCCAGGATTGGCTCCCCTGCTGAACGCAAAAGGGTGCCCTGGTACGAGGCGGGCATGTATCCGCTGGTCCAGTTTTGGGCCCCGCTGATGGGGCCGCCGGTGGGGTCGAGCATGACCACAAAGCCGGGCATGTTTTCGTTCACGCTTCCCAACCCGTACGTCACCCAACTGCCCAGGCAGGGGTTACCCGAGAGGATCCGCCCGGAGTTCATCATCAGCATGGCCGAACCGTGGATGGGCGATTCGGCATACATCGAGTGCAGAAACGCGATGTCGTCCACGCAGGTCGCGATGTTCGGAAACAGATCGCTGACCCACTTCCCACACTCGCCGTACTGGTTGAACTTCCACTTTGGCCCGACCACGCGGCCCTGGTTCTTCTTGCCCTGGCGACCGAAGGTTTTCACCTCGATCGATTGACCGTCCAGCTTGGCCAGTTTCGGCTTGTAGTCGAATGTGTCGACGTGGCTGGGCCCGCCGTACATGAACAAGAAAATTACGCTCTTGGCCTTCGCGGGCAGCGTCGGTTGTTTCGGTGCCAAGGGGTTCTGATAAGGCGTCGCACCATCGGCGGCTACGGTTTGCTTGCTGAGGAAGCTGTTTCCCAGCAGCCCGCTGAGTGCGACCGAAGTGAAGCCTCCGCCGGTTTCCCATAAGAACTCTCGGCGTGTTCGCCTGCAGAAGCTGCCACCGGGTTTGTTCGAACGCGTCATGATTGGTCGCCTCTCTCGGCTCCAGATAGTTGGATGCGAGAATCAACTAGTCCAAGAAACTGAATTCGTTCAGGTTGAACACCATCAGGCAGAAGTACCGCATGGCCTCCGGTTCGGAAACGCCGTCTTCCTTCTGCCACGCTTCGATCAGGTCGAGTGCCGTGCCCACTTCCTGCGGAGTCGGTTCGCGGCAGAGCGCGATTCGAAATCCTTCGGACACCTGAGCTTCGATATCGGGGCCAAATTCGCTTCGTAGCCGCTTGGCAAACGATCGGGCTTCGCGATTGAAGAACTCGCCATTAAGCATCGTCAGCGACTGGGTCGGCACGGTGGTTACAAAACGGACCGCACAGCTCGATTCGGTGTCGGGCGAGTCGAACGTCTTGAGAACCGGTTCGGCCAACGAGCGCTTGGCTAGAACGTAAACGCTTCGGCGCCGCTCTTGATCGGGTGCCGACCGCCCCCAGGCCACTTCCGGTCGCGATGCGCCGGCCAGGACTTCTGCCGGGATTTCAGTGAAGACACTCGGCCCGTGCATCTGCAAATTGAGTGAACCGCTGGTGGCCAAGGTGGTGTCGCGAACCTCTTCCGCAGAAAGACGCCGCATGTCGAATCGCCAGAAGAGATCGTTTCTGGGGTCTTTCTCCAGAGCATCTGCTGAGTCTTGGGAAGACGTGCGATAGGTGCTCGATAGCATCATCAGGCGATGCATGGCCTTGATGTCCCACCCGCTGGAAACAAACTCTGCAGCTAGCCATTCAAGCAGTTCCGGGTGCGTGGGGGCATCGCCTGCGGTACCGAAATCACTCGAGGTCCGCACAATGCCACGCCCGAAGTGATGCTGCCAAATGCGGTTGACCATCACTCGGGCAGTCAACGGATTGTTTGCGTCGGCAATTGTTTGCGCCATCGCCAACCGCCGGCCCGAGCTATCTGCGTTTTCCCCTGGTTCCTGGATTTCCGCCTCATCAAGATTCAGGACACCGGGGAAACCGGGTTCGACCTGCTCGCCCAATGCGTGACAACTTCCGCGAACCAAGACAAAGGTATCCGGGGCTTTGGGTCCGTTCTCTTTAATCGCCAGAGCCCTGGGTAGCGGAGATATCTTTGAATCGAGGAGCTGCTCGAGCCTGTTCTTGCGCTGGAGGTAGGTCTCCAGGTCGTCGTCGGAAAGTACTTGATCACGTCGCTTGGCAAGCAGGTACTCGCGAGCTTTCTTGTCCCGAGCATCTTCCTTCTCGGCAGGAGCCAAGGTTTCGAAGATCTGCGTTTCATAGTTGGCAACGTCCTGCTCCAACTCCTTGCGTTGAGCACGATGTAGGGCGAGTTGCTCGTTGTGCTCTCTTCGCTGCTCTTTTGTCGCGATCACTTTCTGGGTATTGAGCGTGAAGGCCGACTTCTCGAACTCGAGTTGTTTGATATCGCGATGCGTATTGTGAACAAACGCCAGCAGGCTGTAGTAGTCTTTCTGCAAGATGGGATCGAGCTTGTGATCGTGACATCGCGCACACCCCACGGTCATGGCCATGAAGACCTGCGACGTGGTCGAAACGACATCGTCCATGCTGTCGTAAAAAGCCTGATCGGCGTCGACCGGTTCATCATCCCACAGGCCCAGGCGATAGTATCCCGTGGCCGTGATACTCTCCGGCGTGACGCTTTCTATCTCGTCCCCGGCAAGTTGCTCCAACACAAATTGATCGTAAGGCTTGTTGGCGTTGAACGAGTCGATGACGTAGTCGCGAAATCGCCAGGCATTTTCCTTCAGTCCATCGCGCTCGTACCCGTTGGTTTCCGCGAATCGCACCAGGTCGAGCCAGTGCCTTCCCCATTTCTCTCCATATTGCGGAGACCCCAGCAGGCGGTCGACCAACTGCTCATAGGCGTCGACCGAATTATCGGCGAGATAGGCATTCACATCCTCGGGTGTGGGGGGAAGCCCCGTAAGATCGAAATAAACCCGGCGAATGAGCGTCAGCTTCGATGCTGCCTCCGCTGGCGCGAGGCCGTTTTGTTCCAATTTCGCAAGCACGAACGCATCGATCGGTGTTGCGAGCCATGCGGCATTGCGAACTTTGGGAAGCCCCGGTCGCGCGACTGGCTGATAGGACCAGTGGTCAACATCCTCGAATGAAATCGACGCTTCTTCGTGCGGCGTCGAATCATCGCCTTCGGGCATGCCGAGCATTCCGCCACGAACCCACGCGTTCAGCAGCTCGAGTTCGTCTTCCGGTAATTTGCCATCGGGGGGCATTTCCAGCCCATCGTAGTTGATTGCCTGGAGCAGCCAGCTATCATCTGGGTCTTCGAGCGATACGGCGGGCCCGAGGTCACCACCGCGAAGGATACTGTTGCGAGTGGTCAGTTTGAGACCGCCGCGAATTTTTTCTTCGCCGCCGTGACACTTCAGGCACCGCGCCGACAGAATCGGTTCGATTTTGTGCTTGAAGTGAGCAACGTCGTCCGCGGTCGATTCCTGTGGTTCATCCGCATAACCGACGCTGGAATACAGCCCCACGAACATTGCGAACGCAAGCGAAGAAACGAAGCGAAAACAACGTAAATTGGCAGGAATCACGCGGCAGGTCCTCGATGGGGGGATTCGCCCTACATTGTAAACGCTCATTGGAAGATGATCCAATATTCCCCGCTTTAGTGCACGGCTCGCAGACGAACAAACCCAAGGAAGAGCGAACTGTGCCCGGCGAGCCGCGTCCTGAACAAATTAACCCGATCAGCAAGACCGGCCACCCCTTACGGGTTGCCCGACACGTATTCTCCAGCCCGAAAGCAATCATCTCATGAAAATCATTCGCTTCCTGGATAACCAACAAACGGAACAGCTCGGCGCACGCCACGAAGACGGCTCGACCACCTTGCTCGAAGGAGAGCTATACGGCGAACTACGCGACACGGGGACACCAGCCGAAGTCTCCAAGCTACTGTCGCCGCTGATCCCCACCGACGTGCTATGCATTGGCTTGAACTATCGCAAGCACGCCGCCGAAAGCAATCAGCCGGAACCGGAGTACCCGGTGGTGTTCATGAAGACCTCCAGCGCGGTGCAGAACCCGGGCGATCCCATCGTGCTACCGCGACGTCTGCGGAGCGATGCGGTGGACTATGAGTGCGAGTTGGCCGTGGTGATTGGCAAACCGTGCCAGAACGTCGATAAGGCCAATGCCCTGGATTACGTGTTCGGCTACACATGTGCCAACGATGTGAGTGCCCGAGATTGGCAAATCGAACGCGGCGGTAGCCAATGGTGTCGGGGGAAAACGTTTGCCACGTTTGTTCCGTTGGGCCCGCAACTGGTCACGGCGGATGAGATTCCCAATCCGAACAAGTTGGGCATCAAGACAATTCTCAATGATCAGGCCATGCAAGACTGGAACACCGACGACATGATTTTCGATGTACCGACGCTGATCGAGTTCCTCAGCGGAAGTACCTTACTGCTTCCGGGAACGGTCATCTTGACGGGCACACCCCATGGTGTTGGCGCGGCTCGCAAGCCGCCGGTATTCCTCGCGGGTGGTGATACCGTTTCCATCGAGATCGAGAACATCGGCACGCTTACCAATCCGGTCATCGAAGAATCGGTCTAAACACTTCGCAACGTGCCACCTCAAAGGTGCTGAGCATTCAGAGCTTGGTGCTGACACACTTCCGTGCGGAAATGCTCGCTTTTCATAGCGAAGAGTGTGCTTGAAGTGGTATCGTATCGAGCGCAACGGTGACATTTTGTCGCAGACGTGCGGAATCGGCCTTCCACTCTTGTCGAATCCGACTGGAACCAGTTCAATTCGAAATGAACGCAGCACGGCAGCAATTGTCTAGGGTACTGCTTTGGTATGGCACTTGCGATGAATAGCTTGCACGCTGTTATTCAGGACGAGCGATGATGAGTCTCAGGCCGCATCAATCGGAGTGACAGTTGTCTGCTCCTCGCACTTGCAAGTGACTCGAAAGTTGCAACTCAATGGCTGTCCAACGTTCTGATCGACTGATGTCGTGCAAGGATACGTAATCCGACTGTCATTGCTGATCGTCGAAAAACCGTAGCGTAATGGGATCGATTGATATGAATTCGGCAACGGATGTTGGGGTGACCGCCGGTGAGTCATCTCAGACGGATCAAGAGAATTCTGGCCCTCTCGAAGAATTCAGCTACGACGACGCGATCGTGCGGATGTTCGCCACTGCGACCATCGTTTGGGGCATCGTGGGCATGCTAGTCGGCCTGATCGTGGCCGTGCTGTTGGTTCTGCCCAAGATGCTGTACTTCGAGAACTCCGATTTCATCACGTCGATGATGACGTTCGGTCGTTTGCGGCCGCTGCATACCAACGCGGTCATCTTCGCATTTGCCGGCAACGCAATTTTCACGGCCGTCTACTATTCAACCCCTCGGCTACTTAAGACTCCCATGTGGAGCCCGCTACTCAGTCGTCTTCATTTCTGGGGCTGGCAAGCCATTATTCTGGCCGCGGCCATTACCTTGCCTCTGGGTATCACGCAAAGCAAAGAATACGCCGAACTCGAATGGCCAATCGATATCGCCATCGCCGTGGTGTGGCTGCTGATCTTCGGCGGCAATTTCCTGATGACGCTGCTCACTCGTCGCGAGCGTCATATGTACGTTGCCCTTTGGTTCTACATCGCGACCATCGTTACGGTCGCCATGCTGCACGTATTCAACAACCTGGTCCTGCCCGTGGGATTGTTCAAAGGCTACTCCATGTACGCGGGAGTCCAAGACGCTTTCATGCAATGGTGGTACGGGCACAATGCGGTGGCCTTCTTTCTCACCACGCCGTTCTTGGGAATGATGTACTACTTTCTGCCCAAGGCTGCCGAACGCCCGATCTACTCCTACAAATTAAGCATCGTGCATTTCTGGTCGTTGGTGTTCATTTACATATGGGCCGGACCGCATCACCTGCACTACACCGCACTGCCAGAGTGGGCCTCCACCTTCGGCATGGTGTTTTCCGTCATGCTGTGGATGCCATCCTGGGGTGGCATGATCAACGGTTTGCTCACCTTGCGTGGTGCCTGGAGAAAAGTAACCGCGGACCCCGTGCTGAAGTTCTTCGTCGTGGCAATCACCTTCTACGGCATGTCCACTTTCGAAGGTCCGCTGCTGTCGGTGAAGGCCGTCAACATCCTCTCGCACTACACCGATTGGACCGTTGCACACGTTCATGCCGGCGCGCTTGGCTGGGTTGGATTCATGACGTTCGGCATGCTGTATTGGCTGGCCCCGAGAATCTTTCAAACGAAACTCTATAGCACCCGCTTGGCCGAATGGCATTTTTGGATTGGAACGGCCGGCATCTTGCTCTACATCGTGCCGATCTACGTGGCCGGGCTAACTCAAGGCCTCATGTGGCGAGCAATCACCGACACCGGGCAACTGGCCTATCCGGAATTCATCGAAACCGTGCACGTGCTCGAACCCTTGTACTGGATTCGTGTCGGGGGCGGGTTGTTGTACTTCGCCGGGGCCTGCATGTTGGCCGTGAACTTTGCGGCCACCTGGGCCACGCGGCCTTTGAAATACGAAGTTCCGGTTTACTCAGCCCCCGCCCTGTCGCCCAACTATGTTGAACCCAAACCACCCGAGTCGACCATCGAACCGGTGGTTGATATCGGTCGCAAGTTCGACAACTGGGGCAAGCTGAACTGGCATCGTCGCTGGGAAGGCTTACCGGTGCTGTTCACTTTTTGGGTGATTGTCGCCGTGGCGGTGGCCTCGCTGTTCGAGATCATTCCCACGTTTCTCATTCGCAGCAATGTGCCGACGATCGCCACGGTGAAACCCTACACGCCATTGGAATTGGCCGGACGAGACATCTACATCTCCGAGGGGTGCTACAACTGCCATTCACAGATGATTCGCCCCCTGCTGGCGGAAACCAAGCGATACGGCGAATTCTCCAAGCCGGGCGAGTTTGTCTACGACCGGCCGTTCCAATGGGGCTCTCGTCGCATCGGTCCCGACCTTGCTCGCGAAGGTGGGAAACAGTCGAACTTCTGGCACCTGATGCACTTCAACGACCCACAAACTTCGACACCGGGCTCCATCATGCCGAGCTATGCCCCGCTGCTCGATGCCCCGCTCGATTTCGGTTCGATCCAGAAGAGCATCAATGCGGTGGCCGCGCTTGGCGCGCCTTACGATCGAGCACTGACCGAGGCAGAGGCGATGGCCCGCGAACAAGCCGCTGAATTGAATCAGTCCATCATCGACCAGGGCGGTAATGGCCTGTACGCAGACAAGCAAGTGATCGCCTTGATCGCATACCTGCAGCGATTGGGCACCGATTTATTTGCCCCGCCGCCAGGAACCCCAGTGGAAGTTGAGGTCGAGGTAGAAGAAGAGGTCGCCCCGGCCGAGGAAGCCGAACCGGTTGCGACCGAAGAATCCCCGTCTTCTTCGTCACAAGGAGCCAGCGGTGATTAGCCGGATGATTGAATCGATTGATGCCACGGTGAGTGCCGAAATCGCCCTGGTGCTATTCGCATTGGCATTTCTGGCAATCTTCATCCGCACGGTACTTAAGAGCCAAAAAACAACCAGCGAGGAAGCGAGACTTCCGCTCGACGACGGAACTCGAAGGAGAACTGATGGCTGATCACGAACCTGAAGTACTGGGTCACAACTACGACGGGATCCAGGAGTACGACAATCCACTTCCTGGTTGGTGGAACCTGATATTCGTCGGTTCCGTTGCCTTCAGTGTGTTGTACCTCTTGTTCTATCACGCAAATGTGCCCGGACGAACCGTGCTGGATAGTTACGATCGGGCCGTTGCGGCCAATCTTCGGCTGCAGTTTGGCGATATGGGCGAACTGGAACTCAACGCCGACACGATTGCCCAATACATGCACGACGACAAATGGCTGAAGGTCGGTCAGATCGTGTTCAAAACCAATTGCGTATCGTGCCACGGCGTGAACGCTCAAGGTGTTGTCGGCCCCAACCTCACCGACGACTACTGGAAGAACGTTCGAAACCTTGAAGATGTCGGGCTCGTAATACGAAACGGGGCAGCGGGACAGGCCATGCCTGCCTGGAAGAACCGCCTGCACCCAAACGAATTGGTACTGGTCTCGGCCTACGTGGCATCACTGCGTGGCACGAATGTACCGGGGAAGGGCGCCGAAGGCCCAGAGATTCCGCCCTGGCCAAGCCCTTCTGAAGCGTCAGACGATGCTGAGACCGAAGAGAAGCCAAACGAAGACGAAAAGTCTGGTGGAGAAGCTCCGGCTGCGGAAGCGACGACCGAGGCGGGAACGAAGCCCGAGGGTGAGCCGGCCAAATCTGAATAGGGTAGCCGCGTTCACTAGAGCTTTGCATCTTCGACAGGCCTGAAACGGCTGTTGAAACCGGGGTAGGAGAAGGAGGGATGGTATTATGAACAACGTTCTCCTATCCCCTGAAGAACAAGTCCTATCAACACTCAATCGGGACGGCTCTCGTCACTGGTTGCGACCGCTTCTCTCCAAGGGGCACTACTGGCGGGCTCGTCAGGCCGTGGCCTACTTCCTGATGATTCTGTTTGTGGCCATTCCGTATATCCCGATCAACGGCAAGCCTGCTATTCTGCTGGATATTACGGCCCGACAGTTTACGATCCTGGGCTTCACGTTCTTGCCGACCGACACGTTGTTGCTGGCCCTGTTCATGCTCACCGTGTTTCTTTCGATCTTCCTGATCACCGCCTTGGTCGGTCGCGTGTGGTGTGGTTGGGCTTGTCCACAAACCGTGTACATGGAGTACCTGTTCCGCCCCATCGAACGCCTGTTCGAAGGCACCAAAGGTCGCGGGGGAACCCCTCGCCAGAGAATCTCCGGTTGGCGTCATGTAGCCAAGCTGGGTGTGTACCTGATTATCTCCATGATTCTTGCGCACGCTTTTTTGGCCTATTTCGTAGGCGTCGCGAAGCTCTCGCAGTGGGTTCGGCTTTCGCCGTTCGAACACCCGATTCCTTTCATGGTCATGGCCACCACTACGGGACTGATGATGTTCGACTTCGGGTTTTTCCGCGAACAGCTTTGCCTCATCGCTTGCCCTTACGGTCGCTTCCAGTCGGTGCTGCTCGATCGTAATTCGCTGATCGTGGCTTACGACGTCAAGCGAGGGGAGCCGCGAGGGAAAAAATCCAAGGCCCAGCAAAACGGCGATTCGCTAGTTGGCGACTGCGTCGACTGCCATTTGTGCGTGAAGACATGCCCCACCGGTATCGACATTCGCGACGGCCTGCAAATGGAATGCGTCAACTGCACGCAATGCATCGATGCATGCGATGCCGTAATGGAACGTGTACACCGCCCCAAGGGGTTGATTCGCTACTCCAGCCAGGACGCCATTGATGGCAAACAGCCCTCGGCGTTCCGACCGCGTTTGATCATCTATCCCTTGGCGCTGCTCACCGTCATGTCCGCGTTCGGCTTCGTGTTGATGAGCAAGCAATCGTTTGATGTGACGCCGTTGAGGAACCTCGGCAGCCCGTTCATGCAAACCGAAGACGGCCGCATCCAGAACTCGTTGCGGTTCAAGATCGTCAATCGCGGGGACAAAACGGCCTTTTTCCAATTTCAACCCTTGGAGCCTGAGATTGTCACGCTGGATATTGGTGACCAAATGGTCGAGGTTGATCCCGGCAAGACGCTTGTGCAGCCCATGCTGGTGTGGACCTCCAAGGATGTCTACCGTCGTGGTAGCCGGGAAATTCAAATCCGGATCAGCAATTCACAGGATGAAGAGAAAATCGTGACATGCAAGTTGGTAGGTCCGCTATGAGCGACACGCTAATCACCACCACCGAGGAAGCCGCATTGGAACGTCGGGCGATGTTCCGCTGGACTGGGATCATCGTCGGATTGCTTGGCATCCACATGACGCTTTGCCTGTTGGCCGTCTACGCAACCTCAGGCGACGACTCGTTGGCTATCGAGCCCAGCTACCATCAACGCGCGCTCGATTGGGACACCAGCCGTCAGGCCTTACTCGACAGCGAGGCACTCGGTTGGAAGGCCAACTTCAACATCGACAAAACACCCGATGCATTCGGGCGCCGCGCGATCGAAATCACGCTCACCAACGATCAGGGTGAACCAATCACGCGCGCCACGGCAACGGCCGTGGTGTTCCATCACGCGCACGCTGCGAATGCCGCTGATGTCTCCCTGATCGAAGCAGGCGAGGGTACCGGGGTCTACACAACGACTCATACCATGCCGCCCGCCGGGCTGTGGGAGATACGACTGAAGGTGGAGCGTGGGGATGATTTGTTCTTAGCCACGGAAATCCACAAGCTCCGTTAACCCGATAGACCGAGATCAATGGAACCGCTGACGCTAGCCGTACTGACCGCCAGCCTGATTGGCAGCCCACATTGCGTAGGCATGTGCGGACCGTTTGCGCTGCTGGTAGGCCATTCCAAGGAGCAACCATCGCATTCGGCATGGCGTTCCTTGGTTGCCTATCACAGTGGGCGACTGGTCGGTTACGCCACGTTGGGTGCCATCGCGGCCGCAGTCGGTGCAGCGCTCGATTTGGGCGGCACGCTTATCGGAATCCAGCGCGTCGCAGCGATCGCGGCCGGTGGGCTGATGGTGGTGTTCGGCGTGCTGGCCCTGCTGCAACTGCGGGGTGCCGGGTCATTGCACTTTCGGGCTCCCAAGTGGCTGGAGAAGTTTCTTGCGCGTGCCCATCGCCTGGCTGCTTCGTTGCCGCCAACCAAGCGTGGAGCCACCGTGGGGCTGCTAACCGTGTTATTGCCCTGCGGCTGGCTGTACGCGTTCGTCATCACGGCCGCAGGAACCGCCAACGTGCTGCACGGGGCTTTGCTGATGGCCGTGTTCTGGATTGGTACGGTACCCGCTCTGAGCGTCGTTGCGATGGGCGTGAATCGAGTCAGCGAGCGTTTTCGCCGCTATGTCCCGCTGGCCACCGCCATGTTGCTAATTGTCGTTGGGTCATACACGATGGGAATTCGTGCGTATGCCAACTATGAAGAGTTGGCGCCCCCGGTAAACGATGCCACCCCGCAACAAATGCGGGCTCGCGTCGAGCAACTTCCCCATCAGCCCATGCCGTGCTGCCGTGACGAGTAAATCCGCTTTGTTGTTCGACGAGCGAAATTCTCCCCCCGGCTCCAGCGAGAAAGCCGGCACACCAATTGCCTCCCACTCGGAAGCCGGCACCAAGGTTTCTTGCGTCCACTGTGGGCTTCCCGTCCCGCCGGGGCTAGTCGAACCCGAGACCACCGAGCAGTTTTGCTGCCAGGGCTGCCGCATGGCGTACGCGATCATTCGTGAGCACGATCTGGCCGACTACTATTCACTTCGCGATCGAATCGGCAGCGACCCTCAATCGTCCGCCGGGCGAGGCAACCAGTACGAAGAGATGGACGACGCCACGTTCCACGAGTTATACGTCTCCGCAGGCAACGGGCGAACGGCCCGCACCGAGTTCTACCTGGAAGGGGTTCACTGTGCCGCCTGCGTGTGGCTTATCGAGCGGCTTCCCCAGGTGCTGCCCGGGGTCGTGGAAGCTCGGGTCCATCTGACCAACGCCACGGTGATCCTGACCTGGCAACCCGATGTGATTCCGCTTTCGCGGGTTGCGCAAACACTCGATCGACTCGGGTACCCACCCCACCCGCGAACCGACGACTCGAGACAGCAGGCTCGCCAACGCGAAAATCGACGTCAGCTCGGGCGCATTGCCGTTGCCGCCGCTTGCGCGGGCAACACCATGCTGATTGCCGTCGCACTGTACGCGGGAATGTTCTCCGGCATGCAGGACGAGTACCGCAACTTGTTTCGCTGGTTCAGCGCCGCACTGGGCGGGCTGGCTGTCGTCTGGCCGGGTTACGTTTTTTTTCGAGGGGCTTGGTCGGCCATTCGCACCCGTACGCCGCACATGGATCTGCCAGTGGCCTTGGGCCTGGGTGTCGGACTCATTGCCGGGCTTTACAACACCATCATTGGTACCGGCGAAGTCTACTTCGATTCGTTATCGGTTCTGGTCTTTCTGTTGCTGGTCGGTCGCTGGATTCAGTTTCAACAACAGCAGCGTGCGGCCGACAGTGTGGCAATCATGCACGCGGTCACGCCGCGGAATGCCCATCGAGTGCAACAGGGCAACACCCGCGATGTGCCGGTGGAAGCACTGCGCTGCGGCGACGTGGTCGTGATTCGCCCGGGCGAGACCATTCCCGCAGACGGCACGATTCTGCAGGGCAGTTCAACCGTCGATCAGGCGTTGCTAACCGGCGAATCGACGCCCATCCGTGCAACACCAGGAGATGGACTCACCGCCGGCGCAGTGAATCTTTCGTCGACCCTTCGCATGCAAGTCACTGCAACCGGATACGATAGTCGCATCGGCAAGCTGGCCCGCATGGTCGAAGAAGCCGCGCTGACCAAGGCCCCCATCGTGCAAATCGCAAACCGCGTGGGCGGCTACTTCGTCATCGTCGTCATGCTGCTGGCCCTGGGTACGACCGTCTATTGGGCGCGTGCGGGGCTTGACGTGTCGCTCGAACGTGCGGTGGCCTTGTTGATTGTAGCCTGCCCCTGTGCCTTGGCGTTGGCCACCCCGCTGGCCCTGGCCGTGGCTCAAGGTCGAGCGGCAAGGCGCTCCATCGTCATCAAAGGCGGAGAGGCCCTCGAACGGCTCAGCAAACCGGGCCGAATCTGGTTAGATAAAACAGGCACATTGACCGAAGGCCGCATGATCGTCCGCCTGTGGCATGGCCCCGCGGAGATTCGCCCGTTGCTGGCCGCCTTAGAGTCGCGTGCTTCACACCCCATCGCAACAGCCATCGTGGCGGCCGCTCAGGCAGGCTCCGCTTCCTCCGAACTCGATGAACCGGAGGTTGAAGCATTCGAGCAAGTTCAGGGGGCCGGAATCCAAGGACGAGTCGGCGTTCACGATCTTCTCGCCGGATCGCAATCTCTGCTTCAATCGCACGGAATTGAATTGACCCTCGAAGAGCAACGGCAGTTGGACGAGGTCGTCGCCGGAGGGCTAACCCCGGTGATTGTGGCTGTCGATGGTCGGTATTCGACGCTGTTGGGCGTCGGCGATCAGGTTCGTGCGGATGCGGAGCCCGCCGTTCGTCATCTGCTGAGCCGGGGATGGCAACTGGGAATCCTCTCCGGCGATCATCCCGAGATTGTTCAACAGATCTCAGCGCAGGTTGGGCTAGGCGACGCTGAGGTGTTCGGCGGCGTGACACCCGAGGAAAAACTGGCCATTGTGAAAGATTCTCTGCAAGATGGCACCGTGGTGATGGTGGGAGACGGCGTCAACGATACGGCTGCGTTAGCCGCCGCGACCGTGGGAGTTGCCGTACACGGCGGAGCCGAAGTGAGCTTGGACGCGGCCACCGTTTACCTGGGCCGTGAGGGGCTCACTCCCTTGGTCGAACTCGTCGATGGAGCGCAAGCCACCGTGCGGGTGATCTACCGCAACTTCGCCGCCTCGCTCAGTTACAATGTGGTGGCCGTTGGTTTGGCCGCGACAGGCTGGATCAACCCTTTGACTGCCGCGGTTCTGATGCCGCTGAGTTCGCTGACGGTCGTCGGCTTGTCGTTAGGAAGCCGGGTCTTTGGAGGGCCACGATGAGCGTGCTATACATCGCCTTGCCCGCCGCGTTGCTGTTCGCCGCAGGGGCCGTGGCTGCATTTCTGTGGTCGCTGAACCGAGGCCAATACGACGACCTCGATACACCGCCCGTGCGGATGTTGTTCGAGGATCCACCGACCAAGAAAGAGCACGATGGCGAGTAGCCCCCGCTCCCTGCAAGAAACGGAACGGCAGTTCGATTAGCTACGCTTGCTTGGGACTGGCATCTGCGCGCCGACTTCTTCGCGCCACGCCCTCAAACGCTCTCGTAGTTCAGCGGCTTTCTCCGGCATTTCGCTGGCACGGTCGTTCTGTTCGCCAATATCGTCTTCCAAGTTGTACAGCTCGACGTGCATGTCCTCGTAGAATTCGATCAACTTCCAAGGGCCGACCCGAATCGCCCCATGCGGCGTGGCGCCCCTCGAGTGATAGTGCGGATAGTGCCAGAACAGCGCCTCACGATCGAGTTGCGACTGGGGATCGCTTAGTAGTGGCATCAGGCTCACCCCATCAACCGCCGGGGTGTCGCCATCTTCCAAAACGGCGACCGCCGCGAACGTGGGGAAGAGATCGTTGCTGATGACGGGCTCGTGGCAGACGCTGCCCGCTTCCACGCTCCCGGGCCAGCGGAAAATCGTGGGAACCCGAACGCCACCCTCGTAGTTGGTCCCCTTGCCCTCCCTTAACGGGTAGTTCGAGGTTGCGCTGTCTTTTGCGTCGCCCATGAACCCGCCGTTGTCGCTGGTGAACACCAGAAGTGTCTCACCGCCTAACTGCAGTTGGTCCAGCGTATTCATGATGCGACCCACGCTCTCGTCCAAGTCCTGCACCATGGCCGCGTACTTCGCGCTGGTTTGGTGGTTGTCGGGACCGATCTTCTTGCGATATACATCCACCAACTCGGGCCGGGCAATCACCGGGCGATGAACCGAGTTGTGCGATACATAGCAGAAAAAAGGCGTCTCGCGATGACGTTCGATAAATGAAATCGCAGCGTCGGTTATCTGCTCTACATGATGCGGGTCGGAGAGTGGATCGTCGGTTGCCCGTGGTTTCACGGTGGTGACGACTTCGTCGAATCCCTGTGAGGCGGGGTCCATCGGGCGACCGGGACGATAATCTTTGTTGCTATTGAGATGCCACTTCCCGAAGTGACCGCTGATATACCCTGCGGGGCGAAGCACCTCGGGCAGCGTCGTCTCTTCGAGTGGCAGGTGCTTCGTCCAGGCGGGTGATTCGAGAAGATGATTTCCACGACCGCCCGGGATGAAATCCGTGAGATGCAGTCGGGCCGGGTATTTTCCCGTGAGGATGCTAGCACGCGTCGGCGAACAAACATTGCAGGCCGCATAGCTGGAGGTGAACATCACCCCCTCGGCGGCAAGCAAGTCGATATTCGGCGTTTCATACAGATCGCTGCCAAAACACCCCACGTCGGCCCAACCCAAGTCGTCGGCCAGAATCAGCACGATGTTCGGCGGGCTGCCCTGGTCGTTCGCCAGCAGTTCCGAGTCTGCAGCGAGGAGTGAAATGAGGAAGAGCAGCGAACCAGAACGAAAGGACATCGAGACCACCAATCGAAACCAAAGTGCTGTCGAGAGAACCACTCCCTCTTGGAATGTACGCAGCGAATTCAATCGCCGCGCCCAGTATCTGTGCTGGAATCCAGGCGGTCAATTTTTCTCCCGTGAGTTCCAGCGTCCCCAGAACGCTACGGCACTCATTGGCGCCGGGATTGTAATGCCTCCAGGAATCGCCACTTCAGGGCATGACAGATGAACCTTTCCCGCTTGGATCAGGTCCTATGAATCACGGGACCCGCCAGACGGGCGTGTTTTCTCGAAGCGAGGTGGCTGGATTCCAGTGCCGCGGTTGTCAGATCATCCGGGACCAATATCCTGTATGAGTGGAGACACCATCCCCACAATTCCGGTATGGATCGTCGCCAGTGCGGCAGGGGGTATGGTCGCCAAGCCCGGTTGGCAGTATCTTCACAACATCGGGATCAGCATGACCTCGCGGCAGAACCACGGAGGGCAAGAAGCCGCCCTCTCTACCAGCCGCAAGCAATTCCTGCCCCCGCACAACTTGAGGCTGTAGCTCAGTCGGTAGAGCAACGGACTTTTAATCCGTAGGCCCTGGGTTCGAGCCCCAGCAGCCTCATTCAGAAATAGCAACAACTTACGACGATTGCATAACCCTCACCTCGCCGCTAACACTCATCCCAACACTCAACCCGCCCCGATTTTCTCATCCAAATTGGGCACAAAGAGATTCTCCACAGCCGGTTTGAGCTGCCGCGCCATCGCGATGTACCTCTGGGTGGTGGTGTAGCTCGAATGCTGCATAAGCGACTGCAACGCGTCAGCGGTCATTCGATCGGCATTTAGCGTGGCGAACGCTCGTCGCAGGTCATGAAAGCCGTAGGACGCCTTCCCGACTGGTTTCACACCCGCAGCTTTCTGGATCCGGTCAAATTGGGCCCACAGAGTCCTACGGTGGGAGTTCCAGGGAAACACCAAGTGCCCAAAGTTGGCGGCCAGCGGCCGCAGATGCTCCACAACTGCGGGATGTAGTGCCACGAGGGCGTCTCGCTTCCCTTTGTTATCCTCAGCCCTTGAGAGGGCTGTGCCGACGTCCAGATCGACGTCAGACCACCTTAAGGCCAACATGGAGGACACGCGCCAGCCGGTCATATATCCGTACATTAGCACTCCCTGCCACCACTGGCTTGGGGTTGGCCTTACCCCTTTGAATCGGTCCAGCTGAATTGAGAGAATCGCAGACCGGGCGAAGCCCGGAGAGGATTCTTTCGGATGAAGCGAACCAGACATACGACCGAGCAGATCATTGAGAAGTTGCGTCTGGCTGACGTGTCCCTTGGTAAGGGCCAGAAGGTGCCGGAGATCTGTAAGACGCTCGGGATCACCGAGCAGACCTATTACCGCTGGCGGCAGAAGTATGGCGGCATGGCTCCGGAGATGGTCAAGCAACTGCGGGCTCTTGAGAAAGAGAACGCCCGGCTGAAGAAGCTGGTGGCTGAGCAGGCTCTGGACATGGAGATCCTCAAGGAAGCCTCCAAGGGAAACTGGTGAGCCCCGAACGGCGAAGGCGAACCGTTATCGAAGTTCGTCGTCGTTTGGGGCCCGAGAAGGTCTCGGAACGCCGGGCTTGCCGGGTACTGGATCAATCGCGATCGACTCAGCGACACGTGAGGCGTCGTCCGTCTGATGAAGCGATGCTATTGGCCGAGATGCGGAGGATCGCGGCCCGGCGTCCCAGATTCGGCAGTCCGCGAATTCACGATGCGTTGACCAAGCGTGGCTGGAAGATAAACCACAAGCGAGTGGAACGTCTTTGGCGGGAGGAAGGCATGCAGGTGCCCCGGAAACAGCATAAACGGCGTCGGCTCGCGCGTGGCGGTAGTGAGAACAGCTGCGTGCGAAAGCGTGCACTGAGGCCCAACCATGTTTGGAGCTACGACTTTGTTGAAGACCGCACCGAAAAGAACCGCAAGCTACGGATGCTGGTGGTGATCGATGAATTCACCCGCGAGAGCCTGGCGATCGAGCTGGCTTGGTCATTCAAGTCGCAGCAGGTCATCGAGGTGCTTCAGTACCTGTTCGCCGTGCGTGGCGCTCCCGACAACTTGAGAAGTGACAACGGTCCGGAATTCGTAGCCCGAGCCGTAACACGTTGGCTGCATCAAGCCCTCGTGAAAACATTGTTTATTGCCAAAGGCAGTCCCTGGGAAAACGGCTACGTGGAAAGCTTCAACAGTCGCTTCAGGGATGAGCTGTTGGACCGCGAGCTATTCGTTGGCCTTGAAGATGCCCGCTGGGTTGTCGACCGCTGGCGGCTCGATTACAACCACTACCGACCACACAGTTCGTTGGGTTACCAGACCCCTGCAACATTTGCTGCTTGCTGCTGTTCTTCCGTTCGGCCTACGGCCTCACTCCAGAACAGCAGCAGCCATTTAACCCCAGATTCTCTCATTCAAAGTGGACGAACAAAGGGGTAAGGCCAGAGGGAGAATACTCCGAATACGAATTGAACTGGCGTCTATCATGACTAACCCGTGCAGGCGTTCCAGTCGCATGAAATAACTCAGCACCCATGCCACATCCTCGCATCGTAATGTGAGATGATTATCGTATGGGCAATCCGCAGCCATGCTAATTCGCGTTTTTTAGTCATCGACGCCCTGCAATTCGTCAAGAGCGAGAATGTCATGCGTGGTGCGTCGGACGCCGATGCCGTGCTCGATGAGCAGGCTCACTAGTTGCTTACCATCCATCAGGCCCACGGGAGTTGCGTCCGCTCGCTGAGCCTCATCACGGGCACCCTTTGAAAAGTCACTGGTCGTGATGATCAGTCCCTGTTCGTGCGAACCCAAACTGCCACGCACCTGTTGGACGATGGGTGCTTGAACATTGTTCTTCCACTTCTTGGCCTGCACCGCCATGCGTGTCCGAATCGCATCGCCCACCACGAGGGTCCCGCGGACATCAATCCCGCCGTCGGAGGAGATTTTGGTCACGGTCACGTCCTCAAAGCCCAAGGCGGTCAACAGCTTCCCTACCAGGATTTCAAACTGCTCGGGAGTTAGGGCCGATACCAGGGTGTGCAATTCCCGACGCACCTCGTCATTGCGTCTGCGAATTTGTCCCTCTAACCCAGTCGGCTTCCAGGCGACTAAGCCCACCATGCCCTTCCCACGTCGATCGAATCGCTGTGTCTCGCCTCGTCTCTCTCTCCGCTGCTGCTCACTGATGATCTGGGCGTACATCGTCGCCTCGGGCGTCTTCCCTTCGGTTTCCAAGAGGCCCAGATCCAAAGCCTTCGCGGTGATGTCCCGATAGTGCATGGGACTACCGTCCGCGTACTCGTTGAGCACTTGCACCGCCGCTTCGGTGAACGAAAGGGTGGAATCCTTCAGTCGCACCGTCGTGGATGCATCCTCCATCCCGTTGGCCAGACCAAACACCCCCTTGCCAAAGCGGCGAAAGGGAGACGCTTCTCCTTGATGCTTGATCGAATGAGCCAGCCGACCATTCACGGTCGCTTCCGGAGTCTTACCCTGCGGTTCCCACAGACCCTGCGACAAGGCCCGCTTGGTGATCTCCTGGTAATGCAGGGGCTCGCCCGCCTCGGCAAGCACTTGCTGAACGGCGTTGAGGACGATGCTCATTGACTGCCCTCCTTCAACGCAAAGGCCATGGCAATGAATGGTCCAATTGATTTCCCGAGAATGGCGACGCCAGCCTCGTGCGGAGCTGGCATCTTGAAGCGGGTTTTCGCACTACCATTGAGTGCAAACGCGTATCCTTCGATGTTGGCAACACAGAAGAGGTTGTCTCGAAGCTCGACAATGACTTTGTCGGCCCGGAACGGCCACTCACCTTCGAAGCTATCCTTCGTGACGTCTCTTGTTGGCCAACTGCTCGCTTTGATTTCTTCCTCGGTTCGCTTCGTCCAGTTTTCGTTGTTCTTCTGTTCAAGGATGTGAACCGAACGCCGGTAATCTCGTGTGCCGAGTTCTTCGTCGCGAAGTTTGCGAAAGTCGGTGTAAACGCAAGAAATCTGGCTAAGGCGATTCTTCGTGTCGGGATGGTCGCCAATCGTGAACTGGAGTGCGATTGCTCTCACCAATCGTTCAAGCTTCGAGATAATCTGAGAATGCACACGAGGATAGTAATCGGTGTACATCTTCTCATCGTCGCCGAGATACGGAGTGATGTCCTCAATGTTAGATTCGAGAGCCTCCCATTCATTCTTGGGGTCGATTGGGCTATGTGAGCTTCCCGCGACAATGTCCAGGTTGTAGTACCTGCCGACCTTCCCGAAAAGCGAGAGAATGCGAATGCATTCGGCAAGCTCAGAATCGGTAGTGATGAAGTCGTACTCCGCTTGCACGAACGGACGCGAATGTCCACCGTAGAACTCAATGGTGATTTTCGCGAGCAGGTTGTTAAGGTCATGCCCCAGGTCCTTCATGTAGGCCATGTCCGGGAATGAGCCGTTGGCGTCTTCGTACACCAACGCAATGTAGCACTTCATCAATCGTTCAAGCCCGCTTGCTAAGAGCTGGTGCGGCAAATGATAAAAGTCATTTGAAGCATCGATTTCTTGAAGCGTCCCAAATCCGGCGACGATGAGCTTGTGCGACGTCTCCAGTTCGTCGAGTAGGCAGGTGAATCGTTTTAAGTCTGAACTCATCCGACCATCTCCCGCAACATCCGGACGATGTCTTTCTCGATGGCGGCAATGTCGGCTTCGATCTCTTCCAGCGGTCGTGGAGGCACGTACTTGTAGAAGTGGCGGTTGAGCGGGATTTCGTAACCGACCTTGATCTTCTCTTCGTCGATCCAGGCATCCGGAACATGCGGCAACACTTCGCGGGCAAAGTAATCCTCGATCGCTTCCTTCAAGGGCACGCTCTCATAGTCCCGCAACTCGGAATCGGCCTCGGGGTTGCCGTCCTTATCCCTGCAGACATCGGCCGTCTCGTCACGCTCCGAGAGGGCCCCCAGGATCGCTTTCTTCACACTGGCGGTCAGTTTCACCTCCGTGGCCTTCATCGCCGCCAGCAAGTCTTTCTCGAACTCCTCACGGTTCTGATAGACCTTCTCCGCATCGAGCGTTCGCAGGGCACTCAGAATAGCCTCCTGGAGTTCCCTGCCAGCCGCAATCTCCGCTTCGGCAGCCTTCGAGCCCTTCTTCTTTTTCGAGGTCGCCAGATTGGCGAAGCTCCGCTCTTCGGTGAGCAGTTCGATCCGTTCGGGTGAGGCCTGAAAGTTGAGCTTCAGCGGTCGTTCAACCGTCACCTTGTGGAAGCCGAAGTCTTCGTTGTCGAAGATTTTGGAGTGTTCACTCTCGGGAAACTCGCCATAGAGTTTTGTGATTTCGTCGATCTGTTCGGCCGAGATCTCGTTGCGTTTGTTGCCCAGGCTCTTTCGCATCTTCTGATAGAAGTCGACCGCGTTGATCAACTGGATCTTGCCCCGCCGCTCGGGTTCCTTGCGATTGGTCACCAGCCACACGTAGGTGAAAATGCCGGTGTTGTAAAACAGTTGGTCGGGCAGGGCCACAATGCAATCGAGCCAGTCGTTCTCGATGATCCAACGCCGTATCTCGCTCTCGCCGCTGCCCGCGTCCCCGGTGAACAGCGGCGAACCGTTGAACACGATGGCCAGCCGCGTGCCCTCTTTCTCGACCGGCTTCATCTTCGAGATCATGTGCTGCAGGAACAGGAACGAACCGTCGTTGATCCGCGGCAGCCCGGCCCCGAAGCGGCCGTTGAAACCCAAGGTCTCTTCTTCGTTGCGGATGAAGTCGGCCTCCGGCTTCCACTCCACGCCGAAGGGTGGATTGGCCAGCATGTAGTCGAACGTCTCGCTTTGAAAGCCATCCTTGGAGAAGCTGCTGCCGAACACGATGTGGTCGATGTTGTGATTCTTGATCAGCATGTCGGAGCCACACACCGCGTACGATTCCGGGTTGTGGTCCTGCCCGAACACCTCCAGGCGAGCATCGGGATTCAGCTCACGCAGGTATTCATCGGCTACGGCCAACATGCCCCCGGTGCCACAAGCCGGGTCGAGTAGGGTCTTCACGATGCCCTGCTTGGTGAGTGTATCGGCATCGGGCTGGAACAGCAGGTTGACCATCAGGCGGATCACTTCGCGTGGGGTAAAGTGGTCGCCCGCCGTCTCGTTGGCCGCTTCGTTGAACTTGCGGATCAGTTCTTCGAAGATGTAGCCCATCTCTTCGTTGGGCACGACCTCCGGGTGCAGGTCGATCTCGCAGAACCGCTGCACGACCAGAAACAGCCGGTTGTGTTCGTCCAGCCGCCCGATCTCCTGCTCAAAGCCGAAGTATTCGAGAATGTCGCGGGCCTTGGAGGAGAAGCTTTTGACGTAGCGGGTGAGATTGGCCGCGATGTTGTTGGGGTCGTCCTTGAGCTTTTCAAACGAGAGCTTGCTGGTGTTGTGGAAGGCATGCCCCGCGGCCCGGTTGAGGACCGGCTCCACGTTGTCGAGCTTCTTGCCCTTGAGCGACTCCGCCTTCTTGAGCACCTTCTCCTTGGTCGGTTCCAGCACACAATCCAGCCGTCGCAAGACGGTGAGCGGTAGGATCACGCGACCATATTGAGCCGGCTTGTACGGACCCCGAATCAGATCCGCGATGCTCCAGATGAAGCTGACTTTCTCCCCGAAGTTGTTCATAGCCCCTCAGTCGCTGCAAATCCCTCTACCAGCACGGCCACGCACCAATGCGAACCAAACTGCCTGATTGTAGAGCCCAGCCATGCCCCGTGCTACCACTGGGGGGAACGTGAGCGGGAGAAAGTCTCGCCCAGAACAGGGAAGAATTCCAATTTGAATGATTGTGCTTGGCGTAGTCGACGGCAGTAATTTACGGCTTGGGCCATTGCCACGCGTGGGCGGCAGGGCAGCCCGCGTTGACCCACGCTCGCAGTTCCTCATAGCCCCAGCGAACCACTCGACCTAGCCGAACTGGTTGCGGCATCCTTCCGCTATGCCACATCTGCCAGAGCTTTCGCTCAGAAATGCTAAGTAGTTCGCACGCCTGCCGATTGTCGAGCAGGAGGCCCATGTCGTCCGGCAGCTCACCCTGCACAAGGTGAGAGCGTCGCACCATGTCGACTACCTTTTGCTGTGTAGGGCTAGCCGTCAGCCCCCGTTGTTCGAGGGCATCCGCCAATTGACTGGCTAGCAACGCCACACTGTCAGGACTCATCGTGATCTTCAACTCGATCGCCGTGTGTTTCATTGGAGGACCCTATCTGTAGCTCGGGTTCGATTCCCAGAATGCCCCCGCAACGGCACAGGGTAAGGCATCGTTTCCACCCGGCGTTTCAAGAATTCTCCAACACGGATTGCACCCTCCCCGTGGAGGCATGCGAAGGAGTCACATCAGACAAAACCGCCAGCCGTCATTCGGCCTCGATGTGGTACAACTAAGTGGCACAAAGCAACCAGATTTCGCATTAACCCAAGCCGCAAACACAACTTGCAAATCCGGTCACCCAAACACCGCACCACCCGTTTTTTGCCGCGCCGACATCTCGCAGATTTTTTTGACCTACCAGCTTGAGCTCAGAGCCAATCCAAACGAACCATGGTTACCTCACAAGCCCCAATCAGACGCTGTTCAAACTGTGCACGCGAGCAGCCCATTACGGAGTACCGCCGTCGCACCCGCGATAGCTCAGCTCGCCTTGGTCAGTGCAGAACCTGTCACAACGCCGCGGAACGCACCAGACGGCAGCTGAAAAACGCCAAAGAAGATGAGCGACGCATGGGTCGCTACATGACCCAGCTAAAGAATGCCAAGCGAGACGAGGACGTCCGCAAGGTCTGTACAGCCATGCTAGCCCACTTCGGAGGCCTGCGAGGCTTCGCGGTGGCCTGGGTGGATTACTACGAAGAGTCAAGACGAAAAGGGAGTCCAGCTGCATTTCGCTGCCTTCAGACGATCGTGCAACTGATTCAGTCATCGTCCGACAATTAATCTCTTCCTGCCTCTTTCGAAAAGATGGCGATGCTAATTAGTGAATCGCTCCTTACCCAAGCACACCCTAGCAGCTTGTAAACCCACTTCAGACTGGGCTATAGTTGGCACCTGGGTTTCAGGTTCATAGTTTGCAGTTGCACTGACGAGACTGCCGGATGAACAGCAGAAACTGTTCAGCACAACGGATTCCGCTCAAGCAGCTTCACTTGAATCGTTATAGTTTCGCATGATACTTCATACTGGGAAACCAATTAGGAAGCGGGTGACTAAGAGTTCACTCCGTTTCGATATCGGCACCATTCCCTAGTCTCTAGAATTAAAGCAACACTCTAATGCCTGCTGTGTTAACCTCTGATGAGCTAGAGATAGTAAATCAGCTACTAAATCACGGGTTGAGTCGATCTCAGGCAACCGTAGCTGTGGCGATGGTCACTCGCGAACACATGCGGCCGCAGACCGAATTGATTGACATCCTGCGACAATACCAAGGATTAGAAATTCGGGAAGACATTGTCTCCGCCATCACTGACTTGAGGCAGAAAGGCTGGCTCGAGGAATACGAAAGTTACGGCCTAACACTACTACGACAGTCGAGCGACTTACGAGCCAAGATTGCAGAAGTCATTGGAAAGAAATCTCTTAAGCAAACCCTGGCACGCTTGAGGTGTATTCACGATCCGGTGGTTTCGGTAGTAGGGAGCATGACAGACGAGAAAGCTTACTCTACATACCTTGACCGACTAAGAAGAGCACAAACTGACATGTGCATACCGATGCTTGCGACGACTCCAGCGTTGGAAGCAGCTGCTGTAATTAAAGAGCGAGCACGAAATGGCGTGAAAGTGCGCATCTTACTCGCTAGCACCGACGTAGTGTGCAAGCTTCGAGGAAACACTATGCGAAGCGTTAGCTTGGAATCGCTCAAAGGGTGGGCTGAACACGCGAGGGCCCACTCAAACATTCAGCTTCGTGTTACCTCACAGCAGTCCGACATGCGAATGGCCTCTTGCGCTCTTATTGACGGTCGCATCTTGCGGTTAGATATATACGTTCATACCACCCAACGAAGTCTTCAGGGAACAATGATAGAAGCGACAACGCACAATCCGCACCAACTGAACATCATCAGTATGTTCCAAGACATGTTCGACGAGGCCTGGGATCGAGCGCAGCCAATGAGCTGTTTGGCAAGACTCTGTCATCAGTTAAAAGCCAATGGGTACTGGCTACTTTTCGCCGCCTTCCTGAGCGCTGCATGGCTTACGGCGGACAAGCCTGTAATTGCAGGGATGTTCAGTTCATCGGCTGCCACACTTTTGGTGACTGGTCTGGTCCAAAGCTGGCCTCGCATCAGATCTTCGGTAAAGGACTTACTCAAGAATGGTTGAGCATTGCGGAGGATGTGGACCCTCCATTGCAAGCCTGCGCTGCAAGAACGCTTTTGCGAGATTAGGCATATTGAAGGTTCACTGGGAGTGCTGGAGCACTTGCAACCTTAAATGTCGATTCTGTTACCGCATGAAGGGCAGACATCTCTCAAGCGAGGAGGCTGAGTCTCTGGTCCGCATTATACGAAGCAGCGGCGCACGCTGGATTACTTTTGCTGGTGGAGATCCCTCGCTGCGACCTGGGATAAATTCACTCATATACCTCAGCAAAGCATTGGGCCTCAAGGTTGAGGTGCAAACCAATGCTCACTCCATACCCGAACAATTTAGGGAAGTCTTAATGCATGAGGTCGATCAGGTTGGCTTGTCACTTGATGGCCCCACCAGTGAGATTCATGACCGCTTCCGATCCTGCCCCGGAAATTTCGCCAAGGTTACTGAGATGCTCGAATACCTCAGACAGTGGAACGTGAGTACGGTAGTACGAACTGTCGTTTCAAGTATCAATTGCGAGCATGTTCCCGCAATTGCCGATTGTTTGGCCGGGCACAGCAATATCACGATGTGGTCTTTGATGCAGTTCAGTGCTCTTAATGACGGTGCCGCCTCTCGTGAACAGTATGACCAGCCTTCATCTGCTTTTCAGACCACCGTCGAGAAAGCAAGAGAACGGGCAGCAGAAAAGATCTCAGTCGATGCGTTCTGCAATTCACAGAAGAGTGGCAGCTATGCACTCGTTTCCCCCGCTGGCAATCTATATGGAATTGAATTCAAGGGGCGCGCTTTGAAACAGCGTATCGTTGGAAGTATGTTAGCAGATCATCTATGCGATCTATCAAGAGGTCTCCCATTTGACAGGCTGCGTCATCATTTCCGATACGGCTGATAGATGGGCAGTTCTGCTGGTGCTTTTATACAGCCCCAGGATTGTGCCGAATAGGACACTGGACCTATTTCGGGAGTAACAATCCGATCTGGCAGACTCACGGAGAGAGTCGCAGAAGATATGAGGAGGAGGATACAGCTGGAGGAAGTGGATTAGTTGATTGACTCCATCCAGTTCATTCCATTAAAACACCCGACACACGTACAGCTTCCGGGTTGATTCGTCAAATAGGCACTCAACTACTGTCATCGTCATGCAATTCTGCTTGGGAATCCAGTTTTCAGCGGGAACGGGTCACCTAGGTGTATGTGCTCCGGACGGTAGACTATTGCTACACTGCGAAGTGCCCCCCTTAGCTCTCGAGCTAAATGTCAATCATGCATTGCTCCTACGCAATTTACTTGCCTTCACTGATCGCGAACTAAAGGCCAAGACTGACACCTCTCTTTTCGATGGATGCATCTCGATCGCTTGCAGCGTGTCAGGGCTACACACAGAGAGTGACCGGGTGCGAGTAGCCCAACTGATGAGATTAAGAGAGTTTTCTCGAGCTGCACAACCTGTGTTAGTCGAGGATGTATGGTCGGATTTTGTCGCAGCACGGATTCAGTCTGGTCTCCTCTGCATGGTCTCAACTGGAATAAATACAATAGCAGTCAACCACAATGGCCGGTCGTTTTCTGTTGGAGGATGGGGAAGTGAGATTGCAGATCTGGGAGGGGGATATTTCGTCGGCCGATGTGCATTAGGCGCGTTGCTCGATGACTTCGACGGACGCCGATCATGTACTGACCGTTTTCGTACATCGGTACTGAATCAGATTCGTCTAGATAGCGTTCACCAGATAAGCGAATGGTACGAAACGATACGATGGACAGGGAATTGGAGACGGACGGTCGCATCTTTGGCAGAAACCACCTGCAGATTGGCCGAGACGAACAATGACATTACTGCGATGCAGGTGCTCGCGAAAGGTACTGGTGAGCTGCAGACTTCACTCTTGGCCGCCTTCAAACAATCGGCAAACAAAGGCTATTTTGACAATAGCGCCAAGGTTCCCATCGTTTTCTGTGGAAGCCTTGCGATGAATAGTAGGGAATATCAGTCCTCCTTTCTGCAAGTCATAAACGCCTTAAACGACGGCCTTGTAGCACAGTGGCCAACGCGTTGTGTCGTGCGGCCTCACTTGCAGAAAACACATTCACTTTGCGGAACCTTGTACATGGCCCTCACTGGGTCTACGAGCTGTCCTGATGCGCATATCGCAGATCGGATCGAGAATGAGCTCATTCGGGCTGGAGTGGCTCCTCGGCGAAACATTTTTTTTGAACAGTACTGGAGCTAGTTAAGTGCCGACCTCTCAATTGGTGCCAGAACAGCGAAGTCAGGCATCTCGAAACGTGAGAGCCATTTTTGAAGGGCTTGCCGACCAGCCCATTTCCCCCAAGTTCATCAACGCAATAAGCGGTTTTTCGAAGCGCAATCGACATCTTGTCGCCGATGCAATAATTATGCTGGCAAAAGAGGTGAATGGAGTATCTCCAATTCTTTCCCCCGACTTTGAGATCATTCACGCTTACTTATATCCCAGTCAACAAAGCGAACGAAGTACGACTTCTCCTTCTCAGGCAAGATTCGTTCTCGACATGTTTCCTGGACAGATCGTTCTTCTTCCCGGCACAGCACGCGAACTAATATTTCACACAGAAAAGACATATGCGTTGCTGGATCGCTTACGAAAGCGACTCGCCGATGTCAGTGAGAGAAAAAGCGGACTTGCTGACAAGTTCACACAGTTACTTCGCGATGTGGAACAGTTCGCTGGTACGCAGAACAGTGAACGGAATACACTCAGTATCGACCCGGAAGGCCTGATCAAAGAGATCGCGAGCTTTACCCAAGGTCTTACTCTAGGCTTAGGCCGATTGTACACCCTACTTGATGATTCTCGTATCGTTTCCCTTTCGGAGTTGAAGGAAGATTTTGCTTTCAGTGACTCACGCAGGGAATCAATCTGCCAAGTGCTCTCTGCAAGGCTCGCTGCCATAACCACGAAGCGGACAAGGCTTTCGAATCGCCATGATGCAGAGAGCCTAGCGGCGGCGATTGAGATAAACGCACACCAGCAGTTGAAGTTCCTAGACAGCTTAGTGGATGACAAGC
This sequence comes from Pirellulales bacterium, assembly GCA_965227275.1. Taxonomy (GTDB): domain Bacteria; phylum Planctomycetota; class Planctomycetia; order Pirellulales; family JAEUIK01; genus CAZNXE01. Next base: position 15,480 of record CBDDFU010000002.1, on the reverse strand, counting down.
GGAGTCATGAACTATTTGAGCTGTACTACGTAACCAATACACACTCACTCTTAAAGCTTCCAATTGATGATTACGCCCCTGATTTGGTGACAGAGGTATTAATCGATCAGGGTCAACTTGTTTATGAATACCTGGAAAGTCCACCAAGCTGTAGTTGGAGACCGCAGTCATTGAGCAGTCTGGAGGTCTATTGCCACTACAGAAATAGCGAGAGCAACCCACAAGCCGCCTTGGAACGCGCATGCGAAGAATTCAAGGTGTTGATGGATGCGTCCAGTTTGTCGTTCGATCTACACAGGCGTTGGTCAAAACAGAAAGGCATCAAAGGACCTGCTTCGCCTCTCCTTAACACAGAGGAGATAAAGAGATTATCTGGTGTCTGCTACCTGCTCTCAGAATCCCAAAACATTGATGAAAATGGACGAATAGAAGTCAATTCTAGAGCGAGCCTAGTTGGACCGAGAGAACTCTCACAACATGACATGAGTCCAAACTGGCTACGACCAGATGCAGCGGATTATTTTGAGCATGGTGACGCTGACACAGCCGTGTTGGATTTGCTTCAAGAGACTCTTGCCTCAGGAAAGATTTCGTTTGAGCTGCTAAAAAAGATTGGAGTGAGCAAGACCTCATTCAACATGCCAAGCGACCAGGAGGCACATCGATTTGAGATGCGATCTCACGTCACAAGTGAGTTACTACTGAGAATTGACACTTGGGTGAGAGATCATTTTACCACAATCTCGTGGTCTACCAGAAGTGACTTTACTCAAGCAGTAGGATGGATCAAATCCATCTGCGTTCCTGCCGAACGAGTAAATGGTGTATTTCTAGCAACTTATGATTGCGCACGCTACGAGTTGAAAGCCGAGAATACAAAAAACCTTCCCAATGCTCTCTCAGCGTATATTGATTCTTTGCCCGATAGCTTCCACTTCATTTCTAAAGCAGAAAATGCATTAGCTCTCAAATCCACCTCTTTCCGCCGCACTCGGCGTGATCAAGTGTTCTACCCAGAAACACTTTCCCTCATGACAGACGTTGGTGAAGTGCATGTTGTTACTCCGTTCGGAATGCGTAGAGAGGTGGGCGTGACCTGTCACTTTAGAGACTTGGAAGCCATATGGCCGGTGATTGAAGCAAGCTTCGACAAAACTCACTGCTGGCTGAGGAATCAAGACTTGCTACGATTTCTAAAGGGGACAATCAGACACAACGTCGAGATCATGGGCTAGAAGAGCTATGCCTTACAATGCAGAAAAAGTTCGAGAGTCTTTCGATGAGATTCATAGTCTCGCGAATGGAAGCCAGCCTAATGCTCGTTGCGATCAGGTAGTCACAGATCTAGATGTAGTGGTGTGTGGTGTAATTAATGTCATACAACATGGCCAGTTACATCCCACTTTACAGTGTGAACTTTCCCAGGGAGAGCTGGTCGCAGTGTTTCGCAACAAACATACAATGGCTGCACAACCGGTCGCATTATGCGGCCAACTCGTGGACAACCGATCCAGTTGTGAATTGAGAGATTCTGGAGAGAATGGTTTAATATCCGCCTCGGTTCCAGCCGCAAGATGGGGATGGTGGGCAAATTCCCCGGGTTACTTCTCTACAAGAATGCAAGTAGTGTGCAAGAGTGGTCAGCAAGGACCATGCGATGTTAACGTCGAATTACTATGCCTCGGCGGTGAGAATATTCATTCAGGAATTAATAGAAGGAGAACAAAGCCTGTAATCCGAGAAGATGACGAGGGCGCTACCAAACTTAGCATCCTAGTAAGAACACCCTGAGGTAAAAATGCAAGCTTTGTTGGCCCTAGCCGTTTCGCCAGGCGATTGGGTAGAGCTGTTTGTATGTGTCATCTCAGCGTTGGGAATGCCCATAGGCAACCAAATTGCGTTCCTGGCTGAAAAAGAGATCGTAAAGAAATGTGGAAAGCAAGCTTTTTCAAGCCAGGTGGAATTCATTCTTGCTTGTGAAGGATGGTTTGCATTTGCAGTGGGTAGCGTTGCTAGTGTTGGATTTACACCGGCATCGTCAGCATATATGAGATATCTTGGAGTAGGAATAGCCATTTGTGCTATTGTGGCATTGGTATATTTGCTGACACGCGGCGGCCGTGGCTTTGCAAATTCACCAGGATACCTCAGGTTCACATACCTAGCTTCCCCTTTGCTATTGTGGATTATGCGCACAGCGTTCGCCGTTTGAGTGGTCTGTGATTATGGAAGCGCGAGTCATTGCGATGCATACGTCAACTTCTAGCTTCTAGGCGTGAGGCTGTCGCAAAGATCAAGGCGCCCCTCGCTACGCTTCTTCACCGCCACACACGGTTTTTTCCACACACGGAAGTTCTCGGCAGGGAACCTATGGTAACAGATCAAAGCTCCTGTTTGGGGACCTACCCCCGGCATTTAGTCTCTCAAACACACAACCATCACCGCTTCATGTTCTGAATCGCATTCTGCACATAGAGTGTCTGAACAACAGCAGATGTGTTCGTCGCCACGCGGATGCCTTTTTGATCCCCAACTATCTCTGCAAAGAGACCTTTTTCACGAGCTTCAATGCCTAATCCTTCCCGTCTATACACTTTTTCAACGCAGTCTGTAGGGAAGCTGGCCACAACGAGATTTGTGATGCACAGAATCTATTACAAAAAGTTGTCCGGACACTTTGGAAATCAAACTCGGCAGCGTTATAGCCATGTCTGCAGGATTCCAAAGGTCCATCACGAGTCCCGGGGGTGAGAACACTCATCATGCACTCACTCGAAGGGCTTTTCTTCGCGATGCTGTACTACGATCCCAGCTGGTAAAGAAACTATTCGCCCGGTGTATGCACCGCTGGACATAGTTCCTCGAAGTCTCACCAGGGACTTTTAATCCGTAGGCCCTGGGTTCGAGCCCCAGCAGCCTCATTTTTTCTCTTCGCTTTGCGCTTCTGCGGGGGAACGCTGGTCGTGCACTCGCCGAGAAGATCGAGCGAGCACTCGGTACAGCTCATGCAGGGTGCGAATACTTGGCAATCTGCCACACTTTGCATGCCTTGCAGTGGGGGTCGTCAGGGTGAGCTTGGCGAATGCTTGCCGCGACGGATTGGGCGTGAGTGATGTCTGCGAGCAAACCAAAACCGTTGACCTCGGCGGGTTGGAAAATTTCGGGAAAGGGGCCGCAGTTGGTTAGGACGCTTATGTTCTCAAACTCATCGAGTATGTCGTAGCCAACGTGCTCGAAACCCACGGGCGGCTGCAGGAATTCCTCGGGTTCTTCGTGAATGGCCAGAATATTGTGTCGCGAGGAGTCGTAACCTACGCGACGAATTAGGTATTCGTAATCGATAAACATGAAACACCGGTTGTCGGCGTGCACGTTGTACGACCAATCTTCGTCGATCAACTCGGTTACCAACTCTGGACACAAGATTGTGTCACGAGAGATCAACTCCTTGATGTGCGTGAATCCAGAGAACCGCAGATACGTCTGCCACTCCTGCCCCTTGGCGGGCGTGAATCTCTCCAGGGCCGTGAAATACCACGTTGGCATACGATTCTCGATTGGTGGAGACACACGTAATTTCCGGAGCAGCCCCTCCGCCACACCCGGCGAAACAGTGCTATTTCGCGGGCTTGTGGTTCTGCTGCTGCTCTTGTTTCGCTGGGTGTACGTGATCGCCCAGCACGGTCTTCAGGGGACAAAAAGGGAAACGAGGGACAATCTCTTGCAGCCGGCTGCGATCGCAAAGGGGCAACTGGTCATCTCAATCCCCTCATGGAACGGTTCGCGACTCGGGAATCTCCGCACGCTCTCGGGGCGTTCCAGCCTTTCATTACAATCGCTTTGCTAGCGGATCCGTTGCGTTCGATTCTAACAAACATCAAATATGCCACGGCGAACAGCTTCACTCCGAAGACTGGTTTCTCCCATCTCAGTGCGAATTCCCTTCGGACAGCAATCTACGCGGTTTGTCGACGCTCTCAGTCGGTCAGAACCCCTTTTTTCAGCGTGTGTTGCAAGATGAGGCAATGTACGAGATGATCTACGGCGCTTGCACATGCCAATTTTGACTGGTACCGACTCCCCGCGCCCCCGTTGTTCGCCATGGCAGTCGGGGATTGATTATTTGAGCCACCGGAGATATTACCATGCCGCGAGGACGTACATTTGATAACGCCGCCAATGCTATTGGCGATACACCAATGATTCACATCAATCGACTGGTCCCGGAAGACCACGCCGAGGTCTTCGCGAAGTGCGAGTTTTTCCAGCCGCTCAACAGCGTGAAGGACCGCATCGGGGTGGCCATGATCGAGGCGGGAGAGCGCGACGGGCTCGTTTCTCAGGACACGCATATTATCGAACCCACCAGCGGGAACACCGGCATCGCTCTGGCTTTTGTGTGTGCCGCGAAAGGGTACCGGCTAACGCTGACGATGCCCGAGTCGATGTCCGTCGAGCGTCGGTCGTTACTGCGGGCCATGGGAGCCAACCTGGAGCTGACCCCTGCCGCGGAAGGCATGCCTGGGGCAATTCGTCGCGCGACCGAACTGGTCGAGAAAGACAAGTCGGCCTGGATGCCTCAGCAGTTCGAAAACCCTGCGAACCCGGCCATTCACGAAGCCACCACGGGTCCCGAAATTTGGGAGGACAGTGGCCACAACATCGATGCGATAGTTGCCGGCGTCGGCACCGGTGGCACCATTACCGGGGTCGGGCGGTTCATGAAGTCGGTGAACCCTGATTTCAAAGTCATCGCGGTCGAACCCAAGCACTCGCCGGTCATTGGCGGTGGAAAGCCCGGCAAGCATCGCATTCAAGGAATCGGTGCGGGGTTCATTCCCAAGAATCTCGATACTTCGATCATCGATGAAGTCGTTACCGTCGATGACGAAGACGCATTCGATTGGGGACGAAAACTAGCCAAGAGCGAAGGCATCGTGGCTGGTATCAGTAGCGGTGCCAATTTATGGGCCGCCTCACAAGTTGCCGCTCGCCCCGAGTTCAAAGGCAAACGCATTGTGACCATCATGTGCAGCCTGGGAGAACGTTATCTCTCCACGCCGCTGTTCAGCGATGTCGTCGCTTGAGGACACGATTGACGGGGCCATGAGCACGTTCGCATGCGACAGTGCTCATGCCCTAAGCCAAGGGTTGTGATGGCGCCGCCGATGCGAAGCGGTTCTCGATGGATTGGCCTGGGCGTTCAAACTCGTGGGCCTGGACAATCTTCATAAGGAACGATTCTGCTCGAAATTGATATGGATTTTTAGGGCATGGGGAAAACCAATAAGAAATCAGCAAACATGAGTCCAGGTGCCACTTCGTCATCGCCGCCGGAGCAATCGGGCGGTTCGAAGAAGACACAGAGTCGATGGACTTTTCTGACCAACCATTCTCATGTGTTGATTCTGCTGAACCGTAATCCTTCGATGGTGCTCAGGGAAGTCGCCTCGGAAATCGGCATTACAGAACGGGCCGTGCAGCGGATTATTGCCGACCTGGAACAAGGCGGATTTATCAAGCGTGAAAAGGTGGGAAGGCAAAATCACTACCGAATACTTTCCGAAGAGCATCTCCGACATCCCGTCGAGCAGCATTGTACGATCGGAGATGTGCTGAAGGTGATCTGCGGCGACTGAGCCCCAGGGCCCTCTCCTGCGAGCACGCAGTCAGTCGTACAGCCTAGTCTCACTTCGGTACGAAGGTGAGGCCGTTTTTGTGCTAACGATTAGCGGTGGGCTAGTCGGTCCAGGCGTCTTTGGATTTCTCGTTCTTGCTTCGCATCCCGATGAAGCTTCGCGAATCGCGCGGCCGTCTCCAATGTTTTCCTGGCCTCCGCAATATTCCCTAATTCAGTCTGTGCCGCCGCCAGGGCTTTTAGGCACAGGATATTCGTGTAGTCCAACTCTTCGCACGCTGCCAACGCCAAACGCAAAGCCTCCGGTCCGTCTCGCAGTTCTTTCTCCTTGGTCGTCGACAAGACAAGGGCGAGTTCGGCCGCGATGATCGGGTCGTTCCCCTGGTGCTGAAGTGCTTGCCGCAGATGATCAATGGCCTGCCGCGGGTCATTGGCTTCGGCATAACAGCGCCCCAACATCCAATGGGCTTCATACGATTCGGCTTCCCGTTCCAACACTCGATGTGCCGCAGTCTGCAGAACGTCCTGTTTGACTTCAATTTCCGGATGTTGGCAGAGAAAGCCCACCAGTTGGAGTAACCCTTGCTGAGCGGCTTCATTGCGCGGTGAGCGTTTGAGTATCCTCAGGTATGCTTCAATCGCCCCTTCGTATCTCCCATCCAGACGCAATAGCGTTGCGATCAATAATCGGGGGGTATCCCAGCCACTTCGAGTTGACGACGCAATGCGGGCTTCACGTTCTGCTTCTTTGAAATAGCCCCGGTTGTATAAGGCCCAAGCAAACTTGTATCTCAGGTCAGCGCTGTTTGGGTTGGTACTCAACTGTTCCGCGGCAAGTTTTAGACGATTCTCCGCGGCAGCAAGATCTTGTGCGAACTCTCTCGCTTCATCCCCAAACTGTGCTTCGCCGCCGGGAAGTGCCATGACGATGCCATACTGTTTGCTCGCGTCGACGAATTTTCGCTGTCGATCTAGCACCCGAGCTAAGACAATTCGTGTCTGAAGTTGTTCTGGACGGGATGCCAATGAGCGGGTCAGGGCCGCATCCGCGTCATACCACTCGGACTGTACAGCATAGGCCACACCCAGGCGGTGATTGGCCAGGGCATTGAAAGGGTTGTAGCCCAAGGCGATTTTGTAGTGATTGATGGCCTCATCGAGGCGATCCTGTTGTTGGTAAACATTGCCCAACCCGGTGTGGGCCCGATAGTTCCTCGCGGTGACATCGATTGCTCTGGTGAACAATGTCTCGCTATCGCGCCATGTGAGTACCTGCTTTCTCGTTAGCGGAACACTTACAGCAATGACCGCGATTCCAACGACCAAGACGACTCGCCGCATGGTTACGCTTCTCTTTGCGAGTGCTACTCCGATCCAAGCGAGTCCCATGGCCAGCCCAACCATAGGGATGTACATGTAGCGGTCGGCGTGCGACTGCTGTCCGACTTGCACGATTCCCATTACGGGGATCAACGTGATGAGATACCACAACCATCCGACGGTGACATACGGTGCCTTTCGCACGACCAGCAAGGCAACCAGCGTAAGACCAATCAGGACGAGCAATGCACTGAGCGCCAGTACCCATTGCCAGGGAGAAACCCAATCGATTTCGTGAATGGGATAGAAATAACAGAGGTTCGACGGCCAAAACATGTCTCGCAGATAAGTGACGCAGGCAATCGAGGCATTTCCCAGCCGATAGGGCAGTGGCCAAACCTTCACGCTGGCAACCGCGGCACCCGCGGACTGCATCTTCACGGTCAACACGCTACAGATTGCAGACAGAACCAACAGAGGGACCTTTTCGGCAGCCAGGTACAGCGTTTGCCATGGGCTGTTGAATTCGGGCATGTATCGCTTCAAAGGCCAGTAGTCCAATAGCAACAACACCACCGGAAGCGTTACCAGCATCGGCTTCGCCATAAGTCCCAAGGCAAAGACAATCATCACGAGTGCATATCGCCACCCCCCGCCACTCTTGACGTACCATGTGTAGGCCAACATCGTGAGCATCCAGAAGAAGGTGCTCAGTACGTCTTTTCGTTCGGAAACCCAAGCCACCGACTCCACATGCAACGGGTGCAGTGCGAACACAGCGGCCACGAAGGCGCTCGCCCAACGCTGCCCCGTCATCCACCGGAGTACGATGAACAGCAGCAATGTGTTGAGGCAATGAAGCGCCAAGTTTGTTAGGTGGTGAGCCCCCGAGTCGAGATCGAAGAAATGAAAGTCGATGGCATGAGAGATCCACGTGAGCGGGTGCCAGTTTCCCGCATGCCCGGTGGTGAGTGCCCATGAAACAACCTCGGGGCTCAGGCCATCGTGAATCGTTGTGTTTTCGAGGATATAGACCGGATCATCGATTCCAACGAATTCGTGATTGCTCACCTCCGCATAAGCAACGATCGTGAGTATCAGGATTGTGACGACAGCGATTGCGTCGAATGCAAACGATCGGTCCTGAGGTGCCATAGAAGGTCGCCGTCAAGGCATTTGGGGGGAAAGGAAGTGCTCTGTCGACGACGCCGACCATCTTCATTTTAACTGGCATGCCGCTTCCGGAGGAAGTATTTTTGATCGGGTGGCCGTGTTCCCGCACTGCGAGCTAGGGTTCACCTGGTGGCCTCACGTTCAACACCGCGAATTATGCTTCCTGCAGGCCTCTCAAGGAAATTTTCATGCTGAAGAATATCGTTCTACGCGTCGTCCTATTTGCTTTCCTCGTCCCCTCATCCGTCTCTCGATGCCTGGCCGATGATCTGGGCGGGGCCAGCGCTCCTCGAGTGGACATGAAACTTCGTCGCGATTGGCAATACAAGCGGGTGCATCAAATTGCCCTTCGCTACATCCTGCTGGAAAAATACAAGGAGGCCGCCAAGTACCTCGACGATTTCATCAAGGAATATCCCGACGACGCCGAGTCGCGTTATGCGTTAGGAGTTCTCTATGCTCAGCAGGGTGAACCCGAAAAGTCAGAGCAGGCATTCCGCAAGGCCATCGAGTTGGGATTACCGGCCGGGAGAATCCTGGCTGGGCCTCGGTCGTTGATGAAGCCATTGGCCGATCAGCCGTTCTATCGAGACTTGGCGGAAGCGTATGCAACCCAACCTGTGCATGGTCCGCTGGTTGGCGTGACGACGGATTCGTCCGCATCAATTTGGGTACGCACCGGAGGAGCGTCGCCGGTAGCTCTTCTGTTGCATGAAATGGGAAATCCGAAAGAAGAATACGAGTTCGGGCCGGTTACCTCGTCTGAAGAAACCGACTTCACGGCCGTCATTCGGGCCGACAACCTGAAACCAACAACGAAATATGAATATGCCATCCGCATCGGTACGGGCGAGGTGCTTCGCAATCCGCAGTGGTGGTTTGAGACGTTCCCGCAGGTAGGACAAGCATCCAAGTTCAGCCTTGCCTTTGGTGGTGGGGCGGGGTTCGTTCCGGACAACGAACACATGTGGGACACGATCAACTCATTTCACCCGAACGCCCTGCTGTTGCTGGGAGACAATGTGTACATTGACGACCCAGAGTCGCCCGAGATGCAGCGATACACCTACTACCGCCGCCAATCGAGGGCCGAATGGAGAAACCTAACCGCGCACACCAGCGTGTTCACCATTTGGGACGACCACGACTTCAGCACCAACGATTCGTGGGGTGGCCCGTTCGTTGACAAGCCGCACTGGAAACAAGACTCGGTGTGGCCTATCTTTCAACAGAACTGGGCCAACCCCGAGTATGCGGGCGGCGACGAGTATCCCGGCTGCTGGTACAAGTTCTCGATTGGCGATGTCGAGTTCTTCATGCTCGATTGCCGCTACTACCGCACAAATCCGCGGTCGGAATCACCATCGATGCTGGGTCCCGTGCAATTGGCCTGGCTAAAAGAACAACTAAGTTCAAGCAAGGGCACCTTCAAAGTCATCTGCTCATCGGTTCCATGGGACTTTCGCACTAAAGGCGATAGTCTCGACACGTGGAACGGGTTCAAGGATGAACGAGAAACAATCTTCTCGTTTATCGAAAAGCAGAGAATCGAAGGTGTGGTGCTACTCTCTGCAGACCGCCATCGAACGGACGCGTGGCAGATTGAACGTCCCGAGGGTTACGATTTCTTCGAATTCAATTCCTCACGGCTGACCAACCTGCATGTGCATCCCACCATGGAGAAGCAAGGAGCCCTCTTCTCGTACAACGCGAAGCAGTCGTTCGGCCTGGTCAGCTTCGATACCAAGGCTTCCGACCCCACCGTGCAGTACGACATCGTCTCGATCGACGGCGAGACGGTATACTCGCTCGAAATCAATCGAAGCCAACTCCGGCTCCCAAAGTCTGACAAGCTCGGAGAGAATTAGCCCGACTCGTGCGGCCGGCTGGCAATGATAATCGGTGGCAAGGTAATTTTGATGTGGGCAACCAGTGAGTGACGCTCGTAAGACAGTAGATACAGATGCACCAAATTCGGATCGCTGGGATCGCGATGCATGATCGGCCCGTCAATAGCGACCGTGTGGTGATCAATCCAGCGGTCTTCGCCGTCTAGCAATACACTATAGTAAGGGCTTTCTTGCGGATCATGGGACAATAGATCTTCGTAGTCTTGATAGAAGGGAGGGACACCGATGCCCATCGGCATGTAAAGCCCCCGGGGGTAGTCTTCGATCGATAGTTGGGGCAATTCCCGGAGATCAATTCCGCCTACAATGAAACGATTCTTTCCACCCTCTTGGTCGGAGAATACCACCTCGACCTCGTGCATGTCTTCGCCATTCGGGGTCTTGATCTCTCGCAAGACTGTCTTTTCAAGATTGGCTAGCCGCCAATACTCGTTCGACCATGGTGTTTCAACATCGTAGTATCCGGGCGGACGAAATGTGGCAAATGTCACATCGTGGCGGTCAATCATGTCGTCCCAAGTCACAAGATTCTTCGCGTTGGTCGTGCGTTTCTTTCGAACCTGTTCGCCTGCTACCAAGATCAGTTCATCTCGATCAAACTCGACCGCAAGTTTACGCTCGCCTCGAACGGTGCGAAGCTCTGCGAGATCGATGGCGGTTCCCGCCGGGTCAGACCAGTGTTCGAGCTTGTACCAATGTTCCCAATAAGAAACGCCCGTGTTGTATTCGATCAGACGTTTGTACTGCCCTAGCGGAAATGTAAACCAGCCGTGGTAATACGATTCAGGCCCCTCTTTTCCTTTGGCTTTCAGAATCACTTCCCAAAGCCCCGCATTCAAACAATTCTTGGCCAGGCTGGCCACAACAAGGTTGTCTCGCTCGAAGTGGTTTCCACCCTCCACCTCGACGTGATCCGAGGGGACATCAAATTGTACCTGTTGGCGATTCCACTCGCGGTCCGTGAGGGCGATTCGCAACAACCTTGGATCGCTCTTGGTCCACTCGGGAGCGCCAGGAGTCATGCGACTCACATCGACATTCTTGAATGTGACCTTTGCGACATGATCGTGTTTAGGAATCAACACGAAGTCAAAGTGAACATCGTCCTTCTGCACCAGTAGCAGTTCACGTCCGTCGTAGCGACCACAGTAAACGCTGCGCTTTCCCGGGTCTTCTGGATACTCGAACTTTGAGAACTCGCGGATCGGCACGTTCATCTCACGTGCGACCTCGTAGCGAGATTGAAACCACCAGCCTCCTGCTGCAACGCAGATGCAGAAAAAGACGAACACCAGGAGCATCAATCGTATCAGCCACCGACTCCCAGAGGATCTTGCGGTGACGGTTTCCTGCGTTTGAACAGCGTCCGCGGGCTGCGGCGACTCAGCCATGAACTTTCTCCCCAGCGACATCCGTCATGAATACGGGACAATCTTGTCGCATTTTGCCGAAACTACCGCGTCAGGACAATCCGACAATGATCAGTTGCTTCAGCCAAGTGGGGGGCTAAATCATTCGTGCTTGCACTAAGTCTTGTACTGATCAGGCCTACACTTCCCAGCCTTTGCGGTATTCTTCCCGAATGAGGGCGGCTGCCTGCGAATTGTCGCCGGTCTTGAGTGTGGCCGCATCCCAATCGAAACCGCCGGCGCGGTAGGCCACATTGCCCAATAGCACCGTCTCGGCCAATGGGCCGGAGTAATCGAAGTAGCACGTCGCGGGCTCCTCGCCACGGCACGCCGAAACCCATTCGTTGTGGAACCCTGGCGAGTCGGGCACAAAAGCTGTCGGTGCTTCGAATCCCTCGAACTTCTCCTCGGGCAGCAGCACTCGTTGATCGAAGCCACAAAGCAACATCCCTTTTTCGCCGATGAACAGGGTGTTGTTGCCTTTGGATGAGAGCCCGTGCTGATTGAGAATCTCCGGTGCACCGTGGTACCAGTGTAAAGTCACCGGCGGCTGCTCGTCGCGGGCCGGAAATTTAAACGTGGCGTGCATCGACTTTGGGGTTCGTTCTGCATCGACCGAAGGGCCCGTCGCATCGACGCGGGTGGGGTACTTCAAACCGAGCGACCAGAAGGGAATGTCGAGGATGTGACAGCCCCAGTTGCCTGTTTCACCCGTACCGTAGTCCCACCAGAAACGCCATCCGTAAGGGCAGAACGACGGGTGATACGGACGTTGCTCTGCCGGCCCAACCCATAGCTCGTAGTCGAGGTGTGACGGCACGCTGGGCTTTTCGGTGGGTACCTCGGGCATCCCTCGCTCTCCACCAACCCAACTATGCACTTCGGTTACGTCGCCGATGGCGCCGCTTTGCACCAACTCCACAACGCGATGCATGTTGGACTTGGCATGCCGTTGTGCCCCAAGCTGCGTGGCTAGCCCTTTCTCGCGAGCAAGGTCGGTGAGCGTGCGTGTCTCCCAAACGTTATGGGCAAGCGGCTTCTCCAGATACACATTCAAGCCCATCTGCATGGCCGCATACGCCGGATGGAAGTGTGTATGGTCGGGGGTGCTGATCACCACGCCATCGAGCTTGCTGCCGAACTTATCGTACATGCGACGATAGTCGCGAAATTTGGGAACGTCGGGGTATTGCTTGTACGAACCGGCGGCTCGTTTCTCATCCACGTCGGCGAATGCTACAAAGTTTTGTCCTGCGAGACCCTTCACATTGTCGCGTCCACGTCCACCGACTCCGATGAATGCGAGATTGAGCTTCTCGTTGGGGGCAGCAGACAACGAACGGCTGTTCGCACCCAGCATCAACCCAGTGGTAATCCCGGCGGAGGTCTTGAGCGCCTCGCGGCGAGTCATGACGTGTTTCGACATGGAAGTGTCCTCATCTCCAATTCGTGATAGCAATCTGACGGCAGCGAAACGATCATATCACGGCCGCGGCCCGCATGCAGGCAAATGGGGATTGTCTCCAGGGTTCGATCTTGTGTCTTCAACGTGGAACGGGGCGGGGGAAGTTCTCCGTGCGGTGAACTACCGCAGGCTCCTCGCCGCACTGCTGGCAGTGAATCGCCCGCATATGCCGAAGAATCGGCACTTTCGTTAGAAGCCGCGGAAAGTTCCGGCTTGCCCTAATCCCTACAGTCGATCCGTCCGAAAATGAACGTGAGGAGGGGGGAATTGGACCAGGCTGATGCAGCCTACCTTCCCCCAGGTTGATTGCCCTAGACCGTGTCTCTTGTCCGCGGGCTAGAAGTCAACCGGCTTCAAAACGGTTCCGGCTCCACGAGCCATGAAAATATTGCGGCACCATCTGCCGCGACAACGGGGGGAACACGCGATGAATCTTGTCTTTGGGTTGCGTAGCTGTCTGATCTTGCTGGCACTGGGGGCTCTCTTCACGACCGGCTGCGCTGGCTTTCCCGGTTTGATGCAACCCACCCAGCCGGAGGCAACCGCCACCGTCGTAGACCCAGCGGGGGCCCGAACTTGCCTTGGCCAAGCTGCGAGAAGCTCACGGCGAACTGGAAGCAGGCCGCCGAGCTATGTCAAAGTGCCCTCGAAATCAATCCCGAGATGGTCGAAGCGTATCACCGATTGGCGATCATCGAAGCCAAGCAGGAAATGTACGAGGACTCGTACGCCACCTTCACCAAGGCATTGCGACTCTCGCCCAACAATCCGCAGCTTCTCAGCGACCTGGGCTATGCCCTTTATCTCGGCGATCGTTTCGAGATGTCGGAGAAGGCATTGCGGAAGGCGATCGAACTGAATCCCAACCTGGCCGTGGCCAAGAGCCATTTGGCCATGGTGCTTGCCGAAAGTGGTCAGATCGAAGCCAGCGACTCGGCACGACTGCTGGCCACTGCTGACGAGGCTGATGATCCATTGGATGTCGACGTCGACGATGAGGGCCTGGAACTCGACGACGCTTCGGTTACAGATCTTGCCGACGACGATGCCGACTCGCAGGAAGCTCCCGAGACGTTGCCGCTGGAACTGGCCGCCGAACAACTTGGTGCGGCAACTCCAGAAATCGAAACGGTGGCCCATCAAGTGAAAACAACATCGGGTAACCGAAGCAAAGTCCAGCCTGCCCGGTATGTTTTGGAGCAGTCACAGGAAACGCTGGTGTCCGACTCGGATCAGCTCGACTCATCGCGTACCAACAGCACACCTCATGTCGAGCAGGCCGTCTACTGCGAATTGGACGATGCGTGTGGAGAGGACTGCCGCGAGTGTGCCGTGTCCTGCACAACCGGCCGCTGCCCTGTTACCGTTGAAGAAAGAGCCCCTGCTGAAATTGCCGGAACTCAAAAAAGGTTCGAACCCGTTGGCCGACCTTGGCGAGGCGATGTCGCTCCTGAAGCGTCGCCCTCGGCAAACCCAAGAGAAGCCTGAGGTCGAGTCTCCCGAACAATCCGCGCCAATCCGTTCTTCAAGGCGACCGCAGCGACTCAAACTCGATCTCGCACCTCAATCCGCAACCGACAACGATTCCAGCACGCTGAACATCGTTTGAAGAATAATCGGTTCTTGTCTATACGCCACTCCTTCGTGGTAAACACGACCTTTTGCCCCCCAGTCAAGCGCGCTCTTCCCAATGGGCGTCGAGCGGCTGGGCACCTTTCAGCCCTGGTGGTGGATCGTACCGGAGTGAAAACCTCGCCAAGTGACCGTCCTCTAGGGTATGGTAGCGGACAGTCACTTGCGTTTGTTGGTTTGTCTCTGGACTGTCGATGCCACGTACATTCTTGCACTCACTTGCCATCACTGTTTCAGTCCTCGGCGGGCTGTTCTCGGTATCCGATCGCCTGATTCTTGCGCCGAAGTGGAAGTGCACGGCAAGCGATTTCACCTGGCCGACGGTTTGGAACTACAGCTAGTGGCAGCCCCGCCGTTGATCGACCGACCGATATCGGCCGACTTCGATGAGCAGGGCGACTGTATGTGACGGAGTCGAGTGGAACGAACGACGATGTCCAAACGCAGTTAATGAACCGACCACACCGCATCGTGCGTTTGAAGACACCGATGGCGACGGACGTTTCGACCGACGGGTCGTATTTGCCGAAGACATGATGTTCCCCGAAGGAGCCATGTGGCTCGATGGTTCGCTGTATGTTGCCGCGCCACCGGTGATTTGGAAGTTGACCGACACCGACGACGACGGTTACGGCGGACCGTCGAGAAGAGTGGTTCGACGGGAAAACGCTGACCGGTTGCGCCAACGATCTGCACGGCCCCTACGCGGGCCCGGACGGTTGATCTATTGGTGCAAGGGGCGTTTGCCGAACAGACGCACGACAAGAAGGCGTTCACCGCTGGTGACGCGGGCTGCCCATATTTTTCGGCGGCGGCCCGAGGGTGGTCCTATCGAAGCCGTGATGACCGGCGGCATGGATAACCCGTGGGAGGTCGCGTTCACGCCCGGCGGCCGAGCGGATCTTCACGACCACCTTTCTTCAGCACCCCGGC
>CBDDFU010000001.1:4800000-6751670 GCA_965227275.1 Pirellulales bacterium | reverse complement strand
GGTCACCTCGGCCGAGTTTCCCAACCTGGCGAACAAGACAGCACATCTGGGCGAAGGTGCCGTGAACCTGGCTCATCTTTCGGCCAACGTGATGGCTCGCGACAAGGCGCTCTACAAAGGGCAACCCGTGGCTGCCGTGGCGGCGTCCAGCGTGAGTGTTGCCGAGGAAGCGTTGCAACGGATCAAGGTTGAGTATGAGCCATTGCCCTCGGTCACGTGGGTGCTCGACGCCATGGCCGACGATGCTCCGCTGCTGCACGATGATCTGTTTTTCGATCGCGAAGGCAAGAAGGGCAAGAAGCCGACCAACATTGCCCAATACATTCGCTTCGAGCAAGGCGAAATCGAGAAGGGTTTCGCCGAAGCCGACCTGGTGATCGAGCGAGAGTTCCGCACCTCGACCATGCATCAGGGTTACATCGAACCACATGCCACAACCGCACTTTGGAACACCGACGGGCATTTGAAGATCTGGACCTCGACGCAGGGTTCCTTCACTTGCCGTCAGCAGACGGCCGAACTGCTGAATATCCCCATTTCCAAGGTGACGGTAGTTCCTTGCGAAATTGGTGGTGGGTTCGGTGGCAAGATTCCGGTCTACCTTGAACCGGTCGCAGCCCTGCTGAGCCGCAAGTGTGGGCGGCCCGTAAAGATTGCGATGACCAGGGCCGATTGTTTCGAGAGCACAGGCCCCACGCCCGGAAGTTACATTCGCATCAAACTGGGTGCCAAGAAGGACGGGCGACTGACTGCTGCTCAGGCCTGGATGGCGTACGACGCCGGCGCGTATCCCACGGGTATCATCGGGCCCGGCACCATGTGCGTGTTCAGTTGCTACGACCTACCTAACGCTTTGGTTGAAGGGTTCGACGTGGTGGAGAACAAACCCAAGTCGGCCGCCTATCGTGCTCCCGGCGCAACGCAGGCCGCGTTCGCCTGCGAATCGGTGATCGATGCATTGGCCGAAAAGCTTGAGATTGACCCTATCGAGTTCCGCCTGAAGAATGCAGCCCAGGAAGGAACCCGACGGGTCGATGGTCCGGTCTATCCCAGAGTTGGGCTGGTCGAGACACTCGAAGCCGCCCGAGACAGCGAACACTATCAGTCGAAGCTCGAAGGTCCGAATCGTGGTCGCGGGGTAGCCAGCGGCTTCTGGTTCAACATCGGGCTTAAGTCGAGCGTGGCGGCCAACGTCAATCCCGACGGAACCGTGACATTGCTGGAAGGTTCCACCGACATCGGCGGTACGCGTACATCGATCGCTATGCAACTTGCCGAAACTCTTGGCATCACGGCCGAGGAAGTTTCACCCCAAGTGGTTGATACCGACAGCGTGGGCTACACCGATGTCACCGGAGGTAGCCGCGTGACGTTCGCCACCGGGTTAGCGGCGTATCGCGTGGGTCTCGATCTCCGCGAGCAAATGGCACAACGCGCCTCGCTGCTGTGGGACTGCAAGCCCGAGGATGTTGAGTTCGACGATGGCTCGTTTGTATCGGGAGACAATCGAATCACCTTCAAAGAACTGGCCGGCAAGCTTAGCGAATTGGGCGACCCCGTCGTAGGTCGGGCAACAGTCAGCCCCGAGGGTTCGACCAATAGCTTCGGCACGCACATCGCCGATGTCGAGGTCGATCCCGAGACCGGCAAGGTGACCATTCTGCGATACACCGTCGTGCAAGACGCGGGGCGAGCGATTCACCCCAGTTACTTCGAAGGTCAAATGCAGGGCGGGGCGGTACAGGGAATAGGTTGGGCCTTGAACGAAGAATATGTGTTCGATAGGGACAACCGCATGCGGAATGCCAGCTACTTGGATTATCGTATGCCGACTTCCCTGGATTTGCCGATGATTGAAACGATCATCGTCGAGGTGCCCAACCCGGACCACCCCTACGGAGTCCGAGGTGCGGGCGAAGTGCCTATCGTCCCACCGCCGGGTGCAATTGCTGCCGCGATCCACGCTGCCACGGGAGTCAGAGCGAACGAATTGCCGATCTCTCCCCCCCGCTTGTGGGCCGCGATCGAGGCACAAAGCCGGGAAACGGTGGCCAAGTAGGACATGCTGCCGGCTGCTTGCCGCTAAATCCCTCGGGAGATTGTCATGGCGAGGGTGTTCATTTCACCGCTGCTGCAAGAATACACGGGTGGAGCATCCGAAGTGGTGGTCAGCGGAACGTCGCTGCGCCAAGTGATTGCTGCGCTGGAAGAACGGTTTCCCGAAATTACGGGACAGATTCGAGAAGGCGATCGTCTAATCGCGGGCTTGGCCGCATCCATCGACGGATCGATGACCACCCAAGGGTTGCTTGCTTCGGTTGGCCCGGAGAGTGAAATTCACTTTCTACCCGCCATTGGTGGTGGTTGAAACTCTGCCTCGTGTTGCGGAGTAATTTCAAGGCGCCTAGCATGCAAGGTGCATGATTTGAATGTCACGCACAGCGATTCGCAGTAGCCGTGCCACATAGGCGGATGCGAACCTTGGTAATTTCTGCAGTTGGAGTACGACCTTGGTCTCAATCGACGGCTTGAATACGGATACCGAAGTCGCAGTGATTGGCGGCGGTCCCGCCGGTGCGACTCTGGCCACACTCGTCGCACAACAGGGTCATCGGGTTGCTCTTTACGAGCGGGATGAGTTCCCACGGTTTCACATCGGCGAATCGCTGATGCCCGAAAGCTACTGGACCTTCGAGCGATTGGGAGTCCTCGACAAGCTGAAGATGAGCCACTTTGTCCGCAAGTACAGCGTACAGTTCATCAACGAGTCCGGGAAAGAGTCGCAGCCCTTCTATTTCGACGAACACAAACCGCACGAGTGTTCGGTTACCTGGCAGGTGCTGCGTAGTGAATTCGACCGCATGATGCTCGAAAACGCCAAAGAGCATGGCGTCGAGGTGCACCAAGGCGTCCGCGTACGCGAAGTGCTCTTCGATGGTGATCGGGCCCGTGGGATTGTCCTCCAATACGCCGACGGCAAGCAGCAAGAGGTTTCCTCGAAAGTGGTCGCCGACGCCAGCGGACAAAGCTCGCTGATTTCCAGCCGATTGAAACTTCGTCGGCCCGATCCACGATTGCGAAAGGGATCGATCTGGACATATTTTCGCGGCGCCAAACGCGAAGCGGGTCGCGACGAGGGCGCGACGCTGGTCATGCACACCGTCGGAAAGAAGGGGTGGTTTTGGTACATCCCCTTGCCAGACGACATCGTGAGCGTGGGCGTGGTGGCCGACTTCGAAGAGCTGTTCAGTGATCGACGCGACCATGAAACGATCTTCAATGAACAGGTCGAACTCTGCGTTGCAGCGAAAAGCCGCATCGAGGGAGCGGAGCGAGTCGCTGAGTTCAGGGCTACGAAAGACTTTTCGTACACATCGTCCGAAGTTGCAGGCCCCGGCTGGGTGCTGGTCGGCGACGCCTTTGGTTTTCTCGACCCGGTCTATTCATCCGGCGTATTTCTGGCCCTGAAGTCCGGAGAACTTGCCGCCGATGCAATCAGTGACGGCTTGAGACAGGATGACCTTTCGGCCGCTCAACTCGGGCGTTGGTCTGCCGAGTATCGCCGCGGTATGGAGCGGATGCGTGAGTTGGTCTGTGCCTTCTACGAAGGATTCAGCTTCGGGAATTTCCTCAAGCGGCACCCGAACTACCAAGGACACATTACCGATCTGCTCATCGGCGACCTATTCAAAGACAGCGTCGACGAGGTCTTTGCTCCCATGAATGCCATGCGGATAGAAATGGAAATGGCTGATTCCCAGGCATAACTCGTGGGAACTCAAGCGGCGGTCGTCATTCGATGCCCGGTAATGTCTCCTGTGAACGCGACTTGCAGCGGCATCGTCGTTTTCAGAACTGTGGCGACTCCATGAATTTGCTGGGACCACATGATCGCTGAAGAGCGCTACCCTGAGGAAGATGTAAATGCCTGTGATCTTCCCTTCAACAGACCAGCGTAGTAGCAGCCGAGTGCGATCACTCCATATGCAATCCATTCGATTACGAAGCTCATTGGGTCGGCGGGCGACATGACGAATGCGACCGCGTATGTGACCGCAAGCATGATCAGAATCGCTCTCATGTTTGCTTTCATTCAAATGCTCCTTTGTGCGACACCAGTCAGGACTCATCCCCCCCAAGAAGAATGCCGCTCACTTCGGCTTCTCTGTCCGGTAGCCCTTCGTCGCTGATTGGAATTCGAATCCGCAGCACCAGAAAAGGGTAATCGAGCTTGTGTGCCGAGCTTGGGTGGATTGCTGATCAGGTCAGCCCAGATTTTCAGCTCGCTTCATACCGTTCCACTTGTTCCTCAACCACCTTGAGACTTTCTCGCCAGAAGTCCGGTTTGGTGATATCGATTCCGAAACGCTGGGCCAACGGGGCGGCATCGTTTCGGGCGGTGTCTCTCAGCAACTCCTTGTAACGAGGAATAAACGGTTCGCCTTCGCGACGATAGACCGCGTACAACCCCAAGGCGAAGAGCTGCCCGAAGGCGTAGGGGAAGTTGTAGAAGTTGGCGTCGTGTGAATAGTAGTGCGGTTTCCACAGCCACATGTACGGGTGATACGTCGCTTCGTCGATCGCCTCGCCATAGGTTTCGCGTTGGGCCGCGATCATCAGTTCGCAGATTTCATCGGGGCTGAGTTCGTTATCGTCCCGTTGCTCCAGGAAGCGGGATTCGAACAGAAACCGCGAGCTGATATCAACACACACCTGCGTGGCTGCCATGAGTTGGGATTCGAGAATCGCCAACGCATCGTCGGGTCCGGCCGTTTTTAGGGCCGCCTCGGTGATGAGTGTCTCGCAGAAGATGCTTGCGGTCTCGGCCAAGGCCATCGGAGAGCCTCGCAATAGCTGTGGCAATCCGGCCTGGCAATGATTGTGATAGGCGTGCCCCAATTCGTGGGCCAACGTGCTGACGCCATCGAAACGACCGTCGAAGTTGGCCAGCACGCGGCTCTCTTCAACTTGCGAAACCTCCATGCAGTACGCCCCGCCCCGTTTCCCATCTCGCGGGCCAGCATCGATCCAATTGCGGTCGAACGCTGCCGTGGCCATCGCCGCCAGGTCGTCGCTGAACGAGGAAAAGTGTTCGATAATGAACGCACGAGCTTGCGGCCAGGTAAAACTCTGCTCCGCTTCGCCAAGCGGGGCGAACATGTCCCACCAGGGAAGCTTCTCGCGCCCGAGCTTCTTTGCCTTACTCTTCAGATACCGCCGGAAGACGGGGAACGCTTCGCGAATGGCTCCCAGTAGAGCGTCGAGCGTGGGGCGGTCGATGTGGTTGTCGTCCAGGGTGACATCGAGAACACTTTCACGCCCCCTTCGCTTCGCAAGTGTCAGTGCGGTACCTTTCACCCCGTTCAAACAGGCCGCAACCGTGGTCCGCACGGAACTCCAGCCGGCGATTTCGGCATCGTACGCCCGCTTGCGAACATCCGCATCGGCGTCGGAACAAAAACTGTGCACCAACGCGATCGGCAGCAGTTCTTCCTTTCCGTTGCGTTGCCAGGGTACTTTCAGTTGGCTGGTAACGTTGCCTTGCAGTTTGCCGAAAGCGCCGCCACCGTCGACCGATAATTCGGCGGCCAATCCCTCCAGTTCCTCGGTCATCAAGTAACGGCTCTGTCGGGCCGTCTCCCGAAGAAAGAACGCGTGTCGCTTGCAGGATTCGTTGCTCTCGATCATTGCCTCGAGTTGATCTTCGAAAGAGCCCAACCAGGCTTGGAAACGGACATGTAGTTTGCGAAGCCGGGTTTCCAGTTGTTCGAGCTTCGAAATCTCACGGACACCCGCAGCGTCGTAGCTATCGGTCGTAAAGATCGCGTAGACAAAGGCGTTGAGGGTTTCGAGCCTCAGGCCCAGATCGTTGATTCGTTCCAGCAGAGTATCCAGCAGTGAGGTGCGTTCGGGAAGGCTTTCTTTCCCGGGGTTTTCAAGGCGGCGGATGCTATTCTCGTCGAGAAACGCTTCGCAGCTTTCCAACCGCGTGACCAATTCGGCAAAGCCATCGCGGTAGTCGTCGCCATCGAGGCTGGAATAGATGTTCGACAGGTCCCAGCGGGGAAGCTCCGTCTCTGGAGCATCGGTTTCGGGGTTCATGGATTGCTCTCGAGGGAAATAGTACGGCCGCGTGGTGGGCGTTCGAATGGTTTTGGCGAAAGTTGGCTGCCCGCAGACGGGAAGGCTATGATCGTCTAATCCGACGGCGGTTATTCGACGGCGCTGTTTTACCCGGCCAAGCAGAGGAAGATCAACATGCCAGCAGGTTTTCGATTATCGAGTTGCGCTCTCGTTCTGGCTGTATTCATGGGAGTGGGCTTTGCCGCGGGGCGGCTGTTGGCCGTCGAGCCTCAGACCGAAATGGTTGCCATGGAAGACGGCACTCGGCTGGCCACTGACATCTACTTGCCCGAGGGTGGGGAACCTCCGTATCCATCGATCTATGTCAGCACCACCTACGGCCGCTCGGGCATCAAAGGGCCCGCGCAGCGGTTCTGTCGTCGAGGATACGCGGTGGTCGCACAAGACATTCGTGGCATGGGGAAATCGGAGGGCGACGACGCGATTATCTTCCATCATCACGGTTGGGCTAAAAACCATGACGGGCACGATACCATCAGCTGGATTGCCAATCAGACGTGGAGTGACGGGAACGTGGGAACCTACGGCGGTTCGGCCTTGGGCATCACACAAAACATGTTGGCTCCCGGAGCACCCGAGAATTTGAAAGCCCAGCATGTGCTGGTCGCTTTTTCCGATATGTACGACCAGTGTACTTTCCAGGGTGGGGCGCTGCGAAAGCAGATGATGGAAGGGTGGCTGGCAGCCAACCGCATTGTCGAGGGGAACCTCGACACGTTCTTGGCCCATCCGGCTCGTGATGCGTTCTGGGATGAAGTGAGCCCCGAGTCGCACGCCGAGCGGGTCAATGCACCGGGAATGTTCGTCGGTGGGTGGTACGACATTTTTCTCCAAGGCTCGATCAACTCGTTTACCTCGATTCATAACCACGGGGGACCGGGCGCTCGCGGGAAGTGCCGGCTCGTGGTGGGGCCGTGGGCACACGGAACCTTCAACGAGTTGAAGTATCCCAAAGATTCGAATCTGGGAGGGCTTGAAGCAGCGGATGATCTTCGGTTTTTCGATGCATTGCTCAAAGGGGAAGATACCGGAACGGCTGATGATGCCGCGGTTGTGTACTACGTGATGGGCGATCCCACCGACCCCACGGCGCCAGGCAATCATTGGCGCAAGGCTGACAACTGGCCGCCGCAGGCCCAAGATGTTCCCTATTACTTTCATGCCGATTCGACGCTCTCGGTCGACAAGCCGGAGTCGCGTGACTCCTTATCGTATCAGTTCGAACCCAGCGATCCGGTACCGACCGTCGGCGGGCAGAATTTGATCCTGCCGAAGGGTCCCATGGATCAGCGGAAGATTGAAGAGCGTGATGATGTCCTGCTCTTCACCAGCGACGTGCTCGCCGAACCGTTGGAAGTGACGGGGCGCATCACCGGGGTGCTGTACGTCTCGTCGGATTGCCCGGATACCGACTTCACGGTGAAACTGACCGACGTCTACCCCGACGGACGCTCGATGCTGGTGACCGACGGCATCCTTCGGGCACGGTACCACAAGTCGTTCGAAGAGCCGTCATTTCTGGAGGCTGGGCAGGTTTACGAATTGCACGTCGATCTATGGAGCACTTCGTTGGTGATCAATCAAGGTCATCGAATCCGCGTGGCCGTCTCGTCTTCGAATTTTCCTCGCTTCGACGCCAACCCCAACACGGGCAAACCGGCTGGGGAAGCCGAACCTCGCGTCGCGAACAACAAGGTGTACGTCTCGGCCGAATATCCCTCGCACATTTCGTTGCCGATTTACACGGGAACGGAATCCGTGGCTACAAACGCCGGTGACTGATGGAAACGGTGAGTTCTCGATTCTAAGACTTACAAATACCGCTTATTGATTTTGGCGGCCACGGTACCGATTCCGTAGTAGCCCACGGAGATTTTACCGACGTGGGTGAGTAGATCGTACGCCCGCCAGCGGTCCCAGTTGTGGTCGCTTTCCATCCACTGAATGAGTCGGGCGAAGGCTTCGGCGATCGAGCGTTCCATAGGAGTGCCGGTGGCCACCGACATGATTTCGTTGGAGGATTCAATTCGCACGCCGGGAAGCTGGGCCGCTTTGATGAGGTTCACGCGAATCACCGAGCGGGCTGGCATTTCCAAACCGCTGGCCGATAATTCGCCGTGCCCCATGGCCGCATGCGCGTCGCCCACGTAGAGCAGCCCCCCAGGGACGAATACCGGCAGAAAGACCGTACTGCCGGGACAAACCTCCACGAGATCCATGTTCCCTCCGTGTGGGCCTGCGGGCACAGTAGAGGGAACCCCAATCGCGGGGGCCGTGCCGATGCAGCCAAACATCGGGGCGTAGGGAATCGTGACGGAATCGCACCAGTGAACCTGACCGTCGCGGATCGCGCAGGCATGCGTCCCGTGGGGGCAATCGTCGCCCAGCCACTCGCACAATTGCTTGGGGTCACTGGTCCTGGTGAAACACTGCCCGATGAGCGGTTCGATGGAGATGATTTCCACGGCCAACGCATCTCCCGGCTCGGCTCCTTCCAGAGCGATGGGGCCGGTCTGTGGGTTGCTCAACGGTTGGGTCGACTTATTACGCCGGTCATTGTCCGAACGAATTTGTCCCGAGAACGCGTCCTGGGTCTCAACCTCGATCGTCTCGCCCGGGGTCACCACGAGTCGCGGCTCGTGATGGCGACTGAACTCATAGTGCAATTCGCCGAGAGGAAGTTTTTTCATGGTCGGATCTCGGATGACACACGGAGAGTTTTGGCTTCGTGCGGATGAAGAAAGTCTATCGATTTACACGACAGCCTTGCCAGCTATCTCTTCGCTCGAATTCTGCATCGACGGCCGACTTGATCGCAGGTTTATCCAGACACCACTGGGTACCAACGAGATAGTCCTTCGGAACATCGCCGCTGATACGTTCGATACGAACATTGGGCGGAATCCGCTCCAGGAAATTAACCAGCAGTTGTACGTACTCGTCACGATCGAGGAGTCGTACCTTGCCCGAGGTTACGTCATCTGCAAGCGGGGTGTTCTTCACGGCGTACAGATTGTGAATCTTGATGGCATCGACGCCCAGTCGAGCGACTTCGTCGGCCGTGTGCATCATGTCGGCGGGTGTCTCGCCGGGAAGACCAAGCATGATGTGGACGCCAATTCCGAAGTTTCTCTCTCGACTTCGTTCGATGCCCTCGCAGGTGGCTTGATGCCCGTGCCCGCGATTCATCCACGCTAAAGAACGGTCGTGCGCCGTCTGCATTCCATACTCGACCAGCATGTAAGTTTGTTGGGCCAACTCGGTCAACAGATCGAGCACATCGTCGGGCACGCAGTCGGGTCGGGTTCCGATGACCAGCCCGAGAACCTTGGGATGCTCGAGAGCGGCTTCGTACAGGGGGCGCAATCGATCGACCGAGGCGTATGTGTTCGTGGCCGGTTGAAAGTAGGCCAGGAAGCGATCGACCTTATAACGCAGCTTCAGTCGACGGATTCCCTCGTCGATCTGCGCGATGACTTCGGCTCGCCGGGTTCTTCGGCTGGGGCTAAAACTGCGGTTATCGCAGAACACGCAACCCCCGGTAGCGACCGTTCCATCCACATTGGGACACGTCATCCCCGCGTCGACGCTGACGTGCTGCACCCGTTGCCCGAACTGCTTACGGAGATAGAAGTTATAGGCAAAGTATCGCAGTCCTGACTCGCGCCAGGAACGCGGTGCGTCGACTTCATCGGGGAGTCGTTTTGTTGACGTCACTCGTTTACCTACCTAGACTTAACTCCTAATTCATACCTTGATCATCCTACGGGGGCACTTGGCAACAGCTCAAGAGACTAATTTTATGTACGGCGAACTCATTCCCCTCGGCGGTGGCGACCCCATCCCATTGCTTAAGAAAGATCTGCTCATCGGTCGCCGTGAAAGTTGCGCGATCGTCCTGCGTTTTCCGAATGTTTCGGCCCATCACTGCCGTCTGACCCTGAATGGTGGCTACTGGTTCGTCAAGGACGAAGGCAGCCGCAACGGCGTCAAAGTAAACGAAGTCCGCGTAACAGAAAAGCGTCTCGATCCGGGTGACACCCTCGCGGTGGCCAAGCACAAGTATGAAATCCAATACTCGCCGGCGGAACTGGGGGCCGTGGGACCACCACCGGCCGAAGACTTGTCGTCGGACATCTTCAACCGCTCGCTGCTCGATCGCGCGGGATTGACCAGTAAGGATCAGATGCAAATGTCCGGCAGTGGTCGATCGCGCCGCTACGACGTCATGAACGACGGCGCTGGACAAATCAAGGATCCCAATAGCCCGTCATAGCGGTTTGCTTGCATAAGCTCACGGTCGGTGGATTCTTCAAGCGGATGCTGCGCTCCCTATGCGCGGGTGTGCGCCGCCCTGTGCCGTGTCATTTTCTGATCCCTTTCCCTTGTTGGGTCCATCGGCCGAATCAAGCTTAAAGCCACCCGATGGGTGTGCGTCCATTCCGCTTTGTCTGCTAGACTTGCAGACATGGCGAAGAAGAAGCGAAAAATTCGGGCGAACTTCCGGAAGAACCGAGATTCACGAACGCGGGATGGAGATTTCACCCAGCGGTACGCGCAGGACGAGGAGCAGACTGAAAACGTTCCACAGAGTGAACGAATCAGCGGGAAGGGAGAGCTGACCCGCAAGAGAACGATCTACACCACCGATGAGAGTGGCGAAGAGCTCGACCTGCAGATCGACGAAGCCGGCAGCCTGAAGGGGCGAGTGCTGAGTGTGCGAGGGTTGTTCAGTACCGTCGACGCAGAAGACGGGCGGCAGTACGAGTGTGCCACGCGGCGGTTGCTAAAAACGCTGAGTACCGACAAACGGCATGTCGTGGCGACCGGCGACCGGGTGGTGTTTCGCCCTGTTGGCGAAGACGAGGGCATTATCCTGAAGACCGAGCCTCGGCAGGGCACGATCAGCCGTACGAGCCGTGGTCGACAGCATCTCATCGTGACGAACGTCGACCAGTTCATCATCGTGGCCAGCGCCGCCGAGCCGTATTTGAAGCCCCACCTGATCGACCGCTTCCTGGTCACCGCAGAAAAGGCGGGCATCGAGCCGCTAATCTGCATCAATAAAATCGACCTGGTCGATCCGGCCGAGCTTCAGCCCCTGGTGGGGGCTTACCGCCAGATTGGCTACAACACACTGCTCACCAGCACGCTGACCGATCAGGGTATCGAGAGGCTGCGTCAGCGTTTGCGCGGGAAGGCGAGTGCCGTCGTCGGTCAAAGCGGGGTCGGGAAGTCATCGCTCCTGAATCGCGTTGAAAAGGGGCTCGATCTCCGTGTGAGGTCGGTCAGCGCCGAATCGCAGAAGGGCCGCCATACGACAACCACCGCCACGCTTTGGCCGCTGGAGTGCGGAGGGTACATTGTCGACACGCCCGGTATCCGCCAGTTCGAACTTTGGGATGTGATTCCAAAGGAAGTCGCCGGCTTTTTTCCAGACCTGCGACCCTTTGTGAGTAGTTGCCGTTTTGCCGACTGTTCCCACACCCACGAGGAAGACTGTGCCGTGAAGGACGCCGTGGCGGACGACTTGCTGAACGCACGACGTTATGAAAGCTATTGCCACATGTTTGCTGGCGATGCGGTTTAACTGAAAATCGACACAAAACACATCACCTTGCAAGCCTCTCTCAGGTGAACGAGCAGATGGATCGACCCCGTTTACCTTCCGCATTCACGACTGCTCCCGAGTTCACGTGGCAGGCCGTGCTGTTGGGAGTCTTGCTCTCGGTCGTGATGGGGGCGGCCAACGTCTATCTAGGATTGCGGGCTGGAATGACGGTTTCGGCCTCCATTCCCGCCGCGGTTGTGGCCACCGGGATCCTGCGTGGTCTGATGCGACGGCAGTCCCTGCTTGAGGCCAACCTCGTGCAAACCAGCGCCTCGGCCGGTGAGTCGCTGGCCGCTGGGATCATCTTCACTATGCCCGCGATGATTATGGTTGGGCTCTGGCGGGACTTCGACTATTGGACCACCACGCTCATTGCATTGGCCGGTGGATGGCTGGGTGTGTTGCTCATGATCCCAATGCGACGCGTGTTTGTCGTCGAAGACGAGGAGTTGCAGTTTCCCGAGGGTGTGGCGTGTGCCGAAGTTCTCAAGGCCGGCGATAGCGAAGCGAGTGGTACGGCCCAAGTGATGACCGGCCTCGCCGTTGGCGGGCTATTGAAATTGGCCACGTCTTACTTCGAACTACTTCGCGAATCGGTCTCAAGAGCGACGTTCGCGCGGGGGCATGTGTTCTACTTCGGTTCCGATATTTCTCCCGCCCTGTTGGCCGTGGGCACCATCGTGGGGCTCTCGATCTCCGTCCAGATCTTTCTGGGGGGGGCCATCGGCTGGTTGATTGCGATCCCGCTGTTTGCGGCTAACAGCTCCAAGCCACCCGTCGAGGAAGCCTTCTATCTGTGGAGCACCCAGGTGCGCTTTATCGGGGTGGGGGCGATGCTGGTTGGCGGGGTGGTCTCGGTGTGGCGGGTTCGCAAAGGATTGGTCCGCGCCGTGACCGAGCTCTATCAACAGCTAAGCGGTTCGCTCGCGCAAGCAAAGTCGGAACGGGAACGCGATATTCCCGGCTGGGCGATTGTATTGCTCGGGTTATTGTCGCTGGGGATTGCGGCGTCCGTTTACTACGTGGCGTTGGAAGGTGGGGTGCTCATCACGGTTCTGGCCCTGGGCGCGATGGCCGTCATGGCATTCTTTTTCAGTGCCGTGGCCAGCTACATCGTGGGGCTGGTCGGCAACTCGAACAGTCCCGTTTCGGGGATGACGATCACCGCGGTGCTGATCACCGCCTTGCTGATTTGGCTCTGCGGATTCACCGGGCCTTCGGCCATGATGGCCACCCTGGGTGTCGCGGGCATCGTGTGCTGCGTGGCCTGTACTTCGGGCGACGTGTGTAATGACCTCAAGACGGGACATTTGGTTGGCGCCTCTCCTCGCCGGCAGCAGATGATGCAGATTCTGGGTGTTGGTGTGGCCGCCTTTGTCATGGCACCGGTGATGATGATCTTGCACGAGGGTTCAATTCGGGCCGGAGAGGGCGGGCTCGGTTCGGCCGACTTGCCGGCTCCTCAGGCGGGGCTGTTTGCCTCGTTGGTCGAAGGGTTCTTCGGCAATAAGGACATGCCGTGGTTGATGGTGATTCGCGGAGTCTATTTGGCGATCGGCATCCTGGTGATCGACCAGGCGCTTTTGCAGTTACGGTCCTCGTTTCGGTTGCACGTGATGCCGGTTGCCGTGGGGATTTACCTGCCACTCTCGCTGTCCGTGCCCATCCTGATGGGCGGGTTGGCGAACTTCGCCATTTTGGCCCGAATGCGGAAACGAGAGGAAAAGCAACGAGAGTCCGCACTGAAGCGGGCCGTCCTCATCGCCTCGGGTATGATAGCCGGGGAATCGCTCTTGGGCGTCGGGTTGGGGTTCATACGTTTCTTTGAGTGGACGCCACCCAATCTCGGCGAATCGCTCACCACAGGGCTCGGCATGTCGCCCTGGGTGCTGGAAGCCGCATCGGTCGTGGCCCTGTTCCTGATCATGGCCTGGATTGCCGGCGGGCGATCCCGTTCGCAGTGATGTCGTGCCTGGCCGCGTCTCCCAACTTTTTGACGGAAACTGGTTCTTGTCACATAACCTGTGAACCTGACGTCACTTGTCGTTGTCTTCGTACTATCGCGATCGGGCGGTAGGAACCGGGTTTCTTTGTCCGTAGTCGCATCGCGATGGTAGAATATGGTAGACAGAGCACGTCGTGAGTCGTGCCGCGAACAATCGCAATACCGAGGACATTTCCTTCCAGGAGAAATTGTTTGGCTGCCACTGAATTGAATCGGGCAGATAGCGTCGACAGAGAATCGGCTGTGCTGGTCGGGGTCGCACTGGCCGGGTCGGAACAACCACAGGAGTTGCTCGAAGAACTGCAAGGGTTGGCGGACACCGCAGGCACTCGAATTATCGGCAGCCTCACGCAGCGTCGGACAACTCCCGACAAAACCACTTATCTGGGCAAAGGTAAAGTCGAAGAACTGCACGAACTGGTGGAAGCCACCGATGCCGATGTGGTGATCTTCGACAACGATCTCTCACCCGCCCAAACTCGCAACCTGGAACGTGCGGTTGGGGTCAAGGTGATCGACCGCAGCGAATTGATCCTGGATATCTTCGCCAGTCGGGCTCAGACGCACGAGGCTCGCCTGGCCGTCGAGTTGGCCCAACTTCAGTATTCGTTACCTCGCCTGAAGCGGATGTGGACGCACCTTTCGCGGTTGAAGATGGGTATCGGCATGCGTGGTCCCGGCGAAAAGCAACTCGAGGTAGACCGCCGACTGGTGGAAAAGAGAATTCACGATCTGCGAACCGAACTGGCCACTATCGAACGTCGCAAAGAGCGACAGGTTGCCGCTCGTAGCGAACACATGACCGTGTCGCTGGTCGGTTACACGAATGCCGGCAAGAGCACGTTGCTAAACAAGCTGACCGGGGCCGGGGTGCTCGCCGAAGACAAGCTGTTCGCCACCTTGGATACGCGCACCCGACGTTGGCATTTGCCCGGGTGGGGGCCCGTCTTGCTGAGCGACACGGTAGGTTTCATCCGCGACCTGCCTCACCATTTGATCGCCAGCTTTAAAGCCACGTTGGAAGAGACCCGAAGTGCCGATCTTCTGTTGCACGTGGCAGACGCATCGAACCCGAATGCCGAGCAACAGATTCGAGCGGTTTACAGCGTGTTGGAAGAGATGGGCATTGAAGAGAAGGATACCTTGCTGGTGTTGAACAAGGCCGACGCGATCGACCGCACCGATGTCGAGGTCTTGCTGCAACATTATCCGCACGCCATCGCGATCAGTGCCCACAGTGGCGAGAACATATCGAAACTCTCCGCGGCTGTCAGCGACGCTTTGAGTGCCGGATTTGCGGAGGTCGATGTCGAGACGGGCGTCGAAAACGGCCGGCTTTTGGCCTTCCTGGCTGCCAAAGGTGAGGTCTATTCGAATCGTTACCACGACGATTCCAGGGTTACCGTGCATTGTCGGTTACCGCGACGGTTCCTCGGGCAGATCGATTCACCGGGAACCAAGATTCGCGGCCACGCCGATGCGGCGAGCCTTGGTTCTGCTGCCGCAGAGCGAGCAGCCGAGTCGATCGAGGACGTGGCATAGACTTGTCGCCAAGCGGTCTCTACATTGCCTTGGTCAGCAGTCTCGCAGTCCAGGCGCATCACCAGTTCGCTGCGACTACATGTTCCCCGCCGTGAAGAGTTCCAATGGCCAGACGCACGATCGAGGGTGCTCGCGTCATTGTTACCGGGGCATCCAGCGGTATCGGAAAGGCGTTGGCCATCGAACTGGCCAGTGACGGTGCGTCGCTCGTCATTACTGCCCGCAGGGAATCGCTGCTGAATGATTTGGCCGCAACGCTGCGCGATCGTGGTAGCCAGGTGGAAGTGGTCGTCGGAGATTTGACCCAGGCGGCCGTCCGCGAAGCACTCGTTCAACGCGCCCAAGCGGCATACGGCGGACTCGACATGCTGGTCAACAATGCCGGGGTGGGGGCCCTGGGGCGATTCATGAATGCCGACGAGCAGCGCCTGCGGCAAATCATGGAGATCAACTTCTTTGCTCCCGCCGAGCTGACGCGAGTGGCGATCCCCACGCTACGCAACGGAATCAATCCGATGGTGGTCAACATTGGGTCGATTCTAGGGCATCGGGCACTGCCCAGGATGAGTGAGTATTGCGCGAGCAAATTTGCAATGACCGGCCTCAGCGAATCTCTGCGGGCGGAATGCGTGCAGATGGGGATCGACGTGTTGCTGGTTTCACCCGGCACTACGCAGAGCGAATTTCACGGACAGATGATCGAGCGGCAAGGCGAAACTCCCTGGACGATGTCTGAAGGAGTTCCGGCCGAAGTGGTCGCGAAGCGAGTTGTTCGGGCCATGCAAAAAGGGCGCCGGCTCATCATCCCCGACTTGCGAGGTTGGCTGCTCGTGTTGGCCAACCGGATGATCCCTTCGGTGTTGGACCGGTTTCTGGCCAGGTATGGTTAGAGCGTGTCTCAAGACCTTGTATCGGCTTCGATTGCCGGGAGTTGCCCCGAATGCTTCGTTGGGCTGCATCGACGAAACTCGTGGATTCGCCTGCTTCGCCCTCCTCGCCTCGGAACAACTCCCAACAATCTCGGGCACGATACCGGGATTGAGATACGCTCTAGGCAGCCGCGAAAGTGTCCACATGCCGAGGGCAGCACGCTGGCCTCGCCAAATTGCCGAGGGACGGCGTTTTTCTGTTAATTTCGGATTTTGCTGGCAAGATCCGGCAGCACCAAGCGAAAATAGGGCAAACGTCGCAGTGTTGGGCGTCCGTATCCACCTTTCCGGAGCGTTTCCGTGCAACCAGTTTCGAACGTCGGTCAGATCATCAATACGTTATCGCAAGAGCCTGAATTGCTGCTTGCGTTCCTGCTGGGTTCGTTAGGTATCATCGCGGTGACCACCATTGCGGTCTCCGCGATTCTGGGTGCCAAGTGGAAGAAGGTACGCGAGCATGAAGAGCTTACCGCCCTGAAGCTCCAGATGCTCGAAAAGGGAATGTCTTCCGCGGAGATTAAGGAAGTCGTCAGTGCGGCCCCGCAATCCAGTTGGTACGAACGGGTTGCAGGCGGGGCGATGAAGCACAAGCATGGCTGCCGCCCCCGAGAATTCGTTCGTCATTGACTTCAGGCGGGCAATCGAACATAAGCGGTACAGGAACTTTCCGGCATCGCGAGAGTCCAGGTTCACCACGAGGCAAGGATGCCCCTTCTTCAATCGCTTTTGCAGCGCGTCAAGCACCGGCAACAGTCGTCCGTTCCCATCAGGATGGCGAAGCGGGCCTGCGTGATGTCCTGGAAGGCCGCACGGTGCTTTCCCGGCAGTCGCTATTTGCAGATCCCCATGACGGCCGACGGGCATCGCTTCTCGGTTCGTCCGTTCTCGTACGACGATTTGCTGACGGTCACCCCGGACTACGAATCGATCTTGAATCGCTGGCGACCGAAGGCCGGAGACACGGTGATCGACGCCGGGGCCTTTATTGGTCGTCATACCTTGGCTTATGCCCGGGATGTTGGGACCACTGGGAGAGTCATCGCGATCGAGCCCCACCCCGAGAACTTCCGCCTGCTGCAGCGAAACGTCAAGCAAAACGGGTACGCGAACGTGAGCTGTGTGCAATGTGCCTTATCCGATTACTCAGGGCAGGGCGTTCTGGCGTACGATCGCGAAACCTCGACCAGTGCGCTCTCGCCGGGACAACGCAGAACCGTGCCGGTCCGTGTCTGCACGCTCGATGACCTGCTGAGCGAACTCCAGGTGCTGCAGGTTGATTTGATGAAGGTGGATGTGGAGGGGGCCGAACTGAGTCTTCTGCGGGGAGCTACCGCCACGCTCGGCAAAGGTTCCCGTCCGCGGCTCATTGTCGAGAACCACAATGCCCCCGCCGAAGAAACTGCCGAATGTTCTCTGCGGGATTGGCTCGAAACGAATGAATTCCATCCGGAAGCTGTATGGGATGTCGAGCGGCACTTCTATGTGACCGATCGCCCCACGACGGAATCCAAGGCCCGCCCGGATGACTCCTGTCGTGCTCCTACCCTCGGCAAGTAGCGAGAGATTCTGAGTCGTTGCGTGCAAGCACGATTCGCGTGGTTTGGGCCGATTTGCTCGCCTGTTTTAGACTCAGCGTGACGAAACGTGGTCGCCTCGATAGAATCTCGTCGTCCATGAGTCATGATGTACGCGTGCCTACGAATCCGGTTGAGCGGCTACTCAGTTTGCCCTTGCAACTGGAACGTGCGACGGACTTTGCCGAAGCGATTGCCAGCCTGAAAGCAGGTCACGGGGCAACGTTCGACGGAGTCTGGGGCTCGAGCCGCGCGCTGATCACGGCGGCCCTCGCTTCGCACAGCCCCGGCACGCTCGTGCTGGTGCTGCCGGAGGCCACCGAAATCGATGGTTTTCTGGACGACCTAGCCATGTTCTCCACGGCCGAGGCCGTGGCATTCCCCCCGCAGGAAGTTTCCCCCGGCGATGAAGCGTTCGGCGATGAGGCTAGTGGGCAGCGTCTGAGGCTGCTGAAGCAACTTCTTGCAGGGAACCAGCGACCGCCGGTTGTGGTCACCTCGATTCAGAGCCTGCTACAGCGGCTCCCCACCCCAGGGGATCTCAACAACTGTACGCGTACCTTACGGGTGGGCGAGAGGCTCGATGTCGAAGAATTCGTGCGGTGGCTACTGACCCAAAGCTTCTCGAATATGACCGCCGTGGAACTGCCCGGAGAGTTTTCGCATCGAGGCGGCATTCTGGATCTCTACGCCATCGATTGGGAGGCTCCAGTACGAATCGAGCTGTTCGACGACGAGATCGAATCGCTACGACAGTTCAGCGTAGCCGATCAGCGGAGTCTGGCCGCTCTTGAGCAAGTTGATGTCACGGTCGTCCATCAGGCAGAACCGCTGGACCACCTGACATCGTACTTGCCCGACGACACATGGTTTCTATTGGTCGAGCCCCAGGATATCGATCAGGCGGGAAAGAATTTCCTAAATCGCGCCGAAGACTTGCAGTATTACCACAGCACCCCCGCAGTGATGCAACAGATTCTGCGGTTCCCTTCGGCGACCGCGGCGGCCGTGGCCAGCGATTCGTTGGACGCAACTTGCCGGTTGAAGATCGAGTCGGTCGAGCGATTCAGCGGCGAGATTGCCCGCGTTCGCGACGAGCTCGACGCCGCCGGGGTTGGCCAGGACGTGTTCGTGCTGGTGCAGAGCGAAGCGGAGGCCAAACGTCTAAGTGAGGTGTTCGGCGAAACAAAACTGATGGCCGAGGGGCGTTTGCACTTCCCAATCGGTCGCCTGCAGGCTGGGTTTCGGGTTGTCTCCGAACAGACCGTGTTGGTCGACAGCAACGAGTTGTTTCAGCGCGTCGATGTTGTCCGCCCTGTGCGTCGGCATATGGGACGCGCGATCGACAGCTTTCTGGAACTGCGGCAAGGCGACCTGATTGTGCATTTGGCCCACGGCATTGGGCGCTACATTGGGCTGAAGCTCTTGGAGCGAAACGATCAGGTCGAAGAGCACCTGGAATTGGAGTTCAACGGCGGTACCAAGGTCTACGTTCCCAGTACGAAGATCGAGTTGGTGCAGAAGTACGTCGGCGGCACAAAGTCGCGACCGACGTTGGCCAAAATCGGGGGTCGCAGTTGGGTTCGGCAGAAAGAAAAAGCCGAGCAGGCAGTTACCGACCTGGCAGTTGAAATGTTAGAGCTGCAGGCTGCCAGGGCTTCGCGTCCGGGAATTACGTTTCCCGAAGATACCGAATGGCAAACCGAATTCGACGCGGCCTTTGCGTATGTTGAGACGAAGGACCAACTCACGGCCATCGACGCACTGAAGAAAGACATGTGCCAGCCGCAACCCATGGATCGCTTGATTTGTGGCGACGTGGGCTACGGAAAGACCGAAGTTGCCATGCGGGCCGTGTTCAAGGCGGTGGACAGTGGTTATCAGGTGGCGATGCTGGTGCCGACCACGATTCTTGCCGAACAGCACGGACGCACGTTACGCAGTCGCATGGCGGAGTTTCCCTTCGAAATCGCCGTGCTCAGTAGGTTTCGCACGAAGAAAGAACAGAATGAGGTCGTCGAGCGACTTCGCGACGGCAGCGTCGACATCGTGGTCGGCACCCATCGGCTCGCCCAAGGCGACGTGCACTTTCACAATCTCGGCTTGGTCATCATCGACGAGGAACAGCGGTTTGGCGTTCAGGTGAAAGACCGTCTGAAAACGCTTCGTTCCACGGTTGACGTGCTTACGCTCACAGCCACGCCCATCCCACGTACGCTGCACATGTCGCTGTTGGGGTTGCGAGACATTTCGAACTTGGAGACTCCACCTGAAGACCGCCTGGCAGTCGAGACTCGAGTGACGCGTTTCGATCCCGAGCTTCTACGGCACGCGATTTTGAGGGAATTGAATCGTGGCGGTCAGATTTACTTTGTTCACAACCGCGTTCACGACATCGAACGCGTTGCGAAGCGACTGCGAGAAATCGTTCCCGAGGCAACCATAGCAATCGCCCATGGTCAGATGCCCGAGGGCGAACTGCAAAAGGTGATGCTGGGGTTTGTCGATCACCAGTTCGACATTCTGCTGGCAACCACCATCGTTGAATCGGGGCTGGATATTCCGACGGCCAATACCATCTTCATAGACGATGCCGATCGCTATGGGCTTGCCGACCTTCATCAATTGCGGGGCCGCGTGGGCCGCTACCGGCATCGGGCGTATTGCTATCTGCTGGTCGACCC
Source organism: Pirellulales bacterium (assembly GCA_965227275.1). Taxonomy (GTDB): domain Bacteria; phylum Planctomycetota; class Planctomycetia; order Pirellulales; family JAEUIK01; genus CAZNXE01. The sequence continues at coordinate 6,731,181 of CBDDFU010000001.1, read as the reverse complement.
GAAACGTTCCCTCAACCCGGATGCGGCCAAACGGCTGCGGGCCATCGAAGAGTTCAGCCATATGGGGGCCGGGTTCGCTATCGCATTGCGTGATCTCGAAATCCGCGGGGCGGGCAACATTCTGGGTACCGAACAAAGCGGGCACATCGCCGCAGTGGGCTACGAATTGTACTGTGAACTGCTAGAGCAGGCCGTGCGTCGGATGAAGCGAATGCCTCCGCGAGAGTTTGTCGAGGTCGACATCGACTTGCCCGGCGAAACTTACTTGCCGCGGACCTATGTTCCGGAGATGCGTACCAAGATCGATCTCTACCGCCGTCTCTCGCGATTGACCACGCCTGAGCAGGTTGACGACTTCGCTGCCGAGTTGATCGATCGCTTCGGGCCGCACCCCAGAGTTGTGGAGCGTTTGCTAGCGTTGATGCGATTGCGGATCGCCGCCGCCCGATGGGGGATCAACGCGATTCACAAGGAAGAAGATTATCTGGTGCTTGGGTTTACGTCGGCCCCGTTGATCCGCCGATTGGCCGACGCAGCGCGGGGAAGATTGAGAGTGGTTGACGGGCGAAGTGCGTATCTACCACTACCCAAGGAACTTACCGATGCCGACGGGTTGCGGAATGAACTCGAATCGCTGTTGCAGTTGAATTGAGTACGTCTCTATAATCCCGCCCCGTGCCACATTCGCCGGCACACTAGTCTGACTCATCTTTTCATTTCGATCGATCGCTCTTCGAACTCTGGCTCCGTTTGCTGCTCGGGTCGATGCTCGATTCGTATCGCGCACTAAGAACAAGCGAATCGCCTCTGGTGGAACGGTTTCTAACCAATCTGTTGCTGCTTGTGCTGGTCGCCATCGCTTCGGCAGTATGGCTGTCCCAGGGTGATCGCATCGCGTGGCTCGAAGGACTTGCGCCGGTTCAAGCGTTGGCCGCCTCTGCAACTCAAGGTAGTCAGCAGGACGCGCCGCCGACGAATAGCACGGCTCCTGTGTTTGCACCTCCTCTAGCACCACAAACTTCAGCGCAGACATCGACCCCAGCGGCGACAGGCCCCGTGGCCGTCTCACCTCCGAATGCCAGCAATAGCCCCGCTACCACGCAACCTGCGGCCAGCTTGACGGGCGAGATTACCGAACCGGCGGCGGAAGGTCCCCCGATTGCGGTCCCCCCGCCGGTCGACATGTCGCCCCCGGTTTCTCCACCCTCGCTCGCCGCTCCCCCCGCTCCACAGGCGACGGACCCCAATCCGGCACAAGAACAAGGCTTGAATACCGTTGCCCAACCCAACGGGCCAGGATCCTCGGATCTGTTTCCTGCTCCCACCATTAATGGTGCGGAGGGAACACCTGAAATGGTTCCGCAAACGACCCCGTATTCCAGTTTGAATGAATCCCCGTCGGTGCCCGGCGTGGCAGGAACTCCTCCGGCTGCTCAGTACGCACAACCCCCGTTTCAGGCGGAGACGGCTCCTGCAGAAGTTCCCATGCCTCAGATTCAGTCGGCCGCCCCTCAGGCGCAGATGCCGATGAACGCCGGTGGCGCACCCGCGGCAGGGGCACCTTCGCAACTTTTGTCGGCCACGCCGGTTGCCAACGTGAACGGCGAGGTCATTCTGGTTGGAGATGTTCTGCCGGCGGTCGATCGACTGATGGCCCAACGTTTTGCTGACGTTCCCGATAGCCAAAAGGATCAGGTTCGAATTCAACTGGCCAAGCAGCGCTTGATGCAACTGATTGAGATGAAGTTGCTCTATCAAGATGCCACGCGAAACGTGCCTGAGGAGAATATTCCGAAGATCGAGAAGCAGCTCAACGATCAGTTCTACGCGGAAGAATTGCCGAACATGATGAAGGCAATGAAAGTCGATACCGCGCAACAGTTCGACGAATACTTGAGACTGCACGGCGATTCGATTGATCGTGCGAAACGCAGGTTTCGCGAAGAGGTTCTGGCTCGGCAATGGTTGGGACGTGAATCCAGCACCGAAGAGGAAATCACCCACGACCAGATGCTGGAGTACTATCGTCGGAACGATGAGAGCTACAAGTTTCCGGCCCGCGCCCGGTGGGAACAATTGCAGGTACGGTTCTCCAGCGTTGCGGATCGGCAGGAAGCCCGCCGCAAGATTGCCTGGATGGGCAATCAAGTGATCGACGGCGTGGCCTTTGCCGAAGTGGCCAAAACCCACTCCGACGGTGCCACCGCCTCGCAAGGTGGGCAGCGCGATTGGACCAACCAGGGAAGTCTGGTATCGGAGGAACTCGATCGAGCGATCTTTACGCTCCCGGTTGGTTCGCTTTCGCCCATTATCGAAAACTCCAGCGGGCTCATGATTGTTCGCGTGGTCGAACGGCAGAATGCCGGCAAGACATCCTTCCTGGATGCCCAGACCGAGATCAAGAAGAAGATTCGCCAGGAACAGCAGAACGATACGCGACGAGAGTTCCTGGACGAGTTGCAAGCCAACGCCCGTATCTGGAGCATCTTCGACGAGCCCGGTGCCGAGGCAATGTTCGCAAGTCGGCCCGGTGACTCCACGGTGCAATAGTCGAGAACCTTTCTCTGCGCGTCAGATCTCTAGGTTCTCTTGGTGTACGCTGCACCACTTCTAGGAAAGCTGCCGACGTGCAACGGTAGATTTGTCCCGGCAGTTGCAGGCTCTCTCATTGGATTTCGCCGCGGTTTGGTTATGCTGGTCTGCCTTTTGGACTTCTCCCAGCACGCGCAGCAAAGCGGGGTCGATGTGTATGGAAAACCGTCGCAACGTAGAGATTAAGGCTCGGCTACAAGACATCGACTCGGCCCGCACGATCGCAGCCCGAATTGCCACCGAGCCTCTGAAAATTCTGCACCAAGTCGACACGTACTTTTTTTGCTCGCATGGGCGGCTCAAGCTAAGAGAAACCGATGGTGAGCTTGCTCAGTTAGTTTGGTACGACCGGGGCGACATCGAAGCGGCCAAGACCAGCACTTACCAGCTTGTCGATGTGGCGAATCCCGAAGCGTTAAAGGTGGCGCTCTCCGCAGCGCACGGTGTTCGCTGTGTGGTCGACAAGCGACGTGAGCTGTATCTCTGGAAAAATGTGCGGATCCACCTCGATTCTGTTGTCGGTTTGGGGAACTTTCTGGAATTCGAGGCCGTGCTCGCTCGCTGCGATTCAGAAGAGCAGGGCACCGCTGAAGTGGAATACTTGATGGCCCAATTCGCGATCGAAACCCACGACTTGCTGGCCGGTTCGTACTCCGAACTCTTGGGAGTGGATCCGCTCATGGGAGGCAAGTGACCCACTTGAGTTGGCATAGTATTAGATCGATTGATATTACCATCCGTCTCTAAGATGCGGGTCAGGCAAAGCATACGTAGCCATTTGTGTCCGAAAGCCACGATGGCTAAACTGCTCTTCTATCCGAATTGCTAAGGTAGAAGAGGTTCCTATGTCGTCAGTTGCCAAAAAGGAGACCTCGATGGGCGAGGTTGCCAAGCTCACTCTCGGTGATAAAGAACTCGAGTTGCCGGTCGTGGTCGGTAGTGAGGGTGAACAAGCCATCGATATTTCGCGGCTACGTGCCGAGACAGGGTTTATCACCCTGGACGAAGGGTACGTAAACACTGGCGCGGCCGTAAGCAATATCACCTATCTCGATGGTGAGAAGGGCATTCTCCGCTACCGCGGCTACCCGATCGAAGACTTGGCGGGCAATTGCGATTTCATCGAGATTAGCTACCTGCTGCTCTATGGCGAATTGCCCAGTGAAGAGCAAATTGCGAACTTCAGAACCGCGCTGCGTCGCCATACGATGCTGCATGAAGACATGCGGTCATTCTATAACGGCTTTCCACGAGACGCCCACCCGATGGCCATCTTGGGCTCGGTGGTCGGCGCGCTATCGACGTTCTACCAAGACTATCTCGATCCGAGCGATCCGCATCAGGTCGAGATATCGATTTATCGCCTGATGGCGAAGCTGCCAACCATCGCTGCGTTCAGCTATAAGAAGTCGATTGGCCAGCCGTTCATTTATCCGCTCAACAAGCTTGGATACTGCGAAAACTTTCTGCAGATGATGTTCGCCGTGCCCAGCGAGCCGTATGAAATTGATCCCGACTTTGTGGAAGCACTGAACTTGCTGCTGATTGTGCATGCCGACCACGAACAAAACTGCAGCACATCCACGGTCCGGATGGTCGGTTCCAGTGATGCGAACCTGTTTGCTTCGATCTCCGCAGGTATTTCTGCCTTGTGGGGGCCGCTGCACGGCGGTGCCAATCAGGCTTGTGTCGAGATGCTGGAAAAAATTCGAGAAGATGGTGGCAACGTCGGCAAGTATGTCGACATGGCCAAGGATCGCAACAGTTCGTTCCGCTTGATGGGCTTTGGACATCGGGTCTACAAGAATTTCGACCCTCGCGCAACGATCATCAAGAAGAGCTGCGACAAGCTGCTGAAGAAGCTTCAGATCTCCGATCCTATTTTCGAAATCGCTCAAGAGTTGGAAGAGGTTGCACTCTCCGACTCGTACTTTGTCGAACGTAAGCTCTATCCCAACGTCGACTTTTACTCAGGCGTCATCTATCGTGCGATCGGGATCCCGATCCAGATGTTTACGGTTCTGTTCGCGATGGGGCGTCTGCCGGGGTGGATTTCCCACTGGACCGAAATGCACGCCTCGCCAAACAAGCGAATCAGCCGTCCTCGCCAGATCTACGACGGTCGCACCGAACGCAAGTTCGTTCCCATGGATCAGCGTTGATCGCAAGCTCTGCTAGTCATTCGTTATTCTTGCTAGTCGACGATCTTTCGCCCGAGCTTCCACTACCGTCGCCGTGACGATGGTGTACCATGTCGTGCATTCGATCGCGTTGTGCATCGGTGGGATGTTTGTGTTTCTAACTTCGAACTTGTGGGGTTGCCATTCACGATGAGTAAGAAAGTCACCGTCTTCTGGCCGGGTGATTACCGAGCCGAGCCCAATCGGCTGGCGATGCCGATGGTCCGGGAAACAACTACGCAGCTCACTCGGGCACTGAAACACCTGGGCCGACAACCGCGCGTGATTCGCAAGTTTCTCTGCAAGCCCCACGAGGCGATCGAAAACCTGGGCCCCGTCGACGACCCAAGCATCGGGGTCTTCTGCCACTGGACCTATGGCCCGCACACCGTCGACGGCGTGGTCGGAAAAGACAATCCACTACTTCTCGCTTCGAATTTCTCAGGAGAATGGCCGGGGCTCGTCGCGCTGCTGAATACCAGCGCCTGCCTGGAAAGCGTTGGTCGATCGCACTCCAGAATTTGGACCGATGCCAGCGACTGGACGAAAGACCGGAAGTTCATGCAACGCCTCGATGAGTGGTGCTCCAGCGGGCGGATTGCGTACCCGGAAGACGAACTGCACTACAGTGCCCCCATTTCGCCGGAGGCCTCAAAAGTAGCCGACGAGGTGTATCAGGAGATTCGCTCGCGGCGCGTGCTGGCCTTGATGCTCGGCGATACCTCGATGGGCATGATCAACGGCTACTTCGGCCCCCGCCGTCTTGCCCCGCTGGGATTTACCGAGCACAAGGTCGATCAGGCATGGCTGATTAGTCGCGGCAAATTCATTACCGATGCCCGCATCGATGATGCTTTCAAATTTGTAAAGGACCACGGTGTCAAGTTCCACTGGGGGGAAGATGGTGATGATGACTTCACCCCCGAGGCCACCCGCAAACAATTGCGGATGTATCTGACCGTGCTGGACCTTATTGACGAGTTCCAGGCCGACTGCCTGGGTTGGCAGTATCAGCTCGGGCTCATTCCTTTGTTGCCGCCCAGCGACTTTTGCGAGGGGCTGCTCAATAGCAGTTGCCGACCCGAGGGGAACGGCCAGCCGATCATCACCGCGACCGAAGCCGACCAAGGCAGTTTGATTCCCATGGAACTCATGAAACGGGTTCTACTGAAACGGGGGCTCGATCCCTCGGTCATGTTTCACGACGTTCGCTGGGGAGCGATGCACAAGAAGCGATGGCTGTGGGTGCTATTGAACAGCGGTTCCTGCGGGGCATACGCCTTCAATCACGACGCCAGCACGCTGAAAGGGGTGCATAGCTACCGACAACCCAAAGGATACTTCCCGATTCCTGGTGGCACATTCGCCGGCGAGAGTCTGCCCGGTGAAATCACCTGGTCGAGGGCTTACCTGAAAGATGATCGCCTGTGGATGGATCTTGGGCGTGGCCGCGTGGCGAAGTTACCCGCGAAGGTACGCGATGCATGGTGGAACGGCACGACACGTCAATGGCCGTTTATGGCTGCCGATCTCGGCTGCTCGATGGAAACGGTGATGGCCCATTACCAAAGTAATCATGTGGCCGTCTGCTATGGCGATATTTTGGGTGAGATGATTTCCCTCTCCCACTCGCTCGGGTTCCAGGTTCGGGTGATGTCCAGTTCTCTATGAGCGATCAATGATCGGAAGCCGAATTGGTGCACTGGTTAATCTGCGCGAAGTTTAACGCCCATGTTCTGCGGGCGTTGCCAGCGTTAGTATCGCTGTACGACCGGGGAATTTCGCCTAGTCCGCAGTTCTTCTTCGGCCCTTCGCGGGCACCGTCCGATAGAGGACAGAGGACCACCGTTGGCCCTCGCTGCAAAAGGACGGAACCGCGTGCTAAGAAAACCAATCTCCATCGCGCCTGCAATCATCTGGGCAGTGTGGGCAGTGGCAGGGCCAGTTGCGGCTCAAACACCAGTCCACCCTGCGAGTCATCGAATCATTCGTTTGAACACGCCCACGCACCGGCAGTTGTCGCCGGTGATGACGGCCGTATCGCTGCATCCCAGCGGGGGGCAGATCGCCACGGCCGGCGACGATCACTATGTACGTGTGTGGTCCTTGCAGAGTGGCGAGCTACTTTCTTCGCTTCGCGGTCATAAAGACTGGATTCGCACCGTTCAGTTCAGCACCGACGGCCGATATCTTGCCACCGCGGGCGACGATCGACAGATTCGGCTCTGGAATCCTGTCAGCGGAGAACAGGTTCGCACCTTCGACAAACATGACGCGGCGATCTACGACATCTGCTTCAGTGAAGACGGCTCGTTGCTGGCAAGTGTCGGATTCGAAGCCACCGTGCGTGTGTATCTGACCGACACGGGAGAATTGTTGCACGAACTGGATGGTCCCGGAGTCGATCTACGCGACGTGGCCATCTCACCCGATGGAATGCAGCTGGCCGCTGCCGGGCGACGGGGTGACATCCGCTTGTGGCATCTCGCCACGGGGGATCACTTGTTCGATATCGCTGCCCATCAACGTCGTATCCACGCGCTCGCGTTTTCGCCCGACGGCAGTCGACTGGTTTCAGCCGGCGATGGACGTTCGATTCGCATGCATAGCACGGTCGATGGTAGCCCACTGCTGGAGGTGGAACACCGGCCCGGGAAGATTCGTTGTCTGGAGTTCTTTGCTCCGACCATGATCGCCGCCGGCACAACGAACAATCTCGTTGAGCTATGGGATTTGGAAAGCGGGCAAAAGGTTGGCCAATTCAACGGCCACCAAGGCACCATCGCCGATGTGGATGTTCAGCCTGAGACAGGACTGTTGGTATCGGGAAGCTTCGATACGACGGTTCGCCTGTGGGATATCAATGGTGGTCTGACCGGCAACACTGCAAGAAACAACACACCAGGGGTTCAAGCTCGCTAGTGAGTTGCACGCAACGAGGATAGCAAGGCGAGACGGAACGTTCGAACTTGCAGGCGTGTAACCGAGCAAACCGTGGCACGGAGGGATGTCGTGTTTGGAATCCGCAAATTTTTTCGCAGAGATGCGGCGCATAAGTCAGTTGCTCAACCCGCATCGAAAAAGCGATCCGTTCGCCAGCACGAGGTCGAGTTGCTCGAACGCCGGCAGCTGCTGGCTGGCGACGTTCAAATCGGTGCCGTGTATTACGAAGAAGACAGCGGGCAAGACTCGGCGCACGACTGGTTCCACGTGTCGTTCAATGGTGGCCCCGACGGGGTGCAGTTGGCCCAATTGGTAGTCGACACCGACAAGGCGGGCGACGGCCTTTCCGTGGCCGACGCCTTCTTCGATACCGAAGCGGGCGGTCTCGGGGCGTTCGACTCGCATGGCCTCTCGATCATCGAGCAGACTGGGATCGACTCGGTCAGTGCCAGCGTTGTGGATGGCGGGACGCAAATCATATTCACTTTTGCCGGCTTCGATCCCGGCGACAAACTGGTGTTCGGCATTGACGTTGACGAACAGGGCTTCTTGCCTACCAGTGCCAGCGCCGTAACCGAGGGAGCTGAGTTCGAAGGCTCGAAGTTGATTGGTACGTTCGTTGCGCCGCACTACGAGGAGCTTACCGGCTCTGCCGTGTTCCTGGACAGTTTCTCGCTGGCCGGAACGGGGCTCGATCTACCGCCGGACAGTTACCTCCCCCTTTCAGAAACCCCACAAGAGTTCCGCACCGCGGGGGCCGAGTTCTCCGAGTCGCTGGTGCCGCTGCCGATCACCATCTCCGGTACGGTTTACGAAGATTTCAATCTGAATAACTCTCAGGACGTCGGTGATTTAGGAATCGCCGGAGTGACGCTGTCCTTGGAAGAGTTCAACGGTTCGAGCTACGTCTCGACTGGAAAGACCGCCGTGACCGACGGTGACGGTAACTACGAATTCGACGATATCCTGCCTGGGCAGTACCGAGTTGTCGAAACGCAGCCGGTCCCTTATTTCAGCGTGGGGGCTACGGCCGGAACGGTCAACGGTGGAACCGTCGGTATCGTGGTTTCGCCGGATATCATCGCCGACATTTCTCTGCTGGGCGGTCAAGACAGCATCGACAACGACTTCGCCGAAGCGAAGCCGGCTTCGCTGGCTGGAAACGTGTACCACGACGCCGATGACGATGGGGTGTTCGATCCAACCGAAACCGGGATCGGCGGCGTCACCATCCAAGTTCAGTATCTGCCCTTGGCCGGTCCGCCCGAGGCGCCGATCGAAGTGCAAACCTTGGCCGACGGATCGTGGTCGGTCGGAGGTTTGCGTCCCGGGAACTACCTCGTTCGCGAAATCCATCCCAGCGGCTACATCGACGGCAAAGACTCACCCGGAACCGCTGGTGGAGCGGCTCAGGCCCAGCCGGGTGACCTCATCCAAGGTGTCTTCCTGGCCAGCGGGCAAGCGGGCACCGAATACAACTTTGGCGAAATTTTGCCGAGCAGCATCTCAGGCTTTGTGCATGCCGATCGCGATGGCAACTGCGAGATCGACCCGGGCGACGTTCGCTTGGAAGGCGTAACCGTACACCTGCTCGACTCGGCCGGCACCCGAATTGCGACCACCACGACCGACAGCCAAGGTCGTTACGAGTTCACAGGGTTGGCACCTGGGTTGTACGGAATTGAAGAAGAACAGCCGACCGGGTACTTCGATTCTGGCGACCACATAGGGACCGCGGGCGGAGTGTTGGTTGCTCCTGATACGATCAGCAGCATCTTGCTGGTCTCCGGGACGAATGCGGAGAATTACAATTTCTGCGAACACGAGCCGGCCAGCATCTCGGGCCACGTGTACGCCGACGACAACAACAACGGCGTGTTCGATGCGGCCGAACAACCCATCGCCGGCGTCACGCTGCAGCTTTTGGATGCTGCTGGAAACCCAACGGGCGCGACCACCACGACAGACGCCGCAGGGTTCTATCGCTTCGGCGATCTCCCGCAAGGAATCTACGGCGTGGCCGAAGTTCAACCTGCCGGGTTCTACGACGGCATCGATGCCGCGGGGAGCGCGGGAGGAAGTGCCTTGAATCCCGGCGACCGCATCACGGGCGCGACGCTGACGCCAAACCTTGATGCGGTGAACTACGACTTCGGCGAATTGCGGCCCGGAAGCATTTCGGGTCATGTCTACGTCGACGATAACAACAATGCCGTCTTCGACGCGGGCGAACAACCGCTGGCAGGTGTAACGCTGGAACTGCTCGACGCCACCGGGACCGGAACGGGAATCACCACGGTTACCGATGCAACCGGATTCTATCAATTCGCGAATCTTGCCCCCGGCGTCTATGGCGTGGCCGAAGCACAGCCCATCGGATATTTCGATGGACTGGACGCCGCGGGCAACGCTGGCGGAACGGCCGACAATCCTGGCGATCGTATCACGGGCGCCGTGATTTCCGCCGGAATGAACGCCATCAACTACGACTTCGGCGAGTTGCTCCCGGGAAGCATTTCGGGACGGGTCCACGCCGACCGAGATGGCGATTGTGTTTTCACCGAAGGTGATGTGCCGCTTGGTGGCGTTACCGTTCACTTGCTGAACGCCGACGGAGTGCGAATCGCTTCGACGCAGACCGACGCCGAGGGACGTTATCAGTTCGATAACCTCGCCCCGGGTGTGTACGGCATCGAAGAAGAACAACCGATCGGCTACTTCGATGGCGAAGAGCACATCGGTTCGGCGGGCGGAACCGTCGTGCAGCCTGATACCGTCTCCGGCATCGTGGTGGGATCGGGCGTCACCGCAGCCAATTACGACTTCTGTGAGCAGGAGCCGGCCAGCATCGCTGGTCGCGTCTACACCGACGACAACAACAACGGTGTGTTCGATGCTGGCGAACAACCGCTGGCTGGCGTTACGCTGCAATTGCTCGATGCTGCCGGCAACCCCACGGGCATTACCACGCTGACCGACGCCTCGGGGAATTACCAATTCAACAACCTGCAACAAGGCAAGTACGGAATCGCCGAGGTTCAGCCCATCGGGTATTACGATGGCACAGACACGCCCGGAACCGCCGGTGGAACGGCCGAGAACCCTGGCGACCGCATTCTAAATGCGATGCTGATGCCTGGGGTGAATGCCGTGAATTACGATTTCGGCGAACTGCGGCCCGCCAGCATTAGCGGTACCGTGCACGTCGACACGGACGGCGACTGCCTCATCGACGCTGACGAGCAGCGGCTGGCCGGGGTGACCATTTACTTGCTTGATGGTAACGGAAACCGAATCGGTGAAACCCAAAGCAGCGAAGACGGCACCTATTTCTTCACCAATTTGGCTCCAGGTGAGTACGGGATCGAACAGGTTCAGCCGGTCGAATACTCCACCGCCGGCGAACACGTCGGTTCGGCGGGCGGAGCCGTCACGGCCGACAACTTCATTCGGCAGATCGTACTGACGCCAGGCACCGCTGCCTTCGATTACAACTTCTGCGAACAGCATAACGGTTCCATTTCAGGTTATGTATTCCAAGACGGGGACACGATTCAGCTTGCCTCTGGAGAAGAGCTGAATGCCTCGAACTTGAGCCAGTACCGCACGGGTGAAAGAACCCCGGACGACACCCCACTTGAGGGCATTACAATTCGCTTGCTCGACCTCTCGGGCGCGGAAGTGGTCGATCCCGCGACCGGTCAATCGATGACTGCGGTTACCGACGAGAACGGCTATTACGAATTCACGGGGCTGGCTCCGGGCGTCTACACCCTTGTCCAATCGCATCCGGAATCGTATCTCGACGGGATCGACACCGCGGGTACAACAGGCGGTTTGGCCATCAACGCTGGAGTGGATGCCGATTTATTACCGCAATCCGTCGTCTCGACCATGGACGCCATCTATGGGGTGGTATTGCCGACCGGTGGCGCATCGGTCGAGAACAATTTCAGCGAAGTCGTGGTGGAGCAAGCGGTCGAGCCGACTGGCACGGTGCCGTTCTTCCCCACGAACCCGCCAACAACGCCGCCGCTGATTATTCGCCCGCCCGCCGGTGGTGGATTACAGCCGCAGATTGGTGCCCCCAGTCCTAACCCTGGGATTGAGCGGGAGACCACCTTCTTTGGTGGCTCTGGTTCCGTGGAAGCTGGATACACCTGGCACTTGAGCATCATCGATGGAGGTCAACCTCGGGGCGACAAGACGAACTCGGCCCAGGTGGTGCAGGTGTCAACGCGGCACATCAATGCCATGCGTTGGAGCCCCGAAGAATTGCAGGCCAGCGAATGGGTCATCCCGGATGAAGCCACGGGAACGGATCGCATTGTCTACTTTGGCATGGAAGACGGCACTCCTGTTACCGGCGACTGGAACGGCGACGGGGTGACCGAGATCGGGGTATTCCGCGACGGGGAGTGGTTCCTCGATCTAAACGGCAATGGTCAGTGGGACGAAGGCGATCTGTGGGCAAAGCTTGGCAGTGAAAACGATCGACCGGTCACGGGCGATTGGGACGGGGACGGGAAAACCGATATCGGTATCTTCGGGCCCGAGTGGTTTGGTGATACGCGAGCACTGGTGAACGAGCCAGGTTTGCCCGATGCCGAAAACGAGCCTACCGGCGAACGTAAGAATACACCTCCCCGTCGCGACGAAGCTGCCTCGGAAAACCGCATTCTGCAGCGACATCGCGATGGCAGAAAACGTGAAGATGTGATCGACCATGTCTTCCGCTTCGGCGATCCCGACGACATTCCGGTCACCGGTGACTGGAACGGCGACGGCATCGACACGGTGGGTGTCTTTGCTGCCGGGCAATGGTTCCTGGATACCAACGGCGACGGTACCTGGCAGCCGGACGATGAGATCTTCTCCTATGGCCAGCTTGGCGACTTGCCTGTCGTGGGAGACTTCGACGGCGACGGCATCGACGAACTGGGGATCTATCGAGACGGCCACTGGTACATCGACTTGAACCATAACGGCATCATCGATAGCGACGATATCGAGTTCATCAAGGGCAAGCCGGGCGATGTGCCCGTGGTCGGCGACTGGAACGGCGACGGGATCGACGAGCCCGGGCTGTACCGCGACGGAAAAATGCCACGTGTCGATCGCTCGCAGTAGTCGGCCGCTGGTCTTCGAGCGGATGCTAAGAGTTCTTCAGCTTGGTTAACTCGGCCGAATCCTTGGCGATCTCGGCTTCCAGGCGGTTGACCTCTTCGGGGTCGTCCATTTGTTCCTTGGCACCGGTCAGCAGCGTCTGCAGTTTCTTCAGACGCTTGTTGAGTACGTCGATTCGCTTCTTGGCTTTCTTGTCCATATAGATCTCTCTTGGTGTGTTCGATTGCTTACTCGGACGACTCCGGTTTGGCAGGGCGTTCGATGTTCACGCGCACGGCGTGGTAAACACCAGTCGCTTCGGAGCCTTGCAGGCCAAACAGTCGTCGCAGCATGGCCAGTGTTTCGCCCATCGAGGATGTCCGAAATTGATGTCGCATCTGGTGGGCGCGGCTAAGCAAACTCGAGTCCGCGGCACACAACTCGGTGAACCTGGTGACGCACGCCTCGGCCCGAGCAGGATTTAGTTCAAAGATCTCGGCCAAGGCCATCACGGCCGCTTCGTGGTGTTGCCGACGTACGTGTTCGATGAAGGATTCCCAGGTCGCCGAGTCCTGGTCATGCGGATGAAGGTGTTGCTCCGCGACGGCCAGAATTTCATCGGCCGCGGCGATCTCGGGAGGCGTCAGTGTGTCGGCCACCGTAGCGGTGGTCTCATAGCTGTTTGGTCGAGACGCTTCATCCAGGGGAAAGGAAGTACCCGGTTCAAGCACCTCATCGTCGTCGAGCATCTGTAGCTGGCTCAGCATCGAGTTCACATTGGCCAGCCGCGCACCAAAGTTCTCGAAGATACTTTCGATTTGCCCACCGTAGCTAACACCATTGGCTTCCTCCAGGATCTCATCCTGAGACTCGAGTACCCGATTCATCAACTGGCGGGCCAATGTGTCTCGAGCCTGCTTCAAGACATCGATCGCCTCGTCGCGGTCATTCATCATGGATGTTCTCTTCCACTCTCATAACGGGCTGTTCACCAAGCCTGCCGCGGTTGCCGATTTCGCCTCTCGGGATCGACAAGAGCACCCCATTGTAACGGCTGGAATGGGCTCGGGTTCGATTTATCCATCATCGTTGTCGGTAAGCAGCCGGTCTACAAGCCGTAGGGCTTGTTCCTGGTTGCCAATTTCCCCGTCTAACTGGGCGTCGCGGGTTGCCTGCAACAGGGTTGCGAAAATTCTGCCCCGTTCGACCCCGTGGCGAATCAGGTCGTCTCCGGTGAGCAGCGGCGGTGGGTTCAACTCCTTGGGTGGTTTTCCCAGCAATTCCTGACAATAGTCGGCCTCCGCCTCACTGCGGCATTCGATTCTAGCCGACGTGCGTTCGAGAGTAACCAGGTCCGCGAATCGCGGATCAATCGCCAGTGGTTGCAGTTGCGACCAGGGCAGTGAACGTGCAACTCGAAGGGCATGTTGAAACTTGACCAGCCAGGCGATGTCCTCACGCTCTTGGTTTGAAAGGCGCAATCGCTGGCTGATCGCATCGACCATGTCTGCACTTTTGATTGCTGCGCTGCGCGAAGCAGACGATTCCTGTGGAAGATCGGTGCTCCACTGGAGGGCGTGAAACAGGGCCGCGCTGCCCAGGCGGAATTCGACTTCGACCAATGCATCGAGCATGGCTATCGTTCTCGACCAGGCCGTGGGCCCGTCGGCGTTCTTGTTCGCTGACGTCTCCGTTGCATCGGCCAGGCGAGCAGCTTCCGGGATCACCGCTTTCAATAGACCGGTACGGTGCAGCAGTTCAACGGTCAAGCGAGGGCGAGGGCCGGTGAGCATCAAGCGAAACTCTTGGGCGATGCGCTCCACACTGACGATATTCACCTGATCCGCCATCTTGATGATTGCGTCTTCGGTTTCCGCTTCAAGCTCGAAGTCGTACTTGGCCGAAAAACGTACGGCGCGTAGCATCCGCAGTTTGTCTTCGGTGAAGCGTGCGATGGGATTCCCGATCGCACGGACAACTTTGTGTTGCAGGTCTTGTTGCCCACCGACAAAGTCGATGACTTGTTCGTCCACGGGATCGTAAAACAATCCGTTGATGGTGAAGTCGCGTCGCCCGGCGTCCCCTTCCGGTGTGCTGAAGGTGACGCTGTCGGGATGCCGCCCATCGGAGTAGCTTGCATCGGTGCGGAACGTGGCCACCTCGACGTTCGCCACATGGCGAGGCCCTAGAACATTGACCACCCCGAAGACTGCGCCTGTGAAGATCGTTCGCCTTCGACCAAAAATCTCCCGCACGAGTTGGGGTGTGGCGTCGGTTGCCACATCGTAATCCTTGGGGACGCGCCCCAGCAGCATGTCACGCACGCAACCGCCGGCCCAATACGCGATGAAGCCGCGTTTGCGGAGTGTTTTCAGCACCTCGAGTGCGAACTCGCGCTGAAGATTGGGGTCGGGATCGGGCACGTCACTGCGTCTTTCGGATTGGGTTTTTCAAGCCTGCCATGCAGATCATCGGACCGATGTTAGCACGACAAGGGAGGTTGCGTCACGACCGTCCTACCAACTAAGAGACAATCGCAGCCATCGCGCGGTTCACTTCTTCGATCAGCCAACCGCGAGCCGAATCGTCGAATTCGAAGCAGTGCTCGATGCCTCCGCGTAGAAAGAGCAGGCAGATTTCTTGAAGCGGTTCACCTAACGATTGTTCAATGGCCAGGGCATAGAGCAACATTTGCATTCGATACGGTTCGGCGACCTGCTGGATCGAGCGACCTGCCATTTGGTTTGTCTTATAGTCCAATAGGTGCCAGGTTGCAGATTCGTCTTGGTAAAGGCAGTCGATGACTCCACCGATCCAACGCGGGTGTGGATCCATTTGGCCGGTCTTTGCAGACGTTGCCGCATCTGTTTCCGGGGGAGGCCAGGCCAGCATGAATTCGATTTCCGTGAAGACGTCACGAGCCTTTCTGATCGAATCCGCCCGGGGGCCATCGACGAATGCCCGAACCAAATCGCGGGCATCGCCGATTAGCACCGTGTCGTTGAGTTGGAGCTTATCGGCTTGCAATTGCACGAGGTGATCTGGCGACGCGGCGGCCTCGTTCCCGTCTCGCAATAATCCGGGCCATTGAGCCAGGGCTGCGTGCACGAGGGAACCGAGCGCCAGCGGGTCGGAAACGGCGACAGGTGTTTGCGCGTCTTGGGGGGAATTCGCTCTCCCGACTATTGCAGAATCTTCCGAAGCAATATCCGCCGGCTGCAGCGCACCGCTCAGGCGAGAGAAAGAGAACTGGCACCTGCAGGCCTTGTCCGCTTTGATGGCTTCGATGGTCGTTGGTGGGGCGGGCCTCTCACCGGCCGCTTCTCGTACTTGCGTTAGGACCTTATCCAGATCGGCCCCTCTTCTTGGACGGCGACGTGTGTCGGCCAGTTCTGGTCTGGTTGTGGTGACCAACACTTCTGGAGTCGCGTAACCCGGGGGTAAGTTTCCCAGCATCTCTCCGGAGTCCAATTCGAAACGCCGTTCCAATAGCCTTCTCCAGGAGGATGTTGCCCGTTCAACCGACGGAAGGCCTGCGGAAAGAATCAGATAGTCGGCCGCTCGGGTGGTTGCGACATAGAGGAGTCGCATGGTTTCCGCATCACCTTCGAATTCTTCAACCTGACGATGGAGATCTAGCCCGGTGGACACCTTCGTCCCGGTAGGTGCTTTGACCAGCGGGCCCATCTCGGGGTGAAACGCCGCTGGGTCGCTGTCGGCCCGTTTGGCACGCTCCATATCCGGGATGATGACAATGGGGAATTCCAGGCCTTTCGATTGATGGATGGTCATTAGACGAATGACATCAGTCGACTCCGGCAGCGTGGACGCCAGCGGTTCGGCCGGCTGTTTCGCAATAAACTCGGTGAGTTGAACCACGAAATCGTTGAGCGTGAACATGCCCGCGGCGTCCATGCGTCGTGCCACATCGATCAGCTTGTAAAGGTTGGCCAATTTCCGTTCGCCGAGAAACTCCGCCAACAAAGCGGCATCGAAACCCGTGAGTCGCAAGGCTTCTTGAATCAGCGACGTAATCGAGATGCGATCCTTCTTGGAACGCAATTCGCCGAGCACTTCGGCGGCCCGTTGTTTGCGGCGTTGCTGCTCTTGATCGATGCGTGGCCGATACGTGTTGTCGAACAGCCCGGCGGCTAATCCCGCGGGGTGTTGTGCTAGCCAATACAGTGAATCGTCGGAAAGCGAAAAGAAGGGGCTGCGAAGGGCACCGACCAGGCTTACTTCGTCTGCTTCGCTGGCCAGTGTTCGCAGCAGATTGGCCAGATCGAAGATTTCCTGTTGGGCGTAAAAGGCGCGACCGCCAACCAGATAATAGTCCAGGCCGTAGTCACGAAGGGCGGATTCGTATACCTCGACATTCGACAACGCACGAAACAGCAGCGCGAAGTCGCCCATGCGTGGGGCTCTTGCGGCGGGCTCTTCCGAGGTGGAGTCCCAGACGATGGGCCGTCCTTCGTCCAGCATTGCCCGAATGCGGCGGGCGATCCAATCGGCCTCCTGTTTGCGAAGGGTACCAACGGGGACCTTGCCCTGTTTGTTCTTGGCGCCCGCGTCTTTTTCGCTGATGGTGGCCCAGAGGAATTCGATCGCGGGCGTCGGCGAAACCTGAGGACGGTGTGCCTTTAGCGGTTCGTACGCGTTACCCATCGGTTCACAGAACAACGCGTTCACAAAATCGAGAATAGCCGGTTGACTGCGAAAGTTCCGCGTGAGGGAAAGTTGCCCTGCAGTTGGCATGCCATCGCGCAGTTCGCGGAAGATCTCGGGCCGAGCGTGGCGGAAGCGGTAAATCGACTGTTTGAAATCGCCAACGATGAAGAGTTTGCCCTCGAGCAGGCGTTCGTCGCACAGAGCCTTGACCAACTCGACCTGCAGTCTGTTGGTGTCCTGGAATTCGTCGATGAGCAGATGCTTAATCCCGTTGGCAACGCGAAGCCTGACATGTTGGTGTTGGGGCGAGGTCAACAGGTCCCGCGCTCGAATCATGAGATCATCGAAGTCGAGAGACGCTTCAACGCTTTTGCGCAGCTTGTACGCATCGACAATGTCTTGGGTGACCTCGAGTAACTGGATCCCCAGCCTGGCGACCGCCATTGCACCTTCGGGGTCGAAATCGAAGCCTTGCTGAATGACCTTGACTCGCTTACGGAGAGCTTCGGCTTCGGTCTTGAAGAGGGCGTGATCTTGCGGGTTGGGCCACTTCTTCGCTGGGCTACCGCCTTGTACTTTGGCATTGTCGTGCAGAGTTTGAAGTTGTTCGCGGACCTGCGCTGGATTTCCCAGCTCAGAAATCGTTACTCGCAGTGTCGCGCATCGCTCGGCCATGACGTCGCCGACGGGCTCGATGGTATCGAGGACCTGCTTCATCCGCTCGACTTCCACCGCCGTCGTGAGCTTGCAGGTCGCGACATCGTCTGAATTCTCGCGATGGAATGTTTGCCAAATGTCCAGGATTTCTTCGGCGTCTTTCGATCCCCAAGCGGTAAAGTCGATGCTATGTCGTGCGACGATGAGTTGGCGGAGCATGCTTCGGATCTCGCGAAGCGAATAGTCCACCATCAGGTCCATCGTGGCTTCATGCCGGTTGGCCAGATGGCCTCGCAATTTCTCGTCGATGATTTCCGCGAGTAGGGTTTCTGCTTCGGCTTCGTCAAGAACCGTGAAGTTCGGGTCGAGGCAACTCTCCACGGGATATTGCCTTAGCAGTGTGGTGCAGAAGGAGTGAATCGTGCTTACACGGGCCGAGTCGATCTGCCGATAGATTTCCAGCCATTGCTGAGACTCTTCGGCAGGCGCTTCGAGTAGTCTCTGATGGCACTTGGCGCGGATTCGGTCCCGCATTTCGCGAGCGGCCCGATCGGTGAACGTAATGGCGACCAGTTCGCTAAGTTCCGCTTGTGAGTGATCGGCCACCGGGGCGATCTTGGTGAGAAACCGTTCGGTGAGCACGAAGGTTTTGCCACAGCCCGCACCCGCGGAGAGCGCAATCGAAGCATCGCATCCGAAGATGGCTCGATGCTGTTCGTCAGTCAGGTGGTCGACGCGGTTGGCGGTTGCCATGTCTTCTCCATCGACCGGGTCTGATTTACGCGACAAATGGTGTTGAAGTCGCAGGTGCTCGTGCAGTTTTCATCACGATTGAACATGGGGAACTGTCCTCCACGGACTCCGTGTACCAAAGACCATACTCGCTCGGAGAGCCATTCGCGGAGTTGTGTGTATTGTTCGGTCTTCCGTAGTATTCCATCTTCTAAGGCTGCCAAACCGATGGCGTGTTTGAATTCCGTCTTCCCCGTGCGACTCAACGCCCAATATCCAGCCGCAAACGCCACCGCGGACTGAGTTCCCAGAAGGACCTCTTCGGTGGCCAACACATACAGCGGCAACTGCAACGCATCCTTGTTTTTCAGGGTTTGAAATTTTGCGCCCGGAATTTGGCCTGTCTTGTAGTCCAGGACGTTGAATACCAACTCGCCCGCGACTTCGCCGAGATCGATCCGATCGATCCGTCCGCCAACCTTGATCGATTCATTCTGGACATGCAGAACCAACGGGTTGGTTGTCGACAATGGGTCTTCCGGTGCAGCATCCAGACCGAACGAAACTTCAAAGTGCTTTGGAGCCGGGGGATTCGAAAAGCCTGACCACTTTGCGTCGTATTCCTGGTGGGAATCGACGTAGCCGCCCAGGTCGGAGGTTAACCGTCTACGGTCGATCACCCGCATTGCTCCACCCACTGTGCGATCGGCTTCAGCCACATCGAGCAACCGAGCGAGTTCTTCTTGCAACATGGCTGCAAACTCGTCGGCCGAAAGGGTCGACAACGATCGGGCTACCTGCGGTTCTTCAAGCAGCCTGCGATGCACGGCCGCCAGGACATCGTGAGCGACCGATCCGCGTCGCCCGAAGTCGGTTTCCAGCTCCAGTACATCCAGGGATTGGAGTTTCAACACTCTTTCGGAGAAGAACTTGAATGGGCAAATCGCGTACAGCTCTAACTCGGCAGCCGACCAAACATGATGGGGCCCTTTTGTAACGGAAAGTTGCTCACTTGCCGCCGGGCCCAGCATGCCCTCGTAGCCGGCGAATGAATCGCCCCGGTTACGAGTTCGGCACATCTCCACGGCCGCCAGCATTGCCCGAGTGACCGTTGCGGTGCCGGGGTGACTGGCGAGTGAGGCTGCCAACGACGGCCGGCCGGCGAGGGCCTCTGAAAGTCCCAAGACGCGCCACTCACTTTCGCTGTAAGGGGTCTCTTCGTCGGGGATTGGGCTGAGGTCCTGTACTTCAATGGTTTTGATGGGTGTCTGTCCGCAGGCACGTCGCACGTCGGCCAGGTAGGGGCTAGGCAGTAAGGGGTCGGCTTTTTCCGTCCATGCCGCGTAACTCATAAACAATCGCCGCGTGACTCGCGTAATCACTTCGTAAAAGAGCAGCATTTCCTCGCAGTTGTGTTCTGCTCGATTTCGCAGCGCGATCCCGGCCTTGGCAAGCTCGGTCGCCTCGTACTCGCTGTAGATGCGATTCTCGCCATGGCTCGTGGGGAAAACGTGCTCTGCGAGATCGACCAAAAACAGGTAGGGCACGCGCAGCCCACGTACCGACTGCGCCGACAAAACGCGAATGCTACCGGTTTCATCACTGTCTTCCGGAATTCGCTCGTTCGATGCCAGGTCGCTCAGCAGGGTTAGCAGCGCGCTACGAGTGAGTGTCTCGGGATGACCAACGGTGTGACGGTCGATAACCTCAAGCGACTCCAATAGTTCTTTCAGCCGAGTCCATGCAGAAGCGTCCTCTGGGATCTGTCGGTCATCGGTTGCATCGATGTTTGGCGTACCGACTAGTTCGTCCAGCGCACGCGCCCATTGCGAGGGTGTTGCTCGGTCGGGAAGGGCGTCGAGCGTGGAAATCAGCCAAGCGAACCAAGGCCATGAGTCGGCGTACGAAATGGTTGAGTCGTGCGTTTCAGCTTCCGCCTCGCGATCGATCCGGTTCTTTAGCCAATTGAGCAGGGCATCGCGTCCGCCGGGAATTTGTGCGTGTCGGATGACACGTTCGGCTGCCAACGTGTCGATTGTGGACTCGGGTTCCTTGGGCAACAAATAATCGTTCGACAAAACGGCGAGCAGTTTGTTGAACGGCCAGCCTTCCGCGTCGAGCCGCAACAACAAAACCACGGCGGCAATCAGCTTCGAGTCTCCCAGGCGTCTGGGGCCTTCGAGGTGTGCAGGTAGCCCAAGTTCCTGGAATACTTCGCGAACCAGGGAGGAGCGATCTCCGAGAGAGCGAAACACAACTACGATGTCTTCAGGCGAAACCGGTTGGCCCCCCAACTCAGGATCGCCATCGAGTAGCAGGCGCTTGATTCGGCGGCCCACATGTCTCAACTCAGACAGATGTCCTCCGGCTGCGAGAACATCGATTCCAGCCGTGTCCACGGCATCGGCAGCTTCTCGGGGGTTCGAGAACAGATGACGTTCGATGTGTGACAGAGCGGGCCAGGTCTCATGACGCTCTACGGTTTGAATCTTGAGATGCTGATGGCGGTTCTGAAATTGCCGCAATGTTGCAATCGACTTGCGGAACAGCTGCGAGCGGGATGATTGCTTCGATTCCGCCTCGTCGCTCGCCAATTCGGTGTCGATGGGAAGACTAACCAGCAGACGTTCGACTCGCTCGGAAAGTATCTCCAGGATCTCATGCTGTGTGCGTGTGAAGTCGGTAAACCCGTCGGCGATGACCAACCGAAGACGATCGAATGGGCGACGCTGTTCTACGCGCAACATGCTGCGTGCCGACCAGAAACGACCTTCGGCATCGTACAGATTCGATTTGTTCAGCAGGTCTTGGTAGGTCTCGTACAGACTCAGCAGTTCGTTACTTTTTGGTGAGTGGCCGATTTGAGAGAAACTCTTGGCAAGTTCCTCTGGCCAGACCTCCAGCCGCTTTAGCTCGCTAATGAACTCGGCCAGCAAGTCGATGAAGCCTGATGTCTTGGCAATGGGGCCGAAGTGTTCGAGTTGGTCTCGTGCTAGATGGCTGGCAACAAGACGTCGCAAGATGTGCCGCTTCTGCACGCGGCTGACTCCACGCACGGGGGTGGGTGATGCCGCGATGACACTCTCGGCCAGTTGTTCGAAGGTCATGACTCCGGGGCCCAATACGGCAGACACCCCAGAGGCAATCAATTCTTTGCGTACTTCTTGGCAGCTTCGATGCGTTGGGGAAAGCCACAACGTGCTTCCTGGGCTCATCCGTTCCAGTGCGCCGCGGTACTCTTCGAGCAGTCGTCCGGTTTTTCCTGAGCGGGCCGGGCCGACGAGTATCTCCACGTTGGCTGCTGTCATGGCAAGCGTCTCGAACTTCCTTGAATTTGCACAGGTGCGGTCGCTGCGTTTGGGCTGCGAACGCCATCGGCGAGTGCCGCGGGCATAGCGTGCTGAATGGCGTCGACCGACTGAACACCTGCTTCGATGCTATCCTGTCGTTCGCCTTCTCGGATACTAGCCGAACGCCCTGGTGCCACCAATTTTGAGGTTGGGGCCTGCCTTTTGACAAGTTGCGCATGAATCGTTCAAACACGGTGCCAAGATGCAGCGAAGCGGAACCACCTAGAAGTCGATTCAGGTCTGCTTATGGGTCAAGCTTCACAGGAATGAGGAGCTTGACCAGTTCTCCTGATTGACTGCATCAGAAAGTCCATGTCTAGCAATGAGTTATGGATAGATTGGTCGGTCAATTCTAGCGGGGCAATTTAACCCCCTCTTGGGGACTGCAATCTTCTCCTACAGATTTACCGAATTGTTGTTTGACATTGACGTTACGTCAGCGGTACACTCCACGGTATCCTCTACGGAACAAGGGGCGATAGAGGCAATTCTGTTTTCGGCGGGGTTCTTTGCGTTGCGTGCTAGGTCCTCGCTATAGGTGCCGATTGGCATTATCCCTATTTCATTTCGGTTTGAGGAGGTGGATTGATGTCTAGTAGATCTCGTCAACGAGGCTTCACGCTCGTTGAGTTGTTGGTGGTCATTGCGATCATCGGCATTCTCATCGCTCTGCTGTTGCCTGCCGTGCAAGCTGCACGCGAAGCCGCTCGTCGTGGGCAATGTTCCAACAACATGAAGCAGTTGGGAATCGCCCTTCACAACTACCACACCAGCTTGGGAAGTTTCCCACCGGCCTCGACGGGGCCGCAGAACATGTCGCCGATTGGTCGTCCCCTTGACGGTGGAGATGGAGCCCCCCTCGACACCTTTCCCGTTGATCGGCAGGTCACCGACGTAGGGAACGATGCTCAGGCCAACTGGCGGGGCATGCCGACCGGCCACTGCTATAGCTGGATTGCGTTGACACTGCCTTACATGGAGGGTACCGCACTCAGTAATCGGATGAATTTTAACCGACTCACCTGGGATGCGACTCCGATTTCTCAGGACGGCTCAACCAATACTGTCAGATACTATACGACGGCTCGGTCTGTTATCCCTTCGCTGATTTGCCCTTCGTTTTCGGGTGACAATCGAACCAATGCGACCTATCTTTCCAGCATTACGCATGAAAATGGGAATTATGGGAATCTGGCCCTGACCAACTACATAGGTTTTGGGGCCAGCACCCTCGATCAGCACTTCAGCTACAACCAGGATGGTGTGTTGATCTACCCAACTCCGTTTCAGAAAGCCGGCGTGAAGATCAGCAGTATTCAAGACGGTACGTCGAACACATTCATGTGTGGCGAGTCGAAGGAAAACGGTATCTGCGCCTGGTACGAAGCATCGACTGCTTCCTTCTGGGCTCTCCAGTGGGAACCGGGCACGGCCTTCGGTGACATTCACGATACGGGCGATGACACCGGAGCCTTTCAGGATGAAGAGCCGGATGCGAACTCCCAAGTGGTGGCTGCCAATACAGAGAACAACCCTAACCCCTTTGCGATCCCTGACCCCACGCAGAGGTACCTTCCGGCGTTGAACTTTGGCGGTGGTGAATTCGATCCCCGCGATACCGGTGGAACGCCCGCCAAGGTCTATTACCTGCCGATCAACGAACAATGGCCATGGACTGGTTTTGGATCGGAAGATGGTGGAGGTGGCGGCGATGGTTACCAGGGGACAAGTAGCTTTACTACCATCGCCTGGAATTGGGGACCCAGCTCCGATCATCCCGGAGGTGCGAACCACTTGATGGCCGACGGTGGCGTGAAGTTCATTCCAGACGGGGTGAATGTCATCGTGTACTATTCGTCTGCCACTCGTTCCGGTCGTGAAACCGACACGGTTTCGGGTCTGTAGAGCTGAGCAACTTAGCTTCGGTTCTGCTTAGATTGCCGTCATTTCATTTTGCTGGTCAATCGAATTGAGTCTTCACTGCTGCCCCCGCATCGATTTGCGGGGGCGGCATTTTTTTTTGAGCGACATGGTGTTTGATGCCGATGGCGAAGGGCGCCACTCGGCGGTTCCCATCTTGGATTGCAGGACCTAGCGATGAACGCGGAAACTTTGGGCGGTGGCGAAGAGGTTCCCATGGAAGTCTCATGCGCCGCAGTGCATACCTGGCTGCAGGCTGGCGAGGAGTTCCTGTTTCTCGATTGTCGGGAAGCGGAGGAATACGAGATGGTCTGTATCGAGGGGACCCAACTCATCCCGATGAGTGAACTACAGCAACGCGTCGAGGAGTTGCACCCGCATCGTGAGAAGACCATTGTCGTGCATTGCCATTTGGGAGGTCGCAGTCTTCAGGTGGCTACCTGGCTGCGTCAGCAGGGCTTTGCAAAAGCAGCCAGCATGGCAGGTGGCATCGATCAATGGGCCACCGAAATCGACCCATCGCTGCCCAAGTACTAAGCTGCTTAATCGGCCTAATGCAACGGCCAGCAACCTTCTGGCAGTGCCTAAACCAAAGGGATGTCTTGACAAGGGACATCGCTTGTCGGAAGGTGTGTAATTCATCCCTCAGCCCGGGTGGCGGAACTGGCAGACGCGCAAGATTCAGGTTCTTGTCTCAGTAATTGAGGTGGAGGTTCGAATCCTCTCCCGGGCATTTCGCTTCCTTGGTTGAAACCACTCGCTGTTCCTTTATCCGGCCTATTTCTGAATCTGCTCGGGCCGGACGGCCATGTAGATCGAATCTCCGCGGGCCACTTCTTTCCCTTCTGCATTCACCACGGTGCTCTCGGCGTGGAAAAGTTGCCGGCCCATGCGAGGAATGCGAGATTCGCAGATGATCGTGCCTTCGGAGACGGGCCGAAAGTATTTCACGCGGAGATCGACCGACACGATACCACCGCCGTGTTGGGCCACTTCGCGAAAGGCCTCGGTGAGAATCAACGCATGGGCAATGCCTGTATCGATTAGCGAGGCGATAATGCCTCCATGCATGATTCCCGCAGGTTGGCACAGATCGTTGCGATAGGTCACCTGGGATTTCGACCACCCCGGTTCCATATCCAGGATCTCGAGACCAATCAGATTGAAGAACGGAAAAGACTGCGCCATCTGGAGACAGCCTTCTTTGGTGAAGAATGGGTGCGCGTCGTCGCTCATTGAATTTCGCTGTTCAAGTCGTTTCAAGTATTGGTTGTTACAAGATTTTGCCGCAGTCTGAGGGCTGGAGATTCGAAGTCGGATCATAACACGGCACGAACCACATCGCGACTGGTGTGGAGCAGCCAACCAGAGTGCCAGTTCGAACCACAAATTGACGAAGAACACGGCTCGAAATCCACTTAGTCCAGATGCAGACTCGGGTTCATGGGATCAGCTTGAGGCCCTCGGACTTGGGTTTGCCTCTTCCTGCAATGTTTGACAGGGCGAGTTGCGGTAGAATAGGCAAAGACTCGTTTCGGAAGATAGACTTCGTGGAATCTCGTCCGTTGTCCTTCCCATATTCGTAACGCGAGAATCAAGCACGGTGCAGTGGCCCGATTCTGACAAGACGCAAGAGCTGATGGTGGCGGCTCGCCGTGGTGAGTCGGCGGCGATCAATCAGTTGTTGGACCGCCATCGCGAGGCCCTGCGTCGTTTGGTCGACCTGCGTATGGATCAAATGGTCAAGCGTCGGGTCGACGCCAGCGACATCGTCCAGGATGTGCTGGTCGAGGCGAATCGGCGATTGCCCGATTTCCTGGAGAGTTCCACCGTTCCGTTCCATCTGTGGCTGAGGGGCCTGGCCCGCGATCGGATGATTGACGCTCACCGCCGCCATCGAGTGGCTGGTCGACGCAGCGTCGACCGAGAGGTGCCGATGGTTGCCCCGGGGATATCCGACCAGTCTGTGCTGGACCTGGCTCAACAGCTGAACGATCCAAGGTACACGCCGGCCTCTGCTGCACTGCAGCACGAGCTGACCGAACAGTTCCAAAAGACCTTGGAGGAACTGGCAGAGACCGACCGTGAAGTGGTATTCATGCGACACTTCGAGCAACTATCGAATCAGGAAATTGCCCAGGCGCTGGATATCACCGAGGCGGCCGCCAGTATGCGATATCTTCGCGCCGTGAAGCGGCTCAAAGCTGTTTGGCATGATGGCGATCAGAAGTCCGAATACGAGATGTAATTACCGTGGCTGACTCTTTTGCATCTTCTTCCGAAACGACCGGCCCGCCGCTTTCCGACGATGCCGGCGAAGCTCGACTCGCCGCCGTCGTCGCCGATCTGACGGATCGGCTCTGCCGCGGCGAGGATGTGGACCTGGACAAGGCCGCCGCCGCCCATCCGGAGGTCGCCGACGACCTGCGAGATTTGTGGCCCGCCATCCGGCAAACTAACGCCATCGCTCAGGCTTGTACGAATACGTTCGATGAGGCGACTGGAACGGATGCCGGCACGCGCGTACAGAACCAGGCGGATTGGTTGGCTTCCCAGCGATTGCCTCTTCATTTCGGCGATTACGAATTGCTCGAGGAACTTGGCCGAGGCGGGATGGGGGTCGTGTACAAAGCAAAGCAGCTTAGCCTCAACCGGCTGGTGGCGGTGAAAATGCTGTTGGCCGCGGAGAGCGCTTCGGAGGCCGAGCGTGCTCGCTTTCGTACGGAAGCCGAAGCGGCCGCGAGCCTGGAGCATCCGCACATCGTCCGTGTTTATGAAGTCGGAGAGATCGACGGACAGCCGTATTTTTCGATGCAATGGGTCGAAGGTTGCACGCTGGCAGATCGCCTCGATCAGGGCCCTTTATCATCAAAAGAGGCCGCACAGCTTTTGGCACCCGTGTGTCGGGCAATTGATTTCGCTCACAGAAATGGCGTGCTGCATCGGGATGTGAAGCCGTCGAACATTCTGATTGACCGTCAGCAACGCCCGTTGGTCAGCGATTTCGGACTGGCAAAGCAACTCAAGACGCACTCTGGTCTCACTCGGACCGGGGCAATCGTAGGCACGCCGAACTACATTCCGCCCGAACAGGCCGCCGGTAGTCGTGGCGAATTGGGGCCTTACAGCGATGTCTATAGTTTGGGAATGATTCTCTATGAGATGATGACGGGGCGACCGGCATTTCAGGCGGCCTCGCCGCTCGATACGGTGCTTCTCGTACTGGAACAGGATCCTTTGCCGCCCCGGCTGCTGAACGCTAAGGTCGATCGCGACTTGGAAATGGTGGCTTTGAAGTGCCTGCAGAAGCCGGTATCTCTGCGGTATGCCAGCGCCGGCGCTTTGGCCGACGACTTGGAATCGTTTTTGGCTGGCGAGCCGGTGGCAGCCCGTAGCGGCGGATTCGGGCAGATCCTCGCGCGCCTGTTCCGCGAAACGCACCATGCGCAGGTTCTGGAGAACTGGGGGCTGCTGTGGATGTGGCACAGCCTGGTGCTGCTTGTGTTGTGCTTAACCACCAACATGTTGCATTGGTTGGGAATCGAGAGGCCGTGGCCTTATGTTCTGCTGTGGACCACGGGGCTGGCGATTTGGGCCCCCATTTTCTGGATGTTTCGTCGGCGTGCAGGGCCGGTGACCTTTGTTGAACGTCAGATTGCACATGTTTGGGCAGCCAGCATGGTGGCCAGTGTGCTGCTGTTCTTCATCGAAATGATGCTCGAACTCCCGGTGCTGACGCTCTCGCCCGTGTTAGGACTGATCAGCGGAATGGTGTTCTTGATCAAGGCCGGTACACTCAGCGGCTCGTTTTACATCCAATCCGGCACGCTGTTTCTGACCGCCATGCTGATGGCCGCGCTGCCCGATCATCGGATCAGCGCCGTGTTGCCCGGGGTGATCAACTTACCAAGGGAAGGGGTCCAACTCCCGGATATCGGGTTGACTATTTTTGGGTTTGTCGTTGCGGCCTGCTTCTTCTTTCCGGGGCTAAAATACCATCGGCAACGAATTGCTGGGCAAGAAGAGAGCACTCCAATCGGTTCCACACAGCCCGGTTCCGTGTCTGCGGTGGTCAGCCCAACCGAAACCAAGGTGAGCGACTAAGATCATGCGGGTATTGATTACGGGAGCAAGCGGGCAATTAGGGGCCTATTTGCTTCAACACTACGCGGGCCGAGGCGTCTCCACGGTGGCTTGGAGTGGGAGCAGCACGGGAGATCTATGCGGCGTAGCACTTGAACCGGTCGACCTGGAGAACACGGTCGATATCGAGCAGCATCTGGATCGCGCGAGACCTGAACTCATCATTCACAGCGCGGCCGTTTCAGGAGTGGGAGATGCATACCAGAATCCGGCCAGAGCCAGGGCAATCAACACGACGGCCACCGCTCGATTGGCCCAGCTAGCTGCAGATCGTGACTGCCGGATCGTCTATATCTCGACTGATATGGTCTTCGATGGCGAGCAAGGCAATTACAAAGAGCCGGATGAAGCCAACCCGCTGTCGGTCTATGGAAAGTCGAAGCTTGATGCTGAGCCTGCTGTGCTCGCGTTGTCTTACGGCTTGGTGATTCGTGTGAGCCTGCTCTATGGAACGTCACTGATTGGGCGTCCCACGTTTGTGCAACAACTTTTGCAGGCGATTGGGAAAGGGGAAACCTTTCGTCTGTTCGACGACGAGTGGCGAACGCCCTTGGATTTGGAGACTGCCGCAAGGTCCATTGCTATTGCGGCGGAAAGTGATGCCGTCGGGCTTTTGCATCTAGGTGGCCGTACGAAGCTTAGCCGGCATGAGATGGGGTTACGAATTATTGCGGCTGCCGGAATGTCGACGGATGCGATCGAAGTAGGCTCCAGGCTGAGCATCGGCGGTGCTGAACCCCGCCCAAAAGATTTGAGCCTCGACTCCCGTCTCTTCGAGCAAGAATTTTCCCAAGTCGAGCGGCCCACCTTTGAGGAATCGCTGTCCCGCTATCTCTGAGAGGTTTCGCGTCCCATATCCTCTCAACAGTGGTGGCTTCTCCCGAGCATGGCGGAGTAGTGATTACCCCAAAATGGGGCCAGCCACTCTTTTTTCCTTACTTGCTGATTTTGCAGGCTTATTTGCATCTGGGGCCTGGATTATCATCTGATTAGTGGGGGATTATGAATCTAAGCCGATCAATGACAAGCGTTTACGTTGAAATTCCTAGTTCTTGTTCGAATCCTGGGACTAGCAGGGGCAGAAGGTTAACTCAGCGATCCAATTCCTTGCAGACAAAGACTTTTCTGAAAAATTCTTCAAATTTTCGTTGTGCACCTTTTTGGTGGTCGTTACACTGTGAAGCATTAGTTGGCTAACCTTTTAGCCGGACGGATATTGGATGCACGGTTTTGCAGCGCTCTTCGGCCATCGAAGGGATCGGGCGCCGCGGGCTGTTCAGAGAGTTACACTCAAAACACTTGCACCAAAATGGAAAGGCATGCCCATGAGGAAATCTAGTTGGATTGCGAGCCTTGCAGCCGCAGTCGCCCTTTCGGCGAGTGCTGCCTCGGCCGCAACGATCTCTGACTCCGGGAACTTCGCGTTCTCGTTGTCTCCAAACTCGGCCAACGTCACGTTGGACCTTTTTAATCCGGCTCTTGGTACGCTCACCGCTGTCGAATTGGCGATCGATGGCACCGTTCAAGCTAATGTCACGGCCGAAAACGATTCCGTCATTAGCGGAAATATGAGCGTGAATCTTACTGGTATTCTCGACGCCATTGCCTCTGGCCTTTCGGCTTCGGCAAACATCATTCAAGGCGCGGGCCCCGTTTTTGTTGCGGCGACCGACGGTAGCCCCGGTTCGGGACCTGACTTCAACGATTTCGGGTTGGTCAGCGGCAGCGATACCGACGACGACCTGACCCTGAGCGTTGCCCCCTTCATCGGTCCTGGCACGTTCAACGCCACGGTCAACGGATCGGGCGGATTCGCTGTCAGTGGTGTTACCGACAGTACACTTCAGGTGTCCGATTTCGAAGGTTTCGGCACCGTGACTGTCACCTATACCTACAACCCAGTGCCAGAACCCAGCACCTTGGTGCTCGGTGCGATCGCACTGGTTGGATTGTCCGTGGTTGGCTATCGCCGCCGCAAATAAGCAATCCACGAAACGTCTGTTAACCGACTTAAGCCGGCCTCTGATATGATTCGGAGGCCGGCTTTTTTTATCGATCGTGTAGCGAGCCCTGGCACTGCCAAGGCCTCCAAGGTTCCCAATTCATGTCTCGCGGCCCGCAAGAAGCACGGCACTGGTTTTTCGCAGCTGCCAAGTTGCTGGGGCCGGGCATACTCGTCGCCGCCACGGGGGTGGGGGCAGGCGACCTCATGACCGCCAGCATCGTCGGCTCTGAATCCGGCGTGATCATCCTGTGGGCGGTCGCTCTGGGCGCGGTGCTCAAATTCGTCGTAACCGACGGGGTCGCACGGTGGCAAATGGCCACCACGACCACGCTTCTTGAAGGTTGGGTCGAGCAATTGGGCCGCTGGATTCAGATCGTCTTTTTGGCCTATTTGCTTGTGTGGTCGCTGGTGGTCGGCGGTGCGCTGGTGACTGCTTGTGGAGTCGCAGTCTCCAGCATCTGGATCCGGCTGGGGCTCCCCATTCCCCTGGAGGGCGAGCAGGGCGTGTTCTACCTGAAGGTTGCAGGAGGAATCGCCCATTCCGTGCTGGGTATCGTCCTGGTTTGGTGGGGTGGGTATCGCCTCTTCGAACGCGTGATGTCGGCCTGTGTGGCGTTGATGTTCGTCACGGTCGTGACGACCACGGTGATGATCGGTCCCGATTGGGCGGCAGCGGCGGGCGGTTTACTGGTGCCCAGGATTCCCGAGCCCGGCTTTGCCCATGTACTGGCGCTGGTGGGAGGCGTCGGAGGAACCGTCACGGTACTTTGCTATGGCTATTGGATCCGCGAGGAGCGGCGAGAAGGATCAAGCGGATACCGTACGTGCCGTATCGACTTGGCGGTTGCATACACGCTCACCGGGTTGTTCGGCATCTGTATGGTGCTGATCGGCTCCCGGATCGAACTGCAGGGAAAAGGGGCCACCTTGGCGGCCCAGTTGGCCCAAGAGCTGTCTCTATCTCTGGGGGCAGGGGGGGCCGTAGCAAGCTGGCTATTTCTGATCGGGTTTTGGGGTGCCGTCTTTTCGAGCTTATTGGGTGTCTGGCAGGGCATTCCCTATCTATTCGCCGACTTCCTTACGCTGCGCTCAGGGCGAGGGAATCAAGCGGTTGCAGCGACCGACCTTACCCAGAGTTTGGCCTACCGCGGTTACCTGGTGGCGATGGGGATCGTGCCACTGGTGCTGCTGTTCTTTTCAGTTCGGCCCTTGCAGATCGTGAATGCCGTGCTGGGGGCCTGCTTCATGCCGCTGTTGTCGGTCACACTGTTATTGCTGAATAACAAGGTACGCCTGGTAGGTGAGAGGTTTCGCAATGGCTGGTTAACCAACACGGTGCTGGTATTCACCGTGTTGCTCTTTACGATCGCCGGAGTGATGGAGCTATATCGCATTGTTATGGGCCAATAACGCCAGCTCCTTGGGGCATGGACACCGTCTAATGCAGCGTGTTCCCGCCATTCACGGACAGCTTTTGCCCCGTGACGAACTTGGCTCCGTCGGAGGCCAAATAAGCAACCGCCTCGCCGATGTCTTCCGCTTCGCCCATGTGGCCCATCGGCACTGCAGCCGCATAGTCGTCTTTCATTTCTTGCGGGTCATCAATATGTCGCTCGGTGGGAATCCAGCCGGGCGAGACCTGGTTCACGGTGATATGCCAGGGAGCCAATTCCAGGGCCCACGATCGGGTCAGCCCCAGTTGTGCCCCCTTGGCCGAAACGTAGTTCGAAAATTGAGGAATCCCTCGCTCGAAAACTTCGGACCCGATATTGATGATCCGACCATAATTCCGTTTCTTCATGCCGCCGACCACCTGTTTGGTTAGCAGCAGCGGGCTTTTCACGAAGAACTCCAACTGGTCGAGACAGTCTCGCCAAGTGAGCGACTCGATCGGGATGAAGGGCTGAGGGCCGGTCGCATTGATCACCAAAATGTCGACGGGGCCAAGGCTCTTCTCGACCGAGCGGACCAACTCGGCGACCTGCTCTTCGTCGCTCACGTCGGCCTTGAAGGCTTTTGCCTCACCGCCGGCGGCTTCAATCTTCCGCACCACCTCCTCTGCCTTTTCGGGGCTGGCGAAGTAGTTCACCGCGGTCCTGGCTCCGCAGCGTCCCAGGCTCACGGCAATGGCTTCACCCAACCCCCGGGATGCCCCCGTCACTAGGGCTACGCGTCCTTTTAAGTCGTGTTGCACGAAGAATTCTCCTCTCGATCGCTTGCAATTTGCTCCGCCTGGCATGCACTTGCGACTCATGCATGCTTCCCTGATACTGCACTCCTTGTTGTCGCACCTCCAGATTCAAACTGCTCTCTGTAACCGCAGCTCAGCCTGAATTCAAGCGGTCTGGTCGGATTTGAAGGTTGCCGTGGGTGTTTCTTCGGGGAGAACTAACACCCTTGTAGTTTGAACAATTTTTTCATTTCGCCGCAATCAACGTGAATGCAACTCGACGGCGATCGAATCAGTGCTTCGCAGCTTTCCGCTTGCGTACTGGGTTAGCGATTTTGGTTCATGGGCATACGCGAGCAGCTCGTCTACGTGCTTGATCGAGTAAGGGTCAAGCTCGAAGGCGCTTTCGACCTTGAGTCGAGTGGGCGGCTGATTGTCTACAGCATGATTGTCGGAGTGGTCGGAGGACTGGGCGCTGCCGGCTTCTACTACTGTCTCGAGAGGGTCCAAGAGTTCAGCATCGAGCAGATGATGGATCACGAGCGGCCCGACGCTGGAAGCGAAGGAGACGGCAATAACCTTTACCATCTGCCCAACCGAGGCTGGGCTGTCCTCCTGGTGCCAACGATTGGTGGGCTGCTGTGTGGTCTGTTGGTCTACACACTTGCCCCCGAAGCCGAAGGCCACGGTACCGACGCCATGGTGCGTTCGTTTCATCGTGACAAAGGCATCATTCGGGGACGCGTTCCGTTTGTAAAGGCAGTCGCCAGTATTCTTACGATTGGTTCGGGTGGGTCCGCGGGGCGCGAAGGCCCTATTGCCCAAATCGGTGCGGGCGTGGCTTCTGTGATGGCCCGTCGATTGGGGCTAAGTGACTTTGAACGGCGCTATCTGGTACTGGCGGGAGCGGCCGCGGGCATCGGAGCCATCTTCCGGGCTCCGTTGGGGGCGGCGCTGTTTGTCGGCGAGGTCTTGTATTCCAGCACCGCCATCGAGTTCGCCATGTTGGTGCCGGCCGTCATGGCATCGGTGGTTGCCTATACGGTCTTCGCCAGTATCTACGGAGTCGGGTTTGCCTTTAATACGCCGAATGGAGACGAGGCCTTCATCTTTCATGGTGCTCACGAACTGCCTTTCTATGCGGTGTTTGCCGTTCTCTGTTCCGTGGGTGGATTGGTTTACGTCACGTTCTTTTACAGTTTGCGCGATCGTTTCTTTCGCAAGCTCCCGGTGCCCAATATTTTCAAGCCGGCGTTAGGTGGATTCGTGGTGGGCGTGATTGCCTTGTGGCTACCTCAAGTGATGGCGGGCGGCTACGGCTGGATTCAGCTGGCGATTGATGGCGAGTGGGGCGGGGACAACTGGACGGCGATCCGTCTCATGTTGATTCTGGCTGCCGCGAAAATTATCGCCACAAGCTTTACGATTTCTTCCGGCGGCAGTGGCGGCGTGTTCGCCCCGTCGCTATTCATCGGGGCCATGCTCGGCGGTGCCTACGGATTGATTTGCCGCGAGTTGTTTGGTGAAGCGTATGTTCCACAACCGGGGGCCTACGTCCTTATCGGGATGGCCGGTTTTTTCGCGGGCGTGGCGAAAGTGCCGCTGACCGCGCTGATTTTGGTAACCGAAATGAGCGGCTCTTATGAGTTGCTGGTGCCGCTGATGGTGGTCAGCACGATCAACGTGGCCGTTCTATCCTCGAGGGTAACGCTATATGAAGAGCAAGTGATGTCGCCCATCGACAGTCCCGCTCACATGGGCGATTTCGTCGTTGATATTCTTGCGAGAATTCATGTCCGCGAGGTGTTCGATCGAGCAACGCACGTCGACTTTATTCCGCAGGGCATGCCATTGCCGGAGATTATCCGCAAAGTTGCCTCCGCGGCGAACTCCTACTTTCCGGTTGTCGATGATGCGGAGCAGCTCGTTGGGATCTTCTCGCTCAGCGATATCCGGTCGGTAATGGAAAACGGTGGGGCAGGCGACCTGGTGGTGGCCGCTGACATTGCTACCTCGCCAGTATTGACAGTCACTCCCGATGACGACCTGCACAAAGCGCTGCGTCGTTTTACCCAGAAGAACATCGACGAAATCCCCGTCGTCGACCCCGAGGACCCGCGTCGCGTGATCGGCCTCTTGCGCCGCAAGGAAGTAATCGCCTCCTACGACGAGCAACTCGCCGCCGCACGGCACGAACAATAGAAAAGATTGCAACTCGGCCGCAATCCTGGGATGGTATAGGAGTGCCGTAGGGACGATTTTCAAGTTCCACCGTTCAAGGGGCCGATTGCAATGAGACATATGTCGAGTTGGAAGTACTTGGTTTTCGTGGTCGTTCTGTTAGCGGTTGCAGAACCGGTTACGGCAGAACTGCGAACCTGGACCGATGCTTCAGGCAAACACACCACCGAGGCCGAACTGATTTCGGTCGATGACGGTGCCGTGAAACTTCGTCGCAAGGACGGCAAGGAAATCACGGTCCCCATCGACAAGCTCAGTGCGGCAGATCGGGCTTTCATCAATGAACTTCAGACGCCGCCGGCCGAGAAGGTTGAAAAGAGCGAATCCGAGCCATCTGTCGAGAGCGAACCGGCACGGGATCGCCAGCAGGACATCGCCGCGGTAACTACCGTGGCTAAGGAATTCTTCAGCGATCTCCGCACCGAAGAGCGTGACGAAGCGCGAGCGCTGCTTACGGCTGAGGCCCAGCCGTTGAACGCCGACGCGTCATCGCCTTTAGGTAAACTACCCAAGCCCGATCCCGGGTCGCGATCGATCAAGGTTGCGCGTCCCAAGATTAAAGACCAGACGGCCAATGCTCCCGTTAAGGTTCGAGCCGGCGGTGCACTGGTCAACACAACCTTGCACTTGCGACTGGAAGGTGACCAGTGGCGGGTGTTCGCGATCAGTGCCACGATGCCCGGTGGCGAGGAAACGATCAACTTCGAATCGGCTCCTGAGCCGGATGGCCGAGCCGAGGACCCCTTGTTGGCACTGGTGGGTGAGAAGTTCGAACTGCAAGGCTACACGCTGGGAGGGACCCCGGTGGATATTTCTCAATTCGCCGGCAAAGTGGTGTTGGTCGACTTTTGGGCCACCTGGTGCGGTCCATGCCGTGCCGAGATCCCGAATATTCTGGCCACCTATCAGCGTTACAACGGTGCCGGCTTCGAAGTGATTGCGGTGAGTGTCGACAAGGATATGCAAGAGCTGCAACAGTTCGTTGCCAAAGAAAACCCTCCATGGGTCGTGTTGGCCGATCGCCACCCCCAGAACCCGACCTCGATGGGTAGCAAATATGGCATTCGAGGCATTCCCGCGTTCGTCCTTGTCGGTCGCGATGGCACGGTGGGAGCCGTCCATTGCCGAGGGGAAAGGTTAGCACCCGAAGTCGCTCGTTTGCTTGACGAGCCGGTCCCGCCAGAGGGCAAGTCGCGAAGGTGATGAGTTGAGCCCCCAGGGGCTGCTCAGCGTATGATCCACGACTCCTCGAATGGGGAGTCGCCATCACCGTTGCAAGCCCTTTCAAGCCCCAAATTCACTAATGCACCGGCGGCAGGACGGCTTTGGTGGGCCTTTTTCTGCGATGTCGGCGAAATTGGACGATATCTGGCTTGTTCCGGCCGCCGTATGTTATTCTGAAAGGCTAAGGCCTACCCTCCAGTTCATTTAATTGCCCCGCCTTCAGGAGCCCCACCGATGACAGATTTTTCTCGTCGACGTTTTCTGGAACAGTCGATGTTCGCCGCGACCGCCGCACTGGGAACCGGTGCCGCCAGCCGCGTACTTGCCGCCGAAGAAGCTCGCCCTTCGAGCCCGAACGAGAAGTACTCCGTGGCCATTATTGGTACCAACGGGCGTGGTCGCAGTCATATCGGATCGGTGTTGGGAAAATCGAACTGCGAGATCACTTACCTCTGCGATGCGGACTCGAATGTCGGTCAGCGGCGCACCGAAGACGTTGCCGAGAAGCAGGGCAAGGCTCCCAAGTTCGTCCAGGACATGCGTCGCGTGTTCGACGACGATTCGGTCGATATCGTCACCATTGCCACGCAGAATCACTGGCACGCCCTGGCGGCGATTTGGGCGATGCAGGCCGGTAAGGATGTTTACGTCGAAAAGCCGGTCAGCCACAACGTGAGCGAAGGTCGTCGCATCGTGCAGGTGGCCCGCAAAGAAGGTCGTGTGTGCCAGACCGGTACGCAGATTCGTTCGATGCGTGGAACGCAAGAAGCCATGGATTTCATTCACTCGGGTGGGATTGGCGACGTCAAAGTCGCGCGAGGCACCTGCTACAAGCGCCGCAACTCAATCGGCCATGCCTCCGAGCGAGATGTGCCCAAAGGAGTTGACTACAGTCTGTGGTTGGGCCCGGCACCTGAGCGAGCCTTCACCAAGAACCGCTTCCACTACAACTGGCATTGGCACTGGGACTACGGCAACGGTGACCTTGGAAATCAGGGCATTCACCAAATGGACGTTGCCCGATGGGGCCTTGGACTGACCGACCTGGGCCAAGGGGTGACAGCCTATGGTGGTCGCTTCGGGTATGAAGACGACGGCGAAACCCCAAACACCATGGTCAGCATGCACGACTACGGTGACAAGATGTTGATCTTTGAGGTCCGTGGCCTCAAGACCGATTCGCTCCGCGGTGCCAATGTCGGTAATGTGTTTTACGGTAGCGACGGCTATGTTGTCATGACCGGGTACAGCTCGGGTGCCGCGTTCGATCTGGACGGCAACATGACGAAGAAGTTCGAAGGTGGCGGCGACCACTTTGGTAACTTCCTCGATGCGGTGGCCTCCGGTAAACACGAGGATCTCAACGCCGACATCCTTGAAGGTCACTTGTCGAGTGCCTTGTGCCACTTGGGCAATATCTCGTTCCGGTTGGGCCAAGAGGTCAAGCCAGATGCCGCCACTGAAATGCTCGGCAGCAACGGGGAAGTCCAAGATAGCTACCAGCGGTTCAAGGATCACTTGGCCAACAACAGTGTCGACCTCACGGTTGACCAGATTCAACTCGGTCCGAAGTTGGCACTCGACACTGCGAATGAGGCATTTACGAATAATAGCGACGCCAGCTCCATGCTGACTCGCGATTACCGCAAGCCGTTTGTGGTACCTAGCGAGAGCGAAGTCTAAGAACACTACCTGACGGTCGACGAGCAACCGTCGCCCGCTTCATCGATAGCAAACCGGCAAGCCGAGCCTCAGTGTTTGGCTTGCCGGTTTCTTTTAGCCGTTACTTTCCGTGATGGGTGGTCCCATGTAGTGGGTGACCAGGGCCAAGAGCTGGTCTTGGTGGGGACCCCAAGGTACGTGCACTGCGCGTAGATACTGCCAGGGCAAAGGTTTGCGATCTGGCAATAAAAGTACACCACGTCGATCAAGCTGATGCGCGGAAAACTTGCGCCAGCGATACTTCGTTGTGAATCCCAGTCGCTTGGACGTGACGCCTTCGCGTCCAACTTCCCAAATCGTGGGTAGAAACCCCCGAGACCAGACGCCCAGCAATGCCACAACAACGACGATTGACGTAATCGGGCTACCGGTTGACAGGTAAGTCAACCAGCCCAGGCCACCGGCCAACAAAGGTATCAGCAAACCCTCGGCGCCCTCATCTCGCAGGGGCAACGACCTCCAGGAGATCGAGGGAGGTGCCCGATACGAGAGATCGATTTCGACGTCAGCGGATGCTGTCGCTCGCGGGGCCGGCTGTTCACCCCCCACCGGCTCGATGGGGGGCGTTGCTGAAATCATCGTGTCGGTCGAGTCACTATCCGGAGAGAGTTCCCCGCGTGCGTCTGCGGAATCCGCAGGTACGTGCAGCGAAACATCCGCATCCGCCGTCGCTGGCTCGGCAGATACCGGCTGCTGAGAAGATTTATTGCTCGGGGGGTGACTGCTCATGATCGTCAATCAATTCGAGGAGTCGGATCGTGGCAATAGATCTATGACGGCGTTGCCCATCGCGGTGACGCCGGCTGTCAGCGTTGGCTCGATATCTGGATAGTAAGTTGCTGAGTGCAGGGACGGGGGCGGTTGTCCGATGCGTTCGTAGCCAGCCAACCGTTGTGCTTCGACCGAGCCCAAACGGAACATGAAGATCGGGACTCCGGCTCGACCATAGCGACTAAAGTCTTCGCCCCCCATCACCGGTTCCGCTGGAGTTAGCTTCTCTCGACTAACCGCTCGTTCCAGACTGGGAAGCACCCGCTTTACTAATTCCTCGTCGTTCTTCATGGCAGGGGTGCCTTCGGAAATTTCAATCGTCGGCTCGGGAGCCCGAAAGCTGGCGGCCACCGCTTTGGCCTTGCGTTGGATGGCATCGAGCAAGTGTTCGCGAACCTCGTCTCCGTAGCTCCTCACAGTGAGTTGTAACTTGCAATCATTACCAATGATGTTGTGTTTTGTTCCGCCGTGGATCGATCCCACGGTGATCACGGCCGGCTCGGTAGGAGCGATTTCGCGGCTTACAATCGATTGCAAATCGACAACAAGCTGAGCCGCTTGAACCACTGGATCGATGGTGGTGTGAGGATACGCCCCGTGGCCGCCTCGCCCATGCATGGTGATGTCGACGCTATCGACGTTGGCCAAAGCGTACCCTGCTCGATAACCCAACTCCCCACTGGCCAGGGTCGAATCGACATGCAAGGCCAAGGCAAAATCGGGCTTGGGAAATCGCTCGAACAGCCCATCTTCCAGCATGGCTTTGGCGCCACCGCCTCGTTCCTCAGCCGGCTGGAGGACGAACATCACCGTGCCTTGCCAGGCGTCTTTGTTGTCTGCCAGGTAGCGGGCTACGCCGATCAAGTTGGTCATATGCACGTCGTGCCCACACGCATGCATGACCCCCACGGAAGATCCGTCTTCGGCCTCAACCTGAACTTGGGAAGCGTAGACCAAACCTGTCTCCTCGGTCACGGGGAGCGCGTCCATGTCCGCGCGAAGCATGAGTCGTGGACCTTCGCCATTGGTTAGGATGCCAACCAAGCCATGTCCCCCCACTTCAGTGGTGACATCCACTCCGATGGCCTGCAGTTCGCTTGCCATGCGTTTGGCTGTCTGTTCTTCTTCGTAGGAGAGTTCGGGATGTTGGTGTAGCTGTCGATAAAG
The DNA here is from genome assembly GCA_965227275.1 of Pirellulales bacterium. Lineage (GTDB taxonomy): Bacteria > Planctomycetota > Planctomycetia > Pirellulales > JAEUIK01 > CAZNXE01. The sequence continues at coordinate 6,691,590 of CBDDFU010000001.1, read as the reverse complement.
GGAGACCAAGCCATCGAGATTTTCGTTGACCCACCCGGCGGGGTCTTCGGCTTTGACCACAATTGGACAACACAGAACGACTAGTGCGATAAGCCCTATGGAGCCAACATCACGAGGTTTTTTTCTCATCGTGAATCCCTGACAAAGCAACAGTGCATCGTATTCCCCGCCTTTGAGGGGGGCGGGCTGGATGGTCATCGATCGAGTATCGGAAGTTCCCAACAATAGTATGTCCCGACTCGGGCCGGTGTAGCAAATTCTCGTAACTGCGGGGGGTGCTGCGGGCGAAGAATCCGTCGAGATCCGCTTGCAAAATTGCCTATCGAATGGCTAAACTCTGGCCATACATAACGCTCTTCCTTATTCGAGCAGGCGGGAGTTCATCACCCGGCCTGCTCTTATTTTTTGTAGGCCCGATTGTTCGCGTGGCTTGCATCCTCTCTTCGCCCGGCTAGGTTCGTAGTCAGCGCGGTCCACAGATTTCTCTTTCCGTGGTTTACTTTGGGTGAGGATTCTCATGCAGCTCTTCGCAACCTGGCCGTACGCACTGGGTGTGTTGGTGATAACCGCCGGGCTAGCGATGTCCGACGATAATTCGAAGTACGGGAACCGCGAGCCCGTCGAGTTGACGGAGACCGGTATTGCTGTTCACCGTGCCGGGATGGTGTTCGATGGTCACAACGATTTGCCGTGGGCGCTACGTACGAAGGGTGATTCTTCGTTTGAGAAATTCGACATTTCAAAGCCTCAGCCTGGACTGAATACCGATATCCCTCGCTTGCAGCAGGGGAACGTGAGGGCCCAGTTCTGGTCGGTCTATGTTCCCGCCACCACGGCCGCAGAAGGCGTGGCATTGCAGCAGACTCTAGAACAAATTGAGTTGGTGAATGCCATGGTCAGGCGTTACCCGGAAGTCTTCGAGATGGCCTCGACTGCAGAAGATATCGATCGCATTTCGAAAGCGGGACGCATTGCTTCGATGATGGGTGTCGAGGGCGGTCATAGCATCGAGAATTCGCTCGGGGTACTGCGGCAACTCTATCGCCTGGGAGTGCGGTACATGACGTTGACCCATTCGGATACGCTTGCTTGGGCCGACTCGGCCACCGACGATGCCGACCACGGAGGGCTTACTGACTTTGGCGAGGAAGTTGTCCGGGAGATGAATCGACTGGGAATGCTGGTTGATCTCTCCCATGTGTCGGATCAGACCATGGAGGATGCCCTTAGAGTGAGCACGGCACCCGTCATTTTTTCACACTCTTCTGCCCGAGCGGTTGCCGATCATCCTCGCAATGTTCCCGATGATATCTTGAGGAAGACAGCAGAGAACGGCGGCGTGGTCATGGTCAACTTCTTCTCGGGGTTTGTCGTGCCGGAGTCTGCGAGACGACGTGCGGACATGTTCGCGGTTCGGCGACAGATTAACGCAACGTACGAAGACGAGTCGGATCGTCGCGAAGCCTACCGCCGCTGGGAACTGGAAAACCCAATCTTACCGGGAACGATTCATGACGTGATCGATCACATCGACCACATCGTTGAGATAGCAGGCGTCGATCACGTCGGGATCGGCTCGGACTTCGACGGAGTTTCCATGCTACCGGAGCAGCTTTCCGATGTGGCGTCGTACCCCTATATCACGCAGGCCCTGTTGGATCGCGGCTACTCGGCCGAGGATATTCACAAGATTCTCAGTGGCAATGTCTTGCGAGTGCTGCGCAGAGCTGAGCAGGTTGCTCAAAACTGAAGTACCGCTTTTGCGGATGCGACGCATTTAGGATCGGCTACCGAGCGAGTATCGAGAACCTACTGAAGCAGTTCCAGGTTCTTACGGGCCTGCTCGTAATCGGGATCCAGTTCCAGGGCTTTCTCCAGAGCCGCGATTGCCTCTCGTTTCCGTTGCTGTCTCATGAGCATCGTAGCGAGATTATTGAACACCACAGCATCATTAGGCGTGATGCGTGTCAATTCCTTGAGTTGATCGGTTGCATCGCGAATGCGATCCATTTGGATGTAACAGAAGGCCAACTGGCGGCGAGCCTCGGCTTTATCCGGGTCGACAACGACAAGCCGTTGGAGTAATCCTGCCGCCTTATCAAAATCCTTTGCTGTGATGTAGCACAAGGCCGAGGCATACAATAAGTTGGGGTCCCTTGGGGCAATTCTCAGAGCCATCTGCGATGTCTTCAGCGCCTCAGAAAGGCGGCCTTGACGATTAAGTTCAAGTAACTCCTCGGCGACTCCATAAGCAACCTCAACCGTGGTCTTGGGACGATAGGCATGATCTCTCTTGCGAATCACGGTGGCTTTGATAAGGCGATCGGTCTCGGAATTCTTTGGTGCTAATCGTGGGCTGATCGCCATCAATCGAGTTGCGACATTCATACCCTCGATGACCCGGCCAACTGCGACTTGCGACGAGTCAACCTGGGTCATCGTCGAATAGCGGTGGCAAATCATGAACTGTGAACTGAAAACTCCAGGTCGGACAGCAATCATGCTTACGGTTCCTCGCAAGTGATTGCGCTGATGTCCTCCGTATATGTCTGAAGCATCGAGTTGTTCGGCATTCGCGAGCATATCCGGCTGGGAAAGCAAGTTGTGCATCGGTTCACTGAAGATCGTGTAACCGGCAGTACCGGTTGCGTTGTCGTTCGGACATCCCGTGGCCGAGAAGAACTCGGGACGGACGTGACAGAATGCCATGTCGTTGTAGAAGTTCTGTTCGACGAGAAAGATGAAATTGGCAACGGCATTGGGCACCTCGTTTTCGAACAATTCGATGACGATGTCGCCGCGAGTTGTCTCTAACAAAACCCTAGGCAGATCGTCATCCAACGCTTCCGCGGAACGCAGTTCGTTTTCCCGATCGATCGGGCCTCGAATCATCTCAATATTGTCCAGATACTTCGTGCCGATCTGCGACAAATCCACCCCGGATTCCCTAGCCAAGGTTAAGTACTTTACGGCATCGTCCACATGTCCGAGTTCGAGGCTGGCACGACCTGCGATTTGAGCTAACACTTTGGGGTCATAGCCGTGCTTCAAGAGCAAGATCGACACACGGGCAGCTTCCTCAAGTTGATCGTTTTCAAGTCCCTTGTAGGCAACCAAGAGCAAATAGCTTTCGATCTTCTTATTGTCGGGGTTCCGCTTGTATGCAGTTTCCGCGGCGCTAAGCAAACGAAGAAAAGCCTGGTCTCCTTCCTTGCTGGTGCGCTGCATAAAGGCGCGACGTTCTTCCAACGGAAGTTCTTCCAACGGAAGTTCTTCGATGGTTGCAAGTTGAGTTTGTACCTCTTCTCGCTGGGCTTGCCACTCGGCGAGGAGCCGCTCGAACTCCGCTTCCTCTTCCGTCCCGGGCACCGAGGCTTCCGATTCTTCGGTTCTCTCGGTAGCAGTTTCCGTGGCTGCGGGGTTCTCGGTTGCAGGTTGTGCTACTGCCGGGGAACCAGTGATTATCTGAATCGACAGCACGAGGATTACGAGGTGACCGGCGATCTTTTTACCCAAGGTCATTTGGAAAACTCTGCTTTCTGAAAGCATGGAGACAGGTCGAGCCGATACGGCGTATACCCCGATGTGCGGCAAGTTAGAATGAAACGATGGAACTTTGGCCCGTGGTGTCATGAGCAACCAAATCCTAAGCCCTTGTTCCGCCGCTGGTTGCGAGGCCACGAAACTAATTATACTTCTTCCTTCCGGCAACGGTCCAGCATGTGGCAATCTGCCTGAAGTGGGTGCGAGTTCTGACGAAATAACGGCTTTTGCAGCCAAGCAGGGCATTATCTTCGGAAAAATGGACCATTCATTCTGCAAGATTGAGGGGGCTCTGATTGAATTCTGTGAGTGATCAGCCCTTGGGCCGCAGTAGACTTCGTACTTCGGTCGCGGTCGCGATTCTCCTCCTCGCGGTACTGGTTACCTTTGGTCAGACAGCCAACTGGCCGTTTCTCTCGTACGACGACAACATCCACATTGTTCGCAATCCTTGGCTGAACCCACCCACATGGGAGTCGGTGGAGCACTTTTGGCGAGGACCGTACTGGGGGGAATATGTTCCGTTGACCTATACCCTTTGGGTGGCCGAAGCACAGATCAGCAGTCGTGACTCTCAAGGGGTGCTGAATGCTTGGGTGTTTCATCTCGCGAATGTAATCTTGCACGCCATGACCGTGGTGGCTGTGTTCTTTCTGTTGAAGGAACTCACTGACACAACTTGGCCGGCCATGCTGGGGGGATTGGTTTTTGGGCTTCACCCACTTCAAGCCGAAGCGGTGTGCTGGGTGTCCGAAACCCGGGGGCTGCTCAGCGGTTTACTTGCAGTGGTGGCCATCTGGATCTACGTTCTTCAAGCGAGAAGTTGGCCTCGAAGCAGACCTCGGGCCACGACGCTGTATGTCATTGCGAGTTTGGCATTCGCCCTAGCGCTACTGTCCAAGTCGAGTGCCGTGGCCGTGGTACCGATCTTAGCAGTGATCGACGTGATGCGACTCAAGCGGTCTTGGAAGCAGGTCGCACGAACCCTCACACCCTGGGCTCTAGGAGCCGCGGGGATGGCGTTGATGATGACCTCGCAGCAAGGCTTGGGATCGATTGAGTATCGACCTCCCTGGTGGGATCGGTGCTTTATGGCGGGGGACGCGATCGCCTTCTATTTCGGCAAGCTGGTTTGGCCCATGCAACTGTGTGCAGACTATGGGTGGTATCCGCAGTTCATGCGGCAGCAGTGGTGGTTCCATCTCCTCTGGATCATTCCGGCTTGTGTATTTGCGATAGCCCTCTTGCTGCGTCGTTACAGCTCGCTGCTTCTCTGTCTCTTGGTCTTTGTTGCGGCCCTGTCGCCTGTCTTGGGGTTCGTGCCCTTCACCTATCAGAGCATCTCGCTGGTTGCCGATCGCTTCGCCTACCTGGCCATGCTAGGGCCGGCGCTCTTAGTCGCCTCGCTGACCGTGCGACTCAGGGCGGGGTGGGTCGTTGCAATTTCAATGCTCGTCGTGGCATTGCTGGGGACTCTCAGTTGGCAGCAGTCTCGCGCATGGCGAACGGATTTCGCTTTGGCGATCCAAACTCGCGAGGTCAATCGAAGAAGTATTTTTGCGGCGTCCACCATTGCCCAACAGATGATGCATCAGGGCGAGCAGGAAAGTGCCTTGCAACTATGTCTTGAGATTGCCCAATTGAATCCTCATTCTTCCCGGGCATTGATTAACTTAGCGCAAGTCTATGCCTTTCACGGCCAGCACGAGGCAGCGATCGACTTGCTGCAGAACGCACTGTCGCTTCATTCGACGTCTAGCTTGGCTCATCGGTTGCTCGCCGAGTCGTTGGAGAAAGAGGATCGTTTCGACGAAGCAATAGAACACTATCGGCTCGCTCAGAAATATGGCCGGCAGGATGCGAATCTAATTTCGCTGCAACTCAAGGAAGGCTCGCTGCTGATGAGATTAGAGCAATACCCGCAAGCTGCGGAGGTGTTCGCCAGAGCCATTGTTTCTTACCCGAATCCTACCAGTGATTTGTGGCTGGGGCTCGCTCAAGCAAGGTTGCGATCGCACGAAAAAGAGCTGGCCCTCGACGCCACGCGTAAGGCCGAGGCCGCGATGAAGCTCTCGGTAACCAACGTGCCGGAGATCTACCTGGCGATTGCGCAAATCTATTTCGAGCTAGGTCAACAAGAAGACGCGCTGAGGATGGGCCAGCAAGTCATTGACATCTATCGCGAGAACCAGGATGAACAATCGCTGAGAGCAACCGAGCAACTGATGGACGGTTGGCGCGCGGGTAGAACTGCGAAATGAGCAATTCATGAGCGAAATCGAGAACAGTTCCGAGGGACTGGTACCCATTTACAATCGTCGCTGGTTCCGGCGAATTGCTGTTGGCGTTGTCCTGCTACTGGGGGTGATGTTCTCGGGAGTGGTCTCCCATCATCTTTACTGCGCATGGTTGATGGAGGAAGAGACCTGGTTCGACCCGGCCCCTGAGAGCTACGGAAACTGGGAGCCTGAGAACTTGGACTATGAAGACGTCTGGTTTTCTTGCCAGGGCGAGCGATTGCACGGCTGGTTGGTCGAGCATGAAGACCCTCGCGCGGTGGTGCTGTTTTTTCACGGAAGCTCAGGGAACTTATCTTACCGCGAAGACATGCTCCGTCGGTTGCACGACGAACTTCAGTGCACGGCGATGGTCTTCGACTACCGAGGCTTCGGACGCAGTGAAGGCAAATTAAGCGGCGAAGCTGCGCTCTATGAGGATTGTCGCGCGGCGCGACACTATTTGGCTGGCCGCCTGGATATCCCCGAGAGTGAAATCGTGCTCTTCGGACGCTCGTTGGGTGCCGCACTGGCAATCGAGCTGGCCGCTCGCGATGGGACCCAAGCAGTTGTCATACAAAATGCTTTCAGTTCACTTCCCGATGTGGCCCACCATCACTTTCGATTCGCTCCGGTCTATCGCACGATGCAGTATCGACTCAAATCGATCGAGAAGATTGGCGACTATCACGGGCGCTTGCTGCAGAGTCATGCGGGCGAGGATGAAGTTGTCCCCCTTGAGCAGGCGCTGCGGCTGTTTGGCAAGGCAAACGAGCCGAAAACTCTGTTGGTGGAACCCAATGCCACACACACTACACCGATCTCCAAGACATTTCTGCAGGCAATCGATACGTTGATTGAGGAGCTTGCGACTGAGAAGGTGGATGCCGAGAAGCACTACGAAAGCGACCTTCCGGCAACGTGAAACCTCATCCAGTGTTGAAAGAAATTGTGGGTGCACGGAATTCTGTAGCCAGATAGAGTAACACTGGAAAGGCAGTTGCGCTTCGCGCCAAGGAGTCTGCTTCAAATGTTCTCGAAGGTGACGATGGACCTAGGGCCATCCGTTGCCGGTAAGGACGAAGTTTCGTTTGTCGGTGTGCGACATTCATTTCTTCCAAAGCGGGGGAGCCCTATGGAAACCACCATCTTTCTCTCGAAGATTGTCGGCCCGGTGCTGATCGTTCGGGGTATTTCGATTCTCTACGATCAAGAGCATTTCAAAGAGATGGTTGCCGGGCTGCCGCGTGAGGTCTCGACGGTTGCGTTTTCGCTCTTTCCCATCGCCCTGATGATGACCGGGATCGCCATGGTTCTCACGCTCGACGACAGATCGAGTTTGGCCGCATTCGTCTTCTACCTGATGGGCTGGGGCGCCATCATCAAGGCCTCGTTGCTGATCATGTTTCCCAAAATCATCGTCGCGAAAGCCAGACTGTTGGTTCAAGCGGGTTTTCTTAACGTGGTTCTCTTCATGTGTCTGGCACTGGGCCTCTATCTCACCTGGTTCGGGTACTTCAACGCTGGTACCGGGACATAAGGCCGAGCAGAGCTCATCAAGTTGGTGGCAATTGTTCGCTGAGAAGCGACTGGGAACCGCGCTTGCTTCGCCATCAGCCTTCGAGTGTGGCAGCTCGCATGTACGGGCGGCTAGATGATCAGGTCGTGAACCACTTCGCCGTAGACGTCGGTCAGGCGGTAGTCGCGTCCGCCGTGGTGGTACGTCAACTGTTCGTGGTTGATGTCCAGTTGATGGAGGATCGTGGCGTGTAGATCGTGGACATGCACGGGGTTTTCCACCGCGAAATATCCGTATTCGTCCGTCGAACCATAGGTAATTCCCGGGCGGATTCCACCACCCGCCATCCACATGGTAAATCCGAACGGATTGTGATCGCGACCGTGTTCTCCGTGGGGCATCTCTTGGGCCATGGGCGTGCGTCCAAACTCTCCGCCGAAGACGACCAAAGTGTCGTTCAGCATCCCGCGCTGTTTGAGGTCCTTCAGAAGTCCTGCGATGGGGCGGTCGACGGCCTGCGCGTTACTGCGATGGTAGCGAGCGAGCTTGGTATGTTGATCCCAGTGATTGTGATCGGGCAGTGCCGGTGGTAACAATTGAATGAAGCGAACTCCCCGTTCAATCAGACGCCGGGTCAGCAAACATTGTCGCCCGAATTCTTCCGTCTCAGGTCGGTTCAAGCCATAGAGCTGGCGTGTGGCTGCCGTCTCATCGCTGATGTCGGTCAGGTCGGGAACGGCCACTTGCATCTTGGCGGCGGTTTCGTAGTTCGTGATGATGGACTCAACCGGCGCTGCATTTCCTAGGGCTGCCATTCGCTTGCGGTGGCGCTCGTTGAGCTGCTGGATTAGTTGGAGCTTGGCACTTTGCAATTCCGCCTGGGGCTCGAGTGGGCGGATATCAGGCACAGGGGAATTCCCTCGATGGAACAAAGTTCCCTGGTACTTCGAGGGGAGGAATCCGTTGCTGAAGCATTCGACCCCACCCAGGGGCATTTGTCCGGTGTCCAGCACCACATAGCCGGGGAGCTCGTTGCATTCCGAGCCAAGGGCATAGGTGACCCAGGCCCCCATGCTTGGTCGTCCGGCGATTGCCCAACCGGTGTTCATGAAATAGTTGGCGGCTGTGTGTTCCGAGTTCTCGGCCACCATCGAACGGATGATTGCCATGTCATCGACGCATGTGGCGACTTCCGGAAAGATTTCGCTGACCCAGGCTCCGCATTGCCCGTGCTGCTTGAACTTGTACGGCGACTTCATCACCTTCTTGCCGATGCGGAATTGCGTCTCCGGGACATTCTCGATGGCGATCTGCTGACCGTCTTCCTTGTCGAGTCGCGGCTTGGGATCGAAGGTGTCCATCTGCGATGGCCCGCCATCCATATACAGGAAGACGACATGTTTGGCCTTCGAGGCGATGTGCGGGTTCAACTGGGCAGTTGGGGAATCGCGGCCAGAGCGGCTGCAAGAACCAAGCATCCCGCACAGCGCCAGCCCGCCAAAACCACCGGCCCAGCGAAACATCGCCTCCCGGCGCGTAATCGGAGGGTGTTGAGGCGCGACGATCTGCGTTCGGCCGGAATTCACCATAGGACCCTTGGCCACCCCACTGGCATGAAGGAACCGCTGGAAACGAGGGACTGCGTCCAATTCACTCCATATTAACAGCATTTGAGCATTCGAACAGCAAATGCCTCAGATGGGGCAGGAAGCGAGAACTGTCAAAAACCAGGAGGATTTTTAAAAATTAGGGCCTCCGCGTGATTGGGAGCTTTTGGACATGCTTGGAATTCATGAAGGATCTAACTGCTGGAGGAAGGCCACCCAAGCGGCTGCCTCGGGGGCCGGGTTTGTTCCGAGCAATGCAACAAGTTTCAGGATCTCTTCGGCTTCGACGGACGACTTCGGGACGACCTCGAGTGACGGGAGTGGTGTTGCAAACGAACTGTACAAGCACTGGGCCAACGAGAATCTCAAATCCAGCTCCGGATACACATAGGTGTAATCGGGGAGCCGAATGGTGATGCCCTTTTCGGTGGCGAAATCGGAAAGCCAAAGCAGGTTTCGAATATCCGGCCCAACCGTTCGGATCGCCTGCGCCGCCTCACGTGCTTGTGGCAGTGACAATTGATCGAGGAACTGCGCCGCCGCCTGGGATTCGTTGGGCGATATTTCCCCGGGGCTTTCAATGCTCAACCCTGGCGGAGGAGTGCTTCTGGAAACGGCAATCCAAGCGTCATAGGGAAAGTACATGGGAAAGTACGTCGGCGGGACGACGATCGGAAACAGCGGCATACGCACGTCGAATCCTGTCTTTTCTGCTTGTTGCTCGAGTGCATCGGTCAGCAGGGAGTATCCTTCAAGGGCTTCTTCCGTTGCCGAGAAGTATTCGTCGAACTGGGCGCGAGCCTCGAGGACAACCGATCGTTGGTGGCTGAAGAATGCGATTCCTGCGATGGCAACGGCGAGCAAGACACCCCGCCGGGACCAGGCAGGGCTTCGTCGATAGAGCCCATCGACAACCAGTCCCAAGCACACGCACCACAGAATCGAAGGTACATACAAGTAACGCCCGTCATACAGATTGCGGTCTGAACGAAATACCACAAGCACCGCGACGTAACACATCGTTGCCACCAGAAAGATGGCAAGTAACCTGCGGGCGTTCTGCCCCATACAAGCAGTCGTCACGAGCAGGGCTGCGGCCAAGGTCAACTTGATGCCCGTCGAATCGCCAGCCTGCTGGTGCATGAAACCAAGCATGTTGCCCAAGGCCACAGCGAATTGCTCAACGAATCGGAACGGCATGTTCCAATTCAGTTCACCCATGGAAGAAGGTTCCTGGTGTGTTGCGCGAAGTGCCAGATGCAATAGCACCACGGCGGATACCACAAGCAGCCAAAGCCCAAGCCACGGCACCTTGGTTCGCTGATTGTTCGCTCGCTCGAACAGTAGATATTGCACTGCGATCGCGGGCGTCATGGCTAGTCCCAGCCCCCAGGTAAGCGTCGAAGCCATCATGCAAAGCGCCATTCCAAGACCGGCGACGAGGGGATATCGCCGGAACTGTGTAACAATAACCATGGCGATCGTGAGCCACATGATGCACATGGCTTGTTCGCCGGTTGCTATGAACAGGAATACATTGTCGTATCCCCCCACGGCCAAAGCGGCCCAAGTCAGCGAGACTATCCATGGGGCGAGCAGAATTGCGTTCTGCTTGGCCTCCGGAGCAGTATCATCAGGTAAGACGTCGGGGCCAGTTCCAGCTTGCTGAACTGGGAGGCCATTGTTCGACAGATAGTGTCGAAAGACCACGAACAGGCAGGCTGCAGAAATACCTTGGGCCGCCGCGATCGCAATACGGAAAGGAACCGGATTGAGCCCGAATAGTTTCCAGAGCAGATAGAACTGCGATTTTGCCAGAACATGGAGATAGCCTCCATGGAGTGTCAGCAGGTACTCCCGGATGCTCGAACGCCCCAGGCGTGTTAGCCCAATGGCCTCCAGGTAGTAGACATCATCCAGGATGAAGGTTGCGTCGAAGTAGGCCCGGCGAACCAGATAGCCGATGAAGAGCGCGAGGCAAAAAACAATCGCAACGGAGTAGCTGCCGCCGTGCCGACTGATCGCTTCTTCTTCGTGGAATTCTGGTTTCATTCAGTAGCGGAGGTGTCTACACGATGTATTGCATAGAACTAGTGGTCTGAAGGCTTACAACGAAATTGCTCGCTTGTCGAGTTGTCCTATAGTTCGTCGCCGACCGTGGCGGAGGCAATTCTTCCGTAGCGTGAATCGAGAACTAAGGCTCTGGTGTCGGTACGTTTTGCAGGAAATCTTGCTGTTCGGTTGTAAGCCAACGAGCGATCTCCGCGGCGGCGATAGCATGAGCCTTGCCATTGGGATGATAGTCCGAAGGATGGACCCACAGCGAGTCGGTCTTCTGTCTTGCAAAGATGGGCGCCAAATCCAGCACGGGCATGCCGGCGTTTTGGGCCAATTGAGCAACCTTCTCATGGACCCCGATCAGTGGGTAGTTATTGTCCAAGCCGACCATGAGTGGGTAGATGATCAGTGCCGCAGGGCAATTCGGAAGGTTTGCTAATCGTTGGAAGTCTGATTGCAGGGCGTCGATGTTCGCCGCGTTGTACGTAGGATTGTAGGCATCCAGATACCACTGCACCGAACGCTGGGATATCTCTCGCATCTCGATCGCCGGTTGGATAAACCGGAGAAGCCGCGACCAACGCATCCAATTGGACGACTGATATCGATCCAGCTTGTCGTCGCGGAAGCCGATTAGATCGTTGATCTGTTCGCGGGTCGCAATCAGCTTGTCGGAAAATTGGATGTCGTTGGGAATAAAAACCACCAGCGCACGGTTGCAGTTCAGGTGCTGAACCACGGCCGGGGCCTCATGCGCTTCACGCGCTGTGTCGAACCCTGGGAAACCGCAGTTGATAATCTCGAAATCCGAGCCGAGATGTTCTCGAAGCCGAACGACGAGGGTGCGCTCCAGTGGAACGCCTTCGCCAAAGACGAAGGAATCTCCAAAGACGACAATTCTGAGAACTTCAGGCGATGGTTCAGGCGGATAAACCTTGTCTCGCATGCGAAACGGCGATAATTCGTACTCGACACACCAGGGGTAGTCTGAAAGATCGGACAAGGGGAAAGTAACTTCCTCGTCGTACGATGAACGCAGGACCCACAACCCTTCACTAGTATCCGGGGTGGGCATGAATTCGTTGTTCGGATTACTGGTGTAGCACTGAAACTGGCGAGTCGGCGCCGGCTCGGCCCGAATGAGCATCCGTTTCGTCTGCATCTTTTCCGGGCTGATGTCGAATGCCCATAGCAAGCCTTCTGCCAACACGAAGCCCAGCAGCAGTCCGATCAACGCGGAACCCGCTCGGAAGAGCAGGGCATGACGCGGGGTAAACGATCTGGAATCGCTGGAAGAACTAGGCATCAATTAAGGTAGACCAAGCTAACTAGGCCGTTCGGTGTTAGCCTAGGTGGGCCATACAATGAAATCGAAGTGGAGGTGGCTGCGGAGAGACTCCAACAATGACACGCTTGATTCCGATTGTAGCTCCTAATGGGTAGGTGTTGCAGGAGAATCGAAGTCGAGGCCGTTGACAAGTCCCTGACTTATCCGCAACGGTAGCAGTTATTCCATGGCTTACGCATGAACACATCACCTGCAAAATACGACTCACTTCGAGGCACACGGGTCCTTGTGACCGGCGCGGCGGGGTTTGTTGGGCGCTGGGTCGCTCGTTGTTTGACGGCATCCGGGGCAAAGCTCTCGCTTGCTGTTCGTGATGCAGAGGCCGCAACGCCGATCTTCGCCAGGTGGGGTGTCCAGGGTGTCGTGGTTGAAGTCGATCTTGCTCGCCCCGGTGCCGCGCAGGAACTGGTGGAAACGCATGAGCCGCAAGTCATCTTCAATTTGGCTGGCTATGGTGTCGATCGCTCGGAGAAAAACAGCGAACTGGGGAGGCGAATCAATACTGAGTTGGTGTGCGAACTTGCAGACGCAGTGAAGGGCACCAATCCAGCCGAGTGGTCCGGTCAACGGTTGCTGCACGTCGGTTCTGCGTTTGAATACGGGTGGGCCAGTGGCAATTTGAACGAGGAGGGTCCAGTCGAACCAATCGGGTGGTACGGCGCCAGCAAGCTTAGGGCCACGCAGGAGCTTGTTGAAAGAAGTAAGCACGAAGGGTTGAAGGCGATTACCGCCCGATTGTTCACGGTCTATGGTTCCGGGGAGCACCAAGGTCGGCTGCTGCCCTCGTTATTGGAGGCCGCTCGAACAAGAGACCCGTTGTGTTTGACTGCCGGCACGCAACAGAGAGACTTCACCTACGTGGGAGACGTCGCTGAGGGGCTTTGCCGATTGGCCATGCTCGACGCATGCGACCAACCCGTGGTGAATCTGGCCACCGGGAAGCTGAACTCGGTTCGGTCATTCGCGGAGATCGCCGCCGGGGTTCTCGGAATTGGCGAAGAGAATCTGCTATTCGGCGCCATCCCTCAACGCGGCGAGGAAATGGTGCATGAGCCGGTCAGCACCAAACGACTCAATCGCCTGATTTCCTGGGTGCCCGACACGGAGATCGAAGAAGGGGTGAGGAAGACGCTGAGGTTTGAATCTGCATCGTCCAGAGAAGAGTTCGACGGAAATAGCGACTAGGCGGCCTGGATAGGCCAAATATTCGGTCTGAGGATATGAACCGAACCTCGTTCGAGGTTGATCTCAAGTACACTAGAGTTGCATTGATTTTAGTTGCCTTTCAATTGCCAAGTCTCTGAGCCCGGGCTATGCAAGTCGTAATTCTCGCAGGCGGATACGGAACACGATTGGCGGAAGAAACCGCGACGCGTCCCAAGCCCATGGTGGAAATCGGGGGCAAACCTATTATCTGGCACCTGATGCACGTCTACGCAGCTTGTGGGTTCAAAGATTTTCTGGTCGCCTGTGGATACCGCGGTGAGTTGATTAAGGAGTATTTCCACAACGCCTACATTCACAACAACGATTTTGTCGCCGACTTGGGCGACGGTAGCATCGATACGCTGAACTCGGGACGGGTCGATTGGCGAATCGGCGTCTTCGATACCGGACTTGAAACGCAGACCGGCGGCAGGCTTCTACGGCTTCGCGACCATATCGGCGACAATCGATTCATGGTCACCTACGGCGACGGATTGAGTAACGTTGATCTTCGGGCGTTGGTGGATTTCCACGAGCGGCACGGAAAAATCGCCACGGTTACCGCGGTGCGACCCCCGGCCCGATTCGGCTCGTTGGTCATCGAGGGAGAAGAGGTTCGTGAATTCGCCGAAAAGCCGCAGGCCGGCGAGGGCTGGATCAACGGCGGCTTCTTTGTCTTCGAGCCTGAGATCTTTGGCTATATCGAAGGTCCGCAGACACTACTCGAACGCGAGCCCTTGGAGGGCCTGGCGGAGCGAGGCGAGTTGATGGCCTTCAAACACGACGGATTCTGGCAACCCATGGACACCCTCCGCGACAAACGTTTGCTCGAATCGCTATGGGCCAGTGGTGAGGCACCTTGGAAGATATGAGCAACGACTTTTGGTTAGACCGTCCCGTGCTCGTCACTGGGGCGACGGGACTTCTGGGGTCGGCCCTGGTTCGGCGGCTCGTCGAGTTGCGGGCGGCACCCGTTTGCCTGATGCGCGATTGGGTCGGACGTAGTCGGTTCAATGAAGAGCATTTGGACCAGAGCACGGTCGTCGTCCGGGGCGAGTTGGAGGATTTTCAGCTGTTGCTGCGTACTGTAAACGAATACGAAATCGACACCGTGCTGCACGTGGGGGCTCAAACCATCGTGGGCACGGCAGCACGTTCGCCGCTGTCGACGTTTGAAAGTAACATTCGCGGCACCTGGAATCTGTTAGAGGCCTGCCGGCTCAGTCCGCGAGTTGTTTCGCGAATCGTCATCGCTTCCAGCGATAAGGCCTACGGGGAACACGAGGACCTGCCTTACACCGAAGAGGTGCCCCTGAAGGCCCACTTCCCGTACGACGTGTCGAAGGCTTGTGCCGATATGATTGGTCTTTCGTACTTTCACAGCTACGGGTTACCGGTTGCGGTAACTCGCTGTGGCAATCTTTACGGTGCCGGGGATCTCAACTTCAACCGGTTGGTGCCGGGGACCATTCGTTCGGCGCTTCGGGGAGAGCCCCCGCTGATCCGTAGCGACGGGACCTACATCAGGGATTACTTCTACGTCCAAGATGCGGTCGACGCGTATCTGCACCTGGCTGAATCGCTGCCAACAGAGGGGGTCGTCGGTGAGGTCTTCAACTTCGGCACCGACACCCCGGTTTCGGTGCTGGAGATGGTCGACTTGATTCTGGAACTGACCGGTCAATCAGCCCTCGAGCCAAAGGTGCTGGGTGAGGCAAGTCGTGAAATCCTCAGGCAATACCTAAATTGTGAGAAGGCGCGTTCCGTCCTGCAGTGGCAGCCAAAACGCACCATGAAAGAGGGGCTTGAGGCCACAATCGACTGGTATCGCCACTATCTATAGAGCCGCCGCGTTTAGTAGCGAATCGATTTTCAGGTAAGCCAATTGCCCCCCAGATTTCACACCGGGCTCCCGATATAGGAGGGTGCCGAAGGAATGCGATGTCGAGGATAACTCCTTTTTTTAAAAAGGTTTCGACAATCTACTAGCTCCGATCCTAAGTTGGTGCCATATTAGACGTTCCAACCAATTGGGCACGTGTTCCGATCGAGGCGTTCGTAAGTCCCCCCTACGAAACGTCCTACTTTGCCAGGAGCTTGTATTTATGCTGCGACATGGTGTGCGCCGTCGAGGGCAGCGATCTGACGCGCGTCGAAAGTCTCTACGATCCTTCTCACCGCTAGCTTCTGGCTCGAAGAACCTAGTCCACCGAACGGTTTCTGGTCTGGAACACCTTGAAAGTCGTCGCTTGTTGGCTGGCGCTGAGATTCATGGCACGGTTTGGGACGACGTTGACCAAGACGGAGTTTTTGACGGTGGAGAGACCGGGCTCGCGAACTGGACCGTCTTTCTAGATACCGACGGCGATGGCGTTCTCGATGGCGGCGAGACCAGCCAACTTACGGATTCCAACGGCGATTACTCATTCACGGGGCTGGCCCCCGGTACCTACAACGTTGCCGAGGTAGTCGCCGCCGGCTGGGAGCAAACGTTCCCCTATGTCGAACCCGAGCTTGACTATGTAATTCGCTATCAAGACGGCAACCTCAGCGGCGGTTCGATTATCGACGGGATGAACGGCGCGGAAGCTGTCGTGGTTTCGCCCGACGGGAAACATGTTTACATCGCCTCGATTGCCGACCATTCGGTGGTGGCCTACGAACGCAACCTATCCAACGGTGAGCTGACGTTCGTTGACGTTTACTTCGATGGTGTGGGCGGGATCGATGGCCTGCGACAGGCCCACTGGATTGAGATGAGTGACGACGGCCAGTTCCTCTACGTTTCAGGACGGCAAGATGACGCCATCGCAATGTTCAGCCGCAACGCAACAACCGGCGAACTCACGTTCGAGGAAATGTATAAGCGAAACGTCAATGGTGTCCAAGGGCTCGATGGTGTTGGGTTACTCGATATCTCTCCCGATGGCGAATACTTGTACGCCACCGGAAAATTCGGGGCCACGCTCACGGCCTTCAGTCGCAATACGGTCGACGGCACCTTGACCTTCCTGGAGCTGTACGAAAACGGAGTCGACGGGGTCACAAGTATGCTCGCCCCTCGCGGAGTTTCGGTTAGTCCCGACGGAGAGAATGTTTACGTAAGCACCGATACGAATGACTCGCTACTGATTTTCGATCGCGATGTGAATACCGGGCTGCTGACGTTCTCCACTGCCCTGCTGGATGGGGTGGGTGGTGTTGACGGTCTCGACGGGGCGCTCAACGTGCGTGTGAGTCCCGATGGCAACCAGGTGTATGTCACGGCGGCACTCGAAGACGCACTTTCGGTGTTTACCCGAAATCCAGTCGATGGCTCGCTTACTTTCCTCGAGGTTCACCGGGAGGGAGTGAATGGGGTCACCGGACTCGACGGGGTCATTGATCAGGCATTCAGCCCGGATGGACTGCTATTGTATACGGCTGGTTTTTTCGGTGATTCGGTTGCCGTATTCAGTCGCAATCCCACGACGGGCGCGCTGACTTTTGAGAATTCCTACGTCGATGGTGCCGGCGGGGGCGACGGCCTGGGCGGAGCCCACGGCGTCTTTGTTAGCCCTGATAGTCGGCACGTCTATGTTGGCGCGTTTAACGATGATTCAATCAGTGTTTTTGAGACACCTCCGCGAATTGCGTCGGTCACGCTTGCGGTTGACCAAGTGGTGAACGATATCGACTTTGGGAACTACAACCCCAATCCATCGACGAATGATCCCCCCGTCTTGGACCCGATTGGCAACCAGAGTGTCGACGAAGGTGTGTTGCTAACTTTCACGGCGACGGCAACCGATCCAAACGTTTCCGACAATCTGACATACTCACTCGATGGCGGCGCTCCTTCCGGCGCCTCGATTCATCCCACGACGGGCGTCTTCACGTGGACCCCGAGCGAAGCACAAGGCCCGGGTGTGTTCCCGGTCACGATTCGAGTAACTGACGATGGCACACCCAACGAGGATGATTTCGAGACGATCAATGTTACGGTTGGTGAGGTTAATCTAGCCCCAGTGCTTGACCCCATCGGCGACAAGAGCGTCGATGAAGGTGTGTTGCTGACATTCACGGCCACGGCCTCCGACCCCGATTCGCCGCTGAACAACCTGACATTCACGCTTGATGGTGGATCCCCAGCGGGTGCCTCGATACATGCCACAACCGGTGTATTCACCTGGACCCCAACCGAAGGACAGGGGCCGGGTGTCTATCCGATTACCATTCGGGTAACCGACGACGGTACCCCGAACGCGGATGACTTCGAGACCGTCAATGTCACGGTTGGTGAAGTCAATCTAGCCCCGGTGCTTGACCCGATTGGCGATAAGAACGTTGATGAAGGTGTGTTGCTGACATTCACGGCCACCGCGAGCGATCCTGATTCGCCACTCAATAACCTGACGTTCACGCTTGATGGCGGGGCGCCAGTGGGTGCATCGATTCACCCGACCACCGGCGTCTTCACGTGGACCCCAACCGAAGGACAGGGGCCAGGCGTCTACCCGATTACGATACGGGTGACCGACGACGGCACGCCCAACGCGGATGACTTCGAGACCATCAATGTCACGGTTGGTGAAGTCAATCTAGCCCCGGTGTTGGACCCGATTGGCGATAAGAACGTTGATGAAGGTGTGTTGCTGACTTTCACGGCCACCGCCAGCGATCCCGATTCGCCGCTGAACAACCTGACATTTACGCTTGATGGGGGAGCCCCAGCGGGCGCCTCGATACATCCCACAACCGGCGTGTTCACATGGACCCCAAGCGAAGCGCAGGGGCCGGGTGTTTTCCCGATTACGATTCGGGTGACCGACGATGGTACCCCGAACGCGGATGACTTCGAGACCATCAATGTCACGGTTGGTGAAGTCAATCTAGCCCCGGTGTTGGACCCGATTGGCGATAAGAACGTTGATGAAGGTGTGTTGCTGACTTTCACGGCCACCGCCAGCGATCCTGATTCGCCGCTGAACAACCTGACGTTTACGCTTGATGGTGGAGCCCCAGCGGGCGCTTCAATACATCCATCGACCGGGGTTTTCACCTGGACCCCCAGCGAGGCTGATAGCCCTGGCAGTTACCCAATTACCATTCGTGTAACTGACGATGGTACCCCCAACGCGGATGACTTTGAAACCATCAATGTGACCGTGGCCGAGGTGAATCAGCCTCCGGTGTTGGATCCCATCGGGGATAAATCGGTGGACGAGGGCGTCCTGCTGACGTTCACGGCCACGGCTACCGACGGCGACACACCGGCCGACAACCTTACGTTCACTCTCGACGGTGGCGCACCGGTCGGCGCTTCGATTCATCCTGTCACCGGTGTGTTCACTTGGACCCCGAGTGAGGCGCAGGGGCCAGGCGTCTATCCGATTACGATTCGGGTAACCGACGACGGCACGCCCAATGAAGATGATTTCGAGACGATCAATGTTACGGTTGGTGAAGTCAATCTTGCCCCGGTTTTGGACCCGATTGGCGATAAGAACGTTGATGAAGGTGTGTTGCTGACATTCACGGCCACCGCGAGCGATCCTGATTCGCCACTCAATAGCCTGACGTTCACGCTCGATGGTGGGGCGCCAGCGGGTGCATCGATTCACCCGACCACCGGCGTGTTCACCTGGACGCCAAGCGAAGCGCAAGGGCCGGGCGTTTATCCCGTCACCATTCGTGTGACCGACGATGGTACGCCGAACGCCGATGATTTTGAGACGATCAATGTTACGGTTGGTGAAGTCAACCTGGCCCCGGTGCTAGACCCCATTGGCGACAAGAGCATCGATGAAGGCAGTCTGCTGAGATTTACGGCCACCGCCAGCGATCCGGACGTACCCGTCGGAAACTTGACTTATACCCTGGGCGTTGGCGCCCCGGTCGGCGCTTCGATTCATCCATCGACCGGGGTATTCACATGGACCCCGGACGATAGCTCGCCGGGTACGGTGCCCATCGAGATCATCGTCACGGACGACGGAACTCCGAACGAGTCGGACTCCGAGATCATCCAGATTACGGTGAACAACGTCGCACCCACCTCTGGCATCAGTGGCACCACCGCAATTTATCGTGGGGAGACGGTCACGTTCACGTTAACCGCCAGCGATGTTTCGGCGGTGGATCAAGCCGGGAACTTTACGTTTGACGTGGATTGGGACGGCGATCTGATTTTCGACGAAACCTTTGTCGTTCCTAGCGGAACCGATGTCACGCACCGGTTCACCGATATCTCCACTCCAACGATTCGCGTGCAGGCCACCGACAAAGATGGCGGCACGGGAACCGTGAGCACGCTTCCGGTTACCGTTACGACGCACGTCTTGCGAGACGATGGATTCGGCAACGACGATCTGATCTATGGTGGCACCGATGGGGTCGACGCTGTCTTCTTCGTAGGCACAACCACCTTCGTCGGCATCTTTGCACAACTCGAAGGCTTGGTTCTCGTCAATCGATTTGATGCAATCGGACCGGTTTCTGGAAAAATCATCGCCCACGGATTCGACGGGGGAGATGTCTTGGTAGCGGAATTGCTCCTCGATCACCCAATCGAGATGTACGGTGGCGATGGAGGTGATGTCTTGGTTGGCGGTCTGCAAGGCGACTTGCTGGTTGGCGACGAAGGAAATGATCTGCTGATTGGTGGCACCAACGGAGGAGTCGATGGTGCAGATACATTGCTGGGTGGAATCGGTCGCGATGTCCTGTTTGGGCATTTGGGTGCCGATCTACTCGATGGGGGGGCCGGCGAGGATCTCCTCGTGTCTGACGGAATCACGTTCTCAAACATACCCGCGGCTGTGCTTTCTATTCAGGCTGAGTGGGTGTCCGGTCGGTCTTATGATGACCGGGTAGCGAATATCTCCGGCACAGGGATTGGCCCCCGGTCCAATGGCGATTGGTTCCTGACACCCAACGTTACCGTGATCGACGATGGATCCGTCGACACACTCAATGGCGGGCTGGGCGAACTGGACTGGTTCTTCTACGACTTCGATCAAGACCTGCTTGGAGATGTCATTGAGGTCGATGAGGAAGAATCCGACAGCGACCCCTAGTCGAAAGACGACGAATCTGTCTGCTATACTCAGGTCTTTGGCGTGGGGCAGCGTATTCGTCTTATGAGCTGCGGTCCAAATTGTTTCAGAACTCTTAACTCAATGCTGCCGGTGAGAATGCCAGGGAGTTGAGCTAGTTCTCCCAAGAGCCCGATTTCATGTCGACCGAGTCGCCGCAAGTAGCAAGTGTCGAGATTTCCGGTTCTACCGAGGACGGTCCACGACCCGACCGTCCGATCAGGTGGTGGCCATCGATTCTCATCGTCGTCGGCCTGACGGCGCTACTGGCATTTACGCAGGTAAGTCCTGCATTTGAGGGGCAAAATCGTGTGTTGGCCATCCAACTCATTCCCGTCGCAGGTGTTCTGCTCCTCTGGGCGTGGCTGGTGCTCGCGTCGCGGGCTTCGACGGGACTGCGAGTCAAGATCTCACTAGCCCTGGTAGCCCTGGTGACCGTGCTCGCAGCAACAATTCGTTGGGAAGGCGTCGACGGCGATCTGTGGTTTCAGTTCTCACCGCGCTGGAAGGCCCGTCCACTTGCGGTTGCCGCTGAGATTGACGAGTCGGATCAATCCTTGCCGGTGGACCTTACGCCAACGACTCCGCAGGACTATTCAAAGTTCTTAGGGCCGAATGGCCTAGCCTTCCGCAGCGGGCCAACTTTGGACCCCGACTGGGACGCCCACCCACCCCAGCTTCTGTGGCGGCAACCCATTGGCGAAGGTTGGTCGTCGTATGCCGTAGTAGGAGATTTTGCATTAACGCAAGAACAGCGCGGCGAGCAGGAACTAACGGTTTGCTATGAACTACTCACCGGGAAAGAACGTTGGGCGCATGCGGAAAACAGACGCTACGTTTCACCGATCTCCGGGGACGGTCCGCGTTCAACTCCTAACGTTGTCGATGGACGCGTTTACACTTGCGGTGGGGATGGAATTCTGTGCTGCTTGGACGGTGCCAGCGGTGAGCTGATTTGGCGGCACGATCTCTTGACCGAATTTGGAACCAAGAATAACGAGTTCGGATATTCCTGCTCCCCGTTGGTTTACGAAGGCAAGGTGATTGTCAGCACCGGGGGGCAGACTGGTCCGACGTTGGCTGCATACGATGTGCTGGATGGGACACTGATTTGGCAAACGCCTGCGCAAGACCAGATGGGTTATGCCACGCCTCTGGTGTTTACTCTTTGTGGCCGACCGCAACTCGTCATTCTCAATCACCCCGGGCCCACCGGCTACGACCCGGAGAACGGTGAAAAACTATGGGAGTACCCCTGGCCGGGGAACGAGTCGAAGGTCTCTCAGATCTTACCCTGGAAGGAAGATCAGCTATTCGTTTCCTGCGGGTACGGCGGCGGCAGTGGCTTGTTGCAGTTAGACGCTTCGTCCGACGGGACGGTTTCTGTGGAAGAACTGTGGCACAGCAACGCCATGAAGACCAAGTTCACCACCGCGATCATTCTCGACGGACATGCCTATGGGTTGGACAACGGCATTCTCTCATGCATTCATGTGGAGACCGGCAAGAAACGCTGGAAGAAAGGGCGGTATGGGCACGGGCAAGTAATTCTTATCAACGATCTCTTGCTGGTGACCGGCGAGTTTGGCGAAGTCGCCCTAGTCAGAGCCCAGCCAGAATCGTATCTCGAATTGGCCCGAATCACTGCCCTGGAAGGCAAAACCTGGAATTATCCCGTGCTGACGGGCGATTTGTTGCTTGTTCGCAACGATCGGGAGGCCGCCTGTTTTCGCTTGCCGCTAGTGCCACCGTAGTCGTAGGGGATTCTCGCTCCTGAACCGTTCTTTGGTTTCTTGACGGCATTCGGGATTGAGCCGAAAATGGTGTTTTGGCGTCAAAACTCGCAGACTCCGGCACCGCTCCTTCAAGCTCGTAAGAGAGCGAATCGAAAGACTTCGATGCGACTGACGATTCTAATTCTCTTACTCACGCTTTGCCCCATACTTTCAGCCAAGGGCGAAGACTTCTCCTCAGATCAGGTTGCTTTCTTCGAGAGCCGTATTCGACCTGTGTTGGTCGAGTCGTGTGGTGAATGCCATGCCCGCGGTGCGCAGAGCAAAGGCGGGCTGCAACTCACTGCCCGAGAACACCTGTTGCAGGGTGGGGATTCCGGGCCGACCATCGTGCCGGGCGATCCGAACCACAGCATGTTGCTGGCAGTTTTGCGGCATCGGGAAGATGCCCCAGCGGAAATGCCGCCGGAAGGTCAGCTTTCCGAGCAGCAGCTCGCCGATTTTGCAACCTGGATTGAGATGGGCGCTCCCTGGCCCGATGCACTTCCCGCAAGATCTGCCTTCGATGAGCCGTCATGGGCAATGCAGCCAGTGGCCGACGTGTCGATTCCGGAAGTAACCGACCGCGCGTGGCCCCGAAATGCCATCGATCATTTTATTCTTGCCAGCCTAGAGGCCGCCGAGCTAAGCCCCGCTTCACCGGCTTCCCGCGAGATATGGCTTCGCCGGGTGAACTTCGATCTGATTGGGCTTCCTCCTACGCCGCAAGAGGTTGAAGCGTTTCTTAAGGACGACTCGCCAGACGCCTTCGAGCGAGTTGTCGATCGTCTCTTGGCCAGCCCTCGGTATGGCGAACGGTGGGGGCGGCATTGGCTCGATCTGGTCCGCTATAGCGACACGAACGGGTTGGATAACGATTTTGAGAAGCCGGGTGCGTACCACTACCGCGATTATGTCATTCAGGCCTTCAACGCCGATGTTCCTTATGACGACTTTGTCCGCGAGCACATCGCCGGAGAGGTTGTTACACCGCAGCGGGTCTCGGCCGACGGGGCCCACTACTGGTCACCTTTGGGCACGGGATTCTATTGGCTGGGGGAAATGCTCAATGGGCCTGCGGATATAAAGGTCGCCTTAGCCTCCGAGCTTGAGAACCGCATCGATGTCTTGGGAAAGACCTTTCTCGGGTTGACCGTAGCCTGTGCCCGGTGTCACGACCACAAGTTCGACGATATCACATCCGAGGACTACTATGCGCTGGGTGGCATTCTCACAAGTACAGAGAATATCCAAGCCAGTGTCGATACACCTAGACGCCAAGCAGAGCTTGATCAGGCCTACCAAGAGAGTCGAGTGAATCAGCGGGCCGTGGATGCATTGCTGGAAAGTCGCGCCTATCAAAAGCTGTTCGTGGAAGCCAGGCTCAAGGAAGCAAGAACGATTTCCCCCTATCTTGTTGCGTCACGTTCGCTCCTGGCTAGCGGCTCGAACGGTGGGATAACTGTTGCGGATGTGGCGAACGAGCATCAGCTCGACGCGAGTCGACTACAGGATTGGGTGGAGTTCTTGCAGGGCGAAGGTCGTGACCAAGATTCCATCTTCGCTCCGTGGATCACGTTAGCCGACGTGACGGAGCAGCGATTCGAGCGAAGGGCTAAATCGTTGGCTCGCCGCTTGGCCGAGTTGCGAGAAGCCATCGAATACAAAGAGTCAAAGCTCGAACTTTTCGAAGACTTTGAAGGAGATGCCTGGTCCGAAAGGTGGCACGTTGAAGGTTTGGCATTCGGATCGGGCCCACGCCATCATGTGCCGGCCGACATGCTCGGGGTGAAGGGCAATGGCTTTGTGAGTAGTTTTGGGACGACGAATGCCGCAGTCGGAAGGATGGTTAGCAAGAAGTTCAAGGTGACGAAGCGGTACATGACCATGCTTGTTTCCGGAGGGAAGTACCGCCCCGAAACTTGTGTAAGCCTGATTCTGAACAGCCCTGTCCTGCCCGAGCCAGAAGATGTGGTGAAGATGGGACGCAACGACCACATCATGCGTCGTGAGTTGTTCAACCTGCAACCTTATCTTGGCGCGGAAGTTTGCATCGAAATCGCCGACGCGCGACGAGGGCCCTGGGGGCATATCATCATTGATGACATCGCGTTCACCGATGAAGTTTTTTTGCCACGAGAATATTTTTCTACGAACCAGATGGTTTTGAATTCACTCGACCAGGTGAATTCTCCGCAGGAGCTTGCCGACCAGTATCAGCAACTCGCAATCGCTGCTCTGGAGAAAACGCTGAAATTGATCGAGGAAGTTCCCCAGAACAGTCGGGCGATTGTTCGTCTGGATGATTCGGAAGAAGAAGAGCTTCGATTCCGCTTGATGATTGGCCCGTCGCCGTTGGTTTCCGGATCACCCGAGGAGTTGCTCGCTCCGGATGAGTGGAAGCAGCTACAAGCACTACGGCTGGAACGAGAAGAAATCGATCGCAATTTTCCTACTTCGTTCGTCGGCATTGTTACCAAAGATTTCGATCCTCAGGATATGGCGCTGCACACTCGAGGAGATCCGAACCATCTGAGCGAGAAGATTCCGCGCGGTTATTTGCATGCCCTCAGTGATAATCCACGCCCCGGCGAGTTCACCGGAAGCGGGCGTTTGGAGTTGGCCAATTGGTTGGCCTCAGCCGACAATCCACTGACCTCGCGCGTGATGGTGAACCGAATATGGCAACATCACTTTGGCACGGGGTTGGTGGCTACTCCAGACAACTTTGGGAAACTCGGCGAAGAGCCTTCTCATCCCGAGTTGCTCGACTATCTAGCACAGCAGTTCATCGACTCTGGATGGTCGGTCAAATCCATTCACCGAGACATGGTGCTGAGCCATACGTACCGCCAGTCGAACGCCATCGATCCCATTGCCGCTGAGCAGGACTCGGATAATCGGCTGCTGCACCACATGCCAATCCGCCAGCTCGAAGGTGAGTCGATTCGTGACTCCATGTTGGAACTCGCTGGAAACATCAACCTCGAAATGTACGGGCCGGGAGTCAAAACACACATTTCTCCCTACAGCATTGGTGAAGACTTGCCACCGGAGTCAGGCCCATTGGATGGAGACTGCCGCCGAAGCATTTATCTGGAAGTCCGCAGCAATCATCTGATGGGGCTGCTCGAGACATATCATATGCCGCGCCCTGCAACCACGATCGGAAGTCGGGACCGGTCCGTGACGACGCCGATGGCTTTGTCAATGATGAATAGCGAATTCGTCGTGACGATGTCTCGAGCCTGGGCCGATCGTTTGATGGAAGATTATCCGGACGGAGTTGAAGAGCGAATCGCGAGAATGGTCCAAGAGGCCTACTCTCGAGCAGCCACACCGGTGGAAATACAGTCGTTGGCCGATTTTGTCGGGGCTCAGACCGAGCAATACCGGCAACTAGGAGATTCGGAACCGGATTGCCAACACCAAGCTTGGGCCGACTTGGCCCAGATCCTATACAGCGTAAGTGAATTCTGCTTCGTGCGTTAGCCTTCCAGGAGAGTGGCTGATTATTCTGCCCTTTTTTGCGGGCTGGTTTGGCACTTTTCGGGGTGCCACGCGGCGGTTTCGGGCCAGATTTGCGTTGTTCTTGGTTATGGTTAAGATGCATGGTAATTGGGCTTCTATCTCGCTAGGCCAATTGTGGAAATCAACTTGCTAATGCCACGTGAATTGTCTCCAAGACCTGCTCTGTCCAGACGCGAGCTGCTGTTCCGCTCTGCGACAGGATTTGGGGGTTTGGCACTTTGTGGCTTAATGTCCTCATGCAGCCGAAACCAATCCCCTGGGGAGTTGGCAGTCTCTCAAGGTTCGACGGGTCCCAGAAAGAAGGCCAAGAATGTCATCTTTCTATTCATGAGCGGCGGCCCATCGCAAATCGACACCTTCGATCCCAAGCCACGCTTACGGAAAGAGCATGGTCACGAAATCCAGATCGAGGTGCCGAAGATTCAATCCACAGGCTGCCGAGTCGTGATGCAATCGCCATTCCGCTTCAGCAAGCAGGGTGAGTGCGGAACTGAAGTGAGCGATATCTTCCCTGAGGTGGCCAAGTGTGTTGACGACCTGTGCGTGATCCGTTCGATGCAGGCCGATCATGGGGAGCACGGAACGGCTAACATCTTCGTCAACTCTGGCAAAGGCAACGGCGGATTTCCCAGTATGGGGTCGTGGATCAACTATGGCCTCGGCAGTGAGTGTGAGGACTTGCCAGGATATATCGTCCTGGACAGCGGGCGGATTCCGGTAGGGGGCATGTCCTGTTTCAGCAACGGTTTCTTGCCGGCCAAGTATCACGGCACATTGTTCCATCAGGGTGAATACCCGGTAGCCAACTTAAAACCTCATGAACGCACTGAGGCGCTGCAGCGAGCGAAGCTGTCGGTCATTCAGGAAATGAACCGGCGCACGCACCAACAGTGGCAGCAGGACACCAAGCTAGATGCGGTTATTCAAAACTACGAGATGGCCTTCAAGATGCAGACGGCCGTACCCCAGTTGGTCGACACGAGCGATGCATCACCGGCGGTCCGCAAACTGTACGGTTTGGATCAGAAGGAAACCAAAAGCTTCGGTTCGCAATGCTTATTGGCTCGCAAACTGGTTCAACGCGGCGTACGCTTTGTGCAGTTGTTGCCGCCGCTGCTGCCCGACTACGACCAATGGGACCAGCACAAAGATTTGGACAAAGGGCACCGTGCTAACGCCTTGGCGACCGATCGCCCCATTGCCGGACTGCTGCAAGATCTCAAATCGCTAGGTATGCTTGATGAAACCTTGGTGATTTGGGGCGGTGAGTTTGGTCGAACTCCCATGGAGCACACAAACCCCGGCAACAATATCTGCAGAACAGGTCGTGGGCACAATCCTTATGGATACACCATGTGGATGGCCGGTGGCGGAGTGAAGCCCGGTACGGTGTACGGTGCGACGGACGAGTACGGTTTCCTGGCCGTTGAAAACCCCGTACAGGTGCACGATTTGCACGCGACAATCCTGCACCTCATGGGCATCAATCACGAAGAGCTGACCTACCTTCATGGCGGGCGTGAGTATCGCCTGACCGATGTCTACGGCAATGTCGTGCACGACATCATCGCATAACACGACGACGTGTTTGATGGAGTTCCGTTTCAGCGAACTCCTCGAGGAACTCACTCGGTCGACAAGAACCGGCGCCCGGTCTCGATATCCAAGCGATCGCGAAACGCGCTGTAAGGTCGCACCTCGACATCCGCCTGCGAGGCTGCGAAGGTGCCATGTCCCGGTACGCTGAGCCGTGCGGTTACCAAGCCTCGCGGTTCAATCGTTTGATCGCGCTGGGGGTGAAAAGCTTGAAACGGAAGTGTCAACACGGTCCCATAGCTAGTAAAACCTTCAGGCGTCACACTCACCGACCAGCGACCCAGACGCTGTGGATGCCGAACCCGTTGAATACCGTTTTGCCGAAAGGCGTATAGTTCAACTTCCAGCGTGCCCCGCACCGGAACGACCTCGCCTGAATATAGATGTGGTGCGACTTCGATCACGATTCCGTCAACGCCTACATCCGCAGTCCACTTCCCAAACCACGCATCGATCGTCAACCACTGAACCCGATCTGACGATGTGATGGTGTCCCGCTTGATTGGATTCTGTAGGGAGTTCGCCAGAACTGAGTTGTCAGAAAACTCTCGAGGCTTGGTCTCAAACTCCGTAGCAATCGCCACAGTTTGAGCTTGGTCGAGGGTCCGTTCTCCTTGCCGCACAGATAAGACCGATTCCCAGGCGACTTCTCGCAGGATATACGAACGGCCGTTCTCGAATCTTAGCCACAACCCGTCGTCATCGGTGCGCGAGTCGACCCAGGCAACGTAATTGCGTCCGCTAGCCAGCGCCACCTCGATTGGTTCAACAGCCCAGGCAATCGGGGTTGCTGTCGCGACCACCAAGAGAAGTACGAGGTAGACTTTCTGTGCGATCTGTCGGTGCTTCATGGAGACGTTGCCGCTCGGGCTTCCGTGGAGTGGTGCTGAGCCCAACTGGAAGGCAAACCCTATTCCTCCCATGCCAGCACGAGCGGGGCGGCGTGTCAAACACATTGCTGGTAACGTTTTGCGGAACGCGTGGCCATATATCCGTTTGCCAAGAAAGTCTCCAAATCGCCACACGGCGATGAGGAAATGCATCATTGTGATGGTCCCAGAAACTCCCGAGCGCCATTGACTTACGCCAAGAGGTCGAAATGGCCGAAAATGAGAAGTGCACCCCCACGCATTGCGACCTGGAGATAGAGAGGACGATGATGCCCAGTACCACCGAGAATCAGTCGGCTGCGCCCAGAGCTGGTGGCGGAATTAGCTGCATCAGGTTCCGTTGTTCCGCCACTCTTGCTTTGCTGGTACTTGCGGGCATTATCGCCACGGTCGCGGGCGAAGATCGCGTCGGGCAAGGTTCTGGAAGCCGGCTTCGGACCGCCTCGGACTCGCAGCGTAACGGCTCGCGAATTTCCAATCTGCAGGAAGGTCCTTTGGTGCGGGAGGGCGAGGTTTGGGAGAACGAATTAGGCCATATTTTGGTGGTCGGTCAGCGTTATGCATTCCGCCCGATTCAGGGCGGACGCAGCGTGATCGTCCTGGAGAATCTGAACCTGCAGCGGATCGTTCAGCGGCTCGAAGAATCCTCGCAGCCAACGATTTGGAGCATTTCAGGCCGCGTCACCGAATTCCAGGGTGGCAATTACCTGCTGATCGAACGGGCAACCCGCAAGGGGCAGGCCAGTCTACAAGCCGCCGGCCAACGGTAGGGCCGCTTGACAGCCCTACGCGACCTAATATCATTGGCAGTAAGTACTTGGTGGCGATAACTGCATGGGCAGTGGTTCGGTCGAATTGCAATTGGCCAACCACTCTCCGCTGCCAGTTTTGCCATCGGATGTTTCGCCGAGGTGGTGTGCATCAAAGAGCGATCGTCTTCAAGATGGTCGAGCGGAACTACCCACAGGAGTTAGGGTCATGGCTGTCAATCGGCGGTTGGAAGTCTCGGAAGTGGGCGATGTAACCGTCGTTCAATTCGTCGACCGGAAGATTCTGGACGAAGCAAACATTCAAGACCTGGGCCAAGAGCTGTTTCAGCTGGTCGAAGCGGATAATCGTAAGAAGCTCTTGCTCAATTTCACCAGCGTCGACTTCTTATCCAGTGCCGCACTGGGCAAGTTGATTACGTTGGACAAGAAGGTCAAGGCCCACAGTGGGACGTTGAAGCTTTGTAACATTCGGCCTGAAATCTACGAGGTTTTCGCCATCACGAAGCTGAACAAGCTGTTCGACATCAAAGACGATGAGGCTGACGCCTTGGCCGATTTTTAGTGAGGCGACCACTGCTTTGCCGCTTGTTGGGGAACTCGGCTCGAAGCGATGATCTTGAATGCAATTCGCCGGAGCATGTTCGCCTGCTGGGAGGCCATTCCATAAGATTGCGACTCGTGGGACGACGTTAATTTTGACTTGGCCGGATACAGTATCCTTGGCCGCAATAGTCTGACAACCTGCTCCAACCACCGCTTCGTCGATGGGATCAAACGGCGCCGTGTGGCACACCAAGAACACCATTCCGAGCGACCCGGCGGCTGGCCGTCGGGTGATGGATGAGGTACTTGCCAAACTCGAAGACTTGGGTTGGGTTTCCCGTGATATCTTCAGCATTCACTTGGCCATGGAAGAAGCCTTGGTGAACGCCATCAAGCACGGGAATCGCCACGACGCTACCAAACAGGTGCATGTGCACTGCAAGATATTCGAGGATCGCATCTGGATCGAGGTCCGCGATGAAGGCCCAGGCTTCGAAGTGGAGGCGGTCCCAGACTGCACCGATGACGAAAACCTCGACGCTTCTTCTGGCCGTGGGCTGATGCTCATCCGCAGCTTCATGTCCTCGGTCGAGTACACCCCGCCCGGCAACTGCGTCGTTATGGAGAAAGAGCGGGAAGCTACCGAGCCGAGCGAGTAGGAACGCTACCTCGCAGTTCGAATTTCAAGCCGCACGCCTCTCGACCGATCGAGATCCACTGCCCCAAGGTGCCACGTTTGACGGATTTTCAATCCAGCCTGGGCCACTCGGCCAAGCCCGAGCAATTAGGCCTTCGTTCGTCAGCGATTCCCATCTTGTCCACACCGAAGGTGTCAGGTAGTATCAAGAGCTTATCCAATCCCCGATAGCTCAGTTGGTAGAGCAAGCGGCTGTTAACCGCTGGGTCCGAGGTTCGAGTCCTCGTCGGGGAGCTTTTCCGATTCCCTCGGAATCCACCGACCCACGAGTTAACGCACCACGCCGAGAGCGAGAGCCCTCGGCGTTTCGTGTTTGTACGCGGGCTTCTACGGTATTTGCGGGTCTGGTTCTGCGGCCCAGAGTTCTCTTGGAGCGCCCAATGTGTACTTCTCGGGTCGCGGTATGGCACGACCTTCGCCCTGACTCTCGCGCTCTCTGTTTAACAAGGGCCGTTGGGTTAACGACGAAAAACCCCAAATCAAGAGCACCGCTAGCCATCAATCTAACGGTGTCAAATACCTCTACGGCAGTGAAAAATACAGTGGGTGCCCGGTAGAATCGGGCAGTTCTCTTGCTAGTTTTCGCTTGTCACAATGTGTACGTGACGGTTTCCTGCCATCGATTTCTTCACCCTGAATTTGCGAACCAGCCTTAGTGCGAAGAGACAGCCTCCGCCTGCTACTAGAAGGACCAATGATGTTGGTTCGGGAACAGCAATCGAGATCGCATGCAGCCCAGCCACACCGTCAACAATGCCGTCGACATATAGAACACCATCGTCCAAAGCCATCTGCGATGTGCCTTCTATCGACCAAATGGTTTGCCTGGTCGAGAGATCAACAGCCTGCATCAATCGGTCGGGCGAGGTTCCAATGCCAATCTGTGACCTAACAAAAAGCACATTGTCGGTGACGATCATCGCCGTAGGGATATAGTCAGTAGCATCTTCCCACACCCACAGCTCTTCGCCGGTCTGTGCATCAAGGACAAGGAGACCCTCAGCTCCGGTCCCGTCGATGTCACTACTAGGAATATAGAGCTTACCGTCTGCTAAGGCTGGTCGAGCCCCCCTGACGCCTTCGATGCTCCAAGCAACTTCCAGGGTGTTTTCAATAGCACTTGACTCGGGGTCAATACTGACGTCCCAAGCCGTGAGCTTATCTCCATACGCGACGTAGGCTAAATTATTTTCTCCCAGCACAACCGTGCCGAAGCTGCTGGTGGCGTCATAGTCTACGACGGCCCCCCTAAGTTCGCCGGTATAACGATCATTGACCACCAGCCACGAAGGAATGTTCGACTGTGCGGTCGTGGTGTGATAGTACACGTAGTCATCGTCTACAGCGGCCGTCCAGCCGGGGCGTGATCCGGCAATAGAGGAGAGCGGAACCCCCTCGAGCCAATTGAAAGCACCGGTATTGGCGTTATATGAGGTCAGCTCGCTGAAGGTGCCCCCATCGAAGTAGATGGAGTCTCCAAAGTGAGTGGGAGTTCCACCGAATGCACGCTGCCTCGGTAATTCAGTTGAGAATAAGGTTTCACCCGTTAATGGGTTCTTTGCAAGAAGGTCATACCAACCGTAGATATACATGTTGCCATTGCCGAAAGCCGGGGGATTCATGAGACCTTCAAGCTCAGTGCGTTCGATCTGCCACAACGTTTCACCCGTAGCAATGTCAAGTGCCCCCGCATCGTAATCGCCACCATTCGCTGTGAACAGGATTGCCCCTCCGCCAATGGCAATTCCATTCACTCGCCCGTCTACGGGAGCTCCCGAAGACCATAAAATGTTTCTGTTTTCAATGTCGACCATCCCTTGCACATAACTTGTGTGGGCGGCGTTCCCACCAATCGTTGACCACTCGGCATGAGTGGCCGACGTTGATGCAGAAGCCATAAGAGCGAATAGGCACGTGGTCAGTATTACCGATTTCATCTATTACCCCAGCCCGTAGTTGTAACTCGAACTCAAATACGTTAAATCTGCCGGCGAGCCTTCCTGGTTAGCAGGGGAATTACTGCAACACCGACAAGTGCCATTACCAGCGTTCCCGGTTCAGGGACCGTTACGGTTACCATGACGGTGGCACTCTCTGCGATGAAGTCCGCGCCACCGAGTGTGCTGCTCAGCATGATGTCGAAAAAGGAGCCATCTTCCAGAAAACCTGTCAAAACGGAACCATCGCGGACATCGAGAACTAGCGAATCGCCCATCTCCGTGAGTCCGTCGATCGGGAGACCATTCAACAGGAAACCGACGCCAAAAATGTTGATCGTTCCGCCATCGATGGCGAAAAACCCCTCGCCAAAGCTTCCTCCGGAAATATCTGCCGTGGAAGAGTTGAATAGTGCTATCGACGAACTGAAATCTCCACCCTCCACGAACAGGTTGGCCTCATCATAGAGAAGCACGGCGCCATCGATATTCCCGCCATGAACGTTGGCGGTCGCGAACTCATTGACCTCAAAACCTGCGGGCAATTCGCCGCCGAAGATATTCGCCGTGCTGCGATCGAAGAGTTGAAATTCCTGAATCGAACCGTCCCACATGTTGAAGGTTGAACTCGAGAAGAGTCCAAGACCGCTACCAATAGCACCCCCGGTCATATTGATCTCACTGACCTGAACGGCACTGATATCGTTTCCTATGTTGCCGCCGGAGATATCGAGAACCGTCTGGGTAAGCTGGAGTCGGTCGCCGACAGTGCCGCCCTGCACATCCATAAACGCGTGCCGTAAATGAATGCTGTCTCCGACCATTCCAGAAAGCACCTGGAGTCGGGTTTCAATAACCGAGCCTGATGCCAAGTGTCCCCCATCGACAAGCAGCAGCGATCCATCATCTGGTGCGAAACTAATCTCGTCGACGTATACCAGTGTTTCCCCTCCACCGAGCAGTTTCAGGGTGGCATCGTCGTTCACCAAGATCCGATCGATGATTTCTCCACCTTCGATGGTCATCGTCGCGCGATCGTTCAGATGCACGTATCCTTTAATGGTCCCACTGGTCATGTGAATTTCGGAGTCTTGCCAAGCTTTGATTGCGTAATCATTAAGTGACTCAGTATCACGAATTTCTCCACCTGCGAGGTTGATTCTAGCATCGAGCAATGCATCCATCTGCTGAACAACTCCGCCATTGATGGTAACGGTAGAAGAGACGGCTTCCAGATAAGTGCCTACCGTTCCGCCATTGACGATTAACCTACTGTCTCTGCCGCTCTGAAAATCACTGTGCAGGACACCACCTTCTTCAAGAACGAGAGTCTGACCGCTACCAATCCCCCACGGAACGTCATCACTAGGCACTTGGATGAGGGCCGGCCCGTTTGCTTCGGCTGATCTTTTCAGATTAATCGTGATTCCACTGTCGAACAGCCGGTCTTCCCCGGTTGGGTAGCTAAATGCAAAGGGAGTGCCGTCGGCCAAGCGGCCGCTGAAAACTCCGGTAATCGGCGGATTGAAAGACAACCGCTCGTCGCCGACATTTTCCAGTCCAGGAACAGGCACCCCATCAATTCGGAAGTCGAACCCATCAATATTGAGCGTGCCAAAATCATTGATACCGAAACGTTGTCCGATCGCACCTCCAGATAGGTTCGTTGTTGAGAATGCTTCGGCAGCATACCCCGCGCCAATGTGGCCCCCTGAAATATTCGCTGTGGCAGAATTGCGCAAGCGAATACTATCGTCCAGACTCCCGCCGGAGACGTTGATGATCGCGCTAGTACTTCCCGTAACTTTGCCTTCGATCACGCCGCCATCGATTTGAAGTTCTGAGGAACTCAATGCGGCCATCCCACCGGTAATCTGTCCCCCGGTCATATGCAGGAAGCTTGAATCGAAAAAGCTGATCCCTCCAAGGAGTTTGCCATCGATGAAGTTCATCTGCGATTCATCATAGATTCTGGAACCTTCCGTCAAAACGCCACCGGTGACGTTCACGGTCGCTTGATCAAACGCTTCGACATAGTTGACGTTGTCACTATTCAGATTGAGTGTCGACTGATGTAATGCGTTAGCGGTGCGCATGAGGCTTCCACCGTTAACCGTTACCTCAGAAGTGTCGAACGTCGTCAACCCACCGCCGACCTCCGTGTTGTTGAACACGACATTCGCATTGCTAAAAGCATCAAACTCGTTCCCGACGATGCTGTCGGAAATCTCAACCTCAGCTCCAGTAGCTTCAAAGTTGTCTCCTATGGTGACACCCGTGGCGGTCAGAGTAGACCCCGGCGCGGCAACCAGGTTGCTGGGGAGCGATTGGCCTGCCGAGACATTTACGACCTGCCCGGGTCGCACACCACGCAGCGTTCCATCGGCAGGAATACTCGCTGGGTTGATAGCGGGAGGAAGATTTCCGACGGTCAAGTTGAGAGGACGTTCCAAATCGTCCCCGTCATCCCTGGTGAATGCGATAACCGACCCATCGTCAAGCGTTCCCGAGAAGACAGAACCCGCTGGGATGTTTACAGAGACAGTATCTCCCGGGCTGTTCAATCCAGGAATCGGGACACCGTCGATCAAGAATTCCCCGCCGGTGAAATTGATGTTCGAATTATCTTGCGCAGTGAAGTTATCTCCCGTAGTACCCCCGGACATATTTAGAGTCGAGTCGCCACGGGCAGTATACTCACCGATGTCGCCACCAGTAACTCGGAACTCACCATTGCCAAAACTGCCGGAGTTGCCATCGACGCGAGCGTCTACCAAATGCACGACCGCGGAGTCGCTAACTCCAACGTTATTGATCGAAGCATCTCCGCTGATGAATAGTTCAGAGTTTCCTGAGACATAGATGTTCTCGCTGAACACTCCACCGGTGACGGTTCCAGTTGCCTCGCCAAGCAAGTCGAATCTCTGGATATTGCCGCCAATGACGTCGATCGACGCTTCGCCGTATCCCTCTACTCTTACAATGGCTGCACCATCGCCGATGTGAGTAGAAGTGTTGCCAGTAGCAGTCACGGCATTCATCGAGCCACCGCTTACCATCAGAGACGCCATATCCATCACCTGCACTCCGCTCAAAGAACCACCGGTGACCGTGACCGTGGCAGAATCATAGGCGTAGATTGGTGACAGAAGCTGACCACCTGATATATCTGCGGTTGACGTCTGGAAAACCTGAAGTTCGGAGTGTCCTTCGACTAGGCCACCTGACATCACAAAATGCGATCCAGCATAGAAGTCGGCGTGGGAGTCGATCGTTCCGTTCGTCATCGTCACATCAGAGCCAATCGCCTCGAAATAGGTTCCGACGGTTCCTCCGCCAATTTGCATTGTGCTACCGATGTTCGCGCGAAAGAAACTCGGCAGGGTTCCTCCAGCACTCAAGTTCAGAGACTGACCGCTTTGCAATTCATCGGGGGCAGGATCCGAAGGTACATCGAAATGCGTCAGGCTAGGTGTCGGAGTTGCGGTTCGTGTGAGTTGGATACTGTTATCAATGGCGTCTTCGTCCCGACGATCGATCGTGAAGATGGATCCATCGGAAAGCACTCCAGAGAACACACCTTTTTCTGGAACAGTAAAGCTGATCGTATCGCCGATATTTTCCAATCCAACGATGGGCACACCATCGAGTCGAAAATCACCACCTTGGAGTTCAAAGCTACGACCACCGAATGCGATCCGATCGCCCAAAATGCCACCTGCAACAGTGGCCGAGGCGATATTGCCAATGGATAAGGTGTGACCTAACCGTCCCCCCGTAAATGTCGCTTGGGCAGTTCCGCTCACCCGCATAAGCGATTCAATAACACCAACAGAGAAGTCTAGGGTTGAGAGGCCTGACGAGTACAATTGCTTAACAGTACCTCCGGTGACGCTAACATTTGAGCTATTCGAGGCGGCCAGAGATCCGATTTCGACGCTGCCCGTTATCGTTGCCGATGTGTTTTCGAGCAGCGAAGCCTCGAATATCGACCCCGAAGATGCGTTTAGCGAGGAGTTGTCCACCAGTCTTAGGGTGCGAGTCGTTCCCCCCATGACGTTGATTGAGCTTGTGTCAAAGAGTCGTGTCGTATCATCAAGTAGACCACCCGAGACATTGATGGTCGAATTCAGGAAGACGTCAGTAGAGCCATTAACCATTCCATCATTCAGGTTTAACTCCGCCCCGATGAGTTCTAGATTTCCTTCAACCATGCCCCCGTCGACGTTGAGTACGCTGCCCTGACTTGCGCCATAGTTGTAACCCAACACCGCCCCGGAATTGAGCGTGACCTGTTGGCCAGAACGGATTCCATTGGGCAAAGGATCTGCTGGTGCATTGACAATTGGTGCAAATGTCGGCACAGAATCAAGGATCAACTCGATGGGGCCGGACAAGTCATCGTTCGCATCCCCGCGAAACGCAAAGACCGATCCGTCGGTGAGCGTTCCGCTGAAGGTTTGGCTGGAGCTAGGGGTGACGAAAACACGGTCACCCGGATTGACAAGCCCCAAGACCGGGACACCACCGATGGTGAATTCTGCACCATATATCTGCACGTTGGCCGTGGGATCCGTGTCGATCTGTCGACCAATCCGACCACCACTCAGCAATAGTGTCGCATTGTTTCGGATATTCATGGAATTGGTGGCCCCACCGGTCATATTGATCACCGAATCGTCCCATGCCGACAAGGAATAGACGATACTCCCACCTTCACCGAGATTCAGAATGTCGGTTCCACTGATGGAATTCGGAGCCGGATCGGGCGGTACGTCATACACGGTCTGAGCTGTTGTCTGTCCGTCAAAAAGTACGGAGCAGCCTACGCGAAGGATTACGATGTAGAGGAACTTATGCGTAAGACTCACGGTGACCTCGAGGATCAAGCAGGAAGAAAGTAACTGAGGGCAAAAGAGGCTTCGCGCAACGGACGCTATGAGGCCCGGGCAGGAACGCGTAAAGAAGGCCTCATTTGTGTGTGGCCTAGCTGCTGGGCCGACACTTGACGACTCACCACAAATTGAAAGCGAGACGACAGTATGAAGGCTTCCGGGGCGCGGAGACTCTTGTGACTTAGATCAACTAGAAACAACCTAGCGCTCAAGTAACACTAAGCAGGATCCATGTCACTAGCTGCCCCTGAATGGAATGAATGACCGGGAACGGTATGTGGGTGCCAATGGCTAATTCCACATGTTCTCAAATATCGCTTCGCGGCTCTAACAAGTCAAGCATACTGGGTTTCGTAAAATTGGTTTTCCAGTGGAAGCTGATTTTCAGCCGATGCGGAACGGAACCGGAATTCTGAGTCAACGCGTAGGGAAAGAGCCTAATTGTTCACCAAAAAGGGGGTAATTCACGGCTCGTTGCTGTCTATCACTCTGGGGCTGCACACCGAGGGCTTAGAGTGTTGGGAGACTGAATTCATGGTGGGCTGGGAGGCCTAATCTCCGATGCCAGGTTCATGCAGCTCCGCGAACGACTCGCGAATCTGAGGAGCGTCAAAGGAGCAGGCTCGACAACAGCCGAGCATTTCTCAAGGGAATGCCATAATTCGCATGTGCTGCATTGACCACTTGAGAAGGTAGGCCACTCAAGAACAGGCAAACATGGCCAAGGCGACAATCACCGAGCTATTTGAAGAGGCCAGAAGCGATGAGGATCCTGGTCATCGCCGAACTAACCGTCATACAGATCGTTCGTGTCCTTCGCTTCGACGGCTGGCAGAACACCACTGGTGGCAAACGAGAAGTGAAGAAGGCCCTCTGGAAAGTGCTACTGAATTGCAAGCTCCACGGTGATCAGGAGTTGTTCGACAGGGCTTATAGGTATATCCGGCAGTATTATTGACCGGCACGTAGCCTGATCTTGTCGGCCATGAATCTGTTCCATACTCTTCGCTGTTTACTCCAATCGGCAACCGCAGCGATCGGTCGTAGGTCCCTCTCCGTCACCGAATCACACCCCTTCACGATCGGTGGCAACTTCAAGATCTGCTCCTGAATATCAGGAGCCAGATTCAGCAGGTTCATGATCTGGGTCAGCCTTGCGCGGGTCACGTGTCCGACGCGAGCTAACTCCGCCTGATCCACCACGATGCCGTCTCGTATCAGCTGGTCGAATCGGATGGCCAGGGCCATCAGCTTTGCAACCCGTGGCAAGCGACCGGCGGGCACCTCTGGGGGCTGGCCCTCGCGAATCTCGTTCCGGCTGTGCTGTCCCTTCACCAAGTGAAATGATCGCTCGACCGTCAAACCTCGTTTCATGCCGCATTCTCCATTGCCAGTTCTTCTGCTAGGGTCTTGATACCTGTCGCGTGAAAGGTGAGCGAGATGTTCCCGCATTTGCCGTCATGGTCGATCCGGTCAATCATCAGGCCGAGCAGTCTCGCCTGTTCACCCGCCTTCAGTGCGTGCCAGACGGCGTCGAAGTCAGCAAGGACGGCAGTTACTTCATCCTTCTCGACATCAGTCGACATCAATCCCACCAGCTCATCCTCAAGTTCACTCAGTCGCCGGTCGGCCTTTCCAATCCGCTCTTGAATATCGACGAGACTGATCAACTCCAGATTGGTGACCTGGGTTCTAACGAGGCGATGTAGCTCTTGTGCGTCGGCGCTTCGTTGCCGTTCCAAAGCGCTCTTCTCTCGCTTCAGGTGCTGCACTGCTTCCTTCGTTTGGCGACGTGTCTCGGCCAAGGTGGCAGCAACAAGTTCCGGATCTCTTCCGATGCATTTAATCTGTTCCACGACAAACTTCTCGATCTCACCTGCCGGAACCGATGGAGCCGAGCAGACATGCCAGCCACGCTTCTGGGCGTTGGTGCAGATGTAGTATCGGTATCGCCGTTTACCCTTGGTCGTAAAGCTGTGGGCCATCGCACAGTTGCAATTGGCACAGTGAAGTAGCCCTCGCAATAGGGCTCCGTGCTTGTTCCGCACGGTGCGTCCACCATCGCGTCCGTTGCTGCGTAGTTTCCGTTGAACGTGGTCGAAGACACTGCGATTCACGATTGGCTGGTGTTCACCGTCGTGAACTTCATCCTTGTAGCGAACCTGCCCTACATAGGTGACGTTCGTCAGCAGCTTGTGCAGTAGGGTCTTGTTGAAGGGCTTGCCGCCACGCCGTGTTTCTTTCTTCGTCGTCCACGATTTGGTGCGCCATCCGCGGCGGTTGAGTTCCTTGACCGTTTTCAGCAGCGAGTGGTTTTCCAGGTACATCTCGAAGATTTGGCGAACCTGCTCAGCCTCGTCCGAGTTGACGATCAACTTGGTGTCGACGACGTCGTAGCCCAAGACCGGCATCCCACCCGACCATTTTCCCCTGCGGCGAGTGGCTGCGATCTTGTCGCGGGTCCGCTCACTGATCATCTCACGCTCGAATTGGGCGAACGACAGCAGCACGTTGAGAATCAACCGACCCATCGACGAGGCGGTATTAAACTGCTGGGTGACGCTGACAAACGACACGTTGTGCTGATCGAACACCTCCATCATGCGAGCGAAATCCAGCAGGCTGCGACTAAGGCGGTCGACTTTGTAAACCATCACGCAGTCGACCTTGCCCGCCTCGATATCGTCCAGCAGTCGCCGCAGGGCAGGGCGGTCCATGTTGCCGCCGGTGAATCCGCCGTCGTCGTAGTGTTCGGGCAGGCACTCCCAACCTTCGTGCTGTTGGCTCTTAATATACGCCTCGCCCGCTTCACGTTGGGCGTCGAGAGTGTTGAACTCCTGCTCGAGGCCTTCCTCGGTTGACTTACGGGTGTAGATCGCACATCGCACCGATGGGTGAGTCCCTCGTTTCTTCGGTTGCCTCATTTTGCCTTCCTCCTCTTGAGGCCGAAGAAGTGGTATCCGTTCCAGTGGGTACCGGTTACGGCCTTGGCAACGCCGCTGAGCGACTTGTAGCGCTCGCCGTCGTACTCAAAACCGCCCTGTAGGACCTTCACTTCGATCCGCTGCCCTTTGTACTCCCGAGTCAGCACGGTGCCGGGCAGGGGGAGACGGTCGTCGTTGGAGTCCGACAACTTCTGCTGTCGAGTGCCGAGCATCGACTCACGCGGTGCGGTAACCCGCAGGTTGGCGTCGTTGGCCAGTTCCGCGGCCCGTCGCCGCGCCCTCTCTGAGAGATCTCCTTCCTCGTTAGCCTGCAGACGCCAGGCGATACGCTTGACGAACCAGTCCTTGTTTCTGCAGTTGGTCGTCTCGCCGAACACCTCGACGTACCGCTCCCGCAACTCCCGCACGGTCATCCGCTTCAATGCGTTGACCTCCTTGGTGACGTTCAATGCCACGATGGATCTCCTTTGACCGAAGTCTCGTTGTCGTTAACCCGAGGTGACACTGAGCACGGTTTCTTCCGGAACCTCAAGGCATGTGACCGTAGAATTGGGAGAATTCTCGGCCTGGGAATGTGGGTTTTCCCCGTCGATCGCGCGGAACCTTGCGCGTAGTACGACGATGGCGAGAATCCTGGCCACCTCGTCGAGGCGCCGGCTCTGGGAGAGTTCTTTGTGCGTGCGGTTGGAATTCAACGTGGACTCCGAAGTGGCGAAATGGGGCTGACGGTTTGGACTGCGTCTGCAATATCCGGGTCGAGACGAATGGGTTCCGATACTGGTTAACTACCCGGTCCATCCGAAAAGTGACGACGGAATTCTCTGGCTTCAGGCCTATTTTCCAGGTGCAAGCGTTTGGTGCTTGCGTTAACCCCTGGGTCTTTGCTACATTCTGTGTAAGCAGTAAAGGATATTTGTCAGCGCTAATTCAACGCCGAGATTTATGGGCAAGAAACAGCCTCGTCGGGGGCGTCCGCAGGTAGACCAGATTACCGACGCACAACGGCGGGCTCTCACCGAGATACGAGACTTCATCGCGGACCACGGGTATCCGCCGTCGATGAGTGAACTCGGATCATCGCTCCATGTAACGGCGGCCAGTGCCCATCGCTTGGTCAAGCAGTTGGAGCGAAAGGGGTATGTCAAACGGCAGGCTCGCAAGGCCCGCAGCCTGACGATTCGTATCGATGTAAGTCAACAGATCGGCTCGCTAGTCGCCGTACCACTGGTCGGCGTGGCGAAGGCAGGTCCGGCGATGCTTGCCGAGGAGAACCGCCTTGGGGAAGTGCTCGTGGATGAGCGAATTGTGAAGCGCGACCGCTGCTTCGCCCTACGAGTATCCGGCGACAGCATGGTTGGTGCGGGGATGAACGACGGCGACATCGTAATCTGCCGTCAACAACCGGTAGCGGAAAACGGTGAAATCGTCGTGGCCTTAATCGACGATGAGGCGACTTTGAAACGCCTCAGCATCCGAGAAGACCGGATCGAGTTGCGAGCTGAGAACAAAAAATACCGTCCGATTTCGATCGATGCGGAATCGGACTTTCGAATACTCGGCAAGGTACTGGCCATACAAAGCAATGTAGATGAGTGAGACAAGGGATGTCACGTCAATTCTCCATTCCGACCGTCCTGCGGATGGTCCCCAACGTGTTGTTGCAACAGTTTTTCGAGCGTCTCGGTCACGGTAACGGCGGTATCAATTGGCCTGAGCTTTCTGAGCGGGAGATCGAGCCGATTCGCGCGACCCTGGAGGAATTGAGCTCCGAGGATCTGAACGAGATCGAGAGCGCCTTACGTAGCGTCTTCGATCTGGCGAGCGAAGGCGGATTCTTTGCACTTCTGGAAGCCGCACCGCTGTGCGAGGTGCAGGATCTGGGCTCGCAGGTTCCTGAAGAGTTGACTGTCTACGGCAGGGCGATGTGGGGCTGGCTCAATTACCGACAGGTCTTTGAGAAGGCGCAGATCATCTATCAGGTTGACCATCTATCTTGGTGGCGGAAGCGAAACAACCTTCCACAGAACGAGCCGGACCTGTCGCAGACGGCTATCGAGCGGTTGGAGGAGGCGATTTCAGTGCTTCTCCAGTCGCAAGGCCGTGGCAAGGATTGCACCGTGGAAACGATGAAACGCGGCGACGTCGTCTACTTCTTTGCTCATCCCGATGACTTCGTGCAGAACGTGGTCGTTCACGACAAGAATGGCCAACTCACCCCGGAAGCCTTTCGGCAGACGCTGTTGATTGTTTTCGCGTACGATCAAACGCACGGCTCGCTCGAGACTTTCTCGAGACTCCCGGGAAAACTCAAGGAACGGTTGGAAGTCAATTTCGCCGAGGCGATCCTGCACGGCGAACTCGACCCCTATGAACCGGAAGCTGCCTATGAGCTCAACTCGCTAAAAAACTCGACATTTGACTTGAGCACGGATCCCGCCGATGCATTGCGTGTGTCGATCCGGCGGATGCGGCTATCCAGCAAGCACTGCGGGCGGCGGGTGACGCTCGAGGTGGATACCGAAGATCCCTATGACGACATCTACAAAATGATCGAAGGCTGTATCAACCTTCGACGTTCACCGCTGAGTGAATGGAACGTGACGCAAGTCACCCTCTGTTTCGAGTTTCTCCCGCTCGATGGCCGCAAGCACGGAAGGCAATCGTTCGACGTGACCTATCCGCGATCGTGCAGCTTACGGAATGCAAGGCCCGAGCGCGTTGAACTGATTCAGAAGTACCTCAAGCGTTGGGGAATCGATGTCGTCTCAAGCCCTGAGATCGATCCTGTCGCGGTGGGAGTGTAGTCCACCGGCGATCGGTACCGCCGAAGCAAATGGCGAATTTCGGCATGTGTTCCCGATGCTCCGGAAACGCTCGATCGTGCGGCCCATAACACCGGCCGCGTCGATTGAATGCTCGGACTGCGGTGAACTACGACGGATCAACTACGTCAACGCCGCGGGCGGTGATTGCCATGGGTTCATCAGTTGTAGTCAGTGTGGGTCGCTCGAGGTTCCCGCCGGTTTGCTGGAACGCTGGGAGATCCACTCCGACGCGTTTCTCGCCGCATCCTTTCATGGCACCAAACTGTCGGTCCATGAGCATCTTCCGGGGCAACTCTGGCAAGTCGGTAAGGCGAACTGGGCGGGCCGAACTCGCGAGATATGGTTCGCTCGTTCTTGTCGCGTAGATGCCGTGGATGCTGCGGTGACTGTATTGGCACGGAGACCTAAGGCGCTTCTATTCGTTCCGACGGAGGTGGCGATTGGTTACTGGCAGGTGGAGGTCTCGAACCTCGTGATCTCGCTGGAACAGGCGCTCACAATTCTCGATAGTGCGTTTCACCTCGATGTCGGTTACGTCGAGGGAAAGATTATCGACGCTGGCATGGGACCCGACGCTGTTTCCACAGTGCGCACAAAGAGGCGGGCCAGCCGTGTCACAAATATCGAGTTGCTAAAAAACACGCTGATCGAGCACTTGCTGGCGGCCCGTGATCACGCTTTCGAAACCCAGGAGAGGACGGGGCAGCCCCAATTGCTACCACGACCCTCACGAAAGGAACTGGGCGACTTCACAGGTTTGAAGAGTTATCAGGTTACGAAGTGCTTTCAAGATAAGGGCGCAGCCGAACTCAATCTGTATTTGGAGACCGCGAACGATCTGGACCAAATTATGAAATGGAAGGGGCGGCTCAAGCGAGGGAGAGGATCGTAACAAAGTTGCAGTTGCGCTAAATTGCTGCAACTGCAACTCGATGGGAATAAGCACCCAAAAACCTGCGGCAAAGCGACTTGCGTCGCCCCGCAGGTTTTTTTGTGCGCATTGCTGCAATTCCAGCGGTGGGTGTCGTCGTGCATCGGGCATGGCGTGAATCACCCACGCTATTGGAGTTTGCGGAATGCGGAATCGTGAAGGACCGAAAACCAGGGCCGGAGAGCTACCGAGCAGGGAAGAGCAACTCGACGGGTTCACCCCAAGGCTATGTCCGAAAGAAAGCGAGACAACTTGCAGGTAGGTACGGATTCAAACGGCACGACCGGGACGATATCCAGCAGGAGTTCTACCTGAGGCTCGTCAAGCACCTGGAGGCACGCGACCCCGATGATCCACGCTGGAAGGCGTTCGTCGCCGTTACGGTCGATCGGCGGCTCGCAAGCTTGATTCGCGACAACAAAGCCAAAAAGCGCG
Organism: Pirellulales bacterium; assembly: GCA_965227275.1. Taxonomy (GTDB): domain Bacteria; phylum Planctomycetota; class Planctomycetia; order Pirellulales; family JAEUIK01; genus CAZNXE01. The sequence continues at coordinate 6,647,190 of CBDDFU010000001.1, read as the reverse complement.
ACCATCGCCGCGCTAAATCGATCCACGCCGTCATCGGTGAGCGGGGAGACCGGCGGATCGAGATTGCCGATACCGTCACCGAGCACGAGACTCCGGCACGCCGTACCCGGACTAACCGCAGCGATCAAGAACTGGCCGACTTGAAGATCGACGTAAACCTCTGTGTGGCGGATGTGTCGGACCCGCAGCACCGCGAATTCTGTCACCGACTCAAGTACGACTCGATTGCTCAAATCGCCCGCGACATGAACGTGCCGCGGACGACGCTCAACGCCTGGCTTCGCAAACTGAGGCTGAGCTTCGAGCAACGCGGATTGAGAAAATATTTGGACGAATCGTCGTCAGTTCGTTGAGCCACCGGGTATTTAACCAGATAGCGGCCCCAAAAACCCACGAGGAGCAAAGCATGACTACGAACCTCTATCGCTACAACTTTGACGAAACCGCGTCGACCGAGGATATCGAGTGTGCGTTGCTCCTCGCGGTCTGGGGTTGCGAAGCACTGCACGGTGACGCACAGACTCGTTTGGACGCCGCTCACTACTTCGATACGGACCAGCATGCGTGTGTGATCGACGCCGGCACTTGTGTCGGCAGGGATCTGAACCGTTTGTTCGTCGGCTTCATCGGACGTGAGTTTGGGCCCGACGCATTTACCGTCGAGCGAGTCGAGGAACCTATTCACGAACTTCAGGTAGTAGCGGCGTGATCGGATGCACTAAGACGATGCCTTACAACAAACAACAAGGAATCCCAGTAAGTGGCTGATTTGAACGGATTCGACGCGAACCAAGTGGAACCGACCGGAGACTTCGATCCGATTCCAGCGGGCAAGTACTCCGCCGTGATCACCGACAGCCAGATGAAGCCCAACAGGGCGGGTACCGGTCAGTATCTGGAGCTGACGTTTCAGGTTACCGAGGGCCAATACGAAAACCGTCTGCTGTGGGCGCGGCTGAACCTCGACAACCCGAACGCGACTGCCGAACAGATCGCCCGTGCGGATCTGTCCGCCATTTGTCGGGCCGTCGGTGTGCTGGCACCACAGGATTCCACCGAACTCCACAACCTACCGTTGGTGATCAACGTGAAGTGCCGCAAGCGGTCCGACACGGGTGAGTTGACCAACGAGATCAAAGGCTACTCGAAGCGGGAGTCGACTAGGCCGCAGCACGGTGAACCGCAGTCCGACAGCACGCCCCCCTGGAAGCGGTCGTGATGCTCGAGTTCGAGCTACCGTATCCGCCGAGTGTGAATCACTATTGGCGTCGTGTCGGCCCACGAACGCTGATCAGCCGCGGGGGTCGGGCATTCCGTCAATCGGTCTGCTCGATCCTTGCGGCAACGGGTGTGGAGCCGCTAGACGGTCCACTGGAGGTGGACATCAAGGTGTTTCCACCGGACCGTCGCCGGCGCGACCTCGACAACGTCCCGAAGGCCTTGCTCGACGCCTTGGAGCACGGCGGTGCCTATCAGAACGACAGTCAAATCGTGAAGCTCACCCTCGAAAAATGCGAGCGAGTCGAGGGGGCAAGACAATCGTGCGAATCAAGAAATTGAAAAACTAGGATGCTGACACTCAGACCCTATCAGGAAGATGCAAAAGCCGCCGTCTATGAACATCTGCGGACGCGGGACGATCATCCGTGCGCGGTGATCCCAACCGCCGGCGGCAAAACTCCCATCATGGCCTCGATCTGCAAGGACGCGGTCGGGCAGTGGAAGGGACGCGTGCTGATCCTGGCTCACGTCAAGGAACTTCTCGAGCAGACGGCCGACAAGTTACACACGGTCTGCCCGGAGGTGAACTTCGGCATCTACTCCGCTGGCCTCAGACGCCGCGATACGGACCATCCGGTGATCGTGGCCGGCATCCAGAGCGTTTATCAGCGGGCCTGTGAGTTAGACGCCTTCGATCTGGTGCTGGTCGACGAGGCGCACCTGATTCCGCTCGAAGGTGATGGAATGTATCGCCAGTTTCTGGCCGACGCCAAGGTCGTTAACCCTGACGTGCGAATCATCGGCTTCACGGCCACGCCGTATCGGCTGAAGTCAGGGCCCATCTGTTCGCCCGAGGGGATCCTAAACCGCGTTTGTTATGAAGTGGGTGTTCGCGAACTGATTCGCGATGGGTTCCTCTGTCCCTTGGTGACCAAGGCTGGCAAGGCCAAGGCTGACACGACCGGTCTGCACCAGCGCGGCGGTGAGTTCATCTCCGACGAAGTCGAAGGCCTGATGGACCAAGACGAGTTGGTCGCCGCAGCCTGCTCAGAAATCATCCAACACACCGTTAACCGCAATGCCACGCTCATCTTCGCCTCGGGTGTGAACCACGGTCAGCACATCGTCGAGGTGCTTGGGCGTGCGAACGGAATCGAGTGTGGTTTCGTTTGTGGCGAGACGTCAACCGCCGAGCGCGATGAAACCCTGGCTCGGTTCAAATCGGGAGAGCTCAAGTACCTCTGTAACGTGAACGTCCTGACCACGGGCTTCGACGCCCCGCACATCGACTGTGTGGCGCTGGTACGACCGACGATGTCGCCGGGGCTCTACTACCAAATGGTTGGTCGCGGGTTCCGGCTGCACGACAGCAAACAAGACTGCCTGGTGCTCGACTTCGGGGGCAACGTCCTGCGGCACGGTCCAGTCGATGCGATCCAGGTCACGACAAACCGTTGCGGAGACGGTGAGGCACCCGCCAAAGAATGCCTGGAGTGCCAAGCGGTGATCGCCGCTGGCTTCGCCACCTGTCCGCAATGCGGATATCAGTTCCCACCGCCTGAACGATCAAAGCACGAGGCGAAAGCCAGTGAGGCGGGAATCCTCTCGGGCCAAGTCACCACGACGACGTACGAAGTGGAAGACGTCGCGTACAGCGTCCACACCAAGCGCAGTGCCAGCGAGGAAGATCCCAAAACACTCCGCGTCGACTACCAGATCGGCTGGCACGACTACAAGTCCGAGTGGATCTGCTTCGAGCACTCGGGCTATGCCCGGCATCGGGCCGTGAAATGGTGGAGACAACGCTCGCCCGACCCGGTTCCGAACACGGCGCAGCGTGCACTCGAAATCATCGAGGGGGGCGGTTTGGCGCCCACGCTCACCATCACGGTCCGTACCGTGGCCGGCGAACGGCACGAGCGCATCATTGACCACAAGCTCGGCCCGATGCCGGAGCCGATACCTGCCGGCGATAACTCCTGCGACGACCCTGATGAGATTCCGTTTTGATAGCCACCGACAACTCCAACACGATGCTGATGGCGGCGATCCGATATCGCGACGCTGGACTTTGCGCCTTGCCTGCCAAACGGGACGAGAAGCGACCTGCCATGGCGACATGGAAGGAGTATCAGTCCCGTCTGCCCGAATCGGCCGAGCTCAGTTCCTGGTTCTCCAACGGCTGCGACGCACTGTGCATCGTCGCCGGTTCGGTCAGCGGCAACCTGGAGATGATCGACTTCGACCGGGGAGGGGAGCTGTTCGAGGCCTGGGCGAACAAGATTCCAGCCGAACTGTTCGACAAGCTGGTGATCGAGAGCAGCCAATCCGGTGGTCATCACGTCGCTTACCGTTGCAGCGAGCCGGTCAGCGGGAACCTCAAGCTCGCGCAGCGCCGCATCGACGACAACGTCGTCACGCTGATCGAGACTCGAGGCGACGGAGGGCTGTTCCTGTGCGTGCCCACGACCGGCTACGAAATCGTCCAGGGTGATCTGACCGAGTTACCGTTGCTCACCGGCGAGCAGCGCGAGACGCTGCTGTTGGCGGCTTGGGAACTCAACGAGTATTGGGTTCAGACACCGCCCGTCGCGCCCCAGTCTGGCCCGTGTGGCGACGTTCATTCACCTGGCAACGACACCCGCCCTGGCGACGACTACAACGCTCGCGGCGACGTGGTGGCCCTGCTCAAGGAACACGGCTGGCAGTCAAGGCACAAGAGCGGCGATGGGAATCAACACTGGACGCGGCCAGGTAAATCTCACGGCACCTCGGCCACGTTGAAGGGCGGCACGTTCTACGTCTTCTCGTCCAACGCTCATCCCTTCGAGCCGAACAGCGCTTACTCAGCGTTCGGCGTGCTGGCCATGCTCGAGCACGACGGCGATTTCGAGCAGGCCGCGCGGTCGTTGTCGGAGCAAGGCTACGGATGCGAACCAACGCCGCAGGGAGTCGACCTGTCGGGAATTCTTGAGCCGAGACCACCGTGCAGCGGGGTCACTGAGCCGCCTGATCCGGGTTTGCTACCTGACGACATACTCCGAGTGCCGGGATTCATATCTGAGGTGATGGACCACTGCCTGGAGACGGCACCCTATCCCAACCCGGTGATGGCCTTCTGCGGGGCGCTGGCGCTGTTGTCGTTTCTGGCTGGCCGCAAGGTTCGCGATCCGGGCGACAACCGCACCAACCTGTATCTGCTGGGGCTGGCACACTCATCGGCCGGCAAGGACTGGCCTCGCAAGATCAACGTGCGGATTCTGCACGAGATTGGCTTGGCCGATTGCGTCGGAGAGCGGTTCGCTAGCGGCGAGGGCATCCAGGACTCGCTATTGATCCATCCGGCAACGCTTTTTCAAACCGACGAGATCGACGGGATCCTGCAGTCGATCAACAAGTCTCGCGATGCCCGGCACGAGAACATTATGAGCACGCTGCTCACACTGTACTCCAGCGCCAACAGCGTATTCCCCATGCGGCGCAAGGCGGGCGGTGATTTACCCGGGGTGATCGACCAGCCGTGCCTGACGATCTTCGGGACCGCGATTCCCAATCACTACTACGAGGCGCTCTCGGAGCGGATGCTCACCAACGGGTTCTTCGCCAGGATGCTGCTGCTGGAATGCGGTCTTCGCGGTACGGGCCAGGAGCCCAGCATCCGTGCAATTCCAGAGCGGGTGCTGGAAACGGCCCGCTGGTGGAGCGAGTTTCGACCCGGTTCGGGCAACCTTGAAGATCATCATCCCGTGCCGGTGATCGTGGAGCAGACCGAGGAGGCGAAGGGATTCTTGGTAGAGGCCCGCGAGCAAGCCGAGGCGGAATACGCCAAGGCGGAGCTGGGCAACGATGCGGTTGGGACGACCGTATGGGGACGTGTCAGCGAACACACGCGCAAGCTCGCGCTGTTGTACGCCATCAGCGAGAACTGCCGCGAACCGAAGATAGGCCGCGACGCAGCCCGCTGGGCCGTGCAGTTCGTCATGCACCAGACGCGGCGGATGCTGTTCATGGCGCACGCCCACGTGGCCGACAACCCGTTCCATGCCGACTGCCTGAAGTTGATGAAGAAGTTGCGCGAGGCTCCCGATAGGACGCTCTCGCACAGCATTCTGTTGAAGCGGATGAAGATGGACGCCCGCTCGTTCCTGGACCTCGTCAACACGCTGGAGCAGCGAGGCGACGTGGCCATCACCACTCGTTCGACCGCGGGACGTCCAACTCGCTGCTACCAATTGCTGGATGGTGACGAGATAGAAGCGACCAGTGAGGGGGTGAAAGAATGATCGAAGGTGAAAGAAGTTGCCTCGGCAAATCGCTTCGCTGGGTGAAGGAAGACTTCCACGGGGTGAAGGAGGGGGAAAGAAGGGTGAACGAAGTTGGGTACGTAAGTCTATATACAACAACACTCTCTCTACTTCTTTCCCTTCTTTCACCCATACCCGTGCGCACACGTATATGCACTCCCATGTATGCCCGCGCATGTAATAGGGGTGAAAGAAGAAAGAAGTTGTCTCAGGGTATTCTGGCTGTGCAAGGTCAGGAAAGTGTGTCTCGCGTCCGACCTGTCTCAGGAATTGTTTCATGGAGTTGAAGATGAAGATCGCATCCCGTCCGATTGCGGACATACGTCCCTACGAAAACAACCCACGACTCAACGACGACGCGGTCGCCTCGGTGGCGGCGTCGATCCAAGAGTTCGGCTTCCGGCAGCCGATCGTCACGGACGAAGACGGCGTGATCATCGTGGGGCATACGCGGTACAAGGCGGCGCTGAAACTCGGGCTTGAGAAAGTGCCGGTCCACGTGGCCACGGACCTGAGCCCCGAGCAGATCAAGGCGTATCGCATCGCCGACAACCAGACGGCTGCGATCGCCAATTGGGACTACGACCTGCTACCGATCGAACTGGGCGACCTGCAAGCGGCCGAGTACGACTTGGGGCTGCTGGGCTTCGATCAGGACCAGTTGGCCAAGCTGATGGGCACTGAGGTGCAAGACGGTGCCACCGATCCGGACGACGTGCCTGAGCCGCCTGATGGGGCTATGACGCAGCCGGGCGATCTGTGGATTCTCGGGAATCATCGACTGCTATGTGGCGACAGCAGCAAAGCCGAGGACGTCGATCGGTTGCTCGATGGGGCAGCGATTCATCTGGTGAACACGGACCCGCCTTACAACGTGAAGGTCGAGCCGCGCTCCAACAACGCCATCGCCGCCGGTAACAGTAGCTTCACGAACAGCAACAAGCACCATCAAAAGTTCGACCTCCAGCGGCATCCCGAGAAGGCGCAAGCGACGCACAAGAAGATGCGAGCCAAGGACCGACCGCTGGAGAACGACTTCGTCTCGGACGAGGAGTTCGACCGTCTGCTTTCAGCGTGGTTCGAGAATATCGCCCGCGTGTTGTTACCTGGCCACGGATTCTACGTCTGGGGCGGCTATGCGAACGTGGCCAATTACCCGCCGGTGTTCAAGGCCCACGGGCTGTATTTCTCGCAGGCGGTGATCTGGCACAAGCAACACCCGGTGCTGACCCGCAAGGACTTCATGGGTGACCACGAGTGGTGTTTCTACGGCTGGCGGGAAGGAGCAGCACATCGCTTCTTCGGTCCCAACAACGTTCCCGACGTGTGGCCGGTGAAGAAGGTCAACCCCCAGAGCATGGTGCATCTGACCGAGAAGCCGGTCGAGTTGGCCGTGAGGGCGATGCAGTACTCGTCCAAGACGGGCGAGAACGTACTGGACCTGTTCGGCGGTAGTGGTTCCACACTGATAGCCGCCGAACAGACCGGCCGCAATGCGTTCCTAATAGAACTCGACCCGCCTTATTGCGACGTGATTGTCCAGCGGTGGGAGGAATTCACCGGGCGGAAGGCGGAACGGGTGGGTGCCAACGAAAGCACCCCAGGGAAGTCCGCGGCGTGAGGAGCAGCGCGATGCGTACAAAAGACTTAGTGACCCCTCATGGTCGCCTCGCGGGCCAGCATCTCTTGATGCCAGCGCCAGAGTTCGATTTCGTCGTGCGTTGCGGGTCGAACCGTCAAGATGTTGATCGGCACTTCTTGCCCGAGCCGCTCGCTAAGATCGGCGTACAGTTCATGCAGCGCCGAGTAGCCCATCTCCCGAGCCTGGTCTTCGTTCTCGGCGTCGACCAGGACGTAGCGGGCCAGTGTGGCTACAAAGTAGGTGGTTATTGTGTGGTCTCCTGGTTGTTGTGGTGTTGCTGTCGTTCGGGCAGGTGGCATCGCGTTCATCACATGGAGCCATGTTGCGGCGGAAACATCAAGAGAAAGTGCGATCAGGTTGCAGTCTTTCTTCTGAGACTGCGACTGATCGCACACGTTGGCCCGTGTTGCGTTGCGCGAACACCGCAGCGCAGTGAGGCCACCAACGAGAACACGCCCCACGGTGGCCAACGTAGGGCGTGTGGTGGTGAGTTAACCCGATTAGCCGCTGGTAGCGAACTTGCCGCGCTCGATCTTCTTGAAGCGTGCGTCCGCGCCCTTGTTCTTAATCTCCCGCAGAATCGCGCTGTACAGCGTGGCCTGTGGGGTCTTGCCGTTGGGACTGCTCCACAGTTTTTTCACGGCCATCGCCTCGATCATCTCCGTGCAGGTCATCGATTCCTTGGTATCGGCCAACAGCTTAGCAGCGGCGTCGATCGCGCTGAGCCTCTTGTCGTCGCCCTTCGTGGACTGCGGCTTCTTCTGGGCTGCCTTGGTCGCGGGTTTGGCGGTCGGCTTCTTCGTGGGGCGGCTGGTCTTCTTGGTCGTCATCGTTGGTCTCCTTCGCGGAAAAAGAAATGCCTTACCGAACGATCACACATGAGCCATGCTGGCCGCAAAACATCAAGCCAGGAAACGGCCACAGTCCAAAGAATCTCACAGGTTTTCTCAGGAACGTTTTAGGGGCACCGAAACCATGACGGACGAACCAACTCCCACCCCGATGAACCCGACCGCACTGTCGGTTCCCGACACCGCGCGGCTGTTGTCGAAGGTCGGCACCGAGAGCATCAGCGAAGCCATGCTCGAGGAGGACGTGGAATGCGGCGCACCGACCAATGCCGACGACACGCTGAACTTGGTGCACTACGCGGCGTGGCTCGTGAAGGAGATGTCCCGTGGCGAATGATCCCCGAAAACTGATGCCCGGCGAGATGTGCCGGTTGCTAAACTCGACCCCGTTGGGCGAGGTGATCAGCGAGCGAAAGCTGTATCGCCATCGGACCCGCGCAGGGCTTCGCATCGGAGTGGGCCAGCACGTGGACTTGTTGCGGTATGTTTCTTGGTTGGTTCTGGAGCGACACTCCCGCAGTGAGAAGCGGGCTGAGCCGGCCAAAGCGCCTCCGAACCGCAACGAAGTTGCAGAAAGTGCGGCTGCTATCGCAATCAGGCGGAGCGCGCCAAGTGGGCACGGCCAGAAGTTCACCGGCAAGCAGGAGGCCATGATCGCCGCGCTGTTGACCGAACCGACGCACCTCGCGGCAGCGAAGAAGGCGGGAATTCATCCGGCCACCTTCTATCGCTGGATGCACGTGCCGGAGTTTCGTGAGGCGTATCGCGAGGCCCGCCGAGAACTAGTCGAGGCGGCCATCGGTCGCGTGCAGGCAGGGGCGGGTGAAGCGGTCGAAACACTGTTGGAAGTGGCGCGTGGCGGCAGACGCGATGGTGATCGCGTGCGGGCGGCGCTGGCGCTGCTGGACCACGCCTTGGGTGGTTTGAGCAACGCCGACGTCCTGCACGGGCCGCCTGCGTCCGATGAAGATGAAGCGATGGCGACCAGCGACGTGGTTGAGCTGCTGGGCACGCGCCTGCAGCAGATTGATCGCTCAGCGTTGTCCACGGCCGAAAAGGCGCGGCTCACGGCTACGGTCACCGACGCCTTCATACGGGCTTTCGGTGTGGATCTGTTGGATAAGCGATTGGAATCGATTGAAGCCGTGCTACAAGCACGAAAGGAACAACCATGAAAAGCCTGCGAGGGATTACGAAGAACTACGACCTGCTGACGCCCGAGGAGCGGTTGGGGTTGGTTATCGCCGCCGGGATTCGCGGTGATGACGCAGAGCAAACCCGCCTGGTGCGGGCCGCAAAGACAATGGTGATTCCGACGACCGACTATGTGCCCTATGCGCAATCCTTCCGCGAAGTCTCGATGCTGGCGTATGTCGACTTGCTGGAAGAGTCAGTGCGTTACGGAGACGCGTTGCGGAACCTTCCGCCTGAAAGCGAGAAAGATGCTGAAGCGGAAGATGAGGCAGAAGAGGATGAAGCGTTTGATGGTCAGGGGCTGGACGACGATGATGAACTAACGGCCGAGGACTATTCGTTTTTTGTTGCACTGGCTTGCGGATACATGCTCAAGGCGAAGGCCGATGGGTGGAAGTTATTCTGCGAGCGACTGTGTGTCCCGTGCTTCGTCCTGATGGATGACCTGCCGGGTTTCGTCAGGGTTCAACGCGCGATCAAATGGGCCGAGGACGCGGCATTCACTGAGGAGGGATTCCTACGGTGGCTCAATCGAATCCGGCCCGAGGGTGATCCCGAACTGACGGAGGTACCACTCAGTGCGGAACAAATGGCCGACGCCGCGGAAGATGCCTTTCGTCGGCAAGTGGAGCGGTTGAGAGGTATCTGCTAGTGGAACGCGCTAGCGGTCTTACCCAGCGAAGAGGTCCCCAGGTGTTCCGTCGTCGTCGACCGCAATGTGGAGGTACACACTGGTCGTTAAAAGGCTCGAATGTCCCGCAGCTGCTCGCACCTCAGCGCAACTGCGTCCGCCGGCAAGGGCATGACTGATGAATGTATGCCGACCGTGGTGGATCGTCAGATGCCTCAGTCGCTCCAGTCCCAGGGGCTTGCATGCGGTACGAAACCGCTCACGGATGGTGTGACGAATCAGCGGTTGGCCGTACCGGCTGGGCCAAAGGCAGCAGATCAAATGATCTTCTGCCCGGGCATCGTACTCTTCCCGTTCCCGTTTCCAGGCAGCGAGGTCTTCCAGTGTGGCTGCGTCCCACCACAGCGGTACCGTGCGAGGTCGGTTGCCCTTGGCCCCCTCAGGCCTGATTCGCAGGTGCGGTCGCCCAGCCACCACGCGAACGTCTGCAACTCGTAGCGCCGCGATCTCTGAAACCCGCAATCCACAGCAGCATGCCAGCCGAAAGATGGCCCGATTCATGCGAGTGCCCTGCGAACGCGGAGCACGACGGGACAGGTCATCCAGCACGATGGCCAGCTCACGCCTTGTAAGAATCTTCACCGGGTCGACGATCCAAGTAGAGCCAATCATGGTAGTCCTCCTTCCAGGTAAGAAACGTCTGGAGGACTACCTCAGCTCACGGGCGATTGGAAGCCATAAAACCGACCCTTATTTGGCGAAATGGGTGGGTTTCGTGAAAACGTTTTCGCGAACGCCGTTTCAAAGAGCGTACGAACTGAAAGACATCGCGACGGGTAACATCTCGATGCCAAGTGTCGCACCCGTGCGACACGTCTCGGTCGTCCAACCACCAATCATAGGGGTGTTGTCTTGGGAGTTATCCACTCTTGCGTTGGGTGTCCTAATCGTTTCGAGAGCATGGCTTCCGAACCGACGATGAGCGCTTTCTCTTGGCAGCCGCGTAATTCAGACGTGTTGTTCAATCAACGATTCGGCCCCGAATCAAATCGAGGACTGGCATCATTATTGTTTGACATGCGAAATCGATATTCTTATACCTACGATAATCAACGACTGTGGATGATTAACAACAACTCTGAATTACTCACCTGTGCTTGGAAGGGGCAGCGATGCTATTCAAGTGGAAGTTTGGGAAGAGTTCTCGCGCGCGTAAGCAATTCAAGCCTCGCAAACCTCTTCATGAGCCTCTTGAGCAACGGCAGTTGCTGACCGTTGTGGCGCACCCCGGTGATCCCTATCTCGCGGACGAGGGATCCACTATCCAGCTGTCGGGGGCTGCAAGCCAAGGCGCAATTACGAGCTACAGTTGGGATCTTGATGGAGATGGAGTCTACGGGGATGACTACGGAGTAAGCGTCGACTTCTCTGCTGCCGATAACGGCGTATACACCGTCGGGCTTGAAGTTACTGACGGGACGGATACCCAAACGGCTACCACAACGGTGACGGTCGCCAATGTTAGTCCCACGGTCGGTATCAGTGTCCAGCACACCGATGTCGTGCGGGGTGAGAATGTTACTTTCACCTTAAGTGCTTCGGATCCGTCTTCGGTCGATCAGGGAGCCGGGTTCACGTTCGAGGTTGACTGGGATGGCAGTGGAACTTTCGAATCGTTCACCCTACTCTCCGGGCAACAGGTGAAACGTCGATTTTGGGACCTTGGCCTTCAAACTGTCCATGTGAAGGCAACGGACAAGGATGGCGGAACGAGTTCCATTCAGCCGCTTACTATTGATGTCCACGAGCATCTTATTCGCGACAATAAAGCGTGGTGGGGTGGTACACAAGGAGTCGACGAGGTTCGCTTCATCGAGGATGGTGGACAACTGAGAGCCGAGCTGGTCACGGTGAACGGTGTAAGTGTCAATCAACAGATCGTACTAGCGGAAGCCATTCACAATATCGACCACATCAGGGCTGATGGCTTCGGGGGAGATGACGTTTTCGAGCACAGTAGTGGCAATGCGAGATACGAGTTTCACGGAGGAAACGAGAACGACATATTGATCGGCGGTAGTCAATCAGATTCTCTTTATGGAGGGGAGCATAACGACTATCTAGAGGAAGGGCCGGACGGCAACGACCTTGGAGACTATTTGGATGGTGGGGAAGGATCTGGTCGCGACACAATCGTCGGCGGTACAGGTGACGACACGATGTATTCGGGAAAGGACGACGACCTCTTTATCATCACGGACCATGGCGACGATCTGGAGGTAGACGGGGCTGAAGGCAACGATCGCCTGGAGTTCACGACTGGTAACGGTGCCGACACGCTCGATTTCAATTCGTACACCGGCGAAGCGCACATGTCTCGAATCGTCAACCTAAATAGCGGTTCGATGAAGTTCGGGCGACTCGAGACTATTGATATCGAGACGGGCGACGGTGACGATCAGATCACGCTCCGCGACGATGCCTTGATTGCTTCGTTCGAGCTCGATGCAGGAATCGGCAACGACTCGCTCTTTCTTGCCCTCGATTCCGACGCGACTTCTTCGCAAGTGCTTGAAATCGATGAAGATGCCTTCTCCATTACGAATACCATTGGAACGGATTTGGTAACGATCGCGGGTACGTACGCTGGCTTTGAGCAATTGGAAGTCGACGGCAGTTCGTTCGGCGATGAACTCACGCTAATGGGTAACACCAGCGCAGCGTTCGTCGGTCTCACCAGCGCAAAGCTCCGCGGCGGCGGCGGTGGCGACATTCTCAACGCAAGCTTCGAATATCTCCCCGCGGTGGTAACGCTGGATGGAGAAGAAGATAACGATGACTATGGCACCAACGGTGGCGAGGTAACGATTTCTGATTCGGGGACGATCGGAGAGGACACATGGTCTCTACTGCTCACCGAGCAGTCCAACGGTGATCAAACAGTAACGGTCAGGGAGAACAGCGTAGAAGTCAGTAATTCTCATTTGCAGATCAGCAACACCGTAACTCCATACTCAGATCTTGAGAAGATTACCGTGTTGGGGTCCCTGAACAATGACACGATGACGGTTGAAGGGTTGGAGTCGGGATCGTGGAATGGCGCGGGGACGGTAGAACTGTTCGGTGGTGCGGGGGACGACACGCTGAACGCCTCGTATGAATACCTTCCCGTGGTCAAGTTGTACGGCCAAGAAGATGGCGATTCGTTTGGTACCAACGGAGCCGAAGTGCTCGTCGACGGTGGTGCGGGTGTCGACAATTGGACGTTGAACCTGACCGATCCGGGACATGGTGGTCAGAATGTGAAGGTCAAGAACTCGACGGTGGAGGTGATGAATACCGAACTCACGCCCGTCGAGATTTCGATGTATGACTCTCTAGACATGATTACCGTGTTGGGCTCGCTGAACAATGACACGATGACGGTTGAGGGGTTGGAGTCGGGGTCGTGGAATGGCGCGGGGACGGTAGAACTGTTCGGTGGTGCGGGGGACGACACGCTGAACGCCTCGTATGAATACCTTCCCGTGGTCAAGTTGTACGGCCAAGAAGATGACGATTCGTTTGGTACCAACGGAGCCGAAGTGCTCGTCGACGGTGGTGCGGGTATCGACAAGTGGACGTTGAACCTGACCGATCCGGGACATGGTGGTCAGAATGTGAAGGTCAAGAACTCGACGGTGGAGGTGATGAATACCGAACTCACCCCCGTCGAGATTTCGATGTATGACTCTCTAGACATGATTACCGTGTTGGGGTCCCTGAACAATGACACGATGACGGTTGAGGGGTTGGAGTCGGGGTCGTGGAATGGCGCGGGGACGGTAGAACTGTTCGGTGGTGCGGGGGACGACACGCTGAACGCCTCGTATGAATACCTTCCCGTGGTCAAGTTGTACGGCCAAGAAGATGACGATTCGTTTGGTACCAACGGAGCCGAAGTGCTCGTCGACGGTGGTGCGGGTGTCGACGATTGGACGTTGAACCTGACCGATCCGGGACATGGTGGTCAGAATGTGAAGGTCAAGAACTCGACGGTGGAGGTGATGAATACCGAACTCACGCCCGTCGAGATTTCGATGTATGACTCTCTAGACATGATTACCGTGTTGGGCTCGCTGAACAATGACACGATGACGGTTGAGGGGTTGGAGTCGGGGCCGTGGAATGGCGCGGGGACGGTAGAACTGTTCGGTGGTGCGGGGGACGACACGCTGAACGCCTCGTATGAATACCTTCCCGTGGTCAAGTTGTACGGCCAAGAAGATGACGATTCGTTTGGTACCAACGGAGCCGAAGTGCTCGTCGACGGTGGTGCGGGTGTCGACGATTGGACGTTGAACCTGACCGATCCGGGACATGGTGGTCAGAATGTGAAGGTCAAGAACTCGACGGTGGAGGTGATGAATACCGAACTCACGCCCGTCGAGATTTCGATGTATGACTCTCTAGACATGATTACCGTGTTGGGCTCGCTGAACAATGACACGATGACGGTTGAGGGGTTGGAGTCGGGGCCGTGGAATGGCGCGGGGACGGTGGAGCTGTTCGGTAGGGCGGGCAATGACACGCTGAATGCCTCGTATGAATACCTTCCCGTGGTCAAGTTGTACGGCGAAGAAGATGACGATTCGTTTGGTACCAACGGAGCCGAAGTGCTCGTCGACGGTGGTAGTACGGGAGTAGACGAGTGGACGTTGAACCTCACCGACCCAGGACATGGCAGTCAGGACGTGAAGGTCAAGGATATGATGGTGGAGGTGATGAATACCGAACTCACGCCCGCCGATGTTTCAACGTACGTCTCTCTGGACAAGATCACTGTGTTGGGCTCCACGAACAGTGACACGATGACGATAGAAGGGGCGCACCCTTCGTTTTGGGATGGTGCAGACACGGTTGTGCTGGAGGGAGGGGGAGGAAGCGATGAACTTGTGACTCAACCTGGAGCTATGCCTGATCAAGTGGAACTGGTGGGCGGCAGTGGAAGTGACTTATTTAGAACATTCGGATTGCATGCCACGATAAATGGTGGAATTGGGGATGAGGATAGCTGGATAGTCGAGTTGGATGATCTAGCTCATGGCGGACAGGTTGTCAATGTCTCAAATTCTGAAGTCAATGTGCTTAACTTTGATCCCTACCTTATCGTCCCCCAGCCGTTCGTTTCATCTCCATATTCCGAAGTCGAGCAACTAACTGTTGTTGGCAGTGTTCACAATGACACGTTGCAACTGATAGGCCTGGAGACAGGTGCGTGGGAAGGCGCCGATAAAGTAGAGCTGTTTGGGGGCGATGGAAACGATACGCTGAATGTTTATCCAGAAATACTGCCGACGTCGATTGAGCTCTACGGTGAAGGAGGCGACGATACATTTACCGCGGACGCGTCAAGCGCGACGATTCATGGTGGGGCTGGACAAGACACGCTCTGGGTCCTCACGGAGCAAGGCGCCGTTCAAGACAATATCGTCGTGGATACAGCCCGAGTAAGGAATGGCCTCACTTCTGTGGAACAGTCCTACACCAGCATTGAAACACTCAATGTGGAAACCTTTGGTGAGACTGACCTCGTCACGGTTGAGACTACCGATTCGAATCCTTACTTGCCTGCGACGATCTCCATTAACGCGGGCAGTGGGTCAGACACGATCAGGGTCATTGGTACCTCGGATGACGACCGCTTTATTGTCAGTGGAAATACGATTACGACATCACGCAGTGTCAGTATTACAGGATTGAATCACGAAGGTCAGGAAGTCCACGGCGGTACGGGAAACGACCTGTTTCGGGTCCAGGCGCCGCAAGATCTCACCTACGCGATTCTCGTGAAGGGTGAAGCGGGAGTCGACACGCTCGATATGAGTCGCAGTGCGTTGGACGAAACGGACGCACTTTATCCGCAAGTTCAGATCGATGAAATCGAGATTTTGGATCTGAGCCACAACGAGTATCAAACCGTTCCCACGTTGCAGGCTTCGACGATTGCCGACCTGACATCACTGGATCTCAAGTACAACAAGTTGGATCTGTCAGACCCGGTCGAGCTAGATCCACTCCAGACGTTTACGGCACTCACAAGACTGAACCTGCATGGTAATACGATTCCTGTGGGCAGTGTCCCCGATCTGGAAGGCATCAAGGGCATGCTCTTGCGAGTCGATCTGGCTCCGGTAGGACTCGACAAGGCCGAGCAAGAAGACGATGCGGAAGACGCCTTCGCCGCCATTGCCAAGGCGCTGCATTATTCGCCGCTGGCGATCTACGAGTACGTTGTCAACCAGTTCGAAATCGAGTTCTACGAAGGTCTAATGAAGGGCCCGCTGGCCACGGTCCAGACCAAAGCCGGAAACGCTTGGGACCAATCAAATCTACTCATCGAGCTGTTGGACGAGGTCGGCATCGCGTCGAATTTGGTATCGATCCAAAGGGATGGGCCCGCTCCTGGTGGTGTATTGGGCGTGAGCGAGGATACAGTTCAAGACTGGGTTGGGGCGAGCAACCTCAACGGCGCAGTTTCAATTCTGACCTCTTCTGGGTTGTATGCGGGCTACGATCAGGCCAGGGGAAGGCACTATTTCGATCATGCGTGGGTTTCCGCTGATTTTGGCAGCGTCGGTGGGACCAGTTCTGCGCAACTGGATCCATCATGGAAATTCAAAGACTATTCCACCGGTGCAGCAGAGTATCTTGAAAGTGTTGGTGCGACAAGTATCGGTGAGCTGGTCCCCTATGATTCAGACCCATCTACTGGAGAATACTTTTCTCAAGAGCGCACAGAACTGACTTACGAGTGGTATGAAAAGCAGGTTGCTCAATATCTCATCGACAATAACACGGGTTTAAGCCTAGCCGATCTAAGGCGCGATGGCCCGATTAAGCCACAGCACTTCGACTCATTACCTTCCTGGCCGGATAACTATGAATATCTGACAGGGCCCGACCCGGTAAGCGGTACAATTTACACGTCGTTCACGGATGCCGTCCAGGCTGGCTTGATCATCGCGAATCCTTCGATTCCGTTAGAACACACACATCGGATTCAACTGACCCTAGCAATTGCCGCTGATAAAGATGACCCGGAAAATTACCCGGAGCAACTGCTCTGGACGACGACGCTCAAAATTCCCGAAGTCAGCCTTCAACCTCTGGTAGTTCGAGAGGTTGGCTCCAAGATAGGACTCTACATCGGTGATAACCCGAATGCTGTGGCCGAGGGGCTGCCGAATTCGTCGAGAAATACAATCTTGACAGTGGGACTGATTAGACCTGGTGAGACAGCTCCTGTTTCGACGAAAACCCACAGCTACTCGCGGCTTCAAGGTCAGGTGATGGCAATTGGAGTAGCCGCAAATCAATTCTCAGTAGATTATCTTTCCGGTCTTCAGTCGGATTTGAATGAAGCCGTGCTAGATGCGATCTCGCACGATGACATTTCTCGATTTGATCAGGCCGACATGGGAAGTATGTTGGCCCTTGAAGCGGCTCTGTATTACTGGCGCAAACAGATCGGTGATCGAGCACTTGATGGGATTTTTCAGACAAGAACGACACAACAAAATGTGCAATCAGGCCTGGTGTCCGCGAACCCCGTCATGACCTTTGAGCACAACTTCAACGAAGATATCCAGATTCCGTTTGTGCCAGACAATTTGTATATCGACTTGGGCCAAGCTACCGTCGGTGCAAGTTCGATACACGGTGACGCCGCAGACGAAACAGCTCGTAAGGCAGTTGCATTGGACAACACATCGGCTCAAGAACATGCCATCTGGGAAGAGTTCACCAACGCGCCAGCGATGTCGACTGTTAGGTCATTTCAGTTAGCCCGCAGCACGACTCCCACTCCAATTCCGATTGCCAATTTAACGTCCTGGACCGGCACTCAAGTAACGGATCTCGATCCGTCAATACGCGCTAGGCTTGAAGAGTTGTTCCTGACAGGAACCGTCAGCTCGATTTCCGTCCCTGAGAAGCACACCAATACAGGAAATTTCACGGGTGTTGGTTACGTCGTTAACTTTGTCAACGGGACAAAGCTCTACGAGATCAAGCCCCTTAGTGGTGGCCCACTCTCAGGTGGCGTGGCAACTGCTGGGGCGCAGGCGGTGGCTGCTGCGACGCGAAGTGCTCTTACTCGAATCGTAGGTGATCCGGTAGATATCGCCACCGGTGGGGTGACCGAAGAAGTCGTTGACATCGACATCCCAAATATAGGGTTAGGGCTTAGCTTTAGTCGGTACTACGACTCGGCTTCTGCGGATTTATTGGGCAATGTCGTTTCGGACTACGATGCTGCGGGCGACCAAACGATCGGTCGTGGTTGGTGGCATAGCTACAGTGATCGGCTCATCTCGGTAAAGGAGGCAGGCACTGAAACGATAACCTACTACAGCAACAGAGGTCACAAGTACGAGTGGACCTATGATATCTCTGGCGGCCAGCCCTCACTACAATCGTCCCCAGAGGATTTCTACGGCGATGTTACCTACGACGCGAACGATCCTACCCATACGTTCAATCAAGTACGCTTCAAGGATGGAACGAATCGCAGGTTCCAAATGGTCTCCGGTGGTGGTTCCACACTATACGGATATTTGGTGAACGTAATCGACAAGCACGGAAATCAACTCATCGTTTCACGCGACGCGAGTCAGGGCTTTCGAATTGTCCAAGTTTACGACCCAGCCTTCACAAGCACACCGCAACCTCGAACGCTCACGTTTTCGTACGATGCTAATGGAAACTTGCACAAGATCACGGATTTCACCGGTCGAGAATGGGACTATACCGTCACATCAGATGCTTCGGGTGAATTTCTAACACAGGTTGCCAGTCCTACTCCGGCAGTTGGCGGCCAGCCTGTGTTCCAATATTCATACTACACAGACGCTTCAGTTCTGAACACAAGACTGTTGGGAAAGCTGAAAGACGTCGTTCGACCAGATGGGGGAGTTATTCATCATACCTACTATCCCAATGGTCGGGCTTTTCAGGCCGTTGATTCCGAAGGCTATGTTCAAACGTTTAGTTTCGATTTGTATCGAAAGCGCACGTGGTTCACAGACGAGCGAGGGAACGATACGGTCTATACCTATAATTCCGAGGGTCAGCTTATTGAACTCACCTATCCAGACAGGGCGACCGAGACGTATGCATGGCAAGACGGCGTCGAGACTGAGCGAGTTGATCCTTACGGCACTCGCGTCGTACTGGATTATTCCCCTGACATCTATAAGAACCTTGTATCCCAGAAGGTTCAGGGTAAATTGCCCGACGGCACGCCGGTCGAGTTGGAGACTACCTACGTATATCAGGACGAGCAGTACACTAGTTCAGCCGGCTACACTCACATACTAAGCAATTTGTTCGTGATCACACAGCCCAGTGAATCGGGGGAACCGTTACGGCAAACGGAGTATCACCATTCCACTGTCGGAAATCCCGCTGAACTAACTGCCATCGTCGTGGGGGCCAATGACCCCAATCTACGATATACGACTTTCTTTCATTACGATGGCAACACTCAAGGTCTTGTCCAGCGCCAAATTGACCCGCGCCTGGGTAATCATGTTACGACATTCACGTACAATGTTGCCGGACAAGTAACCAATACAGAGACTTGGGTCGAAGATGCGCCTCTCTTGGAAGACCAGTTCATCGAAGAGGGGTTTGACTACGACGATCGTGGTTACCTCATCAGCAGAACCGATGGTAAGGGCAACACGACGATATTCGAAAATGATATCCTAGGTCGCCAAACCAAGATGATTCTTCCGGCCATCAATGGCGAATCGGAGTCAGAGCGTACCTGGATTTACAGGTACGATGCCAGCGGCCAGCGCGTGGAGGTTGATCACCCAGACCTGCTAGACGACCAGCAGCAGCTGGTTGATGAACGAATAGAAGAATTTGATTACGACAAACGCGGCAGACTTGTTCGCACCGTATACCAGGACGGTACAGAGTCCGGAAGCGTGTACGATCAAGCGGGGAACGCGGTCTACGTCACCGATCAATTGGGTCGTGTTACCGAGTCAATCTACGATTCCAGAAACCGTCCTGTTCGTACCGTCTTGCCAGACCACAATTCCGTCTGGCAGGCTTTCGATGGTAAGGGCCGCCTTCGTCAGTCTACCGACCAACTGGGGCGTTCCACGACATTCCGTTACGATTTCCGCGATCTGCTCCTCAAGCAGACTGACCCAGATCCAGATGGCCCCGGCGAGAAGAATGAATCTGTTTGGACTTATGAGTACGACGCGGTGGGCAACATGATCACCGAAGTAGACCCGCGCCTCGGGATTACGCGATACAAGTATGATGTACTCTCTCGGCTCGTAGAATTGACCGAGCGCGATCCCGATGGTACGGGGGATTTGCCGGCCCCTGTCTGGAAGTACGAGTACGACGCCGTTAACAATCAGACCAAGGTCACCGATCCACTGCTACGCGAGACAATTTCAGAATACGATGGCGTCAGCCGCGTGGTTGAAACACGAATTGAGGAAGGTGGTGTTGTCAAAACAAAATCCACGTTCGGCTATGACAAAGCGAGTAATCTTGTCGCCGTGGTAGACCCGCGGGCGTACGTTGAAGTCAATGGGCAACTCCCCGACCCAGCTCTCTATACCACCACTTTCGGATACAACGCACGGAACTTGCAGGACAGCATTGATCGTCCGAATACAAGCAGCAATAGCACTACACAGTATGACAACTTCGGTCGAGTCACTGCCGACGTCGACGAACTCAATCGTGCTGTCGCGTATAGCTACGATATACTCGACCGAGTGATTGCGATTACCGACCCTACGGGCGACCAGTCGCACACCGAGTACGACGATCTGGGGCGCGTCACTGCGACCATCGACGCACTGGGGCATCGAACCGAGTACTTGTACGACGTTCTTGGTCGCGACGTCGGGATGATCGACGCGCAGGGTAATCGCACCACTCGCGAATACGATGTCGTCGGAAACCTTCTATCCATCACTGATGCCAACGGCAACGTTACCCGATACACCTACGACAATCTAAATCGCTTAATCGCCGAAGAGCAGGTCGGCCTACCTGGTCAGCAGACATACGACTACGATGAGAACAGCAATCTAACGCGTTCCACCAATCGTGAAGATCAGACAATTCTGTACGAATACGACCATCTAGATCGTCTATTTGCCGAAAAGTTCACCGATGGTATTTCCAGCACCCCGGTAATCGATTTCGAGTATGTCTATTCTTACGATGCCGCAGGGCAATTGAAGACGGTCGAGGAGTTTCCAGGTGATCGGACGCAAACAACGGCCACTTCCAACATTACGTACGACTACGACTACGCAGGACGAACCACCTCGGTTGATACCAATCATGGTCCAAGCTTTCCGCCGACAACGCTTATCTACACCTACGACAACGCTGGAAATCTGAGGACGCTTACCGACCAGGAGTCGGGTGTTTCGCGCACCCAACTCGTTTACTCCTACGATAATGGAGGACGCCTGGCGAGCATTGCCGTCCAGGATCTCGCGCAAGTCAACGACGAAACCCGGCAGACCATCAGCTTTTACTACAACGATGCCGACGAACGGGAGTCGATCCTGCGGGTCAACAATATCCCGGCGCAGGACACGTTCCAGGCCTTCACGGTTTACGCCTACGATGGCGACGGGCTACTCGACGAGATGGCGCACTTCGAGAATCCTATCGATGGTGATCTGCTGTTTCATAACGACCTTACTCGCGACGAATTGGGACGCGTTACCGACGTCCTGTTCAACGTGGCTGGCTCGCTGAGGGAATTTTCCTACGAGTACGACCCACTCGGTCAGTTGCTCGAAGCGAATCAACGCGGTACGGCAAACATCGAAGAACAGTACGACTACGATGCTCTCGGCAACCGCATTGATGACGATTATCAACTTCCCGTTCACAATCGCATTCTAGAAGACGAACTCTACACCTATGAATACGACGCAGACGGTAACCTAAAGACGGCAACCGAAAAGGTGATCTCCCCGGGTGCGGCCTATCGCCGAGAAATCAAGTTCAATTGGGACCATCGTGGGCGGTTGACTGATTCCGACATCTACGATGCCGCCACCGCGGAGATTGAACAGGAGATCACTTACCAGTACGACGCCTTCGACCGTCGCATACTCAAGGATGTCGACGGTGTTCAGCAGCGGTATGTTTACGATGGCGATCAGGTCTTGCTGCAGTATGACGAGACCAACACCCGCACCCATCGTTATGTCTACGGAACCGGTATCGACGAGCTGCTGTTGGTGGAAACACCAGACGATTTCTTCTGGACGCTGGACGACTACCTGGGTTCGATCCGTCACGCTCGTAACGAAGACGGTTCAGAAGGCTTCACCCGCGAGTACGATTCGTTCGGCAACATTACCGAAGAGACGCAGTTCGACGCGCAGAATCCAGTCGACGTCATCTTCGGCTACACGGGGCGAGAATTCGACGAAGAGACCGGCCTGCAATACAATCGGGCCCGGTACTACAACCCGGGTACAGGCCGGTTCATCTCAAACGATCCCAGTGGTTTCGCCGGCGGCGATGCCAACCTGTACCGCTATGTGGGCAACAGCCCCATTATCTTCGTCGACCCCAGTGGCCTCAGCGGTGTCTACTCTCAACCATCCTCCAGTCGCTACACCAGCCCACAAGGTTCTGGAGGCCAATACAACGCGGCGCCGACCGGTGGTATGACTTTTTACACCTCCAATCCGACAACGAACGCAGGTGAGATCAACGTCGGGATTTCCAGCTATAACCCGGAGCAGATGATAGTCGATCGCGTCAATCTGGCCACGCTCGGTTACAAGCCCAATACCAGTTCAGGCGTCCCCTCCAATCCCACAGGTGTCCCCTACAATCCCATCCTTACGACGCCCCAGCAGGCCGAAATTGCGACACTGCAGGATGAGGGTGTTGTCGTGATTGGTGTTCCGCCATCCCAAGCAAGTACACTGGCCTATGAGACCCAACTTTATGCCTCACACGATGGTGGTATAGGAGATAGCGCATATATCGGGCTCTATCAATTCAATAAGTCCATGAACAGAACGATTGGATTAGGAGACTCGCCTCCTGGGTTGTCTGCTGTAAATCCAAATATTGCGAACATGACATTCAAAGAGGACATATTGACATTTGGTTCGACATTTATTGGAGGTGCGGGGCCCGGACTATCTCAACTGAGTGCTGCGAGAAAGGCATATCAGGCTAAGCGGGCAGCAAAATCAGCATACAAAATGACAGATCTGACAGATGCAGAGATCCAAGCTTATAAAGATTTCGTCGATGATGCGCGTGGCATCTTCAGGGAAGGCAAGTTCCCTGATCCGGATGACTACGATCCGCCACCACCACCTGATGACGGGTACGATGGTTGGCTACCTCCTGGGGACAGGTATGATCCCTAACTCAGTCGGGTAGTTGGGTGCACCTTCTTGTGAGTCGTTTTGTAAACAATATGAACGTTGAATTGGCCGGAGAGTTCTTTGCCGCTGATGCGGGGATGCTACCTCTGCATATTTCGCTTGACGGCGAGACGAGGGAAGAGTAGCCATACTGTTGTTCGCACCTTCGATAGTCGGGTGGCTAAGAGCACCAAATGAGAGAACTTGATCTCGGCAAATCCTACCTTGAAAGCGGTAGTTTCGATTCCGCGATTCGTCAGTTCACTGAGGTTATCCGTTTGGACCCCCAGTCCCCCATAGGATATGCATATCGTGGTTACTCCTGGGTGAAGAAGGGGGATTTTTCAAATGCTATCTCTGACTTCACCGAGGCGATCCGCATCTATCCCAAGGACGTATATGCGCACCTTGGTCGGGGAACTGCCTATAGTCGGCTGGGCGATTTCAATCGAGCCGTGGCGGATTTTCGAGTGGTGATCCGACTCGATCCAGAGAACGTATCCGCATATGGCGAGCGTGGGAGGGCTTACGAGGGCGAGAGCCGCCTTGACGAAGCCATCGCTGATTTCACGGAGGTAATCCGCTTGACGCCCCAATCATCATGGGGATACGTCCGTCGCGGCCATGCCTATGGGCTAAGGGCTGATAACGAGAAAGCCATTTCGGACTTGACAGAGGCCATTCGACTTGACCCAGAGAATGCATATGCACATCACGCAAGGGGCTTCGCCTACGAGAAAGCAGGCGACTTGGTCAAAGCCATCGCCGATTTCACCGAAACCATCCGACTAGACCCAGAATCCCCCGACACGTACTACAACCGGGGTTGGGTTTATGATAAGCAGGGCCGTCTTGACGAGGCCATCACAGATTTCACAGAGGCTATGAAGATTGACCCAAAGAATTCCGATCCGTTTGCATGTCGAGGAATGGCCTATGGGAAGAAAGGCGAATTTGACAGAGCAATTGCCGATCTCTCAGAGGCGATTCGCATCCATTCAGAGGATTCCCGCTCTCATTGTAACCGAGGCATTGCTCATATGAATAAAGGAACCTTTGACCTTGCTATCGCAGACTTCACCGAGGCAATTCGACTTGATGTAAACTATGCACTGGCATATTACAAGCGAGGCTGTACTTACGACGAAATTGGCGACCTCGACAAAGCCCTTACCGATTTATCAGAGGCGATCCGGCTAGCTCCGAAGGTTGCAGAGGCTTATTATCGCCGCGGCAGTGTCTACACTAAGAAACATGAGCAATCCAACGCTAAAGCGGATTTCTCACAAGCACAGAAACTCGGCCTCACTTGAGAGCGTCTTGCTTTTGAAAATGTGAACCATCGGTAATCAAGGTCTTGGCCCCAATGGGCAAGGAGCGTCCGGTACAAAAAGTTTTCCAACGATGAATTTACCGGTGTCCAAGCATGATCGGACGGGTATACAGGGACGAATCGGCGATTTCGAGCTTGCTAAAATGACGCCGAACATGACGATTCGCCACTTGCAATTGCCAAACGGTAGACAGATGGCGTACCGCTGTCGCAGATCTTTGGCAACTTGATTTGAGGTTGATCGCTCAAGCGGCGCGATGATAGTGCTTGAGCAATCCGCCAAGGCGTGTCTCGCAGCGGACTTGATCGAGTGAAGTGACAGCTGGCGACTTTTCCGTCTTTCTCCGCACCGACCAACCGATTGCCAAGTCAGGCGGCCGCTTTTCTGACGATTTCTGAGTCGTCGTTGGAAAGTTCCCTCCTCAGAGCGGCAAATGCCGGATCATCTGGAAGGGTCGACTGTTTCAGTTCCCTGGCCAGATGTGAGCGAGTGAGTTCGTCTCCCTGGGCAGCTTGCTGGGCAACTTCCAGGAGCCGGCGAACGTTGCGAGGGGCGACCACCGGCCAGCCTGCTACCACGGGTGTCCCCTTGATTGCCAGGTAGTCAACGACCAACTCTGGCTGCAAGTCGCCGGATTTCACAGGAATCAATTTGGAAGCTTGAGGCAAGTAGAGACGGTAGCCGAAGTCCTCGAATGCCGCCCGCAGTTCACGGGTTGAATGTCCACCGAAACCCAACGTATGCCCATTACTCTCCAGCAGCACAGGCGGCGCACTGTCGGAGCATAGCAATGGTTGCATTCCGTTCATCGCGCGAATTTCGGCACCTTCCACGTCGATTTTGATCAAGTCGACACGTTCCACGCCACACGCATCGAGAATTTCCGACGCGGTCCTGGCCCTTACGGAGATGGTCTTTTCATCATCCTCCGCCGCATCCATGTGTCCGTACGGTCCATGGTCCAGAAAGCGAACCGTTCCGGGTTGGTCGCTGACGGCAGCTTTCACCACGGTGACCTGGTGAAACCGATTCAGCGACATGCTGCGTATGAGCGAATTGTAGTTGAGGGTGGAAGCCTCCACGGCAATCACGCGACATCCCAGGCTCGCCGCACCCAGCGTGAACGTGCCGATATGCGCCCCCAGGTCGACCGCAACCATGCCCGGCTCAAGCATGGAGAGAGCCATCAACGTCTCAGACGACGCAGGATAGTCGCCCGCACGATAGGCGTCGCGAATGGGATCCGAGTCACACCGATTGACAGCAATTTCAAATGAGATGCCGGTCGGGTGCGAAACCTTGTGATACGACCAATATGGCTGAGTAGTTTCGCTCATCAAATAGTCATCCTGTTTTGAATTCGTGATATGATCGTTCCCAGGCCGATCAGCGAATCAATTCTTAACCGGCTATGAGGGGTATTTACCTCAGCTTGGTGCGTCAATTCGGGGAGTATCGGGTTGCCAATCTGACCGACAGGCTACCCCGTTGCTCGAGCATATACTTTCGGGATGAAACGGAAAGCGCTGAGGTTCGTCCCTTCGCCATGGGCGATATCGAGTCATTCAACATGGCCGTATGGTGCAGCCATGCTTGCTTTGCAGCCACCACACGAGGTTGCTTCGAGTTCGACAAATCAACGGATTCCGAAAGTACCGTTGAAGTCACCGCATGCAGGTAAGCGACTTATCCTCAATTCGAACATTTTCGTCCACAGCAATGTCGCAAGCCCTATACCACTGTCTTGTTGAAGATCGGGATCAAACCATCCAGAACCCCAGCCTGATTCTTGTGGTGGGGTATAGCTGAATGGTCAAATCTGTTTCATCACTCTATCCATCTAGGCTTTGGAATTTCTGGACGTATCGGTTTTGCGGCCATTGCTAGGCGTTTATTGAAGGGTGGCACGGCATCCAGATCGTTTCACGACGTTGCTTACCGCAGTATCAGGAGCTTCCATTCAGTAGTCAAAATCGGCCTTCGCAGAACCACCACCTCCCCTGCATTTTTCGTCAATCGCGTCTCACCCGCTCACCGATAATATCTGCCAGCAGCTAGCAATAGCCATTCAGGATGGCCTGACCCGGGTCGACTTATGGGGTATTCAATCTGCACCAGAGCCCATTCTTCTGATGCGGTGGGCCCCAATCCTACGAGGAGAGTTCGGAAAAGTCGCAATAGATTTTGACTCGAGTCAAGTCTGAGAAGGGCACGGTGATATCATCTGAACGATGACAGATGGGCACTGCAAGTTCTGGCTCGGCTGCGGCCCACGATTCAGCAACCAGGATGTTCCACGCAGCGAGATCCCACCGGAGGGGGCGAAAATGCGGATCGGAGTCGAGATGCTGGGCGAGCAATCGTCCGAATCACACAGCGGCGGTCGCCCCCGCGGAATTGGCCGTTATACGGTCGAACTGATCCAAGCCCTGCTGGACAATGGGCCGGATCATCATATCTTCCTCTACTATCACGCCGGCCTGCCGCACGGCCTGCCACCAAAATCTTCACGCGTCACGATACGGTCATTGGAAAGCAATACGCCTCAGCACGGCATTGCCAACGCCCTGGAAGATTTGGTGCGAATAAATCCCGATCAGCTAAATTCACTGTTGATCACCAGCCCCTTCGACATGTCCCCCGGGTTCTGTCCCCCCCGCCCACCTGTCGATGGCAGTGTTCGTTTGGCAGCCATTCTCTATGACCTCATTCCAGCGCTCTTTCAAGAAGACTATCTAACCTGTCGTGTCACGTCTGATCGATATTACCGAGCTCTGCAGCGACTTCGATCATACGATGCGCTGCTGACGATATCAGATTCCGCGCGACAGGATGCATTGCGGGTGCTGCAGATCAATCCCCACCAGGTTGTAACCATCGGTGCCGCAAGTCGGCCAGATTTCTTCCGGCCTTCAGACCAGCGAGAAGTCTCGCCTGCCGAATGCGAGCAACTGAGAGACTTAGGAATTGAGGGACCGTTCGTTTTCAATCTGGGTGGTATGGACGACCGTAAGAACCTAATCACTCTGCTGCGAGCTTTCGAACTTCTGCCGACAAGACTGAAGGATGAACATCAATTGGTCTGCACATGTTCAATGACCGAAGCGGAGGTCTTGGCAGTCGAGCAGCGAGCTCGAGAAGTTGGTGTCCTCGACCGGCTGGTACTGACCAATGCAACTAGCGACGAGCAACTGAGGCTCCTGTACCAACGCTGCGCAGCCTTCGCGTTTCCATCAGCCTACGAAGGGTTCGGGCTTCCAATTCTCGAAGCCCTACACTGCGGTGCCCCGGTCGTTGCGGCAAATAATTCATCACAGCCTGAGGTTGTAGGGCGAGCTGGCCTTTTAGCGCAAGCAAATGATGCTGCGGATCTCGCGCTGCAACTGAATCGCATTCTTGCGGATCCGGTTGAGGCTGATAATCTGCGTCGCGCTGGGCCGGTACAGGCCGCTGAGTTTAGTTGGTCAAAAACAGCGGGCCGTGCGTGGCAAGCACTTGCTCCACAACGGCAACCTTCGCGACAATCGAAAACTCGTCGGACCAGCAGACGGCCACGAATTGCGTTTTTCGCACCGCTTCCGCCAAAGCGGTCTGGTGTATCCGACTACTCGATGAGCCTGCTCAGTGAACTGAAAACGCACTTCGACATCGACTTATACCACGAGCCCGGATACAGACCCGAGCCTGGACTTGCACACAGCGAGTTTGCCTGCCGTGATTATCGGCTTTTTAGTCGCTTCGATCGGGCAGTCCAGTACCACGAAGTTGTCTATCAGATGGGGAATTCGTCGTATCATCGCTTTGTATACGAAACACTTCAGCGTAGATCCGGCGTGGTGACGATGCATGACTTCGCATTGGCAGGTTTTCAGTTTTGGATGGGACGGCAGTCCGGCGCTCCTCCCGATTACTTCGAAAACGAGATCGCATACGGCGACTCGCAATGGGCTGAAGAATATCGGAACGAAAAACACAAATGGTCAGACGAGGAAGGAGGCCTGAGCCGAGCCTGCATTAGACGGGGCATCTATGTTAATCGTCGAGTTCTTGACCATGCCCAGCGCATTGTGTTGCACGATGAATGGGGAATGCAAGAGCTTCAGCAACGAAATCCGGAACTTGTTGCGAAGGCCGCAGTCATCCCTCTTGGTGCGAACGTCAATGAAACTTCAAGGGAAGCGAATCTTCGGGTTCGTGATTATTTGGGCCTGCCGCGGGAGGCGTTGCTCTTTGGATGTCTCGGAATTATGCATTCGACGAAAATGTGTGTCGAAGTCGTTGAGGCCTTTCATCAACTAAAGGATGAAATCCCTCACGCTATACTTGTGTTTGCTGGACGAGAGATGGACGATTCGGCTACCCGACAGCGCGCGACAGAATTGGAGCTTGGGACCCGCGTTAGATTTGTAGGGCATCAGCCATTGGACACTTTTGTTGCGCTGGCCGGTGCGATAGACATTGCGGTGAACTTGCGGCGGCCTCCAACGAACGGAGAGTCCTCAGCAGCACTGTTGACTTTGATGGGATGCGGCAGGCCTACGATCGTGAACGACGTTGATACATTTGCATCGTTTCCGTCCGAGGTTGTTTCTCGCATACGCTGGGACGCCTTTGGAAAACGAAAGCTCGCCGAGGCAATGCGTGCCTTGGCAGTCAACAAAGAGGCACGAAATACGCTAGGACTTTGCGCCTCCGAATATGTTCGCCAAAACCACTCTTGGTCGCGGGTGGCCGAGTTGTACGCATCATTGATTGACGATTCGGCAAGAGAACGACAACGACACCTGCGTCTGAAAGCAGCTTCAGAATCCTTCGGAGCGCCCGAGGCTGCCTGACACTTTGAATTAGATGCGCGAAATCCTGGATGCGTTATCGCGAGTTCTCGTGGAGCGTCTACGATGAGCTACCCAGGGATGGCGTTAAAAGATGAACTAGTGGAGTGATATCTGATGATTCGCTTGAAGAGCCATCTAAGACATGTCTTGCGGCTCATGTTTTGGCCGATTGGAAAGTTACTGCTTTCACAAGTGAATCCTGATCTCGCGCGTCGTGACTCGCAGATGCTACATGCCATTCAGGATCTGGTTCGAGCGGAGATGGATACACAGTCTGCCCGATCAGAGTCTGTTTCGTTATTGATACACCAAATCATTCACCTGCTTAACGACGTGCGAGAGTTTCAGCGAGGTTCCCACTCCGACCTAATGCATGTCCCGGTCGAAAAGATACAGGCCACACTGGATTCATTGGTCAGTAAGAACCAGGCAACCATGGAAGAAGTGCAGTTGACGCTGGATAGCTTGATCCGTGAAGTTGTTCGAGTCGAAAGCAGATTCGCGCGAACTAAGGCCTCGATTGAACATTCGGAGCTAATCGTACCTCGAAGGAGACAGGTGAATCGTACGGATTCGTCAAAGCTCCGAGTGCATTCCGACGATCAGTTCATACGACCCGAGGACTTTGAATCGACAGGACTGTTTCAACGCACTGGATAGTATGGCGCTGAATCGGAATTAGAACTATCAAAGTGATAGCTGTAGTTTGGGAAACAGCAGCGTACCATACTCGCAGTTCTTTGATGGCATGACTTTCCCGCCTTCTTGGGCATGTGGAAAAGTGAGAGCGCTCTCGCGCACCCAAGCCGCTGTTAACCGGTTGGCAATTTTCCGAAGAGCGTTCGCTTCGCTCAGCACGACCGAAAGGGACTCGAACTCAACAAGTCCAGTGTTTGCAACCATTTCCAGAAAGCGCTCTCGCGCGAGTGGTTATGAATAGGGTCCTTTCCGGGGAGCTTTTCCGATTCCCTCGGAATTCACCGACCCACGAGTTAACGCACCACGCCGAGAGCAAAAGCCCTCGGCGTTTCGCGATCATACGCGGGTTTCGACGATGTTTGACCGACTTGGCACGAGGCCGAGAGTCCTAATAGGGCGCCCAAAGTCCTCTCCTTCGTCCACGCTATAGCTCGAAATTGGCCCAGACTCTCGCGCTCTCTGTCTAACAAGGGCCGTCTGGTTAACAAAGGATCACCGTAGAGCGGAATGCTCTATTGAGCGACCTGTTCGGACAAGAAATCCTTGATCGCTGTGCGGAACTCTGGGTGGAAAATGCAACTCACGTGGTTCGCACCTTCGATCTCGATCACGGAAATGTCGGGGCGTTCATCACGTAGCGGATCAACACGGCGAGCAAGCAGGCCATCGTCGGTTCCAATGACAATGACCATGGGTATTTCGATCGCGCGTAGCTCTTCACTGGTAATACCCAATTGTGGAAAAGCACGGGCACAGGCTTGAAGCGATGGAGTTCCGCGGCTTTCTCCGGCCCGGGCTTCCGAGATTGGCCCCTGAGGTACCCATCCCATCCCCCCGACTACCGCGGATAGCATCCGTTGCGGAGCGACCGTGGCGAGCTTCATGGTTATCATCCCGCCCATCGAATAGCCTACGAAGTGCGCCTTTTCAATGTTGAGGTGATCGATTAGTCGGAGAACGTCGTCGACCATGTTGACGCCGTAGTCCGAGGCATTAGCGGGTTTATCACTCTTGCCATGACCGCGGTTGTCGAGCGTGATCACGCGATGATTCTTGGCAAGCATGCGAACCATTCCTGGAAGGCGCCAGTTCAGGTCGCCGCTGGCGGTGAAGCCGTGGATCAAGACGACCGGCGGACCTTGTCCTTCGTCGGTATAGCGAATCCGAACACCGTTGGAGTCAAAGAAGTGATCCTCTCCCTGCGCCTGAAAAGAGACGAACGGCAGAATCGTAAACGCCATGAGTATCTCGCGCCGCATGATAATCACTCCACAACAATAATCGAATGTGTTTGGAAGACCCTGGCATCAACCAAAACGCGATACAGTGAACCGGAATACGCAATCGACTTTCCCTGACAACGTAACTCAATCATAACCACGCTACAGAAGGTGACAAATTGACCGCCCTGGAAGTCTGCCGCGAACTTGGAATACAGTGGACTGGGAATTAGTCGTAGGAATGCTCAGAGAGCCGATCGATGTGTCATTATTCCATTGGGCGGTTCAAAGCTAGGAATTCTCTCAAGACCAAAAAGTCAAACGTACTCGGTCACACTCACTGGTCGTTAAAAGGCTCGAATGTCCCGCAGCTGCTCGCACCTCGGCGCAACTGCGCCCGCCGGCAAGGGCATGGCTGATGAACGTATGCCGACCGTGGTGGATCGTCAGATGCCGTAGCCGCTCCAGTCCCAAGGGCTTGCACGCGGTACGAAATCGCTCGCGGATGGTGTGACGCTGCAGTGGTTGCCCGAATCGACTTGGCCATAGACAGCAGACAACATGATCGTCGGGACGAGCGCCGTGGTCTTCGCGTTCCCGCTTCCACCCCTCAAGGTCTTCCAGCGTCTCCGCGTCCCACCACAACGGTACCGTGCGCGGCCGGTTGCCCTTGGCCCCTTCAGGCCTGATCCTCAGGTGCGGTCGACCCGCAACCACGCGAACGTCTGCAACTCGTAGCGCCGCGATCTCTGAAACCCGCAAACCACAACAGCATGCCAGCCGAAAGATGGCCCGATTCATGCGAGTGCCCTGCGAACGCAGAGCACGACGGGACAAGTCATCCAGCACAATGCCCAATTCGCGCCTCGTAAGAATCTTCACCGGGTCAACGACCCACGTAGAGCCAATCATCGTTGTCCTCCTTCCAGGTACGAAACGCCTGGAGGACTACCTCAGCTCACGGGTGATTGGAAGCGGGAAAACCGACCCTTATTTGGCGAAATGGGTGGGTTTCTTGGATTCGCGCGAATTGTATGGAAGGGCATTTTTTCTGGCGAGGATTGAAAGTAGTCCGACGATCCCGATGGCAGCCAATGCTAGCGAACTCGGCTCAGGTACGGTGACGGGAGTCATCGTCAGTGTTGACGAGCTATTCGGATCGGCGAAAGTGAGTCCCGTCACGAAGGCCGCGGCGTCGTCCGGGTCTAAACCTTCCGCGGGGTCGATACCGCGAATCTGAAAGGAATCGTCTGCCAAGATGCCGAGTTCATTCTGGAAGTTGAATTCAGTACCAGCGAAAAGAGGGGCTGATTGTCCATCGACGACGATTTCGAACTCCGTATCGCCGCCCGGCAACGCCTCTGGAATCAAGACCGATGTAACCTCATTCCCGTCTAGCTGATAGTCGTAGCCAATCGCAATTTCTGGATCGACGAAGATGGTCCCCGTCCCGGGCTCGGGAATGCCGATTACGAAGCCCAGCGGATCGTCTTGAATCGGTGAGGGTAGCAATGGGTTTTCCATTCCTCCGGGTGCGAAGCCATCGATGCCCCATTGCAGGAACCTTGTGAACGCCGCCCCATTGCCGCTTTGTCCGACAATGTCCTGGCGAGCAACGTCAATCGACAGCTCATTCAATCCGGCGGTGATTGGTAACTCGTAGAAAGAAGTGTTGGAGATGCCTGAAACAAATGGTGCCGAACTCGTTCCCGAGCCATTGCGAATCGACGCCCGACCGCCATTCGCTAGATGGCCAATACCGATCGACGAGACAATGTCGGTATCGATGTAGATAGACAGAGTCCCTGCAGCATCGGACATGAATTCATACTCCCAGGACACGAGATTCCCGATGCTTGAGGGATTGCTTGAAGCGAAAGACATCGCCGCAGCCAAGTTGCCGAAAGTAACACCGGAATAATCGAATCGGCCGCGGGCATTCGCGATACTGGCATCAACAATCTCCGTCGTTTCATCGACGATCAACGACCCAAATGCGGAGTTTGGCGGTTCCAGTTCGAAGGTATTCTCGAGCGTATCGTTGGTAGTGACAATACTTCTGACTAGGATCTTCGATTCGAGCGGCGTTATGATTGCGGCGCTCGCCGAGATGCCGACAAACACCACACTCGAATACACCAACAGAAAGACCAACCAGTAGAAAAATCGATGGATTACTGAGCACAAGCTAGGAACCCTCGTTGAGTGGTGAATCGCGGCAAAACACTTGAGCTTCGGTGGCTTGTGTCGATCATCAGCGAGGTAGCGACAATCGCGGAGGGCGATCTCTTCCATTGTTTTCCCCTCGTAGGTCGTTCTAGAGGTGGCTGTCGTTCGACTGTCCACAACTCGGCCGTTTGATTGCAACTAATCCCGCCCCAATACCAACTGTCCCCGTCGCTGGCCCGTCGAAGAGACAGGACAAATGGAAAAAAATGACAATTTGTCCACACTCGTGAGATTTCTGCGCACGATTCTTTACATCATTGTGCAAGCGAGTGTTGCTGCTGAAATTTGAACGAAATTCTTCTGAGATCATCGACGACCAGGGGCGACTAAGACCGTAGCATCCTGCGGCGTCGCAACGTCGCGATTCCGAGGAACGCCAGGCCTATTCCGGCCAGTGAGAATGTCGAGGGCTCGGGAACCGCCGCCAGAACGAACGGAGAGAAGCTGGTCGTTTCGACGGTGATGGTATTCGCCTCGAGATCGTGCGCGATGGTCGGCAAAATTTCCGATGTATCGTCGGGCAAGAGGTGAAACACGACTAGTTCGGTTTCTGGCAATATCAGCGATGAGTCGTCATACGCGAAGGTAAGCGTTGCTACTCCGGTAAAGGTACCATCGAAGTCGATGTCCCAGACTTGCACCGGAACGCTCGCGACAAAAAACGAGATATCGTCCAGTAGCTCTTGAGGAAGCCCATTAATGGGCGTTTCGAATGATTCGGCCGAGAATGTGCCGCCATCGGTCACTTCATCGAGAACGAAATCAACACCACCGACCATCTCGATACCACCACCAGTGCTTCCTTGTACATCCGTGCCTGACTCGACGGGGGCCATTTCGGAAACATTGGAAACAAACAGCGATTGTCCAACATCCAATGTTGCCGCCGCTTCGAGGCTGCCAAGCCCGCTCAACGAAAAGTCGGTTGTGTCTTCCGGGATGAGCGTAGCGTAGACACCAAAGCCGTCTAGCGAGTCGAGCGTCTGATCTCCGGAGCCTCCAAAGAGCGAGTCATTGACAAACCCTCCACTCTTCAACGCCCCCTCAAAGCCGCTGCCTCCAAAGCCAAACTTGGGATCGGTGATCGAGTCTCCGGTCAGGTTCATGTAGAGCAACATGTCGTAACCGTCCCAATTGAAATCGAAGCCGGAGGGCCCGGTATCAAGACGATGCAGCGCCGCAAACGAATCGGCCGGCGCGGATGACAGAATCGGGGAGAACTGGGCGTCGTTCGAAAGAAGCCCCGTCAGACCAAATGCTTCGGCACCGCCCGAGAGTCCGGGGATGTTCGGTGTGGCATCGCCCGAGGCAAAGTGTGGGTTAATCTCCCGAGTGCCTTCGCCGAGGTCGATCACTCCCGCGTTGCTGTCGCCACCAAATGTTTCGACCGTATTGCTGCCATAAATAAATTTGCCCACTTCTCCCGAGGGTGCGGAGGGCCATCCAAGTAGCGAGACTCCGCCGTGATCGCCACCCAGGCCTCCGAACACATCGACAGTCGCAGTTGCTTCGAGGACGCTTCCATATAGTTTGATGGTCCCTCCAGCGCCTCCGCCTCCGCCCCCTCCACCACCGCCATCTCCGCCGTGCCCTCCGCTACCTCCGTCGCTCCCGTCGCCACCAGCTCCGCCGCCTCCACCTCCACCCCCTCCACCGCCTTCGGCATTCTGCGGCAGATCGAATCCGGGCGTTTCTCCTCGCGCCCCGGTTTCGCCAAGGCGATTACTGAAACCCCCTCCGGGATTTCCTCCGTCGCCTCCGCTTCCCCCGTCTCCGCCAGTTGGAGCGTATCCCCCGTTGATGCCGTTCGCTCCGGCTTGGCCTGGCGAACCTGATTCATACGAACCAGGACTTAGTCCAAGAACTCCTTGGCCTCCTGATATTCCATCGCCTCCACGGGCCAAGAAATCGCCCTGCGCATTCAATCTTCCTCGGACTCGTATTTCAAACGCTCCGCCTCCAGCACCACCGGCTCCACCGTCACCGCCGTCTCCACCTCCGCCACCTCGTGCACCATCTCCTCCGCTCCCCCCATCTCCGCCAACGTTTCCTGCGCCTCCATGGCCTCCTCCCGCTGGTATTGGAACGGAGATGTTGGGTGCGAACTCGACGATGTCTAAGTCCCCTGCTCCTCCCCCGCCCCCGCCCCCGCCTCCGCCTCCTCCTCCGCCGTATCCACCCTCTCCGCCACCCCCGCCTGCCCCACCACTGCCGGCACTCCCGGATGCCCCCCCTCCTCCGGCGCTCACGATTATCCCTCCCGCGTTGTTGCGGCCTGCTCTTCCATTGCTTCCGTCCGGACCGTCTTCGCCATCGTGGCCATCGTCTGCTAACAGCCCATGGCTTCCACCATCACCTCCCCGTCCACCGAAGCCGCCCGAGGAGAGAGAGTCTATTGCACTACCTCCATCACCCCCGCTCCCCGGTGAACCTCCTTGGGCTCTGTCGTAATCACCGCCTTGGCCTGGATCGCTGATCCCGTTGTTGGCTACGGCTGCTCCCGGAGCTGTTCCTCCGAAACCGCCTGATCCTGAAATGCCAGAAGCTCCTGCATTTCCGTATCCACCACTTGTCCCAGGCGTGCCCGCTGCACCGGCGGTTCCATCACCGCCAGACTCTCCGTCCATCGGAGAAAGATCTGCACCAACACCGTTCGCCCCGCCAACACCTATGCTTCCACCGTTGCCTCCCGCACCCCCGGAGCCTGCGATACCTCCCGTTCCACCATTTCCGCCCGCCGCGGAAGCACCACCTGACCCACCGCCAGCACGCCCTATTCTGCCACTCGCCGAGAAGTTGAACGTCGCGCCGGGATCGATGTTGGCGTCGTTACCTACTACGAGCTGGATGCCCACGGTTGAGTTAAGCGTAGCCGTGACGGTATCGCTGCCCTCCACGTTGAAGTCGCCGTGAACCAGGTACCTCCGCAGCCCGGTCTCGCCGTCGATGCCACCGTTGGTGATTGTGACACCATTCCAGACGACGCTGGTGCTGTACCCAGCGCCGGCACTCAGTGTGCCTGTGTCGGGGTTGAAGACTAGTGTGTCGCCGCGTGCCGGCATTGAGTCGGAGAGGCACACAACGAATACTGCCGTAGCGATGCTCGTTCTGGTCGTCGCAAGAAGTACGAAGCCGTTGAATTTGGTAGTCATTAGCGGCGCCTTTCTTAGGTCGAGCTCGCGGTATATGCCTGGGGGTTTGTGGATGAGGAGATTCCGGAACCATTGCGGTTTGCGATTGAACCGGCCCTTATCAATCCTGACCCCGCGATTGACTGCTTAATTCGCCGGAAAAAGTGGCGAAAACTCTAGAATTCCTATCATCTGGCAGCAATCCGAAAGAAAATCGAACAAACCGCGAAAAATTCGGTCTCCAAAGTCGGCCGCTTACGGAGACGGTTTCAGGAGGGGTTTTCTTTGAGTAGTTCTACGTCGAGTCCGAGCGAAATCCTGCTGACTCGGGTCGCCGAAGGCGACGAGCGGGCGCTGGATGAATTGCTGAAGCAATATCGGCCCTACGTGTGGCGGATCGTGGACGCGCGGCTCGAGCCGGACCTGCGTGTTCGCATCGATCCGTCGGACGTCGTGCAAGAGACCCTTACCGTGGCTAGCCACCGTATCGACGATTTCTTGCAGCGGCGTCCCACGTCGTTTCGCATCTGGCTTCGCCGCAAGGTCTTGGAACAGCTTGTCGATGCCCGGCGACGCCATTTCGCCCAAAAACGTGATGTACGCCGGGAGCGACAAATTGGCAGCGGCTCCTCGCTGGCCATTGCCGGCGACTTGCTGGGAGACAAGGCCAGCGGGATTGCGCAGAGAAAGGAACTGCTCGAAAAAGTAGAAGACGCCATTAGCAATTTATCCGAGAATGATCAGGAGATTCTGCTCATGCGTCACGGCGAAGGGCTTTCCAATGAAGAAGCGGCCACCGTACTAGACATCGAATTGAAGGCGGCCAGCAAACGATATGGCCGCGCCGTGCGCCGCCTGGCAAGCGAACTCAAGCGACGGGGACTGTAAACCTAGTCGAACGAAGACGGCAGCAGACCGATGATCGAGAAGACGGACAATTCAACTGCCGAAGACGAACTGCTAGGGCAGGCGGCCAACGAGTTCTTCGAAGCCATGGCACGAGGCGAGCAGCCTTCGGTCCACGAATTCGCAACGCGCTATCCTTCCATTGCAGAGTTGATCGGGAGGACCTTTCCCGCTCTGGCGATGATCAACAGATCGCAGAACGACTCTGCGTCTTTCGGTAATCTTTCATCGCTCAATGTTGCCAAAGAGTTGG
Organism: Pirellulales bacterium; assembly: GCA_965227275.1. Classification (GTDB taxonomy): domain Bacteria; phylum Planctomycetota; class Planctomycetia; order Pirellulales; family JAEUIK01; genus CAZNXE01. The sequence goes on along the minus strand of CBDDFU010000001.1, from coordinate 6,609,301 downwards.
GAGAATTCCAGATTCTCCATGAGATCGGCCGGGGTGGCATGGGCGTCGTGTATGAGGCCGAGCAGCTTTCCACGCACCGACGTGTGGCATTGAAGATCCTGCCGCTGGCAATGTTGCGCGATGAAAAGCGGCTAAAGCGTTTTCAGAACGAAGTCCGCGCGGCTGCCACGCTTGACCATCCGCATTGCGTGCCTGTCTATGAAGTGGGCGAACACGGTGGCATTCACTACTACGCCATGAAACTGATCCGTGGCCAGAGCCTGGCCGCGGTTCTTGTAGAACTGCGGAATGTCGACACCCGGGTTAGCAAAAACGGGAGTCGGAAAACTCCGTCGCAAAGGGCTATGGATCAATCGACCGACCACCAACCATCCACCGCGGAGTGTCTCGGGACCGGCTCACCGAGTTCCGATCAATCTGGTCCTGTGTTCTCTGGTGATCAGAGCCTCTTATCCCTGCGAGTTTCGCGTAAGAAGGAGTATTTTCGCCGCATCGCAGAACTTGGAGTCCAAGCTGCCGAGGCATTGCACCACGCGCATGAGCGGGGCGTCGTCCATCGCGATATCAAGCCGGGAAATCTACTTCTCGATACCAACGGCTCGCTTTGGGTGACGGACTTCGGTCTGGCCCGCATTGAAGAGGAAGCGGCAATCACAATGACGGGCGATTTCTTGGGGACACTGCGCTACATGGCCCCTGAGCAGGCGCTGGGAAACCAGGCCCTGATCGATCACCGCATTGACATCTACTCACTCGGTGCGACGTTATACGAACTGCTTACGTTGCAACCGGCTATCCGGGGTGATGATCGATCGCGGATGCTGAAGCAGTTTGCAGAGTCAGTACCGACCGCGCCGCGCAAGATCGACCGCTCGATTCCCGTAGAGCTTGAGACGATTGTCGGGAAGGCGATGGAAAATACGCCCAGCGACCGCTATGCATCCGCGGCGGAGCTTGCGGCCGACCTGCGGCGTTTCCTGGCACATGAACCCATCCTGGCAAAACGCTCCACGCTTACCGGACGTACGGTCAAGTGGATTCGCCGCTACCCAGTCTGGGCGGCTCTGATTGCAGTCGTCTTTCTCAGTGTGTCGTCACTATCGATCGGCGCGCTATGGCACGCGAATCGATTGGCGCGCGAGCTTGCCGAAAATGAGAAGCTTCGCATGGTCAGCGAAGAGCTCCGCATGGCAAGTGAATCGCAACAAATGCGACTGCGCCGCGAAAAGTACCTCGCCGATATACGGTTGGCCAACCGCGCGATGATCGACGGGCGCTACGATTCGGCCCGATCGCGACTCGAACAGTATCTCCCTCCCTCGCCTTATGCCGACGATCGGGACTTTCCCTGGCATTACCTGTGGCAAAACTGTCCAGAGCCGAGCAAGGTATTCCTTGGGCATGACGGGCCAGTTCGAACGGCGATGGTCGCACCGAAAGCTGCTTTGGTAATCAGCGGTGGAGATGACTGTACGGTACGTTTCTACAGTCTGCATCATGAGGAGCAACTCGCGGTTCTATCCGATTTTTCAGGCACCTTACACGCATTGGTCACGACACCGGACGAAGAAACGCTGGTTACGGCAGGGGAAAGCGGCGAGCTCCGCGCCTGGAATATTGCGAAGGTCGCCGATGGTGTTCAGCCTACCGAATTGTTGCGACTCGAGGGACACCAAGACGACGTGTTTAGTGTGACGGTTTCTCCGGACGGGAAATACCTCGCCTCGGCCGGTGCAGACTCTCAGGTTCTCGTGTGGGATCTGCCAGAAATGCGACTCCTGAGCCGCCTTACAGGGCACACCGATTGGGTACGCTGCCTCGATTTTTCTCCCGATGGAAGAACGCTCGCCTCGGTCAGTCACGACGACTACCTCATCTTGTGGGATCACCAAGAGGCTAAAGAGATGCGACGAGTCAAAATCACAGATGGGCGTCCCTTGGGGCTTTCCGTTTGTTTCCACCCCAGTGGTCAATATGTTGCCACGGGAAGTTCGAATGGCGAGTTGCGGATCATCCGTTTGAGTGACTACGAAACGGTGGCCACGATTGATGCCTTCAGGAGTTGGTATCGCTCGCTCGATTTCTCCGCCGATGGCCAACTCCTCGCCACGGCGGGCAATGACTCGTTCGTTCGATTGTTTCGCCTTGACAGCCAGATGCAGATCACGGCGTCGCGCACACTGCCAGGACACGAACTGGAAACATGGTGTGTAAGGTTCATCGAAGGCGAGTCTACGCTCCTAAGCTGTGGCATTGATGGCACGAGCGCAGTCCGTCACATCGGCGCATCGGAAAGAGTCAGCGATGAGAAAGCGGTAAGTGAAGAGGATCATCGAGATCTCCTAGAGGAGCTCACTCGGCGTCGACTTACGACGTCGCGAGATCGCCGGAAACTTTTTCTGGCGGGATATAGTGCAATCCAGTTGTTCGACAAGGACGATTTAGAGAACCCCATTTCGCTACTCTATTCAGCGGATTCCAAGCAAACTGGAGGCGCAGTGTCTCCAGACGGACGCTGGGCAGCGGCTTTGCGATGGGAGAGGGTCAAGCTCATTTCAACGGATCAGCCAGACTGGCGAGTTTCGCTTTTGGTTGATCCCGACGATCCTGAAGGAACTGTCTATTCTGCAATCGCATTCGATCCCTCAAGAGACGTGATGGCAACGGGAACCAATACCGGCCGGCTCTCACTGGCGGGGCTGCCATCGCGAAAGCACCTTGCCGACTCCAGGCCGTTCGAAGCCGTGGGGATTCGAGACATACTGTATACGCCAGACGGCCGTTTTGTTGCCGCGTGCTTCTGCAACCATTTTGACACGGAGACCGCAGTCGTCGTAATCTACGATGCCAGCACACTCGACGAGTATGTCCGCATCGAAGACATCGAGCGCCTCCTCGCGGTATCTCCAGATGGTAACTTTCTTGCAATGGTTAACCGCGATCAGTCGATCCAGGTGTGGAACATCGAATCGCAGTCGACCGAGATGATCTTTGAAGGGAACTCTCTGCAAGTCATCTCTGGCGACTTCTCGTCCGACGGAAAGTACCTGATCACGACAACGATTTCAGGCCCCATCAATCTCTGGTCGACCACCTCGGGTCGACTTGTCCTCGACATCGAACACGATCTTCGGTGCCCGGAGGTTGTATTCGGCCCTGGTAATTCGGCTTACGCCGTAGATCTCGACATCGTTGCCCGCCAGCCCAGTTATGAATATCGTCACCACCTCGTGCCCCTGCTGGAAGAACCCTCACCTGAAGCTCGACAGACAGCAGTCCCGTAAAAATAGAGAATTCCAACGACGGATTGGCCGCGATAGAACCGGAATGCATAGACGAATGGCCGGTTACAAGCTCGATAGACTGCCGGAACAGGCGGTGCATCGCCGCCTGCAGTTGCCAATTGCTGGATGATGGCGCACCGCTGGCGTAGTTCTTCAACGTGATTTGAGGTGGATCGCTCAAGCGGCGCGATGATAGTGCTTGAGCAATCCGCCGAGGCGGGTCTCGCAGCGGACTTCTTCGAGCGAGACAACCGCCGGTTTGTCTTCTTCGCCGATCAGGCGATTGCCGATTCCTTGATGGGGTCGGCAGTCGTGATAGTACGCGACATTCTCGGAGACGATGTGATCGAAGTGGCGCAACCCGAATACGATGAAGTGGTTGAGTGCCTCGTGCTTTAGGCTTTGAATCCATCGCTCGACGAAGGCATTTAGATTCGGTGCCTGAGGGCCGACCGGCTTTACTCGGATCGACTTATTCGTGAACACCCGATCGAAGTCGGAGGAGTACTTACCGTCGAGATCACGCATGAGGATCGTGCAGCCCAGCCGCTCGTCCTCGGTATGCCGGAGAAACTCTGCCGCTTGCCGCTTCATCCATGTCGCATCGGGTCTGAGCGTTGCGGGCGTAACGAACACCTTGCGTGTAGCCACGTGAATGAAGGCCATGGCGAAGACCTGCCGTGGTCCGTGTTTTGTCCAAATCCGCTTGCTGAAGAAATCGACCTGCCAAAACGTGTCGGCGTGTAGTGTGAGAAACTCGCTCCAACTTCCTCGACCTCGCTTGGGGCCAGGTTCGATATCATGTTCTATCAGGATGTTCTTGACCGTTTGTCTAGAGATCTTGCTGACCCCAAGCTTGCGTAACTCTCCGAGTATGCGGCTGTAACCCCAGCCGGTTTCGTTGGCGATCTTGACCACCAACTCACGAACAACCCGGGCCAGGCGCGGTCGTCCCTTTCGAGGTTTCGAATCGGTTGTGCCCTCGCTGCGGACCCAGCGACGGAAGGTCGAATAGTCGACAATAGTAATGATGTGGCGGATGCCCGGACCGAGTTCCTTGCCCAGCTTCAGCAGCCGTGCCCGTTCATCCTTCTGCAGGAAGATTCGCTGCCGCGGAACCCTCTTCCGCGGCAGTTCGTTCTCTGCCTTGAGGAATTCGATCTGACGTTGTAGCTGGTTCGCCGCTGACCGGGCCAATAAGAAGAGCAGGGGCTGGAATAACGATGTCATGCCGGTAGAATCCGTGAATTACGGTAGAAGATCGCCGGTTGGCAATTCTTTTTGTACCCCGGTATAGGCCGATGACCAGCAGCAAATGGCATTGGTATCCGGCGACTCATTCCCTCCACGGCAGAGTAACCGGCATCGATTGCCCGGCTTCTTTGGGCGGGTAAAAAAGTGAGAGCGCTCTCGCGCCCTCAAGCCGCTGTTAACCGGTTGGCAATTTTTCGAAGAGGAGGGTTCTTTACCGTGAGATAGAATTGCCTCCATAGGGGAAGACATTCATAATGTGGCCGCGAGTAGTTGGGTGGCAATTCAGTTAAGTCGGCACTCTCATACCTCAACTTCGGAAGACTAAGTTCTCACGCTCAAGGGGCATCAGGCACATGTCATCCAAGCGACGACGCAGCCGCAATCGTTTTCTCTCCGTGTTGAATTGGCCGGGGCGAAAGAAGTCCAAACCTCGCATTGCCTCCGAATCAGCAAGTGGGCGAACACTTGAGACGCTGGAATGCAGGCGGATGCTGTCCGGCGATCCGCAGTTGCTTGCTCAGATTCCGGCCGGAGAGTTCTTTTTGGAGGGAGGCAATTTGCCTTTCTCGGATCCGCAACAGCTCGTCGAGATCGATGGTACGATCTATTTCTCGGCAATGACCGATTCTCACGTCAGAAGGTTATGGAAAACGGACGGAACATTGGAAGGCACCACGATCGTCAGCGAGTCCGCACCTGCATCTTATAGTACCACTTTATCCGGAAGTGTTATCCCCGATACAAGTCCACTGACGAATGTTAACGGAACTCTGTTTTTTGGTTCAAGAGACAGACCGTACGCGCTATGGAAATCGGACGGTACTGCTGAAGGAACGGTGTTGGTCAAGGACATCATTCCAGACTCGTACGATGACTCACTCTTCTTCATGGGATCAATCGACGACACGCTCTACTTTGCTGTCGATGGCATGGATGACGGAACACGAGACCTCTGGAAGAGCGACGGCACTCCTGAAGGTACCGTGCTGGTCAAGGACATGATAGATCTCGCTGCGAGCATCAAACCCGACGTTATTTCGTGGGGAAGATCGATCAATTACAACGGGACGTTCTATTTCGAATCTGGGCACAACATTCATCGAACCGATGGCACTGAGCAGGGAACTCATAAGATCACCGATCTTTCGATCCCTCTCGCAAGTCCCGCTGACTTTCGGGAATACAATGATCGGCTGTTCTTCAGTTCAAGGAATTCTCTTTGGTCCACCAACGGTGAGATCGGTGGAGAGGTCCTGATCAAAGAGTTTCCCCGTAATAGATACGTCTACATGAAAGTAGTAGTTGGCGACACTATGTATTTCCGAGTGGACAATCAAGTTTGGAAGACTGATGGCACCACCGAGGGCACGGTACCCGTCGATTATTTTCGTGACTCAGAATTTGTCTCCGGTAGCGTGCGGTCGTTCAACGACATGCTCTTCTTCAGAGCCGAGGATAGCAGTGGCGGAAAAGAATTGTGGAAAACCGACGGGACGGAACAGGGGACGGTTCGGGTCAAGGATATCAAGCCCGGCGCCGAAAGTTCGAATCCTTCTCACTTGATCGTCTTCGGCGACAAGCTTGTTTTCAATGCAGACAGCCAGAATGGCCGCGAATTATGGATCACCGATGGAACGGATGCGGGCACGATCCAAATTAGTGAATTTAGCACGGGGAGGTTCGACACGGAGCCGGACGCCATGCGTGTCCTTGGCAATAAGCTCTTTTTCTCCATGAACACCAACGAATTCGGCCGACAGCTCTGGGAGACCGACGGAACCAAGGCCGGCACAAAACTGGTGAAGAACGTTCTTGTGAACCCCCTTGGCGATGCGGATCCCGCCCAGTTTACCCAGGTTGGTGGCGAGGTCTATTTCACAGCCAGCACAACCCACTATGGCACCGAACTGTGGCGTACCGACGGTACGGAGGCCGGTACTGTACAAGTTGGCGACCTAACGCCTGGACCCGCAGATTCAAAGTTCTTCAACCTAATCGCCTCCAACGGACGTCTCGTCTTCGCTTTAGACGATGGAAACTCGGGAATAGAGCCTTGGGTCTCCAATGGGACAGATGCCGGCACGATGCGAGTCAAGGACATCAATCCGAACGGTTCGTCCATCGATTACTCGCCGGGAGGATTTTATGTTCTCCCCGCGTTTCCTCAACCTTTCTCCCCGTTTCAAGGCGAGTTATTCTTTTCCGCCAACGATGATTTAAACGGCCCTGAATTGTGGAAGACTGACGGCACCGAAAGCGGCACGGTGTTGGTTAAGGACATCAATCCTGGAGCCTATGGATCGTATCCGGGCGGTATTACTGTCCCCTACAATTACTTAAACTTCTTGAGCAGCGGATTTGTGGAAAGCAGCGGTACTCTGTTCTTCGTAGCCGGTACTAACACTGAAGGTTTTGAACTCTGGAAGACCGATGGCACGGAAAATGGAACGGTGTTGGTCAAAGACATCCGTCCAGGGTTTGAGGTACCGGGTGACATCTACGATTATTTTCATGTGAGCAATCTAACGGACGTAAATGGAACGCTCTTTTTTACGGCCAGCGACAACGATTCAGATTTTGAGCTCTGGAAGTCCGATGGCACAGATTCGGGAACCGTGCGTGTTAAAGATATCAATCCAGGCCCTGATCCTTCGTTTCCTGTTGTGCTCACAGCGGTGGAAGATACATTGTTCTTCCTCGCTTCTGATGGTCAAAGCGGATTCGCTCTTTGGAAATCAGATGGAACCAATGTCGGAACGGTTCCTATTAAAGAACTGCCCAGCACCGCAGGTGTCAGCGATTTTCTTTCGGGAGAACGCTTGGCCGTTTCTGGCGAAACGCTCTTCTTCATGCTTCACGATGACATACACGGAAGTGAACTGTGGAAGTCCGACGGTACCGAGTCCGGTACCGTACTAGTCGCCGACATCTTTTCGGGTAGCTATGGTTCGTACCCGAACTATCTCACGGCGGTCAGCGGCGGCGTAGCGTTTGTCGCCTCCGATGGAGTCAACGGCAGCGAGTTATGGGCCAGCGACGGCACCGCCGAGGGCACTTTCCTCGTTTCCGACTTGCTGCCGGGTAGTGGTGGTTCTAGCCCCCGTGAGCTGACATACATAGGTACACAACTATTTTTTTCAGCCGATGACGGAACTACTGGACGTCAACCTTGGGTAGTTGACTTGGTCGTCGCTTCGGTCGCCGATGCCGGGGGACCTTACACGGTTGATGAAGGCGCGTCGGTCGTGCTTTCCGCCACAGACAGTACAGGCGACCTTGTTTCATTTGATTGGGATTTCGATAATGACGGACAATACGACGATGCCACCGGTGTGAACGCAACCTTCGACGCTGTTGCACCCGGAGTGTTCACCGTCGGATTGCGGATCAATGGCATTGATGGGCCAACCGACTCGACAACGGTCACCGTGCTTCCCGAGAGCGCCCAGATAGGCGGGCCGTATTCAGGTGACCAAGGTACGCTGATTGCCCTCAGTGCAGCAGAGAGCGTCGGAGGATTGATCGAATGGGACTTGGACAACGATGGGCAGTATGACGACGCGACTGGCGAAGAGGTTGACTTTGACGCCACCGCCGCTGGTGTGTTTTCCGTCGGTCTCCGCGTCAACGGGCCCGGTGGTTCAACTGACGCGACAACTGTGACCGTGATGCCCGAGACGGCCGTCATTGGCGGTCCGTATTTGGGCGACCAGGGTACGCTGATTGCCTTGACGGCAACAGCCAGTGTCGGCGGATTGTTCGAGTGGGACTTGGACAATGATGGACAATACGACGATGCCACCGGTGCGAACGTTGGCTTCAACGCTGTCGCCGGCGGTGTATTCACCGTGGGCCTGCGAGTTAATGGACCCGGCGGACCGACCGACACAACGACGGTGAGCGTGGTGCCCGAGATCGCCGACATTGGCGGACCGTACTTTGGAGATCCTGGGACGCTGGTTGCCTTGAGCGCGGCGGGGAGTGTCGGTGGACTGTTCGAGTGGGACCTGGACAACGATGGGCAATACGACGATGCCAGCGGCGTGAATGTTGATTTCTACGCCACCGTCGCCGGTGTGTTCACCGTCGGCCTGCGAGTCAACGGGCCCGGTGGTTCTTCCGATTCAACGACCGTCTCCATCGAAGAAGCAATCGCCGTCATCGGCGGGCCGTACTCGGGAGATCAGGGAACGCTGATCGCACTGAGCGCGGCGGCAAGTTCCGGCACGCTGTTCGAGTGGGATCTGGACAGCGACGGGCAGTACGACGATGCGGAGGGCGTGAATGTTCTTTTCGATGCGTCTGTCTCGGGCGCATTCACCATCGGCCTGCGGGTCAATGGTCCCACAGGTCCGACCGACTCGACAACCGTCAGCGTAACGCCCGAGAGCGCCGACATTGGAGGACCATACTCGGGGGACGAGGCAACTTTCGTCACGTTAAACGCCGGAGCCAGCGTCGGCGGGTTGCTCGAGTGGGACTTGGATAATGACGGACAGTACGACGACGCGACCGGATTGGAGGCGGTTTTCAATGCCGCCACCGCCGGCGTGTTCACCGTCGGACTGCGGGTCAACGGGGCCGGTGGACCAACTGATTCGACAACGGTGACTGTGTTGCCGGAGAGCGCCGACATCGGCGGGGCTTATACCGGTGTCGAAGGAATGCTAATTCCCTTAACCGCAGCGGCGAGTGTCGGCGGGCTGTTCGAGTGGGACTTGGACAACGACGGGCAGTACGACGACGCGACCGGCGTAAGCGCCGACTTCGTCACCACCCAGCGGGGCGTCTATACCATCGGCTTGCGAGTCAACGGGCCCGGCGGACCGGTCGACACGACTACAGTCACGGTGAACAATGCACCGCCCACGGCGACACTCTCGGGCAATAACGAACTGTATCGCGGTGAAACAGCCAACTTCACGCTCATCGCCGAAGACCCCTCGCCGTCCGATCAAGCCGGCTTGTTCACCTTCGACATCGATTGGGACGGCAACGGCACCGTCGATCAGATGGTTGCTGGCGTGCCTAGTGGAACCAGCGTGCAGCACACGTTCCCGGCGGTCAGGGCTAGCTATAACATCCAAGTTCGTGCCACCGATCAGGGCGGCGTCACCGGCAGCTTCAGTCAGACGCCCATCGCGGTCCGATCTCACGTGGTTCGCAACAACGCGCAAGGCACAACCGATCTCATCTGGGGCGGCACCCCTGGGCTCGACGCGGTGTTCGTAATCGGCTCGTCGCCCACGCTAATGCTTTTTTCGAGTTTCGAGAACTCCGCACACGCCAATCGATTCGACTTCGTCGGTGCGACCATCAGCGGCAAGATCATCTTGCACGGCTACGGTTTCGCCGACGTGCTAATTGGAGAGTTGGCGCTCGGCAACGTGCTTGAGATTTATGGCGGCGACGGCGACGACGTGATCGTGGGCGGCTTCCGCGGCGACGAACTTCACGGTGAGGCCGGCAATGATGTGATCCTTGGCGGCACCGGTGCCTTCGACGGAAGCGACCTCATCTTCGGCGGCGATGGTCTCGACACGCTGTTCGGACACCATGGTGCCGACACACTCAACGGCGGAGCGGGTGAGGACCTGCTGATCAGCGATCGCTTCAGCTTCAGCGATGTGCCGCAGGCCGTCCTGCAGATTGGCGAAGAGTGGAAGTCGGCTCGTCCTTTTGCAGAACGGGTAAGCAACATCCTGGGCGTCACGTCCACGGGAGTCAACGGAACTTCAATTCTAAGTCCCGGCGTCACCATTATCGATGACGCCGCGCCGGATACACTATTCGGTGGCCTGGGCGAACTCGACTGGCTTTTCTACGACTTTGACCAGGACCTCCTCGGAGACGCCATTGAACTCAGCGAAGAAGAAACCGACAGCGACCCGTAGTAGGCGCAATCACCGTTAGTTGCAGAAGGAGGAGCTACCGTTCTGTACAACAAGAATGGTAACGATGGATTCGTCACGATGTAATCGCGATAGAACTGGAATCCAGGGGCTATGCGCAGAGTTTTGATCGAGAATACATCGAGTGAGGCAGTGCATCGCCGCCTGCAGTTGCCAATTGCTGGATGATGGCGCACCGCTGGCGTAGTTCTTCAACGTGATTTGAGGTGGATCGCTCAAGCGGCGCGATGATAGTGCTTGAGCAATCCGCTGAGGCGGTTCTCGCAGTGGACTTGATCGAGTGAAACAACCGCCGTTTTGTCTTCGTCGTCTTCTTCGCCGATCAGGCGATTGCCGATTCCTTGATGTGGTCGGCAGTCGTGATAGTACGCGACATACTCGGAGACGATGTGATCGAAGTGGCGCAGCCCGAACACGATGAAGTGATTGAGGGCCTCGTATTTTAGGCTTTGAATCCATCGTTCGACGAAGGCGTTCAGGTTCGGTGCCTGAGGGCCGACCGGCTTTACTCGGATCGACTGATTCATGAACACCCGATCGAAGTCGGAGGAGTACTTGCCGTCGAGATCACGCATGAGGATCGTGCAGCCCAGCCGCTGGCCTTCGGTATATCGGAGTAACTCTACTGCTTGCCGCTTCATCCACGTTGCGTCCGGCCTGCAGGTGGCCGGCGTAACGAACACCTTCCGGGTAGCCACGTGAATGAAGGCCATGGCGAAGACCTGACGTGGTCCGTGTGTGGTCCAGATCCGCTTGCTGAAGAAATCGACTTGCCACAGTGTGTCAGCGTGGAGTTTGAGAAACTCACACCAGCTTCCGCTCTTTTTGTATCCAGGTGCAGGCCGATGACCAGCAGTAAACGGCCTTGAGCACCCGCGACCGATTCCCTCCACGGCAGAGTAACCCGCATCGATTGCCCGACTGCTTAGGCAGGCATAAAAGTGAGAGCGCTCTCGCGCCCTCAAGCCGCTGTTAACCAGTTGGCAATTTTTCGAAGAGCGTCGGCTTCGCTCAGCACGACCGAAAGGGACTCGAACTCAGCAAGTCCCGTAATTCCAACTACTTCCAGAAAGCGCTCTCGCGCGAGTGGTTATGAAGAGCGTCCTTTCCGGGGAGGGTTGTTCACCAAAAATGCGGAAGAACCTTCTAACGCGCCCTCTGACACAAACTGCCAGATTCGGCGTTCGAGCCGCATGGGGATCCGTCCGGTGCACTTAATAGCAGCGTCCACGTTGTCAAAGAAGTGTAAAGTGCGATCCCTGTCTATGTTTGAAGGTAAGTCCGTGTGCTCTGTGGAGCCAGCTAAGGCTTGTGTGAGCAGCAGTTGACTCTGGCTTGATGTGCCTGATCGATGTCTAGCTCGCGCGGGCGGCCCAGTACCCGGCGATTGATTGGAGGTCGGGGTTTGCCTCTTGTTGTTGGGCGAAATAGTGTTGCTCTAACTCGCGGATGCAAGTTTGCAACTCTGCCTTCTCATTTGACGAGAGCCCATTGTTACTTTCGATGTCTTCCAGCATCGTCATCACGGTGAATGGGGTTAGCGGATCGGGAAGGGTATAGCTTTGGGGCGTCATGCTAGGCACGGGCCGCCACAGCGAACGTGCGGCCAATCCGATTGCGATGAGCACTCCCAGTCCGATTACGACCGCGAGAACCCAACGGTAGTCGGCCTTCGCATAACTCCCCTGCAAATCAATCTTGGGATCGACCGTCACAAGGTCGGCATCATCGTATCGCTGATAAATCACTTCCTCGGTATCGATGATCGGCTCGGCGAACTGGAACTTCTTCGGCATCTTGTCCACAGAGGTACTCGCGGCCAGAGAAACAGTCCATAGTCGTTCTGAACTCACCGAGTTGTTCATCGCCGTTTCGTCGAATTGATTGATGGAGACACCAGTATCTTCGATATCGAGAACCTCAAAGCCTTCTGGGGTAAGATCGACCAACTCTTCAAGTGCAGGGACAAGCCCCCTGGCTTTGACTCGAACCTCGAGAAGCAGCTTGCCTTCGGCCGATTGCCGTTCGTCAAGCGTCTGAACAATTTCGATCTTCTCAACTGGCCTCGCGGGAGCAGAATCCACGCGGGCATCAATTGGCACCGGTGGCGATTCAACCGGTAACACTGCATATCCCGAAGTGTCTAAGAAGTCGAAGTCGACCCGCACCGGCGCGATGGTGTCGATTTCTGGCCCTTTGGCCTTCAAGAGCAGATAGGCATAGGGGGTCATTCGCCAGCCCGGTTGGGGAAGGGCTTTCGAATTGACTTTCGGATCTTGGAAAGTGACGGACAGCACGTCGAAGTGCTCGCCCAAAGCCTGATCGACCGTGGATTGAAACTTGTCGCGATAGTCCTGCAAGGGGCGACCAAAGTTGTAGTAATAATAGCCGCCTTGGTTCTGGTTCTGCAGATACTTCCCGAAGCCACCCGCCTCACGCTCGATCTCTTTCGTGTGGACTAAGTTGACGAACACGCCAAACGGCTGATCGTGTCCCACATCCGTCGAACCGTCTACGACCGTCTGAAGCTTGATTTCGGTCACCAGATCTTCGTAATACTCCAGCAGTTTCCGGGCCTCTCGTGCCAAGGGGTGATCGCCGACAATCTCGAAGCCATTGCGGAGGTACCGAAACTTCAATTCTGGCTTCGCACTGCTGACATTCGAAAACAGATTGTTGGCGAACTGCGACATGTGCTGTTCGGCAGTTTCTCCTGGCAATTGCAACATCACCTCGTGTATTTGCGGTGGCTGCGTTAAATCAGAGACGTGTTCGGCCTTGATCCGTCCCAGGTCTACGGCCCCCAAACTGGCATAAAACCACTGCTCAAACGGAAGTTGCGAATGCTTATCTTCGGGCAATTCAGAGGCGGCCTGCACATATGCTTCGGCGGCCTGACGAAATCGCTCGAGTGCCGCATTCCTTCGGGGAACGAACTCACTGCTGTCTTCCAGTTGTTGGTGATACTCGTTTTCGTCATGCATCACGGCGGCTTCGACCAGCATCAACGCCCAATGATTGGGATACTCTTGCAGCGCTTCGGTTAGCACGGCTTTTGCTGTGTTGTACCCACGAAGCACCTCGAGTTGAATATCTTGCTGCTTGCGATTGGTGCTGTTCTGCTTCTGTACGTCGGGCATTTGCCACACAGTGGCAAGGTTGCCCCGCATCTGTTGGATTAACTCCGCAACCGTGCGGGGTTCCAACTGATCTATCGCGCCGAACACGCTTTCGATGGCTTCGAGTTGATACACTTCTGCATTACTGTGGGCCGTGGTAAACGCTTGCGTGAGCAATTGCTCGTCGATGCTCTCGATGGGCAGTGCCTTGAGGCGCGCAACTAATTCGGCCAGGTCCTCAAGATTGCGCTGTTGTTTAGATCGTGTGAGAGGAATGCGGCTGGCGCGTTGTTCGTACCCGTAGTAGTACAAGAACGAGCTTCGCTGATTTCCTTGATTTGGGTTGTGGTTCGATGTCCAAACGCGTACGAGCTCTTCGGCCAGGTCGTGCGCCTGCTGGCTATGCGTAGTGGCCAACATTTCGATGATAGGGAACGCGTCGTCTTCGCTGCCGGCTTTCAGATGCAACCGGGCGAGCATGATCGCAAATTGCGGTCGCAGCCCCTCTTCAACTAATTTCAGCCATTCATCTCCCGGTGCCACATCCAGCAGTTTGTCGAGCTTCACGGGCTGCAATCGTGAGCCATCGACATACATCATCGCCTCATTCGGATCGTCGACGTAAAAGTAGTTTCCATAGGAGTCTCGCTGCCAGCCGGGTCGCTGGTACGAGTTGTGAGTGAGCCGATAGCTTGCTTCGGCCTCTTTCAACCAGGCCACGGCCAAAATAGTCGTCACATCCGACCACTGGGCGGCATGCTCGGGCGAACCTCGGAGCAACGCATCGAACGCCGAGTGCTGCAGCTCCAGACTCTTTAAGCGGAAATCGGCGTCGTACGGGTGCGACTGGAGATTCTTCGAAACGACATCCCCAATAGCCGCCAGAATGGCTTGAGCACGTTCCACCTTTTGAGTGAATGTGCGTTCGAGCCAAGCGGCCCCCAGTTCGTCGGGCAGCCGGGGAGCAAGCTTCACTGCTCGCTGAAGGGCTTTCTTTTGCTCGGCCTCCAGCTTCTCTTTGGGAGACTCTTCATTTTCTTTACTCGTTTCATCCGTCCCCTCGTCAGTCGCCTTTGTCTCCTCAGCATTCTTGTCCTCGGCGACCTCTAATTCAGATGTGTTTTCTTCAGTATCGACTACCTCTGTTTCGTCAATCTCCAACACGGCTTGCGTGGCATGCCAGGATTGTTCCAACAGTGAGGGTTTCTTTTCGTTTTGGTGTAGGGCCAGAAAATGTTCGGCAAGCAGATTCAACGCTTGGGCGTCGTGGGTCATGCGGGCTTCATCTAAAGGAGGAAGGAAATCTCCGATGCGGTCTCTTTGTCCGCCGGCGTGAAACAAGCGTGCGATCTGACGCTGCGTAACCGGCCCCTCTTCGGTCGCGCTGGAGAGCTTTGCCAATCGATCAAGCAGCAACTGCGGATCGTGGCCGGTAGCGACAGCCAGCCTGAGAATAGTGCCCAACTTTTGAAATGCCGTCTCGTCCAACTCATAGGGGCTTGCCAACAATAGACCGGCGATGTCAGGCATGGCCATTAAATGCTTCTCCGCGTAGGCCGCACCGGCGCCACTACCTGCCGCAGAAATCGCTTGTTGCAACGTAGCCGTATCCGCCCCGTTCAGGATCAACTGCTGAAGCATACCGGGGTTGGCTTGAGCTTCAGGATTGGGATTGCTCCGCAGGTTATCGAGGAGTCGATCGTAAATAGTCTTCGATTCAGAGTCCTTGAGTGAAGCCAAGTACGCTTTCACTTCCGGCCAGTTGCCAAGCGTTACATCTCGTTGGAGCTGTTTGAGTTGGTAGTCGAATATCTCGAGATCCGCCTTTAGTTTATTCTTTCGTTCTTCCTCTTTGGCAGCGGCGGCTTCCTTGGCAGCAGCTTCTTCTTCGGGCGACCCACTCGCAGCATCTTCTTCACCTGCTTCTGATTCCGAGTTCGTCACCTCGGTGGCTGGTGATTCTTCCTCGGAGTCGGTCGGCTCCTCTTCCGGCTTCGCCTCGGTTTCGTCCACGGCCGTGTCATCCGCAGTCTCTTTGGCGGTTTCTTTCGGCTGGTCCTCAGCCGCGTCCTGCTCCGTTCCCGCCGTACTTTCTTCAGCGTTCTCAGCGGTGTTGTCTACGACTTCCGCTTCGTTCTTGGGTGCTTCTGGCGGCGGTTCATTCCAAACCCTAAGAATGGTCGATGGGCGTCGGTCGAACTGCAGTGCGTTGATTTTCTCGGTACGCCCGCTGGCCAATTCCGGATCGACGTCACCTTTTTCCGCGGCGGCTGTTTCTTCTTGGGCTTCGTCAGAGTCTACAGCCTCAACTTCCAGGGGAGTCTCGAGGACGATACTCCCGCCACCAGGGGTAAAAGTGTATTGAAACTGAGCCTGAGCAAATGCCAAAGAAGTACCGGCCGCCAGAAAGAGGAACACAACACCGCGAATGAGAATTGCCATCGATCTGTTCCCACAATGTGCTAGATGAAAACGAGACGCTGCCTGTCGGGCGAGCTATGACTTGCCCGGCACTCTCGGCAGGGTCACTGGTTTAAAACCGGTATGAATCTCTATCGCATCAACACGACCCGTGGCCACTTCTCGCGAATAGTGATCAAGAGCCTCGCCCATCGGGCGGTGGCCCAGAACCTGCACCACGACCGTCTTTTGAGTCGTCCTTACCCTTACCTTTTTTCTTACACTTTCCTTTGCACTTGCATTGACCGCTTTTGCAACCTTTGCACTGGCTGGGCATGGCCAAGGCCTGAAGGTCAGACAAGTCGAGTCGGGCTAGACGAATTGCGGCTTCCAGGTCTTCTTCGCGGGCCAGCGTTGCTTCCGCGTTGCCATTCTCAGGCAGCTCGGCTAAGCGACGATAGTTCTGACGGGCGGCTTCGATCTGAGGTTCCCACTCATCGCGGGGCTGACCTTCCAATCGCATGAGCCAAGTCACGTAATACTGGGCGTTCGCCAGGGCAAGCCGGGCCTGATTTTCAAAATCGGCTGGAGCCGTCGAGTCGGTTTCCAACTCCTCGACGAGCAATGTCAGATCGTCGTAAGCGGCCGGCAATTCGCCACAAAGCATTTGTGCTTTGCTGCGTTCGAGCCGGGCCTTGCGAATGGTGTCGGTCTCTGTCTCCGGAAGGAGCTCGAGCGCCAGCGTGTACTGCTCAACTGCTCGCGACCATTCTTCCTTAGCCACCCGTTGCTGAGCTTGCCGTAGATAGAAACCAGCGTCATCGATGACTAGTTGCTGTTGCCCTGGTCCGTAGTGGTAGGCCAAAACGGCCGCGGGGAAAAGCAACCACAAGCAAAGAACTGCACCACGCATGACGGCCTCCAGAGAGATCACTCTCGCAGGGTTTACGTATTCCAACCGTACGGTCAGTTTAACTTGATATTACCGCTGTTTCTGGCTCGGCACCAAAGTCTTTCAACACTTTCTTTTCTGAAACATTCGAAGCACGCAAGATACGCGACTCGCTGGCGGGGGGGCCTGGGGTCCAGTTCGTACCAAAGCGGCTTAACAGCCATGGCAGCATAGCAAGTAACGTGGCCCCCACGGCACAGCTGAGCAAGGCATACTCACGTCGGGTCAGCTTCTCGATCGCGCTGGCTTCGGTGCGTTGCGTGATGCTGCGAAGCATATCGGTGGGAATCTGGTGCTCGTTCCCATTGTGGTAACGCCCGCCCAATCGGGCCGCGATTTGCCGCAAGGTCGACACATCCTGCCGCGAGTGGCGACCATCGACAAAGCCCCCCTTCCGTGAATCCCCCACTCCCACAACCACCACGTGTCCAATCGAGGCCGGCATTCTGGGCATCCCGGTCGCAGGTACGGTATCGCCGTCGCTCAGCAGAAGCAGCGTCGCGTCGCGTGGTTTCCAGTGCTGGGCCATGTTGGCGGCTTCTTCCAGTCCGTCGAACAGCTTTGTCTCGCCCACCCGAAAGGCATAGTGCATTGGTAAATCATCGAGCACGTTGTGAACCACTTCCATATCGAGTGTTTCCTGCACGACCGGCTTTGCACCGTTGTACACCGCGACAATGCTGATTTTCATCGGCTCTCGTGCACGCTCGAAGAATGATCCCATCAGGTCCGATACGCGATTGATCCGGGACTGTGTCGCCGATGGTCCTGCGTCTTGCAACCGCATGCTGGGCGAAACATCTAATACAAGAAGCAAATGACGCAGCTCGTTCTTGTCGAGCTGCTCGCCGCGATGGGTCTTGGGAGCAAGTAACATTAAAGTGACCAGTCCCCAGGCCACAGCTCCCAGGCTGAGTGCTCTCAGCAGTGGGGCCATTCGTGCCCAGACATTCGGCTTGCCCTGAGGGCCGAATGCCAGCCGCGCGAAGCGTTCCACCCGACGCCGATGGAGTGCTTCAGCACCCACCACCAGGATAACGACAATCACTGCTACCGTTTCGGCTACCACGGCGTGTACCTCAAACCGAATAGGCAAACCAATCCCAAGCCACCAATGCCCAACCCAGCCATACTGTAGGGTACGAAGTGATCTTGCGGTTCAGGGGCTGTGCGCTCCATGCGGGTCTCTTGCAGTTGATCGATATGTCGAAACACGGCGCTGATCCCAGCCATGTCGCCTGCCTCGAAGACATCGCCGCCAGTTAAGCCAGTGATGTTGGCGATTTCATCCGGGGGGTTTCCGCCACCGACGTGCACGGCGTAGACCACGATTCCGTCGGACGCCAGTCGTTCAGCCAGGGCGACGTCGTTATCTCGGCTCAAGTCAGAACTGTATCCATCAGACACAAGCAGGATCATGCGATCGCCTTCTTCGCGTTCCCGCAGGACCTTCTGACAGGCCATTAATGCTTTGCCGATTTCCGTGCCGCCAAACCAACCGGGGATCATTTCTGGCCGCATGAATGGGGGGCTGCACCGAATTGCCGAAGGATCACTGGTCAAGGGCACCCAGTGCAGGACGCTGTTCCCGAAAAAAGTCAGACCAAAAGCGTCGCCCTGGCGATAATCCAAGAACTCGTTGATGGCCTCCATGGCAGCGTCATAACGCGAGCCATCACCAAACTCGGCCGTCATACTGCCGGAAACATCGAGACAGAATTCGATGTTCGTCATCACCCGTCGGCTGGTTGGGGCTCCCTGCTGTTGCGGCACCGCGAGGATCACGATGACCACCGCCAGGAGCAAGGCCGGCAAAGACTCTGCCATTCTGAGCAACGTGGAAAGCCAGCGGTTCCGGCGAGCTTGCACATAATCGACTGGTAAGTACACCGCCGAATGTGGTCCCCGCCACACCCAAACCAACAGCAGGATGGGAACGACGAGCAACAGCAAAACCATCGGATACAAAAACGACATCGATTACACCTTCGCCTCGGCAGGCAATAGGGTCTCGCGGTTCTCGGGCAATCCACGGTAGGGAGATAACACGGCCGCGATATCCACCTCGCCAACTCCCTCGGGGCTGTGGAGCCAACGTTCGACGTTCCGCAGTAATTCGCCAGCCTCGGCATGCTGCCGAATGGTGGCCAAGGCTTCAACCGGGTCTGAATCATCGAGCTGTAGCCGGTGTCGCCAGTAGTCAACCAGCAATCGTTCCAACTCGGCCTGCTCTTCGATGGTGAGCTGTCCTTGCAAGGCCCGATCCAACAGCGGTCGGAGACAATCAACCACCGAAACGGGTTTCTCGCTCTTCGACTCTTCCGTGGTTTTGCGTTGTCGACCAATCAGCAAAATGGCGGCCAACCCCGCTATCCAGAGTATTGTGCCGGCGATGAGCCACATGCGGTAGCCACCAACGCTTGGAGCGCGACGGTGCTCAAGCTCGTGAGGCAAGATATGTCCTTGGGGCAACTGCGAGACAATTTCTACCGGCAGCGATGGTAATCCTGCCATGTCGGTACCGTCTTTGCGACGCAAGAAGTCGCGAAGATCGTAGGTGCCTGGCTCCAAACCGTAGAATTCCAGATCGTATCGCGTATCACTTCCGTGCGGATAAGCATCCACGATCCGCAGCATTAGCGGAGTGCGCGGATCTTCCTGGGGGATTGCCTCCAGCTCACTTCCTGGCAGTACGACTTGCTCCAACCGAGCGGCGACTCCTACCGGCGAGGACTCGACCGGCCTGCTGTCGCCCTCGGCCCGAAGGATGGGGCCACTCATGAGCAAGAAAAACGTGATGGGCCAATGGATGGGAACTCTCATTACCGCCCCCTTCCCAACACCCCGCGGGCACGAAAGAAATATCGCAACTTTGAAACGAATGGTTCCGTCGACTTGATCATCAGGTGGTCAATCGCGGCACGCTTCAACTCAGCTTCGACATCCTTTTTGGCATGCCAGCCACGGCGGCCGCGCAACAGGGTCTCTTGACCGGTTTCTGCCTCGCGAGCATGAATGAAGCCCGCCCCGGCCAGATCGGCTTCGGCCGGATCGTGCAGTTGCAATACCACACAATCGTGGCGATGTGCCAGTTGCTTGAGTCGCGGTACTGCCCCGGCATCGTGCAGATCGCTGAGGACGATGATCAACGTGCGTTGCGAAAGTTCTGGGTCGAGTTGGCTGATTCGGGAGGAAAGACGCGTGTCCTCGTGATAGTTGTATTTTCGCAATTGGAACAACCAACGGAGGATTTCGTCACGCGAAAGGCTCGGCCTTACGTGCAAGCCCCGACTGCCGATGGCCAATAAGCCCACGGGGCTGATGCGATCGAGGCAGGCAAGGGCAATCCCACCGGCAATGAACACCGCCAGTTCATATTTGCTGCGTTGAGTTGAGCGGATCATCATCGAGGCCGATGTATCGACCAGGATGTAAACCGGCATTCGCCGCGGGGCTTCGTACTCTTTGACATGGACCTTCTTCGTCCGGGCGGTCACACGCCAGTCGATGGCCCGAATGGGATCTCCCGGTTGATAGAGCCTGGACTGGACATATTCAATGCCCGATCCAAGCATTGCAGAACGATCGGTTCCGTAGCCCAGGCTATCGGCCAGCCGCTTCACGGCAATGTAAAACTGCCGGGAATTGAGCACTTGATTTTGGGCAATATAACCGTCCAACGCACCAACCCCTATTCGAGCCGAGTGGACCGTCTCAGCTTCCATACAATACGTCAGACATGCTCGGCACGATCGCCTTGCAAGACACCGTTTCCACTCTGTCGCACTCCACCAAAGTCGTTCAACAGCCACTGCAACATCTGTTGACCACTGATCCCCTCGGCCAGGGCTTCGTAAGTGAGACGCATGCGATGCAGCATCGTGTCTTCTGCCAGCGCGAATAAATCTTCGGGAATCACATAGCCCCGTCCGTGAATCAGAGCACGTGCTCGTGCAGCCTTGATGAGGGCAATGCCGGCTCGAGGGCTGCAGCCCAACTCGATCTGCGGATGATTTCGTGTACGGTCGATCAGCGCTACGACGTGATCGATGAATGCCTCGCTAACGTGGATTTCATGCACAGCCTCCATGGCCGCGATCAGCTTCTCCATATCGGCAACAGGCCCCTGTTCGACAATGTCGAACTCGTTTCTGGCCACCGCTCCACGGCCTTCGCGACGAATGCCCAGGAGGGCGTTGCGACGCAAGACTTCTTTCTCTTCGTCCAGAGCGGGATAGTCGAGCCGATGGCAGAGCATGAATCGATCGAGCTGGGCCTCAGGGAGCTCGAATGTCCCGCTTTGTTCCACGGGGTTTTGGGTAGCAATCACCAAAAATGGAGCTGGTAGGCTGTAGGTTTCATTCCCGATAGTAACCTTTCGCTCCTGCATCGCTTCCAGCAACGCACTTTGCACTTTGGGGGCCGCGCGATTGATTTCGTCGGCCAACAACAGATTCGTGAATATGGGGCCCTGATAAGTGCGAAAATCGTTTGTCCGTTGATCCAGAATCTCGGACCCGACAATGTCTGAAGGCAACAAATCGACGGTGAACTGGATTCGCTTGAATTCAAGGTCGATCGTGCGGGCCAGCGCGGAGACCAAAAGTGTTTTGGCCAACCCCGGCACACCTTGGAGTAGCACGTGCCCACTGGTGAGTAGTGCGATTAACAATCGCTCTACGACAACATCCTGACCGACGACCACCTGGGCAACCCGCCCGCGAATCTGTTGCAGGCACTCTCGAATTGCAGGGTCGATTTCCCAGCCGGGTGCTGAACCAGAACTGGAAACATGAGACATGTCACCTTCGTGCTTGCCCATCTGTACCTCACTGTTCCAGAAGTGCGCCACCGGCGGCTGACCGTTCCCTCAGAGACTCTAGCGCTAGCATCTCTTCTCAGGCTGCATAATAGCGACGTGCCAAGTGAAATTACACCAAATAATCCAGCTAAGCGCTGATTTTCTGAACGATTCTCTTGAAGGAATCGTCGTGCTAAACGCCTGCATCCGCGTAGGTTGAGCGTAAGTACGCAAGTACATCCTATGAATGAGAATGGCCAACCATCTCAACAAACCAGTCGAGTAATGAACCTAAAGCGGTTTTGGGCCTTCGACCTGTCGATCCAACCCACGCAGTTGGCTCTCGATGTGATTGCACCAATGCTTGGCAGGCGTCGGTCGGCTGGTGAATGAGTGTGGTCGACAAAGATGAATCGCGACGGTCATTTACGACCGGACGAAGATCTATCGGTGAACAAGTCACCTACTTGCGCTTAACAGTACCGGTGCGGTGTAGGACGAACGGCGCCAACAGGGAGACGCCCAGTGCAAAGAGAATCCCACCGCTTGGTTCCGGAACGATACCGGTTGCTACTATCTGGCCTTCCACGACGAAACCGCCGCCGTCTGGGGCGAAGACGTCTGGGCCCGTGATCGGGTCTCCAACTTGGATCTCCAGTTCGAAGGGTAAGATTAATTCTACTTGCGTACCGCTGAGCATCAGCGTTCCACCATTCACAAGGTTATTGGCCGATATCGATGAAGCATCCAACTGTGAGTAGGCATCGAAAAATAGATTGAGCTCACCGCCGATTGTCGTGAAGCTCTGACCACCTGCGACTTCAAAGTAACCTCCCATATCGACCATAGAAGTGGCCACCTGTTGAACGTCGAACAACAGATTGGTGAGAGAAAAGTCGAAACCTCCGGAGTAAGCGGAAATGATTTCAATGGCCATGTCCGCATTGCCTTGATTCCCAGAGCTGTCAGGGGACAGGTTGGAGCCCGTTATGGCCGGATCGATCACACTGCCGCCGACCAGCGCAAGCGTTTCGGCCGTTAGATCTAAATCAATTTCAAGCGTGCCTGAAAGCGTCGACTCCGACGACCCTGGCTCCTGCTCTGTCACATCACTTCCTACCTTGGAGGTTCGGACTGTATCCGCGCCAACGAATATGAACACATCCGTCATCGAAATGGTACTGCGGTCCGGATCGAGCGTGAGTGTCAGAGGTGCGGCGGTTGCAGTTTCACCCACGAGGCAAGCGGTGAGACAAACGAAGACGACAGTAGAACGGAACATTTGCCACGCCTAATCCGGGGTTTCCCATTTGGGTTATTGACCCGCCGAGTTGGATACGCTGCCGAACCACTGGCTCGCCAATCCTGACGATTTATCGACTCAAACGCAAATTGTTTCCTGAAGTTGATGGCCTCTTCCGACTCGGGACACTGCCAGATGCGATTCTTGAGCCTTTGACCTGCCCCGCCGGGCACAAGCCGTTCACAATTGCCGCACGATTAGCTGAGAACGTGACCAACATCTCGGCTCAAGCCGGACACCCACGTGACAGCGGTAACCGACACATTGCGATCCGCCGCAGAATGGCCACGATCTGCTTACGCGGGACGGCCACTACGTTTCAGCCAGGGGATCTTCTGACCGAGCCAACGGCGAAAACCAAGTGCCCCTGCCACTCAATCGCCCACCTCGCTCACCACGAACATCTATTGGAACCCGCGACCAAAAATCCGCCGATCTGTTGGGACGCTTCCCACGAGCCGCGTAGGGATTGAGTGGTCTGTCCACACAGTGCCCGGCGAAGTCCAGAGCCCGTGCCTACCGAGACGACCACCGACAGTGAACAGGCGCCGCTGCGATCAATGTCCGAGAAGTCGCCGTCGCAACAGACCGAAATGACGATCACGACCCGGGGGAGGTCATCGGCACAGCCTGCGTTCGTGCTGTCGGTCGTCACCACCTCCTGCAAATTCGAACCTGCGAAAGTCAGCGAGGATGGTCCAACTTCGCTCAATTCTGGGACGCGCGAACTGCAAGAGGTGTGTCCATCGAAGCGAGGCCGGTGGGGCACGTCAATCAGCGTCGCGAGGGGCCGCATAGAGTCAGAACCTTGGTCAACCATCTGGTCGATAGACTTGAGAAAGTGTTCGCTAGCCCAGTTATTGATAGGTGTTGTCAGCCATGGACGACAGCTGGTTGCACACGATACGCCTTCGTAGTTTGATTGGTGCGAGATCGTCAGCAGCCCCGACACGTAGACCAATCCCTTGATGGTACATACCGTGTTGACACCGGCGCACTCTGTCACTAGCTGTGGTTCGGCAATTCGCCAGATGTGGAAAGTCTGGGCATTAGACTCGCTTAGGCTGGCTCAAGACTGGCGACTTTAGCTATGTTGTTCGATACTGCTTCTAGCCGGCGGCGATCAAGCCCACGATCCATGCACAACAGACGCTAGTTATCGCCACGAAACCCGCCAATTGCTGGACTTTACTGTGGGCCAGCCAGGAGGTGGGTATACTACATCCCACCCAGCCGGTAAGCAGACCAGCAACAAAACCGGCCAGGTGCGCGACAACATCCGTGCGGTCGCCTCCGAGGCCTGTGTACGCCAGTAACACAATTCCACCGATCATCGGGCTCCAACGTCTTAGAAGTTTTTCTTGGACCGCTTTTCGAGAACGCAGCGCGTGGGCGACGAGCAGGCCGAGGGCGGCGAAAACAGCGGTCGAAGCGCCGATCGACGCGTGGTCTGGCGCCCGCACCATCGCATTAATCAAGTTTCCCAGTGCCCCTGCGACAACAATCGCCAACCACGCGACGCCCCCACCGAGGACTTGTCCCGCCAGAATACCAAAGAGAGCTCCAAAGACCAGATTCGCGACGAGGTGCGCTCCATCCACATGGAGTGTCAGCGCTGTCAGCGTCCTCCACCACTCGCCTGCCATGACCCTTTCAGCCTGCATCCTGCCCGCCGGCAGCCACTGCAGGCCTAATGTCGACTGGGCCGTGAGAATGGCGGTCACGATTAAGACTCCCGTGTAAGCGACAACAGCTGCCTTTGCCCCATTGAAGACGGGGACAGGTGCGTCGCCGTGGTGCGATGGTTCTATGTTTTCCAGCCGATAAGCGTTCAGCTCGGCTGTGGCGGTTCTGAGATCGTCGCGCCGCACGATGAGCAACCACCAACCATCTTGATGATGCGCTTTGGAGGGAACCCCCGCTGCGTCGAGGACCAACCGCGATTCGCGGTCTTCGTCTCGCGATCTGGTCCTGAGGACTATTTCATAACCTGGCGGCGGCTGGTACATAGCCCTATCCTTGACGCTACACCCCATATTGGCAATCCATCGATCAGCAAGGGTCTGAGTTCAGTCGAAAGATGGTGGACCGTGAAGTGAGCAATGCTGGCATCCGTGCAATGCAGGATACTCCGCGCCATCTATTTTTACCTTCTCGACATAGACGCCTAGCCTACGTGGACAGCGCATTGCCAATTTGTTTCGGCCAAACGATCTCGCCACCATCTGTTGTGGCATATATGACCGAACAACTGGATCTCGAAGTTACGGACACAGTGCTGGAAATTGGCACCGGTACTGAAAGTGATTCGCGCAAACCTCGGTGGCAAACACTGCTCATCGAGACAACCGATTATTGGAAATCAAATCTGAAAACAGCGCTCTGACCAAGGGAAACGTAGTTCATATGCTTACCGTTGATCGCTCGCTTGAATGAGAGAGGCCGGGTATACTTCTTTGAATTCTGTGGTGAACCAACTCGCTGAGGTTGCATCGTCTTCTGCTGCTGCGCATCACGGCGAACTGAAGGAGGTGTCATTTTCTGGTGGAGACCTCCGCAGGTCGCACGATTTGCGTTTCGATCGCCCGAAGATGGATAGACACCCCTTCAAGCGAGCCAATCGACCACGTCCCGAGGTCCTCTGCGTACCGCGATGAAAGGTCGTCGAGTTCGATTTCCCGAAACCACCGTTTTTCGTCCATGATCGGTTCCTCGAATCCATTTGGGGCTAATTCGTTTTTTCGGAGCCTGTTTTCGCTCCGGATCGGACCGGCGACTCCGAGGTCGCCTTAGTACCTTTGGACGCATCCTGGCCCCGAAAAACCGTTGTTTGCCCCGTGGATTCGGTGAACTGATGGGCTCGCCCAGCCTCGATGAAGGCTTCTCGTCTCTCTAGAGTCAGTTTCTTGCGTCGACTCGGCTTCATAAACTTCGCCACCTTGTCGAAATCAGCTGGCGAGTAAGAGACAGTCACTCCGTCGTTGCCGTCCTGTTCGACCCGACAACAATCCAACTTGGTGAGCTGATTGGCAATTTTTCCCTTGCGGTCGGTGCTGGCCGCCAGGCGGTCCAAGCCCCAGGGGAAGATGTGGCCGTACTTGCAGGGCATGATCTGGAGGGCAACCGCCTCGGCCTTGGTGCCGTTCTTCTTCTGGTCCGTGTAGTATGACTCTTCGTATACTACGCGGTAATCCTGGCCGAATTTCTCGCGAAGATTGATCGGTGATTCAGGGGAATTATTCGTACCTTTTCTGGCGTGATGAGACATTTCTATCGAGTCCTTTCGGATAAGTGACACTTCGGGCGGCTGCCTTCCTGGCTAGCCGCGATTATCGCTTGGCACCATTTGTACCTACAGCGACGTTTCAGGCGGTCCTGATCAATGCGATCCGTGAGTACAGATCGAGGTGGGCGACTGGGCTTCTCGGTGCGGATCAATCAGCAGGCCCCGTGGTTATCCATGGAGCCTTGGAACGTGGAACCCAATTTTATCTCAGACGCCAATTCGTGTTCAAATCTATTTTCGGCAGTGGCCAGGTCTCTACCGTCTCCGGGCTGACCTTTCCGCGTTCGATCGATTTCGCAGTGAAGGTATGTACTGCCTAGCTCTTCCGTTTGCGGCTCTTTGTCCGCTGCTCCATCTTCTCGAGATCGTGCAGCAGCTTCACCGCCAGGGTGTAACGGTGGTTGGCCTCTCTCTGCCAGCGCCGAAATCGGGCGGAACCCGTATCGCTGACTGGTGGCGAGATCAGGTCGAAATGGCGAACATGTAGCCAACAGCATACGACATGCGTGGCGAGCATGCGGCGATGCCTGGTTGGGTTGTTGCCCGCCAAGCCATCCAGCAAGAGTTCGGCCTCGTTCTCGATAGCCTGCTGAAGTGCCACATCCTCCCCGGCAATGGATCGGATCAGCTGATCCATGGCATGTTGCCCCAGATCACCCGCAATCGTCGACAGCTGTGGATTCTCCTCCATCGTCTGGCGGAGATCCTGTTGGGCCTGGGCATCTCCATTGTTTGCCCGTTTGATCAGGTCCTGGAACCATTCTCGATCAGGTAACGCGTCGTGCTCGGAATCTCGTTTCATAATCATCGACGTTTTCTCCAACTGCCTCGGCCTCTGCGGTGATAGCCGGCAGCAATCATTTCGGCAGCAATCAACTGCCTAACCAGGACATCCAATTCTCGCAGGATTCCGTTGGTGGTTTTGACCTCCTCGGACAACGCCTTCAGCGATTCATTACGGGCAGCTTTTTCCGCCTGTCGGATCGCGTATTCTCTGGCGGCAATTTCGGCGACGGGGCCGCGGCCCAAATAGACCTTCTGGCGACCTCCGGGACGCTTTCTCCAGAAGTAGAAGTACTCGTGGTTACCGCGTTGTTGCCATGTCATGAATCTTGGCCCCAGTTTTCTCAGTGCATTAATTTTTGAAGCATTTCTGGTGGTTATGCAGCAAGTTTCTGTGAAATGTCGTTGGAATTTGCCCACTTGGAGGTCGCTAAGCGACTTTCGTTCGCGAATTTGTCGACTGTTGTGGTCCGTTTAACGGGCAATTTCCTCCATACATTGCCCCAATCTGCACGTAGACGGGTGTCGGGAAGCGTTTCTGAACCAATTTCTTGGGCAATCTCCTGCAATTGCTGCAGTTCGCATGGCTTAAATTCGCTCATGTCGAGTGTCTGGATATCCAGCAGCAGCTGAATTCGAGCCTGATTGCGACCTTTGGCCGTTGCCAGATCTGGTTCAGGAAGGTCCCCGCCGAGCAACCCCAACGAACCGCCAATGGCTTCCAGTGCAGTCTGGAAGACGAGTGGCCCTTGGAAGTAGCCCAGCTTCTGAACGATCTCGGCACGAAGTTGCGGATTGCTGCGGTGCGAACGGGCAATCGCATGGAGAACATAGTCAGAGGCCCCCAGGCGATCCCTGACGTTGAAGAAGAGTTGCTCGTAAGCATCAACGGCAACCTGGCTGATTCCTGTCTCGCGGGCGATCGATTTGTCATCGCCTCCTGTCAGGATCCAGGCCTCGATGAGACGACGCTGGATTCCAGCACGCCGATGGATCTCATAGGCGGTTGCCACCGCTGGGTATCTACGAACAAGCGTCTCAGGGGAAGCTCCTCGAGGATCGTCTCGCTGATACCGAACGGCTTCCAGCAGCCATCGATCGACCGCCTTCCGCGGCCCACGGCGACCCCGCCCAACCAGATCCAAGGCCAACTCCCACCGCCAATTGGGAGTCCGCAGAAGCGAGCAGTTGGCAGATTCGATCCTTTGGGAGATCGTTGGTTGGCTGCTTCCGCCAGCGGGGGAGCACACGCCGTGACGATGTTGTCTCGACCGGCTGGCTCGCCGGGAATCGGAAATGATTAAATTGCAGGGTGACATGGCCATCGTCCATGACGGTGGGCGGGAGAGCTTCAGTTTTGGGGCTATTCTGAATGAATGAAGCAGTCGGTTGAACTCAATTCTGTGACCTGCGGCTGGTAGCCATGGTCTGATTCAAAAAAGGGGGTGCCCCGCAGGGCACCCCCGTCGTATCGACCGAAATTGGCCGATTTCGATGGCGGGCGGAGCCGCCGGTCATGACGCTCGAGTTATAGGGGAATAGTTCCTATGGACATGCTCCCACTTTCCATGAGCCTCCTCCCAGATACCAGTAAGTTCCCCCGTTTCCGGAAGCTCCTCATGTCCGTACCTGGACGCCAGTTCATAGATAAGTGGCAGGGCTTCAACATGGTGCGGGAAAGCTGGTCCTTGTTGGGCCAACCATCCCATCAGACACGCTTCAGCCTTAAGGGAAGGAGATGGGCTTTCGTAGGCCTCGAAAAAGGCTTCCTCCAGCTTTCTCCAACTATCCCCAGGGATTCGTACGTCGAGCTCGTTATCCTCGAGACTCAGCTGGTAGCCGAGCCAGACAGGTTTATCCCCGTTCGCAAGGTGGGCTACTTGGCTCTTTTCCTCCTGGATGGGCATACCCGCGGGGGGCAGGAGCTCTCGTAGTCCTTCAGTCGCTCTTCGTACGTCCTTCTTATGGGCAACCGGGACCAAGATGTCGTCGGCTGTCCTGAGAAGGGGTAGGTCGGGGAACTTGCGTTTCCAGACCCGATCGAGGTGGTGGTCGAGGTAGAGGTTTAGAAGCATGGGAGACAAGGCACATCCTTGTTGGATTCCATTCTTCGTCTCCTTTTCCTTGACCTTTCTGCAGACCAATCTGATGATTAGCTCGCAGAGTTCCTCCGGGAGGCGCTTTCGCAGTAGGTCCTTTAGCCGCTTGAGTGGGACGTTGTCGAAGGCGCTTTGGACGTCTTCGATCACCCATATTTGGCGGCCTTGGGCTTCCGCTAGATACTTGGCTTCCGCCAGAGCATCCAAACGTCCCCGGCCAGGCCGGCAGCCGAATGAGCAGTCGTCGAAAGTCGGGTCCAGCACGGGCTGGATAACCTTCTGGACTGCCTTAGCCACGACCCGATCCTCGATATTGGCCAGTGTCAGCGTCCTGGTTCCTCCGCTAGTCTTGGGGATCTCCACACTGCGGGTCGGTCCGGGGCGGTATGTACCGTCCTTTATCGACTCACTGAGTGTTTCGATCATGTCCCAGACCTCGAAATCGTCGAGGTCTTCGTAGCAGAGGCCGTTGGGCCCTGGTGCCTGGCCTCCCTGGCGCTTCAGATCGTCAAAGGCGATCTTCAGCATTCGAGTGTCGGCAACGCGGCCCAGGAGTTTCGCAAGAAATCGTTCTTGCTCTTCCCTGGGCTGATGCACTACCTGACTGGCTTCTAACTCGTGTCGGCGCAGAAAGTCATCGCGGTTCCCGGCGTGGGCACCGGCGGGCAACTGGCGGGCACGAATTCCATTCCTAAATTTAGAGTCCCAGGAACGGCCGAGACTTGAAAACATGCTCATGATTCGTTGTTTATTCCTCAGTTGGGAGTGACCAGCCAAGTTGCTGGTAGGCTTCGAGTCGACTCTGGACCAGCTCTCGTACGCGTTCGCACCCGAGATCGTCGATGTCGAAGACAACTGCTGCGTCGAGATCAAGTCCTGACAAAGGGAAAGACTTGGGCTGTAAAGGCCAACCTCTGCCACCATCCGCCCGAATGACGATCTGCGAAGCAATATCTCGGGCCTCTGCAGCGGCGTGGGTCATGATGCGATTGGCTCTGGCATCGAAGATCGATTCCGAAATCTCGGACGTCGAAACGTGCTCGAATTCAAACTCGGGCAACAAAGTCTTCAAGGCTCTGCCATGCGTTGGATTGGCCACCAGGATCGTGACTCCCCTCTGGGGTTCATCGTTGATGATGTCGCGCAGATCGTCGGACAGATCGATGCCAAGCTCACCCAGGGCCTTGAAGTTGCGGGCTGTAATGCCTCGGGCGAGCTCCGCAATCCGAAAATTCCGGTCCTTATTCTCCCAAACTTGTGTACGCGAGAAATCGAAGCGCGAAGTGTTTCTTCGAAATCGGAGGTCGCTGCCCTGCACCAGGGCCACACAGACTGGCGGCGGTGCATTCCTGGCCTTCACCTCAAACCACTTGTCCGTGTAGGCCTCCTGGAGCTGCAACCACTCGTGAAGCGAGACACGACCATGTGGTAATATCGCGAATACACGCATCGACTGCAGGCCCCAGGGCGTCTCTCTCACCCATTTCGAAAGGGCAACTTTTCGCCCAACATCGATGCGTATATCGAAGAATTCCGGCATCGACGCGGCCTGGGAAGCCTGGCCTGTCATGACTTGGATGAAGCGACGATTCTCAACGTTTGGTGCCTTTGGTACGAAATCCTCCTTGTTGACGACTACCTTGCGATCAGTGTTTTTGGCCAGTTTTTTCCTGAGAATGTGTGCCTCTTTCCATGAGTGGGTGCAGACCGCGATTTGAGCATCGGGAAACATGGTCGCAATTGCACCGATCGTATTGATCGTATCCGAGCCGCTGGAAGCTAAGACTCCAGCTCTTGGAAGGTTCTCGAGGCGGGACACGGGTTTGGCGATTCTGGCTTCGATATCCGATTGCGGGGCAATCTTCTCCACGTATTGGCCCCGAGCACTGATTTGTAGGTCGACATTGACGTGATTATCCTCTAATTTCCGGACAACCTGGTTGAGAAAGCCGTACGGGATGAGCATCCGACCTTTCTTGTCGATCTCGTAGAACTGCCGCAGATCTTTCGTTATCTGCACGCCGCGAGCTTCAGTGGCAGCCCACTTCCGGGCGCTGCAAGTAAGCTGGGGTCCCAGAGTATCCTCATGGGCGGATTCCAGGGCAAAGTGCCGCGAATTAGCATCCGAGATGGTTGCCTTCCGCTTTCGCTGGCGTCTTCTTTTCTTTGCTACTTTAGTCGGGCCAGATTTTCGCCCTCGGCGCCTGATTGGTGCGGTTTTGGTTTTATGTTTGGTTGACACGGGATGGTTCTTTCGGTTTGGGAGTCTTGATTTCTTCCTGCTGGGCAGGTGGCCGTTTCAGGATGGTGGTTGCAGTCTTCGCTGGGGATGATAGGTGCTCAACGCGACGCATATTTTACGAAATCGTGCCCTATGCCGTGAAGCGAAATCTACAACCGGCTCCGCGTCGCATCGATTTGCAGCCCCCTGCTGCTCGGTTCTTGTCGGTTCCACGAACTCGCGTCGCGGACAGTCTGCCAGATGCTTGGTTGACTTAAGGCTGCCTTCCATTTCATTCGATTGCTGGACATGCGGCTTTCTGCACCAGTTGTCCCGACCAGCCGGTAGGGTTACCCGATTTCGACAGCTTCCGTTGATGTGCGGTCCGAAACGTCAAGTGCGATGTCTCAATCGTCGCCTTGCTCGTGCCTCAGGGAATCTGGCTTGGAGTGTACGAGCGGTCGAGGCTGCCCAGACTTCGAGTACCAATGGCAATAGGTATCGAAGACGTTGCAGAACGAGCCTTTTGCAGCGACATATGCGAATCCTATGGTCGATTGGAATCGCTCGATGAACTGCGGACAATTCGGCGGTTGAGGCAAAGGCACCTAAAGTCCTGTTCCACAGATTCAACTTTGACGAGTGGTGAGATAGAGCCACCGATATCCCTACCTCAGACGCGTTTGGCGAGTTGCAGTCGTCGCCTGACCATTCTTGGGGCATTATGTCATTTCTCCATGTTCGAATGGCGGTTGTTGATCAGTCTGAGGTGACAGTCTTCGACTTGCGCGAAGTAGGGCGATTATGGCTGCCTTGATATGGTGAGATAGCCCCTCCCATCGCTCGATTAATGACCGCAACTCATGATTTCGATTCAGCAATTCGAGGTAGTTGACGTCGCCCGAGTCCAACTCCGCAGAGCCATATGCTGACTCGCTCGGCGAAATTGCGTTCAGAAAGCGAGATGCGCCCGATTCTGCGCCGACGCTAGATTCCCTTTTTCGTAACCGCTTGACATCAATGGCGCTTGCGATACTAGGTTCGAGTCCTCGTCGGGGAGGTACTGGAACTAGTCCCACGTGTTCAGCATGAGGCAGCTGGGCCACTGCAACAACTCTTCCATCCTGGTGGAGAGGGTGGTATGAATATCTGGGGAAGGTAACGGAGCAATACTATGAACCTGGGACAAGCTCTTGAATCGCTCGACGATTTCGATGCTGAACAAACGATCTACGTGCATCCTGGAAATCAGATCAACACAGCCTCTGAGGTAGTCATCGACTACTATTCGGATGATGGTGAACCGCCAGCGTCAGCGGCAGGTATGGAATACCTCTTGGAGGTAGGTCTAGCTCGCGATGTAGTACGAGTATGGTCCGAGTGGCGAAACGGACTTTCCCCCTCTACCGATCAGAAAATAGAAGCAGTGGTGTACTACGCTCAACACGATGCGTTTCAGCCTGCCGCAGGCTAGCCCGCTTCCTGGGGAAAGGATTCCGCCACATCCTCAAGTTTCCACACGTCCGGCAGGAACTGCTCCAGCTCGTCACGTGGCGTGGTGCCGATCTTTGCCAGCACGGAGGTTAGCCATGTTGAATTGCGATGGACGCGGCCGATTGAAAAACACGCGTCAAGAATGGGCGCGAGATGTAAACAGAACTTGCCCGATATTCGGCGCACAAACGCACAACCGCTTTGGGCTCGATACCCTCTGGTGGAGTCTTTGCATGGTCGGAGAGATGCTGTGCCTTATAGTCGGCAACCCGTTTCTGCCAAGCATGAGGCAGTCGCCGGTTGCTCCAATCGCTTTCGGTTAGAAAGGTTTCGGCGGCCCGAAATCCGCTGTCGACGTTCATCTGTTGCATGAAATAGGCTCGGCTCTCGAGCGTCAGTTTGCCGTCGCGCGACAATTGCAGCACCGGCAACAGCGGTGCGAGACGCGGAAAGTACAGATTGGGATACATCTCGCACTCCCAGTACCGCTGGCCCACGTCGGCGTACTCGGCGTACGAATCGATGTTCTTGAAGCCCGACTCCTCGATCGGCATGTATTCGACCTTTGGCTTATTGACGTCCACGGTGTCGTTGGCTACGTCGAAATAAATCGAGCCGAACTGTATCGCATTCTGAAAATACTGATTGCGGAGTACGCCCCAGATCTTGGTTACGTGCCCGCCGGCTCGCCGAAACGCCGCAACCGCTTGGGTGGCCTCAGTCGGCGCGGAAGCGCTCTGCACTTCGAATTCGGCGACCGCCTGGACGGTGATCGGCAAGCAGTATCCCTTGGGGTATTTATCTAGTGAGATCTGTTTGTCGACTTCTTGATCCTCCACGATTCGGCGGCGAATGTTGGCATCGACCGTCTGGCGGATCGCCAGAAACTCTTCTTCCAACTGCGGCAGAACGGGGAAGATGTACTTTTCGGTCAAGCGGCGCTGAGTTTCGTCGATTGTCAGCACACGCTCCGAGTCGGCCGGATCGCGGGCCAACAGTCGCTCTAGCACGCCGTCGGTTTCTCGGTCGAGCAGAGTCATGACTCCGCTACCTGCGGCGAGCTGGTCGCTGCGGGCTCATTTGGCTCGGTTTTTCGCTGCCGATACAACCGCTTCTCAACAGCATCGGTCATAGCCTCCGCGTCGAGGTCATCGCCGACAAACGCAGCCAGTGCGTCGGCCGTCGCTCTCGGATCATCTAGCGCGCCTCGATAGTCAACAAACAAAACAGGCACGCCGCGCATCGCCAGCCAGTGCTTTGCTCGGCTAATCTGCTGACGGTATGCCGACTGCAATTGTTCGGACGATTGCGACGTCCCTTGGCGACCCAGGCGATCAAGCATCACGTTCTGTGAAGCCAGCACTTCGTCCAAGTCGCGCTGCATGAAGATGACGCGGTAGGACTGGCTCAATGGCAAACGATGCAACAATTGTGCGACGAGCTTCACTCCTTTACCCGCTGCGCCGACTACCCAAGTGTCGTCGCTGCGGAGCCGCGTGGCGGCTTCCAGTTCGTAGTAGCCGCGCGGGTTGTCGTCGTCCGCCTCACGCTTGCCATCGGTCAGGATGGGCAACCCGCCGCGGTCGAGCATTTGCATCATCATCGATGTGCCCGAGCGCGGTAGCCCGGTGACCACGGTCACCGTGGGCTGATTGCCGTTGTCGGACGTTCGCAACGTTTGCAGATGCGGCTCCTCGATTGGCATACTGCCAAGCCCATTGCTGGTGGCCGGTTGCAACTCCTTCGGAGGCTTGGGTTTGCCGGCCCGCCGGATTTGCCGTGCGATTTCGTCATGCTCTTGGGCTTTGTCGTGTTGATCGAGCCGCCGACTGTAGATTTGGGCCAATCGCCGGTGGGCCTGCGCGAAGTTGGGATTCAGCGAGACTGCCACTTCAAACGCCTCGACGGCTTGCGGGTAGCGCCGCATTTGGGCCAGCGCCTGTCCCAACACAAAGTGGGCCATCGGATAATTGTATTCCAAGCTCACCGATTTGACCGCCGCCTCGGCCGCACGCTTGGCGCGCCGCCGCCTGAGGTAGCTGCGAGCCAGCCCGAGATGCGCGTGGGCGTTTTCCGGATCGATTTCCAAGCCCTTTTCGAAGGCTCGCTCGGCATCTTGCCAACGCTTCAGTTCCAGATACTGTTGACCAATCTGAATGTGCAAGCCTGGGCGTCGTGGCTCGGCCTTTTCGGCTTCGAGCAAGTGGCCCAGCGCCGCCAGGTGTTCGCCTTTTGCGGCAGCCACGTAACCTCGCAGATACTGAATATCGTAAGTGCGCAGCTGAGCCCGGCTCCGCAGCCTGACATACTCCCGCCGCTCCTCGTCGCTCATCAAATCGCGAAGTTCGACGTCTTCTTTGACCTGGGTTTTACGTTCTTCCAGATCGGCTGTCACTGCTTTGAGCTTCTCGCGGGACTCTTGTGCTTGCTCCACGCGCCGCTCGTGAAGTGTCTCGACGAGCGATTCCAGAGGTTCAATCCAATCGAGAGCCCTGTAGCAAAGCGCCAGTTGCACGCCGAAGCGGTGCTCCTGTGGATCATTCTCGTACAGCTCCTGCAATATTTTCACCGCTTCTTGATGCTGGTCGCCGTCCATATAGGCTCGAGCCAGGTTGTATCGCAATTCGCGGGCCGTTTGGGCGATTCTCTTCTCGCGGTTCTCGTCCAGCTTCTCGATGTATCCCAATTCAACGAGCTGGTTGATCGCCTCCTGCGAAGCCAAGGGGTCGGTTTGCACTTCGGCAGTGTGCATTCCCGAGTCGCCCTCGAGCGCATCCCAACTGGGGATCGTCTTCACTTCTGGCGGTGTCTCAAACGCCTGCACGAGCGGCTTGCCGTCCATATCTTCGCCAACCGGTAGGTCCAGCAAGGTTAATACGGTCGGCGTGATGTCGAGTAGCGATGCGCCGTGGATAAGTTCGTCTTGCCGAATGCCTGGTCCAGCGATGACTAGAATGCCAAAGTCTCGGTGTTCGATTGCCGGTCCAGCCGGTTCATCGGGAATTTCTGCCGGCCGGTTCTGGTCAGGATGGAAACCATGGTCAGAGCAGAGCACGACGTGGGTCTCATCGTCGGTCATGGCCAACAACGATCCGAGCATCATGTCGTGGAAGCGGTAGCAGGTCTCGATCACGCCACGGAATAGTTCAAAATCTCGCTCGCTAACAAACGGCTGCCGCGGCGGATGATACCGCATGAATCCGTGGCAGAAGTGATCGATGGCGTCGTAATAGACGGCCATCAGGTTACAGGGTTCGTTCTCCATCAACCAACTAGCCGCCGAGTGCACGCTGGTGCATTCGGCCAGAATCTTCATTAGGCTGGAGAGCCTGCGGTCTTTATCTTGATCGACTTCGCCCGCTTTGGGCACAAACGGCAGCACCTGTTCGTCGATCAACTCGCCGGGATGAAACCGCAGCTCTTTGAGTTGCTCGATGAGTCGCGGCGGGTGGACCGTGCCCGGTGGCATGGGCCAGCCTTCATCCAGTGGTTTGGCGGCGCGACAGTAATGATTCGAGACCATCACCCCGTCAATCGGTTCGGCCGGCGCGCTGGGCCACCATGCCACCACATTGCTCTTCAGGCCGCTGTGGTGCAACATGTTCCACAGAGCCTTGGTCTTGCGCGAGAGATTGCTGACCGGCCGCACACCGGCTCCATCGGGTGCGGGTTCCGCGAAGCCCAGAATCCCGTGCTTGTAGGGGCGCTTGCCGGTGGCAATCGACGTCCACAACATGGGCGAGAGCACCGGGTGCAAAGTGGCGATGTTGCCCATCACGCCGCGCTCGATCAACCCGGCCAGATGCGGCATTTTGCCCGCATCGAGTAGTGGATTGATCACCCGCCAATCGGCGGCGTCCCAGCCGATCAACAGCACCTTGCCGGAAGTCGAGTCACTCATGAGCTGCGGCCAGTGTCGCTCGCCGACATCGGAATCACACGCGCCTCAGTCGTCATTGCGCTTCCGTCGGCGGAAGGCAGCCACGCCGGCGGCACCCATCGCCAAGAGACCCAGACTACTGGGCTCGGGAACCGGCTGGATGTGAATCGGTGTGTCGGGGTCTGACTCGTACGCCCACTCGACCACAGTCACTTTGTCGGGAATACCGCCCGCGTCGTTGCGGAGCTTTAGCCGCAACCAGCCATAGTGCAGATCGCCGCTGGTGTCGAAAAATTCAACTCCAGCGAAACCGCTCGTAGAAGTTGGGTATCCACCCGGCCAGACGCCGCCCGCAATACTTCCACTAAGAAAAGAAAAAAGCATCCTGCCGAAATTATCAAAGACGCCTGCTCCGGAAGATACGGTCACACTCGAAGGCAGCCGAGCCGCGTCACCTCCGCCAGCGCTCAGGATGCCGTTAAAATCTCCATTGAAGAATCCGTAGATTTCCGCCAGTCCACCCGAGGAGCCGTAGGCTAAGCGGACTCGAAAGTCATCTTGGCTGTCGCCATTCAGGTCGAGCAATACGCTCGATGAACCGCTAGTCGTCGTGCGGGTCAGCATGATGTTTTGTGTCCCGGAGAACACGGGAGCGGCATCCGCACTTTCGGCCGCGGTCAACGCCGCCCCGGCAGCCGCTGTGAACACGGCCCAATCCTTGAGTTTGCCTTTGGCACGCGTCGTTTGTGCAGCTTCACTGTAGCGATCCAGTTTTACGTCCAGTTCCGTGCGTTTCACAGTCATTCACTTTCCCTTGTTGTCTGGCGAGGGCGCTATATCAGCGGTGACAGGTATCTCGCACCATGAGGAAACAACATTCCTTAGCGGCCAGGTGCATTCCGGCACCCCCACATCTTTGGGGGGCATGGAAGATTATGTTCGGGGATAAGAATTCCTGCAAGGGATTTTTCCATTTTTTGACTTTTTGACGCAAAGAATGTTCCCGAGGTGAATATCGAACTGACTGAGGTTGAATAACCCGACCCAATAAGTGCCGACTTGCCAATCCAGGCAGTTGCAATGGACCGCTGAATCTAGCGATGCTTCTTAAGTAACTGGCGAGCCTCGATATCGATGGGACACAGTCGCAAGACCATTTCTGCAGAGCGGAAAGCCGCTGCAGATTGAGCGAGAGCAAGCGGCATCTTTGCCAAGCTGATGTGGGCTTCGGGCTGATCGTGAAGTTTGGTAATCGAAACGCGAAGTGACTCAAAGGCCTCATTCCGACGTCCAAGCTGCCAATACGCCTGGCCCAAAGTATGCCACGCCTGCGCATGCTGTGGGCAAGCCTGCATCGCGCCCTCGAGTGAATTAATGGATTTGCGGGGTTGGCCGCACGGGTAGATTGCGAATCGTCACCAGCCTATGGGCAACGTATGCCAAGGCCGCTTCGTGCAACACTCCATTTCCGCCCCTTACGAACTATATTGATTGACACAGTTTCTCATCGCTCGGCGGTCTGGCTGTTCACTACTAGCGGATACAGAGAGGGTGGTTCGTTGGACGGGCTTCAATGGTTTTATCTGGTGACGATCCTGTTTTGCGCCCTCGCTGGAGGCTATTTGCCATTCACCAGGACCCACCTGTCACGCGGCGACAAAGGGTTCCCCAAAAGTGAAGCGTTCTCTTCTGGGGTGTTTTTGGCCCTCTCGTTGATGATGCTGCTGCCGTCAGCTTCTGCAGTGTATCGACAAGCGCTACCTACCGTGGATTTCCCGATCGCGTCGTTCGTCGCACTAGTTGCGTTCTTGGTATTGCTCGCGATTGAACACCTGATGGGCCATGCCTTTGAGGACCTGCTTCCTACCGAAGAAGGAGCACGGATTCCGGGGATGATCCCATTGCTCATGACCGCCTTGATTGCAGCTCCATCGTTTTTTTTGGGGGCAGCATTGGGGGCGAGCGATCGCACTGCTGCCGCACTGATTTTCGTGGCGGTCATCCTCCACAAAAGCACCGCCGCCTTCGCTATCGCGCTAACGACGACTCGCAGCACGTTGACGCGTAGGCACTCGCTGATGTTGTTTATGTGCTTCGCGCTGTCCACACCGCTGGGAATTATTTGCGGCGGAATGGTCGGCGAGTACCTCACCAGTTCCGCCCTGCTGTTTAGAGCGACCGTGCTTGCGGTGGGAGCGGGAACGTTTCTGTACATGGGAACGCTGCACGAAATGAAACGTGCTACCCTCATCAAACACTGTTGCAATCTGGATTGCTTTGCCGCAATGCTGGCAGGACTGAGCATTACGGCCATCGTGCGATGGATTGTTGGAGAGGCGCACCACTTCTAGAGTGTGATCCAGCGTTGCCACCTATGGAGGAGTGAGGCCAGTGAAGCCGACAGGTTTGCACGCGATTTCATCTGCACATCACCACAACTCGAACTGGCCGGGATTAAGATGGCAACCTGGTGCGTTCACGCACATTTAAACAGGGAAGCTCCCGCTGGGCCTCGAAAGGAGTCTCACAATACAAGAATTGCGGCCGTATCTGGTGCAGAATCGGCTCCTAACTCGTTACGCTCAGGCACGGTCTAACGCGGCTGGCAGAACATTGGGAGGCGCGAGGTTCGGTCACATCTCCTGATCGCCGAGAGCATGATTCTTGCTTGGCGACCAACAGAACTCTTGCAAGCTGGTGAGTCCCAGGCTTTGGGCCTAATTCTCGATGACTTCTAAATTAAAGTACCAGCCCTTGTTGGTGGGAATGCCACTTAGTCGGTAATCGAAACGTTCGTCGTGCCAGCCACGGTAGGTTGCTGTTGTTTCCAGTGGCTCGATCTCGCGTCCTGCGAACGCGTGAACCAGTGCCAATACGTTCTCGCCGTGAATCTCTCTGATGGAATCGAATTGGAGTTCGACATCCGAATTGATTGCTTCGGGACTATGTAGCAACCACCATTCGAACAAGCGTTCGCCGGTGCGAACTTCATGTAAAATCTGTTGGGAACCTGGAGGAAGTAGCGCCTCGACCATCGGGGGCAAATTCTCCGGAGGCCCTGGAGTAGCCGCCGGTCCAGCTTCCCTGCACCCGCCTACCAGGGCGAGTACCACAGCAGATAGGGCCAGCCGATGTAACGATCGTACGCAACTATTGCTCGAGTTCGACATGATCGTCGCCGTCACGGCTGCCCAGTGCCCACCAGATCTTAATATCGATCTGATTAGTGACAAACCGCACGTGGCCGTCTCCCATGAGGACGTTGACGCCACCGGAGTGCTGGCTGCTTGGCGTAATGAGCATATTGCCGTCTGCTTCACCGCCGTACATGTGGGCATTGCGGCTGTTGATCGGGAAAACGTGCATGTAGGTCGGAGCCGTCACCGGTGCTCCCGAGATCCAACTGCGCCCGTGGTATTTTGAGTAGCCAATGGATGGTGTGATTACTGAGTTGCCATAGCTGACGAGTTCCTCTTGGGTTCGTACCTCGCCGACGCTGCCGGCGCAGAACGATTGCACGCATTCATCATCGGAAATCAAATCTTCATAAGTGGTAGAGTTGTTGATGCGACGTTCTGCGACGGCGACCGTGTTGGAAAGTCCATCGGTGAATTGCGCAATGCGGACGTTCGTCGTGTGCCAATCAGCAGGCGTCAATGGGTTGACCAAGCCGAAGAAACCGTTGTGTTTTGCCGGCGTCTCCCGGTTTCCGTTGATGCCGGTTGAGTGAGTCGGCCATCCGACGTTCCCGGCATAACTATCGGGTGCTGCCCCAAAGAAGCCCATAACGTCGTTGTCTTGATATGGGTCCGAGGGACACAGATAGACCGGCACGATGGTGCTGGCCGCGTCGGCATTGGGATGATCGATGGTGAATTTTGGTTCGATCTGCAATATCGAGATATCGATCCGATCGGAGGTTTCGGCCATCGCGACACCAAAGTCGATGGAGTTGAAGAGATTCCCCAATTCCAGTTGGGGGAGCAGCATCGCATGCCAGCTATAGAAGCCGGTCAGGATCGAACCGTCGTCCTCTTCTTGCCCGGGGCCGGTTATCGTGGTCGGAAATGATCCGACGGAGTCATGATAGACGTGTAATGCGATCCCGATCTGATGCAGGTTGTTGGTACATTGCATCCGCCGCGCACTAGCACGTGCCACCTGCACGGCTGGAAGAAGGATCGCGATCAGAATCCCAATGATGCCGATGGAGACCAGCAGTTCGATCAGTGTGAATCCCGCCGATGAGTCACGCGGTAGGTTGCGAATTCGGTGGTAGTTCACGGCAAGTCGCCCAGGAAAAAATGAATTGGATGTCATCCGGTGTTTCAACGTGTGACCCACCATCAGGCCGAAGTAGCTGCGGCCGCTACAGATCTGCCAGACCTTGAAAGCCGAGCAACTTTCGGGCACATGCAATGCTCTTGCAATAGGCTAAGGGTTTTCCCCGTTGTGGTCAACCACACCCGCAGGTCAAGCTTGTAGGGTGGGGTGTTTTCTAGGAGCAGTTCTCGGTACTAGGGATCTCTGCAAAGCAATCGCCCAAGTGGCCAGGTGCTCGTTTCCGAAGAGGCCGCTTCCCTGATTGGCTCGGGAAGCTTTTGCAAAATACGTAGCCGTTCGTTGCGAGCCGTCTCAAGCCCTTTCGTTTTGCTCTGATACCACTTGGAAATCATGACTCCCAAGTCGACCGCCTTCAGGAGTTCATCATCCTGACTCTCTTGCTTCATTGCTTCCAGCCGAGCGGCCAGGAAACCAATCCAACGCGATCCAAAGTAGTACTTTCGCCCAGGGTTGCCCGTGACTCGTTCGCGCCCTGCATCCAGTTCGACCCAGAGATTGTCCAGCGTGTTTACTGGGTGTTTATCACTTTCAGGAGCAGGTTCCAGAGGGCCCAGATAGAGCATTTGCTGTCCCTTAACATACCGCATGAGCGGATCGTCCATTAGCACGGGGTCTGTCTCAGCCTCGCAGCGTCGCGCCAGCGTGTTCCAGTCCAGGTCGCCGTCTCGAAAGCCCACTAGGCCGACTGCCGGCGAAGTGGTGTCCAAGGTGCTGCGAAAGAGATGTACGCGATCGAATGTCTTGGCGAACGTATCGGCAATCACCTCGAATTGCAGTGGAGTCAGCTGATACATCGCCAACCACTGGCAGAATATGCCCTTGGGGCGGAGCGCCTTTCGCACCGAGGCGAAGTGTTCGATTGAGTAGAGTCGAGCTTCACCAGGTCCCCACGGCAAGAACAGGTCGCCAATGATCACATCATACTGATCATCCGCCGCAGCAATGTAAGTGCGTCCGTCTTCTAT
This sequence comes from Pirellulales bacterium, assembly GCA_965227275.1. Classification (GTDB taxonomy): domain Bacteria; phylum Planctomycetota; class Planctomycetia; order Pirellulales; family JAEUIK01; genus CAZNXE01. Next base: position 6,567,204 of record CBDDFU010000001.1, on the reverse strand, counting down.
GACGAGTTCCGCTTTCTCGTCGCCAACGTACCCCAGATTCTCCTTCTCGAAGAATCGGGACGCAGCCCTCGCAACGAGCGGAGAGATCTCAACGGCGACGGTATCGTGCACGGCAGTATGTGCCAGTGAAGCCCCGGGGGTGATGCCGGTGGCCAGGCCGATAAAACACACACGCCTGGGATCGGGGTGCAGAAGTAGCGGTATATGGCCTTGCCGCCGCTGGGCGCACGTGGCTGCCGTACCACCAAGTAAATACTGGTTGGACATCAGGATCGATCGACCCGATGCACGATTCTCGACGACACTCACGACTCCCTCGGGCCCAAATTCAGTTTCGAGCACCTCGAGTTCGAGATGTGGGTTGACGAACGGCAGTTCGGGTAAGCTGATCCACCCCAAGGTGCCAACGATAAGCAAACTCGTCAGGGCGAACCCCGCTCCCATCACTGCAGTTGTTCGCCTCCACAGCAGCGCAAGAACCAGGGCGGCCAACGCATAAAGAAGCCCGGCTATTGCGAAGGCAACGTGGGTTCCGAATCCCGGAAGCACTAATTTCTGCATGGCTTCGGCACCAACGAAACCACCGATGCCATTGGCCGCCAACAACCAACCCCAACGCTGCCCCCAGCGGTCACCTGTGTGTTGTCGGTACCAAATTGAAGCGAGTGGAAAGATAAGGCCCGCGGTAAGGATCGCAGGCCCAAAGGCGACCATTGTCGTTAGGGATAACTTCGAGAGGAAGCCCAACATCGACATCGAGGGTGGGATGGGGCCGGTTCGCATCACTAACTGCAGATACAACAAAGGGGTCAGTGTTATGAAGCAACTCGTGACGGCAAGACTGCCAATGATTAGGGTGCTGACATTCCTGATCTTGCTTTGAAGCCAGGGGGTGACCAGCGCCGAGATGCCCAACAATAAGATGACCGTCGCTAGGATTGCGGTCGGCGCGTAAAAGGATAGTGGTGCCGAGAGCATGACCAGCTGTAAACCCGCAACTTCGAACGCTAAGATTCCGATCCCGGATACCGTTGCCACTAGCAAAGCGGGGAGCAGGCCTCGACGTTGGTTTTTCTCCGGCTCGTGTTCGGAGACAAGCGGGGCGACTGGTGCGGTGGCCTGATCTTTCAGCCAGCACATTGCAGCAACGGTAAGATTTGCACCGATGGCGACCAACATTGCCCCGGCGCCGCCAAGCCAGTGCAACAGAACGGTGCTCACCGCAACCAGCCCCACGACACCACCGATTGTGTTTAGCCCGTACAACCACAAACCTTGCCGTGCCAGATCCATCGAGCCCCGCAGACACGCCGCGACAACCAGCGGCAGTACACATCCCATCGCGGTAGCCGGGGGAACCACGACCAGCATGGACAACACCAGTTTGACGACTGATCCCCAGGGGCCCACAAGCCCTGAAGTGCCCATCGTTGGCCATATCCAAGCGGTCCAAGTGGGTAGTGTCAAAGCGGGCAAACTCGTGAGGGCAATGGTGAGTTCGGCGATGGCGACGGCCCTCCACGGGCGGCGAATTCGCGGAATCCAGCGGGGCGCCAGCACGCCCCCTAGCGCCAGTCCCATAAAAAAGGCGCCCAACACCCGCGTGCTCGACTCATGGCTAGCCCCCAGGAGATCGATCAGCCGCCGGGTCCACAGAAGTTCGTGGGCCAGAGCTGCTGCCCCGCTAAGCACCGTTACACTCAAGGCAAATCGCAGCCCTTGGGGGTTGGCCCTGTCAGCAGAATGGGCTGGGCTCCGTTCCGAGAGTGAGGTGGCCAAGGGAAATGCTCCTATTTCTTTGAAAATTTCGACTGATTGTTGCAATTCATTGTCAATTACAGTAGCATTGCGAACACTGTTGACCTAGATGACCACCCAAACTGTGCATCAGCTGCACTCAACTGCCCCCCTGTATGGCGCTAATGACCTGGACCCGCAAGGCGAACTACTAAGGCTTTGCCGGCAACGATCTCGGTCGGGTGATCTCCTAATTCTCTCCTGAACTCAAGGCCTGTCTCCAGGCTGAGTGGCATCCATTATCGAAACGGGTGCGCTGAATCTTGTTCGGTCGCAAGCCATTCTTGGCCTCGCGGGCATCAAGCGTTTGGTTTCCTCCTGAGTACGACCCATGGTATCGCACCTCCGGAAATTATTGCAATTGGATTGCAAGTGTATTGACATGGCAAATTGTTTTACTACTATAAAGCCCGTGATTCGCATGAGCGAATTAATTGCACTAATTGGTTGGGAGCCTACGTTGGTCCCAATTGGTACGCACCCTGGAAGGAGAGTTGATCTAATGCGTTGTCGTATGAGTATTGTCTTACTGGCCTGCGCTGTTTCCGCAGTGCTCGCCGCCGCCTCGCCGGCGAATGCCGATCCGCTGAATATGTGGACCGAAGGCCACGGCGATCTGGGCTTCGCCTACGAAGATGATGAGTGGGAGCCACACCTCCACCTGGAAGGTCCGGGTGTTGTGATCGGCGGCGTGGAGCAGGCACCAGACTTTGACGAGGAATTCGAGCCTGACGAGATTTGGATTGTCGTGCCCAACTCGACGGTCCGCGCTCGTGACGCCAATATCCTTCCGGTCATCGACTGGAGTGACATTGGGGTTGGCGAAGGAGAACTCTTCTGGACGTTGCCTGAGGCCTCTTCCGGATCGGGTGGCTTCAACTCAACCGACTTGCAAACTCCTTTTGTCGGCCATGCCACCGAGGAACTGGACCCCGTGGACTGGGTCGGGGATATCACGCTCGAGATTGTTGAAGTGACATCGCCTTCCGGTTCGGGTACCTATTCGCTCTTCAATGGCCTCTTGGCGCCCACGTTCGTCGCCTCGGTCACCGATGATGCGGGTGGAGACATTGTCAATCCTTCGGGCGACAGCTTCATGATGGCACCCGGTATCCATACTCACTTCAACATTGGCTTCACCGAACCAGGACACTGGGAAGTGACGTATCAAATGACCGGTGAGCACGTGGTTGATGGTGTCGTGTCGGATACAGGAACGTTCGAGTTCAAGGTCGTTCCGGAGCCTGCCACCATATCGCTGATGCTTTCGGGTTGTGCACTGCTGATCGTCGGTGCCGTTCGGCGTCGCCGAAATCGCTGATCGTTCACCCGTAATCGCCTGCAATGACTAATAAGCAACCCGGAGTTAGCCACTGACAACAGTTTCGAAAGCCTGATTCGCTGGTACCGCGCCTGTCGAACCGTATTTTGAATTGTCAGTGGTTACTCCGGAGTTGTTTAGTCATGATTCAATACCGTTATCTTTTCTTTTCGCTTCTTGCAGTTTGGGGCTTCTCGCTCGCCAATTGTCTTGAGTCCACGGTTTACGCCGAGTGCATTTATTCCGCGGGCCATGCCGACATGCGGATTGCTTACGAGGACGACTTGCTGTCTCTGGGTCTGGGTATTGACGCCTTGACGACCCTTGATTGCGACACACCGTTGCCTCCCGGGACGACTGTCCTTGACCCAAGCGAGGCCGTGATTTTTGTGCCCGAGAGTGCTGCCCAAACCCGTAGCGTGTTGGCGGCATGGGATATCGTAGGTGTCGGGTCGGGAGAAACTTTCTTCCAACTGCCTCAAGATGGCCTCTCCGCCCAGATCGATGGGTTGCCTTTTTTGGGGCTCAGTACTTTGGACGTTCCCGGGGGTGTGTTCGTTGGCAATCAGGTCATGCTTGCGTTGACTGATGTGATTTCGGCTCCCGAAGACGGCCACTTCGCTTTGTATACAGGCCAGACAGTCCCGTTTCGTGAAATGGACACTCAGGACGAATCGTTCGCGAACGATGTGCTCCCGTTGCCTGCCGGGATTCACGACCACCGCAATTGGAGCTTCAGCAAACCGGGCCGTTACGAGTTGGAGTTCACCGCCTTTGGGGATCTCGTTGGCGCCCCGGAGACTGATGACCCTGCCTCGGTTTCCGCGGTGTTTACGTTTCAGGTCACTCCCGTGCCGGAGCCTTCGTCGGTGGTCCTTGGCCTGATGGGTGGGGCGGCATTGTTGCTAGTGGGTGTGCGACGAGGTTCGATTCGCCATCGATTTAGGAGATAGAGGTGCAACCCTGATGCTGAGTAGGATGCCGTCCCCTTGATACAGGGGAAAGCACCTCCGTGCGCTATAGGCTTCGCCAAGCCCTGTGGGTTGCTGGTCAACGATCGGCTTTCACGTGCTAACTAGCCAGGCATTTGCCGCAATGGCCGCGAATCATGACCTCGGTGATCGTTCCCAGCTTTTCGCGTTTGGGCCCCCTGGAAGGGGTGACTTGAACGACAAAGTCGTTCATGCAGGAGAGTTCGCCGCAGTCGACACACATGAAGTGTGGGTGCGTAAACTCCGACTCTTCGTCGGCCTTGCGGAATTCGAATCGCCGGATCTGGTCCCCAAGATCGAGTCGAGTCAGCAGTCCTGCGTCGGCCATCTCGTTGAGGCACCTGAATAGGGTCGACTGGTCGAACCCTAACTCGGACAGCGACTCGACGATCTCCGCGTGACTGAGCGGAGCGCCTGCTGAGGCCAATTGCTTGAGCACGGCCACCCGCGCGGCAGTGGCTCGTAAGGTAGCACCTCGGAGTAGCTGCTTGGCAAAAATGGCGTCCAGCTTTTCGGTCATGCTTGACCCTTCATCCAAGTACTTCCGAATCACCATGCGGAATGTGTACAAAACACTACCATGTTGTATTGGTGCTTGCAAGTGGATTGCATTTGCAAGGTGTCTTGGGTGCCGCAAACACAGCAAAGAAGCGGCTTAGGCTTGGTTTATTGGGAAATCAACCAAGTCCGATCTTACGACCTCGGATTTACCACCTGCTGGTTTTCGACCACAACACCACCCCGCCAGTACTTGCAAATTGATTGCAAATATGTAGGATAAACAGAAGTAGCCTCCCCCGAATCGAATTCATCAGAAGGCGTCTCCCGACTGAGGTCTTGGAGCAGTCCATCGTTGCATTGGGCGAGCCCAGGCTTGCGCCACGAGACGGTTCGATGGCCTGCAAGCAAGGCGACAACGTAACCCTTGGCATTCATGTCGCTTGAGATTCGTTCAACCTCAGTCAGAGCGCAGTTTCCTTACTCCACATCGAGAGATTTCATGAAAGAGCAACTACCCGTGACCGTGTTGTCCGGCTTTCTTGGAGCCGGAAAAACCACCGTCCTGAACCACGTTCTTGCAAATCGGCAAGGACTTCGGGTTGCCGTAATCGTGAACGATATGAGCGAGGTCAATATCGATGCCTCGCTTGTCCGGGGCGGAGAGGCCACGCTCAGCCGAACCGAAGAGAAACTCGTAGAAATGACGAACGGATGCATCTGTTGCACGCTCCGCGAAGACTTGCTCCAAGAAGTGACAGCACTGGCCAGAGAAGGCCGATTCGATTATCTGCTCGTTGAGTCAACGGGAATCAGCGAACCGATGCCCGTGGCGGAGACCTTCACCTTCGAAGATGAGACTGGCGGATGTCTCTCGGATGTTGCCTTGCTCGACACCATGGCAACCGTCGTTGACGCTTGCAACTTCTTGCGAGACTTCGGATCCAGCGACGATCTGGTCGACCGAAAAATCGGGCTGAGTGATGAAGATGAACGTAACGTCGTGGATTTAATCACCGATCAGGTCGAGTTTGCCAATGTCATACTGCTGAATAAATGCGACCTGATCGACGAATCAGAAAAGCTGACCTTGCTTGGTATCTTACGCAATCTCAACCCCAAGGCCCGTATCGTCGAAACTGTTCGTGGGCAGATTGATCCGGCGATGTTGTTAGGGACCGGTTTGTTTTCGCTGGACGAGGCGAGCACTCAGCCGGGTTGGCTGGAAGTTCCTCGTGGAAGCGAGCAGCCGGAGACTGACGAATACGGTATCACTAGTTTCGTTTATCGTGCTCGGCGGCCTTTTCACGCGGGGCGGTTGTGGGCAAATCTAGATCTGGCGGACGGCATCTTGGCAGGGGTCATCCGGTCGAAGGGATTTTTGTGGATCGCCTCTCGACACGACTACGCATACTCGTGGTCTCAGGCTGGTGTATCCGTTCAGCTCAATCCGGCGGGCTTTTGGTGGGCAGCCGCACCGTCAGATATGTGGCCAGAAGAAATACCGGAAAACTCAGAGCTGCTGGCAGAGATTCAGCGCGAGTCTGTCGATCCGTACGGCGATCGTCGTCAAGAGATCGTTTTCATCGGAATCGACATGGATCGCCCCGTGATCGAATCATTGCTCGAAAGTTGCCTGCTAACAGATGATGAAATGAACGAAGGTCCCGTGGCGTGGGGGTCATACGCCGACCCACTGCCTCCCGTGGAATTCGCAGAGACGGATGCTGTCGAGGATGGTCCATGAATGGTCAATCAATCGCAACGAGTGCGGTGCCAGAGGAATTTAGTCGTCAAGCGTGGGCCGATTGGGCAGGCATGCTGGCCTCGATTGGATGTGCGATTCACTGTGCCTCGCTGCCGTTGTTGATCGCTTACCTTCCGGCACTCGGTCTTGAGTGGCTGGCCGGCGAAGGCTTTCACCAATGGATGGCCATCGTTTGTGTCATCCTGGCGACCACCGCGTTCTTACCCGGCTGGTGGAAACATCGAAGCTTCGTCCCGGCGGCCTTTGGTGGAGGTGGCCTGTTGCTCTTAACGACTGCCGCGTACGGCATGGAGGGCCGTTGCTGCCCAAGTTGCGAGGTTGAACTCTCCGAAGCCGCTACGGCGCCCGCTTGTTGCGATGTGGCTGGTGAAACTCTCGAACAAGCAAGGCAATTTGTGGACCGGGGCGGTGAGTTTCACGAGACTGCCGCGGCAATACCCGCTTGCTGCGAGGTGTCTTGCGATACTTGTGCGCAAGAGAAGCAGGTTGTCGTGGGCAGTGTGGAACATGCCGGCTTCGACGCAGCTTTCGTGCCGCTGATGACTCCGCTTGGCGGCCTGTTGCTGGTTATCGGCCACGTCGTCAATCATCGCAAGTCTTGTCGATGCCAACAAATCCATTGCTGCCTGGCAAATGAAGATGAAGATACGGAATCGCACGCATGAAAGCCGTTACTGAAGCCATCACGATGCAATTGCTTCCAAGTGGTTCAGGGTTGCATGGTCAGCGACTCAGCAACTCCGGATGCGATGCGAAGGAGGAAGACTGCCTTTGTCGCGTGTCGCCTGTACGAAGAATCCGATGCGATCTCGAGAGGTGCTGCGGATGATACAGGCACGAGCATCCAGGACTCGTCGCCACTGGAAGGATCTCATTGGTCGGCTGAGAAATCGCGAATACTTCAAATGGGCTCGTTCCTATGTTGCCTGGCTTCGGCACCCACTTGGCGTGCTCTTGCACATGGGATTCGCCGCGTTGCTTTGTGGGCTATTCGTCGCGCCCTCGGGCTACGTTGTATTCGCATCTGTTGTCGCGGTCATTCTGATTGGCTGTGTTTGGCCATGGGTTGGCATTCGTGGCGTGGCTTGCCAGTTAAACTTCGCCTCGAGGCGAACTGAGGAAGGAAGGCCCGTCGATGTAGAATTGGTGGTCACCAACCGCTGGCCATGGCCTGTATGGGGTCTTGCGGTGGAAGGCGGGTTTTCTGCGCCTGGCGGGTGTGAAGTTCATCCAGCGATTGCAATTTCTCGCGTCGGCGGCTGGACGCGCAGCTCGGTACGGTGGCGCTTCGTTCCCACGTTGCGAGGGCGTTACCCGAACTCTTGTCCACAACTCGTCACGGGGTTTCCATTCGGCATGTGGGAGGCGAGGCGGCGAATCGATGTTCAATCCACCTTGATCGTTTGGCCCAAGCGATTTTCTCTTCCCCCACTCGAGTTGCCCTTTGGAAAGCGTTCCTGGAGCGGGCAACTGGCCGAATCCACAATTGGCAGCCTCGGTCAGCGAACCACCGTTCGTGAATATCAACGGGGCGACTCAATGAGGCAAATTCACTGGGCAAAAACTGCCCTCTACGACAAGCTCGTATCCTACGATCAAGAGGGACACGCCATTACAGACGTCTCGATCCGGTTCGATACTCACCCTGCGTTGCATCAGGGGCTCGGCCGCGACTCTAGTCTTGAGTGGGTTATCCGTATTGTGGCCAGCATCTGCGATTCTCTTCTCAATCAAGGAACTCGGGTGACGGCATCCAATGAAGAAAGTGTGTTTCGAGCAGACTCGACGAACTCAAGTCGAACTGCCCTGTTTGACTGGCTCGCTGAACTTTGCCCTGGTCACGATTTCGAAGAACCAACGAGTGATCGGTTTAGGCGGAACCACGAGGCAAATGTTTTGAAGCTCCACGTCACCACGGATCGTTCGACCAAACTTGCCGGTAACTCGATTGTTGTCCGGACGGAGACCAGCGAATACGCGGAGGCTACCTCGGCCAGGCTAGCGAAGAGTTGGATGACCGCAGTTTGCAACACAGATGTCCCATCGCAGGTACGAACTGGCTGGCGCAACGGTCCCCGGAGCTTTCGACATGCAGTCTAGTCGGTATCTGGCGGGGCCAACTCAGTTACTCGTAATCATCGCGACACTGATGTTGCAGTTCGCGCTATTCGACCGCAAAGAAGCGGTGCTCAACGAGTGGCTACAACTGGGGGTTGCATTGGCCCTCGCCGTGATCATCGCAACGGCCGATCGGTTTCGTCACACCCGAGTCGGCCGCATAACAACTGTGGTGGGCCTTGTGGCGATCATCCTTCTGCAGTTCGTCTGGGAGGCGGTTTCCAATGTCGTTTTCCACCAAGGCAACCCACTCGAAGTTGAACTTGCCTTATTTTTGCGGAATATGATGATTGGCCTGGCCGCGAGATTGAATGACACCAAGAGTTTGAAAAGTGCATCCTTGGCAAGTTGTTTCCTCGTCTTATGCAGCATGCTGTGGATGACGAATCGCTGGAACATCGCACTGCTATCCCTCTATACGATCGCAGGAATGTGGTGGCTTGTGCGAATGCACTGGGCTCGCCTCAGAGAGAGCATTCCTGTGAAGTCCGAACGTGTCATTCCCTGGAAACCTGCATCCTTTGCCGCCATTCTGGCGTTCCTGCTGATGCTTGCCTTGTTCCCCCTTGCGGCGGGCGAGAATATGACAACTGCCATTCGGGGATTCGTTCCTAGTTCTGGTGGAACACGCTGGCACGACGAGCAGGCCCTGGGTGGTGTTGGCGATGGTCTTCAGCTGGTTAAGGCCAGGCAGGACGCGAGCGGTTTCGCGCCCATCGAGACCGAGTTGTTTCTCGAGTCGAAGATGCCAAGCCTATACGATGTCGTAAACGAGTTTTCTGACACGCCGCCTCGGCTGAACAAGAAGAAAGAGCGACAGAGAGCCATTCCTCTGGCGCCCAGCCAGATGCAACAGAATCACCAGAAGCGTGGCGCAAATCAACGCGCGGTCCGCGAATTCAGTGCGGTTCGACAGCACAAGCGGGAGACGCGAAAAACGGCCGAACTACGATCGCACGCTCTCCTGCAGGTCGCGGGACGTGTCCCCGTCCATTTGGGCTTGTATACCTACGATCAATGGGACGGTCGTACGTTGAGATCTTCGGACAGCGCATTGCCGGCTGAGTTGTCTTTGCAGCCCGACGTAGATGATGGCAAAAACTGGGCAAGGTACGTTGGTGTAGTCTCTGATCGACTTCTGACACATCGAGATCAACACGAAATTAGGATCATCAACCTTAAAACCGACCGCGTTCCCGCACCACCGAACACCTGTGGTGTCCACATCGACCAATTGACGACCGAAGGATTGTTCACGCCAACGCGGGATGGGATGCTTGCCCTTGATATGGACTTTATCCCGCAGCTCTCTGTCTTACATGTCGAGTCTCTGCAACGTAGGCGTTCCCAGGTTCCTCGGTTGGTAAGGTCACCATCAAGTGCGGCTGACACCAGTCACGCCATCATGATCACAGCACGTAGGTGGACCGAAGGCATCGACGAGGGATGGCCACAGGTCGAGGCAATTTGCGCTCGGCTACAACAGGAATGCGTCCTGGATTCCCGTTTCTCAGTACCACCCCACACTGAAGACGCAGTCTCCCACTTTCTATTTGATTCCAAACGCGGTCCCGACTATCTCTTTGCTTGCACAACGGCGTTACTTCTACGCTCATTGGGCTACGAGACTCGCGTTGTTAGTGGATTCTATGCCAGTGCTGAGCATTACGATCGGGCATCTCGACTCACGTCAGTCTATGCACGTGACGCCCACTTCTGGGTCGAGGTGCTTGCTACGTCTTCCGACACGGAAGCTTCTGGTAGCGAGCATAGCCCGACTCGCTGGATTACTGTGGAGCCCTCACCCGGATATGAAACGTTATTTGCCCCGGAGACCGTCTGGTCGCAGCTTGGCAATTTTGCAACCCTGGCTTGGTATGCGATTCAAAAGAATCCATTGATTTGCCTTATGTCCGTGGCATTCATTACCGTCGCGTGGAGGAAAAAGGCCGATCTCTGCGACATTGCACTTACCAGTTGGTGGCGCATCCACCATCGATGTGGGGATGTCAGGCACGCTGTTAAGTCAACACTCCTCCTACTGCATCGCCGAGCAATCGTTCGCGGAAAACCCCGTGCGAAGGGAGTATCGCTCGACAATTGGAGAATTTCAGAAGACGAGAAGCTGGCAGACCAAGCAGGTTGGGAGAAACGGTTTGTCGGTATTGCCAACTGGGCGCTGTATGGCGAGGGCCATCCGGCAGGTTATTCTACAGAAGAGATCAGAGCGGCATGCACAGATGCTGCGGTGCATGGTATGCGACGAGCTCATTGGCAACCCCTTCGCAAGTTTTCGATTTTCAGGGAGCAGTCTCAGTGACAACAGATCGGTTCGCTCCTACGGTGTCCATGGAAAAAATGGAGCCGGCTGATGCTATTCAGTCGCTCCGCGGGCGGCTGAACTCTGCCATCCGTGGCAAGGAGGAGGTCGTTGAACTCGTGCTTGCGTGTATGCTTGCCCGCGGCCACTTGCTGCTCGAAGACTTGCCGGGTCTTGGGAAGACAACGCTGGCAAAAACTCTGGCTCAAGCAGTGGGTGGTCACTACGCCCGCGTCCAATGCACTCCAGACCTGATGCCTGGGGATATCACCGGATTCAGCATCTTCAATCAGAAGACACGAGAGTTTGAGTTCTGCGAGGGGCCCGTCTTCGCGAATGTACTCTTGGCGGACGAGATCAATCGGGCGGCGCCGAGAACTCAAAGTGCCCTCTTCGAAGCAATGGCGGAGCGTCAAGTAACCATCGACCGTTCCACTCATCAGCTGCCCAAGAGCTTCTTCGTGATCGCTACGCAGAATCCTGTCGATAACCATGGTGCATATCCACTTCCAGAGGCACAACTGGATCGGTTCGCCATGAAGCTATCCATTGGCTATCCGAATCGGAATACCGAGATCGAGATACTTACTTCCAACGTAGGGGACCAAGTCCAGCCCAGAGCGACGGATAACATTCTGGCCCAGGAATCGCTCGCCTTGTTGCAGGACTCGGTCGTTCATGTATCCGTCGCGAACAACGTGAATCGTTATCTGGTTGACCTTGCCGAGGCAACGAGGAAGCATCCCGAGATCAGCCTTGGGCTTAGTCCACGCGGACTGCTCATTTGGCAACGTGTGGCACAAGCCCACGCATTCTTGGACGGTCGTAGTTACGTAACGCCCGATGACGTACAAGTTGCAGCGAAGCCGGTCCTGAGCGTGAGATTGATGCATGAGTCAAATTCGGTTGACGACGTGATCGAAGGCATATTGTCAGACATCGCAACTCCATATTGGGACTGAACTAGACAACAATTATGCAGATCTCCTACAGCAAGGATTTTGAAGTGAACAGAGAACCGAAACTACTTGCACGCACTTGCTTCGTAATGCTGTTATCCGTCTGCCTGGGTTGTAATTCGGAGACGGAGTCGAGCAATCAACATGACGACCACGGGCACGAACACGGCCACGATCACGGGCACGGCCACGAACACGGGCACGATCACGGGCACCCCGAGCGACCGGAAACACTACAGGCGGCTATCGCGGAATTGGTCGTGATTCGAGACAGCATCCGCACGTCGATGGAGAACGAAGATCCCGAGTCTGCGCACGATCCACTTCATCAGGTGGGTTTTCTGCTTCAAGGGATGCCCGATCTTGCCGCAGACACCGACTTGCCCGAAAGTGAATGGAACAGCATCAACGAGCAGGTCGAGCGCCTGCTTGATGCTTTTGATGAGCTCGACTTGGCATTTCACGACGATAGCGATCCACAAGCCGCTTACGAATCTACAAGTTCAGTGATTGACGAAGGGGTCGCGGCGATGCAGGCCAAGCTGGCTTTATTGGAGGATGAAACAACCAGTTCAGTCGACGAGCAAGAGCAACACGACCATGAAGAACTAGAGAATCATGATTGAGTGCTGCATCGGCTTCCGGCGGTTCCGGTAGTTGTTGCACAGCAGCCAGAGGTTATCGATGTACGTCATATTCTGGGGTGGACTGGTTCGGTTTGGTGAAGCAGCGCTAGCTGGTGCGCCAACACTTCTGGTCGGCCTCTTAGTCGCAGGGATTTTTAGGAAACTCATCGGTCCGGAGGTAACGCGGCGGATATTCGGAGGAACAAGTTGGTGGAGCCTGCCACGTGCCTGGTTCTGGGGGATGTTGCTGCCGGTCTGTTCGATCGGTGTGATTCCTGTCGCCTATGAATTACGACGTGCAGGGCTCAAAGGTGGAACCATTCTCGCCTTCGCGCTGACCGCGCCCCTCTTCAATCCCTTGTCGCTGCTGTATGGTCTGACATTATCAACTCCAGTTGTCATCCTGGTTTTCGCAACAGGGTCCTTGCTGGTTGTTACGAGTGTTGGGTTTCTCTGGGACCGCCTCTTTCCGAACACGGAACTCAACATTCCGGTTCCCCCTCCAGTGCCGCCAGGCCTGAAGAGATTGGCGGCCGTAGCGGTCGTAGCCGCGCGACATATGGCAGGACCAACTGCGGTGTATGCAGCAATCGGGCTGGCCGGCAGCATTGTTTTGGCAGGTATTTTTCCGTTCGGAAGCCTTACCGATTCCATGGCGCAATCGGACACCTGGGCGCCGCTCAAGATGCTGCTTGTTGCACTGCCTGCCTATGCGACTCCGCTGAATGTAATGATGCAGGTTGGTGGGATGTTCGTCCATGGCAACTCAGTCGGGGCCGCTTACGTTTTGCTCTCCCTGGGGACCGGCGCAAATCTCGGACTCGTTGCTTGGGCCTGGCGGACCTACGGTCTGAAGCCTGCACTGACGTTTCTGGCCGCATTCGTTGCGGTCGTTTTGGTCATCGCATTTGTGATCAGCGAACCGCTCTACACCGCTGGTAGCGTCGAACATCCGCATACGCATGCATTCGACGTATACGCCTGTCCGTTTTCTCAAGCGAATACTGTCGACTTGCCTCGAAAGGCATGGATGCTGGTTTATGAAGATGCGCGGTTTTATGAAATGGTTGCACTCGCCGCTGTCGGCTGCTTGTTTGCCTTCGGCCTCACCTTGCGGATTGCTGATCCCGAAGGACACCTCGACTCTAAACTTGCAGCTGCTCCCAAACCAGATCCAGCAAAGAGTCCGACTTGGCTGGACGTGACCGTTCCGGGCCCCGTACTGGGCGCCACGGCGATACTTGGCCTCATTGCTTTCAGCGTCATGGGTTGCTTTGTCTATTACCCGGCTTCCGACCAGACACTGGAGGACATGAGGATGGTGCAAGCGGATGCACTATCGTATGCGACCTCTCTGAATACAGAAAAGGCGATCAAGAGTATTGAAGTGTATGACGATTTGACTCGAAGATTGCAGGTCGGCACTTACCTGCGGAACTGGGAATTAAGCGAATACCAACAGGCCAAGGCCAAATTGCTCCGTGGTCGCCTTGAACAATTGAAGGATATACTGGAGGCAGAACAGTTTGAACGAGTACGCCCTTCCGTCGCCGCCGTATCCAGTGCACACCGACGTGTCCGTGAAGCTTTTACCCAGTAGAACGTGGGGTGAGTTCGCCGATACGGCTAGCGGACTCGCTCCGAGTATGAGTGTGGGTAGGATCGGATAAGACGTAAGTCTTGGGTATGTGGCTCGTTCGTATTTGTGCAGAGGCACGACAGTGGAATTGGAATCTCTTTCAGGAGAATTCGCAAGATTTGGGTGTATCAGAAAGCTGTGGTCATGACGCGAAAATCAATCGACAGAATGTTGGCATCCCAACTCGCGGTTGCCCTAACGCTCCTGGCTCTCAGCACAGGTTGCAATCGAGAGGAAGCCCAGATTGCTGCTTTACGTGAACAGCTGATGCTGCCGCAGGAGCCAGCAGACACAACAACAGTTTCTGAAGGCAAAGCCGCCACCCCAACTGACCCTGATGTTGTTGTCGTCGGGCGTATCCTTGACGACGAAAGTGAAGCCTTTGTGCCGGGGCAGGCCATCTTTCTCATCGCCGAAGTCTTGCCGGGGCGCGAGGGGCACAGTGGAAAAGAACACATCGACAATTGTCCGTTCTGTCAGCGAAGAGCCGCGAAAGCTCCTCGGGCCACGGTGCAATGTGTCGATGATTCGGGGAAGCCTCTAGACGTCGATGCCCGGCAATTGTTTGCCGTTCAACCTGGCGACACGGTGGTGGTCCGCGGCAAGGGTGAAGTACAGACGGATTTGGACACGTTCCAAGTCACCGCAGAGGGTATCTATGTGCGGCCAGCCTCGCGCTCTGATGCACGGTAGGAAACCTCTGTCTTGACACCATCCAGGAAGCCTTCGCAAGTACTATCGCGAAGCGTTAGAACAAGTCTTCATTCCCTGACTTGATGAATAACGTTACGACTCCGCCTTGTTGATTTTCTGGTCAAGGAAGACGGAGGGCCTTGCTGAGCATCTCTCGCATTTCCAGCGTATGGGATGCTTGAATGGAGTTTCTCTGACGTTGTAAGCGGCCTTGGGGTGGCCGATGGTACCAAGCGGACGTACAACGTTAGGAACTGGGCGAAGTATAACGCATCGCTGTTGCGTCGCGGTGATATCACCTTGTGGTTCGACGAAGCGGTCATCGCCGATTGACAGCACGACAACGCGCCAAAGAAGGTCGGTCGGCCGTTTGTGTACTGTGACTTAGCCATCGAAGGCTTGCTGATGTTTCGAGTGTTGTTCCGC
Source organism: Pirellulales bacterium (assembly GCA_965227275.1). Classification (GTDB taxonomy): domain Bacteria; phylum Planctomycetota; class Planctomycetia; order Pirellulales; family JAEUIK01; genus CAZNXE01. The sequence continues at coordinate 6,552,047 of CBDDFU010000001.1, read as the reverse complement.
TTGCCCTACCGACCGAGGGCCTCGGCCGGGCGCTGGTGAAGCTGATGGGCGTTGAGGTCGCGATTCCGCTCCACACGAGGTTGCAAGAACGCACGGCCAAATTGAAGGTCGCGGTCGACGTAGCGAATGTCAGTGGTCCGATCGATGTGGCGGTCGACAGCACCGGCCTGAAGGTTTACGACGAATGTGAATGGAAAGTCCGCAAACACGGCGTCGGAAAGCGTCGCGCATTGCGGAAACTTCATCTCGCGGTCGATCCGGCAACCCATACGTTTGTCGCCCACACGCTGACCCAAAACAACGAACACGATGCCCATCAGGTCGAGCCGTTGTGGGATCAGGTGCCTCTCGACATCGCGACATTCTACGGTGACGGTGCGTACGACCAGTGGAAGGTGTACGAAACGCATGATGCAAGCGGCGTGGATGTGATCATCCCGCCGCGAAAGAACGCGAATATCAAGCAACCCGGCAACCTTTCGGCTGCCCCATTACCACGCGACGAATGCGTGCGACAGATTCGCCGCGAAGGACACACGACGTGGAAGAAGTCGATCGACTATCATCGTCGCAGCCTCGCGGATACGGCGATAGGGCACATGAAAACCAGTTTTGGCGACAAGCTCGCGAATCGCAAGTTCGTCAACCAAGTAACCGAACCCGCCCTACGCTGTAAAATGCTCAACCTCTTCGACACCCTCTGCATGCCCATCTTCATATGGAGTTAATCGGCAGGGCCTTAGCTAACTTCTAACTCCGCGATTCTCTGTGCTTGCGAAATGACGGCAGTTTGGTAAATTTGGGAATTGAGACATCGTCTCAATTCTAGCCACATCGACTTCATGCAAGCCAGCCATGCTGAGCAAGCCAGCCGCAAGTCGCACAGGGGCGAACCACTGGGCCTGGATTCTAAATTCTCGCTCTTTGGAAGCGTCTTAACTAATCGAATGCCGCGAACTGGCGAGATCCGAGATGGCTGTTGTTCAAGACGATCGCTCCGTTGAGGCTCCCGCAGCGCCCCAACAACAAGGTTCCACGAGTCAGCAGACTGCAAGGCTATACCGCACCATCTGGCGGTGGCATTTCTATGCCGGGGTCTTTGTAGCCCCGATCATCCTGGTAGCAGCCACGACGGGTGCCTTGTATGTCTTTCGTGCTGAGTTGGAACCTCTCCTCTATCGGTCTCTGATCGTCGTGGAACCCGAAATGGAGTCCACGAAGCTCTCATTCGACCAGCAATGGAAAGCAGCCGAAGGACAGGTTCCCGAGGGCAGCAGGCTCCTCTTTGCCCAGATACCGCCACTAGCTTCTGAATCGACCGACCGGGCTACTCTTTTTCGGTACTTGATGCCCGGTGGGGAGGATCAACGATTCGTATACGTCCATCCGTACTCGGGGGCAGTCACTGGGTTCGTTGACCGAAGTTGGCAATTCTTCGAAGTCGTCCTGAAAATCCATCGTCAACTTTATGCTGGGACGACCGGGCGGACCCTGATCGAACTGGCGACAAGTTGGGGGATTATCCTCGTTTTTACCGGCGTCTATCTGTGGTGGCCAAAACAAAACTGGTCCCGGGCTGCCGGGGTATGGCTACCTAGGTTGAAGAGCAAGCAATATACGGTTCTAAGGGACCTTCACGCCGTGCCTGCTGTGTACATAAGCATTCTCATGCTGCTAGTTCTCGGAACGGGGCTCTTCTTTACGAATGTTTGGGGCAAAGCTTATCGCTTTACCGCATTGCAGACCGGAGGCTTTCCTGAGACATTTCTCGATCCGCCGAAATCGCAGCCACCCGACGATGATTCTACCGAAGCGATCACCATCGATGAAGCGCTGAGCGTCGCCAGGAACAACGGGTTCGACCAAAAGAAGCTCATCGTAACACCACCTCGCGAGGCCGAGGACAGTTACACCATCTCTGAACGTGGTGAAACGGGGCCAAGCGTCTCTGGCATGTTGTACATCGACCAATACTCGGCCGATATCCTGCACGTCACACGCGGCGATGACATTCCCATGATGACAGTCGCTCTGCTTTACGCGCTTCCAATCCACCAAGGGTCAATCTTCGGGCTCCCGACAAAGATCCTGGCATTCCTGGTGGCGCTGACGCTCATGGTTTCAGCAATCACAGGAGCTTGGATGTGGTGGGTTCGCCGACCGAAAGGAACCGCAGGGCTACCGCGCCGCTATGAAGATGTATCCGTGCCGCGCTGGATCGGGATCTTGATTTTGGTACTCGCCATCTTCTTGCCGGTAGTCGGCATCTCGCTGATTGTGGTTCTCATTGCCGATTGGTTTTGGGTGCGATGGAATCGGCGGCGGTTGCTGCAAACAGCATGATTTGGTCGAGTTGACACCAAGGAACATCAATGCAGTCGGCGTGAGAGCCTCCTCCCCAATGCGGATCGCATGGAGGTGAAGCGTGAGGTTGAAGTATCGGCAGATCGATGCCTGTGGTCGCTAGCCACCCAGTGAACCCTTACTCAGATGCTCGTGGATAATTTTCCAGCCATTGGCTTCGTGCCTGAGGACACTTGTTCCTCGGCCGGCTCCCGAAATTTTCTGGTCGTCGATTTCACCGGACCAATGGAATTCGTAGACACAAACCGCAATGTCCGGACTACAAGCCAGCCATCGCATGGCACGAATGCCGTATGACTCATGGCGTATCGTTTCAAAGTTCTTCGCAATGGCGGCCTTAATCGCTTCTTTCCCAACGTGGTGCGTTTCGTTGCTGAAAAGATAAACGGCATCTTCCGCTACGAGCGCCAAACTAGCATCGAGGTCATGCGCATTCGCCGCGCGCACGTATTCCTTCAAGGTCATTTCCGGTGTCATGGAGCATTCCTGCGGGTTCTCGATGAAAGTGGATCCACGCTCGCCCAAGTTTTATCGAATCGGCGGGCAGAACGACTGATCAATGATACTCGCATGCTGGCGGTGAGTGACCTCAATGGCTCGCTGATATGCGCGTCGTGGTGAAGTTGGACGGCCAGTTGAAAGGCAAGTATCCTCAAGATAATCACTGGTAACCTTGTTTCAGTGCCCACACAGCATGCAGGCCCCGATGAATAAGAACCTACAGTATCTCATAGTAGTCGCATCCATCGTCCTTTCTGGCAATACGCTGCGGGGGCAAGCAGCGGATCACGATAACTCGGATGTCATTCGCTCGATTGCCAGCGGACCGTGGTCCGCTGCAGAAACCTGGCAGGATGGGCACGTGCCCTCGGGAGGGGATCGCGTACTAATATCGCAAGGGCACGTCGTCCTTTACGATGTCGATTCCAAAGAAGTGATTCGGGGAGTTTGCATCTCCGGTGTGCTGAAGTTCAGCAGCGACAAGAATACCGAACTCAATGTCGGACTCATTCGCGTCGAGTCGGGGGACGTTTACTCCGAAGACGGTTTCGACTGTCGTGTGTCTGAAGGGGAACACGCAACATCTAATGCGGCTGACAAACCGGCCTTGGAAATCGGGACGCCCGAGCAGCCGATTGCACCGGAGTTCACCGCCACCGTTCGCCTTCACTTCATGGAGGGAATGGACCCTGAAAACTGTCCAGCCATCATCTGTTGTGGGGGGCGAATGGACATACACGGTGCGCCGATGAAACGGACCTGGGTGAAACTTGCGCGGAACTCCGATGCCGGGTCCACTCGATTGTTTCTCGCCGAAACGGTTGAGGGTTGGAAGGCTGGCGACAGAGTCCTTATTACCGGAAGCGCACGGCAGGAATTCTCAGCAGGAACGGCCGCGGCCCACGTCAATCAACGCCCCTCTTCAGAGGTTCGACAGATTCGGAAGGCGGATGTTTACGCGAATCGCAGCCGCACCATTTTTGGCGCTCCGCAGGTCGTTCAGATTGATGCACCGCTCGATCGATCGCATGCTGGCGGCGAAGAGTTCCGCGTCGAGGTTGCCAATCTTAGCCGAAATGTAGTCGTCGAATCGGCTGATCCGGACGGAGTGCGCGGACACACGATGTACCATCACGGTTCGTCCGGCTCGATGAGCTATGCAGAGTTTCGCCACCTTGGGAAGAAAGGCGTGTTGGGTAAATATCCCATCCACTTTCACCTCGTTGGCGACACGATGAGGGGCAGTTCCGTGATCGGCGTTTCGGTTTGGGATAGTCACAATCGCTGGCTCACGATTCACGGCACTCAGTATCTGGTGGTTCGCGATTGCGTTGGATATCAGAGTCTGGGACATGGCTATTTTCTTGAAGACGGTACCGAGGTTTACAACCTTCTCGATCGAAACCTTGCCGTGCAGGCGCTGATTACCGATCCGTTGCCGAAGCAGGCATTGCCGTTTGATTTAAACAACGGCTCAGGCTTCTGGTGGGCCAACAGCCTGAATTCATTTTCGCGGAACGTTGCGGTGGAATGCGATCAATATGGGTTTCGCTTCGAAGCCGAGGAGACCGATGAATTTGATCCTGTGCTGCCGATTCTTCAGCCCGACGGCACGAAAAAGGATACTGATATTCGCACACTGCCATTTCTTTGCTTCGACGACAACGAGGCCCATTGCCAACGCAGATTCGGTCTCAACCTAGGCGGTATTCGGGGCATGACCCACGCAGAACTGATGAACCCAATTTCACGCGGCGGCATCGCTCATTCAATCGGCGGAACCGTCGGCGGTGTTGGGCCCGACCGACACCATCCCTTTCATATCCGCAATTTCAATGTGTGGGACACGCACTGGGCGTTTCATTGCGGATCGCCCAGCGTGCATGTCGACGGACTGAACGTCTTCGACTGCAACTACGGGATCTGGAGGTCCGTCATCGATCTCCATGAATACGATAATCTCTCGTTTCGCGACATTCACACCACGGCAATTTCGTTTCCCACCGGCGGTCACGGACCGTCCATCCATTGGGAAGATGGTCGACCTTCGTATCCTTCTACAGATCCGTTGGACGATCTACCGCCCGTTACCGTGGTAACCCAAATTCTCCCCGACGAAAATGGACATGTTCAACTGCGCGGGATGACGAGCGACAATGAAGTTGTCAGTCAAATCCACATAAACGATCAATCGATTCGAGTCGATCGCGAAGGGTGCAGCGAGTGGTCGGCAAAGCTACGGCTTGAACCAGGGGATCAAGCGACCATAGTCGTCCGCGCAGAGGACGACTCGGGGAATGTTGAACCGCGTCCGCAAACGATACTGCTATCTTCCAGTCAACTGGCGTCCCAAGAGGGTAACTCACACGCCCGTAAGTGATCCGACCATACCCATCGAAGATGCATAAACACGTTTGATTGAGTTGAAATCTGGGAGCAACAGAGAATCGCGATCGGGGTTCCCCATCGTTCCGCAGTGAGTTAGCTGCTTAGTGCCAGTATTCGAACTGCTTGCTGGCGACGCGGCGATTTCTCGCACTTCTGCTGCAGATCTAGGGACTAAGGTCTCAAAGTGCATTCTTAGCTACGAGCCCAAAATTTCCGCTTCGGATCATCAGCAGAGACGAGGGTTGAAAACCTGATGCTCAAAAGGTTCCAATGTCTCGTAGCTGCTCGCACCTGAGCGCGACTGCGCCCAGCGGCAAGGGCATGGCTGATGAACGTATGCCGACCGTTGTGGATCGTCAGGTGCCGAAGTCGCCCCAGTCCCAAGGGCTTGCATGCGGTACGAAACCGCTCGCGAATGGTGTGACGCTGCAATGGTTGCCCGAATCGACTTGGCCATAGGTAGCAGATGAAATGGCCCTCTGACCGACCGTCGTGTTCTTCTCGTTCCCACTTCCACGCCTTAAGGTCTTCGAGTGTGGCTGCGGCCACTAGGAATGGATCCCTGTCGCTACTCTGGCCCCTAATTATCCGCAATGAAGCACAAGTCAATTGTGTTCGAGAAGCGATGTCGCTGCATGCCGTACCGCATCGCTCTCATGGGGCAGCAGCCAGTCCAGTCGATTCGTCAATGGCAGAGAGTAGCATGGAGAATTTGCGAGAATTCTGAGTACAATACAACAATGCGGGCTGTTGGATTACACCAATCAGAGCGCCGCTAGAACGGTAGACCACATGTTCAGGCGCCGTACCGTGCCGGATGGTGGGGATGAGAGTATCTGAACTACTTACGAGCGAAGAAATTCGGACCTGGTCAAGAACCAGTGACTGGCGTGCCATGCAAGTCTTGGTGGTGACATGGGCGTCCATCGTCGCGATCTTTGCCGCCGTCGCCGTGTTGACAAATCTCTTCACGATTGCGATTGCGATCGCATTACTGGGCGGACGTCAGCTCGCGCTGGCGGTGGTGGTTCATGAATGCGGGCACAATATTTTCTTCTCGAGGCGCTCGTGGAACCGGTTTGCCGGCGAATGGCTGGCTGCGGCATTCATCTTCTCCAATATGAAGAAGTATGCGGCGAATCACTTGTTGCACCATCGGCACGGCGGGACGGAACATGATCCCGACCTTCAGAACTACGTAAATTATGCGGTTACGCGACAGAGCTTTCGGCGCAAAATCGTACGCGACATTTTCGGTATCACAGGGATCAAGCTTCTACCAGCAGCAGCCTATGCTTACGGGCCGAAAGCGGTCGCCCATTGGGCGCTTGCTCATTTCGCGATGTTTACCACCTTTTACGCTTGTGGTGCGGGATCGTTGTATCTGTTGTGGCCCGTCTCTTGGATGACGTCCTTCATGGTACTCATCCGGATTCGAAATGCGGCGGAGCATGCTGTGGTACCCGATCAATTCGATCCGGATCCGCGACTACACACGCGGACGACCATCCCGTATCTGTGGGAGCGACCATTCATCGCGCCGAACTACGTCAACTACCACATTGAGCATCACATCCTTGCTAGTGTGCCTTGTTATCGCCTGGCCGGTTTTCATCGGCTTCTGATTGAGAAAGGTCACATGACCAATGCGTGTCTTGTGCGTGGATACACCAATGTCGTCAGAGCACTTATCCTGCCTCCTGACTCGCCCTCCAAGCCGTACGTGATGCTAAATTCTTCGGCGGAACGCCAGGTAACCATCTAGCGTGTGCCCGTCCAAATCACCGCCTCGAATCGCGACTACTCAGGCTAAGGATGGTAGTCTCTCGCGGCTCTGTACAATTGGATTTCCAACGCTGGATTCGTCATGATCACCGCACAATTGAAATGAAATCCAGGGTCCATGCGGAGGTTTTTGATTCGAGAATCTACCGAGAGAGGCAGTACATCGCCGCTTGGGATTCCCAATTGTTGGATGATGACCCACCGCTGGCAAGGGTCTTTGAAAATCTGATTTGAGGTTGAACGTTCAAGCGGTTCGGTAGTGGTGCTTCAGCAATCCGCCAAGGTGGGTCTCGCAGCGGACTTGATCAAGTGAAACAACTGCCGGCTTGTCTTCGTCTTTCTCTGTACTGATCAAGCGATTGCCAAACCTTTGATGCGGACGGCTTTCTTGGTAATAGCTTCAGTACTCGGAGACGATGTGATCGAAGTGGCGGAAGCCGAATACGATGAAGTGGTTGAGGGCCTCGTGATTTAGGCTTTGAATCCATCGCTCGACCAAGGCGTTTAAGATGGGCGCCTGAGGGCCGACCGGTTTGACTCGGATCGACTGTTTCGTGAACACCCGATCGAATTTGGAGGAGAACTTGCCGTCGAAATCACGCATTAGGGAAGCGCACCGGAGCCGCTCGACTTCGGTAAGTCGGAGAAACTCTGCCGTTTCTCACTTCATCCAAGTAGCATCAGGCTTGAACGTTGTCGGCGTAACAAACACATTGCGGTTAGCCACAGGTGCGTGTTTTGTCCAAGTACGCTTGCTGAAGAAATCGACCTACCAGAGTGTCCGCGTGGAGTTTGAGAAACTCACATCAGCTTCCACGGCCTCGCTTGGGGCCAGGATCGATGTCATGTTCAGAAAGGATGTCCTTGACCGTTTTTGTTGAGATTTTACCGGCCCAAAGCTTGCGCCACTCGCCTGGGAAACGCCTATAGCACCAGCCGGTCTCATTGGCGATCTTGACCACCAACTCACAAACAACGCCAGCCTGGCGCGGTCGTCACTCTCGAGGTTTCAGATTCGTCGTTCCTTCATTGCGGACCCAGCGGGGTAAAGCTATTCCAATTGCGGTCAGTCAGCGATAGATTTCAACACCATCCGAAGTGTTGGGATTTCCACTAAGAACGTGTCTTCAAAATCAATTCCGGCTTCGATCGCAATTGTCTCGGCCGCCTCATCGTTGGGTTGCAGCGACGAATCTCCTGGATTTGCCTGCTTGGCCCGCCCTGTGGCGACGCGCGAATTCACGATCTCGGTCCGGGAAGCGATTTTGAAGACACGTTCTAACAGCCGCAGCAGACCGTTACTTGCAGGAACAGCCATGAAAAACAAGCGAGAGACCGAGCGAGAAGTGAGCCAGGCGATTATCCGCTTCGAGAAAGAATTCATGGGGCGGGGGCCCCTGGAAGCAAGATCTTACTTGATCGAAGACATGGTGCTGGTTCGGCTGAAGAACGTGTTAACGCCGGCCGAAATGAAGCTTTCCGAATCAGAAGATCGCGAGCGGTCCAGATACCTCATCAAACAACTACGGCAGCAGTTGATCGAGCAGGGTAGGCCCTTGTTGGACGCCGTCATCAAGGACATTGTGGGAGTGGACGTGGTCAGCTTGCACACGGATATCAGCGCCAGAACCGGGGAACGGGTGATTATTTTTACGCTAGAGCAGGAACCGCAATTCTCGGAATCCTAAGTATTTTGGAAAATCTCGCGTGGACAACTTGACGTCTGCTCATGTTGGGCCTAGAGTAGTGCCGAAGAAGTGAGTGGCTGGGTTGAATTCCTAAATCGGAAGTCAAACAGTCAGACACAGCAGGTTCGAGTTGCACCGGATAAAACGCCTGTGCAAAAAGGCCGAGAGGTTGCTTCAAGCAGCCTCCCGGCCTTTTTTTGTGCCAAATCCGTACTTTTCAAGCGAAAGCATGGCAGCGGCGAGCGATTACCACCACAACCCGTTTGACATCAATCCAAAAAAGCGTTCCAAGCGTAGCCTGCCAGGCTGGCTGGTAGAGGGTCTAAAAAAGAGACGAAGCGACGCCGTCCTACTTGTCGGAGTCGACCAACTAAAACATGAGCTGAGCTAAGCCGCGATGATCTTTGATGTCATCCGGACAAGCCCGGTAGCGAGCACCCCATGTGCTGGCGCCGGGCTTTTTTTGTGCCAATTCCATCTAACGAAGTTAACCAAACCTACATCGACCAGGAGTTCAGTTGTTATGGATTCGTTAGTCCTGCTCATCCTGCTCCCCATTCTGACCCTACTGGGAATGGCATTTCTACCGTCGCGGACTGCAAATGCGATCGTAAAGCCACTCCGCATGCTGCTAACGTTGCTTATCGCAGCCGAATGCCTGATGGCCATTGTTTTTGCAATCGCATATGTGGCATCCCGCGGGTCACCTGCATCTTTATCGCTGTTCAGTCACTCACAAGATTCGGGCTTCGGTCTCAGCGTCTACTACGACGGAGCGACCGCTCTGATGCTCGTTCTGGTTAGCTTCGTTGGCTTAATCGTGAGTCGGTTTTCGATTCGGTATCTCGATGGTGAAGCAATGCAAGGGCGATACTTTCGATGGCTGGGCTTCACCGTAGGAGCGGTCTCATTGATGGTCGTTGCCGGAAACTTGTTGCTCTTCTTCGCAGCTTGGGTCATGACCAGTTTCGGGCTGCATCAATTGCTGCTGCACTATCGATACCGAGAAGCGGCGCATCGGGCGGCATGGACAAAGTTCACCATCAGCCGCCTCGGCGATGCGTTTCTGATTGTGGCGATCATTTTGACATTCAACACATTCGGCACTCTCGAAATGTCGGTCTTGTTCGAGAAGGCAATGAGTCTTGCTGAAGAGGCTCAACGAACATCCAGCCATGTTGCGATCGCTTGGTTGCTCGTACTGGGTGCCATCACCAAGTCTGCCCAGTTCCCGTTTCACACCTGGTTACCAGACACCATGGAGACAGCAACGCCGGTTTCGGCGTTGATGCATGCGGGAATTGTTAACGCAGGTGGATACTTGATCATCCGCATGAGCCCATTGGTCGCGATGGCGCCGGCGGCCTTGGTGACACTGGCGATGATCGGAGCGTTTACCGCATGCTTCGCGGGCCTGGTCATGATGACCCAGTCAAGCGTCAAGAGGGCTTTGGCCTACTCAACCATCGCTCAAATGGGCTTCATGATGCTTCAGTGCGGGTTGGGAGCATTCTCGGCGGCGATGCTGCACATCATCGCACACTCTCTCTACAAAGCACACGCATTCCTCAGTAGCGGAAGTGTCGTCTCTCAGGCGCGAGCAACGGCTGCAGTGAAGGCGACGACTCGGACTCACCGCATGGGCATTGCGAGCCTGGCGGCCGCGGCGACGGCAACCACGGTGGCTTACTTCACGGTTGCAGCGATTTTGGGCCTCGATGTCTCCGCAAAGCCCGGTGGATTGCTGCTGGCCTTCATCCTGTGCCTCGCGCTTACTACTTGGGGATGGCGAATGCTCGCCCTCGGTCAAGCGAAGGAGGGATTGCTGGGAATAGCAGGACTCACCACACTTTGTGTGACCTATATCGGTAGCTATCTGGTCGTTCAGCATTTCATCGAACAATCGCCCACAGTCGCCCAGATTACATACAGCGTGCCTCTGGCACCGGTTGCAATCGCTCTCTCCTTCTTTGTGCTGTTCGCGCTACAGGTCGCGCTCATTTGGCGATTACGCCCGAGTTTGCTGCAACCACTCCGCGTCCATGCACTCAACGGCTTTTACGTCGATACCGTGTACCAACGACTCTTTGCCACGCTGTCCTAGCTTTTATCGTGAACTACATCCAACTATCCCAAGAAACGGCCTAGGAAAAATGTCCATACTCAACTCACATCTGCAACAACCAATTAAACCTGAAAAACAGCTGCCCGAGGTCGAGCTATCTGACTCGACCTTCGTAGGCGATCCGCCATTCATTCATGAGGTTCTGAATTCCGTTGAAGGAAGAATTGCACCTGTCTGGCCATTGAAGGATTTCGTTGCGGTCAATCCTTACACTGGGTTCGTCAATCAAGAGTTTCTGTCGGCACGCAATTACCTGCGATCGGTATCGGATCTGGACCTGTTGATGTCGGCAGACTATTACCGCCATCTATTCAATGAGGGCACCTTTTCAAAAGAAGATATCGACGCGGCTGTTGACGAGTTGGTGGCCGACGGAGTCGCGGGAGCCGAACGCATTGATGTCAATCAGATTGTCGCATACTTGAAGGAACCGTCCGGTCCGATTCCTACAGCCGATGTCGAGTTCTCGAAAGCGTCCAATCCCGATCGCCAACTGCGGACATTCGCGGAAACACTTGATAAACACACCGGATCTGAATGGTGCCGACTGATTCGTGATGAGATCTCGAAGCACTGTGCCGCGCATTACGATGAAGGGCAAGCCGCGTGGCCTAGCCTCTGGAAAGATCTCCCTCTGTATCAGGCGTGGCGCTCAGCGGCGCTACACGATCGAACGTTCGAGATTCTTGGCGTCAATGGATTACGCGATCTGGTCTCATCGTTGCCACATGATCCTCGGACGGCACTGGTCTCATTGCTGGATCACCTCGGTGTGCCACATGAATTGTGGGCCGACTACTTGCTTTGTGAAGCTTTGGCTTTGCCCGGCTGGTCCGCATGGGCGAAGTATCAGCAACAGAAGGCAACGCGGCGGGGAGAGGAATGTTCCGACTTTGCAGGACTGCTGTCGATGCGGTTGGTCTACGAAGTCGCCCTCTCCGAACAACTCGACTTCCATATTCATTGGCCTTCCGTCGTCCTTAACCACAGGTCGGTTGTTGACGGGGTCCATCGAGTTGCCGACGAAGACCTGTTGCGCTATGCGTTGCTGAAGGCAAGCGAGATCTCCTTTCGAAAGCAGCTCGTTACGGACTTGTCACACTCGCAGTCCGAGGCCACTGACGCCAAGGCTTCCGAACGCACCTTGGCGCAAATGGTGTTCTGCATCGACGTGCGGTCGGAACGAATGCGTCGGTTCCTCGAAGCGACTTCGGACGAAATCGAGACCTTTGGCTTCGCCGGATTCTTCGGTCTTCCAATCGAGTTCGTAGGGCTGGATGAAGTCGAAGGTGCGTCCCAGGTACCCGCGTTGATTTCACCGCAGTTCAAAGTCCATGAAGAACTTGATGGGGCGGACGAAGCAACTCAAGTTGCTACGCAAACGCGGCGTTCGACGTTGCGTTTTGTAAGGAATGCGTGGAAGGGCTTTCAAGCCTCATCGGTCAGCATGTTTGCTTTCGTTGAAACAGCGGGACTCTTCTACGGATTGAATCTGATCGCCCGGACCCTGGGCTTCGATCTAAGTTGGCCGAGCCGATTCGATGGCGTGCGAAACGCGGATCGAGGACACCTCAGTCCGTCACTGAAGGGTCTCCTTCATCACGACGGATGCACATCCAGTCAGATTGATCTGGCAGAATCGATGTTGCGCGGCATCGGAATCGTCGACGAGTTTGCCCGGTTGGTCGTATTCTGCGGACACGGGAGCCAGACTGAGAATAATCCGTTGAAGTCGGGCCTCGACTGTGGAGCGTGTGGCGGTCACTCCGGCGAAGCCAACGCTCGACTTGCTGCAAAGTTGCTTAATCAGAGCTACGTTCGACAAGCACTTGCGGAACGCGGAATCGAGATACCAAATGACACGCAGTTCATAGCAGCGCTGCATAACACCACGACGGATAACCTTCAGTTCTTCGACACCCACGAAGTTCCACTTTCTCACCGGGATGATTTGAAAGAACTCAACGCACTTGCAGGAATTGCCTCGCGAGAAACCAGAAGTGAGAGGATGCCTGCGCTTTCTGCTCAAAGCGTCGAGGATTTATTTCACCGCAGTCGCGATTGGTCCGAAGTGCGGCCTGAATGGGGACTGGCCGGAAACGCAGCTTTCATTGCTGCTCCACGAGAGTTGACTCAACGAATCTCGCTTCACGGTCGAGCTTTTCTTCACAGCTATGATCATCGCGCGGACGGAAACTTCGCGGTTTTGGAACAGATTATGACCGCACCGATGGTGGTAGCCAACTGGATCAACATGCAGTATTACGCATCGACGGTCGATCCAGTTCACCTTGGTAGTGGCAACAAGACCGTCCACAACGTGGTTGGCCGGTTCGGTATCTTCTCCGGTAACGGCGGCGACTTGACAACGGGACTTCCCTGGCAGTCGATTCACGACGGCCGGCGTTATCAGCATCATCCGCTTCGGCTCTTGGCGGTGATTGCCGCCCCGCGGAACGCGATCGAAGCCGTTTTCGCCAAGCATGAGGATGTCGCCTCACTCGTCTGCAACGGCTGGATGAAGCTCATCGCGATCGAAGGGGACAGCTACTACCGCTTCACTCAGCGGCACGAATGGGAAGCCATGTCTTCGAGTTCCGACGAACTCGCACGGTGCTGACAAACTTGCCCGAAGATAGTGTTCAAACCCTTTTAGAAAAAAGGAGACATACGATGAACTCTGCATGCTCAACGACCACGGCGAACCCTCACATTGCAGCACTTGAAGTCGCGTATGACAGTGCACCCGAACCACCGGAATGGCTAGTTATAGCGCACAATGACCTCAGAAGTCTTCGCTCACTCTCATCAGCCTTGGCCGGGCAGTCTGCATTATTCCTCGAAGTTTCGCAGGATACCTGGGACTTTGAAGGCGCAGACCTTCCTCAGGCAATCGAGTGGGCGCTGCAGCAGGGGAATCTTAAACACCTTGTGCTTGCTGGTAGCTCTACGGCAGGAGGCCCGCGGAGTCGCGTGACAATGCTTGCTTCTGGAGCAGACAGTCCGGGTAAAGACAGTTACGCGAAATTACTAGCCGGCGTCAAAAGCAGGGCAGCCCGGCATTGCGACGCCCAGGATCGATTTGCTCAGCATGTACAACATATGTTAAAAATCGACTCCGTGAACGATCGCTGGTCGAATGGCGAACTCGCCATCCACTGCTTGCACTACAGAGCTGATAGTGGAGTGTTCCTGGCATACAGCAGCAAAGACAACTCGTTCCATCCACTTGTCGCTCAAGGTTCAACGTGCAAAGTGTAGTGCGACAGCCGCATCGTAGTCAGATACCTCACCGTATAGGCTCCTGAAAGTGGGTCGCATGCTGAATCGAATTGAACGCGTCATGTACCTGAGCAAAGGGCGTCGTTCAATTAGTCAGCAAGAGTTGCTTGATATGTGTTCAGAATTCGCCGCGAAGAACTCCAAGGTCGGAGTGACCGGCGTACTGATCAGAATCGGAAATTACTTCGTCCAAATCATTGAAGGTCCCCGAGAGCAGATTTTAGAGCTGCTGGGGAAAATCAAACGCGATCCACGGCACAGCGACTTGACGGTCATTACGCAACATGCTGACAACAAGAGAGTGTTTGCGCAATGGTCCATGAACGCCATCGACTTGGATTCGCAGTACTACGTCAATCTGAACTCCGTTGTCGAGCTGAGGGAACAAGTAGATGACATGGTCAATCTCGTTCCAGACAACAAACAGTTGTTCGTGAGCCTGATCAAGCAAATAGTCGAGCAGATTCGTGGATCAGGACCCAGGCCGACGAACTGATAGAAGCTGCAGGTTCTGCTGCATGTCCGGCGGCACACACATAAGTCTGACTCCTGTCGGTTGAGCCGAGGGACAAATAGACCGCCACGATGAATACGATCACAGCGATTGAAAGCTAGGAGTGATGTGGCGAGCCGTTGCTAATCTCAAATAGTGATTTGTCTGCTGAAGATAATTGAGTTGGTGGTGCTCAACAGCAGATATTCGAGTTGGAAGGCCGATTTCGAATGCTCAGTTTGATGGCGCTGCCAACCATTGTTCTTCTGGTGTAGGGGGGCACCGCCGATTCCGAGTTGAAAGCATGTGGTGGCAGCGACGATCAAGGCCGAGTGATCAACTTATCGGCAGACGCTCCTCTTGATAGCAACAAGCCGACCATCGTCACCACTCATGGCTTAAATTCTTGTCCGCGACTGTTTCGCTTTTCGTTTCCTCAAACCTAAGCTCATCCGATTCACCATCGCCGGGGATCGACGGTGAATGTACTGTCATGGGAGTGGAATGCTGCCACCTTCGTGAGCCTGCGGCCTGGCGTGAACGAAGCAAATGCCGTGGATCAGGGCCACCGTCTTACGGTGACGTTGCTTGCCAGCGGCGTGCGACCTGAGCGCACGTAGTAAATTGGGCCCAGCATCGGCTGTGTGGCAATGGCGTCGGCGGCGCAGTCTCTGTGATGCTCGACGGGCCAAGCGGTCGCAAAACTCACGCTGCTCGATCCACTCGAATCACAGCACAAACTGATTTTTGAGCAACTCGATGCGACTTATGCGGCGATGCTTGTCGAGAAGCTCTGGGTGCCAGGGCTGAGTGGGTACGCTGCAGTGGCTGAGAACTTGGGCGTCGTCAATTTTCGTATCCCCGGAGGCACGCTGGTGCGGGGAGTGATCAACCCGGCTCGCTCAAATCACCTGTACCTTGTCCGTTGGCACCTTGAATCACTGCATTCTAGGACAAGCGTCCGTCCCGAAAAATGGTGGCCGTGGATCGTCGAAGATACGTCCACCGAGTAGCGAGGGTTTTCTTTTGCCGCTGGTGGGCTTGGCATTTCGGTGGCCGTGGATAGAGTCTTTCCGAATGCTGAATTAAACCCGGAGTTCTTCCATGTCCACGGCTTTCGACACACCTTCAACCAAGAGTGGCTTTCACCGCAATGGACGATCATGCGCTGAAGCCGGCAGCCGCCTTTCAGACCAGGAACATCTACTTGATGACTCGACCGATTCCGACAAGGAATCGCCCGACTTAGGGGCCATCGAGGATGCGGTCCGCACCATACTTACTGCCGTGGGGGAAGACCCGCGACGCGCTGGATTGGTGGAAACGCCGCGACGTGTGGCCCGCATGTATGCTGAGATGTTTTCCGGGCTTCGCTCCGATCCGGCACGCCATCTTCGCGTGACATTTCCGGAACAATACGATGAGCTCGTCCTAGTGCGCGACATCCAATTTACCAGCATGTGCGAACACCATCTGCTTCCGTTTAGCGGTGTAGCTCACATTGGATACATTCCTAACGGCCGTGTTACCGGACTCAGCAAGCTTGCTCGTGTTGTCGAAGAAGTGGCTCGCCGACCGCAAGTTCAAGAACGGATGACTCAAACTATCGCTGATATGATTGAGAGCGAGTTAGCTACATCTGGATGCGCCGTGGTCGTACAAGCCGAACACTCTTGCATGGCGATACGAGGTATCCGAAAACAGGGCAGCTCGACCATCACGAGCGCTTTGCGAGGCGTATTTAAGTCCAATCCATCGAGTCGAGCCGAGGTGCTGGCATTGATCAATCAACCCCAATAGGTCCATCATGATCATTGAGAAAAAATATAAGTTCTATGCAGCGCACCGTAATGAAGAGATTCCAGGGAAGTGCCGCAATCTGCACGGGCACCGGTATGGCCTGCACTGCTTTTTCGAAGTGGAGCGAACGGGTTCCTATACGACCCTGTTCAGCGATTTCGACGGAAAGATCGAACCGTTTCTCGAGTCCGAGTATGATCATGGCATGCTCATCAACGTGCATGATCCTCTATACGAGACTCTCTGCGATCATTGTGCGCGGACTGGAGAATCTCTCAAAATCAAGATGTTTCACCGGCCAACATCCGTTGAGAATCTTGCACACCAGCTATTCGGCGAGATTACAGACATGGGCTTCCTGCTCAATCGGCTGGAGATACACGAGACCGACTCATCGGTAGTGCTCTACACTCGCGAAGATTGGGTGACGGACAGTCGACTGTTCGCCTCAAAAGAGCTAGAACAGACTCAGTCGACCTGAAGTAGTACATGGATAGTTGTCGGCCTGCTCTCGCCAGTCTCCGCTTCAACAGTTTGCCTTCGTAGAACATAAGTGACAGATTCGCGTCCTATCGAAGCGTAGTCAAGCTGCCATGCAACGACCAAACGAGGGTCTCTGGCCCTTCCTATTTGAAGCGGCCTTGCCGACTTACTCCATGTAAAGGCGGGCATGCCGAGGGTGTCAAAAAGGTTGACCATTTTGCAGCGTGAGGTGGATTCCGTTATCTGGTCGATCAACGTTTTGTACTTGAGTTTGTCACCAATACAAGTTTTCATGCGGCCCATCGCCGTCTCGGCGAGGCTGCCACGATGGTAAGCGATCGACTCCTTCCACGCTTTACGACCGTCTCGGCGAATCTGCCGCACGCATTCGTCGCGGTCCAACAGGGCGACCGACTGATTGCCGTGCTGCTTGATCTTCGCGTTCTTTCGCGACATCGATTGCGAACTTCAGCTTCGCCGACCGCACCTGCAAACTCGTGTGGTGCGGAACGGCGACCTCGACACCCATCTACATCATCAGCGCCCGGCCAAAGCCTTCGGTTAGCCGGTAATGCAAGCGAAACAATTCTCGCAGCGGCAGCAAGCTTTCGATCGCTAGGTCGCTGTCCACGAACGGCCGGCCAATTTACTTCGCCGCGTTTGTGTGTTTCCCCCCGTCGATGACCGCCTCGTCGAATCACAGTGTGATATCACCGCGACGCGTTATGCTTCGCCCAATTCGTAACCTTGTATGTCCGCTTGGTACCATCGGCCATCCCAAGGCTCGTTCCAACGTCAGAGATACTCCATCCAAGCAATCCTTAAGCCGGATATGCGAGAGTTGTTCAGCAAGGTCCCATACAGCTCATAAAACGGCCGAAATCAAGAACGTAACTGCCATGCCATGCCTGCGGGGACACATTTGTAATCTCCCCGCCTAGAGCGTATTTCAATACCTTGTTTCGGCTTTGCTTGCCAGGATCAGCCTCGAATGCGTTGTCGGCCTGCATCGACGAATCTCGCGGATTCGCCTGCTTCCCCTTCCGCGCTACAGAGCTACTCACGACAACCTCGGCCACGAAATCGGTTTTGAAGTGCGCTCTTGGAGCGATCCTTGACCTGAGATCAGCTTTTCAAGGCTCCCTCCACGACGGAAAAAGGCTCTATAGAGACCTCCGAGTTGCAAGGAATACTCAACATCCGCTTCCATAGACGGCTTACAATAAGCGCGGTTCGAAGCCAGCGTGCAATATTTCGGTCACAATCTTCACACGGGTATCTAGTCAGATTGCGGTATCGATAGATGGGAGGCCATTCATGTATTCGTTTTCTCCTCGTGTGGCCTGTCGTGTGAAGCATCACCAGTTGTTGCTAGTCACTTTTGCAGCTGTGTTGTTGACGCGGCCTTTGTCCATCCTGGGGCAAGAAGACTCGGTTACGGCCAAGGATTTCAAGCAGCTCGACCGTCGCATGAATGAAGAGTTCATGAGGGGCGACGATAAGGCGGCGGCCGACACGTGCGTTGAACTCATCGAGATGTTTCGTAAGATCGTGCCTGAAGACGATGGCCGCATGAAGGGGTGGACCACCAGAAACGTACCTATCATGGCTTACGGCGGTCGCCGCGAAGAAGCCATTGCACTGGCCGACAGATTCATCACGCTCTCGCAGAAGCGGTGGGGCACCGATCACCGCTACGCTCACGATGCTCGAATGCTACGTGAGCTTCTGAATTCGATCTTGCAGTTGAACGAAGGGGAGATTGCCCAACTGGCTGATGCCGAGCGAGACTCGCGTCGGGGTGAGCAACTTGTCAAACAGAATGCATTTCAACAGGGAATCGCCGCGTTGACGAGCGCGCAGCAGGTCCGCGAGCAGTTGTTGGGTACTTCGAATCCTGTCTACGTAGTCGACTTGATGAAGCTGGCGATCGCAGCGAGTCTAGCCGAGCGCGCAGTGGCAAAGGTCGACCCCGCGATAGCGATCGAGTATTCCCGACGGTCTTTCACTGCCGTGACAGAAGTAATTCCTGATGATTCATGTCCCGGTGGTCACCCGCTGATCGCCGACGTGGCCGCCCAGTGCGGTACGTTGTCATACAACGGTGGTAATTACCAGTTGGCCCGCGCGGCGTTTGAATGCCTGCTGTCGCAAAAGCGGAAATTATTTCCAGTTGCCGAGTTTCCAGACGGGCACTTGGAAATCGTTGATGCCATGCTGGGCCTCTTGCGAGCTCTGGTTGTCGTTCATGCCTTCAATGAGGCGGAGCCGCTCGTGAAGCAAGCCCTGGAGATGGTCAAGAAGGTCGATCCGAATCCCAGGGAAAGCGAACGAGTGGCCACAACACTTCTATTCCAGGCAAAGATTGCCTTGGCGCTGAACAAGGTCAGCGAAGCACATCAAGCCATCATCATGGCGCTGGGTCAGTTTCAGGACCTGGTGGAAGGCGAGCCCTCTTCAAAGGAACTACTCACTCAGTGCATTTGCCTGGATTTGTTGGTGGCGGTTGAATCGCGACAAGGCAACTACACCAATGCGGAAGTCTTCGCTCAGTTAATGGTGAACATGCTTGAAGAGGCGTATCCGAAAACGGAATTCCCGCATGGACACTTCGAATTGGCCAAAGGCTTGTCGAAGTTGGCATCGACAAAAAGCCGGTTGAAAAAGTTTGGTGAGGCGGAATCACTTTTCGTTCAATCGATCGAGATGTACCGCACGCTGTTGAAGGGCACTCCCAGTCTTCGGCAAGAAGTCTTTCTGGCGAGCATATTGGGGCGTTTGGGACTTTGCTATTACCGAGACGAACGCTACCAGAAGTCAATTCCCTATTTTCAAGAAGCCTTGGAAATCTATGAAAGCAACCGAGCAGACACTCGACTGCAATACGAACAAGAAGCTTTCGTCGGGCCTTCCTTAAAGCTTGCATCCGCACTGCAGAAGTCGGGTGCGTCTCACGAAGAATGGTTGCCCCATCTTCAGCGGGCGACCGATATCGCACGCCAAGTGTTTACGAAAGAGGCTTTTCCCGATGGTCACCCGGTACTGATTGAGGCAATTCGGAGCCTGGCTCTAGGAAAGACACTCACTGGCGAGCACCCTGAAGTAATTGATCTCTTGGTGGAGTTGCTTGACATGCACTTTACCGTAGTCGCCAAAGAATTGATTCGATCCGATGTCGAGGCGCTCCGCGTTGAGCTGGAGTTATTGGAAGTGGAGATTGATTGGTTGACCACCTACGCCTTTGTGCTGCGGGAGCGGGAGCCGCGTTTTGTCGAGTTGGCATACCGGTGGTTTGCGCCCCAGAAGTCGATGGTGCTCGACGCGCTGGTGCGGTCAAGGCAGTACCAACGAGAACTGACCACCGACGAAGAGTTGGCTGAGCTCGTCGAAAGTATCGCGTACGATCGCGATCGGCTTCGTGAGCTCATATTCAACCCTCCCCGCGACGAGACACCTGAAGAGGTCGAAGCTTCGAGGATGGAGCGTGAATTTAAGATCAGGATGGGCGAGAACACTTTGATGCTCGCCCTTTCCGAGCGAAGCAAGATCGTCGCGGCAGGTCCGATTCCACTCGACCGCATTCGCAACCAGCTTGCCCAGCATGGTGGAGATGTGCTGATCGACGTCGTGCGGATGAGCCCGCACGATTTGCAGGCGTCGGAAGTGGGAAAGATCCGTCGCATCCCCGCACGCTACATGGCCTTCATTGTACTACCCAAAAATCAAGCGAAGCTAAAGCTTGTCGACTTGGGTTCGGCCGACGAAATCGATCAGTTGGTAGCTGACCTTCGCCAGCAAATCATCGATGTTCCTGATTTTCTCAATTTTTCCTCGGAAGAGGCTGTCGAGGAAGGGTATCGCGAGAGCGCCGTTGCACTTTATCGGCAGGTGCTCGCCCCGTTAAAGGATGTCATTGCTGGAGCTAAGACAGTCTTCTTGGCGCTCGATGGCGAGTTGAATCGAATCGCCTTCGAGGCCCTGGTGGACGAACAGGGGCAATATCTTATCGAAAACCACCGGTTCGCATATCTCTCGTCGGCTAGTGATTTACTGCGCACGAAATCCGAACCTGGTACGGGAGTCGTAATATTTGCCGATCCCGATTACAACCTTGACCTCGCTACGAGAGAGGCGCAAAAGGTTGAACTCAACAAACGCGAAGCGACCACGGAACTTGCCTCTCGATCGCTACCCGACGATGGCACACGCGGCCTGAGTTGGGACCCGTTGCCGGGGACCGCCAAAGAAGTAGAGCTGCTGATCGACGTGTTGTCCGATTCTGAGATCGACAAACCGGTCGCCTTCACGCGAGCCCAAGCTTTGGAAGACTACTTGAAACGCGTAACCAGACCACGGCTATTGCATCTCGCGACGCATGGCTACTACCTTCCCGAACCGAATTCGGACCGGGGCGGAGAAGTTGACCTGATAACTCCCGATGGTCCACTTAGGGCCTCGCAGATCAAGGGGCGTCTGAAAAACGAGGGCAATCCGCTGCTGAATTCAGGCATTGTGTTAGCGGGAGCCAATGTGGTGAAGCTCAATGAAACAGACGACGGCTGGAGCAGTGCAGATCCGGATGACGGTTGGGTGACCGCCGAAGAAGTCGCCATGCTCGATCTGCGCGGGACGGAACTCGTGGTGCTCAGCGCTTGTGAGACCGGACTGGCCGATGTGCGTAACGGCGAGAACGTCTCGGGACTTCGACGGGCCTTTATCCATGCAGGCGCGCAGAACCTCGTAACAAGCCTTTACAAGGTCCCCGATTCTGCGACCCAAGAGTTGATGGTGGGGTTCTATACGAATCTGAAGGAGCAACCTCCTATCGAGGCCCTACGCCAGGCTTCGCTTTCCTACATGCGTGAGCGTCGCGAATCCGAAGGCGCAGCTCATCCGTTCTTCTGGAGCAGCTTCGTGTTCATCGGGGCCCCCTAACCGATACGCGGCCTCATCGCGAATAGGAATTCTCTACCAGGAAGCCGTTTTACCCCGAGTGAGATGCGAGTTGTGAGTGAGCGGAATGTTTACGTACGATCAGTCGACCGATTCCGAATTCGGAAGAAGTTGCGAGCCAATCGCGGCGTTGAAATTTACTTCTGCCTTATAGAATTCGAGCAATGCATCAACCTCCGTCTGGGCGGCATCGGCAGTGGCTTGTTCTCGCAGGTTCACGACTAGAAGGTCACTTGTTCCGAGATCAAACTTGCGCTGCTCGGCCTGTTCCATGCGGAGATTCAATTCAACGGATTCCCTTGCTTGAGCCACCTGGTCCATGGCTGTGGTGAGTGCTGCGATTGCGTTTTGGACATCAACCGCAATCTTGTCGCTTGTAAAACGTCGCTTGGCATTCAATTGAGCCAGTTTTCCTTGGGCAATTTCAATGCGCCCACTGGCGGTTCGACGCTGAAGTGGGACGTCAGCTAAAACTGCCGCTTCCAGTTCGAAGGGGCGTTTGTCCCCTAATGGACTGGCTCGAGGTCCAACGTCCTTCGAAGCGATCAGGCCTACTGAGAGCCCGGGTAGCATTTGATTCCGAGAATTCACTAGCTCGATTTCAACCTCTTGTGCGGCAAGCGAGATTTCGACCAATTCCGGACGCGTTGCCAACGCGAGACCGATTGAATTGTCCAGGACATCGATGGTGGGAAGTTGAGGAGGCTGAAATGCTCCCGGTAACAATTCGGCAACCGGGACTCGGGGAACTCCATCGGCAGATCGCAGCCAGAGCGAGAGCTTGATTGCAGCCTGCTGTAGCTTCCGATCTGCCTGGATCAGTTTCGCGCGGCGCGAGACAATGAGTCGCTCGTTGTCGACGACTTCAATTTCAGCCAGATCGCCACGTTCAACGCGTTTTCGAATGCCTTCGTCTCTGTCGGTCGCAATTTCGAGGAGTGACCTTGCGACTTGATAACTTTGACCTGCCGCAACCCACTCCCAGTATGCATGTGACCCGCCGCGAACATACTCAATGAGTCGTGATTGGATCATCGGTTCGACGGCGCGGCGGGCGACCTGGCTCTTGAGCACTTCGGCCCTCCGTTTGTCGATGGCACGTCCTCTTAGAAGTGGAGCCGTGATCCCGAGCTTGAATTCGCCCGACTTGTCGGTCTCGCGTTCCCCGTACCAGGGCTCGAAAAATCCTCGCCCGATTCGGTAGCCACCAAAGACCTCGGCACCGCCCCAAGTTTTCTGCTTGGCTTCGACTCCCTGGCGGTAGTTCTGATAGAAGCCCATGGGCTCCTCGATTGCGCCAAGATTTAGATTTGTGTCGAACTCACCCCAGGCCGCAAGTTGCCGTCCTGCCGCGACCTCACGTTCCCGAAATGCGACTTCAAGCAAAGGAAAGGTGGCGTAGACCGAGTCGATTACATCTTCCAACTGTAGGGCGCCGGCTTTCTGGTTAGGGCTAGGAAGTTCTTCGATATCGAGGTAACCATCCACCACGGGAGTTTGAAGCGACGCCTGCTCGACGCTCCGATCCTTGATGACAAGGGGTTGAAGGTAATTCGACGATCCTGCCTCTGGCGGTAGAAGGCCTGGCTGGCCGGGTGGTACGACCCCATTTCGAATTTCCGCTGCGGGAGGCAATCGCCAGAGCCGAGCGGTCTCTGGGCGCGCAGCACCAGTTTCATCTGCTAGCAGCATGCGCGCAGTGGCGATGCTGGCCAGTGATAGCAGGGCGAAGAACCGCATGGGCTAATTGATGAATTTCCGTTTTGGGGCACCTTTACCGTTTGTATCTTTTGTCGGCTCTGACGATGAGATGACCGGAGGAAATCCGTTCAATTGTCGCCAAGCCTCGTACCCCAGCTTCACCTGACTGAGTAAGACCCAACCATTGGCGCGAACACCCTGACGCAAATAGCGATCTGAAGGCCATTCCCCTTCTCGCTCAGGCAAGACGAGAATGCGAAACTCTCCGAGGCCGTTGTCCGTTGCGTCTACGGTCGCGACCTTTCCCCCAAAAGTTCCGACAGCAACGGATGGCCAGCCAGCAAACTGCACTGCAGGCCACCCCTCGAATTGCAGTCGAACATGGCGACCCTCGGTGACCAGGGGGGCGTCGTTTCCGGAGAGCCATATCTCGACGGCCCGCTGTGCGGTTTCGGGCACAATGGTCAGCAACGGCTCGCCCATCTTCACCATGTCCCCACCTACGTTCGCAAGTAGACGGAACACGGTCCCATCGCGCGGAGCAACCACGACCTGACTTCGCTGTCGCGAAAGCTTTACTTCCGCGTCGGTAAGTTCCTTTTTGGCCAAGGCGACTTCACTGAGAGACTTCTGCAGTTCGGCCTTCGCCGTGTCGATTTTCGCTTTCGCCTCGCGTTCTTTTTGATTCGCGTCGGCGCGCTTCGATTCGAGTTCGCGTTCGGCTGAGCTGAGGTACGCCTTTGCCTGTTCGACTTTCGAGCTGGCCTCCTTCAGCGATCGTTCAGCCACTTCAAAATCAAGCTCGGAGGCCAAGCCATCTTGATGGAGCAATTGCTGTCGTTTCCAGTTTGCTTCGATCTGTAGTGCTGCTGCATTGGCAGCGGCCAACCCTTGCTCTTCGGCCTTCACTTTCTGTTCGGCCATCTCGACTTGCTTGTTCACAGACTCGATCACACTCGTTTGAGCTTCTTGAAATGCTGCAACCTTTCCTCGGTAGGCATCGGCCATAAGTTCTGCCGCACTCACCTTTTGCTCCGATGCCTGCAATTGATCCTCCAAGCGACTTACAAGGGATGGGTCGTTGTCTCGAATCTCGACAATAAATTCCCCTTCGGCGAGAGTAGCCCCCTCATAGAGCTTCTCATTCCACCGCACGATCCTTCCAGTGATGGGTGCTTCAACCGTTTGCTGTCGCTGCAACGGGGCGTACGCCACAACCCGACCCGTTCCGGATACGGTTTGTTGCCATGGAGCGAACATCATGGCGCAGACCGACAGCACGAGAAGTACTAGCAAAGCCTTTCCCAACCGGCGTGCACCAACAGGGGTGTCCACTAGACGAAGCGCGGGCAGAACCACTTCCGGCTGTTCCACTTCCATTTCCGAGCCGGGTGGTCTGGATTCTTGTGTTTGCTTCAGGGTCGTTGCCATGAGTTTTCAAACTCGAATTGCGTTGTGAATATTCTTGCGGATCTCGCGTCGTTGAGACGGAGAAGGTCATCGAGAACGCGATTCTCTAGTTGGATTGAAGGTGGTCTTCTAGTGCGGGGAGTCGTACCGCGCGATCGCACTGCAGGGCTATCTGGTTTCGCCCGGTAGCAATCAGAAGGCTCCAGGGATTTCCCTTATCGACGAGTTGGGCTAGCACCTTAGTTATCTCCTCGTCAGATAGGGAATCGAGCAGTCCATCGATGAGCAGTAGGCGAGGATTCCCCGCAATAGCACGGGCAAGCGTTAGCCGAACCGCTTGTGAGTGAGTCAAGGGTGACGCTCCGCTGCTCAATCTCTGTTCCAAACCCTCTGGCAACGCCAGGACTTCTTCCAACAGTTCCACCGTCGCTAACGCTTTTCTAACATCCTCGATACTTGTATCGGGATGGTGTAAGTGGATGTTTTCTGCAATGGTCCCTTGAAATACTTCCACGCCGCGCACAAGAGTCATCCGTTCACGAACCGAATCGCAACGGAGCTCTTTGAGATCGACGCCATCAAACTCGATTCGCCCCGTGGATGGCTGGCGAAGATCGAAAACGAGATCCATCATCGTACTCTTGCCGCTGCCCGAGGGACCAACCAGAGCTACGCGCTCACCAGATTCCACACGCATGTCGACGTGCTCGAGACCTCGCTCGCTACCAGGATAGTGGTAAGAGACATTCATCAGCCTGAGCGATGCAGGCGAATCGTTTCTCGGATGCAGGTACTCGTCGTGCGATTCGACGGGAAGGTCGAACAGCATTCCAAGTTTTTCGACCGAAGCCAGCAGGTCGTAAAAGTTTTCCAGCGATTTACCCAATTTGGCAAAAGTACCGACGATTGCGGTCACGATGAGTTCTGCAGCAACCAGTTGGCCGAGGGTTAGCTGTCCAGAAATGACTAGCCATCCGCCCAATCCCAGCAATACCGTGCTGGCCACCACCTGCAGGGCTAAGGCCAAAACGATCTGCCGCAGTAGGATACGGAAGTGGTCTTCCCGGTGGATGAGGTAATGGTGCGTCAGTTCGTCCGCTTTGTCGAGTGCGAGTTCTCCACCTCCCAAAGTGCGGAAGGCGATGGGGTGGCGAATCAAGTCCTCTAACCAAGCCCCGATCGCGTATTTGGAGTGCGACTCCTCAATCGAGGTTCGCACCGCGTTGCGACCGAAAACAAAGATCACGATGCCGAGCAAAATGAGCAGGAAAACGTCAAATCCGAGCAAGAATGGGTGATAGAACGCCAGCACCGCCATGCCGATGATGGTCTGCAACACGATGGCCACGCCATCCAGCAACAGCGAAGCCGATGTTTTCTGAACGGTGACGATGTCAAAAAAACGGTTCGCTAGTTCAGGGCCGTACACGTGATCCAGAGATTCACGACGTGCTCGTGGCAATCGGAAAGCAAGATCGGCGACGACGCGGACGAATACGCGCCTCTGAATGAGTTCCACCACGTAGGTTTGCACCGCAATGAGCGCAGCGGCAAAACCTAGAAAAATGAATAGCAGGATCGACAATACCACAATTGGCTGCAGCAACTGGCCGAAGGCAACGGTGTTGACAAGAGCCTCTACGGCAATCGGGGTTGCCAAGGCCAGCACACCCACGAACAACGCAAAGAGAAAAATCATGGCCACATCGCTACGTTCCGGGCGAAGCAGCTTCAGCAACCGAGAAAATGGGGTGGTCGAATCATGTTGATCGTCAGCAACGCCCTGGCATGTCAGCGTTGGTTGTGCTATGAGCCACTGCGTTGGAGCATCGGCCGACTTCGCGTCGATCATTTTCGCGAACTCATTTACTTCAATCCAGCGCTGCTGCTCTCCATTCACGCCCTCCAGCAAGACACGATTGCCCGAGGTACCAGTGAGGATGTACCAACGGAATGAGGATTCATTCTCGCATGAGTCGGCAATGATCGGCGCACCCTGACGCAGGATCTTTTGTGCTTCTCGGACCGTGCACCGAATCTCCTTGAAGCGAATCCCTAGAGATTCACCCACTTCGAGAAGCCGCTTCGGTCGAACCTTGTGATCATTGCCGGGCCATGTTCTCTCGGCTTCCGCCAGCGACCGCTTGGCCAGAAGTCGGTCGAAGGGAATGCCCGAGGCTTGACACACTGCTTCGAGCAGCGTAAGCGTCTCGTTCACTTGGCTTGATTCGCTCATAATTTCAGGTGGCTGAAAATAGCTTGGCAATTAGTTGTTTCGAGGTGGAGCCGGAGCAATCGTCATCGCTGCTAGTAGGCATTCGTTGGGTGATCTAACCGTCTCCGGATCACCCGACTCGCGCGGTGTGCCGCCTCTGCCCCGGCTTCCGTCACTTCATGCGCCTTTCCAGTGGCCATTACTCTGCTCCCGTCCCTGAAATGCACGGCAATACAACACTGGATCTCCACACCTTTCGGGGGGGTGGGGTTGTCCGCCAACGTGACGACAAGTTGCCTAACTCTCGGAGAATACCGTGTAAGAGCTAAGCGAATCTTCCGTTCGATAGCATTCTGTACGGCCTCATCTTCGATCTCTGAGGTGAACGAGATTCGCATTCAAATACCACCCTTCGTCTGTATTCTATGTCGCTATGTTATCTATACGGCAAATTGGAGTCGTTGAAAAAGCAGATAATTTGGTCGTGATACGTAGAAAAAAACTACGTATACTAAATGTATGCAATGGCTCAACTACCATCACTTGCTCTACTTCTGGACGGTTGCTCGCGAGGGATCCATCGCTCAGGCGGCGAAACAATTGCATCTCGCACGACCAACAGTGAGTGCTCAGCTCAAGCAACTGGAGAAATCGCTTGGGGGCAAACTGTTCGAGCAGGCAGGGAAGCGCTTAGTGTTGACGGAGTTTGGCGAGATTGTTTTCCGTTACGCTGACGAGATGTTCACCGCCGGCAACGAACTTCAAGAGGCCCTGCGGGGCAATCTACCGTCGCGTCCCTCGAAATTCGTCGTCGGAGTTCCGGATGTGCTCCCAAAGCTGATTACGTATCGGCTGCTCCGCCCGGCACTCGAGATGGAAGACGCCGTGCACCTGGTTTGTACTGAGGGCAAACTCGACGATTTGCTGGCAGATCTGGCGGTTCACCGCCTCGACCTCGTTCTGGCCGATGCCCCCGTCAGTCCGTCGGTGAATGTTAAGGCCTTCAATCACCTGCTGGGCGATTGTTCTGTAACCATTTTTGGCCAGCCCGATGTGGCGAGTCGATATCGCAAGGGGTTCCCGCAGTCGTTGAACGGTGCCCCCATGCTACTGCCCGCGGAGGGGACGTCCGTAAGACGCGCGCTCGACCAGTGGTTTGAACTCAATGGCGTGCACCCCAAGGTCGTTGCCGAATTCGAGGACAGCGCGCTGCTTAAAGTGTTTGGCCAATCGGGGCTCGGTCTGTTTCCTGCCCCCACGGCCATCGAGAGAATCGTGCGACAACAGTACAGGGTTGCTTCGATCGGATGTCTGGAGGAAGTTCGCGAACGCTTCTACGCCATCTCAGTCGAGCGCCGCCTGCGGCATCCGGCAGTTGTGGCCATCTCCGATACCGCAAGACAGGGGCTGTTCAACTGAGTTTCTTTGGAAGAACCTTTTCTGGTGATCAAGCCAGCCTTGGTTTGCCCTCCACAGCTGTCTTATGAATCAGTAGCTGGCCTGTCGCCTGACGGTACGGCAACCCGTGCTAACCGTTAACCGTCATGTGCCTGCAAAAAAACAACTTCTCGCGACTGGACGTGGTGTCTTGAGCGGTGGTGCAGACCGCGTTAGTTTTCTGAGTTGAACCTTTGCCTCTGGCGAATCTTCCGTACGATGTCAGGCAGCATTGCTTTTGCCACGGCCTCGTTCCCTCGATCCACCAAGTGGCAAAAGTCACGGTAAGCGGTTTGCTCTGCCCACTCAGGGGCGTTGAATAGCTGCCCCATGTACTGCACGTTTTGACGCACGTAAGGAAACTTTTCTGCTTCTGGTGCATCACCATTGATTGCTCTCGAAATCAAAAGGTAGTTGAAGCGGAAGAAGTCAGAGAATTGTTGGTTCGTTTGCTTTAGTTGCGATTCAGATTCATAGTCGCTAGGCGACTCTTTCTCAAAGACGACCGGCTGCCAGTAGAATAGCGCATCAAAATCGAATGTTCGGGCCAATGCCCGCGCTGCCCCAACATTGGTGTCGTACTGCCGTACAGATTGGATTGCAAGGCTATCCAATACCATTTGCCCAATAAGCTTCTGCTCTTCCTCAGGCGATAGTTCTTTTCCTATTTCTCTCTTGCGACGCTCATATTCAGCCCGAAACTCATCCTTCTGAATAAACTCGAGACTATAGTCTCGCAACGCCTCGGGCTGTCGCTCGCGCTGCGCCAGGCCCATCGGATCTGACCGGAAAAGCCTGTAAATCGCCGAATGCTTCGCTGCGAGGCCCATAAAGGTAAACAGTGAACCGTCGCTCAGAGCTCGAAACTCTGCTTCGCGTCCGATTTCATTTTGCGTCCAACCCGCTCTGGCGTTTTGGAATGTGGCAATTGTATCGTTCACGCCATCGTAGAATATCACCAAATCAGGCATATTCCGTTGCTGGAGTTCTCGCAGTAAGGTGATGACTTCTTGTGTCGAGACATAGGCTTCTTGGCCGAAGTTGGTGACCCGAGCACGAATTCCTTCCTCAGCCAGCAAGCGAGCCAGAATCGACGGAATAGTCCATTCGTCGCGCACCTCCGAACCGTACATGGTCGATCCACCCATCGCGAAGATATTTACCTCGCGCGTCCCGGAACCACCTAATGCCCCTACATGCACAGTCTTGCGAAGTCCATCTGTATCGACATTAACGTATTGACTGGAGTAGGGCCCAGAGCGCCAATAGACGTAAGGCGACCATTGTAGTCTCCGATCGGGTGTCCGCGTGACCCGCCCCACAGGCCACGGTTCATTTTTGTTATCGACGACTTGGTCAGACTCTTCGGCTTCCTCATGATTGTGGTACCCCATCAATCGATGACCAAACCGGCTGGCCAACAATTCGACACCTAAGAGCAGTAACAGACTGATCCCGAAGATCGACCATCCTGTCCGCATCATCCCCAATCCGTTTGACAATGCAGTACGCCCCTTGCGCCTGCTGTTGCCACGGGCCAGAGGTTGATCGTGAATTTCTTTGCTGCTCTCATCGTTGAGAGGCATGCGAAGCTCCGACGATCCAGGTCAGACGAGACGGTAACGAGTCTTGAGTCGCAGTGGGATGACTAAGAACGTGTCTTCAAAATCTTCTCCGGTTTCGATCGCGATTGTCGCGGCCACCTCATCGTTGGGCTGCATCGACGCATCTCCTGGATTCGTCTGCTTCGCCCTCCTTGAGGCGAAGCGCGAAATCACGATCTCGGGCCTGGAAGCGATTTTGAAGAAACGTACTTAACTCAGAAAATGTTGTCGATTCAAACCTACCAGGTATACCTGGTATACCTGGGTCTATTGTACAGGGTTTCAAAACACCAGATGCTTGGATTCCAACTGCGTTGGGGCCCCGATGTGGCTTGCGATTCACATTGAGTGAAGCCTTGTCTTGTCGCGTTTCGTGAGCTAAGGTCTCTTCGCAATCGTCGATGGCCTTTGATCGGCCTTCTTGTGGGCATCGCCGGGAGGATGGCACTCTCCGGAGATGTTGCGGCGATAACTCAGCCGGGAGTCGAAAATCATTCATCGAATCCAAGTTGCTGTAATTGTTGTCGTGCTTCGGAAAAGTCGGGATTTAGTCGCAGGGCTTTGCGGAATTGCTCAGACGCCATTTCGCGATTCCCCTGCTGGACGTAGAGCAACCCTAAGTTGAATGGGTATTTGGCATTGTTAGGGGCGATCTGCGCTGCTTTCGCTAAATGATTGATCGATGCCTCTAGCTGTCCGAGTTGGGCATAGGCTGCAGCCAGGTAAAACAAGACGTCGTCCTGTTCTGGGGATGATTCCAGCGACTTCTTCAGTGCCGACACCGCTTCATCGAAGCGAGACTGTTGCAAACACAAAATGCCGACTTGTAGGTTGGCATCAGCGTGATCGGGGGCTTCTTGCAATACGAGGGCCAGTTCTTCTCTGGCTCGATCCGTACTGCCTTTCTTGATGAGCAGCTTGGCCAATGCAACCCGTACTTCGGCGTTGCGCGGAGAATATTTTAGCTCTTTCTCCAGAGACTTGATTGCCCGATCGATATTGCCGCCATGTTCCAGAATGACAGCCTGTGCCATCGCTCGTTGATAGACCGTCGTGTAGATCAAGAATCTTTCGAATACCCAATTGGCTGCCACACTTCCAGATCCACGATCGTTGTTCTGTCGAAACACGATTAATGGCGAGGGGCTTTCGTTGCGGAATAAGACTTCGTCATCCTGAGTGGGCGCAGTAATGACAAATGGAGGGGAATCATGATAGTAGCGATTGGCAGCCACGACATACACAGCATTGGAAGGCCACGCCGTGATGACAGATCGAAAACTAATTACTTTGGGCTCAGCCTGTACGACGGGACGTAAGCTGATTCCTGGAACAGATTCTTCAACGTAACCCAAACGCGGCAGGGCGAGAAAATTGGACAACGGCTCCGCGACGACGATTACTTCACCGTTTGCATCCTCGACGATCGCCTGCACTGCATCGATATTTGCTTTGTGATCAGTGCGGTATTCCAAGCTCCGCGAAAGCACACTGCCTGTTCTGGCATACTCTGGTCCATGCAGAATTGAGGGCGAAGAATAGAATCTCCCGTGCTGATTGATGATGTTGAAAGCCAGCATGGCAACGGCTACAGACCAGCCAACCACCCGAAGACGTCCTCGTGATAGAAACACTGCGCCGAACACGACCGTTGCTAAAGCCACGAGTAAAGGCAAATCGGCCGGCATGACTTCACCAAAGCCGTGCCAAATCACACTGG
Source organism: Pirellulales bacterium (assembly GCA_965227275.1). Lineage (GTDB taxonomy): Bacteria > Planctomycetota > Planctomycetia > Pirellulales > JAEUIK01 > CAZNXE01. The sequence goes on along the minus strand of CBDDFU010000001.1, from coordinate 6,520,098 downwards.
CGACTAGCCCGCACCAGGCGAGCTTCGCAGCGTCAAATTTTTCTGCCGTTGGTCTACTGGGCTGAAAACCGGCCATCCAAAGCGAGCCGCCAGCGCTCAGCGAGATGGCGATCCATAGCGCAACGTCGGGAGACCAGAATCTTGCGATATAGAGCCACGATCCCATACTGACGTTGTATTGCCCCGGACCCGTGGGTGGAGAAGCGGAGAAATATCCCCAGGCAATCCAGAATGCGAATAGCAGCAAACCAACATAAGTGATCAGGGGACGCAGCAAGATCTTTCTTGATGACCACCACAGATACGCCAAAAAGAGCGTGGCCCCGACAATCAGGCCGATAGCAGCGATATCGACAACGACGGCCAATCCTGCCAGCAATGCTGATGCAAGCCATCGTCCACGACTAAGTACGAACAGTGAGGCTAACCCGAGCGCACACATAGGTAGCTGGGTATCGAGTTGCTCAACCTGTGCGCTAAACAGTGGCGTAAACAGTACGAGCAAGGCCAAGACAATCGCTGCGCCCCACCCAGTTCGTCTTCGCAAAATAGCAATGATCAAGGTGATGACCACCGCGGCGGCAGCAAAGGTCAGCAGGTGCGCAACCGGAATGGTCAGCCGTGGTGCGACATACATTAAGATTGCCAGAAACGTTGGCGCGATCGTCGAGTCTGGTGCTGGAGACTCTGCCTCGGTTCGAGCCAGACGCAAGCCTGCGTAGTCGAACCCAGAATCCGCCAAATAGGCAGCATACGTCCATGGACCCGTCGCGGCATCCCAGTAGGGAGGCGACTGCAAAAAACCGAATCGCCACAAGAGAAGAAAGCCGAATACTCCGGAGAACGCCACAATCCAATGCCAGGATCGCTTTTTTCCGTCGGCCTTCAAGGGTTCTTTGTCCCGCTCGAAGCTACTTTGCTTCGTAGATTTTCTTGACCGAGCGCTTCTCATTCAGAAAGATCTGCTCCATGCGTCGAGCGATGCAACACGGAAGCGACATCAACGTTGGGTACCGTCCCTCTTTGCGAGATGTCAAATTGAGAAGCACTTCGAACACGCCGCCCAGATTCCTTTTTCCTGGAGTTGTAAGTGCTGGTTGTCTGGCGACTTTCCGCTTTGTTCAACTTGGCTGTGAACTGCGAACCGCTCAGATAATCTGCTAGCCGTAAGGCAAACACCCGATGGCCAGCAGGTGAAGGATGCTCCGGGTCGTGGGGTGCGTTCATGTAGATCGGATTACCATAGTCGAATGAAATGTCTACTTGATGGATTCCCTGCCTCAAACAAAAGGCCATCATGTCCCACGTGGCTGGTTCTTGAGTAATGCCGGCGACAACCAGGTTCACTCCGTGTTCCTGGCAGACACGATTAAACTCAAGGATCAATGCTTTTGAGACATCATGTCGACGTGTTAGGTGCTCGTCCACACACTCCAATAAATGGTCTGCGGAGTTCGCCACCGCAGATGCGTACAAAAGTGGAAGGCCCCAAAATGTTGCGCGCCTGCGATGAATGACCACCGAATAGTCTTCGCCGAGTCTCGCGTAAGGGAAGCCAGACTTTTGCAAGAACGGAGATATGTTTGCGACGGTGTACTTACGATATGCGTGGCCGAGCGTGTTCCGTTCGTCATGGAAGTGGGCATACGCCACGACGACAAGGCTAGGTGGCTTTTTCGAGGCAAGCGCTTGTTTGAGTTGTATGAGCGCATGAACTTGATCGTATCCACCTACTCCGTAGTTGGTGACCTTATGTCCAGGCATCAGCTCCTGAAGTTGCCACGGAAAAGTCTCGTCGTCATTCACCGACCAGCCATGCGTGAACGAGCAACCGAAGACCCACACCTCGGGGAGATCGTCATTTTCGAACTCGGTCCCTGCTGGTCGGGAAAGTCGCAGTGTATCCTCACCGTGCTGCATGGTGAATTCAAAGCCATCTTGTAACGTTACTTTGAATCTCCCCGGGAGGTGTGTGTACCCAAGTTCTTCATCAGGCCGGAAAATCTTGAGATCCGGGTTCTCCCATTCCGCTGCGCTGGTGAGTTCGTCATCGAGCACTACGACCTTGCATCGCTCGTATTCACTTTCTAGTGGAGAGATGCCCACAACACGCAGGGCGACTTCAGCGAAAAGCATTGCGAAGGTTGTAGCGATGAGCACCGTCGCGGCGGCAAACCAGCGTCGATTGGGACGTGAGCGGTTCAGATTGGGAACGTTCATTTCCATGCAGGTTTTTTCGAGTTTCGTGGTTGCCTAGTTCGTCTTGCAGCCCGCTCACAGCGCTTGTGGCAAGATGATTCGGCTGATATTGTTGCGCGACCGACGGATCGCAGTGATCGACCAGGCCAGCGGTTGCACCGCTAGATACACTTCTATTTGACCTCGTGAATCATTCCGAGGCAAATAAGCCGTTCCCAAACACGGTTGACATGGTTTGCCAATTCCAGTGAAACCGGGTTTCAGCTCGGGGAAAACCATTGATTCTGGATTTGGAACCAGGATCGTGCTGATTGTCCTGAGTCCTGCTGCCCTGTGGTTAAAGCTTTCTTGGTTCAGCCACTCAAGTCCCTCTACCCGAATATCAAAATGTGACGGAGCACTAGGGCCATCGTCAACGCCTATCAGGCCCTTGGTGGCGGTGGTTACGCTGCCGTCAGAATGCTTCCCGCGAACACGGCCCCTGCAGAAGTTGTACCGTTGCCACAACCAAACGATGCCGAAGATAAGCCCGTGGAGCCTGCCCCCGAGCTATTCATGCCAACCTGAGAATGCCGAACGCGCATCCTCGAACGAATGAATAGGTAAGTCCTACGGCAGGAACCTAGACCATGCGTCTGGCTCGGTTTCGACGACGGTGGCGCCTCCGTTTGGTTGCGATGCAAGCCGCAAAATCGGCACGCGATGACGTGACGCGTCGCATAAGTCACGGAACGAATCTTCCGATTTGCCTGTACCCGCCATAGGGAGGGGAGGAACAACTGCTTCCCCTCAACCCGGCATCTTGCCCAAGCAAGGATTTGAGCAAAAGTTCATCCGGCCACCGCTCACTGCGGACATTACAGAGAGAATCTTGCTACCGCTTCTGGCGAGCCTATACTCTTTGTACAGCTGCGGTATGGAATTTCTTTTCGCCCATGCTTGCGCTGGGGCCGGGGTCTCGTCTTTTCTTGTTCTTGCTGAAGGGCATATGGGAGAATTAACAATGGCACACGTACGCGTTCTACTTGCGGCACTGTTTGCCGTACTTGGGTTGAGCACGGCCAACGCCCAAGACAAACCAAACATACTTGTCATCTTCGGCGATGATATCGGGCAGACAAACGTGTCTGCCTACACGAGAGGACTGGTCGGATATCAAACGCCCAACATCGATCGCATCTCCACCGAGGGGATGCTCTTCACCGATTATTACGCCGAGCAAAGTTGCACGGCAGGGCGGTCGACGTTTCTCACCGGACAGTGCACCTACCGCACTGGTCTTTCGAAGGTTGGCCTTCCTGGCGCCGATGTCGGTCTTCAGCCCGACGACGCGACCATCGCCGAACTGCTCAAGCCTCATGGCTATGCAACGGGACAATTTGGCAAGAACCACTTAGGCGATCGCGACGAATTCCTGCCGACCAACCACGGCTTCGACGAATTCTTGGGCAACCTCTATCACCTCAATGCCGAAGAGGAACCCGAAAACCGCAACTATCCCCAAGATCCCGATTTCAGAAAGAAGTTTGGTCCACGAGGAGTGATCAAGTCGAGTGCCGACGGAAAGATTGAAGACACGGGTCCACTCACGCGAAAGCGGATGGAGACGGTCGATGAAGAGACCGCCGGCGCGGCGATTGACTTTATCGAGCGTCAGACCAAGGCCAAGAAACCGTTCTTCTGCTGGTGGAATTCAACGCGGATGCACTTCCGCACGCATGTCAAGGAAGAGCACCGCGACAAGCCTGGTCTGACGTCCCGCACCGAATACGCGGACGGGATGATCGAACACGACAAGCAAGTTGGCATGATTCTCGACAAGATCGAGGAGCTGGGAATTGCCGACAATACCATCGTGCTGTACACCACCGACAATGGTCCCCACAAGAACACCTGGCCCGACGCCGGTCTCAGCCCTTTCCGCAACGAGAAGAACTCGAACTGGGAAGGTGCCTTCCGCGTGCCCTGCATGATTCGCTGGCCCGGCAAGATCGAAGCTGGCAGCGTCTCGAATGAGATCGTGAGCGGGCTTGACTGGCTGCCGACTTTCCTGGCTGCCGTTGGCGAAGACGATATCAAAGAGAAGCTGCTCAAGGGGTATGACGCGGCAGGGAAGAAATTCAAAGTGCATCTGGATGGCTACAACATCCTGCCCTACCTCATCGGGAAAGCGAAGGAAAGTCCCCGAAACTCGTTCTTCTACTTCAACGACGATGGACAAATTGTCGGGATGCGGTTCGAGAACTGGAAGATGGTTTTTCTCGAACAGCGCGTGAATGGAACGCTCCGGATTTGGGCAGAGCCGTTTACACCGTTGCGGCTTCCCAAGATGTATGACCTGCGAGCCGATCCTTACGAACAGGCTGATGTTACGTCGAATACCTATTACGATTGGCTGCTCGACCACGCCTTCTTGCTTGTGCCAGCTCAGCAGTATGCCGGAAACTTCCTGGAGACGTTCAGGGAATTTCCACCCAGCCAGGAACCGGCAAGCTTCAACCTTGACGACGTAATGAAGAAGCTTCAGCAAGCAACCAACTAGCGCAACCGATTTGCTTCGAGACGATCAACACGGGGTGTCCATCTTTGGGCGCCCCGTGTTTTCATTTCTAGATGCCATTGAATTCTTGGCATCGATCGGGTGACTTCCAAGTCAAACAGTCCACCATCACTGGGATGATTCCTGCTTGAGCTTCTAGCTAGTCACGGACGGACTCCCTCCACTGGCAGGAGAACGTGATATACTCTGCATCACCTTGCTTCGAAATCGTACCGCGAAGCAGAGAATTTGTGTTAAGGGTGAACGGAGTTCTTCATGGATCCGCGTGAGTCGGTGCTAAAGATCGCGGCAGCGATGAACGCAGCCGTTATCGGACAGCAGGAAGTGGTCCAACGGATCATCATCGCGTTGCTAGGCAATGGACACGTTCTGATGGAAGGTTTGCCCGGCACGGCAAAAACCCGCAGTGTAAAGACACTTTCGAAGCTGGTCGAAAGCCAATTCGGCCGCATCCAGTTCACGCCCGATCTGTTGCCTTCGGATGTGACCGGTGCGGAGGTTTATCACGAGCAAAACGGATCTTTTGTATTTCAGCCCGGGCCGATCTTCGCCAACTTGGTGTTGGCCGACGAAATCAACCGTGCTCCGGCGAAAGTACAGTCGGCGCTGTTGGAAGCCATGGAGGAACGGCAAGTCACCGTCGGCTCGAAGACGCATACCCTTCCCGAGTTGTTTCTGGTCTTGGGCACGCAAAACCCCATTGAGCAAGAGGGCACCTATCCGTTGCCGGAAGCCCAAATGGACCGCTTTCAACTCTATGTGCGCGTCGATTATCCGGCGGGAGATAACGAGGCAGAAATCTTGCGACTCGTTCGAGGGGAAAAGACAGGCGCAGCCACAGAACCACCGCCATCCATTACTCAAGAGGTCATTTTCGAGGCCCGCCATCAAGTCAATGCCTTGCACGTTGCGGAGGCTGCCGAGCAGTACATCGTCGACCTGGTGCTTGCCACGAGAAACCCCGAGAAATTCGAGGGGACTTTGCCTAAATGGATTCGACTGGGAGCAAGCCCTCGTGGAACGATCGCACTTGATGCCGCCTCGCGTGCGCACGCCTGGTTGGCAGGTCAGGATTTTGTGTCGCCGGACAATATCCGTGCCGTCGCTCCGGCTTGTCTTGCCCATCGGGTGCATCTCACTTACGAAGCCGAAGCTGCGGGAGTGACGCGTCCCCAAGTCATCGAAGAACTGTTGAAACACGTTGTCCCGTTATAGTCACCCTCTGGTGTAGATGTCGATGAGCGCTCGTCTAACCGTCACGCTTGAAGAGCTGATGCGATTGAAGGCCGATGCGCGTGGCTTCTCACTCTTGCCGCGTCAGCCTGTCGGCTCGCTGCTGGCCGGTCGGCACGCGTCGCGGCTTCGCGGTCGTGGTCTTTCATTCGAGGAACTACGACACTATCGCCAGGGTGACGACATCCGCATGATGGATTGGAAGGCCACCGCCCGACTTCGCTCGCCGCACGTGCGTGTCTATACCGAAGAGCGCGAACGCCCGGTGCTGCTGGTTGTCGACCAACGAACTCCCATGTTCTTTGGCAGCCGAAGGGCCATGAAATCGGTCGCCGCGGCGGAACTGGTCGCACTCGGTGCATGGCGAGCCCTGGACGGAGACGACCGCGTCGGCGGGTTGGTATTCAACGAGCAGGAAATAGTCGAAGTTCGACCGCATCGTAGCCAAACCCGAGTACTTCAACTGCTGCACGAAGTGCAGCGACTCAACCACATCCTGGCTTCTCCATCTCCACCGCAAGGTTCAGTCAAGCTAAACGATGCGTTGCAGCGGGCGTTGCACGTTGCCAAGCACGATCATCTCATAGTGCTCATCAGCGATCTGGACGGCGCGAACGAAGAAACCGAACGGCTTGCGACGCGTCTTGCAACCCATAACGATGTGCTCGTCGTGGCCGTGTACGACCCCCTGGGAGCATCGCTCGTCGGAGCTCCCGGTATGTTGGCCAGCGACCGCGGAAAGGTGTGGGAAGTGCCGGATAATAAGGCATTCACCAAGAATTTTCAGGCCGCATTCCAACGCCTGCTCGACCACTGGCGTGCGGTGTTTCGAGCGTTGAAGGTGCCTGTGTTGCCCATCTCCACGACGAAACCGATTCCGGAACAGGTTCGCAAGCTGCTGGGAAATCGCCCGGGGGCATCATGAACGATCCAACGAGTCTCGATAATTTGCACGACATTGTGACACCACCTTCCGTGCCCTTATGGCCCCTTGCACCTGGCTGGTACGTGGTGATGCTCTTGATCGTATGCCTACTGGGTTGGATTGCGTTTCGATCTTGGAAGCAATGGCGGGCCAACGCATACCGCCGGGCAGCATTGCGCGAGCTGGATCATGCTCGCGCCGCACCGGACATTGCAGAGGTATTAAAGCGCGCGGCGTTGAGCATGACGTCCCGCGAAACCATTGCCTCACTGACGGCCACTCAGTGGATCGAGTGGCTGGCGAGAACATCACCGGAGGAAATGCCGCACGAAGTTTGTACTCAGCTTGTTGATGCAGTCTATCGACACCCAGGCAATTCGTCCGACGTCTCACAACTGCGAGCGTATGCCGCCGCATGGATTCGACACCATCGCGTGGAAACCACTTCGGACACATAAACTGTACGTCGCATCGACATGGTCGTATTTAACTATCCCTGGATTTTTCTGCTGCTTCCACTGCCGTGGTTGCTCAGAATCATCTTTCCGGCAGCCAAGAAGCAGCAACTGGGTGTTCGCGTGCCGTTCGGGGAACGGCTTGCCGAAGCACTCGGGCAAACCGTAATTAACAAGTCTCCACGCGAGAAGCCACACCGGTTGATTGTTCCCAGTGTGGTCTGGTTGCTGGTGGTTGCATCGCTTGCCCGTCCACAGCGGATCGAACCGCCGGTAACCAAAGAGTTCCCGACAAGAGACCTGCTGTTGTTGGTCGATCTCTCCGGTTCGATGGGGCAAGAGGACTTTACGAACAAGACCGGCAAGAAAGTCGACCGCTTAACGGCCGTTAAAGAAGTGCTTGGCGACTTTCTCGAACATCGCCAGGGAGACCGCGTCGGGTTGGTCGTCTTCGGCGACGCTCCCTATCTGCAAGCTCCTTTTTCGACGGATCTCGATCTTTCGCGACAGCTACTCGACGAGTGTGCCGTAGGGATGGCCGGACCTCGCACGGCGTTTGGCGATGCCATTGGTCTGGGAGTGAGCCTGTTCGATGAAAGCGACGCCCCGGCAAAAACCATCATTGCGCTAACCGATGGAAATGATACGAAAAGCCACGTACCACCGGTCGAAGCGGCCCGAGTAGCCGCCCAACGGGACATTCGCATTTACACCGTGGCGATTGGCGACCCGACCACGGCCGGCGAAGACAAGCTGGACGCGGAGGTTCTGCGAGATGTCGCCGCCGCGGCCGACGGCTCCTACTTCTTCGCCGCCGATCGCGACAACCTGCAAGGAATCTACGATCAACTCGACAAGATCGAAACCCGCGAGGTGAAAACCGTAAGTCATCGCCCGCGGAAAGACCTCTACTACTGGCCACTAGCCGTCGCGTTACTCATCTCCATGTTGCAGCATGCCTATGCTGTGGTCGCTCATCGTGAGAAGGGATGGATGCCCGAGCGAGAGCGCATGGTTCATGTCGATCCAGTGACTGGGAAACTGGAGTTGGGTGCATGATTGGAATCTTGGCCAACCTGCACTTCATTCGACCGTGGTGGCTCGTTCTGATGCCGTTCGTGATCGCTTTATGGTGGCTTTGGCAACGCCGTGCCGATCCATTGAAAGGCTGGCGGCAGCAAATGGAGCCAGAGTTCCTTCGTGCTCTGGTGGTGGGTAAACACAACAAGCAGGCGTTGTCCTCAGTTCTGTTGCTTGCCACCTGGCTGCTCGCCGTGCTGGCGATCGCTGGCCCGACATGGCGACTGGAACCGAATCCGTTTGCCGATGACGCAGAGCCGTTGATGATCTTGCTGAAGGCGGACTCGAGCATGAATCAATCGAATCCATCGCCTTCACGCATGGAACGGGCTCATCTGAAAATTACCGATCTCGCCAATTCGCGTAAAGGCCAGCCGCTAGGTTTGATTGCCTACGCCGGCTCATCGCATTTGGTCCTCCCACCAACGCGCGATACGGAAATTGTGGCGAAAATGGCTGACGAGGTGAGTCCTGAGATCATGCCGGAGCCAGGAGATCGTCTCGATTTGGCGATCAAGCAGGCCAGCGACTTGCTCACCAGCGAAAGCCAGGGAGGTTCGCTGCTGATTGTCGCCGATTCAGCAGAGATTAATCCCGAGGCGGTTGCTCAAATGAAGGCAGATTCGTACTTGCCCGTCCAAATTCTGGCCCTTTCCGCTCCTGGTAGCCCTCAGTACGAGAGTCTGGAAGAGGTAGCGAATACGCTGGATGCCTCGCTCCAGTCTTTGACGGTAGACGACCAGGATGTGACTGCGCTGATTGACTACGCCGAACGTAGCTCGGGGGCTGCCATGACCGGAGAAAGCAGTCGATGGCAGGAAGCCGGATATTGGCTTACGCCTGCCATTGCTCTGATCGTGGCCTTCTCGTTTCGGCGCCAGAGAATCATCTCGACAGAGGACGAACCATGAAAGAGCGTCTCGTGCTTCTGGCCATTACTTGGATGGGGCTATGGTTCACGCCTGACCAACAAGGGCAGCACTTCATGGACCGTGATGAATTCGAGAAAGCCGCCGAGTCGTTCGATGATCCCGTACGAGAAGGAGTCGCCTGGTATCGTGCCGGTGACTTCGAAAAAGCCACCCAAGCATTCTCCCGGGCTTCCACGCCCGAGGCCCGCTTCAATGCCGGCAATGCCTGGGTGATGCTCGGCAAATACGACAAAGCAATTGCCAGTTACGAGCAGGCCCTCGATTCGCGCCCCGACTGGAAAGCGGCCAAAGAAAATCGCGACCTGGCCGAGGCGCGAGCCAAGTTGGTGGAACAAAAAGGTGGCGATCTCGGTGATCAACAGGAAGGTGCGGACGAGGTGGTATTCGACAAGAAGAAACAACCCGGTGGAGAGGAGACCGAAGTCGATGCGGCTCAGGCCACCAGTGATGCGGCCGTACAAGCCATTTGGCTTCGCAATGTGCAAACCAACCCGGCCGACTTCTTGAAAGCCAAGTTCGCTTACCAGCAGGCTCAGGAAGAAGAGGGAGAGGAATGATGTTGCGACCGAGGTTAGTCCAACGTGCACTGCTGACATGGGTGGTTTACTCGTGCCTCGCTACTGTTGTCAAAGCCGAAGTGGAATTGGTCACCAGCGATGCGCCGCAGAACGAAGTGTGGATCGGTCAGAAGGCCCCGTTCTATGTCAAAGTAAGAGGCAAAGGTCCCTTCGAAGGAGCCACGAGTTTTTCGATTCCTCACATCCCGCAGGCGGTGATTGTCAAAGTTGGAAACCCCGTTGTCTCTTCCGAGGAGGTGGGAGACGACTCTTGGTTTGTTCAAACCCACGAATTCGCTTTGTTCTCTCAAGCCGACGGCAACGTTAAGGTGCCGAGTTTTGAAGTTCGCTTCACCGACCACGACGGGTTCACTGGCCCGGAGGTCGACCACGTCGAACAGGTTCCCTCACTCACGTTCGACGTGAAGCGACCGCCCGATAGCGAGGACTTGGGATTTCTGGTTACCACAGATGACATGGATATCGAAGAGACTTGGGACCCCCAGCCCGGGAAGGCCAAGCAGGGCGATGTGTTCCATCGAACGATCACGCAGCAAGCCGATCAGGTGACTGCCATGGCACTAGCGCCGCCACCGACCGACGCACCGAGGGGAGTTCGCATTTACACGGACGAACCTCAGCTTCGCGACGAGACAGAACGAGGAGATTTCCGCGGTACACGGAGCGATACGCTAACGTATCTCTTTGAGTCGCCGGGCACACTCACCATCCCTGCAATCAAGTACACATGGTGGAATCCCAAATCCAAAGAGTACGGCACGAAGACTCTGCCCGCCGTCACGATTGAAGTCACCCCGCAGCCACAACCACCAACCGCGGTAGCGTCCTCGAATTCTGATGTTCGATGGAGCTTCTGGCTATTGGGGATCCTGGTTCTTTCATGTGTCGTATTCTGGCAGCGTCGTCAGATTCATGCACGTTCGAAATCGCTTTGGCAGCGGATGAATCCGCCTGAGAAAATCGCGGCCCGGGCACTGCTAAGCGCCTGTCGTCACGACACGGCGAAAGCGGCGCAAGCGGCTTGGTTGCGGTGGCTAAACTTACAGAACCACAGCCTCCAAATCAATCCGGAGCTTCAACGTGCCATTACCGATCTGCAGCGCCATCTCTACGGTCCCGCTGATCAAGCCGCGTGGAAAGGGCGACACTTAGCCCAAGCGTTTCGGACGCAAGTGATGACGAAACAAGCATCTCGCATCACTCCACGAATCGATCTGGTTCCCCTGAATCCGCACTGATCTGCAACCAAGGTCATTCTTTCCGGCGAGTGGCAGCCAAACGACGACAGAAGTCGGTGATGGCCATCCCTGTTTCGTTGTGCAACGAGACTTTTCCCTCGCTCGCGGTTGGACTTCGACAAGACTCAGCGTGCAGTATTCGCAATTAACAGAGAGATTCAACGCCGACATCGCGAAAAATTGCTGATAGTGCTTTGTCAGCTTGAGGATTGGGGTTTCGTGACTTTGAGCAATCCGTGAGATCGTGTGCGTGTATTGCGCCACGAGTCATGGAGGATTCGATGAACAAGAAGTATATCGTACGACTGTCGGATGCTGAACGCGTTGAGGTTAGCGGGGTCGTCGAGAAACTGAAGGGGTCGTCGCAAAAAGTGCGGCGTGCGCAGATTCTGCTCAAGGCCGACGCGAATGGTCCTGGTTGGACCGACGTTCGGATTGCCGAGGCGTTCTCATGTCGCGTGCAGACCATCGAAAACCTCCGTAAACGCTTGGTAACGGAAGGGTTCGAAATAGCGTTTCATGGGAAACCCTGCTCGACGGCGCCAAGGCAGAAGGTTCTCGACGGCAAACAAGAAGCCAAAGTGATTGACCTGCGGTTGGGCAAGCCTCCCACGGGGTTCGCGAATTGGTCGCTTCGCCTCCTGGCCGAGCACGTGGTAGAACTGGGAATCGTGGACTCGATCAGCCACGAGACCGTTCGCCAGACGCTCAAAAAAACGACATGACCAATCGCACAATCCAGTATTGGGTGATTCCGACCGACTCAGACGCGGAGTTCGTAGCGTGCATGGAAGAAGTCCTGGACACCTATGAAGAACCGTATGATCCGGAGTTTCCGGTGGTGTGCATGGACGAACAGCCAGTTCAACTTCACAAGGAGACGCGAACGCCGATCACGGCGACTCGCAATCATTCCCGGCGAGTGGATTACGAGTACGAACGCTGTGGAACCGCCAGCGTGTTCCTGTTCACCGAACCGCTTGCCGGCTGGTGCGAAGTAAGCGTGCCTTCCAAGCGAACCAAGGTTGATTAGGCGCTTGAGATGGAGAAGCTGTTGAACACACGGTACAAGAAGGCGAAGAAGGTCATCGTGGTGTGCGACAACCTCAACACCCATACCAAGGGCGCTTTCTACGAGACCTTTCCACCCGAAAAAGCCCGAGCCCTGGTTCGCCGCATTGAGTTCCGCTACACGCCCAAGCACGGAAGCTGGCTCAACGCGGCAGAGAACGAACTCAGCTCTATGACCCGTCAGTGCGTCAACGGTCGTCGATTCGCGACGATCGCAAGCTTGCTTAAGGAAACGAAAGCGTGGTCCTCGCACTCCAACAAGAAGCAGCGCGGCGTCGACTGGCAATTCCAGATCAAAGACGCGAGAAGAAAACTCAAGTCCCTCTACCCCAAAATCCAAACCCGACAACGCACTAGGGTCCATCATTAGACCAGAAGCCTCGGCCGGCGCCGCTGAACGAGGCTCGGGCTTGGTAAGTCAAGCCCTTGCAACCACTTCCGGTACGCGCTCCCGCGCGAGCGCGGTTTTGGATTGTGTCTCCTCCGGAGAGGTTTGGTTCATTGCTACTCTCTGGCTCGTGAAGTTTTGGAGAGGGTCCTTTCCTGTGAGCTTATCTCTTTGCGAAATTTGCGTTTGTGTTACCAGACGGTAATAATCGGCGAGCCGGAGAACCGTTGGCGCTGTTCGAATCGAATTCAGCAATGTCTCGCAGGGGAGTTCTTCATCTCACCCGCCAGACAATTGCAGATGTAGAACATCGAACGCGATGTGCAGGCGGCCATCGTCCCCTTCGGGTAAATCGATGCAGACAACGCTTAGGCATTCCATCGCGAAGGCTGTCAGAGAACGTGTTTTCAAAATCGCTTCCAGGCCCGAGATCGTGATTTCGTGCGTCGCCAGAAGGAGGGCGAAGCAGGCGAATCCAGGAGATTCGTCGATGCAGACCAACGATGAGGCGGCCGCGACAATCGCGATCGAAGCCGGAATGGAATTCGAACACACGTTCTAAGAACGCTGCGGGGTAACGAACATGCAAACCGATGTGTTCAGTCTTGTCGCTTCGACTCAATCGCTCTTGGAAGTTCGTTGCACCTGCTTCTCGATGAATCGTCGAGTGAGAGATCATGTTTCAAAGCAGAGTCTCTGCGACGCACGTGTCATCAAACATTAGCTGGGGTTGCACGCGCCGCACTACAATCAACCAACACAAACAGTTCTGACTAGCACCTGTGAGGATGTCGACAATGTTTCGAAACAAGGGGGCAGCTTTCAGCTTGTTCGAAGGCCGCAAAAGAGATCATAAACCTGGGCGAAATCGCCAACGAGTGGGTCACCGAAGCTTTGCACCGAAGCTTGAAGGACTAGAGGCAAGGCAACTGCTCTCGGTCACGGGTGGGGCAACACAACTTCAAAACCTACTCAAACTGGCAGATGCTCGTCCGTATGTCGAGAACGAGCTTGTCATTGCAATGCGGACCGGAGACGGCGACCAGGCATTGACTGCCGCCTTTTCAGATGGCCCCAATTGGTTGACCGAGACCGGGGAAGACTCCCCGTTTCTCTCCAGGCCACTCATTGCAAATCCTGTTGCCGCGGGCGGTGGTCTTTCACTGTTCAGTTTAACCCTGCCCGAGGGAACAGATGTCAAGGAAGCAATGGCTGAGGCCTCGACAAACCCATTGGTGGTATGGGCAGCGCCGAACTTCATCTACGAGAGCGATCCGCGTGACTTGGTGCCCAACGATTCGCTCTATGCCCAACAGTATCACCATCCCCTGATGCAAAACGATCTGGCGTGGGACATCACGTTGGGCGATTCGAGTGTCATCGTCGCGGTAACGGACGATGGAGTTGACCTCGGTCACGAGGATCTAGCCGCCAACATCTGGACGAACACGGGCGAGATTCCTGGCAACAGCATCGATGACGACGCAAACGGATACATCGACGACGTTCATGGATGGGATTTCAGTAGCAACGACAACGATCCAAATCCTGTCGGTGGCGACGATCACGGTACCCACGTCTCGGGTATCGCGGCTGGTGATACCAATAATCTTATCGGGATCGCTGGAACCGCCGGTGGTGCGACGATCATGCCGATTCGCTTCTACGGTTCGGGAGCTTGGACGTCCACGGTCATCGCCGCATCGTACGCGTATGCGGTCGACAACGGTGCGCAAATCATCAGCACCAGTTACAACGTCGACGGTTTCGTTGGCGATCCGACCTTCGAAGCAGGGCTTGACTATATCTACGATCAGGGCGCATTACACTTCAATTCCGCCGGAAATGGCAATCAGGACAATTCTCCTCGTTCGATCTACGATCAGTCGCTGTACGTTGTTAGTACGACATCGAGCGACACGAGAAGCAGTTTCAGCAACTATGGAACCCTCACCGATATCTCGGCGCCCGGCTCTTCGATTCTCTCAACGGTGCTCTCCAATGGATACGGTTCGAAGAGTGGTACCAGCATGGCCACTCCCAACGCAGCCGGCGTGGCTGCGCTGATCTGGTCAGAACACCCTGACTGGACACGAGAGCAAGTTGTCTCGCAATTGCTCGGAACAGCCGACGATATCGATGCATTGAATCCCGGCTTCGAAGGTAAGTTGGGTACCGGTCGCGTGAATTCGTATCAAGCACTTACCGGGGCGCCGCCGGCACCTTTAATCGGTGATATCGAGGGCCTGCCGGAAGATGGCGGCACGATCACGGAAGCGCCAACTAAGTTGCTGGTCGATATTCCATACCTGCTTGATCCCACCACAACAAACAATCCAGCTAACTGGGTTCTACGCAGCGACGGGCAAGACAATGTCTTCGATACGGCGGACGACGAGATCATCCTGCTCACGCTCGAAACCGACTACATGATCGGCAGTAATTTTGTCGAATTCTCCGTCGGAACGATGCCGTTTGAGCATTACCAGTTTCGTGCCGTTTCCGGCGGTTTGACGGATCCCTTTGGAACCCCGTTGAACGGGTTGGCGGAAAGCAACAACGATTTTGTCCTTGAGTTTGATCTGGTGGTTCCGCCGATCGACTGGGTAAGGGCCGACCCGTTGGGTAGCCTGATTTTCGAGTTCCACGACACTAGTGCTGTTTCGACAACGGCGCTGGAATACCCGACGGAGTTGTTGGCTGGGCAGAAAATCTCGTTAGAGGTCGTGCCCGAGGATAGTTCAGCCACACTCTCCGTTGAGATTCGTAGCGGCCTAGGGGTTGTTGATACTGCGACAGCATCTGCCCCGGGCGCGCCCGTTCGGTTTCAGAATCTACTCATCCCACTGGACGGTGATTACACCGTAGAGATTGGCAGCGACCTTGCTACCAGCTATTCATTCTCGGCGAGCCTCAACGCAGAGCTTGAAGCGGAACTTTCGTTTGAAAGCACCAACGACAGTCTGATCGCTGCCGATGGTCTGGACGATACAGCGTTTCTCCTGGCCAGCGATCGTCTTGCGGTGTTGGGCCAGATCGACAATGGGAAATACTCGCAGAGCCTGACAGAGAGCGGAAACGTTTTTTCTCCCAACGTGCTCACGTTCGAACTTTCGGGGGCTGAGGCCCCGTTAGTGGATGGCACATTGCGGCTTGAAGCGATTGGCGATTTCGGGCTGAGTTCAGAATTCGTGACGGTCGAAGCAGAAGGGATTTTACTAGGCGATTTCTTCACCAGCGCAAACGACGACCTGGAACTGATTTCAGAAGAAGTAACGATTTCTCAGGCGGACCTAGCCCTGTTGGCCGCGGATGGAGTGATCACTTTCACCGTTTCGCCTTCGTTCGAGGTTAACGACTTGGGCCTCAGTGAACTCACGTTGTCACTCGACTACTTGTTCGGCGTGCCGGATCAGGACATTTACAGCTTTACCTTGGCTACGAATGATGTAGCGGCACTGGTTCTCGCGGGCCCCAGCGTTGAAACGGGGCTGCAGCTCGAGTTGCTCGATTCGTTCGGCAATCTTGTTTCTTCGGGTACCTCGGGGCAAGAGAATGCCTCGCAGATGATCATCGATTTTGTCGCCCCCGTTGCGGGCACATACTTTGCGCGAGTCACTAGCTCGGAGAACGAATCGTACTCGCTGGTCGTTACCCGCGACGTTGCGTTTGAGTCCGAGGCGAACAACGACTTCGACAGCCCGGACAACATTGATGTGGCCGGCTCGGTTCTGGGGGCCGCAGCGTTTGGGCCGGCACCCATCACCACAGAGACGGAACCAAACGACGACGGGGTTGTCGGTGGCTCACCGGCCGATTTGCTGCTTGCCAACGACCTGACGGGCAGTTTTGTTCCGCTTGGCGGCGATACGTATGAGGCTGTAGTAACCGGCACCATTGCTAGTGGCAATGATGTCGATTGGGACTTCTTCAAAATCGTCGCTTCGCCAGGGGACGAACTTGCCGTGGCACTCAATGGCAATACTCTGGCCGATCCGCTCCTGCGATTGTTCGATAGCAGCGGAATACAAATCGCAGAAAACGATGACAGCGGAACCCTCGACTCGCTATTGGTTTTCTCGGCATTCCCCACCCAGGGCGAGTACTACATCGTGGCCGATTCATTCTCATCGGAGGCCGGCTCATACACGATGACGGTCACTCTGGAGACTACCAGTTTGTTGCGGAGTGCAGACGACGACTTCTTCAGCTTCGAGACACAGTATGGTCAACCGATCACATTAACTACGGGGACGCCGAAGACAGGACCCAATGCCGCGGCCAACGACTTGAATCCAGCCATCGAACTCTACGATCCCACGGGCGCACTGGTCGCGAGTGCTTTCGACAATGTTGACGGACGCAATGCGACGCTGACGCACACGCCCGAATATTCCGGCCTTTACCGAGCACGGGTCGTTTCCGAATCGGGAAGTGGTGAGTATTTGTTGGAGGTCAGTGGCAACACGGGCGGCAGTGCTTTTCCGTTTGTTGTCAATTCAATTCCGGCCGACGCGACACCTTTGTCCAGCGTGCCAACGATCTTTACCGTCGATTGGTCTGAGGCTATTGATCTGACAACGGTCGATGAGTTCGACCTTGTGGTGACCCGCCCGGGTGGAGGATTACCCCTGGCCGCGGTCGACGTTCAGGTGGTTGATGGCGATAGGCTTGCATTCACGCTCGATCCATCAACCGATGTCGGTGAAGGAATCTACACGGTTGAGATCGCCGGAGGCGCGGTTCACGACTTGCAGCAACAGCCCAATGTGCCATTCTTCGCCAGCTTTGAGGTAGATGAGACAGCCCCACGCGTGGTGGCAAGTTCCGTCCTCGAAGGCGATGTTTTTGGTACCGGGTTGACCGAGATCTCCCTGAACTTTGACGAGGAACTTGACGCGTCGATTTTGGATGTCTCGGATGTGTTGCTGGTCGAAACACAACAAGGGCTTGGTCCAATTACGATTAGTACCTTCGACTACGACTCGAACACATCGGTGTTGAGGCTAGGTTTTGCGGCTCTTCCTGAAGGCCAATACGAGTTCACCTTGATATCGGGGCCATTCGCGGCAGCTGATCTGGTCGGCAATGCCCTTGATGGTGAACCTGATGCCCTCTCCACGGTTCCCTCGGGTAATGGAGATGCAGGCGGCAATTTCTTCGTCAATTTTGTGGTCGACGTCGATACCGAGCCGATTCCAACACCATTGGATGCGAAGCCACCGCTAGGATCGCTGATTTATGATCCTCCTGTTACCGGCGTGATCAACTCCCCTGGCGATATTGACAGCTTCACCATCGACGTCGATCCCGGGCAAACCATCACTGTTTTGGTCGAACCAGCAGCGGTGGGCAATATCGGTAACTTGGGGACCACTTTTTTTGATATCGATTCTTCATTGTCTTCGTTCACGGTCTCAGGAGATTTTGGTGGGCAAGCTCTATTCGAACAGGCACCCGGCAGCCTGGATGTAACCGTAGATGGGTTGCTCAGCGCCGATCTTGTCGGTGGAACGGTCGGTTTCAGCGGCGGCAGCATTGTCGATCTTGTTTCGCAGCCTGGACCGTTCGAACCATTCGGACTGCCGGCTGATTTTGCTGCCAGCGTAAACTTAGGCGTGATCGGCATCGCGAACGCCGCAGTTCGCGGTTTTGTGACCGATGTCTTTGCCTCTCCGACTCCGTTGAGCCCGTCGGGCGAGTTTGATGTTTCATCAATGGTTATCGAGGCAACCGAAGCCGCGATCGACTTTGAAATCCCAGGTCTAATCACCGATTCGTTAGATCTCGTCGGAGCCGAGGTTTTCAATAATCCTGCTGTTCCCGCCACGATTGTTCAGGTCGATGACACCCTTGTGATGACAGTTCCGCTAGTCGGAGTGGTCGAAGTCGAAGAGTCACTAACCGGCTTGATTTTGAGGCTTGAGGTACTTGGTCAGATCGTAGCTACGACCGATGCACCCGAGCCACCCGCAGATGTGGAGATCGTGCTTCGCGATCCGTCATCCGCAATCGTGGCATCGGTAGACAGCCATGGCCAAGGTGCTGCTGAACTGATTCAAACTTACGGCTTAACCGAAGCCGGCGAATATACGATCGAGGTGATTGGCAAAGGAGACGGAGTCGGCCTGTATGAATTGACCACCGTTCTCAACGCCGCTTGGGATACGGAACGTCTCGCCGAGCCTGGCGAAGAAGATGCTCTTGTCGAAGAGCAACGTGTTGAAGACAGCTTCATTCCTTTGGATGCAGTGGCTCGGCGAGGCGCCGTTTTGGGAGAAATCGATCCGTTCGATGAATCGGACGTCGACTATTACACGTTCGACTTGTTAGCAGGGCAGGGTGTTAGCCTCGCGCTCACTGGCCAAAACGCGGGCGATTTGCAACTCGATCTTTTCCTGGGCGATACCACGTTGCTGGCCACCGGAGTTGAGGGAGCGGCGAATGTCGACTCGCACATTACAAACTTCCAGGCACCTTTTGGTGCAACTTACACGGCTCGTGTCAGCGGCGATGCGGGCACACAATATAGTCTCGTCCTGGTCGTCGATGGTCATTTCGGACTGGAACCATTTAGCAGCGAACAAAGTGCCCAACCGATTGATAGTAGTGCGGGTGTACTGGGGCATGTTTCCTCGCCGGAAAGTGCTGGCGTTGCGCCTGGGTTGGTTGGCGTCGAGCGTGGGGGCGCAATAGTCGAGACGGAAGAACCGCTCTCCGAGTCACAAGCTGAGTTACGCTCTTCGATTGTTTTGCCGTATTCCGGCGAGATCAAATTCAGTGTGGATGGCTTGCGTCCCTCAACCGAAGTGAGCAGTTTCGCATTGTCACTGTCCATTCCTGGTCCCGAGACGTTCGATACGATTGACTCGGCGATTCCGCTGCTGATCGACTTCCCTGGCCCCACCGACAGCCGCTTTATTCCGCCCGACCCGACAATGGCCGCGGGACCGGAGCAGATTGTGGCACTGGTCAACACCCAGATCGGAATCTACGACAAGCTGACCGGGGCAGAGTTGTTCGTGCAGGATCTCTCTTTTGGAAGCGGATTCTTTGCTGAAGTAGGCGCCACCGAGGCGGTCTTCGATCCTTGGGTCGTTTACGACACAGACTCCGAGCGGTTCTTCGCTGTAGCCATCGATATCGCGAGCAATACCGAAAGCAACGTGTTCCTGGCCGTATCAACCGATGCGACGCCCACCGATGGCGATGACTGGCACAAATACAAGATCGACTTCACAGATTTCTCAATCGGTAGCGGGGCTCACTTCCCGGATTACCCCAAGATGTCGGTCGATGGTGACGCCGTCTGGATTTCGGCCAACTATTTCCCCATCGCTTCCGGCTCAGGGGTTTACGCCGGAATCACGGCGATCTCGAAAGCCGAGCTTCTAAGCGGGGGCCCGGCAAACATTGTTTACGACGAGAAGTTCAACGCATTCTCGGTATTCCCCGTGCAGCACTACGGAGATGATGCGCCCGGGCAGTACTTTGTCGAATCAACAACCGGGTCCGGAAGTTCTCTGACCGTGCACGTGGTGACCAATGTGTTGACGGCACCGACAAGAAGCACCACAACGGTTGCGGTTCCGTCCTTTCAAACACCCATCAACGTACCCCAGCTCGGTAGCAGTTCCACTGCCGATTCCATTGATTCACGGATAATGACCGGCGTATATCGCGACGGTTCGATCTGGGTATCGCACGGAATTCGAGACCCTGGAATCGGCGACGGCGAAAACGTCGCGCGTTGGTACGAGATTGCCTCAAATGATTTCGGAGGCGTGGGAGTTCCTAGTTTGCTCCAGTCCGGCAATGTCGACCCGGGCCCTGGGATTCATGCTTGGATGCCGTCGATTTCTGTCGACGCCTCGGGGAACATGGCGATTGGTTTCGCCGTCGGCGGACCTAACCAATACTACGGAGCTGGATACACGGGTCGCCTCGAGACCGATCCGGTGGGGACAACCATCTTGCCGGTTGGTTCGCTTCGCGAGGGAGAAGCCCCGTATACACAATTCCGTTGGGGTGACTACACGGGCATCTCGATCGACCCTGCTGACGACGCTACCTTCTGGATCTTCAACGAATACGCCACTGCAGCTCCCGGGCTCACATGGGCCACGCAAATTGGCGCGTTCCAGCTTGCCTCCCCTGTGGACGAAGATTGGTACGAATTCGATGTGATCGAAGGCGACGAACTCTCTCTGGAAACCCATACGCCAGCGAGCGGATTCGGAGAGTTCGTCAACCAGCTCGATCCTTTCGTCGAGTTGATCGACCCCGATGGGCTCGTTGTTGCAGCCGATGACGACTCCGGTGCAGGAAACAATGCGGCACTTTCCTACACCGCCTTGCTCACTGGAACTTATCGTGTGCGCGTCGCGGCCAAACCCGGCACCAATGGCGAGTATTTCCTCAGCGTCGACGGCAGCACCGCGGAGAACCCACCTCCGGAAGTCATCGACACAGATCCGGACGATGGCCTTATCGTTTCGCAATTCCCCGAAACCTACACCTTGGACTTTTCCGAGGCGCTGATGCATCTTTCGGTCGACCCTGGCGACTTGTTCATCGGTGGGCTTCCCGCGATCGACGTCACGCAAATCGATGGGAACACATACGAATTCACCATCAACCCGCTCGTCGACATCGGCGACGGGACGTACGAGGTTGTTCTAGCAGCCGGGCAGGTGGGCGACTTGCAGTTCGTTGGTAATCTACCATTTTCAAGCACGTTCATCGTCGATCGCGCGGGACCTCAGGTTTTGGCCACCGAGTGGAACAACGGTGCGTTTCCCGGAACAGGTGTGTTTGCCGAGGGGCCGCTCGTCTTTGAAGCCCTGTTCAACGAGCAGTTGGCCACGGCATCGAGCGCGCGACGCGGTCCGCTGACGCCCGGGAAAGACGATATCCTACTCGAGAATCTTCTCACCGGTGAGCTAATCATCGCCGAATCTGTAGAGTTTGACAGCAACACGCTCCTGCTGACCGCCGAGTTCGGCGCGCTCAGCGAAGGTTCCTACCAGCTCACGCTCGTCTCCGGCGACGGGGCATTTGAAGATCTGGTCGGCAACGATCTCGATGGGGAGCCTCTGGGGCCCGGTATCGATGGGACACCCTCGGGCAATGGCATCCTCGGCGGCAACTACACCATCACCTTCGATGTCGACAACGACCAAGTCGCGGCTGCCGATTTCGTTCGCCTGGAACCACTTGGCAGCCTTATCTTTGCCAGCCACGAGAATGCGGGGGTCATCAGTTCCGCTGGCGACACGGACGGATACATCGTCGATGCCGAAGCCGGCGAGACCATCGCAGCGATTCTCACGCCGAGTGATCCTGCGGTGACGCTAACGGTCGAACTGGTTGGCCTAAGCGGTCCCTTCGTGGCACCCGCGCCGGGCGAGCCGGTGGTGCTTCCCGCGACGGCTTTACTGTCGGACGGTTCGTACGAAGTTCGCGTCAGTGGAGACTCCGGCCCCGCCGCATACAACTTGGACATCTATCGCAATACAGAACTTGAAGCTGCCGATACGAGCGATGGCAACGAATTGCCAGTCGATGGATCCTTCGTACAGTTGGGTTCAGGACGTTTTGCCGTTGTTGGCACTAGCGAATCCGGCGTGACATTGTTGGACGAAGACTTTGAGGAAGGACTTAACGGGTTTACGATCGACAACAGCGGTGCACCTTCAGCCGGGCTATGGCACCTTTCTACGGGGCGCGGACTACAGCCGGGGCACAGCGCGGAGTTTAGTCTCTACTTCGGCACCGGAGAAGGGCCCGACGGTGGTGGTAATTTCGATGTCGGCCATACTGCCGGACGCGTAACATCACCCGTGATCGACCTGACCTCTGTGGTCGATCCCAAACTAACGTTCAGCTACGTGCTCGAAACAGAGGGTGCTCCAGCCTTCTTCGATCGTGCTGTCGTGCTCGTTTCCCAGGACGACGGACCATTTGTGCCACTTGCGTCGAACGTTCTCGAACTGATCGATCCGACCACTGGTTGGACTGAAGCAACGCTCGATCTGTCGCTATTTGCAGGAAGCGAAATCCAGATTCGCTTCGATTTCGACACAGTTGACAGCGTTGCTAACGGTTTCGAAGGGTGGTACGTTGACGATGTCCGAGTGTTCGGGGCCGGCGACCCCGATGTCGACGAGTATTTGATCGATCTTACCGGTAAGGCTGACGAGCCGATCGATATCATTCTGGCAGGTATCGATGGTGGTGACTTCTCGGGCTCCGTATTGCAAATACTCGACCTCGATGGTTTTACCGTCCTGGCAACTGGGGTGGCTGACCCATTGGGCGTGACCGCCGACAACTACGACCTGGGGATTCTCGATTTTGTTGTGCCGGCCGACGGCGTTTACACCATTCGTTTCGAATCGCTCCTAGCTGGCGACTATTCGGTTGTTGTTACCGATCCGTTAGCGTTCGAGACGGAATCCAACAGTTTTCCAGATCTCGATCCGCTACGTAACATCACGGAGGTTGGCAACGCACTCGGGTACCTCGATGCGACTCCTGCTCCGTTGCTGGGAACATTCGAGTTTGTGATCGACCCCAGCGAAACGTTCCTGGAACTATCGGCCGACATCAACGGCGAGGTCGATATCGTCGAGCAGACTCCAGGCAGCTTGGTCGCCTTGTTCGACGGGTTAATTACGGCCGACCTTACCCCGACAAGTATCGCCTTTGGTGCGGGAAGCAGCATCGGCGCCATTGAAAAACCAGGCCCGTTCGAACCGCTAGATCTTCCGGCGGACATGGCGGGGATGGCCGAGTTGCTGCCAGGATTGATTGTCACCGCCGCGTTCCGAGACATCATATTTGAAAGTACAAGCGGGATCATTCCGGTCGACGAAACGGGTCAGTTCGATGCCAGCGCCGTGGGATTCGAGGTTGCAAGTGGACGTTTTGATTTCGATGTTCCCGGTCTCATCTCTGGTTCGGAAGTACTCGTTGGAACCTTACTGTTCAACGAGGCTACCGATGCAGGCCAAGTCACGCTGTTCGATGAATCCGTCGAATTGCTGATACCGATCGGGGCCGTTGTTGAAGTGGTGGAGCCAAGCACGGGGCTGGTAGTCTCTCTCGAGTTTGTCGGCCAGATTGTCGCTCGCGCTCCCCGTCAGGCGGGCACTGATTCCGGGGACTACTATGAGGTTGATTTGGTCGATGGGCAAAGCTTGACTCTGGCAACTCAAACATTGCTAGACCAAAGTACACCGCTGAATAGCCTCGATCCGCAAATCAAGCTATTCGGACCTAACGGCGAATTGATTGCAAGTGATGACAACTCGGCCGACGGGAAGAATGCTCGGCTCACAACCACGGTTGAAGAAACCGGCACCTATCGCATTCTTGTCGAGGCCGGCTCGGGAGTGGGAGAATATCTACTTTCGATCGACAGCGAAGGTGAGGCGACCGCGAGCATCGCTGGACCAACCGAAGGTGTCCGTGGCCAACCCAGATTGTTCACCCTCGAAGCAGACGTCCTTACGGCCGAAGAATCGTTGCCTGAATTCACGTTTGATATTGATTGGGACAACGACGGTAATATCGATGAAACCGTTGTCGGGCCAAGCGGCCTGCAGGTCGAACATATTTTCCCGAAACTTGGCACCTTCGATGTTCGTGTGGTGGCCACCAGCAACACCGATAACAGTTCGACAGAGGTGTTCCACGGCATCGAGATATCAGCGTTGGCCCTGCAAGCTGATCCGAATAACCCTGGCGTCACGAACTTGGCCTGGGGAGGAACTCAGGGTGTTGATGCGGTCTACTTTTGGTCTAACTCGCCGGGAAGTGTCGTTGTTTTCGAACAAATGCTCAACGATTCCTTTGATAGTCATTTTCACTTCTTTGAAGATTTCAATGGAAAGATTCTGGCATACGGACAGGACTCGGCTGACGTAATTGCTGCCGGGTTCTTCAAAGGCTCGTCTGAATTCTACGGTGGCAATGGCGACGATGTTCTGGTTGGGGGAAGAGATAGCAGCGATCTGTTGGTCGGCGGACCTGGCAACGACATCATTCTTGGAGGGACCCAGTTGAGTGATGGCAGCGATACGTTGCAAGGTGGTGAAGGTCGAGACATTCTGATCGGCAATCTTGGCCCCGATTTGCTGGATGGCGGTTCCGGAGAAGATCTGCTCCTCGAAGGACGAGCTTCGTTTGACAATATTTCAGCGGCCGTCTTTGCGATTCAGGCAGAGTGGCTGTCCAGTCGGGATTACGTGGACAGGGTTGCCAACATTAGCGGAACAGGTGTTGGCGATCGACTCAACGGCAACTACTTCCTTACCCCTGGTGACACCGCCATAAACGATGGCGCCCTCGATCAGTTAGTCGGTGGCGGCGATCTCGATTGGTTCTTGTACGACTTTTTCGATGACATCGTCAACGATCCCGAAGCCGATGAAATAGAGACAGACCTCTAGTGGTGTGGGGCTAGCAAGCAGGCCTCGTACGAGTCGTTTTCCGACAACAGGTTCCCTGCAATCGAGGTATGGCGCGCCTGAAATTCAAAGGCCAGAGTGCATTCAAGTTATGGTGAGCACGCTTCCTGGGTCAGTCGCTCGTTGAGGAACGCTCTCGCTCGGGTACTTGCGAGTAGCGACTTTTCCCGGAACGCCTTTCACTCATTGGCTACGTGCGGGACAAGCTTTATTTGCCGCAAGTCGACCAGCGCTCGTTGGATCGGACCGTCCGGTCGGACGATGAGCTGTCCTTTGCCTTTGCGAAGAGCGGGGTTGCCGACGCGAACCTTGCGATAGCGGTCCCAGCCCCCGATTCTAGTTTGTGGCTTCAACAGGCACGATATACGAGTAGAAGCCAAACATCATTTCATCCCAGGTCTGTTCACCCCAGGTGACTTCTTGGGATGGATCGGGGTTGGCTAGATTGTCTTCAGAGTTGTCGAACTGCGCGGTGCAGATCAACCTGCTCCCCTTCGGCATGACCTTGGGCTCTTTCAGGTTGTACCACAACTGCCAGTTGAAATCGTATCGAGGTACGTCGAGCAGGAGTTCCGTGCTGCCATCGGGGTGCAGCAGTTCGTAGCGGAACGATTTACCTCGCACATGCATATGCGGGTTCATGCCCAATAGCAGGGTATCACGGCGAAAACGCTGTTGCGCTTGAATCTGATACGCTGGATCATGCGGTGGGATCTTCAACGCTAGTGTGCCGCAAGAACCTCCGACGACTTCGTATTTCACCTCTTCGGCGTCGGCATAGACAAAACCTACATAGCTGCGATCGGTTTGAGGGGTACCGTTTGGTGTGTAGTGAACTTGAAAGACCAGTTTCGCTCCCGCCGGTAGTTTGATCGCCATGTCGTCGCGGAAACGTCGGGGCGTCATGCCTGGGGCGTAGGCCATTTGCGGGTTTCCGAAGCGACCACCACCGGGCGATTGGATGAAAACGATCACATGGTGCACCACTGCCGGGTTGCCTGCCTTCACTTCTGCAAACTTGATCCAGCGGTCCTCCGAATTGCCTGGGTCGACTGTGTAGTACTGGTAGGCCACCGCACCGTCGGCCGGCACGCTAAACGGTTCGTCACTCATGTAGATGACGTCGTCCGGTTCCGGGATGCCCCAGCCCTCAGCAACCTCCAACGGACTTGGTAGTGCGGCGGGATCACCCTCATTGCAGCCACATTCGATCCATTCATCGATCAACGCGATTTCTTCCTCGGTCATCGTCGGATTGTTCCTAAACCCATCATGCTCCGGGCTTGCAAACCATGGTGGCATGCGACGGTCGTGTACGACTTCTTGGATCATCTCAGCCCAGCCAACGGCGTCGTCGTAGCTCGTCAAACTGAAGGGGGCGATTTGCCCCTCGTGATGGCATTCTGTGCAACGCTTCTTCAACACGTGCGCGACATGCTCTGTGTAGGTGACCTCACCGCTAGGATCAGGCCGCAAGACACGTCCGATGAGGCAGCCCGGGGCTTCGGTGATGGGCTTACTGATTTCCTTGCCCTCCAAGAGTTCTGTAAGCGAGACCTTCAGGTCTTCACGATCAACACTCGGTTTCTGGATTCCGATTCCAAATTGGTCATCAATGCGGCCCCAGTAACGCACTACGCGATCTTTGTCGAGTACGAACACCTCAGGAGTGCGAACGGCACCGAACAAATCGGCAACACGATTGGCCGGGTCCTTCAGTACGGGAAACGGAATGCCGTATCGCTGTGCGTATGCTGCCACTTCCGCAAGAGAGTCTTGCCGATTGGAATTAATGCCGACGAACGCGACGTCGCGGTCCTTCCATGCTTCCGCCAATTGTGCCAACCGTGGAGCATACAGCTTCACCAATGGACATTCGGTACCGAGAAACACCACGACCAAACATTCGGCGTCCTTCCAATCATTCAGCGATCTTTCCCGGCCTCGATAGTCGTTGAGCGTAAAATTTTCGATTTGCCGTCCAACAGGGTTCTCGCCATTGGTGGACTCTGCGGCAACCGCAGTAGTCCAGCCCGAGCTGAGGACCGCCAATGCAAAAATTGGCCCCGCAAAGAGTCTCAAAGACAGCATGAATGAATCTCCACAGAAGGAATGCACGACTGCTCTTGCAACAAGGTAGGGCGGATAAACGAAATCTTAGCAACACAGTATACCCGAATGCCTGGAGTGGCCAAAAAGCAGGTCGCAAGACACACTGCAAAGCACAAGATGCCTGGAGTGAAAACGGCTGCCAGCCCTTCGCATCAATCTCGGCTTCTCACTCCGGCGCTTTGCGCCCTGGCAAGCAGGTCACATTAAGCATAAGGGTACTTCAAGACATGACCGAGGCCGAGTGTTTTTGTCACCTCGCCGTTGCCAATCCTCTGTGTGGTCAGGGCGTAGTATTTCTGAAGCTGCGATCTGTAATCTTTCGTGCGCTGCTCCGGACCCATGCGAGCACCCGTTACTTACTTTCGAAATTCACACCGGCAAGTTTCTGCCCATCAACCATCGTGACCAACTCGACCATCGATTGTCCAAAGGTCAGCATATGGCCCACGAATCCTTGACCTAATCCAGAATATCGATTGATGGCGTTACGACCTTAGACGCGTTTCGGAGTTGCCGTCTCGCGTAGCAAGCGGAAGCCCGTGATGGCGTGCATCGCGAACATCGCGTTGTGGCCTACCTGCCGTAGGACGCTGCCACCTTCGGCCAACGCTTTGCCAACCTCGTCGGTAGCATCCTCTACGGGGTGCCGACCGGAAACGGTTGGCATAGCTTCGATGTTGCCCAGTTCAGGTTGAATAGCTATACGATCCGCCGTGTTGTTGTATCATTAAAGTCATTATCGACACACATCATGTGGGGCGGGATCATCGAAACGCCGCGGTGTCCGTCCGCGAAGTAATCCATCTAGGCAGCTCTCGCTAACACGTTAACCCCTAACGAACCCAAATGTTTCTCAGAGAGGCTGCTCGGCTCTGCAGCAACGCAATGTAAGATTCGGAAGCCCCTTGTTGCACGCCAGTTGCGTTGCTCAGAGAGCAGCACTCGTCGGCTGAGCGCGCCTTTACGGTGTCTCTGCCTCAGAAGTGCAGGGCGGTCAGCCACGCAAGGAAAACATGTTCACCTGAATGGTTGTGTGCAGCGACCGCCTGGGGTGGTGACGTCTCGCAGTATTCTCGAAACTCTAGCTCGAGAACATTTCGGTTTTGCCGTTGAGTTCTTGGGGTGTTGGAGAGATGCGTTTGAGCTTTTTACCCAGGCCTTTTGCCAGGTTTCGATAGAGGACGAAACCGATGTCGCCGCGGGAATTGAGCAGCTGGTTGAGATCTTTGTGATCGATGACGGCGGCTTCGACATCGTTGATGCTTCGCACGCTAGCCCCATGGGGTGCCTGATTCAGTAGCGACAGCTCTCCGAGAACTTCGCCGGGCTTTGTGATGCCCCCCGCCTCACCGCCATTGATGATGATCTCAGCCTTGCCGGACAACAGCACGTATGCTTTGCCATCAGACTGCCCCTGGTGAATCATCCAGTCACAAGGGTTGAAGCGAACCTTGCGGAAGAGGTTTGCCAGGCAAGCCGTCTGTTCCGTGTTGAGCCCGGCGAAAATGGGGGTGCGCGGAAGGCGCTCTGCTAACACCGGTTCGATCCACTGCTGCTGGAACTGACGAATCACGCCGTCCGCAATCGGACGCATGGAATCGACCAGCTTTACCTCGGTTTCGTCCAGCGGAACGTAGTAACGTGCCATGCGGACCGTATCAATTCGCTCCACATGGTGGAAGACTGCCGCGGGCACATACGCCACTGGTAAAAAGCCCAGCTCCAGCAGGGTTTTCTGCATGCGCGGTGCATCCGCACTCACATCGGTCTCGATGTAGTCGATCTTCCATTGCTCGCGGCAGCGGCATTCCAGTTGCGAAAGAAGAAACCGAACCGGCTCTTCATCCAGGTAGATGAGTTCAAAGATCCGCACCGCATTATCGATGTTGGTGTCGCGCGCGTAGCCCACAGCGCCGACGACCTGCCCACCGCGTTTGGCTAACAGGTATCGCGTGTTGCGGCGTTTCAAGGCGCGAAAGCCGAAATGAAGTTTCACTGGCCCGAAGATCTCTCGGTTCTGCAGACGTCCTTGCTCGAAACGCAGTAGCGCGGCGTAATGTTCCGGACTCATGTCCTCCTGTTCGTAGTCGTCGTGCGACTGGTAGGCGATGGCCGATTCGTCCACGATCGCGTCGCGGTCGAGACCCACGTTGCTCAGCACCGCATCGGCTAACCAGTAGACCTGAGGTGCTACGTGAGGGTGATTGCGTCTCAGCGAGAGAGCATTGTTGAAGTGACGGGCGAACAAGGCCACCGGCTCGCCATTATGTGTCGGGAGATAACCGACCGGGGCAAAGTCGTAACGTACAGAGATCTGCTGAGAAAACGTGTGCGCCACGCGGTTGTCGGCCAGTCCGATGTGCAAGTGCTCGGCAACGCGAGCCAGACGTTCTTCCATGAGTCGCTTGCCAATGCCACGACCGCGACCCTCGGGGTGCACGACCAAGCGCCCGAATTCGCCCACCAAGTCGGTAAGGCTCCCAACATCGAACATCACCGATCCTGTTGCCAAGATCTGATGGTTCTGAGGATCTACGGCCACCAGAATCAGGCAGTCGTCGTTGAATATCAGCTGTTTGAGAAAATGAGTTTGAAAGAACTGGGGGAACGCGTAGTCGTCCCCGTAGGCCAATTGGAAGAGAGTGCGGATCTCGTCGACGTCACGTTCTTCCGCTTCGCGCACCACCACTTGATCTGAGGCGTTCATGATCAGCACTTACCTCCGATTCGATGTGTCTGCCAAGCCACGCCCGTCCGCGTAAAGCCATGAGAAGGAAGAGAAGTTGCTCCCGCGGGCCACTTGCTTGCCCCGCGATCGCGCAAGAAATGACCCACATCTATGCAGTACTTGCGACAAATACCGCAGTTGGCTAGCAGTTGGACTGAATTAATCCATTTCTGCAAATGTCGTTCCAATGTGGTCAGTCTGTTCAAGTGGCCCGTGATCAGAAGACGTGACACGAATGCTGGAATTAGTTGAGCTTCCCCCCGAATGTGGCTATTCTGGGGCCGGTTTCAGCAATCAGTAGAAATGCTGAACCTGGGCAAGAGAATCGGGCCAGAATTCTTACGACATTGTTCATTCGATAATTCTCAGTTTCGTGAACGAAAACGGGGTGAGTGTCGTCCAACTGTCATCTCGAGACAGTATTTACAATCCAGAACATTGTGTGGATTGCCGCGCGTCGGCCGCGACGGAACGGTACTCCGTGCGAACGTATATGACCCTGCGCTGACAGATACGGAAACACAACCACCAGGTGAATGCTGTGTCATCTGGTCATGCTGCATCGCTGATTCTTCAACTTCGTGGAGCATGCGGAGAAATGAATCGTAAACGAACTGGGCGTCTCAATCGCAAGCAAAATCGTCGTCGACGAGAACTACATCGTCGAGCTGGCAACCTATTGGAATCGTTGGAACGGCGATTGGTGTTAAACGCCGACCTGACGCCTACCGATTTGTCCATCGATCTCTCCACCGTTGCGGCGGGCAACGGGCAGGACATCACCGTTTCGTGGACTGTCGCAAACGACGGAACCACGTCGACCAGCACTTCTTGGTTCGACAATTTCTATCTCTCGGACGACGAAGTACTCGACTTCACGGACACCTTCACCGGATTCTTTGAAGTTACCGGAGGTCCGATCGATGCGGGAACCGATGCGTCGTTCAATCGCACGATTTACGTAGCGAATCACCCGGTCGGCGCAAAGTTTCTTTTGGTCGCCGTCAACGAGGGGGGCGATCAGGCGGAGTCGGACACCAACAACAATGTGCTGTCCATTCCGATAACGCTCACCACTTCGGATACCGACTTGTTGATTGACGATTACGTCGTCAATGGCCAGAACAGCACCGCCGGCGACATCTTTGTTTCTTCGGGGCAAACGGTGCCGGTGTTCTGGTCAATTTTCAATGCAGGAACAGTAGACGCCGGTGCTTCTCGGTTCGATGCCGTCTATTTCTCTTCGGATGCCATACTCGATGCAGGCGATTCGCTGTTGGCTGAACCATTCAGCTTCCAACCTACGACGTCAGCCGGTGGGAATTCATTTGGATTGTCGACGAGATTACCCTTCCCACAGCAACCGGATCGCAGTTTTTATTGATCGATCTCGATAGTGGAGGAGATCAATACGAAACGGATGAGAGCAACAATCTGACGGCGATTCCGCTGACGTTCACCGATGCTTTTCCCGATCTAGCGCCCGATTTTGCCGAAGTGCTCACCGGTGAAGGCGACACGGTGCTGGCCGGTTCAAGCTTCGCATTCGACGCATTGATCGAAAACATTGGGATCGCCTCGATCGACTCCGGGTTGCTCACCGACAGCCTGTATCTCTCGACCGACGACGTTTTCGACCCGGGCGATACTTTTATCGAATCGGTGATTTACGATGTCGCAGCCGATTTTGGCGGGTTATCTCCCGGCGACAACTACGACACATCGATTGAGGTCACGGCTCCCCTGGTCGACTCCGGTTCGTATTACATTCTGTATGTCGTCGATGAACCGGACGACTTCGCGGAGTTGCTCGAAAGTAACAACGTCATTGCCGCTCCGATCGAGATTCAAGGCGGTAGCGACCTTGAAGTCTCAGGGTTTGGTCTCACCGGCGACCTTGTTCTTGGAGGAACCGTCGACGTCACCTACACGATGACGAATGTGGGAACCACGACCATTGAAGATGGCTGGCTTGACCAGTTCTACCTTTCCGACGATGCCGTCTTCAGCGTGGACGACGTCGAGTTGGGATTCGGCAACTTCTACTCCGACGATCCTCTTGGTCCTGGTGAAAACGTCACGCTGAACTTCACCGTCGATCTTGATGCCGGTTCTCCCGGCCTTGGTAAGTATCTCATTGCGGTCACCGGGCAATTGATCGGGGATCCGAATCCGTCGAACAACGAAGCCGCGGTGTTGGTCGACGTGGTCGCGCCGGACCTCGCCCTTACAAGCATCACACCGCCAACCGAACTTGTCGTCGGTGCATCGACGGGCATCGATTGGGTGGTCGAGAACGTTGGTTCGCTCGATACACCGGGCAACTGGGTCGACGCGATCTATATCTCGACTGACAATGTACTTGATATTTCGGACCAACTCATCGGGTCTCGGACAGGTGGGCCGTTAGTGGCCGGCGACAGTTACGCTGCATCGGCCAACGTCACCATCCCCGGCGTCGCTGCGGGAGATTACTTTCTGCTGATTCAAGCGGCCTGGGCAGGGCAACCGGACGCAAACCCTGCGAACAACGTGTTGGCCACCGGACCATTCACCGTGGTGCCACCCGACTTAACGGTGACGTCTGCGACGGCACCTGCCACGGCGATTATGGGAGAAACGATCGCCATTGATTACACGGTTGAAAACACGGGGCCGGGGCCCGCGGGGGGCACAACGTGGGTCGACCGGTTTTACCTTTCCGCCGACATGGAGCTAGGCACGGGAGATTCGTTCCTGCTATCGACGCTCATCACCGACGGGCTGCCATTGGGCTCGGGTGAGAACTACTCGCGAACTCAAGATGTGCCCCTGATAGCCGGAGGCCCTGGCGCACAGTATTTGCTGGTGGTGACCGACGCGGCAAACGCCCAGGGAGAATCCGACAACACCAATAATGTTCGCGCGATTCCCCTCACGACGACCGCGCCGGATTTGATAGTCAGCGCTGCAACAGCCCCAGAGCTTGCCACGTTGCAGCAGACGATTGAAGTGTCATTCACAGTTACCAACGACAGTGGCGTTCCTGCCCCGGCTGAGTGGATCGACTCCATCGAAATTGGTGATCAACCCTCAGGTGGCATCACCAGCTTTCTTTTCAGTGAGTCGAGCACCCCGTACATTCCACTGGCGCCTGGGGCGAGCATTGAGCGTACGGTCGAGATCACGATCCCTGGATCGCTTAGCCCCGGAGTCAAATATCTGCGATTTGTCACCGATTCGGCCAATGGCGTTCGCCAGCCCGAGACCAATGAGAACAACAATACGTTCGTCGTTGAGATAGAAATCGTCCAGAACGATGCGAACCTGGAAGTCACGGAGTTTTCAGCTCCTTCGGCGATCGTATTGGGCGAAGACTTCACCATCGACTGGACCGTGTCGAATACCGGGACGGCGGTCGCTCCGGCCAGTTGGCTCGACCGCGTCTATTTGTCTGACGACGAGACGCTGGATGCGGGTGATCTCTTGCTTGGCCAGCAAAGTTCGTTGCCCTTCATACCCTTGGACCCTGCCGGCACCTACTCGGAATTCCTCACCCGATCGATCGAGGGCATAGCCTCGGGCAATAAGTTCATCATCCTCGCGATTGACGACAACGCACGACAGCCCGAGACCAACGAAACGGACAACATCGTCGTATCACCCGTTACGATTGGCAGTGTCGATTTGGTCGTGGAATCGATCGTCCCACCGGCCTCAGCTACGTTCGGCCAGCCGTTCGATGTGACCTACACGGTTCGCAACGATGGCGACTTGCCCGCGGCCCCCGGTGGCTGGTCCGATCGACTGGTGTTGGCGAATGCCGATGCTTCGGTGGCCATCATCCTGACCGACAACCCCGTCGTATTGGCGAGCCCTCTTGGCCCAGGTGAGACCTACACCCGAACCGTGACGGTTTCCGCTGCACCGACCGCCGATGCGGGTGACTATCGCATTGGGGTCGGGACCGATATTTTCACGCAGCAGCCGGAGTCAGACGACGAGAACAACGCTCTTTCGACAGACTTGTTCCCGGTCTCGTTGCCGCCGATTCCCGATCTTGTGGTGTCATCGCTTGCTGCCCCGGTCGAAGGTTTCACAGGGCAACCGTTCCAACTGACTTGGACCGTGACCAACCAGGGGACTTCCCCAGTCACGGTACCGTGGATGGATCATGTCGTACTGGATGGCCCGAGTGTTGTGTCGTTGGGAAGCTTTGAGTCCACCGTTCCTTTAGCCCCCGGTGAGAGTTTCGAACGTACTGAGATCCTTAGCTTTCCCGCGACGCCTGGCGACTACACACTCAGTATTACGACCGACTTCAACAATACAATCGACGAAGGTCCCAGAGAAGACAATAACACGACAAGTGCCGGGCCGATTTCCATTGAACTCCCGCCACTGCCTGACCTGGTGATATCAGACCTGGTGGTCCCTGGTGACGGCATCCTGTCCGGAAGCACCGTGCCGGTGGAGTTCACCGTGACCAACATCGGTAACGGCACTACGCAGACTCCGTTGTGGCGAGACTTTGTCTTCATCTCGATCAACCCGGACATTGTATATCCTGCCCCGCCCGAGGAGGAAGGCGACGACTTCTTCATTCTTCAAGTTCCCAACTCACCGGTTCCGTTTGACAACCCGACCTTCCTGGATCCGGGCGAGAGCTACACGCAAACGGTCGAAATCGAGATGCCGATCGACGCGACGGGACCATGGTATTTCTACGTGTTCCCCAACGGCATTGGCGAGTTAACCTCCATCCCCCGGCTCGCAGAGTCGGATCGAACCAATAACCTCGTTCGCAGCGATGCGGTACAAGTCGATCTCGCACCGCCCCCGGACCTTTTGGTATCCGACGTCATTGCGCCGCCAATCGTCTTCTCGGGGCAGCCGACTACGATCGAGTGGGTCGTCACGAACAGCGGTTCCGGGGCAACGGTGGCGACCGAGTGGAACGATCAACTGTATATCTCGACAGACAACGTCTTCGATCCCTCGGATACGCTACTGGTCACCGATTCTTCCGATTCGACGTTTCGCCACTTGGGACGTTTGGAGCCAGGTGAGAGCTATACCAATTCACAAACGGTCATACTCCCGGCGGGACTTGGCGGCAACTTCTACTTGTTTGCCGTAACCGACATCGACGAGGAAGTATTCGAAGCCGGCCTGGACAACAATAACGCAACCGGCGAGCTGACCCAGGTGAATCTTACGCCACCTCCCGATCTGGAGGTGATCGGTGTTCTGGCACCTTCCGACGTGCGGGCGGGAAGCAGCATCCCAGTCGATTACGAGGTGACTAACTTCGGAAGTACTGCCACCGAGAACACGTCTTGGATCGATCGCATCTATTTTTCGACCGACAGCACGTTTGATTCGGGCGATGAACTACTGTCTGAGTTCACAGCCTTCTCAGGTTCGCTCGATGTGGGGGTAAGCTACAGCAACTCGCGGACGGTCACGATCCCCAGTGGCGTCGATGGCGACTTCTTCCTCATCGTCGTGGTGGATGCAGACGAACAAGTCTTCGAAGTAAATCTGTTAAACAACGTCGCCGCGACCTCAGACGTCGAGGTCAATTACTTACCACCGGACTTGGTCGTTTCTGATGTCTCTGCGTTGCCGCTTTCGGTAACCGGTACGACCATCAACGTTACCTGGACGGTTGAAAACCAGGGCGTCGACGATACGATCGTTGGCCAATGGATTGATCGGATCTACTTGTCGACCGATGGCACCACGACCAGTGGGCTGTTTCTTGGGTCGGTGGTTCACTCCGGGGTGCTGAACGCCGGTACAAGTTACACCACGAGTGCTAGTGTCCCGGTTCCGTTTGACCTGCAGGGATCTGCCCAACTGTTTGTGGTCACCGATGAGGTGGTCTTCCCGTCGGAATCAAATCCTTCGCTTCCACAAGCGGGGATCGGCGGCTTCGTATTCGAGTCGGACGAGAACAACAATGTGTCGTCGCTATTCGACTTTGAAGTCAACCGAGTTCAACCCGACCTTGTAATCACTCCGAGCACGGTACCTGCAACGGGAGAGATTGGACAACCGCTTACTGTCGAGTGGACGGTTGAGAATGAAGGTGGGCCAACCAATACAGACTTTTGGACCGACGACGTCTATTTGTCGCTCGATGCGAACCTCAGTAGCGATGACATTTATCTTGGTACGGTGCCGCGACTGGGGACGCTGAACAATGCAGGGTCGTACAACGCTGTGCTGAACACGTCGCTCCCTACGGATCTAGTCGCAGGTGATTATTTCGTCCTGATTCAAACCGATCGTAACCTTCCTCGAAGTCCTCTCGACGGTCTCGTCAACCGAGTCGCCGAAGGCGTGGGTGAGGTAAACAATCTTGCGGCAAGTGCGATCAGCATCTCTCTCGGCTCGGTGCCCGATCTCGTTGTTAGTTCGGTTGCGGTCCCTGAGTCAACGGTTGCGGGGCGAACCATCGGCGTTGAATGGGCCGTAACAAATGACGGCGCCGACACCAGCGACCAAACCTGGTTCGATTCGGTCTATCTTTCAGTCAACCAGATCTTTGATCCGTCTAACGATCGATTGCTCGGTAGCGTTCCCCACGAAGGCGGGTTGGCTTCGGGGGCATCGTACGGCCAGGACCTGACGTTTTCGCTGCCGGTTGGAGTGAGCGGTCCGTACTACGTTTTCGTCGTCACCGACGTCAATAATCAGATCTTCGAAGCGGCCGGAGAGTTTAACAACAGTAGCTTCGATCCCGAAGCCGTCGATATTCTGATTGGTCAACCCGTCGACTTCACGGTCGGCTCAATCACGGTCCCCGCGACGGGCACGGTGGGACAAGATGCGACCATCGAGTACAGCGTGCAGAATCTGCTCAGCATTCCGGTGATCAGCGGCTGGACCGACGCCAT
Source organism: Pirellulales bacterium (assembly GCA_965227275.1). Taxonomy (GTDB): domain Bacteria; phylum Planctomycetota; class Planctomycetia; order Pirellulales; family JAEUIK01; genus CAZNXE01. Next base: position 6,483,242 of record CBDDFU010000001.1, on the reverse strand, counting down.
CTATTTCTCGAGCGACAACGTTTGGGACCCGTCGGATGTCCTATTTGCCCAGGTATTCCGCAATACCGATCTCGCTCCCGGGGAAGGCTACTCAGAGACGGTTACCGGGCCGATGCCCGTACTCACGCCGGGCGACTATCAAGTCATCATCCGGTCCGATGTCCGTAACAACGTTGCCGAGACCAATGAAGCTAACAATATCGAAGTATCGCTGGACCTCGTGAATGTTGGCGCCGTCCCACTCGAACAGGGTGTTCCACTGGTAGACTCCATTGCTGACGGTGGATTTGCCCTCTATCAGGTCGAAGCCACGGCCGGTCAAACATTAAGATTTTCTTGGGATAGCGACAACAATTCCGCCACCACCGAACTCTATGTCGGGTTCGGGAACGTGCCTTCACGCACGCGCTTCGATGTCTCGTCCCGGGCGCCCTTCGCAGCGGATCACGAACTCCTCGTACCCGTGACCGAATCGGGCACTGTCTTCGTTCTGATTCATGCTGGGGATGGGCCAACCCTTGGGACTGTGCTGGTTGAAGACGTACCGTTCTCCGTGCAGGCGGTTTCGCCAGGTGTGGCTGGCAATGCGGGACGTGTGACGTTGGAAATCGACGGCGCGCAATTCGATCGAGGGACGATCTTCGAGCTGCTTGCCGATGGGGGAAGTGTGATTCCCGCTTCGTTGACCATTGTGGCCAACTCAACGAAAGCCTACGCCACGTTCGATCTCACCGGCTTGTCGCCGGGCTTCTATGATGTCCGTGCCACGAAGGGTGGTGCCGTTGATGTAGCGATTGATTCCCTGGAAGTCATCTCGCTGCCAATCGCCGGGCAATTGGAAACGGCCGTAAGCGTTCCAAGCTTCTCGCTGGTTGGTTCGCCCGATGTGTTCTTCATCACCTACGCGAACTCGGGCCAGAATGACATCCCTGCTCCATTGCTAACGTTGCGCAGCCCCACCGGAACACTGTTTGGTTCGAGCCCTGACGAACTGTTCGAGGATCGCGATATCGTTCTTTACGGTGCCGGAGACGAAGGTCCTGCCGGTGTGTTGAGACCGGGGCAGTCGATCACGATTCCGTTCTCGTTCCAAAGTTCGGAGCTGGAGGGAGTGACGTACACCTTCGACTTGCTGTACTTCGATGCGGACGATCCGGCGCCGATCAATTGGACCTGGGTTGAGGAAAAGATCGACCCCGAAGTCACTGCGGCTGCCGACTACCCCGAAATTCTCGCTCAGTTACAGAGTCAGATCGGCTCGACGATGGGCGAATACGTGCAAATGCTGTCGCGTAACGCCAACATCGAGCCCAGCTTCGAAGAAGCCCGCAACGACAGCACGCTTTTGGCAACGGAAGTCCGTCGTGCCGTGGCAGCCGTGCGGACATCGTTGTCCGGTCAAATTGTGTCCGATGACCTCGACGTTGTCATATCCGACCGATTCGTGGTGGCCGTTAGCCAGGTGACCGAAGAGGAAACGCTGACCAATACGTTTGCCGACGGTTCGTTCATCTTCGAGACTTTGCCTGCTGGTACGTATGAATTCCGTTTCCAAGGCGCTGTGGTAGCCGCAGGGCAGTCGGTCGTTGTTGGAGATGGGGAACATGCCGCCGGCTTTGCCTTAGCTGTCGAACGAGGTCTGCGTATAACCGGGCAGGTGCTCGATGGCGTCCTGCCTGTCGTCGGCGCCACGGTCAGTGCGAGCAATGGCGAAGTCGGTATTGTCGAAGTCACGGACGCCCAAGGACGCTTCAGTTTGGCAGGCTTAACCCCAGGGCTCTACGCCTTCTCGGTAGACGCACCCGGTTTCGCACGGGTCGACCTGGCGGACATCAATCTCGATGCAAGCGACGTCGCGCAGAATGTGAATCTTGTCGCCGAGTCGATTCTTACGGGATCCGTCACCCTCCCTCCGTCGGGTCCCGTCGATACGGAAATGACCGTCTTCTTAACACCTTCCGACTCCGACGACGATAATCCGGGGTTTGGCGTTACGACGCTCGCGAACTTCTTCGCAGTCACGAATCTACCAGCGGGCACCTACGATGTTGAGATCGTACGGCCAGGATACGTTTCGGTCATTCTAGAAGGGGTTGTCATTCCCCAGGGCGAGACCGTCAATCTTGCGCCGATCGCGCTGGAAGAGTCGGCCACCATCAACGGGCAGGTCATCTCCACCGATCCAGACACACCGGCCGCACTGCTGTCGGTGGCCGCGCTCGATGGCGACGAAGTCGTGGCCACGGCCTTGACCGACGAGACGGGCCAGTACACGTTTGACGACATCGCCGGCGGTACTTACGAACTCTCGGTAGTCAATCCCTCGGGCTTTGTCAATGCGGCCACGGTTACAGTGGCCTCCGGCGAGACAGTCGATGCCGACGACATCAGCGTTCATCCCGGCACCACGATTACGGGCACGGTTCAAATCGCCTCCACGCTGGCTCCCGTTGCGGGTGCGACCGTGTTGCTATTGTCGCCCGCCGGTGATTTGCTGTTTACCGAATCCGACGTGGCTGGCAACTATGATTTTCCCTTCCTTGATGTGGGCAACTACACGGTCATGTTGGCACTTGGTGGAGAGTTCGCCTTCCAGGATGTAACCGTCAACAGCCTCGACGGGCCAGATATCAACACACAATTGCTTATCGAATCCGCCGCGGAACTCTCGGGTCAGCTTCGGGATGCGGATGGAACGCCGATCGCAGGTGGCATTGTTTCACTGCTACAAGATGGCGATGTGGTCTCATTTGCCTTCGCCGACGACCAGGGGTTCTATCGCTTCGATTTCCTTGAAACGGGAACTTTTGCCCTGCTGGCCACGGCCAACGGAGCCACCTTTGCCTCGGCGGCCTCGGTCAATGTCGGGCTGGGTGATTCGCTTACTCAAGACTTCGTTGCCGGCGAGGGTAGCATCGCGGTTACGGCCACCACCGATGGTGCTCCCGCCGCCGGGGCAACCGCTTTGCTTCGCGGCGATACGCCCAGCGGTGAGATTGTTTTGGACTCGATCGAATTGGACGAGAACGGTACGGGTAGCTTCACCAACCTCATTGCCGGGTCATACATCATCGAAGTGATCGACTTGGAGGGGCGTACGGCAGAACAGACCGTCGATGTCTCCTCCGGCGAGGCAGAGTCGACTGCATTGAGCCTCGTCGAGGCGAGTTCGATTTCGGGAACTATCACTGCCCCATTTGGCAGTGACCTCGGTACCGCCAGCGTATTCTTTTACGACAGCGCGAATGGTGAACTGATTGCCGTCACATTCGTGGCCGAAGACGGTTCCTTCTCCATCAATGGACTTAACGACGGGGTTTACGACATAGTCACCCTCGTCGAGGGATCACAGGCTGACGTGCAATCGGGCATCGCTGTCAGTGGTGAAGTGATCGTGAATCCGGTGCTGGCAGCATCATCTGTTGAAGTCGTCATCGAGGTTGTCGACTCCGCAGGGAACCCAGTAAGTGAAGCGGCCGTGCACATTCGCGACGCTGCGGGCCGCATTATTGGTGAAGCCAATGTTGATCCCGCCACCGGCACGGCGACGATCACAACGGCCTCCGGAAGCGGACTTTCGCTTACTGCTACTTCTTTGGGCTACGCGCCGACGACGCTCACCGGCGTGAACCTCACCGCCGGAATAAACGACCTCGGCTCGCTCACAATGACTGCCCTCGCGGTAGGCGCATCGGGCACCGCAGCAGTTCTGTCACCGCCGGGCGAATTCGATGCCGGCTTCGGTCTCGAAGGCACACAAACGTCGAACGCCTCATCGAGTTCAGGTCCTTGGGCCAAAATCATCCAGGAAGAAATTGATAGTCGCGAGGAACGCTGGCGGAAAACGCTGGCGATTCTGAAGCTCAACCCTCCCAAGTGCCCCGAGTGCCAGGACGCATTCAGCACGGCCAAGAAAGCCAAGGAAGAATTCCAGAAGGAGTTCGAGAAAGTCCTGGAGCAGGGTCGTAAGGCCAAGAGAAAGGCGGAAGAGTTTGTCAAGACCGCGGAGAAAGTTAAGAAAGATGTGCAAGCGGCACTCGTCGAAGTCTTTAAAGCCAAGCTCCAACTGAGTCGAACGTTCAGCAAGCTTTACGGCCAATCGCCCCAGGCTGCTTCCGAGTTGGGCGCGCTACGGAATCAGCTTGTCTTGATCGGCAACGCGGAGAAATCCTTGCGGCGATCGACGTCTGGCCTTGAGCTTGCAACATCACTAAGCGACGCCAGACAGAGAATAGAACAACTGTCTGATGGGACCTTTGATCTAACAAAGGCAAGCTTCGACATACAGGACATCCTAAAGAAACGTTTTGCCAATGCGGATCAGATTGTGGGCTCACTTCAGTCTGCAACTTTTAAGCTGATTGACCTAAAGGCAAAATATATTGAAGCGGCTAGCGAAGTTGCGAGCGCACAAGGGAAATTCTCAATTAAGGCAGTCGACGTTGCCTACGACGAGGACTTTGCCGTTAGCAAGTTCAAGGCATTTCGCGCATGCGACAAAGCCCACCAGGACTGCGACGACGACGATGGCGGAGACGGCGGTGGCGGGACCCCGGGCGGCTCGGGAAGTGGCAGTTCTGGCACACGCAAAGACCCCAACGACATCATCGGACCCACGGGCTTCGGTGATTCTCGGTTTGTCACGGCCGATGCAAGCCTCGCCTATACGATTCGCTTCGAGAATCTCGATACGGCTTCGCTACCGGTGCAGAACCTGGTCATCACTCATCAATTGGACGATGATCTCGATCCACGCACGGTTCGCTTCGATTCGTTCGGTTGGTCGGACTTGCGGTTCGAAATCGATACGGCTCTGCCATTTCTGAATGAGCGCATTGACCTTCGCGATTCGTTGGGAATCTTCGTCGACGTGATCGCATCGACCGACGTCACCGCTGGCGAGGTTACCTGGACGCTGGCGGCAATCGACCCTGCCACTGGGCAAGAGCCAGTTGATGAACTGACCGGCTTCCTGCCACCCAATCTCGAAGCCGGTATCGGCGAAGGATTTGTTACCTTCAGTGTGGCCGCAAAAACTTCGGCCGCAACCGGCGATGTGATCGACGCGTTGGCGACGATCATCTTCGATACCGAGCCACCCCTGGATACGCCACTCTGGTCGAACACGCTGGACGCCGGCGATCCGCAAAGTGAAGTCGATCCCCTTACAGGGATTGTCGAAACGGCAACATTCCTCGTTTCCTGGACAGCAAGTGATTCCGTCGGCGGGGCAGGGCTTGCATCGACCACCGTTTACGTCTCGGAGGACGGCCAGCCCTACAGCGTTTGGCTCCAAGATTCACTGCTGAACGAGGCCTTCTTCACGGGTGAAAACGGGAAGACTTACCGCTTCCTTAGCGTTGCGAAGGACAATGCCGGGAACGTGGAGCCACTTCCCGATGCTGCCGATTCGGAAACAACGGTCGTACTTCCCCCTGAGCTGATCGTTGATGCTCCGGCAGAGGCGATCTTGTTCCAAAACATCGATTTCAACGTGCAGTTGGAGAACCGGGAGTCGATCGTCAACGACGACTTCTTTATTCTCGTCGATTGGGACAACGACGGCCAACTCGATGCGGGGCCGCAAAAGGACGACTCCGTCGTTTTCCAACACATGTTCGCTTCGACGGGCCCGCACACTGTGCGAATCCTGTTGCTCAATCAGGCTGGAGACACGCTGGCCGAATCGTTCCACGAAATCGAGATTGAGGCGTTCGCCTTGACGCCCGACGCCGAAAACCCGTCGATTGTTCACCTCGATTGGTCCGGCACAAGCGACGACGACCATCTCTCGTTGATCCAACTCGATGCAACCACCGTCGAAGTCACGTTCGGCGAGTTGGGTAATCCGGCCTCGAATCAAGTGCTCGTATTCCCGGGCGTCACTGGCAAGGTGCGCGTTCGCTCAGGCTCGGGGAACGACCTGGTCGACGCCACCGGGCTGCAAAGCATCTCTGCCGAAATCTATGGCGGAGCCGGCAACGACACGCTGCTAGGTGGCGAGGCGGACGACTTCATTGATGGCGATGGTGGTGAAGGTATTGGAAACGACGAGATCGATGGCGGCGCCGGCAACGACACGATCTACGGCGATGGTCCCCGAGGTTTGGACCGAAGCGATCTGTTCGGCGAGGACGTGATCCGCGGCGGCGAAGGGAACGATCTGATTTATGCCGACGGGTCCGAAGGATCGAATAACGATTACATCGATGCCGGCGCCGGCGACGATACTGTCTTTGCCGATGGGAGTTCTCCCCGACTTGAAGGCGGTACATTCGGGGCTGATACGATTCTTGGCGGATCCGGCAACGACACCATCGTCGCCGACGGAGCGGAGGGCGCCGGTGACGAAATCGATGCCGGGGACGATGACGATCTGGTAATTGCCGGCGATGGCAATGACACGGTAGACGGTTCCGATGGTCGCGACCTGCTCATCGGGGGGCGTGGGGTGGACTCGCTCGACGGCAACATCGGCGACGATCTTCTCATCGGCGGTCGAGTCGTTCACTTGACCACGGACGACTTGCAGGACATTCACACCGAGTGGCGATCGGTAAACGACTTTGCCACCCGGGTGGACAATATCCTTGGGGATGGCAACCCGTCTTCCGGCGATGACGGTCCTCTCGTGCCAGGCCAGACCCTGCTCAGCGACAACGCCATCGATACATTGTTGGCCGGCGACGACGAAGACTGGCTACTCGTCGACTTGGACGACGACCTGCTTCCCGACTTCGATCCCGTCGACGATCTCATCACAGAAGTGGACGTTTAACAGGGTGCCCAAGCGCCGTCCCCTCCAGCGGCGCTTGTGGCGGCTCGCGGGATGGCAGTCTTGTAAACAACCCGAGCCGTCGGGTTTCCAGATCCACTCGCGGGGTTCCTGTTCAGGCGGTTACATCACCTTCGGAAGTTGCAGTACAGCTCCTTCGGTGGGGCCCACTTGCTCGACATGTCCCGGGACAGAACCGTACTCCTACCCAGAGCATCAGGGCTTTACGGTCAACATCGCCGGCCGTGACTACGGTGCCGGAACTACAAGAGTAGCTCAAGGTCCCCAACTCACAAATCCGCCGCGAAGCTGTTCAGGCCTTGGCTGCCATCGGTTCGCCTTACGCAGAGCCCGACATTGATTCCTTGCTCAAGAATGAAGAAGTGACGGTCGCGGCGACCTATGCTTTAGCGACTCTCAACATCGTTCCGCCCGACGCCGTGTTGGTGGTTTGCACGAACGTGAAAAGCGAAAATCCGATACTCAGCGCCAGCAGCATGAGGGCCCTCGGGCGGGTCCACCCCGACGACAAACGGCTCATGAAGGCTGTGATCGAGCATCTGATCCCGCTTCTCAGTAAAGAAGATTCATTTGTACGGAAGGCTGCGGTACGAGCGCTCGCTTCGCTTTCCCCCAACCCAAACTCGCCGTTCCGATCTTCAAAGACGCTCTGTCCCAGGCAGACGAAAAGCCGAAGGAGTACATGCTGGATGCGCACGCAGGATCGGGAAGACCGGCAGTCCCCGTGCTGGAGTACTCTTCGGTACACCCTCAAGCCGCCGCAATTCTGGGCCGCCGGCGGCACCAGCCACTGAGGCATAAGCCAAACTGCTTGACGACCCCGACCCCAACGTCAACATCGAAGCCACCCACGCGCTGGCTGCCATCGGGCCGGAGGTCAAGGCAGCGATTCCCGTGCTGGCCTATACTCAGGGGCAGCCCGTTCATGCGGCGGTCTTCGCATTGGGTATGATTGGTCCTGAAGCCAAGACGGCGGACAAGGAACTCTTAATCATCATGCGGAAATCCGGCAACTCGTTGTCAATTCTGTGTGCATGGCGCCTCCTCAGAATTCATGGGGCCAACGAGCAATCGGCAGAGATTTTCTTTCCCGAGCTATCCGCTGGACTAGGATCCCCGTTGCCACAATCGCGGCGGTTCGCTGCCGAAACGATCGGCGAACTCAGGCAGTATGCAAAGAACGCGGCACGAGCCTTGCGAAAGGTTACGCAAGACAGCAACGAACAAGTTCGGGCTGCCGCCACCAAAGCATTAGGTGCGATCGGGACCTAGCCCGAATTCGAATTAGTCTTTTGGGTCTTTGCCTAGCTATCTCCGCGTGATGTCGTGACACGCGATAGATTTCGGTCCGGGGCGTAAGTGCAGTGCAGAAAGCGTTGATCGTCTTAGGCAGCACAGCGCCCCTCGCTTGAAGCAGTAGCCGAGATCATTCCATCGACCAGCCGGATCGTGCGACCTGCACGCGCAGCAGCGTTGGCGTCGTGCGTTACCATCACGATCGTACGGCCTTCTGCAACGCAATCATCGAACATTTTCAGGATGTGCTCGCGGCTCTCAGGGTCCAGGTTGCCGGTCGGCTCATCTGCCAGAACGAGGCGAGGGTTGTTGCTCAGCGTTCGGGCCAATGCAACTCGTTGTTGCTGTCCGGTGCTTAGTTCGCTGGGCTTGTGGTGCAGCCGATTACCGAGGCCGAGTTGTTCGAGCAGGCAAGCTGCTCGCTCTCGCTGTGCCGAGGGTCTCCAGCTTGAGAGGAACAGGGGAATCTGAACATTCTCCAGGGCAGTGAGGTATGGCAAGAGGTTAAACGTTTGAAACACAAAGCCCATCCGTTCCCGTCTGATCAATGTGCGATCGACGGCCGAAAGAGCGTAAAGGTCGACATCGTCTAAAATCACCCGACCTTCGCTCGGCGAGAGCATCCCCCCGAGGATTGAAAGCAACGTGGTTTTTCCGCTTCCGCTTGGGCCCACGATGGCGACGTATTCGCCTGTTTCAACGTCGAACTGGTCTACATGAAGTGCAACGACTTCTGAGTCTCGCTTCTTGTAAACCTTCTTGACTCTTTCCAGACGAATCATGGCGCTAGACCTCCTGAAAGCAGATGCAAGGATCGAGCTTCGCTGCACTTCGAGCAGGCCAATAAGCGGCCGCAATGGTGACGACGGTTGCCGCCAGTGTGGCAACAAGGATCAGCCCGGGAAGCGGTGTGATGGCCAGGCCAGCCCACCACGCGCCGAGTGCTACGGCCGTGATTACCCCCAGGAACGAGCCGAAAAGGGCACCGGAAATTCCTAACCAGACAGCCTTGAGCAAGAACACCCAAGTCACCAGACGCGGAGTGGCCCCGATTGCCATCAGGGTTCCGACTTCGCGGCGACGCTCGCGAACGTTCGCCGAAATGGTCCCCGCTACGATCGATCCGCCCATCACCACCAGCACGGCAAGGACCAACAGCGAAATATGTTTGAGAAGCTGATTCACCCCAACCTGGGTCGCAACGATTTGGGTGATGGTCACCACTTTGGCGTCCGGCAACAGAGTGGATAATTGCGGAACCAGGTCCGTGGCTGCATCGTCGCAACACCCCATTACCTCGATGGCGTTGACTACTTCACCGGCATTCGTCAGTCGCTGTACGGTGTGCAAGTGAGCATAGATGCGGCTGTCGTCGATCGTGCCGGTGGGCTCCAACAACGCGATCACCTGGAAGTTCTCACCGAAAAGCGTAAGACGCTCTCCGGGTACGACGTTCGTCAGGTCGGCAATGTCCGCACCGACCACGATCTGATCTGCCGCCAACTCGGCAATGGCCCGTTCCGACGCGAGCGTCTGGGGTGAACTGTCGAGCTGTTCGGCTCCGCAGTTCGCGCGACCACAGCCCTTGCTTTGTGTTCCGAATACCCCCACCGACTGCCAGGCAACACTGGATTTGAATTCGCTCTGCGGCAAGATTCCCGTGACGGTCACGGTGCGTTCGGCAACCGTAGTTGTCTTGCAGAGTCGCGGCGAGAGTCGCTCGACGCCTGCCAGATTCTCCAACAAGATGGTCGCCGCGTGGCTTTCAGGCAGTGTGTGATCCGAGAGGTCGGCCGTGTAGTAGTCTTGCAGTGTCGTCGACTCTGGCAGGATCAGAATGTTGGCGCCCAATTGCTGAAGTTGATGTCCCACGGCTCTTTCCGAGAACTCGGTTATGTGTCGGATGGTAACCAGAGCCGCTACGCTTAGCACAATGGCCAGAGTCGCGGCGAAGAGGGCCGTCGGTCTCGAAGACAACTCCCTCCAAACCAGCGTTGAAAGCTTCATGGCTTGCTCCCCTTGGTGACGAACAGTCTGGCTTGCGATATGCCGTCGAACATTACTTGTGATGGTGTTTGCAGTTCGGGTCGTCGCAGCACTTGCCTGCTGCAGCAATGGCCCCGGCGATTTCATCTTTGCTGGTTGTCGAGGGGAACTTTCCGACCATTACTCCAGGAGGTGCCAAGACGACCATCGAGTTGGCCGACGGGGTGTTCGGCTGGATTTCCAGTTCGTCGAGGAATTTACGCTCTGATGCATCGTTGGCGTTGAGTGAAATGACCCGCATGCGATTCTGGAAGTGAGGGTCGGAACTGAACCCTTGGATCGCGGCAGGTTGGGTTGCAAGTGCCGAATTGCTCACCGTGATAAAGACGAGCTTCTGTTCTTGCAGAGCTTTGAGCGAGTCTGCGGCGGCCGGCGATACGAACGCAGCTTCGATATTCTCCTTGGCAATGCGGCGAGGATGGATTGCCGTCATGGCACCATTGGGGGCGAGTGCCACCGTCAGTGGCAACGGAGCGCGGGCGACTCCGAATTTCTTGACTAAACCTTGTTCCGCCGGGTCGGCAATTTGAACGTAGGTGATCGATGCCATGTCGCCCTTGTCGGCCAGGTTCTGTCTCAGTGTCGCGACCATTCCGTCGGTGGCATTGTCTTTCTGTCGAAAGAACACGAGGAATGCGAACCGACCCTGCTGGGCGGTTTCAGCAAGTTCGAGCTGAGCGCGACTCGCAGCCGTTCGAGACTGGGCAAACACAGGGCTCGTCGTGAAGGCGACAAAGCAGACAAAGGTCGCTGCAAAGTGCAGGTGCAGGGTGAGTCGCATGGCGAATCCTTTCCATGTCGTAGTCATTTGAATGACCCGAAATATCGAAACGAATGTTGGTGGCGGTTGCTTGGAGCAAGTCTGAAGGAAGGTGACTGCGTCCCACCAGATTAATGTTGGTGAACGCAATCGTGACGACTGGTGCTTAACGGGACCCTGGCGGGTGTCGAATCAGACCAGGAAGCAGCAGAGGAGGGCGCAACGAAGTGCAGGCGTGGTAGTGTGGTCGGACTGATTTTGTGCGAATAGTTTGCCTCGGTTCAGTGTGCCGCCATGAGCGATGCACCACCCCGCCGAGGAGAGTAAGCGTAGCGACGACTGCAACTGGGGTATCAAGCGACGAGCCGGCCGTGTCGGAAGCGACTGCCGACAACCGCAGTCATCAGGGTACCGACAGTCTGCTGAAACCAGGCATGCACCTGAGAGCCCAACGGATCGAATCGGAGAGGCACCCATCACGCGGTAGTGACAGCAGGCATGATTCTCGGAGTGTTCACATGAATCGATGCAACTCGAAGCTTCTTGTAGGCCGCAAGCTCGCGCATGGCGGTCACCCGGTGGATGCCCAGAACAATGGGTGGGAATTGGTGCAGTCGTCGGGATGGAGATCACCATTGCCAGCACAAGGCATCGAGTCGAACGGCTCAAGTTTCGCGCAGCATTCCGCGTCACAGCGGAGACCTCCCGGTGGAAAATCCAGTATGGTATCTTCCGTATCGGCCCTACGGAAATTCCCACGTTAGCGAATTTATGGATTGCAAAGCTTGCAAGGTCCGGAAAGTGTTGAGAACACAAATCTGCCTTCCCAAGATCAAAGGTCAGCAGGTGCACTGCTGTCGGACCTGCTGGCAACCGATGGTCGTTCATCAGTATCTAAAGGCGAGCAGAGGAATAGTCCGCGAGCAGCCAGCTCGGGTGTCACAACGACGGCCGCTGGCGATAGCGAAGGTCGCTTCCCTTGAAACCCCTGGCTGAAACAGGTTTTCCCGGGTGAGTTTACCCCCAGTGAATCGGGTCGGCTTCCCGCCTCCTGGCTGGTGATTGGCTCGAAGGGGATTCGCAATAATCCGCCAGCGCCCGGGATATCATTGCACCATGTCTCAATATCGATTATCTATCTCGTCGTGTGAGTACCCTTGCTTCGAGAACGATTTGTTACCCCTCCCCCCAGCGACCGGGCAAATCTGGTAGTTGGACTCTTGCCGAGCGACCTGCATCATGAATCGAAGCTCAAACTCCGGTCAGTCGATTTCCTATTTCAGTCCGGCTAGCTTGTCTCGAGACATTTCGGCGAGTGTCGTCGTGTTTCTCGTGGCACTGCCGCTTTGCTTAGGAATTGCCCTCGCCTCGGGTGCCCCCCTCTTTTCTGGATTGGTTGCCGGCATCATTGGTGGAATTATTGTTGGCTCGATTAGCGGTTCGCACACCAGCGTCAGTGGTCCCGCGGCTGGATTGGCAGCCATTGTCGCGGCACAAATCACCGCGCTGGAATCGTTTGATGTGTTCTTGATGGCCGTGTTTGTCGCGGGCTTGATGCAAATCGGGCTAGGAGTAGCACGTGCCGGGACTCTGTCGGCATTCTTTCCCACCAGTGTGATCAAGGGGTTGTTGGCGGCGATTGGGGTCATTCTGATCTTGAAACAAATCCCCCATGTCCTCGGGCATGATACTGATCCTGAAGGAGAAATGTCGTTCTCGCAGCCCGACCAGGAGAATACCTTCTCTGAGATTCTGACTGTCGTGGCAGGGGATATACATATGGGGGCTGCCATTATCGGCATTGCTTCCATCGCGCTGCTGTTCTTTTGGGATCGAGTGAAAGTATTAAAAGGCTTGTTCATCCCGGCCCCTCTGGTTGTCGTACTATTTGGTGTCTTGCTGAACGTTCTGTTTAAACGAATAGGCGGATCGTGGGTGATTGAGCCGAGTCACCTTGTGCAGATCCCCGTTGCTGAGAGCATTCGAGGCTTCACAAAGTTTTTGATATTTCCGGACTTCTCTCAGTGGGCAAATCCAGGCGTCTACCTTGCCGCAGTCCAGATTGCAATCGTGGCCTCGCTGGAAACGCTTCTCAATCTGGAAGCCGTCGATAAACTCGATCACAAGCGAAGGGATTCACCACCCAGTCGCGAACTTCTTGCCCAGGGGGTTGGAAATACTGTAGCTGGGTTAGTTGGCGGTATGCCCGTGACCTCAGTGATCGTGCGTAGCTCGGTAAATGTAGACATGGGAGCACAGACAAAGCTGTCCACCATATTGCACGGCCTACTGCTGCTCGTGTGCGTGGTGATCTTCCCGGTCTATTTGAATATGATCCCTCTCGCGGCTCTGGCCGCTATTCTGCTGGTCACCGGCATGAAACTCGCAAGTCCCGCGTTGTTCCGTCAGATGTGGAGTGAAGGGCGGTATCAGTTCGTTCCATTCATCGTGACACTGGTGTCGATTGTGTTCACCGACCTGTTGATTGGGATTCTTATTGGTCTCGTCGTTAGCGTCATGTTTATCCTCAATAGTAATCTTCGGCGGCCGCTACGACGCATCGTGGAAACACACATCGGCGGAGACGTACTTCATATTGAGCTAGCGAGCCAGGTCAGTTTCTTGAATCGCGCAGCGCTGGACAAGGTGTTTCGAGAGACCGAATCGGGGTCAAACTTGCTGATCGATGCTACCGATACCGACTACATCGATCCTGATGTTCTGAGCTTGATTCGAGACTTTAAGAACAACCGCGGTCCTGCACATGGGGTGTCGGTTAGCTTGCGGGGATTTCGCAAAAAATACAACTTGCGAGACGATATTCAGTTTGCGGACTACTCAACACGGGAGTTGCAGGATCGAGTCACCCCCGAGCAGGTGCTGGAAATCATTCGGGAAGGAAACCGACGATTCAGAACGGGTAAATCGTTGACGCGAGATTTCAGGCGCCAGGTCGATGCGACGGCGACCAGCCAAACCCCGCTAGCGGCGATACTTAGTTGTATCGACTCACGTGTGCCTGCCGAACTGGTTTTCGACTTGGGTATTGGGGATATCTTCAGCGTCCGAGTAGCGGGAAACGTCATCGGTAGCAAGTCGCTGGCGAGTATCGAGTACGCGGTCGGCGTGGCAGGTGTCAAGCTCGTCCTCGTCTTGGGGCACACTCGCTGTGGTGCGGTAACATCAAGCTTGCAAATGCTTGGCAGCAATAAGGACGTTGAGCAAGAGACCGGCTGCCAGCATTTGCATAAGATCGTGGACGAGATCGCACCTTCCGTAGAGCGTGGTGAACTTGTCAAGTTCAATGGCCTCGACCCGAACGGCCAAGAGTCATTTATCGATCGGATTGCAATTCGCAATGTGCTTCGCACGGTTCGCGAAATAACCGACCGAAGCACAGCGATACGACAGGCGGCCAGCGAAGGAAAAGTGCTCGTTGTCGGAGCCCTCTACGACGTGAAGAGCGGAAATATCGAGTTTCTAGAAGAGCAAGCCCAACCCACGGTCCCGAGTTGATGTTCCCCGCGTTTACGCGAAGCGTGGTCTTTGATTGGCTATTGCGTTTGCAGAACTCGACCTGCCTCAAACGAAAAAACCACAGACGCGCTACTTCTCGTCCATTCGTTTTTGGCCTTCAGCAAACGCTGGGTGTAAGACGAAGATTCTCTTTCGGCGGGTGCCATACTTGGTTTGCTCTTGCCGGATATAGCCTCAAAGGGAGCTTCGGGCTCTTTGGGAATGATCGGTTCGGTCAGCGGTTCTTGGAACCGTGATTAGGGCCGCGCGCTCACGCGACGCCAAGCGAGAGCGCCGTTCACCGCGGTTTTCTGTCTGCTACATGGTTGACCACGCGAACCTCAAACGGTTCGCCCTGCCGCATTTCGTCCGAAATGGTGACTTTCCCGACCGACACTTCGGAACGAACTTCGTACGAGACTGGCTGTACATCGATGCCGATTCCTGCATCAACCACACGATGCGCCTTGTCAAGCACATCCCCCAAGTTCTGGCTGCCATCGCTGACAATGACGATGCGTTTCGACGAGTGTTCCGGGAAGGTGGCCGGGCCGACTTTACCGCGGCCGGCAATTCAATGTAATTCGGGTCGAGCAAACTCTCGGTCTGCTCGGGGACCTGAATATCGAAGTCGATCGGCGGTATCTTGATGGCCTGCTCGCGACCAAACATAATCACCGCCACCAGGTTCTCGTCGCGTCGATGTTCGGCGATCGACCGATTCGTCCGTTTGTCCATTGCCCGGCGTTGCGCCTCGGGGATACTTCTTGACTGATCGAAGAGAAACACAACGGAAATCCGCTCGACCGGGAGCGCCAACTGCACTTCGGACCCGCTGCGACGATGAACAGCAACACGATGCTTCGCAGGGCCAAGGCCAGAGATCGCCGAAACCTGCCCAACCCAGCCAGACTTCGATAACGAAACCACCACCACAGCGGCTAGACCGCGAGAAACAGCAGATACCAAAGGCGATCGGAGGTGATGGAGTACATATTAGCTATAGTAACAACAAAGTCATTTCATCGTGGCCTCCGAACGAGTAAGCACGATTGATAACTTTCTGCTTGCCACGGGAGGTGCTTCCTTGTTTAGTGGGCTAGAGCCAGTTTCAATACCTTGTTTCGGCTTCGATCGTTGGTGGTTGACCCGACTATTTTTCGGTCTGCATCGACGTATTTCGTGGATTCGCCTGCTTCGCCCTCCTCGCCTCGGTACAACCACCATCAATCTCGGGCACGAAACCGGTATTGAAACTAGCTCCAGGAATTGCCGTGTAGAAACAGCATGGCCCCGAATCGACTCGCACAGCGCTGATCGCACCATGCTGCCAAGGTTTTCCTCCATGACAAACCGCCTGATTTCCAACTTGCTTACGCTCCTATTCCTTGTGTTGCATGCATTCGTGGTTCACGCCGCGGATACCGATGTAGTCATCGTGGGGGCGACCCCCGGGGGCATCGCGTCTGCGGTGGCGGCGGGAAGGGCAGGGCGGTCTGTCATTCTGGTTGAGTATCACGACCATATCGGCGGCATGATGGCAAGCGGGCTCGGCAAAAGCGACATCGAAAACCGCCCACTCATCGGCGGGCTGTTCAAGGAGTTCGTAGACGGCGTCTACCAGCACTACGTAGATCAATACGGAGAGGATCATGAAAACGTGCAACTCTGTCGGGACGGATACTTCTATGAACCCTCGGTAGCTGAGGCGGTGTTGGAGGGCATGCTGGCCGAGCAGCCGACTGTCTCGGTGATGAAAGGCTGGCGGCTCAACTCAGCCCAGGTCGAAAACGATCGACTCGTTGAAATAGAAATAGTCAATCGCCACTCAGGCGAATTCCGCAAACTCCCGGGTCGAGTCTTCATCGACGCAACGTATGAAGGTGATCTCTTTTCTGCGGCAGGCGCTGAGTACCGTTTAGGCCGTGAGTCTCGCAGCGAACACGATGAGCCGCATGCCGGCGTTGTTTACTTCGACTATCAGGCCAAGCAGTTTCTTCCTGGAACTACCGGGGAAGCGGATGACCGGCTTCCCGCCTATACGTTTCGGCTCTGTTTGACGACCGACCCGGACAATTCCTACCGACTGACCGAACCTCCGCCTGAATACGACCGGCGAAACTATCTGGGGTATTTCGACGACCTGAAAGCCGGTCGGCTGGCAGGTCCCAAGGTATTCAAGCCGAAGCGTGGCTATAACCCGGCCCACTTCGACACGCTGGTGCGAGCGCTTTCGGTGACAGAGATTCCGAACAACAAGACTGATGTGAATATCAACCCTCGTCCGCTCGGGTTTCCGTTTCCGGAAGAGAACCGAGGCTATGTGGAGGGCGATGACGCCACGCGACAACAGATTCTCCAGCGTCACAAGAATCTGACATTAGGGCTGCTGTGGTTTCTTCAGAATGATTTCGATGTGCCCGAGGCGCATCGCAAACTCGCCAATGAGCTGCACCTGTCGAAAGATGAATTCAGCGACAACGAGCACTTCCCTTTTCAGTTGTATGTTCGAGAGGGCCGACGCCTGATTGGTGTGGATACGCTGACAGAGCATGACATTACCGGTGATGGTCGCAACAACGTATCGCGTCATCAAGATGGCAGCATTGCCGTGGGTGAATTCCCGATCGATAGCTTCCCGTGTCGAAAGCGACAACCGAGAGACACGGTCGTTCTCGAAGGCTATCTGGGAATGCTCGACCACATCACCCGGCCATATGAAATCCCCTATCAGATCATGCTGCCAAAACGTGTTGACGGCTTGATTGTTCCGGTGGCTGCTTCGACCACGCACGTGGCATTTTCGTCCATCCGCATGGAACCAACCTGGATGGCGTTGGGTCAGGCAGCGGGCGTAGCTTCGGATATCGCTATCGAGCAAGATGAACAGCCGCGGAACATCCCAATACGAACACTACAGAACCGTCTTGCCCAGCAAGGCCAGGTATTGCGTCACAAGCATTCTCTGCCGCACCCGGAACTCAACCCGCTTTCTTCGCTCATGCTGAAGGGGCCTTGGGTTCCCGAGGATTCGCACCAGATTGATTTCAACGCGTTACCGCGAATCGAAAGCGAACATGCCGTGGTGAGTGACGTTCGGCATTCCAATGGCGTCAATCAGCACAACTACCTGGTCCATCACAACGGTAAGTTCTGGGCGATGTGGAGCGACGGACCGGGGGTTGAAGATCGCGTCGGGCAGCGGGTGAAATTCGCCACAAGTCTCGACGGATTGAAGTGGTCCCCTGCCAAATTCTTAACCCCTGAGCCACCGAACTCGGGACCGGATTCCGAGCTATACGATACCAGGTCGCCCGAAGGGTTCCGCTGGATCTCTCGCGGCTTTTGGCAGCGCGATGACGAATTGCTGGCGTTGGCCTCCCTGGATGAAGCAGCGGGATTCTTCGGGCCAAGTTTGGTACTGCATGCCTTTCAGTTGAAGCGTAACGGCGAGACATGGGAAGACCTGGGGGTGATCGCGAAGAACGCGATCAATAACTTCCCTCCCAAACGAATCCCAAGTGGCCCGTGGATGATGTCTCGTAGACCGTACGACTACAAGAAGACGGGCGTTCACTTTCTTGTCGGAGGGCAAGAGGCGATCGATCAGTGGGAGTCGTTTCCCGTCTTGGGTTCCAGTAGCGAACTTTCTGCCGAGGAGCCGTTCTGGTGGGTTCTACCCGACGGGAACATGATGGCGCTGTTTCGGGATAATCGCCGCAGTGGTTACTTGTACCGTTCGTTTTCGAATAACGATGGCCAGTTCTGGAGCAAGCCGGTGAAAACCAACTTTCCCGACGCCACTTCCAAGATCAACGGCCTGCGACTTCGCGACGGCAGATACGTCTTGGTGTCCAACGCGAATCCTCGTCAACGCGATCCGTTGGTCCTCTCCATTAGCGACGACGGGATGGTGTTCCATCAGATGGGCTATCTTGTAGGCGGTCGTCGTGTCGACTACCCGCACGTCTTCGAGCATGACGGGCATCTGCTTGTCGCTTTCGCGGGGGGAAAGCAGACGGTGGAGGTGCTCAAAATCCGACTCACTGAACTCGACCGCCTTTCCAATACCTCGAAAGTTACTGACTAGGGCTGGCCTCATTCCGGCATCTGAATTGTCCTCGAAGCGGCCAGAGGTTGGCTTTTTGCACCTTATCCGGGCGCAATATCGGCAAATCTTCCCTGCATCTCCCCGAGTAGGAATGCGGGGAATTGCCATGAAGTTCAAGTCCGTACACAATAAAGGAAAGGCTCAGCCCTGGGTTGAGCTGATGAGTCCCACCTACGCATTTGACTGACCCTGGACGAAGTGACCTTGCCTCGCGCGGGCGCATCTGAACCGGTCAACCATCCCTCCTGCATATAGTCACCGGCATGACCTCACTCGCCCGGCACAAGCTCTGGCATTGGCTGCGGTTTGCCATCGCGGCATTCCTGGCGGTGTTCGCAGTTCGAGCATCGGCAGCTGATCCGCCAGCGGAAGCAATTGAGTTCTTCGAGCGAAGCGTCCGCCCGCTGTTGGTTAACAGGTGCATCGAATGCCACGACGGTGAGACCCAAGAAGCAGGGCTGCGACTTGACGCGGGAGCACACGCACTGAAGGGTGGCGACAGCGGAGCGGTGATTGTTCCGGGTAAGCCGGAAGCGAGTCCCTTGATTGCGGCGATCAGTTACCAGGGGCAAATCCAGATGCCGCCCGACGGCAAGCTGGAAGACGACGAGATTGCGACCTTGACCCGATGGGTGCAACTCGGGGCCCACTGGCCTGCTGAAGAGCAGACGCCTGCTGCCGAGTCGAAGCCCGCAGAGCCCAAAGATGCGTATGCTGATATTCGAGCCAGCCATTGGGCATTTCAACCGATCCAGCATCCCAAGCTCCCGGTCATTCAGAACGAAGCCTGGGTTCAAAAACCCATCGACCGTTTCATCTTGAAGCAGTTGGAGGAGGGAGACCTCTCGCCGACTAAACCGGCCTCGCGTCGGGTGCTACTGCGTCGACTGTATTTCGACCTGATCGGGTTGCCTCCGACGATGGAGGAGATCGAAAGATTTGAATCGAGCGATGACCCCACAGCGATCGAAAGGGTTGTTGACCAATTGCTCGACTCCTCGCAGCACGGCGAACATTGGGCCCGGGCATGGCTCGATGTGGCTCGTTACGCAGACACCAAGGGCTACGTGTTCACGGCTGAGCCACGCTATCCCTTTGCTTACACTTACCGCGACTACGTGATCCAGGCGTTCAACGACGACTTGCCATTCGACCAGTTCGTCCTTGAGCAACTGGCGGCCGACAAGATTGTCGATGCAAATGATCCCAAGCCGCTGGCCGCGTTGGGCTTCCTGACGCTGGGGCGCCGTTTCGACAATAACATTCACGATATCATCGACGACCGCATCGACGTGGTATCGCGAGCTCTGCTGGGACTCAGTGTCAGTTGTGCTCGCTGTCACGACCACAAGTACGACCCCATCCCGACGGCCGACTACTATTCGTTGTATGGTGTGTTTGCCAGTTCGACCGAACCGGGAGAGCAGCCTCTGATCGCTCCGCCCGACCAAAGCGAAGCGTATGCCGCGTACGTGAACGAGCTTGAGAGCCGCGAAGGTCAACTCAACGCGTTCATCGATAAGCATTGGTCGAGAGTCAAAGACGAACTGCGAAGCCAGGTGAGCCACTATCTCGTTCGGCTTGTGACCGACAACCCCGAGCAGGCAGTGAAAGACGGTACGTTTGTCTCGCTCGGCCCCGGCGAGATCAAGCCGCAGGTGGTCAAACGTTGGCAAAGATTCGTGAAGCAGAAGATTAAAGCAGACCATCCCGTTTTCGGACCTTGGGCCACGCTGGCCGCGCTTCCTCCTGAAACGTTCGCCACACAGGCTGCAGAATACTGCAACGCCCTGAATGCACCTGACTCTGATTCGTTGAAGCCACCTGTGAACTCGTTAGTCGCCGAGATGTTGAAACAAAATAATCCGACATCGATGGCGGAAGTAGCCCTGGGCTATGGTCGACTGTTCGAGGGGGTCAACAGCCAATGGCATCAAGTCCAGTCTGCATACAACGAAGCAGTGGCAGCAGGGCAGGCAACCGGCAATCCACCAGAGCGTCTTGAAGACGCGGCGGCCGAAGAGTTGCGTCAGATATTGTTCGCGAAGGGTACGCCGACCGACATCGAGCGTGATGGCTTGAGAAAATATATCGACCGGGCAACTTCCGGCCAGATGAGGAAATTGCAAAGAGAGGTCGATTCCTGGAAGGCAAGTTCCCCCGATGCCCCGCCTCGCGCGATGGCGTTAGTCGATGCACCACAGCCCGTGGAACCCAGCGTTTTTCTCCGCGGCAATCCCCAACAAAGAGGCGAAACCGTACCGCGCCGATTCCTTACAATATTGGCCGGTGATGAGGCTCCACCGTTTACGAACGGGAGCGGTCGCTTGGAACTTGCCCAGGCGATTGTCGATTCGGCGAATCCACTAACGGCCCGCGTGATCGTCAATCGCGTGTGGCAACATCATATGGGGCACGGCATTGTTCGTACGCCAAGCGACTTTGGTACACGAGGTGAACGGCCGACTCATCCCGAGCTCCTGGATTGGCTCGCCAGCGAATTCATGGCGAACGGGTGGTCGCTCAAGTGGCTACACCGTGAAATCGTGCTCTCGGCCGTCTATCAACAATCGTCTAAGCCGAGCGAGAATGCGGTGGCCAGCGATCCGGAGAATCATCTGCTGTCTCATGCGAATCGCCGTCGACTAGAGTTCGAGGCGTTTCGGGACGCAACCTTATGTGTTGCCGACAGGCTCGACTCGCAGTCAGGTGGCCGCTCGGTCGAACTGTTCAACGAGCCCTTTACCAGGCGTCGTAGTGTTTATGGTTTTATTGACCGGCAGGATCTACCAGGTGTGCTCCGCGTCTTCGATTTTGCCAGCCCGGACGCCAGTACGCCGGAACGGGTGCGAACGATTGTGCCTCAGCAGTCGCTGTACCTCTTGAACTCCCCATTTGTGATTGAGCAAGCCCATCATCTCGCGGCACGAAGTTCGACAGAAGATTCGACCGACAAGGTATCGCGAGTACAGCGTCTCTATCAACTTACATTTGGGCGTATCGCTGATAAAGACGAACTTGTATTGGCCTTGGAGTTTGTGCAGAGTGCAGGCGGCGACGAAGCCGAGTCGCCGCAGTTGGCCTGGCACAGGCTCGCACAAGCTCTGTTAATGACCAACGAGTTTGTGTTCATCGACTAGGAATTCAGTTCCCGACAAACGTCGGTACAGGCAACTCAAGTTGGAACTGTAAAAGATGTCGACACCGAGACAGAACCTCAATCACTCGTTCCCGAATCAGCAGCCGATGACGCGCCGCGATTTGCTTCGCCGGTCTGGCATGGGGTTGGGCATGCTGGGGTTGGCCGGTGTTCTGGCCGACTCGGGTGACCTGGGAACCGCGGCGCAGGCAGCCGACATCAGCAGCCCCATGATGGACCGTGCGCCCCATTTCCCCGCCAAGGCGAAGCACGTAATTCACCTGTTCATGAACGGTGGGCCATCGCACGTTGATACGTTCGACCCGAAGCCGGCATTAGAAAAATATGCCGGTCAGATGCTACCGATGGAGAACCTGCGGACCGAGCGGAAGACCGGGGCAGCGTTTCCATCCCCGTTCAAGTTTTCGAAGCGCGGCGAAAGTGGCATCGAGGTCAGCGAAATCTTCAAAGAAGTCGGTGGAATGATCGACGACATCGCCGTGATCCGCTCGATGCACGCAGATATCCCCAATCATGAGCCTTCGCTGATGCTGATGAATTGCGGGGCCGCTCGTGTCGTGCGCCCCAGCGTTGGTTCTTGGGTTACGTTCGGCTTGGGAACCGAAAACCAGAACCTTCCCGGCTTCATTGCCATGTGCCCGGGCGGTTACCCGATTAAGGGGCCACAGAACTGGCAGTCGGGATTTTTGCCGGGGATTTATCAAGGCAACTACGTCAACAGCAAGCACACCGAAACCGAGAAGCTCGTCGAGTTCACCAAGAACTCCATGCAAACTTCGGAACAACAACGGGCCCAACTCGATCTTCTGGCAAAGCTGAACGAAAAGCATCGAAGCGAACGTACAGTCGATCCAAACCTCGAAGCGCGAATTCAATCCTTTGAACTCGCGTATCGCATGCAAGACGAGGCATCGGAAGCATTCGATGTGAGCCGTGAGCCGCAACATGTGCTCGACGCCTATGGGCCCGGCGTCCAAGCTCGGCAAATATTAATTGCACGACGACTGGTTGAGCGTGGCGTGCGCTACGTGCAAGTGTGGCACGGAGCCGGACAGCCTTGGGACAATCACGACGATATCGAAGTCAATCATCGAAGGTTAGCCGGTCAATGCGATCAGGCGATCGCCGCACTGCTGAAAGACCTGAAACAATCTGGGATGCTGGAAGAAACGTTGGTCGTGTGGGGTGGGGAGTTCGGCCGTACGCCCAGTGTCGAATTGCCGCAAAAGGGGGCCAACGCCGGCAAAGTGAACGGGCGCGATCACAATCACTATGGGTTTACCGTGTGGATGGCCGGCGGTGGCGTTCGCGGGGGCCAAACCATTGGCGCTACCGACGAGTTCGGCTTCCAGGCAGTCGAAAATCGCGTACACGTCCATGATCTACACGCGACCATGCTTCACTTGCTGGGGTTCGACCACGAGCAGCTGACCTACCGCTATGCCGGTCGTGACTTCCGTCTTACCGACGTGCATGGGAAGGTTGTCAACGAATTGATCGCCTGAGTAAAGTGGCTTTTCCGTTGCTACTCAGACTTTGTCAGTGCTGCCTCTCGATCGATGGTGACACGAGTTTGTGACACCAATCCTTCGCTTACATTTCGGCCCCGTCGGTTCAGCTTCAACGTGTAGATCGTCGGTGGGCAGATCAGTTTTCGTACGATGAGACACATCGCCACGGTAATCATGGCCGGCATCACGGCATTGATATCGCGTGTCATTTCGAAGATCATTACCGAGCCGGTTGCCACAGCACCCGTAGTACCGCCGATCATCGCCGCCATCCCGGCAACTGCGAACACGCTCGGTTCAACCGGGAATTCCGGATGGATCCATCTCAGGACCGACCCAAGACTTGCCCCAAGTGCCGCACCCATGAACAGGCTTGGCGAAAACACTCCGCCCGATGCACCTGAACCCAGTGTCAAACAGGTAGCCAGCAGCTTCAGGCCCACCAACAGCAACAGAAACCAGGGTGACGTGAGCGTTCCCGTCAGAATGTCTTGGATCGTCGCATAACCGACGCCTTGCACGTAGTAATGACCTGCCTGCTGAAGTAGCAGGTACATCATGATGCCCACGATCAACATCCCCATCATGTGTCGCGTGTAGTAGTTTCCCGGGATTCGGTCGAAGAGATCCTCCGCCCAATAGACAGACCGCACGAAGAGCGCCGCAAGCAGCCCCAACGCTCCGCCGAACAACAGCAAGATCGGGAAGGCGACCATGGTCACGGGGTCAGTTGCAGGAATGGTGATCTCGTAGACATCGAACGCCGGATGCAATCCCAGAAAGATGCGACTAATGTAGGTCGCGACGACGGATGCTAAGAATACGGGCAATATGGTTGTCGCCCGGATGGTGGTCATCATCAATTCCATGGCGAAGAGTGCCCCGCCGATGGGCGTGTTGAACGTCGCGGCGATCCCCGCACCGGCGCCCGCGGCGATGAGGTTGATGCGTTGATCGGCGGGCATGCGAATAATTTGTCCCAGCGTCGAACCAAACGCCGAGCCGATCTGGATGATGGGACCCTCGCGGCCGACCGATCCGCCAGTGCCGATCGAAATTGCCGAGGCCACCGACTTGACCAACGCCACCACAGGCCGGATTCGTCCGTGGCCGTAATAGACCGCATCCATGACCTCGGGCACACCATGGCCTTTCGCTTCGGGCGCAAAAGTTTTAACCAGAAATGCCACCGCGACGGCGCCTAGAACGGGGCCCAGGATAATCCAAGGGCCGAAGGGTCCCGGCTCGGTGTGTTTGTTCGCATCATAGAGGATCGAGAACTGGCCGAGGAACACCAGGTTGTGCACCAACCCGATCATCCACCGGAAAAGGATAGCCCCGAAACCGCCAACGATACCGACGGCGATACCCAGGATTCCGATGATCCAGATGTTCAGCGGTGCGGGTTCGTGGTCATCTTTCAGAGCTGTCTCGGTCATGTCTCGCTCTCGCTAGGTCTCGACGTCCAACGATGTATCGGCCACTGGCACGCCTCTCGCTTCATATCTCTGTGATCAATCGATGAGAAGGATAACGCGTAAACATCGTAGCCAAGTCGCCGCTGCCTGAAAACGTCACATGGCAAAAGCAGCAGATTTCAGGAAGCAGTCTGCAGAAACGCAAAGTCGCACACCGCCGTAGTGGCTGATATCCTAGCATCACAGATGTTTCAGATGTTCCACGGCAACGATCGCACTGCCTGTGGTCAGCGTTCGGGCGGGTTGAATGGAAAGGCTAAAGATGCGGTGGCTGCTGCGTGTCGGGGCATTGCTCTCTTTGTTGTTGTCGCATTGCCGCGATGCACACGCTGACGAATACGATATCGTGATTTACGGCGCGACTCCTGGGGGCATTTCCGCGGCTCTATCTGCTGCTGAGTGTGGCGACCGTGTGCTGTTGGTTGAACCAACCGTAAGAATCGGTGGATTGACCACCAACGGGCTTTCCCACCCCGACTTCCGTACCTTCGAAGCAATCAACGGGGCATACTTGGATTTCACCACCCGGGTTCAAGCGTACTACGACCAGGAGTATGGCGTCGATTCTCCTCAAGCCATGGCCGCGTTACGGGGCACCGAAGCAGAACCCAAGGTGAACCTGCTCATCTTCGAGCAGATGCTTTCCGAACATTCAAACATCGACGTTCAGACCAGCCTGATGCTGAACGATGTGAAAACGAGTGGTGCAGGCGACCAGCGTCACATCGACACCGTGACGTTCGTACCGCGGGATCAGCGAGGCGAGGGCGCACGGAATGTTCAGGCCAAGGTCTTTATCGATGCCACATACGAAGGCGACTTGATGGCAATGGCGGGTGTGCCCTACCGCGTGGGCCGCGAAGCTCGAGGTGAATACGATGAGTCGTTGGCCCCGGAGCAGGCCGACACCCAGGTACAAGGGTACAACTTTCGATTCATCGTGACTCAGGATCCCAACCTGCGAGTATTGCCGGCGAAACCGGCCGGCTATCGACGTGAAGACTTTGTCGACGTCCTCGATATGTTCTCGTCCGGCAAACTCGACTCGGTGTTTTGCAGCAGAAAAGGAGGTATCTACAAGGCCCATCTCCCTGCATTGCCGAATGCCAAGCACGATGTGAACGATGTCTCCCGTGGCCTTGTGCGGCTCTCGATGCCCAGTATCAACGACGCGTGGCCAGAGGGCAGTGCAGACGTTCGCGACGAGATCTTCGGCGAACATGTTCGCCACAGCGTGGGGCTGCTGTACTTTTTGCAGAACGATGACGCCGTGCCCGAGGCGATTCGCAACGAGGCCCTGGAATGGGGCTGGTGCAAGGACGAGTTTCCCGAGAATGGGCACTTGCCGGTGCAGCTTTATGTGCGTGAAGGGCGACGAATGGTCGGGCAGCATGTGTACACACAACATGATACCAATTGGGCAGAAGATGACGCCCGAGGACGATTGCACACCGACTCGATTGCGATTGGAGACTATGCGCACAATTGCCACGGTACCGGGCACGAGGGCCCCTTGCTGGGCGGCAAGCATACAGGCGAGTTTTACAAGACGAGTCCTCCCTATCAGATTCCTTATGGCGTGCTGGTGCCCCGTGAGTCGTGCAGTAATCTGTTGGTACCGGTGGCCTGTTCGTCGACGCATGTGGGGTTTTGCGCCTTGCGACTCGAACCGGTGTGGATGTCGCTAGGGCAGGTGGCCGGGCTGGCGGCCCACGTGGCGAAAAAGAAAGACATCCCAGTGCGAGACGTTTCGCCGCGCGAGCTACAAGCGATGTGTCATGCTCGCGGCGGGGCCACGATCTACGTGTCCGATGTTCTTACGGGCCACGAAGAATTTGCTGCCGTACAATGGTGGGGAACCCAAGGCGGATTACATGGGTTGAACAACAAAGGCGAGGTGCGGGGCAAGTTCATCACGGGGCAATACTACGAGGCATATCTAAACCATGAAGCTGCGTTGGAACGAGAACTGACTCCCGAGATTCGCCAGCGCTGGCTAAAACTAGCGGAATGCCTGTCGTTGGATATTGATCAGTTAAGCGGTCTCGACACGCGCGGGGAATTCATCCGCCGGGCGTATTCACTCGCTCGCGAAAATTGAATTCAAGCCAGTGCGGGCGACAACCAAGTTTCGGCGATTCCTTGCATTATTGAGTGACACGCCCGGTGTCACGATTCCGTTGCATCTGCATGGGCCAGCCGGACATGGCCATTCGTGGGAACGGCTCCCATGCCGCGTTCTTCGGCCGTGACGTTCCCGGAACTCCCCGAGTCGGTCCGCATTGCGAGTGCGGTCCCGGAGTCGATCGCCGCGGGGGCCGTTCGGCGGAAGGCCGGCTTTTCGCCGATCCAGGGCATGATGCTCGTAAACCAGCCTTGGCTGTCGGCAACCAAGCGGTACGTCACGGGGATGACGACCAGCGTAAGAACTGTCGACGTTAACATGCCGCCCACTATGCAGGATCCGTGACCTGACGTTGCCCGTTCTGGCGCTTAATGGTTACCGGGCCATAAGTCTGCTGGACATCGGCCAGGCTACTGAGTTCCGTCAAGCGGTTGTCTTTCATGCGAACCGTTAAGGTCGCAAGGGCTTCTGCCCAAGGGGCATGTCTTTCTTCGGAGAGTGATTTGGGCCATGGGGTTCGATCTCGTGGAACCAAATCCTTCCGAAAGCCAAAAATCACTTCACTATCTCCGTGCGACGAAGCGGCAACACAAGCCAATCAAGGTGGCGATGGTGGCAAGCACAATCGTCGATGGCTCGGGTACCGGTGTAACTACTACGGAGAAGTCATCGAACTCCACGCTTGTTGAACCTCCGAAGAAGATGCTGGCGCTTCCATTGGCGAAGGCATTATCCGAGCCGTCGATTTTTGCACTGACGAAATCCGGGACGAATGAGAGCCCGTCGTAGTTGCGGTCGACAAGAAACTGGGCTTGTTGAATTTGTACGTCCCAGGTCATTCGCACCCGGTGGGTTCCGACCCCCGCGATTCCGGGAGTATCGACGCGCCCCAGTCCGTTGTCGTCAATCAATTCATTGTTGGTTGGGGAATCTCTGTCCATAAGCAGATAGATGTGAGGATTGGCTCGAGGTTCGGCGCCAAATGAATTGGTGGCGCCACTATCGCCCACCCCCAAGGCCAATTCTTGAACCAAAGACCTACGCATTGCCCCGGATTTCCAGTTCCGACTAAGGCAGGACGGTTTGTCAGCTATCGGCATTCGTGTTTGGTATCCGCTGGCATTTGGCTGCGGCTATTGTTCGTACTTGCGAACATCCGGTTCGCCCAATAGGGTGTGTTGCTTAAGGTGTCGAACCGTGAAGAGCTGTTAGTCAACAGCGAAAGCCATTGAAGATTGACAGATTTGCCATTGCCCAACGGATGACTTGTGCTGAATGTGCTTTCGAATGTGGCCCAAAAAACGTGCCTTCGGAGATTGTTTGTATGCCGGTGCAGAATACTTCCGCCGCACGATGAGTGTCACTTCGGAAACCAGCTTGTTGCCTCAGTTGAACTGTTTTCATTGAACGAACCATCCCACACAACCCGACAGTTGACCATTCGGGCCGCGGCTACCGGCGCAATGCTGGGCGCCTTGCTGGTGCCCTGCAATGTCTACTCGGGGTTAAAGATTGGTTGGTCGTTTAATATGTCGATTGCTGCCGCCTTGCTGAGTTACGGCTTCTGGGGAGTCACCCGTCGCGGCCTTGGCCATCAGCGAATCGAACAGTGGGGGCTTCTGGAAAACAACATCAACCAGACGTGCGCTTCGTCTTCTGCCTCGATTATCTCTGCCGGCCTGGTGGCGCCGATTCCCGCGTTAACCATTCTGACGGGCCAGACGCTTAGTTGGCCGGTGTTGTCCGTCTGGCTATTCACCGTCAGTTGTATTGGCGTGCTTGTCGGGCTCGCACTTCGTCGACAGATGCTCATGATCCAACGGCTTCCGTTCCCTTCGGGCGTAGCAACCGCCGAAACGGTTCGAGAAATTTATGCCGAAGGTCGCGAAGCAACGAGCCGCGTGCGTTATCTACTCAGTGGTGGCTTTCTTGCTGCGTTCACCAAACTATTCGGCGACTTTATCTACCAGCTCCCACAGATCGGTCCCGCGATTGGGCTAGGGGCGTTTCGGCTTCCTTCGATCACCACCCGTACCCTCGGCTTTGTGATCGACCCCTCGTTTTTGATGATCGGCTTCGGAGCGATCGTCGGCCTGCGGGTAGGGGTGTCACTCTTACTTGGGGCCATTGTCGCCTGGGGGATTCTGACGCCGTGGTTGTTTGCCACGGGGCGCGTCCCGATGCCTTCGGAAGATCTGTCTGTATACAGTGCGGCGGTCGAGTTCTTGTTGTGGCCTGGCGTGGCGATGATGGTAACCTCGGCGCTGGTCTCGTTCTCTTTCTCACTGCCGGGTGTTCTCCGAAGCGTGCTGGGGCGAAACCCGGTGCAATCGGAGGTGGATTATGGCGAAGTGTCACGAGGGGTGCCCGCTAAGCTGCTAGCCGTTGGGTTTCTGCTTGCAACCATCGCGACGACCCTGTCGCAGGTTTATATCTTCGGCATTGAACCGCATATGGGTTTGCTGGCCGTCGTGCTCACATTTGTTCTCGCAGTTGTTGCGGCGCGGGTCTCTGGGGAAACGGGTATTCCTCCGATTGGCGCGCTCGGCAAGGTCACGCAACTCACATTCGGATTCGTCAACCCGACCAACGTCACGGAAAACCTGATGACGGCGAACGTCACAGGCGGCGCGGCCGGGCAATGTTCCGACCTGCTCCATGATTTGAAGGCGGGCCTGCTGCTTGGGGCCTCTGTGCGAGCGCAGGCGGCAGCCCAGTTCTTGGGAGTCCTCGTCGGTTCGGTGGCAGGCAGTGCAGCCTATTTGGTGCTGATTCCCGATCCTGCGAACATGCTTCTCACGAAAGAGTGGCCAGCCCCGGCGGTGGCCACATGGAAAGCCGTTGCGGAATTATTTCGCGATGGAATCGATGCAGCTCCGTCTGGATCGCTTGTTGCGTCCATCATCGGTGCTTTATTGGGGGCTGCGTTGGCGATTATTCATGATCGGCTACCCGAGAAATATTCTGATTGGTGTCCCAGCGCGGTCAGTCTCGGCCTGGCGTTCGTAATTCCCGCCTTCAATAGCATTTCGCTCTTCCTCGGTGCGGTTGCTACGGCATTCGCAACGCGAATGGCCCCCAATTGGTCTCGTCGGTTCATTTTGCCAATTGCCGCGGGACTGGTTGCGGGAGAAAGCCTTGCTGGCGTGGCCAGCGCACTCGCCACACTGTTGGTAAGCGGTTGATGTCGAACCGTTTGCTTGCAAAAGCTCATTCGGCGGGAATGTAAGCAACTTGGCTGCGAGTTGAACAATAACAGTAAATGTGAGACACTACGCACGAAGTGGCAGTGAATTTGTTGGGCGGGAAGGACAAGGAGCGGATGCAAGCGATCCGACAACCGGCCAACGCCTATGCCTATGTCTCCATCGCAGAGCATTCGCCTATCGTTGTCCGCACGTGCGACAAATCTCAATCTGTCGAGATCTTCGACACCATCTCAGCGATGTTGTGTTCGCTGGGAACGATGATGCAGTGCTGCCTTGGAACAATCCAAGCGATACCGCGACTGATAATCGGTACCCGCTACTGCCAGATGCCAAGCGTTCCGAATGAGGTGCCTGCAAGCATCATTCTTAAGTTTTTCCAATCGATAAACGGCACGGTCCGATTGCCTGGCACGAGCGTTTCTTCGAAAGCAGCGCGGATATTGCCGATCGGTTTGTTTAGAACGTACCCCTTCATCGGACTGACCGGGCAAACTCGAATCGTCATGGTGGTTGATCGCAGACACTCCCTGGTAGAACCGGCCTTCCAGCGGTGGCTACTCTTTGTTTTGGCAGCGTAGATCGATTGGAGTTGGCAGACTGTGTGTGGCATTTGTGGTGAGATTCGCTTCGACGATGCAACGGCCGACGTGAACATCGTCGCGCGGATGGCCGAGCGTATGATTCGTCGGGGTCCTGATGCGGATGGCATCGTCTCCCGCGGACGCGTGGCCTTCGGGCATCGGCGACTCAAGATTATCGATCTCTCCGAGAGTTCACAGCAGCCAATGGTCGATTCACATCTTGGGCTGACGATTGCATTCAATGGCGCAATCTATAACTACCCGGAGCTGCGTAAGGAACTCGAGGGGAAGGGCTATCAGTTTTTCAGCCACGGCGATACCGAGGTCATCCTGAAGGCCTATCACGCATGGGGTACCGATTGCGTCGATCATTTCAATGGCATGTTTGCGTTCGCAATCCACGAGCGTGAAACGGGGCGCGTCGTTCTCGCACGAGACCGACTTGGGATTAAGCCGCTGTACTATACGGAGACGCCCGGGCGACTGAGATTTGCTTCGTCGCTGCCTTCGCTGCTTGCTGCTGGAGAAATAGATACTACCATCGATCCGATCGCGCTGAACTACTACCTGTCCTTTCACTCGGTGGTTCCGCCCCCGCGAACCATACTTTCTGGCGTCAAGAAACTTCCCCCGGCCACCGTCGCCGTGATTGAACCCGATGGCTCAATCAACGCAAAAGTCTATTGGGATTTGAAGTTTGGCCAGCGAGAAGATCAAGCCAGATACGGCTTCGAAGACTGGTGCGAAGAGACCCTGGAGGTCATGCGACGGGCAGTAAAACGCCGGATGGTGGCTGACGTGCCCGTTGGGGTGCTGCTCTCGGGTGGTCTCGATTCGAGTTTGGTGGTCGGTCTGCTTTGCGAAAACGACGGCGCGAAACTCGAGACCTTTTCGATTGGGTTCGACTCGGTGGGCGACGAACAGGGGGATGAATTCAAGTACTCGGATGTTATCGTCGAACGGTTTCGCACTCAGCATCACAAGTTGTTCATCGACACCAGCCGCACGTTGCCGGCATTGCGTGAGTGCATTGGCCACATGTCCGAGCCGATGGTCAGTCACGACAACGTTGGGTTCTACTTGCTGTCCCAGGAGGTCGCGAAGTCACTCAAAGTGGTTCAGAGTGGGCAGGGGGCCGACGAGATATTCGCGGGGTATCACTGGTACCCTCCGATGCTGCAGACGAACGACGCGCTGGCAACCTACCAGAAGTATTTCTTTGATCGCGATTTTGAAGATTACAGGCAAGTCGTTCAGGACAAGTACCTCAGCGAAGATGCAGCGAGTGTATTTGCTCAAGAGCACTTCAGAAAGCCCGGGGCCGAGCATCCCATCGACAAGGCCTTGCGGATCGATACGCAGGTGATGCTGATCGACGATCCGGTGAAACGCGTTGACAATCATACGATGGCTGCCGGCCTGGAAGCACGTGTACCGTTTCTCGATCATGAAGTTGTCGAATTCGCCGCGACCGTCCCCGCCGACTTGAAAGTGAAAGAGGGTGGAAAGTACATCCTGAAAGAGGCTGCCCGCCGCGTGATTCCTGCCGAGGTAATCGATCGCCCCAAAGGCTATTTTCCCGTGCCAGCTTTGAAGTACTTGCGAGGGCCGTTTCTCGACCTGGCACGCGACGCGTTATCCGCTCCCGCGGCGCGTCACCGCGGGCTATTCAGACAAGACTACGTCGACCGCTTATTGGCCGACCCCGAGGCACACATCACACCACTACGTGGTTCCAAGCTTTGGCAACTCGCGTTGTTGGAACTTTGGTTACAGGAGCACTTACCGACGGGATGATCGCAATGTTCCCGGCAGGACCATTCGAAATCAAACTATGCCGTCGAAGGACCTGGTCCCATGAGTAAAACAAAAACAGAAGAAGGCTCGTTGGTCGATGTCGGTTGGGGACGACTGATTTTCGCGCACACGTTTCCCGACCCTCAGTCGCTTGCAGATGTGTTGCTGGAAGAGAAACCCAATAAGCGAGACATCGCGTTTTATGTCAACGAGCCTCAGCTGTTATTGAACATCGCCCCTCAGGACTTTTTCCTCGATCCATCCACGACATATCGATTGGACCTTCGGAAGGTGGATTTTCCGGAACAGTCCAACTTGCCCGTTCGCGTTACGGGCATCGAAACAAGAAATGATATCGATGAAATTAACCGCATTTACAGTACGAACGGGATGGTGCCGTTGGACCCGGAGACAGTTTGGCAATGTCGAAGCGACGAGCGATTTCAATATGTTCTCGCGAGACCTGCCATCTCAGATCAAGTCATAGGAGTCTCGCTGGGAGTCGATCATGCTCGCTGTTTCGACGACTTGTTCAACAGCAGTAGCCTGTGGGCGTTGGCCGTCGATCCCCAGACGGAGTATCCCGCGATTGGAACCCAGCTTGTACGGCATCTCTCCAGCGAGTTCGCCAAGCGAGGTCGCGACATCATGGATCTTTCGGTGCTTCAAGATAGCGAAGCAGCGATTCGGCTCTATGAAAGTCTAGGGTTCGAGCGGGTTCCGGTGTTCGCCATTAAACGTCGCAATCACATTAACGAGCCGCTCTTCGTCCCTCAGAATATCCAAGAGGGATACAATCCCTACGCGACGATTATCATCGACGAGGCCTTGCGGCGTGGGATTGGAGTTGAACCGATCGATCCGCCTCGAGGCTATTTCCGCCTTGGTCACGGCAATCGGCGGATTACTTGTCGTGAGTCCCTGTCCGACCTGACGTCTTCGATTGCGATGTGTCGTTGCTCGGATAAACAGCTCACTGCAGAGCTGCTTGCCAATGCAGGGCTAAGTGTCCCCGATCAAGTTACTTATTCCAGCGACGATCAGGCTCAGGAGTTCTTGACGAAACATGGGCAAGTGGTTGTCAAACCTGCCGTAGGTGAGCAAGGAGTTGGTGTGGCGGTTGATCTGCAAAGTGCAGAAGAGGTGCTCGAGGCAATCGAAGCCGCAAGCCTGCATGCTGAAACGGTCCTCTTGGAACAATTTGTCGAAGGCGTCGATCTACGCATCATCGTCATCAATATGGAAGTCGTCGCGGCGGCAGTACGCAAACCGGCCGAAGTGTTGGGCACCGGGCGACATACGGTGAAGCAGTTGATGGAGAAAGTCAGCCGCCGTCGCAGCGCGGCAACCGGTGGCGAAAGTCAGATTCCGCTAGACGACGAAACCTTGCGAAGCATTCGCTCGGAAGGATTCGACTTGGACGATCTCCTTCCCGAAGGGAAGAATTTGCAGGTGCGCCGAACGGCCAATCTCCATACGGGTGGTACGATCCACGATGTCACACCATTGCTGAGTGAAACATTGCGCGAGGCTGCCGTGCAGGCGGCGATAATCCTGGAAATTCCTGTCGTCGGTCTTGATTTTCTCGTCCCCTCTGTTGAGGGTGAGCAATACTATATTATTGAGGCAAACGAACGCCCCGGCCTGGCCAATCACGAACCTCAACCAACGGCCGAACGGTTCATCGATTTGCTCTTCCCGTACACGATCAATGATCCAGGCTGATTCTTCAGGGAATTGCCTTCGCCGCCATGAAAAAAACTTCACTCGACCGTGAATTCCTGCTCTCCACGCTTTTGGCGCTGCTGGGAATCCACAGCCCAACGGGTTACACCGACCCAGTCGTTCGCTACGTATGCCGCCTGTTGAATGAGCTCAATGTTGAATTCGAGCTGACCCGTCGCGGTGCGATTCGCGCCACGATCAGGGGAAAGCGAGGAAGTCCGGACCGAGCCGTGGTGACGCATGTCGACACGATTGGCGCGATGGTGAAGGAGCTGAAGGGCAACGGTCGCTTGGGGCTGGTTCCTGTTGGTTCCTGGTCTGCCCGATTCGCCGAAGGCGGGCGGGTTTCCATCTTCACCGACGATCAGATCTATCGTGGTCAGGTCCTTCCACTCAAGGCATCGGGTCATACGTTTGATCGAGATGTCGATACGCAACCAGTTGGTTGGGACAATGTCGAAGTTCGCGTGGACGAAATTTGCCGCTCTAAGGAAGGTCTAAAGGAACTCGGAATCAACGTGGGCGACTTCGTCGGCTTCGATAGCTCAACCGAAGAGTTTCCCAACGGCTACATTTGTGCTCGTCATCTCGACAACAAGGCAGGGGTCGCGGCCGTACTTACCGCGGCAAAATATCTGGTCGACAACAAGATCGAACTTCCCGTCGACTTGCATCTGCTCTTTACGATCTCTGAGGAAGTCGGCTCCGGAGCGTCCGCGGTGCTTCACGGTGACGTGGCCGAGATGATCACGGTGGACAACGGCACCGCCGCACCGGGACAAAGTTCGAAGGAATTCGGTGTCACGATCGCGATGGCCGACTCCACGGGGCCCTTCGACTATCACCTGACACACCACCTCATCCACCTTTGCCAGTCGAATGAAATACCGTTTGCTCGGGACATCTTTCGTTATTACCGTTGCGATAGTGCCTCGGCACTGGAGGCGGGAAACGACATCCGCACGGCCCTGGTTGCCTTTGGCGTTGATGGTTCTCATGGCTACGAGCGCACCAACATCGACGCTCTGAAGAATATCGCACGACTGATCGTGGCCTACGCCACGCAGCGACCGTTGCATGCCTCACAACGAGATTCGCTCTCGACATTGGAAGACTTTCCCGAGACTCGCGACACCGATGTGGATGGCGTGAAGTTCATCCCACCGAGTCCGATTCAGCAAGTTGCCGAAAGCATCGGCGACGAGAACGGCTTGAACGCGAACGATGCAAAAAATGAAGTGCCGCCTTTGGGCGATACTCAAAGTCAACAGGATGAAGCCCATCAATCCCGCTAAGTGGGTGTTTCACAGTCAGGGTGTTCTGGCGCAGAGTCCGGCATTCATTCATTGATTTCTATGTCACTAAGCGGCGTGTCGCGATTCTGCCATGCAGCTCCTGATACGTGCTGAAGGACAGTTTCTTATTCCTCTCAACCATTCCTGGACCTTATCTTCCGCACGGCTGATCTTCTCGTAGGTTGATTAGGGACGATGGCCATTGGCTTGCCGTGGGGCTGCTAATTTGTACCGCACATTCCAACGGTATCGTCTGAGGCCCTAACGGTTTGAGGGATCAGCGGGAGATTTGAATTCAGGCATTAAGCCTGCACATTCTAGCCGTGGATAACAGTGCCAGGCGGGTTCTTCCTATGGATTGGGATTTGTCCAAACACCAATACCAAGGGTATCTGTCATGGATGTTCGATTGATGGGCAGGACAGGGCTACGACGCGCGGCTACGGGCCTCAACTTCTTCGTCTTGCTGACAATTCTCTCCAAAACTGATCCGTTCCCGGTGTGCGCCGGGGTTATTTCCTTCGATACGGTTCCGCAACGAAGCCGCAACATCGCTGGGATCGCCCCCATTGCGGATAACGGTGGAACCTTCCGCCTGCGACACTTCGTGGGCGACGGAGTCGCAGGCGACGTGAATATTACTGACAATACGATTTCCAACACCGGCAGCAGAAGGATCTTTGCCTACCAGATCGACGGTGACGTTCTCCTGGACAGAAACATCATCACCAATGCGGGTAAAGAAGGTGCGTTCGCCGGTCCAACAACCGGCAACGTCGTGGCGGCAGACAACAATGTTCAAGGGTCCGGTGATTTCGGCTTTCAGTTTTTCAACGTCGATGCCGGCGTGACATTCCAGAACAATGGGGTAACAACGCCGTGACCGAAGGGGCCATCTTTGCCAATGTGGGTGGTGATGTACTCGCCACGTCGAACGAATTGACCAACCTAGACTCGGACATTGGAAATGTCGCCAACAACGGCAACACCACCTCCGGCGGTGCTCCCACGGTTACCGCTCTGGGTACTATCAACATCGTCAACCCGGCTAGCATTCCAACGCCGTAGAGCCAGCAGATGCCTGGGCATTGAAAGCCTTTCCCCAACGTGGCAGGGTTAGTCGAAATTCACGTTACCCGCAACAAGACACAAGATGCGGCCAATTCCTGTGCTGAATGCCCTGACGTTCTTCCCACTACGCTATCCAGGACTTGTACGAGATTCTTGTTAGAATCGGATTATGCAGGGCCGCAATAGGTACGCTCTCATTTCGACGCAGCAACAATGGAGATTGGTCGTGACCAACGACATCGCTCGCAGCCGACTTGGACGAAGGGCGTTCATCAAAAATGGAACACTGGTTCTGGCCGCCTCGACTCTTGGTGCGACAAGGCTGATCGCCGATGACGCGTCTTCCCGCGTACGAGTCGGACTGGTCACCGATCTGCACTACGCCGACAAAGCTTCCGCGGGCACTCGGCATTACCGCGAGACCCTGGCGAAACTCGACGAAGCCGCCGCTTTGTTCGAGGAAGATCAGCCCAACTTTTTGGTAGAACTTGGCGACTTGATCGACGCCGCCGACTCGGTGGATGTTGAACAACGGTACCTGCAGACGATTAACCGGAGGTTCTCAGCGATCTGCAAAGATCGATACTACGTGCTGGGAAATCACTGCGTAGACACATTGAAGAAAGAAGAGTTCTTAGGTGGGGTAGGGCAACAGGACTCGTATTTCTCGTTCGATCGAGGTGATTTCCACTTCGTGGTTTTGGACTCTTGTTTTCGTCACGATGGTGTCCCATACGGTCGGAGGAACTTCCAGTGGACCGACGCAAACATACCAAAGGCGGAGCTGGATTGGTTGCAGACCGATCTCAAGTCAACAGAAAAGCCCACGATTCTCTTTGCACATCAGAGACTGGACGTGAGCAATAACCACGGCGTCAAGAACAATCCCGAAGTGCGAAAAATCCTCGAAGAATCAGGTCGGGTACTGGCAGTGTTTCAAGGACATAGCCATAAGAACGATCTGAAAGAGATCGGTGGAATTCACTACTGCACACTAGTCGCCATGATCGAAGGCTCTGGCGCGGAAAATAACGGCTACTCACTCATGGAGATCGATCCCAGCGGTACAATCACGCTGACCGGATTCCGCAAACAAGCGTCGCATCGCTGGGTCCACTCAGGGTGAGTATTCAGGGTAAGTCCCTTTGCTCCAGCTAATGCAACGTGTTTGCGTATCGGCATAGATCGGGACGGAGAAGGTTCGCTTATCGCGGCCCAGTTGGTGGTCATGGACTTGGCTTTGGTCGCAAGTGCGCGCTGTTGGGCCAGAGGCGTGGTGGTTCCGGTGCGGGTGGTTGTGGCTCTGGATGAGGCACGGCCAGCATCGCTCGTTCACAAAAGGAGTATCGAGAAGAAGTTCTTGAGTTGAGTTGCTGCGTCATGTGCCATGTCCCGTAGATTGAGATTGGCTCTTCCGATGATGGTCGGCTGCTAAACCGCAGGTCGGCGCGCACTCCCAGCAATCAAGCTGATGACGAGGAGTACCATGAACTCGAAGAACTAAATCTTAGAGGTTCGGGTGCCAGCAGCATTAAACACCCCGCGAATGCCGCTGCGGTGAATTGCAAATCTTGATCGGTGTTGGAGACTTCCGGCCCACTGCAACGCGGCGCTTCGTCGAGGCCTTCGATGCAGAAACTTCCCTCTAGCGTGTTGGATAGCCGCCAGGCCAGCACATAGCGACGGGACCAGTCCGTGACTGTCGCCAGATACAGAACGCCGTGACGCGAAGAGGATAAGTTGCCTCGATTCCCATCACTCACATCAGCCGCTGCACCCGGTAGCGATAGACCGACAGCACCCGCACCATCACAGACATCTCCTGAATAGCACCTCCCCAGAGGGGAGGCTACACCTTGTCAGGCTGTCCAGTTTTAGGGGGCCATTTCAATTGGCTTCTCGGTGGGCGCCGCGTTCAGCGCGGTGGCAAAATCTTTGGTGAATGATATCTTGATGCCTCCCATCGGAGCGATGACGGGCGGTGCTGATTTTCCGACCTATTTATCGTGCACAAGGGTGGCGAGGGTTCCGCAGGCGCCTATCAAACGTTGGCCGACGCCCAAGATGCAAGTGCCGTCAATTCAACTATGGAGTGTTCGGAAACAATTCGCTGACTTTGTTCGTCGCACCATCGCAAGGTTTTTTCTCGTAGGCCATCTCGAACGCACGTTAGAAGCGACCTTTGACGATGGTGAACCATCCAAAGGCAAACTCTCGGACAAGAATTGCTCGTTTTGTCGTACAGCCGTTGCCCATGCTGCGGCGCGATGCCCCAACTGCACGTCGACGCTTGAGCCCCTGGAAGCTTGATCAGACTTACTGGCACCCTAGGAACCTGTAAAGAGCGGAGCTGATGCATGCATTCCTTGGCCATGCGATTCTATTGGCGAATTCGGAAGACATTCGAGCATTTGATTCAAGACGACGGACTACAGCTGGCGGCAGCCGTTTCCTATTCCGCCGCCCTGTCGTTCTTCCCGTTGCTGCTCATACTTATCTCTGGGTTTGGACTCGTTCTCGGTTCGACCGGTTGGGGAAGAGATGCGCAGCAACAAGTTCTGGAATTTGTCAGCGAGCAAGCGTCACCTTCGCTGGCCGATCGTGTGGAGGTGGCACTGAACGAAATGCAAAACAACGCCTCGTTCAGCGGGCCGGTCGGATTGATCTCGTTGCTGTTCGCCGCCCTGTTGATCTTCGCGCAATTCGAAAGTGCCTTCGACCGCATTTGGAACGTTACGACCAAGCAGGGTGGGGGAATCTTGTCGACGGTGAAAGCCTTGTTGTGGCACCGACTCCGCGCATTTTTCATGCTTCTCAGCGTGGGGCTGCTGATGCTTGCTGCTTTCGTTGGGGGAATGGTAGTCACGGGTTTTCTTTCGGTCAGCGAAGAATTCGTCGAGACCCCGCGGGCGTTGTGGAGCACTGTGCAGCTTATCGTCACGGTTGTCTTCAATTGGGCAATGTTCACGCTGATCTACCGTCTGCTGCCCAAGGTACCTGTGCGGTGGTTGGATGCAGCCCAAGGTGGACTATTGTCGTCAGTGGTTTGGGAGGTCGGGCGACAGGTCCTGGCGGCTCTAGTCATTGGCAATAAATACAGTGCCTATGGCGTTATCGGTGCGTTTATCGCCATCATGCTGTGGGTCTACTATGGCGTGCTGGTCATCTTTCTTGGCGCGGAATACGTACAAGTATTGAGCGAAGAGGATGAACAACCCGAAACCCATACCACCGGCGAAGTTGCTCAAGCGTAGCGGTGCAAGGCAATAGAAACGGTAACCATACGGTGAACGAATTCGATTACCCCCATTGTTCCCATCGCCTGGGCGACGGAAATTCAATGGCCAAGCGAATCGCTAGCCGCCGGGAGAACATCCGAGGGGGTTGAGACCGTCGAAGCTGTCGCAAAATGAATTAGTAGCCGCCAGCAGTGGGACCGCGATCATGGCACTACCAATACCCCACATCCATCCCCAAAGAACGAGGGACAGGAGAATCATCATCGGGTTCAAGCTGATGGTTCTCCCTAACAAGGAAGGGGTGATGAATTCTCACTCCTGGCAACGTTCATCGAAAGCCTGTTGGAAGAACACTTCGAACGCCCTGATGCTTGCGATATCTTCAAAGAGGACACTTGACCGTTCCACGATGATCCTGCCGACACGCTGCCGCTCGACGGGATCGGTTCCGAGCCGCGTGGCGATCTCGACGTAGCTTTCAGCGCTGTCGGCCACGCATTCCAGCCAATCCATGTAGCGATAGATCCCCGAAGCGAGGCGTGAACGCAAGTACGGCGAGGGCCAGGTGACTACAGGGGTCCCGACCGCCAAAGCTTCAAAGGTCGTATTCCCTCCTCCGAATTGGATCGAGTCGAGCAAGACATCGACCGTCTGCGACAGCGCCAGAAAATCCTGGCGGGGTACCGGAGGGATGAAACGAATCCGATCGACGACGTCGGGCATCGAATGGGACCAACGCTGGATGAGGCTCTCCTTCCACATTGCATGCCGACCTTCGAGAACCACCAGCAACCCCTTTGGATCGCGCCTCAAGATACCGCCGAGAATGGCGTCGAACTCTGGATGGTACTTGAACAGCGTTTGCAAACAACCATACAGGTTCGCACCTGTCGGAAGCCCAAAATGCTCTCGACCCTTGGATCCTGGTGGATTCGGGCGAGGATAGCATGTTTGCAGACCATCTAGCCGAACGAGCCGCTCGGTGTAGTGGCGATCCGCCTCGGGGGTTTCGTACTGCTTGCCCGAAAGGAAATAGTCAATCGTAGGGAAGCCGGTAGTGAGAGGGTGGCCCCAAAGCACACACTGCACGGGTGCAAAACGCAGACACGCCAACGTTAGGCCCAGGCAAGACATGCCAATGTCCGTGAAACACAGAATGTCGAGTTGCAAATCGCGAAGCGTGTCGATCGTTCTGGTCAAGTCCGAACCGACCGTTACATATCGATCGGCACGCGTGCGGTAGTGCTGCGCCGTCTCGTCTTGTGTGGCGCTCAACGAAATGACCGTCACATCGAATCGATCGCGATTCAGGTGTTCGACAAGGCCGCGATTCAAAGTGCCAATCGTGTGGTTGCAGAAGTACTCGGATAAAAGTCCAACGCGAATGCGGCGGTTGGGCGTTCCCGTCTTCTTAGGGCACTCTCGGTATCGCTTAGGCGGCTGGAACAAGTCGGCAAAAGCCTTCTGCAGCTCCAGCACATCGCCGCCTTGATAAGCAAGCAAGAAGAAGTTGGGAATGATCTCCTGAGACGGATCGACCGTGACGCCTACGGCATGCAACTCGCGTAGACCCTCGGTAAGTTGTTTCCGGTAGTTGGCCACACTTTCCTGAGAAGAGTAGATATGAGGCAGCAGGCATGCGCGGATGATCCTGAGCTTGCTTCGCGGATCGAGGGAAAGGGCACGATCGTACGCTTGGCTGGCCCGCTCCAAATGACCTCGATCGGCCAGGTTCTGCCCCAACATGGCCCAGGCGGGAAAACAGGTTGGGTCGACCGCAACTGCCCCGCGGTAGTTTCGCTCGGCTTCCTCGAATCGATTGGTGGCGGTCAACAAGTTTCCGATCCGCAGCGCATGATCGGCAATCCACGGTTCCAGTTGGGATGCCGCCTCGTAGTGCGTCAGTGCCTCCTGGAGCCGGCCCGCGGACTCATGCTCTTGCCCAAGCAGAGATAGCTCGGCAGCCGAAAGTGCTTGCGTGGTTACGGGGGCTGAAGGTTGCGAAGTTCCAGCAGGTTGATGGCTGCACCAGTGCCGCCAGACGTGGTGCAAAGCGTCTTCCAGACCGGCAATCCATCGTTTCGAATCAAGCCGTTCTTCCATCAAACCACGCAACGCTCGCCGCAACATGGTGCGACGAGGCTCGCTGTTGGCCAAGTCGACGACGCGCTGGATGTATTCATCGGTGGTCGAGGTCACAAGTTCCGGTAGACCAAGGGCTGTCAAGACACTTGACGAAAGCCGCGATGCGGGGCGATCACCGCGGCACGTTACCACCGGTACACCCATCCACAAGGCTTCGCAGGTCATGGTGTGACCATTGTGTGGAAAGCTATCAAGAATGATGTCGATATCGGCATACTGTTGGAGGTACTCGGTTGGGTTCGTCGACACCGCCCGCAATTCGACACGGTCTAGAGGAAAGGCGTGTTGAGCTAACAGGGCTCGCAGCCGATCGGCAACATCGCCTTTGAATTCGCTGCGGAAGAAGACCAGCCTTGCAGTAGGCAGACGCCGCAACAGCCGTTGCCAGGTCCTTAGCAACTCGTCGTTCAGTTTGAGGATGGGATGGTGAGAGCCCAAGCAGATGTAGCCCGATTGCTGGCTAGGAGAGCTTACCACCGCGGGTGCCTCGGCCGGCGGTCGAAAACTGGCGTAGCCGTGAGCCAGGCGAACCAATCGTTCCGCATTGCCTGTTTCTGGGTGCTCGTCAGTTGGGTCGAGCTGTGCGTCGGTGAATCGATAGTCAATCGACTGTAGCCCGGTGATGCTCGGATACCCCAAGTACGTCACTTGAATGGGTGCCGGCTTCATGGCGAACACATCCAGGCGATTATTCCGCGTGTGTCCGCCCAGGTCGATCAGGATATCAATTCCGTCCTGCTCGATCTGTTGCACAACCTGTTCGGTGGGCACGGTCCAGGTGCAGCGCCAGTTATCGCCAAACGTTCGAAGTCGGTTTCCCACCGAGTCGACGATCGGGCATTCTGAATACAAGAACAACTCGAATTGTTTTCGGTCGTGCGATGCCAGCAGCGGCTCGAAAAAACGCGAGACGGCATGCTCGCGAAGATCCGGTGAGACGTAACCAACTTTTATTCTCCGTGCAGCGTCAGGAAGTTTGGTATGACGGTGGTACGGTAGGTGCTTCTCACTCCACCAGCGACCGAGACGACGATGCTCTTCAATGATGTCGTTGGCGCTGAGGTCGCAACGGTACAATAGTGACATCAGCAGATTGCTGCGGGCCTTGTCAAAGTCGGGGGCAGTTTCGATGGCCTTGCGATACGCCTCCGTCGCTTCTGTAACGAGTCCGAGGCTTTTTGATACCTCACCCATGTTGTTGTATCCGACCGCGTAATTCGGTTGGATGCGAAGTGCTTCCTGAAGCGCCGCGCGAGCCGAGACGTGTTTGCCCTGCTGTGTTCGAGCGACCGCCAACTGGTTCCAGTTCGAGGGTGTCGCGGGTGCGAGTTCGGTCGCACGCAGGGCAAACTTCTCGGCTTCTTCGAGTTGATCGGCCCGTTCTGCCAGGACGGACATGAAGTGATGAGCTGGTGCGAATGTGCTGTCGGCTGACAGGACGCTTCGACACAAGACTTCGGCCTCGTGGAGGCGGCCCTGCTGATAAAGAGCGAGGGCTTCATCAATCCTACTTTGCGAACTGTTCATCTTGGATTTGATTCAATAGGCATCGAGCGACCACTTCTCACCCGAAATAATTTCTCGCGGCTGCGTAACCGCTAGGTCAACCATTGTGGTTTTGCCGATAGCCAAACGGGCCGTCGTTCATCGTCGTTTTCCGCATCCGGTCCAAAAATGGCAGGGCAATTTACTCCTTGCAGGATTTGAACGTCGAAGATCTCTTCGACGCCCGTCTCAAAGATGAGGTGCCCTGCGCGACGTCCGCTTCGCAAATCGACGATCGAAACGCCACATTCGAGCTTTTCGTGCTGTTTCCCAATCTCGAGCCCGCCGAAGACATTCGTTTCGCGAACACGGGATTGGCCGACAAATGCGAAGGGTCCGAACATGGCCAACCCTCGGGTGTAACCCATAAAGTCGATGACTCCTTCGACTTTTCCCGATGTGGGGTCCACGGTCGAAAGGTGTCCGAACCCTGAGTTCAACACCCAGACTCGATTTTCATGCATGCGAATCGAATGCGGCATCGATAGCCCTCTCGCACAGATCTCGCCACTTGGGACGTCGATGATGCAACCGCCGGTGGCCTTGTTCTCTCTCCACCCTGCCGGCGTGTCGGTTTCGCTCAAGGCAGTAACGTAGCGAGGCTGACCATTTTCGAATGCAACACTGTTGAGGTGACATCGATCTTCGTCGGCCAGCGCACTAATAAACGACGGCTTCCACCGTGGTACGAAGCTCGAGTCGCGATCGATGGTACACAGACACGAGAACAACGTGTTCACAAACCATAGTTCGTCAGATCCCCAGGCCAGTTCGTGGATATGGACGGGACCGGTGAAGTGAGCCAGCCGACTGAGGTAGCAAACATCGTGGCGACCGGAGGGCTCGATTTGCGGTCCTAACCCATCTGCCCTGGAGAGGAACACGACCTGATGCTTGGTACCAACGGCCAAACGTCCCGGGCTGGCAGCGATGCCCATCGGTTGTTGGAATCCGTGAAGCGAAAACGTGAGCTGACCGTCATGCACGCCCACGACAACCACCTTGCCGGCCTGATAGGTCGAGATCAATAGGGAGATTCGCAGTTGCGACAGCAGGTCAGCGAGGTTTTCGGAATGGGTGTAGCGAAGCTCCTGCATTCGCGGACCGGAGGCA
The DNA here is from genome assembly GCA_965227275.1 of Pirellulales bacterium. Classification (GTDB taxonomy): domain Bacteria; phylum Planctomycetota; class Planctomycetia; order Pirellulales; family JAEUIK01; genus CAZNXE01. The sequence continues at coordinate 6,438,723 of CBDDFU010000001.1, read as the reverse complement.
TCGGAAGAAGCGAGGCTGCCACGGTCATCGGGACTACTCATCGAAAGGATGCCGTCTGAATGGGAGATGGTTGATGCAAGACCTCCTGACGCAGTATTTTGTGACCACCAGAAGCTTCTCTGGCAGGCAGCCTGCGTTCTCCATTCTAATGCAGTCGATCGTGAATTTCATCGGACCAGTGAATGAGTGTCAATAGGTCAAAGTCATGCAACAGCTCGCACTCTTGCGTCTGCCAAGAGGGGAATCAACCAACTCCGACATCGCTCCGCTGGACACCTGCTCCTGTCGATGTGAGTTTTCGATCCACACCCAGGGCTGCCGGACTGACTTTGGGATGCTTGAAAGAACGTGCGGCAATCGTGAAAATGCCCAGTGAGTTTGGATGGCCAATGCATCAATCCATCGGTAATCGTAAGCGTTTCGGAAACCTTAGTTTTCAGCACACCGGATTCACGCAATTCTGTTCAGCCGTTTGCATCGATTTGGGCGCAATCATCCTGGACGGTGTTGTCCCCATTACTGAACGTCTCTTGTTTTGCGGACAGGCAGGATGACCGAGACCCGAGCACAGAACGAGAGTCGAACGGACACCGTCGATTTGGAGAAGGCGGATTTAGCTGCGGTCTTTCAGGAGCTTCAAACCTCTCCACGAGGACTTAAGGCTGCCGACGCCCGAGCCCGACTAAAGGAGTACGGCCCCAACGAGTTGGTGGACCATGAGGCCAGCGAGCTTGAGAAGTTTCTGCTGTTCTTTTGGGGGCCAATCGCGTGGATGATCGAGGCAGCCGCGTTTCTGTCGTTACTGATGGGACATTGGACTGATCTGGCGATCATTCTGGTTCTATTGTTTTACAATGCCATCTCTGGTTACTGGCAACAGCGCAAAGCCTCCGGCGCGCTCGCTGCGTTGAAGGCTGGCTTGGCGCCTAAAGCCACAGTCTTGCGAGACGATAAGTTCTCAACGGTTGATGCCGCTGAAGTCGTCCCTGGTGACGTGCTTCGAATCAAGCTGGGCGAGGTAGTCCCAGCCGATGTGAGATTCATCGCTGGGGAATACATCAGTATTGATGAGGCCGCACTGACGGGAGAGTCATTGCCGGTTACCAAAGGGGTTGGTGACCAGGGGTACTCAGGTAGCATTGCCAAGAACGGCGAGATGAATGCCATCGTCATTGGCACTGGGAACAAAACATTTTTCGGACGAACCGCAAGTTTGGTTGCCGACGCCGGCGGTGGGGCTTCACACACCCAACGAGCGACCGTGCAAATCGGCAACTTCCTGATCCTTACATCGATCGTACTCTGTATGATCTTGGTGGGATCTGCGTTGTACAACGATATCGTTGTCAAGGATGTGTGGCACTGGTCCGAACTGGCCGCAATCGCTCGACTCGTGTTGGTGCTGCTGATTGCATCGATCCCTGTGGCCATGCCAACGGTGATTACGGTCACAAATTCTCTAGGAGCCCAGGCCCTGGCTCGACAGAAGGCCATCGTTTCTCGACTCGAAGCGATTGAGGAACTGGCCGGGGTTGATCTTCTCTGCTCGGATAAGACGGGAACACTCACCAAAAATCTCTTGTCACTCGGCGATCCGATCCTCTTCGCCGCCTCCAGTGCCGACGATTTAATCCTGGCTGGAGCATTGGCTTCGGAAACAGGAAGCGAAGATGCAATCGACATCGCCGTTCGCCGCGGCGTGAAGGATCCAAGTGGCCTGGAAGCCTTTGAAGTAACCAAGTTCGTACCATTCGATCCGGTCAGCAAGCGGACGGAAGTCGAGGTCACTGACAGAGTGCAAAAAAAACGTCGGATCACCAAAGGTGCCCCTCAGGCCATTCTCGATCTCTGCCATCTCGACCAGGCAAACAAGATAAAGGCCGAAGAAACAGTCACGAACCTTGCCGCAAATGGGTATCGGGCGCTAGCCGTGGCCGACTCGTCCGATGCGGGTCATAGCTGGAACTTACTCGGTATTCTATCCATGCTTGATCCACCGAGGGAAGATTCTCGGCAGACCATATCCCGGGCGAAAGAGCATGGTCTAAAGGTAAAGATGATTACGGGAGACGACGTTGCAATCGGCAACCAGATATCTGAGCAACTGGGTATGGGCTCGCATCTAATCGTGGCATCCGAGATGTTCACGACGGACATGGACATGAGTCATCTCCCCGATCGGATCAGCGAATGTGTAGAGAAAGCAGACGGATTCGGCCGAGTATTTCCCGAGCACAAGTACGGAATTGTGAAGGCGCTCCAATCCTTAGGTCATGTGGTGGCCATGACCGGTGACGGTGTCAACGATGCTCCGGCGTTGAAACAGGCTGATTGCGGGGTTGCCGTAAGTGGGGCCACCGATGCAGCCCGAGCTTCTGCTGATTTGATACTAACGGCTCCAGGATTGTCCACGATCATCGACGCCATCGATGAAGCTCGAAGGATATTTGAGCGGATCATCAACTACATCCTGTTCCGTGTGGCAATGACTTTGGACATTATGTTTGTCGTTGTCCTGGCGACCCTGTTTTTCGGCTTCTCGCCACTAACACCGGTGATGATCATCCTACTAGCGCTCTTGGATGACATTCCAATCATGACAATTGCATATGACAATACGCTGCTGCCCAAGAGGCCCCTTCGGTGGCAAATGAAGAAACTGTTATTGATTTCAGGAGTCATGGGCACCATGGCGGTAGCTCAGAGCTTTGGTCTGCTGCTAATCGGAATGGAATGGCTGAGTAACGATCGGTGGCAATCTTGGATCGAGCTGAAGCAAGATCAAGTTCAGACGGCCATTTTCTTGCAACTCGTCGCAGGTGGCCATTTGTTGTTGTTTGTGATGCGTTCCAGAGCGACGGTCTTCAGTCCACCTTGGCCAGCGTTGCCCTTGTTTCTGGCCGTAGTCGGGACACAGGTGTTTGCCGTCTTGATGTGTGGTTTGGGATGGTTCGTGAGTGCACTTCCCTGGACGATCATTGGGATGGTGTGGATCTACATGATCGCTTGGTTGTTCATCCTCGACGTAGTAAAGCTGGCACTGCATCGCAGGATGGCGAGACAAGTTGGTTAGATTCTCGATCATCTCTGGTTTCACAATGGGCACTCTTCTGCGTATTGGCTGCCTTTGCCAGGTCGACTTGGCATGCAGCGACACTACACTTTCGTGATACGAGAGGTGTCAACCATGAACTACATGAACAAGTTTCGAGTTGATCCTGGTTCCAAAGTAAATCTCTCCAAGGTCGATGCGAGCTTCAAGGAGGCTCACGAGTCACATCAGCATGCGTTGCCCGAGATCGAGGCTGCCAAGCAAAAACTCCACGACTTGCAATATCTTCTGTACGCTGAGGGAAAGCGCTCTCTGCTTATTTGCCTTCAGGGACGAGACGCGGCGGGGAAGGACGGAACCATCAACCACGTTCTAGGATGCATGAATCCCCAGGGTTGTCCGGTCGCAGGATTCAAAGTTCCCTCGAAAGAAGAGATGTCCCACGACTTTCTTTGGCGCTACCACAAAGCGGCACCTGCGAAGGGGCAAGTGGCCATCTTCAACCGCTCGCACTACGAAGACGTGCTTGTCGTGCGTGTGCACAATTTGGTGCCCGAGGAAATCTGGTCGACTCGTTATGACCACATTAACAACTTTGAGAAACTCCTCTACGACAACGGCACGCACATCCTCAAGTTCTTCCTGCATATCGACGCGGATGAGCAGTTGGCTAGATTCAAGCAGCGGATCGACGATCCGACGCGACATTGGAAGATAAGCAACGCGGACTATGCTGAACGGCCTTACTGGGACGCATACACCGCTGCGTTCGAAACTGCCCTCAGTAGGTGTAGCACAGAGTATGCCCCTTGGTATGTGATTCCATCGAACCACAAGTGGTTTCGCAATCTGGCGATTTCGCAAATTGTCGTTGAAACGTTGCAGTCATTCGATATGAATTTTCCTGAGCCAACCGTGGACATCGACGAGATCAAGCAAAGGTACCACGCTATTGTCCAGTCAGAAGGCGAGTGATGTCCCGAAATAAATTCTGATTGGCTGGCGAACAAGTTGGGCTGACAGGGTGTCACTACGGCATCGCGTCATTTCTCTATTGAACAAATAATGGTGCTGTATTGGCGTAATCGCTGTCCTTAGACAGAACACATTCAGGAAGTACATATCATGGACCACGGACCCCAGCTTGGACGAATGATTGGGAACGGTGAACTCCGACGAGACGCCATTCACATTGCCGTTGCGCCGGTCACGGCATCATGTCGACTCGCCCCCGGTGAACACGTCGGCCTGATCGAGAAGGACAATGTCGAGTTAGTCGGTCCCTGCGCCGAGAACATTGGAATCGTCGACCCGTTCTTGTCCGCAGATGTCGAGGCAGGTCATCGATTCTGGCTACTTCTCTATCCAGATACGATTACCGGATTGCGGCACGTATGGACGCATCCTGCATATTCAGCGGTCGCTGCTGCGGTAGCGGGGAAACTGCGATGAACACCAAGCAAGACTTTCTCAAGGCACTCAAGGAGAACGAAGACGACACGACAACCCGTCTCGTCTACGCCGACTGGCTGGACGAGCGAGGCCAGCACGAGGAGGCCGATCGCCAGCGAAAGTGGCCCGCAGCGAAAGCGTGGCTTGTCAAACTATCCGAAGAACACATGTCGCCACCCGATTTTGATGACTCGTACAGCATCAGTATCACTTACAAAGGTTTGATCGAACGTGGTTGGTGGGCCATGGAGCAGTACTTTGAAGACGAAATTCACGACGAGTACTTCGAAGACAAGGTTGTCTTTTCGTGTGCGAACAACTTTCAACTATGTGACGATTTGCGTGTTCATCGCCGAGAATTTTGGCAGAACTGGTCGATCGTGACCGGCATGCCGTTGCTTGAGAACATGGAAGACAAGAGCAGCTTCAGTTGTGCCTGCTAAAGGCCGAGCAACCATTCGCTACGAGCCAAATCGTTGAACTTCCCGAATCTCTTGGCTTTCAGGCAGTTCCTCAGGCCTAAGGCCACAAAGAGTGTTCTTTACGAAAATGGAGAACCCGGATATGGTCTGGTGGTCTGCCCAGACTGGGCGTTTCAATCGACGGAGGAGCCGAAGACCATGGACAAGAATGTTCTTTTCAGTCTGCTGATATTCATTGGGATCTTGTATGCACTCAATGTTTTCTTGCACCTGCACATCTCGATCATCGGGAGCCTCATTCTGACCCTGGCTCTGAACTTTGCCTTCGGGTTGTTTCGCTCGAGGCCCTAGCGGGCACCGGACTGCTAGCGGATTCGATATTGACTTCGTTTCTTGCACTTGGGTACGACTGCTCTCGTCCAAGAATCCATATCGAACTCACAGCAGGGCTATCAGAGCATGTTTCGCAAGCGGCATCCGCAGGCCGGCGCGCGCCCGGGAACGTTGGTCTTCGGCGGTGATTCCGCACCATCGCGCATACAAGTCGTGCGATACTCGCCGGAGAGCATCGAAGAGTTACGCGACGCGACCGTCGCTGATATCGATGTCTGCATCCGCGAGGGTGAAGTGGTGTGGATCGATATTGCAGGAATCGAGCAACCCGAGGTGCTCGACGCAGTGGCCCGCCGTTTCGAGCTGTCGGGGCTGACAACCGAAGACATTGTGAATGTGCCGCAGCGTCCCAAGGTTGAGTTGCTCGACGGCAAGCTGCTGGTGGTCTCGCATGTCTTGCATGTTAATCTCGCAGGGAAATTGCGAGTTGACCAGTTGAGCCTTTTGTTGGGCCCCAACTACGTTGTGACGTTTCACAGCGAGCACGAGCGATTCCTGGATCCCATCCGTACACGGCTAAGACGGCAAGATTCTCGTCTTCGACAAAACGGACCCGACTATCTGGCCTACACAGTGATCGATTCTGTGGTCGACGGATACTATCCGGTTCTTGAAATCGTTGGTGAAGAACTGGAACGGCTGGAAAGCAGGGCACTGAATAAGCCCGACCCCGATTTGCTAAACAACATCCATCAGCTGAGAACCAACCTGATTCAGATTCGCCGCAGTAGCTGGCCGATGCGCGATGCCCTGGAGGCACTGGTCGCAGGCGATACGAATCTTGTGACGAAGAACACCGTTTCGTTCCTTCATGATACGCAGGACCACTGTGCGCAGGTTGTCGATGTGGTGGAGATGTACCGCGAGTCGGCCGGGGCGCTCATCACCACCTACATGTCGTCGTTGGCACATCGCAGCAACGAGATCATGAAGGTGCTGACGATGATGACCAGTGTCTTCGTACCGTTGACTTTCATTGCCGGAATCTACGGCATGAACTTCAAGTACATGCCAGAGCTCAACTATGCGTGGTCGTATCCGGCTGCCTGGTCGGTGATGTTGGTTACGGCCGCGGCGATGTTGATTTTCTTCTACCGCTGGGGCTGGTTTGGGCCATCCACGCTGAGAGCTGATATGGCGGACCTCTCCTCAAGAGAGGGCGATGAACCTGCGATCGCAGATGATCGACGGATCATCGTCATGAAGGAGAGACACGAACGAGACGAAAGTTCTAGCCAAATTGCGTTGCGTTCTAAGTCAAACGCCGCCTAAATTTGATTGATGTCGATCAGGCAGCTTGCGAATCTCGTCCGCCGGTTGCTTCTTCGATCTTTGCGGTGGTAGAGAAACTCGTGGGTGACGTATTCGAGTTGCTCTTTGGTACGGCCGGGAGCATCTGAACTTCCATGGGCGATTCCATGTTCAGGTGAATGTCCCGTTGCGGGAACGCAATGGTGATGTTGTTCATCCTGAACGCTTCGTCAACGGCTTGTCGAATCTCGCTTTCCACGATGGCCCCTTCCATCATGGTTCGCATATGAATCCAGAAATGAGCTTCGAACACGAGGCTGCTGTCGCCAAAGTCTCGAAACAGAACCACCGGCCCTGGCGAGGCTAAGACTTTCGAGTTGCCGCGAACCGACTCTTCGAGCACCTCGGTGACCAACTTGACGGGTGATCCGTAGGCAACCCCGACGGAAACATACTTACGGATGCGGGTGTCAGACAGCGTCCAGTTTGTGACGTTATTCTCCAGGAACTTGCTGTTTGGAACGAGGATATCGCGGTTGTCTCCCGTGCGGACTCGCGTGCTTCGGGCGCCGATCTGTTCGATGGTTGCATCGAAGCCGTCGACGTTTACCAGGTCCCCAACACGTATCGGTCGCTCTACGAGTAGAATCAGCCCGCTGATGAAATTGTTGAGGATATTCTGGCTGCCGAAGCCAAACCCAATGGCGACGGCACCTCCCAGAAAGGCGAAGACAGTCAGCGGAACATTCACCAACTCCAACGCAATCAGTGAAAACAGCACCACGAGTGAATAGAAGACAACGCTCTGCACCGCAGTGGCCCCACCGCGATTGACTCCCAGTCGAGGAAGTAATCGCCGCCCAATAAACCTACTGACGACGCCTGCAAGCAGAAAGCCAATCGCCGCCAATAATAGACCGGAGACGATCTTGCCCACGGTAATTTGGCGATCGTCGATGGCGGCAAGCTCATAGTGCCACACGGTGTCTACGTCTTCAAAAACGCTCGCGGCCATCTCCGTCAGCGAAATGGGATTCGTCTTGGCCTGCAATTCTTCGGCACATCGCGATTGCAGCCGTTGAATTTCCTCGATTAGTACCAGCGTGTTGTTGTAGAACTGAAGCGCGTTTCTCAACTCAGTCTGGTGCGCGATGTCTTCCGCAGAATGAGTTTGGTCTGGTGTCTCTGAGATGGGGCCCGTCGTTTTTAGACGAGCCATTGCTTCCTTTTGATACTCTTCAAGTTGCAGTCGAGTCTGCCGGGCGAGGTGTTGCAGGCGATCTTGGACAACGCTGGTATCCTCGAGCCATTGCGGCAGCAGGTCTTCCGGAGCTTGTGAATTAAATAGTGCGAAGCGGCGTTTCCAAGTCTCGCGGGCAACGGCCAATTCTTCCAGAAGCTGCTGGATGAGGAGTATTTCCTGTTGCGTTGAGTCGACGACCAGACTATCGAGCTCGTCGCCGTGGGGGTCCTCAATAATAGGGGCGGCATCGGAGGAATCTCCTTTATCTTCCGATTGCAGCTCACCTTGGAGTTGCGACTGCAACTTGTTCAAGCGTGTTCGCAGGCGAGTCTCACCGAACTCAACCAGCTTGAGCTGCCTATCGAGATCTTCCTGCGAGAATCGCACTCCCGTCTTTAGCGCCAACACTTTCGCCTGCAGGAAGCGAACTCTGGCATTCGAGCCCTTCAGTCGTTCCTGCATGGTGACCAGTAGCTCGCGGTACTGCTGAATTTCTTCTTCGGTTACCCGACTCGCAAGCTGAGCCAGTTCCAACTCACGGGTCAGTTCTTCGACTTCGGCGGCATCTGAGGTCCCTTCCAGTTCTTCCTTGATCCGACGTCGGGTGGACTCGCGATCATCGAATTGTGACCGCGATGAGGCCAGTAGCGATCGTTTGCTCTCGATTTCCTGCCGTATATTCTCACCGCGTTCTTCTTCGATGCGTAAATCGTCTCGAGTGGATTCAAGCAGCAGGTAGGAGTAGGGCCGTGGTTCGCTGAGCCCGACTCTCTGCAGTTGATCGAGCTGTTCTCTCCAGTGTTCGCCGCGTTCTTCGATCGAGGGAACTTGCTCCAACATCGAAAGCCGCTGAGACAAAATTAATTCAAGCCGCGTCCAAAGATCGAGTTCCGCATCCAGCCCGGTAGCGTTCTGGGCAGAATCTTCCGCCTCGATGGATTTGGCGGACTCGCGAACTCGTTTCAGCTCGCTGCGACACTGCGCTAGCTCATCGCGTAAGGCTGCGATGCGTGCCTCGGGGTTCACGTCCGCAGCCGTGTTACTCGCTTTGGCTGGGAGTAGATCTTCGCAAAAACACGGGCTCGCGGCGGTGGTGACGATTGCTAACAGTAAGGTCCAGCGTAGAGAGAAAGCTAGCATGGCAAGCCGTGGTGGAGTGCTGATCCAACTGCTTCATGGGTAGGGGCAAGAAGCAATTCGGATGAGGGGGGCATACGGATGCGGGAGGCAACCTGGCGGCTCGCACGCATCACATTTCTTGACTGCGACTTGTACGAAAATTAGGAACTCGATGGCAACATCGCTTCAATCGACGCAGCAAGAGGCTGCACGGAAAGGAGTCGCTGCTATCACGGTTCGAGTCGTCGTTTGTGCTTGCCAAGCCTTGACTTAAGAGCGAACCTTCCGAGGAGATCCACAAAAAACTTGGTCGACATCAATGTAAAGTGCTACGCTTGGCATTCGATTTGACTCAGAGAACCCTGCCAACAACCTCACTCAGCTAGCGTGCATATCATGTCCTCGCAATACATTCTTACGTTATCTGAACTCGATTCCTCCAGGGTGGCTCAAGCGGGCGGAAAAGGAGCTTCGCTGGGCGAATTGATCGGGGCCGGCGCTCCGGTCCCCCCGGGGTTCGTTGTGCTCAGTGCTGCGTTTTCGGATGTGATTGGTTCGGGGCAACATCTTCAGTACCTCCAAGATGTATTGAGAAGAGTCGACCGAGGGCAGATTGATCCCGGTGCGGCCTCAATGGAGATCGCCGGGCACCTCAGCAGTATGAAGGTGCCCGACGAATTGGCAGCCGCCATCGAACAGGCCTTTGTCTCGCTGGGGGCATCGCGCGTTTCCGTACGATCGAGTGCCACATGCGAAGACAGCGGTTCCACTGCTTGGGCCGGGCAATTGGAAACCTATCTCGACGTTCGTCCGGAACAGGTGGTCGAGCGTGTTCGCGACTGCTGGATGTCGATGTTTAGCCCGCCGGCTTTGGCGTACGGTGCCGCACATGGGTACGGGGCCGGTCAATTCGCCGTGGCGGTTGTGGTGCAGCAAATGGTGGCCAGTGAAATCTCCGGAATCGGGTTCTCTGTCCACCCGGTTACCCAGGAACCCGACGTGATGTTGGTGGAGGCCTGTCTGGGGTTGGGCGAGGCCATCGTCTCGGGGCGGATTGTTCCCGATCAGTACATCGTCAAGCGTAGCAGCAACGCGATATTGGAAAGCGTCGTCGGTCAGCAGCGCGAGGGGCTGTTTATGGACCATAATAAGGCGGTAGCCCAGTGGTCTGATCTCGACGAGCGTGGGGGACGACGGAAATTAACAGATGAACAAATTCTGGAGTACTCCAGCCTGCTCTCGCGAATTCACGACCATTACGGTCACCCGGTGGATACTGAGTGGGCCATCCAGGACGGACAATTCCAAGTGCTGCAAGCCCGACCCATCACAACGCTGGCAGAAGAATACCAGGAGCCATTGATTGATCCCAGTATTGATTGGGTGCGCTTAATTCGCCGTCCGCTATCACTAGTCGAGGCATCGATCATTACTCACTGGGTGGATTCGAAGCACGCTGAACGAACGCTTGGTTTGCATGTCGACCGCGTGATGGCCATCCAGGGCGAGGACGATATGGCGAATCTGATCTTCGATAGCCCCGCGCTCGAAGCCTGCTTCGACGGGGTATCAAAAATGATGCAACAAGACCGACCCCGACTCATGGAGATTCTTGAATACGGACGATCATTGCACCGCAACGCACACGAGCGAATCGATCGCGGAGAACACGGTTTTCGCGACATTCAGGAGGCAGTCGACTTCTTTTCTGACTGCGCGCAGCATACCACCGTGTTTCCCTTCTGGGTGTTGACCGTTGGCGAGCGAGACGGCATCGAAGACTCTGAGGTACGAACCCTCGCCGAGGAACTCCGTTCTCGCACGCTCTACCCGGCAATCGAACGACAGATCATCGACCCGATGGTTGCGGAGATTACCCGTGACATGGGCTTCTCGTCACCGGAGGAGTCCCGCCATCTCGTTACGTGGACGGAACTTCGAGACGAGTCACTCAACTGTGATGAGCTTGAATCGCGACTGGACGCCGTCCGCCAGGGCCAACGCTTTGTGTTTCACACGATCGATGGCGAGGATGAGGTTCGCTTTGTTTCGCAAACCGGCTACTTACTCATGCGGTTGGCCAAGCAACGTCAAATCGTTCCGGAGTCCCATGAAGATCAACTCTCTGGCCAGGCTGCGTGGCCTGGCGTTTACCGAGGTCGGGCACGCGTCGTGCTAAGTCCGGACGTAGTCGGCCAAACCTTCGAGGAGGGAGAGGTACTTGTCTCGATCCAATCGAGTCCGGCGTTGATGCCATTTCTTCAACGCTGCGGGGCCATCGTGACCGACGATGGCGGCATCGCTTGTCACGCGGCGATTATCGCCAGAGAACTTTGCAAACCCACGCTCATCGGTACCGGCAAAGCCACCTCCACGATTCACACGGGCGATCTCGTTGAAGTCGACACATTCTCGCAAACGGTTCGCATTGTCGAACACGGAGATGCGTCGTAACCATTCACGACAAGACGGATCAATCGTTTTTGAAGTTGGCCATGAGGAACTCAGTCACGCGCTGAGGACTGATGATCCCGACGATCTTGTCGTCCAGGTCCAGCACCGGTACGTGGCGAAACCCAAGCACGGCCATCACGGTCAGCGCGGCGGCTGACGAATCGGTCTCGTAGACCACAACGGGGTCGGTCGTCATAAAGTCGCGAACGGGGCGATCTTTGACGTCGTCGTACTCCAGGGCCACTTTCTTTAGAACGTCGCGGTCGGAAAAGACCCCGATGAGGCCCCCGGCTTCCTCGACCAGCAGACACGCATGTTGTAGTTCCCCTAGCTTCTGCAGCGCCTCGTGCACCGTTGCGTCTGGAGAGATGCTGGCGTAGGGGTGAGAGTTGATGGCCGAGACGCTCTGTTCGGCCAAAGCCTTCTCGAGCGGGTCGCTGTACGTTTTGGGATCGAAGTTTTCCAAGGGATCTTGGAATTCTTCCGGGGAGTTGTCCGCGGGAGGAATATGGTCGGGCATGATTAAGCTCCTTCACGGCTGTGCATTGCAGGTGCGCAGCCGATTCGTTGCACCATGACCTGACCGGGAAAGTGGTCGGCCACATATTCCATTAACCCTTTTTGTCCGGTTAGCCCCACCAGAATTCCATCTTCGTTGACCACACACAGAAACCGAACATTCTTCGACTGCATGCCTTCCAGCACATAATAGATCGGGTCGGTGTCCTTGACCCAGGGGCAGCGTTCGGCCGCATGATCGCCCACCGGCTCTTCAATGACGCCAGGGTTCTCAAGAATCAAATGCCGTAGCATCGCCTCGGACAGCATGCCCAGGGGCCTTCTCGCCTCGTCGACAACAATCACGCAGCCAATGCGGCTGGACCGCATCTTTTCGATACTTTGGCGTATCGTTTCGCCAGGTGCGGCGACCACCGGTTCGCGGAGGGCAAGATCGCTGACCTTTTCCTCCAGCATGTCATCTAAGAGTCTCATGACGCAGGCCCTTGGTAGGTTGGCACGTCCGGTTTTGAATTTTCTCACCGAGTGCGGGCATCAAGCGAAAGCCTTCCGACTTGCGACCGCGCTGGACGAGCGAGAAATAATCGTACCAAATGTACGAAGCTTGTGAGAGCCCGTGCGGCAGAAGAATTGTACGCACACTGAGGAATGGGAATGGTCAGTGGCAGAACCGCCTGATTTCAACGGCAAAGTCGGCAATCTCTAGTCAGCCTACGCATATTTGGCGGAAGCGATACGAGAGAGACGCTCACCTCCTCTGCGACAGATTCTCACCAGAACCCTCGATCGGGAAGGACATGAGGTAAACGAATGGGTTGATTTGAGTTTGCTGAACAGGCCCCCGACCGCCTTTCAAAGAACGTGTCTTCAAAATCGCTTCCAGGCCCAAGATCGTGATTTCGCGCGTCGCCACAAGTAGGGCGAAGCGGGCGAATCCAGGAGATTCGTCGATGCAGCCCAACGTTGAGGCGGCCGCGACAATCGCGATCGAAGCCGGAATATACTCTGAAGACAGGTTCTAAGCAGGGCATCAGCTATGCGCCTGCGACCAGAATTGCCCATTCATCGGATGAGAACCGGACCATTCGCCGCGGGAGATTTCCGAGAATTCTAGTAGATAGACTTGCTTGCAATCCACCTGACGAAATGTCATCATACTGACTCGAAGTTAGCAGATGTGTACGAGCGTGCCACCTGACGTGGCCGGCACATCACCTTGGTCATTTTCGTTCGAAGGCTCGGCCATCCACCTGGCCGAGGAGCCGCTACTGCCTGCATCGCCAATTTGTGGCCTCATACCGATGGCCCTCTTCTAGGCAACGCGATGTTCTTGGCTCCTGACGCTCCCTTATTGCGTCCGCTTGGTCTTGATCCAGGTTCGTGCTCGGAACGAATCCCGCAGCGAGTCCTCGACGGTCACCGTCCATAGTCAGCCAACATCTGACTGTCAGAAGATCCTTCGGAGTGAACGTCACCTGTCGATGCATGCCCGTTCGTACTCGCTAGCCCCATTGGTATGCAATGCAGATGAAACCTTACTCTATCCGACCCTGCATCGTGCTGGCACTCGCACTGGCATGGAGCTTGGCATGCAATCCGGCGAAAGCCGTTCCGTTGGCGTTCACCAACGAAGTGCTGGCCGACTCTCCTTTGGCCTACTGGCGTTTGGGTGAGAGTCCGGGAGTAGTCACCGCGGCAGATACTACCGGCAACGGCTTCGACGGGGCCTATTCCTCCACTGGGGTCACGCTAGATCAGCCGGGCATCTTTGGCGGCGATCCAGCGGTACTGTTCGATGGACTCGGAACCGGCAGAGTGGTCGTCCCTCACAACGCGGGGCTCAACATCACGCAGGTTACCATGGAAAGTGTCATCCGCTGGGATGGCCCCACTGGGACTCAACAGCGAATCATTGAGAAGTCCACTGAACCAGGCTCCACCCGGCCCGTTTTCAGTCTGCAGGTTCTCGATGATGCCCGCGTTCGGGTCGAATTGGGATTCCTCGGCATTCCCGATGAAGTCATTGAGGTCAACAGCTTGGCCGTGATTCCCGTTGGCCAGCCGACCCATGTGGCCGCCACCTTCGATGGTGCGGTCATCCGGATTTACATCAACGGATTAATCGACACTAGCTTCGATTTCTCGGGCAGCATCCGTACCGACACCGAGCGTCCCCTGGGCCTGGGGAATCAAGCGGAACGCGATCGGCCCTTCAATGGTCTCATCGACGATTTGGTGCTGTACGACCGCGCCCTGGACTCCGACCGGGTGTTTGACCACTGGCTCGCCGTCCCGGAGCCCTCCACCGCGTGGTTGCTGGCGATGGCAACGCCCGCCGTGCTGATTGCCATCCGCCGACGAAACTAGCAGAGGGAATAGATATTCCCTGGCTACGTTCCCCTTGAGGTGCCGATTCATGTTCGAGGGCCCTGGTTGTCCACGACCGTATTTTCACCAGGCCGCGAATTGGGTATCGTAGAGAACCTTGGTGGGATCGGTCGTGTCCGGTCAGTGATCGGGCAACGGGTTCCAGTCAACGAACCCCAGCCAGCCCCTCACCCAAAGAAGCAATCTGGCGGCGTAGCTCAGTTGGTTAGAGCAGCGGAATCATAATCCGCGTGTCCGGGGTTCGAGTCCCTGCGCCGCTACTTGAGTCATCCGGTGGCAGCTGATGACAGAGAGGGACAAACCCCTGCTCTTGCAGGGGTTTGTGTCTCTCTTAATTGCCCTCCTAGGCACTCGTGTCTGTGCCACTCGATGTCATGCCGAGACCACGAGAGTCGGGAATTTGTGCAAACCTGTGTACAAACTCTCTGTCATGGTGCACATAATTTGCGTTCGCATGATGGACGTTATCACCAGAACTCATAAACTGGAGCATGCGGAACGATGCAGCCATAGCAAGAAGAAGAGAAGCGGGGCATGTGCAGAACGCAGACCTCAAATAGTTCAATCGATCGTTTGTGTGTTCGACACCTCGATTAGATTCCCATCCGGATCCCGCACATATAGGGACAAGATCGGTCCCGTCGCCCCAGTCCTCTTCACAGGTCCGTCGACAATCACAACCCCGCAGGACTTGAAATGATCGAGGACACAGTCGAGATGTTCGGTGGTCAGGAAGCACAGGTCGGCCGAACCAGGAGTCGCCGCGGCGGCGTTCGGCTGAAACTCGTGCCCCACTTGGTGCAAGTTGATCTTCTGCGCCCCGAATACCAGTGCATGGCGTCCCTCGCCGAACGTCTCTGCCCTCATCCCGAGCACCGTCGTGTAAAACGCGATGGAAGCGTCGATGTCTCTGACTGTCAGGACGAGATGATCAAGGTTATCGATTCGCATCAAACTCGCATGTCCTGCATTGGAGACCATCACCTGTAAACGTCGGACAATGGATCCACTGTGTTGCACAACGGCAAGCCAGTCCTGTTCCGAGCAGGTGCCGGACGGTTACTGGTCGCTTCTTACAATAGTAAGGACTTGCTTCTGACGCACCTCTGATAACTCCGGCCAGGCTTCGACGATCTCAGCAAGTTCAGCATCCAGATTCCCGCTCAGCGCTCCAACTGCATCGAATTCTGCAGCGCTCAAAACTTGTGTTTCACGTGTCCCATTGTCATCACAACCACTTACGCCAACCCGTTCGTGTTCTGCCAAGTTCTATCGGCAGCGATAGGAGTGTGTGATGGTTGCAATCCTTCCCTCGGTAACGTCAGGTGCGAGAGTCGAGTACGTATTGTTCCCCAATTTTGCAACATTTGATTGGGACAGAGGAAAGCAATTGAAACAACCAACCGCATTCAAGCGTCGTGTGCTCACCGGACTAACCTGTCTAAGGAGGTCAGCCATAGGGTGTCCGTTCCGTGAATCACGTTTGCAACGTTTGTGGTCTCACGGTTCGGGAGTGGGCTCTGCGACATCTTCCTGTTTCCACACGTCGGGTAGAAACTGGTTGAGTTCTTCGGGTGGCGTGGTGTTGATCTTGGCTAGGATGCTGGTGAGGTAACGCTGTGGGTCGATCGCATGGCGTTCGCAGCTGGCGATCAGTGACCAGAGTCGGGCATGATTCTCGGCCGCTTGGTCGTTACCGGCAAAGAGCCAATTCTTCCTGCCAATCGCCACGCGCTTTAGCGCCCGCTCGCTGGCGTTGTTGTCGATCGCTAGAAAGCCCTCCTTCGTGTACGTCGTCAGTGCATTCCATTGATTGAGCGCGTAGGTAATCGCCAAGGCCATCGGGCTGCGAGGTAAAACGGTTTCAGTTTCGGTATCGATCCAAGCCTTGATCCGTGTAAGCACCGGTACGCTGCGGGTCTGACGCAGTGTGAGCCGCGTGGCATCATCAGCCTCTTTCGCTTCACGCTCGATTGAATACAGCTCAGCCACGAGCGCCAGCATCTGGGCGGCACGCGTGCCGTCGGAGTCCTGTGCGTCGTAGAACTTCCGTCGCGCATGCGCCCAGCAGGCAACTTCCGTCACGTTGCCGCAGGAGTAAATCCCGTCGTAGCCGCCATAGGCGTCCGCTTGCAAGTAGCCTTCGAATGTTTGCAGCCACTTGGCCGGACCGTCACGACTGCGGCTGGGCGTATAGTCATAGACGATGTACGGATTGGTGGCATCGCCCAAGTAACACCAGATGCGGCCCTTGCGGCATTGCTTGGCCCCGGGCGACTGGATTGGCACCGGCGTGTCGTCGGTGTGAATGACGTTCGAGCTGCGAACCCGTTCGGCCATCAGATGAACCAACGGCTTCACCAGTTCGCCCGCACATCGCATCCACGCGCACATCGTGCTACGAGCGATGTGAACTTGTTGACGCTGAAAGATCCGTTCCAGCCGGTACAGCGGCAGGTGATCGCCCAGCTTGCTGGTAATCACGTAAGCCAGCAGACTGGGGCCCGGCAGACCTTTCTCGATCGGCTGCGGCGGTTTTTTCGCCACTTCAACATGCGGGTTGTAGCCGTCACCGTCGCAGTTGGCGCAGGCGTACTTGTGGCGAATGTGTTTCAGAACCTTGAAACTGGCCGGGAAGTGTTCCAGTTGTTCGCTGACCTCTTGGCCAATGCGATGTCGCGCGTGGCCACAAGTTGGGCAAGCCTTCTCTGCAAGGTCGTGCTCGATCTCGATCCGCTCCAGATGAGAGGGCAATTGCTGCCGCCCGTGCTTGTTGCGGTTGGTAACGCGGCGGGTGAGGAGTTTCTCGTTCGCTTCATCTTCGATGCTGGCCGCGTCGAACGAGGCGTTTTCAATCTGTTGGCCAAACAACAGTAGTTGTCGCGGGTCGAACTTCTCCGAACGGGGTCCGTAGTAACGACGCAAGATCGCGGCCACGGCCGCCTGCACGGCTTGCTCGATTGCCGTCTGGCGTTCGTTGCGTTCTTCAAGAATCAACCGCTTGAGGGCGGCCACATCGTTTGGTAGCTCATCGATCGGCGTCATGCACAATGTTGTAGTAAACGCTACGAGATCGCGCTAGTCGTGTTCAGGAAAAATGTCAGCCTTGCGAAGAACGCCCCGTGGGCTTTCCCGAAAGAAGATCGAGCAACTGATCACGGGTAATCGCCACGGCCGTGGTACCGTCGTGGGGAAAGTGAAAGCTTCCCTGTTCGAGCCGCTTGTAGTAGATCGCCAGGCCCTGCTGATCCCACCACAACACCTTCGCCAGGTGGCCACCCTTGTTGCGAAACACGAACAGGCTGCCCGATAACGGGTCGTGGCCCAAGAAGCTCTTCACGACTTCGGCCAGGCCATCGAAGCTCTTCCGCATATCAACCGGCGTGGTGGCGACCCACACGTGAACATCGCCGCCAATCATCGCCCGCCTCGCGTTTCAAGTGCGTGTACCAGTTCGGCCAACCGGCTAGCCGAAATCGCTGCGGGTAACTGCAACGCGTCGCCACCGGCCAGCTTGATCACGATCGAGGCATCTGAAAGTCCCTGCTCGCTGACAATCGCCGGCACGAATGCCGGCGTGCTTGCAGTTAACTCGGCATCGCAGTCACGCTGGGCAAGAGTTCGCCGCCAGTCGTAGAAGGCACTCGCCGTGAGCCGCTCTTGCTGACAGAAAGCCCGCACGCTCAGACCGCTCGACGCATGCCTCCGAATCGCCTCACTCCAGAACGCTTGCTTGCCCGCATCCCGCTGTCGTTTCGCCATGGTTCACCCCCCAAGGAAATAACCACAGCTTGGGAAACCAGCGAACTACTTTCAATCCGCAGTTCGCCGAACGCTCACGCCATAGGTGAGGAGTTCGAATCGGCTAGATTCAACCTCAATCGTGATAGTCACGTTTGTTCGAGAGAATCTGCCCTTCTTTAGTAATCTCCAGATCGTAGGGCAACCCGTCGACGAGCACGTCAACTTGGAAAATACCGTTTCTCATACTAGATCCGTAGATAACGCCGGAGGGAAACGTGCTTCGGACTGCGCTCTTAACAATTTGAGTTAAACGCTCCAAACGTTCTGTTTGATTGTCGATTCTATCCTGGAGCACGTCGCCGGCTGAGGAAAGCCCGACGTCGTAGACGTTCTCACCGTTCACAATAGTCAGATAGTACTCGGATCGTCCGTAACGAGGACCGTAGAGATCTTGGTGGACATGGACAATCACTCCCTGAGGATGAGCCTTTTCTGACGCAAGAAGTACGGTGGCCGGCAATTTTCGAACACTCTGGATATGCTGAGCTATTGAATGGTTTGAACCTCTGGAGTCTTCGTCCTGGTCGGAAGCGTCCCGGTCGTTGCTTAGGATGCGTCCTGATCGAGTTGCTTCGATCGCGCTGTGGCCTTGAGGTGTATCGATGAGGAGATTGAAGATGCCATCATCATCTAACGTAGCCGAGAGAACTCTACCCTGAGGATAGAGCTTCTTTATTGCCGACACGATGCTTACCGGCAAATTGACCATGTCTTGAGGGACGGTGAGCAGTTTGCCTTGGCTTTCGTTGCTCACCACACGGCCAGAACGAGTAATTTCGACCAGAAACCGCTCATCCTTGACACTCAACTCGATTCGATAGATCCCGTCTTCGTCTATGTCTGCTGCTAAGACTTCAGCGTTCGGATGCAACACCTTTAGGCTTTCGCTGATAGCCGGAGAAAGTTCGGTGCTTGCAAAGGCCATCGAGGAGAAGAACAAGATACCAAGTGCAGCAAAAGACATCCTTTTGGATAGGCTCGAATATGTCACGGCTTCAATTCTCCATGATATTGTGCGGCGGCGAGAGTTGTTGGAAGCAAGCCTAATAGGCGATCTTGTCCGAATTCTTCCAAAGGTTGAACGCATCAAGCGAATTGGATGTGGTCGCCTTATAAACCTGTAGACCGGTGTGCTGCCTCTCGCGGTAAGGAGTTTCGAATTCTCGAAATAGTTCCAGATCGGAAAAGTCGACACCCGGTTCGGCGGCGTCAAATCGGGTGGCTGCAAAGACGACCGTATTGATTCGAGCCCATCGAATTGCCGAGTAGCACATTGGGCACGGTTCACAACTGCTGTAGATTTCGCAATGCGAAGTGGCCCCGGGTTGCGCGAGTTTGAGTTGCGGATTGTCCTTAGAGATTTCACCAAGATTGAAAACACCAAGTTCGCGTGCAACCGTGCGAACCGCGCTGACTTCGGCGTGCGCAGTCGGGTCAAGGTTTATTGTGACTAGATTCCGACAACGCCAGTAGCGAATGACCTGACTAGAATCATTGTCAACCTGAACGATCACCGCACCGAATGGCCCTCCGCCATCTTGCACCGACTGATAAGCTTCATCGCAGGCCATCCGAATCCAGCGGTTTTCGCCGACTTCGATTCCGCGATAGATGTCATCGCGTTTGATGCTGTGTTGTTGACACGGGTAGAAGTGCCGCAATGCCGAATCTTCGTTCAGACAATCCTTACAAGGTGAAGAGGCGGATGCCCTTTGGGCGTTCGGCAATATGGGCTTTGGCACACCCTCGTAGGGTAAACCTGATTCCACGTATTTCGTCGAATCTGAATCGGAGGGCAAGGCTGTTTTCGACGCAGCCTCGCTGGAAACGAGATAGTAGCCTGCAAACGTGACTACCGTGACCGTTAAGAAGGAGAAAAGCGACTTGCCCCTGAACGTCATCGTTCCTGGCTCTTCCGCTAGCGAATGGCGAAGGGGTTTACGAGGGTTTGGTCGAACTCCAGATTTGACATATGAAAACAGTAGTTCGCAGGCACTACCTTTGCCAGAAGTTTTGAATGATCGATAGGCTTAGGAGCAATCGTCGAAGGAGTGATTATTCCGTTTCTGTCAGCCTTGAACACATACGAAGTGGGAAATGTCGCACCCCGATGATTTGTCCGGTTAGCAGCGATTATTTTCCTTCATGCCTGTTGCCACTTGTGACCATACCGCTCTTCCTGTCGGAAGGGGTAGATTGTTGGTCGGATTGCATCGAACGTACTGGAGCCACTTACCTCCTGTTGTCGACTATGCGGGTGATTCCTCCTCTTCCACGCCCTACTCTATTTGAAAAGCCTGCCACAATTCGCATGCGATATATGGCATATGGCGGAAGAGTAGGTCGATAGGTCCTTCATCTCCTGCACGTTGTGAATTTGTCTACCCGATTGGTCTGAGTGGTGGAGACGGTTGTTAGGCACCGTTGAGTTCTACAAAGCGGTGCGGGCTACTGGCTCTCGTGGGCAGCTCATTGTAGGAGGATGCAGAATATGAGCGAGCGTACGTCGAGCTCGGTTTTTTCTCTGGTATACGGTAGTAGTGCAAATCGCTTCATCACGCATGAAGATTTGGAATCATTGGTGACTAAAGCGCAATTGAAGAACGAACGAGCAGGTATTACCGGATACCTCTACCATAAAAAACTCCATTTCTTTCAATACCTTGAAGGCGAGCGAAACGCTGTCTTGGAGCTGATGGATGCGATTAGCGCTGACGAACGACATACCGTTCTGAGGACGATTCACCTGGGGCATAGGGACCAGCGAATGTTCTCTAACTGGTCGATGAGACTAGCCAAGGAAAATGAAGTGATCGGGCTCGATGGAGTCGTTGATCTCATCATGTGCAACAAAGACAATCCCTACGACGATGATTCGCTTCGACCACTCCTGATCGACATCGGGGAACGGATTGCCGGGTACTTGAAGAAGGCCCAGCAAGATGAAAGCCACTCAACTCCCGGAGCATCAATGATTCCCGAGATGGAAATTCCAAGCCAATTGGTCGAATTCCACTAGGCGACGCTGACCTGATCTGTCATCGAGCATGCCGACGAACTACGGCAAGGATTTCGTCACGAGCAGCCTCCGAGAGAGTGTTCCAGTTTGTCACGATCTCATCCAACCCTGCACCAACTGCTGCGCCCTGCGCTGCGCCTTCGTCAGAATTCCCGTTTCCCTCGCGTCCTAGCCCGCGGAATCATAATCCGCCTGTCGGGAGTTGGAGCCCCCGCGTTGCAACTTAGGCACGATCTCTGTGCGAACTTCCATGCAATCGCTCACGTGCCTAATCTCCAAGCACTTGGGCAACATCTCCATCGTCTCGCCAACTCTTGAGATTGAAGACTTGGCGAGTTACCGCTCTGTCTGAATCAAAAGAAAAGGAACCTGCATCAGGGAGTTCAATGCCATTCGTTCCAGGGTTGATTCGAATCCCAAGTGCTTCATCCATCGGGTTTTGTTTATGCATGAAGCCCCCGGGTCACATCAGCGTCTTTCAATTAGTGGCAATGTACCTTGTGGCAGACTACTATGTGCTTCGGCTACGGATCTACCACAATCAACGGAGCCGTGTCACCGAGGGAATTTCTTGCACGGAGCCTGTAGATATTCCCGACGACTTTGCGTTTAGTCCCATATGTGGGGCTTCGAGCGGTGGGCCAGACCGCGGGGGTGACTGGAAACTTGCCCAACCTGTTCGAAAATGATTGCAAGAGCGCAGGTCAGCTTTTGGGATCGGAGGCAAGCTAGATGCTGCGCTCGCGGTGCGGCAATGCACGGCGCAAGGAAAAATTGCGGAATAGATGGCACTTACGGCTCTTCAAGTGACCAGATCCATAGACACTTCGTCATTCAGCGGTCGGTTACAAATTCACATCTGATCGAAGTTCTATTCGATCTCCTATTCGGAACATTCAGAGAGGAACGCAACCATGAAACGTCAGATCGAACTGCGCGCCGAGTCCCTGGAAGTAAGGCAATTGCTGACGGTTGACCCCACATCCGCGAGTGACCTGTTTCAAAGTGCGGAGATGACGACCGGAACGACAGCCGAAGAGAATGGAGTTTCTCTGCTGGCGACGAATACCAGCGAGACAAACGGAATACCTTCGATCGAAGGCGAGCGTGCAGAGTACACCGATGATTCCGATGCCGTTCTCGAATGGAACAACTTGTTCAATGAGTTGTTGCTCGCCGATGAAGTCAACCAAAATCCAGGCTACGCTTCACGGTCGATGGCGATGTTCAACTTGGCAATTTACGACGCAGTCACAATCGCCAATGGTAGTTTCGACGATACATTTTACGAATACGGAGAAGAGGTCCTCCGCAATACTTCCCGCGTTTCGGCGGAACTCGCCGCATCCGAGGCGGCGTTCACGGTACTCAGTGCCCTTTACCCCGATCAACAAGATCTCATTGGGGACTTCCGCGATAGCATGCTCACTAGCTACAGTCGGCATACCGACATTGAGGCCAGCCTATCGCTCGGGACATTGATCGGCAACCAGATCCTTGAAGCCCGATCCGACGACGGCTCGGATGCGGTCGTCGAGTACACGTTTACCGAAGGTGTTGGCTACTTCCAGGCCGATCCGTTGAATCCCGACGTACCGGTGTGGGGACCCGGCTGGGGCGAGGTTGATACGTTCGCTATTTCGTCCACGGAGAGCTTTGTCCCTGAAACCACCCCTGCGCTGAACAGCGAAGAGTACGCCGCTTCGTACAACGAAGTCCTGGAATTGGGTTCGGTGGACAGCACCGTACGCACCGCCGATCAGACGGAGGCTGGTATTTTCTGGGCTTACGACCGCGTGGGGCTGGGCACCCCGCTCTCGCTCTTTAATGACGTGCTCGAAACCATCGCCGTTCAGCAAGGTAACACCCTAGAGGAAAACGCTGCGTTGTTCGCCCAAGCTTCGGTCGCTATGGCCGACGCGGCGATTGTCGCCTGGGACACCAAATTCACAGAGGAATTCTGGCGACCGGTCACTGCGATTCATGATGGCGATATCGACGGAAACGAGGCTACCGTAGGTGACTCGGATTGGATCGCGCTGGGGGCGCCCGATGGCGGTGACGACATCATCGGGTTCACGCCACAGTTCCCCACTTACATCTCAGGACATGCCACCTTTGGCGGGGCTCTGTTCGGCACGCTTCAGGAATTCTATGGCACCGATGACATTTCCTTTGAGTTGACTTCCCAGGAGTTGGTAATTCTGCTCGATGATCCTGAATTGCAGGAGGCCTACGGGCTGGACCTCGACGATGCGACACGATCGTTCGACTCGTTTAGTGAGGCCATGGCCGAGAATGGCCGTAGCCGCGTGTACCTGGGCATTCACTTCGACTTCGACGATCTTGTCGGCCAGGAGGTTGGCCAGGCGGTTGCCGCGACCGTCTCCTCGGAATTCGCCGTGCCCTCGGATGATAACAACGGGGGGAATGACCACCGTGATCGGGAACGTGATCGTGGACCGCGAGATGGCGACCGTGGACCACAAGGGCGTCATCAAGATAGAGACGCCGAAGGGCGAGGAAAAGACGGTCGGCCTCGGCGAGGCGATGCTGCTTCGGAAATTCGATTCAAACCGGCTGAACAGCCGACAACCAACGACGTGATGGTTGCGGTTGATAATACGCCCGGCGAGGTGAATCGTGCTCGCACCAGCCAAGCGCCCAAGCGTAGTGCCGGCAACGAAGGGCCGCACGTGCAGGTGCCTGGCCCCCAACGCAACGCGGAACACGCTGCGGGCGACCTGGGGAACGGAGAGGAGTCTGGCTCTAAAGCACTTCTCGAATCGGTTCCCTTCATCGATACGGACGTTAACTCACAAGACGCTGTGGTAACGATACAAGAGTCTGACGTACCCGAAGTCGTGGAGGATGTTGCGGGGCTTTCTAGTTCTGCCGAAAGTGAGCAGGGTTTGCGTGGTGAGCATAACCATGGTGAACGTAATTTAGAGCAGAATGATCGCCCTGAACCACCATCCAACCCAATCGGACCTGAGAATCCGACTGATGCTCTAGATGGAATCTTCTTCGAGCTAGGCAAGTCCGAACAAGGAATCCTGCGCGATCTGAACGAATTTGAACGCCAAAACCGAGGGCGCAGGCGAGGCTAGAGGGGTGCCGACGTTTGAAGTCAAAACAATTCGGTAAGGTTTCGGGATGAGCCAAACGAGTTGGATTATTCGCGAACGATCGCAACTGCTCGCTGTCTCACTTCAAGGATCTGGTCTGCATACAGAGGACGGTGGGAGCGCTGACCGAAGGTTGCCGCCGCATCAACTTCTTGCAATATCTCACAAGAATTTGACCATCCCCCTTGCGACCATTCTATTGAGAGTGAGCGTGGCCCGTCCCGGCCTTGCCGTAATTGCATTGATGTAGAGAAACACGGTTCCCGCACTCCGATGTGGATGTCGGAGAACACTGGAGATTCCAAATGAGCGAACGGATTGCCGACCTGCCGTTGGTGGACCTCGACGAGCATCCTGGCGAGGAGCTTCGACGGGGTCTCTTCGAGACGGGATTCTTCTTGCTGCAAGACCACGTCATTCCGCGTCCGCTCCTCGATGGCATACGCGAAAAAACACTCGCCTTCATGGCCCTGCCGGAAGATCAGAAAAGCAAATTCTGCGGAACCCTACGGGGTTGGGCTCCCTTTCGCAGTGAGTCGGCCGCCGCCGGTTACGGCGATGGGGAAGTGGGCGAGGGCGACGCTTGCCAGAAGTTCTCCATGGGACCGATCGTTACTCCCGAAATGCGGGCCGCCGATCCGGACTACTACAACGATCCGAATGGAAAACTCTACTTGCAGGACAATATCTTCCCGGATGATGAGATGCGAAGCATCTGGGAGGAATACTACCGGCGCATGAATGAACTCTGCACGCGACTTCTCGACGCGGTACAAACGACTCTAGAACTAGAGCCGGGTACCTGGGACGAACAAACCTCCTCGCCCGTTAGCGTGATGCGGTTTCTCGACTATCCCGACCTGGCCGAGGGGATTCGCATGGCAGCCCATTACGATGACACCCTGCTCACCATTCTCCATCAGAGTGTCCCCGAAAATGGTTTCGCCGCGCTGCAGGTGATGTTGCCGGGCGAGACAGAGTGGCATTCGGTCGTTCCAAGTGACGACGTCTTTGTCGTGAATGTAGGTGAAACACTGACCTACATGAGCGGATCGAGGGTCCTCGCCACCAAGCATCGGGTCGTCGCCCCTCCGTCCGGAATGTCCAAAGGTAGCGCCCGTTCTTCCATTGGGTACTTCCATCTACCGAATTGGGACGCCCGACTATGGCCTACGGAGGTCGAGGGTATGGACGCTTCACTCGGTAAGCATGCGTCGAAATTCAACTTCGACGACTTACTGGAGCCAGACGGGAGCGTGCTATTCTACAAGTCCCAAACACGCGCCATCGAAAAGTTGGTGGGAAAGAAAGAGAACGATTGAACGGGCCTCCTCCCATGACCATACCTGGGCAGGTGGGTGTTCCCTGGACTTCGCCAAAATCCAGAAAAATTCTCATTCGAAGCGTTATAAGGAGAATTGAACCGAGCCTTATCAGGTGAACGCGGATGCGCTCGTGTGGGGCGCATCCGCAAGCACATTTCGGCATCCCGTTGGAAGGAGACCAAGTCATGTGTACTCGCCTTACGCTCGTCCCCTTGGCAGGGGTTTGGCTCCTCTTTGCAGGCTGTGTACCCGAGTCGAAAGAGCCGCTCGGATCGCTGGCCGCCGCCCAGCAAGACACACGTTTGAATGGCACATGGACTTACACCCAGCCCGACGGAAAAGTCCAGTACTTGCACATTGGTGAAGAGCCGGAGATACCTGCCAATTCGCGGCAGGACTTTCCCGAAGATGGGCTCATGAGGTTTTGGCTGATTACGCTCGACCCCAAAGCAGGTGAAGTTTCGAAACCGTTTGGCTTGCGGTTTTTCCGGACTCACATCGATGACACCGACTACGCCAATTGCATCGTGGCCCCCGACCCGGATCTCGACACTGGCGAATCGAGCAGATGCTGGTTTTTCAAGTACCGGGTCCATGGAAGCGAACTCGAAGTGTGGTCGATGGACTTCGAGGCAAGCGGTCGGGCGATTGATTCCGGGAAGCTCCCCGGAACGACCGAGCACAACTCGGATGGTCAACTCACCAAGGCGAATCTTACGGCATCGACCGAGGAAATGGTGGCTTACCTGGAAACCGGCGGTGACGAGCTTCTGTTTCCCGAGGAGCAGGGGGGCGTCTACCATCGCCTGTCGAATCCAGGAGTAGCCGGCGAGTAAGTTGCCCGCAGTCCAATACGCTGGGACGGCTCGATCTGTCGATTGTATGAATAGTCGGGCCACATTGCGTTTGGTTAGACCCGATTCTGAGAATCGGCCGTTTCGGGTTACACTGAAGCAATTCGATTGACTGGAAGTTGCTGAGTCGTGCCCAGCGGGACGGGGTGTTCTCCGAACATGGTGAAGAGCGGTTTCATAGCACCCTTGGTGGTGATTCTGTTTCTTGTAGGCACTCGAGCCTTCGCCGCCGAGAATGATGGAGGCGTTGATTTCAATAACGACATTCGCCCCATCCTCTCGAACTCCTGTTTCATTTGCCACGGACCGGATGAGAACGAACGACAAGCGAGCCTGCGGTTGGATGTCCGCGAAAGTGCGATTGCCGAGGCCGATTCGGGAGCGCGGGCGATTGTCGCCGGCGATATCGAACAGAGTGAACTGCTTCGTCGCGTCGTTTCGGAGGACGAAGACGAGCGGATGCCGCCCGCCGGCAGTGGCGAAGAACTATCGGATCGCGAAGTCGAGCTATTGACCCTGTGGATTCGCCAGGGTGCCCCGTACGCGGAACACTGGTCCTATGTAAAGCCGCAACGTCCTGACCTGCCGAATTTGGACGATACCAAGCCAGAGTCGACCGCCTGGCCGCGGAACGAGATCGATCACTTTATATTGAAGCGGTTACAGGACAAGGGGTGGTCTCCCTCTTCGGAAGCAGATCGATATGCGCTGGTACGTAGAGTTTCGCTCGATCTGACCGGGTTGCCTCCCTCGGTTGAGGAAGTCGATGCCTTCGTAAACGATCGAGAGCCTCAGGCATTTGAGCGATTGGTCGAGAGGCTTCTGGATAAGCCGGCTTATGGTGAGCATTGGACTCGATTGTGGCTCGATCTGGCCCGCTACGCCGACTCCGCCGGTTACGCCGATGACCCGCCGCGAACGATCTGGGCCTATCGCGATTGGGTGATCGATGCGTTGAACCAGAACATGCCATTCGATCAGTTTACCATCGAACAAGTTGCCGGAGACCTGCTGCCCAACCCGACCACCGAGCAGCTTGTTGCCACGGGATTCCACCGGAACACCCTCACCAACAATGAAGGGGGTACCGACGACGAGGAGTTTCGCAATGTGGCCATCGTCGATCGTG
Source organism: Pirellulales bacterium (assembly GCA_965227275.1). Taxonomy (GTDB): domain Bacteria; phylum Planctomycetota; class Planctomycetia; order Pirellulales; family JAEUIK01; genus CAZNXE01. Next base: position 6,411,171 of record CBDDFU010000001.1, on the reverse strand, counting down.
TGAACACAACCATGGCCGTGTGGATGGGTACCACGATGGCCTGTTCGCAATGCCACGATCATAAATACGACCCACTCTCGCAGCGCGAGTACTTTGGGTTATTCGCCATCTTCAACAACACCCAAGACCGAGACCTGCGGGACGAGAGCCCGTTGGTCAAGCTCTGGTCGCCTGAACAGCAACAACGGCGAAGCTCGTGGAATCAGGAAATCGCCTCATTGGAACAAGCCCCCACCGAACCTGCGGAGATCGCCGCCGAACGAGAGAACTGGGAACAACACTTCTTTGATGAACCCGCCTGGCAACCACTAAACCCGCAGAAGGTGATGACATCTTCCGGTTCATCGGGGTTTGTGGCCGCTGATGGTTCCGTGCTTATTCCCCAGGCAGGCTCCACGGATATCTATCAGGTCGAACTGCCGATGGAGCCCGAAAGTGCGGGGGTAAACGCAGCGAATGACGGGGTCACCGCACTTCGTATCGAAGCCTTGCCGAACAAGTACCTGCCAGGGGGCGGACCCGGTCACGCCGACGGAAGTTTTGTCGTGACGCGAGTTCTGGCGAGAGTTGTTCCCGTTTCAGGAGAGACAACCGCCGCCCGATACATTCGCATTCAGAATACCGGCAAGAACAAGATTCTGTCTTTGGCAGAGGTTCAGGTCGTGAGCGCCAATCAGAACATCGCGGTGGGCGGACAAGCCAAACAGAGCAGTACCGCCTTCGGTGGGGATGCGAGTCGTGCCATTGATGGAAACACGGACGGCGAGTACACCGCCAACTCGACAACCCATACGAATACGGAGGATGATCCCTGGTGGGAATTGGATTTGCAGTCCACGTTACCCATCGAGCGGATTACGCTTTGGAATCGCACGGACAATGGTTTGCAGGCTCGCCTCAAGGATTTCTCCGTCACGCTTTTGAACGAAGATCGAGAAGTAGTTTGGTCGAAGGAGTTTTCCGATCCTCCCAATCCCAGTGCAGAGTACACCGTCAGCGGTATCCAAGAGGTGAAGTTCGAAGCGGCCTTCGCTACGGGCTCAGGTGCAAACTGGGAATCGGCCGCCGTTCTCGAGCAAAAATTCCCCAATGCGACCGGGTGGAGCGAGAGCGCAGGCGGCGAGGGTGAGGGCTCGCTCACACTAATTCCGCTCAGTCCAATTCGACTCAGCTCCGGTTCGATTCTGCAATTGAGCATCGAGCAATTGTCGCCATTAGCGAATCACACCGTGGGATGTTTTCGCGTTTCCGCGACAGCGGATCCCGCGATGCTTCGCTTTACCAAAACGCCTGATTCCATCGTCTCGCTGATTCGCACTCCCGCCGCGGAAAGAACCGAATCGCAGCAGGCGAGCCTTCGTGAGTATTATCGGACCGTTTCACCAACACTAGTCGCGAAGCGCGATCGGGTAGCGAAGCTGAAGAAGCAGCTTTCCGACATGAAGCCATACACCACTTCGCCGATCATGCGGGAACTCGACCCGGCAGATCAGCGAACGACCCAAATTCAGCGGCGGGGAAATTTCTTGGAGAAAGGCGATATTGTCGAGCAGGGGGTTCCCCATGTGTTTCATCCGCTGCCCGATGGCGTTACGCCGAATCGACTCGCATTGGCCCGGTGGCTAGTCGATGAAGACAACCCCTTAACGGCGCGCGTGATTGCCAATCGTTATTGGGAGGCGATCTTCGGACGGGGCATCGTCTTAACCAGCGAGGAATTCGGCTCTCAGGGCGAACTGCCATCCCACCCCAAGTTGCTCGACTGGTTGGCCACCGAAATGCAGCGGCTCGACTGGGACATGAAGGCGTTTCTGAAGACATTGGTTCTTTCGGCCACGTATCGCCAATCGTCACAGGTCGCGGAAGACACGTTCCAACGCGACCCGGAAAATGTCTACCTGGCCCGTGGACCACGGTTTCGACTTTCCGCGGAGATGATTCGCGATCAGGCCTTGGCGGTCAGTGGATTCCTCAGCGCGAAGATCGGAGGACCGCCAGTGAAGCCACCGCAACCCACGCTTGGAGTACGGGCCGCGTTCGGCGGGGATGTCGACTGGGAGACGAGCGGGGGCGAGGATCGTTATCGTCGAGGGCTGTATACAACATGGCGGCGTTCGAATCCCTATCCTTCGATGGCCACCTTCGATGCTCCCAATCGCGAGGTATGCACCATCCGTCGAGCCACGACGAACACTCCCTTGCAGGCGCTGGTCACATTGAACGACCCGGTTTATGTTGAGGCGGCCCAAGGACTCGCGCGTCGCATGTTGAACGGCGGATCGACCGTCGAAGAAAGGGCCGTACAAGGGTTTCGCATTTGCCTGGCCCGTCCGCCCAGCGAAGTCGAACTGGAAGAGCTGCTGCAACTTTACCATCAAGCCTACGAACGCTATGCAGCCAACACAGCGGCGGCGGAAAAGCTCATTGCCAACCCCGCCAGTCCTCCGCAGGAGCCGCAGGATCCAAGCGAGTTGGCGGCCTGGACGCTCGTGGGCAATGTGCTGCTGAATCTGGATGAGATGTTCATGAAACGTTGAGTTCTGATGGGGCGATGAATCGCTCATCGCTCAATGCATTGATCCCAAAACCGACCAGACAGAAATCCATCCGCGGATGTCAACGATGAATAAGAATCTGCAACACATACAGCAACTCACAAGACGCTTCTTCCTGAAGCAGACCTCCGCGGGCATTGGCACAGCCGCCATGGCATCGTTGCTGGGGGTCGGCAGCACTTCGGCAAACGAGAGTGCCCCGAACCCCTTGGCTCCGAAACAGCCCCATTTCGTCCCCAAGGCGAAGCGGTTGATTTATCTGCACATGACCGGCTCGCCGCCCCACCTCGATCTCTTCGACTACAAGCCCGAGTTGGTAAAGCGCGATGGCGAGGACTGCCCGCAGGCGTTTCTCGAAGGAAAGCGGTTCGCCTTCACCTCGGGAACCCCGAAGCTGTTGGGCACGAAGCGCACCTTCTCGCAGCATGGCGAGGGGGGTGTGTGGATGTCGGACGCGGTGCCGCACTTCCACGAGATCGCCGATGAGATGTGCGTCATTCGCTCGATGAACACCGACCAGTTCAATCACGCACCGGCCGAGTTATTTGTATTGACTGGTTCGCCACGATCAGGGCGCCCCTCGTTGGGAACCTGGGTCACGTACGGCCTGGGAACCGAAAACGAGAACTTGCCGGGGTTCGTCGTGCTGATCTCCAGCGGCGTACAGCCCAACGGCGGGCAGAACTCCTACGGCAGTGGGTTTCTTCCTTCGGTCTATCAAGGTGTGCAATGCCGCTCGACGGGAGATCCGGTCCTGTACGCCTCTGATCCGGCCGGGGTCGACCGTGATATGCGGCGACTGAGCCTCGATGCGTTGGGCAAACTCAACCAGATTCAAGCCGAGGAGTTGGGACACCCCGAGACATTGACTCGCATTGCCCAATACGAGTTGGCCTACCGCATGCAGATGTCGGTGCCCGAGGTGATGGATATCTCCCGTGAGCCGGCCCATGTTCTCGAAGCGTACGGTGCCGAGCCGGGCGGCGCCAGTCTGGCCAACAACTGCCTGCTGGCCCGCCGCCTGGTCGAGTCGGGCGTGCGTTACGTGCAACTGTTCGACTGGGGGTGGGACTTCCACGGTACCGGCGCCGACACTGGTATTCGTGACGGGCTGACGAAAAAGTGCGCTACGATGGACAAGCCCGTAGCGGCACTCATCAAAGATCTCAAGCAACGCGGGATGCTGGATGACACGCTGATCGTATGGGGCGGGGAATTCGGGAGAACGCCGTTCCGCGAGGGGCGCACGGCCGAAAGCAAAGTGCTGGGTCGTGACCACTTCCCCGACTGCTACACCATGTGGGTCGCCGGAGGCGGCGTGAAGGGTGGCATCATGCATGGTGAATCCGACGAGCTAGGATTCAGCGTTGCCCGCGACAAAGTTCACGTGCACGATCTTCAGGCCACGATCATGCACTTGCTCGGATTCGACCACGAGCGGCTCACCTACCGCTTTCAGGGCCGCGACTATCGTCTGACCGATGTGCACGGCGAAGTGGTTCGCGAAATCCTGGCCTAAGTCAGGCAATTCGGCTTCGAAATGCTTTCCGGATTGCCCAGCAACTCAAGTTTCCGAGAACTCGGCAAGCTGTTGTCCCACGAGTCTACCACTGGTCATGGCCCAGGCGATGTGCAGTCCGTGCCCCCATAGGATCTGTCCTCCGAGTCCCGTTTGCCCAATGGCGTACAAGCCTTCAATCGGCTGGCCCCGTTCGTTGAGCACGCGGAATCGCTGGTCGATGGCCGCACCGCCTTCGGTGGTGGTGAAATACGCCTTTACGGGGCCGAGTAGCACAAGGCGGTTTCCGTTCCATTTGCCGCCACGATCGGGGAACTTGTCCGAACGAAGTTGTAGGTTTTCTGGTAGTCCCCGCCTCTTTGCTAGCTCCGACCAGGATTTACCTTCGATGGCAATGTCGGGCCGCAGACGCAAGTAATCGGCCGTATAGGCGTACGCTATCTCGGGAGCAGTCGAAATGAAGTGCGGCCACTGGCTGTACTTCTTGGAAAGCGTTTCATCCAGCAAGATATAGGCCAGTTTGCCCGGCTGTTGGGCCAGGGCGATCTCGCGGTGGGGGCATTTTGTCTCATCGCAGAATCTCTCCGCCTGTTGGTTGATGAGCACGGCCCCGTCTTCGAACAGCGCATTCTCGGGATGTTGCCATGTGACGAGCAGCCGCTTGATCATGGCTGTCATTAGTCGCTTGGGGATCAACGGCAACAATCGCCCCATCAGTTGTGCCGCAGGTCCGCTGGAGGGCAACAATTGACTGAAAGGTTTCTTGCTGGGAGGAACAAATCGCAACTCGGGACCGTACGTGATATCCATGTTCACCAGCTTGCCGCCTGCGGCAGTGACCAATTCCTGACCCTCGCCGGTGGCAAAAGGATTGATCCCTTCGATGGACGAAAACGCTTCGCCCTTGTACTTCGCAATCAACTGCGGGTTATTCGCATAGTCTCCTGCGGCCAGAACAACGCCACGACGGGCTACGTAAGAGCACGAACCACCTTCCGTGGCGACTTCGACTCCAACGACACGTCCCTGGTCCAGCATGAGTGATTTGACGCAAGCATTGACCTGAATGTCACCTCCCAGCCGGATAAGCTGCCGCTGCAGCGTGACGATGTAGGCCTTGGCATTGGGAACCACGTTATGCATTCGTGGAACTCGATTCGGCGGTTCCGGGGAGGGGCCTTGGAATGTCAGCCCGAGTTCTTGCAGCCAAGTCAACGTTTCCGCCGCATGCTGAAGGAAGAATTCTCGCAGCTCGCAATTTCCGCGAGCTTCAATTTCGGCCGGCGGAAAACGTGCCGCATCTTCGTTGTGTTCTGAGGGCGTGTCTTCGATCGACTGTTGCTTTTGCAGCCGCGTGCCGTTGGCGGTGAACGAACCAATGGCAATACCAGTCGTTCCTCCCAAGTGCGGTTGCTTTTCGAGTAGCAGAACGCGGAGACCATGTTCTGCGGCACGGACCGCCGCTGCCAGGCCACTGCCGCCCCCGCCGACGACAATCACATCGAATGTGGGCTGGTTTTCAGGCATGCTAGATAGAATGTGAAGGACTTCCGGCGGTAGAAAGAGTCATTCGATTCGCGGCTAGCCTTCAAACCAGCCCTTAAGCTTGAACCAGTACACGAGTCCGAGTGCAATGGCGCCCATGAGCGCCAAAATCATCGGATAACCGTAGCGCGAGTGCAGTTCAGGCATATTCTCGAAATTCATCCCGTATAACCCGGCGATAAATCCGAGTGGAATGAAGATCGTGGCAATAATGGTCAACGTCTTCATGACGTCGTTGGTGCGATTGCTCATGTAGGAAAGGTGGAAATCGCGAAGGTCGGAGCAGGTCTCGCGATAAATGTCGATTGCCTCGCCGAGCTGAATCGTGTGATCGTAGCAGTCGCGAAGAAATATTCTCGTTTCATCCGTGATCAGTTCGTGCGGGTCGCGGGCAAGTTGGTTGAGGGCTTCGCGATGCGGTCGCATCGATCTGCGGAGAAACAGTAACTGGCTGCGAAACCGATGAATCGATGAAATGGAAGCCTCGCCTGGACGGTTCATCAGTTCGTCGTCCAGCCGGTCGAGTTCTTCTCCGAGAGAGTCTAGAACCGGAAAGTAATGATCGATGATCGAATCCAGCAAGGCATACGCCAGATAGTCCGCGCCGCGATGCCGTATACGACCAGACGCTTTTCGAATTCGCTCACGAACCGGGTCGAGGCAATCTCCCGGTTTACCCTCTTGGACGGTTATGACGAAATTTCGACCCAAGAAGAAGCCGATCTGCTCGGTTGTTAGTCGCGGTTCGATTGTGACCATCCGCGCTACAATGAATAAGAACTCGTCGTATTCCTCGACCTTTGCTCGCTGATGCGGATTCATGACGTCTTCCAGGGCAAGGCGATGCAGCCCGAAGATCTCGCCGACCTGCTCGATGATGCTCGCGTTTCCCAAGCCTTCGATATTGATCCAGGTCACTTTATGGGAACTGGTCAGGGGCTTAAGATTATCGAGGGTTGTTAGTTTTTCCTCGAACAATTTGCCCTCTGAGAATGCCATCACCTGAATCACAGGTTCGGGCTCGCCGCCAACGGCTACCAGTGTTCCCGGAGCAGTACCTGGCGATGATTTTCTGCGAAATGGACGGAAAAAGGCGTTCATCAGCACGGTAACGCACCCTCGTTCTCACATACTATCTGACAGGTGTGCTGTGTTTGGCGGTTGAGCACTGAAAGCCCAACTGCCTCGGAGCTCATCTGCGCTGAGTCGCACGCAAGAGGACATTTCCATAAGGTACATAGGGTAACTGTGGAGATGGATACAATCTCAATGTCCAGATCTTCTCACGTCGAATTCGATAACACCCGATCGTACAGCTTGAGCATCTTCGCGAGGCTTTGTTCGGTGGTGTAGTTCTCACAAATCAACTGCCTGCCGGCTTCGCCCAATTGCCCATGCGCTGCGGGATCTCGAAGTACTCGCAGTGCGTTCTGGGTGTGCCCCTCGATGTCGTAGAAGTCGGCCAAGAGCCCGGTTCGTTCATGTTCAATCACCTCACGAACGGGGGCCGTATCCGATGCAACCACTTTACATCCGGAAGATAGGGCATTGAACACCGACCAAGACAGTACAAAGGGAACGGTAAAATAGAGATGCAGATCACCCATGGCCAGCACTTCTGCCAAGACATGTGGTTGAAGTCTGCCAGCGAATACGAACTTGGAAAGGTCGTACTCATCCTGCGAGAGCACGTGCTTCAAGAAGCTACTCGCCTGAATGTGCTTCTCATCGCCGCCGTAGGCTGTCCGCTCTGAACCAACGACGATGAACAGGGTGTTTGGCTCTTCGGTATAGATTCGTTTCGCGACCTGCATGAAGATATCGAAACCGCGCATGGCTTCCATGCCTCGCGAAACGTAGGTAACGATCCGCGTATCGGCGTCGATTTCTCGGCCCTGAACCACGCGGGGTAGATTCTCTCGCGGCGCCCAAAGCTGGGTGTCGATGCCGTCGAAGATCACTTCCAGGTCGTCTTGGTAGTTCACCGGAAATAGCGAACGCTGCCACGCCGTCGGGCAATAGCCGGCATCGCAATTGTCCAGGTCCAACAAGATCGTTGCGTTACGCGCGTAGGAGCGAACCGTGTCCTGGGGCAGGGGAGGGAACTCGGGTCGAAAGTCCAAATCGCTATTGTGTGCGTGGTAGTAGTATTCGAAGTAGTTGATGATCGGGCAGTCGTAGAGTTCCCGCAGGAATAGCGTCGAACCGAATCCACTGTGGCCCACGATCAAATCTGGCTTCAAGTCAGTCGCGGCCTTGCATGCCTCATAGACGCCATGGCTATGGGCAATGGCGTTCTCGAAGGAGCGAGCGAAGTAGTGAGTACTGGCCTTCGCCCCACCCTGGGGATCGTAGTGCAACCGCCGAATCCCCGCGGTCTCGCCCGCTGGTTGATTTGTAGCAAACGTGCACTGGTAGCCGTGCTCCGCCACCAGGCGGGCTGCCACATGCCCGAACTGTGCTGGGAAATTCTTGTGAACGTACAGAATGTGCATAGAGTATAGGTCCACAATATGGCTAAACAACGAATGACTTTGTCGAACGGGTGGTATGAAAGGTAGATATTGCGGGGCGGTCTAGCAAGTAACGACTGTACCCGACCGAAATCGAGTCCAGCACGGTAATTCATGATTCTCAAAGACCACCAACATTCTTGGACATCTTTGGTTCGAACCCACAAATGAGTCGAACCGGCCCAAGACTATCTTCTTGGCCACCGGACGACGCAGATCCATCATTGCCTTTCTAGTTGACGCCTCTGTAGGCATCGATCGATGCCACCCCCCCAACGAAGCGGTGACTTCGCACGAAATCGGTTTGTGGGCAGTTTTGGTACCCAATTCTGGACGCTGCATCGGGGCCCAACTAGGATCGAATTCAGTTCGCGCGGTACCGATTGGCCGAGGCAGGCTCGATTCGAAGCCCGAGGTGCGCCTGGACGACAGCAGGTGTATTCGCGAATACCCATGAGTTGGGTGCAACTTGAGGAACTGACAGAGGGGAATACTTGATGAAGCGGGGTAAGATCGAATCTCTGGAAGTACGCGCACTGTTGTCGATCAACGTTGCCGACGAGCTCAACCTTGGTGCCGAAGTGAATTCTGCTGAGGGTTCTGCTTCAGGAGCAAGCGGTAACGAGTGGTCTCTGCTTACTGCATCAAACTCGTTCGTGCAATCTTCTACCGACGAAGCAGCCGCGTCTGATCTCAGTCTTCGTGCCACACAATTTCAGGGCATTCAAAACGTCGAAATCATTTACGACGATACGGGCGACGAACATGTTTACACGAGCGTCGAACGGGCCGCAATCAGGGCACTCATCGAGGCCGACTTCGCACCGTTTGCGTTCGCATTCTTCGATGAAGGAGCCGTACCTGCGGGACCGCACACCGATCTGATCATCAATGCCGATACCAATTTCAGTGGCGCTCCCCTAGCTGGCGGCCAAGCTTCAGAAATCGACTTCCGGAACCTTAATCTGGCAGCGGAAGTAAGAGTAAACATTAACGAGTTTTTGGGAGGCCCAGGTGATCCTCCGGACACAAGTGAGAACTTCATTGGCCTAACCGCAACCGTGGCAGCTCATGAAATTGGCCATGCAGTGGGCCTGCGGCATCACGATTCGTTTGGCCCAGTCGGCAGCGGGGTCTCTCCGTCGTTCTTTCCATTCTTTCCGTTTGAACCTGCCTACCCTGGTCCTCGGAACGCTGTAGAGACAGGCACCAACACCATGGCCTCGCCAGCATCCGTAGGACAAACCATCGCACAAGCTGCAGGAGACACGTACTTTAGCGAGCGCTCCGCGTTGAAACTCCAGTTCATTGAAACGGGGACAGTTATCCAGGAAGTCGCTTCCGCGCACGGATCCGCGGCGACCGCACAAGAGATTGCTCTAGATCGCATAACCGTGCCGAATACAAGAATGCCCGGTGATCAGAACGCGGGTGGGCCACTAGCCGCGGATGCAATTGCTGTATTGGGTTCGATCAGCGTTGCGGGCGAAGAGGATTGGTATTCCTTCACCGGCAGGGCGGGCGATGTTTTCACGATTGAAGTGATCTCGGATGTGCGAGACATCAATAACCTGTCCTCGGTTGATGTGTATGATGAGATCAATCCGACGATTTCGGTGTTCAACCCGGACGGAAGCACGTTTGTCAACTACTACGGTACCGACGCATTCAACGACTCTACGTTTGAGCCGATTGATCCTCTTATTTTGGATCTTGTATTGCCCGCAGATGGGACATACTTTTTTCGCGTTGATGCTCAGGGGGCACAGTCGGGCCCCGGACTGGATACCGGAGACTATGAGTTATTCGCCTATCGGTTTGGTTCGAATGAGGCTCCAGTAGCCATCGATGATTTTGTCGTCACGCCGGAAGACACACCGGTGAACTTCTTTCCCACGCTCAACGACACCGATACCGATGGGGTCGTTGTGCCGAATACGCTCGTGATTCAGTCGGGGCCGGCGAATGGTACGGCAGTCGTTAACCCGGTCACGGGGCAAGTGACCTACACCCCGGCACCAAATTTCAACGGCTTTGACTCTTTCACTTACATTGCCTTCGACGATGCCAACGATGCCTCGAACGTGGCGACGGTGACCATCACGGTTACGCCCGTCAACGATCCCCCGGTAGCGGTCAACGATTTAGCCGTGACGGATATCAATTTGCCTGTATTCATCGACCTTTTGGGCAACGACTTTGACCCGGATGGGCCTATTGGCCCGAGCGGGGTACAAATCGCTTCGCAGCCACTCAACGGCACGGCGCTGGTCGATTTCGGCACGCAACGGGTGATGTATACGCCTAACCCCGGGTTCGTGGGGGCCGACGTGTTCACATATCGGTCGGTCGATAGCGAAGGAGCGATCTCCAATTCCGCACAGGTGACCATTCGCGTGGGCGCCCCCGTCGGGTTCACGGGAACGGTCTACGCTGATCGCGACGGTGATGGAACGTTCGGCGCGGATGAACTTGGCATTCCCGGTGTCACGATCACGTTCACCAAGAACGACGGTCCAGTTGTGTTTAGTGTCTCAACCCAAACGGCCGCCGATGGTACTTATGCGTTGTTTGAGTCATTGCCCAGTGGGTTTATTCTTCCCGCGGGAGTCTACACCATAACCCAACAGCAGCCCGAGGCTTTTATCGATGGGGCCGACTCCATCGGTAGCCCGCCACCTGCTGCGGTGCTGAACGATGTGTTTCACAACATCACACTTGGTGCAGGCCAGATAGCCACCGGATATTTGTTCGGCGAACTGGGGTTGAATGCCAGTTTTCTCTCGCAACACCCGGAGCTTCGTCGGTTCTTTGCCAGCACTGAACCTGGCAGCTCGACGGGGCTTTTTGGACCCATCTTTGTTTCCCCTGGCGATGCTGTGGGGACGGTGAACAATGCGGGTTTCTCGCTAAGAACTTCCAACAATACCGTGCCGACTGGTTTGCCAAACTTCAACTTTGGGCTTCCGCAGTGGCACCCAATCTCCGGAGATTGGAACGGCGATGGGATCGACACCGTCGGAGCATACAACTCAGACACGGCCACCTTCTTCTTGACCGACAATAACGAAAGCGGTGCGGCGAGTTATCCGGCATTCAATTATGGAATTCCGGGGATGATCCCTTTGGCAGGAGATTGGAATGGCGATGGGATCGACACCGTCGGGGTGTACGACCCTGCTACGGCGACGTTCTTTCTGCGGAACTACAACACAAGCGGTGTGGCAGATGTGCCGGCGTTCAACTACGGAATGAAGAACTGGGTTCCGCTGGCCGGCGACTGGGAAGGTTTGGGAATCGATACGATCGGGGCATATAACCCCGATACGGCTACCTACTTCCTGAGGTACACGAACGATTCCGGTATCGCCGATATCTCGCCGTTCAATTATGGGATGCCCAATTGGCAGCCCGTCACAGGCGACTGGAACGACGATGGGATCGAAACAGCGGGTGCCTTCAATAGCGCCACCGCGACATTCTTCCTCCGCAACAGCAACACATCTGGGGTGGGCGAAGTCGTTTTCAATCACGGCACTCCCGGCTCTTCAGCATTGGTCGGACACTGGATGCCGATGCCAGGACAAGCGTTGATGCTCGACGGCACGCCAGGCCCTGTGAAGGCATCCGACTTGCGCTTGACCAGCGAAGATGTGATGCCTCTGCTTATCGAAGCCGTTGGGAAATGGACCACAGCGGGACTCGATGTTGCCAGTGCTTCGCTTCTGGCGGACATCAACATCCACATCACCGACTTGCCGGGCAACCAACTCGGGCTGGCAACCGATGGCCAGATTTATCTCGATCTGAACGCAGCAGGGCAGGGCTGGTTCGTCGATCTTACCCCGGCGGACGATGCTGAGTTTACCACAGCAACCGCACAAGGCTGGTTAGCCGCAGATCAAACGTCAGCCGCCTTAGGCGTCGACCTGCTTACCGTGCTCACACATGAACTCGGTCACATTCTTGGCCTAGGCGATCAAGATGTCGACACGCTGGACATCATGTATGAATCGCTGACGGCAGGAAACCGCCGTAGCCCGGATGCTGCCGCGGTAGATCGCCTCTTCTCCGACTGACGACGTCGGAATATTCTGACTCGATTTCCGAGATCGCTGTAATTTCACCGGGCTCCGGCAAGCCATGTCCTTCCTGCGGATGGAGTTCTGTATCCGCGGGCTAGAGCCAGATGTGTCTTTCGCGAAAGAGGCTTAACGGGTACAAACGCAAGGGCCCGCGTTGAGATGTTTGTGAGGGAAGCGTAGCCGAAAGAAGTGATATGCCGAAGCGAGTGATGTTCGAGCCCGAGGAATATCGGGATCTGACCACAGACGAATTGGAGTTGTTGCAGACAGGCTATCACAAGGCTATTGAGGCCCTTCGCAAGAACATAACGCCCAAAGGCTTCACCGCGTGCTCGCTGGAAGACAACCAAGTCTACGGCACCGATGCAAACTATCGTGCCGTGTGGGCTCGGGACGGCTGCAAGACGATTCTGTGGACACTCGACTTGTCCGACGAGGATATCCGTGATTGTCAGGCAGCCACGATACGGACGTTGCTCTCCCATCAATCTGAGTCCGGACAGATACCTGGGAATGTAACCATCGACGACGATGAGCCCGAGTACGCCGGCGTGGGTGGAATCACGTCGATCGATAGCGCCTTGTGGTTGTTGCTGGTCATGTGGCGATACTCCGACGTGACGAACGATTGGTCGCTCGTCGAGGAATTCATGCCGAATCTTCAGCGAGCCATGGATTGGCTAAGCGCTCATGATTCAAACAATTGTGGGCTGCTGGAAGTGCCGGAAGCCGGGGACTGGACGGACCTTTTCGCACGTAGCTATCACGTACTCTACGACGAAGTGCTCTGGCAGCGTTGTTTGACTTGCTACGCAAACATTCTGCGTCACCTTGGCGAAACCGACGCGGCCGACAAGTATGCGGTCAAAGCAGACGTCGCTCGTCGCGCGATTCTTCGAAGTTTCTGGCCCTCGACGAATCCGCAACGATCGGACGGGTTACCAAGTTTCAGCGACGTGCAGTTTGCACTAGGCGACGCGCGATATCTTGTGGCAGAAATCTCTCCCTTCAGCTTCAGTTGGCGGTGTGACGTTTATGGCAATCTCCTTGCCTACATGACCGGCATGTTGGACAAAGAGCGTGCCATGATGACGTTCCGATTCTTGTGGGGCGTGGGAGCAAACGACCCGGGCCCCGTGAAGTGCCTATATCCACCGGTACAGGCTGGCGATCGGGAATGGCGGCACTACTTCACGGTCAACATGTTGAATCTCCCTAACCATTACCACAATGGCGGCATTTGGCCATTTATCGGAGGGCTTTGGGTTCGCTACATTCACAAGCTGGGCATGAAGGATATCGCTCGCCGCGAACTCGTGAATCTAGCGCGGCTCTGCTTGATGGGGACAGAAAAGGAGTGGGAGTTCAATGAGTGGCATCACGGCGAAACGGGTCGACCCATGGGCAAGACCTATCAGGCCTGGTCCGCCGCCAGCTTCATTCAGGCATGCCACAGTCTGCACATGGACCCTGAGCATATCGAAGATCAGCTCTGAGCCGAGCTTCGCGAAGGCCGGCATCGAGTTCCATTCTCTATCTAGCCCCTTTTTGAGTTAACGGTCGCACAAGAATCACAGCCGCTCCCGCGACCTGCGCACACCACGATTTGCCCCATTGTGGGGGGGTGCGACTCCTCTGTTTGGGATGTGTACAAAGTAATTTTCTGGTTGAGTCTCTTGTGTTTCAAAACGTCGAAAAAAATGAGCGAAGATAACGATGTTTCTGTCTCGCTGAGGTCCAGGTGTCTGGGGGTCCTTGTAAAATAATGCATTGTGTGCATAGTATCTCTCTCGTGGACGGGCAGAGTTGTCCCCCGAAAGGACTGTGTTTGAGGCACATGAATCCAAGTCTTGAAGACCAAATGATCATGGCGTTGCGTCAGATCGCCCGAGCAATCGACTTGCGATCACGCGGGCTGTTACAGGCGGTCGGCCTTACCGCGCCGCAATTGGCCGCCCTGAAAGCTATCAGCAGTCTGCAGCCGGTCACGATCGGTGCCTTGGCCAAGTCCATCCACCTCAGCCAGGCGACGCTCACCGGAATCCTCTCTCGGCTTGATAGTCGAGCCTTGATTTCCAGATCGCGAAGCGGCTCAGATCGCAGAGCAACCGTGGTTGAACTGACCGACTCTGGGCGCAGAGTGTTGGAGAACGCACCCTCGATCCTGCAGGATCACTTTCGAAGCGAGTTGGACAAACTGCAACCGTGGGAGCAAACGCAGCTACTGGCCACTCTCCAACGGATCGCCTCGATGATGGATGCTGATCTGTTGGACGGCACACTTAGTTCGAAGTCGGCAGACTATATCGAGTCGGACTCGACCCTGGCACTTTCATCGTCGCCAGACGAACCTCAACCCAGCTTCTCGACCGAGACCGGAATTGAGAAACCAGACCTTACCAATCCACATCTTTAGGCGGCCAAATTGACTTTTATGTGGGACGATTTTGAACAAACGGAAGGAGACTCCCGTGGACGCCTCGACGGAACGGCGGATCATGATGATCTCGACACACGGATATGTGTCCGCATCACCTGAGTTTGGAAAACCAGATACGGGTGGACAGGTTGTATACGTCTTGGAATTGGCAAAGTGTTTCGGCCGGCTCGGTTTCCTAGTCGACATCTACACGCGGCGATTCGAGGATCAGCCGGTCATTGATGAAATCGACGAGCGTGTCCGTGTCGTACGCATTCCCTGCGGTGGACGCGATTTCATTCCCAAAGAAACGCTCTGTGTCCAGATCCCCCAGTGGGTTGAGAATTCGCTGGCCTACATCAAGCAGCAAAACCTGGAGTACGCATTTATCAATAGCCACTACTGGGATGCTGGGCTGGCGGGGCAAGCGCTGTCCAACAGCTTGAGCGTCGCACACGTTCACACGCCACACTCGATTGGGGCTTGGAAACGCGATAATATGGATGGTGACCCGGAAGAGCTTGAAGCAAAGTACAATTTCCGTCGTCGAGTCCGCGAAGAGAAAGTGATTTACGATGAGTGCGACGTCCTGATCGCTACGACGCCGCAACAGCGGGATCTCTTGAAGAATAGCGACTACGACGTTCCGACGGATAAGATCCGTGTCATCCCCCCGGGTTACGACGATACGCGATTTTACCCGGTTTCCCTCTCATCTCGGGAAGCACTGAAAACCGATCTCGATGCTCAAGGTCCCATCGTGCTTGCCCTGGGGCGTATGGCACACAACAAGGGATACGATCTGCTTGTTCGTTCCATGCCCTTTGTGTTGGAACGAATTCCCGAAGCACGCCTGATGTTGGCCATCGGCTCTACCGAGCCATCGAAACGCGAGTCGGAACAGATCTGCGAGCTTCATGAACTGATCGACAGCCTTGGCATCAAAAGATCGGTTGAATTTCGCGACTATATCCCCGACGAGCAGTTGCCCGACTACTATCGGGCGGCCGATGTGTTTGCACTAAGCAGTCGCTACGAGCCTTTCGGAATGACGGCCGTCGAGGCCATGGCCTGCGGTACGCCAACCGTAATCACGACCGAAGGCGGACTCTGGGAGCAGGTTACCTGGGGATTGGAAGCAATCTACGCCAATCCATTTGACCCCAATGCATTTGGAGATGCGATCGCCAACGTGCTCCAGTATCCCCGCGTGGGGGCTCAAATGGCCCGCCACGGTTCTCAGAAAGCGCGCTCTCGATTTACCTGGACGGGAATTGCCCAGCAGTTGATTCGGGAATTCGAAGCAGTCGGGCCGAAAGTTCCCCTGGGAGTTGACCACGAGCACACCAGCGGGCCGCGTGCTCCGTGGGCCGTTGATCCTGCCGAGGAGGAGTTGTGGAAGACCGCTATCTCCTAGTCAGCGATGTCGATGGCACCCTGTTGGGAAATGACGAGGCGTTAACGGAGTTTGCCGAATGGTATCAAGAGAATCGCGGTCGTCTCCGGTTGGTCTATAACTCGGGTCGGTTTGTCGATTCGGTTTGGGAGTCGATCGCATCTTCTGATTTGCCGAAACCGGCTGCGATTATCGGTGGTGTCGGCACGCAGATTCGTTGCGGGGTATCGGGCTCAGGAATCGGACAGTGGCCCGAGGGAGTTGATGGTTGGGATTCACGAACGATCCGCGATGTGCTCTCAGAATTTCGAGAGTTGGAATTGCAGCCCTTGGAATTCCTGTCGGATTACAAGATTAGTTACTTCGCGCGTGGGGTTTCCGGCGATCTGATTCGAGAGTTGAGCGACCGGCTAGAAGAAGCGAATTGTCAAGCGGAACTAGTCTATAGCTCAAATCGCGATCTCGATGTTTTGCCTCGCGGGGTCAACAAGGGTACTGCTGCCGCGTACTTGGCAAGGCGCTGGGAATATGAAGCCGAGCAGGTCTTCGTCAGTGGTGACACTGGCAATGATATTGCTCTGTTCCAGCAGGGATTTCGCGGAATCGTGGTTGGCAATGCACGTAGCGAGTTGAAGTGTCTCACAGGTTCCAGAGTTTTCCACTCCGAACGGGAGTATGCCGCTGGCGTGCAAGAGGGGCTTATGCATTGGTTTGCGAATACGCTAGAAGACTTATCGTTCTAACTGCTTCGCGGGCAGGCAATGTCTGACCTCACTTACAAGTTCCATTGCCGGAATGCATCGCCTAAACTAAGACTTGGTTCATTTGGTGTAAGGCATCCCCGGGAGCCGCGCAGACTATGTCGAAGGCCCTACTTCTAATCGATATTCAGAATGACTACTTCCCCGGCGGAGACATGGAGTTGGTGGGAATCGAACAGGCCAGTTCTCGGGCTGCGGAACTGTTGAGCCAGTTTCGCGAGTCGGGTAGCCCCCTGGTTCATGTGCGACATGTATTTGCCGATCCCGCGGCTCCGTTCTTTCGTCCGGGAACCTCAGGCATTGAAATCCACGATTCGGTTTCTCCCACGGATGACGAAGCGGTGGTTACGAAGGCCCACGTGAACGCGTTCCTGGAGACAGGACTCAAGGGCCTGCTAGATGCTCAAGACGTTGACGAGCTGGTGATCGCCGGGGCAATGAGCCACATGTGCATCGAGGGCACTACCCGCGCCGCGGCCGACTTGGGCTACAAGTGTCAGGTCGTGCACGATGCCTGCGCAACGCGCGATCAAGAGTTCAACGGTCAGATCGTTTCGGCCACAGACGTGCATAACACAGCCATGTCGGCTCTTGGTTTCGCGTATGCCGAGGTGCTCTCGCTGGATGGCTGGCACAAAGCGAATCGGTAGAGCACGTAGCTTGCGCTGAACAACGACCGCTAACAAAGAGGTCGGTCAAACAGCGAATCGCCGCAACTGATTACGCGTTCGACTTCGGGTCATCAATACGAGTGTTCTGGGTGCGGTTGTGTGGACCGTCTTTCCGGAGTTCGGGCCGATCTTGGAGAACGGTTAGACCGTGAGGGCGTTTGGGAGTCGTATGTGACTTGTCGCTGGGCGGAGGCGTCGCCGCTTCACGTTTGGAGCTAAACTTTCGCAGCACGGGCCACAGCAGATGGGCGTTGTCCTTCAAATAAGGCCAACGGAAGTAGTAGCTCGTAAAGCACTTCGCGTGAAGTTGATGCACTTCCTCTCGAGTGAGGTTCTTATACTTCATCACCGGGGTGTAGACCGTGTATTTCGAGAAATCGAAGTCCGCGATCTCGTCTTTCACCTCGGCAAAGAACTCGGTCCCCGGGTACGGCGTGACAACATTGAAGTTAGCGTACGTCGGGTTCACCAGCTTGGCATACCGCAACACGGCTCGAATATCAGAAGCAGTATCGTCGGGGAAGCCGATCATGAATCCGGCCACCGTACGAATTCCCATTTCTCGACATTGGGCGACAAACTGACGCTGGCGATCGTCATTGATGGGGGCCCGTTTGTACTGCCGCAGCGTACCTTCGTCGGGGGTTTCGATGCCGACGGTGATGCTGGTCAGTCCGACCTCTTTCAACGCTTCCAACGTTTCGGTACGCAGCAGATCGATGCGGCCTTCAATGGAGAACTGAATCTTCCGCGGCAGGTGCCCGATGAGTTCAGCCAATCTCAGAACACGTTTCCGGTCGAGACCGAATAGTGGATCGCGAAACTTGAACGACTTGAACCCGTAGCGCTTCATGCCGTCGTTCATTTCCGCCACGACATGCTCGGGACTGCGGAAGCGGGTTGAGTTCTCGACAATGATATAGGGGCAATAATTGCAGCTAAATGTGCAACCGCGACTCTGTTGAATGAGTGCGGTGGGGAATTTCCAGAAATCGTACCCGATGCGAAACTTCCAATGATCGAACAGCGACCAGTCGGGCCAGGGCAGTGCGTCGAGGTCTTTGACGCTGCCCACTTCCACGACTGGCTCTTCGCTGTTGAGCACTTCGTCCAGTTTCCAGAGCAACTGTTCGGCTTCGCCCTTGACGATGGTAACCCCGAGGTCGGCGAACGCCTCCGGCAGCGCATAACCCGTCAGACCGGTGACCAGAACCTTGGCCTGCGGATACTTCGTGCGAACCTGCTGGATCGTCTTACGTTCGATATCCAGCGTGATGAGCGAGGGGTTGAATACATACAGGTCCGCGGGCGGTGGAGAACCATCTTCGACAAACGAGACCTCGTGGCCCAGCTTACGAAAGATCGCGCCGAGGTAGGCGAAGTTCAACGAAACCGGGCGGTAGTCGCGTTTGTACATCCGTCGGATGAGCCAGCCCCGTGGACCACCGAGCCCATGATATTGCCCAACACCGTAGCCACCGGCAAAGTCCTTCGAGGCATCCAGCTTACGTGTGTCCCACAAGATTACTTGCATCGTGGGTATCCCTTCCTACAACGCGTTGTGATTAGTGTTCGATGTGATCCGAAGCTCGATGGTGAGCCCTGGAAAATGGTTTTCGTTGTTTGACGTCAGATTGATGAGGGCGTGGTACCCATCGCTGGTCGAGCACCACTTCGCGATTTAGTGTTTGCGATTGGCCACCGGCGAAGATGCGATAGCGCACACCACGCCAGATAATGGTGGAACCAAACAACGCGCTGAGCATGCCGATCCAATTGACCAGCGACACCAGCGGGCCGGCAACAAAGTCGAATCGGCGAGCCTGTTGTAACTTTTCTTCGAACGATGGCAGCGAAAGCTGTGCTGTTTCTTGCCGTAAAACTGCTTTTAGCACGCCGAATCCATAGAGAAACGCTACCACTCCCAGAGGCACAGCGGCCCATGTATCGCCCCGTAGTAAGCAATAAAAACCGAGGGCCATGCTGCTATAAAACACGAAAAGTGACAGCGTTGCGAATAGAAATGTCATGTACCAAAGGCCCGAAATGCAGAAGCGGGCGATTACGTACTGCCGTCGAACGAACTCGAAGAGCTGTGATGTTGAATAATCGACAGGCGACGCGACAAGGCACTTGGGTTCATACTCGACGCGGAGCCGATTGCGATGAAGCACCCGACTGGCAACCAGGTCGTCGCTGACAGTCCCATACCATGCCTCATGCAACCCGATCGAGTCGAACACCTCACGACGAATTGCCCAAGACCCTCCCCAGACCAGATGGTGCGAACCAGGACCAAAGAATGCCGCAACGACGGCGTTGATCGAGGAGAGCACGAGATTTGGCAGCGTCGGACGCGTGGGGACAAACCAGCGATACGCCGTGGTAGCTCCAATCTCGGGACGTTCGAGTCGTCGAGTGAGCGTTCTCAGCCAATCGGGGTTCGGGCGGGCATCGGAATCGACGAACACCAATACCTCGACTTTGTCGGGCATGGCGGCCGTTGCCATCCGCAGGTTGTGAATTTTTTGGCCGCTTTCCGTGGCCCTGCCGGCCACGATCAAGCGGGCATCGACTTGGGGGTAGTTCGCCATGCACGCGCGGATGACTTCGGTGGCCGGGTCATCAGCACTCTCAACTATAAAGACGATTTCAAAGTTGGAATGGTCCTGCTCGAAAAGGCGTGACAGGTTATTGGTCAAACCAAGGTCTACGCCTTTGCATGGTGCGCAGACGCGAATCCGCATCGTATTTTCGGAGTTTTCGGGCTGGACTTTCATGCGACTGCGGGCAAAGCGTCGGTGTTCCCACGATTGCAAGGCCGTAACGAAAGCCTGAATCGCAGCGACGCCTGCCAGCGCATACCAGAGAGGCAGCCAGAGTGATTGCATCGTTTCGTCGGCACCTTCCTTGATGCTCGTAAACCGCCGCGCTGGAAAGATCCCGCCAGCAGCGCGGTTGGGGAAGATACCGGTTCCGTGGAAGCCGGGTCAAGGCAACTCTGCGTGAAGATGTACACTAGCAATGACGGCTAGCACGCCAGGTTGCTATCGTTGCGTGTTTGTAGGTGCTAGTCGTTTTCCTCAGGTTTAGCTTGTGGGAAGCCAGCATCGATTAATTGCAGATAGCCGGGTTTTAGTGGGCGTGTTTCATACCCAAGATCTTCCAAGATCTCGCTAGCAATCAAACAGCGACCACCCGAGCGACAGTGCACATAGAGGGGATATTTCTTCGGGAGCTTCTTCTCAAGGCCCTGAACAAACTCGGACTCGGCGTTGTTTTCGCTTAGCACGCTTAAGGGAATCAGCATGGCACCATCGACGTGTCCCGCATCCCATTCTCGCTGCTCGCGAACATCGATCAGCACGGCTTTTTTGCTGTCAACCAGTTTCTTTACTTTCTTCAGGCTATCCTTCGTGTGCTCTACATCATCGGCTTTCAAAGGCTGGGGACCTACGATGGTTACCACAGCAAAAGTTAGCAGAGATGCCTTCAAGAAGATCGCGAAAGAAGTGCGTAACCGGAGTTGCATCGGATATATTCTCACGTGTGAGTTTTCTTGGAATCGAAAAAAAACAACTTTGTATGGAGATGGACCGGGATAATGTGCCTTTCGCTGGTCGTCTCTATTCATGATAACGCATCCAGAATGATCTTACGAATTTGCCTTTTTCGGATCGTTCAGCGTGGTAGCGACGGGCTGCGATCCAGGCTCTCCCTTTGGAATCAGAAAGCTGAAATGGTGTTGGCAGTGCCATAAGTGAAACTGCATCAGGTGATCCGCGCCGCCCGCTTCCAGTCCCTCGATCGCGGTGGCCAGTCGAGTGACTCCTTCTCGATCGTCAATGGGAATGTTCTGGGGAACACTTGTTGGCACTCGTAAGCCTAACATGTTGCCGTAACGCCCAAGAAACGCAAGGTTAAGGAACGTGGCGATGAAAGCGCGTTGCATGAACGACGGTATCTTGGAACCGATTCCCCTGGTGGTCATATCTACCGCAGCCGCCAGATGGTTACAAACTTGACCCAGTGACCAATTTCCAGCTCGATCGTAACCGCTGTCCATTAATCGCTCCGCTTCTGCGACGACATCCCCAAGTTGGGAGAAATGAATCGTCCTGCGGTCCATTGTCCAGGCCTCCTGTGATGGGCGAATGCATGGGTCGGTGTCCTGGTCGTCAAAACTCCGCATTCCCAGGGGTGCGCGGAAATGGGATGACATCGCGGATGTTGCTCATCCCGGTTACGAATTGCACGACACGTTCCAGCCCGAGGCCAAAACCCGAGTGGGGCACCGTGCCAAAGCGGCGCAAGTCGACGTACCACCAGTACGACTCAGGGTCGAGGTCCTGCTCTCTCATTCGCTCTTCAAGCACATCGAGCCGCTCTTCTCGCTGGCTACCGCCGATGATCTCACCAACTCTTGGAACCAGAACGTCCATCGCGCGAACCGTCTTCTGATCGTCGTTTACCCGCATGTAGAAAGGCTTGATCGTTCTGGGGTAGTCGCTGAGGATGACCGGTGCCTCGCAGTGTCTTTCGGCAAGAAATCGTTCGTGCTCGGCCTGAAGGTCCTGGCCCCATTCGATCCCGAACTCGAAATCGACGTTTGATTTCAGCAGGATCTCGACGGCCTCGGTATATGTCAGACGAACGAACTGCGAATCACGGACCGACTCCAGAGTCTCGATCACCGTCTTATCGATGCGATCGTTGAAGAACTGCATGTCCTCGGGACATCGTTCCAGGGCATCGCGAACGATACGCTTCATGAACGCCTCGGCCAGATCCATGTTGTCATTCAGGTCGTAAAACGCCATCTCGGGCTCGATCATCCAAAACTCTGCCAGATGCCGCGACGTGTTCGAGTTTTCCGCCCGGAAGGTCGGCCCGAAGGTGTACACCTTACCCAATGCCGTAGCGTAGGTTTCCGCCTCCAGTTGCCCACTCACGGTGAGATACGTGGGGCGCTCGAAGAAATCCTGACTGTAATCCTGTGGTCCGTTTTTCGAATTCGTGGAATCGAACGTTGTCACCCGGAACATCTCCCCGGCGCCTTCACAGTCGCTGGCAGTGATGATCGGCGTGTTTACGTACAGGAAACCTTGCTCTTGAAAGAAGTCGTGGATCGAACGGCTGATGCAATTTCTCACACGAGCCACGGCCCCGAAGGTATTCGATCGCGGACGCAAGTGCGCGAGCGTTCGCAAGAACTCGAAGGAGTGCCGCTTCTTCTGCAGGGGATAACTTTCCGCATCCGAAAGCCCGACGAGTTCCACGCTTCGTGCATGCACTTCCGTAGCTTGCCCCTTGGCGGGCGATTCGCGAACCTCGCCCTCGACAATCACACTGGCGCCCGCGGTTAGCTGCTTGACTTCCGGCTCGTAGTTTTCGAGATCGGCGTCGGCCACTACCTGTACGTTGGCCAGACAACTGCCATCGTTGATTTCCAGAAAGCTGAACCCGCCCTTTGAATCGCGGCGCGTTCGAACCCAGCCTTCCAGTTTGACCTGGCGGCCAACAGCGTCTGCTTTGCGAACATCGGCGACTGAGATGCGATCCATTGCTATGCTCCGAGCCGAACGAAAGTGTTTAGCAGGGGACCTTGCAGTGCTCCCCGACCTACGTCAATTCCTTAGAGGCTAACCACCGCTCAGCATCGAGTGCGGCCATGCAGCCACTTCCAGCCGCGGTTACCGCCTGACGGTAGTAGTCGTCCGATACATCGCCCGCAGAGAAAACTCCTTCCACGCTGGTGAAGGTTCGCCCGGGCGTGGTCCATACCAGGTACTTCTTGTCGGTCATCTCCAGGTGACCTTCGAGAAAGTGAGTGTTCGGGGTGTGCCCAATGGCCAGGAACAAACCACTGGCGTCGAGCTGCTTTTCAGAATCGTCGACCGTGCTCTTCAGTCGTACGCCCGTCACACCGTCCTTTTCAGTCCCCAAGACTTCGTCCAAGGTGTGGTTCCAAACGATTTCGATATTCTGATCTTCCTCCGCCCGCTTCGCCATGATCTTTGAAGCACGAAGCTTATCTCGACGGTGCACCAGGTAGACCCGAGAGGCGAACTTTGAAAGGTAGGTGCTCTCCTCGACAGCCGAGTCGCCGCCGCCGATCACCACCAGGGGCTTCTTGCGAAACCTTGGTAAGGCACCATCGCAGACCGCACATGCACTGACGCCGCGATTCTTGTAGGCTTCTTCCGAGGGTAGACCCAGATAATTGGCCCGGGCACCCGTGGCAATAATTACCGCCAACGCCTCGACCGATTCTCCTTTGGCCATCTTCAGATTGAAGGGGTGCGAGCTGAAATCCACGTCGACAACATCATCGGTGATGATTCGAGTGCCGAAGTTCTTGGCCTGCTGCCGCATCAGTTCCATCAACTCGGGACCGCTGACACCCTGTTTCTCGTGCGGGGCCATGTACTGCCGCTGTGCTTTGTCGATGGAGTCGTCGAGGTAACTCCCGAGATCTCCTGCCGGGAAACCGGGGTAGTTTTCCACCTCGGTAGTCAGCGCGAGTTGCCCCAGGGGGAGCGTTCCGTCAAGCCGATTCTCTTCGGTCATGGCTCCTTCGATCACCAGCGGCTCCAAGGCCGCTCGGGCAACATAAATGGCCGCGGTCCACGCCGCGGGTCCACTTCCAACGATGACTACTTTCTCAGCCACGCCTACTGTCTCCTTGCTTCATGCTACAAACCCAAGCGGGTACGAACCTCGATTCAACCGACCGCACGATCCAGCCGGCCAATGCGTCGTCATTATAGAGAGCCGAGAATCCTCGTCCACGGCCCCGGACATTCGTTTGGCATGAATCAACCCACTGGCGTATAGTAGCGCGATTGAAGCCGTAATTGTGGGGCGTTGCCTGGTGGACAGATCGCCTCGACCCAGATACGGCCGACACAAGGAAAACGTCGATGCTCGATAATGCGGCCCTGATTAGCTTCTTTTGCTTCGCCGGTTTGTTGGCGGCCTATCTCTTATACGGGAGATTTCTCGCGAGACGGGTGTTTCGGCTCGATCCCCTGCGGCCCACACCCGCGCACACCCTGGAAGACGGTGTGGACTTCGTGCCGACGAAAATCCCGGTACTGTTCGGGCATCACTTCGCGTCGATCGCAGGGTTGGGGCCCATTCTGGGACCGGCGATTGCCGTTACTTGGGGCTGGTTGCCCGCGGTTATCTGGGTGATGGTGGGGTCGATTTTGATCGGGGCCGTGCACGACCTGGGGGCGCTGACGGTTAGCCTCCGCTTCAAAGGCCGCTCGATCGGCGATGTCTGCCGCGAACTAATTGGTGGGCGGGCTCGCTTCCTATTCTTGCTGATCATCTTCTTTCTGATGTCGCTGGCGATGGGGGCCTTCGTCGGCGCGATCTCGTCGTTTTTTGTCAATTTTCGACCCGACGCCGTGGTGCCTTCGTTCGGGCTGATGCTGGTTGCCGTCTGTATGGGCATTGCCGTTTACCGCTTGAAGGTCGGACTTGGGCCAGCCACTGTGGTGGCGCTGGCCGCATTTGCCGGCTTGATCTTTTTAGGCGTCTCTAAACCGTTGCCGACTTATGAGTGGTTCTTGGGCGAGGAGACTCGCGCAATCTTGGATGCCGGGAAGACTACACAACCGAACGCAGAACAACCCACCTGGAGCGCGCCCTATGGTGCTGTGGCTGCCCAGGAGTTTCTTACGTCTCTGGGAAATTCGGAGGGAGCTGCACAAGTTGCAACCGCGGTCGAAGAAACTCGGCTCTCCTGGATTTGGTTGCTGCTGGCTTATGGATTTATTGCCTCGGTATTGCCTGTGTGGTTGTTGTTACAACCACGAGATTACATCAATAGTTTTCAACTTTACGCTGCCCTCGGGCTCATGTTCCTTGGATTGGTGATCGCTGCGTTCACCGGTAGTCAAGAAAACGTCATCGATGCCGCCCCGCTACGAGAGGTTGCCGATGCTCCGCCGATGTTCCCATTTCTAATGGTGACGATCGCCTGTGGTGCCGTGAGTGGGTTTCACAGTTTGGTTTCCAGCGGCACGACCGTCCGTCAGTTGAACCGCGAGACCGATGCCTTGCCGATCGGATTCGGCGGGATGCTGACCGAAGGAGCACTGGCCGTCCTGGTTATCATGGCCTGTGTGGCCGGGTTGGGCGCTGCGTCCTGGACGGACGGTGGTGTTTACGGAAGCTGGACCGGAATCAAAGGCAATCTCGGCGCACAGTTGGCCGCGGTGGTGGCCGGCGGGGCGAATTTCCTTGCAAAAGTAGGCGTGCCACTTCGATTTGCCGAGGCGTTTCTGGCAGTCACCATCGTAGCGTTTGCCATGACCACGCTCGATTCGGCTACGCGACTGTTGCGGTTCAATGTCGAAGAGATCTTCCGCTCGATGAGCATGCCGCTCCTGGCCAATCGCTATATTGCTTCGCTGATCGCCGTGATGGGTATTGCCGTGTTCGCGTTGGTTCCCGCCGGAAAGACATTGTGGACCCTGTTTGGTACGACCAACCAACTGCTGGCCGGTCTGACGTTGCTCACTGTGAGCGTGTTTCTGTTCAAGCTCCGTCGCCCGTTACGACTAACCCTGCTGACATTGCTGCCCATGGCGATCATGCTTGGCGTATCGATCTGGGCCATGCTGTGGAGCTTGTCGAGCTTCATGCAGGCCGATGAGGTGAACTACGTGCTGGTGACGGTCTCAATCATCGTGCTGTTGATGGCTTCCTGGCTGATCTTCGAAGGCGTGATGGCGTTCGCCCGCGGCCCCGGCGACCTCGATCTCGACGGCGATCCCCCGCCCGAGCCACTCGAAGAAGACGAACGAGCCGTGGTTTCCTCGCACTTGGGCTGAATCATGGAAGAGGCGCGACAAAACTCTGTAGGGAACACCCTCCGTGGTGTTCCGAGCGCAACGGTATGCCCGGAACACCACAGAGGGTGCTCCCTACAATAAACAGACGACCGAAACTATTGTCATGGCAACCATCTCCGTCATCTTGATTCGCGAAGTTGCCGAACAGCTAACCGGCAGCGGGTGTTGCGGCAAGCTGGAAGGCGATGGGATCACGGCTCGCCAATCGAAGTTGTTTGCCGAGTCGCGTCAACAACAGTTGGATATGGGGCTGCTGCATCGCACGATCAAGCGATTCTTCCCGGTTGAGGCTGGCAAACCGGAAGTGCACGTGGTGATGGTCGACCCACGCAACCAGTTGTACCTGGCCCCCAAGCTCATCGGCGATGTATTGCGGCACCGACCCGGCTGGCACGCTGGGCTGCGAACCATCGCTCAAGCATTCGCGCTTCCCGCGGTGATCCTCAACGGCAGAATCATCAGCAAGGCAGGCACGGCACTCGACCCGGACCAGTTATGCCACTTGATCGAGCGTGAGCGGAATCGCGACGTGCCGTTGGTTCATTCATCTTGAACCAGCGTAGGGCGTTTCACTCTTCGGACGCGGCGCTATTAGCTTTCCCATCCGAGTCCAAGCGCACCCCGATGTCGACATTCACATATTCGGGATTCCCCTGATCATCTTTCCGAACAAGCACGCCACCGTGATCGACGAAGTCCCAGCCAATGCTGTAAATGACGAGACCATCGTCATCCAGCAGATATCGTATCGGTTTCCCATCAAATGGATCGATGGGCACTGCAGGGAGATAGGTCGGTACCAGTTCATCGATTGTCGTTGGAAAACTTCCGTGTTCGCGTCGATAGAGTTCGGCCGCAATGGCTGCGTCAAGCGTTGAAGCTCGCGCTTCTGCCCTCGCAGCAATTTCGAAACAAGTTACTGGCGACCAATAGTACTGCTTCATGATGTAGTCGGTAATGCTAAACTCGCGGGGCTCCCATTCGGCAGTGCTCCTTACGGTTGCTAGTGCCTCATGTAAGGGTAGTTTTGATACCTCGATCAAGTTGCCTGTGATCTCGGCGTATCTCTCCTTTGCTCCTGGAATGCCGAGACTTAGGATTGTGTCCTGAATTGAATCGAACCCCATTACATACAGGTCATCGTAGGCATGTATGTTTACGGTGCGGTCTCCTACCAAGCCGCAGTGCAGATCGGCAGCGTAGTCCGTACTACGAATTGCGGACTGAAAAGACCGTAGGTCCGAGTCGGAGAATTCGATCTGATTCAGTAATTGACTCGTGTCTGCTGAGGCGATCCCATCCAAAGTTACACGAATCATGAAATCTACCACGACGGGGTCTCGTTCGAGCGTCTTGCCGACTGCAAAAGCAGATCGCAGTGAATCGGCTGCCGCAGGAGCATTGCCTTCCCTTGCTCGAAAGTGGGCTTCCAGAGACATTAGCCTTGAAAGTTGCCTGGTGGACATTGCGTTCTGAAGATCCATTCCCCAGCCATCTCGGAAGTCATGCGGATAACGCACCCCTCCACCTGCCGCGGCGGCGGTATGAATTGCCTGCAAGGCATCAGCCTGGTCACGCAAGTACTCTGCCACAAGCTCCTTCTCCGGCCACGGTTCACCCACTGGCGGAATCTCTTCCACGAAGCCGACGATGGGCAGACTATCTACATCGACGTCTGATGATGTGGTTTCAACCAGCCGCATTGCTTCGAGCCACAAAGCAGTGTCGTCCTCCACGCCCTCGGGCAGCGCGTAATATTCGTTCAATTCCTCGAGAGTCACCGGATACCCTGCGGCCCGCATTTCAGCGTAGCGGCGTTCGAGCCTGGCATTCTGAAGCCACCTTGCGGCCACGCAGCTCAGCAGAAAGATCGACAGCAACAGGATCAAGGCATACCACCAGCGCCATTGGCTGACCATTCGTCCAAAGAGGTTTGTTGCGGTTGAGATCAATGGATTCTCGCCTGATCGACAAAGATTACTTAGGGTTTTCGCTAGACGCTTCTGAAACAATCCACCGCACGCCCACATCCAGGGGATATCCGTCGGGTTGCTCCTCAACCGATCCCAGGTCGTCGTTAAGATCCTCCCCCAGAGCATAGATGACGAAATCTCTCGGGTTCACCACATAACGCAGTGGTTCTCCGTTAAACGGGTCGGTGGGAACCGCTGGAAGATAGTCGGGCACCAAATTATCCAGCGTCTCTGGCAGGTTGCCATAATCGCGGCGGTACAACTCAGCAGCGATGGCCGCTTCGAGACTCAACCGCCGGGCCTCCTGACGACCTCCCGCGAGGAAGCAGCTATCTAGCGAGGGGAACAGGATGCTGACCATTCTATCGAACGAATTTGTGGAATTCGGATCCCAATTTGCCAGCCAGGGTTCGTTGAAGATGCCGACCTGCCAGGGTTGGCTACTGGCCGACAATGCTTGGTTCATCACGTCGATGTACTTAACCTTCGACCTCGTGGCTACAAAATCGATGAATCTTTCTGGAATGCCACCCAAGCCGGACACGTTCGGACCTCCGAAGCTGTTCATCCCGAATGAACGTTCTCCAATGAGGGCGTTCTCCAACTCGGCATGGTAGTCGATGCGCTGCAACGCATCTTGAATCGCCAGTAGCTCCTCTCGCGAGGGTTCGATGACGGGAAGTAGTTGGCTTGCATGGCCAATTGCAATCCCGTCGATGGCCGTTCTAGTCATGAACGACACGAGCAACGGGTGGCTATCCAACGTTCGCCCAACGGCAAAGAGAGTATCGAGCGATTCTATGGCCCCGGCAGTATCCCCATTGCGAGCCCGAAGATGGAACTCCAGAGTCAATAGACGAAAACCGCTTCGCAGCTTCCCCAGGTTCGTCAATAGGGGGGCGATCCCATCGCGAAAATCTTGAGGTAAACGCACACCACCACCCGCGTGGGCTGCGGTGTGAATGGCGGTGATGGCCTCGGCATGGTTGCTTAGAAACGCTGCGACTTGATCCTTTTCGGCCCAGCCTTTGCCCCAGGATGGAATATCGGGACCATTGCCAACGACCGGCAAGTTAGCCGCCCTCGGCACGGTCACCGCCTTTTCACTCAGTGACAGTGCATCGATCCAAAGCTCGGTGTCATCTTCTGCACCAGCAGGCAACGAGTAATACTCGTTCAACTCTTCCAGCGTAACGGGATGACCCGCCGCGCGAATCGCACTGTACCGCTGCTGCAACTTTGACCTGTGGGAAAACCACCAAACAGCAACTACGAAGAACGCGAGCAAGATCACCGACACCGAACGAACAACCCACTTTCGGCGTCGCACGGGTTGTTCCGCCCTAGTCGCCACGGCCGCTTCAACGCTCATCGCTTCCCCCTTCGATCTCAGGAGGTTCCTCACCGGGTTCGCGATTCTCCGGGCTCTCCGTCGCCGGGGCTGAGGTTTGTGTAGCGCGCTTTAAAGCCCACCGAACACCCACGTCTCGCGGTTCCTCCTCGTCCTCGTAGTTCACGTGGCCCTGATTATCGACCGAGTCTTCGCCCACGCTGTAAATCAAGACTTCGTCTTCTGTAGTGATGTACCGCAAAGGTTCGCCGGTAAACGGGTCACCAGGAACCGAAGGCAAGTAGTCGGGCACCAATTCAGTCAGGGTTGTCGGCAGGTACTGTTTCTCGCGGCGAAACAACTCAGTTGCTATTGCCGCATCTAGTGCGGCGGCATTGGCCTCTGAACTGGCAGCACGAGAGAATAATGAGGAGGTCATGCACACCGATTGTCCCGCGACTGGGTCCGTCAAACTCCATTGGTTTGGTCGCCAGTCATCGAATTTGGCAACGGTCGATAGAGCTTCTGGCCATTGAGCATGGGCTAATTCCGCGATGCCATCCTGGTAGTCGAGAATCCGCAATTGAATACCTGGCTCGAAGTACCACAAGGTTTCCTCGGGGATCGGAATATCGGTTGTATTGGGTAACTCGAAGGTACAGTTGTGCAAACAAAAGACGCGTTCGCCAACGATAGCGCGGTACAAGTCGCGGCGATAATCAAGGCCTCGCAGTACAACCTGGATCGATTTTAGGTCATCCTCGCTTGCATCAACGAAAGGTAGAATCGATCCGCAACGATTGGTGGCACTCCCGCTGATTGCAGTTCGCACTAGTAGCGCTAGTGCAAGAGGGTATCCCTCCAGAGTTTTCCCAACAGCAAATATTTCGCTCAAGGACTCAACGCTCCCGGACTTGTCGCCTTCACGTGCACGCGTGTAAGCCTGTAGCAGCAGCAATCGTTCACATCGCCTTAACGCCATAGCAATTTCAAGAAGCTCCCCGACAGCATCCCCGTTGGGACCGAAGTCGTGCGAGAACCTTACGGCGCCATCCGCATTCGCTGCGCGGTGAATGGCTGCAAGTGGTACTGCCTGCCCTTCCAGGAAGATTGCCACCGCACCCGCTTCAGGCCACGGATCACCAAATCGCGGTAGATCAGGGCTATTCTCGTATGAGACGATGGGTAACCCTTTTTCTTCCTCGTAAGACTCATGTTCTGTGACCAACCGCAAAGCTTCCAACCACAAGTCCGTGGTATCCACCGAGCCTTCCGGGATGGAGTAATACTCACCCAACTCTTCCGACGTGAATGGCTGCCCGGCAGCCTGGAGTTGGGCGTGCCATTTCTTCAAGAGCTGGGTGTGAACGAACCACCGCAGCGCCACACCAAGGACGGTAACCGTCAAGATGATCAAAAGCGCGTGCCACCACCGCCCGTGCTGGATCATCTTTCCGAAGATCGTGATCGCGCTCGCGGTGGCCTGCATGCTGCCCGCTTTGTTGTAGGTGGGAATGAGATTCAGCGTGTTCCGTCTTCCTTCCTTATACATGAATCGATGATGGTACTTCGCGGAAAGCAGGGCTTCCTTGCTGTTCGGTTTTCGTCTTTCCGAACTCGCAATACGCGACAGTTGAGGACAATTCGTCCTGGAAAGCGGGATTCTGTATTGGTGTGTGTTTGTAAGTTGTTTTCAGTGAGCGGGTTAGGTGATTTTTTCGGGGTGCGAAATAGTTTGCCAGGTCCCCAGCGGAACGTATGGTTGTACAGGCCTGATTCCCGCTTTTCTCTCCATCGCTCGGGAACGCTTGGCCGTTTGGGTGGGTGACATTGGCAACCGCAATGCGATCGATTCGCGGCTGCCCCGTGAGATAACTTTTTCGATTCGTTTTGCCGCTTTGCACGGGAGGTGCGTCGATGGCGACAACTACTCAGACAGCATCGAAGAATTCGCAGAATTGGACCGGGCGACAGTATATCGCGGGGAGTTGGGAATCGTCTGCCGAGCAGACGTTCGAAAACCGCAACCCGGCGAACTTTGCTGAGGTACTCGGCATTTATCCTTGCGGTTCGGCACATGACGTCGATCGCGCCGTCTCCGCGGCGAGTGAGGCTTTCAAACCGTGGCGGCGAACCAGCCGTATCAAGCGGGGCGATATGTTCGACCGCCTGGCTCAACTCATTGCTCGCGATGTCGATTCGCTGGCCGAAGTGCTTGCCCGTGAGAGTGGCAAACTGATTGATGAAGCGCGGGCCGAAGTGATCGAAGGTCTGCACATGGTGCAGTACGTTTTCGGAACCGCCCGGCAGCCTACAGGTTCGGTGATCGAATCGGAAATCGAGGCCAAGGATCTCTACGTGCGTCGCAAGCCGCGTGGCGTCGTGGCCGTGATCACGCCGTGGAACTTCCCTTTTGCCGTACCGCTGTGGATGTTGGGACCCAGTTTGTTGGAAGGTAACACAACCGTCTTCAAGCCCTCGGAAGAAACACCCGAGACAGGGCAGCGGCTGGTCGAACTGTTCATCGAAGCCGGGTTCCCTGCCGGCACAATTAACTTGATCCATGGCCTTGGCGAAGAGGCCGGTCAGGCGTTGGCAGCCCACGAGCAGGTGGACGTCGTCTGCTTTACCGGCAGCTACGAAGTGGGTGCGAAGATTCGCCAGA
Source organism: Pirellulales bacterium (assembly GCA_965227275.1). GTDB lineage: Bacteria > Planctomycetota > Planctomycetia > Pirellulales > JAEUIK01 > CAZNXE01. Next base: position 6,378,872 of record CBDDFU010000001.1, on the reverse strand, counting down.
TGGCCGCACAGTGCGACCACAAGACGTGTGCCTGCGAGATGGGCTCGAAGAGCGCCGTCATCGTTTGCGAAGACGCTCAGCTCGAGTTGGCCTGCGACGCGGCAGTCTTAAGCGCCTTCAAAACCAGCGGTCAACGTTGTGTTTCAGGCAGTCGCATGATCGTGCAACGCAACGTGCTCGATCGATTCGTGGAAGGCTTCGTCGAACGAGCCAAGAAACTGCGCTTCGCCGATCCCTTCGAGCCGGGGGCATTCAGTGGCCCGATGATTAACCAGGCTGGTGTCGATAAGGTGCTCGGCTACAACGATCTGGCCCGGGAAGAGAAGGCCGAAGTGCTGTTGGACGGCGGACGCATTTCCAGCGACAAGCGAGGGAACGGGTACTTTTTGTCACCGTTTATCTATCGCCAGCAATACGCTCCGGGCCTGCGGACCATCCGTGAGGAAGCCTTCGGTCCCCACGTGGCGGTGATTCCGTTCGACGACGATGACGAGGCCGTGCGAATCTACAACGACACGCGATATGGACTGTCGATGGCGGTCATCACTGAGAATTATCGTCGTTGGAGATTTTACCGCGACGAATGTGAATACGGTATGGGCTACGTCAATTTGCCCTGCATCGGCGCCGAAGTGCATCTACCGTTCGGCGGCGTGAAACGCAGTGGCAACGGGCAACCATCGGCGGCCGCCCTGGTCGATGCGGTGACCCATCGAACGTCGTTCACCGTAAATCATGAGGTGGGGATCACCATGGCCCAAGGAATGAGCGCCAACGTCGATCAAGATTAATCGAATACCAAGCGAACCATCACAATAGAACAGCGGAACTGCACAGGGGAGGCCATCATGACACCACTCGTCGAGACTACCATTGCCCCGCGACTGAAGACTCAGCTCCCGGGACCCAAAGCCGCCGCTCTCATCGCACGCGACGATCAGGTGCTGTCGCCTTCGTACACGCGTGATTACCCGTTGGTGGCGCATCGTGGGCGGGGCTGCGTCTTAGAAGACGTCGATGGTAACTTGTTCCTCGATTTCACCGCAGGCATTGCCGTAAACGCCACCGGCCACGCACACCCGAAAGTGGTCGCTGCGGCTGTCGAACAGACGGAACGCCTGCTGCACATGTCCGGAACCGACTTCTACTATCAGCCGGAGATCGAACTGGCCGAACGCCTGGCGAAACTGGCCCCCGGCGATGCCCCCAAACGCGTGTTGTTCACCAACAGTGGGGCGGAAAGCGTGGAAGCCGCGATTAAGCTCTCCCGTTATGCGACGGGCCGGCATCGACTGATCTCGTTCTTCGGAGCATTTCACGGCCGCACTTACGGGGCCATGTCGTTGGGTGGCTCGAAGTCGCTGCATCAACGTGGCTTTGGGCCGATGTTGCCTGGGGTCGATCGATTGCCTTACGACTGCGACGAAGAAGACGTGCTGGAACTCTTCGCACGGACCGTGCCCGCCGACGAAGTGGCGGCAATCGTAGTGGAACCCGTGCAGGGTGAAGGGGGTTATCGGGTCCCACGCCCCGAGTTCCTTCCCATGCTGCGAGAAGTATGCGACCGGCATGGCATCCTGCTGGTGGTCGACGAAATTCAGGCGGGCATTGGGCGAACCGGAAAGATGTTTGCCAGCGAGCACTTCGGTGTGGTACCGGACATTATCTGCCTGGCCAAAGGCCTGGCGAGTGGGATGCCGCTTGGGGCGATTGTGTCACGCGCCGACGTGATGTGTTGGCCTCCGGGTTCGCACGCCTCGACCTTTGGAGGCAACCCGGTGAGTTGCCAAGCGGCCTTGGCCACGATTGACCTGGTCGAGCAGGAGTATCTCGATAATACCGTGATTCGAGGCGAAGAGATTCGAGCGGGTCTCGATCAGCTTGAACGCGACTTGCCCCAGGTAGGCAACGCGCGTGGTCTAGGGCTGATGCTGGCCGTGGATCTATTGCACAAGGAAGAGCCTGCACCCATTCTGAGAAACCGTGTCGTACAAGAGGCGTTCCAGCGGGGGCTGCTATTGCTGGGATGCGGCAGCGCCGGTATTCGCTTTTGTCCCGCTTTGTGTGTCTCTCAGGATCAGGTGAAGACAGCGCTGGGCATCTTCCGCGAGGCCTGCATGGCAGCGGGGGATGAATAAAAAGCTAAGCCGAGGAATTACACCTCGGGTGGGGCTTCCGTTTTCTGGGGTGGTTCAATGCGCTCTTGAACCAGGATCGCCTTTTGGCCTTTGTGCGCTCCCGGTGTAGCGAGGAACTTCGGCACCCCGGCCACGCTGACCTGCAACGGTTCGCTTACATCTTTTTGCGTGGTGATCACATCGCCTACTCGCAGTGATATTAGTTCCCGGGTGGTAATGTTGGTCTCGGCCAGGTCGACGACGACTTCTGAACTTGCCGCATTGAGGCTGCTGCTGATGCGATCGACGTTTTCTTTCGAGACCGTCTGTTTGCCGTAGCTCGACCAGCTATTCGCCGAGAGCTTGCTGCTGACTCGCTCGATGGAGTTGTAAGGGATGCAGATGCTGACCATCCCACGGACATCGGCCAAGGTCAGCTCGAAGCTGATCAGGACCACCACTTCATTCGGAGGGACAATTTGCACAAGGTGTGGGTTGCTCTCCACGCGGATTACCGACAGGTCTAAATCCAAGACGTTTTCCCACGCTCGACGCAGCTCTTCCAGGAAGACTTTTGTGATTCGCGAAACGAGTCGCAGCTCAATTTCGGTCAACGGTCGCCGAGTTACCGCCGCGGTCTCGCGCCCGCCGCCAAGAAGTCGATCGATAATGGGGTAAAGGATCGACGGGTTGAAATCGAGGATCAGGTTTCCTTCCAACGGCTCTGCTGCGAGAAGGTTGAAGCAAGTAGGGTTCTCGAGGCTGAAAACGAACTCGCTGTAGGTCAACTGATCGACACTGGTCAGCTTGACTTCAACAATACTCCGCAGCAGGGCCGACAATGCTGCACCGAAGTTGCGTCCGAAACCTTCATGCAGGGTCTGCAATGCCCGCATTTGCTCTTTGCCGACACGCTCGGGGCGTTTGAAATCGTAAGCCGTTACCTTTTCGCGAATGCGCGATGCTGCCGGAGCGGATTTCTTTTTTTGAACGTTGGAAGTGCCTTTTCCGGACTCTCCGCCTACGGCACTGAGCAGGCTCTCAACTTCGGCCTGACTGAGTACGTCGTCTGACATCCTTGTCTCCCACGTCTCCAAATAGCAGTTGGGCAGGCGGTGTCTTCCTATGACACGTGCCGTTAGGTGCGAACTTGCCCGTTGCCGTAACAGACATATTTGTAACTTGTTAGTTCCTTCAGGCCGCACGGCCCTCGGGCGTGCAGTTTGTCGGTACTGATACCAATTTCGGCGCCCAGGCCGAATTGCCCACCATCGTTAAACCGTGTGCTGGTGTTGATCATGACCGCGGAACTATCGACGCCCACGGAAAACCGTCGTGCAGCATTCAGGTCCTTGGTAAGGATCGCGTCGGTGTGGTGCGAGCCATATTGATTGATATGGTCGATCGCCTCGTCCAGAGAACCGAGCACCTTCACGGAAATAATCGGCGCCAGGAATTCCGCCCGATAGTCTGCTTCACTGGCTTCCGTGGCCCCCGCGATCAACTCGCAGGTTCGCTCATCCCCTCTGACCTCGACGTCCTGCGCTTCAAACGCTTTGCCGACCGTGGGGAGAAATTCGGCCGCCACATCGGCATGAACCAGCAGAGACTCAGCGGCGTTGCAGACCCCATAACGTTGGCATTTGGAATTGACGGTGATTTCGGCGGCCATCTTCAGGTCGGCATGTCGATCGACATACACATGGCAGTTGCCGTCGTAGTGCTTGATTACCGGCATCGTTGCTTCGGAAGCCACACGCCGAATCAGGCTCTCGCCACCGCGAGGGATCGTGACATTGATGAACTCATCGAGTTTCAGAAAGTGGCCCACCGCCTCTCGATCGGGAGTATTGACCAACTGTACCGCGTCGGTGGGGAGACCAAACTCGGGCAATGTTTCCGTAAGAATGTCGGCCAGCACGCGATTCGAATGGGCCGCCTCTTTCCCTCCACGAAGGATCACCGCATTCCCGCTCTTCACGCATAGGGCCGCGGCATCTGCCGTGACATTCGGTCGTGATTCGTAGATGAAGAAGACAACCCCCAGCGGGACGCGTACTTTTTCAATCTCCAGGCCGTTGGGGCGAATCGTCGATTCGATGATCTCGCCGACCGGATCTTCCAGCACGGCAATCTCTTCCAGGGCGACGGCAATGCTTTCGATTCGCTCGGGCGTCAGCCGAAGGCGGTCGATGGCCGCATCAGTGAGGCCGAATCCAGGGGCAGCGTCCAAATCTTTCTGGTTGATGCTGACTATTTCAGCAACTCGCGCACGGAACACTTCAGCGGTGCGATTCAGCCAGTCGATCTTCTGTTGCCCGGTGACCGCGGCCAATTTGGAGGATGCTTCCAGCGCGTTACTAGCCGTATCGACACAGTACTGCCGGAGGTCTTGATCCTTGGCAACGGACATGAAGCCAACCCTTTGATTTACGTATTTCGAATCGATGTCCAGGGTAATCGACTCGGCACTGCTAGCGAAGGTTCACGGATGTGCTGTTTCGAGAGTTGCGAAGTATCTCGCTTCCAAGCACTTGCGTCAATTCCGATCGATGAGCACGTCTGTCGGTCGAGACCGGGCTAAGTGCTTACCGAACGGAAGTTTATGCAGATTGTTAACCATCGCACCAACTCAAGAAACCTGGCGGGGCACCCCGTCGATTCCGCCGGTCGCCTCGAACAATTGTAGGGCCTGCCGTGCGGGGAGAACATCGTGTACGCGGATGATTTGTACACCTTGGGCGGCCAAGGCGAGCACAACACCGAGTGTGCCGAACAGCGGGTCGGCCGATTTATCCTTCAGAACCTTGCCGATGAACCCCTTTCGCGAAGGTCCCAGCAGCAGCGGACAGCGCAATTCGTGAAATCGCCCCGTGTTGGCCAACAGCGCCAGGTTGTGGTTGTGTGTTTTGCCGAATCCAATACCGGGGTCCAAGGCAATTCGTTGTGGTTCGATTCCCGCGGATACCAGGCGGTCGCGCTGTGCGACAAGATAGGAGAGGATTTCCCCCGTAACGTCATCGTAGCTAGGGGCGTCCTGCATGGTCTGAGGGGTTCCCTGCATGTGCATGGCACACAGTCCCGCCTCGGATTCGAGTGCCACGCGTAGCATGGCAGGGTCACCCTTCAGGGCCGTGACATCGTTGATGATCTCGGCCCCCGCGGCCACGGCCTCTTTGGCGACCAGGGCCTTCGACGTGTCGATCGACAGCGGGATGTTCGTCTGTTCGTGCAGTGCCTGGACCACCGGCAAGACGCGATCCAACTCTTCTCGTTCCTCCACAGGAGTGGAATACGGTCGGGTGCTTTCGCCACCGATATCCAGAATAGCCGCACCTTCCGCGACCAGTCTCAGGCCATGTTCGACAGCCGCCGACTTGCCATAGTATTTTCCCCCGTCCGAGAAGCTGTCGGGCGTGACATTCAAAATCCCCATCAGTAACGGGCACGTTGGTAACGCAAGCGTTGAGCGTCGCAGCTTCCAGCTAGCTGCGCGGTTGGGGAACCGCTCTGGAAGTAAACGGGAAGATAGAGGGTTGGACACTGGTGAGGCTGATGTTTCAGAAGAAGGATGCGAGCTGGAGACGCTCTATTGAACGACGTCATCAGCTTACCATGGTACTTCCATCAGCGTAACGATCTGCTGGGCTAGCTGCTCGATCGCAAGTTGCTCTGCCGTGGCAATCGAATGCCCGAACTCTGGAACCAATGATGCGGTTCCGGTGATGTCGACCAATTCGGGTGGGATTGGAATCCCAGTCGGCTCGCGGAGTGCGTTTCCACGCCGGTCCACCCAGCGAACCTGCACTTGCATCGTCATTTCGGTTTCACGTGGTTCGTCCGTTGGCGAAACCACGATGAGTCGCTTGGCATCGCTGATCAGCGTGCCGGAGAGAATGCTGTCGGCGTTGGAATGATGAACGACCTTGTAGGGGGTTTTTAACTCGATCTCGCGGATAACCGCTTCGGTGAGCCATTCACCCAGATTCCTGCGATAGCTGTTCGACTCGAAGATCGGAACATGCACGGTGCGGATTTCCGGAGGATACAGCGATGCGGCTCCGACTCGGTAGCCCGCGCAACCAACCAGCGTGGCGCAGCAACAGGCCACAATCGCGACGATACCCAGGTATCGAGGAAGGCAGGATGATCGATATCCGCATGGTGCCACAAGGTTACCTCTGCGTTGCACCGGGAGCCCGAGCCGTTTGTATGTTGTTATCCGCCGAGTTGATTGATCGTTCTCTCTCGCCGGGGAACAAATTGACGAGCCACTGGAAGCGGCTTTCCGGTATTCCCGGTTCATCCCGATACTCTTCCATATGGGCCCTGGCCTGCGCGGCGAGTTCGGAGTTGGGGGCACTTTCGATAACTCGACGGTGGTAGTGGGCCGCCGACTGATAGTATTTCTTGCCGGCGTAGAATTCAGCCATGAACCAATCTCGCTCGGTCTTTAGCTTTTGAATCTCCTGACGAGTTTTCAGAATGCGATCCCGCTCTCCCGCCAACTGGGTTGGGAACTGAAGCAACGCCTGTTCGATCAGCTTCTCCGATTCGAGCAACGGCGTCGGATCATAGTCCGGGCCTTGGTACGTGGCCAACTTTGCCTGAAGACCCAGCAAGAACGCGTTGGCCAGGTGTTCACTCTTGGGATAGTCCTCTCGAAGCTGTTCATAGTATTCGTCGGCCTCGATGAACCGCCCGTTGACGAAGTAGTCATTCGCCGTCGCGAAGACGCTGTCGTCGGCCAGGGGACCAGTCGGATCGTTAATCCACACGCTTTGCATCACGGCGTGGGCATTCCCCGTAACATCCCACCAGGGCTTGGTCCCGTTCGTTAGGTTCGGCTCCAGGACGTATTGTTTGTTAACTTCCTGGAGTTCCATCCAGTAACGGGCGATGGCAAATTGCCGTGTGACCACCACGTCGAGATGTCTGGAGTTTTCGTATTTGTCCAATAGATTTGCATAGGTGTCGCTGGCGTCTGGATACTCGTCCAGGAAGAACTCACATTCTGCCGTCATGAACATCGCGTCTTCTTCCAGCGAAGAGTCCGGCCAACTCGAACCGGCTTTCTTGAATAGTTTGCGAGCTTCCTTGTACTTGCCCTCGTGATAGAGCGCATCGGCCTCGGTGTAGATTTGCTCGGCTTTTCGCCCATCGGGTCCGGCGCCAACGGCATCCTTGGCTCCGGCAGAGATTTCAGATGGTTTCGGTAGCCAACCCAGGAGACCATCGCTGTTGCGTTCTCTCTGGAAACGTTGGCCGGCAACGCCCATGCGAGCACGACCGGGGCGAGATTGAGGTGGCGGTAAGCCTTGCGCATCGTCAAATCGCCGCGTAGCTGCATCACTCAGTACATTCATAGAGTCATCTGACGAACCCCCGGAAAACGTCGAGCAACCGGCCTGAGTCAGGCAGGCGACAAGCATCCCGGTGACCAGAATCAATCGGCTACGGTTCATTCGTGGCGTCCTTGCCAGCTTCGTCATCGTTGCTCGTGGGGGCGACTAGGTAATGTTGCAGCCGCGGGGGGCGCCCCAGCAACTGCGTCATGTAATGATTCAACACACCGCGAAGTTCACCACCGGTGCGGCGGTTGATCTTCACCGTGTCTAACGCTTCGCTTCTTGTGTTTGATAGTTGATCTAGTGCTCGAATTACATCCCTGCTGACCTGCACAACCTGGCTGTGTCGGGGACGGCAGTTCGGGCACAACACCCCGCCTGCAGTTTGAGCAAACGGCACACGGGTGCTGGCACGGATTTCATTTCCACAGTCGGCGCATTGATCGAGCGAAGGTTGGTGTCCCAACATCTGCAACGCTGCCAGTTCGAACCGCGCAGTGGCAATACCGACGGATGGACCTTGGCCCATTCGCAGGAGCGTACGCTCGGCTTCGTCGAATAGTTGGGGATGAGCATCGTATTCGTCCGTTAGTTCGGACAGTAACTCGGCGACGTAGTAACCTGCATAGAGACGGGACAGGTTGTTGTCGCATAACCGAAACCGCCTTAACAACTTGGCTTCGGTCAGTAGGTCGAGTGCCTCGCTTGATTTGCGGAGGAACACTACTCGACACAGACAGAGAACGTCAAGGGCAGAGTCGAATGCCCCCTTGGGGCGACGTGCTCCCTTCGCCAGACCGCTTACTTTGCCAAACTCGCGGGTGAAGAGTGTGACGACACAACTCGATTCGCTGAAGTCGACAACACGTAGAACCAGCGCGGTAGCTTTCTCTGATGACATAAGCTTGCAAGCTTACCTGCGCCGCTGGCACTCCGTAGAAGATTGCTAGGCCCGAGCCCGCTCGACCTGGCCGAGGATCTCGATTTTTACTTTCTCGATTCGCCGCTTCGAAACCTCGACCACGGTAATGCGTACGTTGCTGTTCTCGGGCTCGACCGTGTCGCCCACGCCGGGCACTCGGCCCAACGTGCTGAAGACGAACCCTCCAATCGTATCGAAATCGCCATCTTCGTCGAGATTGGTGCCCAAGCGATCGTTGATTTCGTCAACATGCACCCTGGCCAGCACATTGGCTGAATTCTCGTCGATTTTTCGGATGCCCTCGACCAACGCCTCGTCGTACTCGTCGACGATTTCTCCGACGATTTCTTCCAATACGTCTTCAATCGTTACCACGCCCGAGACGCCGCCATACTCGTCGAGAACTACGGCCATGTGATTCCCGGTTCGCTGGAACTCGTTCAGCAGGGCATCGACCGGTTTGGTCTCCGGTACGAAGTACGGTTCCCTGGCAATCGTCTTCACCTGTTTGATGCGATCTTCCGGAGGTTTGGCCAACTCGGGCAGCAGATCCTTTGCGTAGACAACCCCTACGATGTCGTCTCGATTCTTCTCAAACACGGGAATCCGCGTATGCCCAGAGTCGATGATCATCTGCAGAGCCGTGGGGAGATCGGACGCGGCAGCCATGGTCATGAGATCGGTACGCGGGGTCATCACATGGGCCACGTTGGCATCGCCCAACTCGATGATCCCTTCGATCATTTCTCGAGCATCTTCCTCGATGAGACCCTCGCGATGTCCTTCGTCGACGATCGAACGGATTTCGTTCTCGATGGTTTCTTCGGTGGTCACCGATGGCTCGCGACCCACCAGGCGGTGTCCGAGCGTATCGACTAATCGGGCCCCGATAACCAGGGGGGCCATGGGCACGGCGGCCACCTGCCAGATTCTCCACGTGGCGAACAGGAACGGCTCGGCCCACAGCCGCGCAAATGTGACTGGCAGCCAAAGAACGACTAGCAACAGTACCAAACCACCTAGGGTGCCCCAGAGCAATAGATCGCCCGTATGTGGCACATTCGCTCGTTCAGTCCATATGCCCGAAAGTGCCCCGCAGATGAAGAGCGCGGTTGCGATGAGCTGCATGCTCTCGATTGCCAAAGCAACACGTTCGTGATGCAGCAGGATTTCGGCCAAGCGTCCTTCGGCCTCCCGGCGACGGCATACTTCGGCCAACTCGCGTCGCGAGAAGCTACGCAGCGACTTTGCGCCAAGGGCACAGAAACCCGTAATCAACAAGGCGGACAGAGCCAGCCACCAGGAGGGGTTCACCTCTGCTTCATTCCTCCATTCACGAACTCGTCGTCCTCGGTGCGATCAAGATCAGGGTTTTCAAGGTCACTGTCTGGGTAGTGGGGCGTTAGGCCATATTGGGCCAGGTAATGACGTTCTCGCTCCCGCATGGCAGCTTTCGCCCGGGGAGTTTGGTCATCGTATCCTACCAAATGTAGGGTCCCGTGGGCGACATACAGTAACAGCTCGTCTTCCGCGTTCCACCCGAATTTGGCCGCTTCCTGAATGGCGGTTTCTGCACTGGCTACCACTTCACCTTCCAAGACCCCCGAGGACTCGTCGAGAACAAAGCTGATGACATCCGTTGGGTAGTCGTGGCCGAGAAAATCTCGATTCACTGCGTGGATTGTTTCGTTGTCGACAATGGCCAAGCTGAGCTCCGCGGCTCCAGGGCCTTCTGCCTGAAGTATCTCACGGGCGCAGGATTCCAGGCGTTCGGCCTGAAAGCTGAGCAGCTCTTGACGATTTGCAAGTTCAATTTTAATCACTGCGCACCGCCGATTTGCTTTGGCGTCGTTGCAATGCGGGGCTGTCCGGGGCGTGGTTCTTGGTCGATCATGCCGTTCGTTGCGAGCTGTCCGGGTATTTGACGCGACCATGGTATACAGCCGTTAGCGACTTGATCAAACTGTCTTCAATGGTCCGCAGTTCTTTCAGATTCAGGCCGCTTTCGTCGAACTGGCCATCCAAGAGACGCTTCATGGCGATCTCTCGAACCAGGCTGTCGATTCGTGCGGGCGTCGGCTCGGTAAGCACGCGACTGGCACTTTCGACCCCATCGGCCAGCATGAGGATAGCTGTTTCTTTGCACTGTGGCTTCGGGCCCGGGTAACGGAATGCGGCCTCGTCCACATCGGCGGCATCCGGATTCTCGGCACTCTGGCGATGGGCGCGGTTGTAGAAGAACTCGACCAGCGTCGTGCCATGGTGCTGCATGATGAAATCGATGATGGACTGTGGAAGGTGATGCTGTCGAGCCAGGTCCGCACCATCTTTGATATGTGCAATGATGATCAGCGTGCTCATCGCTGGCATGAGCGACTCGTGTCGGTTTTCCGACTCGCCCTGGTTTTCGATGAAATACCCGGGGTTGAACATCTTCCCGATGTCGTGGAAATAGGCCCCAACGCGGACCAACAGGCCGTTGGCACCGATGCTCTCAGCGGCGGCTTCACCAATGGACGCAACATTGATCGAGTGGTTGTAGGTGCCAGGCGCTCGACGCACGAGTTCTTGCAACAGCGAGTGTGAAACGTCGCCGAGTTCCAAGAGCGTCAAATCGGTGACGGCTCCGAACACAGATTCAACAACCGTCAGCAATCCTGAAATGAGAATCGCCGCACCGAATGTCCAGAGTGCGTTAAAGCCGGCGAGTTGCCAAAGCGGTTCGGCAAGGGGCTGTCCCAGCATGATGCCGGAAATCAGCGTCAACGTCCCCGCAGCCAGTGCGGCCAAGGCACCAACTTTGATGAGTTTGCTTCGACTGCGAATTCGGCTCAACAACAGCACGGCAGAGGCCACCGAGCCGCTTAGCACCATGTAATTGCCCAGGCTCTGGTCGATGGCCAGTACGATGAGCAACGCGACCGCGACCGACAGAAACAGGGCAGTTTCACGGCCATAGGCAACGGCAAAAACCATACCTAGGAACAGGAGCGGCAGAAGCTCTGCTCGCCAGGGATCGAACGATAGCCAGCAGGCCAGGGACACCGTACCCACGACACAGCCGAGCATCAGCGAGAACTGTCGCCATGTATCCAGGATGTAGTGGGCCCGACGAAGTAAGAAGTAGCCGCATAGGATGAAAATGCCCGTGATTAAACCCAGGGAAGCAACCGATCGGGTTAATAACTCGCTGGGCGTAAGCTGCGCCGAGTACGCGTTGTATTCCAGCCGCAGGACATCGAGTTCATCCTTGCTCAGCGGGATACCTGCCGCAGCCAGGACTCGACCAGGGTCGTAGGTAATGAACTGTTCTTCCACTTCCGCTGCGGCCGCTTCGCGTGCTCGCTCGGTAGCTTCAGGATCAAGCTTCAGTGTGGAGGGAAAACGAGGTTTCAGCCAGGCAAAAACCCGGTCGGCCACGACGGCTGGCTTGATCCTGCTTAAGAGACTGGCATAAATCGGGCTTCCGTCACCGATCAGCACATCGGTCACTTTCACGGTGATGGGGTCAGAATCGCTTGCCGACTTTTTGACGGTGATCTCGTCCTGATTCCCATCGGCCGAGTGCTCAGGCGGAAGTTTTTCGAGTAACCCGATCCGCTCGTATTTTTGGAACGCACTTTCCAACGCCTTCTCGAAGGCTGCCATCGCGTCCTGGCCGGTCAGGGCAGCGCGGAACTGCTGGAATCGCTCTTCCATTTCCGCCTGGGTGGGGGCCGTTTCGGTGTCGGATGGCGGAGGATCGAACTGATCCCAAACATCATCGCTCAGCTCGTCGAGCGAGGCTGCATTCGTAACGGCCAGCACCTGATTGACCAGGGCACTGCGTAACTGAACCAGGGGCTCCGGGTCTTGGTTGTACACATAGCGTGCACGGCTGCGGGCTTCCTGTTGCTTGTCGCGCGTTTCGTCGGGATTCGATTTTTCGAAGCTAACGCGAGCCATCAGCTCTCGGGCAGGAACATATCCGACATGGTACGAGAAGGGCGGAGCCCAGCCGCGCATGACAACCCACAGTGCAACAATCGCGAGTAGTGAGAGTCCCAGTCTTGCCAGCGATGTCGAGTTCCGTAGTTGCACCAAGACTCGCGCAGTGCGGCCGGGGGGCAACTCCAGCGCGGCGACTCGTTCGGACCGCGTTCGTTTTGATCCACCGTTTGACATTAGTCAGTCAAGCGGGCGTTACCGCCGCTTCTTGCTCTTCTCCTCGTATGCCTGAACGATCTCGGTGACGAGTCGGTGGCGGACAATATCTTCCGAGGTCAACTCAACCCGGGCTACACCTTTGATCTTCTGAAGCCGGGCGATGGCATCGATCAGCCCACTTTGCGAGTGTCGCGGCAGATCGACTTGAGTGACGTCTCCGGAGACCACGATCTTCGATTCGTGTCCCATTCTCGTCAGGAACATCTTCATTTGCGCGGTTGTCGTATTTTGGGCCTCATCCAGGATGATGAACGAGTTGTTCAGCGTCCGGCCTCGCATGTAGGCCAGCGGAATCACTTCGATAATGTCCTGCTCAGAGTATTTCTTGACCTGATCACTATCCATCATCTCCTGAAGCGCGTCGAGCAGCGGGCGGAGATATGGGTTGATTTTTGCCTGTAAATCGCCTGGCAGATAGCCCAAGTTCTCGCCAGCTTCCACGGCAGGGCGAACCAGCACGATTTTGCGGACTTCGTGACGCCTCAGGGCCGCCACGGCGGAGGCGACAGCGAGATAGGTCTTTCCGCAGCCAGCAGGGCCGACGCAAAAAACTAGCTCGCTCTCGTGAATGGCGCGAAGATAGCGGGCTTGCCCAGCCGTACGGGGGGCCAGCTTCTTGCCGCCTACTTGCACGCCAAGTTCCGGTGAATCGGGCGGGGCAGGTTCACCTCGGACACTGGATAGAAGGCGTGTCACTTCCTCGGGCTCAAAAGCACCGTGACGTTGCACCAGCCTGCTCAATTCGGTCAGGACCTCGGTCGCCTGAGCTACCACGCTTTCTTCTCCCTCGATGCGTATTTCATCACCACTCAGCGCGATACTTACATTCAGGGCGTCACGGATTTTCCGTAGATGTTGATCTCTCGCACCGAAGAGCGATGTCAACGAATCGGAATCGACTACCGATATGGTGGATCTGAACATCCAGGTGTGCGTGGCTTACTGAGCGACGCTGGCCGGTACTGAGGAGATACTTGGTAGTTAAACTTTATAGCGAATTTAGGCGCCTGAGGACCACTAGTCCTGTGGGTTGAGTTGTAACCTGTTTGATTCACAAGGCTTATGGGTTTTCGATTTATTTGGCGGAATGTGCCATACCTCGATTCGAGGCCCCCGTTCTCATTCATCCTTGAAGAAGACCGCTGGCCCAGAACAGATAGCCAATCGGGGCCGAAATCAGAATGGAATCCAGCAGGTCGAGGACGCCTCCAAAACCCGGCATCCATGAGCTCGAGTCCTTTTGGCCGGCATCCCGTTTGAGCATCGACTCGGCCAGATCGCCAGCGACGCCAGCGATGGTGACGGCCGGGGCGAATAGCATCCACATGAGAAACGAAAGCTGCCCGCTTTCAACATCCGAGCGTGTGCGTAAGAACCACCAGACCAACCCTGCGGCCAGGCAGGCAAAGGCAACTCCCCCGGCCAGCCCTTCCAGCGTCTTTCCGGGACTCAGCTCCGGCGCTAGCTTGTGCCTCCCAATCATGCGGCCAACGGTGTATGCACCGATGTCGCTCATCTTCACCACAATCACCAGCGAGAGGATCGGGATGACTCCCAGGCTGCCCTCGTCGATCAATCGCAATTGAACCACGAAATTCAACAGTAGACCCACGTACAACATGGCGAAAACGGTCAATGCAAGGCGCAGCACCGCATGCGACTCGCGACGATACGTGAGCACGGCATGCGCCGTGGCCCCGACAATCGAGAGACCTACTGCCAAGAACGACCACCCCAAGGCACTCAGAGGAATTTGCTCAACCAGTATTTCAAGCCATGGGCTCAAAGCGATTGCCAGGCTGCCCGTGTACACAACCGCAGGGTTGGGGCCCTGGTTCTCCGTCTTCAGCAGGGCAATCGTTTCCCCGGCAGCTAAAATCGAGAGCAGAACGAGCAGGGGAACAAGCCACACACCAGGGAGCGACTCACAATAGTTGTGGTCGAACCACAACCACGAACTCAGTATCACGGCGAAGATCACGCCGAGCAGCAGACGCCATCGCAGCATGCTAAGCGTTTAACCCCCCGAACCGCCGATCGCGCGAGGCGAAATCGCGGATTGCTTGATGCAAATCGTCTCGCCCAAACTCGGGCCAGCGGCGTTTGGTCACCCAAATCTCCGAGTAACTGATCTGCCACAGCAGATAGTTGCTGATTCGCATTTCACCTGCCGTACGAATCAATAAATCGGGATCCGGTGTTCCGGCTGTGTAAAGTGCCTCGGCGATTTTGTCTTCCCCAATGTCCTCGGGGGCCAGGCGTCCTTCGCGAACTTCGACGGCCAGCCTTTGCATGGCGTCGGTCAATTCGCCACGCCCGCCGTAGTTTATCGCCAGGCACAAATGGAGTCCGGAATTGCCACGGCTGAGCGAGATGGTTTTGTCGGTTTCTTTCAGCACCGATTCCGGGATCCCTTCTCGGCGGCCAATTACCGTAAGTCGGATGTTTTCTCGCAGGATTTCAGCGCGCTCTTCTACCATGAACTGTTCGAGCAAGCTCATCAGCGCGTCGAGTTCCGGCTGAGGGCGTTTCCAGTTTTCGCTGGAGAAGCAATAGAGCGTAAGATGCTCGAGCCCCAGGCGGGCACATTCCTCGGTCACGCTGCGGACCGATTTGACCCCTCGACGATGACCTTCGACGCGAGGCAACCCCTGCTCGCGGGCCCAGCGGCCATTGCCATCCATGATAATGGCGATGTGTTTGGGACGCGACTCAACGGGTACATCGGATAAGTCTTCGGTTTGCGCCACGGAGGTGTTCGCCATGGATCAAGTCTCCTAGCGGCAAGCTTCGCTCGAAGTGAGATTCTGCGCCCTAGTTTGAAATGCTTGCCGCGGTAGGTCGCCCTGCCGCGAAAATGGTCTGCTCGCGGTCAGGACCCACCGATACGATTCCTACGGACCGTCCGACGATTTCGCCGATGCGATCGAGGTAGTTTCTTGCATTTTTCGGCAAGTCTTCCATGCGACGCACCGTGGTGATGTCTTCTTCCCAGCCCGGCAGTGTCTCATAGATGCCTACGGCATTGCGAAGGTCTTCGACATGGGCCGGAAATGCTTCGACGCGTTCTCCATCAATCTCGTAAGCGGTGCAAATTTGCAATTCCGGCATCCCACTGAGTACATCGAGTAACATCACGGCCAGCGTGTCGACCCCGCTTAATCGTGCCGTGTAGCGAGCCGCCACGGCGTCGAACCAACCGCAACGTCGGGGGCGTTTGGTGACCGTGCCGTATTCGTTGCCCTTGTCGCGAATTTGTTGCCCGATTTCGTTGTCTTGCTCGGTGGGGAAGGGACCGCCACCAACACGCGTTGTGTAGGCTTTCACGATCCCGATGATCTGCGTGATGTAGCGACCGGGCACTCCCGAGCCGCAACTAATGCCGACGCCCGAACTGTTGCTGCTGGTGACGAATGGAAACGTTCCGTGATCGATGTCCAGCAAGGCACCCTGAGCACCCTCGAATAGCACCGGCTTGTCGGCTTCCAAGGCATCGAGCAGGTAGGTCGTTGTGTCGGCCACGAAAGGTCGGAGCCGCTCGGCAAGTGCTTTGTACTCGGTATAGATCTTCTCGGCATCAAGGGCTTGCCCGTTACTTTGCCCGGGCAACTCGGCCAACATGGCTCGCTTATCTTTAAGAATCCGCTCGATCTGTTGCTTCAGACCGCTGCGATACAGGTCGCCGAGGCGGATGGCATGCGAGCGGCCGACCTTGTCGCGATAGCAGGGACCTATTCCGCGGTTGGTCGTGCCGATCGACTCTCCGTCGTCCACGGGGGCGTTGATCAATCGCTCTTCTTCAAGATGCCACGGGAAAATGACGTGCGCCCGATTGCTGATCATCAGGTTGTCGCCAATGTGCACGCCCCGTTCGGTGAGCTGATCGATCTCGCCCAGAATCGAGGCGGGATTAATGACGACGCCCCCGGTCACAACACACTGCACATTCGGATACAAGATGCCACTGGGAATGAGCGACAGTTTGTAGGTCTGCCCGCCGGTGACAACGGTATGCCCGGCGTTCGAGCCGCCAAGACTGCGGACCACGATTTCGTGATCTTCGGTCAACAGGTCGACGATTTTCCCTTTGGCTTCGTCGCCCCATTGCAAACCGATGACGCATGTGCCAGCCACGAGCATGGTCCTCTTTAGCGATTCTGAAGTGAGAAAGACGGAATTCAGACAGCCGTTCCGCCCGCGAAATATTGTCTGACTTGTGGCCCTCCCAAACCAGATTGCCTCATCTGCGGGGTGCCAAACCCATGAAGCATAAACCAGCCCCACGGGGCGTCAACCCTCGCAGTGTCGCCGAAATATGACGGCGGTCTACGAACATGCCAGGGCTGGGGCATCGTTGTGGAAAACGCCCACGATTATGCGGGTTTTGCTGGGCGACGGAACCGAATTGCATCGCTAGCCTTTGGGCCACTGGCGGCAGTATTCATACAGTGCCATCGCCGCCGCGGTGGCCACGTTGTGACTGTCCGGTTTTCCGTACACAGGGATTTCAACCGAGGCGTCCAACATCTTCAGAATTTCGGGGTGCAATCCCCGCCGTTCGTTGCCCAGCACCAAAACGGTCTTGCGGTCCCACACATAATCGAAGATTGATGTGGAGTCGGTTGTCTGTTCGAGCCCGACAATCTGAAACCCTTCGGCACTCAGTTTGGCCAGCGGCGAAGGCAGCGTGCGGTGGATTTCGATTTCGACGAAGTCGGCTCCGTCTCGCGCGATCTTGTCGCGAATCTTTGCCGTGCCGCAGCAGATCATCCGGTGCACCCCGCAGCAACCGGCCGCCCGCACAATACGGGAGAGATTCACGTTGCTTCGCATGGGTTCGCACGCAACAACGAGTTCGCGAGGTCGTTCCAACTGGGTGGGTGGGCGATGGCGGACTTGTTCCCGATTACTCATGGAATCGTGCATCAAGGGGGGTCGCGACACCCTGGGATTCACCTTGCGGTGGCTTCGTCTACCGCTTTTTCTTATTGAAGTTTGCCGTCAATCATCGCGTCGAGAATCTCGGTCAGGTTGTCCCAGGCGTCACCTTCCATGCCTTGATCAGCGGCAAAGGCGTTTGCCTCTTCGAGCGAAATCTGATCGCGACGCTGAATCACCACCTCCTTGGCAGCCTTGGCCGAGGGGGACTGCTTCGCGATGGTGTAGTCGGTGAAGAAGATCGTGCTAACCATGGTGCAGTCTTCACGCGAGGTCGGAGCATGATAGGTGTTTAGATAATTGATCTGCTGTCGATATTCGGTCGTGCCGAAGATGTGCAGTTGCATGTCGTCCCCATCGACCCGCAGCCGACCAAAGAAGAATTCGAAGTGCGGCTTGAGGCTGGGTTCACCAGAGGCGGAAGTTTCCAGGCTAACCGTGTTCTTGTTGATTGCTACAAACGTCCGGAAAGCTTCGGCCGAAAGCGGTGTGCCCGGCTTGATGAACAGCCCGATTCCGCGGACGTCGCGGACCGAGTCTTCCATCAGCGGGGAAAACTCTTGGGAGGTCGATTGATTATCGTAAGCTCCCACCAGCGCGAACGGTTTGTAGTACAGATACACATTTCCGGTCGCCTCATCTCGCTGGACACGCAACTGAATGCAAACGTAGTTTCCGTTGACTTTGCTCAGAATGCGGCCTTTGCTCACCGAGGGCAGCGTGGCCACGTCCTCGGGGGCAAGCTTCATCCCGTAGGTCAGCGCACCCAGGCGACAATAGCGATAAGGGACGTCCATCTTCTCCCCGTCAACGGTGACGGGATAAGAGGTCTCTCCTGAAAAATCAGTGATTTCCAGCGGATCGCCCGCACTGATCTGCACAGCCGCATCACGGCTTTTCTCATGGGCAGCAACGATTTCAGCCTCACCGCGGGGTAGTTCTCGCAGCACCTTGGCCACCCAAATCGGCTTCTCTGCATTCGAGACACGGCCATCTATAATAAGAGATGCCAGGACGCAAACCATGATTCCAAAACGCATTACCAACACCCTTTCCACGTAACCACAAGTCAATTTGGGGCCCACACAGCCCCCTGGAGTGCCTTTCAAGAAGCGTGGCTATTGTGGACTGCCTCAGCCTCACTGTCCAGAATACGCATCTTGCCAGATCGCAACTCCATCCAAACAGGGAGATCCTCGAGACGCGCTGCGATGTCCGGAAGTGTAGGATGAAGTGAACGAGTCAATTGCCAGTCGAATGGAAAGGTCAACAGAAATGAGTATCGATGACTGGGGCTTTCGGGTTCTTTACAACCTCCGCCTTGGGGTTGCCATCTGCTGTACCTATTCGGCATTGGCCGTTTCTGCAGGGGAACCAGCGATTGTCGTCGAAGACGAAGCGGTCGTGGTCTCTGATGGCGAGGGCGACACGGTCATAGTCGAAGAGAGCGCCGATCAGGTCTGGAAAGCCCTGCCAGTCAAAATTCGCGAGGTGGGGGGGGAAACAGCATTCATTCGACAATCCACGGACGCCTACGTCGACCCGGACGATCCAATGAACCTGGAACCCAACTACTTCTTTGTTCTCGAAGACATCCCATGGTCCGAAGAAGGCAATCTAAGCCGCGGCGAAGCTTCCGCGGGTGAATCGATCTCGCTCGGTCGACGCGCACGAAACTTATCATTTGCCAAGGCATTTCCAATTCCGGACAACCTGGAGAAGCTCGATGGCGATCTCCATTTGGAGTGGCTCGACATGCAGGTCGGCGCCTTGGACACCCGTCGGGTAATGGTAGCGCTGTATGTCCCGGACGATTCCGCGGCGGCCAAGTTGGCGGTCTTGCGACTTCGCAAGCAACGAGGTTCGTGGAGTGTTGAACGAGTTGGCGCCGCGAAAGAGCTTGCTCCCGGGAGCATCCCCGCTGGAGTAGCACCAGGTAGCGTGATCGACACCTACAACCCACCCGATGAGTTGGGCGGGGCGAGAGTTTTCTTTAGCAAGATCATCGCTGTCTTGACTGAAGTGGATGGTCGCTACGCCATCGAATTCAACGGCGACAGCCTCAGCGATACGGGGGTCACTCGAGTCATGCTGACCCCGGTCGATCATCCGCTTGGACGACCCGTGGATATTCGCTTCATCGAAATCCCGATCGCCCGTCAGGATGATCGCGTCGCTCCCGCAACCGTGTTGGCGGTTCTCTACGAAGCCGCAGATGGTGAACGAACGGCCATCGCCATCGACTACCCTTTGGCGAGCACACCGCTGATGGTTCAGATGCGTCAGTTGGTTACCCGCGACAACAACCGAGGTGGTGAAGACGACACGGAAGATCGTCTGACGAAGCTTCTTGGGGCAGATCTTGTGGACGAGCTGTCTCGCCGTCTGGTAAATGCCCAGTACTAAGCACTTCAGGGAATGAAAATTCGCGGCCGCATCCCCACGCGTTTCACGTAAGGATGGGCCGCGAAATGAGCCATCAAATCAATTGATTGCTTAAGGTCCCCGCGCAACTCGCGCGATCGACGTTCAATCGAGGTTGGTTAAAGTACGCGCTGTGTGTAGGCATTCCTGCTCACACGGTCTGTGGCATCGAAGCCGCAGGTGCATAGGACAAAACGTAGTTCTCAAAGCGGATTTCTCGTTGAGGTTCCGGCATTTCGTCGAACAGTTGATCGATCAGCAGTTGGAACCTGCCTGAAACGACGCGATAGTAGTTGTGCTTGCCGTCGCGACGACAAACCAGTAACCCAGCGTCTCGCATGACTGCCAGGTGATGACTGACCGCGGGTTGGCTCTGTTCGACCAAATCGCATAGCGAGCGGACGTGCGCCTCTCCGTTGCGGGCCAGATGAACAAGGATTCGCAATCTTGTGCGATCGGCCAGCAATTTGAAGACACCGGCCATGTCCTGCATCAGCGTGTCTTGAACGTCGGGAAAGTTCGCTCCTGTGACTTCATCTCGTTTCAAATCCGTGATCATGTTCCTGATACCTTTCTCTCGCGCGTCGCCGTTCTCTCACCACGGTTTGGGCGACCATGCGCTTTGTTGCCCCCGGTTTCTTACCGGCAACGAGCATTCGCTGGCTATCTTCCGATATGGCTTGGGCACTGAGATTCATTCTCGATTGTCTGTCGACCTACCAACAAACGTGAATCATAGAACGCAATCGAACGCGGAAGACCCGCGCCAAAAACTGCTCTATGCCCAAATCCCTGGGGCAACCGACTCGACAGCATTGATGAGCGATCCTGTCTCGACCCAACTCCACAGATCCGCAGAATACGAATCGTTCCGCGTGGAGCTCACCGGAAGCGAATGCTTCGTCGTCTAGATTTTACCGAGCGACTCGAATTTCTTGAAGCAATTAATTCCTTGGTGCGGCATTTTCGCGACACTTTTCGGCCGCTAGCACCTTTGGCCGGTTGCCCTCCCACACGTTAGAGGATCAGCGTTTTCGTGAAGTTTCATGAATACGCCAGCGCCATGTTGCTGGACAGTTCGTCTGCTGACTGGCGCGATCCATTTGATAGCGAATGCGTAGTTCGGAGTAGGCGATTGTTGCAAAGGCCGTTGCTGCGAGAGGTTAACGCAGTACGATACCGTGGAACCGGGCCTCTTCCATTTCGTTGAGCCGCCGGTTGATCAGCTAGAGGATCTTGCATGCCCCTAAACTCCAGAAACATCGTTCCGCTAGGGATCCTCGTAGCACTGTTGGCATCGCTACTGTGGGCAGTTTCGTTCGGGACGCTCCCCCCGGCAGACTACACCTTCTCGAACAATACCGAAATCAAGACCATCGACCCGGCCATTGTCACCGGCGCGCCCGAAGGACGGGTGATCCGAGGGTTGTTTGAAGGCTTGGTGAATTGGGATCCCGAGGACCTGCACCCCACTCCAGGTGTGGCCGAGAGTTGGGAGATTTCCGACGACCAACTGACTTACACCTTCAAGATTCGGGAAGACGCGCTCTGGTCCGACGGAACGGGGATGACTGCAAACGATTTCGTTTATTCTTTTCGCCGATTCTTACATCCCAAGACCGCGGCGGAGTATGCCTATCAACTCTTCTATGTTGATCGTGCCCAAGATTACACCGAGGCCAACGTCAAAATCGGCGATCAGGTCGAAGTCGAACTGCACGAGAAACCCGAGGGTGCACTTCCCGATGCGGCCGGCATCACTTTGCATGGCACACTCGTCGAGATTCAACCACCGCTGCCAACCGAAGAGCTATCAGGTGATGAGACCGTCGCCGAGGAAGATCCCGGTGTGGTGCGCACCTACACCGTCGAGATCGATGGACAGCGACGGCTGTTCCGCAAGTCGGGCAATCCTTCGCAGCCTACCGAAGACGGCGCGGAAGACTACGCTTGGCTCTTGCTCGATTTCGACGAGGTTGCCATCCGCGCTCTGGATGAACGTACTCTGGAAATCAGTCTGGAAAGCTCCACGCCTTACTTCCTAAGTCTGCTGGGGTTCTACCCGTTGTTCCCCGTGAATCAAACCTGTGTCGAAACGTATCCATTTCCTGAGTGGACGAAACCGGAGAATCTGGTTTGCAATGGTCCGTTTCTCCTCGAGAGCCGACGGATTCGCGATCGCATTCGCATGGTAAAAAACCCACTGTATTGGAATCGGGACAACGTGCACTTCAACGTGGTCGATGTGCTGGCGGTGCAATCGGAGACCACGGCGTTGAACATGTATCTCACGGGACAGATGGACCGGATCACCCAGGTGCCGGCCACGATCACGCCCGAGTTACTCGCTCAAGATCGCCCAGACTTTAAGCCATATCCATACTTTGGGACGTATTACTACCGGATCAATACGACACGCCCGCCGCTGGACAATCCCTTGGTGCGGAAAGCGCTCAGTATGGCCATTGACCGGGAAGAGATTGTCGAGAAGGTGACCAAGGCTGGCCAGAAACCTTCGCTCAGTTTCGTGCCGCCCGGCGTGCAAGGGTATACCCGGGCTGCCTGCGATGGCTTCGATCCCGAGCAAGCCCGCAAGTTGCTCGCCGAAGCAGGATATGAAAACGGCGAAGGGTTCTCGGCCACCTTCGAGATCATGTACAACACCAACGAGGTACACAAAGCGATTGCCGAGCTGATTCAGTCGCAATGGAAAAAACACCTGGGCATCGACGTCAAACTTCAAAACCAAGAGTGGGCCGTCTACCTCAGCAATTCGCGCCAGATGAAGTATTGGGTTGCCCGCGCCGCGTGGATTGGCGATTATCTCGACCCGAATACCTTCCTCGATATGTTTGTCACCGACGGGGCCAACAATCAAACCGGCTGGTCGAACAAGGAATACGATCGCTTGATTGAAGAGGCGGCCCGTGAACACGACCCCGCAGTCCGCATGCAAATTCTGCACGATGCGGAAGGCATTTTGATGGACGAACTGCCGGTGATCCCCATCTACAACTATGTTACAACCGGCATGTCCCGGCCCTATGTCAAAGGGTTCTATCCGAATGTCCAAGACGTGCATCCCTATGTCGGCATGAAGATTGACCAGGAAGAGAAGCAGCGCGTGCTCGAATCCGAGGGGTTGCGGTGACCAGCTTTCTCTTCCGGCGACTTATCTGGATGGCGATCACGCTATGGATCGTCTTCACGGCGTCGTTCTTTCTGATGCGATCCGTACCCGGGGGGCCACTCGATGGCGAACGGGCACTGGAGCCCGAGATCGAAGCGAACATCAAAGCCCGTTACCATCTCGATGAACCGTTGCTGCAGCAATACGGTCGGGAACTGTGGAACTTTGTGCGGCTCGACTTGGGGCACAGCTTCAAATTGGCAGATTTCACGGTTGGCGAGATCATCGCGCAAGGCTTTCCCATTTCGGCTTCCTTGGGGCTTGTTGCCTTGTTCATCGCTCTCAGTATGGGGCTCACCGCGGGCATTGTTTCCGCGGTGCGGCGTCAATCGGTACTTGATATCACCCTGATGTCCATTGCCACGATAGGAATTGCGCTGCCGAACTTTGTCATTGCCGGCATCTTGATCATTCTGTTCGTGTTCATCTGGCCCATCTTTCCCGCGGCTGGATGGGGAAGCTTCAGCCAACTGGTGCTACCCGGTTTCTGTTTGGGAGCACCTTACGCCGCCTATATCGCACGCTTGGTTCGCACCGGGTTGCTCGACGTGCTGCATCAGGACTACATCCGCACGGCGTACGCCAAAGGGGTACGAACTCCCGCGGTGATCTTCCGCCACGCCCTGAAAGGGGCGCTGCTTCCGGTCGTGTCGTTCCTGGGGCCAGCCACCGCGGGGATTTTGACCGGCTCGCTGGTGGTCGAACAAATCTTTGCCATCCCCGGGATGGGCGTGCACTTTATCAACGCCGCCACGCAACGCGATTACACGTTGGCCATGGGGTTGGTCATGCTGTACACCACCTTGCTGTACACGATGAATCTCATCGTCGATATCTCGTACAGTTACCTCGATCCACGGGTAAGACTGGAGTAGCCCGTGTCTGAGATAACTTCCCGCCCATCGTCCATCACCTCGGATCAAGATCTCCGCGACTACGAGCGGCTACTCGTAGAAGCGCGGCAGATCAAGGGCGTCTCGTTGGGGCGCGATGCCTGGCGTCGTCTGCGTCGAACCCCGTCGGCCATGATTTCGTTGGGCGTATTGGTGTTGATGAGCCTGTTGGCGTTTTTAACGCCCTTGTTACCTCTGCAATCACCTCGCGCGGTCGATACGAGCCGCAGCTTTCAGGCTCCGACTGCGGATCACCTGTGGGCGGGTCACCTGAATCTGGCCGAGCCCGAGGCCGATTCCAATTCCTGGAACAAACAGTTCACTGACGAAGTCGACCGCCAATTTGGACAAGTAAACCGCCTCACCTTGTGGCTTACCCGAGCAAGGGTTGCCATCTTTGGTGAAAAAGCTCTCGGCTCGATCTGCGGAACCGATGAGTTGGGACGCGATTTGTTGGCCCGCTTGTTTTGGGGCGCCCGCATTTCGTTGGTCGTGGGATTGGTCGCCACGTTGGTCTCGCTGGTAATCGGGGTCTCGTACGGTGCGGTCTCTGGATACATGGGCGGACGCGTCGACAACATCATGATGCGGTTGGTCGACGTGCTGTATTCAATTCCATTCATCTTCGTGGTCATCTTCCTCATCACCATCCTCAGCGAAGATTCGATCAAGGGCTGGCTGCTGGATCACGGCATCGACCGCATCACCATTTTCTTTTTCGTCGTGGGGGCCATTTACTGGCTCACCATGGCCCGTGTCGTGCGGGGTCAAGTGATCTCGCTGAAGCAAGAACAGTTCGTCGAGGCGGCTCGCACCCTGGGGGCCAGTCGGCCTCGCATCATCTTCTTGCACCTGGTGCCGAATTTGTTCAGCGTGATCATCGTTTATCTCACGCTCACTATCCCCCGCGTGATGCTCTTCGAGGCGTTCCTGTCATTTCTGGGGTTGGGGGTCGAACCGCCCGATGTTTCCTGGGGGCTGTTGGCCAACGAGGGGTTGAAAGTGATCACCCCGGTGAAAATCTATTGGTGGTTGGTCGTTTACCCGGGCCTTGCTCTGGGAATCACACTGTTCGCCTTGAATTTTCTCGGCGACGGGCTTCGCGACGCTTTGGATCCACGCTTGAAGAACCGTTAGAGAATCATCCATGGGCGAACCGCTTCTACAAGTCGAGAACCTGGGGGTTCACTTCAAAACCGACGACGGTCTGGTGAAGGCCGTCGATGGGGTTTCGTTCTCGATCGAGCGCGGCGAAACACTCGGCATCGTCGGTGAATCGGGCTCGGGGAAGTCGGTCACCAATCTCGCCATCATGGGGCTGGTGCCCAAACCACCAGGGTTGATCGCCTCGGGTACCGCCAGGTTCAACGGAGAAGACTTGCTGAAGCTCTCCGAGGCGAAGCTCTCCGCGATTCGAGGGCGGCGGATTTCGATGATCTTCCAAGACCCGATGACGTCGCTGAACCCATACCTGACGGTGGCCCAGCAATTAACCGAAATGACCCGCCTGCACCTGGGCCATTCGCGAAAAGAGGCGTTGAACCACGCCATTTCGATGCTCGACCGTGTCGGGATTCCTTCACCGGCCAAACGCATCTTCAACTATCCCCACCAATTCTCCGGCGGGATGCGGCAACGGGTGATGATCGCCATGGCCCTCTCTTGCGATCCCGATCTACTGATTGCCGACGAGCCAACCACCGCGTTGGATGTGACGATTCAGGCACAAATACTCGACCTGATGAAAGACATTCAGCAGGACTTGGGCACCGCGATCATTCTCATCACGCACGACTTGGGCGTGGTGGCCAGCGTGTGTCATCGGGTGAACGTGATGTATGCCGGCCGATTGGTCGAAGAGGCGGGCGTGGACGCCTTGTTCGCCGATCCACGGCATCCTTACACCCTGGGGCTCCTGGAATCGATCCCGCGAATCGATGCCCAGGGTGAAGAGGAACTAACGCCCATCGAAGGTCAGCCACCCGACTTGACCGAACTAGGGCAGGGCTGCTCATTCCGAGAGCGATGCCGCTTTGCGGTCGATCGGTGTGCCCAGGAAGAACCTCCCCGAACGCCTGCCCCACATGGTGGCCACATCCGCTGCTTTGTCGACGTAACCACGGCAGCGTCGCAGGAAGTGAATCATGATTAAAGCAGATACACACTCAAATCAACCCGGCGCAGGCGGCAAATCCTTGGGACAGGAAACGCGAAACGATTCTCCGTTGCTCGAAGTTCGCGATTTGAAGGTGTACTTCCCTCAATATCACGGGCCCATCTGGCGACGTGACACAACCTACATTCGTGCGGTCGATGGAATCAGCTTCGCGGTGCAATCTGGCGAGACCTTGGGCCTGGTTGGAGAGTCGGGCTGTGGCAAGTCGACCACGGCCCGGGGAATTTTGAACCTGATCCCGCCGACCTCCGGCGAAGTGTGGTTCAACGGGCAGCGTGTCGACGGGCTCGATGAATCGGAAATGCTCGCCAATCGCCAGCGGATGCAGATGATCTTTCAGGATCCGTTCGCCTCGCTGAACCCGCGAATGACGGTTGGGCGAACGATCGCCGAGCCGATGCACATTTTCAACTTGCACGCTCGCAAAGATCGCCCCCTGGAAGTGATGCGGTTAATGGATACCGTGGGCCTCGATCCGAAGTTTCTCAACCGCTATCCGCACGAGTTCTCTGGCGGGCAACGGCAGCGGATCGGGGTCGCCCGGGCACTGGCAGTTCGGCCGAGAATCATCTTCTGCGACGAGCCGGTTTCGGCACTCGACGTTTCGATTCAAGCCCAGGTGGTGAACCTGCTGGTCGCCTTGCAGCGGGAATTGAGCCTGACCTATGTGTTTATTGCCCACGATTTGTCCGTGGTGCGGCATATCTCCGACCGGGTTGCCGTGATGTATCTGGGTCGAATCGTCGAGTTGGCCGAAACCCAAGAGTTGTTTTCCAACCCCAAGCATCCGTACACCCAGGCGTTGCTTTCGGCGGTGCCCGTACCCGACCCTCCCGTGGAACGCACCCGGCAGCGGACGAAGCTCAAGGGAGAGATCCCCTCACCGGACCGTACCTACTCAGGCTGCCCGTTCATCGACCGTTGCCCCATCGGTGAGCCGAGTTGTGCCGAAAAGCCACCAGAGCTCGAGGGCGACACGCACCAGGTCGCCTGTTTCAAGGCGTAGAATGTGGCACGACTGAACCTCATGCAATGCGCATGGGTGGCACCGACGGCTCGTCCGTCCGTGGTTGGGTTGCCAAGGCATGGCTTACCTCACGTTCACAGCATGGACGGACAAGCCGTCCATGGCACCCCCGCCAAATTCAGGCTTTTTTAGAGCAGCAACTTGAAGGAAGAACGAAGTAAACACATGGGAGCCGAACCGGAGATTCTGTACGAGGAAGGACCCTGCGTGGTGGTGCGAAAACCTTTTGGGGTTCTAACGCAGGCACCACGAGGAATCGACAGCCTGGAGTTGAATCTCAAGGCATTCATCCAGCGGCGTGAGTCGTCGCCGGGGGATATCTACCTGGTGCCGATTCACCGTCTCGATCGGCCAGTCTCCGGGGTGGTGTTGTTCGCCCGCAACGTGAGGGTGGCCAAGCGGCTGGGCCATCAATTCGAAAAGCGTCAGGTACGCAAAGTCTATTGGGCCTGCATCTCCGGCGAACCCGACGAGCCGAGCGGAACCTGGACCGACTATGTCCGCAAGGTTCCCGGCGAAGCCCGCGCCGAAGTGGTTCCCGAAGACCACCCCGAAGGCCGCATCGCCGTGTTGCACTATCGAACCCTGGGCACAGCGGCATTTGGCAGTTGGTTGGAAGTCACGCTCGAAACCGGCCGCACGCACCAGATTCGCATTCAAGCCGCCGCCCGAGGGTTACCGGTGCTGGGCGATCAACAATACGGTTCCCCGGTGCCCTTCGGCCCCCAAACCGACGACCTCCGCCAACGAGCCATCGCCCTGCACGGCCGCAGCCTGCAATTCAAAAACCCCAAGACCGAGGAAGTGGTGCGGGTGACGGCGCGATGTTGTGGTAGTTGGGCGACACTGGGGTTAGATTCCGGAATCGAATTGAGAACCAATGGGGTAGAGCTGATCTCATAAGTAGTGTGCGTGCTTGCACGCACGAAACCACCTACATCCACCCCATCCACTCACTCACGTCCCATAACCACGGGTGCATCCAGGGGTTCCAGGTTGAGTAGGCCACTGAGATGATGGAGAACATCAACAGCAGCAGGCAAACACCGCGGGTCCATCGTCGGCTGGCGGCGGCATCGGTTGCGGGCAGCATGCCGAATAGCCACAGGGGAGCAAACCAGATCATCCAGCGGAACCCCGCGGAGGTTCCGCCGTAGTTGCGGTCGATGAGCGGGCGCGAGAGATAGAACGCCAGACAGACCAGCGACAACGCCAACACCGCGGCCGCAATCCAGCGCAGCGAACGGTCCCCGATCGTGAGCATCATGCCAAGCCCCACGAAACTGAGGAACCACACGGGTGTGAGTGAGAACACCCCGTGGTGACCGACCAGAACATTTACTGCGTACACCGCCTGGGATTGTTCGCCCAGGTCGATGCCGGCTCTGGTCTTCCAGTAGCTTTGAATCGTGCGTCCGTTCCGCTCGTACTCGTAGTCATACCAGTTCTCTCCCTCGCCTTCGCCTCGATGGGCATAGGGCGGAATGAACGAGCCGTGCGCCGCGTAGTTGGTGGCAAAGAAGGCTCCTGCCACGACCGCCGCAGCGGGAACAAAGCCCAGTAGCGTTTGCCGTGGGGCTTTCCACAACAGGGCGACTCCACAAGCAGCGAACAGCGACAAGGCGGGCAATTCATTGGCCGCACAAAACGCCGCGGCCGCGCCGGCCAGAACGAACTCATCGAGTCGCCGCGAACCGTCGTGCCAAATGCGGAGTGTGGCCCAAAGCGTGGCGGTGGCCGCTGCGGCGGCGATCAGGTGATTGTTGAGCGTTACCGCGAATGTGGTCAGCAACGTGGCCCACGTGGCGGCCGCCATCACGAATATGCGACCCCAATCAGTGCGACCGTATTGTTCGACGATGGAAGCCAGCAGGGCGAAGCAAACCAACAGCGCGGGCAGATTGATCGTGGCCAGCATGAATCGCCCCAACGCATGCGGCTCTTCGCCCAGCGTGGTGCCGGTGATGCGATGCAGTAGCCAGTACTCACCGGCGATCAACGTGGCCAGCAGCGGCGGCTTGCTCGAATACAAGTGACCATCGTGCTTGACCATGTCGATGGTGTCCCAACCTCGCTCTTGCACGACCTCGTCGATGGTATAGGTGCCGTGCTCGACCAACGCGCGAACCGTACACCAGCGACTGCGGTCGTTGGCGCTAAGAAATGGGCGTTGCAGTTTACGGTTGGGGTCACCGTTGCGTTGAAGATGCTTTTCCAGGGCCAGCGAGTCTACCGAATCGACCGCGAGGATACGACCGGTGATACTGCCGACGCTCATGGCGATCAGCAGCCAGTAGATGCTCTTCCGTAGCGACTGCCCCGGATCGTCAGAGGGAAGATTCATTGTGTGCCCGGGGTTGGTTGGAAACTGCCGGCGCGGTTCTCTGGGTGATTGAGTAGCTGTCGCGATCGCGCCCCTGATACGAAGTGATCAATTCGGCCACGATCCCGATGGACAACAACTGGCCACCCAACAGCATGGCCGCCACGCTGTATAACACCGCCGGCCGTTGGTGCAGTGGAATATGGTCGGGCGAAGGCCACAGCCAGTTGGCCGTCCAATCGAAGGCCAGCAGCGAGAGTCCCAGTGAGCCGATCAGGAAAAAGACCAAACCCAGGCTGCCCAGAAAATGCAGTGGGCGCTGGCCAAATCCGGTGAGGAATTTCACTGTCAACAGATCGAGGAAGCCCTTGATGAACCGGCCCACGCCATATTTCGAATGACCATGTTGTCGCGGTCGGTGTTGAATGACGAGTTCGCCGACTCGAAACCCACGGGCATCGGCCAACACGGGAATGAAGCGGTGCAACTCGCCGTACAGTCGAACTTCGCCCAAAACTTCACGGCGATAACACTTCAGACCACAGTTGTGATCGTGCAGGTGCACTCCGGTCAGTTTGCTGACCATGTAGTTGAACACCCGGGAAGGCAACACCTTATGCCACGGGTCGTGCCGTACCTTCTTCCAGCCGCTCACGACGTCGAGACCCTCTTCGATCTGTTCGACAAAGCGAGGGATCTCCGCGGGATCGTCCTGCAGATCGGCATCAAGGGTCACCACGATTTCGCCCTGCGCCTCGGCGAATCCGGCATTCAGCGCGGCGGCTTTCCCGAAATTACGACGGAAGCGGATGCCATGCACTCGGATATCCGCGGAGGCAAGGCGTTCGATCACCTCCCACGATCCGTCACGCGACCCGTCGTCGACAAAGACGATCTCCAGGTCGAAGTGCTCGCTATCAGCCATCGACACCAACTGGTCGTACAGCGACTGCAGGCTGTCGACTTCGTTGTAGACGGGGATAACGGCGGAAAGCAACATGGTGTTTCAATTGTAATCGATCGTGGTTCACTTCGTCACCAACGCTCGAATACGATGGCCAAACCAAGTGACTTCATCGCGAACGTATGTTTCAGCCAGGTGGGGACGCAATCTTGCCCATCAGAAATAGGATAGCCGAAACGGTTAGCTCAGCCACCAGCCAGACGATTCGTAATAAGATCGCGGCACCTAACGCGACGGTTGGTCCTAACTGTGGCGCTAATAACGGTAGTAGGATTGCTTCTCGAACACCCGCGCCGCCTGGGATGAGGGATAAGAACCCGGCGACCACGGCCAGCGACACGGCCGCGGTGCACCAAGGCCACGATTGAAAGAGCGGGATATTCTCGACCCCAATCGCCTTCAATACGGACCACAAGCTGAGCCCCAGCACGAACCAACCGCCGGCGATCACAATCCAGCCGATGAACAATTCGCCATATCCAAAGGTCGCCAGACGTTCAGCGACTTGCGGGTCCGATTTTCCCATGCCGACCAGATTCGACAGCCAGCGAAACACGGGGGGCAGCGTCGGCACGACGGCCACAACCATGAGTCCCACGGCAATAACCAGCGCCAGTGATTGATCGCTCCACAAGATGGCAACCAGCAAGGCGGCGATCGCCGCACCAACGGCCATCATGGTGAGCGTCTCATAAACCACGGTCACCGCGGCCACGGTCGTGTTCACCTGCTTTTCTCGCAGCATGACGGTCCGGATGACGACGACCATCGCCTTGCCGGGCACATACTTACCAAGATGACCAATGTAGTAGGCCCTGATTACGTGCAATGGGTGAGGCCGTTGTTCGAAGCGACTGAGCAATCGTCGCCAAAACCACACGCATGGCGACAGGCCAAGCACATAGCAAACGCCGGAGAGCACCAACCAGCCAGGATGCAGTTCCCACTGGTAGTCTTTCATATCCGCCAACGCCGCACTCAAGTACCGACGGATGCCCCAGACGAGTAACGCCAGGATCGCTACCTGCACGGCGATACGCAGCCAGGTTTTTTTCTTCCTGTTTTTTTGGTCGGTCATGCGGAAGCGGCATTCGCACCGGAGGAGTCAATCAGTCGGTTCCTGAGCTGGCCAATTCTGGTCCCAACCCCACAGCGGAGCAAGGTCGCCTGGTTCGTGCACCGCAGGAAGCAACATTTGCTACAATCGCCGCACGAGATTCGCGATCGCGAGACCATTTCCAGTCGACGAACAGCAATCAGTGGGTATTCACGTAGAAAGGATACGCCGTGACGAGGATCATTTCGCTGGTCGTCTTAGTTGGAATCGTGGCGCTTTGTGCCTGGTTGGTGCTGCAGGTGATGGGCCAGTTTCTACTGCCGATGTTCCTGTCGGTTGTTCTGGTGGTGATCTTTCGCCCCTTGCACAACTGGTTGACCGAGCGACTCAACGGAAGGGTTCGGGTGGCTGCCGGCCTGACGACCGCGCTGATTCTGTTCATTGTGCTATTTCCCTTCATGGTCGTGTTGACCATGGCGGCCACCGAGGGAGTCTCTCTGGCCCGAAATCTCAGCAAGCAGACGGTTCTTGCCGACCTGGGAGAGCTACGAGAGCGATTTTCGCTGGAGATGCCCGGCAAAGAGATTGTCGAAGAGATTGGGCGCAACCTAACTCTGGCCGATTCCGATGATGAGACGGCCGAGCAGAGAGAAAAGTTGCGTCAGGAGACTAGCAGGGCAGTGAGCGATCTGCAGCCTGCCGTAAAGGAGATGCTGAGTGCTGAGTCGACCGACGACGCTAGGCGCGAGCAGATCAGAACGGCCTATCAAAATTTAGTCAAGGCAGTCGAACCCTGGGGCGAGACCGCAACGGCCGCCCAAGTACATTCGGTTACCCAACAACACGTTTCGGTCCGCAATGCCTTTTACGACTTGAAGCAGGCCATGTACGGAGGGCCATGGTCCTATCGACTGAAAGTATTGGCCAACCCCGGGCCCGCTGAGATCAATCAGGTTTTGCGACAAGTCGATGCATGGCTGGGACCGATGGCACTCAGCACGACCCAATACGTCGGTGGGTTCTTGGCACGCCTGTTGGTCGGAGCCGCGGTGATGGTCATCTCGCTCTACTTCTTCCTGGCCGACGGGCCAGGGATGGTGAGTACGATCATGAAGCTCTTCCCCTTGGAGGACCGCTACGAACTGGAGATGCTCGATCAGTTCGGCCGCATCAGCCGCGCCGTGGTGTTGGCCACGTTGTTGTCCGCCGCCGCACAGGCGGTTTTGGCGGGACTTGCATATATCGTTCTGGATTTTGAATCCGTTATCCTGCTGACATTTCTTACCGGACTGATGGCGATGGTCCCCTTCGTCGGGGCGGCATCCGTTTGGATCCCATGCAGCTTGTGGTTGCTTTTCGTCGTGAATCGGCCCATCGCCGCGATTGGTTTCGCAATCTACGGAGGTTTCGTCGTTTCGATGGCCGACAATGTGATCAAACCCTACGTCTTGCACGGGCAATCGAACATGCATCCTCTGATGGCGTTATTGAGCGTACTGGGCGGGGTTCAGGCCTTGGGGCCCATTGGGATTTTCGTGGGCCCGATGATCGTTGCCTTTCTGCAAGCCCTGCTGAGCATCCTCCGAGAGGAACTCATCGAACTCGACCAGCAGGCCGCCAAAGCTGGAGAGTCGGCGATCCATGCCGCGCTGCAGAACCCACCCTCGGGCGAAACGTGACCTCGAGAGCTTCGCCGAAAGGGATTGGTTGCCATTGCGTGATAGCACGCCAGGCGGCTGGCGCACCATGATTTCGTGCAGCGCTTTACCTGAACAACCGAACGCGGTTACGATATTCGCGGTAGGACTTGTTAGGCGGCATGATTCAGTGCGCGCATGCAGGAGGCACGGCTATGTTCATCATTCTTTTGGCGGCAGCTACCGTTGGGGTTGATTACGGTTGGCAACCCCGGGCAGGCGGAGGCTTCGAGTACATCATTCAACTCGAACCCGAGACACTGCAATCGCTGCAACGCGGCGAAGACGTTGTGAGCGACATCCCACCGTTTCTTCGCGATGTGCGCAGTTATCGCATCACCGTTGGTACCGGTGATGTTCCACGGTTGGGCACCCCGCCGGCTTCTACCGACGTGGAACCTCCACCCGCGGAGCCAAGGCTTCCCCCAACGGTCCAGCCGGAAGCACCGCCCACCTTTGAAGCATCCGAAGCTCTCAGCGAAGGTCCACCTTCGCATTTCACGCCCGGGCCCATTCAGGACCAAGGGCAGTGGCACTCTCGTGCGAATGTTGAACCGAACGACCGCGTCGAGCCTCCGGTGGAGGCTCCGATGTATGAAGTCCCGGAAGCTTCACCGCAGCCGCCGTTGCAGTTCCCCGAACTTAAATCGTATGAGCCCCCGATCGTCAGTCCACCTGAATCTGAACCGCCCACGCCGCGTCAGGCTCCGTATCTGCCGCCCGTGATTGATCCAAATGCGGGCGCAAGCAGCGAGCCGCCGATTGACGAATCGGCCTATGCGGAAGAACCGCCAGAGTTGCCCTTCATAACGGGCAGCCAAGAAATGTCGGCCGAGGGCAACACGTTCGACCCGAACCGCGGAGACAATCGAACCGCGGCGAAAGTTTCGGTTCGGGCAAGCGGCTCTGAAGGTGATTCCGATGCCGCCGCCCAAGCGGCCCCCGAGGAAAAGCTGTGGTGGCCCTTGGCCGCTAGCCTGGTGGGGTTGTGCTTCTCGCTGGGCGGCAATGTGTACTTGGGATGGCTGACCGTTGCGTTCCGCAGTCGCTATCGCCACGTGGCCCGTCGTCTTCGATCGTTGACTGGCGGAAATGCCTCGGTTGCAGAAACGGAATCTAGCTTGCGTTGGGGATAAAGGGCCCTTGAGCAGCGGCCCTAAGATTTCCCAGGTTTGCTCTTCCGTGGCTTGGAGGCCGGTTGCTCTTGCGATTCCCCGTTGCGATCGGCATTTTGGGATCGGGCAGCTTCGTCTTCAGAGACCAAGTCGTCCCCCAATAGTGAATCGTCGGTCGGATATTCACTTGCTCCCGAAGCCAAGTGCCAGGGAGAAGGCGAGTCCGCGGAGTCGATTCTTCGCGACTTTCGGCGGGCCAAGTACGACTCGGCTTCGGCCAAAAGCTCTCGCTCCGAGGTCGACTTTGCGCCCTGCCATGTTTCGTATGCGACCGCGCGGGTGTGATTCGAGACCGCAGAGTCGCCCGACTTGATGCCCAGGGTCGTACTCTCGGCGAGTTCGTACTCCTCCAGGCTGGGGCGAACGATGACCTTGGCCGGAAAGATGGTCTCGGCCGCCTCATACTCTTCGGTATCAACAAGAACCCGCGTCGGCTCGACAATCGGCTCCTCAATTACCGTTGTTTCTTCGACGATTACCTTCGGCTTTTCCGGTTCGATCGTTGCCAGGATTTGATCGATCGTAATGACCTCGGGGACTTCTTCGACAACAGGCTCAATCTTTTTTCTCGGCTGCGGTTTTGGCTCCGGTTTCGTAATGTCGGGCACAGGTTTTTTCGGTTTCTCTTTCGCTTCAGTTCGGCTCGGCAGGCGTCGAATATCGACCTTGAGAGCGCGGAATATCTTTACGATGTGATCATGGCAGGTGAATAAAAGAATTTGGTGTCCTTCGGCTGCGAAGTCGCGGAGCAATCTCGCGGTGGCCTTGGCCCGAGAGTTGTCAAAGTTCACCAAGAGGTCGTCCAGCACGAGTGGCAACTGGATGTCCCTTCGTGCATATGCCGCAACCAACGCCAGACGCAGCGACAAGAAGAGTTGTTCGCGCGTGCCACGGCTAAGCACCTTGACCGACACCGTGTTTCCGTCGGCATCGTCGACCAGCAGAACGTCCTCTTCCAGCGGGGTCCATACACGACGGTATGCACCTTCGGTCAGCTTTTCGAAATAGCCGGAAGCTTCTCGCAACGTCTCTGGCTGCCGCTCCCGTTGATACTGTTCGCGAATGGTCCCCAGCAACTTGTCGGTTACGGCCAATGCTTGCCACTGCTCGATGGCTTGCTGCAGTTGAATCTCAACTTGCCCCAACTCCAATTGGCTATCGGCCAACTCGCGGCTTTGGGTGAGTGTTGCCAGCCGCTCGGCGATTCTCCCTCGTTCTTCGAGGAGTTCTTCGCGTCTCGATTCCAAGCTGCTGTGTTGGGTGGTGAGTTCGTCCCACTGTTGTTCGAGTTGCTTGGCGCTGAACTGATCGAGCAAGCCGCCGACTTCTCGTTCGGTGAACTGCTGCTGCAGGGCGGCAGCGATTTCGCGTTGCAGTTCTTCGCGGCGTTGCAATAGTTTTTCGTATCGTTGACGTTGCGCAACCGCCTCGCCCAATTGAGCTTCATCTTCGCATTCGTACGCAGTCAAAAGGTCGAGACGGTACCGAATTGTGTCTTCTTTCTGGTGTCGAAGTTTGGATCGTTGCCGGTCGACTTGCTTCAATTCGCCGCGAAGTTCATCCCGCTGCTGAGCGATTCCCTGCTGCGCGGCAAGCTCGCGGGAAAGGAATGCCAACTGTTCTATAGGGTCGTCAGTTTCCGTTTCCAACTCGGAAGCTTCCACCAACTCGGCGATTCGATGTGACATCGAGGCCAGGGTCTTTTCCTGAAGCTCAATGTCCTGGCGAAGTTGCTCCCGGCGACGATTCAGGGTCGAAAGGCGTTTTCTTCCGCGAGTCAACGAGCCCAATTGCTTGGGTGACCAGTCGGCCGGAAGTTGCAGTTGACGCAATTCGCTGTGCCATCGTTGTTCGAGGGACTGCAGCTCTTGTTTCAAGGTCGCCACACGCTGGTTGGCCGACTCTTCTTTGGCCATGGCCTCCTTTCGCTGCGATTCCAGCGGAAGCAAGTCTTCGAGGGCCGAATGTTGTTGTTCGGCACTTTGCAGTCGAACCACCATGGGACCGCCACCGCCGGGTAGCGAGGCATCGATCTCGTCGCGCTCTTCGCGAATTTTTGCAATTTGCCGGTGTACGGTATCGAGTTGCTCCTGGACATCGCTCAACTGCTTTCGGGCATCGTGTTCGAGCGACTTCTTTATGATCACTGCGGCAACGGTCAGCCCCATACCGATGGAGCCCAACCACCAAGTCGACGAGGTGTCTTCCACGATCGGTAGCACCGTGCTGACGATAAGCAGCAGCAGCGAGGCGATGCCTACGATGAACATCGCTCCGATCCCCGTAAGTGCCCAGCCGGAGAGAAGCTGACGTTCGATCATCCGATCGCTGGTCTCTTCCAACTCGGTTTTCTCGTGTCCCAGCTTTTCGAGCCGTTCGTCCAGGTGGATTCGCCGCCGCGATTGGCTTACCCGATCTCCCGACTGTTCAAGCACGGCAGTCAGGTCATCCGAAGGGTCTGTTCCCAATCGCTGGTGAAGTTGATCGCTCAGCTCGGTTAGACGTTGCTTGGCCTTCGACGAGGAGGATTCCGCACGGGATAGTTGTTTTTTTTGTTCGCTGACCGATTGTGCCAAACGCTTCAGTTCGCCAAGTTTCTTCTCGAGACCACCTTCGGGGCCAGGGTTGTTTTCGGCAAAGTTCAGTCCGGGCCGCTGTTGATAATGCCGGGCACGGTTCTCCAGCTTGGCAAGCCGCTGTCGGAGGCGTGCCGTTTGACGCTGCAGGTTTTCCAACAGGTCGCGGTGGTCGGACGCAGCCTCGATTCTGGGGGCCTGTTTCCACAGCGCCTCGTTGAAATCGAGCAGATCACAACGTTCCTGCAGCGACTCTCGCTGATGCTTGAGTTCGCGTAGTTCTTTGCGATGTTGGGCCAGTTGTTCGTCGAACTGTTTGAGTTCATCGAGGACCTGAGGGCGTATCGGCCGAGGCTCACCCATCAGGTTGAGTTTTGCTTCCGTCTCACTTCGGGCTTCCCAGCGGGGCCTTAGCGACAGGGACACCTC
This sequence comes from Pirellulales bacterium, assembly GCA_965227275.1. GTDB lineage: Bacteria > Planctomycetota > Planctomycetia > Pirellulales > JAEUIK01 > CAZNXE01. Next base: position 6,341,410 of record CBDDFU010000001.1, on the reverse strand, counting down.
GATCATCCGCATTTGCCGCTCGAGGTCGGACGTCTCGCGCTGGAGTTCACGGACGCGCGGCTCCAAGTTATCCCGCTCGCTGCAAAGCACCAGGTATTCGTCGGTTTGTCCTTTGAGTTCTTCGATTCGCGTTTGCAGACCCTCTTGCTGCTCAATCAGCTCCGCGATTCGCGAAGGCTGATCCTCGGGGGCAAGCAATCGACCTCGGGCGAGTTTCAGTTCTCGAACCACGTCGGACAGCGATACGCGATCCAGCCCGGCCGTCAGGTTGTAAAGCGATTCGGCGGCGGCGGAGTCGCTGAGTGTGCCGAGTTCTTGAAGTTCACGAATGCCGACAGCGTAGATATTGTGGAACGTCCGCTCGTCGATCTCCGAGAGCAGCGCATTCAGGTCGACATCCGTTGGTACCAGCCCCGACTTATTGGTGAGCTTTACCAAGCCGACGTTTCGGCCTTCGGCCTCCGGGTCGTCTTCCCGCGCGACGGTGAATTCGCCTCGCGTGGTATCGATCCGCAATTTACCGCCGGACTGTTTTCCGCGGAGCGGCGGAAGATATCGCTCGTGGTGATCAGGCGAGAAACCGTACAGCACCGCGCGAATAAACTGCATCAAGGTCGATTTGCCGGCCTCATTGGGTCCGTGCAGTACGGTTAGTTCATCGGAGAACTTCTCAAGTTCCAGCTCGTGCCAGACCCCGAATCCATCGACGTGTAGGTCGCGAATATTCACGGTGAACCGTCCTCCCCTCGGAGCAACTCGGCTCCTAGCGCACCGACGTGCTGCAACACGTGCCGACGCTGTTCATCGTTGTCGATTAACGCCGCGCTCCCGAGATGTTCACGCAGGGGGCCATCGCCCACAAATTCGGTTAGATCCAGCGGTTCTTTGTCCGCCTGCCGATCTCGCAGGGCCCTGAGGAAATCACCCAGTATCGAGTCCTGCTCGTACCAGGTTGAGTCGAGTGTGCCCGTGGTATCCACGTCGAGGTTCGCGGTCCAGACCGTTGGCGAACCTTCGCCGTATTGTTTTCGCAACGTGCTGAGAAGTTCCGTGTTTGCCGCTGGCCGGCGAAGATGGGAGATAATCGACCCGCTGCCGGAGATGCTCCAGGAGACCACGGTGTCGAGATCGCCTGCGGCAGCAACCAGGCTTCGCATACGCTCGCCAAGCATCTGTTCCATGTCGGTTTTGGTGGTGGCCTCATCGACCACCAGCCGCTCGCTCTGCCATCGCAGAACGTCGCAGGGAACAAAACTTGTATGTAGTATTCCTTCGTCGTCGGTGGTGACCAAGGTGCAGCCGTGTGCGCCCTGCTCGCGCGGCGAGCGACCCTGGGGCGAACCGCTGTAGTGACCGATCTTGCGTGAGGCGAACAGCGTGGCTCGTCGGTGTTTGCTGCCTAGGGCCCAGTAGTCAATCGACTCTTGCTCCAATGCCTCCGATTCGCATGAGGTGTGGCCAATGACGATCGTGGGCAGCTCGGTTTGACGTCGGTGAAACGCCTCGACTTCGATCGCCTTTCGTCGACGACGACTCTGGCCGATGATTTCCGCAACCGGCTCGTGGCCACGGCTACGCGTGAGATATGCCGGCTCATCGATGGGGAAAACCGTCACATTGTCCGGCAGGGCCAACTGCTCGGGCCATGCGTCGGGGTGGTCGATGTTTCCCCCGGCCCAATAGACCTCAATATCGCGATCGGCCAGGCGGGCAAACTGTTCTTGCAGAAAGATCCAAGCCCTGGGGCCTGCGAGTCGCGGATCGACAATATCGCCAGCGAGTGCAACAAAGTCGACGCTGTGTTCCAGCGCCGTTTCAATGACTCGCTCGGCAGCCAGGTACGGGGCTTCGATAAAGAGTTCCCGTAATCCTTGGGGAACTTCCGGAATTCCGCCGGCGGGGCACTCCAGGTGCCAATCGCTGGTGTGAATAAAACTTAACGCATTGGACGATGACATTCGGCGCCTCCTTGCGCGTCTGGCGATTTCTTGTGCGGCAAGTTCAATCGCCACGCCGCTGTATACGCCGCCGAGTGTATCCGATGCGAATCAACTGCACTACGCCGATTGCGCTACCTTCCCAGTCGACTTGGGCACGGCTAGCGAATCACGTGCTAGCAAAAATGTTTGCCAACGCAGCCCGCGGCGTGTTTTGGGTAGAAGTTCGTGAGAATGGGTGGCCTGGCGTGAATGCGCTATCTACTGCGACGACGGCCAGGTGACGATGAGTTGGGACGCTTTGGTCTTGGGCCCGCAGTATTCGGCTTCGGAGCTTTGGCCGTCGCGGCTTGGGCTGCCATAGCGCGCGCAGCAGCGGGGTTGTCGGCTTTGCCCAGCAACTCGAAGAGGAAACGGCTGGGAATACTCGTTTGACTTTTGCCCCATTTTCGCCGGCTTTGTGCGAGGCTAAGCGTCAAAATGTCTTGGGCTCGCGTCAGGCCGACATAACAGAGTCGCCGCTCTTCATCGATTTGGCGTTCATCTTCGGAGATCGAACGTTGGTGCGGCAACAGACCCTCTTCCATGCCAACCATATAGACGCGTGGAAATTCGAGCCCCTTTGCGCTGTGTAGGGTCATCAAGGCCACGGCGTTTTGTTTGAGCTGAGTCTCTTTGTCGTCGTCGCGATCGTTTGTCGAGATGTCATCCATGAACTTCGCCAGCGAAGGTTCCTCGTGGCGAGCCTCGTGCTGGGCGGCGGCGTTGACCACTTCTTCGACGGCGTTCCAACGCAATTCCTGGTCGTTCGCGTTGGGATATTGCCGCTCGATTTCGCGGCGATAGTCGAACTGGCTGATCACTTCTCGAACGATGTGGTCCACTTTCCTGTGGCCAACAAGCTGACGAATACCGTCCAGCGTTTTTTGCATCTTGGTCAGCCCTTGAATTGCCGCCGACGGCAAATCGGAAGAACGATTGACCTGTTGCACCACATCCCACAGCGGTTGTCCCTGATTTACGGCCTGCTCCATCAGTCGCTTTACGGTCGTTTGGCCGATGCCTCGTTGAGGGACATTGATGATTCGGAGTAGGGCCACTTCGTCGTTAGGGCGCAACAGAAGTTTCAGATAGGACATGATGTCCCGCACTTCCTTGCGATCGAAAAAGGACATGCCGCCGACCAGGATGTAGGGTACGTCGCGGCGTCGCAGTTCCTGTTCGAATGCCCTAGGTTGCTCGTTGGTGCGAAACAAGATGGCAATGTCACGTGGCTGCACGCCGCCGGTGCGGATTATTTTCTGAATCTCTTCAGCCACATACTTGGCCTCGCCTTCTTCGTCGGCGAATTGCAGTACGTGCGGCTTCTCTCCGCCCTTGCGGGCTGCGCGCAGCACCTTGTCGTGTCGCTCTTGGTTGAAGGCGATCAGTCGATTGGCCACTTCAAGGATAGGAGCCATCGAGCGGTAGTTATCTTCTAACCGCACCACGGTGGCCTCGGGCCAGTCTCGCTTGAAGCGGAGAATGTGGGCCACCTCCGCGCCTCGCCAGCCATAGATCGACTGATCGTCGTCACCCACTACGCACAAATTGCGATGTCCCATCGCCAACGCTCGAATAATGCGATACTGACTGCCGTTTGTGTCTTGATACTCGTCGACCAATAGATGCCGGAATCTGGCGGCCTCCTCGCGGCGAATGTCCGGATGGTTCTCGAACAGCTCTTCGGTACATAGCAGTAGGTCGTCGAAATCAACCGCCCCGGCAGCCAGCAGGGCTTTTTGGTAGCGACGGTATCCGCTGGCGGCCAAATGTTCCTTGTCGCTGGAAGCCAACTCCACGGCCTGCTGAGGACGGATGCCTTTGTTTTTCCAGTTGCTGATGAAAAACAACAGGTCGCGAGGTCGCAGCATCTCGCCGGAAACCCGGATTTCTCGTAACGCGGATCGCGCGATGCTTTCCTGGTCTCCCCGATCGTAGATGGCGAATTTCTCGGGATACCCCAAGGCGGTAATACGCCGACGCAGCACCCGAACGCACAGGCTGTGGAACGTCGAGATCTCTGGTCGCTCTTTTTGCTTGCGGCCCAGAAGTTCCCCGGCCCGCTGCTGCATTTCGGTCGCGGCCTTGTTGGTGAACGTAACCGCCAGAATCGCCTCGGGAGGCACCCCATGCTGAATTAGGCGGGCAATACGGTACGTTACCACCCGAGTTTTGCCGGTACCGGCCCCAGCTAACACCAGCAGCGGACCCGAGAGGGTGGTTACCGCTTTTCGCTGAGGCGGGTTGAGGTCGTTCAGCATGGTGTTCTGGCGGTCCGCAGTTCGTGTGAGGGCAAAGCGTAGTCGGTCGACGGATCGTAAAGCGGTATCTGCGGCTTGTAAATCGCCTGCACCCAAGAACACCTTTCTGGCCCCAGCAGAGGCGTTTCGCAGGAAGGGGGCAAGTACGTAGGTCGTGGTCTTGACGCTATTTACGAGGCCCCCCTATACTCCCGGTTCATCTCTCTTTGGGCCTGCGGCGATGGAAATCCGCGTTTCCGTGGTGGACCGTCCCGTGGGATGACTAGGTGGGTTTCCAAGTTGGCTACACGATGAAGACCGAACGTCGGCACGAGCTGCAACAGAATTCTCTCGCGACGTGGATCGAAGATACGATCGAGCGTTTGAAGCCGCATGCCACCGCAATTACCACGGGGGTTGTTGGGGCAATTGCGATTGGGTTTGTCTACTACTTCCTTACCTCGCAGCGGACCAGTAACCAACTGCAGGCTTGGAATCAGTATCTCCAAGCTGTGGACGAGCCGGGTTTCGATCGTCTGGAAGAATTGGGCCAACAGTATTCGAACGAAAGCGTGGGTTTGTGTTCCATGCTGATCGCCGCCGATCGGCAGCTTCAACAAGGCGTCGATGCTTTGTTCGGCGACCGAACCGCCGCGGCGCAAGACCTGCGGCTGGCACTCGACAACTACTCCCAGGTGGCTCAAGAAGCAGAAGATCCGCTGTTGATACAGCGAGGGCTGATCGGCAAAGCCTTCGCCCAGGAATCGCTCATCTATGACTCGGCGGACAATTTAGAGGCTGCCAAAGAAACCTACAAAAAATACCTGGCCGACTTTCCCGATGGTGTCTACGCCGAGACTGCCCAGCATCGATTGGATGCCCTCGGTCGCTCCAGTACAGCGGCTTTCTACGATTGGTTCGCCTCTCAAGTCGCGGGCACCTCGGAGCCTGCCAGCGATATCCCGGGCCTGAGCGGGGATACCGAATTGGACACCTTACCCGAGGGGCCTGGTGATTCCAGCTCGGTGTTCGAACCGCAGTTCGATACCGCGCCGGACGAGACGGTCGAAATGGAAGAAGAGACCGTAACCGAAGAGCCGACCACCGAGGAGGCTTCTGCAGAAGAAGGAGCCCCGACGACCGAAGAGCCGGCCGCGGAAGAGCCCCCTGCCGAAGAAGCACCCTCAAGCGAAGAAACCACACCGTAGTCATTGGTTGATCTTCGGCGCTTGTCCCGTGACGTCACCCTTGCCGGGAAATAAAATCGCAGGCCGTGGCGATCTCTTGCGAAGCCAATCGCGGATAGAGTGATGGTGTGCTACGCTCGCGTCTGGTGGCAACAATCAGACTAGGCGATTCTTCGATGCCGAGTGAAATAGACGAACACGACCAAGACAATCCGGTCGAATCGATCGAACTGGTCGTCGAAGAAACCGAGGCCGGGACGCGATTGGATGCTCTACTGGCTCAGCGACTGCCCGAATACAGTCGGACACACCTGCGAAAGGTGATCGCTGACGACGCGGTTCAGGTAGACGGTGATTGTGTGAAGGCCAGCACACGTCTTCGATCCGGTCAGCGGATTCTTCTGGAACTCCCCGAACTTGCCGCCGAAGGTCCGCAGCCTGAGGAGATGTCGCTGGAGATCCTCTTCGAGGACGATGCGATCGTGGTGCTCAACAAGCCGCCGGGAGTGGTTGTGCATCCATCCAAGGGGCACTGGTCGGGAACGCTGGCCAGCGGGCTGCAATTTCACTTCGATCAGCTCAGCAGCGTGGGTGGGCCCACGCGCCCGGGAATCGTGCATCGCCTCGATCGAGACACCAGCGGCGTGATTGTCGTGGCCAAGACCGATCAGGCACACTTGAAACTCTCCGAGCAGTTCTCGGCCCGCACGGTCGAAAAAGAATACGCGGCGATTGTCTCGGGCCGATTCGACCGCGAGCGCGATTGGATCGATCAACCCATTGGGCGCCATAAGCAGCATCGCGAGAAGATGACCATTGTGAGCGAAAAGGCAGGGGGCCGCGCCTCGAAGACGTTCTATGAAGTAGCCGAACAGTTCGCTCGATACGCGGTGCTTCGCGTGCATCCGAAGACGGGCCGAACCCATCAGATTCGCGTTCACCTGGCATCGATCGGGCATCCTGTCCTTTGCGACCGACTCTACAGTAATCGGGACAGCATCACACGTGGCGAGGTGGAAGACTCAGACAGCGAAGATGCAAATAGCGCTAAGGTGCTGTTAGCGCGGCAAGCCTTGCACGCCAGAGCGATCAAGTTCGACCACCCCACTGGCGGGCAACCCCTTGAGTTCGAAGCTCCTCTCCCGGACGATATGCAACTGGTGTTGACCAGCTTACGGTGTTTGCAGAGTTAGCCCCGGCTTGCACTTTGTTCGTCACTCGGCTCTGTGAGGTAGATTCCCAGCGGAAGGACTGTGATCGATGAAATTGGTCAAACTGATCGATCCTCGTGGCGAAGAGGCCGTGGGGCTCGTTCGCAAGGGTGAAGTGACCTTGCTGGATACGACGACCGGGCAATATCAATCATTATCCGATATTCTGGAAGCCGATGATCCTGCGGCTACCGCGCGCTTTCTGGCTCACGCGACAGGGCCTCGCTATACCTTCGACGAGTTGCAATTGCTGGCCCCCATCGATCGGCAAGAGGTTTGGGCCGCCGGGGTCACGTATCTCCGCAGTCGAAGCGAGCGGATGAAGGAGTCGGAAGGGGCCGCCGCCTTCTATTCGCAGGTCTACGAAGCCCAGCGGCCTGAGCTTTTTTTCAAGGCGACCCCCCACCGGGTCGTTGGCCCGGGGGCGCCCGTTCGTATTCGCCGCGACGCTACGTGGAATGTTCCGGAACCGGAACTGACTTTGGTCCTCAATTCACGATTGCAACTGGTCGGTTTCACCATCGGCAACGACATGAGTTCGCGCGATATCGAAGGCGAGAATCCCCTGTATCTTCCCCAGGCGAAAGTCTACGACGACTGTTGTGCCTTAGGCCCGGCCATCACGCTGGTCGATCGGATGCCTTCCCTTCACGAAACCACCATCGAACTGGTCATCCGACGCGGCGAGCAAGTTGCCTTCGAAGGACGCATCACGGTCGACAAGATGAAACGCTCGTTCGAAGAACTCATCGGTTTCCTGGGCCGCGATAACAGCTTCCCCAGCGGGGTCTTCCTAATGACTGGCACCGGAATTGTCCCCACCGAGGAGTTCACACTCGCTCCCGGCGATGTGATTGATATCAGCATCAGCGGAATTGGCAAGCTGACCAATTCCGTTGTGCAGGGGTGAGTGGTCCATGTTCGTCTTGGCTGTTACCGCAAGTGCCTTCGAAAACGAAACGTGGAAGCAACTTAGATTTGGCTTGCAAGCTTTTTCGCCGTTTCAATCGCGTTGGCTTCCGTTTGTTGTACGTCTTCCGGCGTGCCCAGGGTGGGTTCAACAACCACGCGGTGAATATCGGTGAACCCGAGGAATCCAAGCAGGAACTCGAGGTAGTTCTTTTGGAAATCCATGCCGGTTGCTTCCTCGGAACTGTAGGCTCCGCCGCGTGTGTAAACGGTGACCACTGGCTTGCCGGTGACGAGCCCTGAGTAGCCCGTCTCGGGAGAGAAACTGAACGTCTGCCCCGGTTGGGCGAGCACATCGATGTAGTGCTTCAGCTTGTAAGGAATGCCGAAATTCCACATGGGCAGGCTGAAGATATACTTGTCGGCGGCCTTGAATTCGTCGCACACATCGACGACCGCCTGCCATGCGGTTTGCTGATCGGCGTCGAAGGCCTGGCCGCGCAGCACCTGGTACTTTGCATCGATGGTGAACCCGTCGAACTCGGGAAGCTGCTTTTTCCAAAGGTCCAGCTTGATCACTTCGTCGCCGGGATTGGCTGCCTGGTACGCTTCCAGAAATGCTTCGGCCACGAGGATCGATTTCGAACGTTTCTTGCGAGGGGACGCTTCGATATAGAGCAGCTTGGCCACGGGTATATCTCCTTAATGCTTGCTAGATGGTTGGTTGGATCGATCGCATTGGATTTCGCACGACTTTGTGCCGTGGCGAAAGATTGCGAGGTTTTATGGTTCCCAGCATGATAGGCGCTCGCCCCGCAGGGGGAAGTCTCCATGACGGGTGTGCTCACGCCAAATCGAACAGCATGATCTCTGCTGGCTCGGTGGCAGTGATGTTCAGACGCAGTTCTTCGCTGACGGCTGCCCCGTCGCTCGTTTCCAGCTTGTGATTGTTGAGCGTCACAGAACCGCGCAGTACTTGCAGCCAGGCATGTCGATCGGCGTGTAGTTCGTAGTCGATCTCATTCCCTCCCGCCAGATCCGACAGATAGATGCGAGCATCTTGGTTGATTCGCAACGAACCATGGGCCGCGTCGCGCGAAGCAACCAATTGAAACTGGTTGAGGCGTCCGGCCGGATCAAGCGATTTCTGTTCGTAGCTTGGCTCGATTCCTTCCTGTTCGGGCAATAGCCATATCTGGTAGAAGTGTGTCGGTTCGGTGGGCGAGGGATTGAATTCGCTGTGGAAGATTCCCGTTCCGGCACTGATGCGCTGGAACTCACCCGGGATTAACGTCTGACCGTTTCCCATGGAGTCTTTGTGTTGCAGTGCTCCGGAGAGAACGTACGAAACGATTTCCATGTCGCGATGATCATGGCTTCCGAATCCCTGCCCAGCCGCCACGCGGTCTTCATTGATCACCCGTAGCGAGCGGAATCCCATCTGCTCGGGGTCGCGGTACGTCGCGAACGAAAACGTGTGATAGGTGTTCAGCCATCCGTGGTTCGCATGCCCTCGATCGCTGGCTTTTCGAGTCGTAATCATGGCGCTTCTCCACAACGCAAATGCTTTACATGTAAACTAATGGTCGAAATAAAAAGTTCCACACTATTGCGAATTGGAGAGAATTCCCTCCGCGCGGGACTTTTCCAGCAGCCGGCTCAACGCATTCAACTCTTTCAGGCTTAGTCCCTGCATCAACGCCTGATGCAACGCATTCAGCGGTTCGTCGATCTTGGCCAGGATTTTCAAGGCCTTAGCGGTGATCTCGACGAAGACCACGCGACGATCTTCCGTGCAGCGACGTCGCTTGACCAGTTCCTGCTTTTCCAGTCGATCGATCAATCCGGTGATGGCGGGAACGACCTGGATCATACGGTCGGCGATTTCCAGCGAGGGCAGGGGGGTTCCCTCTCCTCGCAAGATACGCAACACGTTGTATTGCGAAGGGGTCAGCCCGAACTCACGGAATAGACGCCCAAGGCGGTTCTCGATGAGATCGCTCGTTCGCAAGATGTTCAACGTCGCCAGTTGCTGGGGGGAGTCGAACGGGTCTCGCTTCTTGAGTTCTTTCTGGAGCTGATTCTCGGACATCGAATCCAGGTTCCTGACGGGCTCTTCCCTTGCTTGCCAATTAGTCTACATGTAAAGTATCGTTATGTCAATAGAGTGCCTAAAAAGTCCAACCATGTACTGAGGAACTCGGAGCGGTGGGCCATGCCCGGGGCAAGAAATTGCCAGGAACGACCTCCTGTTTGAGCCTCACAGAGGTGATCGTCATGGGAGGCTTTTCTCCAAAGATCCATTGCGCGTGCTACGGTTTCAGGATGGGAAATCGCATTGATAACCGTGGACAGCTGTCGGGATTTGTTGGACGATTCCTCATCAACCGACGGCTGTCGCGACTGATAGTATCAATTCACCGGAGCATCGTTATGACAAGCAAATCGGCACGATCCATGACCATCGCTACAGGCCTTGTAATTGCCGCCGTGACCTTCTGTGGGGTCGTCCGGTTACCTGAACTGGCCGGTGCAGAACCCAGCGGAGAATCGCTCGATCTGCAGTACGCGGAAGCCTATCTGAAACTTGCACAATCCGAGTTGGACATCTTTGAGAACGCCAACAAGGCTGTGCCGGGCTCGATCTCCGCGGACGAGGTCAGTATGGCGAAAGAGAACGTGCAGGTCTTTCAAAAGCAGGTGGAAGCGGTCAAGCAAGGCAAAAAGTTCGACCGGATGCAGGCCCTCGTGCAGTTGGCCAGCCATCGCATTCTGCGCGCCCAGGCCGATCTCAGACGTGCCGAACTCGTCAACCGCCAGGTGCCCGGCACATTTGGTGCTGATCGCATCGAAAAGATCAAGGCCACCGAGGAACTTGCCAAGCTCGACTACGAAGCGGGGAAGGCAGCAATGAGCGCTTCGGCAGATGATCAATTGATGTGGCGGGTAACTGTCTTGGAAGACGAGATCATGCGGCTTCGCGACGAAGTTGGGAAGGTCGACTCACAACGACGCTAGTCGCCGTCTGGTTGAATTAGCGTCCCAGGACTCGCTGACAGAATCTAGAAACTGCAAGAAGCCAGCCAACGCGTCAGGCATTCTTGACGCGTTGGCTGGCTTCGCTGCGTTTCAGAGCTTGGAATCGTGGAGAGATCGTCTACTTCAAACCCACGGGCTGACCGTCGAACTCCCACTCCGACTCGAGATCGACGCCTAGAAACTTCAACACGGTGGCCGGAGCGTCGACCAGGAACGTCTCTTGCTCCAGGCGGCCTCGCTGTGCCGCATCGCCGCTGACGATGATGAAGCTGTTGAGAATTTCCGGTTCCTGATGCCCCTGACTGTGCCCGGTTCCTCTTCCGCCGTGGTCGCTGGTCACGACAATCAACCACTCTTCATCGTCGAAGTTCTCGCGTTCTTCCAGCGTTTCCAAGACATCGCCGATGTGGCGGTCGGCTTGTTCGATGGCAGTAATATACTCGGGCACCGTAGGGTGAAATCCGTGTTTGTGCCCCGTTTCATCCACTTGCCCGATGTAATAGAAGAGGGCAGTGGGATCTTGCTCGCTCAGGACTTTGATAACGGCGTCGGCCGCCTTTACGTCGGCACCAGCGTAGTCCTTTTTCACCGGTATGAACTGAATGCCCTCATCGGCCGCGCTGACGATGTGGATTTGAATGGGAGCCCAAGTCACCACCGACACCGTGTAGGCGTCGGGTATGCCCTCTTTGAGTCGCGCGAAAAAGTGCGGGAAATCGTCGTAGTTTTTGCCTTGAAAGAAATTGTTTTGCACGCCGTGCTTGTCGGCCCATACGCCCGTGAGAATGCTTGACCAGCCTGGGCCGCTAATGGTGTCGTTGCCCTGATAGCGTTCGCCCAGGATTTGACAATCAGAGTCATAGCAACCTTCGTCCATCAGCCGATCGAGGTTCGGCGTCCTGGCTTTCGTCATGGCATCGAAACGACAGCCATCGATCCCGATGAATAGAACTCGCTTCACTTTCTCGCCACGGGTTTCCGTACAAAACCCGAGGACCGAAGCAATGCCGACAAGCACAACGAGCAACAAGGGACGATGCATCATCGGAATTTTCTCCGTAGGTTACTTGATGATTGGCAGTGGATGTAGAGGTCTGGCGGCTAGGCGAAGCGTGAACGATGGCGGTACGCGCGTCAATTCCCCGTGGCTTGCGATGGTTGCGGCAAGGGTAAATACTCGGCGAAGAATTCCCGCATCAAGCGGCGACAGCGAACGTTGATCACCTCGGCCAAATCCAGCGTATGCGGCCAGCCTGTGAGGCGGTCGTAGCGAAAAGGAACTCCAACTTCATGCAACTTTAACGCCAGGGCGTCGGCCTGAGAGACGGGAACTAAATCGTCGATGGTTCCTTGAATGATCAGCGTCGGTGGATCGTCTTCTGTAACGTGGGTAAGCGGGGAGGCTTGCTCGTAATCGGTTCGCACCTCGTCAATCTTATTGTCACCGAAGAAAGCCAAGACCGTGGGATGTTCCGCCGCAACCGGCACGGTGAGATCGGTCGGGCCGTACAAGTTCACCACGGCCTGCACTTGGCTGCTCACGTCGTCATTCCCGCCATCGCCTTCCAGTTCGGGCACGTCGGAGGAGTACCCCACCATCATCGATAGATGTCCGCCGGCCGAACCGCCGGCCACCCCAATCATTTCGGGGTCGATATGGTACTTCATGGCATTGGCACGCAGCCAGCGTACCGCGCACTTCACATCGTGGACCGCGGCGGGATATTGCCACTCTGGCACCAGCCGATAGGAAGCCGTGGCAACCACGTAGCCCAACTCAGCAAACTTCACGCAGTAGAAGTGATAGTCGTTACGACCGCCCTTAGACCATCCGCCACCGTGGATGAAGAGAATCGCGGGCACCGGGTGGTCGAGCCCCTTCCGTTGATACAAGTCAAGCTTAAGCGATTCCCCACCACCCTGGCCGTATTCGATATCTTGAGTGAGAAGGACGCTGTCCGGGACTTCGATTTCCCCATCGATCAGCTTGAGTTTTCCGGTGAGAATTGCGGCTTGGACGGCTGCCATCGATTTGTAACCCGGCGGGGGATCTGCTTCCGTTGCCAGTGCGGCGCCAGCCTCCGGCACCGCAGCTTCCGCGTCGGTGGACGTGGCATCTTGGCCAACCGCCGGCAGTGAAATGTGAAGTAGGAAGCCGACGGCCAAGATCATCCACAGGGGTGTCTTCACGTTACGCATGGTGTCTCCGAGATGATATCGCGGTTGATGATGAATCGAATTGCTTCCATCATAACCCAACCCTGATTCCGGGTACCATCTGAACGAATCGGCCTATGAATACAAAACGATCGCCCTACTACAGATTGCTCTGGCACTGGCTGATTTTCTTGCCATGTGGTCTTGTAGCCGGGTGGTTGTTTGTATTCATTGAAGCAGAACTAGACGCTTCAGCAGTCTGGTTCGAAGCCAGCTCGGGAGAGATACGCAAGTACTCGGATACAGGTATCTATGAGAGGATTGGTCTGGCGATTCAGCGAGGTAGCCAGCTGGGGGTGGTCCTGGCATCGTTCCTGCTATGTGCCAACGCCGCGGCAATTTGGTGGCGTCACAAAGCGCATTCCATCGGCTACTATCTGCGTTTCGGACTGTTCGGACTGTTATTGTTCATCTCGGCAGTTGCGATCTTTCTTGGGTTGACGACCACCGCGGCTCGAAACCATTCGATACTGTTGGCACCGATCCGCGAACTGGGCGGGAACATTCTTTACAACTTCGACGCACCAGGCTGGGTGAACCGAGCATGCGGGGACGACTTTCTCTCGGAAGTGGTTGGCATCGAATTGAGCTTTACGGAGACCAGTGACGACGACATCGAAAGGATCCTTCCGAATTTGAGTGAGCTGAACTCGCTGCGATGGATTCGCCTCACCAAAACGAATGTCACCGGTGGTGCGGTTCATCGGCTCCAAGAGCAGTTTCCCGATGTGACTATCTATCATCCTGCGGCTGATCCAACGCTCGAATCCATGCCGGGAACGTTGACCGACTGATCCTGAAGCAGACTGCGGGCATGCCTAAGTCGAATTCTTTGCCTTGCCGTTCGCATGCTTCACCAGCCGTATCTCTCTTCCCGAGATTCCTCGGTAGGTGATTTCGATGGCGAAGGAAATCAGAATCATGCCCAGAAGAATCCAGAGGTGATTTCGTGTCGCCGGGTTTTCAGCCACCTCCACGCACAACACAACCAGGGCAAATGCCGTGCTCAGTGCGGCGAGGGCCGAAATCCAAACGCGACCGCCGGTGTCTTTCGCCAACATCATCGCCGCGATATTCACCGCCATAAACAGCAGAAGGAATCCCGCACTACCCATGGTGGCAATGGCTTCCAACGGTACCAGGTTGGCAATCAACAGGCCTAACGCAGCGGTGATCAGCGTTCCTTCAATGTGTTGGCCCCGAACCGATCGTTCGAGTTCGGTAGGCAACTCGCCGCTCTTGGCGATGATGTAAGTCAATCGCCCCGTGCTGTAGAACGTGGCATTGATGGCCGAGCTTGTGGCCATCAAGGCCGCGACTGCGATCATCACGAACCCGGTGTTGCCCATGAATTCGTGGGCTGCCACCGAGAGGGCCCGACTGCTGTACTTGGTCACTTCGGTGAAGCTCAGATGCCCCACCACAATCATCGCGATGAAAAAGTAGATCACGATGACAATCAGCACGCCTCCTATATACGCGATCGGTAGCGTTCGCTTGGGGTCGGCAACGTCTTTCGATGCGTTGGCGATCAGCTCGAACCCTTCGTAGTTCAAAAAGATGAGCATCGCGCCAGCCACTAGCCCCAGGGTGGATACGTAGTTCTCCGTTCCCAACCGGCTCCACTCCATAGGCGTGGCCAGCCCCACCACGATGAAGATGATCAGCAGCAGCATCTTGACGACGTTGAAGAAATTCTCGGAACGGACCACCAGGTCGGAGCCAAACAGGTTGATAATCACCAACCCGACGATGACTGCGCTGATCAGCGAGTGTAGCCAGAATGCTCGTTGTTCTTCCGGAAAGAATCCCGCCCCATAGCTGCCGAATGCGTAGGCGTAAATCGCCAGCAACACGACGTAGCTGAGCAGGAGCAGAATGTTGGCCGCCCCCGTGACGATGCCGCCACCGAAAGCGCGGTTAAGGAACTCAACCGTTCCACCTTCGCCAGGAAAGCGAAGCGTGAGTGTCAGATAGGAGTAACTGGTTAGCAGTGCCACGACTCCAGCAATGACGAAAGCGAGCGGAGCGGCGCCGCGCGTAAGCTCGACGGAGAGGCCCGTGACGGCAAAGATGCCTCCGCCCACCATGCCCCCGATGCCGATGGACAATGTCGAGAACGTGCTCAGTTTCGATTCTTGGCTGGCTGCCATCCGATCCTGAATTCCTCAAGAGCGTTCCGTCGCATGTTCCGTGTTTCGCCGGGTTCCACTCCCGCACATGCCGAGGTCCTGCGGAAAGGTGACCTTCTAGCGATGCTGAGTGTATCGGAGAATCGAACGTGAATGATAGGGACGCCGCGCATGCCCAGCTACTTGCGCGTTACGGCAGGCGGTATAGCCGTGCGACCCAGACGCCTTGCCGTTGGACCTCGGCGACCACCTCTGCACCTGCCACTAACGGTTCCACGGCATCCCAGTCCGCGTTTCTTCGATAGACCAGTGCGTAGTTGGATCCTTCGATTCGCTCTGGCTGATTCGGATCCCAGCCTATCAATCGCGTGCCCTGGAGTTCGGGAGCCGAAATTTCAACGGCGGCTGCTTGAAAGGGGGCCAGATGGGGTGCGTACAGAATGACGCCTTCCGGGGCAGCGCGATGGGCAGCTTCCAGCAATTCACCGTTGACACAATCACCCCAGTAAGTCAGCTCAAAGCCCAAACGCTCGGCACCGGGTAACCCGCCAACCGCCAGACTGTAGTGGCTGAGGTAGTAGGGATGGTAAGCAATCAAACCGAAGCCTTGCAGCAGGACGAATCCGCTCACGACGAACTTCGCCAACCGGGGCCGCTCGCTGAATTGGCCCAACCAAACCGCCGCGGCCTGTGCTCCGTACCCGACGAAGATGGCCCACAACGGGAAGACCATCAGAAACAGCCGCACTCCGTCGTACACCGGCGCGTTGGGCAAGCTGAACACCAACAACATGAACACCAGAGAACCCAACGCCAAAGAGAGCAGGGGATCTTTCGTTAGTTGACGACGCTGGGACCAGAGCCCTAGTCCGCCGAGCAGCAAAAAACCAATCGGCAGCGTGACCAGGAACATCACCCAGGGGTAATGCCACGGTACTTCGACGTCATTCCATGCGCGCCCCAGATAGAACGCGTGCAAAGATTGTCGTTCGGTTGCGGTGAGGAAGTACTCTTGCAGGTGGGCGAGCGTGTCGTACCACAACCAGGGCCATCCTACGAAGAACGTTGCCAGCCCCGCGACCAGCCAGATGGCCCACGGCCGAAACGCAGCCAGGCCAAATTGCCAGAAGAACCAAAGGGTAGCCGGCACCAGGAACAGCACGCCGTGCAGTTTGGTTAGTAGGGCCAATCCCCAGACCACGCCGGCCACCGCGGCACGCCATGTACTTGGAGGTTGCTTGACAAGAACCGGTAACGCAAGAACGGCCGCCACAAAGAAAGTGGCGGTAAGTGTGTCCAGCGTCGCCATATGGGCGTGCCCGAACAAGCGTGGAGTCAGCGCTACGGCAGCCGCCGCGAAGGTGCCCCGCAGCGGTTCGCCTTCACGGCCAGTGCCCCAGCCGATCAGGAGAATGAGCCCTCCGAATGCGAACGCGGGGGCAATCCGTCCGGCCACCACCGACACAACCCGTAGATCGTCGGGCTGCGGATCGAGCGGAGCGTGAACCCACCCCAACAGCCATCGCCCTAACGGCGGATGTCGCGTCAGGGGGCCAAACGTCTGCTCAACGTTTTCCGCCTGAAGGAAAGAAAGGCCTTGATCGGTGAAGGCACTGACCAGCTTCTTGCCGGCCGCCACATCGTAATACTCGTCACACGTCACCCCTGGCCCACTGTGGCCGGGCGAAAGCGTCCAGAGCACGCAGAAGGTCGCCACCACGGCCACCAACGCCGGGCCGACCGCGGGATGTTCCCATACCAATGCTACCCGACGACCTCTGTCTTTTGGGATCTCTGTCCGGACCTTGCGAGACGTCCCCATGCAATGCTTTAAGTCTGAAAAGAGATGCGGCCTAGCTACCTTCTACGGAGCAAGATTCCCTAATTGGATAGAGTGTGATGAGTGAGCAAATCACCGTCAAGTTACCACCCACGATGTCGTGCGATTTATCCTCGGACTTAACGTAACGAAATGCATCAGGCTTAAGTGCCAAACACTTTGCCGCCTCAACTTGACAAGTTGGTTGTCCTTATTCGATCTTTCAGCAGTGTGTGATTGCCAGAACAGGTTGCCCGAAATCAGCGCGTCTGAGAGAGAATCCCCAGTCGTGCATTGGTCTCCATGGTTTTATAGCCGCGGGAACACTTCAGATGTCGGCGTCGGTGGAGGTCCTATATCGTCTCTGAAACTACGCACACCTGCACTTGTCGGAGTATCGCCTCCAGGAGTGACTAGTCTCCTGCTGATCTGCAATGCGAGGTGAATATGATGATTGAAACCGTGCTGCCCGTTCCCGACTTCCAATTGCCCGAATTGATATTCTACGCCGACGGCAACATTCCCCGAGACGTTGTTCCAGATCAAGTTTGCCCAACCATTTTGAGATCGTTGAGGTTTGTCTCCCATTGACTGAGTGACATCGGCGAAAGCATATCCGTATGCTACATTCGACCAGACGTTGTCCGTCCAGAAATGTTGATAGCTTGCATACCCGCCGATGTTCTTGAGCGCTTTTAAGGTTCCACCGTCTGGCCCTGCAGCGACTTGAGTGTGGTTGAGTCCAAAAATCCGGTTTCCGGCTCCTCTTCCGGCCACTCCACCTAAGCGGACATTGTTATCGCCGAAAGTTTTGAATCTAGCGTTTCCCGAGAAGCTAACTGCGGAAGTTTGGTGCTCCGTCATCAAGGAGTCTTCATAGTCGAACTGCCTATACAAGACGGCTCCTTGAATGCTACCCCAGGCGTCCAAAGGTTGATAGCGAATCCTTCCAACGATGTCAGGCACACGGCTGAGCCGCACGTCGTTCATGTCTACTAGGGTGTAGTCATTCGTGGAGGGGTTCTCGATTGCCCCGCCGATCAGTAAACCGGAACCGAAGAGCTGTGCATATTGTAGTTGAGTGACCTCTGGATCCCCGGTAGAGGCTACGACGTTGGCATTAGGAACAATTGACTGCGGCAATGTCCCGCTGTCCGAAAAAGCTGAATAATAGTTTCCTCCTAGAACGTTTCCCACCCGTCCGTAGATCTGGCGGAAATCCAATGTATCGAATTCCGCTGTCTGGATTTCCATAAACAGCTGCGCGGTAACACTTGGGACCTGAACATCAGTCTTGAACCCTGCCTGCGATGTGTGCATTCCGAAAACACCGCTTCCCCGGGCGGCATCGGAACCCTGTAATGCGAAGGTTGACGGCGATAGATCGGAGTTCCCTGGTTTTCCTGTGTCGTATGACCCATCGAGTTTGACGTTCGGAATAATCCGAAATACGGCAAGTGATTGTCTTGAAGTAGAGGACGACGCAAGCCCAATCCCTGCGCCAAAATCCGAGCGATTAAATGCTTCCTGTGCCAGCAGATCGTTCGGATCGAATGCTACCGGCAACGGGATTGTCGAAGTCGGAATCTCTTCGATGAGCGAATAGCCAAACAATGCGGGATCCACAGGGTAGATGGCATCATCTCTGCCCAGAAAGTACATCGGCCCGATCGGCTGAGCCATCGGATTCGAGCGCTTGTATGATTGTGCCGCTGCGTGTGACACCGCGCCTACTAGTACCGAAAAGGTTATGGAGAGCACAAGTGATCGATTCATCGTTTTGCCCCTTAACATCAAGTATCCAAGTGCAATCGGAATTGTGGCTGTCGTGACACTAACATTATCGGGATGGCTAGTCCGCATATCATTAATGTATAAATACGATATTTTCAGTTGCGACAGGCGCTAGTTGAAAATAGTTACCAATGTCGTGTGCTGACGTGTTTGATACCAACCAGAGACAAGGTGTGCTGGCAGTGCTGGTGGCTGCAGAAGTCCATGGGGCCGATTCACTCGTTATGTGTCATAGCGGCACATAGGAAAATGCATTCGCACCGAATGCAGTCGGGCATGGTTATGCGCTGAGTTTAATCGGAAGGAGTTGGCATTAAAGTATGCAGAGGGAAGGAGCAGATGGCTCGAAGCAACAGGGCTTGTGGTGTAGTTAACGGCCCCCATTCTCGGTTTCATCAACCGCTTCCCGAATCGCCTCGACCAACTCGCCGAGCATCATGGCGGTGGCGCCCCAGATGCGGTGGTGGTGCCATTGGAAATGGGGGACGCGGAAGGCGAGCGCGCGATGTTGACGCTGATGTTCCGCTGGGTTGCGTGGTTCCAGCAGCGATGTGATGGGCACTTCGAGCACTTCGGCCACCTCGCGTTCGCACGGTTTGAGCTGGGGGCGGTGATCCATCACGGCCAGCCAGGGAGACACGGCGAAGTGCGTGACGAACAGATAAAGCGGAGAGAGTTGCCCCAGGACTTGGATTCCCTCGTCGGGCACCCCGAGTTCTTCTTCCAATTCGCGAATGGCCGCCTGGTCGCTCGATTCGCCTGCTTCGATGGCGCCGCCGGGGAAACTGATTTGGCCCGCATGATCGGCCATGGTCGGCGGCCGCAGGGTAAACGGTATGTGCCAGCCCGAATCGTCGGGATACAGCAGAGCCAACACCGCGGCGGGACGCGCCGAGGGTGGCGCAGTTGCAAAGTGCCGGCCGAAACTTAGCGAAGGTTCGTACTTCCGCTGGGCCTCCCGTCCCGGTAACGGGCTCTCCATACGCTTTCGCAACAATCGTGGTAAATCGGGATGCGGCATCGTTGTCCCGCTCGCTCAGTCTCGGTTCTCGGATTCGGAGGTAAACTCTTGATCGCGTAACAACCGCCGCTTGATCTTGCCGCTTTGTGTCTTGGGCAATTCCGTGACGAACTCGACCTTCCGTGGGTACTTGTACGCGGCGGCTTGCGTCTTGACCCAGGTTTGTAGCTCGGTCGACAACTCAGGCGATGCAGTGAATCCTTCGCGAAGCACGATGAATGCCTTGACGACGTTCCCGCGGACCTGGTCGGGGCTGGCCACGGCAGCCACTTCCAGAACGGCAGGATGTTCCGAAAGGGTGCTTTCCACGTCGAACGGCGAGATACGATACCCGCTGGCCTTGATCAGATCATCGCTGCGTCCCTTGAACCAATAGCGGCCTTCATCGTCCCGCGATAGAACATCGCCCGAGTAGTACCACTCGCCGCGAAATATCTCCGCGGTTTGTTCCGGCTTCTTCCAATACTCTTTCATCATGCCGGGATGTGTCGAGCGGCGGACGCACATCACGCCCTCTTCGCCCTCGGGTACTTCGTTACCCTCCTCGTCCATTAGCTTGATTTCGCAGCCGGGGGCAGCCCGACCGCAACTGCCCGGCAGCACTTCAAACCCCTTCATGTTGAAGCAGTAGACCATGCTTTCGCTCATGCCGATGCCATCGAGCGGTGTGAAGCCCATCAGCTCTTGAACACTCTCGATCGTGTCCGCCGGAAGTGGTTCTCCCGCACTAACGCCGTGACGAAGACTCGAGAGATCGGCTTGCCTGATCCCTTCGTGCGCGGTGAGCATGCGGTAGATGGTCGGTGTGGCGACGAAGTTGGTAATGCGATGTTTCGCGATGAAATCCAGCCACGCCTGCGGGTCGAACCTGCCATCGAGCGGATGATACAGGGCGATGGTCGTTCCAACGCGCATGGCATACAGAAACGTGGATGCCACCGGAAGCAACCATCCCAATTCGGCCGGGCAACTAACCACATCGTCTGCCCGGTAGTCGTGCCAATGTTCGATGAGCGATTCGAAGGACAAGGGGTAACGATGGTAATGCACCACACCTTTCGGGTCACCCGTGGTACCCGAGGTGTAGATAATCAGCGCTACATCGTCGTTGGCGGTGTCGGCCGGCTGGAAATCGCCTGCAGGTTCAGAGACTAGTTTGTTGAAATCGATCTGCTCGCCCGAGAGCGGTTCGTCGGCATAGGGCACCGCGATGATGTGCCGCAGGGTCCGGCAATGCGTTTGTGCTTTCTGCAACTCACCAGCCAACGGCGTAGTGGTGATGGCGGCCACGATATCGGCGTCGCGCACACGGTACTCGATATCGGCGGCGCGAAACAGCGTGCTGCTGGGAATGAAGACCGCCCCGAGTTTGGCAATGCCCAAGGCGGCAATGTAGAACTCCGGCAAATTGGGCAGACGCAGCAAAACGCGCTCACCCGGTTTAACACCAAGACGACTTAGCGCGGCCGCGAAACGCGTGCTGGCCTCGTCCATCTCGGCATAGGTCAACTTACGTGATTCGCCGGCGGAGTTTTCCCACAACAGACAAGGATGATCCCCTCGTCCCGCCTGGACGTGAGCGGTGGTCAGCGCCACCCCAAGATTGAAGCGAGGGGGGATGTGACCCCAAGGGTCGGTTGTGGCACAAAGCTGCTCGTAATCGGCCTGAGATTTCGTCATCGTTGTTCCTCAGCCGTAAGTAACGAACCGCCTGTCACCGAACGCCAGGTTCAATCATTTTGGGGTTCACCCGCATCCGACCCCACTGGCGATTGCTGACTTAGTGATGCGGTCAGATTGCACGCGAGTTCCACCGCTACCGCTTCGCTAGAATTGTAGCCGTCACCTATGTTTTCTTCGACCCCATTCACCGAGCAACATTCAGTCGAACGGGTTCATCCATGCCGGTCGCACATCGACAAAGCGACAGGTACCAGTTCGCGCGAGAATGACTTCCCACCGGTACCATTCCAAAGCGCAAACGTGCGCCTCAAGACGTGCTTGATAGAGCCTGAGGTCCGAGACCGTGGGAATGCCGGCCATGGTGTCGATGATCTCGCCGTTTCGATTTGCAATCACCGTCACGGGAAGAACTTCTTGATCGAAGAATTCGACAACATGGTTGCGAAGCCATTCACGGTTTTCCAACGATAACTCGGTCAGCAGTGTATAGGCCGGGTGGTACGTTTCGGCATAACGGGTGAGTTCTTCGGCCGAATCTTCATCGTCGATGCGGGCCCCCATCATCAGCAATTGCTCTTGAGGGATCGATTGACGCAAATGCTCGAGGGCGGGCAGGTGTTCTTTGCAACTGGTGCACCACGTAGCCATGGTCGTGTACATCACCAATGCGTTCTCGTTAACGCCCGCTGGAGCCTGGGCGGCGGGAAGCGGTACGACACTCTGCTCGTCGTTCTCCGCAAGGTTGGTGTGGGCCGGTGTGGACAGCGAACGGATGTAGGGCTCCTGCTTGATTCCCTGGTCGGCTTGATCGGCCGCCTTCTCCGAAAAGGTAAGCAGGGTCCCCGCCGCAACGTCGCGAGTCTCTTGTGCGCGTCCAGAGGGCCATTCGACTCGAACGAAGTCAACCAGCTCCTGGGAACCAACGCCGAGGATCATCGTGGCACTATTCTGTGCGGCGAATCCTTCCCCGCAGCGGTGCTCGCGAACGAGCGTCTTGTCACCCAAACCAACGGTGACCCTCGCACCGTAACCATCGCGGCAACTGAACTGGCTGTTCGACGTGCTCGATTCGTTTCCACCTTCGAAGCGAACCGCGATCATCTGCCCTAGTTGTTCAGTGGTGCGGCTAGCTCTCAGTTCGTTTCGATACAAAACGGCCAATGGTGCGTTGGCATTCACAACGGCAATATCCTGCCATCCGTCGCGGTCGTAATCGACAACCGCGATGGCGATCGAACGCGATGTAGTAGACGTGCTCGTAAGGAGGCTCGAAGTTCTCATCGGTGGTCATCGCATAAACCTGTTCGGCATGCAGCGATGTCCTGGCCCGCTTTCTTTGTTCGGCCATCGGGAGAACATCGTCCAGCACATCGCGGAACATCCGCCGGCTCGACATCTGTGTGGTCATGCTTTTCTGATGCCACGACTCGATTTGCCAATTCGATTTCTCGATGCGAAACCGCAGGTCGAGGTTTTCTTCGCCGAGCGTCGTAGGGTCGCTCCATACCAGATACTGCTTGGCCGAGATGGAGAGCCAACGATTGTCGTTTGTTCGGGCCAGTCCCGAGAAGCCGACTTCGGATTTCCAACGTGTGCGTTCCCGGTTCAGAAATTCTCCCCGGAAGAAGTAGAACTTCGCTCGTTCGAAGTAAGCGACCTGATCCAACAGTGGTTCCCAAAGGCTCAGGTCTCCCCTGGCAATCGGGCGTTCATCGTGTTCCACGGGCCAAGACTCCATGTCCAGGTCGAGGGAAGCTACCGATTCTCGATCGTTGGTCCCGGGTACCGAAGCAATGTCGGCCACCTGAACTTCGTCGGTGAACAGGCCCTGTTGCATGGCATCGGGCAATTGCAAATTCTTGGCCGCCATGGCCAACTTCTTGAGCTTGCTGTTCAGAGAGAGCAGCAATTCTTCGGATTCGACCACCTCGGCAATGCGATCCTTGGCCGTAGGTTTGGGGGCAATCTCTTCTCGGTTGCCTTTGAGATGCAAACTTGCTGCCACCAACCCCAAGACGCACACTGCGCCTGCACAGCCTGCGATAATCAGGGAGCCCCAGCGATTCGGCATGTAGAAAATACCCTTGTCCGTTGCGTACGGCAGCGAAATGGTCGTGGGGAGTGAACTGTTGCCGGCTTTTGGAAAAGCCCTCCTGACGTATTATCCAGCACGGCTCGATTTGCATCAAGTTGTTTGAATTTAAGGGGATTCTAGCCCCGCTGGACAACGCCCGCTTGCCGCCCGACACTGGGAATATCGCCCAGAAGGGCGGTGGTTCTCTCAAATCGCCAGGTCAAGGGTGGCCGGCCGGATGACAACGATAAGGGAAACGGAATGAGATATGAGGTGCGGATGTTCGCCGTGGCCCGCGACATGGCCGGGAGCGAGCGGATTTCGGTCGAACTTCCCGACGGGGCGAGCATCGCCGACCTCCGTCAGCAGCTCATCGAGCAAGTGCCGGAGCTAACCCCCATGGCCCTGCAATTGATGTTTGCCATCAACGAACAATACGCCCCAGACACCGCCATTCTTCAAGCAGAGGCCGACATCGCCTGCATCCCACCGGTAAGCGGGGGGTGAGGACTTAGCCTTTTTCTCGGAAGCCTGATCAGTGAAGTGGGTACGACGGTCGGCCAGTCTGTCATGCGGCCTGCCTTCTTTCGGAGACGCAATAGAACCTTTACCATTGAATAAGCCTCATTTGATTGCCTTTCACTGCATGCGATTCGATGGAACAGCGAACGATATCCACGCGTTTAACCAACGCCCCGATCGATTCGGCCGCTTTGCTGGAGGACGTGGCTTCCAATCAGGCGGGGGCGGTGGTGTTGTTTTTGGGGACCGTACGTGAAATGACCGCGGGTCGACGGACATTGGCGCTGGACTATGAGTGTTACCCGGAGATGGCCCAGCGTAAGATGGATGAACTGGCCGCCGAGGCCGCTTCCAAATGGCCGCTGACGGCCTGCGTGATCGTTCATCGCTTGGGGCACCTGGAGTTGGGCGAAGCCAGTGTCGCCGTGGCGGTCAGCGCGCCGCATCGCGATCAGGCCTTTGACGCCGGCCGTTGGTTGATCGATACCCTGAAGGAGGTGGTTCCCATCTGGAAGAAAGAGAACTGGGACGACGGTTCGACCGAATGGGTCCACCCGGGCACTTCGGGAAAAGCTGGCGAGCAGGGAGCCCCGCCTCAAGATTCGGCCAAGCCCTCGACGCCCTAGGAGGTTTGTAGCAGACGTGAGTATTCAAGGCCCACTGGTAGACAGCTTCGGCCGCATCCATACCGATTTACGGTTGAGCGTCACGGACCGCTGCAACATTCGTTGCTTCTATTGCATGCCAGCGGAGCATGTTCAATTCCTGCCCCGTGCCGAGATATTGACCTTCGAGGAGTACGCCCGCTTTGTCAGCGTCGCAGCACGGCTTGGTGTTCGTAGCGTGCGCCTGACGGGCGGCGAACCGTTGTTGCGTCAAGAACTGCCTCGATTAATCAGCATGCTCACGGCCATCGAAGGCATCGAAGAGGTGGCACTGACCACGAATGCCACCTTGCTTGCCCAGCAGGCCGAGGCTCTGAAAGCGGCTGGGCTTCGGCGCGTGAATATCAGCCTCGACGCGTTGGACGAGGATACCTTCGAGCAAATCACACGCCGACGAGGTGTACGACGGGTGATCGAGGGAATCGATGCGGCACTCAGGGTAGGATTCTCCCCGGTGAGGCTGAATGCCGTTTCGATTCGCGGAATTACCGAAAGCGAAGCCGTCAGCCTGGCTCGCTTCGCGCGTGACAAGGACCTGGAACTTCGGTTCATCGAGTTCATGCCGCTGGATGCCGACGGGAACTGGAATGGGCAACAAGTGCTCTCAGGCGACGAACTCCGAGAGATTCTGGCCACCGCGATTGCACCTCTCGAACCCGTCAAGGTGGTCGACCCCAGCCAGCCAGCAACCGAATACCGCTTTACCGACGGGCGAGGCCGAGTTGGGTTCATCGACTCGGTCACCAAGCCGTTCTGCGCGACGTGCGATCGTTTGCGGATAACCGCCGAGGGTAAGATACGGAACTGTCTGTTCTCGACCGAAGAATGGGATGCTCGAAAGCTGCTGCGTGACGGAGCGAGTGACGAGACCATCGCCGAACTGATTCGCTCGTGTGTCGGTGCCAAAAAGGCCGGGCACGGCACGGACAGCGGCGATTTTGTCCGCCCGGATCGCGCCATGTACCAAATTGGCGGCTGATCCACGCCCGTTCATCCCCTGTACGCAATCGGGCGCCGGCCGATTACATTTCTATCAAGCGCTTCAATCTCGCAAGTTAGGAAGGCCTCGTTTATTCCATGGTGGAACAGGCACCCCCTCGTACCTATCTTGATAACGCGGCTACGAGCTGGCCGAAGCCCGACGCGGTGTACAAAGCCGTTGATCAGTATCAACGCGAGATCGGCGCCGCGGCAGGGCGGGGGGCCTATGCTCAATCCTCCGAGTCTGAGGCCATCGTCTCGGCTGCCCGAAAAGGCGTTGCCAAACTGCTGGGCGTGAAGGATCAGCAACGCATTGTGTTCACGCTCAATGGTACCGACTCGTTGAATCTGGCGATCCACGGGGTGTTGGGCACCGCGGGCGGACATGTGGTCACTACCCAGATCGAACACAACTCGGTGCTGCGACCGCTACGGTGGCTGGAGGATCGAGGGAAGATCGAAGTCACCCGCATCGCGTGCGATGACGACGGATACGTCGACCCGGCCGCGATGCAGGCGGCGGTTCGAGATGATACTCGGCTGGTAGCGATGATCCACGCGTCGAACGTAACCGGCGTCTTGCAGCCGGTCGCGGAAGTGGGCGCCGCGCTGGCCGATCACCCAGCCTTGTTTCTGATTGACGCCGCCCAGTCGTTGGGCCACGTTCCGCTTGACGTTGAAGACGCCAACGCCGATCTGGTTGCTGCTCCGGGGCACAAGGGACTATTGGGGCCACTCGGAACGGGAATCCTCTACATCCGCCCGGGCGTAGAGTCTCAGGTTGATCCCTTTCGGCAAGGCGGCACGGGTAGCGTTAGCGAGACTGATCAGCAGCCCGACATGATGCCCGACCGCTATGAGTCTGGAAACTTGAACATGCCGGGGCTCGCCGGATTGGCTGCTGGCACTGGGTATCTCTTTTCACGCGGGATGGAGGCACTCAGAGAACATGAACAAACACTGACTTCGCGACTTTTGGCCGGGTTGAGAGAGATAGCAGGCATCACGATCTACGGCACCCAAGAACCGCAACGTCGTGTGGGGGTGGTTAGCTTCAACGTAGAGGGCTATGAGCCCCAAGAGGTTGCCGCTGCACTCGATGCCGGATACGGTGTGCAGGTTCGGGCTGGAATCCAGTGTGCATCCGGTGTGCATGCCGCACTTGGTACCGCCAAGCATGGTGGCACCTTGCGGATGAGCCTCGGCCCAATGACAACCACGGAAGACATTGATTGCGCCTTGGCTGCCATTGCCGAGATTGCTGGCGCGACGATGGGGATGAACTAGAAGCGAATCGGAATCATGAGCAAAACTTCCTCCGAGCAGCCCTGGTATCAGAAAGGCCTTCGCTTTTCATGCACGCAATGTGGTGATTGCTGCACGGGGGCGCCCGGGTTTGTCTGGGTCAACAAGGCCGAGATTGAGGCCCTGGCCGAGCTTCTGGAGATGGACGTGGAACAGTTTGAGAAGTCCTACGTCCGCAAGGTGGGTATCCGTAAGAGCTTAGTTGAGTATTCCAACGGAGATTGCGTATTCTTCGACAATCAGGCCCGCACCTGCAACGTGTACGAGGCCCGTCCACGCCAGTGCCGTACCTGGCCTTTCTGGGATTCGAATCTGAAATCGGAATCCGCCTGGAAAGACACCTGCGAAGTATGTCCCGGGAGTGGCAAAGGAAAGCTGTACTCGATCGAGAAGATTGAAGTCCAGCGTTCGACCATGCATGTCTAGTGGTAGCCCTTCTTAGGGGGTGTTTCATCGCAGACTGTCTCCCCCCGCAGGTGCCGGAATCCAATCAATAATGAGGATTGTTTCGAATAGCTTAAGTTTGCCGGCTGGGCAGACGATAACGCTTCCATGACTATGTTGAGATCGGCTCTTTAGACGCATGCCCATGAGGCCACTAGTGAGGGCTGATCGCGGCAAGCCGTTGTAGCAAAACAAGTTAAGTTCGATCGGCTGGTCTTGGCCGGGGTCGAATTTTCTAAGCTCTTTGACAATTTACACTTAACGCCGAATTCGTCACGACGATCATACTCGCCATGACGCCTTCCAGCACGCCGTTTGGGAGCCGTCTGGAAGCGTTTAATCTTGACTCTAGTTCTTGCGGCATCTACACTTGGAGCGTGTCAAGCATGGTTGGGGTAGGCCTTGTAGCTGGCCAAAAACAGTGCCTGGTTTCCAGGAGACTCGAGTCGTGACAAAAAAAGAAATCGTCAAGACAATCTCAGAGGAAATTGGGCTCACGCAGCTCAAGACGAAAGAGATTGTCCAGAAGACTTTCGATGCCATCGTCGAGACACTCGTCGAGGACCGTCGCATCGAGCTTCGCAACTTTGGTGTCTTTGAAGTCAAGAAGCGTGCCGCCCGCAAGGCTCGCAACCCACGCACTGGCGACAAAGTCTTTGTACCAGAGAAGTTCGTCGTCACGTTCAAGCCAGGTAAGGAAATGGAAGAACGTGTTCGCGAACTCGAACGACGCGAAGCCGCGAGGCTCCAAGCAGCCTCCGAGAACCAACCCCCCGCCCAAGGCGGCATGCCGGGTCCCAGCCCCATGCCCGGATCGCTGAGTAACGAGAATTCGTACGAAAGCGATTCCCCTGAGGCCGGTTGAAGTTTCTCTTCAAATCAAACTACTCGTTTCGCTGCAACGTCTTACGACTCATCAACAAGACGAATGCGCGAGCTCAGAACTTACTGAGTGGTAGCGATCAGAACTCGAAGCCTGTCCTTTCTTGACTTCGAGCTAGCAAAACAACGACAGGTGTCCTCGTGTTCAAGTCGAAGACTTGTGCTCGAGGCCACTGAGTTCGGCGCTAATCCGACTCATCAAGTTATCAACAAGGAACTTACGTCAGGTCACGGATGTACTTGGCGCTGAGGACTTGCGATGTGAACGTCGATTCGCGTTGCAAGCTCCACAACACGGAGGATTTGTGGAATGCGTGGTTTGCTGTTTGCCCTGCTGATTGCAATCTGCCTTGCTACTTCGGTCGGTTGCATCATTCCGGCCTACTCGGGCGACCCAACCCGTCGGACCAGTGAACTTATATTCACGTCCGAAGACTTCCGCCTGTTCTTGGACGAATGGGAGCGGCTTTGGTTTCTCGACCAGCCCGACCACATGTCGCCTTATCGAACGCACGGTGGGGTCATCTAGTTGCGATGAATCGTGCGGCGTTGGTTAGCTCTCGTGCAAGAGACCAAGTCCGCCTTCGAAGGTTCGGACCAGTGGTTGACCTGCAATGGATCGTTTTCAAAGGATGCAAACCCAATACGTTACGCCTCTTGGCGGTTGCTGGCTCGTGCATACACGGCTAGATTGCCGTGGTCGATCGATCGACTTACTTGATTAGCCGATCTTCTATTGCGAACACCATTTCACCAGCAATCGTGAATCAAACATCCGCTCAGTTCCCGGTCCACTTGGGCCGGCTCCGCCTTCAAAACCCCATCCTCGTCGCATCCGGAACATTCGGGTACGCCCGAGAGATGGCAGGGTTTGTCGATTGCTCGCGACTGGGGGGCATTCTTCCCAAGACCATCACCCGAGAGCCTCGCATCGGTAACGCTCCGTGGCGAACCATCGAGACCACCGGTGGGATGTTGAACTCCATCGGGCTGGACAACGACGGGATCGACGCGTTCATCACCAAGCACATGCCGTATCTCGCGCAGCTCGAGACCGCCATTGTGGTCAGCGTGGCCGGGCACGACTACGACGACTTCGTACGGCTTGCCGAGCAACTCGACCCAGTGCCTGGCGTGGCAGCGATCGAGTTGAACATTTCCTGCCCCAACGTCAGCGGAGGCGTCGACTTTGGGACCGACCCCGAGATGTGCAGTCGCGTGGTCGCCGGCACCCGGGCGGCGTGTGGGCATCCCATTCTCGCGAAGCTGACCCCCAACGTGACCAGCGTTGTATCGATTGCCCAGGCGGCCGCGGAAGGTGGAGCCGATGCCATCTCGCTGATCAACACGTGTCTTGGCGTGGCCATCGACTGGCGACGCCGACGCCCACTGCTAGGCAACGGGCTCGGTGGATTGAGCGGGCCGGCCATCAAACCCATTGCGCTGCGGGCCGTTTATCAGGTGGCTCAGGCAGTGGATGTACCCTTGGTGGGCATCGGGGGAATCGCCACAATCGACGATGTTATGGAGTTCATGGTGGCCGGGGCTTCTGCTGTGCAACTGGGTACGGTGAATTTCTATAATCCTGGTTGCAGCATGCAGATCCTCGACGCCTTGCCTGCCGCCCTGGAAGAGGCGGGCGCGGAACGCATCGACGAACTGGTGGGCAGCGTGCATCGCTAGCAACCGGTCTAAGGTTGCGGGCTTGCTCTGCATTCCCGATGGTCGCCGGATGAAGGTAGCGAACCTGCAGGTGTCACGAAAATCTTTTTGGTTGAAGATCGATTTTCCGGCGATGTTGGATTTCGAACGATAAGAGGAAGCGATTGCGATGCGAGTTCTCTCCGGGATACAGCCGACAGGTCGATTTCACTGGGGCAATTATTTTGGAGCGATCCAACAATACATCGATCTGCAGACGGCCGACGAGTCCTACTATTTCATTGCGAATCTGCACGCCCTGACGACCGTTCGCGACCCGCATCGCTTGCAGGAATTGAGTATGGACGCGGCCCTCGATCTGTTAGCCCTCGGCTTGGATCCCGAGCAGGCGACCGTGTTCATGCAATCGGATGTCCCTGAGGTTTCCGAACTGTGTTGGCTGTTGATGACGGGCACCCCCATGGGATTGCTTGAACGGTGCCATGCCTACAAAGACAAAAAAGAGAAAGGAATCAGGGCCGATGCGGGTTTGTTCACGTATCCCGTGCTAATGGCTGCCGACATTTTGGCCTACGACGCCAATTGGGTTCCGGTGGGCGACGATCAGCAGCAGCACATCGAAGTGTGCCGCGACCTGGCAGCCAGCTTCAACCATCACTTCGGCGAGACCTTCATCATGCCGGAGGCCAAAATTATTGCCTCCGCAGCCAAGGTGCCGGGGACCGACGGCGAGAAGATGTCGAAGAGTTACAACAACACCTTGGAGTTGTTCGAAGAATTGAAGCCACTGAAGAAGAAAATCATGCGAATTACGACCGATTCGCGGCCCATGGAAGCGCCGAAAGTGCCAGAGGAGGACCACCTTTACCAACTGTATTGCCTGGTGGCCACCGAAGCAGAGCGTGATGAAATGGCTGCCCTGTACCGTCGCGGTGGGTTCGGGTACGGCGAAGTGAAAAAGGCTCTGTATGAAGCCGCCGAGCGATACTTCGAAGAGCCCCGTGCTCGTCGAGAAGAGTTGGCCGCTCATCCTGAAAAGGTGGAAGAGATTTTGGCCGACGGTGCCTTGCGTGCCCGACGCAAGGCCGGCGAAGTGCTTGCCCGAGCCCAAAAGGCCTGCGGTCTTAAACGCTCGGCCATCTAGCAAGTCGCCCGCCGCCGAGATGATTACAGCCGAAAGACGCCATTCACATGCAACGCATTATCGGAATCGGAACCGACATCACCGAGTGTTTGCGAATCGCGCAGATGATCGAGCGGCATGCTGAGTTGTTCATTAACCGCGTGTTCACTCCTCAGGAAACCAAATTCTGTCAAAGCCGGAAGCATGCCACGCAGCACTTTGCCGGAAGATGGGCCGCCAAAGAAGCCGCGTTGAAAGCACTGGGGACAGGTTGGCGGCGGGGGATTCGCTGGCGGGATGTGGAAGTGATTAGCGAAGGAAAGGGGGCCCCTACGATCGAATTGCACGGGGAGGCTCGAAATGTTGCCAAGCAGTTGGGCATCGACCGCGTGATGCTCAGTATCGCACACTGTCGAAGTCACGCAACGGCCTACGCCATTGCCGTGGCTGAGAACTGAGCATGGGCAGGTCAGGCAGCCAGCAACATTGGACGCTGTCGCCTAAGACTTCTTTTTCGCCGCCTTGGCGGTGGCCTTCTTCTTGGCGGTTTTCTTCTTGGCCGCCTTCTTCGTCGTTTTCTTGGTTGCCTTCTTGGCAGCTTTTTTCTTGGCGGCTTTCTTCTTCTTTTTCGGTGGTCCTTTGGCGGCTCTGGCGGCCAGCAATTCAAGGGCCATCTTCATGTCGAGTTCGTCCAGCGACTGATCTTTCGGCACCGATGCGTTTGTCGTTCCATCGCTCACGTAAGGGCCGTAGCGACCTTCCAGAATGCGAACTTTTTCGCCCGTGACCGGGGATTCTTCCAAGTCGCGGATCGACTTTGGCTCGCCAAACTTGCGGGTCTTCTTTGGTTGCGCCAGCAACTCCAGCGCTTGTTCAAGCGTCACATCCAACGGCGAAACATCGGCCGGCAGGGAGCGTGTTTCGTCTCCGGCCTTGATGTACGGGCCGAAGCGTCCGTTGTAGGCTCGTACCACTTCCGTGGTCTTGGGGTCGGTGCCCAACTCACGGGGCAGGCTGAGTAGTTTCAGAGCGACGTCGAGCGAAACATCGGATTGCTCCATGCCCTTGAGCAGCGACGCATTCTTTGGCTTTTCGTCATCGTCCTTGTCGCCACGTTGGACGTAAGGCCCGAAGCGTCCCACTTTCAGGTAAACTGGCTTGCCGGTCTCCGGGCAGGTGCCCAGGGGCTCGTCGGCGACACTGGCTTTTTCGAGCAACTCAAGTGCGGCTTCGACAGTAACCTCATCGGGAGCGGTTCCGTCCTGTAGGCTCGCACGGCGTTCGCCTTGCTGGATGAACGGACCATAGCGTCCGACGCGGACGAAGATCGGCTCTTTATGTTCAGCGTCTTCGCCCGGTTCGCCGATCAGAATCTGGCTCACCTCGCGGGCGTCAATTTCTTCGACTTTGTCGGAGAGCTGCGACTTGAGGCCCTTCTCGTCATTGCCGAAATAGAACTTATTCAGATAGTCGATGTGTCCCGATTCGCCTCGACTGATGGCGTCCAGGTCGTCTTCCATTTGCGCGGTGAATTGATAGTTGATCAAATCGGGCAGATGACCTTCCAGCAGCCGCGCGACTGCCATCGCTGTCCACGTTGGGACCAGGGCATTGCCACGCTTGAAGACATACTCGCGGGCCAGAATCGTATCGATGATCGAAGCGTACGTGCTGGGGCGACCGATACCCAACTCTTCGAGCGTCCGCGTCAACGTGGCTTCCGTATAGCGACCAGGAGGTTGCGTGGTGTGACTCTTGGGTTCGAGTTGCTCGCATCCCAGTGGCTGACCGACTTCGACCGCTGGCAGCACGGTTTCACGATCGGCCAATTCGGCTTGCGGATCATCGGATCCCTCGACGTATGCCCGCAGATAACCTGCGAAGTCGATGGTCTTACCACCGACCTGGAACACGGCCTCGTCTCCATCAATTTCGATCGAGATTCTGCGACCGCGGGCATCCACCATCTGGCTGGCGACGGTTCGCTTCCAGATTAGATCGAAGATCTTGAACTGATCGTCGTTCAAGCTGCCTTTCAAGGTTTCGGGCGGTTCGAACGGATGGCCCGCAGGTCGAATGGCTTCGTGAGCTTCTTGGGCGTTTTTGACTTTGGTTTGGTAAGTCCGCGCATCCTCGGGAAGGTATTCCTGGCCGTACTCGGCGAGGACCAGGTCACGTGCCGCCTGGATGGCCTCTTTCGACAAGTTTGTCGAATCGGTACGCATGTAGGTGATGTGACCGTTCTCGTACAAGCTTTGGGCCGCCTGCATCGTGCGGCGGGCCGTAAAGCGAAACTTTCGGTTCGCTTCTTGTTGCAAGGTGCTCGTGGTGAATGGGGGATAGGGCTTCGAGGTATACGGTTTGTCCTCGAGTGTCTTCACGCTGAAGTCGGCTTTGTTCAGCCGTTCGATCAACTCGCTTGCAGACTTTTCGTCCAACAGAAGGTTCGAGGTGTCTTTCAGCTTCCCGGTATCCGGATCGAAATCTCGGGCACTGGGGATACGCTTGCCATCGACCGTGGTCAGCGTAGCTTCGAAGGTTTCGTTCTTCTCGGTCGTGAACGTCGCCAACAGGTCCCAGTACGTGGCCGAACGGAACGCCATGCGTTTCCGTTCTCGCTCGACAATCAACCGCACGGCCACGCTTTGCACCCGACCGGCAGAAAGCCGCGGGCGAACCTTGCGCCACAGCAATGGCGAGACTTCGTAACCGTACAGACGGTCCACAATCCGGCGCGTTTCTTGAGCCCGCACGAGTGAATCGTCGATCTCGCGGGGATTCTCCAACGCTTCATGAATCGCTTCGCTGGTAATCTCGTGAAATACGAGCCGCTTAACCGGCACTTTAGGGTTGAGAAGTTCACGAAGATGCCAGCTAATGGCTTCCCCTTCGCGGTCTTCGTCCGTCGCCAGGTACAGTTCCGAAGCACCCTTGAGCAGGTCTTTGAGCTTGCGGACCTGTTGAGATTTGCCCGGGGGAATGATGTAGACCGGCTCGAACGACTCGTTGACGTTCACGCCAAGGTAGGCCCAATCTTCACCTTTGTACTTCTCCGGAATCTGTTTCGCGCCTTGGGGCAGGTCGCGGACATGGCCAATGCTGGCCTCGATGACATAGTCTTTCCCAAGGAACCGACCAATCGTGCGGGCTTTGGCCGGCGATTCAACAATCACCAGGGGCTTTCCGCCCGGTTTTGCTTTTTTTTTGGCCATAGATAGATTGTTTCGCTCGTCGAGGTGCTATCGCCCGGAATAATTCGCTGCACCTTGTATCAGTCGGGTTGATGCGCCGGATTGAACTTCGAGTTGGGCGACCCACTCACCCCTGTATTCGTACCCATCCGCAATTGTGTCGAAAAGTGGTCGTGAAAGCGTTGGGGCCCCTTGGAGCACCAGGACCAGAAATCGTTTTGCTACCCCAATTCTGGCGGACCGGATTGGCCACACTCCTTTTTGGGATTGCATTTACGTCGATCAGCCATACAATCACGCCCATCCGAAGAATCGTTTCTCCGGTCACTGATTAGTCTTCTACACGCCAATCTGTCAAGTGTTTTCCTTTTTAGGAAAGACACTTTCGACACTTCAGCGGAGTCCAGGAATGGCCAACCCTTTTTCAATTTTTCGCAAAAGACAGAAGCTCTTTCTGGCGATTGCGGGCGTTGGCGCGATGGGTGCCTTCATCTTTTTGCCCATCTTGAGCCGCATCATGGAGGATGACAGCCGTGGGACCGGCGTGGTCGTGACGACCAAGTTTGGTTCCATCGACGAAAGGCAAATGTCCTCGCTGTTGCAGCAACGGAAAATTTCTAACACGTTCTTCCAACAGTTGTTACAACTCACGCTCGAGGCTTTCGCAGGCACGGGGCAGATCCCCCCGGAGAGTTTCAACCGCGTCGCGCAATTCAAGCAGAACGAACTGCTACGCGAGGGATTACTGTTGCCGGCGAACGAAACCTCTGTGGTTCGCGGGATGATCGCTGCCAGTCGGGCCGCGGAACTGGGGATGCATGTCAGTGACGAACGTATCAATCAACTAATCGCCAACTTCACGCAAGATCTTGTACCGTCCGATGCGATCGCCGGGATTCTGAAGAGCATCTCAATCCGCATTTCGCAGCAGCAACTCTTCGACATCATTCGTCAAGAGTTGATGGCCAATGACTTGTTGTTCTTGGTGAACTCTGGAACGGAATCCGTCACCTCGCCTGCCGAACGGTGGAATTATTTTCTTCGTACCCGGCAGTCGACCACGGCGGAAGTCGTGGCGGTAAGTATCGACGAGTTTCTCGATCAGGTGCCGGACCCCAGCGAGAAGGAGCTGCTGGCATTCTTCAACGAGTACAAGGAAGACTATCCACAGCCGGGTTCTCCCGAGCCGGGATTCCGCTTGCCGGAGCGGCGGTCGTTCGAATACTTCCAGGCCGACTTCGAGTTCTTCTACGACGAGGAAGCAATCTCCGACGAGGAAGTTGCTGCGTATTACGAAGAAAACAAGGCGAATTACCCCTACCAGGGCTTGGCACCCGATCCGATTACGAACGACACGGATGAGGAGCCCGAGGTTGAGGTAGAAGCGACGGAAGAGGAAACCTCGACCGAGGAGTCGCCCGAAGGCGAAGAAGAAATGCCCGCCGAAGAAGCAACCCCGGAAGAGGAAGCCGAGCCCAGCACCGAGGAACCGGCCACAGAACCCAAGGCTGAAAGCTCGGAACCCCAGACGGAAGAGTCTTCTGAACCGTCGGCCACCGAAGAGGATCAGGCCTCGGCCATTCGAGCATCCGGCGGCGTGCGCGGGCTGCTCAGCACGGCATTAGCCGGAGCCCTCTTCCTGCAGGACGAAGATGCTGCTGCTACCGATGAAGCGGCAACGACGGAGGAAACTGCATCCAACGACGCGGATGCAGAAACGCCCGCGGCTGATGGAGAAGAAGCCACTCCCGAATCCACACCCACCGGGGAAGAGGAATCCACAGACGCCGAGGCCGAGAAACCGTTTGTACCGTCGCTCTCGTTGCGTGATCTGTCCGTCGACTACCTGCTGCCGCGAGTGATTTCAGAGGGACCAAATCCGGAGTACGATCCCTTGTGGCGCGTCGAGGAGAGTATCCGCACCGCGCTGGCCCGCGAACAGGCTTCGGAGAAAATTAATGAAGTGCTTGTTCCCTTGCGTCAGCAAATGCAAGCCTACGCCACCCGGCGATTGGATTGGGAACTCGCCGTCGACGAGAATCTCGAGGTGAAGGAGCCTGAGCGACTCGATTTCGAGGCACTTGCCGAAGGGATTGAAGGCATCTCGGCGCACGCGACCGGCATCGTTTCCGCCCAACAGTTGGTAAACGATTGGGATTTGGGCCGAAGTACGGTGGTGAACTCCTCGGGCCAGGCCATCGGTTCGACCATCGATCAGTCCTACGGAAATGGCCCAGACTTTTCGCCAACGTTGGCCCAGGATTCCGACGGGAACAAGTATCTGTACTGGATCACCGAGAAACGCGAAGCCAAGATTCCCACCTTGGATGACGTCCGCGAGGAAGTATTGCTGAGTTGGAAACAGCGCGAAGCTCGAACACTAGCCCAGCAACATGCGGAAGCGTTGGCCGATATTGCTCGCGAACCTCAATTCATGTCGCTAACGCAGGCATTCGCGGATAAGCCGGAAGTCAAGGTGATCGACACCGGGTCGTTTTCGTGGCTAACTGCCGGCGATGTTCCCATGAACTTCGGGGGCAATCAGCTTCGTCTTTCCGAGATTCCCGGGGTGCAGGATGCCGGCAACAATTTCATGCGTGGTGTATTTTCGCTCGACCCTCAGTCGGTTGGCGTGTTCTTCAACGAACCCGAGACTGCTGCCTATGTGGTTCGAGTAGGCGAGTTTTCTCCTAGTGAGTTCTTGCTGAGGCAACAGTTCCTTTCGGCGCCGTACTCGCTGTATCAGAACGCCGGACAAATCGACCGTCGAGATACCCAACTGCGGTGGTTCGACGACCTTCTTGCCAGTGCCGACATCGAATGGGCCCGCGAACCACGCGACACTCAGCGGTAACGGGTCGTGAGAGGCCGAACGACGGCGAGCCGTTGTGTCGGTTCGTCGAACTATTCGGCCATTCGTAAGGACAGCCGTGAGACACGCTTCTTTTTGTGTTTCGCGGAAACCCCAGCGAAAGTGTTCGCTTTTGCGCCGCGCAACCGCTACAACGAATTGAGCGGAGGCTTGGATGTTTTTCTTCGCTTCTCGATTCGTCACGGGATTCCAGTCGGAGGTTCGTGGCTTCGTCGCTGACCACAGCAGAAGCTAACAAGAAATTGAAAAGGAACTTTCTCGATGCGCCAATTCACTAGTTCCGTGATGATTCTGTTGGTGTTTGCACTCTACGCCCAAATTCAGTCAGCCGCCGCGTGGGCCGAGGATTCCCTTGATGGTCGATACAAGGTGACGCTACTGGTATTTGGCGAAGATGAATTCCTGCTGCTGGATATCAAGCCAGAAGACTCCAACTTGTTGATCAAAGTGGTGGACGCGCAGCAATTTATTGGCTCGTCTCCCGAGATCAAAGACATTCAATGGGAGGATGGGCAACTCGCGTTCACGGTCGAGTCCCCTGCCATGAAGAATACCTTCGAAGGGCGAATGGTGACCGAGGGAGAGGACGCAGGAAAGGTGCTGGGCATCTACCGCTTCCGCGATACGGATTATCCCGCGAGCCTCGAGAAGACCGACGAGGAAAAAGTTGCCCAGCTTAGTCGCAGCGCGTTGACCGTCGAACTTGCCAAGGCACGTCGCGAAGAACACACCCCGGCGAAGGTCGAAGCACTACAAAGACTGCTCGATGAATTTTCGGGCCCGAGCCTGCATTTGATCTATACCGAGTTGCTCCGTTTGGCTTCCGATGCGGAGTTCACTGCCGAGCAGGTGTCTGAGTACGTCGAAACCTGGCTGAAAGATGCCGAACGCTTCGGCGAGCGGTGGCTCACCCAGTGCCGATCCAAAGCCCTGAGAGCACTGGATGGTCAGAAGGCTTACGCCGATTTGTCGCTGCAGCTTGCGAAAGTGGCAGACGCATCGATCACGCCAGAAACCCCCACCGATCAACAGGCGGCCATTGTCGCCTTGTTGGCCCGCGCTGCCGAACTTGCTGGGGATCGTGAACTCGCTGCTTCGGCATCGCGTCGCTCGGAAGAACTCGAGGCCAAGCTGGACGAGGAATATCTGGCCGCGGTACCACCCTTCGAGCCGGCACCCTTTGCCGGTCGTGGTTCAACGGAAGAGGACCGCGTGGTGCTTTTGGAACTCTTCACGGGTGCTCAGTGCCCACCATGTGTCGCCGCCGATGTCGCCTTCGATGCGGTTTTGGAAAGTTATGAACCGAGTGAAGTGGTCGCTTTGCAGTATCACTTGCACATCCCTGGTCCCGACCCGCTGACGTCGGAAGATTCCAATGCCCGCCAAGCCTATTACGGCGTACGCGGAACACCATCGACTTACTTCAATGGCGAAGACTTTGCCGGCGGAGGAGGTTCGATGAGCGGTGCCGAAGGCAAGTACGCCATGTTCCGTTCGATCATCAACGAACGGATTGCCGGCGAAGCTCAGGCCGAGATCGATCTTCAGGTCACCCGCTCTGGAAACCGCCTGATGGTGAACGTTGCCGCCGAGGCCGACGAACCAGAGAATTCGGATGACTCCGAAGAGGCCGATTCCGAAGAGGGTGACGGGGACGATAGCGAATCGGAGAATGTCGAGAAAGATAAAGATAATGAGCCACAGCTACGGCTTCGACTCGCACTCACCGAAGAAAGCATCCGCTATGTCGGGGGAAACAACCTGCGTTTCCACCACCACGTCGTGCGTGCCATGCCCGGGGGCGTGGAAGGCAAAGAACTTGTGGCCGGTCAGGCACAGATGGAGCTAACCATCGACCTGGACGAACTACGTTCCAAGCAGGAGGAATACCTGGAAGAGTACGCTCAGACGAGAGATTTTCCCAAGGCTCTACCGCCGATCGACCTGACGAACCTTTCGCTGGTGGCGTTCGTTCAGAACGACACCACGAAAGAGGTGCTGCACGCAGTTTCCGTGGAAATCGAAGACGAGTGATCTCGCGGCTTCTGCCGAGCGATCGCTACACCTTGGGTTTCAACACCACGGTGGCCAGCGGCGGCAGGGTGATTTCGAGCGACTGGGCGCGATCGTGCCATGGGATGCTCTCGGCTACCAGGCCCATGCCGTTGCCGAGGTTGCTTCCTCCATAGTAGGTTGAGTCGCTGTTGAAGATCTCCTCGTACCAACCCATCTGTGGCACACCCACGCGGTATTCGGTTCGCGGTACTGGCGTGAAATTGCAGCAGACCACTAGGAAATCCTTGGGGTCTTCCGCCTTGCGGATGTAGCTCAACACGCTGTCCTGATGGTCGTGGCAGTCGACCCATTCGAACCCGTGGCTTTCGAAGTCAATCTCGTGCAACGCGGGCTCGCGTTTATACAGGCTGTTGAGGTCGGCCACCATCTTCTTCAATCCCTGGTGCGATTCCCACTGCAGCAGGTCCCATTGCAGGTTGGCGTCGTGATTCCATTCGTTCCACTGACCGAAGTCATCGCCCATGAACAGGAGTTTCTTGCCGGGATGCGTCCACATATAACCGTACAGCAACCGCAGATTGGCAAACTTCTGCCAAAGATCGCCGGGGACTTGGTCCAGCAACGACCCCTTGCCATGTACCACTTCGTCGTGAGAAAGGGCCAGCACGAAGTTTTCGGTAAAGGCATAGATCAAACTGAAGGTCAGCTCGTCGTGATGGTACTGGCGATGG
Source organism: Pirellulales bacterium (assembly GCA_965227275.1). Taxonomy (GTDB): domain Bacteria; phylum Planctomycetota; class Planctomycetia; order Pirellulales; family JAEUIK01; genus CAZNXE01. Next base: position 6,301,711 of record CBDDFU010000001.1, on the reverse strand, counting down.
ATCGGCTCGTGCTTCATGTAGCGGAGCGAATCGTTCATCCAGCCCATGTTCCACTTCAGGCTGAAGCCCAACCCTCCGACATAGGTGGGGCGTGAAACGCCCGTCCAGGAGGTCGACTCTTCGGCCACCGTCAGTGCCCCTGGGTATTGCAGGTGCACTTCCTCGTTGAATTTCTTGATGAAATCCACGGCTTCGAGGTTTTCGCGGCCGCCGTACTTGTTGGGAACCCAATCTCCCTCTTCTCGGCTGTAATCGAGATACAGCATCGACGCTACGGCATCGACGCGCAGCCCGTCGATGTGATACTTGTCGAGCCAGAACAAGGCATTGGAGATGAGGAAGTTGCGGACTTCGTTTCGTCCGTAATTGAAGATCAGCGTTCCCCAATCGCGATGTTCGCCCTGTCGAGGATCGGCGTGTTCGTAGAGACTCGTCCCGTCGAACTGCCGCAGACCATGGTCGTCGCGAGGGAAGTGACCGGGCACCCAATCGATGAGCACTCCGATTCCATGCTTGTGGCAGTGATCGACGAAGTACATGAAGTCTTCGGGAGTGCCATGACGACTGGTGGGGGCGAAATAACCGACCGGTTGATAGCCCCAGCTACCGCTGAAGGGATGCTCGTTGATCGGCATCAGTTCGAGATGTGTATACCCCATCTCCAGGCAGTATTCGACCAACTGGTGGGCCAACTCACGATAACCCAACCACTTCGAGCCGTCATTTCCGCCTCGTTGCCAGCTACCTAAGTGCACTTCGTAAAACGACAGGGGGCGGTCCAGAGCTTGCCGCTCTTCGCGTTGGCTTACCCATTCGCTATCCGTCCATTCGAAGTTATCGAGACGGGCAACTCTGGAAGCGGTTCGCGGTGGAAGCTCGGCGGAGAATCCATATGGGTCGGCCTTCTCGGTCTTCGTACCGCCGTGCCGGACCTCGTATTTGTAGATCGTGCCTTCGTCCAGCCCGGGGATGAACAATTCCCAGAATCCGCTGGGGATATGTTTCCGCATCGGGTGTCGTCGGCCATCCCAGCCGTTGAAGTCGCCGACCACGCTAATTCCATTGGCGTTGGGTCCCCAGACGGCAAAGTTCACTCCCTGCACTCCATCGATGGTTCGCAGTTGGGCGCCCAAGCGATTGTAGCTATGCCAGTGACAACCTTCGGCCAGCAGGTGCAGATCATAATCGGAGAGTAATCTTGGAAACGCGTACGGGTCGTGCATGGTGTATTCAGAACCGGATTCGTCAGTTACTTGGAGTTGGTATCCAGTTGTCGGGCGATCGTCGACGATCGGGCAGATGGCCTCGTACAGTCCAGCCGGGTGGATTCTCCGCATAGGGCGTCGCGGACCGCCATGGCCGGCATCAACCACCCATGCCTGGTTCGAGTGCGGAAAGAACCCTCGGATCGCCACGGCACGGCGACCACTTTCGGTAACCTCGTGAGGACCAAGTACTTCGAACGGATCTTCGTGGTGGCCTTCGACCAGTCGCTGTATGGTTGCCAGCGGAACGCTTGTGCGCACCGGGACCTCCTTGTATTCGTTCCTGAACAAACTAATTGCTATCGGGACCTATTCTTGCGCCGAAACTGCTACGACGTCTAGAGTCTGCTGTTTTTCGGCATCCTTACTGGTGTCGGATGACGGTTTCCCTTGCCGGCCGAATATTCGCACCCTAGCGACTTTTTGCCAAGGCTCTTCCCAGGGCAGATAACCAGCTTCGCGAGTCTTTCGATTCGTCGGACCTCGGGTCGGCTACAGAAATTGTCTCATGGGAGGCCATGCCGCTACGCCCGTCGGAAGAGCGGTACGTGGGGCATAGATCTCCATAATTCGAGAGTTTGGGGCGGTGGTTCCAGCCTGGGGTATCCGCCGTTTGATGTCCCTCAATACGTCGTTTGACAACAGGCCTCGAGATGTTCTGTGGCCGATCGATGCGGTATCGGCGGAATTCGACGCGATGAAATTGCATCGCGCGATCCAGACGCTGCCACAGGTCGGCATTTTTGATGGGCACCCATTCGCCGTATCGTTCCCACATCCAGCCGCTGGCTTGCCATTCTTCCAGGCCGTATCGTACGCCACGCTGGACGTAAGTGCCGGCAGAGCAAACCATTACTCGCGATGGCTGGTCCAGGGCTTCCAAGCCCCGCACAATCGTCAGCAGCTCGAGACGCTCACCCCGGGCATCGGGTTCGCGATCGGAGGCCTCGAATCGCGTCCCGCCATCTTTCGATTGCAGCGAGAACCGCCAATGACCGGTGTTCCGCTCGCGGTCGACTTGCGTGAAGAGCACAAAATTGGGTGTCGTTGCCTGGGGCATCGTCGATCCAATGTGGTGTAAGTCGTTGTAGCCAGTGATTGCCGAGGGAGTACCGCAAACTTTCAATCAGCACTGGTGCGCACGTCTTCTCCTACGCACGGCACTTTGAACGCCGGTATCCCTAACCTATATTCCGCATTTCAACGCGCAAAACTTAACCATTTCCCCCAAAATGTCAGAAGCAAGATTCCATCGACGACTAGTGTGGCGAAATCTGAGTGAGCCATTGCGTTACTCAATCCGCGATTTGGATTGGTGTTTCCGCAGGACATGATGATGGGGTGTGCACGTCCTTGCCGCTGAAGTTAGCTAAATCTCCGGTGCGAACTACGGAAAACTAATCGCAGTGCAGATGACCCGGCGAAATGTTGATGTCGGGACGCTAAACTGTTGAAAACGCTCGCGATGCACTTAACCGAAGGATCCAAATCTCGATGGCCAAGAAGAAAATTCTGATGCTGGTTGGCGACTATGTGGAAGACTACGAAGTGATGGTTCCCTTCCAGATGCTGTTGATGGTTGGCCACGAAGTCCATGCCGTGAGCCCCGATAAATCGGCAGGCGAATCGGTCGTCACGGCGATTCACGATTTCGAGGGTGAACAAACCTACAGTGAGAAACGCGGCCACAACTTCCAACTCAATGCGACCTTCGACGAGATCAACGTCAGTGACTACGACGCACTGGTGATTCCAGGCGGCCGTGCTCCTGAGTATTTGAGATTGAAGACCAGCGTGATCGAAATCGTCGAGCACTTCGCGGCCGAGGATAAACCGATCGCGGCCATCTGCCATGGGCCCCAACTCCTGGCTTCCGCCGGGGTTTTGGCCGACAAAGAGTGCACGGCCTATCCATCCGTGGGCCCCGATGTGGCTTCGACCGGCGGCCGTTGGATCGATCCTTCACCCGATATGGACAACGCCCACGTCGATGGCAATCTGGTGACCGCACCCGCGTGGCCAGCTCATCCAGCTTGGATCAGTGCCTTCCTGAAAGTGTTAGGAACGACCGTCTCGGTTTGAGCCATGCGATCTGGAGGACGAATAGCCGTTCCGCCTAAAGAGCGGCCCGCAGCGACATGACTTGAGGTTTCGCCTCGGAAGCCTGATTTAGAAGGCGATGCCAGTTTTGAGCGGCGCCGGGGGTCAGACGCCCCAATACCCGTGGGATCGAGATTCTCGTCGTCGAGGTTTGCGTCGCGGGCACCTGATCGATGTGCAACAAGGCCAGCAGGGCGGTGCAAGCCGCATCGAGGTCCGCACCAAGTAGTCCCAGTTCTACGGTGGTTGTATATGGAACATCGGGTAGGCGAACTTGTAGCTCCTGCACCAGTGGCGAATCGTCCTGGCCTCGCCCCGCGAGGATCACCTTGCCTAGCGTGCAATCTTTCGGCACGCGTTCGCCAATCGTACGGACTGTCGCTGCCGCAATGAATTGATATGTCGTCCTCAAGACGTCAGGCCCAGAATTGCTTTCTGCCTGAAGAAGCGTGGCGGATTCCGTTAAGAACGATTTCACGCTCAAGCCTCGCGGTTGCCAACGTGGTTGGGAGCCAGCAAGCAGATCGTTCCGCAACCATGTGGCGAGTAACCCGGAGTTGCCATTCTCCCCCGCCACGAAAGCGCTTCGAGTGGTCTGATCTCCACAGATACTACGGATTTGGGCGTCAATCTTGTCCAACAGGCGCATTCCTGGCCCGATTTCGAACGAGGCCAAGCCTGTAGAAAGATCGCCGCCTGATATTTTCGGGGGGATCAGCGTTGCGTGCATATCGTCGTCGATGTGCAGGATAATGACCGGCTTGCGTTGATCGGCCAGCAACAGCCACTCGGTTGCGGGAGTGAGCCTGCCGCCGAGCCCGCCAGAGCCCACATCGCGCGCGGCGAATGCATCAATGACGTTCAGGCCCGATGCCTCGGCAAGCCGAGCCGCATCGCAGAGTCCCAGGTAGCAGCGATGATCACCGTCGACATCCCAGATGCCCGGATCATCGACCCCGACCGCAATCACATCTTCCCGAGGAATGTGAGCCTCGGCCACAAGTGCGTCGATCACCTCGCACTGGGTGGGGACAAGTTGGGCCGGGAATGCGGCCAGGCTGAAGAGCGAACCTCGTTCCGCGTGGCAAAGCTCGCGAAGATTCTGAGCGACCGTAGTGGAAAGCTGGACTTCGCTGGTGGCGACGACGTCGGCCGAGCCGTGAGCCCGGTGCCTGTAGCTTCGACCATCGCTCCACGGATAACTCCGTCGATCGAAGTGGTCAGCCCCGCCGTCCAGCGTCGCTTGGGTGCGACGCTGGAGGGGGGCAGACGTAGCGTGGTCGTTGCCGAAGCGTCCCGATTCACGATCGCTTAGGCCGCCATACGCAAGATTTGCGGCTCTTTGACGATCGCTACGATAAACTCCTCGAATATTCTCAGGTCGAGTGCCGACGCGGAATCGGCCTCTGGGTGGAACTGGGTCCCGATGGCGACCCATTCGCTGTCGATGCTCTCGAAGGCTTCGATCACTCCGTCAGGGCAGTAGGCCGAGACCTTGAAGCACGGTGCAATTTCATCGATTGCCATGTGATGCATGCTGTTCACACGGATATCGCCCTCGCCGTAGATCTGTTCCATCAGCGTGCCGGCGACAACTTCCAGTGCGTGACGATGAGCCGAATCGAGCGTATCTTTGTGCGGTAGTGCTTTGGGCATGTCCTCGGGCACGTGCAGGTGCAGGTTGCCACCTTGAGCGACGTTGAGCAATTGCATTCCGGTACCGATCCCGAATACCGGCATCCGTCGTTCGATAATCAATTGTACGAGCAAGCGGTCGGCGTCTTCGCGACGCGAATCCATGGGACGGACCGAAGGATGAAGCATGAACCCGTCGCGTCGTGGATCGAGGTCGGCCCCGCCGATCAACACCACACCGTCCAGCGTATCTAGAATCCGGTTCATGTCCTCTTCGTTGGACACGGGCGGCAGAATAACGGGGATTCCACCGGCAGCAATAATGGCATCGATATAGCCGGCGGCAAGATAACAAAACGCCGGAGAATCATTCTTGGTGGAACGAAAATCGGCGTTGACCCCAATCATTGGTTTGTTCGATTTCTTGGCGACCATCTGCGACTCCTTCCGCGGACAACGTCTGTGCCCTTCTGATTGATTGCCTTCGTTCGAAGCGTCTCTAGCAAAGGTCTGGAAGGAGCAGCTTAGGCAACGGATCCAACAGAAGTTTCGGAGAGTCGACAACCGGTCGTATGGGACCAACCGCGACGTCTTCCTTGACGTGCCGTTAGAAAAGTGTGCTATCAGCGTGGCCCGTCCTGGGCTCATTGCCGGAGTTCATTCCTTGAAACTAACGTGCCTCGAACCTGCGGCACTTGGCTTCCCGTTGCACGTCGCAACAGGGTAGACGCGAAAGTACAAACGCGAAGAGACAACCACAAGCAATTCGACGATTTTGGGGCGAGAAGCCCCTTAACCACAGCATGTTGTGTGGCAAGCAATGCCAGCAACTACTGCTTGCGGTTTCACGAGTTCCTTAAAGCATACGAGATTGGCTGCGGTTGATGTTGGTGCAAGAGTTTCGTAACGGCTTGCCTCGTCATGGGTTAACGGTTCCGGCCGTGACTCGATCGGAAATAAAATCCAACACGCTACGAGCCACGTCAATTTTCAGTGCCTCGCTGAGCGCTTTCCAGCCTGGTACCGCATTTACCTCCAGGACCAGCCACGACCCATCGGGGGCCCGCAGCAGGTCGACTCCGGCCAACGGTGCACCTACAGCAGCAGCGGCATTCCTCGCCATCGCAACGGGCAAGTCCATTTCAGGCGATGTGGGGTCCACGGCCACGGGGTGGCCACCCTGGGCGATGTTGGTTCGCCAATCGGCCTCATGTCGGCGTTCCATCAACAGGGGGCGATCGCCGATTAAGAACACGCGCAGATCACACCCGTCGTGCTGAATAAAGCGCTGCACGTACATCACCGACGAAATTTGAAACAACGCCTTGAAGACCCGTTCGGCGACGGCGAGATCGGTGACGCGCGTCAGACCTCGCCCTTCGGCGCCGAATAGTGGTTTCACCACGACGTCGCCTTCGAGCTGATACATTGCAGCAATCGCCTGGTCGACGGTTTGACACACAACGGTTTCAGGAACCGGTAACCCTGCCGCCTGAAGTTTTGCGGTGGCCAGAAACTTATCAACAGCGGCTTCAATCGCACGCGGAGGGTTGATGATTATTTGCCCCGCTGCTTCCAAGCAACCAAGCAAGTCCATTCGCAATATGATTTGCTCCAGCGAGCCCGGCGGCATGGTTCGCAACAGCACGCAATCGAAGTCCGCCAGATCGATGGAACCGGCACGAATAGCGGTTCTGCCAGTCGAGACATCAGCGGCAAGCTGCGCGTAATCCACCTGGGTGATTTCTTCACGGCCCGACGCTGCGCGTCGCAAATCGTTCAGGTACCAACTTCGTGCTGAGGCGAGTACGGCGATTCGCAACGTCGCATTCCTTCTCGAAAAAACCCTGGCTCACGTACCGAGAGAACTTCGCAATACGTCGGGGCGCAACTCGCCGAATTCAAAGCTTCGACCCGAGTCCAAATTGATCAGGGTCACCTTCGCCGGGCTGAACAAATGTGGGTCGATCTTGTAAAAGTCGTGGTCGTAGGCTTTGAACACCTCGAGGAAAGGTCGGCCAAAATCTTTCGAAGCATTACTGGGAATCTTCGGGCCGAGCGACTCCAGCGAATCGTCATCTCCACGAACCCAGAGCACGGCATTGCCTCCGTAGAGAATCGCGTCGTTCGTACGACCGATCCCCTCCATGTCGTTCTTGCCTACCGCGGGAAGTGGGACGCTGCCCCAGCCGCTCTCGACCCGATGCAGATCGAACCCAAGCTCGTGCATTTTGTGTAGCGTGGTCTCCACGCAGCGGGCCACAATCTGCACCGTGCCGGCCTGGCTGGCGGTTGGAGCAACCAGCAGGGTGAGATCGCGCGGTCCGATTCCACATTTCGACGCGACATAGTCCGCAACATCGTCATCGGGAAGCTTCGCGGCTTCCAAGACACCCACCACGGACGATGGTTGTTCACGATGCCCAATGCTCTCGAAAAGTTCTTCGCTTCCGGCGGCGGCCCGCATGGGACCGGAACCCATGGCGAAGTAGTCATCAACCGTAATCTGCAGGCCCGCGTACTGCGATGCCATGCAGGCGGCAACGGGATGATCGGTATGAACCGTAACGGCCGGTCCGCCTCCTAAATCACTGGGGGCGGTTCCAAGTTGAACGCGCCCCAAGCCTGCCAGGCACGCTTCAGAGAGCCGCAATCCGGCCTCCAGTCCACCGGGCTGTTCGATGCCCAGATCGACGACACACGCTCCCGAGGACGTATGATTTACACCGATTCGCAGCGTGTCGCGGTCGGCAAGAATCTGCTCGACGACGCTTCCTGCCCGTTCGTTTAGTTTTAGTTCTGCCATGGTCTGCAATATGCTTCAATTCACGGGGGCCCAAGGATCAAGCCGACCATTGTAGCGAAACGGGCGCTGCTCGCTTGGTCGATTGCTGCGAGGAAGGCTTGCCTCTAGAATTCGACCTCGCATCGGGAGCTGTTTGCCGCTGCGAGTTGTCTGAATCTTCACGCTTCGAGAGGAGCAATCGTTTGGCGAGTTTGACGGTGGAAAACTACGTAAAGGCCATCTATCAAATCGGCGTCAAATCGCCGAACGAGCCGGTAGCCACCGGTCAATTGGCCACCGCGATGAATGTATCGCCGGGCACCGTGACCAGCATGCTGAAGACACTCAGCGAAAGCGGGCTGACTTCTTACAAGCCGTACGAAGGGGTCAGACTTACCGAGACCGGTCGGGCACTAGCCCTTCGCGTCTTGCGGCGGCATCGGCTCATCGAATTGTTTCTGGTTCGTACGCTTGATCTCACCTGGGATGAGGTACACGAAGAAGCCGAGCACATGGAACACGCCGTGAGCGATCTGTTGATCGATCGCATCGACGATTACCTCGATCATCCCAAGGTCGATCCCCATGGCGACCCCATACCTCGTTCAGACGGAACACTTTCGGCCGACCCGGCTGCCGGGCAGGCGTTAGCGTGCTGCGCCGCAGGCTTCGCGTTCTGTCTCACTCGTGTGGTTGATCAATCGCCGGATTTCTTGCGTTACTTGACAGAAACCGGGCTTACCCTCGGCTCCCGCGGACGAGTCACGGCCAACCGCGATGAAGCCGGCATCGTCACCATCGAAGTCGATGGCCAAGAAACCACGCTGGCCCGCGAGGCAGCCGAGAAACTGATCGTGCAAGAAGCTTAGCCCCTCGAGCAGAATCTCGATCCTCTCAAATGTGAGATGCAAAAGTCAGCGCTGTTGGCTCACTTGCTTTCAATCGCCCTTCGGGCGACGGTGACTTGACCGGAATGCAATCCCTCGTGCCAGGCACACACTTGGAAAACTGAACCGTAGTCGGGAAGAAAGTCGGGCGCACTTTCGGGCGTTTCTTTGGTGAAATCCTCTTCTTCCAAAGAGTCGAGCAGGCCCATCAGCACGCTTCGACGTTCGCGCATGAACTCCAGCACCTCATCAACCGGCGGATAGTCGTTGGGATTGCTGGTGGGTTGGGATCCCACGCCAAAGGTTTCGTTGTAGCCCGGCTTGTCGACAGCCTTCGAGGGATCGATCAACGAGATCATGAAATTGTCGACCGTGCCCATATGACCAGCAAACCATAGGGCATGGTTGGCGTTCGGATGGACCTGGTGGGTCCATTGCTCCGGGGTCTTGAACGATTTCAGCAGATTCTCGCTGAATCCTCGGGCATGCTTCAATTGGGTCTCGGTACGATCTTTTACGCTCATTGCACGCTCCACCGATAGGGCTCGCCCTCGCCAATGGACGATCGCGCTACCCCGAGAATCACGAAGTGCCTTAAGACGAGCCAAATGTAGCGGAGCCCCGGTCGGAGTCAAGAAATGCATCGTCAACCCGTGGTCTCGACGCGAGACATCTTCGTTTTGTTTTCAGAATGAATCTATTTTCGGGACGCAAAGCGGTGTATTCGGCGTCTACACTGCCGGCGACGCTTTACCGAATTATCATCGTCGCTTACAACTAATGTGAGGGATAGGAACAACCTCAGCGCGACCTCCGATGAGAGGTCCCCGCGGTAGGGGCCTGTGAACCTGGTCAGGGCGAAAGCAGCAGCCATAAGCAGTAACCTCTAGGTGCGGTGGGCCTCTCATCGGGGGTCGCCCTTTTTTGTCTCGCGGTGGTTCGCACGATGACGCAGGACAGTACGCACGACCTTGCGGGCGGAACATCGGCGGAAGCCGGCGATGGTTACGTCGTTGTCGCCCGGCGATACCGCCCCCAGACCTTCGGAGAACTGGTCGGGCAAGAGCCCGTCGCTCGGGCTTTGGCCAACGCCATTCTGGCCGGGCGTGTGGGGCATGCCTACCTGTTCACCGGTGCCCGGGGTGTCGGGAAAACCTCGGCGGCTCGCATTCTGGCCAAGGCGTTGAATTGTGTGACGGGCCCAACGCCCACGCCTTGCAATCAGTGCGATATCTGCGAGAGCATCAGTCGTGGCGATGACGTCGATGTGTTGGAAATCGACGGTGCCAGCAATCGTGGCATCGACGAGATTCGCGAACTGCGACAGAACGTGAACGTGCGTCCTGCCCGATCCCGCTCGAAGATCTATATCATCGACGAAGTGCACATGCTCACCCGCGAGGCGTTCAACGCGTTGCTGAAGACGCTTGAGGAACCGCCCGAGCACGTCAAGTTCATCTTCTGCACGACCGAAGCCGAAAAGATTCCGATCACCATCCTGTCGCGTTGTCAGCGATTCGACTTCGCGGGAATTCACCTGCCGGAGATCGTCAGTCGGCTGCGGCAGATTGTAGAAGCCGAGCACGTCGAAGCCCAAGACGAAGCCTTGCAGTTGTTGGCCCGCCGCGCGGCAGGTTCGATGCGAGACAGTCAGTCGCTGCTCGAACAGTTGCTTTCATTCTGCGGCGACAAGATCACCGCGGCAGATGTGCATTCGATGCTGGGCACGGCTTCGGGAAGTCGTCTGACCGAGTTGCTCACCAAGCTAACCCCCGGTCACACGGCCGAGGTTCTCGACGAACTGGACGTGGCCGCTTCCGAGGGCGTAGACTTGGGGCAGCTCATCGTTCAACTGCTGGCTGCACTGCGAGACCTGATGGTGCTGAAAGTCGGCTGCTCGGCGGATACGCAACTCGGTACCTCGTCGGCCGATCGCGAGGAACTTGAGAAACTAGCGGCCAGCATGTCGTTGGATCGTGTGTTGGCGGCGATGCAGATTCTCGATCACACGCTGAGTCGCATGCGATTCAGCACCCACGTTCGCGTGTTGGCCGAAATGGCATTGGTGCAAATCAGCCGCCTGGAAGAAATGGAATCCATCTCCGAGGCCATCGGTCGACTGGATGACCCGGGGCAGGCTGCTTCCCCGTCGATGAGTTCTGTTTCTCCGTCGAGCGCAAAAAAAAAATCGGCTGAGTCGCCCGCACTTTCCGAGGCAAATTCGCAAGAACCCGTGGCGGAAGCACCCCCAGCAGCCCCACCGGTAGAGGTCACCCCGCTGACCGCCGAGTCGGCCACGGACGTATGGCGGCGGGTGCTGGAATCGCTTTCGGACATCACGGCCGACTACGCCCGCCTGGGCCAGTCGGTGAAACTGGCCGGCAGCGATCGCTTGCTTGTGGGTTTCCCCAAGTCGTATACCTCGGCCAAGGAGTTTTGCGAACGCCCCGAGCAGGCCACCAGGCTTAACGAAGCGTTATGTCGCGTCACCGGGCGCAACGTGCGACTTGATCTTGAGGTGATCAAGGAAACCGACGCTTCGCAGTCCGTGCCCCAACCGCATCGTCAGCCCACGGTGTCGCGTCGTCAGCGACTTCAAGAACAAGAGCAGCATCCCATGGTTCGCAAAGCCAAGGAACTATTCGGGGCCGAGTTGACGGGGATCGAAGAAGCCGGTGATAGTTAATTGCCCGCGGTAGCACGTGGCGAAAAGAAAACGGAGCAAGCCGGCCGGCGTGATACAATTCTGTTCGAGAGATCGAGCAAACATCAGGAGATATGAACGATGCTTAAGGGACTCGGGAATCTGGCCGGACTGATGAAGCAGGCCCAGCAAATTGGCGGGCAGATGCAGGGGCTCAACGAAGAACTGAAGACCAAGCGAACCGTTGGTTCTGCCGGCGCGGGCATGGTTGAGATCGAAATGAACGGCCTACTCGAAGTTCTCAGTTGCCGCATCGATCCGAAGCTGGTCACCGACAACGATCGAGAGCTGCTGGAAGATCTGGTCGCCGCAGCCACGAATCAAGCCGTCTCCAAAGCCCGAGAGCTTCACGCCGAAGCTCTCAAGTCGATGACCGGTGGTCTGGAACTTCCCGGTCTGGAAGACGCCCTGAACAAACTAACCGGCGGCGGAGGTGCCGGGCCGGCGGCGTAGGTGAGGTGAACCATCTGACGCTAGATCAGCATTGTTCAATCTCGGTGCGTAATCGATCTCTATTCACACGATAAGATTGCCGCATATCTCGAACTGTTATCCAGTACCCCTCGCCAAGTAGCTGTGGGTTACTCCATAAGCAAGCCTCACGTGTAACATTGGGGAATCTGATGGGAGCGTGGGGTTGCGGTCGTGGGTTGCGAACTCGCCCTTGCCGACTTGGCTGCGTTGTGGCAAGAATTATGCATGACGTCATTGGCGGGGCGACGGATTCCTTGTGTGTGGAAGGGCAAATGTGTCTGCTGGCAATCTTTCGGTCAATCATCTGATCGATGAATTCGCGAAGCTGCCGGGAATAGGCAAAAAGTCTGCCGAACGCCTTGCGTACCACGTGCTTCGCGTGCATGCCAACGAGGCATTGGCCCTGGCTGCTGCGATTCGTCAGGTAAAAGAAAATGTTCGCCACTGCACAGATTGTTATAATCTGGCCGAGGGTGAGTTGTGCGATGTTTGCCAGGATGCAAGTCGCGACCACAAGCTCTTATGCGTGGTCGAACAACCTCGCGATCTGATGTCGATCGAACAGGCGGGCGCCTATCGTGGGTTGTATCACGTTTTGCTGGGTCGGATTGCGCCCCTGGAAGGAATTGGGCCCGAAGATCTGACGATCGAGGGGCTCGTAAAACGAGTGCAGGCGGGCGGATTCACCGAAATTATCATGGCGACCAACCCCACGATAGAAGGTGATGGGACAGCCCTGCACATCAGCAGCTTGCTGGCAGAAGAGAACGTAGAAATCACACGACTTGCCCGGGGGTTAACCACGGGTAGTGTGCTAGAATTCGCTAATAGAGAGATGGTCGCTGACGCTTTGACCGGTCGTCAGCGGTTTTAGCAAAGTCTAGCTTGAGAAACGGTGGGGCTAACGGCTGCGAGATACTTTCGTCACGTGGCCCGAAGAGTTTGAAACGGGAAAACTCGAATACCAAACAGTCGAGCAGCACGTTGGATTGTTTGAAGCACTAGTACAAGGCGATTGATCGGCCATGAGACTTTCATTCGGCCAAGAAATGCGGCTACAGCAGAAGCAAGTGCTGGCTCCGCGGATGATCCAATCGATGGAAATTCTGCAGTTGCCGATCATGGCGCTGCAAGAACGTATTGAACAAGAGATTCAAGAGAATCCTTGTCTCGAGGTTAGCCAGGAAGAAGATCCTGACTTGCCCGACGAGCCCAAAGCCGAGGTCGAAAACCCCGACGCTCCATCGGAAGAAGAACGCGAGCTGGTCCTTGATGAAAGCAAGGACAATGTCGACGACTTCGAACGCTTGATGCAGATGGACGAGCAGTGGCCCGATTACTTCGAAGATCGATCGCGCCCGTCGGCCACACGCATGGACGAAGATGCTGATCGCCGGCACGATGCGATCGCCAACTTGGCCGACCGTCCACCGTCGCTGCAGGATTACTTGCACGATCAACTGGCCTGGTTCGACGTTTCCGACCAAGTGCGGAAGATGGCCGAGCGGATCATCTACGCGCTCGATTCCAACGGTTATCTCCCGGCACCGCTGGAAGACTTGCTCGATTCGAATGCCACGCCCGAGGAGTTGGAAGCTGCTCGCGAGGCGTTGCAACTAGTACAGAAGCTCGACCCTCCTGGGGTGGGTGCTCGCGACGAGCGAGAGTGTCTGCTGCTACAGCTTCAGCCAGGCGTGGAATACTACGACGAACTGCGAACGCTGCTCGAATCGCACTTGGACGACCTGGTACACAACCGCTGGCCGCAAATCGAACGCAAGACTGGCTTCTCTCCCGAAGTGATCCAAGCAGCGATCAGCGAGTTGCAGAAATTGAAGCTGCGGCCCGGGGCCATCTTCGTTGAGATGACCGTTCCCAACGTGGTGCCCGACGTGTTTCTGGACGTGCTGGACGACGGGTCCTATCAAGTTCGTCTGGAAGAAGGCCACACGCCTTCGTTGTATATCAGTTCGTTCTATCGCAAGCTGGTGTTGCAGGGCAAAGCCTCGGAAGAGGCCAAGGAATATATCAAGCGAAAGATCAATTCGGCCCAGTGGTTGATTGAATCGATCGAACAGCGGCGCAGCACGTTAACCCGCGTGGCGCAGGCGATTGTCGATCATCAGCGAAAGTTCCTCGAACAGGGTCCCGAGGCAATCGAACCCTTGAAGATGCAGCAAATTGCCGATCGGGTGGGGGTCCACGTCACCACGGTTAGCCGTGCGGTGGATGACAAGTGGATTCAAACTCCACGCGGTATCTTCCCTCTGAAGCGGTTTTTCGTCGGGGGGACCGTGAGTGCCGACGGCGAAGAGATCGCCTGGGATACCGTTCGACTGAAGCTACAAGAGATCATCGATCACGAGGACAAGGAACGGCCCTACAGCGACGACGAACTCGTCAAACAGCTCGGCAAACATGGGCTGAAAGTCGCGCGTCGCACGGTGACCAAGTACCGCAAGGCGATGAACATCCCCAGCTCACGTCAACGCCGCGACTGGACGCTGACGAAGGATCAGGACAAGGGCAAAGGTCACGGCACGAACGGAACGTCACCTTCGTAGCAAGCCGTGGCGTTCCGAAACTTCTTTCCAACCTTAGGTGTTGGAAATGATGTGCACGCCGCGTCGTACGCGTTCGGTACGACGGGTCTGGTCGATTTCGGCCGAGACCTGGCTCACATTTTCGATGCCCGGCATGATGAACTCCGGATGGGTTCGATCGCTGGATACGATGCGAATCTTGCCGCAGCCCACCATTCGCTCGAACAGGTTCTGCTCGTATGTCACGTCGTCCATGTCGATGGCCTCGATGCGGTCCACACGTCGGCTGAGGATGCCGCACTCGTGAAATAGCCGCTGCGTGGTGAGGCGATAGCGGATGGAAAGCCTCCGGTACGCCAACAAGCACAGGGGAATGACCCACATCAGCACGAGCACCCCGACCAAAATTCCCCACCACATTCCGTCGCGAAGCATCACAATCGCAGCGGCCAGGGCGGCGAGGGTTACAAAGCCACAAATGACCCAGGTGCCGAGCATCGCTTTGGGTGAGTACCCGCCACTCCAGATTTCTTGTTCGGCATCATCCTCGGGTGCCTGCCGCGCCTGAAACTCGTTCTGGAGACGATCTGCCGCGATCGGTTGTTGTTCATCGCCGGGGGTATCTTGCGACGGGGTCGAATTACTCATTCGTGTAACCCTGCGGTACGAGAGCGGGGGTGGGTGATAGCACGTGGGATTCAACACGGTATTCGCCCATGGGCGGCGAATATCGGAATGAATCCGTAGCCTGGATTGCCGACATTTTTGCCATTTGTTGCGTGTTTGTCGACAGCCGATCGAGATATGAAGGGACCGAACTTCGAAAGCGATCGCCTCAAGCAGAATTGCAGGCCTGTCTATGCGAAGATTGCGACCCCATGCTGTAGTGGTGTCCACCAATCCAGTTGGTGGTTATAGTAATAAAAAGGGAACTGCGCGATGGCGCACCTATCGCCAGCGAGGTTCCGTTTCGCCTCCCTGCGAAATTGATCGACTATGAAGTGTCCATTCTGCCGCGGCGACAACGATCGAGTCATTGACTCCCGGGCAAGTGACGATGGTTACGCGATTCGCCGCCGTCGGGAGTGCGGTAGTTGTGCCCGCAGGTACACCACCTACGAACGGATCGAAGGGGCCGTTGTCAAAGTCGTCAAAAAAGACGGGATTCGTGTCCCATTCGACCGCGACAAGATCAAACGCGGTCTCGAAAAGGCCTGTTGGAAGCGGCCCATCAGCGATGCTCAAGTCGAAGAAGTGGTTGCCGCCATCGAGGCTGACATCTTCGCCAACTTTGAAGGTGAAGTGGGTAGCCAATACCTGGGAGAGCAGGTCATCCAGCGGCTGAAGCAACTAGACCAGGTCGCCTACGTGCGTTTCGCCAGCGTCTATCGCGAATTCAAAGACGTCCGCGACTTCGTGCAAGAACTGGAACCCATGCTGCTGGATCCGATGGATCCGCGGCGTTTCGAAGACGGGTAGAGTGAGCTTTCAGAGGCTTCGCAGTCTTTGGGTTTCGATAAATGTTCTGCAATGCCTTAGAGATTTGCGGAAACTGAAACTCGAATCCCTCCTCTCGCAATCGCCGCGATACGCAGAATCGCCCGTACAGCGCAAGATCAGGGTCGGTTCGCATGACGAGTGGCGCTCCCCGTCGCACCAGCCACCCAGGCGAAGGGATACCCAACGGAGCGCGCACCGCATGTCTTAGTTCGGCCATGAATTCTGCATTGGATATTGGGTTTGGAGACGTCGCGAGATAGGCTCCGTTCATGCCTTCAGAATTAATTGCCCGGACTAGCAGCGCATTCATGTCGGACTCATGAATCCAACTAATGCCCTGCCGTCCGTGCCCGACTTTGCCACCCAGGCCCCAACGGGCGAGTGTTGCAAGACGAGGAAGCGCGCCGCCGCTGCGTCCGAGTACGAAGCTTGTACGGAGAATCACTTGGCGCATGTGTGGCAGAGCGGCCTCAGCAAAAGCCCGTTCCCAGGCCTGCCCGACATGTGGGGCCAAGCCGAATCCAAACGCCGAATCTTCCTGGCAGACAACCTCGAGTGAGTCGCCATAGATGTGTGCGGTTGACATCTGCACCCACACCGGCGGAGGGCGGTCAACTTCGCGAATCGCTCGACCGAGCGCTCGTGTTGATTCGACCCGCGAGCGGAGGATCTCATCGCAATGCTCGGGTGTCTTCACGCAATCGACGGATCGGCCTGCGAGATTCACCAGGGCACAGGCACCA
The DNA here is from genome assembly GCA_965227275.1 of Pirellulales bacterium. GTDB lineage: Bacteria > Planctomycetota > Planctomycetia > Pirellulales > JAEUIK01 > CAZNXE01. Next base: position 6,285,075 of record CBDDFU010000001.1, on the reverse strand, counting down.
TCAAGAGCATGAACCCACTCTCCTGAGTTGATTCCATCCCAAACGATGTGCGTCCACGCCCCTTCTTTTTTGGGCCGATGTCGGGACAGCAACACGACTTCGAAATCCTGTTGAAGGAGGCATTCCGCCAGATTCAATCCGAGATAACCCGAGCCGCCGGCGATGACGACTTTTCCCTGATTCAGAGGAGATGTGGACATGGGAGTCCCCACGACCTTCGCGAAGATCGCAAGTCTTCGCTAGTTGAAAGGTGAATTTGCAGTCAGGTTACGTTGGCCGATTCACTACGAAGTGCGTCATCTGCTCTAGCGTCTCACGGGAGTCAGACCTTGGCAACCGCTGCAACTCTGCCCTGGCTTGCTCGGTGTAGTTCTCTGCTTTCGCGTTTGCGTATTCAAACGCATCGCTGTTACGAAGCTGGTGGAGCAACTCGGGCCGGGCTTCTGCTTGAGGTCGGCCCAGCAAATCGAGCAGCTCCTTGCGCCGTTGGTTGTCGACCTGATCCAGCAGTCGGATAATCGGCAGGGTAGGCTTTTGTTTTTCAAGGTCGGTGCCAAGCGATTTGCCGGTCAGTTCTTCGTCGCCGCAAAGATCAAGCAAGTCGTCGGCAATTTGAAACGCGATACCAATCGCGCGACCGAATCGCTCCAGGTTCGCTTGCCATTGGTTCTCTGAACCTTCGCGATGTGACCCCAGTTCGCAGCAGCAGGCACAAAGCTCGGCAGTCTTGCCTTCGATGATCGAGAGGTATTCGGCTTCGGTCATGTCGTAGCGACCACGGCTGGCCACTTGCCGCATTTCCCCCTCGCACATGATATTGGTTGCTCGGCCCACGGTTCGACAGGCAAACGTGCTTCCGGTTCCGCTGGCCAGATAGAAAGCGTGGGTAAACAAAAAGTCGCCCAGCAAAACACTGGCTTCGTTGTCCCAGCGAGAGTTGGCAGTTTCCAGGTGGCGGCGGATGAGGGCTTCGTCCAGGACATCGTCGTGGATGAGCGTCGCCGTATGGATCATTTCCACCACCGCGCCCAACACCAGATGATCTTCGGTGATTTCGCCAGTCGCTTTCGCGGAGAGCAGCACCAGGGCTGGGCGGAGCCGCTTTCCGCCCAGGCGAAACCCGTGTTTGACCATCTCGTCCACTCGCGGGTCGCTGCTGCGAAGTTCCTGCCGCAGGATATCTTCAACCTTGGGAAGCTCGTTTTGCACCGGTGCGTAGAGCTGACCCAATTGGCGGCGAACGTCGTTATTGGGACTAAGAACAGGGCCCATCAAACGCTCTCATCATTTGAGGTACGGCAGTGTGCTGTGCGAACTTCGGTTCGCTGACAAAACCGTTACGAATCCATCCGATCGCGATACAACTGGTTGCTGAATGATGTGCTTTAGGCCCCTCTGACGAGGTGTGTGCTTTTCGTGGTCAAGACTCGTCGCCGCGAACAAAGTGCCCGCTCCGACCTCCCGCCTTTTCTTCCAGCCGCATCGTCTCGATCGTCATCCCACGATCGACCGCCTTGCACATGTCGTAAATCGTGAGACTTGCCACACTAACCGCAATCAGGGCCTCCATTTCAACACCCGTTTTTGCGGTGACTTCGGCAATCGCCTCGACGGCCACGCTGGTAGAATCGGGAAAATCGAACGAGATGGTGACCGAGTCGAGCCCCAGCGGGTGGCATAGGGGGATCAAGTCAGCCGTTTTCTTCGCGGCCATGATGCCTGCCAGGCGAGCGACCTCGAGCACATCGCCCTTGGCTAACTCTTTATCTCGGATCAGTCGCAGCGTGCTCTCGGCCATCCGCACCCGGCCATAGGCCCGCGCCGAACGTTGGGTGATCGGCTTCTGTCCTACATCGACCATACGGCTGCCGCCTTGGTCATCGAAATGACTCAATTCGCCCATGGGTCACCAATCCTTGTCTCTTCACTTTTCAGACAGCCAGCATCGTAAGCCCTGAGAGGCCGTCTCGACCAGGGGTACGACCAGGACAAAGATTCTGTACGTTAGGAAGGAGAATCGATTGCCGACTCCCATTACGAGTCGATTTTCGGTCTGCGACAATCTTTCAAGGCGGTCAGTCATAGAATTCAGGCCACCCATGGTACAATTCCATCGTCGCGGCATGCAAATGACGGCTGATCAGGCCAAACAGCATCGAAGGAACAGCAGAAGCTCATGGATGTCGAATTACTGAGCCGTCTGCAGTTTGCTGGAACGATCATGTTCCACTATCTGTTTCCGCCTCTGTCGATCGGCCTGGGGCTACAACTTTTCCTCTGCGAGTTGGCCTTCTACCGCACCCGTAACCCAGCTTGGGAAGCGGCAGCTCGATTCTGGACTCGCGTGTTTGCGGTGAACTTCGCGATGGGCGTCGCGACGGGCATTGTCATGGAGTTTGAATTCGGCACGAACTGGGCCGCTTATTCGCGATTCGTGGGCGACGTCTTCGGCTCGGCGTTGGCCGCCGAGGGGATCTTTGCGTTCTTTCTGGAAAGCGGGTTCCTGGCCGTCTTGGTTTTCGGCTGGGATCGTGTTTCCCCATGGATGCACTTGTTAAGCACGCTGATGGTGTTTCTCGGTTCGGTTTTTAGTGCCGTGTGGATTGTGGTCGCCAACAGTTGGCAGCAAACCCCCGCCGGGTACCACATCGTTTGGCATGATGTCCAGGGCGAGATGATGCCCAGGGCCGAGGTGACCCAATTCTGGGAGATGGTCTTCAATCCCTCGTCCGTCGATCGATTGACGCACACCTTGGTCGGATCGTTTGTATTGGGGGCGTTCTTTGTCGCTTCGGTCTGCTCGTTCTACGTGTTGAAAGGTCGTCACCTTGAAGTGGCGCGGCGTTGCCTCTCCATTGCCATCCCAACCACGCTGGTGTTCACCATCGCGGCGGCGCTCACGGGACACCACTCGGCACAACAATTGATCCACACCCAACCGGCCAAGCTGGCCGCCATGGAGGCCCACTTCGAGACCACCGAAGATCCCACTGGGCTCTACCTTTTCGGTTGGCCCGACGCAGAGGGTGAGCAGGTGCACTTCGGTGTACGAATCCCCTATCTGCTTAGCTTTCTGGTCTTCAACGATCCTCAAAAACCCGTGCCGGCGATGGATCAGATTCCTGAAGACGAACGCCCGCCGGTGTGGCTGCCTTTCCAGACGTTCCACCTGATGGTTGGTCTGGGAACGCTGATGATCGTCGTTGCCTCACTGGCTTGTTGGTCTTGGTACCGAGACACCTACAACCAGCGGCGATGGCTGCTGTGGACAATCGTACTGATGCCCGTCGCGGCCATGACCGCCAATCAGGCCGGGTGGATTACCGCAGAAGTTGGTCGCCAACCGTGGATCGTCTATCCCTCGGTTCAAGACGGCGTCGAGATGATGGGCCTGCGAACGGCCGACGGACTGAGCGAATCGGTCACGGCCGAGCAGGTTCTAAGCAGCATCATCTTGTTCGGCATCATCTATTCATTGCTGTTCGCTGTATGGGTCTTCGTCTTGAACAACAAAATTCAGCACGGGCCCGAAACCGTGGAAGAACTCGCCGAGCACAAACGCAAGCTCCAGGGCGAAGACCATAGAGACTCGATGCGCGAGGCATTCGGTCACCAGGGCACACCGCGGGGTGGCGGGATGATGGAGGAGGGGGTGCGATGAGTTACGACCTGCTGACCTTCATCTGGTTCGTCCTGCTGGGGGTGCTTTTGACGGGCTACGCGATCTTGGACGGGTTCGATCTGGGGGTCGGAATTCTGCACCCTTTTCTCGCCAAAGACGATCGCGAACGACGTTTGGTCATGAACTCAATCGGTCCCCTGTGGGACGGAAACGAAGTCTGGTTGGTAACGTTCGGCGGCGCGTTGTTCGCCGCGTTCCCGGTTGCCTACGCAACGGTCTTCAGCAGTTTCTACACCGCATTCTTCCTGCTGCTAACCTGCTTGATTGGACGCGCGGTTAGTCTCGAATTCCGTTCCAAGGTCCATTCCACGGCCTGGAGAAAGGTATGGGATACCGGTTTCTTTCTTTCGTCGTTCACCGCCGCACTGCTGCTTGGCGTGGCTGGCGGCAATGTGATGGCCGGGATGGAACTCGGGCCGAACTATGTGTACGAGGGCGGTCTACTGAGCCAGGTATACTGGTACCCGCTGCTGGTTGGCTGCTTGACCGTGTCGCTGTTCGCCTTGCACGGCGCGATCTACCTGTACTTAAAGACCGAAGACGAATTGCAGGCCCGAGTGCGCAGCGCAATTCAGCCTCTGTTTTACACATTTGCCGGGTTGTATGTCGTGGTGACGATCACCACCTGGTGGCATGTTCCGCATGCCGCACAAAGTATCGCGACCTACCCCGTGTTGTGGATTGTTCCCGTTTTGAACGCCCTGGCCGTGTTGAACATCCCGAGGGCGATGCACCTGGGGAAACCGCTCTACGCGTTCTTCACCTCGTCGATGGTGATCCTCGCCCTGGCCTCGCTATTCAGTGTGGCGATCTACCCAAACTTCATGCTCTCGACCATCGACCCGGCTTACAGCGTCACGCTAGAGAACGCCCGCAGCAGCGAGGCCACGCTTCGAACGATGCTAATCATCGCCGCCATCGGCATCCCCTGCGTGCTGAGCTATACGGTGATCATCTACTGGATCTTCCGCGGCAAGGTGAAGCTGGGGTCGCATAGTTACTAGAGCCAGTTTTACTTCCGCGAGAAGACGGATTCCGGGCAGCTCTCGGTCAGCAGGGGCGACAATCTCCCGGGAAGATCCAAAGATCGGTAAGGCTCGCACGAATGGCACTCGGTGGGCGGGCTTTGCATTTCGTTCCACGGTAATCCTGGGAGTGTCTACCATGTATCCTTCGCATGCCGTACAGGGAGCCATCTTCGGCGGGGCCATTGGTGCATTTGCCGGACTCGGCATGTGCATGTGGATCCTGCCCGACGACTGGAATCTCTTTCCCGGCGATACCATTCTGGCCGGTGCCATCGTTTGCGGCGTGTTGGGATTGATCTACGGCGAAGCGTTCATCGAATGGTTGCAGAAAAATTGGGACTGGTTTTCTTGAAGCCTGATCTGCCAGAATGGCAAGAGTAGGGAATTGGTTAAGCCGCTTCTCATGTGTCATGGACTCAAGGACTCCTCCGCAATGAGCCGGAAACGGAAGAAGCGTATCAAGGGCAATGGTCTGCCGCGCGGAGCCGTGGCCGCGGGTCGTTCACGGCAAGTCCCCAATAATTCTTACAACGCTCCGCCTTCGTACTACACAGATGTGGAGTTCACTTGCAGGGATTGTGGCAAGCAAGATGTGTGGTCGGCGAGGGAGCAAAAATGGTTCTACGAAGTTGTCAAAGGCACGCTATACCAGGAAGCCTCGCGTTGTGCCGACTGCCGCAAACGAGTGAGGGCAGGAAAGAAGCGGCAGCGACTCCAAATGGAAGCGGCGGCTGAAAAGAAGCGAAAATCCTGATCTTTGGGCATTTCATGCGAATTCGTTCTGTCTGTTCTGCGAGTTCAAGTAGAATCTGGGAACTGTGAGGCCATTTCTCCATTTGATTGCAGGAACTACAAGGTCTGCCCATGCCTACCTCTCGACGTGAATTCCTACGGATGATGACCGCGGTCGGGGTCGGCCACGTGTTTGGCTCTCACTCCCGCTTGTGTTGGGGAGAAGAGACGGACGGTGGGTTGTCGGTTGCCGAGTGGCCGGACAATCCTTTCTTGCAGGGCAACTACGCTCCGGTTCACGAGGAGACCACCGCCGAGCGATTGAAGGTCATCGGCAAACTTCCGGCGGGATTGGAAGGGATGTTCGTCCGCAATGGCCCGAACCCCCAATTTCCACCTCAGGGCAAGTATCACTGGTTCGATGGCGACGGGATGGTGCACGGCGTGCATCTGCGGAACGGGCAAGCTAGCTATCGCAATCGCTACGTGCGTACCGCGGGGTTTGAAGCGGAACGTTCCGCGGGAAAAGCCCTGTGGCGAGGGCTGTTGGAGACGCCCGACCTGAATCGGGTTCTTGAAGGGGGTGAATTGCAAAAGAACGCTGCCAACACGGCGCTGGTCTGGCACGACGGTCGAATGCTGGCCCTGTGGGAAGGTGGCCCGCCGTACGAATTGCGTCTGCCGGGGTTGGAGACGGTCGGCAAATTCACCTACGGCGACAAACTCGCCCATCCGTTTACGGCTCATCCGAAGATCGATCACGAGACGGGCGAGATGATCTTCTTCGGCTACCAGGTCACGTCTCCCTATCTTCAGCACAGCATCGTGGCGGCCGACGGCAGATTGACCCACACCACCGGGATCGAACTTCCGCGTCCGGTGATGATGCATGACTTCGCCATCACGAAGAACTATTCGCTGTTTCTCGATCTCCCCGTCACGCTAAGTATCGCTCGATCGATGCGGGGCGAGCCGGCACTGAAGTACGAGCCCGAATTGAACGCGCGGGTTGGGGTGTTGCCCAGATACGGCAAGAGTGAAGAGATTCGCTGGTTTGAAATTGAACCATGCTGTGTGTTCCATACTCTGAACGCGTTTGAAGTGGGCGAAAAAGTCGTCCTCGACGCGTGTCGCATGCCAACCTTTCCCGATTTGCTGGCCAAGGAGGCGACGGGCAAAGCCATGGATCCCGCGAGCAATTACCCGGTCGCTCCCAAATTGCATCGATGGACCTTCGACTTGTCGCAGGGAGAAACCGTCGAAGAAACGCTCGACGATCGCCCCGTCGAATTCCCACGACTCAACGACCGGATGCTGGGGCAGTCGGCTCGATACGGCTACACACTTTCGGTTGAATCTGCCGGGCTTGCCAAGTACGACCTGCAACGCGGTACCCGTAGCGACCACGATCATGGCCAAGGTCGAGAGGGGGGCGAAGGGGTGTTCGTTCCCAGGCCTGATGCCACGGCCGAGGACGATGGTTGGTTGCTAACATATGTGTACGATCAAGCAGAGAACCGCAGCGAGTTGGTCGTCGTCGATGCCCAGGATATGACGGCTCCTCCGGTGGCTCGTGTGATGATTCCGACTCGCATTCCGTTCGGTTTTCACGGAGTGTGGGTCTCGGCCGAGTCGATGTCGCGACAGGTTTCTTAAGGCATGTCGTGAGCACACGCTCTCGGGACCGATGTGTGCCGGGCATGTCTTGCCCAGGCGATACGACTTGCGGCTCGTTTAGGCAGTGACCCCTCGAATCGTCGGCAAACTCTTTCTTCCTCAGCGGCGCCACTCTAGAATGTGCCCTTTCCGTGGCCTGAGATCGTGTGTGATCGCTATCTTTCGCTTGGCCGCTGTGCCCGTTCATTGTTCTGAGGGAGTTTGGAATGCTGTCTGTCCGCGCTCGGTTGTGTGTGATGATGTTTCTCCAGTATTTCGTCTGGGGAGCATGGGGCGTGGCGTTAGGCGGTTACATGAATGCCACCCTCGGCTTTACCGGCGGGCAAATCGGTTGGGTCTACTCGTCCACCGCCATCGGGGCGATGCTCTCTCCGCTGTTCATGGGTTACGTGGCCGACCGCTTGATGGCCACCGAAAGACTCTTGGGCATTCTGCACCTGGTGGGTAGCGGGCTTCTGTTTTACGCGGCCTCGACCACGGAGTTCTCGGTGTTGTTTGGGGTGATGGTTGCCTATTCGATTTGTTTCATGCCGACCCTGGCGCTGAGCAACTCGATCAGCTTCGAGAACATCGGCGACCCCGAGCAAGAGTTTCCGTTGATCCGCGTGTTCGGAACAGTCGGCTGGATTATTGCCGGAGTCGTCGTCGGTTTCATGTTGAAGGGAATCAGCAACCAACCGATTTACCTGGCCGCCGTTTCGAGTTTCACGCTGGGTGCCTTCTGCTTTGCACTTCCTCACACGCCTCCCAAGGGAAAGTCGGCCGAGCCAACCGAAGGCCGCCGTTCGATCCTCACACTGCTGCAAGACCCTTCGTTCCTGGTGTTTTTGATTGCGTCGTTCTTGATCTGCATTCCGTTGGCCTTCTATTACAACCTGGCCAATGTGTTTCTGAATCAAATTGGTGCCTGGAAGCCTACGTTCCTACAGACCTTCGGTCAGATGTCCGAAGTGGTGTTCATGGCCGCGATGCCGATCTTCATCATGCGGCTGGGCGTGAAGAAGATGCTCGCCCTAGGCATGCTGGCCTGGGTTGTGCGTTACTTCTTGTTCGCCAGTCTTTCGTTTCCGCTGATCGTGGGCGGCATTTTGCTGCATGGGATTTGCTACGACTTCTTCTTCGTGGCCAGCCAAATCTATGTCGATCAGAAAGCCGACGTCTCGCAACGCGCTAGTGCACAGAGCTTCATCGCCTTCATCACGTTGGGGTTGGGCATGTTCGTTGGGGCACAGGTCGCCGGGTGGACGATGGACCACTTCTCCCCGCCAACCGTGGCGGCCGTTGTGAGCACAAGTGGGGCAGGCGAAGTGCCGCTTCCCGCGTGGGACCCCGAAGGAAAGACGGGCCTCGCTGCCGAGGTCGAACTGGACGACCAGGGGCGTTTCAGTGTTGCCCAACTGCCCGACACCCTTTCGATCGCCGAGCCAGGGGATGTTAAGGTAACTTTTCCACACGACTCGCTCCTCAAAGCATTTGAGATTGCCGACGCCAACGGCGACGAGTACGTGACGGTGGCCGAATGGGAGGCGGCACGGACCAACGATTGGCCGCAGATCTGGTACTGGCCTGCCGTTGGTGCCGGGATCACGTTGATCTTCTTCTGGTTCGGCTTCCGCGACAAAGTCGATGTCACCAAGTTGGAAGACATGGCCGACGAGGCCGTCTTGGGGGCCGGCGAAGGCCCCGAGCCGCAAGTCGGCTGACGCTTAGAAGTTCCCCTGCATTCCGTCTGACCGTTACATTCATCACCGTGTCCTGTCGAAATGCAGCGATACAGGGGGCGCTGAGCTACGTTTTGCATGTGAAGCACATGCTCCACGCTCACGGCATCAATCCCCGCTGCGGAGTTTCCAGGTGCAGGCATCGCCATTGGTATCAGGATTTCGGGAACTAGGCCCCAAACGGGCGCGCTGGGTGTTGGCACTTACGGTGGTGGCCGTCATCGCATCGGTGGCCATCAGCTTGTCACCGCTGCGCAGTGGCAACGCCGATCGCACGCGACGCGGGGCTGGGGACGTGGCCCTATATAACGCGATTGTCTCGCGCGTTCACGCCGGGGACGGGTACTACTCGGCCGTGGCCGATGAACTACCGTTGCGAGGATATCCCACACGTTCTGTTTTCAACTGGCGTACTCCACTGCCGATGTGGTTACTCGGCCGGCTGCCCGATCCTCGTTTGGGACAGGCCATGTTGGCGCTCTTGGCCGTTTCGGTACTGGTGTGGGGATTCGGCACGTTGGCCGACGAGTTCAGCCTCCGCGAAGCCACCATTGGGGGGCTGCTGCTGACGGGCGTGTTGTTGCTGTGTGTCGTTGGTAACCTCTACACGATGCCCGTGTTGTGGGGTGGCGTATTCATCGCGCTTTCCGCCTGCGGCTATGCCCGTGGGAATGTGCGTGTTGGCGTGGCCGCCGGTTTGCTGGCCGTTTTGTTTCGCGAGCTGGCCCTGCCGTACGCCATGTTGTGTGCCACGATGGCCCTGTGGAACCGTCGTTGGCGAGAACTGGCAGCGTGGTGCGTCGGGCTCGCGGTGCTAGCCTGCTTGTTCCTCGTGCACGTAACGATCGTACACGAGTTGATGTCGTCCGATGCCGTCGCTCACGAAAAGAGCTGGGTCCGCTTCGGCGGGTGGCCGTTCTTGTTGTCCACCGCTCAGATGAACGGATATCTGTTGCTGCTTCCGCAGTGGGTTACGGCCATTTATCTTCCACTGGCTGTGTTGGGTTTCGCCTCTTGGCGATCGCCGGCGGGAACCCGAATCACGTTGACCATCTGCGGTTATCTGGTCGCCTTTGCCGTGGTCGGGCAGCCGTTCAACCAATACTGGGGCTCGTTGATTGCCCCGCTGCTCTGTTTCGGCGTAGCGTTGGCACCCCGAGCCCTGGTCGAACTCTGGTGCGCGAGCCAGCTAACGCATGCGGGTTCGAAGGTCGTCCGACAGCCAATTTAACGAACTGTATCGCAGGCCAATTTTATTGAGCGATTGCAGCTTCCGGTGTCTCAGAATCTGCCTGCTCGTTCTCTCCAAGTTGGGATCGCAACGATGCAAGTTCTTCGTTGAGTCGTTCGATTTCGCGAAGGGCGTCGATTTCGACGTTCAATTCTTCGTGTCGCTGGGAAGCCCCCGAGCTTGAGGCAGCGTCAAAGTTCCTCGTGCTGTCGACCACGAAGATCGGTCGTCCACGAACCTGGTCGTAGATCCGAATCACGTACTCGCCCAGAATGCTGATCCCCAGTGCGTTCAGCGCCCCGAAGAAGCTGGCGCTGAGGATATGCGAGGTCCAACCTGGGATGGCCAGGGTGGTGAACAGCTTGCAAAACAACGAGAAGCTGGCCAACGCGGTGAAGATTCCCAGAGCCAGCATTCCGATCACGCCAAACACCGACAGCGGGAACGATGAAAACGAGAAGATCGCCGTCTTGGCCAGTCGACATAGCCCCAAAAACGATACGCGCGGCTGACCGTCGTACCGCGCGGCTCGCTCGACGATGATTCCCTTTTGCCGAAAACCGACCCAACTTCGTAAGCCCGGGTAATAGCGGTCGCGTTCCTGCAACTCGGCAATTTCGCGAGCAACCCGACGATCGACCAGGCCAAAGTTACCGGCGTCCTGCGGAATGGGGGTCGAAGCAATTCGCGAGAGCGTGCGATAGAATGCTGCGAACGCGAACCGCTTCAAGCGGCTTTCCTTGCGGTCGGCACGAATGGCATAGACCACATCGTATCCTTCACGCCACTGGTCGACGAATCGCGGAATGGCCTCGGGGGCATCCTGCATGTCGGAATCCATCAGCACCACCGCATCGCCTCGGGCGTGTTCCAGCCCGGCTTGCACGGCGGCTTGATGACCAAAGTTGCGTGCGAAATGCACCACACGCACGTGCGGATCGCGGGCGGCCAGTTGATCGAGAATCCCGCCGCTTCCGTCGGACGAGCCATCGTTCACAAAGATGAACTCGTAGTCCATGTCGTGCGATGCGACGGCCTGCAGGATCGAAGTGTGCAAGGTTTCGAGTACCTCGCGCTCGTTGAACACGGGCAGCACCATGCTGATCAAAGGACGATGCGTACGTCGCGTGGGGATTGCTTCGAGATTCTCGGTGATCATGTTAGTGCCTTCTCTTCTGCTGCCAAAGGAAACGGACGAGGTTCGACCGCGTTGCCGGGTTCCGTGACGACACGCGGAGTTTTCAACACACTTGAAGGACAGAAGACGCAGCCGCCGAATGTGGCCAACATCGCGATGATCGATATCACAGCCCCGTAACGTTGGCTGGCGGGCGCGAAGCGAAACGTAATTTGCCGCGTTCCGGCGGGAACGACGCAACCTAGGAAGTCGCCATTCACGCGAATCGCTTTCGTGGGCTGACCAGCAACCGTCGCGTTCCACCCAGGATGGAAGCGTTCGGTGGTTACCAAGAGCTGTTGCGACGACGTGTCGGTTTCAATTTCAATTCGCCCCGGCCGGTCTTCGAGTAGCATCGCCGTGCCCGGGGGGGCGTCTTCTAGATTGAGAGGATCACGCAATCCAATCAGTGCGGTTGTTTCAATCGCGATCTGCGACAAAGACTCTGCTGGTTTATCGGTGGTGACAACCTTCGTGAGGCAACGCACTCGCGGCAATGGACCGGGCACTTGATACCAGTCACCGCGTACAGAACCGAATTCTCCGGTGACCCTCTCTGCCGCCCGACGATGAACCCATCCGACGCCGGCTAGCCGTAATGTGTCGAGTTGCCGGTAGTCGAGTCGGCTTTGTGGGATCAATCCCGCGTATCCATCAATGCGTCGAAAGCCAAACGCCGTGAGTTGGTTTCCGGCGTAAGGAGCATCTCGCTTGGCACCCACGAGATCGGACGCTACGCGTGCGCCCGAGGGAAGGGGGTCCAATGTATTGTCGGCTTGTAGTGCTTCGTACGACTTCGTGTGTGGAAGCACCGCGTAAGACAGCCCGTACGCGCCGAGATCGAGCATTGCCAGCGCGACGACCGCAGAAATCGCGAACCGATACCCGCGTGCTGCCAAAGTGATGGCAATGGCCGAGGCGAGAAACAGTGCTGGACCAATCCACCGCCATCCCGGGGATGCCACTTGTATGGAAGGCCACAACAACGGTGCTAAGACGGCAAGGGTAGCGCTTGCTGCAAACATGCACCAAACCGCAAGCAGGGCACTTCGCAGATTTGTCCCTTCATCGCTTGCTTCGCGGGCCAAAAATGCAATTGCCACGCCGGCAAGAAGAGCAAGGCTGAAGTGAGCCAGCAGCAGATATCGGGCAGGAAATCGAAAGCTACCAACCAGCGGTAGTTCGGTCAGTAGTGGATACAGCCAGGAGTAACTTCCCAGGGCAAGCCACAGTCCAACGATGAAGAGTGCGATTGCGAACCCTGCTAGCCACTTCAGCTCACGAAGCGGTCTGCGAGACGCGATCAGCCACACCACGAGCAGCAACGTCGTGCTTCCGCAGTAGACGCCCAACTCGTGGGTGTTCTGCCCGTAAACTCGATCGACGAACAGGAAAGGCCCTAGGAATTGAATCAGGTTGGCCGGGAGTAGCGACCCGTAGCTTGAGAATTCTGGGCCGCCGGCTGACCGAGCGGACAACGATAGTGCCTCGTAAGTCGGCCAAAGCTGGATCGCACCAATCGCACCGCCCATCGCGGTGGCTAGGGCAAGGGCCAATAGTCGACGAGTGGCTACACGTCTCTGTAGCGCCAGAGCGATTAAGTAGCAGCCTTCGACGATCAACGACATCCACACATATTGTGGATATCCCAAAAGAAGCTGCGAACCGGTGAGCAAAGCGACTGCCAGCAAGGCAAATCGCACTTGGGTGATTGATTCGGATGTGGCTGCGTACTGGATCGCCAACAAGAGCCATGGAAGGTGAGCAATGATTGACAGAGCGTTGACGTGCATGAAATGCAGCAACGTGAAGCCAGAGAAGGTAACCAGGCCGGCAGCGGCAAGAGCCGCGTCGTTTCTGCGGAGATGGAATCGCAGGAAGAGGAACGTGCCGGCGAACAGTAACGGGTAGTTCGCCAGCAGTTCGATGTTATAGGCGACATTGACAGGCAGGTAACGGTAGAGCAGCAAATGCCAGGGATGGAACATGCCGGCCTGACCTTCGCCCAGGGCATAGAAGCCTCCGAAAAGATGCGGCCACCATGCGAACGACTCTCCGTTGGTTAGGCACCACGCATAGAATTGACGCAGGGGGAGATGGAATGCCCCCAGGTCGTCGCACACGTAAACACGACCAAGCAGTGTCGGGACCAACATGATGGCGAACACCATCCCCGCAGAAAGCAAGGCAACCACAACGGTGGTGCGTTGCTCGATTCGTGGGTTGCGTTGGGCCGGATAAAGCATGGCGCGACGACCGACTCGGAATGGAATCGTGGAACGACGTGCCGCCGCAGCGCCACATCCAGGTCGCGGTCTGAGAGCCTGTTCGAAGCGAAAACGATCTCAACGAGCGCAAGTTCATGCCGCATACAACTCTAGGTCGTAATGCGCATTTCCGGGCCACATCATCGGCAGCTTTTGCCAGCGGTGCTCCGCACGAGGGCAGAGAAAAAGATAGTCTTGTCGAATCAGTTGGAATCCACGACGACAGAGCTTCCTCCGAACCATGACTACAGCCGATTCAGCAAGTACGACCGGCAAAACCAGCGGCGTTATTGGTTTGCGTGAGTCGCATTTGCAACGATGGGTTGCTTGGTGCTGTTTTGTGCTGGTGCTGGGTGTTGCCGTGTGGTTTCGCGTTTGGAATCTGGATCGCGTACCTGGGATAAACGGCGACGAGGCGTGGTACGGTGTGCAGGCCACGTCGTGGCTCCGCGGAGAAGCGGTTTCATGGACCACGCCCACGGGAAACCCGTTGAATCCGTTCTATTTCCTGCCTTTAACCGTCGTGCATGCCGTGTGGGGTGTCGGCGTGTGGCAATTGCGATGTGTCGCGGCGTTGAGTGGAATCCTGGCGATGGTGATTAATTTCGTACTGGCCAGGCGCGCGATCGGACTCGTGGTTGCCGTCGTTTCGACGTTCATTCTGGCGGTACTACCAATCAACCTCGCCTATAGCCGTTTCGGGTGGGATGCCAGCCAGTCGTTATTGTTTGCATTACCCGTGGTGTATTGCCCCCTGATTGCGCTGAGAAATCCTCTGTTGGGCAGGCGATGGCTGGTGGCCGGCTGGTTGAGCTTTGTGGCGGCGGTTGTGGTGCACCCGACGAATGTGTTTCTGTTTCCATTGCTGGTTGTGCCGACGGTCATGATATTTCGGGTTGCATTGGTATCGCTGCGGAATCACGTTTGTGCGTCGCCGTGGCGAACCCTGATCTATGTGACGATGGCCCTCGTGTTGGTAGCCGTAATGTTTCTTCTGCGCCACTGGGTTGTGGTCGCTGCCAAAAGGCTTACGACGCCAAGTGAGTTTGGTCTCTTTGTCGCTCGCTATGTCGAGTTGCTGTCAGGAGTAACGATCTATCGATTCATTCCCGGTTCGCTCCCTTCGGGCAGTGCTGGTTTGATTGCGATGATCAACGTCTGGCTGCTGAATCTCGGTGTCTGTGGTGTGATCTGCCTGTCGATCTTTGGATGGCTAAGACGAAGCGAAGAGAGTACCACCCTTCAACGTTCGCTAGTGGCGGGTTGGGTTTTGACGGTCTTTGGGTTCTTTCTCGTGGCGGGCCCTGGTGCCATTGCACCCCACTTCGAGCGATATGGAATCTGCCTGATTGCACCGACGGTCGTGCTTCTCTCATGGGGGCTTGGGAATCTCATCTGCATCTCCAAAACAAAATCCCACCAACTGGCGTGGGCGATGACCGCATTTGCGATTTGCAGTCTGCTGGGATTTTACACGCTGTATTTCGAAGAATTTCGCAAGACGGGTGGCGAGTCTCATCGGGCTTTTCGCACGGCAGAACACGAGCCGAAAGCATTGCTGCTTCAGCATGTTCGTCTGGCAGAACCGAGCATGAACGTAGATCCCTCGCGGCGATTGACGCTGGCCACGAGTGAGTGGTGGACCTACTGGCCGCTACGATACCTGGCGCTCGAACACGATGACGTCGACGTTGTGCAGTGGAACAATGAGCAAGAACTCCAGGATCTTGTTGATCGTTCGGCCGAGGCACAAATTCTGTTTGTCGAGTACGTCGGTCAATCCACTCTCGCGCAAGTACGGAAAGGGTTGGTCGCTCGCTCTCAGGCATTCGACGAGCTGCAACATTGCGATGCGGGAGGGCTGCCATTACTGACCACGGTATCGCCGCGTGTGGAAGAAACTCGCTGAATCGCCATCGGACAACCATGGTCGTAGCGAATGTCCGGGCCAACTAACTGTTGTGACTTGCATGGTAGTCATCGTTACTTCGACATGACCCGTAGCGCGATAAGGTTGCTGTATTTTCTCGAAAACTCTTAAGAGTTGAAGTTTGACAGCGAACGAAGCTGACCTATGTTTTCAGTGTTAAGGCAGTCGCGAGAGCAACTCCTTAATGAAGCGGTTTTCGAACTGCTTGCTGCGGAGCACTCGTCTGAAAGAGAAAGCGTCGTTCGGACGCCTATCTTCGTTCGTTCCACAGAAAAATTGGCCTGTGTGCCTGAGACGTGATGATGCGAGTAGCCTTCGGGACTTCGCATCGGTTCGATCAACGGCAATTACACTTTTAGCAATTTAGGCTTTCCAACATTGGCAATCAGGCCGCTGATGAAGGGGGCGCAAATGGGTTGGCTTGTCCTTTTTTGAAGACCAAGAAACGTATTCGGTCGGGACGGCCACTCGAAACGGGGAGGATTAACATGAAGATGCTCGCTAAGAAAGTGCAACGTTTCCTCGCATCGGAAGATGGCCCAACCGCCGTTGAGTATGCCGTGATGCTGGCTCTGATCGTGATCGTCTGTTTGACGGCCATTAGCTCGATCGGTACCAACGCCAACACCACGTTCCAAAACGTTGCAGACTCGATCGCTCCGTAAGTCACGCTGGCGAGTTTGCGGTCGACAAGCACGTGCCGATCGCGGCTCGCCAACTCGGAGAAGAGTTCAAAACCCCTTGGGGCCGCTGTTGGCCCCGAGGGGCTTTTTCCGTGAGGGGGTAAGGATTGCCCTAGTGGTTGTGAATCAGGACTCGACTGCATTGAGGAGACATAAACGATGATGCCCCTATTGTGGGGTGATTGCCCCCAGGCCGTTGTGCAAATGGTTTGCTACGGACTTTCGGTGTTCACCGTATTTATGAGCTATCTATTTGCAGTACGCGGTGCGTAGTGCGCCGCAGGTGTCTGATTACCCCGACCGCAGTCGCGCCTGGTGCCACGAAACGCACCAGCTTGAAAGGAAACACCCATGTTCGACCCATCGTCCATCGGCGAAAGCCTCATCGAAAACTGGCCCGTCTGGCTGGTGACCGCCACGTTGATCATCGCTGCCATCATCGACGGCATTCAACTGAAGGTTCCGAATTGGATCACGTTCCCGATGATCATCGGCGGCTGGGTCTACAGCGGCATTGCCTTCGGATGGGAAGGCGTTGGCTATAGCCTGCTGGGTACCGTGATTGGTCTTGGGCTTCTGCTGCCTGCCTACGCCATCGGGGGCATGGGCGCCGGCGATGTGAAGTTGCTGGCCGGGGTGGGTGCCTGGGTCGGTGGATCGGTCACCTTCTATGCCTTCTGTGTCTCGACGGTGGTCGGAGCGGTTATCGCCGTGGGAATGGTTCTGTACCGCCGAGCCTGGGACAAACACAAAACACAATTCATGGTCATCTTAAACGAAGTGATGACCATCCGAGATCCAAATCAGCTTTCGGTAATTGCCGCCGAACGCAAGAGTTCCATGCTTTTGTTGCCGTACGGAATTCCCATCGCCATCGGAACGATTGCCTACTTTGCTTGGGAAGGGATGTTGCTATGAGACCCCTGAACAGAGACGTGAAGCGTTTGCAGTCCATGGGAAACTTGTTCCGCTTTTGCCGGAAAGGCAGACGCGGAGCCGCACTGGTCGAATTCGCGATCGTTTCTCCGATCTTGTTCCTGCTGGTGTTTGGCATGATCGAGTACGGTCGCATGGTCATGGTTCAGCAAATCATCACCAACGCTTCACGAGAGGGTGCTCGGCTGGGTGTTTTGGATGGAACCTCGACCTCTGATGTGCAGACAGCCGTTACAGATTACCTAGCCGGAGCATCCGTAAGTGGTGCGGACATAACGGTCGATCCGAGTCCGCCGGATTCCGCCGGTTTTGGGGAACCTGTGACTGTTACGGTCTCCGTTCCTTTCAATCAAGTTAGCTGGCTGCCAACGCCGTTGTTCATCGGTGGAAAGACATTGCAATCAAGCACCGTCATGCGCCGCGAGAGCGCTCAATAAATAGCGGACCAAATCACTAAGACGGGTGAAGGCAAGTATTCGCCCCACTTGAACCCCCGGGAGGGGATCGAATGAGACCAAAGTCGATCGTGCTGCTACTGCTTGCGTTGGGATGCGGCTTAGTGGCCTCTATCGGGATCAATCAGGTGTTGGCCACCAACCGTGCCGCGCCTCCAGAGCCGAAGGGCGAAACCAAATCAATTCTTGTCGCGATGACCGATATTGGCCTTCGTGGTGAGATCAATGCCCAAAACGTGCGACTGGAAGCATGGCCCGTCGAGTTGGTCCCCGGTGGGGCGTTGCTCAGTTTTGAAGAAGTCGACGATCGCCGCTCGCGAACGTTGATTGTCAAAGGCGAGCCGATCCTGGATTCGAAACTGCTCAGCAAAGACGCCGGCCGTTCGGTCAGCGGCTTGATTCCCAAGGGATACCGTTCGGTTTCGGTGCGTGTTGACTCGGTCAGTGGATCCAGCAGCCTGATTCTGCCCGATGACCGTGTCGACGTGTTGGTTCACATCCGAGCCAACCCAAGTCAGAACATCAATCAGACCGTGACCCGCACCATCCTGCAGGACGTTCGTGTGTTCGCGGTGAATGACCAGGTCGGACAAAACGACGAATTGTCAGACGAGCAATCGATTGCGGCGAAAACCGTTTCTCTCCTGCTATCTCCCGAAGAAACCGAGCTTGTGGCGCTGGCTTCCGAGATCGGCAAGATCCGCCTCGTCATGCGAAGCCCGGAAGACGATGTGGCCTCGGAGACGGATGGGGCCGAAGTGAACGAGCTGCTCAGCGGCAAGCAGGACGATCGAGATGGAGACGACACCAGCCTGGTTTACGATGACGATTCGGACGATAGCTTGCTCAATCTTCTCAACGGAGAACCTCAAGAGATCGTCGAGCCAGAGCCCGTGATCGAGACTGCCGAAGTCCCGGAGGATGTGTGGACCATGGTCTTGGTGATTGGATCCGAAGCCCGAGAAGTGCAGTTTGGTTCGGGCAGCCGCTTGCCCAAAGAGCTGAATGCGGTCGGCGCTGATAGCGATGCCAACGCCATCGATGCAGTCGAAGATGGGATGTCTGACGAGATTGAAATGGACGACGACGACTTCGACGATGACGGGTGGCAGGATGCCGATGACGACGGATCGGTGGATTTTTCGTCTGATACGTAGATAACGTTTATTGCTTCCCCCCTCGATGTCCGATGCACGATAGAGCGGATATTACTGATCGTAGGATGATCGGTTGATTCGCGTGCGAGACACAGGGGGGTGCCAGCAAGGCGCCACGCGGTAGCCTTTTTCGGGCCGGCCGCGGCACAAGGACGTGCGAACGATTCCGCCAAACGGATTTGCAAGGAATACACGGATGTACGCGCCACATCTATTGCAGCGTCTAACGCTGTGCGCTGGTCTTTCCCTATTCGCTTTCGTGCTTGCCAAGGGCGAACACGCTAACGCACAACAAGTGCGCCAACGCGAGCAGGTTATCTTCGACGTCAACGAGGCGAACGATCGTCTGGAGATGATCGTGAATACGAGCCGTATTCTCACGCTCGACCAGAAGATTCCTCAGGCACAAGTCAACAATCCAGAAGTGCTAGAGATTACACCTCTCTCGCCCACGCAGATTCAAATCCTGGCCAAGAACCCCGGTGTTACTCAGGTCAACCTGTGGGACGAAGAGAACCAGATTCGCACGGTTGACGTCATCGTGTACGGCGACGCACAAGAGCTGGAAATGGTTTTGCAATCGCAGTTTCCAAAGAGCTCGCTCAAGGTGATCCCTCTGGCCAACAGCGTCATCGTCTCCGGATTCGTCGATCGCCCTGACATTGTGAACCGAATCGTTGCCATTGCAGAAGACTATCACCCCAAGGTGATCAACAATATCAGCGTGGGTGGCGTGCAACAGGTATTGTTGCACGTAAAAGTGATGGAAATCTCGCGGACCAAGTCTCGCACGCTGGGCTTCGACTTTGTCCAGATCAACGGGGACGATTTTGTAACGTCCGGCATCAGTGGCTTGTTAGGCGATTTCACCTCGTCCACTGGCCTGGTCGAAGCGACTGGGGGACAGACGGCTAGCTTTGGAATCATCAACAACCAAGAGGCCTTCTTTGGTCTGCTTGAAGCATTGCGTAAGAACAGCCTGATGAAGATTTTGGCCGAGCCCGACCTGGTCGCGGTCAGTGGTCGTCCCTCGTCGTTCAACGTGGGTGGTGAGTTCCCCATCTTGGTGCCCCAAAGCTTGGGTACGGTCTCGATTGAATACAAGAAGTTTGGTACCCAGTTAGACTTCGTACCGATTGTGCTTGGAAATGGTCGGATTCGCCTTGAAGTTCGTCCACGAGTCAGCGAAATCGACAATACGAGAAGTGTCATCATCAACGAAACCGCGATCCCCGGACTTCGCGTCCGCGAAGTCGAAACGGGTGTTGAAATGCGATCGGGTCAAACCTTGGCCATCGCCGGTTTGATTCAGACTCGACTCGAAAACGAAGTCCGCGCCGTGCCCTACTTGGGCGATCTGCCCTGGCTCGGTGCCGCGTTCCGTCGCACCAACTCGGTGATGAACGAGATCGAACTCTTGATCCTGGTCACTCCAGAACTGGTCGATGCACTCGATCCGCACGAAGTCCCACCGGGTGGTCCCGGTACCAACTCGTGTAACCCGAACGATTGTCAGTTGTTCTGGAAGGGACACATCGAAGTACCATGTCCCGACTGTGGACCTTGTGCGGGCCAGGGTTTCCCCGGCGGCGGGTATCCTCAGGGTGATGGCATGATGTACGGACCGGGCGTCCAAGTGATCGAAGGACCTTCGGAAGTTCTTCCGGGACCTACGGGCACACCGGTTCCAGTTCCGAATCCGCCTATGAGCCCGCCGATGCCCCCAGAGGGAGTGCAGTCGGATTCTCCGGACACGGCCCAGATTCAATCGAGTCGTCGTCACGCGGGTGGCAGACCAGTTCAACCGCCGATGCAACAGCAGGTGACGCTTCAGACTCCAAAGATCACTGGTGGCGAGCCGGTCCATCGGATCAATGCTCCGTTGCCTCCGCAGCCTTCGGTGACGTTGGGTTCCGTTCCGCCAACGCCCAGTGTGGCAAACTTGCCTCAAGCAGGGCTCTCTAACCCCTACCAGCCGTCCAATCCCTATCAGGGGCCCCAACCAAGCGCCAATTCCGCGCCAGGCCTGATTGGACCGCTGGGTTACGACGTTGACGCCGAGAATTAAGCTACGTTTTCTCGTCAAACCGAGTCGGTATGGCACGGTGCTACTCCCCGGGTCAGCAGAAAAATGTCTGCCTGGGGCGCAACGTTTAGAGGCAAGGGAATCCTGCGGGTATGAAGAACGTCCTTCGATTAGCGATCGTCGACCCCAATGACGACAGCCGAGAGGCGCTGAAGACATTGTTGTTGGGCATGGACATGATCTGGCTCGAAGCCGAGTGCTCGCGGTACGAATTCTTCTCGGATGTTGTTTCACAAACGAATCCGGAAATTGGCATCATTACGCTCGATGCCGACTCGGACAAAGCTTTGGATCTGGTGCAGAAAGTAAGCGCCTCGACGCCAAACTGCAGCATTCTGGTGCTGAGTTCTTCCAGCGACGGTTCTCTGATTTTGCGGGCGATGCGTGCTGGGGCGAAGGAATTCGTGTCGCTGCCCATCAATCTCGAAGACCTGGTGGCGGCCCTCGGAAGGATCAGCGATCGACACTACGGCCAGGACGATTCTCGTTCGCGGGGAAGTACGGTCATCAGTGTTGCCGGAGCCACCGGTGGCGTAGGGGCCACGAGCCTGGCCGTAAACTTGGGCTGTGCTCTGGCACAGGATCCAAACAATACGGTCGCCCTCATTGATTTGGACATGAGCCTGGGCGACGCGGACGTCTTCCTGGATACGATTCCCGACTACACCTTGGTCGACGTGGCCCAAAACGTCTCGCGTTTGGACTTCACGCTATTGAAGCGGTCTCTAATCAAGCACGATTCAGGGCTGTTTCTCTTACCTCGACCGATGCAGATGGAAGAGGCCTCGACGATCGGGCAGGAGGATTTTCTCCGAGTCGTTGGCTTGCTGAAGGCCACGTTCACGCATGTCATCTTCGACCTGTCGAAGTCGTACGGCCCCCTGGACATGGTGGCCATCGAGTCTTCCGACCATATTCTGTTGATGACGCAGCTCGACTTGCCATGTCTGAGAAACATCGTGCGTCTGATGGCTTCTTTCGCCGAAATGGATTCGGTCGCCGACAAGATCAAGATCGCGGTGAATCGAGCAGGGCTTGATTCCGGTGAAATCAGCGTCAAGAAGGCGCAAGACACGATCGGCCGCGAGGTGTTCTGCCAACTGCCTAACGACTATCGCACGATGGTCGAGGTCCGAAACAACGGGGTCCCGCTCATCGAGCAGGCTCCAAAAGCGAAGATCACACAAGCCATCGTACAACTGGCCAACCGACTTTCGGGCAAGAAGCCTACCGAGGACGGTGCCGGTTCAAAGTCGACCCTGAGCCGACTCATGGGGCTCTTGCCTGGCCGCTCTGAAGAACCCGCGGCCAAGTAGTGGCTGTCGTGCGGATTGCTCAGGGAGCATGTCCGCTGGTTCTCCGCGACCCGAGTGTTATTGGCTTGCCTCTGTGGACTCTTTTTCTCCGGGGACTCTAAAAACGCTCCTGGTTTGCATTGTGCCTCCAAGTCGTAAGCACTTGTCTGAACGAGGGTTGTCGCTTTCTGCGGCACTCTGCATTTGCTCGTTTCGTGAGCTATGTTTCCTGGGGATACCTACCAGGAGCTGAAAAGCCGATTCCCCGAGCGAAATACCCACACCGAAGAACCTCCACCGTAAGTAGTGAATCACCATGGCAAAGGCCATCGCAGAAAACACTCCCACCGAAAGTAGCAAGGAAAAGGAATTCGACGATCTGAAACGTCGGATTCACGGCAAGCTCGTTGACAAGCTGGATCTGACCCGTGTCGGCGAGCTTGAAGGCGATACGCTTCGGCGCGAAATCCGTTTGGTCGTCGAGCACCTGTGCGACAGTGAGGACACGCTGCTCAATCGGGCCGAACGCGAGCGGTTGATCGAGGAAGTGCTCGACGAAACGTTCGGTCTGGGGCCTCTTGAGTTTCTGCTCAAAGATCCTTCGATCAGCGATATTTTGATCAACGGTCCCAAGAGTGTTTATGTCGAGCGTCGCGGCAAGATGGAAAAGACCGGCGTGGTCTTCCGCGATAACAATCACTTGCTGCAGATTATCGACCGGATTGTGTCGAAGGTCGGTCGCCGCGTCGATGAAGTGTGCCCGATGGTGGACGCACGCCTTCAAGATGGTTCTCGTGTGAATGCGATCATTCCGCCTTTAGCTCTGGATGGGGCCTCGGTTTCCATTCGTCGTTTCGGTGCCAATCCGCTGAAGCTGGAGGACCTACTCAACTTCAAGGCTTTCACTCCCGAAATGGTCATGTTGCTGGAAGGTGCCATGAAGGCCCGGCTGAACATGATCATTTCCGGCGGTACGGGTTCTGGTAAGACGACGTTGCTGAACACACTCTCCAGCTTCATTTCGAATTCCGACCGTATCGTCACCATTGAAGACGCGGCCGAACTTCAGTTGCAACAAGACCATGTGGTGCGGCTCGAAACTCGCCCCCCCAATATCGAAGGTAAGGGTGCCATCACGGCCACCGACCTGGTGCGTAATGCCCTGCGTATGCGTCCCGAACGAATCATTATCGGCGAATGTCGTGGGCCGGAAACGCTCGACATGTTGCAGGCCATGAACACCGGTCACGAAGGGTCGCTGACGACGATTCACGCCAATACGCCTCGCGACGGTCTGGCCCGTATTGAAACCATGATCACGATGGCCGGATTCGAACTTCCGCTGAAGGCCATGCGGCAACAAATTGCCAGTGCCGTGGATCTCATTATCCAGGCGAATCGTCTCCAAGGCGGTCCACGTAAAGTGACGCATATCACCGAGATTCTTGGGATGGAACAAGACACGATCGTGATGCAGGACATTTACCACTACGTTCAGGAAGGTATCGACGAGAACGGTCGCGCTTACGGACGTTTCGAATCGACCGGGATTCGGCCAACGTTCATGGATCGTCTCGAATCGGCAGGTGTTCGCCTGCCGGCCAGTGCCTTCCGGCAGCGCGTGATGTTGCAGGACTAAGTGAATTCACCAATTCGCGTGACGAACAGCAAGAGAAACTAAAGGCATGAGCCCGTTCCTGATTTCAGTTGCCGCTTTCGTTGGCGTCTCCGCCCTGGTTGGAGCGGTGGCGGTCCTTCTGCGTGAACGTACCGACAATCGAGCCGAGGACCGGATCGACCTGTTCACCGGAGGCCGAAGCCCTAAAGGCGACAAGGCGGCCGAGAGCGTGCTTGCGCAGCCGCTGAACGACATGCCTTCGGCGTTGGAAGAGTTCTTCAATCGATTGACCAACCTGAATCTGTTGTTCGAGCAGGCCAATACCTCGCTGCAGCCACCGACCTTTTTTGCAATCTCCGCCGCACTTGGCACCTTGGGCGCTACGATTGCCTGGTACTTTGGAAGTCCGTTCGGAGTATTGCCGGTTGCCGCGTTGTTCATGGCCTTGCTGCCGCTGATGTGGCTTTTGTTTCGTCGTCGGGGCCGTTTGAAGAAATTCGCTGCACAGCTTCCCGACGCTTTGGAACTCATCAGTCGAGCGTTGCGTGCCGGACATAGTTTGGCCACCGGGTTTAGTCTGGTCAGTGAGGAAATGCCCTCGCCCATCGCCGACGAATTCGGACGCGTTTACGAAGAACAAAACTTGGGCATCCCGTTCGAGGAAGCACTGGATACGATGACCGATCGGGTCCCGAACTTGGATCTGCGGTTTTTTGCCACCGCCTTGATTCTGCAACGGCAGACCGGTGGTGACTTGGCGGAAATCTTGGACAAGATTGGACACTTGATCCGCGAACGCTTCCGCATTTGGGGGCAAGTGCAAGCGCTCACCGGCGAAGGACGCCTCTCGGGTATCGTGTTGTTGGCGTTGCCGCCAGTGTTGTTTCTCGCGGTATATCAACTCAATCCCGACTACATAACGGTCCTTTTCACGGATCCCATGGGAAAACAAATGCTGGCAGGTGCCGTCGTGATGCAAGTGCTCGGCGCGCTGGTAATTCGCAAGATCATTAACATCAAGGTGTAACATAATCGTGATCTTCGCAGGACTGATCAATTTCGCCGAACTGCTGCCGATTGCCATCTTTGGGATGTTCGCCGCCGCTGCGTGGTGGGTGCTCGACGTCCTGGCCGACAAAAAGAGCCGAGCCTCGGAACGGCTCGATGAGCTCAGTCATCCCGAATTGCGCCGTCGAGGCGAAGCGGGTGGACCGGCCAAGAAAAAAGACTCGATGTCGAAGGTGATCGAAAAGGCATCACCTGCACTGGCGGCCCCACTGCAACCCAAGAACGAACTCGAGGTCAGTAAACTGAAGGCCCGCTTGGCGCAAGCTGGTTTTCGAGGCGAAGCGACCTCGAGCGTTTACCTTGGCCTGAAATTCCTGGGGCTCATCGTGGGCCTGGTGGGCGGCGGTGGTGCTCTGTTGGGTTACTACGGAATGACCCAAGACTCGCTGATGTACACCGTGTTCGCCGCTGGTGGGCTGTTCTACTTCCCTGACCTTGTCTTGTTCTTGATTGGCAAGAGTCGCAAAGACGCGATATTCCTCGGCCTGCCAGATGCATTGGATTTGATGGTCGTCTGTGTCGAGGCCGGTCTCGGCTTGGATCAAGCCATGCGGAAAGTAAGCGACGAGATGAAAAAGAGCTGTCGCGTGATCAGCGAAGAATTCGCCTTGTCGAACTTCCAATTGCAAATGGGCCGAAGTCGAGCCGAGGTGCTGCACGAATTGGGATTCCGGACGGGGGTCGACGACCTGCGCTCGCTGGCCGCCATCCTGATTCAGGCCGACAAGTTCGGCTCCAGCATCGCTCAGGCACTGCGGGTGCAGAGCGAATCGATGCGGACACGCCGACGACAATTGGCTGAAGAACGTGCCGCAAAAACGGCCGTGAAACTGATTTTCCCGCTGGTGATTTTCATCTTCCCCGGCATTTTCGTGGTGTTGGTCGGCCCGGCCGCTATCACGATGGTGCGGGAGATGTTCCCGGCAATGGGTGGGAGTTAAGCGGAAGATTTTTCGGAACAGATACCCCGGCTTGCCTAACCTCAATGATCAAAACAGTCGAGGGTGCTAGCTGGGAAATGGCCTTCAGAACGACTGGAGAAATATCCGCGTGCTGGATCAACCGACAGTCTTTGAGGGTTGTATGCCGATAGATTTTCAAGGGATATGTCATCAAATCAACTGCCGAGCGGGGCATGAAGCCTGTTCGGCGGAAACATGGATGTGACTCACAGAGCATACTGCCACGACGGCGGGCACCGTGGGGTTGCGAATCAGGAGGATACGCAATGCAACGCTATTTGACAGCTTTCGCGATGGCCGCACTGGTGATGGTCCCATCGTTGGTGGCCAAAGCAGATTGGTGGAAACACAAGAAATCCGGTTTTTGCTGTGCTTACGAGCAAAACAAGATTTGGCCGTTACCGTTCGTCTATCCCGACCGTCACGATGCGGCGGCCCCATTCCGAACGATGGTGGCCAAGGGTTGGCAGCGACAAAATACACTGGGTGATTATCACTTTGACGAGGCAAACCGCCTGACCGAAGCAGGTCGCTTGAAAGTCCGCTGGATTCTTACCGATCCGGCACTCGACCGTCGGCAGGTGTTTGTTCACGGAACGGTGTCACCCGAAAAAACAGCGGCACGAGTTTCCTCCGTGCAACAGTTCCTGGCATTCGCCCAAACGGGTGAGGATGCAGCCGGGGTTGCCGAGTCGAATCTTGCTGCACCGAGTTACCCAGCTGATTACGTGGACGAGATCGGTCGCAAATTCCGCGAGTCGATCCCGCTTCCGAGACTACCTGAACGCGAGCGACTCGAAATCAACTGATGCCCTGGAGCATGACGCTCTGCGGCAATCGTGGTCGCTTCCGAGCCGCTCTCAATCAGGTATCTCGACCAGCAGTGGTAGTACCTGATTGAGAGGGGTCTCCAAAATGTGTGCGGTGAAGGTCAGTCCCAGACGAATTGTTTACGAAGATCGGCCAAAACGTCGTCACGGTTGGAAGTTCTACCTAGGCGTATTCATTGTCTTGCTTTCCCTCGGCGGGGCCACCGCCGTGAAGTACGACATGCCGTGGACAAGACCAATCACCCAGAGCGTGCGCGAAAGTCCCGTCTATCTGGCGGTCCACAAGGCAACCCGACCCGCAGCGCGTGTCGCCAGCGGCGATCTCGACTACATGCAGAGCTGGGTCTCGCGCCAGCGGACCACCCAACTGCTTATGTTGTGCAGTGCCGGGATTGCCATCGGACTCTTCTACATCATGTGGAAGTAGTCTGAGAGAGGACTAGCGTTGCTGGCAGGGGGGGTGGCCCGATTGCAGGCTCGCCCCTCTTTCTCATATCGCTTCGATTGGCCAAACCCTCTTTTCTGGTGCAGTCCCACCCAAGTCCTGGCCGATCAAAAAACTATACAGGGATGTAACCGCGACGGGAGAGTTCTTCTTCTAGCTGCTGGCGTTCGCCAGATTGAAGAACCGCAAGGCCCGCTCGTATTGGCCAGGAGGTGCCAGGTGCGAAAGCCCGTAACTACTACCTACGTCGTCGCGATGCTCGTGTCGTTCGCCATGGTCGGCTGCTCCAGCGACAATTCGATTTCTTCCAAGAGCTCTTCGCCATTCTCCTGGTGGGGGAAGTCGAAGAAAGAATCCGACATCGCCCTGTCCGGTCAAGTTGACTACGACAAGCCGTATGAAGAATACGCCAGCGAGTACAATAGTCGCCCGATCGTTTCGCCTGCCCTTGGATTGGAGGGGCCGGAGAAACCGAGCACGTTCAAGCGCATGACCGACTCGGTCACAAGTACCACGAAGCGCGTTACCTCCAGTGTTAGCAACACGTTCAAGAAGGGTGCCAAGAAGGCGGGCGACATGGTTGCCCCTCGTGACACTGAACTGGTCGATTCGATCGCGGTGAATTCGCCGGCAGGCGAACCCGACGCCTCGTTCTTCGTATCCATTGCTCGCGTGCAAGAAGTTGCGGGCAACATCGAAGGAGCCGAATCGAGCTATAAGCAGGCGCTCGAAACCGACAAGAAAGACTTGGAAGCGTTGCTCAGCTACGCACACTTGCTCGACCGTCAGGGACGTCTGGCCGAAGCGACCAGCCTTTATCAAGAGGCTACCAAGTATCATCCGCAGTCGGCCACGGCTCACAACGATCTGAGTATTTGCTATGCCAGACAAGGCATGATGGAACCCTCGATCGATGCACTTAGCACGGCGGTTCGTCTCGAGCCGCAACGCAAACTGTACCGCAACAATATCGCCAAGGTATTGTTGAAGATGAATCGCACCGACGAGGCCTACGAACACTTGGCCTTTGTGCACGGTCCGGCTGTGGCCCATTACAACGTGGCGTACCTGCTGCAAGAAATGGACAACACTCAAGAGGCGATCCGTCACTTCGAGTATGCTGCGGCCGCGGATCCCACCATGATCGAGGCCCAGCGATGGCAGCAAATGTTGACCCAGCGACAGAGCCAGTTCAGCACCGTGGCTGCCGATCAGCGTTACAACATGGTGCCCCCAGCGGGCACAGCTCAAAACGTTTCCACGCAGCAACCGCAGGCAACAACTCCGCAAACGCAGCAGCCCAGCCCAGGGATAAGCGAATATCGTGGACCGTTGGTCCCACCGGCGGGCGCTGCGCCAGGTGCAGACGCCAATACGCTGCCGGTCTACGGGAACAGCCTGTATTAACAATGCTCCTGTAGTCGCCAGTCCCACCTGTACGAGTAGTAGGGAACATGTCGGTAAACTAGCTTGCCCGTAGAGCTTCTCGAAAGATCCCAGGAACGACCACCTAGCGGGCGATTCAAGGTGGTTTTCCGCGAGCGGGGCCAGCAAACAAGCCTCACTTAGCGACGAAGGCCTGCCGGGAGGGATCGTTCCGGCGTTCCGGGCATTGCGCCCGCTTCTATCGTCTCCCAGTTGAAAGAAACGCTGGCGCGACTAGGATAAAGGTTTGCAACGACTTAGGTCGTCGGGTCCAGTGGGGGACCGCCTGCGCGGCGACTGTTTCAACTCGTTTTGACCTTCTGTCCAGAGTCTCTGCCGATGCCGACCGCTGCTGAGTCCTCGGAGCTGTCGTCCGAGTCGTTGTCTGCCCCGCCGACCCAGTGGAAAGCGGTGTCGTTGGCCATCGTTTTGCTGGTTGTGGCCAGCTGTCTGACATTTGGCCAAGTCATCTCGAACCGGTTTGTCCTGTGGGACGACCCGATCAACATTACCGAGAATCCATATCTCAACCCACCCACGGAGGAAGGCCTGCGACAACTGTGGGGAGGCTCGTACGCTGGGCTATACAGCCCGGTTGCTTATTCATGGTGGGCGGGCCTGATTACCATTTCGCATTCGGCCATTCATGCCGGAAATCTGTTGCTGCACATTCTCTGCGTCTTAGTGGTTTTTGCGATTCTTCGCCGCCTGGTAGTCAGTGTTCCCGGAGCATTCTTCGGAGCATTGCTGTTTGCGCTGCACCCACTCCAGGCCGAGTCGGTGAATTGGGCTTCGGAAGCCCGCGGTTTGTTGGCAGCTTTGTTCGGGCTGGTCGCCTTGTGGCTCTACCTCCGTGTAACCGAGATGGAATATGAAGTTCCGGATGTGGAAGACGCGTCTGGAGATCATGCGGACACGAAGAATAGTGCGGAAGACTCCAAGGAGACTCAGGGCGATTCCTCTAAGACCGATGCAGCGGAAGAAGAATACGTAGAAGACGATGAACTGCCACCAATTCCAGTGGGTCGCTACATCGTTTATACGCTGGCGACCCTGGCCTTTGTCGTTGCCATGCTGTCCAAGCCATCGGCGGCGACGATTCCCCTGATTGCTTGGGTGCTGGATTTCGCCTGGCTGGGTCGACGCCCTAAAGGGCATCCGGAAGTTTGGAGTGACTGGTCGCTGCTAGCGGTTTGGGGGCTCATCACCGTGGGGGTCGCCTACGGAACCGCTTCTTTTCAGGCCGGCATGGGAGACGTCCAAGGAGAATTGTGGTGGGTCCGCCCACTTGTAGCTGGCGACGCACTGTATTTCTATATCTACAAACTCTTTGTCCCCTTGCAATACTGCACCGATTACGGACGCACGCCGACATACGTTGTGAATCAGTGGTGGGGCTACCTTACTTGGTTCGTTCCCGCGTTGTTGTTAGCGCTTCTGTGGCGGTTGGATAAACCTCAGCCATGGTTGATCGCCGTGGCCGTATCGGTTCTGGCCGTGTTACCCGTGTTGGGATTAATCCCGTTCGCCTTCCAGTTCTATTCAACGGTTGCAGACCGCTATATGTATCTGGCCATGTTG
The DNA here is from genome assembly GCA_965227275.1 of Pirellulales bacterium. Classification (GTDB taxonomy): domain Bacteria; phylum Planctomycetota; class Planctomycetia; order Pirellulales; family JAEUIK01; genus CAZNXE01. The sequence goes on along the minus strand of CBDDFU010000001.1, from coordinate 6,255,089 downwards.
GGCCCCGCGCTGGCCGTCGGCTGGCTTGTACATATCGTCGACCGAAAAGAGTTGCGGTATGGACTGATTGCCGTCTTGGGCATTTTGGCAGCGATCAGTTTTCGCCAAAGTACATTCTGGAAGGACAACGACAGCCTGTTTCAACACACGCTGGATGTGAATCCACGCAGCTTCATGGCCTACTCGAATCTCGGTACGGAACGTCTCGCGAACAAAGAGTACGAAGAATCGGAACGCTACTTTCAGGCGGCCCTCGATATATCCCCTCGCCATCTTGAAACACTCATCAGCATGGGACTGCTATTGCGTGAGCAAGGTGACTTGCGTCGAGCTCTTCCGTATTTGCAACAGGCCGTAGAGATCAACCCGAACGCCGCGCCCGCACTCGATGGTCTTGGCATGGCCTACCACGATCTTGACCGATTGGAAGAGGCCGAGCTTTTGTTGCGCCGTGCCGTTGAGTTCGACCCGCATTACTACCATGCCCGAGTAAGTTTGGGGGAATTGCTTCTTGATCGGCAGGAATACGAACAAGCGATCGATCAGTTCGTCGAGGCCCGCAATATTCGGCAGGGTCTGGTCGATGCCGACTTCGGAATCGCCGAGGCGATGATCGAACAAATGAGCGATGAAGGGACAGCCCCCAATCGCGAGGCGGTTGATAAAGTGATCGACCTCCTGCAAGGGGTCTACCAGGCCAACCCGGAATACCCTCGCGCTCGAGGATTGCTGGCCGTATCGCACCGGCTGTTGGCCACGATTCTGAAGTCCGAGCAACGCTTTGCTGCCGCCGAAGAGCAATTGCAATTGGCCGTGGAATTGGACACCGAGTCAACAGAGTTACTCAGTGAACTGGCGACGATCAACCTGATTCAAGGCAAGTACAACGAGGCCGAAGCTGCGCTCCGAAGAGTACTGGAAATCGATAGGCGAAATATCGAAGCCAGAATTGGGCTCGGCAATATCATGGCGACCCAAGGAAATACTGAAGCTGCCATCGCCGAGTACGAAGCAGCCCTGGCGATCAATCCCGATTATCCAGGAGCGCATTATCAGATTGGTTTTGTCCTACAAGGCGACGGTCGATTTTCCGAAGCGGTTGACGCGTACCGTGCCGCGTTAAATTATCGTGATACCTGGAACGGGTGGCATATCGCGGCCAACAACATGGCCTGGATACTGGCCACCGTCGATGATCCGGTGCTTCGCAACGGGCAAGAGGCCCTGCAATGGGCCAACGATTTGGTGAATAGTTTTTCCGAAGATAAATTGCCTCCGGATTACATCGAGTACCTCGACACGCTGGCTGCCGCGCATGCCGAACAGGGAGAATTCGACGAGGCAGTGACCGTTACGCGACGTGCCTTGGCCATGGCAAATCAAATGCAAAACCCTGAACTGGCCGAGCGGTTCCAGCGACGGTTAGAATTGTATTTCACCGATCGCACGCTGCTCGATGCGAATCAGGGTGTCGATTCAGAAGTTCAGGCAGCACAGACAGACGATCAGCCGCCCGAAACGCCCGCGTCTACTGACGCCACCGGTGCGGCTGGTGATGATTCTTAACCGCGTTGCCCTCAGTCGCCTTGTGAAGGCGCATGTTGTTGCGGGAGAGTGTGGTTCTTGGGAGACCCCGTCGGCCAAATCGTTCCGCAACACTACCGACTGCTGGCCCCCGTCCTGACCGGAATGGTCGTTCGGTTCTGCATTCCCCTGGTTGCCCTCGCTGTGGGAAACGCCCCCGGTGCGTTTCACGAACCCGACACCACGTCGTACATCGAGCCGGCATTCTCGCTCTTGCAAGATGGGACATTCTCTCGTAGCGGCGAGCCGGATGTCTTCCGAACCCCCGGGTATCCGTTGTTTCTCACCGTAGGGCTTCGGGTGGGGCACGTCGATTTGGTCTGTATCTCACTGCAAGTGCTTTTGGGAACGCTGACGATCGTCGTGGTCTATCGCCTTGCGGTTCGTGTTGGCGGCACCCAGGTAGGGCTCATTGCGGCGTGGTGCTTTGCGCTCGAACCCTTATCGGCGCTCTATGCGAGTAAGCTGCTTAGCGAAACCGTATTCACATTTTTGTTGGTTCTCTGTCTGGAACGCTTCACGGCCTATCGGGCCGACCGTTCGTTGGTTCCGCTTGTTCAATCCGCAATGCTGCTTGTTGTGGCCGCCTACGTGCGACCGGTGGCCTACTACCTGCCCATCGTTATGGCCGGGCTGTTGTTCTTCGTCCCGCCTTGGAAAAGTTCTTCGCTCGTAGCGCGGTCATTCCGCTGCGTGGGCTTCTTGACGTTCTGCGCCGCACTGTTGATTCCGTGGCAGGTGCGTAACGCCAGGAAGGCCGACTACACGCAGTTATCCGCGGTTCCTGCGGTCAATCTCTATTTCTGGCACACGCCGGGCGTGCTTTCGCGAGTGAATGGGGAAGACTTCCGAGAATTGCAGAAGTCGATGGGGCTGGGAAACCGCGAAGTTTACTTCCAATTGCACCCGGAACAACGCGATTGGACTCCCGGGAGTCGATATCGATACATCCAACGCGAAGCGCTAGATTCGATCAGAGAATCGCCCGTGGCATTTGGCGTGGTGTATGTCCAGGGAGTTGTCGCGACGATTTCCGACCCCGGCACGTCAGCGTTCACAGGCCTGTTCCTGGACGACAGCCTGTCTCCCAACTGGCGTAAAGCAGGCGTCATCCTGTTCCACGGTGGGCTGCTTCTGGTCTGGACGGCATTAGCGCTCCTGGCCCTGGTTGGACTCGTTATCTGTGCCAGCCAACGTTCTGAGTGGACGTGGCTCGTGCTCCTGGTTGTGGCTTGCTACTTCATCCTGCTTTCCGGTGGGCCCGTGGGATACCACCGGCTACGGCTCCCCGTTATGCCCATCGTGTCGGTCTACTGCGGGGTGGGGGGAGCCTCGTTACTTGGCAAATACGGGCGAGTGTTTAGATCAGCAAAAGTCCCTGCGCGAAACTCGACTGCGAGCAGCTAGTTGCGAGCCGACGGAATCATCTGATGAGTGGGGCCCCCGCGATAGGGTTTACCGTCACGGTAAAGCAGCGCCCGCTGCTGGAGAGCACGAAGGTAGGGAACCCAGTTAGGATCCTTCACTGCCAGTGTCTTTACTTGCAGGAACAGGTTTTCGATGGACTGGGTAGCGACTTCGAATTCGCCCACTTCAGCATGTGCGGCCGCCATGGAATCGATCGCCAGCGGTGGAGCTTTCTGGTTGTCCTTCACCAGCGGATCGAGGAGTTCGATCGCCCGACGGCCATCGCGGACCGAATCGTCGGTTGACGTGGCCAGTAGCCATGCAAGCTGGAGCTTTGCTGCGTCGAATCTAGGGCTGTATTCAAGGGTTTGTTCGTAGTGTGCTTTCGCCTCCGGGTCATCGCCCAACGAGGCCAGCGCCTGGGCCAAATAGAAATGGGCCAGATAGTTGTCTGCTTTCGAAGCGATCGAAGCCCGAAGATGCTTCAGCGCTTCGCGGATTTCCCCTCGCACAAAGAGAATCGTTCCCAAGCTGCCGTTGGCGCCTGCATCATCGGGGTCGATATCCAGTGCGGCCCGATAGTACTGCTCGGCGACCTCTCGTTTGGAATTCGCATAGACATTACCGAGTTCCAGGTTCGCGGTGACACTGCGATTGTTCACACGCAGTGCATGCTCGAACAGGGTTTGTGTGTTCTTCCAATGACGGGTTTGCCGATTGCTGATCAAGCCAAACGCAAGCAGCACAATTGCCATGGCGACAAGAAACCCTGTCCGATTAAAACGCTCGATGCACCATGCTAAAGCCAGTGCGGGACCGAGCAACGCCAAATAGGCGTAGCGATCGGCCACCGTTGAGATGTTTTGGAATCCGAATGGCACCAACCCCAACACCGGCAGTAACGCCAGGACGAATACCGCCGCAAACACCAGCAACGTACGTCCTTGCGGTAGCAACCACAGCAGGCCGGCGAAGACCAACGGTGCCAGGCACAGAACGTAGCTCGACCACTGCCCCAACACAAGTTCCGGTTGGCGTCCGTAGTCGATCGCCAACGGCCACGGTACGACTAGCTTCTGGAGATAGAACGTTATGGCGTCGCCCGCCACGATAGGGCGATACAACAACGGGGTGACGTAGGCGAATTGCGCATCCGCTTGCTCTCCCCGGGCCACCGAGATTGCCGCCACGGCCAACACGAGCCAGGGAACGGTTGGCATCACGGTTGCCACCCATCCGCGACGCAGCAGGCCCCCATCGAGCATCAGGACGATCAACGGAACAGCGACGGCGGACGGCTTGGAGAGCAAGGCCAACGTGAAGGCCAACGTTGCCAGCCCATAGTGCAACCACCGCTGCGAATTTGGCATGGGCGTGCTCACCTGCTCGGGCGTGTTCGAAAGAGGGTGCGAATTTCCCGCGGCGAACTTCCAATACTGCCAAATGGCCGCCAGAGCGAACATCGCGGCAACCAGGCCCTTGGTTTCCGTGATCCAATTCACCGATTCTGCTTGCAGTGGATGCAAGGCAAATAGCATGGCCCCGGCCATGGCAGGAAGCGTGCGACCCAAAATGGCACGGATTACCAATAGAACCAGCATCGAGTTGATGATGTGCAGCAGAAGATTACCGTAGTGAAACACGGCAGGATCGAGGGCCAGACGGCCGGTTTCTTTGTCGGTCTTCGCGGCAAACTCCGCCTCGACCGACAAAATGCTGTAGGTGACCGGCACGAAGAGATTGGCGTAGGGCTCAGACCAGAAAAACTTGAGATTGTTCCAAGTCAACGGATACAGATGCGAGTTGCTGATGACGTTGATCTTGTCGTCGTAGACATAGCCATGACCGCCGACGCCGCGGAACACGATCACAATGAACAACGCGACCAAAAGCGCGGCGTAAAGGACAGGATAGTCTTGAGCCTCCCCTGGGGGGGCTTCGTGCGAATCGTCAGAGATTTCAGAGGCCTGGGACTTCACGGACGGCTCAGCATCAGAACTCACGCAAAACTCCGGCGGCACGCGACAGGTTATTGTATTTTCCCCATTTGACCTCGCATGCAAATCTAACTGGCCTCCTATCTGCAAACAACGGCCCACGACCGACGCGTTGGAATTCGTCGCAAATGCTGCCGGGCCAAAGTTCGCCGACGAACGCTTTTCTGGATTTCTTCCAGAATTTTTCGATTCTCCGCGTGATATCAGGCCTGATATCTCGCCAGAACGAGGGAATGGGAATTTGTCCAGATTACTGCCGCTCGTGCCCGCAGCCGGAGAACTCTGGTGGAAGAACTCGCCTTGATGGTACTCGTCGTAGGGGCGTTGGTGCTCCTGTGCTTTCCGGTCGCCGTCTTCACCCGATTGTCTCGACTCCAGCGTGAGCATCAGGACGGGCTCGACGACATCCAACGGGTACTGCGAGGGATACAGCAGGACATCAATTCGTGGCGCGGCTCTTCACCGAAAACACCTGTACAGCCCGAAAGAGAAGACCTTGTTCCGGAAAGAACAAGCCTTGTACGGCCCCAGGCCGAGGCGAAACCCGAGACACCGCCAGCCGTACCGAAGATTACCATCCCGGAAGTCAAGCAACCCGAAAAATCTACGCCGGGTACCGATCCACCGCTGGCCCCCTCAATTTCTGACAGCTCAACGCCTCGGGTACCGTCGCGATTCGAGGCCGCCGCCCGGGAGACATTGCAGAAGGTGTGGAATTGGATCGTCTTGGGCGAAGAGCACATCCCGACCGGCGTATCGTTTGAGTATGCGTTTGCCAGCCAGTGGTTATTGCGAATTGGCATTCTGATCCTCGTTGTCGGGATCGGCTTTTTTTTGAAGTACTCCGTCGATCACGGTCTCATCAACGAGGTTGGCCGAGTGGCGATTTCGAGCATCACCGGGCTTGGCCTCATGGTCGCGGGCACGAAGCTTCTCGGTCGTCGATACCACGTGTTGGGGCAAGGATTATTGGGAGGTGGACTGGCCACGTTGTACTTCTCGGTGTACGCCGCGGCTAATTTCTATCACCTGATCGAGGTCCCGCTGGCCTTCGGGCTGATGACGGCGGTCACGCTGCTCGCCGGCGCCGTCGCCGTGCGATTCAATTCCATCCTCGTTGCCGTACTAGGCATCATCGGCGGGTACGGCACACCGGTCATGCTTTCGACGGGGGCGGTTAACTTTCCGGGGCTGTACGGATACGTATTGGTGCTCGGGATCGGAGTGCTCGGGATTTGCTATTGGAAGAACTGGCCCCTGGTCAACTACCTGAGCTTTGCCGGCACCTACGCGCTGTTCTTTTCTGCGATGTCTTCGTATTCCAGCGACCATTTCTGGGAAGTCATGCCCTTTGTCGCGGCATACTTTGTGCTGTTCTCCACCATGACGTTTCTCTACAAACTGGCCAACCGATCGAAATCGAATCTGCTCGATGTGATCGCACTGTGGGTCAACGCCGGGGTGTTCTTTTCGGTTTCGTACACGCTAATCGCTGAAATGTATGGCAGCGATTGGGTGTCGGTGGCGACACTTGCGGCAACGTTCTTTTATGTTGCACACGTCGTCTATTTTCTGAGTCGCCGTGCTATCGACCGCGAACTGTTGATCAGTTTCATTGGGTTGGCGGCTTTCTTCCTGGCCGTGACGATGCCTTTGCTGCTCACGGCGCAATGGGTCACCATCAGTTGGGCGATCCAGGCGTTTGTTCTGCTGTGGGTCGCCGGCAAGATCGGCAGCGAGTTTCTGCGGCAGATTTGCTATCTGTTGTATGCCATCGTGTTGTTTCGCTTCGGTGCGATCGATCTTCAGCAGAATTTTCTGCAGGCTCCCACGACAGTCGGCTTAACGCTGTTCGAATATCTGCGGCAACTTGCCGAGCGGATTGTCATCTTCGGTGTTCCCATTGCTTCGATCGGTGGGGCGTATCGCTTGTTGATTCACCAGGAAACCCCCGGCGACGGGATTGTCGACCCTGCCAACGATGTTCAGGGCTGGTTAAACCGCGATCTGGCGAGGCGTCTTGCCGTGGGAGTTAGCCTGAGCATGCTGTTCGTATACTTGCACTTCGAGATTGCCCGCACGTTGGGCTATCTGTACGAGCCCATGAAGTTGCCGTTGCTGACGATGCTGTGGGTGGCGCTGTGCTGCATGCTGCTGTATGAAGTGGTGGTTCGCGAAAGCCGCACGCTACAGATTCTGCTGATCACTTCTGTGAGCGGTCTGCTTCTCAAGTTTTTCGTGTTCGATCTGCCTTCTTGGAATCTGACCGATCATCTGGTCTATGGCCCCCAGTACTCCTTCCGAGATGCAATCATGCGTCTGATTGATTTCGGGGCGCTGATCGGTTTTCTGGGTGGTGGGTACGCATTGCTTGCTGGACGGTCCCACGCGGCAATGGTTGGAAGAGTCTTGGGCTTCGGCGCCATCGCCATGTTGTTCATCTATCTCACACTGGAAGTGAATTCTTTCCTTTATGTCTACGTCGACGGTCTCCGACCAGGAGGCATCTCGATATTGTGGTCGCTGTTCGCCCTGGGGCTCATCCTGCCCGGTATCGCCAAGAACATTCGCACATTGCGATACTTGGGGTTGGCGCTGTTCGGCGTCGTGACCTGGAAGGTGTTCTTCATCGATCTCTCGCAGCTCGAGCAGTTCTACCGGATCGTGGCATTCATTCTGTTGGGGGTTCTCGTCCTCAGCGGATCGTTTCTCTATCTGAGATTTCGTGAGACGTTTGCCCTTGAGCATGCGGCCGAATAAAAGGAGGTGGGCTCACCGCGGACGAATTGAGATGGTCGTTCCGTTTGCACTGGCAAACGGGTTTGCTAGCCGGCCTTGTTTTTATGCAACCGTGGCATCTGCCGAGTGCCTGAGATTGCCATGAATTGAGTTGTGCCATTCATCGCGGTTATGGAGACTTGGAAGGAGATTATCTCAGGTGGTGGATCGTATTGTGAATTCGTCGATCGAACCGCTGCCCGGTTTCAGTCTTGAGGAAGCAGCGAATCTCCATACCAGCCGTCGGTTCGATGTTTGGAATGGACAATTGAACCGTTTTTCCATCGGCAGAGAGTTCCGCCTTTTCAACCTCCCAGTTTCGCTCGCGATGGTGTTCGGATCCATACTTCGCAGTGCGCCGCAGGTCCCACGCTGTGATGACGTAGTTCTCAGGGGCTTCTGCAACCTTTCGGTCCAGAGCATCGGTGAACACCAACTCGACTCCGGAGGTATATGCGTGAATTGAAAGCGGCAGATGCATTGGTTTGCCGGTGGTGCGGATGCGGTAGAATCCGCCCGGCTGCTGTTGGTTGCCTGCCCAGGCAAACATGCCGCAAGCGTATAGATGACCATTGGTCGGATGAAATCGTCCTCGGACCAGACCCGTAGGAAACTGGGGCATGGGCAATTCGCACATGCCTCCCTGTTTTTGGCCGTGGATTTCTTCGTGGGGCACGACAAAGACTTTTCCATAGCCGTAAGAGAGATTCAGCAAGCTGCCTCCTAGCGGGCCCCAAACGTTTGTGGGAACCCAAAGCAATTCTGCCGGGGATCGATCGAAGCTATTCGTAATCCAGCAAAGCGGTTGTTTCATCGCATGATCGGCGGTCTCTTCCACGTTGTGATAACCGTACATATTTCCATAGAAACCTCCCTCTCGAACCCAATTGATACGATTCTTGGGAGTCCAGTGTCCTTCCTGGTCTGTCACAACGAACGTGCCATCGGGATTCAGGCATACGCCATTGGCGGCACGGAACCCAGTGGCCAGGATATCCGTTCGGCTACCATCGCGACTCACACGAAGGAGAGTTCCGTGGTGGGGCACCACGGCGGGTAGGGCGTGTCTTGCCGATTTGGCATAGTAGAAATTTCCAGCATCGTCTGTTTGAAGCCCCATCGCGAATTCGTGGAAATGCTCGGTAACTTGATGATCGTTGTTGAAGTTTTCGTAGTAGTCGGTCTCCTCGTCGCCATTCAGATCGTGCAAAATGACAATCTGGTCGCGACAGCCAACAAAAATATTGCCATCGACAATTCGCACCCCCAATGGCTGGAACAAGCCAGAGGCGATGCGACGCCACTGAAGTCCATCCTCCGGGCGGTTGATGCCGGTCACTTTCCAGACATCACCATCCCAAGCCGCGATGGCGGCGGAATTGCCATCTGGAAAGAAATCGAACCCGGTCAATCGCACGCGCGCCGACCAGGGATTGACCGCAGGTCTGGTGAGCACGTCGATCGCGAATGGGCCTTGATCATCTCCCAGCTTCGCTTCCGTGCGGATGATTTCCGGGTATCGAGATGGGCCGCCTAAGGTAAGTGTTTGTATCTCCCCGGGCTGTGGGGACGGGTAGGCTGCCATCGTTCTTGAGACGCTCTGTGCTGTCGTGAGTGTATCGGTGCTGGAAAACCAAACAGACATGCTGCGAGGTCGATCACTCGGGGGCAGGTTCAACCGAACGGCACGATCATCCTCGATCATCCAAGCCAGTTCATCGTCATCTCCCAGGACCCCTGCGACGAAGTACTGTGCACTTGCTTTGCGATGGCCAATTCTTTTCGTAGTGGCGTGGAGTCGATCGCCCGCCATGTTGGGAATCTTATCACCGCTGGAAAAGTCCCATCGTGCGATGGGTTTGTGGGTAGCCGAACTTTCAGCGATCTGTTGCGCGTTCAATGCCTTGTTAAAAAAACTCAGTTGCTCGATTTGCCCTTGGAATCCACTTTCGGGCTCGGGAAAGTCGGGCGCACCGTAGCCGATGCGGATGACATCACCAGATCGTTTCTTGCGCGGGCGCAGGCGTCCCCGTCCATCCAGTTGACCATCGATATACAGTTTCACGACGCCGGATTCGTGTTCCCAACTCAACGCCACGTTGTGCCATTGTCCGTCATTTATCTTTGTTTTGCCCTCAACAACACCAATCCAACCGATATCGAAACAGAGACGGCCGCGGCGAACGAATAGGGCTTTTCCATCTGGCACCCATTCGTCACCTGCCGCAGTCTTGGCAAAGAGCGTGCCCCCTTGCTCGGTCGCGATTCGGGCCACAATGGTGTAGTCTTGACTTGTAAGATTGAACGCATCGCCCTCAGGCACTTCAGCGTAAAATGTGCCATCAAGGACAACAGACTTAGCGAGCGGTGGATTCGTTTCCTCTGCGTGCGATGGGCCAAGAATGATCGTCGATTCGGGCGAGGTCGCGTCTGTGGGAAGTGTGAAACTCGCATCATCCATCGTCGCCACCAACAGGCTCAGGGTCTGCTCGTGAGGTTCGATCACCATTTGCCGCGCATAGATCGGATTGGGGATGGTAGTGAGTAGTTGGGGCGATTCTATAATCTCGGTCTCGCCAAGGGTGTAGGATATTGCCGATTGGTCGCCATGTGTGTACAGACCTTTGTAATGTCCCCACTCTTTCGGCAGCGGTCCGTAACGTCGCCGATCGCGCCCAATCAACCGAGAGTCATCCCAGGAACCGGTCTCGGGGTTAGCCCAACCCGGCCCGTTGGGATTGGCCGCCTGTACCTGGCTCATCATCCTAGGATGGCGTCCGTGGACACCGTTGAAGTGAATTCCGTTCCAGTCGATAAATCCCTTACCGCTGGTAATGGCCGCCATTCGCAGTGTGTCATGATCAAAAATCATCCAATCGTGTCCGCGCGATACACCGCCAGGACCGGCATCGAGGCGAACCGCGATTCCCTTGTATGCAAAGTTCGTCCCGTCCTGGCCTATTTCGTAGGTGTTGATCAGTGAGCGACCATAGTCCATGGTGATCCACGGCTCGAGCTTTTGCGGGCTGGGCCCTCTGGAATCTCCCGAGGGGAGCGTTGACAGCCACTTCTCATCGATGGGAACATATTGCTGAGGATTGTTCGGCTTGAGGTATGCTTCACGGATGTAGTGGATCACGTCGTACTTCTGCTGCGGCACCATCCACACCTGTGGCTGCATCATTCCAAAGCCTCGGGTCAATGTTTGGTACATGGAGTAAGGGTCGGCACCACTCTTGAAGCGACCTTCGGCGAACCTCAACGCAGTGGGAAGCGAACCGGGTTTATCGTGCGACCCGTGACAATTCACGCAAAGCCGCTGGTAAATCGCCTGCCCTCGCTTGAAGTGTTCTTTGCCCAACTCGCCGATCATTGCGGCATGGTCAATTCGATCTTCGTACTCCGGAAGCGGCGGCATGGCGTACAAGTGCGGGGGAGGTTCCAGCGCCCGGGCTCGTTGGAGCCCGCCGTCGCGAATGTCGATCAGATACCGAATGAGGTCGAGAAACTGTTGTCGCCCGGAGAGTTGATTCACCAGTCCTGCCGGCATCAGCGAGTTGCGGTTTGGAATCACTTCATCGATCTGATCCCTGTCGAATGTCTTCTGCACATCGGGTTGAGAGGGGTCGCTTAAGACGATCCGGTCTTCGTCTTCATCGATAATCATCCCAACGACGCTGATTCCTTCATCCGTGATCAAGGTTACCGATTCGAATCCTTTGCGTACGGTCGAGGAAGGTCTTAACACAGACTCAACCAACTTCGCATTGCTCGGCAATTCATCCCAACGTGTAAGATCTGGTCCAAGCCTTTGGCCATTCTGTCCCACCGCATGACATTTGCGGCAGGACATATACGGCTGATAGAAGAGAATCGCCCCGCGACGAGCATCCCCTTCGCGAAGGGCCGCCGAAGCCAACTCCTCCACGGGGACGGCAAACAACTCCTCTTCCAGAGTGGCGGCCCTCAAAGCGGGCACGGCCCCCGCCAGAAGCAAGAGATGCGAGACAAGCAGCGGAAGAAGTATCAAGCTTCTCATGATCATCGACGTGCCTTGTCGCTGAAGTCGGGACGATGGATTCTCCAAACGCATTATAGGTAGATTGTGGCGAGGCGCACCCTTTCACTATTTTGGGAGGGTTTTAGGCACCTCTCTACAAGGTGCTTGGTGAACACGCGAAACTCTGAGGTAAGAAAAGAGGGTAAGGGTCTAGTGTTTCTGCTACAGCTCCTCTCGTGAGCTTCATCCTGCGAGTAAAACCCGAGGGCTTGCAGTGCCGATGATATGCGGTGACCTCGCTCGATTTGGAACCGAACGTGGACATATTTCTCGTGTCGGGGCGCGAAGTGGCATCGAACCTTGCAAACCACGGTTGCTTTGCTATCTTCTTTACCTCCGGCGGCTGTTCGATTTGCGACCGGCTCGTAGGGCTTGTGACTGCGGGCTGCCGGGGGATTGGTTGATTGATTCAATGACTTTGGAGTTTTCTCATGTCGATGTATGTCGGGGAAGCATTGGCCGGTGACGGCAACGAAATCGCCCATATTGATTTGTTGATCGGTGACAAGGATGGTCCTGTCGGCGTTGCGTTTGCCAATGCGTTGGCTCGCCAGAGCCATGGCCATAACAACCTGTTGGCCGTGCTCACCCCCAATCTGGCCGTGAAGCCATCGACCGTGATGATTACCAAGGTCACGATCGAGGGCATGAAGCAGGCCGTGCAAATGTTCGGCCCCGCGCAGGCTGCCGTCGCCAAAGCCGTGGCCGACTCGGTGGCCGACGGGGTCATCGCCAAGGATCAGGCCGAAGAGCTGGTCATCGTCTGTGGGGTATTCATCCACCCGGGCGCAGAAGATGACAAGAAGATTTACGACTACAACTACACGGCCACCAAAGACGCCATCGCCAACGCCATGACGGGCAAGCCGACGGTCGACGAAATGCTGGCCGGCAAGGAAGAAGCCGCCCATCCTTTCCGCGGCTTCTAACGAACTCGGCACACGGAGGGTGAGTTCAATCCGTTCAGCAAGCAAACCACGGTGCCATCGAGGTTGTTGCCTCGGTGGCACTTTTACGCGCAGCCAGCCGTGCACCTGCGGAGAAGATTGATGAGCCCCAGCGATGGATCCAAACCGAAAATATTGCTGCAGTTGGACTGCGACACTCAACCCAGCGTGTTCGACGCGGTCGTGGCAGCCGACGCCGAAGTGGATCATCTCTTTCGACACGGCGGCATCGAACCGGCAGCCGTGAGGGACTTGGTGTACGGCTTGATCTTCACCCGGGGCCCGAAGGATTTACACTCGTCGGCCATCTTCATTGGTGGTTCGAACGTGGCCGCCGGTGAAACCATTCTGCGAGAAGCGGTCGGCAGTTTTCTTGGCCCGCTGAGTGTCTCGGTCATGATGGACTCGAATGGAGCTAACACTACGGCCGCTGCTGCTGTGCTAGCCACCGCACGTCATGTTTCCCTGGATGGCTGTCAGGCCGCCGTGTTGGGCGCCACCGGACCCGTAGGTCAACGGGCCGCCCGACTCTTGGCAAGGCAGGGAGCCCGGGTGGCCGTCGGGTCGCGAAGTGTGGAGCGTGCTCGAGGCGTGTGCGAGGCACTGGCCGAACATGTGGACCCAGATCTACTGGAACCGTACGCGACCGATTCCGAAGCCGCCCGACGCGAAGCGGTTCAGGGGGCTGAAGTGCTGATCGCTGCCGGCGCAGCGGGGGCTCAGCTGATGAGCCAGGCCGAGATGGCCTCGGTCGGAACGATCAAGGTTGCGGTCGACTTGAACGCCGTTCCGCCGGTGGGCCTGGAAGGGATTGAGGTGCAGGATGCGGCGGTCGACCATCAAGGGATTACTTGCTATGGAGCAATCGGGGTCGGCGGAACCAAAATGAAGATTCACAAAGCCGCGCTGCGTCGTCTATTCGAGTCGAATGACCAGGTGCTCGACGCCGAGGAAATTTACGACCTCGGAGCCGAGCTCGAATCGAAATAGCGCGTATGACTTTACCGTTCTTGTCGCCATGGCTCCAAAAGACACTCAGCTTCCTCCCGGACAACAACTCGTGGCTCCCGGCAAATGGCCCGTCATCGGCGAACGCGAGCCTGCTGCCGGTGGTGAACAGTGGACCGTCGACGTGGCGGGACAAGTTGCCGGTCCTCGGTTGTGGCTGCTGGAAGAGTTGCAACAGTTGCCCTCAATAACACGCTCGGTTGATATCCACTGTGTGACGCGATGGTCGAAGCTGGCCGTCGAGTTTCGAGGGGTGTCACTACTAGAGGTGCTTCGCAGGAGCGAGCCACTAGACAATGCGCGTTATGTGTCGTTTATTGCCCGAAGCGATCGGAGGCATAGCACCTCGCTTCCGAGGGATGCACTTGAAGCGTTGGACCCTATTCTGGCCTGGGAAGCCGACGGCGAACCCCTGCCCCTTGAACATGGTGGCCCACTGCGCGTGATCGTGCCCGGGCGATATTTCTACAAGAGTCTTAAGTGGCTGGCCCGAATCGAAGTGTTTGTTGACGATCAGCTAGGTTTCTGGGAAAGCACCGCCGGCTACCACAACACGGCAGATCCCTGGCGACAACAACGGTATCTTGCCAGCAAGCTTACGAAACAAGAGGCGAGGGTGATCCTGCAGAGCCTAGATTTTCGAGACCGCGACCTACGAGGGATCGAAGCCCCCGGGTTCGACCTCACGGGGCTTCATGCCGAGGCGGCAAAGCTGCGAAATGCGAATCTACAGGGGGCCATACTTCAGAAGGCCTGTTTTGATGGGGCCAATCTCTCCAATGCGAACCTGCGTTCGGCCGATCTTCGCGATGCTTCGTTCTTAGGAGCCGACCTGGAAGGGGCGGATTTGACGGGGGCCGATCTGCGGGGTGCGCGGTTTCACGGGGCCTCGCTGGTGGCGGCCACGTTTGTCAGTACTGAACAGCCCAACGAACCGGAGGGGGCGCTGGTCGACTCCAGCACGCAGTTCGATCCGGCGGTTATGGACGAAATTACCCCTGAACAAGCCGACTACCTTTCGCATCAGATACAAGGGTAGTTGCCCGCAACTGCTGGTGGCAGCTCCGTAAATTTGAATTCCAGGGGAAGCCGCAGTTGGCAGCAGGGGTTGGGGCGATTATGTTTGCGGGCCGATCTCCTTGTGAAACCCCCCGTTCAAACGCCAGGACCAATATGGAACAGACGATGGAACCGAAAAAGCTCACCGGCAAGCAAGCGGCCACCAATGTTGGGCGTGGGATGTTGATGGGTGGCGCCGATATCATTCCTGGTGTCTCCGGTGGCACGGTGGCCTTGATCTTGGGGATCTACGAGCGGCTGGTCACAGCGATCAGTCACGTCGACCTCAAGCTCATCGAACTAGTTCGCAAGGGTCGCATTCGCGAGGCCGCCGAACATCTCGACCTGACTTTTCTTGTTTCGCTGGGCGCAGGAATCGGGCTGGGGATTCTCTCACTGGGCTCGTTGGTCAATGAACTGCTCTCCAGCACCAGCACGCGAGAGCTGACGCTTGCAGCATTCTTTGGAATCATTCTCGCGTCCAGCTATCTGGTTGCCCGCATGATTGAAGTGAAGTCGCCGCAGCAGGCGGCAATGCTAACCATTTTGGGGCTGTTGGGTGCCGTCTTCGCGTTCTGGTTGACGGGGCTGCAGGGCGAAGAGGTCACCCTCTCGTACGCCTATGTTTTCATATGTGGCATGGTCGGCATTTGTGCCATGATTCTGCCTGGCATCAGTGGGGCCTACATTCTGTTGATTCTGGGAGCATACCTTCCGCTGACGGACATTCTAAAGGCACTTCCCCGCGGTGAAGTTGGCATGACCGAGCTGACGATTGTCCTGGTCTTTGGTGCAGGCTGCGCAATCGGGCTGATTGCATTCAGCAAAGTCTTAAGATGGTTGCTCGCCAGACACGAGCCTCAGACCATGGCGATCCTCTGCGGGTTTATGATTGGTGCGCTGCGCAAGATCTGGCCATTTCAAAGGGATCTGACTCCGGAAGTGGAGAAGGTCAAGCACAAGATGTTCGAGAACACCTGGCCCGAGACGATCGACGGACACGTGATCGCCTGCGTCGTCATCGCAGTCGTGGGGCTTCTCGTGGTCCTGTTTCTCGACCGTCTGACGGGTGCCCACGAAAAAGTGCCGCTAGAAGACCACGCGGCTTAACAACTTCTACGGATCGCTATCGGTCTCTTCTTCACCTATTTCGATTGTATCGCCGAGGAGGTCTTGATCGAAGTCGTAGAAGAACCAATCCAGGTCTCCGCTTTGGCCGGTCAGTAGATCCCCGCTGCCGTCTTCGAACACGGTGACGTTGGATTGCAGGAAGAAGTTGCCATTGAGTCGGGGGCCGACTCCGGTCCCGGAGATGTTGGCCACCCTTTCGGCATACGGACGCCCTGAAGCCCACTCCGCATGGATCGAGAGGACGGCTGCGGGCAAATTAGCAAACGCAATTTGGTCACTGACGAGGAGATCTTCTCCCGAGCCACCTTGGAGGTCGTCCGCACCAATATTGCCAAACAGAACATCATTGTCACTTCCGCCGATAAGCAGGTCGTCGCCGTCGGAAGGATTCGTTCCACCTAGAAGCAGGTCGTTGCCTTGTCCGCCGTCCAGCGTGTCTCCCAGAACTCCACCCACCAAAACGTCATCGCCATCACCACCAAACAGGGAGACGGGATTTTGGATCGTCAATTCGGCGACGAAGACGTCGCTCGTATCGTACCCATAGGCGATTACCTTCCCGGTTAACGGACCAATACTATCCAGCGAAGGTAAAAACGTAGTGTCCTCGAATTGGGTAAAAATGAACATGCTCGACGCGCTGCCAAGAAAAAATACAGCGTCGAGACCTGCGGTACCCCCGTAAATCAGGTCGGTGTTTCCCTGGCCGTCACCGCGGAGGACGAAACGGTCGACCGTTACGGGAAGCGTGGAGACTGCGCCCGTGCTTCCGTCTTGATCGGTAGCCCGAACGCGCATGTTCGGGCTGCCCAGGTCGGTAAACGTATGAGCAACTTGTACGCCGCTGGCCCCCACCACCTGTTCATCGAATACGAGGTCACCATCCCAATCGATATCAAAGGTGAAGGTTGCGGCTTGATCCACCGGCGATGCGTCGGTCGCCGTTAGCGTGAAGGTGACTTCCTCGCCGCGGTAGATCTCGTCTGTCCCATCGATCGAGGCCGTGGGCGCCACATTGTTTACGGTCACTTGAATGATTTCGGAGTCATCCAGCGCGGGGGTTCCATCGTCGGTGACGATGATCTGAATGCTGACCGGGCTGACGAAACTATCGTCAGGCGTCCAAGTGAAGAGGCCCGTAGTCGGATGGATCGAAGCCCCCGCCGGGGCTCCTGCTCCCAGGGTGAAGGTGAGTTGGTCCCCGATGTTCGGGTCGTTTGCCGTAGCCGTGAACGAAAGCAGGCTACCTTCGTCAACGGATTGGTTACCGATCGTACTTAGCACCGGTGCCTGATTCGCACTCCTGAAGTTGATGTCGTACCCGATAACATCCATGGATCTGAGGTCGGGAACAGCCACCGTGTTGATCTGCCCCAACGATAGCGTAGGGTCCATGATGCCGATTAGAACGCCGGTGAGATTGTTGTCTTTCCAGTGGCTGGCCTGACGACCATCTCCGGTTTCGACGCCGGTCGAAAATTGCCACTCGTTGACCGTGTCGTCGAACAATGAGTTGACGCCGGACTCTAACCCGCGATTAAACGTGGTGAAGTCGCTGGAAGATGACGGGTCGGCGCCAAGGTCAAAACGGAACAAGTCCAAAAGGCGGGGACTAACACTGCCCGATTGCCCAGCGTCAACCAGCGCATCGACCGTATCAACGATGGATGTGAACCCCAATACGTGACCAATTTCATGAGCCGCGACCGTTTCGAAGTCCATGGTGCCTGGGGTTACTCCATCGCTGTTGTCGAAGTCGAAGGAGAATTGCGTGTTGAATGATATCGTGCCGTCGGTGGCTCCAAAGGTGGAATCTAAACCGGTGAATCCCGCCGCCTTAAGTGCCGATTTGTTGCCGGATAGTAATCCGGAGAGGGTGATTCCTGATGGCAGCGTAGCGTTGAATTGAGCTGCGGTAGGCAGCGACGCAAGAATACCATCGTCGCTATCCGCCGATGTCACCACTTGATTCCGGATGGTGTTATAGCCTGCATTGAGAATAACGCTGCCGGCCTGCCCGATGATGGTTGAACTACCCAGGTCCACCATGTCTGCATCAATCGTCACGGTGATTGGGTCGGAGATGAACGCTTCCCATTGTTCCGCGGCTCGATTGAATGCGTCGAGTGCAGCCGTATTGGCTGCCAACGTCGTCCCGGGATTGATCACAATATTGAAGCTGCCAAGCGCGGATGTTTGACCGCTACCTGGGTCGAGTTCGAACTCTGAAGACGACGTGAATGGTTCAAACGAGACGGTGGCATTGTCGGTCGTTGCGGTTCGCGTTTCCCAACCGGCCAACTGAAACCCACTGTTAAGGATGCTCTCCTCTTGTGGAAGTGAAGCGGTGTATGACGTTAATTCGGAGTCAAACGCTTCGCCGATCGAACTGGACGAAAGCACCCAACGCGTCTCAAGATGTTCTGAGGCCAAAGAGCTGCGGTATTCCTTGAGTTTCTTGGCAAAGCGATTCATGCGCACTTGCTCGACGTCCTTTCGCAGACAGAAGCACCCCTGGAGCAATCTGACCCCATAGCGTTGGCTGAACCTGACCCTTAGGTCACATGATACACTCCTGTCCTACAATCCCTCCAGGCGGGAAGGAGATAATTGCGAAAACTACAAAGGTTCCTCTCGAGTACAGGATGGGTGGTTCGTCACGCTAAAAAACAAGTGAGTATGACCGGCGTAGTACGTTGTCTTTTCTGGTAGCATCCCCAGCCGAATCGCTACTCGCAGAGATGGGACATTGGAAGGGCGAATGAGGGATATCACCCTTGATTTTCCCAGTGTTTGAAAAGCAAAGTCGCGAGTAGCCGCGGCTGCCTCGATAGCAAAACCTCGATTCCAATACCTTTTGTCCTGTATGTATCCCACTTCGGTTTCATCCGTTTCGTCGATCAACTGCTGTACTAATCCAATTTGTCCGATGGGATTACCCGATTGCTTCTCCATGGCCAGCCATAACCCATGCCCATCTTCGGCATATCGTTTTCGCATGCGACCGATCCATGCTTCCGAATCACTTCGCGAATAACACTTCCGATAGAACAGCATCACTTCCGGGTCGGCCATCATCCTGGCGATGAATTCCAGGTCATCGATGGTCATCTCATGCAGCAAGAGCCGCTCGGTTTCAAGGACGACAGTCATCGGTGTGTGTTCCAAACCCGATTTGTTGTGAGGAGGAGAAGCAACGGATGTTGTCTACCAGAGACAGCCACCCGACTGGTCTCGCTTGGCTAGGTACTGCTGGTGGTATTCTTCGGCCATGTAGAACTCCAAGGCCGGGGTGATCTCGGTGACGATCGGATTGCGGAACCGCCCATTGGCCGCGTTGGTATGCACCTAGTGGAGGCAGCGAAAACTGCTCTGGAAGGACTTGTGGTACAGCGCCCCGTTCCTGGCAAAATTTCGTTCGTTCTGGGGTTGGCCGGTACCTTGATGCGGGGAGAGCAACTGGGGATCGAGTATGCTCGCGAAGATGGGTTCCTGTCGCGACTGGCAATGTCGGGAAATGTCGTCTGGTTCTATGTGGCAGAAACGCTGTGGCCGTTCCAACTCTCGGTGGTTTATCCTCGTTGGGAACTCGGGAATACCGCACCAGCGGCGTTTCTTCCGCTGATCGCATTGGCTCTGGTCATTGGGATGTTTTGGTGGTATCGCAGCGGTTGGGGCGCGGCCCCGCTTGGCGCCAGCAGCTATTACCTCATCAATATCTTTCCGGTGATGGGCTTCGTGGCCATCATGTATATGCGATATTCCCTTGTGGCCGACCATTGGCAATATCTGGCCATGCCGGGTTTGCTGGCCCTGATCGTTGGAGTGGTAACCTTGCAGTGGAGGAAATTTCCGGCATTTCGCATCGCGGGACCTGCTGTGTCGTGTGCGGTCGTACTGTTGCTGGCTTACAATTCTCTATTGCAGGCCGCTATTTGGAGCGGAACGGATAACGAACCCATTTGGCGAGACGTGCTTTCGAAGAATCCGAATTCCGAACTCGCTCACTTACGGCTCGGGTACGTACTTGCAAGACGTGGAGAATTCAGCGAGGCGATACCACAAATCTGCGAATCGACGAAGTTCAGCATTCCGCCAGTTGAGTGGGGCCCGCCTACCGTTGATGAGCGTCGGCTCGAGATGGTTACATCTCATCCTTATGCGTCGGTCGGTCTGGAGCATGCCGATGACAACGTTCGCATCGCATACGCACTGGGCTCCGCGATGTACGCCATGGGGCAGTTCGAAATTGCGGGAGGCTCTTTGAATGCTTGTACTCAGGAAGCACCGCAGTTTGCGGCAAGCTACTATAATTTTGCCCTTGCGCTCGAACAGCTAGGGTATGGGGACCAGGCACAGGCAATGCGATTGAAAGCAGATTCGTTACTTCAATCGACTCTACCCTCATCACTTCTGGAGAAGTAGGTCACGCATCCTCGATGTGCTTCGTCTCGCGGAGTGGTTGATCGGCTCGACTGGAACATACTCATGGCAGAACCTCGAAAGCAAAAGCGGCGATCCGACGAGGTTGTGTCATCGAAAGTCGAACGACCTCTCGGCCGCAAAATCGGTTTGCGGATCGCAGGTGTTTGCGTGGGGGTAGTTCTGGGAATTCTCACCGCAGAGATAGGGCTTCGGGCTTTCGACATCCGACCCGAGCGATATCCACCCCCGGCCGTGTTTGGCTGGGATGGCACGCAGTTTCGTGCCTTTCAATCTTTTGGAGGCTGGGGCAATGGAGTCTATAAGAATCACAGCCGTTTTGAGTCGTTGGGGGTCGAGATGGGGGAGCATATCCCCGGGACCCGGTTGCGGGTTGAATATGCTTCTAACCCCCGCGGCTACTTTGATGAGAACAACGGCATCACGTACGATATCAACTCGCACGGACTCCATGGCCCTGAGATCACTAAAGAGAAGCTCGAAGGTACGTTCCGAATCTTGGGAATCGGCGATTCGTTTACGTTTGGCCAGGGCGTAAAAGAGCAGGACACGTTTCTAAGGCGTCTTGACCGCAGTTTGAACGCGTCTCCGAAAGTGGTTCGACCGGTCGAAGTGTTGAATGCGGGAGTGTTGGGCTACAACACGCGGGACGAGGTGGTCTATCTGGAGCACCAATGGCTTGAGTACGATACCGATTTGGTGTTAATCGCGTTCTACCTCAACGAGGCATACTCGGACTTCACCTTTGTGAACAACGGCGATGGCCAGGGAATCTACTTCACTCCCACGGGGTTTGCTAACCAGAGTTACCTGGTTGATCTCATCCCGCATACGTACCGAGCACGCAAAGTGCAGCAGGAACTGGAGGACTACTACCGGGGACACTATTTTGCAGATGCTCGAGAAGCGCTGGAACAAACGGCATCGCTGGAAGTCGATTGGACGGTCTCGCAGGCGGCCTTGGAACGTGCCGCAGAGTTTAGCCAGGAGCATGGATTTCGCCTGGCCCAAATTATCTTTCCCGAGTTCTATCACGTGGTTGATCGCTATCCGTTCTTTGCGATCCACGAGGTGGTGATGGAGAAGGCGATTTCGCTTTCGGTCCCCGTGCTGGATCTAATGACGGTCTACCAAGGGCTCGTCGATCGCGAACTCTGGGCTCATCGCAGCGACCATCATCCGAACGAGCTGGCCCACAAGTTGGCCGCCGAGGCCATCGAACCGTTTCTGTGGGAGAACGGACTTCTCGAAGGGGCCACGGTCGAGCCATGAACGCACCTGCGTCCACTTCAATAGTGCGAAAAGCGTTGCTTGCCGTTGCCAGTGCTGTTCTGGCGATCGTCGCGTTGGAGGTCGTCTTTCGTATTGCCGGAATCAAGGCCCAGTACTACGAACCGCATTCGCATGAATTCATTATCGAAGAGGATGGACCGAGGATGGCTTCTCGTATCGGGGCCGTGCCATTGGCCGTCCACCGCACGTATTATCACACCAACCCTCGAAACTACTTTGGTCCAAAAACCGAGGTGGATCACATATTGAATTCTGCCGGCTGGCGCGATGTGGAGCACACGATCGTCAAGCCACCGGATACCTATCGGATTCTCGGCCTGGGAGATAGCTATCTAATGGGGCAGGGAGTCCACTCTGAGGATGTCTTCTTCCGTCAACTCGAGCAGCTTTTGAACCAAGCCGATCTGCCGTCTCAGGTGGAAACCATCAGCACGGGGGTGTCCGGGAAGAATACGGTTGATCAAGTTCAACTGTTGGAAGAACGAGGGCTGGCGTACGACCCCGATCTGGTCATCGTGAATTTTGTACCCAACGATGTTGAGCAAGACCTCGACAGCGAGGAGCCGATTGTCGAGTTCTATCGTCAATACACACAACTCACGCAACGGCCCGACTTCCTATCACAGTATTCCTATCTTTGGTCGTGGGTGAGACAACGACTGCAGAAGCAGTTCATTGCTCAAAAATATGTCAAGGAGAGTATCGCCTCCTTTGATCGCAACAGTCAGAAATGGAACGTCTGCAGGGACGCTTTGCTAAAAATCGTTCAGA
The DNA here is from genome assembly GCA_965227275.1 of Pirellulales bacterium. Lineage (GTDB taxonomy): Bacteria > Planctomycetota > Planctomycetia > Pirellulales > JAEUIK01 > CAZNXE01. The sequence continues at coordinate 6,232,611 of CBDDFU010000001.1, read as the reverse complement.
TCTGTCGCGATCGAAACATCCCGGTGATGGTCGTGATCTTCCCGTTCTTTCACGAATTGAACGGCGATTACCCGTTTCAGTCGATTCATGACCGGGTGAACGAGTTCTGCCGCGAGCACGGCGTGCCCGTGCTCGATCTCCGCGAAAGTTATCGTGAGTTTTCCGGCCCGGAGCTGTGGGTTCACCCGACCGATCAACACCCCAATGAGATTGCACATAAGATTGCCGCCGAGGCGATGGCGCAGTTCATCATCGAGCATCGCGACGACATCCAGATTGGTCGTCGCCCCCCGCCGCAGCATGACTCATCCGAGGAGGCCAGGCTTCAGGCACTGGCAACAATTACGCAGCTATTCGGAGGACTTTCGCCGAACTCAGAGTACCTGTCTTTCGAAGGGGTTTCACTCGGCGACCGCGATTTGCGGTTGTTGGAACCCTATTGGCAAGCAATCGAAGAACTTAATTGGATTTCGCTGCGAAACACCAAGGTCGGCAACGACGTGGGCAGCATCTTGTGCCTTAAGGACGATTGGGTTGGTATCGACTTGTCGTTTACGAACGTGTCATCCCCGGGGGTGAATTGCTTTTCTGAACAAAAGCACTTGGATCAATTGGGGCTCCAAGGCACGAACATTGATGACGCGGGAGTCGAGGCGCTCGCGAACCATCCTTCGCTGAGGGTCCTCAATCTCGCAGATACGCGGATAACCGAACAAGCAATCGACAGCTTGGCGAGCATGTCTAAGCTGGAGACGCTCGTGCTCAGCGGAACCGGCATCGGAGTTGACGGAGTACGTCGACTCGCGAAAGTGCCTCAGCTGAAGACGTTGTCGATCGCCGAAAACCAGATCGATGAGAATCTTCAACGAGAAGTCGCGAAGGAATTTCCCGATCTGAATCTCGTGGTGCAGCCCCTGGGGCCAGAATCTCGTCGGCCCTGAAGTGTGGCGAGGGGAGTACTAACGCCTGCGTTCTTGTCCCTCCAGAATTCGACGGGCTTGATCTTGAATCTGCGGTTCACGATCATCCCGGGCGATCTGTTCGATCCTTCGCAATAGCCGGGGGTCGCCCATCGTGGCCATCAGAACCAGGGCGTTCATTCGCACCTCGGCATCATCGTCTTCGCTTAGTGCGAGTAACCACGGTCGCGCGTCGATGCCCGGCAGCGACGGAAGACGTTGCGACCACTGTCGGCGGATCATCGGGTCGGGGTTGGTGAGATGCAAACCGAGTTCCAGGAACTTGGGCGGGATCTCACGGGCATGTAGTTCTTTCCACGCCCGCCGCGATGTTTCGCCATCGTCGCTCTGTGCCAGGCGGAGAAGTTCAAAACTCGAAAGAGACTGCGGCTGCTCCCACAATCGTGAGAGTAGTTCGCTATCCACCGGAAGCCTTGCCGGCCGATTCGGCGCCGGGGTCATCTCCGTACTGACCAAGGGCATCGGTTGAGGGGAGACCCGAAAGTTATCAACGCCTTCATTCGGTGTCGGCATCAAACGAGGAGGCTCAGCCGCAGTCGTATCATCCCTGCGAGTATCCGGGTTGGCTGTGGGAGCCGATTTGAATGGACTAGCGATGGTAGGGGGGGGCGCTTCAATCGGTTCGACATCTGCATCTCGATGAGGGAGATCGACCGGTAGGCCACTGCTTGGGGTTATGTGCAAGACCCTCTCGGACGATGTCAGGATCGATCGCGATGGTTCGTTTTCGGATGTCACATAGAGAGCGGCTTGCGTGACACCGGTTTCTTCATCGACTGCCTGCAACACTGTATCGCAGTGCGAGACCAGAATCGCTCGATCTGTAGCACCAGGATCGGAAGGCCAACGCAAGATTCGTTTCACCAAGCGGGCAGCCTCGAGTTTGACCTGAGGGCTCAACTCGGAAACGTGTTTTGCAATTTCCGCGGCAACCAGTTTGGCCTTTGCTCGCCCGATGTGGGTCGGAAGTCGTTCCCAGCGTGCCAAGTGCACATTCAGAACCTGGGCGGCCCCCAGTGCGAGGTCCTCACGTTCAGATTTCAGTGTGTCCGTTAGCCGCAGTAGCCCATCGGGCTGCATGTCGATCAAACGATGCAAGCGTGGAACGATCTCTGATTGTTCGCACGTTTCCAACGACTGTTGCCAGCTTGCGGGGACCAGCCGCAGTAGGCCGTACACGCCGGCGAGCATCAGTCCCGATACACAAGCAATGGCCACGATCGTCGGCCACTGGCGCGTCCGAGAGCCCTGGTCGACGATTGTTCGCGTGTTGTACCGCGCTGGCATGATCGGCCCGGGGATTCTGACGAAGTTGGAGCAAAAGGCCGCACATTGTCTGAGAAGAGACCGTCAGTGGCTAGATCAGTCCGAGCTGGCGATGTGATTGCAGTGCGATGACATAGGTGATGGCATGTTCGTCAATCCGTAGAGTTTATCTGACCCTCACGACCGGAACTGGCCGAAACATCTCTTAGGTCGGTCTACAGATGCGGCGCGGTGGTGCAGCGCAACGGCGCGCACGCCCCGGGGGACGCCGCACGGACCGATTGTGGAGGGGGGAGTATGTTACGGGTACGTCTGTCGTGGCCACTGTTGGTCACGAAGCACGCAAATTGTGTGCGAACCGCGGTCAATACGATTTCTTTTGTGGGCTTGCTGACCACCTGCTCGGTTCTGCTGCATGGCAAGCATGCCACGGCCGAGGATCGGAGCAAAGGTACTTCCAGCCGCCAGGCTCGTGCGGGTGCGATTGCCTCGTTACCTCTTGATCGACTCAGTGACGAAGACCGCGAGCGGGTCCGTTCGGTGGTCTCGAACGTCAGCATCTACCGCCGGCTTCCAACAAGGGTCATTCGTTGCGACCCCGAACTGTATCAGTTCACGCTGGAAAATCCCGAGATCATGGTCAACATCTGGCAACTCTTGGGCCTCGAGGATGTAACGCTGGAGCGCACCGCCGAGAGTAGCTACCACGTTGAAGACGGTGCTGGCACGCTAGGTAAAGTCGACTTCTTGTACCGCAACCATGACACCCAACTGGTGTACGGCCAGGGCATGTACGACGGGCCCATGTTCGTGAAGCCCGTGCAAGGAGAATGTGTGATATTGATGAAGTCGGGTTACGTTCGCGAGACCGATGGCCACTACTACATCACCGGGCGACTCGATATTTTCGTGCGGCTCGATCGCGGCTCGACGGCCGATATTCTGGCGAAGACATTTCGACCCTTAGTGGGCATGGTGGCCGATCACAACTTCACGCAGACCATGGCCTTCATTCAGAGCCTCTCTGATGCGGCTGAGAAGAACCCGCGGGGGATGCTCCGTTTGGCCGAGAAACTGACTGGCGTGCCCGAAAGCACCCGGGAAGAATTCATCGCCATGGCCGGTCGTGTGGCCGAGCGTGCCGAGAATCGACGTGGGGCCTCGCTCCAGTCTGCTCGTTCTCGGGCTTCCACAACCGCGGTGTCGGTATCTCGCTGAGACCGCAATCTCTCAGGGAACTTTGCGTATCGTGGGTCCGATTCTGTGGAGCCGTTGAGCTGATTGCGGAAAATGCTTGACATCAGAACGCGCGTCATCTCAATTGATAGCATGCCGTTGCGATTCTGATTCCTGAACCGGCAAGCACGCTTGCCTCAATTTTTGAATGAGCGCTCGTGAATCGAAGTTGACTCCGTAAGGGGCAAGCCAACTTCCTTCAAGCTTCGCGCCACAGGCCGACGTTTTCTCACGTCCGGCACTCGGTTCGCCCTCTTGGTGAACTTGCGATGTTTCGTTGCAATTGCGTTGCCCTTCTCTCGTTTCGCGTCGTCCCTTTCGTGTGGCGACCGTTTTCAAGTTAGGACGTTTCGATAATGCGCTTTGGTGCTAATCAACTTCATCGAACCTATCGACTAGTCGACTCATCGACCGGGACGGGCTGGGTTTCGCACATTCGAATCGCGGTAGTGATCTGTAGTCTATGCACCCTTCCATGCAGTGCTGGCCCCGTGACGTTTACGGTCGAGCAGTTAACCGACAACGAGACCAGCGACACGGTTCCGCAGGTGTCGGGCTCTCGCATCGTCTGGCAAGGTTCGACTGGAAGATCGACCACCGAGGTCTTCCTCTATGATGGTTCGACGACAACCCGGTTGACGAACAACGAGGTTTACGATCGCAATCCCCATGTCTCCCCAACTGGGGTAATGTGGGAGAGAGGCATTGGCGACGCAACGGAGATCATCTTCCACAACGGCACGACCGAAGTGCCTCTCACAACGAATTCGGTACGCGATTTTGAAAGTACTTACGCAGGTGGCCTGGGTGCCTGGATCCAGAACACGGGCGTCAATCAAGACGTTGTCGTGTGGAATGGCACGACCTCGGTGAACGTTGGAGCCGCAGCCCCGGTGCCGGATATCGAGCCCCACAGTGACGGGGCCAACGTCACCTGGCGAAGCGGAAGCACCCCGTCTGCCAGCATCAAGCGTTTCGATGGAAATACGGTCCATACCGTGGACACGAGTAACTTCTCGATGGACCATCCGAAAATATCGGGAGTAAACACCGCATGGGAAGGATTTGTCCGCGCAGGGATCAACAACCATGAGATCTTCTTCAACGATGGCACGACGACCACGCAGATTACAGACAATGATTACAACGACTTCTGGCCCTCTATTTCAGGAGACACGGTCGTCTGGTGGGGCGGAGTCTTCAACGACTTTCAAATCTATCTTTGGGATGCCAGCGACGGGGTCACCCATACGCTCTCCACAGGCATTCGCAATCAATACCCACAGATCGACGGGCAGTTCGTCGTATGGTATGGCTACGACGGCCACGACGACGAAATCTTCTTTTGGGACGGTGAAGAGGTGCACCAGATCACCGATAACGAGTTCGACGACACAGCGCCGATGTTGTCCGGAAACCACATCGTCTGGCAAGGAAATGCACCCAGCAGTCTGGAGATCTACCACACCACTGTCGTGGTTCCCGAGCCAACGACGGGGGCACTAGCCGCCATCGCGATGATTGCCCTGTGTGGGATCGTGTGCATTAGACGTTGCTTTGGCAAGTTACGCCACACCATCGTGAACCCGTATTCTCAACGATTGGGTTAGCAAGCCGCCGCAACGATGCGAGAGAGAGAACGCGTTCTACATGGCATTGAGATTGAACTCGTTGCTTGCGACGTCGACGGCAAGATCGTTCGAGGCGATGTCCGCGAACAGGTCGTCGCCCTCATTGCCGAAGATGTAATCGGTGCTGGCGTCGTCACTCAGCGAACTGCCAGGATCGAGGGTGTAGTTGCCATTCAGACCGCCGCTGCTGAGTCCGATTACGTGAAGCGAGCGAGTTAGATATCCTCCTCCTAATCGCCACTCATTCCAGATGGCGAGAAGGCCTGATGCCTGGTCATCAAAGTTCAGGTCTCCGGCCACCAGCAGGTCGTCTCCGGCACCGCCGGACAACCAATCGGTCTGGGTACCCCCGATGAGGAAGTCGCGGCCTTGTCCTCCTTCGATGAAATCCAGGCCGGCTCCTCCGTACAGCAAATCGTCCCCGTTTTCGCCAATCAGCACGTCGTTTCCGGCGTTGCCGATAAGGATGTCATTTCCGTCTCCGCCATAGAATTCAACGGGCACGCCATACTCGGCGGTGAGTAAGTCATCGCCCCCCAATCCGAACATGACGACGCCGCCAGTGACTTCCGAGTTGGTGTATAGAATCGCCTGATTGCTGTATTGTCCGTCGACGACGGTCAACACCACGCCGGAGACATTCCCCACTCGGAAAGCCATGGCGACATCATTTCCGTCGCTGAGGCCCACCACCAAGTTGGTTAGGTTGGGGTCCGAGGGGTCGGGTTGCAAGAGGTAAGGCACGGTTGCCACGGTGGTACTGGCCGAACTGCTGGAGCCACTCGAGGCGATTGCCAAGACGGACACTTGATGGGTGTTGATGTTATCGAACGCGTGCCCGACGACCGTGCCGGAGGTGCCTAGAACATCCTTGTCGACGATTCCATCACCGTCGAAGTCGACTAAGAACGTGTACTGTTGCGACGAAGGTTGCCCCGAGCCATCAAGCACTTCGAGGACAAAAGATCCTTCCTGGCCCACCACCAATTCACTGGGACCGGTAATGTTGGCCACCGGGGTACCGCTGCTGGGCAACGTTCCCCGTAAGGTGTATTGTCCGAGGTCTCCGTACACGCCGGCGCTCTTTACCACGGCATAGTAACGGCCCGCGGAAAGATTCGCCGTAATCGAGGCGCCCAGATCATTGGACGGAGCACTGCTTTGAACAAGCGACCCTGAGCTATTGCGAAGCTCCAGGCGGCTATCGAGATTGGGACCATACTCGGCCACATCGAGTGTCAGGGTTACGTTCCCCGAGGAGGTATCGAACCAGAACACATCGGCATCGCTTGTCGAACCGATAATGCCCGACTTGGTGAATTGGGAGTTGCTGACGCTAACCGAAGCGGCCGTCGAGATGGAATTGCCGTAATCGTCATTGCGTAGGCCGAAGCCATTGGATGACGAGGCAATCTTTTCAATATCGTCTTGGAGGTTGTTGATCGAAGTCGAGGGTCCATTGTACCAGGTCGAACGTTCTGCAAACAACGAGTTCCCCATCAGCGGCGCCCACTCGGGCGAGTTGCCGGTCGTGTATTCGCCGATCACGTTGCCGTTGGCGTCGAATTCATGGTTGTGCCGTAGTCCAAAGGCATGACCGGCTTCGTGGGAAGCGATGTCGGCCACCATAGACGGCTGACCGTTGAGCAGATCATCTTCAAACACGTACGCCACGTTAGGCAACGGATTCGAGTAGGCGTTTTGATGGGCAGCGCCACTGGCGTCGATTACGAACCAGTCGTCATGGCTACCACCGATGGCGACCCGAAGCGCATTGTTGTTCGGATTACTCCAACCTCCCGGGTCGATGGTGGTGACGTTGAGGTTGAAGGGGGCGTAGTCTTCAGAGACACGAGCCCAAATCTCTTCGATGGCGGCCAACTCTTGGGCGTTGAAACTCTGCGTGTTTCCGTCCAGATCGTAGGCCGGGGTTTCAACTTCCTGATAGCCACCCCACACCGCCTCGTAGTTTCCATCAAAGTCCAGGTAAAGGGTAGCGGGAGCCGAGGGCAAGCTACTGTATTGAGGAACGCTCAAGCTCAAGAGGCGTCGGTCTTCGAGCGTCTCCAGAGACAAAGATAAGGATGCCATGGATGTGTACCAGTGCTAGCAAGAGCGAAGGTGCCCCTTCGAAAGATAAGATCGTCTGCAAGCCTTTCTGTTATCGGTAAATTGTTCTAGCCAACGGAGGAAATTCCCCTGCCTTGGCAAGCGAGGTGCTTGCAAACCTCGCAACTTTTTTTGGGTACGTTATGTGCGCGAATTCATAACGAAAGCGGTGCATCCCGCGGGCTGAATGTACCGCCAGCGGGACGTTGGACGGGAGATGTCCTATACGAAACCGAGAGGTTGCGCACAAGTTGAGTTGCCCCGCTCTCTCCCCCACCCGAGAGCTTTGCTAGCAGTGTAGCCTGTTAGCCGGCCACTGTCTCTGAAAAGTGTTCCATTGCTACGTCGCGAAGCCCCTTCAAATCGAGTTTGCCCGTGCCCAGGACGGGGATCTCGTCCACCTCCAGAAAGCTATCGGTCGACGGAATCCACAGGTTCGGCAGGTCAGTCTCCCCCAGTTGCTTGCAGATTTCCTGGGGAGACATTTCGAGCGGCAAATGGACCACCACGATCCGCTCACCCCGTTTTTTGTCGGGAACGGCAGTAACCACCGCTTTTAGTTCTTCTTCACCGGATTTCAATATGTGCATAATGCGATCTTCAATCTTGATGTGCGGCACCATTTCTCCGCCGATCTTGGAGAAGCGGTTGATTCGCCCCGTGATGTGAATGAATCCATCATCATCGATTAATGCGATATCACCCGTAACGTACCAACCATCACGAATCACTTCCGCGGTTTTCTCCGGCTGGTTCATGTAGCCCATCATCACGTTGGGTCCACGAAGCAGCAGCATGCCCGGTTCGCCTTGTTCCAAGTCTTCAAAGGTATCGGGGTCCACGGTCTTGGCTTCCAGGCCGGGGATCGGACGCCCCACGGTTTCGTCTTTGGCGTAGATGCCTTCCGTTTCGTGGCACCGCGAGGGGGGCACGTTCACCGCAATCAGCGGTGACATTTCTGTTGCCCCGTAGGCTTCCGAGGGACGCGTGCCGAATTTCTGTTCGAATGCATCGGATAGTTCCACGGGAAGTTTTTCAGCACTGGCGAAGACAACGTCGACCCATTGCATGTCTTCCGGTTCGCAGCGACGGAGGTAAGCTCTGAGGAACGTGGGCGTACTGATCAAGATCGAAACGCGATGCTTTCGGCACAGATCGCCAACGATTTTGGCTTCCAGCGGATTGAAGTGATAAGCGGCCGAGGGATTCAACGCCAGAACCGTCCACAGCGTGGCAGTGTATCCGTAGGAGTGGAAGAACGGGAGTACGCCCAGGGCGACATCTTCTTCGGTGAGGTTAATCACATCATCGATCGCCAGCACGTTGGTGCCCACGTTGCGGTGCGAGAGCATGACACCCTTGGGCTCTCCGGTTGATCCCGAAGTGAACAAAACGGTTAGCAAGTCCTCAGGCTTGATCTTGTCGACACCCAACCACCATTCGAGCATTCCGATGGGCATGGCGTACGCCTGGAATGCCGCGGCGATCTTGTCCGAAAGTTTCACGTTCCCAATCAAGTCTTCGAGGTAGACCACCTCGGCATTGATTTTTAAGTGACTTAATCGCGAGGTGACCTTGCGGCTGGTCAGCACGTGCTTGATGTTGCACTGCTTGATGCACGAATCCATGATCTCGGTCGAGACCGTGTAGTTGAGATTCACGGCAATGCGGCCCGCCAGCGGCAGCGCGACGTTCGCCAGCACACTGCCCACCGAAGGCGGTAGCAACAAGCCTACATGCTTCTCGTCTTTGCCCAACACATCGCGAGTAAGCAAGCGACGGAAGATCAGCGACTTGAGTACCAGCTCTGGACCTGTTGCCGTGCTGCCCGTACTGTCAGAGCATTTCGTGCGCGAGCCGCTCGCCCGGCAGTTCCTCAGGAACGCGCTCATCAGGTTCAGGTTGTTTTGTAGCGTTGTATTCATAGCTCAAGCCTTCCAAGTTTTTTACGGCCTGTTCGATCTCGTCGATGTTCTTGGCTTCAAAAATTGGTTCGCCAATGCGAATGGTAAGTCGATACGGAATTCTACGCGGTAGCTTCCAAAAAAAGCGACCGCCCCAGTAACTAAAAATGCTACCCCACATCCCTTCCAAATATATCGGAATTATGGGGCAGTTGGTGCCCCGCACGATCGAAGCGGCACCCGGTTTGAAATCCAGCATCTGGCCGCTTCGGGTTAGTCCCCCTTCGGGGAAAATGCAGACCACATCACCGTCGCGAACCGCCTCGCGGGCCGTTTCAATCGAGCCGACAATCGAACGTCGACCCGCCCCGGGGTTGATGGGGATTACCGAGTACCAATGAGACATCCAGGCCATGAACCCCTTTGAGACGTAAGGCCCGTAGCCGATCATGCGAAGCGGCCTTGGTGAGTTGAGGTACAGCAGCACGGCATCTGCCCACGAAACGTGATTCGAGACAATCAGTGCTCCGCCCTCCTTCGGGATATTCTCACTACCTTCGACTTTCACGCGATAGAAGACTTTGCTGAGCATTCGCAGCGTGAATTCAATCGTAGCGGGGGGCAGCAGGAATACCGCGAGTAAGGAAACCCCCGCAGTGAAGATTCCCATCGCCAGGAATATTTGTGAAGCATCGAGCCCGATGCCAACTTGCCCCAGGTTTCCCATGGCGACACCTGATCCCAACACCGGGTACAGAACACCCGAGATCAGTAGCATCGAGGAGAAGGCAACGAAGTTATAGGCGGCCAACACCGAGCCTCGCGATTGCACGGGAGCATTCTGCTGGAGTGCTGCCTCGAGCGGGATGTCGAACAGCCCTGCGCAGATACCCAACACAAAGAGGATCACCCCCGCCCCAATCGGTGTGAGCGTCAGAGTGCCAAGAAGGATCATGCACAACGCCATGCCAAAGGCGCCATAGGGGACGAGCCCCAATTCGATTTTCTTGCCCGAGAGCAAACCTGCCAAAACGCTTCCGACACCGATTCCGGCCGCCATGGCTGCTAGCAGTAAGCTGACGATGTATTGCTTGTGGTCGGCTTGATACTCGTTAAGGATCAGCGCGGTCTGCCCAAACTTGTCGATGGCAATTTGCGATAGTGCGGCCATGCCCCAGAAGAAGCCCAAGCCGAGACTGGTACCCAACAACAGCTTGGTGCTGGTCAACAGTTTCAAATCGCGGAATGTGCGTTGCGGCACATTCCACGGCATCTTGAGTTTCGGGTTCGCAGCAGGAATCTTGCGGATGAACAGACTGGTGATTAGGCCCAGCAGCGAGACACCGACCAGAGCAATGGCCGCTCCCCAGAATGATCCGCCGGCGGCCGGCTTGGTCCACTCGTACAGAAAACTCGCGCTGATCGTGCCGCCCACGATGGCGATCACGGTTGTCAATCCAATCAGCCCGTTCGCCTTAGTGATCTGCTCACGACGGATCAGTTCCGGAATACTCCCGTATTTCGATGGCCCGAACAGGGCACTTTGCCCGCCCATGAAGACCATGACGACGAGCATGAACGGGATGTTGCCCGTGGAGATGGCCAGCACACCCACAGCCATGATGAGCATTTCAGCAAACTTCACACTGATCATTACGCTCCGCTTGCTGAAGCGATCTGCAATGAAGCCCGCCGGCGCGGCCAGGAATAGAAACGGCAGCATCAACGCGGCGGCGCCAATCGAGCGGATCATGTCGTGCTGCTGGGAGGCAACCAGATCTTGGGCGACCCAGATGATCAGCCAGCGGTACATGTTGTCGTTGAATGCACCTAGGAATTGTGTTCCTAGCAGCCCCATGAAGCTCGCCGACGCGATTCCGTCGGTGGGCTCAGAAGCCGATCCTGTGGTAGCGTCGATCGCGATCGGCTCATTTTTCTCGTCTGCGATGCTCATTGCTATGTTTTCCACCCAAGTACGCGGAAAAGGTCGCTTTGACGTCACACGACCTAGACAACAAACAAGGCGTGGTTAGATCCTCGATATAACGTGCACGTTTGAGGTATCGCTGATTGTCGTGGAATGGCATTCCATGCGGACAGGCCATTTCCTAGAAATTCGGTTCGGATTCTCTGATACTCCCCCGAGAATTGGCTCTGAGCGAGGTTTCTCACCGCTCGGTAGGGGGGGTGTTGCCACCTGCCAAAGAATAATTGCAGCTAGATTCTGTTCCTGCGTTCCCGTCTCCGCCCCGTGCAGGCGACACTGAGTTGCTGAAACCCGAGACGGCGACCACGCCAATCAAGCTACCAAAACCAACACAAGTCTTCTAGATACCTGAATTTGTGGCCAAATCTTCCGTGGCCCTTTCCGTGCAATTCTGTGGAAAGTTCTGTGCGATGGTCGACAATAGGACTCGCCTTGCCGAGATCTGGAAGTTGTGGCTACATTCCGCGTTGTGTCACACTCACATTTGATCGACTCGGGGTTGCCAGCCTCCGGTCGCATTCCAAGGAAGGAATACTCGCACATGAAGGGCATCAAATACCTGCTACTGGGCATCGTTTTGGGAGGAGCAACGGTGGCCGGAGCACTACAATATCACCTCCTGAACACCTCCGAAGGTCTTGTTCTGGTCCCGAAAACCAACTCCACGCTTTCCGACACGTACGTTGATATTCGGTCCTTTGGGATCAGCGAATGGAATGAACACCGGCAAATCGTGGACGCCATCATTAAGGCCGATCGACAGGAGATTCTTCAAAACTCCGCCGTCGACGGAATTAAAGATAGTGTCGACAGTCTTCTCGATCGCTTGGGTGCCTGAGACGGACTGCAACGCGCGACGATTGGCCTGAGTTCGCGGTCGCCGGCCAATCGCCGAGAATAGGTGGACTCCCTAGCTACATATGGTAGGGAGTTCACGATGGTCGACCATCCCTGAGTCATCTATTCCGGTATACCGGTCGCCACTCGACCTTCCAGGATCGAAGTCCGCGTCCTTCTTGTCAGGGCACGCGTGCCGGCGTGCCCAGCAGATCGTCCGCAATCGCACCTTCTTGCAAAAAACCAAGTCGATATCTGGCGTTTGGGTTATAACGGGTTTGAGGACAACGATTTGGGGAGTCCTTGGCCCGCGATGCCTCTTATGCGTTTCGGATGTGGCGGGCCTTTTATAATGAAGGTTTGCATCCAGCCAAGCCTTTATCGTCGAGCCTCGCACTCAAGGCGCGGGATGCGCTCACAACACTTATTGATTCACAGAACGCGGATGATCCCCTTTTTTGACCTGAAACCGCTGCACCATGAGTTGGCCGACGCGCTTCGTGATGCAGTCGAACGCGTGCTCGACAGCGGGTGGTATGTTTTGGGCCCCGAGGTCGAGGCCTTCGAGCGGGAGTTGGCCGCGTATCACTCGACCGATCATGCGGTCGGGGTGGCCAACGGTACGGACGCCATCGAGTTGGCCCTCAGGGCCTTGGATATCCGCCCCGGAGCTGAAGTGATTACGGTTGCTCACACAGCGGTGCCCACCGTAACCGCCATCGAGCGCGCGGGATGTCGGCCCGTGTTTGCGGATATCGACCGAGAAACATACACGCTGGATCCGCATAGCCTAGAGTGTGTGATCAGTTCACGCACCGAAGCCATCGTGCCGGTTCATCTCTATGGCCAAAGTGCCGACATGCCGGCCATTATGCAGATTGCCAAGCGACACCGGTTAGCCGTGATCGAAGACTGCGCCCAAGCGTTGGGGGCCGAGTGCGACGGAAGAGGCGTAGGAACATGGGGGCACGCGGCGGCCTTGAGTTTTTATCCAACCAAGAACCTTGGCGCATGCGGCGACGCGGGAGCAGTGCTGACGAACGATCTGGCGACTGCAGAGAAGGCCAGGCAATTGAGGTCCTACGGGCAAGTCGATCGCGATCACTTCCGTGTGCGTGGCATCAACAGCCGCCTCGATGAAGTACAGGCCGCCATCTTGCGAGTAAAATTAGAAAATTTGGCGGCAGACCTGCAAGAACGACGTTCTTTGGCGGCGATGTACGATGAGTCCCTGTCAGGAGTGACCCTGCCGGTGGTTCGCGGAAACTGTTCGCACAGTTATTGCCTCTACGTGGTACGTCATTCTCAGCGAGACATGATTCGAGAGCACTGTGAGTCCGCAGGCATCGGCACGCTGGTTCACTACTCGACTCCAGTGCATCTACACGAGGCCTTCGCAGATTTGGGATACGCTTCAGGCAGCTTGCCAGAGACCGAAGCGGCGGCGGCAGAAGTGGTGTCCTTACCGTTGTATTTTGGGCTCAATCCAGAGGACATTCATTTCATATCGCAGAACGTTAGCCAGTGTGTTGCCGGGGCCAAGGCATGAACCGTTTGCTGGACAACTTTTCCTTTCGCGGTAAGCGGGTGCTGATCACCGGTGGCATGGGATTCATCGGTAGCAACCTCGCCATAGAATTAGTTGAACGTGGCGCCGAGGTGACCATCGCCGATGCGATGATTCCCGGTTACGGCGGGAACTTGTTCAACATCGAGCCGATCGTCGACCGCGTCACGGTCAACTATAGCGATATCCGCGATGTGAACGTGATGAATTACCTGGTTCGCGAGAAGCACTTTGTGTTTCATCTGGCCGGGCAGGTCGATCACATCATGAGCCTGCACGACCCGTTTCCCGATATCGACATCAATGTGAAGGGCACCGCGGTCGTCATGGAGGCCTGCCGCCAACACAACCCCGATGTCCGCGTGATCTACACCGGTACGCGTGGGCAGTACGGCAAACCGCGAGAACTGCCGGTCGACGAGTCCGCCCCGCTCCAGCCACTGGGCATCTACGAAATCACCAACGTAGCGGCCGAACAGATCATCGAGGCTTATCATTTCGTATTCGGCATTAAGTCGTGCCTGCTGCGGCTGACCAACACCTATGGATCTCGCGCGCAGATGCAACATTCGCGGTACGGTGTGGTCAACTGGTTCGTTCGGTTGGCGATGGACGATCAGACCATTCCCGTGTTCGGCGACGGGCAAATCAAACGCGACCTGGTTTATGTCGACGACTGTATCGAAGCCATGCTTTTGGTTGCCGCCAGCGAGAACGCCTGGGGTGAAGCATTCAACGTGGGCTACGATCAGCCGGTAACCTTCCTCGATTTGGCCGACACCGTGGTCGAGGCCACCGGTAGTGGTCGAAGAGAGCTGGCACCCTTTTCCCCAGAGCGAGCTGCCCAAGAGCCGGGCGACTTCTACTCCGACATCAGCAAGATTGAACGTTTTCTCGGCTGGCGTCCCAAGACTCCGTTGCTCGAAGGTCTCAAACGCACGGCCGATTACTACCGCCAAAATCGCAAGCACTACTGGTAGGCCGCCAGCGGGTTCCGGCGAATTCAGTTCGATGACTGCATCACGAACAATCGACGATCTCGGCGGACTTCGGAAAGTGTTGTCCGAACACTTACCATGGAGTCCGCGTGATTATGTGCAGGGGATTTCTCGCCAGGGTGATCGCTCCATCTATGCCGATCAACTTACCTCAGAGAAAACGCCGACCGACGATTTGCGTTCACTCGTCGAGCTTGCCGACGGAACCGAAGTCGCAGTCTTCGCCGAGCGATTGCCCTGGGACAGTGAGTTCTTCGGTTATGGGGTCGCCAGGTTAGACGGCATCTTCCCGCTGAGCGAGCCTTGGCACCAGCCGCTGGCCGACTATCGACCCGTGGTCGAACAATTGTGCCAGCAGGCTTCCTCGCGTGATATCAAGTATTTGTTTGCCGTGGTCGATCCTCGCGATTTGGCCACGGTTCGGGCCTTGGGTGAAACCGGGTTCGCTCTGTTGGAGACCCGTTTCTATCACTTTGGTCAGATTGAACCGCCGAATTTCACCGAGCGACTTCCGGTACGTAGAGCGATGGAGAGTGACATTCCTTCGTTGGCCAAGGCCGCCAGTTCGACGATCAATATCTATGATCGCTTTCATGCCGATCCCTTCATCAATCAAGATGACGCCGTGCGACTGATGGAACGTTGGGTCGAGCAGTCGGTGATCGGGGCTTTTGCCGACGTCGTGATCGTACCGGACGTTCCCGAACCGGGAGCCTTTGTTACGTACCGTTATCATCGCGACAAATGGGACCGCTGGAAGCTGCCGCTGGTTCAGGGTGTGTTGTCCGCCGTTGCCCCCGAGTTCAAGGGTTGGATGGGCAAGTTGGGACCCGAGGTGAACTATCACTTGCTAAGTGTGGGGGCCCGGTGTTCATTCGGCAGCACCCAGGTCACCAATCGCCCGATCATTTGGTTCGCCGAAGAAGCTGGAGCTCGTTTCGGAAAGTGTGAATACGTCTTCCGCCGCCTGATGTGAATGAATTCGCACGCCTACCACCGCTCTTTCCTGACCGTCAGGGGAGCGTTTCTGCGAACTTTGACGATTATTTCGGAATCGAGCCTGTCTGGCGACGAAAATCGCTACCTCTGCGGTGGCAACTCTCCCGTTTGGCCTCGCTGCTGGCTACGATGAGGGGTGAATCAGCAAGGATGCGGCCATTCGATCTCGTCTTACATGAACCGTTGCCGGCAGTTTGTCACGGAATGCAACGGCGGTCGGCAACCACCAACTCCGTACCTGTTATGGCTCTGATCTCTGTCGTCGTCCCGGTCTATCACAACGCGGCCAGTCTCCGCGATGTTGTCGAGCGATTTCAGAAGGTGGCCGACCAGGAGCCCGAGGACTTCGAGTTCATTTTTGTCGACGACGGATCCCGCGACGATTCGTTCAAAGTGATGACCGAGTTGACCGAACTCGATTCACGCGTGAGGGCGATCAAGCTGGTCCGCAACTTTGGTTCGAACGCAGCATGTTCCGCAGGCATCGAGTACGCACGGGGCGATGCCGTGGTGGCGATCTCAGCCGATCTTCAAGACCCACCCGAGTTGATCGGCGACATGCTGGCCCAATGGCGGATGGGAACCAAAGTAGTGTTAGCGGCCCGCGCCGGACGCGATGACCCTTGGTTGACCAAAGTCACATCAAACATCTTCTGGCGGTTGATCCGACGCTACGGGCTTCCCAACATGCCGAAGCAAGGTAGCGATTATGTCTTGCTCGATCGAGACGTGCTTGAAGCGCTGAAGCACACCCACGAGCCGAATGCCGGGTTGGGAATGGTCCTCTGGATTGGGTACGAACCGGCGATCATTCACTACAAGCGCGAAGAGCGAAAGGAAGAGTACGGGAAGTCCACTTGGTCGTTTTCGAAGCGGGTTACCTACCTCATCGACTTCTTCGTTTCGTTTTCGCAGATGCCAATCCGGGCGGCGTCGTTGTTGGGTATCGGCCTGGCGTTCTTGGGTTTTCTCTACGCCTGCGTGATCATCGTCTCGCGCATCTTTTACGGTAGCGAGACAGAGTTGGCCCGAGGATGGTACTCGATGATCGTTGTCTTGCTGCTCGTCTCCGGCGTGCAGTTAATCATGACCGGGGTATTAGGCGAGTATCTTGTTCGCACCCTGGAAAGCACCCGCCAACGACCACCGTTTCTGGTGGAGCGGGTGGTCGATCCCCGAAAGAAACCGGCCAAGAAAGAAACGCCCCAAGAGGCAGAGTCGGTGGAATAGTCTCCAGCCTGATGTCGCAAATTGCCCACTTTGGCAGGCTGTGTTCGGATAATAGAACTCACGATTCTTGCTGAGTCAGTGAATCCTCAGCCCGATCAAGCACGTCTGGCACTCTACATCCGGGCTTCAATCCGGTCTGCATTGCCTCTAGGAAGCTGCGAGAGCTGCCGCCATTGGGCAGAATAATCCTCATAATCGACCCGTTGCGAAGTCCAGACGCTGGGTGCGGAATCAGCCTCGTTCTGGGGGGCTGAATGGTGGGACATCTCGCCTAGGGAGTTTATACTCAATGGACTCGCCGCGAGGCGTGGAAACGTGCCCATTCAGGCATCGGTCGCGCGGCTTTCGGTGTTGCTTCCGTGGCGAAACTACCATCCCTGGGCCGCGGGTTGGATTCGGGTCGCTGCGGTCGCTAAATGCTACTCTTGGTTGGGCTTAGCAAAAGCGGCGAAGATTGAATCGGCGATGGTTGTGCGTTCGGCACGTCGTCGTTGGCCGATGAGGACGACTGCGCCACCCCGACGTGATTGATGATTGAGCACCCTTCTCTAGTTTCGTATCGCCGCAGCCCTGACGAACTGCTCGCAGAGTTGATCGCCACGCTGCGCACCGACGAAACGTTTCAGCTTGGGCAGCAGCCGCTTACACCCGGCATGGTGTTTCGCACCGCCCACGCAGGTGCAGACGCGTGGTACGAACCCCCGAACCTGGCCCTGGATGAAGCTGCCCCTTCGCTCGCTACGAATCAGGCGGGAATCGAGAAACTGCAATCGTGGCTGCAAGAGAAGCGCGTCGTCTACGGCGTGAACACGGGATTCGGTGGAACCGGGGTCTTCAATAAAGGCCTCGACGACGAAGGACTTTGTCGTCAGCAGGAAGTCCTCATCGACGGACTGCTGGTGCATGCGGGCGGTCCCACGCTGCCTACCTCCACAGTTCGCGGGGCGATGATCGTCCGCGTGGTGTCGAATTTGTTAGGGGTATCAGCACTACGCGAAGAGGTGATGCGGCTTCTGCTGCGATTGCTGCAGGAAGACGTCGTGCCCGTGGTGCCCATGAAAGGATCGCTGACCGCCTCCGGCGATCTCGTTGCGTTGGCTTACATCGCGGCCATGATGCAGGGAGACCACGACGACCGTGTCCAGGTCGATTGGCAAGGGCGTCGCATGTCCGCTCGCCAGGCCTTGAACGAACTGGGGCTGCAACCGATTCGCCTGCAGCCGAAAGAAGGCCTGGCGTTGGTGAACGGAACCTCCGTGGCAGCGGGCGCCGGCTGTCAGGCCGTGGTGCAGGGCTTGAATGCTTATTACTTGTCGATGGTCTTAACGGCGTTGGCCAACTGTGCCGTGCGAGGCACATTGCAGTCGTATCATCCGTTTACGGCAGAAGTAAAACCACACGCGGGACAGGTATACGCGGGCCGCTTGATTTTCAACCTGCTGCACAGCGTTTCGGATCAGCTCTTGAGAAAAGACGATATTCGAGGGTTTGCCCCGGCCCATGATTTCCGACTGTGGCAGCTGACCTATCCGTTCCGCTGTGCGACCCAACACCTGGCGCCTGAATACGACGTTTTGCTAGGTACCTTTCATGACCTGGGCATCGAGATCAACTCGGCCTCGGACAATCCATTGATTCTTAACGACGAACACCGACAGTTCATCGTATCCGGCGGCAATTTCCTCGGCTCGACCATTGCCCGAGACATGGACAAGCTGAAGGTCTCCCTGCATTCGATCGCCCGACTGGTGCATGCCCAGTTCAAGTACCTGATTCGGGGCGTCGAGCACATGGTCAGTGCCACCGAGCACGAGACGATCCGCGAGCGATTCATTGCGACGCATGTGATTCCTTTGAGCGCGCATCCGGCCGATAATATGGGCTTCCAGGGAGTTGAGATTTACATGGACGCCTTGCTCTCGGAGATGAATCAGAAAGTTGGTCCGCACTCGTCGACGTACTTGCCGGCCGAAATGGAGAATCAGGCCATCGTGTCGATGGGCCTGGCCGCCGCGCGGGGCGCCCAGGACATTGCCGAAGATACGAACTACTGCCTGGCAGCCCACCTGCTGGCCACCTGCCAGGCATTCGACTTGACGACATTGCCCGGCGAGGTTGTCCGCCAGCACGAGTCGAAGCGAATCAATGCTGTGATCGAAAATCCGCGAGCCGACGAACTGGGACACTTAAAGGCTGCCTACGATTTCGTTCGCACCGAATGCGGCATCCCTACCGTGTTCACAAGCACGCGGATGCACACGTATCTCGACCCGTTGGTAAGCCGCATCGAGCGGCTTGATCTATTGTCCTATTTGTTCGAACACGCGATTCAGCCTGCATTGGCTGACGACGCGTACGAACGCCATGGCCGGCAACCGCCAACCGAGTAAGCGCACTTATCATCCAATTTTTTCATAACGTTGTTTCTGGCAAACGCTGACATCACTTAGGTGCCTGGCCCAAGAAGGACCAGGCGCGAGAGATCGAGGAATCGTCACTTACAGCAGCGAACGGAAGCGCGACCGATGAACCTTTTCCTATCGCGAGAGCCCTGGCATGGGGCAGCCGCACCCAGAAAAACGCCGAACAGCCGTTGCCGAGGGACCACCCCTGGTGCCTCGTTCGGACGAGGTGCGCACCTTGCCGCAGTGGTTGATGCGCGCGGCGACCAGTGCGGAGAACGCTGGCCTTGTTTTTGTTGCGGCTGACGGTAGCGAATCTTCGTGCAGCTATTCAGACTTACTGACTTCGGCAAAGGGGCGGCTTGCCGCGCTACAGGCACGAGGGCTGACACCCGGCGAGCGAGCAATCTTGCTCGCCAGGAACACCGTTGAGTTCGTAGAGTTGTTCTGGGGATGCCTGCTGGGCGGTGTGGTGCCGGTGCTGTTACCGCCCCCCAAAACCACTGCGGAAAGCGCCGATCTCGCGTTGTCGAGCGAAGTTCAGCGCCTCGCGGCCGTATGGCAGCGACTCGACTGCCCTGCGGTGATCGTCCCAGAGCCGTGGAAGAATTTACACACCGCCATGGCAACGATCAGTTGCCAACAAGTGGATCGATGGTGGACGCCCGCTCAATTGCAGGGTTCGGCAGCTCTGGCGCGCATGCGCTTCCGAGCACCCAATTCCACGGCGTTCTTGTTGTTCAGTTCCGGCAGTACGCGCGAGCCCCAGGGGGTGCGCATTACGCACGACAACGTGTGGGCCAACGTGCAGGCCACCTCTCAGCATAACGAGTTCACTTCCACGGATGCGACGCTGTGTTGGGCACCATTGCATCACGTGATTGGGTTAGTGTGTTTTCATCTGCTGCCGGTCTACAACGGCGCCAGGCAGGTGATGCTCGAACCGTCCACTTTGTTGAAACGGCCGGAGTTGTGGTTCGAGAAGATCAGCAAACACCGCGTTACTTACACGGGTGGTCCCAACTTTGCATTCTCGCAAGCGACGAATCGTATCGCAGACGATCAACTGCTCGATTGGGACCTATCTTGCGTTCGCGTGCTCCTCAACGGCGGTGAGGTCGTTTCGGTGGGCACGCTCAAACGCTTCCACGAAAAGTTCG
Source organism: Pirellulales bacterium (assembly GCA_965227275.1). Lineage (GTDB taxonomy): Bacteria > Planctomycetota > Planctomycetia > Pirellulales > JAEUIK01 > CAZNXE01. Next base: position 6,212,305 of record CBDDFU010000001.1, on the reverse strand, counting down.
GCAAGGCAGGGCTGCGTGCCGAGGCGCTCGCCCCCGCCTATGGCATGTCGGAGTCGGCCGGCGGGATCGCATATCCCTCTGTCGATCAGCCGCTACAAACGCTTACCCTGGAACACCGGGCGACAGCAAACCCCGCCGAAGAGACGACCCAGGACATTGCCGAAGTCGAGTATGCCAACCTGGGGAGTATCCTGCCGGGTATCTCCCTGCGCATCGTGGATGAAGCGAATCGTCCGGTGGACGAAGAAGTTGTCGGAAATATTCAGGCTCGCGGTCGTACGGTAACCCCCGGTTACGAAGGAAACGAGTCGCTTACGAAGGAGAGCTTCGTCGACGACTGGCTCCGCACGGGTGATATTGGGTTTTTGCGCGGCGGACAACTCGCGGTGGTTGGGCGAACCAAGGATGTCATCATTGCGCATGGGCACAACTACTACGCCCACGACTTGGAGCAGGCTGCCCGAGAAGTGGCGGGCGTGGTTGCCGATCGAATCGTAGCCATTGGTGAGTTCCGTGAGGAGCTGGGTCGCGAGCATCTCGTTCTCTTCATAGCACTTCAGGGGCAAACCAACCAAGACGCAACCATAAGGGCGATCGAAGAGCAAGTCCTGCGGGCCGTTGGGTTGCGCCTCGATCGGGTCATCGTCTTGAGCGACGACCAGTTTCCTCGCACACTGGCCGGGAAGATTCACCGTTATGAGCTGAAGCGACAATTCGTCGCCGGGGATTTTGATGCATCACAATCTAACGGGTTGGGAAGCGAGTCGGGGACTTCCAACTCCGAGAAGAAGACGCATGATCTGCCGACGCCCGTAGATGTGCGGATGGCCGCTCCATTAATGGATCGCGTGATTGATTTCCTGGCACGAAACATCGCCGGGGTCTTGGCCATCGATGTCGAACACATCGATCCGCAAGCGAGCTTTGTCGAACTGGGCATCGATTCAGTCCTGGCCGTGCAATTGGTCCGCGACCTGGAGGATCGACTTTCGATCCAATTGCCCACCACGCTGGCCTACGATCATCCAAATCTCCGCGCATTGGCCGAATTCTTGTGCGAAACATACGGCGAAACCTGTTCGCAAACCCTCGCTCAGCAAAATGAAACTCAACGCGGTAAAGGGAAGCCGGGCCATGGCAAATCGGCAGGCGAGCACCGGACGCTGATTTCTTCCCCCCATGACGCAGCAGCAGGATCCGGTGAAGAAGGCCGGCATCAACCCATTGCCATCGTCGGCATGTCGGCTCGACTTCCCGGGGCGAAGAGTCTCGACCAGTTCTGGATGAACCTTTCGCAGGGCATCTGTTCGATTCGAGAGATTCCTCCCGAACGTTGGGACGTTACGAAGTTCTACTCGCCTCGGCCCGGGTTACCTGGAAAGACCGTCAGCAAATGGGCCGGGCTGCTCGACGAGGTGGATCGGTTCGATGCCAGGCTGTTTGGCATTTCACCCCATGAAGCACAGCGAATGGATCCTCAGCAGCGGATGTTGATGGAGGTTTGCTGGGAGACGCTGGAGGCCGCAGGCTACGGGGCCGGAAATCTTGCCGGTAGCGACACCGGAGTGTTTGTCGGAATCAGCTTGCACGATTACATGCGGGGACTGCTCCGCGATTCGAACACGGTCGATGCTTACGTGGCCTCGGGCAATTTTCTCTCGATCGCCGCCAATCGGCTGTCCTACGTGCTGGATCTGAAGGGACCCAGCATGGCGGTCGATACGGCTTGTTCGTCGTCTCTGGTCGCCCTGCATTTGGCGGTGAACAGTCTACGTCGAGGAGAATGTCACGCGGCCATCGTCGGTACGGCTCATTTGCACTTCACGCCGGAATTGTACATCAACTTCAGCCAAGCCGGCATGCTCTCTCCGGATGGGCGACTCAAGGCGTTCGACCGCCGTGCCAACGGCTACGTTCGCGGAGAAGGCGTAGCCGCCGTGATGTTGAAGCCATTGAGCGACGCACGACGCGACGGCGATTTCATTCACGCGATTATTCGTGGAACCGCCGTCAACCAGGACGGGCGCACCAATGGCCTGACGGCCCCTAATCGCGAGTCGCAGGTGCAAGTGATTCGGCAAGCCCATCGCGATGCGGGAGTCGACTCTCGCGAGATCAGCTATGTCGAGGCCCACGGTACCGGCACCGTGTTGGGCGATCCCATCGAGTTGCGGGCCTTGGCCGAAGTGTTTGCGAACCGAGAGCACGAGAACTCCGGCGACTCAACCGCGGGTCACTGCGGCATCGGGTCGGTAAAGACCAACCTGGGCCATCTCGAACCGGCCTCCGGATTGGCCAGCTTGATCAAGGTGGTGCTCTCTCTCGAACACCAGCAACTTGCACCCACGTTGAACTTCGAGCAGCCGAGCGACCACGTCCGCTTCGAGAAGTTGCCCATCTACGTTGTCGACCGTGTGCGCCGTTGGCCTCGGGGTTCGACTCCGCGAATCGCCGGCGTCAGCGCGTTCGGCTTCGGCGGTACCAACGCTCATGTGGTTGTGCAAGAAGCCCCCGAATCCATCGCCGCAGACCAGCAAATTGACGGGCCGTTCGCCCTCACGCTTTCTGCGCAAACTCCGGCGGCCCTGTCGCAGTTGGCGAACGACTTCGCCGATCACTTGGAAACCCATGGCGAACAATCGCTGGCCGACGTGTGTTTCACCACGAATACGGGGCGCCGTAAACACCAGCATCGGGCGGCGATCATTGCGGATAGCCGCGTACAGATGGTTTACTTGCTGCGAAGCTTGTATCTAGGCTCGTCCGACCAAGCGGCAGGACAACAGGACGCGATCTTCGGCGACATCAAAGATAAGACGACCAAGAGTCGCCTAGTCGCTCGTGCCATTGCCCAATTCGAAAACCTAGACGAGGAAAGCCGCCAACGATTCTGGAAGTGTTGCAACAAGACCCAACTGTCGGAGTCGCTAAAAGGTCACGTCGACACGGCGCACTCAGACCCCGGGCTCGATCTGGCGAAGTCTCTGCTGACATTGTTGTGCCTGGTCGACTGCGCCGGATTGACGGTCGATTGGGCGAGTGTAGGCGACGCTCAGGTTCATCAGCGAGTTCCGTTGCCGACATATCCATTCCAGCGCCAGCATTTCCCGCTGATTCGGCAGGAGATGCAGGATGCTACGCACGAACAAACCCCGGCCGACTTTTTTTCCAGCGACGAAGCGCAGCCGGTTGGACGCACAGATACCCCGCGGAAAGTCTCAGGCGACACACTCGAAGAGATAGCAGCCCGTATTCGAGCAGAGCTGGCTACCGCTCTGGGAATCAGCCCCGAGGAAGTCGAGCTCGACACGAATTACACCGAGTTGGGTCTGGATTCGATCATGGCGACCCGAGTTGCCAGTCGACTCGACCCGGACGAAAGGTACGGGCTCGACGCGTTGCTGTTGTTTACCTATCCAACCGTCAGCGAACTGGCCAACTACCTGCAAGAAGAATGTCCTGGGTGGTGCGACGATCCGCAGCGACAGATAAACGCGGGCACGCCCGTTAATGAACCCGATGTTGCTGAAGTTGCTCCGACGTCGCTCGATGACGAGCGAACGCTTTCTGCACCACCAACGACATATGCAGTTTCGGTAAAACCTACCCCGACCTCGTCGTCTCATCGCGAAGATATCGCCATCGTCGGCATGGCTTGCCGAATGCCGGGTGCGAGTTCGCCGGAAGCGTTGTGGGAAATACTGCGAGACGGACGGAACATGGTCGGCCCCCTACCGGCTTCTCGCCGCGGATTGCATCCCGCACCGCCTGGAAATTTTGCGCAAGGCGGTTTCCTCGCGGATGTCGCGGGATTCGACCCTGAGTTCTTTGGCCTCACGCTTCGTCAGGCCCGGCTCATCGATCCGCAGCAACGACTCATGCTCGAAGTGGCATGGCAGTCCGTTCAGTCGTCGGGTCACCGCTGCAAGGAAATCACCCAAGCCCGAACCGGGGTCTTCGTGGGAGTTGCACACAACGATTACGAGCACATTCTGCACGAAGCTGCACGCCGGCATGATGCGCAGTATTCCGTGGGCAACGCGGCCTCGATGGTGGCCAACCGGGTTTCGTACACGCTGAATCTCACGGGACCCAGCCTCTCGATCGACACGGCATGTTCTTCCTCGCTGGTTGCCGTGCATATGGCATGCAGCAGCCTTCTGTCCGGCGAAACCGATTGGGCCATCGCCGGCGGCGTGAATCTCATTCTCTGGCACGATGATACCCAGGCACTCGACGCGGCGGGCATGCTCAGCTGCGACGCGCGTTCGATGGCCTTCGACAATCGGGCCAACGGTTATGTACGCGGCGAGGGGGCCGGGGCCGTTCTGTTGAGACCGCTTTCCGCCGCGCTGGCCGACGGTGACCCGGTGTTGGCCGTAATACGTGGTTCGGCGGTGAACCATGACGGACATTCCAAGGTCGGAATCACCGCGCCCAACCCGAAGGCGCAACGTCGCGTACTCGAAGAGGCCTATCGTCGCGGCGAGATCGATACGCAGCAGGTTTCGCTCCTTGAAGCCCACGGTACCGGCACCCGGTTGGGCGACCCGATCGAAGTGCAGGCGCTCAACGAGTTATTCACAGGTGACAAGAATCACCACAGCTACTGTGCCTTGGGCTCGGTAAAGAGCAACCTGGGGCATCTTGAAGCGGCCGCCGGGATCGCGGGCTTGATCAAGGCGGTGTTGGCGCTGCGTCATCGAGCGTTGCCACCCACGTTGCATGTTGAGACCCCCAATCGTCACGTCGCTTGGACAAGCACGCCCTTCTATGTGAACGAAAGGCTTCGCCTTTGGGAAACCGAAGGCCCTCGATACGCCGGGGTCAGCTCCTTTGGTGCAGGTGGCACGAACGCCCATGTGGTGCTCGAAGAAGGCTCGCCCGTTTCAGCCGAGTCGCAGGACCGCGTGGGATCATTGCCGACCGACCCCTTCCAGCGGCAACACTGCTGGGTTGATGTGTCGTTCTCTAACGAAGCCGGATTACAGGATGTTGCGGAACCGCCGAAAGCACGTTCCACAATCACCCCCGAACCGAGCGACTCAGCACGTCTCCCGGACGAACATCAAGCAGTAGCCGAGCAGTGGCTGCTATCTCGCTTGTCCGAGGTGCTCGAGATTCCTCCCGAGTCGATTGATCCGACCAGACCGGTTGTCGAAGCGGGGCTCGATTCGATGTTGGCCACCCAGGTCTCAAGACTCATCGAAGCGCATCTTGGCAAAAGTGTTTCTCAAACCATCTGCTTCGACTATCCCACCGTCCAGCAGTTGGCAGCGGCGTTGGTCGAGCAATTCGAATTCGGTGAAACGAATGAGCAGCTTCCATTGCAGGGTCAATCTCCGGTTGTAGAAACACCCGCACCAAAGAAGTCCCTGGATGAGAGTCCGATCCCCCAAATCCGTATGCGTTCGACTTCGGGTGACGATCGACGGATTGCCATTGTCGGCATCGGGGGACGTTTTCCAGATGCCTCCACCATTGAAGACTTCTGGCAGAACCTGGCTATCGGGCACGATTCCGTGCGCGAGATCCCGCCTGATCGGTGGTTGGTTGGGCAGTTCTTCGATGCGGACCGATCGCTTGCCGGAAAAACCTATTCGAAGTGGGGGGCGATGCTCGAGCACGTTGATCGATTTGACGCCCCGCTGTTCCACATCTCGCCCCGCGAAGCGGCCGCCATGGACCCCCAGCAGCGGTTGTTGCTGGAGGTTGCCTGGGAAACACTCGAACGCGCCGGTTATGCCGGAGGTCGACTTGCAGGAACCCGAACCGGGGTATTCGTCGGAACGATGGCCAGCGAGTACTTGCCGCGTTTGCTCGAACATCCCACGAAGCTAGGCACCCATGTCGGCACGGGAAACGCCGCCTCGGTGATTGCCAATCGACTTTCGTACTTGATGAATTTCAAGGGGCCTTGCCTCTCGATCGACACGGCGTGTTCGTCGTCGCTGGTCGCCCTGCACCTGGCCGTTGAAAGCCTGCGACGAGGAGAATGCGACTGCGCTCTGGTCGGTGCCACGCAGGCGGCGCTGGCAGTTTCTCACTATCAAGTGATGAGCCGCCTTGGCGCGCTCAGCCCAACGGGCCGTTGCCGGACCTTCGATCGCTCGGCCGACGGGTACGTGCTGGGCGAAGGTGTGGGCATGGTCATGCTCAAGCCGCTGACCGCCGCGATTGCCGACCGCGATCATATTGAGGCTGTCATTCTCGGTTCTGCAACCAATCATTCCGGGCAGGCGGCAGGCCTTACGGTTCCCAACGCCGATTCCCAGGCCGAAGTGATTCGCGAGGCCCTTGCCGACGCCAACGCGACGCCCGCGAGCATCTCTTATCTCGAAGCCCACGGCACGGGGACGGGCCTTGGCGACCCGATTGAGTTCCAAGGCCTCAACGAAGTGTTCGCCGGCCACGCAGGGGTGCCGCAATCCTGCGGTTTGGGTTCGGTGAAGACGAACATTGGTCATGCGGAGTCGGCGGCTGGGATAGCGGGTTTGTTGAAGGTGGTGTTGTCGCTGCAGCACGGTCAGCTTCCGCCGACGCTGCATCTGGTCGAACCGAATCGGCATCTGGCGTTCGAACGATCGCCGTTTTATGTGAACGATCGGCTGATTGCCTGGCCGCAGGGCTCGGGACCACGTCGAGCCGGGGTGAGCGCCTTCGGCTTCGGTGGAACCAACGCACATGTGGTTGTCGAAGAAGCCCCACCGCAACCGGCCGAGCAGGGCAGTGCAACCCCGCTGCCTGAACGGGCCGCCCAGCTGTTGTTGCTTTCGGCCCGTGATCAACAGGCGTTGGACGCACTGAGCACGCGGTGGTCCTCTCATCTGGCAGCCAACCCATCTTTATCGGTCGGCGACGTGACGTACACGGCCGCCACGGGACGCGAACACTTCGCCGAACGCATGGCGGTGGTCGGTCGTGATACTAGCGAGTTGGCCCAACGGCTGCGAACCGCGAATCAAACAGACAAGCAACCAACCCGCGGTGTGTGGCGGGGGAGTGGTCGTCGCCCGAAGGTCGCGGCGTTGTTCAGCGGTCAAGGAGCCCAATACGCGGGCATGGGCCGGGTGCTTTACGACACACAACCGGTGTTCCGCGAAGCCTGGGAAGCCAGCGCCGCGGTGCTGTCGGCCGAGTTGGATGAACCGTTGCAACGTGTGCTGGAGTCCGACGAACCAGCCGCCGGGTTGCTTTCGCAAACGGCGTACACCCAGCCGGCGCTGTTCGCCCTGCAACATGCCTTGTGGCAACTGTGGCAAAGCTGGGGCCTAGAAGTGGAAGCGGTCGTGGGACACAGCGTCGGTGAGTACGCAGCCGCCTGTGCCGCCGGGGTGTTGTCGTGGTCCGACGGAGCACAATTGGTGGCCCGTCGCGCGCGGTTGATGCAAGCCCTGCCCGGCGGTGGAACGATGGCCGCCGTGTTGGCTTCGCGCGATGTGGTCGAGCCGCACCTTGCACGCTATGGCGACACGGTGGCGATTGCCGCCATCAATAGCGCTCAGAACACGGTGATCTCGGGTGAGACAACCGCCATCGAGTCGCTGTTGGCCGAGTTCCGAACACAGAACATTGCTTCGCAACGGCTGGAGGTTTCGCACGCGTTCCATTCGTCTCGGATGGAACCGGTGCTGGAGTCGCTGCGAACCACCGCCGCCGGGTTCGATCATCACAGCCCGCAGCGCACCTGGGTGACGAACCTTACCGGCACGCCCTGGACCATCGAACTTGGTTCACTGCCGGAGTATTGGGCCAGACAAGCGCGACAGACCGTTCGATTTTCCGACTGCGTGAAGCGTCTCGTTGAAGACGGCTTCGACACGCTGTTGGAGTTAGGTCCCGGTACGACGTTGACGTCCCTTGCATCACAAGTGAGCAAGGCGACCCACGTCGAAAGGTCGGCAGTTCAATCGATTGCGAGCCTTCGCCGTGGCCGCGACGATTGGCATTCGCTCAGCGAAGCGGCCGCGCAGCTTTACACCCAGGGGGCGGACCTCGATTGGGAAGCATTCCACCACCCGCACGCCCGTCGCCGTCTCCCGCTACCCACCTACGCCTTCCAAAGACAACGATATTGGGTGGATGATCAACCGGATGAGTTAACGTCAGCGAGCGTCGAGCAAGTGGCAAACCCGAACGCGGACCCCGACAGCGACGGCTGGTTGCATGAACTGCGCTGGCGCCGAGTCGAAAACGCATCCTCTTGTGAACTACCATCCGGCACTTGGCTGATCGTCGATCATTCCGACGGAATCGGTCGAACTCTGGTCGCGGAACTCAACCGGGTCGGTTGCCAGACGATCCTCGCATCGGTTGGCTCAACGACGAACGGCCCGCGAATCATAACCCTCGAAGGTAGCAGTGGCCGCACCGAAGTCGACAATTTTGCCGAGCTGTTCAATAGGACGCCGCAGTTGGATGGCATCATCACAATCGCTGCTCACCAGGCGAATCCAACGCGTGCTCATGCCCCCGCATCGCTCGATGAACAAGTGCTGCATCAGGTTGCGGCGACGACAGAATTTTTAGCGGCGCTTGCGAGAAGCCCGGAATTACCGGCGGCCGACCACGAACTTCCGCTGTGGTCAGTAACGTTCGGCTCGCACGCCGTGACCGATGCCGACACCTCGATCGATCCTGCCTCGACAGCGGTCGTGGGGCTCATGCGGACTGCCCGGTTAGAACTGGGTGGTATCGATGTTCGAATCGCGGACTTGCCTTTTGGAATCGAATCGCCCGCCGCGGCGAGCGACATCAGCCGCCTGCTGGCCAGCGACTCGCAACATCCCGAGCTTGCGATGCGTGATGGTGTAATCTGGGAACCGGGTGTTGAGCCAGGAACGCCGGGGAATTGCCCGCCCGCCCCAGAGCTTCCGGAGGATGGCGTTTATCTCATCACCGGTGGGCTTGGCGGACTAGGGCTTGGGACCGCACGAATGTTGGCCGATCGTGGCTGCCCAAGGCTCGTTCTTATCTCCCGACGTCCACCCACGCCCGAGCAGGCAGGTGTGGTTGAGGCACTCCAAAAGCAATGCGCCGAGGTCCTCGTTGTCAACGCAGATGTTGCTAATCGGAATTCGCTAAACTCCGCCTTGCAGCGTGTGCGGGAGCATTTCGGTTCGCTCGACGGTATATTCCACGCAGCAGGAGTTGCGGATGATGCGCTCCTGCGAAATGTCGAGCCTGCATCCCTGCGCACGGCACTTCAGGCGAAGGTCAACGGCACGATTCTGCTCGATGAATTGACTCGAGACGATCCGCCGTCGCGTTTCGTACTGTACGGTTCGCTGGCTGCCCTGGCCGGCAACGTTGGTCAGGCGGCCTACGCTGCGGCAAATGCGTTTTTGGATGGCTACGCTGCTGCCCGCAGGGAGGACGGCGGGCAACACTTCATGAGCATCGACTGGGGGCCGTGGAGCGAAGTTGGCATGGCGGCCGACCCGTCGACCGCGCAGAAGTTAGAGTCCGCGGGTCTGTCTCTGATCGATCCCCCATTGGGCCGCAGGCTGCTCGCCCTGGCGTTGAATCAGGATTTTCCTCAAGCAGCATTGTTCAAATTGACCGATCGTGCCCTCGATCAACATACCGCATCGTTCCGTCCGCTCTCGTCGCTTAACTCCGCGTCGGTGCGGAAAGCCACATCGAAGCGCAGCGAATTTGGCTCAAGGGTTAAGGAGTCAATTCAACACCTACCAGTCACCACGGAAGTCGCTACCGCCGCGACGGCACTCGTCCGCGAGGCGTTCAGTGAGGTCTTGGACTTGCCTTCGGTTGAAATCGACGACCATGCCACCTTCCGCGACTTGGGCGTCGACTCGTTGTTGGCCGAAGAGGCAATCGATGCGCTTCGCCACCGGCTCGGCTTGCCTTCGCTGGCCACCGCGGTGGTCTACGAGTATCCCACCGTTGCCGCGTTGGCCGTTCAGCTGGCAGAGCAGAACCCGCAGTGCTTCGCACGGCAGGCCAAGGCATCTAAACAACAACGCGCGACAACAAATACAATCCGTCATCCGGAGGTCGTTTCCAGTCGGCAGCCCGAGCCATCCACCGGCCATCACGATATCGCCATCGTTGGCTACGCGTGTCGTTTCCCCGGCTGCGACAACGCCGCGGAATATTGGGAAGTGTTACGAGACGGCGTCGATTGCGTAACAGCCATGCCGCAGCAGCGGTGGGAGATCGCACAGTCTTACGATCCGGGGTTGGTCGAACAATTCGGTGGCGAACGTCCCCGCGGGGGATTCCTGCGAGACGTGCAATCGTTCGATGCTCAACTGTTCCGCATTTCGCCGGCCGAAGTCCGACAGATGGATCCCCGGCAGCGATTGTTCCTGGAAGTCGCCTACCGCGCCGCCGAACACGCAGGTTACGGCGGAACGGCACTCTCCGAGTCACGCTGCGGCGTGTATGCCGGATGCGGCGCGAACGACTATTTGCTGGACGTGCCGAGTGAGCTTCTCAGCGAGCACTCGGCCACGGGTAGCACGGCGGCTTCCCTTCCCGGCCGACTGGCCTATTACCTAAATCTTCGCGGACCGTGTTTGCCAATCGACACGGCGTGCTCATCGTCGTTGGTCGCATTGCATCTGGCTTGTGAAAGCCTGCGACGGGGGGAATGCCGTTTCGCGTTTGCCGGGGGAGTACATCTTCATCTGCGGTTGGGTGGTTATCATGCCCTACGCGCATTGGGGGCGCTCTCGCCCGACGGCCAATGTCGACCGTTCGACGAACAGGCCAACGGCTTCGTGCCTGCCGAGGGTGCGGGCGTGGTGTTGCTGCGACCGCTGTCAGACGCACTAAACGCAGGTGACCGAATCTACGGAGTTATCAAGGGTTCGGCCGTGAACAACGATGGTCGCACGAACGGGCTCACGGCTCCCAGTCCTCAGGCACAGGTCGAGGTGTTGCAGTCCGCCTGGCAGGACGCAAACGTGGAAGCGGATACCATCAGCTACATCGAAGCGCATGGCACGGGCACCGTACTGGGCGATCCCATTGAAGCCCAGGCGTTGACCACGGCCTTCGAGTCACAAACGGCGCGAAAGCATTTCTGTGGGCTGGGCTCGCTAAAGAGCAATATGGGGCATCTCGACGCGGCAGCCGGAATGGCTTCGCTGATCAAAGTGTTACTTAGCTTCGAGCACGATTTGATTCCGCCCACGTTGCATGTGACCGAGCCAAACTCCCGCATTCGACTGGACGGTCCTTTGTCCCTGGTCACCTCCGCTCGCACCTGGCTGCAGGGTACGTTGCCGCGGCGAGCGGGAATCAGTGCCTTCGGATTCAGCGGTACCAATGCCCACGTGGTGGTTGAGGAGCCCCCGCAGCCTTCGCCCGAGGTTCGGAAATTCCCTCCGTTCCACCTGCTAACTCTTTCTGCCAACGACCCGGGACAACTTCAGGAATTGAGGCAAGAGTACGCCTACTGTATCGAACACCATCCCGATTTCGATTTGGCAGATGTCTGTTGCACGGCTGCCGTTGGGCGGTGGCATCTTTCCCAACGACTGGCCATTGTCGCTCCCAACGGCGAACACATGGTGCTGGGACTGAGAGGAATCACTCAAACCGCGGGCGAGGCGTCTGCAGCCATCCTGTTGGAATCAACCGCCGACGAAACCGAACGCGGGCGTCAACTCGAGCGGGTGGCGACTCTGTTTTCGAAGCTGCCCGCCACGCTGCAACGCTTGGTAGCTACATGCTGCTCCGGGCCCGCGGTTCAGGAAGTCGTCCAACGCTCGAACCATGTGACAGTCTCCTGGGATTCAGCCGACGCTGTGTCGGGAAAACTCCCGGGAGAAATGGGCACTTGGAAAGACGAAACTTGGAAGCAAGTGTTTGAAGTCACAGCGCGACTGTATGTGCTGGGGGCTGATGTCGACTTTGAATCTCTGCAGGCTGGGGACCATCGGCGGGTACCTTTGCCGCCCACCCCACTGCGACGTGAGAGGTGTTGGCTGCCGCTGCCTCAGAAGGTGACCCGAGCTTCGTTTGATTCACAGGTGCAAACTGTCGAGGCTCGACCCGAGAGCGATGATCGTCTGTTCCACGAACTCACGTGGCAGTTGGAACCACTCGATCGGGGTTGCGCTGCCATGCCGGGTCGCGTGCTGCTGATTCAGGCGAGTGATCCACCTTCATCCGTGATCATCGACCGATTGGTATCGCGCCTAAGAACCGGGGCCGCCGAAGTGTACCAGGCCTGCTTCGGTGAGAGATTCGCCAATCTGGGGGATCATCAGTACGAGTTCAACCCACGCTCTTCAGAAGATATTGGCTCATTGTTGGATGAAGTCGCCGGCGCTGACTCACCGTTGCACGTTGTTTACCTCGCTGGATACGGGATGGCTTGCAACGGCGATATCAAGACGTTGGACGACCGCTTGGATCGGGGAGTGCGCGGCGTTTTCCGGCTCGCAAGAGCTCTGGACCGGCTTACGACAGCCAAGTCGGTAAGCGTGACGGTTGTCACACAGGGGGCTGTCGCCATTCGGCAGGCGACTGAGTGCACTTCTCCGGAGGCGTCTGCAATGTGGGGCATGCTCAAGGTGGCCGCGCTAGAACTCCCTCATATCAAGTTTCGCGCGGTCGACCTGGCTCCATCGGAACGTGATCGTGCCGCGATCGCTTCAGACATCAATCACATCGTCGACGAACTCTCACACGATTGCGAATCGTCGGAGATTGCTTATCGGAACGGGCAGCGCTTTGCCTCGCACGTTCGACCAACACAGCTCGCCATCGCGGAACAGGATTCATTCCCTTTGAAGAATGGAGGAGTTTACCTCATCACGGGCGGACTCGGCGGAATCGGACTGGCTGTTGCGCGATGGTTGGCCGAACGGTACTCAGCCCGACTGGTACTGGTGGGACGAACGCCACTGGCGGATAACGATAGCGGCTCCGGCGAGGCTGCCGAAGTGGTCGCCAACTTGCGATGGTCCGCAACCGATCTCTGGCATGCCGCGGCCGACGTGACCGATCGCGAGGCAATGTCCAACATGTTTGCAGAGGCACGCCGTCGCTATGGGCGGATCGATGGCGTGTTCCACTGCGCGGGAGTGATTCAGCGAGCTCGCCTTCGGGATATGGACGTGGATTCGTTTGAGTCGGTGCTCCGCCCGAAGGTTCAAGGGACTTTGGTGCTCGATGAATTGATGCGAGCGGATCCCCGATCTTTCCTCGTATTGTTCTCCTCGGTGGCGGGGCTCGACGGCAACGTGTTCCAGGGCGACTATTCGGCGGCCAGCCGTTTCCTCGATAGTTTTGCGGCCTGGCGAACCGCGCAGGGACGACCGTCGTTGAGCATCGACTGGGGGCTCTGGTCCGAAGTTGGTATGGGGGCGCAACTCGCAAAGCGGTTGGCCGATCGCCCCGCGGCGGGGCTCTCGACCGCTACCGCCCTGGCCGCTCTGGAACAGGCGTTGGCCAGCGGGCGTCACCACGTGGTGATCGACGCCGCGAGGTCCCAACGGGATTCACAGCCTGTTCCCAGGGGCGGGGACCAAGGGCGTTCCTCCTGGATCCCGCGAGTGGCACAGATTGAACAGGCCGTGACCACGTGGTTGGCGTCGGTCCTGGAAACCGATGCCGACCGTCTCGATCGCCGCACGGGCTTCCTCGATTTCGGGCTCGATTCGATGTTGGCCTTGAAGTTGGTCCGCAGGCTGGAGGAAGCAACCGAAGCACAACTACCAGCCACCTTGCCCTTCGACTATCCGACCATCGAGGCCTTGTCCGCTCGATTGATCGCCGTGATTCCTTCCGAAGGACTTCGCGGCCTGGTTGAACCATCGGAGCATCGTCGAAGCGATTCAGAAGATCGACGGGAGCGGGGCTCCGAGGCCCGTTCAGCTGCGGGTTCCTCGAGATTATCACGCCCGACGAGTGTCCTGCGTTCCGTGGAGAGCGCTCCCGGGCAGGATTTTGCTGCAAGTGCCGCTGATGAGGGCAGAAACGGAAATCGTGGTCCTGACGGTCAAGGCCGACAGGCCGCCAGTGGCCTAATATTAAAGACTGGTCGTTGCGCCATCGTCCTGCAAAGGAAACGTCGATAAGTGCCCTTCATCGTTCAATTTTCAGACGGCTCGCTCGTAGAGGTCGATGGAGATCGCCCTCTTTCAGCCGAGGAGCGCGCCGAGTTGGAAGAACACTTCGGGGAACCAATCGAGAAGGTGTGGTCGTCACAAGAGACCACAAGCTTTCCTGTGGCCATCATCGGCATGGCCTGTCGTTTTCCAGGGTCCGCATCGCTTCAAGACTACTGGCAATTGTTGGCCTCCGGCGCAGATGCCATCTCGCAACCCCCGCCGGGTCGTTGGACCGCGGACGACTTCTCGGGTGAAGATAGCCTGCCGCGTGGGGGCTTCTTATCCGACGTCGATCGCTTCGACGCCGCGTTGTTTGGCATCGCGGGCCGTGAAGCCGAACTGATGGATCCCCAGCATCGGCTGTTGCTCGAGACGGCGTTCACCGCGCTAGAGCACGCCGGCTACGGCGGTCGCAAGCTGGACGGCAGCCGGACCGGCGTCTTCGTCGGCATCAGCAACAACGAATACCTGCACCGCTTCTTGAGGCATCCCGAGCGAATCGAACGCTACATGGGCTCGGGCAATACGCTGTCGATGGTGGCCAATCGCCTTTCGTATCAACTCAACCTTCACGGCCCGAGCATGGCCATCGATACGGCCTGTTCAGCTTCGCTGGTCGCACTGCATTTGGCGGCCGAAAGCCTGGCCCGAGGGGAATGCAAGACGGCCCTGGCCGGCGGGGTGAACCTAATGTTCGCCCCGGAAATGTTCGTTAATTGCCGCCGCGCGAATATGCTGGCCGCCGACGATCACTGCAAGACCTTCGATCAGGCCGCCGACGGATATGTGCGGGCCGAAGGTGTGGGGGTGGTCTTGCTGAAACCCCTGAGCGATGCCCTGCGCGATGGCGACACCATTCACGCGGTGATCAGAGGCAGCGCGGTGAACTCCGACGGTCGCAGCGCGGGTTTGACGGCACCCAGCGGTCCGGCACAGGTCGAGTTACTCAGCGAAGCCTATCATCAGGCGGGCGTCGATCCCGCCTCGATTTCCTACGTGGAAGCCCACGGTACGGGGACCAGCCTCGGTGACCCGATCGAAGTGGGCGCTTTGAATGAGTTCTTCGCTTCACGACTGGCGAGCCAATCCTGCGGTTTGGGTTCGGTGAAGACGAACATTGGTCATGCGGAGTCGGCGGCTGGGATAGCGGGTTTGTTGAAGGTGGTGTTGTCGCTGCAGCACGGTCAGCTTCCGCCGACGTTGCATCTGGTCGAACCGAATCGGCATCTGGCGTTCGAACGTTCGCCGTTTTATGTGAACGATCGGCTGATTGCCTGGCCGCAGGGCTCGGGACCACGTCGAGCCGGGGTGAGCGCCTTCGGCTTCGGTGGAACCAACGCACATGTGGTTGTCGAAGAAGCCCCACCGCAACCGGCCGAGCAGGGCAGTGCAACCCCGCTGCCTGAACGGGCCGCCCAGCTGTTGTTGCTTTCGGCCCGTGATCAACAGGCGTTGGACGCACTGAGCACGCGGTGGTCCTCTCATCTGGCAGCCAACCCATCTTTATCGGTCGGCGACGTGACGTACACGGCCGCCACGGGACGCGAACACTTCGCCGAACGCATGGCGGTGGTCGGCCGTGATACCAGTGATTTGGCCGAACGGCTGGAAAACGCGAGCGAACCCGACAAGCAACCAACCCGCGGTGTGTGGCGGGGGAGTGGTCGTCGCCCGAAGGTCGCGGCGTTGTTCAGCGGTCAAGGAGCCCAATACGCGGGCATGGGCCGGGTACTTTACGACACACAGCCGGTGTTCCGCGAAGCCTGGGAAGCCAGCGCCGCGGTGCTGTCGGCCGAGTTGGATGAACCGTTGCAACGTGTGCTGGAGTCCGACGAACCAGCCGCCGGGTTGCTTTCGCAAACGGCGTACACCCAGCCGGCGCTGTTCGCCCTGCAACATGCCTTGTGGCAACTGTGGCAAAGCTGGGGCCTAGAAGTGGAAGCGGTCGTGGGACACAGCGTCGGCGAGTACGCAGCCGCCTGTGCCGCCGGGGTGTTGTCGTGGTCCGACGGAGCACAATTGGTGGCCCGTCGCGCGCGGTTGATGCAAGCCCTGCCCGGCGGTGGAACGATGGCCGCCGTGTTGGCTTCGCGCGATGTGGTCGAGCCGCACCTTGCACGCTATGGCGACACGGTGGCGATTGCCGCCATCAATAGCGCTCAGAACACGGTAATCTCGGGTGAGGCAACCGCCATCGAGTCGCTGTTGGCCGAGTTCAGAACACAGAACATCGCTTCGCAACGGCTGGAGGTTTCGCACGCGTTCCATTCGTCTCGGATGGAACCGGTGCTGGAGTCGCTGCGAACCACCGCCGCCGGGTTCGAGCATCACAGCCCGCAGCGCACCTGGGTGACGAACCTTACCGGCACGCCCTGGACCATCGAACTTGGTTCACTGCGGGAGTATTGGGCCAGACAAGCGCGGCAGACCGTTCGATTTTCCGACTGCGTGAAGCGTCTCGTTGAAGACGGCTTCGACACGCTGTTGGAGTTAGGTCCCGGTACGACGTTGACGTCCCTTGCATCACAAGAGAGCAAGGCGACCCACGCCGAAAGGTTTGCAGTTCAATCGATTGCGAGCCTTCGCCGTGGCCGCGACGATTGGCATTCGCTCAGCGAAGCGGCCGCGCAGCTTTACACCCAGGGGGCGGACCTCGATTGGGAAGCATTCCACCACCCGCACGCCCGTCGCCGTCTCCCGCTACCCACCTACGCCTTCCAAAGACAACGATATTGGGTGGAAACGGATCGTGAGCCGGTCACCACGACTGACACGCACGAGACACCTGGAAACTATGCCGAGTGGTTTTTTGTCCCGAGATGGTATGAAGAGCCTCGATACGGCCGTGATCGACAGTTCACCCCCGGTACCTGGCTGGTATTCGCCAACGCAGATGAGCTCTCGGAATCGCTCGCGTCGCGACTACGGGAGGCAGGCAACCGCGTCATCGTGGTAATCCCTGGTAACGGATTTCAGGTAATCGAAAACGATTCGTATTCGATAGATCCTCGCCACGAAGACGAATATCGCCATCTGCTAGAATCCGTGAGCACTCCCCTGCGGGGTATCGTTCACCTTTGGAATTACGCTGCAGAGGGTAGCTCGACCAATACCACAGAGCAACTCGACGTAGCAGTGGACCGCGGCGTGGGATCGCTGTTTTATTTGACCAAGGAGTTATCCAAAGCGGCTCAAAGCGCGGTCGAACTGTGGGTCGTCACCTCAAACGGTCAATCGGCAGGAGATTTGAACGAACTCAATCCCGAGGCCACGTGTGCGTGGTCGCTGGCCCAGGTGGCCGAGGGCGAGTTCGCCGGACTTCAAATACGCCGGGTGGACCTTTCCTCATCCGATTCAAACGCGGCTGCTTGTGAGTCCTTGTGGTCGGCCATTCGTACCGACGACGGAGCAGACGGCGTTGCGTATCGCAATCAGCGCCGATTCGTCTCACGGCTTGAACCGTTCGATATCGCCACGCAACTGAACACAGCAACGCCGGTTCGTCCCGAGGGGGTGTATTTGATCACCGGCGGGCAGGGTCATGTCGGCATTCAGTTGGCTCGAGCGTTGATTGAATCCGTACCCGGCGCTGAGAAGCCCACCCTGGTGCTTACGGGTCGATCCGCGTTTCCTAAAGATACAGCCTCCGATCGATTCGCTCGCATTGAGTCGCTCCGCAAGGACGGTGCTGAGATCTGGGCGGCCTCGTTTGACGTGACCGATTTAACCGCAATGCAAAGGTTGATCACCGAGATCATCGAGCGGTATGGTCGCCTCGACGGCGTGATTCATGCGGCGGGGGTCCTGGAAGACGGACTTCTGGCATCTCGCACGCGGGCGCAGTTCGATGCCGTGATGCGGCCCAAGGTGCATGGGGCTTGGAATCTGCATCGAGTCACGCAGGGTATCCCGTTGGACCTGTTCGTCCTCTGTTCTTCGAGTGCTTCCATCTATGGCGAACCGGGGCACGCGACCTACGCGGCGGCGAATGCCTACCTCGATGCCCTGGCCCACTATCGCAGGGCACAAAATCTGCCGGCCTTGGCGATTGACTGGGGTCCTTGGGAAGGAACATCGGCGGCTGCGTCGGACACCTATCGCCGCATCATGCAACAACGCGGCTCGCATTTCATTGTCGAACCGCAGGGCCGAGCAGCCTTTCTGAAGGCCCTGCAGCTTGATGTCGCCCAAGTCGCCGTGATCCATCTCGATTCCGACCGCCGCCACGACCCGCTAGGGCTTGGCTCACGAAAAGAAAGTACAGTCTCAACCTCGAAACAGCAGCTTGACCGAACGTGGAACAGCATGCTCCACGACGTTCGCGTTGCTGCGGAAGAAGCAGACCGCGAAATGCTGCCGGTGTTGCAGCGCTATCACGGGGTCGGCACCCTAATCGATCGACTCTGCGGGCTCTTTGTCGCGAGGGCCATTGCACGGCAGGGGCTGCTGAACAACGAAGGCGAGCAGTTCTCGGAACGCGACCTCATGCAACGGCTCGACGTAAAACCCCCGCTCGACCGGGCGTTTTACCGGCTGATTGAGATGCTCGTCGAAGACGGCTTGGTGTCCAAGCGAGCGGAGCACTTCGTCGTTGTCCGGACAGTCGAAGAACAAGAACTGGAGCAGCAATTCGCGGAGATCGCCGAACGATATCCTGACGTTCGTCCGCAACTGCAACTTCTGCGGAGAGCCGGAGAGTCGCTTTCCGAGATTCTGGCCGGGCGACAATTGGTACTCGATGCGTTATTTCCCGCGGGCGACTCGACCGACGCCGAGGCATTGTATCGAGAATCCCCCTTTGTGCAGTACTACCACGCGGTTGCCCGCGCGGCCGTCGGTTTCATCGCCCAACGGGGGAACAATTCGCGCCCGCTTCGCGTGCTTGAAATCGGCGCCGGGACCGGGTCCACCACGGCTCCCTTGCTGGATGTGCTGACCAAGTATCCGTGTGAGTATGAATTCACCGACATCTCGCCAAGCTTTGTGCGTAAGGCAGAATCGCGCTTCGCGGCATTCCCGTTTGTGTCGTATCGCCGCTTCGACATCGAGCACTCGCCGCACGAACAAGGATTCGACCTGGGAGCCTACGACATTATCGTGGCGGCTGATGTGCTGCATGCCACCGAGAGCATGGCCCGAACGCTGGGGCACGTGGCCGATCTACTGGCACCCGGCGCGATGCTCTTGTTGCTGGAAGCTACCCAGGCATTGCGATTCGGGGAACTCACCTTCGGCCTGACCGACGGTTGGTGGCGATTTGCCGATGACGATTACCGCACCGCAGGCCCCCTGCTCTCGACCTCAGCCTGGAACAACGCCTTGAGCGCATCGGGGTTCAATGCCATCACGAGCTTCCCCGAGGGTCCGTTTACCAAAGATGTGTACCGCGATCATCACCTGATCCTTGCTCGCAATTCGCTGAAACGCGAAGAACAGCACAAGCAGCGTCACGGGGAAATGCGTGAACGACTTGATCCGTCTACGGTGACCCCCAACTCACAAGCACCATTAGCGCAGGCGACACAGAATTATGGAGCTACCGGCGATCTCGATGCGCGCTTGATCGAAGTGCTGCGTGAGATCGTTTCGAGCGTGCTTCGAACCCCGGCCACGCAACTCGATGCGGATGCCGCGTTTCAGGATCAGGGTGTCGACTCGCTGATGTTGCTTGAAGTGCTCGAAGCCCTGCGACGTGGGTTGTCGATCGAGACCCTCAGCCCACCGGTGCTTTACGAGCATTCGACCATCCGCTGTTTGGCCGCGTACTTCGCTCAAAATCATCCGGCAACGGTATCGCGAGTGCTCGATTCCAGGACCGATCAAGCATCGGAGCCCCAAGCTTCAGCGTCGAAGTCTTCGGCCGAAAATTTTCAGATCGCTGAGACTCTGTTGATTGAGACTTCTCAAGACACGCCGACTTCCCATCAAAAGGTGGCCATCGTCGGCTACGCCTGTCGATTCCCGGGGGCGAAGTGTGCCGACGAGTACTGGGCCAACCTCATCGGTGGCGTCGATTCCGTCACGCCCATTCCCGAGCGTCGCCAGCAGTTGGCCGTGTCCATCTCGCCGGCGTCAGTCAACTCGATCGAGGGGCGCAATTTCCAAGGCGGGTTCCTGGAAGGTATCGACCAGTTCGATCCTCGTTTCTTCCGCATTTCGCCGCTGGAAGCCCGCCATATGGACCCGCGGCAACGCGTGGCCCTTGAAGTAGCCTACGAAGCTGCCGAGCATGCCGGCTACGGGGGCGATCTGTTGCGAGGTGCGCAGGCGGGCGTCTTTGTCGGCGCTGGAACGCAAGACTATCTGTCCGCTACGCAACCCCGGGAGATCGGCGAGTTCTGGACCACCGGATCGAATCTGGCCATGCTCCCGTCGCGATTAGCCTACTTCCTCGACCTGCAAGGTCCCTGTTTTCCGGTCGATACCGCTTGCTCGTCCGGCCTGGTTGCCGTGCATTTGGCTGCCGAGTCGATCGCCAGCGGTAAGTGCAAGTTTGCCTTTGCCGGGGCCGTGCATCTCAATCTCCGGCTGACCAACTTCGAAGCCTTCAAAGCACTGGGGGCTCTAGCCCCCCGACACCGGTGTCGCGCGTTCTCCGCCGAGGCCGACGGTTTTGTGTCTTCGGAAGGGTGCGGGTTTGTCCTCATGCGCCCCTTGGCCGACGCCTTGCGAGACGGGGACACCATCTACGGGATCCTTCGCGGTTCGGCGATCAACAACGACGGTCGAACCAATGGTCCTACGGCACCGAACCCTGCCGCTCAGCGGAACGTCGTCACACGTGCCTGGGAAGCAGCTGATGTCAATCCGGAAACCATCAGCTACATCGAAGCACACGGCACGGGAACCCAATTGGGCGACCCGGTCGAGGTCGAGGCGCTGGCTGCGGCCTTCTCACGGTTCACCGCTCGCAAGCAGTTTTGTCAGCTCGGTGCTGTGAAGACGAATATCGGTCACTGCGAAGCGGCCGCCGGGATGGCGTCGCTGATCAAGGTGCTGCTGTGCTTTGAACACAAGCAATTGCCCGGCACGCTGCATTTCGATCGCCCCAACCCGCATATCGACTTTGCATCGACCCCGTTGGTGCCCACGGTCAAGAACCGCGAGTGGTCGTCTCCCACCGGTCCCCGCCGAGCCGGCATCAGTGGTTTTGGATTCAGCGGGACCAATGCTCACATCGTCTTGGAAGAACCGCCGGAGACCTTGGGCTCGGCTACGGAAGAGAACGACCCTCACGTGGTGACTCTCTCCGCAAATTCACCCCAGTCGCTCCATCAAATGGTGAGGAGCTACGTCGGCTATCTTGCAGAACCGCGTGAGTGCTCCCTGGCTGACATCGCCTCGACCGCCAACAGGGGCCGCGCGCATCTCAAGTTTCGAGTTGCCGTCGTTGCAAGTACGAAAGGTGAACTCCTCGCTCGCTTGGCATCCTTGCCCGATGAGTTCGGGAGCGATCGTCAGGAATCCCGCCATACGTTTCGCGGAAGCACGCTCGAAGATGCAGCGTTGGATCGCCGTATACAAGATTCACTTCCCACGCTCGTTCACTCACTCTCACCGAAGTCGTGCCTCGCTCTCAGGCAATACAGTAGGTCCCGCAAGGTTCACGAACTGATCGAACAGTGCACAAGCCTACCCACAGAAAACGCACCCGCGCCACCAGCGTTGCACGCACTTGGCGCTGAAGAACGCCAGTCGCTCGCGCCCGTCCTCGCGCAGTTGGAGTGTTGGGGCGCAAAGATCGATTGGTCTGCCGTCTATGAAGGTTTGTCGACCCGCCGCGTAGCGCTGCCAACGTACCCCTTCGATCGAAAGTCGTACTGGCTTCATCCCGATTCGTTGACGGGCACTGTACTCGATGCGCCGCAAGCGAACGAAACTCCTCGCAACCACGAGCACCAACCCTCGCTGTACGAACTCGATTGGGAACCATGCCGGCTGGTCGCTCCAGGGTTGCAATCCGCGGCTCAGGCCGCCAACCTCTCCGGTACTTGGCTTTGGTTTTCGGAAGATAAACAGGACTCCCAGGCCGACGCGTTCGCGACCCGAGTCGCAGCAGTCGACGGTCACGTCGTTCGAGTCACGCTGAACCGGAATGCCAACGAGGCTGATGATGATCCGCTTCAAGTTTCTCCACAGTCGCCTGGAGACGTCGAGCGTCTGCTCTCGGCCCTCTGCGACAAGCATGCCGTGCCGGTTTCGTTGGCCGGAGTGATCTACACGACCTCGGCGGACTCGAAACGTTGCGAGAACCTCTCCGCCAGCGAGGTCAACGAAAAGGTCGCCGACCGCACCGCCTGGGTTGTCCTCTTGACCAAGGCCCTGGCACGCGCAGCCGGCGCTGGCCAGCTATCGATTGAAGACGCCAGGTTTTTGATCGTCACTCACCAGGCCCAACCACGCGTCCCTAAGGGCGACACTCCCGTTGCAGTGTTCGACGTCGCAGCCGCTCCATTGTTGGGCTTTGCCCTGACGTGGCCCCACGAATTGAAAGGCATAAGCGTACGCAGTGTCGATGTGGCCTTTGAAGCGAGTGCTGCCGAGGTGGCGGACCATCTGTGGGACGAACTGGTCTCGCTTGCACTCACGCCAACCGATATGGCTGCAGACGCAGAGATCGTCTATCGCCACAGACATCGCTACCGTCGATCGATCCACATTTCTACTCAACCTACGGAAAAAACGCCGTGGCAGCAGGGTGGTGTGTACCTCATCACCGGTGGCACCGGCGGCATAGGGCGTCAGCTTGCCCACCGACTCGCCCGTGATTTTTCGGCCCACTTGATCATCACCGGCCAAACCGAGCTTCCTCCGGCGGATACCTGGGATGCCTTGTTAGAAGCACAGTCCGGCACGGCGGTCGAGTCGAAGGTGCGTTTCCTGCGCGAGCTACAGTCATCCGGAGCAGCAAGTGTGAGCTACGCCGCGGGCAATATTTCCGATCGCTCGCACGTGGAAGAAATCTTTCAACACATCGAGCACAATGTGGGGCACCTCGACGGCGTGTTGCATGCTGCGGGCTGTCTCGATCGGCAACGGTTGGCGCTGCGAACCAAGACCCTCGCATCCGTCGACGAGGTCCTTTGCCCCAAGGTCCCTGGTAGTTTGCTGATCGCCGAGTATGCCGCGCGCTGGCAGCCACGGCATTTCTTGTTGTTCTCTTCCATCGCTTCGCTTTCCGGAGAGTTGGGTGCTTCGGAGAGTGACTATGCAGCCGCGAGCCGGTTTCTGAATCATTTCGCATGGCAGCTTCGCCAACACAAGCTGCCCACCGCGCAAGCTGTTCTACTGTCCGAGTGGGGAACCTCCGGAATACTCGCCACCGCCGAAGTCGGGCCGGTTGTCCGAAAATTGGGGCTCGAACCGCTGTCCGATCAACAAGCACTCGCGGCCTTCGAGACTGCCGTGGGCTTACCGTCCGATCATGCGATCATCGTTCAGCATGCTCCCGGATTTGTGCCTGCACGGTTGCTGAGAGGGTCGGCTGCTCAGGCAGATTCTACCCCGCGAACGTCGACGATCTCCACAGGCTCGAACATTGCTGCCACAGAAGGAGCCCCGCCTACTTCGTCGAGTGAACCGGATGCCGAAGAAGCGGAGGCCTTCTTGGTTGCGGCCCTTGGTCCACAAATTTGCGAACTGCTGGAATTCCCCGAGAGTGATTTTGATCCTTCGACCAACTTCATGGATCTTGGGTTCGACTCGGTGTTGGCCGTTCAGTTGGCTCGCACGATCAATGACCAATGGCAGACCGCACTCGAACCGTTGGCCCTCTTCGACCATGCCAACACCAATCGCCTTGCCGCACACCTGTGGGCGTCGCACCGCGCCGCGGTCGAGCGTCACCTGCCCGTGTTGCTCAACCGCACGAGCAATCTTCAAGAACCGTCTGAAGCACCGGTGGAGCAATCGTCTCAAGACAAGTCAGTTTCTGGGACAACCCCTTCGCCCGGTTCACCATCTCGTTTGCTTGTGTTGCCAACCAGCGAAGCCGCAAAGTCGCGGGACAGACATTCAGGCAAACCAAAGCTTGGCCAACAACAATTCAAAGAGACTCGCGACACCGATATCGCCATCATCGGTTTGGATTGCCGTCTGCCCGGTGCCCCCGACCTGGAGACATTCTGGAGCCAACTTCGCAGCGGCCAAAATGTTGTAGGTAAGGTACCTCATGCTCGGTGGGACTTGTTGCCAGCGGGGCAGCGTTCCCCGTTCGCGGCATCGCGTCTTGGACGAGATTCCCTGCAAGGTGGCTTTCTCAACGATGTCGACCTCTTCGACGCGACCTTGTTCGGCATCTCACCCCGCGAAGCTGAACTGATGGATCCGCAGCAGCGGCTGTTCCTGGAGGTGGCCTGGAATACGATTCACCACGCTGGCTATTCGACCGAAGAGCTTGGCCACGACGCGACGGGGGTTTTCGTTGCCGTCTCCTCCAACGACTATCAGCGGTTGTGCGGTTCTACATTGCAGGATCAGCCGCACGCCATTCCTTCCGCGGCGATCGCCATGATTGCCAATCGGGTTTCGTACCTTTTCAACCTTCACGGTCCCAGCCTCACGCTCGACACCGCGTGCAGTTCGTCGCTGGTGGCATTGCACCTGGCATGTCAGAGCTTGTTGAGTGGCGAATCGCAGTTGGCCATCGCCGGCGGGGTGAATCTGATTCTCGATCCGGCCGGTACCGAACTGGTCGGCCAGTCGGGCATGCTTTCTCCGGAAGGACGCTGCCATACGTTCGACGCGGCGGCCGACGGCTTCGTCCGGGCCGAAGGCGTGGGTGCCGTGCTGCTGAAACCGCTGGCCGCGGCTTTGCAAGATGGCGACAACATCCTGGCGGTCATCCGCGGTACGGCGGTGAACCATGATGGCCGAGAAAAGATTGGCCTCACCGCGCCCAACCCCACAGCCCAGCGAGGTGTGGTGTTGCGTGCTCATGGGGTGAGTGGGATTTCGGGTGAGACGGTTGGGTTGTGGGAGGCGCATGGCACGGGGACGTCGCTGGGGGATCCGATCGAGTGGGAGGCGGCCTCGCAGGCGGTGGGTGCGTCGACCGATCGAAAGGGGTTCTGCGCGATCGGTTCGGCGAAGACGAACGTGGGCCACGCCGAAAGCTGCGCGGGTCTGGTCGGTCTGGCCAAGGCGGTGCTGGCCTTACAGCACGGGGAACTGCCGCCGACGTTGAACTTCGAATGCCCCAATCGGCACCTGTCGCTGACGGACAGCCCGTTCTACGTCAACGACCGCCTGCGTCGCTGGCCCCGCCCGGCAGATCATCCGCGGCGTGCGGCGGTGAGCAGTTTCGGCTTTGGGGGGACCAACGCGCACGTGGTGCTGGAAGAAGCCCCCGCGCCCCGTCCCCAGCCCCCAACCCAACCCGCCCCCGCGCAGCTCCTGACCCTTTCGGCCCCCACCCCCACGGCCCTGACCCACCTGGCCGCGGCGTACCTGAACCACCTCGACACCCACGCCAACATCCCCCTGCCCGACCTCTGCTACACGGCGAATCGTAGCAGTGGCGGGGGTGCTTATCGCCTGGCAGTGGTGGCCCGCTATCGGGATCAACTGTGCGACAAGCTGCGGTTGTACACGCAGAGCACGGTGGAAGGCCCGTTGAGCGGTTCGCTGATCTTCACGCGGATGGAGGACGAATCGCAGCGAGAGGAACATCTGCAACAGCAGTGCTTCGCCCGCTTGGGCCGACTGCCGGCGGCCGCACGGCAGCTGGCGGCAAGCTGGTGCGGAGGCCGCTGGGGACGAAGGCTGGCCGCCTGGCTGGCCGAGCAGGAGCCGGCCGTGGGAGGCTCCACCGACGAACTGACGGCCGAAGATTGGGTCGAGTTGTACGCGGCGCTGGCGGCCTGGTATGCGGTGGGGGGAACCCTGAAGCGGGAAGCGATGCAGCCGAGCGGCCGTCGTGTGCCGCTGCCGCGTTACCCGTTCCAGCGAAAACGTTATTGGCTTCCCGGGGCCGAGCGACGGTCGTCACCGGCGACCGTACAACCACCACCCGTCGATGAAGAGCCATCGCTAGCGGAACTCGGCAGTTGGTTCTTCGAACCGCATTGGGAGCCGTACGCCGGAGAATCAACGTCACCTCCCAGCGGCTCGTGGCTGGTGATTGCGGAAGACGCATCGCCGCTGGCCGCGTCGATCAGCGAGTCCCTGAGTTCGGCCGGCTGCGAGGTGCACCGCGATTTGGAGACAACCCCAGCGCCGGCGGGCGTGGTGCTGGTGGTGGAAGAATCCCGAGCGTGGGACGAAGCCGCCTCGGCCGAAACCGTGCAGGACGAGGTCCTCGCGCGGCTGCAAGCATTGGCCGCCACGGCAGCGACCTTGGATGAGACGTCCGGTTCACGGCCGCTACCGGTGTGGGTACTAAGCGGCGGCGGTCAGGCGGTCGGCGAAGAGGTGTCGGCCAGCGATCCCCGCGGTTCGGCGGTGGGTGCGTTGGTGCAGGTGATCGCGCAGGAGTATCCGCAGCTTGCCTGCCACGTGCTTGACCTGCCACCGGAAGGGCCGACGGCAGAAGTAACCTCGCAGGTGCTGACCTCATTGGGCTGGCAGGACCCGCCGGCGGTGCTCGCCTGGCGCGAGGGTCAGCCGTGGCAGCGGCGTTGGCAGCCGAGCGACGTCACGTCGCTGAGCGATTCAACCCCGCCGCTACGCGTCGGCGGCGTGTATCTGCTGACCGGCGGTCAAGGCAACATCGGCCTGCAGTTGGCCGCGCGGCTGGCCGGCGAGGGGACCATCGAACATCCGGTCCGCCTGGTGCTGGCCTCGCGGCGTCGGCTGCCGCCGGCAGACGAGTGGGATGCTTATTTGAAGGATCCTTCTGCCGACACGACGCTGATCCGCCGCATCGAGGGCATCCGCCGTCTGCAATCCGAGCAGGCGGTGGAGGTATGGCCGGTCACGCTGGACGTCTCGGATGAAGCGGCGGTGGCCGCATTACTGGCCTCAATCGACGCACGTTACGGCCGCCTGGACGGGGTGGTGCACGCGGCCGGAGTGCTGGCCGACGGGATGCTCTACAACCGCACGCCGGCGGACCTGGCCGCGGTGCTGCGCCCGAAGGTGGCCGGCAGTTGGTCGCTGCTGCGGGCGCTGCGGGATCGGCGGCTGGACTTCGTGGCGTTGTGTTCTTCGATGTCGGCCCTGGAACCGCTGGCCGGGCAGGGTGCGTACGCGGCGGCCGGTGCGTTCATGGACGCGGTCGCCGCTCAGGCGGCCGGCTGGGGGCTGCCGGTGACGACGATCAACTGGGGTTTTTGGGGCGAGACCGAGGTGGCGGCCCCGCAGCGATACCGCGATTACCTGGGCCAACGTGGCGTACGGCCCATGTCGCACGCGGCCGGTCGGGCGGCCTTCGCCGCGGCCCTGGCCCTGGGTCGCCGGCAGGTGATCGTCACGCCGCTAGCGCACGAGGAACAAGGTCTCAGCGATCGGGCCTGGTCGGCGCTCACCGCGGCGGCCGAGTCGGCCAGCCGACGGGGATTGGAATCGTTGGCCGCGGAGTCGAGTTCCCTGGCCACGGGTTTGAAGATCCTGGATCAACTGGCCGCACGTTACGTAGCCGCGGCGGTGGCCAGCCGCGGGCTGTTCACCACCGACGGCGCCACGCACGACCGGTCCGAGATTGTCGAGCGGCTGCAACTGCTGCCGCTGTTCGAACGACTGCTGGACCCGCTGCTGGCGATGCTCTGCGAAGACGGGCTGCTGCGTCAAACGGGCGACCGTTGGCAGGCCCCCACCGGCTTATCGCCGGCGGCGAACACGCAGGCCCTGGAAGAACAACTCCAGCAAGACTGTCCGTTGTTGGCCCCGCAGGCGGTGCTGCTATGCCGCTGCGGCGGGGAGTTGGCCGCCGTGCTGGCCGGCGAGTGCGACGTATTGGGGCTGCTGTTCCCTGGCGGCTCGCTGGCCGACACCGAAGCCCTCTACGCCGATTCTCCGCTGTCACGGTTCTACTCCGAGGTGGTGGCCGCGGCGATCGGTACGGCTACCGCATCGACCGAAGCAGTGAGGCTCTTGGAAGTGGGGGCCGGCACCGGCGGGACGACCCGCTGGGTGCTGCCGGTGCTGCCGCAGGACCGCAGCCAGTACACCTACACCGATCTGTCGCGGGCGCTGGTGCTGAAGGCCGAGGAGCGGTTCGCCGCCGAGTACCCGCAGGTGCGGTACCAGGTGCTGGACATCGCCCGCGACCCCACGGCCCAGGGTCTGGAGCCGGGGGGGTTCGACATCATTCTGGCGGCCAACGTGCTGCACGCCACGCGAGACCTGAGCGAAACGTTCAACCACGTGCGGCAGTTGCTCGCCCCCGGCGGTCTGCTGGTGCTGGTCGAAGCGACGGGGATTCAGCGATGGGGGCTGCTGACCTTCGGGCTGACCGAAGGCTGGTGGTGCTTCGAGGATGCCCCGCTTCGCAGCGACAGCCCGCTGCTGACACGGGACAGGTGGCGGGAGTTCCTGCCGACGGTCGGGTTCACCGACGTGGCCACGTTGCCCGGGGGCGAGGCGGCCGCGGAGGTGACGCAACACGTCCTGCTGGCCCGAGCCGATCTGGCGCAACCGGAAGTGGGTGAGGCGGCGAGCGAACCGACGGAGACCGAAGAAGTCATCGAAGATCTTTCAGAAGCCGCCGCCGGTACCTCGGCCGTGGAGCGTACGATCGCCCGGGTGTTGGAAGAGGTGCTGCGACTGGCCCCCGGCGAGTTGGATCGCGGCCGCTCGTTTCAGGATCAGGGTTTGGATTCGTTGTTGGCGTTGGAGTTGGTGGTTCGGTTGAAGGTTGGTTTGGGTCTGGATCGGTTGGGTCCGGCGGTGTTGTTTGAGCATCCGAGCGTTGCGGCGTTGGCGGTTTATCTCACCGGGCAGGGGGCGAAGGTTCAGGGGGCGGCGGCGGTGAAGAAGAGACTGCCGAAGAAGAGACTGCCGAAGCCGCGGTCGGTTGCGGCGGTGGTTGAAGGCGAGGTGCAGGAGGTGACCACCTCGGGCGTGGCGGTGGTGGGTTATGCGTTGCGGTTGCCGGGTTGTTCCGACGGTGCGGGGTTGTGGCGGGTGTTGACCACCGGGGCGGAGGAGGTGGGCCCGGTTCCGGCGTCGCGTCGGGCGTTGGCTGCTCGGGACGACGTGTCGGGGGTGGGCGGATTCTTAAGCGACGTGGAACAGTTCGACGGCCGGTTCTTCCGTCTCTCGCCGGCCGAGGCCACGGCGATGGACCCGCGGCAGCGGCTGTTTTTGGAGGTGGCCTACGAGGCGCTTGAGCATGGGGGTTACGGCGGTTCGCGTCTGTCGGGTCAGCGGTGCGGGGTGTTCGTCGGGGCCGGCAGCCAGGATTATCAGGCGGGTAGCGGTAGCGGCGAAGGGGGCGTGTACTGGGCCACCGGGGCGAGTCCCTCGATTCTGGCCAGCCGTTTGGCGTACTTCCTGGATCTGCACGGTCCGTGCCTGCCGGTGGACACGGCGTGCAGTTCGTCGCTGGTGGCATTGCACCTGGCGTGCGAAAGCCTCCGCAGCGGTCAATGCGACGCGGCGTTGGTCGGTGGGGTGCATCTGAACCTGTGGCTGGCCAACTTCGCGGCGTTTGAACAGATGGGTGCCCTTTCGGCCTCGGGTCACTGCCGAGCCTTCGACGCGGGTGCCGACGGGTTCGTGCCGGCCGAGGGCTGCGTGGCGGTGCTGGTCAAACCGCTGGCCGCCGCGGTGGCGGCCGGGGATACGATCCACGGGGTGATTCGGGCCACGGCCACCAACAACGACGGGCGGACCAACGGGCTGACGGCGCCCAACCCGGCGGCGCAGCGGGACGTGATCCTGGAGGCATGGTCCTCCGGGGGAATCGACCCCGAGACGATCAGCTACGTCGAGGCCCACGGGACGGGGACGCCGCTGGGCGATCCGGTGGAGGCGCGTGGTCTGAGCGAGGCCTTCGCGCGGCATACCACGCGGCAGGGGTTCTGCCAGGTGGGCAGCGTGAAGACGAACCTGGGTCACACCGAAACGGCCTCGGGCCTGGCCAGCCTGATGAAGGTCCTGCAGTGCCTCGAGCATCGGCAGTTGCCACCCAACGCGAACCTGCAATCGCCCAACCCGCATATCAACTTCGAACAGACGGCCCTGGTGCTGAGCGACCGGTTACGAACCTGGGAGCCGAGCGTGGCGGGTGCCCCGTTGCGGGCGGGGATCAGCGCGTTTGGGTTCAGTGGCACGAACGCCCACGTGGTGGTGGAGTCGCCGCCGGAGCCGGCTGCAAGCCCCGAGCCGCGGGAATCATTGCCGCTGCCGGTGGTGCTCTCGGCGGTGGACCCTTCGGCACTCGAACAACTCTCGACCGCATATTTAGACGCGGTCGCCGACGGAGTGTCGCTCCCATCGCTGGCCACCACAGCGGCGTTGGGCCGCCTGCACCGGGGCCAGCGTCTGGCGGTGGTGGCGTCCACGGCCGACGAACTGCGGCAGCAACTCACCTCAGCCATCGGTCCGACTTCACCGGCGGGCGTCTACCGCCACACGCGTGGCGAAGGGCTGGCGGTGGGGGTGGGGGTGTTGTTCTCGGGTCAGGCCTCGCGTCAGAGCAGCCAGACGCTGGCCGAGTTGATCGCCACGTACCCCGTGTTCGCCACGGCCTGGTCGGAGTGTGAACGGTTGGTCGCGGGTCAACTGGAAGTCCCGCTGTCGCGGTTGGCCACGCCGGCAGGCGCGGAGTTGTGGGACCGCACCCAATACGCGCAGGTGGGGCTGCTGGCGTGGCAGGTGGGTCTGTGGCGACTGTGGTCCAGCTGGGGTCTGTCGGTCGAGGCGGTGGCCGGCCACAGCCTGGGGCAACTCACTGCCGCCTGGGCGGCCGGTTGTTATTCGCTGGAATCGATTCTGCAGCTGGCCGTGCTGCGAGGCCGCCTGATGCAGGGTCTGGCGCCCGGCGCGATGGGGGCGGTTCGCGCGGGGGCCGAAGAACTGAGTGAGCTGATCGGGCCGCATGCCGAGGAGTTGGCCATCTCGGCCACGAATGCTCCCAAGCAGACGGTCATCTCGGGCAGCGTCCGAGCCGTCGAAGCGGTACTTGAAGCACTGAACACCCGCGGGATCGCCGCTTCACGGCTGCCGACGGAGCGGGCGTTCCACTCGCCGCTGGTCGAACCGCTGTTGGAAGAGCTGACCCGCGGGGCGGACGCCTTACCTTCAACCGCGCCGCAGCGGACGTGGTACTGCACCCGCAGCGGCGCGGCGTGGCCGGCCGATCGGGCCCCGACGGGCGAGGATTGGGCACGTCAGGCGCGGGAGCCGGTCCGCTTCGCGCAGGCAGTCGAAGCGATGACGACCGCAGGTTGCACGGCCCTGCTGGAGTTGGGCCCAGGCTCGACGCTCGCGCCGCTGGCCGCGGAGGTGCTGAAGCAGCATGACACGCCGGCGGAGTCGCATGCCACCTTAAATCGCCAGCCGACGCTCGCCGGTCAGTTGGCCCACGGCGTGGCCTGGCTGTACAGCCGCGGGGTGGACTTGGATTGGGAGGCGTACTTCGCCGCGCACGATATCACGCCGCGTCAGGTGCCACTGCCGACGTACCCGTATCAGCGACAGCGACACTGGCTGGCCGACGCGAAGCAAGTGAGTGCGACCGACGCCGCCCCCGCGCCGTTATCCACCGACGACCCGGCCGAGCAGGCGGGGCTGCTGTACACGCTGGCCTGGCAAGCAACTCCCGCCTTGCCCGCGAGCCGCGAATCATTGAGCGGTCGCTGGCTGGTGGTCGGCCCGGCCGATGACGCGACGCTCGAAACACTCACGTCCCAACTGCAGGCCGCCGGGGCAACCGTCGATCGCCAAGTGTTGGACGTTACGGATGCCCGTTGGCAGGAAGCATCCCACTGGCAACCGCTGCTTGCGGCCGGTGACTTGGCCGGCGTGATTGGTCAGTTACCCGGCGGTGGCGAGGAAGTAGACGTAGCGGCGGCCACGCAGCTACGAGCCCGAATCGTGCTGGCCGCCAGCGGCGCGTTGGCCGGTGTGGGTCCTCGGCGGTGGACGTCGCTGCGGGTGCTGTGGCTCAGCCGCGATGCGCAGCCGCGGTACGCGACGACCGACGCGACGCTCGATCTCACGCAGGCGGCCGCCCTGGGCCTGGTGCTCTCGTGGCCGTATGAACTCAAAGGTCTCAGACGACGGGCCGTCGATATCGAGTCGACGGCCGAGCCGGTCACGGTAGCTGAACAACTGCTGGCCGAGCTGCGAGCGTTGGCCGACGACTCACCTGCCGAACAAGACGCGGCGGCCGAGGTTCTCTACCGTGGCGGTACACGCATGCTGCGCGAGGTCCGCCCACTGGACGGCGGTCCCCACGCGCCGCTGTGGCGGCCCGGTGGGGTGTACCTGTTGACCGGCGGGTTGGGCGGGATCGGCAGCCAGTTGGCCGTCGAGCTGGCCCGCGATTACGAGGCCCATCTGGTGCTGACCGGCCGCAGCCCGCTACCGGAAGTCGACGAGTGCCCGGCCTGGCTGGCGGAGCACTCCCAGGAGGATCCGCGTTATGAGCGGGTGCGGCGGTTGGCCACGATCGCCGCGGCGGGCCCGGGCCGGGTGACGTACCTGGCCGGCGATATCGCGGATCCCGACCACGTGGAACAACTCCGCGCGACGATCGCCCGGACGCACGACCCTCTGGCCGGCATCCTGCACGCGGCGGGTGAACTCGAGACACGGCAGTTGGCCCTGCGGACCAAGACGCCCGAGTCGCTCACCCGGGTGCTTTCGGCCAAGGTGGCCGGCAGCATTCAGTTGGCCGGGCTGCTGGAGGATTGGCCTGAAGCCAATCTGGTGCTGTTCTCCTCGATCGGCAGTCTCTCCGGGGCGTTGTCCGCGGGGGAAAGCGACTACGCGGCCGGTTGCCGCATGCAGCATCACCTGGCCGCCCGCCTGCGGGCCACGGGCCGCGCGGCCACGGCGGTGGCGCTGAGCGAATGGGGCACCTCGGGGATGTTGGCCGCCAACACGGTCGGCCCGATCGTGCGGCAGTTGGGCCTGCGCCCCATGACGCCCGCGACCGCCTCGGGGGCCTTCGCCCAGGCGGTGGCCAGCGGCGCGGCGGCTCCACTGTTGTTGGCCGGTACCGCGAGCTTCGATCATCGCCGCCTGCTGTCGGGTCAAGCGGAGGCGGTTGATGGAACATCGCCGACGGCGGATTACCGGCAGGTACTCACCACGGTGCGAGCGGCGTCGACCGACGGTGCGGCTCGCCTGGCCGAGCTGATTCCGCAGTTCGCAGGGCTCGACGCGGCGCTCGATCGGCTGGCCAGCACCTACGTGACGCAGTTGCTTCGTACGGTCGAACTGCCGGCCGACCACGACGAACTCACGGCCGCACTGCAGCTTCAACCTCGCTACACCCGGCTGCTGCCACGCCTGCTGGCCATGGCCACGGCCGACGGCCTGCTGGTTGAAACCGACGGTCGCTACCAGCGGGGTCCCGCCTGGGAGGCGTTCACGGAATTGGACCCGGCCGCGTTGGCCGCGGAGCTGGCCGAGCGTTGGCCGTCGCTGGCGGCGGTGGCCCGCTTGTTGGAGCGTTGCGGTCCGCGGTTGGCGGCCGTGCTCCGCGGTGATCAGGATCCGCTGGAGCTGCTGTTCCCCGGCGGGTCGACTACGGCCGCCGGCGAAGTCTACGGGCAGGGCGAGTTCAACGCCTACTACGCCGAACTGGCCGCCGAGGCCCTGGCCGCCGCCCGCCCCGGCGATCGTCCCTTCCGCGTGCTGGAAGTGGGGGCCGGGACCGGGGCCACCAGCCGGGTGGTACTCGATCGGCTGGCCGGTACCCCGCTGGAATACACCTACACCGATCTCTCGCCGGGCCTGGTGGCCGCGGCCCGGCAGCGGTTCGCTGATTACCAGGGCATCCACTTCCAGACGTTCGACGCCGAAGGGGACCCGGCCTCGCAGGGTCTGGCACCCGGCAGCTTCGACGCGGTGCTGGCGGTCAACGTGCTGCACGCCACGCGGGACCTGCGGCAGACGCTCGGGAACTTGCGACAGACGCTCGCCGCCGGCGCCCTGCTGGTGGTGGTCGAAGCGACCCGACCGCTGCGGTGGGTCGAATTGACCTTCGGCCTGACCGACGGCTGGTGGCACTTCCACGACGCCCCCTTGCGCGAGACCACGCCGCTGCTGGGGGCCGCCGCCTGGCGATCGCTGCTGGAAGATTGCGGCTTCGAGACTCCCGTCTCGCTGCCCGACGACACCACGCCGCTGGGCGCCCCCGGCACCCACCTGCTGCTGGCCCACAACCCGACGGCCGTGCGGGTCAGGCAGCCGGAAGTTCCACCGACCGCGCCAGCCACACAGCCGCCGCGTTCAACACCCAGCATCAGTCCGGACCGCGGCGCGTTACAAGAAGCCACGGCCGACTACCTGCACGAGCTGTTCTGCCGGGTGCTGGGTCTGGAGCCGAACCAACTCGACCGCCAGGCCAACTTCATGGACCTCGGGTTCGACTCGATCCTGGCCCTGCAGATCCGCGGCCAGCTCACGGCCGAGCTGGCGGTCGAACTGGAACCGACGCTGTTGTTCGAACACGCCTCGGTCACCGCGCTGGCCCGTCACCTGGCCAGCACCCCCACCACCGCCGCCGCGCTAGCCGGGCACCTTCAAACCGGGCATCTTCAAACCACAGCAACCCCTCAACCACCAACCCCGGCAGCCCCGGTGGTCACCACCCAAGCAGCCCCCCAGCCCGTCACCCCGGCAGCCGCTGTCTCCTCGACCCACATCGCCATCATCGGCCTAGGCTGCCGCTTCCCCGGCTGCCCCACCCCCGAAGCCTTCTGGAACCTCATCAAACACGGCCGCCAGGCGATTGCCGCCCCGCCGAAGACGCGAAAGAAGTGGTGGAAAACGTTGTTGAATGGCGACCCGGGCAGTGGAGCGTTGGACCACTATCTCGGCGGGTTCCTTGAAAACATCGAAGATTTCGACCCGGCGTTCTTCCAACTGTCGCGTCACGAGGCGCGATTGATGGACCCGCAGCAGCGGCTGTTTTTGGAAGTTGCTTGGGAGGCCATCGAACGGGCCGGCTACCGAGTTGATGCATTGTCCGAGGGGCGTTGCGGCGTGTTCGTCGGGGTGAATGCCAACGAATACGGTGCGATGTTGGCTCACACCCCGGACGGTGCTGATCCTCATCTGCAATCGGGCAATGCCGTTTCCCTGGTGGCGACGCGGCTCTCGTATTTGCTCAACCTCCGGGGACCGAGTCTCACGGTGGATACGGCGTGCAGTTCTTCGTTGGTGGCATTGCACCTGGCTTGCCAGAGCTTGCTGACTGGCGAGGCGTCGATGGCCATCGCCGGGGGATCGAACTTGATTCTCAATCCGAAGGGAATCGAGATGGTTGGGCAGTACGGCATGCTGGCCGCCGACGGGGTGGTGAAGGCCTTCGACGATCGGGCCGATGGCTTCGTACGCGGCGAAGGCGTGGGGGCCGTGCTGCTGAAACCGCTGGGCGATGCGTTGCGAGACGGCGATCACATCATGGCCGTGGTATGCGGCACCGCGGTGAACAACGACGGCCACGCCAAGGCAGGGTTGGCGGCCCCCAGCGTGGGGGCGCAACGGGAGGTGGTCAATGATGCATACAAGAAAGCGGGGATCGATCCACGGAGTGTGAGCTACATCGAAACCCACGGCACGGGTACTTCGCTGGGCGACCCGATTGAAATGCACGCCTTGGAAGCGTCGTTCGAACGATCGACCGCAGATCACAGTTTCTGTGCGGTGGGTTCGGCGAAAACCAACATTGGCCATCTGGAGTCGGCCTCTGGCATGGCCGGGCTGATCCGCGCGGTGCTTTCGATGGTGAATCAGGAGTTGCCGCCGACGCTGAACTTCGAATGCCCCAATCGGCATATCGGTTTTACCGACAGTCCGTTTTATGTGAACGATCGGCTGAGAACGTGGCCACGTGGGGTAACACCGCGGAGAGCCGGCGTCAGCAGCTTTGGGTTTGGCGGTACCAATGCTCACGTGGTGTTGGAGGAAGCACCCCAGGTTGTTCGCGAAGCAGGGTCTAGGTCTCCAGACGAAGGGGTTTCGCTGCTGACGCTTTCGGCTCGGACGCCGGGTGCACTGCGGCAGATGGTGAAAGACTACGCCGAGCGGCTTACGGCCAATGCGCGTTGGAACCTGGCGGATGCTTGTTACACGGCCAATGTGGGGCGTGGCAAGTTTGCTCACCGGTTGGCCATTGTCGTGCGGCATGCCGATCAACTGTGCGACAAGCTGCGGTTGCTAATGCTGACAGATGAGGCGGAGAGCCTGGCGACGTCGCATACCTATCGCACTGCGCCAACGGAAATCGATCCCTCGCTCATCGAGGAGATTGCCGCATTACCGGCGGCGGGGCTCGCTCGCTTGTTGGCCTGGTGTCAGGGTTCGAAGAAAGATGAACTCTTGAGGGCCGCAAGGGCTCCGTCACCGGGTTCGCAGGCAGCCGGGGAGGGAATCGAGCAAGAGAGCCGCACCGCATTGTTGAAGGTCGTTGGTCAACTGTTTGTTCGTGGCTGGGACTTCGACTGGGATGCGGTCGAGGCAGAGTCTGCAGGTCGGCGGATGGTTTTGCCCACCTATCCATTCGAACGCCAACGATGTTGGTTCCGTACCGAGCACGAGTTTGCAGATGCTTCGTCTGAAGGGGCCTCGACGGAGGAGTCTGACGCTTCAGCAACATCCGCAACGGTTCAGCGACCCAAAAAGAAGACTCCATCGCGTAAACGAAAGGCTGCAGGAGCGACAAAGTCGCGAAAGAAGGAAACCGCCGCCGGGAAGGGCCGGAACAGCACTGAGAAACAATCCGAAGACGCTCAACCCATACAAGAAGCCGCGGTCGCGTTGCCGAGTCTGGACAACTGGTTCTACCAACCAAGTTGGGTAGCAAGCGAGCCTATAAAAGCAGACGAAGAAAGTGAGGAAGAAACCAGCAGCAGTTGGTTGATCTTTGCCGACGCACTGGGCATCGGGCAGGCCTTGGCTGAACGACTTCGTCGTGGGGGGCACCAGGTTTCGGTCGTGTTGCGGGCAATGCCTCAGAAAGCAACCGACGAACACACGTTGGTGTTGGATCCCGACCGGCAGGCAGACTATCGAAAGCTGAAGAAATGGCTGAAAGGCCCGGTCGAACGAGTCGTGCATCTATGGGGTTGCGATCGTGAAACCGGCGCGGTTGCGTCGCTGTTCGATCTCGCATCGAGTCTCAGTGACGGGGTTCGAAGCCTAACGATGCTGTGGAAGACGTTGGCCGGCGGCAAACCGATCGACTTGCGGGTGGTGACTTCACGGGCTTACGGTGTCGAGGGTGAAGATGAGACATCTTGCCCTGAAAAAGCGGCTTCCTGGGGGTTGCTGAAATCGATCGCCTTGGAGGACCCTCGCGCGAATGTGCAGGCCATCGACATCGCTCCCGAGGACGTGGGTCGCGGATTGGTCGAACGGTTGGCCACGGAACTGATCTCCAAGATCGATCACACGGAAGTCGCCTGGCGAGGAACGCAGCGGTACATCACCCGCAAGCATCCGTTGGACTTTACCTCGGTCGAACGGCGGGCCATGCCGGTTGAAGAGAATG
The DNA here is from genome assembly GCA_965227275.1 of Pirellulales bacterium. Classification (GTDB taxonomy): domain Bacteria; phylum Planctomycetota; class Planctomycetia; order Pirellulales; family JAEUIK01; genus CAZNXE01. The sequence continues at coordinate 6,174,604 of CBDDFU010000001.1, read as the reverse complement.
GTGTTTACCTGATTACCGGTGGATTGGGTGGAATCGGTCTGGAGGTGGCAACCTGGCTGGCGCGTGAATGGAAGGCCAAGTTGGTGCTCACCGGTCGATCCGACATTCCGTCTCGCGAGGAGTGGGACGGGTGGCTGGATGAACATTCGACCAGGAACAAAGTTTCGCAAAGGATCCGCCGCCTGATGCGAATCGAGGCTTTGGGCGGAGAAGTTTGGGCGGTGAAAGCAGACGTGGCCGAGTTGGAAGACATGGCCGAGTTGGTGCAGCAGATACACGATCGTTTCGGCAAGCTCGACGGGGTGTTCCACACCGCAGGGGTCATTCATGACGGGTTGCTGGCGAAAAAGAGAATGTCATCGCTTGACAATGTGCTGCGGGCAAAAGTGCAGGGTACCTGGGTGCTGGATCAAGTCACACAGGGTCAGCAACCGCCATTGATGGTCCTATTTTCTTCGATCTCTGCTGTCCTGGGCAGCCCGGGGCAAGCAGATTACGCTGCGGCAAATTCCTATCTCGACAGTTTCGCTACCTGGCGGGCTTCGCAGGGGCGGCCAACCATGAGTATCAACTGGGGGTTATGGGGCGAAGTTGGCATGGGAGTAAAACGGGTCGAGCAGGTTGAGCGTTCGGGTGCACTGCGTGCGATGTCGACCGTCGCGGCAATTGCGGCCCTGGATCGCGCATTGCACTTCAACATACCTCGCCTCATCGTTGCGGCACTAGGCGAGGGACTGAAGCCGCTGTTCGATTCGCCCGTGGTTGCAAATTCGACACAGACGGCACCTCGGGAGGATAGTGACGCCAAGGGCTTCACTTTGGAGCGGGTCGAACAGCATCTGCGCGAACTGCTGTCGCGGTTGTTGGAAGTCGACGAAAGTGATTTAACAAGCGATCGCCATTTTGCCGAACTGGGGTTGGATTCGATCCTGGTTGTGCAACTAACCCGAGAACTGGAAACGCAAATCGGGCGATCGTTCAAATTCGATCTGCTGCAGGATTACCCCACTCTTGGCGAGCTGGCCAACTATCTGCACCATGAAATATCGGCCGGGTAGGTTTGATCGCGGTACGGATGCTTGGTGTTTGTCCCGGTGCGGTTTTAGAATGAAATTTGGACGTTTTTTGTCGGGGAATGAATCCAACTTTCCCGCTGACTCACAAGCGAGCTTACGTTTGTCCTCCCATCGCAAACCGCGTTTTCTCAGGCCGCGATCAGGCTTGCCAACCATCGGCTGCCTGGTGATGTGCATTGCGTATGCGGCGGCTGCTTGCAGGGCCGAAGATCGGCTGGTGGGACAGAAGATCGATGATTTCAAGTTGCGTGATTTTCGGGGTGCGGAACGCTCGCTAAGTGATCATGCCGATTCCGAATTGGTGGTGGTTGCCTTCCTCGGAACCGAATGCCCGTTGGCAAAGTTGTATGCGCCGCGGCTCTCGCTGCTGAGCAAGAAGTACAAGGACCTAGGGGTCGCATTCCTGGGAATCGACGCCAATCGACAGGATTCGAACACCGAGTTGTTGCACTACGCTCGGGCTCACGAGGTGGATTTCCCGCTGCTAAAGGACTTGGGGAATGAGATCGCCGATCGCTTCGATGCGCGGCGAACCCCTGAGGTGTTTGTGCTCGATGCAGAAAGAGTGGTTCGCTACCGGGGTCGAATCGACAACCAATACGACGTCGGTATCCAACGACCAGAGCCGACGAATAATGACTTGGCCGACGTACTCGACACATTGTTAGGCGGGGGTGATGTGGCGGAACCGATCAGCGATGCGCCCGGTTGTTTGATTGGTCGCGTGCGAGAAGTTGATCCGGCGAGTCAGGTGACCTGGTCGAATCAAATCTCACGACTCTTTCAAAAGCACTGCCAAGAGTGCCATCGACCGGGGCAAATTGGCCCATTCCCTTTATTGGAATACGACGACGTGGCCGGCTGGTCGGAGATGATCCGCGAGGTGGTCCATCAAAAGCGGATGCCACCGTGGAACGCGAATCCGGAGTACGGCGAGTTCAGCAACGTGGCAGTACTCAGCAAGGAAGAACTATCGCTCATCGATCGCTGGGTCGAGGCGGGGGCCCCCGAGGGTGACCCCGCAGACCTGCCTCCACCGGCGGAGTTTACTGAAGGGTGGTTGATTCCCGAGCCCGATCAAGTGATCTACATCGACGACCAACCATTCACGGTTCCGGCCGAAGGCATCGTCGAGTATCAGTGGTTCACCGTCGATCCCGGTTGGGACGAAGACAAGTGGATCACCATGGTCGAGTGCCGCCCCGGGAATCCGGCGGTGGTGCATCACGTGACGGTGTACTTCAAGCCTCCCTGGGTCGATTGGGATTTACCGCTGGGAGATCGCATCAACCTTTTAGGAGGGTTCGCTCCTGGAAAAAAGCCGGTGAATTTGGAGAACTTCGACGGCACGGCACGCTATGTCCCGGCCGGTTCTCACCTAGTCTTCGAAATGCACTACACCCCGAATGGTTCGGCGCAAACCGACCTTAGCGGGATCGCGGTCCTGTTTGCCGACGAGGAGGACGTGCGACGTCAGCTCTCGATGGTGATGGTGGCGAACACCGAGTTTGAGATTCCACCAAACGCGGCGGAGCATGTTGTTGAATCGCGATATACGTTCGACGAAGACTCGCTGTTGTATTCGCTCAGTCCGCACATGCACCTGCGTGGCGAAAAGTTTCGGTTCGAGGCACATTATCCGGATGGCACCGACGAAATCCTACTCGATATCCCCAAATTCGACTTCAACTGGCAGTTCGATTATCTACTGAGCGAACCGAAGGTGATGCCCGAGGGCACGGTGATGCACTGCACGGCGAGTTTCGATAACTCGGCCGAGAACATCGCCAACCCCGACCCCAGCGAAACGGTTCGTTGGGGTGATCAGATTTGGGAAGAGATGATGATTGGCACGATCGCCATCGCCCCCCTGGATCAGGACCTGCAGAAGCGAACCGGGAAACCGGTGCAGATTGGGGGCAGCTATCGTTGGGCCGTGGTGTGGTTGTCGCTGATTGCCGTGGGAATGATCGGCTGCGGCTGGATCGGGCGAACCACCTGGCGACGGATGTCCGCTACCGCACGGTTGTTTTTCTCACTTGTGTGCTTGCAGGCAAGCGCCGTGGTTGCCGCGGAAGACACGGTGGTTGACCCTCGCTTGGAACTCCAGATTGAAGCGTTCGTACTGCAGGACTTTCGCGGTGCGGAACACTCGTTAGACGACTTGGACGAAAGCCCCGTGCTGGTGGTCGCTTTCATGGGTACGGAATGTCCCTTGGCCCGGCTCTACGCGGGGCGACTGGTCGAACTCGCGGAACGCTACTCCGAAGAGGATGTTGAGTTCCTCGCCATCTTCTCGAATCGCCAAGATTCGATCGAGGAGATGGAGCACTTTGCCCGTGTGTACGATGTTTCTTTTCCATGTCTGAAGGACGTGGGCAACCAGGTTGCCGATCGGTTTCTTGCCGAACGAACTCCGGAAGTGTACGTCTTGGACGCCGATCGTCGCGTACGTTACGTCGGGCGGATCGACGACCAATACGATGTGGGCGTTGACAGAGATGAGGCTTCTCGGAATTTTCTGGGGGAGGCGATCGATGCGCTGCTCGCCGGGGAAGCGGTCTCTCAGCCTTCCACGACAGCCACCGGTTGCATCATCGGGCGGGTTCGAGAGGCGGACGAAGGGGCCGACGTGACCTGGTCGAATCAGATCGCCCGCATCTTTCAAGAGCGATGTCAGAACTGCCACCGTCCTGGAGAGATTGCTCCCTTTTCTCTGCTGGACTATGACGAGGTGGTGGGTTGGGCAGAGATGATCGGAGAGGTCGTCACCCAGCGACGCATGCCGCCCTGGTACGCCAACCCGGAACATGGCGAGTTTGTGAATGACGCGCGGCTCACCGACGACGAATATCAGCAGATTCTGACCTGGGTCGAAGCGGGGGCGCCACGCGGCGACACCGCGGACATGCCCCCGCCGGCGGAGTTTCCCGCGGGTTGGCGACTGCCGCGAGAGCCCGACTTGATTGTGCCGATGAATGACACCCCGTTTGAAGTCGCCGCCGACGGGGTGATCGAATACCAGTATTTCGTCGCCGATCCGCAACTGACCGAGGGGCGATTCATCGACGCGGCCGAGTGTCGACCGGACAATCACGCCGTGGTACATCACATCAATGTCTTCGTGTTACCCCCGGCGTTGGATACGGGAAACCTTACCCGTGACGATCTAGCCGAGATGTGGGAACTACAGCATCACATGCTCTGCGGTTACGTCCCGGGGATGCTGCCGACGGAGTTTCCCGAGGGGATGGCCAAGTATGTCGGGCCCGGTTCCAAGTTCGTGTTTCAAATGCACTACACCCCCAACGGAAGCGTACAGCAAGACTTGAGTTCGATGGGTCTGGTGTTTGCGCCGAAGGGGGCCGAGCGAACCAAGGTGACCACCACGCCGGCGATGAACAATTGGTTTACCATTCCGCCTCATGAATCCGAGCATGTGGTGTCGCTGGACTACAAGATCAAGCGCGATACGCAAATCCTATCGTTCTTGCCGCACATGCATCTTCGCGGCAAGTCGTTTCGCTACGTCGCACATTATCCGGACGGTGCGGAAGACATCCTGCTCGACGTGCCCCACTACGACTTCAAATGGCAAAACCGATACGTGCTGGCCGAACCACTTGCGATTCCGAATGGGACGGTGATCGAGTGCATCGCCACGTTTGATAATTCGGAAGACAATCTATCGAATCCCGATCCTTCGGCGGAAGTTACCTGGGGTGAACAAAGCTGGGAAGAGATGATGATTGGGTACTTCGACGTGGTTGCCACGGACACCGAGTCGGTGGCCTCAACCCGTAAGGCTCGCTCCCCAATCGTGTTGGTCAGCTTGGCCTGCTTTGCTGTTGCTGCCGCCGTGGTGGTTGTGGCACGACGTCGCAGGACAGCTTAGTCAGCGCTTGTCGCCGTCATGGATATTGAGTCGTCATTACTTTTGTGGGGAAGTATCGAGATGGATTTGGAAGCCCGGGTGCGGCGGTTGGAATTGCAGAACTCCCGCCTGAAACTGGTTCTTGGATTTCTAACTTTCTTGGCGATGGGGGTGGTGGCGGTGATCGGGCTGCGATTCTTGGAATTACGCCGGGAGTCAAAGCAGGCGGCTACACCAACGTTCGTGCAGGCAGAGCGGTTCATCCTGCAAGACGCCGAAGGGAACCAGCGTGCCGTCCTGGGCATCGGAACCAACGATGAGGCGTTGTTCGAACTGAACGATTCGAATGGGTCCGCGCGGCTGAGGTTGGACGTTCCTTCCTCTGGACCCGGCATCACGCTGAAGGACAGCCGTGGAAAGGTGCGAGCGTTGTTTACCGTGTACTCCGATGGACCCTACCTCGGCATGACCGACGAGCAAGGTGGCGATCTTTTCCAGGCCCCATAGTTTCCCGGATGCGAGCGACTTTTGTGCTGAATCGAGCGCTTTACCGATGTCCCTGTGACGTGTGGTCTCAGTGGTGTGCGTACGGCACCAGTCCTGGACTCGGAAGACTGGGATCACCCCGCCAAACCGCTGCTGTCTGTTCGACGCTGGGTCGCTACTCACATAGACTAGAGAGATAGCTGCAACAGTAGTTTAGGTGACTTTCAAATCCGGAATCACCCCGGTGATTCAAGCCGATCTTCGTCGTGGAATGATGTACCGCAGGCCAAGCAGCAACATTCGAATCATCCGCAGGATGAGCCTGCTACGGTTCCACTGCGCGTGGGTCGTCTCTTTGTTTGGGTTATGCACTGCGGCTGCTCTAGGAAGCGACAAACCACTGTCCGAAGTTATCGGGACGCAGATCCAAACGATCGACCTGGCCGACTTTCATGGGCGGCAGTACGCGTTGGCGGACTTCGGCGAGTATGACCTGTTGGTGGTCGCCTTCATGGGCGTCGAATGCCCGTTGGCCAAGCAGTATGCTTCGCGACTGGTTGAGCTTGCCGATCAGTATGAAGAGCAGGGCGTCGGCTTTGTAGGAATCGATAGCAACGTGCAGGACTCGCTCGAAGAGTTGAGTCACTTTGCCCGAACGCATGGTATCGACTTCCCGGTGCTTCGCGATCGAGGTCATGAAGCGGCAAACCGGTTTGATGCACGCCGTACCCCCGAGGTGTTTGTGTTGGACCGGGATCGAACGATTCGCTATCGAGGGCGGATCGACGACCAATATGGTTTCAAGCATGGCACGGGATATCAGCGCTCGGAAGCGAAGCAGGAAGATCTGGCCAATGCGATCGAATCGCTCCTGGCCGGTCGTGCAATTGAAGTACCGGCAACCGAGGCTCCCGGCTGTTTGATCTCGCGGACACGAGAGCCCGACCCCAGCAGTCCAGTTACCTGGTCGAATCAGATCTCTCGGTTATTCCAGCGTAGTTGCCAGGAGTGTCACCGCCCCGGCGAGATCGCGCCGTTCTCGTTGATGTCCCACGAGGACGTCGTCGGATGGGAGGCGATGATTCAGGAGGTTGTCAATCAGAACCGGATGCCTCCCTGGCATGCGGACGACGAGCACGGCGAGTTTTCTAACGACTGTCGGCTCACGGCAGAAGAGAAAGATCTGATCAACGTGTGGGTCGAGCATGGGGCGCCCGAGGGAGACCCTTCCGATTTGCCCCAGCCGCGTGAATTTGTCAAAGGCTGGCAGATGGGCGAGCCGGACGTCGTGTACTACATGCGAGAAGAGCCGTTCCAGGTTCCGGCCGAGGGGCTTTTGGAATATGAGTACTTCATCGTCGATCCCGGATTCACGGAGGATCGCTGGCTGAGAGCCTGCGAATGCCGTCCGGGAAACCACAGCGTTGTGCACCATATCAATGTGTTCATTCTTCCACCCGAGTTGGATGACACGTTTCTGCGAGACCAACTCACCAATCGCCTGTTGAAAGGGTACGCACCTGGGTTTCGTCCGGAACCATTCCCGGAAGGTATGGCGAGTCGTGTCCGCGCCGGATCGCGGTTCGTTTTTCAAATGCACTACACGCCGGTGGGTACTCCTCAAGAAGATCGCAGTTATATGGGGGTGCTTTTCGCCGAAGACGATGAAGTTGAGCAGAGTGTCGAAATCGCGCTGGCCTTTAACGCAGAGTTTGTGATTCCTCCTGAGGCAAGTCATCACGATGTCAAATCGATGTACGAGTTCAAGACAGATGCCACGCTGTTTGCCTTGATTCCGCATATGCACCTGCGGGGAAAATCGTTCCGGTACGATTTGTTGCACATCGACGGAACGATCGAGACGCTGCTGCATGTCCCCCACTACGACTTCAACTGGCAAAGCACGTTCGATCTCAAAGAGCCGCGCGAGCTGCCAGCCGGGACGCTCGTGGAATGCACCGCGGTGTTTGATAATTCCGAGGAGAATCTTGCGAACCCCGATCCCTCGTCTTCCGTGACATGGGGCGATCAAACCACTGACGAGATGATGATCGGTTATCTGTGTTTGGCCAAACCGAAGGATCTGGTCGACACGCCCAATGCCCCTCCTGAGTTACCAGTGGCAGATGCATCGCCCGGGGTGAGATTTGGTACGGAACCAATTCTCTGGGCCCTATTCGGAATCTTGCTGCTGGGTGGTTCGACAACGTTGGTCGTGTTCAGTCGGCGGATGCGTCGGGGTGTGTCGAACTCATGATTCAGCAGCGCCTGAAACGTTATGTCCACGCGGTTTGTTGTTTGCTGCTGGTTAGTGGCCATGCGTATGCCGCAGAGGATGAAGTTAAACCGATCCAAGGTTTTCAACTGCCCGATTTCCGCGGCAAGGATCATTCCTTGAGTGACTTCGCCGAATCGGAGGCCGTGGTCGTGGCTTTCTGGGGTACCGAGTGCCCGTTAGCCAAACTGTACGCACCACGCTTATCACAACTTCACGAATCGTACGGGCAGCGCGGCGTGGCGTTCCTGGCGGTCTTTTCGAATCAGCAGGACTCGCTCGAAGAGCTTGGGCATTTCGCCCGCAAGTACGAAATTGATTTTCCGGTGCTGAAAGATCTGGGCAACGTTGTGGCCGATCAGTTTAAGGCCGAACGAACACCCGAGTTGTTTGTGCTCGACAGGCATCGTGCGATTCGCTACCGCGGCCGCGTCGACGATCAATACGATGTCGGCAATTCGCGCCCACAACCGACTCGCAACGACCTTACCGATGCGCTGGACGAATTGCTGGCAGGCCAAGAAGTGAGCGTGACTCGGACCGTTGCCCCTGGGTGCTTGATTGGGCGAGTGAAGCCGGTCGACGAGTCGGGCGCCGTCACCTGGTCGAAACAAATCGCCGGCATCTTTCAAAAGCGATGCCAGGAGTGCCACCGTGAAGGGGAGATTGGCCCCTTCCCGTTGATCAGTTATGAGGACACGCAAGGCTGGGGGCCGATGATCGCCGAGGTCGTGTCACAAGAACGCATGCCACCCTGGTTTGCGAATCCGGCTCACGGCGAATTCTCCAACGACTCGCGGCTTAGCGACGAGGAGAAAAGCTTAATACTCGATTGGGTCGAAGCGGGCCGACCGCAAGGCGACCCAAACGAAACCCTTGTGCCGCGCGAATTCGATTCTGCCTGGCGGATTGCGGAGCCCGACAAAGTCGTTTACATGTCGGAAGAGCCCTTCGAAGTGCCGGCCGAGGGGATCGTGGACTATCAATGGTATTTCGCCGATCCCGGGTTCACCGAAGACACCTGGATCAAAGCGGCAGAAGCAAAGCCCGGCACCGCAGACGTGGTGCATCACGTCACGATCTACATCAAGCCGCCCGATATCCCGTTTAGCTTGAGCATGAACGATCGCATTGCGTTGTTGGCAGGGTTCAATCCCGGGGGCGATCCATGGCGGGCCCCCGAGGGCATGGCGGTGAAGATCCCGGCCGGCGCGGAGTTGGTGTTCGAAATGCACTACACGCCAAATGGTTTTCCACAACAAGATCGCAGTTATGTGGGCCTGGAGTTTGCAGATCCTGCAACGGTGGAGAAAGAAATTCTGTGCGTGATGCCTGCCAACACCGAGTTTGAGATCCCGCCGGGGGCTCACCATCATGAAGTACAGAAGTCGTGGTACTTTCCCGCCGATTCGCTGTTGCTGGTCATGCGACCTCACATGCATCTGCGGGGCAAGGCTTTCCGTTACGAGGCGGTCTACCCGGATGGTAACAGCGAGATCCTGCTCGACGTTCCCCACTTCGACTTCAATTGGCAAAACAATTATGTACTGAGTACACCGAAGCACATTCCGGCCGGCACCGAGATGCGGTGCACGGCGTGGTTCGACAATTCCGAAGACAATCTTTCCAATCCAGATCCCACGGCCACCGTGCATTGGGGAGATCAGACGACCGAAGAGATGATGATTGGCATCTTTGCCATGGCCCTGGCCGACCAGAACTTGCAGAATCAAGCCACCCCGGTCGTGGCCACCACATCCGGGCTGGGCTGGCTCCCTTGGGCCGTGCTCGTGGCTGCTTTTGCTTTCGCCGGCATGTTTTTCGTTCGCGGGCGCAAATGAGCCGGTCTCCAGCCGTTGGGCAGAAGGTCGATTCCAATTGGAAAGTTTCGTCTGCGGACGGGTGCGCTAGCCGGGGATTGCAGAAGCGAGCGTGCTATAATCGAGGTTTGAACGCAAAACTCCAGTGTCTGCCGGTGACTTGAATTTGTTTCACTCGCATCTCCGATGTCTGTCGCGCCTAGGCTTGTGGTTCGCTGCTGCGCTGTTAGCAACTACGGCCACGGCGATCGCTTCTTCTCCGGAAGCAGATCCCGCGGGCGTCGAGCTGTTCGAGCGTCGCATCCGACCGATATTCGTCGAGCATTGCAGTCGCTGTCACGGTGGAGATCTCGCTCGCCCCAAGGGCGGTTTGTCGATTGCCTCTCGCGAGCATCTCATGGGCGGGGGCCAGCGTGGTCCTGCGATTGTGCCGGGCGATGCGGAACACAGCTTGTTGCTGCAAGCCGTTCGCCACGATCCAGGGATTGATCTGAATATGCCCAAGGGGCGCGATCGCCTTAGCGATCAGGCAATCGATGACCTGACCGATTGGATCAACCTAGGCGCACCATGGCCGGCCGATGCTCTCCTGTCGGACAGTGTGTTGCATGAAGTCGCCTCGGGCCAATGGGCATTCGAGCCGGTTCGCGATCAGCCTGTTCCCGAAGTTGATCATCGCGGGTGGGCTCAAACACCGATTGACTGTTTCATTTTCGATCGACTTCAAGCCGAAGGGCTCACGCCGGCAGCCAAGGCCGATCGTCGCACATTAATTCGGCGGGCAACCTTCGATCTTACCGGTCTCCCACCCACACCCGCTGAGGTGGAAGATTTTCTTTCCGATCCCGAACCCGGCGCGTTCGCCCGAGTGATTGACCGCCTGTTGAGTAGTTCCCGTTACGGGGAACGTTGGGCCCGACACTGGCTCGATTTGGTGGGCTACGCAGAAACCGATGGCAATGAATACGATCCCGACAAGCCAGAGGTATTTCGTTACCGCGACTATCTCATTGAAGCATTCAATATCGACCTGCGGTATGACACCTTTTTACGAGAGCACATCGCGGGAGATCTCATCGTGCCGCCGCGATTGAATCTCGATGGATCTCAGCTGGCAAGCCCGGTGGCAACCACGTTCTATTGGCTGGGCGATGTGCAAAATGTGCCAGTTGACGAGGCGCTCGCCGTAGCCAACCAGGTGGAACGGCAAATTGACGTCATCGGAAAAGCCTTTCTGGGGCTTACGCTGGCCTGTGCACGATGCCACGACCATAAATTCGATCCAATCTCCACCGAAGAGTACTACGGATTGGCGGGCTTCATCTATAGCTCGAAGCGGGTCCACCGCTCGATCAACTCTCCTGCCCGTAATCAAGGTATTGCCGATCGTTTGGATGAACTAACGAAACTGCGACAAGAGATCGACACACGCTCCAGGGCCGTCGCTTTCGAGAAGCGTCGAACGTCTTTAAGCAAAACGGCCGAATATATGCTGGCCGCGAGTGACCTGATTCGAAAGGGAAATGCCTCGAACGAAGCGCAAATCGTACGTGTCGCTCGCCAGCAGGGCCTACATGCAGAGCAGCTGAGACGCTGGTGTGACTTGTATTCGAATATCGAGGGGAAGGCTGACCCGATCTTTTATCCCTGGACTAGGCTCATCGATCAGCCACCGGAACACTTCGCGCGACGTGCGGCCACGTTGGGCAATACTATGGCGAGTGCTCAGGTGCAGGACTTGGGTAGCATCTCGGGTCAGCAACTCTTCGAAGATTTTGAGGACGACGACTTCAGCAACTGGTTTACCATCGGGCCAGCGTTTCGGGATGGTTTGCCACGTCGAATTCCACTTGACCTGCAAGGTGTGATGGGCGACGGCTTCGTATCAAGTGGCGAGACCAGCGATGCCCTCACGGGTCGATTGTTGAGTGACCCGTTTGTGATCCCGAAGCAATACATCAACTTCCTCATCGCAGGCGGAGATTTTCCAGACCGTGCCTGCCTGAACGTGATGCTATTCGGCCAGCGAATTCCAGAATTGACTGCTACCGGAGAAGGAACCGGAGAAATGCGGCTTGTCACATTCGAGGTTCGTAACATCATCGGTCGCGATGCCCGAATCGAGCTGGTCGACGAAGTAACGGAAGAAGGCGGCTGGATCTCCGTGGATCAGATCTTCTTTTCAGATGAAAAACCGAAACTGCCTCAGCCGTTACCCAACGCTGTGGTGACCGAGTTTCTGCAGGATCCAGAGTTGCAGGATCTCGCGGGCCTGGCCCAACGCTACGAAGATGCGTTGCTCAACGCGGTGCACCTTTGGGGTGAAGAACTCGAGAAAGATCCCAACATTCGGCGGTTAGCCGACGCCGGCCAGGAGGAACTGCGGCGATTCGCGCTGGGCCCAGGTTATCCAGGCGTTTCCTCGTCGGAGGATGATCCCCAGAGTGATGCGCTGTTGAAATTGACGGAACTGCGCCGCCGACTGGAGGCCTTGGAAGATAGCTTTCCTCGAACCGCCACGGCTTTGATCGCCGCCGATGACAAACCCCTGAATATACCCGTGCAATACGCCGGGCAACCAGGCAATCTCGGTGATGTCGTCCCTCGCGGTGCACCGAGTTGCTTTGGTCCTTCGAGTTCTTTCGATGCGCTGCAGGGAAGCGGCCGGGTTCAGCTAGCCGATAGCATTGCCTCGGCCGACAACCCGTTTGCGGCACGTGTGGTGGTCAATCGGCTGTGGAACTATCACTTTGGTCGCGGCCTGGTGTCCACCCCGGACAACTTTGGGCAGCAGGGCGAGTTGCCCTCACACCCGGAATTGCTGGACTATCTGGCCATGCGTTTCATTGACTCGGGCTGGTCGATCAAGGAGATGCACCGATTGATGATGCTCTCTGCCACGTACCGGCAAGACAATCGGCGATCGACGGAAGCGGAGCAATTTGACCCGAACAATCGATTGCTTCACCACATGCCACCCCGGCGACTGGAAGCCGAGTGCGTGCGTGATGCGGTCCTGTATATTGCCGACAACTTGAACCAGGAAATGTATGGTCCGAGTGTTCAGCTCCATCTCACCCCTTATATGGAAGGTCGCAGTCTCCCAAAGGAATCCGGCCCGTTGGATGGAGACTGTCGTCGCAGTGTATATCTCGAATTGCGACGGAATCACTTGCCTCCCTTGCTAACGAGCTTTGGTTTTCCCAAACCCGATGCTACGAAGGGGCTTCGCTCCAATTCGGCCTCGCCCACTCAAGCCCTCGTGATGTTGAACAACGAGTTTGTCCATCAGCAGGCCGCAGCCTGGGCGTCGCATGTCGAAGCAATGCCCGGCGATCGACTGTTTCGCATTCGGCACATCTACGAAAAGGCACTATGCAGAGAACCCGATCAGCAAGAAATTAATTGGGCAGATGCATTTCTCGCTGCGCAAGTGCAGCAGTACGAGAATCAGGGGAACTCAGCGGACACCTCACAGCGATTGGCATGGGCAGATCTTTGTCACATCATGTTCAATCTGGCCGAGTTCATGTATGTTCGATAACCTTGTCTCGCCGCGTGGGGTGTCGAGTTCGAATCGAGGCAAGTTAGAGAGACTTCTACGATCTAGTTCAATCCGGGCGTGGTTACTGAACGCAATAGCTACAGGGGACGTACTCTAGCAATGAATCAAACTGAATCGACGCGGCGGCGGGGAAATCTTTTCCTAGCGTTGGTGGGTATGCTGGTCGTGCCGGCGTTCTTCCTGGCAGACACACTGTTCGCGGTTTCGCGTGGCTGGGGCATTGAGGCCCGGGGTAACTACGGCAACTTCGTCTCGGTTGCCTGTGTTGCCGCGATGATCCTGGCAGTTGTCTTGTTCTTGGTCATGTTGCTCATCGGTCCCCTTCGACGAGCATTGCGCAGTGGCTCGGTAGGGATCTTTGTTTTTTCGTGCAGCATTATCCTCGGTTGGTTCATTGCCGAAGGGTTGTTGATGATCATCAACCCTCGACCAGGCTTTCATCTTCGTCCGGCTGGTACGACGTACGTCTTTCAGCCCGATCCCTTTACGATGACCAACGTCAGTGGAGAGGCCGTTGTCAGTATCAACTCCCAAGGCTTAAGAGCCACGGAACCCCCGCCCAGAGACGAGGCCTATCGCATCATGTGCGTTGGTGGTAGCACCACCGAGTGTCTTTACCTCGACGATACCGAAACCTGGGCCGCTTTGCTTGAGCAGCGATTGGAACAGGAGGCCGACGAAGATGTTTGGGTCGCGGTCGCCGCTGTCAGCGAGTTGGCCTCGCCGCATCACGCGAAATTTATCGAGACTTCGCCGCTGATCGCTGAAACCGATTGTGTGGTGACGATGCCGGGCATCAACGATTTCGTACGTTTGTTGACCGAGAGTGACCCAGGAGTTGCTACCCCACCGCTGTGGTACCGATCGGGTCTGTTCGCGATCGCCAAGGAACATTGGAACGCGTCGCGCGGCGCAGATGGTCGAACTCGCGGGTTCGTCTACGATATGACCGGCGAAGAACTCGATTTGCATCGCCTGGGAATGAAGATTGAAGCACCCGAGGAGCCACTCGATATTCCTGCCGCGGTGGAAGCTTACGGCAAGCGGATCGACGCCATGTGCCAAGCGGCCAAGGATCGAGGGGTCCGTTTGATATTGGTCACTCAACCCGTGCTATGGGCCGACTACTTGAGCGAGCAAGGCAATCGCCGTTTGAACCTCGCCCGAGTGCATCCCATGAAGCGGGCGTGGGAGTATCTGGAAGCCCCGAACCTGGCCGAAGCGATGGATCAATACAACGAGAAGTTGATCGATGTAGCCGAACAAACGGATACCGAATACTTCGATGCGGCCATCGACATGAGTGGCGACGTGAAGTACTTTTACGACGACTATCATTTCAACGAGTCTGGCTGCGCGAAATTCGCTAAACTATTCGCCGACTGGTTTGCTGAGCATCCGGGTAAATTGAAGATGCCTGAAGCAAAGACTTCAGAGGAAGAAGCGGTCGAGGGCAACACCGAAGGTGATGGTAATGAGTAAACCCCTCGGCATGTGATGCGTTGCCGAAAAGCTAGTACGACGTCATCGAAGGGTCGGTGGAAGTCGCCGCGGGCAATTCCAGCGTGAAGCAGCTTCCCTTTTCGGGCTCGCTTTCCACCAGAATTCGACCACCGTGTTCGTGCACAATTTTTTGAGTAACCGGCAAACCTAGACCGGTTCCACGCCCGCCTTTTCTGGATACGAAGAGATTGAAGATCGCTTCGCGGTCTTCTGGGACAATTCCCCCGCCGTTGTCTTCAACACGAATTCGCAGCAGCCCGCTCTCATGGTCGTAGCTGGTGAAAATGCGGACGTCACCGCGGATTTCGTGGTTTTCTCCCGCGGCGTCGATGGCGTTGGTCACGATGTTGAGCACCGCGCGATGCAGGCCGTCGGGGTCGAACGTCAGAATCGGAATCTCATTGTCCGGAGTCCAGGTCAGGTCGACGTCCAGCCCCGAGGCATGAACCGTCATGAGTTCGACGACTTCTTGCACCAGTTTATTGATGTCCGAGGGCTCCAGCTCCGGATCGCGATTCTTACTGAACGTGAGCATGTCCATCACCAGGGTCGAAATCTTACTCTGGTTTCGTTCGACGATGCTCCAGCCTTTGCGAATGACGTCTTCCTGGTGATTTTCGAGACCCTGTTCAATCAGGTAGCTGCCGCCACGCACACCCTGCAGGACATTCTTCACATGGTGGGAAAGTGTGGCGATGGTTTGCCCCACGGCGGCCAGACGTTCGGCTTGCACCATGGCCGAGTAATATTGCGTATCTTCGACCGCCAATGCGGCTTGTTGGGCGATCACAATCATCAGCTTGAGATGCTCTTCGCTGAATTGATTGTGGGCACCTTGTTGAATCACTTTTTTCGCAGACGAGGCCGTGTCGATGTAGATCGCCCCGACGTTGCCGTAGCGACCTTGCATGGGCACGCAGATCGCTTCTCGGATGCCCATTTGCAGGATACTGGCTGCCGGGTTCCAGCGGCGATCGTCCTTGGCATCGCTGGTCACTACGCCCTCATTATGTTCCAGGACGTAATCCAGAATGGTGCGGCTGATATTCATCGTTTGCTCAGCCACAAGCCCCTTCCGCGACCGTTGCGCTCGCGGAGCGAGCCGTTTGGTTTCGGAATCGTACAGCAGAATGCAACCGCGATCGGCTTCGACCCAGTCGAAGATCAATTCCAGAATTCGCCCCAACAAATCATCGATGTCCAACGTGTGGCTGACCGCCAGCGCCATGCGGTACATCACCTGGAGATTGCTACGAGCGCGAGCCAGAAACGTACTTTCTTCCGTTTCAGGCTTGGTATCGAGCACCCGGCTGCCGTCATCCTGGCTCATCACGCTGACAATTTGGGAACTCTCGAGGCTCGACCCCTCGGGTTCTCGGAGCACCACTTTAACGCGACTATGTTCGGTGTCCTCTTCGGTCGTGCCGGTAAACAGCAGCAGTGTCCGCCCGAATTGCACGTTGTCTCCGGATCGCAGCTCATGTGTTTCAATTCGTTTTCCGTTGACGAATGTGCCGTTGGAGCTGGACATGTCGGTCAGAACGCACGCTGCACCGTTCAAACGAATCTCGGCGTGGCGTCTCGAAACTTCGGTATCGTGCAGTTGAATGGTGTTGCCAGCTTCGCGGCCCAGCGTGGTGACCTGCTCGCGCAACTCAAAGCAATGGCCTTGGTCGTTGCCGCGGATGGCAAACAGAGATGGCAAGACCGGGGCTCCTCAAGAAATCAACGGCATGGGCCAATCAGTCGATGCCGACCGGGTGGGCGCAGGCAAGCAAGGAAAACATGCACCCACGCATGTTGCCGCGCTCGAAGTCTGCGAGTTTGCACCAGGCGGATCGATCCAAATCTCGAAGGTTTCGTCGAAAACGACGCTTCTTAACGGTACTAAGCGGCAGTTCGCTGCGAACCTGCAAGAAGCTCTTCGATTTTACGGATCAGGGGTGCATAGTGATAGGGTTTTCGCAGCACGGCTTGATTGGCCGTGATTTCTCGCTCTCGGCGGATATTCCCCAGCATCACGATCGGGGTCGAAGATTGATCCGAGGCGGCCAGAATCGCCTCGCAATCATAGTCAGATGGGACCGGATCGGTTTCCAGGTCCAAGACGACCAAATCGGGGTGGAGTTGCTGTACCATCTCGGCGCCCCGGGTGGGAGCGTCTGCTTCGATGATTTCCCAGCCTCGACACTCAAGGATTGTGCGGAGCACCTCTCGAGTTTCAGGCAAACGATCGACGATGAGCACACTTCGTCTGGGAGACAACGACGTACCTCCGTGTACGTACTTGATTGGGCGTGATCGCAACGCAGGCGAGTCCAGCTCGACATCCTGTCGGGCACGGCGGCTCGTTCCCCCCAGACGAATGTCGCAATTCACACATTGAGGTTGGGCAGACACTGAGAGGGCACAAGGGGTTACACCCCTTCAGCGTGAGGGTGGGAGAGAATATCGACCCAGGGCCTGTGTGTCAAAACCGATTTGTAACTTGACGATTGGACTGTCGGCACCGAAAATTTTCAGTGACCGAAATAGTTTTGCCCCATCATGTTAAGGTGGCATGCTCGGAGTGGATTCCATGCCCCAGATATCGATTTCCTATGAATAGCGAGCGTTGATTTTCATGTCCCATTCGATTGCAAGCGGCCAGAAGATTGGCCAGCGTCCCAGAATCACGGTAACCGCCCTGATGGTTCTAGCAGTGCTGGCGGTTGGGCTCAATCGAATGCCAGGCCTGTCGCTGGCCGTGGGTGCGGAGGCCGACGCTGCCGCGGAAACAAACACCGCCGAGGCGATTGAATCCCGGCTGAAATCCGCTGCCGAGTATCTTGCCGCCGACGAGCGCGACGGGCGTGGGGTCGGCACCGAGGGAATCGACGAAGCGGCCGACTACATCGCCGCTCAGTTCGAATCGCTGGGTCTGCGCACCGACGTATTCGACGGCAAGCCATTTCAAACATTTACCATCACCACCGGCGCCTCGCTCAGTGAGCCCAACACGTTGGCTTTCGTCCACCAGTCCGAAGGCGATGAGTTGGAACCGATCGAGCTTGACCTGGAAAGCGATTTTACCCCCATGGCGCTGGGAGGGTCGGGCAAGATTGACCTGCCGCTGGCATTCGTTGGCTATGGCATTACGGCCCCCGACGAAGGGTACGACGATTACGCCGACATCGATGTAGAAGGTAAGGCTGTGATCGTTATGCGGCACGAGCCGCAACAGGCCAACCCGCATAGTGCCTTCGATGGAACTCGCGATTCGAGCTACGCACCACTGACGCGAAAGATTTCCAACGCTTACGAACACGGGGCCGCGGCCGTCATTTTTTGCACCGACGAATTTGCCGTGCTTGAGAGTGTGGAGCGTCGGAAGAAGACCTGGCTGAAGGCGATTGCAAAACTAGCCGAAGTGCAAGAAGAATTCCTGGCCATCGAAGATCCTTCGCTCGAGCAACTAAGCAAACACGAACAGGAAGTTCGACGACTGACCGAGCGAATTGACAAGTTCGGTGAACGCATGACCGAGAGTATGGACCCGCTGCTCGATTTTGATTACGGCGGCTCTGGAGGTTCTTCTCGTGAAATTGCGGTATTTCACGTCAGTCGAGAGGCGCTGAATCGCGTTTTGGAAGCATCGCTGCAGACAGACCTTTCAGAGCTTGAGCAACAGATCGATCAAGGACCGACTCCTCACAGCAAAGACCTCCCAGGCTGGCGAGTGATGGGTGAGGTTTCCATCGAGAGTGAAGAGGTCGAGGTGAAGAACGTCGCGGCAATTCTCGACGGAGAAGGCCCCCACGCCAACGAGACCATCGTCATCGGGGCCCACTACGATCATGTCGGTTACGGTGGCCCGAACTCGCTCGCACCCGGTTCGACCGAAGTGCATAACGGGGCCGACGACAACGCCTCGGGGACCGTCGTGCTGCTCGAAGTGGCGCGTCAGCTTGCTGCTCTGCCCGAAAAACTGCCTCGCCGAATTATGTTTATCGCGTTCACCGCCGAAGAGCGGGGGCTGATCGGCAGTGCTCACTATGTTCGAGATCCGGCGCTGCCGCTTGAGGAGACTGTGGCCATGCTCAACATGGACATGGTGGGCCGTCTCGATGAGGACGAAAAACTTCTCATCCAGGGCTTCGACACGGCCACTGAGTTTGAAGAGCTGCTGGACCGACTCAACGAAACCTATGAGTTCGATGTCCGCAAGACCTCCGGTGGTTTCGGTCCCAGCGATCACTCGTCGTTTTACGCCAAAGATATCCCTGTGATGCACTTCTTCACCGGGATCCATAGCGACTATCACCGTCCTGCCGACGACGTCGAAAAGCTGAACGTCCCGGGGATGCGAAGAATCGGCCAAATGGTGGCCGACGTAGCGGTTGCCCTGGCCGAGTCCGAAGACCCCCCCACGTTTGTCTCGGTGGGCGGAGAATCGACCCCGGGTCCAGCTCGCGGTGGTGACCGACCCTACTTCGGCAGCATCCCGGAGTTTGGTGTTGAAGAACCCGGCTATGCTATCAGTGGAGTGACGAAAGATAGTCCAGCCGAAAAAGGTGGGCTGCAGGGCGGCGATATCATCATCAAGCTGGGCGATAGTCGAATCGGCAACCTCGAGGACTTCGATAGCGCGCTTCGCAAATATGAGGGGGGCGATACGGTCGAAGTGGTCGTCAAACGAGATGGCGAAGAGGTTGCCCTCAAGGTTACGCTGGATCCGCCCCGATAGGCTGTGTGGGCTATGGCCGGGACTTACGCCGTGGTTGGAACGTCACATCCATTGGCGTAAGTCCAGACGAAAAGTTCGTCACATGTCCCGTTGGGTATTGGCCTAAGTGATTATTTAGTAGTTGCTTAAGGCTCTTTTTCTGGTTGCGAAACTGCTCTTTACGTAGGGGCACCTTCGCGACAGAATACCGCCCGCAATTTCGCAGTTTCCCGTAGTTGAAACGGATTTCAGCCGGCCACGGGTTGTGCCTGAGACGTATTCAGGCTGTCGATCGTCATGATCGAGTCCTCGTCGGCGCTAGCAAGGAGTGCCTCTCGTGAAGAAGCCGATTTCTCGTGTCGCAATCGCGGCTGTGCTGCTTCAGTCCCTCGTATCCGCTTCTCTGGCCGTTGCGCAAGCACCGCAACACAGCACGATGGCGGTGATCGACCTGAAGCAGGTGTTCGAAGGTCACACACGTTTTAAGTCGATGCGCGATCAGTTGATGCGTGACGTCGAAGGAGCCGAGAACACGGTCAAAGCCCGCCAGGAAGAATTGCGGGGAATGGTCGAGCGGCTAAAGGAATTCCGCCCGGGCTCGCCGGACTTCAAGCAACTTGAAGCCGACGTTGCCAATCGTCAGGCCGACTTGAAGGTCGACATCTCGATTCAGAAGAAAGACTTCATGGAGCGTGAAGCGAAGATTCACTATCACGTTTACCAGGAAGTCCTGCAGGAGATCGAACACTTTGCCACGCAACGTGGTTTGACACTGGTGATGCGTGTCAACTCCGAGGAGATCAAGGATGAGAATCCTCAGCAGATCCTCCAGGAGCTGAACAAGCCAGTTGTCTACTACAACAAGGCAATCGACATTACCTATCCGATCTTGACCACGCTCAATCAACGAGCTGGTGGACGTGCTCCTGGCGCCGCACCTGCTGCTCAACGGCAGGGTGTTCCGGGTGCTGCAACTCGGCCGCCGCAAGGCGTTCAACCGCGTCGTCAATAGGGCGTCGTATGGTCAGGGTGTCCTGGTGAGACAGATCTCGAACATGGATGTTTGAACGTACCGCCGCCATGGGCTCTGGGATAGAAAAAGTTTGGCTCGGCAGGGCCGCAGTGGAGACAACTCTTGGAATTCTCGCAGTCTTCTCGTCGTCAGCGAACGCTATCGCGAACTGCGGTCGTGACGGGTTACGGTTATTGGCGGGGTCGCGATATTCGCGTCGAATTCCGGCCAGCCGAGGTCGATACCGGAGTTGTTTTCGTTCGCGAGGATCTTGGTTCGCAGGCTCGAATTCCGGTTGACGTTCAAAATCGGCTCGATGTGCCACGGCGGACCGTGCTGTCCATTGGCGATGTTCGCGTGGAAATGATCGAGCATATCCTGGCAGCTCTGTCGGGGTTGCAGATCGACAATTGCGAAGTTTGGGTCGACGCCGCCGAGATGCCTGGCTGCGACGGATCCAGCAAAGCGTTTGTCGAGGCCATGCTTGAGGCCGGGGTGATCGAGCAGGATGCCCCTCGAAAGCAGTTGGTTGTCGATCAGATCGTTCGCGTCGAGCAGGAAGGGAGCTGGATCGAGGCGCGTCCCAATCATGGTGGTTCGCTGGTTGTCGAATACCGCCTGGATTATGGCGAACAAAGTTCCATTCCTCAGCAAACGGCACGATTCGAGCTGGCTCCTGATACGTTCGCCCGCGAACTTGCTCCGTGTCGCACGTTCCTGCTGAAGGAAGAGGCCGACGTTTTGCTGGCTCGCGGTTTGGGACGACGGGCCAGTGTGAAAGATCTTCTGGTCTACGGACCCGAGGGTCCCATTGATAACGCGCTTCGCTTTTCCGACGAATGTTCGCGACACAAGTCGCTCGACATGATCGGCGATTTGGCATTAGCTGGCTGCGATCTCGTGGCCAACGTGGTGGCCTACCGCAGCGGACATCAGTTGAATGCCCGCTTGGTGGCTCAATTGCTGAACGTGGAAGCAGATACTTCGGTCATGTTGCGTAGAAGGATTGCGTAACATGGCCCCAGAGAGTCTTTCAATTCAAGTTGGTATGGGATCGAGTCGCGAACCAGGGGTATCCTGACCGCGACCGTTATTTCGGTTTAGTGGAGTGCCATGGATGGCTACGATTGTCGCTGACAATGTTTCGATTGATCCACGAGCCGAAATCGCCGAGGACGTCGAGATTGGCCCCTTCTGCGTGATTGGGCCCCATGTGAAAATCGGGCGCGGTACCAAGCTGAAAAACAGCGTGACCGTGATGGGGCACGTTGAGATTGGTGAGAACAATCAAATCTGGCCCAATGTGGTCATCGGGGGCGAGCCGCAGGATGTTAGCTACCTCGGAACAGACACCAAGGTCGTCATCGGAAACAACAACGTCATCCGCGAATGTGTGACGATCAACCGGGCTTCCGAGAAAGAAGACGGTGTCACGTCCATCGGAGACCACAATTTCTTCATGGCGTGCAGCCATGTGGCCCACGATTGCCGAGTTGGCAACCATATCGTGATGGCCAATGGTGCCTTGCTGGGTGGTCACGTGCATGTTCAGGATTATGCTTCGCTCTCCGGCGTGGTCGCCGTTCATCACTACGCCACGGTTGGTTGTTACAGCTTTACTTCGGGGTTGAGCCGTGTACTGCACGATGTGCCGCCCTTCATGCTGGTCGAAGGTCACCCAACCCGGCCACGTTGTATCAACGTGGTCGCACTAAAGCGGAATAACTTCTCGTCTGAATCGATTCGAGCCATCGCCGAGGCACATCGGTTGCTGTATCGCGCAAAGGTCGGACTTGAGCACGCACGCGAGATTCTGCGAACCAACGAGATGTTGGATCCCCATGTCGAAACCCTCTTAAGCTTCGTGCAGGATCAGCAAGGCGGGAAACACGGTCGTGCCCGCGAAGCAACCAGGAGAGCTGCGTGAGACCTCTACGCACTGCTGTCGTCGGAACAGGCCACCTAGGTCAAGCACACGCCCGAATCCTGAATCAATCGGAACACTCAGACCTGGTCGCCATCGTCGATTCCGATGAGAAGCGACGCACTGAGATTGCCGCGCTGCACGACACGCAACCGTGCGGCACCATCGCGGAACTTCCCGAGGGAATCGAAGCGGTGGTCGTGGCAACGCCCACGGTCACGCACCATGCGATCGGCATGGAGTTGCTTTCGCGTGGGATCCACGTGTTGGTCGAAAAGCCCTTGGCCCCCAATTACGCCGAAGCCCAAGAGTTGGTCGACGCTGCGTCGGCCGCCGGGGTGGTCTTGCAAGTGGGGCACGTCGAGCGATTCAACCCGGCACTGGTCGCCGCTCGTTCCAGAACACGAGAGCCAAAATTCATTGAGGCTACCAGGGCGAGTGGTTTCACGTTTCGTTCAACCGACATCGGGGTCGTGCTGGATCTGATGATTCACGACATCGACATCGTCTTGTCGTTAACTCGCGCCACCGTGGTTCGGGTTGAAGCCATCGGGTTGGCAGTGCTTGGCAAACACGAAGATGTTGCCAACGCTCGTCTGGAACTGTCCGACGGTTGTGTGGCCTCGCTGAATGCCTCACGGGTAAGCTACAGCGGGCAGCGAAACCTTAGCGTATGGTCGCCCGAGTGTTTTTCGACCTTCGACCTGGGAACGCGTGAGGCACGTATCGTTTCACCGTCGGAATCGATTCGCAACCGAGAACTGAACATCGAGCAGTTCGATTCAGATGCGATCGCGGCATTTCGCGATGAGATGTTCCAGCAGCATCTGGCCATCGAAGACTTGGAAGTTGCCCCTTGCGATCAACTCACGGCTGAATTAGACGATTTCGCTGCCGCAATTCGCCAGGGTCGTCAGCCTCAGGTAACTGGCCAGCAGGGTGCCGAGGCCGTCTCGGTTGCCGAGCGAGTTCTGGAGTCGATCGACAGTCACGCCTGGGACACATCCGAAAGCCCCCGCCAGGGCGCGCAAGCCATTCGGCGGCCCCGGGTTATTCCTGGCCCTCACTGGTTGACGGCCCCTTCAACCTCGACGCCACGTCGTCGAGCAGGCTAGTTCCGGCATCGTTCTAAGTCGGCAGTTGCTGGCACCCGGTGCAGCGACGCTGCTTGCCAGCAGTGCTTGATGAGATCGGCATGCGTTTCGCCGGAACCCGGGTTGCACGTAATTCTACCTGCGGGGACTTGCTCAAGCTGCATTTACGCAGGCTCCGATACCTGCTAGATACCCGCCGTTGGGGGTTTTGGCGACAGGCTGGCGTGGAGAAAATGATGTTCTATTTCCGGATCAACAAGCTAAGGATTGTCGACAACCGCGAGAACAGGCAGTTCCTGCGGGTGTTCGGTGCTGATCGGGCGGAAGTGAAGATTAATAGCTTCATCACCACCGAAGAGACACAGTTGCCGGACATGGACGAGCTGCTGGTTACCAACGATCCGCAGCGAAAGAAAGCATTGTTGGCCGCCGCCGTCGCCGAGGTGGTCGGCTCGCGGGTGCTCACTACGATTCAAAATGTGACTGACAATCACGAAATGACCTTCGGTGATACGGGTTACGTCTTGTATCAGGCAGACCGAATCCCGGATCACTTCAATTGGATTCTCCTGGCCATCGAATCTGACCGCGACGTGCGCGATATCGGGCAAGATATGAATTCCATCGTGCATGACGACGGATTCGATAGCTTCATCTCGAACATCTTGACGGTGGCAGCGGCGGCGACAAACCCGTCATACGTTGCCGCGGTGGGTATAGCCAAGTTCGTCACCAAGGTGATTGCCGATCAGCGGGGCAAGAACAAAGACGATCTCATCGGAGTTCTGTACACGTCGCTGAATCGACGCGAGCACTACCACAACGGCGAACGGAAGCGGGATAACATTCCCGATCTGACCAACAATATGTTCATCGATTACTCGATGTTTGGGTTCGAACCCCAGCCGGAACCGGGCTTCATTCACCGATTGCCGCCCTCCACGGCCATGGCTCCGCAGCCACAGATCCCGACCCGCCGCAGTGCTTGAGCACTCGTGCAACTAAAGATCGTTGCGGAATGTGTTGAACTTCACGTAGAGCAGGTGGCGATACAGGTCGCTACGATGCAAGAGTTCCGCGTGAGATCCTAGGTCGACCAGACGTGATTCATGGATGACTGCTACCTGATCGGCCTCGCGCAACGTGGCAAGTCGCGACGGAATGAGCACGGCAATGCGGCCTTCGGTCAGCATCCCCAGGCAGTGCTCCATCAACTCACTCGTTGCCGGGTCGAGTTGAGCTTGCGGTTCCTCGATGACATAAACCGAGGGGTTCCTCAAGACGGCCCTTGCGAGTCCGATGCGAAAGGCGTCCCACGGGGACAAGGTCTCTCCATACTCTCCAATGACCGTATCGAAGCCATTGGGCAACTGCTGGATGAGATTGTAGATCTGTGCCTGGCGGGCAGCCTCTGCTGCTTGAGATAATCCAAAGCGAGGATCGCCACAGGTGATGTTCTCGCAGACAGTGCCCGTGAACAGCAAACCCCGTTGAGCGATCAGCGCAACTTGCTGGCGAACCGAGTCCAGCGAGAACTTCCGTAGATCGACGTCATCAACAAGCACCCGACCTTGGCAAGGGTCTCGGAAGCGTGGCAAAAGGCAAGCGACCGCAGGCGGCAAACGGTCGTCGGATGAAAGTAACGCCAGATGGCTACCTGGGGCCAGGCTGATGTTGAGACCGTCGATGAGCGTGAGCCCGGCCCGATCTCGAATGGTTACCTCTTCGAATTTGACGGCCTTTTGAATGGTCGCAAGCTTCTTTGGAGACGAAACTTCAATCACGCCTTGTTCGCGATCCAGGTATTGGAAAATATCTCGCGCCGCTCGCTGCGCCTCCGATTGCAATTCGGACGCACGCGTCGATCGAAACAGTGGCCAGAAACCAACCGTCAGCGTAAGAATGAGAAATGCCGCACCGCCGAGTGAGAGCTGTGGTGTTTGCCGCAGCACATTGATGCCGACCAATGCGGTAATCAGACAGGCTCCAATCAGCGACGCGACTGCCATCAGAGGAAAAATACGAATGCGGCTGGCATCACCCGCCAACGCGGTTCGTTCATAGGTGGCCAATCGCTTCTCGAAAGAGTCGCCGGAGCCGTCTCGAAGCCCATAGCCCAGCACCAGCGGGGTTCGGTTGAGCGTTTCCAACAAGGAACTCATGGCCTGTGCGGCTCGATCACGGTGTAAACCTTGGCGTCGGCCAACGACCTTTTGATCCAGTACTTGAAGCAACCACCAGACCAAGACGGTGGTCAAGAATCCGGAGAGGCCGATCCATATGTGCGTGCACATGGCGGCGGCGAACAATGGCCCGGATACCGCAAGGAATCGGGCAACCAAATTGCCGCGGGTATCAATCGCTGCCACCAACGTATCAATCTTTTCCGTGAACAACTGTCGTGGCGGAACTTCCAAGGGGCCGGGCAAGTCGCACGCCCCCAAATGCATCATTTGTTGATACATCTCAAGTCGTAAACGACTTCCTGCCGATTGTGCGGCGGCCGAGATCGACCAATTGAGCAAGTAACTGATGCAGAAGTAGGCCCCGATCGAGACGGCAAACAATGCAATAAGCGTAAAAAGAGCGGGAAAATTCCGTTGTAAAGAACTGAACGTTCGATACAAGTTGGCCAGCACGGGCCCCAAATAGGTTGCCTTGGAATGCCAAACCAACGGCAATAGACCGGAATTCTTGTAGGCGACCCACTTCGAGCCAGTCTCGTTCGGTTGGCGACCGAGCGAATCTGCAATGGAATCCTGGGCCGTTGCGGGAACGACCAGAGTGCCCCGGGAAACCAGTAGATCGACGGTGATGGAAGCCGTTGCCAGGGCAAGCAGCAGCGGCATTGCCGCGAGCACACCGAGAAAGAAGATAGTCAGTGAATAGCGACCATTCGCATTTGCCAGCGACCATGCTCGATCAAACGCGGTGCTCGACATCGTGGGTCGTCTCTAAGGAGTCAGGAGCGTGGGTTGCTCGCGAGCGGTGGCCTCCGTTGCGCTTCGTCGCGACTTGAATTGCGTCCTTCGCCGTAATGTTCCGCCACCGCCTATCGTCGAGTTTGGTGATCTGGATCCTTACGCGAGATCGCGATCCTCGAAGAACAACAACGCCAGCAGCAACGATACTGAGCTCAATAGAAAGCAGTACAAGGCAGCCAATCCAAGATAAGAGAGCGCCACGGGCTGCCCCGTTGCAATCGCGGTTTCGACATCAAAATTCTCAAGCACCGGCAGAATCGTTGCAATGAGCTGACTTACAAAAAGCAAAATTGGAAAATCTCCACGCGCAGAGTGAACCATTGCAGGCACTAGGTGCCCCAGGGCGTAGATCGTCGAACAAATGATGAGGTTGGCCAACATGGGAAGCCGCGTCGAGATGGCAACACTAATCGAGGCAAGGACCACTGTTTCGAGAAATGCCAGGGCTAGTGGCGGCAGGACGTGCATCATTTCGGCCCGGCATTCTGCAACCGTCGGGTCGGGGCTGGCGTTTTCTTTCGCGTCGTAAACCACCTTGTAGGAAATGGTGGCCAGGAAGATCGAGGAGAGAACGATAAACAGGATGGCTACAGGGCCTAGTACCCCCAAAAACTTTCCGATGATGAATTGCCGCCTACCGACAGGCTTGGAGAGCAACGTGAGAGCCGTGCGACCTTCAATTTCGTCGGCGATCGAAACGCTGGCGGTCCACAGGGCCAAAAGGATGCCCATGACCATGATTAGCGTAACGCCGGAGTCTTTGACGACCTTTACGTCTTCGCCAAAGGTGTTGTACGGAAGGAACGGAAACACCACCAACAGCATAGTTCCGAGCAAGAGCAGCACGAAAAATAAGGGCTGCGAAGTTCCTTCTTTAGCTGTGGTCTGTGCGATTGCCGCGATTTTTGGCTGCACGAGTCGCAAGCCCTGATAAGCCAGAAACAGTACGGCCAGTGCGGCAGCGGCCATGGCGACGATCACCCACAGAGGAGCGACCCACGTCGGAACCGTAACCGCGAAAAAAGGACTGATTGTGAGCATACACCCTACCGACCGAGAGGCGACACGGAATGAGATTTCTATTCAAAAGACGAACGACCGCGGGCCAGTGCCGCATGTCACCTAAGAACTACCGTAAACTAGCTGGTTGGGGGGTGTCAATTGACCGTCGTTGGCCCAAACCTCCGAAGCATTGCTTCGGAAGCTGTACGTAGCACATCTGGGTACAGTTCGGGCGAAGTTAATGCGTCCATTGGAATTCATCGAACTCGCCAGTTGCGGGCTCAATGAATGCTTCTTTGCCGCGAATGTAGCGGGCCATTGTTTGCTCGAGTTGATCCACGAGCCGATCGATTTCGGAGGCTCGTCCCTCGGCGACCAGCAGGACCCGGCCATCATTTTGGTTTTTCACGAACCCGGTGATAGCCAGTGGGTCGGCGATTCGGCAAGTCGTTGCCCGAAACCCCACGCCTTGGACGCGACCGCTGAAATAGATTCGCCTCCGCTGGGGTTCTTGACTGGGGGGCATCTCGGGTTCCTTGCCCTGGGCTAGTCGATCATCACGTCTTCGAGCCGGGAAATCCCAACCACTTCTCTCAGGTTCACCCACGAGCGTTTACGGTTGGGGCGGATTCCGTGAGCACGAACGTTCAACACGTACTGTTCACGGGTTGTCGTCGTGTCGCGGAGATCGTGAACATCGACCTCGTCAAGCGTGAGAAACGTGTCCGACTCGCCGACTAACCTTCCCAGAAACACATATGGGCTACGAGCATCGACAACAACTAGCTCGCCCATGAGTTCGGACAGCGGATGCTCACTGGGTAGCGATGTAGTCATCGACGGGGACTCCGATGTGGCTCAATATGCTGGCAGTGCTTTATTCGTTTGCTCAAACCGCAGTAGGTTGATGGTGATCGCCCTTTTAGTTGTCAAGATAGCCTGACCTGGTGGTTCGGGCAACGAGATGTGAAGTCCGAGAAACCAGGCCCAATACCACTGACTGATACCGAGCGAACCGCACTTGACCCTTGTCTTGCGTCGGGCCTACTCTTCGCACGTCATGATTAAAATCCGTGCGATCATTCTCTTCCTCCTTGCCTGTCTTTGGGCTCTCGATAGGTCGTCGTTTGCCGACGAGGCATCGGGTTTTGTTCCTCGGCAGGCGGTGGTGTTGCTGACTAACGGAGAACTCTTACGGGGGAAGGTCTCCCTTGCCGGCGATCAATACTTCGTAGGGGTGCCCGAGGGCGAGATTCGCCTCCCTGTTAAGCGCGTGCAAAGCGTGTGCGATACCGTGGACGATGTGTACTTGTATCTTGCACGTTCTTCCATGGGTAGCCTCGAAGAGCATCTGGAACTTGCATCCTGGTGCCTGCGGCACGAACTGCTGGGATATGCCGCAAAGGAACTGAGTGCCGCGATGGCACTGGATGCCAATCATCCGCGAATTGCGTTGTTTGCCCGTCGCCTGGAACTCGCCCACGCCGAGCTCAAGAAAGGCTCCGCAGAACGTGAGCCCGCACCTGTCAGTACCAGGGTCGAGACGGAAAAGTCCGAGTTGGGGGCGGGTGTTTTGGATTTGCCCGAGGGTGGAGTCGCCGAGTTCACCGCTCGACTACAACCGTTGTTGATGAATAAATGTGCTGCGGCCGGTTGTCACGGAGCTCCGACTGAGTCTGGCTTTCGCCTCATACGAACCGTCGGGGGCCGCAATCCAACCCGAGGTCAAACACAACAGAATCTTATCTCTGTGCTGCAACAGCTCGACAAAGAGCGACCGGCGAATAGTCCGCTACTCACGAAACCCCTCGATGTGACACATGGCGAATTGACGAGCCCGATTTTCAGCGATCAAGAGCAGGCGCAATACGACAGGCTTGTGGAGTTTGCAAATCTAGTCGGCGACAAGCCGGATCCCCCAAGTGCCGAGGAAGCTGGTGGCCAAAAAGAGCAATTCCCAGCCGGTCCTTTTCCGGCTGAGATGCAACGTCCCCAACCAGCGGGCAGCCCAACCGACATGGTCCAAGGCGTAAATCCTGCCACGGAGCTCAGGGAGGCAGAAGGCCAGGTTCCTCTAACCGCAGAGGAAGACTTCAACGATCCCCTGACCGACGAAGCCATGCTGGAAGCATTTGAGGCGAATCCAATCCAACGCGGGGCCGTCGTCGATCGATACACCCCCGTCGACGAGTTCGACGCCGAGATCTTCAATCGGCGGTTTTTCCCGCAGAGTAAGGCGAACGTAACTGAGTCGCCATCGCCCGAGTAAACGTCTGAGATTCGCTTGGTCGGGCTGGTGCTACGTCAGGCGGAATTCGTTTCGTTCCAAAGCATCGAGAAAATGATGATTGCTTTGGAGTAGGCCGGGTAATTCCCGCATTTCTTGTCGAGAGCACCAATGAACCGATTCCACCTCCGCCGGGGTAGGCTTGGGTGTCGCATCGGGATCTAGCTCCGCGATCCACCAACTCAGTCGAACGTCCCAGGGGGTCACGCTGGACCAGAGGTGTCGCTTGGCCTCGATCGTGACGTCTAACTCCTCGCGAATCTCCCGAATGAGGGCTTGCTGCTCGCTTTCGCCCGCTTCGATGCCGCCACCAGGGAAACAGAAAGCCCTCGGTGCGACAACATGCCGCGACCGACGAATCACCAGAAAACGATCTTCCCGCAGGATCACCGCAACCGCCCCGTAGCGATGCTTGGTTGTCTTGGAGGCTGCCGAAGCTGCATCGGGCTCGTCCATCAAAGATCGCCAATCCAATTCAGTTGGCAGCGCGTAATGGTTGCTTGGCTGGGGATGTCGATAAGGTGGTTCATGCCCGGGAACCGCACCTCACGCATGCGCCGTAAGTCTTCGCAAGCACAGAGCTTGGAAGACGATATTCGAAAATCTCATGCGTCTTCGCAATCGCTTAATGTTTGACTATGGGGTAGAATACCGCAGCGTTATCTTACGACATGATACGGAATTATGGTTCCGGTACCCTGGTACGCTTTCAGCCTGCCGAAACCAGATTTGGCAGAGAGAGTCGATTTCGGGCGGTAACTTGCCCGTAATGCCAGAATTGGCCAGCTATCCACCAACGGTGGGGTGGCCCCTCACCGGAGTGGAAAGGTAGTTGATGGACGATCAACCGAAGCAATTCAAACCTGACGACGGTGCGGCGAGTAAGGATGCGCCCCGCCCGAAGATGAGCACGCCGATTGGCTATTTCCTTCTCGTTACGGTGCTCATTGTTGGCCTGCTGCTGGTGCTCAACGGCGCCTCCCGCTTCGACAAGATTTCGTACGATTTCTTCTACGATCAACTTGAATCCGGGAATATCGCGGAAGTCGGGATTCAGGGCGATGATCTATACGGAAAATTCAAAAAGCCTCCCATCGACCCTGAAGGTGGGATGGTAACCACGGCCGATGGCAAGCAAGAGCCCAAGGTTCTAGGGGAAAAATTCCACACCGTACTTGCCGCGCCCTACGTTGGCACCGAACTCGAGCCGTTGTTGCGAGAAAAGCACGTCAAGATCACCAACGAAAAGCAAGCCGACAACACCGGCATGTTTTTCTTTCTCTCCATGCTGATTCCCATCGCGTTGTTTGTCTTCATCTGGGTGATGATCCGCCGCACCCGAGATCAATTCGTCGGTGGAGGTATCCTGGGGGCGTTCAATAAAAGCCCCGCCAAACGCTATGAGGCATCGGACAAGCCGATCACTTTTGAAGATGTCGCCGGTTTGGAAGGCGTGAAAAGCGACCTGCAAGAAGTCGTTGAGTTCCTCAAGAACCCGGAGAAATTCCAACGTTTAGGCGGCCGAATTCCCAAGGGCACGCTACTGATGGGTCCTCCAGGAACCGGGAAGACGCTGCTGGCGAAGGCCGTGGCTGGAGAGGCCGGGGTGCCGTTCTACTCGATCAACGGTTCGGAATTTATCCAGATGTTCGTCGGGGTGGGGGCCAGTCGCGTCCGAGATATGTTCAAGACGGCCAAGGACAACTCGCCCTGCATCTTGTTCATCGACGAAATCGACGCCGTTGGTCGCGTACGCGGCGCGGGGCTGGGCGGAGGACACGACGAACGCGAGCAAACCCTCAACCAGATCCTCAGCGAGATGGACGGGTTCAGTCCCAACGAGTCGGTGATCGTGCTTGCCGCCACGAATCGACCCGATGTATTGGATCCCGCGTTGCTGCGTCCAGGGCGTTTCGATCGTCATGTAACGGTCGATCGCCCCAATGTGAAGGCACGCCAGGCGATTCTGAAGGTGCACACGCAAGATGTTCCCTTGGTCGATGATGTGGATTTTGAGCGTCTGGCCAAGGGCACGGTGGGGCTCACGGGGGCTGATCTGCGGAACCTGGTGAACGAAGCCGCCTTGTTGGCCACCCGCGAGGGCAAAGACAAAGTCGATATGGACGACTTCGACGTCGCTCGCGACAAGATCTTGATGGGGGCCGCCCGTGAAGAGGTCCTCACAGGCAAAGAGAAACGCATGACCGCCTATCACGAGGCCGGGCACGCCCTGTTGGCCTGGCTGGTTCCGGGGGCCGATCCGGTGCACAAAGTGACCATCATTCCCCGCGGAAGGGCGCTCGGCGTTACGCAACTCCTTCCAGAAGAGGATCGGCTAAACATCGGGGAAACCGAACTCCATGCTCAGCTCACCTTCATCATGGGTGGGCGAGCCGCTGAAAAGTTGGTGTTCGACGAATACAGCGCCGGGGCCGAAAACGACCTGATGCGTGCAACGCAAATGGCACGGAAGATGGTCACACACTGGGGAATGAGCGATCGCGTTGGTCCGGTTGCATACCGCACGAGTGACGAAAACCCGTTTCTTGGCAAAGAAATGGCCGAGCCGCGTGAGTTCAGCGAACACACCGCGCAGGTGATCGACGAAGAGGTTGCCCGAATTCTTCATGCGGCGGCCGATAAAGCTCGTTCGATGCTGGAAGAGCATCGCGGCAAACTGGACAGCATGGCGGCTGCATTGGAAGAGAAGGAAATGCTCGACGATGGGGATATCGCAAAGCTGATCGGGCCTTCCACGGCTCGCCTGCATGCCCAAACCAACGGGCAACCCAAGCCCGATTCGGAGGATGCCGTCTCGGCTTCCACCGGGACATCGTCCGACGAAGGCTAGTTGCAATCGGCTGAGTCTGCCTGCCTTGTTTAGCGCCGCACTCTATCGCTGGGGTTCTTCTTCGGGCGAGACGGTGTGAGCAATCTTGCCGCCATCGAGCTTCACGAGGTGATCGGCCATGTGATAGTAGCGATCGTCGTGGCTGATGACGACGACGCACTTACCGGCGTCGCGCAACTCGGGGACCAGCTCCTCGTAGAAGACCTTCTTGAAGGTCGGGTCCTGGTCGGCTGCCCATTCGTCGAAGACGTAAATCGGTCGGTCATCCAAGTAGGATATTAGCAGGGCAAGGCGTCGGCGTTGCCCCTGAGAGAGGCCATCGCTTTGCAGTTGGTCGCCGACGATCTTCACTTTCTTGTCGAGGTGTAAACGCGAGAGATAGCCTTGGACGCGCTCGAAGCGATCTTCCAAGTGGTTCTCTAGCAGGCGGTCGAACAGAAAGTAATCCGAGAAGACGACGGCAAAATGTTCGCGGTACCACTGCAGGTTCTGGGTGTCGATCGTCTGGCCGTCCAGCAGGATCTCGCCCTGTTCCGGTTCGTACAGCCCGACCAGCACATTGACCAGAGTCGATTTGCCACTGCCGTTTCCCCCGGTGATGAACACGATTTCGCCAGGAGTCAGCATCAGGTCCAAGGGGCCCAACACAAAGCGATCGTCCAGCGTCTCGCTGGCATAGCCCCGCTGGATGCCCCGCAATTCAATTCGATTCCAACGGTTGATTTCGCTTCGATCTACGTCGCGTGGTATTTCGTTGGCCGCTTCCAGTTCCAGGCCCAGGCTTTCAATCTTCTCCATGGCCACGGAGGCTCGTCCCAGGTGCGGAAGCATTTGCAAGACGAAGTCCATGGGTCGCAACATATACAGCAGCGTCAAGGCATAGCTGGTTAGTAGCCCCAGGGATTGATCGTTGTCGCGGGGCCAGCCAAAGACCAAAGCCCCGATCAAAATCAGCAGTAACAGTTGGGCCCAAGTTCCCCCGAGAATGTAGGCCCCCATACCCCGAACCATTTCCCGTCGAAACGCTTCTGCCGTGGGGGAGAGCATGTCATTGAGAAAACTCTGGCGACGTTGCTGATTCAGCTTTAGTTCTTTGGCCCCGTCGTCTAGTGCTCGAAAGTGACTCATCAGTGCATCTTGACGATTCCGCGCCTGTTGCAGTCGAGCCACGGCGCGGCGCTGCAGGAGTTGGAACGTAACCATTCCCACGAACATCAAGGCCACGACCACCACGAATGTCAGAGGAGAGAGCCAGGCCAGGTAAGCCAGACAACCCACAATCGTCACACCGTTGATCAGTAGAAATGCAATTCCCATCACGGCATCGGTCACCGCCGCGACATCATCAGTCAGCGTGGCCAACATGCTGGCACCGCCAATCCTCTGGATGGTGGCCAAGGGCGTGGCCAGAATCTGTCGACTGAGCCGCATCCGCATGGTGAAGATGGCGTCGTGTGCCAACCGAAGCAGTAGTATCTGAGACCCCAACCGTGTGATCGCCGCGGCGGCAGCCAACAGAACAAATGCGACGGCCAGCGTGCCGAGCGACCAGCTCGAGTCGACCAGTGCCGTACTCACCACGGCGATGAGCGCCGCGGCGGTGGCCCCGCTGATGACCCCCAGAACCACGGCGCTGATGGCAATGGCTCTCGAGGCTTGCAACAGCAGGGCGAGCAGGTTCATAAGAGGGCTACATGAAGGATGGGAGCTGAAGAGACAAGCGTTACGAGTCTACTGCCACGAGAGGAGCTCTTGGAGGCATTCATCGTATTGTAGCTGCACCGGCGGCGAACGCTGAGTGCTCGCTTGCGTGGCGTTTTTCCGGAGGTATCGATTGTACGGGATCTCCGGGCTAGCTCGATGAACGATTGGCCCGTTCTTACGAGATCCTCGCGACTTGGTTGTCTAGCGGGCCTCTAATGGCCAGCTATACTAGGGCGTATAGAACGGTCGTGTGGGCGTCGCCTCAGCAGGAGATGACGACCGTTTTCTAAGGTTGAGCCCGGCGGCAACGGCCGTTTCGGGGTCGAAAATTGGTACCGGGGGTTACATCTGGTGGCTGACTATACGCCAACGTTTCTGGGATCGGTAATGAAAGCCATTGCCTGTACGCCCAACAAGAACTTCGACAATGATGCCTACGACAAAGGCGTGATTGAGCCTGCCCAGAAGATCCGCAAGCTGTGGGACGAGCTGGATGACAAGCGCCCGACCGACGAGCAGATGAAAGAAGTAATGGACCTGCTGTTGGTCATTTTCGAGACCAAGATGGTCGATATGGACGAGCGCGAAGACCGCATCAAGGAAATCCTAGATCGCAATCAGGTTCACGACCTGTTCCCCGATTTGCTGCCACTGCAGAAATCGTAGACTTGCACGCCGGCCATGGAACGGCCCCTCAATTTAGCACTATGGCGTGGTCTCTTGGACGCTCACTTTGAGTGCTGCACAATTCGGGCTTCTCAGCGCGAGCGATAGCGTGTGACTGTTAGTCGGCGTGTGCCGTTCGAAGTACCAGGAATTGGGGTCGTCTTCCAGTTCGGGGGCGAAAGAGATCCCGATCGGCTCGTCCGATCTCAAACGGAACGAAAACTGATCCAACGGGATCGAAAGCCCCATACCGCGGGCCTTGATGTAGGCCTCTTTCAGTGTCCAGTAATTGAAGAACGCCTTCTGCTGGGTCTCTTCCGGCAGCGCCCTCAGGTCGCGAACTTCCTGCGGTGAAAAAAACCGGTTGGCAATCCCAGGCCCAAGATTCGGGCGGTCGATCCACTCGACGTCGACCCCCACCTCGCGATCCCACGCGACAATCACCGCGACCATGCCGGTGGTGTGAGAAAGATTGAACCGAATGGGCCGCCATGCTACGGGTCGCGAAACATCTGGTCGCCCGTAGTTGTTCCGCATGAACTCCCAGGCCGCTGGCTCGATATCGCTGTAGCGGGACAGTGCACAGCGCACCAAGGCGTGCGCGACCAGATAAGTGTGCCGGTGTTTCTCGAATTTAAACCGCTGCCATTGTTTTCGTTCGTCGGGCGAGAGCATGTCCGCGTACCGCTTGAGCAGCTCCGGGTCGCGAATATTCTCCTGGCGTGTGTACAGGATATGCGCTTCGTCCGCGGGCAACGCGACAGGCGGCGAAAGACTCGATGCGTCGCTCATGTCTCGGTACCTGCTGCGGGGGAGTTTGAGAGGCCATCGATGTAGCCGCGTACCCGACGAGCGACCATGGCGGCGTTGGTCTGGATGAACATGTGTTCGCCGCTAACAAAATCGACGCGGCAGCCGGGGCAGAACTGCGACCATTCAAATACATGCTCGGGGCGACAGACGATGTCTTCCAGGCCACCCAGAACAAACACGTTCATCCCTTCCAGCGGTTCGCTGATTTCAAAATGTTCGAACGCGTGAAAGTCGGCCCTTAGTGCCAGTTTGAAATGATTGAACACCTCGGGGTCCTCGGCCCATGCCGAAGGGATACCGCCCACCTGGATCAGCACTTCCAACAGTCGTTCGTCATCCATGGAGTGGAACGATTCGTAATCTTCTTTGCGATGGGGTGGACGCGTGCCACTAAGGATCAGGGCCTTCGGTTCGATGCCCATCATTCTCAGTCGTTGAGCCAGAGCATATACCAAACAACCGCCGAGACTGTGACCCATCAGCAGTGTGTCGGTGAGTAGATCTTTGGGAAGATGTTCGACATAGGCGTCGACCATCTCTTCGATTGTGTTCAGCGGAGGGCCGGCGCTCCAGCCGTGGCCTGGAGGGTCGATCGCCCAAACGCCCCAATACTCGGGTAATTCATTCGCCAGCGAGCGAAACGCCAAAGACTGGCCTCCGGCATAGGGAAACGCCAGCAGCCGATGTCCACCTGGGGTGCTATCTTGAAACTTTCGTAGGCCGATGCGTCCGTCCCAGAGACGTGTAAACCTTCCTTCCACATTCGACATACGGTTGGTTCCGATTGCTTTCGATGCTAGTCAGCGTGGCGAGACACGTGGCCGAGGATAATTTTTGAGGATGGTTACTCAAGTTTTAACGGGGATCGCCCAAGTTACGTAGGGCCTGTGGCAGCAGGGCCCGAATTCGACGCTCGTCTTCGGTTCGTCCGGCCGCCTGGTATGCGAGAGCCAAGGCTTCAAGGCATTCCGAGTTTTCGTAGTTGGTCGTCTGACACGCTTCCTCGCCCAGGCGGATGGCTTCCGCAGGATTGCGAACGTCCTCATCGGTCGCGGTTGCCAGAACGCGAGCCAGACCGCTTGTGGCCGAGATGGCCTGATTTCGAGTGGGAGATGCATCGAGCACATGCTGAAAACGCGCCACGGCTTTAGCCCATCGGCCCTGGTGTAAATCGATTCGTGCAAGTTGCAGTTGGGCCGGATTGGATCCCCCTTCGGCCTCAATCGCTCGATTGAAGTTGGCAATGGCTGCGTTTTGCTTGTCCAGCCGCCATTGCGCCATGCCCAGGCGATACAAGGAATCGGCCCGTTGATCATCGATGCGCACGGCCTCGAGGAATTGATGCTCGGCCTTCGCGAATTCTTTCTGACGGGTATAGAGCAGTCCCAGTTCATGATGAGCCTCGACGAACTCTGGCGAGATTTCCAGGGCTTCGCGGAGC
This sequence comes from Pirellulales bacterium, assembly GCA_965227275.1. Taxonomy (GTDB): domain Bacteria; phylum Planctomycetota; class Planctomycetia; order Pirellulales; family JAEUIK01; genus CAZNXE01. Next base: position 6,137,522 of record CBDDFU010000001.1, on the reverse strand, counting down.
TCGCGTTCGGCGGCGGCTATGTTTCCGGCCGCTATGCTCTGCCGGGCCAATTTCAATTTTGCTTCCGCCGGCCATAGCCACTGCAAGTACTGCCAACGAAGCTCCTCAGGCGTCAGGTCATATGGCCAACGCCGCAAGTACACAACGAGGGATTTGTCCTCGCCGAGTTCGAGTAGCACCTCGTCGAACTTGTCTTGTGGCGGAGGGATCATCGTGGGACCCACTGACAAGAATCGATTCTTGGGGCGTATTACCAGCAAGCTCCTGGGCGGGTTTTCGAGGATCTCTTCGGCAGTGGGAAAGTGTTCACTCGAAAACGGGTTGGCCGAGAAACCTTGCAGCGGTTGTTCGACGTAGCCAAGCCGTGGTAGCGAGAGCAAATAGGTGAACGGGTTGCAAGCGAGTATGACCCGATCGGAGTACTCTCGTTGGATGAGGTCAATCACTTGCAGGTTGTCGTTGTGGTCGTCGATGTACTCCCGGCTTCGTTCGAGTAACGCGCCCGTTCGCCGGTCGTATTCGTTGTCGGTGCCGTCGGTAGCCACCGCTGGCAGGAAACGTCCACTGCTGTTGGCGACATTGAAGACGATCAACCCGGCAACCAAAACACCTGCGAAGGGCCGCCACTTCTTTTGGGAGAAGAGGAGTAGCCCACAAGTCACGTATACCAGCGGAATTGGAAGGATGAGATAGCGTGGGATGGTATAGACCAACAACAAGGCGATGGAGATGCCACAGACAACGGTCCAGGTGAATACCGGAAGCGGCTGCTCCGCGATGGCCGCCTGTAGCGCCCTGAAACCAAGCGGCTTCTGAGAGTCTTGTTTCGCCTCGCGGTACCGTACGATTACCCACGCAACGGCGGACACTACGGATAACACCGCGGTCAGCAGCGTGACGACAACCACTTCGGGGCAACCTTGAAGCACCGGCGCCAAGCTCTGCCAACCTTGGGCATTCGCGAAATCCCAAGCACCTTCCTTGTCCGTGGGCAGGCTTGATCGCCAGTTGGACGATAGCATCTGGATGCCGATGAGAAAGAAGGCCACACCGGCCCCGATCCACATGCGTCGTTTTCTTTGTACGGGACCTTTCCAACGAGCGAGGACCAGCAGCAACATAAAGAAACAGGCGGTCGCTACAGTCAGCAAGGCACCGCTAAGTTTGACCGCAAACGCAAGGGTCGCTGCCACGCCCGCGGCGAGATACCGATGTTTGGTTAAGAACCCGGCCACGACGAGCCCCAGGGTCGCAAGTGGCAGGTCCATGCCCAGCATGTCGATTTGCACCGCGAAGATTGGCGTTGTGAGGACCGCCAACGCGATCAATCCGGCGGGGATGGGGCCCGTATCGCGGTAGAGCAAACCAAACGTGAGCACGGCCACCGCCGCCGCGCAGGCAAATGTGAATAGGTGCCCGATGATGAACACTGCCTGGGTCGAAGGGGCCAGCTTCATGACAATCGCCACGAGTGTGGGCATGATGCTGATGACGTAAACGGCCGGTCCGCCTTCGAGAAACCGCTTTTCCTCGTACATCAAGCGGCCGTAGTCGAAATCGGTTTCGGCAAGAAAGTTCGCCTCGGCGAACAACCCCATGGCCGAGTCCCAATAGGGTGGCTCGAAAACGATCGGGCTGCGCCACACGCAAATGGCCAACCACACTCCGAGGAAGCCTCCCACCCAAAGCAGTCGTGCACGCCAAGCCGATTTGCGAGTTCTGCGCGCGGAAGTGATGGCCGGCTTGTCGGCGATCAAGTCTTCTGTCGGCGGCGATTCGAGCGTTGGTTGCACTGATTCGTCGAGGTTGGAGTCGAGGGCTAAGGCTTAATTATTGACGGGCACCGGTTCAATCCAGGCGAGTTCGTTGCGAAAATTGTTCAGGCGTTGTCGCATTGCGGCAAGCAGCTTCGTTTCTCCTTGTTCGGTTGCCAGGCGAATGGCCAATTCCTCGGTTTCGACGGCCGCCGGCCACTGCTCCGCCGCGGCGTACGCCGTCGCCAGCGTGTCGAGGAACTTTGGGATTTGATGCCTGGTACGTCGATCGGCCTCCGTGGCCAATTGAATCGCGGTTTTGGTGTCTCGGTATTCGGGCGCTGCACACGTCGCGTGCAGCCAGGCCAGTTCGCGGGCCACGAGCGGCCATTGGGGGCCTTCCTGTAGCCCAACTTGCAAGTGAGCTACGGCAGACGGGAAGTCACCCTTGGCGGCGTAAGCTCTCCCTAAAGTATAGTGTGCAGGCACCAAGGCACTGGAAAGCCTTACGGATCGACGGCCATGCCTGATGGCTCCCGTGATGTCGCCCAGTTCAAGCAGCACATTCGCCAAGTTGCTATGACCTGCGGCCGACAAAGGGTCGATCCGTAGCGCAATCTCCAGTTCTTCACGAGCTTCTTCGAAACGTTGCTGTTCCATCAGCGCCGTGCCGAGCGTGAGCCGGGACATGGCTAAAGCAGGTTTTTCAACCACGGATTGCGCCGCGAGGTCGGCTGCCTGGTCGATCTCGCCGGTTGAGAGCAGCGCGGCTGCGAGCAGGGTTCTGGTTTCAGGGGCATGCGCCATGGCCAGGGGCGAGGGGGTATCGAGCACGGCCTCGTACATCGCGATTGCTTCATCGTAGCGACCGGCGGCGGAAAGTGTTTGGCCGCGAACCGTCATCGCGATCGTGTTCTCGGGATCGATTTCGAGTGCGTGGTCGGTCAGTGCCAACGTGTCGTGCCACACGGCAACCTGTCGCCACGTTGTGATCGAGAAGAACCCAATCACTGCCACGCAAAACGCGATACGAAATACCTGCGGGATTCGAAAACGTGTTGCGAATTCGGCCAGCGCCCACGATAGAAGAATCGCCAATCCGATCTGCGGCCAGTAGGTATAGCGGTCGGCCGTTGATTGCAGCCCCACTTGTACCAGGCCAAGTATCGGGACCAGCGAGCCTAAGAACCAAAACCAGCCAACCGGAACATAGGGCAACCGGCGAGCCACAGCGACGGCGGTTGCCGAGAGTATCAATAGCACGGCGCCAGCGGTTACTACTTCAGCGGTCGGAAACCCGGTGAGCGAGTGGGGGTACACGAAACTCAGATCATTTGGCCAAAGCGTGCGTTCGAGGTACTGCATGCAGGCAACCATCGCATTTTCGATCCGCACACCGACAGGTACCGTCTCCAGCGGGCTGACCGCGCCTCCGCTGCGTTGAACACGAAGCGTGACGTAGGAGGAGATTGCAGACAAGGCCAGCAAAGGCAGTTTCTCGACGGAAAGTCTTAGGAGCGTTTGCGGCCACCTTGGCTCTGAGTCACCCGCGCGAAGTCGATTGAGCGGCCACCAGTCCAGCAGCAAAAGGACAAAGGGCAGGGTAACCAACATCGGCTTGGACATCAGCGAGAGGGCAAACAGGACCATCGCCAACGCATATCGCCACCAAGCCTGCGAGCCCCGGCAATACCACACATAGGCCGCTATGGTTAGTAGGCCAAAGAACGTGCTGAGCAGGTCCTTGCGTTCGGCAACCCAAGCGACCGATTCGACACGCAGCGGATGCACAGCGAACAGTGCCGCCGCCAAGGCACTGGTCCAAAGTCGGCCCGTTGTCCAACGCAGCAATACAAAGAGTATGCAAGTGTTGGCGACGTGAAAACCAAGATTCGTGAAGTGGTGCCCCCGCGGATTCAAGCCGTAGATCTCGCTATCGATCATGTGAGACATCCAGGTAAGGGGATGCCAGTTGGCTGCCCTGGTTGCATCCAGCGACCACTTGATTCCAGGCCAGGTGAAGCCATCGCGAACGATGGGATTCCCGGTGACATAGACATCGTCGTCGTATAGCAGAAACTGGTGGCCCAAGACCCCGGAGAACGCAACGGCCACCACGATTGCCAATACAGCCAGTACCTCGATGTCCCGACGAAGCATGGGCTTGTTGCGATTAGAACCCGGGTGAGTCGTCGGGCGCTGGCTCGCTACAGGCTCTCGAACCATCGGCTCAGTGTTCTGCATAGGTGGTTCGGAACTGGTTCAGTGGTCTTGCGAATTTGCCATGCCGAATAGCGACGGGCCTGTAATGCGGGAGCGGAGCCGGCCTCTACGTCTATGGTACCACGAGCCACGGATTGAGGTCTTTCGCCATTACGGGGCATCGGCCGAGGACGCTTGCGTGGCTTCGGTTAGCCTTTGTCGTGCTTCGGCGTCGTCTGGATCGAGCATGAGGGCAAGGCGAAAGTTTTCCGCAGCTTCCTCGGGCCTTTTCTGTACCAGCAAAGCCATGCCAAGCTGTTTATAGGCTACGGCATAGTCGGCCTTAAGACTTACGGCCCTGCGAAACGAAGCTTCTGCCTCGGCATAGCGTTGTTGCCGCATCTGCACGTTGCCGATCCCCATGTGGGTGTCGAGTAAAAACGGGTTCCACGCCAGCGCCTCTTGATAGTGCTTCATCGCCTCGTCGAGTTTATCGTCCTTGGCAGCCCGGGCTGCGATTTCCAACAGCCCGAAAGCCTCAACGTCCGTAAGCTTGTCGAGAACCGCTTCATCCACTTTGACCGAATACCAGTCGAACGTATCGTTGGCGGGGATCTTCTTCGCATCGAAACGTTCGCGAAGCTCGGCCAGCCACTTGCCATCGCGGGTGTGTGGTTCGCGAGGGCAATACAGCAACAGCACGCTGTCCTCGGCAATGTTGAGGCCCCGCACCGGAAGGAAATTCGCGGCAAGTGTGCCGATCCCGGTCATGCGTCCTAAATTCGCCAGCAAGCCATCACGGTCGGTGATTCCGACCGCATCTGATCCGCTCTGAGCGGCCCCTTCGGCAGGATAAATCAGCGTCGTGGTGATGTCCGGCCTAGCCCTCGCGATATCCTGCATCGACGAAAGGATCGTCCGAGATTCGTTGTCGGCATAGGCGACCGGCGGGCCGTTCCGGTAGGTGAGGTTCCAAAATTCCACACGGCACACCACGGCCAGGAGAATCGTGGGTATCAGCACCGTAAGGCATGCAATACGTAGCGCCTTGAACGTTCTACTAATTTGCCAATTCCCGGTAGGAAATATGACCATCGCCAGATAAACCAACAGAAAGGGCAGAATCGGAACATAGAACCGCGAAATCGAGATCCACAGTCGTCCTTCGCGAAGTGCGGCAGTGACCGGGAAAGAGACCGAGATGTAAGCCAGCATCAGCAATGTCAACAGCCCGGTCGCCAGCGCCATGACGCCGAAACAGCGGGAGACGGTATCGTTGTCGGCCCTTGCTTGATCATCCGACGAACCGCGAAAACTTCGAACGCAGGCATAAGTTGCAGCGGCCAGAATCAGTGCCGACATAACCCAGAGCGCGACGTTGGCCAACGTCTCTGGTAGCCCCAGGGCTTCCTTCACTAGATTCACGACGACATCACCACCGATCGTGCTGGTAGGAAAAGGGTAGATCGTGGCCAGTTGTTCTGGGAAAAAGCCTCGCTGCACCCCGGGCACGACGGGTAAGTGCAAGAACTGCCCCGTTGAAGCTCTCTGAAAAAGCAGAACACCTGCGAGCATGAATGCAGCGACGAGAACCTGCAGCACGATGCCGACGATTAGCCGCTGAGAAATCCGCCGGCCGGAGCTTGTGAGCAGCCCCAGCGGTACGACCGGAAGCAGCGGCCAATAGGCCAGGCGCGATGCCCCGACTACTCCGATCATTAGCCCCGAGAGAATGCCAAACCGGATCGGGTGCCGCTGCTGACGTGCAAAACTCAGGGCCAACGCAATGGCGACGGAGAAACAGGCCAACGTCACCAACTCTGGCGAGGATTGCAACAGCAAGGGGCTCCAAATCAGAGCCCACATCACCCACACCAGTAATTTGGCCCGATTGCTAAGTGCTGACCCTAGAGCGTTCAGGATGAAATACCAGGCCACGTAAAACACGACCGTTGCCACGATGTCGAGAAGCACCGTCGACAGCCAAATGTCGCGGGTTGCCCACACCAGCGGTACAAGCAGGGATGAATACCCCGGCGGTCGTGCAATCAACGGAGTGTGAATCGGCTTGGCAAGCTGGTTGGGATTCGCAACCACATACGTGTATCCATTGCCTTCCAACAACGAGACGGCGGCGCCGACCATTTCCGACTTATCGTGGTTGAGTACGGCCACCTTCCAGGCATAAACCCCGTGGTGGATGATCGCCACGGCAAGCAGCAACCAGAGTGTGTACTTCCAGCCACGACTGCTCACTTCGACACATCCTTAAGTTCTTGAGTCTGTGGAAGGTGAAGCATCAATCGAAGAAGCTGGAGGTTCGATGAGATCGGGGTGCCGGCACTCAATGCACGCACGATTGCGTATCAACCCCGATTCTAGAGTGCCGCGCCGCGGCAAGATACGCCGCGACACGTTGTTTCTGACGGATCGGATTGGGATGCGGACAGCAAGCCTCGACGTGCTTTGCCGTGGGAACATCATTAGCCCTATAATCCGCAAAACTGTACCGGCAACCTCTGCGGAGTTGACCATGGCACTTGATGTTGAAATTCCTTTTGGCGACGGAACGATTACGGCGGAACTCCCCGACCGAACTGTTTACCTCACGGGCGAATTCAAGTCGCAATTTTCGGTGATTGACGACTTGGAGGAGGAGATCAAAGGCGCATTGGATGAACCATTGGGCTCACCGCGTGTGGAAGACCTGGTCAAACGCGGCTCCCGCGTGGTCATCGCATTCGACGACCCTACGGTGATGGCATTCGGACCGATACGACGCCTGGCGGTTGAAGAACTACTCAGGCGTCTGGACTCTTCGGGAGTCGATCGAGGTGATGTGACGTTGATTTGTGCCAATGCCTTGCACCGCAAGTTTCGTCCCAACGAACTGGCCACCATGTTGGGAGAAGATCTAATGCAGGAGTTTGGTCCGCGACTTTTCTGTCACGATGCCGAAGACCCCAGCCAGCTTGTACATCTCGGGCGGACGCCCGAGGGTTACGATGTCGAGCTTAGCCGCCACGCCGTGGAGGCGGATCTTACGATCTACATCAATGCGGCATACAACCGGGGGTTCTGTGGGGGGTGGAAGTCGGTCTGCGTGGGGCTCTCGACTTACCGTTCCATTCGACACCATCACACGCCCGACGGGATGTCGATGTCGATTCACGAAAATCGAATGCACGCGGTGCTCGATTCGATGGGACGACTGGTGGAAGAAAAAGTGCCGGGCAAGATGTTCAAGCTCGAAACACTGTCGGCCAATCCGTTTCAGGTTTCAAGGGTGTTTGCCGGCAGCACATGGGATACGCGTCAAGCCTGTCTCGACGAGCTGGCCAGGCATTATCAGCCCCGTCGAAATCTGAGCGAAGAAAAATACGACGTCGTGGTCTACGGGGTTCCCAATTGGAGCCCGTATGCAATTGGCGCCTCGATGAATCCTCTACTGACACTCGTCTCGTCGGGGCTTGGCTATCTCGGTGGTACGGTGCAGGCGTTGGGTGCCCCAGGTTGTACGGTGATCATGGTCACGCCGTGTCCCGACCAATGGGATCGCGTTCACCACGCGCCCTACCCGATCGTTTGGGATACGGTTCTCAGTCAGACTCACGACGCGTACGAGATCGATCGCCGCTACTCCGAACAGTTCGCCACCGATGGACCCCTGATTGAGAAGTACCGTCATGAGTACGCCTTTCATCCCATTCACGCCATCCTGGCCACCCACCCGTTGAAGCGAATGAGACACATCGGGCAGGTGCTGGTCGCCGGGGCCGAGTCTCCAGAGGTCGTGGAGCACGTCGGGTTTCAAGCCACATCAACGGTCGAAGAGGCTATCGAACGAGCTGAATTGCAGTACGGCCCGAACTGCCGCATTGCCTATGTGCCCCAGCCAACGGTGCCGACCAAGTTGTTGATGTAAGGCTCGCCGTCAAACTCAAGGAAGCGAATTTAGGTTAGAATGCGTGCTGGCCCTGATGACTACCGCCCCAGTGTCGTAAGTTCCTCAGTTGTGGAAGATATGTCGCAAAACGCCTCTCAACAAACGCTTCAACATCGACGTGCCTTTCTGGGGCAGGCGTCGTTGGGAATGGGGTCGTTGGCCTTGGCGTCGTTGTTCGATCCCAAACTCGTCGCTGAGGAAGCAGACGGGGTAATGACCAGATCCACGGTTGATTCTCAAGGGGCAATCAGCACGTTGCACGTTGCGCCCCGGGCGAAGCGTGTGATTTTTCTCTGCATGTCCGGGGGACCCTCGCATCTCGAAACGTTCGATTACAAGCCTGCCTTGGAGAAGATGAACGGCCAGCCCATGCCTGAGTCGTTCACCGCGGGACAGCCCATCGCTCAACTGCAAGGACAGGCACTGTCGTGTTTAGGCCCGATGTTCAAGTTCGGGCACCATGGAGAGTCGGGGCAGCAGATCAGTGAAGCACTACCGCATATCGCATCGATTGCTGACGATATCGCGATCGTGCGTTCGATGGTCACCGAGGCCATCAATCACGATCCGGCACACACGTTCATGAACACCGGTTCGACCATCCCCGGTCGCCCCAGCATGGGGTCGTGGTTGACCTACGGGTTGGGCTCCGAGACCGACGAACTACCAGGGTTCGTTGTGCTCACTTCGCAAGGAGGACGCAACCCGCAGCCGATTGCTTCTCGGCAGTGGCATAGCGGTTTTCTTCCCGGACGCTATCAAGGCGTACCGTTTCATTCTCACGGCGATCCGGTGCATTATGTGGCCAACCCTCCGGGAGTGAGTCGTCGCCAGCAGAGCGACCTGGTGGGCACCGTCGAATCGTTGAACAAGCTGGCCGCCGCAAAGGTGAACGATCCCGAGATCGCAACCCGCATCAAGCAGTACGAGTTGGCGTTTCAAATGCAGGTCAGCGTCCCACGGCTGATGGATCTTTCTGAAGAACCCCAGTGGGTGCTCGATCAATACGGAACGAAAGGGGCCGACGGTTCGTTTGCCGCGAATTGTCTGCTCGCCCGCCGGCTTGCTGAGCGGGGCGTGCGATTCATTCACCTTTATCACCGTGGATGGGATCATCACAACGATTTGGTGCAGTACATGCACGAATGCTCGGGGCACGTCGATCGAGCCACCGCGGCGTTGATCAACGACCTGAAACAGCGGGGGATGCTTGACGACACGTTGATTGTGTGGGGCGGAGAATTCGGGCGGACGCCGATGTCGCAAAGCAACAAAGGCAACAAGCCGGGCCGCGATCATCACATCAAAGGGTTCTCGATGTGGCTGGCTGGCGGAGGCATCCAAGGCGGCATCACTCATGGCGCGACCGACGAACTTGGGTACGCGTCGATTCAAGACATCGTGCACGTCAACGATCTCCATGCCACGATGCTCCATCTGTTGGGCATCGATCACCGCCGGCTAACGTATCGCGTGCAAGGCCGCGACTTCCGCCTGACCGACGTAGGTGGCGAAGTGGTTGAACCCTTGCTTGCCTGAGCGGCGTCAGTGAGTGCCTGCGACTGGGTTGCCAGCCTCGCCTGCTCATCGAGCGAGCGGTGCACGTTGTCGCTTGTCTTACGCCGTAAATCTGTTCTGATGGGGCATAGTTCGTTGTGGGTGTTTCTTGGGAACTCGTGGAGTGTAAGTCGTGCTGTGTTACGCCAGAATTGTGTTTCCCGCTGCCGCGGCTCTGTTACTCTGCTTCTTCGAACCGGAACAGTGTGCCGTTGCTGAGTCGTTGACCGTATACCGCGACGAGTTCGGTGTTCCCCATGTGTACGCCGAAACCTTGGAAGGGGCAGCGTTTGGTATTGGGTATGCCCAGGCCACCGATCGCCTGGAAGAGTTGCTGCAAAACTATCGCAAAGCGGCCGGCACCATGTGCGAAGCCTTCGGGGAATACTACTTTCGCCACGACTATCGGCAACGCATGTGGCAGCACGAGCGGCTGGCCCGCGAGAAATTCAGCGAAGTCGATCCCAAAGTCCAGGCCATGTGCAAAGCCTACATCCGTGGCGTGAAGAAATTCATGGCCGATCATCCCGATCAGGTGCCCGCGTGGGCGCCCGAACTGCACGACTACGATCCCGTTATGCTCTCGCGTTACATCATTTGGGGTTGGCCCGAGGGACAGGCTGCCGGCGACCTCAGCCGCGGTGGTGTGCGGCCCGACCCGGTAGCGTATCGCGGTTCGAATGAGTGGCTTATCTCAGGCGATCGCACGCAAGACGGAGCGGTCATCGCCTGCATCGATCCTCACCTGGGCTGGTATGGCGAATTTCGTTTTTACGAGCAACGCATGTACGCCCCCACCGACGGCTTTGCCTGCTCCGGTGCGTGCATTCTCGGGGTTCCCATGCCGGGGTTGGGTCACAACGAGTACCTTTCCGTGGCCATGACCACCGGGGGTCCCGATACGGCCGACGTTTATGTGGAGACGATCAATCCCGAGAACGAAAAACAGTACAGTGTCGACGACGACTGGCGTGAGATGACCACGCTGCAGGATACGATTCGGGTGAAAACCGAAGATGGTATCAGCGAGCAGAATATTTCAATCGACTATACCCATCACGGACCGGTCGTGGCTCGCAAGGACGGGCAAGCCTACACCATGGCCCTGGCGTACTTTGGGGAACTAGGGCTGATGGACGAGTTGTTCAATGTGTTTACGTCGAAGAACATGGATGAGGCGAAAGCCGCGCTCAACACGCGGCAACTGATGCCTCAGAACATCATGATCGGCACCGTGGACGGCGACATGTTCTATGTCCGCACGGGACGCGTACCCATTCGCAACCACCAGCATCCCACCGATCATCCGATTCCCGGGCACGACTCGGCGAACGACTGGGCGGGAATTCATCCCTTTGAAGATCTGGTGCAGATCACCAACCCGCCGCAAGGATACATGCAAAATTGCAATATTTCTCCAGCGGTCATGATGAAGGAAAGCACGCTGCTGCCCGAGAACTACAAGAAGCCCTATCTCTATCAGGCCGATACCGGCCCGGCCCACCAACGGGCGCAGATGGCCCTGGAGATCTTGGCCGCCAACGATTCGTTTACGATTGAAGAAGCCATCGATCTGGCGTTTTGTTCGCAAGTGTTGGGGGCCGAGGCTTGGCAAAAACGCATCTCCCAGGCCTGGGGATCCGCGGCGGCCGACCTGAAGACCGGCGACACCAAGACTCTGTACAACAACATTCAAGGGTGGAATCATCGTAGTGACCCCGAATCGGTCGGTGCGCTTTCGTTTCATGCGTTCAAACGAGCGCTGAAAGGGTACTCCAGTCGCGTAGATGTGCCACAGGATCTGGCAGACAAGGCGATCATCGATGCGCTACAAGCGGCTGCCAAGACGCTCCGAGAGAAGCACGGTCGGATCAATGTTCGCTTTGGCGATGTGTATCGTGTTGGGCGTGATGGGAGCGAGAAGACCTATCCGGTGGGAGGCGGCACACTCCGCTCCACGGGCATGGCCACACCTCGGGCCATCAGCTTTGGCAAACGGGGCGAACAATACGTGGGGCGGGGTGGGCAAACTTCCACGCAAATCGTCGTGCTGACCAAGCCCCCACGTTCTTACATGGTGTTACCGCTGGGAGAGAGTGACCATCGCGACAGCCCCCACTGGGATGATCAGGCCGAAAAGCTGTTCAGCTCGGGACGCGTCAAAGATACCTTCTTCATGGATCTCGGCGCATTGAGGCCCCATGTCACGAGCGAAACATCGCTTGAATTCAACTAGCACGGTTCATACTTGAATGGGCAGCGATCTAGTAGTGGATCTGGTTGAAGTCGTTTCTGGCAGGGCGAAGGGGATTTCCGCCTCGCAAAGGCGGCAACTTCTTCGATCCGGCTTTTTGTTCGACCTGGGGAAGCAATCGATTCAGTGAATCGGCGGCCGCGTCGGCGGTGTGGGGATCGGCATCGGACAAGGTTTTGTAAAGCTGAGTCGTTGCGCCATACGGCTTGGCTCCAATCCGCCCGATTGCCCGCACGATAGCGTATTCAGCCTTGGAATTGGTGCGCTCGCGTTCTTCCTCCAAGGCATCGAGGAGGGCGTCGGCGGCATCTTTCGCTCCTGGGCCGATCAATCCCAACGTGGTTGCGGCCCTGGTGCGGACGATTTCATCTTTATCGCTCAGGGCGTCGGCCAGATCGTCGACGGCCCCTTCGGCCCTTCGTCCAAGCAGTTGCAGCGTTTTGGCCGCATGACGCCGCACGATAACGTTGCGATCGTACAGGGCGTCGCCTAACGGTTCTGCGGCCTCGTTGCCGATTTTCAGCAGCGACTTGATGGCGGTCTGCGGTTGTTCCAATTGGCGAAGTTGCGTGACCCACTCGCTGGTGGTTTTGCCGCGGTACACGCGTTCTTCTTCCTGGCAGCCAGCCGAGAACAGACACAGCAGTGCGCAGCACGCGTAAGGAAATGTGGAGCGAATCCAGTGCGACATGGACCTGGCCTTTGAGTTGCTCTGAATCGAGTTACGTGAGAAGAGGCTACGAGCCATGGAGTGCGAGCCGTGCCTTTTCAGACATGCTGGCTCCATCGAGCTCGTATGGAACTCTACCTTATTTTGCCGAGGTCTTACGGGAGGTGTAACCGGCTCAATCGGCACGGTCCGCACAAGTCTCGCTTGACATCAGAGGGTGGTCTGCGACGATCCAGACAACGGGAAGCAAGTGCCTCCATTCACTTCGAGAAAGGGTTGAGGACTTCGCCAGATGGGCCGCTTGATGGACAAAGTTGCAATTGTCACGGGGGGAGCCGCGGGAATCGGTCGCGCCACGTGCGAATTGTTTGCTGAAGAAGGTGCCGCCGTAGTTGTGGCCGACATCGATGCCGAAGCCGGCAGCGAGGTTGTCGAGTCGATTCATTCGACTGGCGGAAAGGCACTCTTTCAAGAAACAGACATTGCGGACGAAGAAAGTGTCCGGCAGATGGTCTTCAAGGTGGATCAGGAATTCGGCCATATCAATATTCTCGTGAATAACGCCGCGGTGTTCGTATTAGAGGGTATCGATGCCACGGTGGCTCAATGGCGACAGTCGCTTGAAACGAACGTGATCGGTACCGCGCTGGTTACCAAGCATGTGGTACCGGTGATGGGTCGGAAACCTGGTGGGGCGATCGTAAATCTTGGTTCCATCTCCAGCTTCATCGCGCAACCCGAGTTTGTGACCTACAACGCCACGAAGGCGGCGATCTCAGAGATGACTCGCTGCATGGCCCTCGATTTGGCGGAGCGGAAGATTCGCGTGAACGCCGTTTGCCCGGGAACGGTATGGACTCCGATCGTCGAACAGCTCACACGCGAAGAGGGGATCTCGCGAGAGGAGGCCGACACCGCCCTGGGTTGGGGAGGTGATGCGATGCTACGGCGTTTGGCCGACCCTCGAGAGATTGCCGCCGCAATTCTGTTCCTCGCCTCGGACGATGCCTCCTACATCACGGCGGAAAACCTCATGGTCGACGGCGGGTTTACGGCCCGCTAGAACGATCTGCAATCGCGAATCTCTGAATTCAAGCTGAACCGATCAACAGGACCATTCATGTCGGATGAAATTTGTTGGCTTTCGGCCATCGAGCTGGCTTCCCGCATCCAAGCGAAGGAGATCTCTCCAGTCGAATCAGTCGAAGCGGCCCTGAAGCAGCTTGATCGGCTGAATCAACGGTTGAATGCCGTGGTCACGCGGACCGATGAGTTGGCCCGCAGCCAGGCCAAAGAAGCAGAGTCGGCCGTACTTCGCGGGGACGCTTTGGGCCCGCTACATGGCGTGCCGTTGGTGGTAAAGGATTTGCATTTCACCGCGGGGGTGCGAACCACGTGTGGGTCGGAACTCTACGCCGACTTTGTTCCGGAGTTCGATCACCCGATTGTCCAACGCTTGCGAGAGGCCGGTTGCATTCTGCTGGGAAAGACGAACACTTCCGAGTTTGGGTTGATCCCCCTGGCGTCCAGCCGATTGCTGGGCGACGCCTGCAATCCTTGGAGTCTCCAGCACAACACCGGTGGATCGAGCGGTGGTTCGGCGTCGGCGGTGGTTTCCGGTATCGCGCCCCTGGCGACTGCCAGCGATGGGGGAGGGTCGATCCGAGTGCCGGCCAGTTTTTGTGGCGCCTTTGGGATCAAACCACAACACGGTCGGGTTCCTCACATTCATCAGCCGCAAGGTTGGGAGTCGCTGGCACATCAAGGGCCGATCACGCGGCACGTTCGTGATGCGGCCCGGATGCTGGACGTCACCTCCGGGCCTCACTCGCTGGACCGCTGGTCGCTACCCAAGCCGCAAGCGTCCTTCGAGCGGGCCTGCGATCAAGGAGTCGAGGGCCTGCGGTTGGCCTGGTCTCCCGGCTTGGGCGCAAACCCCGTGGAACCGGACATCCTTGAAGTCTGTCAGGCATCGGTGGATCGCTACGTCGAGTTAGGCTGCGAGGTTGAGCAGCTCGATTTGGATCTGCCTGATATGACTTCAGCACAGCAAACGATCGTGCTTTGTGAGACGCTGGCGGCAATGGGGGCGCGACTCGACGAGTGGAAAGAAGTGATTACGCCATCAATGTCACGATTGCCCGAGAAAGCTGCTGGGTTTACGATTTCCGACCTCATGGAAGCACACTGGGCCCGAGAACGTTACTGGGAGAAGATCTCTCCGGTGTTTGAAGAGTTCGATGCTTTGCTTACCCCGGTTTGCGGGATTACTGCCCCGGAGAACGGAATCCTTGGTCCACGAGAGATCGCGGGTCACAAGATTCGTGCCCTGGGATGGCTTTCGTTCTGCGTGCCGTTCAACATGACCTGGCAGCCGGCAGCCAGTTTGCCGGTGGGGTTTGACGACACGCAGATGCCCGTGGGATTGCAAGTCGTGGGGCGGCGGCACGATGAAGCTACGGTCTTTCGACTGTCTGCCGCTTACGAAGATGCTTTTGGCCCGCTGTGTCAGCGTCCGCCGGTATCATCCGCCGATCGTTTGGACGGCTGATGTGGCCCACGGGGGGCGTTCGAAGCGCCGCCTCGCCGAGAGGACGATGAATCACCATCCGCGGTAAGGGGAAACAGCGGCAATGCGGCGTCGATTCGACGGAGGTTCTCCGCGATGATATTCGCATGGTCGGCCGGCCGCAGGCTTGGCAGCTTTGATTTGTCTTTCGAGGGCTGATTCTCTGGTTGACTCGACATCTCAGGCACTCCGACGGATGCGCGTATAAGCACGTTGCGAGGGCATCGCTTCGTACGTTTCATCGGTCGGGAAGTAAACTGGGCATCACTAAGAAACCAGTCGTACGGATAGCACCGAAGATGTGGGTCGGAAGGCACGACTTAGATGAAGAATTGCGCAGGGAGGCACCTGATGCCGATCGATGGTAACGTGGGTGCCCGATATGCCGCTTGCGCCCCGAAGTCCAAGTGAGCGAGGGCTAGTTGCCCTGAAAGTTGGGCGGCCGCTTCTCGATAAACGCCATCACGCCTTCGGGGAAGTCGTTCGTCTGAGACAGCTCTTCCTGCAGGTCGGCTTCGGTGGCGAGAGCCTCTCTCAGGCTACCCGCGTTCATGCTTTGTCGAATAGCCTGCTTGCTGCGAGCCAAGGAGAGCGGGGCCTTTTGTGCCAGGGCAGCGGCGAATTCGTGCGCCTGTTGCTCGAAGGTTTCCGCGGGATACACATGATTGGCCAACCCCCAGGCAAGTGCTTGTTCTGCCTGTACGCGACAACCGGTGGCCGCCATCTCCAAAGCGCGGCCCAGGCCCACGAGCCGGGGTAGGGTGAACGTGCCACCACCATCAGGGATGAGGGCGATGTTGACGAAGATTTCCGCGAAGAAAGCACGATTGCTGATCAGCCGCATGTCGGCAGCCAACGAGATATCGCACCCGATACCCGCCGAAGCACCGTCCACAGCGGCAATCACCGGCAGTGGGCTCTCGGTCATCGACAGCACGAGCGGGTGATAACAATTCGTCAAGATGTCGCGGACGCCCGAGAACTCGCCATCCACACTTCCCGCCTTCAGGTCGGCCCCCGAGCAGAATGCTCCGCCCTTGCCGCTAAGAACGATGACACGGGCGCCCTCTTCCGGGGCTTTCTCGATGTGTTCTCTGACCGCGTTTGCAGAGGAGGGAATTAGCGCGTTGCGCACCTCGGGCCGATTGAACCAAATCCATTTGACCTGGTCTTTAATCTCAGCGATCACAACATCTTCGGAAACCGAGTTTGACATGGTTCGATCCCTTTGTTGAACGTGTTCGGTCATTGCCACACGACATCTACCGGATTTCGTGGCAGTTCGTAATGGACCTGCGGGTCTTTTCTATTATCAGACGTTTTCCTGCAAGGAAGAAATCTAGTTGCTAATCAGGGGTAATCCCGAGCTACTGGCGGCGGATTTGATTTGCTCGACAACCAAATCTTGGACCAGTGGAAGTACCACGGCGACCAGCTTGATGATGCCTTCTTGGGCCTCACCCTTGATCACCAATCCGTCGGAAGATGGATTAACACTCAGTTTTGTATGGGAATCAACCGTGGCCATCTGCATTTTCATTACGGTCATGATCATTTGCATTTGTTGGTTATCACCCACGGAACCCGAAGCAAGATCGAAGAGTGTCTTGAATTCGAGCACGACCTCCATGGGGGGGACCGTTTTTTTAGAGGGGGTAATCGTCGCCTTGAGCTGTTCTAGTCCATCAGGACCACATGAGAACAAGAATGCGTCTTCGCTAACCGCGACATACATTTCCATCGAGTTTCCAAAAAGAGCTTGCATCATGCTGGGGCCCGCCGGGGCATTTTCTCCCGCTTGGTTGGCAAACTTAAATGCATGAATCGCGACACCATCTTGCTCGGTAACGTTGAGTGTTACGGATTCGATGCCCGGGTCACCTTCGGCCAGTTCGGCAATGCGTTTAATCATTGCATCGACGGGCTCAGGGTCTGCTACCGTGGTGCCACCAACCATGTTGAGCTTCGGTGCATTTCCGCTCATTCTCATGGCCATATCGACCTTACCGGTGTCGATGGTGTCAGAGAGAATCGAGGTGAAACTGGCGACAATCTCGCCAAATATCTCTCGCTCTCGATCCTGATCGGTCTTGTCGGTGTTCTCGATGATCGTCCTGACCTGAGCGTGATAGTCTTCCACTGTTTGCTTAGCCAGATCGATCATGCCGGGCGTCATCTCGTCGACGGTAACATGCATCATGACAGCCGAATCGTCTTGAATGAGATCGCCGAAGCGTGACGTTCCTTCCTTCAATGCGGCGAATTCTTTTGCCGCGCCGCTCCCTTCCACGGGAATCAGTTCCACTTCGAACGATGTAGTGTGCTTTTCGGCATCGATCGACATGCCGAAGGTAGCTTCCTTGATTTGTGTCATCAGGATCGAAAGCGACTCACCAGGATCGTCTCCAAGCATTCCCAGCAAGCTGTCTAATCCATCGATGGGCAATACATCGCCCAGTCGGTCAGACGAGTCGAGAAGCATGTCTCGCAGGAATGCTGGAAACTCCTCAAAGGTGATACGCATTCCTACGTCGTGCTGCGATGGCAGGTCTCCCAAGACCTCATCAGGATTTGGAAGCGTTTCCAGGTTATGGGGTCCCTGTCCAATGAAAGCCCAGTCTCCGTCGAGTTTGAGGAACATGGTTTCCGTATCGGTCAGGTTGATCTCATAGAGGCCGTCCTCGGCTTCGTTTACACGATCGCCGTTGTATTTCTTGACAAACTCCAGGAACGCATCCAGATCGGTAACCGGCAGAAAGGCCAAAGGAACGATGTTGACTTCGTCCGTCAAGACGGTGAAACCCCAAGGCCGCTCACCATCGATGCCCGGCATCTCGCGAATGTCGAACTCTTCCAGATCCAAGGTCTTCCTGATCATGCCGCCGACGGTTACGTTGACGAACAGCCGACCCTTTTTCTCTCCCTCCGCGGGGTCGAACGAGGAGGTTGAGCCGACGTATTCCAGATCTTCGATTAGATTCTGATGGCCTTTCGTCGCTACGACGAGAATGGGTTTTGTCTCGTCCGCAAGTGCTGTTGCTGCAAAGCTCGATACGACGACAGCGACAAAGATTCGGTGCAACACTCGGTTCACGTTCAAGTTCTCCCAAACGACGGTGATTGGCTTCTGGCTCGGAGCGCAGTTGGACCGAGCAGATTACGTTTGCTTGGACTTCGGGCGGCACCCCTTGGAGCTCGCTCGCAATGCAAAGTGCTCAGCCCGAAAGATATTGACGATTCAGGCTGTGGACATTTCCGCCCAAGTATGGCCTGAAGGTAGCAACTCGACACGCCCAAAGCCAGTGCCTAGAAGGCCTTCCCCGGCAAAGTTGTCGTCTGCAACAGCAGGGAATTTATGCGAATCGGCAGTGTGCTGTGCCAGTACGCAGGGCAGATGTCAGGTGTCAGGCGTCGCCAGCCAGAGTCGGTTTTGCGAGGTGCTGGTCGGTTTCTTCGGCGAAATGGCAACTCACCACGGCAGATGCATCGTCACCCATCGTCCTCAACTGCGGCACAACTTCACGGCATTCAGGGGGCTTATTCTTCAGCTCATAAAGGGGGCAGCGCGGATGAAATGCACACCCGGTTGGGACGTTGATGGGGGAGGGAATCTCGTCGTCCAGGGCGACGACCCGGGAGCGACTGCGAGAAGGGTCCGGGACGGGAATGGCCGAAAGCAAAACCCGCGTGTACGGATGTCGCGGCTGGCGAAATAGAGTCTCGGTGGGGGCCTGTTCGACAATTTTGCCCAAGTACATCACCGCCACTTCGTGACTGATATGCCGCACCACGGCCAGATCGTGGCTAATCATCAGGTAGCTAATGTCATGGTTCTGCTGCAAATCGTCCAGCAGATTGATGACCTGGGCCCGGATCGAAACATCCAAGGCGCTGGTCGGCTCGTCGCAGACAATCAGATCGGGCTCCAGCGCTAACGCACGAGCAACCCCGATGCGTTGACGTTGGCCACCGGAGAATTCGTGCGGGTAGCGATTGCCGATTTCTCGAGAGAAACCAACTTGCTCGATGAGTTGCCCCACGCGCTCGCGGAGTTTGGCCCCTCGGGCCAGCCCGTGAACTCGCAGGGGCTCGCCAATAATCGAACCTACGGTCATGCGCGGATTGAGCGATGCATAGGGGTCTTGAAAGATGATCTGCATGTCGCGCCGCAAACCGCGGATTTCGCCGCGAGGCAGATCAAATACCGATTTGCCTTTGAAGGTAACTTTCCCGGACGTAGGTGGAATGAGTCGAAGGAGCGTTCTGCCGACCGTGGTCTTCCCACACCCGCTTTCACCGACGAGCCCCAGGGTACGCCCGCGTTCGAGTTTGAAGCTAACCCCATCGACGGCTCGCACCAGCTCTTGAACTCGTGAAAGAACACCCCCCCGAACCGGAAAGTGCTTCTTCAGGTCTTCCACTTCAAGCAGGGGAGTGCCGTTGGAGGCGGTTGCTTCGACCGGTTCGGCGGTTGATTGAGCGTTCAAGATTCCTCCCCCTTGGTTGCGGACTCACTTTTCGATTGAACGGTCCCTTCTGCGACTTCTTTGGCAAACCAGCAGGCAGACATGTGAGCATCCGCGATCTCTACAAACGGGGGATCTTCGTTGCACTTCTCGGTCGCGGCAAAACAGCGGTCCTTAAAGCGACAACCCGTCGGGAAGTTGGTCGGTAACGGAACGCTTCCTTCGATGGCTTCCAGCGCCTCGGACTCGTGGTCGACGCGCGGGAGACTTCGAAACAGCCCATGCGTATACGGGTGTGCCGGCTTGGAAAACAATTCCTTCACATTGGCCCGTTCGACGATTCGGCCGGCGTACATGACAACGACGTTGTCTGCCATTTCGGCAACTACTCCCAAATCGTGGGTGATGAGCAGCACCGCCATGCCGTGTTTGGCCTGAGTGGAACGCAGGAGATCGAGGATACGGGCTTGAATCGTCACGTCGAGGGCGGTGGTCGGTTCGTCGGCAATCAGCAGCCTGGGATTACACGACAGGGCCATTGCGATCATGGCTCGCTGCTTCATGCCCCCGGACAACTCGTGTGGATACTGATCGATCCGCCGCTCCGGTTCGCTCATGCGAACCTCTTTCAGTACCCGTAGAACTTCCGCCCGGGCTTCGGAATTGGACATCTTGCGATGCAGCAAAATGGCTTCGGTGATCTGATCTCCGATGGTGAAAACCGGGTTCAAGCTGGTGCCGGGCTCCTGAAAGATCATGGCCACATCACCGCCGCGAATTTCGACCAACTCTTTGGGCGACAGTTGGATCAGGTCACGCCCATCGAACAGGATCTTGCCGCCGGCAAATTCACCGGGTGGCATGGGCAGCAGGCGGAGGATACTTAGCGCCGTGACCGTTTTTCCGCAGCCACTTTCGCCGACAACGGCCAAGGTGCGTCCGGCATCGAGCGAGAAGCTGATTCCATCCACGGCACGAGCTAGCCCCTCATCCGTGCGGAAGTGGGTCTTCAAATCGACGACCTCCAGCAATGGCTTGCTGTGCTGTCGAGGCTCAGTGGTCCGTGGATCCGGCTGCTGCACGTATGCCTACTCCCTCAGGATTGGAGTGATGTCGACCTAAGTTCAATTCAGGATTAGAGATAGAATCCTATATCTGCTCCGCAGCTGGGTCAATCGCGATCGAGTCATCGGGCTGCGACGGATAGGTAAAGTGCGATAGGACTGACGATTATTCCTGATCTTCCTGCAACTTTCTGCCGATCAAACCCTTCTGACACACCTATTACGCTCGCTTCATGCGTGTTGGCACCGAGAGTTTGGGGACGTGGCGATGCCCACGAGATTTCGAAAATCCTGGTCGTTCATGACAGCACTCGGATTGCTCGTATTAGCATCAGGCTGCGAACGAGGCATCATTCTGCGGGGCGATGTGGGGCTCGAGTTGAATCACGCCCCGCCGGTTCCGGGTCCATGCGGACCTCACGGATGCTCGAGCCATGGCGGCGGCCACCACGGCCACCTCGGGTTCGCCAAAGGTCCGACTTGGAAGGCCCAGCCCTATCGGCATCCCAGATTCCACGCCTTACCAATCGGGCCGGTATTCGACCCACAGGTTCAACAGGCGGCCTTTGTTGAGGAGATTGGTCCCGGAGTGGGCTCAGGTTCCAGACAACCCTATCAGCAGCCTCATATGGCTCCGCCTCAGCCACAGAGCGAGATGTGGATCGATCCGCCGGAGGATACGACCTACGAGCTGCCTGAACCGGATGTGTCCCATAACCAAGGTCCACGACTGCAAGCAGCGGGGTTCGAGGAAGAGCCGCCTCGAGTTGACACGCGATCCACTTCTCGTGGCAATGTGCGTTGGACTCGTCCACGGACTCGTGCACGACAGCCTTCTGCACCTCCGCGGCGTATGTATCCATCGCAGCGACGGGCGCCCTATTACTAGGGAACTTCGAGACGCTAACGGTGCATTGCCGTCAAGGTGGCTGCTGTCTGATATCGTCTTTTCGCGAGTATGGTCGCCGCGCGTCTGAGATTCAGGCCGCAAACTCTTTCTAAGCGACCATGCAGCCATCGGTTGACCTTATCCGCGAGGTCAACTTGGGAACTCTATGACGGCTGACTCAGTCGTAGCTAACGAGGTCGGCAACCTCGGGCCGATCTACTGAGCGTGCAAGTGTGCCAGGCATCGCAATTTTCACCGCGCGGTGTCGAGCACATTGTTGCCTCCCGCCTCAGTTCCCTCCGCTGCGCCTCTGCTGGTGAAGATGACCTTGTTTGAACGTCGCTCTTCGTCTGTCATTCCGTCTGCCTGCTCCCTGGTAATCTTGTGCGGCATCGTGCTTGCGCAAGCAGTGCCGCTATGCGGGTCGGAATTGCGAAAAACCGCGATCGTCACCGCTGTTCAATCCGCGCGCTCCTCGGTCGTCAATATCCGAGGTGAAAAGACCGTGCCCGCCGAGGTTGGCCAGGCCGTGGAGGCAGACCGCCGGGTCAATGGCATGGGGACTGGGGTGGTCATCGATCGACGTGGATACATCGTTACGAATCACCATGTCGTCGATGGCGTTCACGAAATCAAGGTAACACTCGATAGTGGTGCACAACATACCGCTCAACTGATTTCGTTCGATTCTTCTACCGATTTGGCCATCATCAAAATCGATGTTGCTCGTGCCTTGCCGGTGATTGCCATCGGTACATCGTCCGACCTCATGGCTGGCGAAACAGTGATCGCTGTGGGGAACGCCTACGGATACGAACACACCGTGACTCGCGGAATCATCAGCGCACTTCGGCGAACCGTGCAGGTGGGCGAAGGACAGCAGTACGACGACTTGCTGCAGACCGACGCCAGCATCAACCCGGGTAATTCGGGTGGCCCGTTGCTCAATATCGACGGCGACATGATCGGCATCAATGTGGCCGTTCGTGCGGGAGCTCAAGGAATTGGCTTCGCCATCCCCGTTGATAAAGCGATGCGAGTAATAGCCGAACTGATGAGTACCCGACGCATCAACAGCACTTGGCACGGCGTTGTCGGTGTTGAGGAAGTACTGCCATCGCAAGAAGGCCTGGCCGTCAAAGTCTGCGAACAGGATAGCCCTGCCGCGCTGGCATCGTTGAAAAAAGGCGACGTGATCGTCAGTGTCGATGGCCAAGAGATCAGTCGACAGCTCGATCTTGAGCTGGCCCTGTTGGCTGCCGACGAAGGTGAGGAGATCTCTCTAGCCGTTCGTCGTGGCGGTGACCGCATCGAAATTCCCCTCACGATGCAGGCCGTTCCCGCTGACCAAGCCGAAGGAGACGACCCCATTTGGAACACACTCGGCATGCAACTGTCGAGCATGTCATCGAACGAGTTCCGTCAGTATCGATCCGGCTATCGCGGCGGTCTCAGCGTGTCCGAGGTTCGGCCGAATAGTCCCGCCTCTCGGCAAGGGATTCGCAAGGGCGATGTACTTGTCGGGATGCACGTGTGGGAAACCGTGACGCTCGACAACGTAAGCTGGGTTCTGAACCGACCCGACTTCGAGACGCTCGACCCGTTGAAATTCTACATTCTGAGAGGGCGTGAAACGCTGTACGGTCACATGACCGTTTCGCTCTCGAATGAGCGCGGTCGCAACGGGACGAGTCGCAAGACAGCTACGAGGATGCGAAACTAGTTTTCGCCTCGTAGAACCAGTTCAAGCGCGGTTCGCGATTTTTTTCAGGTAAAGGACTTCTTTCCTGCCGTGCTTCGGTCGTTGCCATCTGAACCTGGAATGGGCTTCTTGGTTCGTCTGCGAGCCGCATGCTCGCGAGTAGCTCTTCCTGGATGGCCATCGTTTCTCTCGGGAGCCAGGAATTTTGCTGGGCCACTCGACACTCCTCAAGAAGTACGTGCGGTGATTGCAGAGCAGGGTGGATGGGCTCCATAATCGAAAGCAGCAGTTTCATCCCAAGCCCAACTTCGGCGGTTCTTGCGCAGTGCAATCAGAACTGGAATTCGTCGCGTGGCTCCGGCAATCGGTACCCGCGCACAGACTATGCGAGATCCAACTGGGCGATGACTGCGCGATCCTTGGTGCCCCGAATGCGACCGTTGTGACCGCGGACATGTTGGTCGAAGGGGTCCATTTCATTTCGGCCGAGACGACGCCTCGACGAATCGGCCGGAAACTATTGGCCGTCAACCTGAGTGACCTGGCGGCGATGGCTGCCAGCCCGGTTGCCGCGGTGATTTCACTGGCGCTTCCCCGTGCGGGTGGATATCAGTTGGCCGTCGAACTGTATCAGGGATTGCTTCCCCTGGCCGAGACTTACGATGTGGCGATCGCCGGCGGTGATACCAATGTTTGGGATGGGCCACTGGTGGTAAGTCTCACGCTGCTGGGTACGCCCCACCCTCGAGGATCGCTACGGCGGGATTCCGCACGACCCGGCGATGCAATTGTGGTTACCGGTAGCCTCGGTGGCAGCCTGGCAGGCAAGCATTTCGATTTCGATCCTCGCATCGAAGAAGCGATTCTATTGCGAGATCGATATGACTTACATGCGGGAATGGACATCACCGATGGTTTGGCAATCGACCTATCGCGGCTCCTCACCGCGAGCGGGTGCGGCGCGGTCGTCGATGTGGACGCGTTGCCCATTTCACCGGCAGCCCAGAAACTTGCCACTTCAGACAAGCTGGATCTGAGCCCAATCCAGCACGCCCTGCATGATGGCGAGGATTTTGAGCTACTGCTTACGCTTCCTGCAGATGAAGCGGCTCGCCTGCTCAAGGACAACCCTCTGTCGATTCCAACCACAATCGTTGGTGAGATTACGTCGACTCACGAGATGTTACAGAGAGACGCTGAAGGTACGACAACTCCGTTACTACCCGAGGGGTTTCAACACCGTACCAGATCATGACTGATTCGCGATTTGAGTATGTAGCCGAGAATGAGCAGGACACTGATCGATTTGGCGAAGCATTGGCCCGATCGGTTCCCGACGGGACCGTGATCGCACTCCGGGGTACTCTGGGGGCGGGAAAGACACGCTTGGTTCAGGCCATCGCGACCGCATGTGGCATTCCTGCGGCAACAGTAACGAGCCCCACGTTCACCTTGATCCATGAGTATCAGGGCGACCGCCGCTTGTACCACATTGATGCGTACCGGTTGGAATCTGAATTGGAGTTTCTTGATCTCGGGCCCGATGAGCTGTTCGACTCGCCGGCCATCACGCTGATCGAATGGGCGGACCGGGTGCGCGGTTCTCTGCCCGCGCAATACCTCGACATCGAAATACAAGTCATGGGCAGTTCATCGAGGCGTTTCGATGTGACCTCGGCGGGAGATGAGCTTTCCGACACGCTTTCCCGTCTTCGGGGGGCCTTTCAGGCCTAGAAATGAGAGGCCTGTACCCTCAGAAATTCCCTGGGAAAAGGGGCAATTTACAGCGAACCTCGCGGATTTGCTGCTTTCACAACCCTCGCTAGCCTCAGAGCCGGTTCAACCCAACCTAGAAGCCGCCTTTATGCTTGCCGGGAAGGCAATCTAAGGGTTTACTGAGGGGATATCGAGCGACTGCAACAAGGGGTCCACAATCCGAGAAATCGACGCGGGGTTGTGAGCAAATGCCGTGAAGTGCGCGGCGTTGGGATGCGGTTGCTGGGGTACCCTCCGAACGGAACAACTGCGGAGCGACAGGGCACACCTTTCTCGCGTGACATCCACTTGCAATTAGGATCGGCGTCTCTTGAGCACCTCACTGCAACGCAACGCTTCGACACGGTCGACAACCACCCAAAAAAAGAAGACGGACGGAAAGGTGTCGCCCATCGAACTACTTGAGGCACGCTGCGTGCTTGCTGCGCCTCAGTTGCTTAACCCGTTTACCGCTGCGGTTTCATTGCGGGTCGGCACGGCACTGCATCTTCCCCTGAATGGCTTCGATCCCGAAGGCGATGGAATCACCTTTTCGGTAACAAGTGACAATCCGCTCATCGAAGCAGCAATTCCACAAGGCAATCGCAGCGTTCGGTTCACTTTGAACCACGAATCGGCCGCTGGGTTTCCCAATGACCCGGCTTTTACCGATGACTTTACAGTGGAGTTGTTGGAAGACATCGCCCCTAATACGGCTGGGCGATTCGCTGATTTCGTCGACGGTGACTTTTACAACGGGTTAACATTTCATCGGCTGGTCGATGGCTTCGCTGCTCAGTTCGGCGACCCAGATGGAAACGGAACCGGCGGCACGGGCACACCAATTCACGACGAGTTTTCCAAATATGGCCGCCATACATCTGCCGGGTTGCTGTCAACCGCGAAGAGTTTCGACGATACGTTCGATACCCAGGCCTTTCTGACCCAAGGCAACGAGGACAGCACAAGGTTTCTGGATTTCAACCATACGGTTTTTGCTGCTGTCACAACATTTGGTGAGACGATCAATTTCGATGATGTTGAACTCACGGTCAATCCGCATCCAGGGATCTCCGAAGTTAGCTTTCCGGTGAGCCCGGTTACCATCGTTG
Source organism: Pirellulales bacterium (assembly GCA_965227275.1). Taxonomy (GTDB): domain Bacteria; phylum Planctomycetota; class Planctomycetia; order Pirellulales; family JAEUIK01; genus CAZNXE01. The sequence continues at coordinate 6,111,582 of CBDDFU010000001.1, read as the reverse complement.
ACGCGGAGGTGTTCGTCGACGAAGAGAATGGTGTGCTGCGGTTATACGTTTCCAACGACGTCCCGGTGGGAACAACGGCGAATCTCACCCTTACACTCACCGATTCCAACGGAGAGTTTTCGACGCAAAATATTCAGGTCGAGGTAGCCGAGGACTTCTCACTTGTTTTTGGCGAGTGGGACGACCAACCTTTCTTCGACCCCAATCCGGAACCCGTGTTCACGGACTTTGACACTCCGGTTTCCTTCACTTTGGAGGCGACCGACATCGAAGGCGATGCGATCAAGTTCTTCGAAGGGTCGGCCACCGATTATGCCCGTGCGGGTCTAAGCCAGAATCCAGCCTTGCAGGTTAGTGTGGGCGAAGACACTGGCGAGGTGACGATCACTCCCGTCGGTACCGCCGGTGTGTTTTCGGTGCTCGTCAAAGTCGAGCAGGCCGTGGATGGATCTGGTGAAGACTTCCAGGTGATTCCGGTCATTGTCAATCCACCCGCTCCGGACGGTGGGGTGTCCTTCGTCTCCGATACTGGCGTGCCGGATGACGGCATCACGAATGTCAATAACACTGGCGGGGTTCCGCTGCAGTTCCGAGTCGAAGGCCAATTTATCGGCGTCGACATCCAGCTCCTTGCCGACGGGGAGCTAATCTCGCAGGGTACTACTGCGGCAGATGGTTCCCTGGATTTTCAACTTACCGGGAATGATCTGTTTGAAGATGGTACCTACGAGATTACGGCAAGGTACGTAGGACAATTCAATGTGCTAACAGGCGTCACGGCTGCATTTGCACCATTCGATCTGTTTGGTGCCGAAACCGATCCGATCAGCATCACGATCGACACCCGGCCCGTTGTCTTCAACAGCCAGCCCATCACTACCGCGATCCCCGGGCAACTCTATCAGTACGATGTGAGCACCGATCGTGATGGTGAATCTGGGGTGGACCATGTACTGATCACGTATCCAGAAGGGATGACAATCGACCCCGTCACTGGGCTCATTCAATGGACTCCTGCAGCGAATCAGGTTTTTGAACAACAGGTTCTGGTTCGCGTCACCGACATTGCCGGGAACACCAACGATCAGCCGTACACGATTGTCGTGAACACTCCTCCCGTACTTCAACCGGTGGCAGATCAGACCGTTGCTGAGGAAACTCTGTTGGATCTGCAGATTGTTGTTCAGGACCCAGATCCCGGCGACGTTCTCAGCTTTCAGTTCATTGGCGCTGTGCCCGACGGAGCGGCCGTTGATAATACGGGGCGATTTACGTTTACTCCCACCGAAGGCCAGGGGCCCGGCAACTACAGCGTTACGGTTCGAGTTACAGACACTGTAGGCGAATTCGATGAAGTGACCTTCAGTATTGAAGTCACCGAAGTCCCACAACCGCCGGTCGTTCAGTCGGTGGCTCCTCAGTTCGTACTTCAGGGCGAGACGTTGGAATTCGATGTGGTTGCGTCGGACGACGATCTCCCGACTCAGACGCTGATCTACAGCCTGGATCCTGGGGCGCCCGTCGGCGCATCGATTGACCCAAGTACTGGGCGCTTCACCTACAATGCCCCGATCGATCAGCCGCTGGGAGATGTGGTGGTGACGATCCGGGTAAGCGATGGAGCCGGGGTGGATGCACTTAGTGCGACAACATCCGTGACCATTGATGTTGTGGATGATCTGCCACCGGTATTTCTCGATCAGCAGACTCAGTTCAGTACCAAGGCGAGTGAACCGTTGATTTTCGACGTGCTTGCCGTGGATCCAGATCCGCAACCGGTCGACTTGCTGTACAGTTTAGAGCCCGGAACCCCCGACTTTATCTCGATCGATCCGGACACCGGGCGGGTGACGGTAACCACGACTCGTCAAACTCCTGTTCAATCGGTCGACTTCATCGTTCGGGTAACGGAAGTTGGTCTCGAAGGCCCTACTACAACGAAGACCTTCTCAGTGGAAATCACCGCTCCGCCAAACTTGCCGCCGGAGTTTCCCGAGCAACCGATGTCGTTTGCGACACAAGCGAGCGTTCCGCTTGCTTTCACGGTTTCGGCTATCGATCCGGATGAAGTGCCGGTTCCGCTGGTGTTTAGCATCGAACCGGGCGCTCCCGATTTCGTAAGTATCGATCCTGCGACCGGCGAGGTGACCGTCACGACGACGCGAGAAACTCCGCCACAATCGGTTCAGATCGTCGTTCGAGTAACCGAAGACAGCGCGGACGAGCTCACAGAAACCAAATCGTTTTCGATTGAGATCACTGACCCTCCGAATCTTCCGCCATTCTTCCCTGAGCAACCCATGCAGTTCAGCACCAAGGCCAGCGAACTGCTGATCTTTGATGCTGTTGCCGAAGATCCCGCACCCTTGGATTCAGACTTGGTTTTCAGTCTTGAGCCCGGCACTCCCGACTTCGTAACCATCGACCCTGACACCGGACGGGTGACCGTAACGACCACTCGTCAGACGCCAATTCAAACCATCGATGTCGTCGTACGGGCTACGGAGATCAGCTCAGACGAACTCTCTGCAACGAAGACTTTCACGGTAGAAATCACCGCCCCGCCCAACCTGCAGCCTGAGTTCCCTGAACAACCGATGTCGTTCACGACGCAAGCCAGCATTCCGCTGACGTTCGACGTGACGGCGATCGATCCGGATGAGGTCCCCGTACCCCTTATATACAGTTTGGAGCCTGGCACCCCTGCTTTCGTCAGTATCGACCCGGCGACAGGCGAGGTGACCGTAGCGACCACTCGCGATACTGCACCGCAAGACCTGGAGATTGTCGTGCGGGTTACGGAAGACCGCGCGGATGCGTTGTCAGAAACAAAGTCGTTCTCTGTCGAAATTACCGAAGCCCCAAACTTGCCGCCGGTGTTTCCCGATCAACTGTCTGAATTCAGCGCCAAGGCAAGCGAAACATTCTTCTTCGGCGTAATCGCCGAGGATCCAAGTCCCCAGTCGTCGGACCTGGTTTTTAGCGTGGAACCCGGCGCACCCGATTTTGTAACCATCGACCCAGATACCGGGGTGGTCACTGTGACGACCACTCGCCAGACACCTCCGCAATCGTTTGAGATCACTGTTCTAGTAAGGGAAGTCAGCGACGATCAGCTTTCGGCGACCAAGACCTTCTCGGTCGAAATCACCGATCCGCCGAATCTGGTGCCTGAATTCCCTGAACAGCCGATGTCATTCACAACGCAAGCCAGCATTCCACTGACATTCGATGTGACGGCGATCGACCCAGATGAGGTGCCGGTACCGTTGATTTTCAGCCTGGAGCCCGGCACGCCCGACCTTGTAACGATCGATCCCTCGACTGGCGAAGTTGCCGTGACCACGACACGGCAGACGCCGCCACAGACGTTGGATATTGTGGTTCGTGTTACGGAAGACCGTGACGACGCGTTGAGCGCGACCAAGGTGTTTACTGTCGAAATCACTCCGCCGCCGAATGATCCACCGGTATTTCCCGATCAGCAAACCGACTATACGACCGAGGTTGGCAAACTCCTCACGTTTGGTGTCCAGGCCATGGACCCCGATCCGGAGCAAGTGCCGCTTTCGTACAGCTTGGAACCCGGAACGCCGGGAATCGTTTCGATCGACAGCACGACCGGCCAGGTGACGGTGACCACAACGCGGCAAACGCTGCCGCAAACGATTCAGTTCGACGTTCGCGCCACGGAAACGACCGCCGGCGGACTTTCGACCACCATGCAGTTCACCGTTGAACTGACCCCTTCGACTAACCAGAGCCCTGTCATCGACCCGGTGGCGAAGCAAACCGTTAGCCTTGGGTCTGGGATCAGCTTCGGGGTTGTTGCCTCCGATCCCGACATTCCCGCGGACCCGTTGGTCCATAGCCTGTCGGATAATGCCCCGGTGGAGGCCAGCATCGATCCGCTGACCGGTGAGGTGACGTTTACCACCACCCAAGACACTGTTCCGGGCGTCTATCGGTTTGATGTCCATGTGACGGAAGACATTGCCGAGGGGCTTACTGCGACGGCTAGCGTCGAAGTTGAGGTCACCGGCGTCGAATTTCGAAATTTCCTAGGCACCGGTTTCTCGCGATTCGGACCCACCCCCTCGGAGCTGGTTCCGTCGGTGGAGACCGATCCTGCCCTTGCATCGCTCGTTGGCTTGTTCCGCAGTACATCTTCTTCAAGCACCACTCCCAGCAGCACGGAAGGCTTGCTGGAGAGAACCGCGGAAGGTTTCTCGGAAAGCCCGTTCAACAACATCACCTACGGGGCCGACACGGGGCTCGGGCGGAGTGCTCCGCGCGAAGAAGGCGGTGAGGAAGAATCGGACGGCGAAAAGCCGAAGGAAGAAAACTCCGACGGTAATTCCGAGGGAGTGGTGCCAGCAGAAGCGACGGAACCAGTCGACGAAAGCAACAACGAGAACGAGCCCCGGGGCGAAGCCGCGGTGGAGGAAGAGGACAAGACCCCGAAGGCCGCCGTCTGGGACGATCGCCTAATCGATTGGGCCACCGCCCAACATTGGGCGCCCGGTCAGGACACGTTCGCTCGCACGATGGATGCCTCGGTGAATCGCTCGCGAACGGCCAGCGCCAACGCAGACCCTTACGATATCGATCTGGAACCGCTCGTTGCCCCGCATATGACCGTGGGAGCCAGGTCGGATACCGGGTTCAACAAGCATTCCGTCTTCGAGTCGACCCGCAGTAGCGAATCGTCCATCATTCTCCCGGCCCCGGGAACTGAAGAAGAAGCAACGGCTCCAGTGGTCGAGCAGACTCCCGTTTCCGATGAGGTTGCTACGGTGGCCGCCGCCAGCATGGCTTTCTACATGCCGCTGTTAGTGACCGACTTGCCGGAGGCGAAGAAATCTCGCAGCCGCTTGAGAAAGTGGTTGGGAGAGAGTGACTAGTGGGCGTCCTTCGCTGCTTGCCTACAGAATGAATTTGCTTAGGTCTTCGTCCTGGCTCAGCTCATCGAGTCGCTCTTTAACATAGCCTGCGTTTACCTCGACTCGGCCCATCGTCATCTCTGATGCCTCGAAGCTGAGTTCTTCGAGCAGCCGCTCCATGATGGTGTACAGCCGCCGTGCGCCGATGTTCTGCGTCGACTGATTCACATGAAATGCATACTCGGCCAAGGCATCGACGGCGTCCTCGGTAAAGGCCAGTTCCACACCTTCGGTCGACATCAAGGCAGTGTACTGCTTGGTGAGCGAGCCTTTCGGCTCGGTCAGAATCCGCATGAAGTCTTCTTTGGTTAGGTCGTTCAGTTCCACCCGAATCGGAAAACGGCCCTGTAATTCAGGCATCAATTCGCTGGGGTTTGCCCGATGGAACGCTCCGGCCGCCACGAATAGGATATGATCGGTCTTCACGTAGCCGTACCTGGTTTGCACCGTGGTTCCCTCGACAATGGGCAGCAAATCGCGCTGCACGCCCTGACGCGAGACATCGGCGCCTTGCTTGCTGTCCGAGGTGGCCACTTTGTCGATTTCGTCCAGGAAGATAATGCCCAGGTTCTCGGCCAAATCGATGGCCCCCGTGTTGATCTTCTCTTCGTTGATCAGGGCATCGCACTCCTGGTCGAACAGCACGCCGCGAGCCTCGGTCACACTCATTTCGCTGGTGGTCGATTGCTTGGGCATGATCTTGTCGAACATGCCTTGCAGGTCGACGTCCATCTGCTCCATTCCCATTCCGGTAATCATCATGGGCGAAGACTTGCGCTCGATGGTCAATTCAACCTTGCGGTCGTCCAGTTCCCCGGAGGCCAGCATGGCTTTCATCTTCTCGCGCGTTCGCTGATAGCGTTCCGGAGAGTCGGGACTGTTGGCCGAGGCGTCGTAGCTGATGGGGGCCGGAGCCAGCAAGTCGAGCAATCGTTCTTCGACGCGCTCGCGGGCCGCCTCTTCAACGTTTTTCCGCTCCTTCTCCCGCATGAGCGTGATGGCATTCTCGACCAGATCGCGAATCATCGTTTCCACATCGCGACCGTAGTAACCCACCTCGGTGAATTTGGTGGCCTCGATCTTGATGAACGGTGCGTCGGTCAGCCTGGCCAACCGTCGCGCAATCTCCGTTTTTCCGACACCAGTGGGGCCGATCATGAGGATGTTCTTGGGAGCGACTTCGGATCGCATCTCGGCCGGCAACTGCTGACGCCGCCACCGATTGCGGATTGCGATCGCCACGGCCCGCTTGGCATCGTTTTGCCCGACGATGAAACGATCCAACTCGGTGACAATCTCGCGGGGGGTCAAGTCGCGCACGGAAGTTCCTCCACGACGATATTGGTATTGGTATAGATGTCGATCTCGGATGCAATCTCAAGCGACTTTTGCACAATTTCGCGGGCACTTAGGTCGGCGTGTTTGACCAGGGCGCGAGCAGCGGCCAGGGCATAATCGCCGCCGGAGCCAACCGCCACGATGCCATCGGTTGGCTGAATCACATCGCCGTTTCCGGTTAGTAGCAGCGTGTGCTGCGAGTCGACCACAATCAGTAACGCTTCGAGCCGCCGTAACATCCGGTCGGTTCGCCATTGTTTGGCCAGTTCGGTTGCCGCGCGGGGTACATTGTTGGGGTAATCCTTCAACGTCGATTCAAAGCGCTCCAGCAGGGCAAAAGCGTCGGCCGAACTGCCGGCAAATCCGGTGATCACGCGATCGTCGAGCAGATGCCGAATCTTTCGGGCGTCCGCCTTCATGATCGAGGAGCCCAGGGTCACCTGACCGTCTCCACCAATGGCTACCTGCCCTCGATGCCGGACGCTGAGGATGGTTGTACTGTGTGTCCGCATTACGTTCCCCAGGATCAATCGAACTTAACACCTCGGTGAGGCGTATCGTAATTCTGCCCCAGTCGCTGTTTTCGTGCCAGGGGGGCTGGCCCCTTGCGTTCGTAGGGACAGTTCGTCTGCCGGAAGGGGAAATACCGCCCTATAATTGATTGGAACGCCTAGGCACCTAACGATCGGCCGGAAACCAATTCGTCTTGATTGGCCAATTATTGCGGAACAGTCTCACTAGCTCCCAAACGGAACGATCCATACAACGTGCCCCAAACTTCCCTCACATCCGTCGTTTATCACGTGCCCGACCTCGATTGCTCCGAGGAGCTGGCCCTGATCGAAAAGGGATTGCGCGATCGGCCCGGCATCGAGTCGATATCTCCCGACTATCTGAATCGCGATCTGCGAATCTCGCTAGACCCGGCCCAAGTGAGTGCGGGTGATGTCGCGACTCATCTGCAAGACATCGGTTTTGCAGCCCGCCTGAAGGGTGACTCTGCGGAGAGCAGTTCTCCCTCGACCAGCGCAATCCATCGCCACTGGACAACCGCCGCCGGTGGTGTGCTGCTAGTTGCGGCCGCCATTGCATTCGCCGTCGGCTTGCCATGGTCGAAGGTGAATATCTTTCTTGTCGTCTCCACGTTGTGTTCTGCACTGCCGGTGGTGCGCGCCGCGTGGCGAGCCGTGCGATTGAAGTGGCTCGACATGAACGCATTGATGACGATTGCCGCCACCGGGGCATTGGCCATCGGAGAGACCGCTGAAGCCGCGACCGCCATGTTTCTCTTTGGGGTCTCGGTGTGGTTGGAAAGTTACAGCCTCGACCGTGCGCGTCGAGCCGTGCGGACCCTGGTCGAGTTGGCTCCCATGGTTGCGCATCGCGTGCTGAAGGATGGGACGGTTGATGTCGATCCCGGGGAGTTGAGTACCGGCGACGAGGTGCTGGTAAAGCCTGGCGAACGATTTCCCGTGGACGCGGTTGTCGAACAAGGTGTCTCTTCGGTCAACCAGGCGCCCATCACCGGGGAGAGTATCCCCGTGGAGAAGTCTCCTGGCGATGAGGTGTTCGCCGGCACTCTCAATGGCGAAGCGGCAGTGCATGTTCGCGCGACGAAGCCGGCCGCCGACAGCACCTTGGCGCACATTGCCCGACTGGTCGAACTAGCCCAGACCGACCGTTCGCCCACGCAACGGTTCGTCGATCGATTCGCGCGTCGATACACGCCGGCGGTGATCGTGCTGGCCATCTTGCTGACCATCGTGCCCCCCTTGGCCGGGGAGCTGGGGCTGCTGCATTCAAGCATCGCTACCGAATGGACCACGTGGCTCCAACGGGGGTTGGTGCTGTTAGTCATTGCCTGCCCATGTGCCCTGGTGATTTCCACCCCAGTCACGATCGTCTGCGGGCTTCGCCAGGCTACCCGCGAGGGAATGTTAATCAAAGGTGGCGAACATCTGGAAAACGCCGCTTCGATCGATGCCTTGGCCATCGACAAGACAGGAACGCTGACCAACGGTCAGCCGAAAGTCGTAAGAGTCGAGCCAGTTGGCGGATATCGTGAAGCAGAAGTGCTCCAGATTGCGGCCGCACTGGAGCAGCAGAGCGAACATCCGCTGGCCACGGCCATCGTCGAGGGCGCAGCGGAACAAGGCCTGACGCTCCCGTCGATATCCGAGTTCGAAGCACTGCGCGGTTATGGAGTCAGGGCCAGCATTGATGGGGAGACCTACTACGTTGGCAACGAACGCCTTATGGCCGAGTACTGTCACGCGGCAGTTTCGACTGCGGAGATTGAGATCGATGGCGGTAACACGCTGGCTTTAGTGGCCACCACACAACAGTTGATTGGCGTGATCTATCTGGCCGACACGCTTCGTGACGATGCGATCGAGAGTTTGCAGCATTTGCAGGAGCTGCACGTGCGACCCCTCGTCATGCTTACCGGCGATCGTCAATCGGTGGCCGAAGAGTTGGCCGCGAAACTTCCTATCGATGAGGTGCGCGCCGATTTGCTGCCCGACCAGAAGTTGGATCTGGTCGAACAAATGGCCGCGAACTACCGCACACTCGCCATGGTGGGCGACGGGGTGAACGACGCCCCGGCCCTCGTGCGATCCGATCTTGGCATCGCGCTGGGGTCTCAGGCCAGCGACACGGCTTTAGAAACGGCCGACGTGGTCATCATGACTCCGCGATTGAGCCGCCTGGTCGAACTGGTGCGGCTTGGGCGCACCTGCCGCCGCTTGCTGCGGCAAAACATTGCCTTGGCGCTTGGGATCAAGCTCATCGTGCTGGTCGCCGCGGGGCTGGGCTGGGCCACCATGTGGATGGCGGTCGCTGCCGATGTGGGCGCCAGCATGCTTGTCATAGCAAACGGCATGCGCATCCTGCAGCGACCCGACTCCGAACCGTCTGCTTGATCGGCGGCTTCGATTTCAATTCCCGCGCGGCATTAGGATCGTTGGTCGATGGGTACCCAACGCAACCCGACCTCGCCCGTGTAGTTGGCTCGAGGGCGGATCAGGCGGTTGTTATCCAACTGCTCGATCACGTGGGCAGCCCAACCGGTAACGCGACTCACCACGAACAGCGGCGTGTAAAGATCGACCGGCAGGCCAAGGTAGTGGTACAGCCGGGCACTGGGCCAATCGAGATTCGGCGGAAGTCCCTTCTCGCCGGTGACGATGTTCTCGATCGTCTCGGCCATCTGCTCCATATCGGTGTTGCCGGTCTCTTCGGCCAACTCGCCGCAAAGCGTCTTCAGCCAGCGAGCACGTGGGTCGCCTGTCTTATACACGCGATGTCCGAAGCCCATAATGCGGACCTTGTTGGCCAGCGCCTCACGAACCCACTTCTCCGCGTTGTCGGCGGTGCCAACTTCTTCGAGCACTTCCTTCACCCGCTCGTTGGCTCCCCCGTGAAGCGGTCCCTTCAGCGCCCCGATGGCACCGGTAATCGACGAGTGTAAATCGGAAGTGGTCGAGCAAATCACCCGTGCCGTAAACGTCGACGCGTTGTACTCATGTTCCGCGTAGAGAATCAGCGACGCGTCCATGGCCTTAATCGAACGTTCCGAGGGGGCCTCGCCCGAGAGCATCCACAGGAGATTGTCGGCCAGCCCACGCTTGGGGTCCGCATCGACGGGCTCCAAGCCTTGTCGCAATCGGTGACGGGCCGCCATCACCACGGGGAACTGAGCCAGCAGCCGTTCCGACTTTCGTAGGTTGGCATCGTGGCTGTTGTCGGCAGTCTCAGGGTCCCAATGCGCCACGGCGCTCGCCCCGGTTCGCATCACGTCCATCATCGGAGTGTCGGCAGGAATTGCGCGAAGAAAGTCGATCAACGCCGCGGGGATCTTGGCCGCTTCGGACACCCGGCCATTGAAGTCGGCCAACTGTGTCGTATTGGGCAACGCGCCGTGCAGCAGCAGGTAGGCTACTTCCTCGAAGCTGGCATTTTCGGCCAGGTCTTCAATCGAATACCCGCGGTATTGTAGCCCACCGGCGATGGTGCTGATGGCAGTCTCGCCGGCGACAACGCCTTCCAAACCGGGGCTATAGATCATCTCACTCATGGGCTTTATTCTCCGCTGAAGTATGCTCGGTCACTGGCTTCGTAATCGGTGTAGCCGAGCAAATCGTATAGTTGTTGACGGGTTTGCATGTCATCGATCAGCGACGATTGGGTACCTTGATCGCGAATGGTTCCCAATGCATCTTCAATCGACTTCATTGCCAGGCGAAGCAACGTGACGGGGAACAATGCGGCAGCGTAACCGAGTTCCGTCAGTTCACGAAGCGGGAGCAGTGCGCTTTTACCGAATTCGGTCATGTTCGCCACGAGCGGTACCGGGACTTCTTTGGCAAACCGTTCGAATTCGCCTCGGTCCTTCAGGGCTTCGGGGAAGACCCAGTCTGCTCCCGCATCGACGTAACGTTTCGCTCGATCCAGCGCCGCATCGAGACCATCGGTTCCGCGGGCATCGGTTCGGGCCAGAATCACCATGTTCTCATCATGGCGGCCGGCTGCCGCAGCACGAATCTTGGCGATCATTTCCTCAGGAGAAACCAGTGTCTTGCCCGAGAGATGTCCGCAGCGTTTGGGCAACTGCTGATCTTCCAGTTGGATGGCGGCCGCGCCGGCGGCTTCCAGTTCTTCGACCGTTCGTGCGACATTGATCGGTTCGCCAAAGCCCGTGTCCGCATCGACGATAATGGGCAAATTCGTTCGGCGAGTCAGCCGTCGCGTTTCTTCGCTTAATTCGCTCAGCGTGAACAGCCCGATATCAGGGATGGCCAACGAAGCGGCAGAGAAGGCCGCCCCGGAAAGATAGGCTGCCTGGAAGCCCATCTGTTCGATCATGCGTCCGACGAGTGCGTTGAATGCCCCCGGAACGGCAATGGTTTCCCGTTTGGCCGCATCGCGGAGCATTTGCCCGGGGGATGAACTCGGCACAGGCCTGCCTCACAAGAAATCGATGGGGTTACCGCAATGGCAGCGGTCGAACTGCCTGGAGAGATCTCGACTCGATGCTCGAATATAGGGGCTTGTTTCCCCTTTTAGCAAGGGTCTGCCGACAAGCTATCTTCAGCAGATCACGTCTGTTCGGGCCTCTGGCGAGCTGCGGTTGTGGGGAGTAGGCTGGGCTCGGTATTCAAAACTTAGGCGGAACTTTTTCCAAGAATCCCTCCTGCAATACCTTGTCTGGCCACATAGAACCAGAATTGAGCGAGAACGCTCACAAATCGCGCTGGTACACCGCGTTCGAAGTCGCGCTGATTGTGCTCGTGTTCTACCTGCATGTTCCTGGTGGTCCTCCTGAGCCGAATGAGCCGGACTATCTGGGCAAAGCGAGACACTACTGGAATCCTAATTGGGCCGCGGGCGACTTGTTTCTGGAATCTGCCGACGCCCATTGGGTGTTTTACAGCCTGTTTGGTTGGATCACGCTGTACGTGTCGTTGGAGACGGCAGCCTGGATCGGGCGAGTGGCCATGTGGATTTGCCTCGCCTGGGGTTGGCAACGCCTGAGCAATGCGCTGTTGCCGGGGCGCGGGATTTCCGTCCTTACGGCAGTTCTCTACGTGGCGTTGAACGAACGGTTTCAGCTTGCCGGAGAATGGGTCGTCGAGGGGGTCGAGGCCAAAGGCTTTGCGTACGCCTGCGTGTTCCTTGCGATCGCGTCGCTGGTGCGGGATCGTTGGAATCGGTCGCTCGTGTGGACAGGCATGGCTACCGCGATTCACCCGTTGGTTGGGCTGTGGGGTGGTGTGTGTCTGGCGATGAGTTGGGGTCTTGCGGGTCGCGCGCGACCGGACGTGCGATCGCTTGCCTCGGGTGTGGCATGTGGTGGCATACTGGGAGCAATCGGTGTCGTGCCAGCCTTGATGATGGACATGAACGCCGACTCAGCCACCCGGGCCACGGCACACGCGATCTATGTCTACCGCCGCCTGAGTCACCATTTGTTACCCGAGGCGTTCGCAACAACTTATGTTATCCGTCACCTACTGTTGTTGGTCGTGTGGATCGCCATCACTTGGTGGACCCCGCAGCGGCAAGCCTGGCGGAGATTTCGGGGCTTTGTGTGGGGCGCGGTATTGATTGCGGCCTGCGGATTGGCCGCCGATCTCGTTACGCGCTTCGATAGCAATCTCCGCGCGTCCTTGCTGCGGTTCTATTGGTTTCGTTCGACCGACGCGATCTTGCCGTTGGGAGTCGCCCTGGGAGTGCTTCCCGCGGTGAGGGCGCTTGCCCGAACTCGACCGATCCTCAGGCGTTCTCTCATAGCCGGGTTATGCCTTGCTGCCGTGGTTCATCTTTTGGAGTACGAAGGTACCTGGCGGCTTCAAGCACGCATCCCTCGTGGCGAACGGGCGTACCACGTCTCCGACTGGCGTGACATTTGTCGGTGGATCGAACAAAACACACCACAAGACGCCGTTTTCATCACCCCTCGCTACAACCAAACGTTCAAATGGCACACCGGCCGCGCGGAGGTGGCCACGTGGAAAGATCTACCTCAAGACGCAGATAGCATCCTTGAGTGGCAAGAGCGACTGCGCAAATTGCGTTTGCCCCTAGAAGAACGATTCACCCGCTTCGGACAAGAGACGCTTGCTTGGTTGGGGGCGGATCGCCTCAAGAGCCTAGGGAGCGAGTATCAGGCCAACTATGTAGTCACCACAGCGAGCGATGACTTGGATCTGCCCGTCGTCTTCCAAAATGAAACATACGCTGTTTACGAGCTTTGGCAGGACGAAGCCGGGGAATGATTCGCTTCAGCATGCAATGTTTGCTCTCTCGCTATGCCTTATGGGAGGAGCCGGAAGAGAGAGCCGAAGGTGCTGACGACATACTGGGGCGACCGGGTGCGTTGGGGCCTCGCACGAGGCGTGGCTTGTGTTCGGCTACTTGTACGGCCGACCTGAGCAGACCTGATGGCGTCGCTACGAGCGATTCTGATCGCCTGCTGCTGAGTAAGGTTGTCTTCGCGGATTGTGTCTGCACGTTGTTGACGAGCAGCGGCGAACTCGATGTTGGCGGTCGCGGCCGCCAATCGCTGCCGCTGAAAACCTGCCAGCTCCTGGCGGAGCTGCGCCACGGGAACGGCGAACACATTCGGGATTTGCCCATTTCGAGCCAAAAGCTTCTGACGGTATTCCTGACTGGCGACACTTAAGTAACGGCGCGCCTTGGCAGCATCGTCGCTGAGAAGCACGGCCAAACGCTCTTCGGTATCGACCAGGAACGCCTTGAGCTCCACAACGTCGAGAGAATCGACTTTGTCTTTGATGCCTTGCACCAATTCGGCCGTTTGCGATTCGGTGTAAATCAATTGAACGGAGATCCATTCGTCCATCGAATTCACCACATCGCTCCACCGCGGGCTGGCAAACACGTCTTCGCGGGTTTGGGCTTCGGGCAACACTTCGACAGTATTGTCTCCGAAGCTGCGGAACGGGTTTTCTGCCATCGCGACGGGGGTCAACGAAAGGGTGCTGAACAGTGCGAACATTGTGTGACGTACTGTGGCCAACATGGGGAGCTCCTCGAACGGGCGATTTCTCGAAAAGTCTTGCAGTTCACTGGTTCCAGGCGGTGAACACTAGTGAGACGCACCCGAGAGGGCGGATCTTACCCAGATCGCGAAAACGGTCTGGAAGAGCCGGACCGTGACGGCTTTAGACATTGAAAGATTGCGTCCAAATGCCGTGCTACTTGCGACATACCGCAACCAGAACTTCGGGAACCCGTTGGGGAATGAGCGTGTTGGGGCGATGCCGTTCGATGTTTTCCCAGGGGATGCCGAGCATCTTGCGTGCCTGGTGGAGTTTTACTGCCAACGGGGGAAGCATTCGACCGACTGCCCTCAATCTTCGCGAATAGCCTGCGCCGTAGGTTGCCTGGCCCAGCATCTCGATGCTCGAAAAACAAGGAGACAGCCGTTCTCGGAGTTCGGCTACCGTGTATTCGCGAATGTGATGCTTGTTGAACGGTTGGTCGACGATCGACTTGCCGGGATTCGTGAGTAAGCGATTGGGGGTCGTGCAGATCAACGTACCCCCGGACTTCACGATGCGGGCCACTTCCCGTACGTAGGCCTCGTCGTCCTCGACATGCTCGATGGTCTCCAGCGAGACGACCAGGTCGTACGATTCGTCTTCCACAGGGATGCCTTCGGCGTTGGCCACGTGAAAGGCCAGGCGGTCGTTTCCGTACGTGCTTTGGGCGTTGGCGATGGCCGCGGCATCGAGATCGAATCCATCGACATGGGTCGCGCCAGCGGCTGAAAGTTGTACGGTGCCGTGCCCCCCGCCACAGCCGACTTCAGCGACGCGCAGCCCTTTGCCAAACGTTGCCGCCCATTCGTAACGTGCTTGATTTTGATATCGCAGCCAGGGGGGGACCCAACTGCCATCGCGAAGCTGCTCGTGGACAAAGGTCATAGAGACAGACTTTCGGTGGCTGGGGTTTTGAGCAGTGAGACCTCGTCGCTCTGGTGCGGCGCACGGAGATGAAATTCAACTTTGTTCTTCCGGACGGCAAGTTCAGGGTTTTTGGGATTTTTGTGGTAGTCCCATTCCCAAACTTCAACTTTGAAACCGGTGATTCGTTCGCCAGGCTCCGCAGTCGTGTTGTAGCGAATACCGCAGCTTTTGAAGAACTCGGCAGCTACGTCGAGCCGTTCGCCACTGGTGATGATTCCGCTAACTCTTCGATAGCGGCTATCGCGCATGGCCCCGATGCAGCTTTCAATGGGGGCTCTGGTGATGTCGCCGTTTTCGAACATGGCCAGGTATTTGAAATAGAGAAGTTTCCCATTTTCGTTTCGATTCGTGTACATCTGCATGGCCGTTATCGGGTATTGCTCGACCCTTTGTGCCCAACAGGCCAGCCAGATTGCCGCGAGCCCACATGCGAGGGGGGCGAAGATCCAGTTGGCTCTCTTCGTCACCTCGGTGGCCGCTTCTTTCTTCTCCTGGTCCCCTTCGTTTGGCTCTGCGGTTCGAGCGTAATCGGCAGGCTGCGGCAGATTAAGAAACGCGGATATGATGGTCAGCCCCCCGGGTACCAGGATGACCGGATAGAAAAGCCAGCCCATGGGGAGCGAAAGCGCGAGCTTGCGGAACGATGCGTTCCCGGAGTAGACACGCTGGCCATGGTTGACCGTGAGTGGAGAAAAACTTGCATCAGCATCATCGGATTGCACGACTTCGAACGACAATCGCCGAAAGAGATCGAATCGCCTCACGACCTCGGCGGTTTGCAATGCCGCTGGGCGGCGGCCATCGAACTGAACGACGATTTCTCCACGGACTGCCTTCAGTTGCCGGCCAATCCATCGAGCCAATCCCGAAAGATCGTAGAAAATCACTTGGATGAGCATCAGGTCGAAGAAGAGGACATTTTGCAGGAAGAGTATTCCGACATGCATCAACAACATGGCGATCGGCAATAAGTACCGTGCAATCACGGAAAACAACACGAGCCCGAAGAGGATCTCGCCGAACATCCCGCAGGCTGCCATCAACGAGACGATCCAATCGGGGACATAGCGTATCAGAAGCCCCGTGCTGAAGCTGAACTGCATGGGGTTCAATGTGTCGGCGTAGATGTACGAGCGAAAATTCGTGGCGTCGCACCACGCGATACCACACTTACTCAGCTTGCTGAGTCCGGCGGCCATGTAATACAGCGCGACCATGAGCCAGCACAGATATCGTCCCCAGCCATAGATGGCCTGCTTCACATCGGGTGGTGGTACGGGTTTGCCAGCAGCAACGCGTCTTAGCCTGTCGATGGACCACCCGTCACCGCACGGGAGGAATGAGAATAGTATCAGGATGTAGATCGGGACAAGGCACGTGTGAAACAACCAACAGTACTGCCGTAAGATTCCGCCCATGAAGAGATAGCCGATGGCGGCCACCGGGATACTGAAACGCGTCCAGAGCCCGATGATCCCAAAAACAAGAAATAGCGCGGTGAATCCTTGGAGAAACTCCAACACAGCCGGATTGCGCATCAACGGAACTGTAGTCGCGGCCAGCGGTCCATTGGTGATTACAATCATCACCCCCATCGGGGTTGCGAATTCAAAGGGAATTGCTGCCGAACTGGGGAGGTCTTCCCACAGGGTGCTAATTAGCGCAATGCTGCAAACCAGCATTCGAATCGCCCCCAACGTTCCCGGGGTCGCAGGTCCTACGAAGCGGCGATAGTACCAATCGGCGTCAACCAAACGGACCAATATCCCCACGCCAACCACCGCCAGTGCGATCGCCACCGACGTAAATATGGGGACAAGTACAGGAACGCCGGTCATGCTCATGGGTCAGTTCTGAACGGGCCACGTCATGTAGAAGGCAGTGGTTGTCAGCTAATCTGGCAGACCTCGTGCCCACCATCAATACAATTGACCGGGTTGCGCCGAGCTTTACTCGGTCACACTTTGGTCGTCTGACCGATCAAAGACGGGGACAAACTTTTGCGCAAGCTCTCCGTAAATATCACCCACAAACAAGTTGCCCTCTTCGTCCTGGGCAATGCAGTGAACCCCGATGGCTTCTCCGGGCTTCACGTTGTCTTTCTCGGCCAAGGGGATGGCCCAGGTTTGCCGCACCCTTCCATCGGTCGAAAACCTCATGAAGACCTGGTCTTTGTACTCTGGATACTTGCCGTGGCGGTACCACCAATGCGGTGAGGAACCACAAATCCAGATCTCGTCGTTGGCGTTTATCGAGAGCCCCCAGGGCATGATAATGCCGGCCCATTGATCGATGAACCTTCCCTCTTGGTCGAAAACCTGAATCCGCCCGCTGTTGCGGTCGGCCACATAGAGCAGCCCTTTGGAATCCATCGCAATCGCGTGAGGGAGTACGAATTGACCAGGCTCACTGCCGTATTCCCCCCAGGCTTTGATGAAGTTGCCGTACTTGTCGAAATGTACGACCCGACGGTTCCCGTACCCATCCGTCACAAAGATATCGCCGCTCGGCGCCACTGCCATATCGGTAGGGCGGTA
This sequence comes from Pirellulales bacterium, assembly GCA_965227275.1. Taxonomy (GTDB): domain Bacteria; phylum Planctomycetota; class Planctomycetia; order Pirellulales; family JAEUIK01; genus CAZNXE01. The sequence continues at coordinate 6,094,269 of CBDDFU010000001.1, read as the reverse complement.
GAAATGTGTTTCGTCCGCACCGCTTTCGCCACGTGTTCCCAATGTCAGTAGAAGTTCGCCTTGGGGCGTGTACTTCTGCACGATGTGCTGCCCGAAGTCGGCCACCCAGACGTTCCCCTCGTGGTCAATTCGCAACTGGTGAGGGTCGATGAACTGGTCCTTTCCCCAAGTGCGTATAAATTGCCCTTCGGTCGTATAGACCTGAATGGGATCGGGACCCTTACGAAACAGCCAAACTTGGTTTTCCGCATCGATCGCCAACCCGGAGACCCATCCCGCACCGGAAACGTGCTCTGGTCGCTGAGGCCACGAGGAGTCTATGTCGTATTCAATTAATGTGGGCTGTCTTGCGAATCCTGGTGCGTCCTGACCGCTGGTTAGCGATTGACTGAACAGTACCACCAGGATCAATAGCGGCAGGGCGGAGGACTTAGCCAGATACGGTAGAGGAAAGCTCTTCATGAAGTAGAGTCCTTGAAACGCGGAATCTTAGCCCAAGCACGCTGACCCGAGATTCTGGAATATCAGCCACTCAGAAGACTAGCATCGGCCGCAATTCAGTCGATTGCAAGGTTCTAGAAGGCGGGTTGCTGGGCAATCGCCTCCTATCCGGATTCCAACATGGACACGGCCTAAAGAGTGCCCGTAGACAAAAGGGTGCCCAAGTTCCGGCCGCTTGACATGCATGATGGCACGACTGAGAATTCCGAGCATCAATTCCTCATCCGCCCTGCTTGATACCCAATAGTAACAGCCCTGGATGGTTGCGACCGCCGAAACGAAGCGATTCGCCGCGAAAGTCGTCCGCCGGCTACGGGCTGATTATCCGGACGCACATTGTTCGTTGAACTACGACTCACCCCTGGAGTTGTTAATTGCCACGATTCTGTCGGCCCAGTGCACGGACGAGCGGGTGAACAAGGTTACACCAGCACTGTTTCGCAAATACCCCACGGCCGCCCACTTCGCCAAGGCGCCTCTAAAGGATCTCGAACGAGCGATTCAGAGCACCGGTTTCTTTCGCAATAAAGCCAAGAATATTCAGGCATGCTGTGAAGCGATGGTAGAGAAATACGGCGGAGTCGTGCCGGAGGATTTGAACGCACTGGTGGAACTTTCCGGGGTCGGTAGAAAGACCGCCAACGTGGTCTTGGGCACCGCCTTCGGCATTGCGTCGGGCGTTGTGGTCGATACCCACGTCGGGCGGATTAGCCGCAGATTGGGCCTCGCCGAGAGCAAGTCGGCCGAAATTGTGGAACGCGACCTGATGGCCGTTCTTCCCAGGAAAGAATGGGTTGTCTTCAGTCACCGCATGATTCAGCATGGCAGAAACGTGTGCATGGCCAGAAAACCTCAATGTCAAACGTGTTCGATGAGGAAGTTTTGCCCTAAATTAGGCGTTGCGTCTGCGGAGTAATAAACCACCCTGGCACCAAGATGGAGCCAACCGTCGATGACTAGCCACGGAATCTTCGATATCGGGAAATCCGTACCAGCGTGCCGCCGCACGATATCTGAAGATCCGGCTAGCTCAACCAACAAGGGATTGCAGCCATGATTCTTTCCGGGCACGAAATTCTAAGCAGGATGGGTGAAGACATCGTCATCGATCCTTTCGACGAGTCTCGCATCAACCCCAACAGCTACAACCTGTGTTTGCACCACGAGTTGATGGTGTACGAAGAGGTTGTACTGGACATGAAACGGGCGAATCGCGTGCGGCGACTAGAGATTCCCGATGAAGGCTTGGTGCTCAGCCCCAATCAACTCTATCTGGCCCGGACGATTGAGCGGACAGAAACCCGCAATCTTGTCCCGCAGATCGAAGGTCGCTCTTCCGTTGGCCGTCTGGGGCTATTCGTGCATGTAACGGCCGGCTTCGGCGACGTCGGGTTCGAAGGGTATTGGACCCTGGAAATGTTTGCCGTGCAGCCCGTAAGGATCTATGCGGGGGTGCCCATCTGCCAGATTTTCTATCATGAGATCAAAGGCAAGATCAGCGAGTACGCCAGCAAGTACCAGCACAATCAGGACATTCAGCCGAGCCTGCTCTTCCAAGAGCTCAACCCGAACGAAGATGACGAGCAGCTCAAGCTGGATTTTGGCTTGGAACGCTCGCATCAATAGCTGCTGAAGGTAGCCTGGTCTACATCACGGCGAAGTAGTTCTCGACCGCAAAGTCGAAGTTCTCCGGGCTCAGTTCTTGTTTCCCGCCCGAGTACTTGCAGTGGTTCTTGATCTGCAGCAGCAAATCTCGAGGGTGACAACACCTCAGAGGTCGTTGAGTGGACCGGTAGTGTGTTTCGAGCAAGTAGTCGATGTTCGCGTCCGAGTACTCAAACCCCAGTTGGGGGCACATGATCTTGAACAGTTCGCGGAACTCTTCCTCGCTGGGGTCGGCGACATCGATCTTGTAAGGGATACGGCGTAGAAACGCGTCGTCGACCAGGTCTTTCGGTTCCAGGTTCGTCGAGAAGACAATCAGTTGATCGAACGGCACCTGCACCTTCTTGCCGTTGGCCAGGTTCAAGAAGTCGTAACGCTTTTCCAGTGGCACAATCCACCGGTTGAGTAGTTCGTCGGTGGTCATCCGTTGTCGGCCAAAGTCGTCGATCACCAACGTGCCGCAGTTGCTCTTGAGTTGCAGTGGGGCTTCGCTGATGCCGGTCGCTGCACTGTGGGCCACTTCAAGGCTGGCCATCGTCAATTCACCACCCACGACGATCGTCGGGCGGCGAATGCGAATCCAGCGTTTGTCTATGCGACGCTTCTCGAGCAGGCCGGAATGCTCGCACAATGGAACTTCTTCGTGATTGATTGGGTCGTAAACCCGAATGATCTCACCATCGATTCCGAGAGCTCGCGGTACCCAAATCGTCTGACCAAAAGCCAGCGTAACACGCTCGGCGATACTCGTCTTTCCGTTGCCCGGGGCCCCGTATAGGAAAAGCCCTCGGCCCGAATTGATGGCAGGACCCAGGCGAGAGAACATTCGCTGGTTAAGCAGCAGATCGTGGAAGGCTCGTCTCAGATCTTCCGAAGTGGGGTGTTGTTCGGTAAGCGACTGAGCCGCGACACTGTCCACGTATTCTTCGATGGCGACAGGAGCGGCACCGAAGTAGGTACAGTGGTCCCACATCCGGTGTGCCCGTTCGCGACCCAGATCGGTCAAGTCGTATTCATAATCGTTCATCGCAGCCGAGCCGCGATAGACAACGAATTGACTGGCCTTCATATCTCGAAGGAGCTCTTCGAGCATCTTGAACGGAAGTTGTACCTGCGAGGCGAGTACCCGCCCAGTCAAGGCACCCCGTGCCATTAGGCATTTCAGCAGCAGCGATTCGACTTCACTTTCCGAGAGCTTTGCCTCGGCGAACGTCGACGGTTCTCTCGGGTACCACTCGCCTGCCAGTTGTTCCTCGTCATCGAGTTCCGGCTGCTGTTCGGCTTCGAGTGGTTCTTGATTTCGAACGATGCTGCGGTCACCGGTTGCATTCGAAATACGCGTGAGCAACTGCTCCAGGTCGGGGGCATTCGGCGTCGACATCGAGGTGATGTCCGGCGAAGGTTCTATCGTTGCCGTGGCCGAGGCATCTTCACCCTCCACGGAAGCCAGCTCATCTGCCTGAGGTTCGTTCGACTGTGTGGATGAGTCGTGTTCTGGTTCGGTCGTCGATATGTCCGACCACGCATCATCAGATTCGTTATTCGATCGGAACAGGCGGGCTAGGAGATTGTCGTTGTTGGATTCAGACATGAGAACTCAGTCGCCTTCGCAGAGAGCCGGAACTAAAGAGGTACAGGGCTGATACCTTGGTTCACGTTTACTTATTTTGTCTGTGGCGGTGAATAGCGCCGCCTACGTCTCAATCGTGATTCCTTGTCGGACGCACCCCTGATGGTTGACCAGGGTTGCGATATGGATTCACTCATCGAAACTCTAGGTCCTAGCGATGGGGGGGGCAAAAAAGTCATAGCCCTAAGATTCCTGCACCTTCGACCGTTTCGATGCCCCCCAGCGACCAGACAAGGAGAAGCGAATTCGCTAGAATCGGTCTAGACCTGCTTAGCCATGTCAATCTCAGTGAGCCAGACTCGCACAAGAGGTCGATTCGACAACGTTTGCAACGGTTCTGCGGGACAAAGCCAACGAGAATCTGGTTTTGGGCGGCCCGATGAAGGTCGAGCATCGTGGTTGACTGCTGCCAGATATCGCGATGATACGGATTATTCAGCGGCCACAAGCGGCGGGTGACCTGCGACGAGCGATACTGCAAGATTCGCTAGAAATTCAACCATTTGTGTAAGGATAACGGGAACCAACCAATGAGCTCTGAAAGTCGGAAAGCCGATCCATTCGAGGCGCGTGACACATTCGAGACCGATTCGGGTCCAATTGGCATTTACCGGCTGTCGAAGCTCGAAGAAAGCGGACTCTGCAAAGTCGGCGAGTTGCCCTACTGCATTCGCTTGCTGCTGGAAGCCGCCCTGAGAAGCTGCGATGGCTACGAAGTTACCGAAGACGACGTTCGCAATGTTGCGGCGTGGACGCCGAAGGATTTGGAAGCCATCGAGATTCCGTTTAAGCCAGCCCGGGTGGTACTACAGGATTTCACCGGAGTGCCCTGTGTTGTCGATTTGGCAGCCATGCGAGGCGCCATGAAACGCCTGGGCGGAGACGCCAAGAAGATCAACCCTCTGATTCCGGTCGATCTGGTAATTGATCACTCGGTGCAAGTCGATCAGTTCGGATCGGACGATGCCCTGGAACTCAACGTCGAATTGGAATTCTCCCGTAACCGCGAGCGCTACGAGTTTCTCCGCTGGGGGCAGGAGGCATTCGACAACTTCCGGGTCGTACCACCTGCCGTGGGAATCGTGCATCAGGTGAATCTCGAATTTCTGGCCAAGGGGGTCTTCGTTCGCGAGGATCAGGTCGGTCCGGTCGCTGTGCCCGATACCCTGGTGGGCACCGACAGTCACACCACGATGATCAACGGTCTGGGCGTTTTGGGTTGGGGCGTCGGCGGGATCGAAGCCGAAGCCGTGATGCTCGGCCAGCCGATTTATATGCTTCTGCCGGAGGTCGTCGGATTTGAACTCACCGGCGAACTCCCTGCAGGTACCACGGCCACCGATCTCGTGCTTACGGTAACCGAGGCACTGCGGGCCCACGGTGTGGTGGGCAAGTTTGTCGAGTTCTACGGTTCCGGATTATCGCAGTTGCGTCTGGCAGATCGGGCCACGATCAGCAACATGGCGCCCGAGTATGGAGCCACCATGGGCTTCTTCCCTGTCGACGATGAGACGCTCAAGTACCTTCACACCACGGGACGCACCGACGCCGAAGTCAACCTGGTCGAACGCTACACGAAGGAGCAAGGCTTGTTCCACAAGCCCGGCGACGCAGTTCCTCGCTACAGCCAAAACCTGTCGTTGGATATGGGAACCGTGGAAAGCAGTCTGGCAGGGCCGAAACGACCACAAGATCGGGTTCCGCTTTCGGCGATGAAGCAACAGTTTGAGAAGTCGCTCTCAGCTCCCATCAGCGAGCGTGGTTTTGCCCTGGAAGGCGACGCATTGAATAGCACCGCCACGGTCGAGCAGAACGGCCATTCGTCCACCATTGGCCATGGCGCGGTGGTCATTGCCGCGATTACCAGTTGCACGAATACCAGCAACCCGTCGGTGATGATCGGGGCCGGGCTTCTGGCCAAGCACGCGGTCGAACATGGTCTCTCGGTTCAGCCCTATGTCAAAACAAGCCTCGCTCCTGGATCGCGGGTGGTGACTGACTATCTCGAACGTGCGGGGCTCGATGACGCACTGGACCAACTCGGGTTCCAAACCGTTGGGTTTGGGTGCACCACCTGCATCGGCAACAGTGGACCGGTTCCCGAGCCGGTTGCGAACGCCATCAACGCAGGCGACCTCGTGGCCTCGGCCGTGCTGAGCGGAAATCGCAACTTCGAAGGTCGCGTGAACCCGCACGTCAAAGCGAACTACCTCGCCAGCCCGCCGCTGGTTGTGGCCTATGCTCTGGCCGGTTCAACCGATGTCGATTTGAAGACCGAGCCGCTGGGCCAGGACACCGATGGGAAAGATGTTTATCTCAAAGACATCTGGCCCACGAAAGAAGAAGTCGACGCGGCCATTGAAGCCTCGGTGAAACCCGAAATGTTTGCGTCCCGTTACTCGAATGTCTTCGCTTCGAACGAGAAGTGGAACGCAATCGAGATCACATCTAGTGATCTGTACGCCTGGGACGAATCGAGCACCTACATCCAAGAGCCTCCCTTCCTGGTCGATATCAGGCGTGAACCGGATGAGGTTCAACCAATCACGAACGCTCGCGTATTGATTGCTTTGGGCGACTCAGTCACCACCGACCACATTTCTCCGGCAGGTGCCATTGCGAAGGATGGCCCTGCGGGCCGCTTTCTGATGGACAATGGTGTCGAACAACGGGACTTCAATAGCTTCGGTTCGCGACGTGGAAACGACCGCGTGATGACACGTGGAACCTTCGCCAACATTCGCATTCGTAATCAACTGGCCCCGGGCACCGAAGGTGGAGTCACCCGTCACTTGCCCAATGGCGAGCAGATGTCTGTTTACGACGCGGCGATGAAGTACAAGGAAGAAGGCGTGCCCCTGGTGGTGTTGGCCGGTGCCGAGTATGGAACGGGCAGCAGTCGCGACTGGGCCGCCAAGGGGACCTACTTGCTGGGTGTGCGAGCGGTGATTGCCTCAAGCTACGAGCGGATTCACCGCAGCAATCTGGTGGGGATGGGCGTGCTTCCTCTGGAGTTGCCCGCCGGAAAGACATGGCAGTCGCTGGGCCTGACGGGTGAAGAGAGCTTTACTATCAATGGGCTGGACGATTCGCTCACTCCCAGAAGCAAACTCAAGGTTCAAGCCAAGTCGGATGAAGGCAAGACCATCGAGTTCGAGGCCACGGTCCGCATCGATACCCCCGTGGAACTGGACTACTACCGCAATGGTGGCATCCTACAGGCCGTTTTGCGAAAGATCCTGAAGTCGAGTTGAGCGAGCGGAATTCTGCAGCGCTGGGCTGACCCAGCCAAAGGTCTGGGGTGGCTTAGGAAGTTGGCTCGAAGACACGTTCTATGAGCGATGGGCCAACTCTTGCCCAAGCATGACGAAATGCTCTTTGAAGTGCGTCACAGCTTCGGTGGGGTTCAGATCGAAGACCGTGCGGCCGTAGGTGTTCCATTGTCCACGATCGAAATGGAATACCGCGGTTGCTGCCCGCAGATTGGTAACCGAGCCCATATCCTCCAGCATATCGGCGGCCGAATCATAGGCGATCGTCACCGCCACGAACGCACAGAGCTTTCGCGAACGGCGGTCTCGGGCATAAGTCACATCGTCGGCGAACTCGCAGTCTTCCCACCGCAATCGAGGCGCCCGTCCTGAGGCGGCAGCCAACTGAAGGAAGCGAGCCTCTAAGCGCTCACGTTGTCTGTGAAATTCGCGCCGCGCATGGGAGAACCGCGACTCGCGGTATGAAACAACCGTTGGTCGCCATACGACGGCTGCAATTCCGGCTGCAACCGATGCGAATAACGCGATGACCCACCAGACACCGGTCATGTAGGTATCGTCCCCAAAACGCCAACCTCGAAATTCCAAGCTGCCCCGATTCTAGCTGGTTGCCGTCCATCGAAGCAAGCAGTTTAGCTGCCAAACGCATAGTCCTCGAAGTATTCACGAACTTCCGTGTACTTTGCCCCCTTGGCAATGCCACCTGGGGGTGGCTAGGCTGTCGAAATGGCTATTTTGGGTGCTCATATGTCAATCGCAGGCGGCTACTATAAGGCCGTCGATATCGCGGACTCTTGCGGCTGCGATTGCGTGCAGCTTTTCACGAAGAACAACAATCAATGGCGTGCCAAGCCGATCTCTGAGGAGGAGGCCTCGAAGTTCAAATCGGCTCTCCAGGAGCGGGGCATCGCGCATCCCATCTCGCACGATTCCTACCTCATCAATCTGGCCTCGCCGGAGGATGAACTGTGGAAGCGCAGCGTGGATGCATTTGTTGTTGAACTGCAGCGAGCCGATCAGTTAGGCATTCCCTACGTGGTGGCTCACCCGGGGGCGTACACCACTAGCAGCGAGGCGAAGGGGCTCCGCCGTATTGCCAAGGGGCTCAACGAGGTCCACCGCCAGTGCCGGGGGGTGTCTGCACAGTGCTTGCTGGAAACCACGGCAGGACAAGGAAGCAACCTGGGTTGGAAATTCGAGCACTTGGCTAGCATCCTGGATTTTCTCAAGGATCCGGATCGGGTTGGAGTTTGCGTCGATACCTGCCACATCTTTGCCGCGGGATACCCCATGGAAACCAGGGCTGAATACCTGGCCACTATCCGGGGAATGAAACAGACCTTCGGGCTCGAAAAGATCAAAGCCTTTCACCTGAACGACAGCAAACGCGAATTGGGTTCCCGGGTCGACCGTCACGAGCACATTGGGCGCGGCTGTTTGGGGATCGAGCCCTTCCGGCACCTGATGAACGACCGTCGATTTCGGAAGATCCCCATGTATCTGGAGACGCCCAAGGGGGAGGAAAACGGCGAGCCGCTGGACGTCATCAATCTGCGGACGCTGCGAAATCTGATTGGCAAAAGTGGCCCGAAGCGTGCAGGCACGAAAAAGCGCAAAGTCCGCCGGTAGCGGGAATGCGGCCTCGGAGTGCCTCGTTCGGCAAGCGGACAAGATACCGATGAGGACCGGTGAGGAGCCGAATGCGTCCTGTGCCGGATATGTCGACGCTTGCTGAAATGGGGTGGACCAGGGCATTCGTTTGCCGATGTAGCCTTCTGCCTCGATTCAGCCCTTTGGGGGTTGATTTGACCATCGATCGGATCGTGCGATAAAGTATTTACTGAACACGATTCGACTCATCTAGCTGGGTGATTGTCGATTCGAGGCGTTTCTGACTCTACTTCGCGAAAAGGTTGGCCGCGATGGGGCTGAAATACTTCAAGCGATTTCGGATGGAGATCGATCTGGCGGGCACAAAGCTTGCGCGCCAGCCGATGCCTGCCGAGTACTGTCTGGTGCCATGGCACCCGTCGCTTCTGGAGGTACACGCGGAGACGAAGTACGAAAGTTTCCGCAGCGAAATTGACGCCCACGTGTTCCCTTGTCTTGGTGACCTCCAGGGTTGCCAGCGATTGATGCAGGAGATTGCCCGAAAAGATGGCTTCCTTCCGGAGGCGACCTGGTTGGTGGCACATTCCACCGGACCCGGAGAGACCGTGGAGTACTGCGGTACCGTCCAGGGCATCTACGATCGAACGCGGATCGGGGCGATTCAGAATTTGGGCATCACGCCCATGCACCGAGGTCGCGGAATTGGAACGTCGCTTCTGATGGCTGCCCTGGAAGGGTTTCGATGCGTGGGATTGAAGCGGGCTTTTCTAGAAGTAACCGCTCAGAATGTCGGTGCAATTCGTTTGTACCAGCGAATGGGCTTTGACTCGGTGCGAACGGTCTACAAAGCGGCCGACGTTGCGCCCAAGACGCTCGCCCCAGGCACGGTCTAAGCCCCGGCCAGCAGGTGTCTTTTCCAGCAACGTCTCTTCCAGCAGTCGCGATTCTCACGATGCATCACAGCCTATCGGTGACTACACTGGGCAAGTGACACTTTCCGTCACTCGGCACGTGTTTCTTGGTCTCTCTTGGGTAATGGACGGCTATAGATGGATTCACCTCTTCGTTTTTTTGGTGCGGCAATTCTTTCGGGGCTTCTAGCTACTTCCGTGGTTGCCGACGAACCGAGCGTCTATAAGCCGACACAATGCGAGGGCTATTACTCAGGCCACCTGCAAGGCATCGCGATCGATGGAGAAGGGAATATCTTCTGGTCGTTTACCACAAAGCTGGTGAAATCTGATGCAGACGGCAAACTCCTCAAGGCAATCGACGTTGCAAATCATCACGGCGATCTGACCTACGTGGACGGCAAGATCTATGTGGCGGTGAATCTGGGGGAATTCAACAACCCCCAGGGAAAGGCCGATTCATGGGTGTATGTCTATGGGGCAGACGACCTGGAATTCCTCTCCAAACATGAGGTGCAGGAAGTTGAGTTCGGCGCAGGCGGTATTGCCCATCATCAGGGGAAGTTCATCGTTGTTGGCGGGCTGCCAGAAGGGTACGACGAAAACTATGTCTACGAATACGATCCTGAATTTCAATTCAAAGGGCGGCACGTTGTGGACAGCGGTTACACACTTCTAGGCATTCAATCCGCCGAATACGCGGATGGCCATTGGTGGTTTGGGTGCTACGGAAAGCCACAACAACTTGTCGTCGCGGACGACGAGTTCGCCGTTACGGGGCGGTACAACTTCGACTGCAGTTACGGAATTGTCGGCACCGCACCTGGGAGGTTTCTCGTGACATCCGGTCCAGCCGTGCCAAGCAAAGGGCGTACCGGCGCCGTTCAATTTGCGGTTCCGGAAGCTGAAAAGGGCTTGGTACGTCTTCCGATCGAGTAGGAAGAGCTACCAGGGAAATTCTCTACGTACGGCCATCAGACTTGACGGAAAAAACTTCTGCGCGCAACGTGTGTCAAGGGCTGGCCTTGGGGTCGAGGCCCTCTGCCGGTAGGAAGTAGCTGGTATAATTGAGTTACTGAGCGATACAGAATTCCGAGCTACGGGAGAACGACGTGGCACGCAAAACACATATCGATGCCATTCTTCGCGACTGGCCCTATGAGCCGGGGACGGTAAGTGCTCGGCTGGTGCGCGCCCGAGATGGGCGAAACGTCGTTCAAATGCGGATTGAAATGGGGGTGGTCCAGATGGAGGTCGATGGGCGGCCCGACGGTACACACCCGGAGGGGTCGGAGACCTACCTCGATCATCTCATCAGCACCGTCATTCACCAGGGCGACGATCTCGAGTTGACCGAAGAGCAATGCGCCGAGGTCGATCGCGAGTTCATGCAGTATTATCACCGCCGCATCTGCTGGCTGGCGTTGCGAGATTTCGAGCGAGCCGTCAAGGATGCCGACCATAGCTTGGCGCTGATGGACTTTGTGCACAATCGTTCGCCCGATCAGCAATGGACGTTGTCGCACGAGCAATTTCGCCCGTTCATTCTGTTTCATCGCACCCAGGGCGCGGCCATGGCGGCCCTTGACCGTGAGGGAGCCGAGGCGGCAATCGAAGCGGTAAACGTTGGCCTGAACAAGATGCGGGATTTCCTGGTGAGCTTCGATGCCGAAGAGACTTTCGACGACGACGAAATGGTTTGCCGCCTGCGTGAGATTCAATCTTCGCTTCGAGAGGAATTCGGCGTTGAGCGAACGTTGAATGAACGCCTGGCTGACGCCGTGGCTGCCGAAAAGTATGAGCTTGCCGCGGAACTTCGCGATGAGCTCGAGCGACGTAGCGACTCGTGAGATTGTTGGCGGTGAAAGTCAGGCAACCCACGTCGACTTGAACGACTGGGACAGTTTGCGACGTCGCCTTCGGGCTCTGTGCTAGTCGATTTTGAAGTGCTAGCAATCTGTGCGGTTTGTAAGAGTTTCCAGCTCACTGTACAGATCGACACCCAGCTATCTGTGGTTTGGGTGAGCGTCTAAATCGGAACTTCTTTGTGGCGAACGTCTTGAAGCAATGGAGGACTTTTTTTCGCGGTCTTGGCACGCGCAGTGCATCCTGATTGTCTCGTTCGGTACACAGGGTGCATCGGTTGTAAAGGAGTAAACCATGCTCGTGCTCACGAGAAAATCACAACAAAAAATTCGCGTCGGCGAAAATATCACCATCACCATTCTTCGCGTGAAGGGACAGTCGGTCCGAGTAGGCATCGAAGCCCCACGAGATGTCCACGTCGTTCGTGGAGAACTTCCGCCGAAGTCAGAAGTGACTGGCGAACCGGAGACAGAAGTCATCGAAACATTCGAGATCAAGACCAGCCCCGAGGTGAAATCCTCGAGCATTCGGACGAGCGCCGAGACCAACGCTGCGAAGACTCCTCCGCATGGCAAGAATGTCCAATCGCGATTCGACAAGGAACAAACGGCAAAGCCGATTTCGCATCAGGGGTTGAAGTCTCAAGTCAGCGCCCGTCGCGTAAGGGCGGTCCGGCGGCTGAACGGAGATCCCATCGATCCGTTACGGCGAGATACGCTGCTTCCCCTTCGTTCCACGCTGGGATATCACTGATGGCCGCTGTCTGTAATGAATCGCCGTCCTGATGCCTGACTTTTCAGACATGGTCGTCGTGATCAAACTCGTTGGCGATCGGCAAACGCGATGATTCCCATCTTTCGCTCATCTGGCTCCAAAAAGCTGGCGACCGAGCCAATGTGCAGACATACTGTGTGCTCGGAGCAATCGGCTATTGTTCAGATATGCACACGTTGGGGAGACGACTCGCATGCAGGGTGTTTGGATTGGAACGATTCGTTGCTTGTGCTTGGTGCTACTCGTGCTTTTGGTGGCCACCGAAGTTCGTGTTGAAGGTGTAAGGGCAGAGTCGGGGCAGCCTGTGCCAATCATCTTCGATACGGACATTGGCAACGACATTGATGATGCCTTGGCGTTGGGCGTGATTCACGCACTTTGCGATCGCAAAGAGTGTGAGCTTTTGGCGGTCACCATCACCAAAGATCATCCCGACTGCGCAGCTTTCGTCGACTTGGTGAATACGTTCTACGGGCGTGGCGATATTCCGATCGGAGTCGTGCGCGACGGGAAGACGCCCAAGGAAAGCCGCTTTGTCAGCGAGACGGTTCACTCCACCGACGATGGCCAGCCCCGTTTCTCCCATGATTTGAAAAGTGGCACCGACGCCCCCGAGGCCGTTAGCGTACTGCGGCAGGCGCTGGCCTCGGCCGAAGATGGATCGGTGGTCATGGTGGTCGTGGGCTTTTCGACCAACATCGCCCGCCTTCTAGATTCCGAAGCGGACGAGTATTCCGAGCTGTCTGGAGAAGAACTCGTACGCCAAAAGTGTCGGTTGCTCTCGATCATGGCCGGTACATTCGCAGGCGAGCATCTTGAGAAGAAAGAGTACAACATCTTCATCGACTTGCCTGCGGCCCAAACAATCTATGAGCGGTGGCCCACGCCGATTGTGGCCAGCGGTTGGGAGATTGGCCACGCCATTCAGTATCCCGCGGTCAGCATCGAGCAAGATTACAACTACGTGGATCACCACCCCTTGGCCGAAGCATATCCACGGTATCAAAAGATGCCCTACGATCGCGCAACATGGGATCTCACTTCGGTGCTTTACGCGGTGCGGCCAGATCGTGATTACTTCGGGCTTTCCAAGCCCGGGGTCATCCATGTAGGCGAAGACGCACTTTCACGCTTCGAAGAAGACTCGCAGGGCCAACACAGCTATTTGACCGTGAGTCCGGAACAGGTCGCCCGCGTAAGAGAAGCGCTCATTCAGTTGGCCTCTCAACCGCCCCAGGGCCTTGACTGAGCCCGGGAGTCGTCCCCTAGTGGACGTGATGCGACGATATTTTGGAAGGTGGGGGACCGAAGCTTCCCGTTGGTACGTTCGAGCCGGGAGGCTGTTGGCTGGCGAAACGCCACGGGTTTTCCGGTTGCCTTCCATCGAGCGATCTTAGGTGGTCCAGCAACACGCGCCGTACTTCAAGAATTGCGCGGGGGTGCTGGTGCACCATCTGGTGGACTGAATTCACGATAAGCTCCGACTCGATATTGTCAGGATGCGCGCTCACGTACGAGACGATTCCGTCTCCACTTTCGATGAGAGGTACCGGTTCGCCGTCATACTCCAATACGCCCACAATGTTGTGATGCTTTACCCAGGGGGGCAGCGGAGCTTTCAGCAGCACGGGAAGCAATGGCGATTCAGGTGAGAGAGAATCCAGGCTCGTTTTGGCGTTTTGGAACGTGTCGTCGCGGAATAGCCCCGGATTGTCGACCAGTAATTGCTCGCGCCCGCGAACCATCATCTCGGGCAGAGTGATCAGCTTGCGGCCCAACCACTGGGTTGCCGAGTTCGCAAAGCGACTGCCGCGGTGTGGCGTGGCGATGGTGATCAGCCTTCTGACCGCAGGATTCGCATTGAAGAAGAACGTCGATTCCAGGGATTTGCGTACCTCTGTTTCCGCTTTCACGAGATGAAATGGTGAGATGGCCACGGCATCCCAGTATTGTTCTCCACTGGATACCGTCTGCAGTTTCGAGACAAGTCCACCCATGCTGTGACCGACGAGCACCATCTGATCCAGAGCGGGCGTTTGCTTCTGCGGATCGAGTGTTCTTCGCATCTCGGCCAGATCTTCCCGAAACTGAGCCGCGCTAATCCAGAAAGGCTGCCCGGTGGGATACATGTAGAACCAGAATTGATAGCGATCGCGCAATTCCGGCGAGCCGAGAAAGTCGTTGAACATCTCCATCCAGGTCAATGGAGTCGACCACAGTCCATGCACCATGATCACGGGGATTTTATGCGGTTGATACGGCTGTAACATGTACAGCCCCGAGAGTTCTTCCGTAAGGTCCGGACGTAGTAGGCCGGTTGTGGCAACCGATTCCAGGTGCGAAGAATTGAGGAAATAGGCCAGAGGAGTACTGAGATCACTTTCCAAGGGCACGCGAATATTGCCGACCATAATGTCGGTGGACGCCAACGGATCGTAGAACTCGAGCACGGCCCGATGATGAGACATCGAACCATCTTCAGGATTCGATTCGACCGGCATGACGCGCAGAAATGCCGTGGCAGGAAACGTTAGTCCCGGCGGGAAGTACTTTTCGCCCCCAGCTTCCTCTTCATGTTCCTTCCGCTTGACCACCAGAGGAACACCGAGCCCAAAGCTTTCATAGGCGTTGGAAAGCCCCTGTACCTGATAGTCGGACACAAATTCGAACTCTCCGAAATCTTCGTCGTGCCACAGCGACCCTCTGGCCACGACGGTTACGTCGCAGATGTTGTTGGCGGTTTCGACGCGATGCGTGCAGCCCGGTTTCAGCGCGTTGTGCTTGACCAGCAGTCGCATACTTTCTTCCAGAGCCCCGTTGTACAAATCGCAAGCACCGCGAAATTGCGGATCGTAGGGGTTGCGAATCCGGCCGAATCGTTGATCGAACAGGTAGATGTATGCATGAGCGACCGCAGTTTCAAAGTATTCCAGCGCTGCCTGTTCATCTTTCCCGTTGAGTTGCTTGCCGCGGATAAAGCTAAGCTCGGCAAAGGCATGAAACTTGTCTGCTGAGGGTTCTTCCGCCACGACTTTCTGTAGGTTCACCATCGCTACGTCGGGATCGTCTCGAAACTCAGCCAGCAGATCGTAGCGACGAAGTAGTTGCAGCGTACGGGCACTTGGCTCGGGGCCGCTACGAGAGTCGAGTTTCAACTGATCGACCAGCGGATTGCGCGGAGTCTCGCGTACCGTGACATATTCGGTGCTGGCGCAGCCGCTCACCACCAGCAGCATCGTCAACAACAGTATCGCGCAGGCCATGGGTGACCGCCCAAGGGCCGTGATACCATGGGCGGGAGATGCTACTGGCCGAGACACTTGGTAGCGCGTTTCGTACACCACGTGGTTAGAACGCCGGATGCCATTGAAAGATAGGAAGCTGAGAAAGGATCCGCGCACTTGTTATGCGCAGATTGCCAGCCTAAATAGTTGGGCACGGGGCTCGGCGTCAACGTCGATTTACGAACACCAACCAACGCGGCTACCTAGATTCCCAACGTACGATGCAAATTGCCTGTTCCACCTCGCTGTTCAATTCCCTCGGCCATCAGAGTCACGAGGTGGAGCAAGCATGTCGGTGCATTCAGCATGCAGGGCTCTCGCGGCTTGTCCTGGATTTCTCGAACACCCCGCTTGGGTCCCTGGACGATAAATTACAACTTTCAAACGTGCTGCGTCAGAACTTCGAAACCTGGCACAGTGCGGCACAGGCATGCGGGATTCGAATCGTGCAGCTCGTGTCCCAGGAACTCGACTGCGCGGATCCGTACGTGATGGAGCAAGGCCGTCGGTGGATTACCTTTGCCGCCTCGGTGGACGTAAGCTCGCTGATGGTCCCCATGCGGGTACCGCTTCTTGACCGGATCGAGCCTGAACTCAGTGGGGTGCTCTCAACGTGGGCAGCGTTGGCCGGTGAAGCGGGCACTACGATCTCAATTGGTACGCCCCATTCGGTCGCTCCTGATACTCAAGCGATGTCACGCCTGATGAATGTGAGCCACCATGCGGCCATACGACTCGACTTTGATGTCGGGCGATATCAACAGTGGCATCCACATCGCTCCTACGAAATCGCGTTGTTGCGAGTCGTCGGATCGGTCGGGTCGCTGCGACTTCGAGATGCCACTGGGACACCGGGGGAATTCACTTCTCCAGCACTCGGCGACGGCGGGTCGGTGGATATGGCTCGCATCGTCGAAATCATCAGTCCACTCAACTTTCAAGGGCCGGTCGTGATTGAAATCGAAGCACCAGATTGTGACAAATCCCTGCCTGCGACCGAGGCCATGCTGCGAGACAGTGTCCGACATCTTGCGGATTGCGGATGGCTTGTATAAGGGGCCAAGCGGTCGTGTAGAGCCGAATTGTTGCCAGTCATGCTCAAAACTTGGCTCATTTCTTCCGGCCTGCTATTGTGCAAGATAGGTAAGTCTTGGGCCAAAGAATCGTAGAAGCTTGCTGAGGAGTGGCGATGTAACCGCGGGGCTTGTCTTGCTTCGGAGATAAATGCGATGAGACAGTGTCGGATTCAGCGGCTCGGTTTCACGATGGTCGAACTGTTGGTCGTCATCGCGATCATCGGCATTCTCATCGCCTTGCTGCTTCCTGCCGTCCAGATGGCCCGAGAATCTGGCCGTCGTTCTCAATGCACGAATAACCTCAAGCAATTGGGAATCGCGATGCAGAACTACTTGAGTGCACTGCGATGCTTCCCGATGGGGACCCTGAAAAACCTTCGCCCTGGTGCAGTCAACGGTGAGCCCGACAATCACCAGATCTATGCCAGTGGATTTGCGTTGATGTTTTCTTTCTTCGAAGAAGGAAACCTGGCCCGACAGTACGACTTCAGTCTGCCTGCGATGTCCCAAACACCGGCCGTTGCCAGCACGGTGATTCCGATGCTCAACTGTCCCTCGAATAGCGATAAGCAAAACCCGCACTTCGAGCGCATTCTCAGCGAAGGGCTCGCCTTGGCCGCATCGATTGCCCCGGAGTACGCCACGGACTTCAAGATGGGCCCGCTGCTGGGATTGACTGACTATGTCTTTAGTAAGGGCGTGAACGACGGCTTCTGTGAAGTCGCCCTGCCTGGGCAGTCGCTGGAGAATTCCGATGGTTTCGCGCTGGTTCCGTATGCACAGCGAGGCATGTTTGACTACCACGCGATTGTGAAACCGAATCTCATTCGCGACGGACAAAGCAACACCTTCGCCATGGGCGAGGGTGCAGGAGGCGACCACTGGGCGCTGGCATCTTGTCCCGATCGTGAAGCCGACCCCGATTGCGAACAGCCCTATCCTTACGTTCCGGGCACACCTTTTGCCGATAAGCCGTACTCCGCACGTCAGTATTGGATCACCTCGGGCAACACCAAGCAGATCCAAGACGCAGCACAGTTCTATATGACCGGAATTTTTGCGTGTACACGGGACCGACTAAACAAAAATCCAGTTACGCACTTTATCTACGATGGGGAAGCCGACACCGAAGATTGCCGCGGCTCGTTGCCATATCCAAATCGCACCGACGAAGCGACGCTTTACAATCCGAACCACACCCATCGCGTGCCCAATTTTCGCAGCGATCACCCTGGCGGAGCGAATTTTTTGTACGTTGACGGTCACGTTGAGTTCAAGACAGATGCGATCAACATGGAGACCTATCGAGCTCTATCGACGATCAATGCAAGTGATCTGGTGGTGGAAGACTGAGCATCTGACTTCGCTCTGGTGCGCTTACGGTTCGATTGTTTGCGAACCTCTTTGCGTGGCTATTGTCGATCTTACAATGATGCCCCATAGCCAAACAGGTCTTTCGGTATCTCGACGACCAGGCCTCCCCTCAACTTGCCTCACGTGACAATCCGATGCTCACCGAAATCCAGTCCGATCGATTCATCTTGAGGCGTCCCACGCTCTCTGACGTTGACGGCATTTGTGAGGCGGTTCTGGAGTCGTACGCCGAACTCGCACCCTGGATGCCCTGGTGTCACAAGGACTACTCTCGCGACGACGCTGTATCAAGAATTGCCGTGGTCGAAGAAACATGGGAGAAAGGCAGCGAGTACTCTTACATGATTTTCGACCCGGGAAACCCAGAAAAAGTTCTTGGATCGGTCGGTTTGCCGCAGATCTACCGTGATCAACGTCGCGCGGAGTTAGGATACTGGGTGCGAACTTCCAGCACGGGACAAGGCTTCGCCACGGCGGTTGCCCGCGAGACCGCGCGTCACGCTTTCGAAGTCTTTCGCCTGGAACGCATTGAGATCCTGGTCTCCGTTGGCAACGAAGCGAGCCGCCGCGTGGCCGAAAAGACGGGCGCCACGTATGAGGGTGTCCTGCGAAACCGTATCTGCTATGGGGACCAGATCAGTGATGCCCATTGTTTCTCGCTGCTGCACGAAGACGTGGTTTGAGGGTAATGTCACGCGTTCTCGTGAGCTTTCGGCGCTCGGGACTCGCGTCTAAGATAGAAGCTCACGGTTCCAGGTCGATGCCTGTTGCACTGCCAGGGCCAATTTCATTCGGTCGCAAATGTTGGGCGAAGGCGTGTTGGCAATCGACGGTGGCTCCGCAGTGCTCCCAGATGGTCCGCCCCCATGGCCATCGCACGATGAGTCGATTCGCGAAGCGCTCGCCAAGGCGGCGATCGACGGTTCGTGGGGCCGCTATCACGGGCCGCACTGCGATCGTCTAAGCAGCCAGATTGCCACTCTGCACGGTGTCAAGCATGTCATGCTCTGCTGCTCAGGAACTGTGGCCGTAGAGTTGGCCTTACGCGGCCTGGGAGTTGGAGCCGGAGATGAAGTTCTTTTGGCGGGTTATGACTTCGCCGGGAATTTTGCCGCGATTCTCAGTGTTGGCGCCCGACCCGTGCTCGTCGATGTGGGGGCGGCCGACTGGCAGTTTGACGCCGCAACCATGGAATCGGCCGTGGGTCCCGAAACCAAGGCCCTGATCGTATCGCACTTGCATGGTGGCATGGTCCGCATGAAGGCCGTCGTGGAAGCAGCCCACCGCCTCGGCTTGCAAGTGGTTGAAGATGCCTGTCAGGCTCCTGGTGCCACGATCGACGGACGCGTGGCAGGTTGCTGGGGTGACGTGGGGGTCTGGAGCTTCGGCGGCAGCAAACTACTCACCGCAGGGCGAGGTGGGGCACTATTCACCCCTCGCGCCGATGTGTACCAACGGATCAAGATACAATGCGAGCGTGGAAATCACGCCTTTCCGCTCAGCGAAATGCAAGCGCTGGTGCTCAGCCCCCAAATGGAACAGTTGGCTGCCCGAAACTCCAGGCGATCGAAGGCGGCCCAGTTCCTTTTTGAATCCATTGCCAACATTTCAGGTTTGCAGTCTTTGGCCGCGACAACTAAGCATGCTGATTGTGAGCCGGGATTCTACAAGCTGGGTTTGCAGTATGATGCGGCGCTCATGAACGGCCATTCTCGCGATGCGTTTGCCGCGGCGGTTCGGGCGGAAGGCGTGGCGCTGGATCCCGGCTTTCGTGACTTCACCCGACGCAGTGAAAGTCGCTGCCGCAAAGTGGGCCCCTTAAGCGAGAGCAGTCGGGCAGGGCAGGGGGCGCTGGTGCTACATCATCCGGTGCTGCTGGAAGATCTAGCGACGTTAAACTTGGTTGTGCGGGCAGTTGAGAAAGTGGCCCGAGCATTCACGTCTTAGAAGGATGTTTCTTTACAGCCAGATAAGCCTGCAACCAAAACATAGACGGACACTAACCATTTCGATTGAACCTTGTCAGGCAGAAAGCCTTCATGCCAGAACAGTTTCTACTTACGAACGACGACGGTGTCGATCACCCGGGACTGGCTGCACTCGAACAGGCCATGGCCAGGCACGGAATGACGACCGTGGTTGCGCCGCATCGGGCCCATTCCGGGTGCAGTCACCAGGTGACCGTAATGCGTCCGCTGGAGTTGAAGGCGGCCGGTGAACAACGCCACGCACTGGATGGGACGCCAGCCGATTGCACCCGAGTGGGAGTGACCCATGTCGCACCGGAATCACAATGGGTTATATCCGGAATCAACGAAGGCGGGAATCTCGGGGCCGACGTCTACGTTTCAGGCACGGTGGCTGCCGTGCGAGAGGCCGTCTTGCTGGGTCGGCAAGGCATCGCCTTCTCGCAGTATCGTCGACGTGGGATCAAGATCGATTGGCAGTTGGCCGCTCGCTGGGCAGAACAAGTCGCAGAAGTGTTGCTTCGTCGACCTTGCCCTGCCGGGAGTTTCTGGAATGTGAATCTGCCTCATCTCGATCATTCCGAGGTGATGCCGGAGATTGTTTTCTGTCCCCTCGACCCCAATCCGCTACCGGTTCGTTTCCGAACCGAAGCGGGCAAGTTTGTCTATCACGCGATCTATCAAGATCGGCACCGTGACGAAGGATGTGACATCGAGGTTTGTTTCTCCGGACGCATCGCGGCAACGCTCATCCCCGTCACTTCGCCATCATCGACGATGATGCCAGACGATTCAGACGCTGCGTCCCGGTAACCGTCTTCGGAGTCTTTGCAGGCATGGAAGGCCGGACACGCTTCCCCTTCTTATTCGGTGCCGTTGGCTTCGTCGTCGCCTCCTGCGTCTCCTCGATCTCCACCTCGAATGCCTCCACAATCGGTTTGAGCTCCCCCCGCACGATTCGCACCGATTCGGGCGCCTCGATCCCAAGCGTCACGCGGCTTCCCGAAATGCGGCTTACACGAATCTTGATCTCGCCACCGATTTGGATGGAATCCCCTACTTTTCGACTGAGTACCAACATGTCTTTTCTCCTTGCTGACCATGCAGCTAAGCGTTCAGGTGGCCCTTAGTGGCCGGCAGCGCTGGGTCCCTCGAGTGGGTCGCCGCCGGTGGGTGCCGTCTTGGCAGCCCAACCGTCCTTCATGGCTTTCTAAGATCGCAACGGCGATGCCAAAGATGAGATGACAGCATGGGTTCGCTTGGCTTGAATGCGCTTAACTTGTTTTACAGATTACTCTTGTGTCGATCGTCGAATGCCGATTATCCAGGAAATGTCGATTTTTCGGCGGTGGAGAGATGCATTTCGAGCCGGAAATCATCCCATTCTGAGATCGCTGTCCTGAAATGAGATCAGCTAGCGGGCTGCTATCGCTGGCATTCCGAAAGCATTGCTGGCTATAGTGTTAGCTATGGAAGAGCCAACTCAAGGATCGATCGAACAGGCCAGCGTCATTCCCTATCGCCGCACGGAACAGGGGGTGGAGTACTGCCTGATCACCTCGACCAGAAAAGGCCGGTGGGGTGTCCCCAAGGGCTTCATCGACCATGGGGAGACTGCCCAAGAAGCCGCCCTCAAGGAGGCCCAGGAAGAAGCGGGGCTACACGGACGGATTGTCAGCGATGTGGTGGTCGGTCGCTACGAATATCGCAAATGGGGCAGCGATCTGGTCGTGAACGTGTTTCTGATGGAAGTGCACCACGCGGCCGAGGAGTGGCTCGAGTGCGATCTTCGTCAGCGATGTTGGTATACGGCCGATGAAGCCCTGGAGTTAATCGACCGGGTGGAGCTGGTCGAGATCTTCGAGATTGCCGTGACGCACCTCGAACAATAGCTAGGTTGGGTCTCAACAATCCTCAGCCGCCGGGCTTACTTTCGGTTGCCGGAAGCTCGGGCTTTTTCGATGACGTCTTTCAATAGCACCGGTTTCCCTCCCTGACGTTTACTTTCATCCGCAGCTTCCATGAAGGCAAACATCTCGATGGTCTCCTCGGCGCTGACCGGCACTTCGCCTGTCTTGAAGAAACGGCAAATCTCTTCGACCAGCGGTTGATATCCGCTGTAACCACCGCTGCGGACGATTCCTTTGCTGCCAAACACCAGAGCTCCATAGTCTTTTTTGCCCGCTCGCAAACCACGGAAGGTGCCAATGCGACCGTCGGACCAGACGCCCGTCACGAGGTCGTAGTCTTCTGTTTGAGTACGAGAGACGGAAACACATCCCGTGCCCATGATCGTGAACAGGGTCTCCACACCGTGCACACCGTACCAGTACAGATCGGGGTGATGGGGCTCAAGCGAACAAGGACCGAACGCGGCACAACCCAACACGTCGCCAACCTGATCATTGTCGCGCATCCCCAGGATGCCGGGTGAAAAACGAAGCGAAGAACTTGAAAAGCAGGGCACGTCGTACTCTTTCGCCAAGCGATAAATCTCCAACGCGTCGGCCAAACTCCCGGCCACGGGTTTGTCGATGAACACCGGCTTTCCGGCAGCGAGTACCGGCTTGACCTGCTCGAGGTGAGGACGCCCGTCGACACTTTCGAGCAATACGACATCGACCTTCGACACCAGTTCATCAATCGAATCGACAATTTCGATTCCCATGTCGCGAAGCGTTTCCGTGAAGCCTTCGAGCCGGTCGGCACTACTTGGGATATCGGGGCTGCCACCTGGGTACGCAGCGACGACGGTCACGTCGGCCAGCACACCTCCGGAGTTCGAGTCGTTCAGCAACTTGCTGAAGGCCACGACGTGGGAGGTGTCCAATCCGATGATGCCGGCCTTCATGGGTTCGTCGGCCAGCGTCGAGTGACCATAGCCCCCGATCGCCGCAATGAGTGTGAAGAAGGCTGCCCGGGTGAGTTGGCGGGAAATGTGTTTTGGATGGATCTGCATCGTTGGATCTCAGTGGAAGTGGTCAGTGATTTGTGAGAGTGACCATGATAGCCTGCGGAATATCGAGTTACAGCTTTTCAACCGGGCGACTGCTACAATTCTCCCAAGAATGCTTGAGGTAGCTCCAGCAAAGGACGAGTAAGCACGATGATTACCGCGATGGTTCGAGTAGGCGTAGCTCTGTGTGTAATCGGCTGTTTGGCCAACCCGACGACGGGGAAGCTCATGGCGGACGAACCGGAAGACGAAGCAGCGGAACTCTATCAGCGCGCCACCATCTTGGAAGCCAAGGGGCGCTGGGAGGAGGCGATCCGTCAGTACACGGCCGCGATCGAACGGCGCCCGGACCAGGCAGCGTTGTACGATCGTCGCGGAGGGGCCTACTTCAAACTGGGAGAAGTCGAGAAGTCGATTGGTGATTTCGACCGAGCGATTGAACTCGAGCCGGATCGGGAGGAAAACCACTGGCGACGCGGCATATCGCTCTACTATGCCAAACGCTTCGAAGAAGGATCGGACCAATTCGAGCTTGGCAAGAAAGTCTACGCGAACGACGTCGAGAACGCCGTATGGCGTTTCATTTGCCAGGCCCAAGCCGAAGGGTTGGAGAAGGCCAGGGCGGGGCTGCTGAAGATCGGCAACGATCGACGGCGACCCTTGATGGAGGTTTATGCTCTCTTCCAGGGGCAGGCCACCGTAGACGATGTGATGACCGAAGCGGCGTCGGGAGACCCGAAGCCGGAATTGTTGAAACTGCAGATGTTCTATGCCCATCTCTATCTGGGGCTCTACTTCGAGTCACACGGCGAACCGGAAGAAGCGGCCAAGCACATCCAAATGGCGGCTGAAGAGTACCGCCTGCCGGGGCACTACATGTGGGACGTCGCCCGGGTGCACCATCAACTTTTGCAGAAGCAGGAATCCGAATGAACTGCTGACCGGCGATGGCGTGCGTGGGATCGTTCAGGCCAACAATTGATGGACGACCTCACCACCGACGTCGGTGAGCCTGAATTCGCGACCTTGGAATCGATAGGTCAGCTTCAGGTGATCGAGTCCCAACAGGTGCAAGATGGTCGCCTGCAGGTCATGAACGTGGATGCGATCGGAGACTGGCGAAAAGCCAAGTTCGTCGGTCGCGCCGATGGTCTGTCCCGGCTTGATGCCACCTCCGGCTAGCCACATGGTGTACGCTTCGATGTGATGGTCGCGGCCGATCGTTTCGCGACCCTCGCCCATAGGCGTGCGACCGAACTCACCTCCCCAGACCACGAGCGTATCCTCCAGCAGCCCCCTGGCCTCAAGATCGTTTAGCAGGGCGATGGCGGGCTGATCGGTCTCGCGGCAGACTTTATCCAGGCCATCGCCGAGATCGGTGCCTTTGTTGCCGTGGTGGTCCCAATCGGTGTGGTAGAGCGTAACGAAACGCACCCCGCGTTCGACCAATCGCCGCGCCAGCAGGCAATTGTTGGCAAACGAGCGTTCGCCGGGCTTCGCGCCGTAAGCTGCAATCGTTTCGGCGGTTTCGCCCGACAGGTCGATCAGTTCCGGGGCACTCGACTGCATGCGATACGCCATCTCGTAACTCGAGATGCGGGCCGTGATCTCGTCGTCGCCCACTTCCTGAAATCGTGCGTTGTTCAGGTCGCCTATGGCGTCGATGGTGCGCCGTTGGGTGGCCGAGTCGATCCCCTCGGGGTTCGATAAGTTGAGGATCGGCTCGCCGCCGGAGCGTAAAGGTACGCCCTGGTATTGGCTCGACAGAAATCCGCTGCCGTAGTTATGCGTTCCGCCGCGAGGCCCGCGGGGACCGGATTGCAGCACGACGAAGCCCGGCAAGTCCTGCGATTCGCTTCCGATACCGTAGGTGACCCAAGCCCCGATGCTGGGGCGGCCATAGTGAGGTGACCCAGTGTTGAAGAACAGCTTGGCGGGCCCATGATTGAAAACGTCGGTCGCCATGCTTTTGACAAAGGTGACCTTGTCGCAGGCTTTTGCCAGGTGCGGCATGCAGTCGGAGATTTCCGCCCCGCTCTCACCGTGCTGGTCGAACTTGCGACGGGTGCCCAGCAGTTTGGGATCGGCTTTGAGGAAGGCGAATCGCTTGTTTTCGATGATGGATGCTGGGATCGACTCTCCGTCGAGCTCCTGGAGTTTCGGCTTGTAATCGAACAACTCCAATTGGCTGGGTGCACCGGCCATAAACAGGTGAATCACCCGTTTCGCTTTGGGGGCAAAATGCGGAGGCCGCGGCGCCAACGGGTTGATCGCACTGGCCTTCGCAGCCGTATCCATTTCTGCGGCCAGCAGCCCTTCGCGGGCCATCATCTGTCCCAACGCAATGGAACCGACCGAGAGTCCGCAATTCGCGAAGAAATGGCGACGCGCGATCCGCTGTTGTTCCGAGTCCAATTGTTTGGGGTTGGGTTGCATGGCTGGGGCTCTACTCGCGGGTGATGAACTCGTCGAGATTCAACATGACTCGTGCCAGGGTATTCCAGGCGGTGCTTTGATCGGCAGAAGCTCGCTGCTCGGACAGTAGACTCTGCAGCCGCTGCAGTTCGTACTCACTCGGCTCACGGGCGAGACACAACTTCATGGCGTATCGAATGCGGTCTTCATCGGCTTCCAACTCGCACTGGGCAAGATGCTCGCCCAGGCTGCGGGCGCACTCGATGAACGCCTCGTCGTTCAGCAACGTCAACGCCTGTAGCGGCGTGTTCGATTGATATCGTCGTGTGCAGGCCGTGTTCGAGTCGGGGGCGTCGAACGTTTTAAGAAAGGGATGCGGCGTCGAACGCCAGAAATAGGTGTACAACCCACGTCGATGTCGATCTTCACCGGCGCTGACATTCCAGGGGCGTTCGACCTGCGCCAACCGCATCACACCCTCGGGTTGATAGGGGAACACGCTTGGTCCTCCTACCTTACGGCACAGCAAGCCACTCACCGCCAAGGCGTTGTCGCGAATGACTTCGGCCTCGAAGCGCTGCCTTGATTGTCGAGCGAGCAGGATATTGTCCGGGTCGATCGTCTCCAGGTCGGGGCGCGCGTGGGACGATTGGCGGTAGGTGGCCGAAGTCACGATCAGGCGGTGCATCGCCTTCATGCTCCAGCGACTCTCGATGAACGTGCTGGAGAGCCAATCGAGCAACTCGGGATGCGATGGTGGACTGCCTTGTGTGCCGAAATCGTTTTCGGTGTCCACCAAACCCCGACCAAAATAGGCCAGCCACATGCGGTTCACCGTGACTCGGGCCGTGAGCGGATTGCGGGCATCGACTAGCCACTGAGCCAGATCGAGGCGACTAAGGTCTTTGGCGTCTGCTTGCGCCAGAGGCGGCAACACGTCGGGGACGTCGGGCGAGACTTCCGCACCGTGCCGCAGGAAATCACCACGCACGTGCACGTTCGTCTTGCGTGGCGACTTTCTCGCACGCAGGACCATGGTCTGCGGCGGCTTGGGCAACTGCTTCTTCAGAGCATCCAACGCTGCGGCAAGTTGGCCATGATCGGCATCGGCTTTCCGATGAGCCTTCTGAACCGCTTGCTTCTGCTTGGCGTCTCGCTCTTTGGATGGCACGGCTAGTGCCGCTTGCTGATCTTCGGGCAGCTTCTTGCGTTGTTCGTCCTCCAGGGAGGCTTCCCATTCGGCCTGCACAGCGGCGAGTTCCTTTTCTCGGGCTCGCAGTTGTTTGGTGGCTCGATCAATCCGGGGCTTGAGCAGAAGAGTCAACTCGATCTGTTCGGGGGACGGGACATCGATGTTCGGTTCGTCGTCGTTGTTCATGAAGGCGAACAACTCATAGAACTCGCGTTGCGAGATCGGGTCGAACTTGTGGTCGTGGCAACGTGCGCAGGCGATTGTCAGCCCCAGATAGATCGTTCCAATCGTGGAAACCCGATCGACAACGGCCTCGACCCGAAACTGCTCTTTGTCGGTCCCGCCTTCTTGATTGATGAGCGTGTTTCGATGAAACCCGGTCGCGACCGTTGCCGAGAGCGAGTCGTCTTGCAGCAGGTCTCCGGCCATCTGTTGGATGGTGAATGTATCGAAGGGTAAATCACGATTCAGGGCTTCGATCACCCAATCGCGATATTTCCAGATCGAACGAGGGCCGTCGATGGTGTAGCCGTTGGAGTCCGCGTACCTCGCGGCATCGAGCCAGTGCCGCCCCCATCGTTCACCGTAGTGGGGCGAATCGAGCATGCGATCAACCAGACGGTCGTAGGCGTCTGAAGAAGTATCCGAGCAAAAGCGATCGACTTCCGCAGGCGTTGGGGGCAATCCGCGGAGATCGAAACTCAGCAGACGAATGAGGGTAGATTTCTCAGCCTCGGCCGAAGGTCGAATGTTCTCGGTTTCTAGTCGGTCCAATACGAAGGCATCGATGGGATTCCTCACCCAATCCTGCTGGGCCACATTGGGAATGGGTGGGCGAAGCACCGGTTGGAATGACCAGTGATCGCTTGTTCTTCGCATCGAGGAGGCCAGCGCGGAGTCGTCTGGACCGGTGGCTCCCTCGACAATCCAGCGACGAAGGATCTCGATATCAGCCTCGTCCAAGGGATCGGAATAATCTTCCGGAGGCATCCTCGGCGTATCGTGCTCTCCCAGCAACGCGTTGATCAAAACGCTTTCTTGCGGTTTGCCAATGCTAACGGCCGCGCCACGATTCCCGCCGCGCAACAGTGCTGTTCGGGTGTCGAGTCGCAGACCCGAGGATTGCTCGTCCGGGCCATGGCAGTCGTAACAGTTGGCTTCCAGCAAGGGTTGCACATCGCGCTGGAAATCGATCGTCGTGGCCGGAGCCGTTTCTTCGGCGTGCGACAGTGAAGTCGAAGCAAGCCACAGGACGATTGCCGGAAGCTTGAGCATCTCGGAAATGCGAAGGACGTGTGCGAGCATGTTCTGCAGAACAAATTGCGTGTGGCGGGCAAGGGCGAAGGTGGATCTGACGGACCGAAGCTCAGGTCTCATCAGGCCGTCAATGCGGGACGCAGGTTACATCCACCCTTGATCTAGTATCATAGTCGATTCATTCGGCAATCGACAACAAAACGCGACCAAAAGGACGCGGTCTATGCAAAAACCAGAGCTAAGCGGTGAATATTGTCGCGGACGTCAACAGCGGTTGCTGGAGTTAATGCAGCAGCAGGAGATCGACGTGGCGATTCTCGTGCGTCCCGAGCACGTGCAGTGGCTTACCGGTCCCTTTGTGCCTCGATTGTTTAGCGCCGCGGTGGCACTCGACTCGGCGGGACACTGCACGGTGGTCTTCCCCGAGGAAGGTGTAGCCGATCCTGTTGCGGCCGATGAGGTGCTACATTACGAAGCCCAATGGTTGGCCACACTACGAAACGATCAGCCTCAAGTCGTGGCCACCACCTTGCTGAAAGCGCTGGGTCGCACCGCCATTGGAGAAACAAAGCGGGTCGGCGTTGAGTTCGCTTCGTGCGGGCATTATCTGACTTCCGCCATCAGGGGTGAACTGGTCGACGTTGAGCAAAATCTATTTGTGTTGCGGCGGAGGAAGGATCCTGACGAGTTGGCGTGCATCCGTTTGGCGATCGATGCCACGGCAGCCATGTACGAGCGTGCACGCGAGGTGATTCGTCCTGGTGTGAATGAGTTGGAGGTGTTTAATCAGTTGCAAGCCGCGGCCATCGAAACACTTGGGGAAGCAACGACCGCCACTGGGAACGACTACGCATGCGGTGTGCCGGGGGGGCCGGCTCGCAATCGTGAGATCGAAGACGGCGAGTTGTACATCCTCGACTTGGGGCCCGCCTATCGCGGTTACTATGCAGACAACTGCCGTGCGATTGCGGTCAACGGAAAACCTTCTGAACTTCAGCAACGGGCATGGCAGGAGATTGCCGCTATCTTCCCTCTGGTCGAAGAGAAGGTTCGCCCGGGCGTGCGATGTCGAGAACTATTCGACGAAGTGCTGGGACGTATGGAGGCTTTCCAGCCCGGCGGATTCTCGCATCACCTGGGGCACGGCATCGGGCTCTATCCGCACGAAGCACCGCACCTAAATCCCAACTGGGACGACCGTTTCGAAATCGGGGATGTGTTCACCGTCGAGCCCGGGCTGTACAGCGATGAACTCCGGGGAGGCATTCGCCTGGAGAATAATTACCTGATAACTGAAGACGGTGTCGAGCTGCTCAGCAATTTCACACTGGCGCTGTAATCGTGGTTAACCGTTGCCGTGTCAGGCGACTTTGTTGTCGATCGCGCCGGCGGCCTTGGCGTCCCAGGTTTCGGTCCACACGCAGCCCGACCACGAATAGCCGACTCCGTAGCCAACCATCATCGACCGCGAGCCCGGACGTAGTCGCCCGCTGTTGCGGAGTTCGTGCATCGCGATGGGAATGGTCGACGATACGGTGTTGCCGACGTCTCTTAGCACGGTTGGCAATTGCAGGGCGTCGACTTCGAGGCGATCGCGCAGATGGTCCAAGACCACGTGGGTCGCCTGATGCATGAGGTACAAATCGATGTCTTCGCGACCGAAGCCCGATCTTGTCAACACGTCGTCGACCATCGGAGGAATGCGATCGAGGGTGAAATGAACCAGGTCGGGACCATCCATGTACAGGTCGCTTGGCCACCGCTTTCGTTTGCGGGGTCGCAACGCGTGTTGCGGGGGACGCGATCCCCCGTTGGTCACCATCAGAGCGTCGGCACCACGACCGTCGGTGCCAAAAACGAATCCGTCTAGTGTGGATTTTGGGCCTGCCTCGACCAAGGTGGCAGCAGCGCCATCGCCGAAGATGGGTCGCAACGAACGATCTTCCGGAGAGATGTATTTCGAATAGGTCTCGGCCGTGACCAGCAGAACGCGTTTGGCGGCTCCGCTACGGATTAGCCCATCGGCCATTGAGAGGCCATACACGAACCCCGAACAACCAAGATTGAAATCCAGGGCCCCGATCGAGGTGGGTAGCCCGAGACGGTCCTGCATCAAGCAGGCGGTTGTGGGCAACGGGTAATCGGGCGTTTGTGTACACAGCAGCAGGAAGTCGATCGAGCTGGGATCAATTTGGTTTTCGCGGAACAGTTTTTCGCAGGCGGCCACACCGAGATCCGAGGCGCACTCATCCTCTCGGGCGATATGGCGTTTGCGAATCCCCGTCTTCTCGTAAATCAGATCCATGTTCCACTTGGGGAACTCTCTCGCAAGCTGGTCGTTGGTTTCGACCTTCTCGGGGAGATGTACGGCGATCGGACCTATGGATGCAAATTCCATAATGATTGCAGCACCCTTCGCATATGTAGTGCGGTCAAACAATCCGCAGTGGACATTGGATCGCCAGCGGGGCAGGAGGCCCCAAAAGGTTGGCCCGAAGCACTCATCAGGATCAACCCCTTACGAATCACCCATATAAGCGTGGGGAGGGTATCAAACGCTACACGAAAGGGTCAATTCCAGTCGATGCTCGCTAGCTTTCCAGGATAGCGTATTCTCTGGAGCCTACCAGCCCAGAGATTGGCGGGCCCGGCGACCCGCAGGTGCAGGTTGTTGACTCTGGGGGCGAGCGTAAGTCCCGGTCGGCCTTCGCGGTTGATTCGGAGGAGGGGCCGCGGTGTACGTTGGGCGACTCTGGTACGTCGATGGGTTTGTCTGTTGAAACGGGTTGGAGAATCCCAGGATCGACGAATCGAACTGAATGGTGCCTCTGGGTAGCGGGTCTTGGACCAGGGGCGGCATCACCAGTGGTTGAATCTGGAATGGTGCCGCGTTCAGCGGGGGCAAATTGAGAGGGGCCAAAGGGATGACGTCCCGCCGGAGCGGTGCGATCTGCAGAGGCTGCAGATTGAAATTTTCCCGGGGAAATTGACCACGCGGGAGTGGAGCAATTTGAAGTGGAGCCGGAGCAATTGTTTGGTTTGGAAATGACCGAAACTGAACGGGGGTCAACCGCAGCGGCTGTACCTGGATGTTCTCACGCTGAATCGGCTGCAAGCGGATCTGCGAACCACGTAGGCTATCAAACCGCGGCTGCTGAAAGGGAATCGGCGCATCGCGCAGCGTCTGCGCGATAATGTTGGTAGGCGACAAAGCCAGCCAGCCAATCAGCAGTACGGAGTGGTGCGCGCGCATCGATTTACCAATGATTCACATGGAATGCAGTCACCGCGGTTATCGTGCTTTTGGAACCTTCGGCTTTAGAAAACGCCGTCAGAATCCGACAATGTCGCGGAAAGTGCTAGCGGTATTAGCGGCTGAGCAGCTCGGGCTTCTCGATGAGATCCAGAAGATACCGGCCGTAAGCATTTTTCATTGCCTTGGCCATGGTGCGTAGCTGGTCTTCGGAGATGAACTCTTTGTAGAAGGCAATCTCTTCGAGGCACGCCACCTTAAGGCCTTGCCGCAGTTCGATGGCCTCGATGAAGTTGGCCGCCTGCAAGAGCGACTCGGGGGTGCCGGTGTCGAGCCAGGCGAACCCTCGGGAGAATCGCTCGACGCGCAGTTGGTCTCGCCGCAAGTACTCTCGATTCACGTCGGTGATTTCGAGTTCACCCCGCGGCGACGGTTTCAGGTTCGCGGCGATCTCGACCACCTGGTTGTCGTAGAAGTAGAGCCCGGTGACGGCCAGATTCGAACGCGGCTTGGTCGGCTTCTCTTCCAGTGAAAGTGCTTTGCCGGCGGGGTCCATCTCGACTACCCCGTAACGCTCCGGGTCTTTGACACCGTAGGCGAATACGGTGGCTCCCGATTCGTGCGACGCCGCTCGGGCCAGCATTTGCTGAAATCCCTGTCCGTAAAAGATGTTGTCTCCCAGGACAAGGGCCACGTGATCGTCGCCGACAAATTCCTTGCCGATGATGAACGCTTGTGCGAGTCCCTCGGGCTTGGCCTGTACGGCGTACTGAATGCGGATGCCCAGCGATTCTCCGCTGCCCAGTAGTCGCCGGAACGAATCGATATCGGACGGGGTCGAGATGAGCAGGACCTCACGGATTCCGGCCAGCATCAGCGCCGAGATCGGGTAGTAGACCATCGGCTTGTCGTAGATCGGCAGCAACTGTTTGCTGGTTGCCAGCGTGATCGGGTGCAGGCGAGTACCCGATCCGCCTGCGAGTACGATTCCCTTCTTGACCATTTGTTTTGGTGGTGTTTGAGCCGATGCCATGGAGCCCTGGGAGTGCGGAGTGAACGTAGCTGTGATGAGAACCAGTCGGAAGCAGACGCGGAGCTTGAGCCGGATTCTATGCGGAATCGGCCGAAAGCCCCAGCCGTTCGCGACGATAAACCCCCGAGGTCACGCGGTCGATCCAGCGAGGATTCGACAGATACCAATCGATGGTCTGTTGCATGCCGGAATCGAAGCTTTCCTGGGGCTTCCACTCAAGCTGGCTTTTGATCTTCGAAGCGTCGATCGCGTAGCGGCGATCGTGGCCCGGGCGGTCGGTCACTCGGGTGATCAACGAACGACAAGGAGTATGGGGCAATTCGGGTCGCAGCCGGTCGATGGTATCGCAGATGGTATGCACAACATCCAAGTTGGCCCGTTCAGAATCGCCGCCCACGTTGTAAACTTCGCCGGGGGTCCCTTTTTCGAGCACTGCACGGATGGCCCGACAGTGATCGTCCACGTATAGCCAATCGCGGATTTGCTGACCGTCTCCGTAGACCGGCAGCGGCTTTCCCTCGACCGCATTGAGGATCATCAACGGAATCAGTTTCTCTGGAAACTGATAAGGTCCGTAATTGTTCGAGCAATTCGTCGTCAGCGTGGGCAAGCCATAGGTGTGATGGTAGGCACGCACCAGATGATCGGCCGAAGCCTTCGACGCCGAGTAGGGCGAGTTCGGGGAGTAGGGCGTTGTTTCAGTAAACTTCCCTTTGGCACCCAAGGAGCCGTAGACTTCGTCGGTGGAAACATGCAGGAAGCGAAATTTGTCGGCTTCCTCGCCCGGGAGTTCGCCCCAGTACTTTCGAGCGGCTTCCAGAAGGTGAAACGTGCCGAGCACATTTGTTTCGACAAACTGGGCCGGCCCATCGATCGAGCGATCAACGTGCGACTCGGCGGCAAAGTTGACAATGGCCGTGGGCTGATAGTCGGCCAACAGGGCATCCACCGTCTCTCGACAGCCGATGTCACCGTGCACGAAAATGTGCAGATCGTTCCCCTCGACCGTCTCCAGCGAGTCTAAATTGCCGGCATAAGTCAATTTGTCCAGATTGACGATGCGTGCGGCACCCTCGCCAACGGCCATTCGTACAAAGCAACTGCCGATGAAACCGGCCCCACCTGTTACCAAAATCGTTTGCATCACTGCGTCCATGTGCTGGGTAATTGTCGATCGACGATAGCATGCATTCATGCCGGAACCCCACGGTCTCCGCTGCATGCCGAATAGCGCGTTTGGGCGTTTCGGGCGATCGATATCGGAAATATAGCGTACGCTCAGACTTTAGGCACAGTCGGGTTTCAACCTCGCACGGTCATTCGATTTGAACTCGATTCGGAGGGGCGCATTGGCCGAAAAATCACAATGACCTTCCGCTATTCTGGCCCCGATCTCTTCTGATGGACCCGCTCTGATGGGCATTAAGCATCTGTATCTTGCCTATCTGTCGCACCCTGCCATCGATCGGCCGCTTTATAAGCTGATCAGGCGACACCGCTGTCGCTCGATTCTTGAGATCGGAATGGGCCAGGGCCAGCGTGCAAGCAGGATGATCGACGTCGCACTCAGCCGATCGAGCACCATGCAATACATCGGTGTCGATTTATTCGAAGCCCGAACTGATGAAGACGGCCCAGGGCTACCGCTGAAACAAATGCATCAGTTGTTGGCCACCAGCGATGCCAAGGTTCGTCTGATTCCGGGCGACCCGTTCTCGGCGCTGGCTCGTTCAGCAAACCAGGTTGGTCAGGTCGACCTTCTGATGATCTCCGACGACGTCGACCCCGACTCCATGGACCGGGCCTGGTTTTATATCCCGAGATTGTTGAAAGACACCACGTTGGTAATGACGGAGGTCGATTCGCCCCAGGGTGAACTGGTCATTCAACCCGTCGACCGAAGTCTGATCGACCGACTTTCGGCCGAGGCGACCCCCTCGCGGGCCGCTTAACCTTCCGCAGGCGCATTGCCCAGTGCAAACCGTTTCGGCTTGCATTTGTTTCTAAGAACGTGTCTTCAAAATCCATTCCGGCTTCGATCGGGATTTGTCGCGGCCGCCACATCGATGGGCTGCATCGACGAATCTTCTGGATTCGCCTGTTTCGCCCGCGTTGTGGCGACGCGCGAAATCACGATCTCGGGCCTCGAAGCGATTTTGAAGACAAGTTCTAAGGCGTTACTTCGGCAACGCGCTTCCGAAGCGCTTCCATGATGATGGGGGCTATTTCCGAACCGACACTGTTTTCTTCGCCGTATTGGTCGCTATCGCGTCCGTAGGCGAATGGTGCGACGGCATCCCACTGTCGTCGGGGGATGATGTAGCCGATTTCGTCGTTCGCCAGCCCGATCATCAGAAAACGATCCTCGGGCACGAGTTCGACGATGGAGGGCTCGACGGGGGCGTCGGGGAAGTCGGCTCCCGGATCGACGGGGTCTTGAACCTTGCCGTAAACCAACTCCGGATAAAGCTCCCCTGGAATGCAAGCCACGCCGAGTTCGCCAAGCCGCAGATAAGCGACCTCGGTTTCCAGCGCCGGTGCCGCATCTTTGTTCTTGGCACTGAGCATCTCACCGAGTTCTTCCGAATCGCCGGTCCAGACTCGGCCGTTGCGTTTCATGAGCCCTGCCATGCGCGCCACTTGATACAGCTTGTTTTCCAGCGGGGCCGTGATGGGTTTAGCTGAAATGGTGAACGGGGTCAGCTCGATGGGGCTGCATTGTTTCAAGGCTTCGTTGGCGAGATCACCGACTGCCTGTCCGTAAAGTTCGGTGAACTCAAAGGTACCTTCGCCGGGATACTCACCCTTTTCGTTGGCGATGCGATTCTCGCGGGGAGGAGCCATCAGCCCGCCGACGGCACCGGTGATGAGCACGACGGGGCAGTCGTCGTTCTCCTTCTGAATTCGGGCCACCGTGGCGTAAGGGAAGTCGGCCGAGATATGCGGGTTGCTGCCACCGAGGCATTCCGGGTGGCAGTTCCACTGTGCCACTACGCCTAGCGGCTTGTCACCTTCGGTCGGCATGAACTTCACGACACGCAGTATGCCGTCGTAAACCTTGGGCAGCCTCGAATCGCGAAGCAGGGTATCGTCTTGAGCGGTACCATATTCTGCGGTGGCCCGTTTCGCTGCGGCGTCGGCATCGCGAATCACCTGGACCAGGCTTTCCTCGACCATCTCCATATACTTTCGATCGACCCCACTTTGAAACGGTGATTGGCCCCAGATGCCCACCACGTCGGGTCCTTCATGATTGTGGCTGCTGGCGATGGTCACATACGTGAACTCTTCCAGCTTTTCCCGCACGGCCTTCACAATGGGGTACTGCAAACCCACCAGGTCTGCCACGGCAATGGCCACGCGCTGTTCACCATCTCGCAGAACCACCGCTCTGATGTACAGAGGATCGTGAACGCTTTCCGCTCTGCGGTTCTGACCGTAACCGGCGATCCAGACAGGTTTGGAACCCCCGACCTCTGGCGTGATATCGACCGACGCAAAGCCCACCTCGAGCGCCGCTGCGGAATCGGACCACAGCGAAGTGGTCGATAGGGCGACAAACAGAAAACAAAGCGTGGCTCGCAGACTCATAGGTTCAAAGCTCCCGTGGGGTCTCAAGTAGCAGGGGGGGTGTTCCGTAGGGGGGCAGCCGATCGATCGACTGTCTCCTTAGAGTGACTGCTGAACGCACGGTGATCAAGCACCCAGCGTTCAAAATCGTGGTTCCAAACGAGAGCGTCCCACTAGCTTTTCGCCAGCATGGGGGGGATTTGGTTAAATCCTATTTCCTCTTCGCACCAGCTAGACGTGGCGAAAAGTCCGGCTTCGTGCCAAGGACTCGCGATCAATTGCATTCCCAACGGCAGTCCGTCTGAGGCCAACCCGATGGGCAGCACAACCGTAGGTGTCGCGGCGTAACTCCACGGCGAATTGAAGCGAGGGTCTCCCGTTGTTTCTCGCGATGGTGCCGGGCTGGTCGTTGCTGGACAAATCAGTGCGTCGAATTGTTCCAGCAACTGGCCGAATTCGAACTGGAACATGCGCTGGTGAGCCAACGCTGCGGCGTAGTCTCGCACGTCGGTCTCGCATCCTTCCTGAAGTAGTCGAGCGAATTCCGGACCGAATTGCTCACGATGGGCGGGGAATCGCTCGCGGTGATATTCGGCCGCCTCGACCGCCATGATCATCCGATGGTTGTACAGAAACTCTTCGAAGCTCGGCGGAAGTGATGCCTCTTCTAATTCGGCACCTGCGGCGCTTAGTTTGTCGACAACCTGCTTCATGGACGCTCGAACATCCTCGTCGGCATACTCTTCGAAAAACCCTCGGAGTACACCCAAACGAGGAGCGGCTGTGTCACTGATCTGCGTGCCCAGATCTCCAGCCGCCTTGGTGGCAGCCCAAGGGTCGTTTGTGTCGGGGCCGGCAATTGCGGTCAGCACAATCGCCAGGTCTTGAACCGATCGGGCCATCGGTCCGACGTGATCGAGATGGTAGCTCAAGGGGACTACCCCCGCAGTACTCACTCGACCATACGTCGGCTTGCAGCCGGCCACCCCGCAATATGACGCAGGACGCGAGATCGAACCTCCGGTTTGCGAACCGATCGCCGCAAGGCACATCCCCAACGCCATTGCGGCGGCGGAACCACTACTGGAACCGCCGGGTGTTCGATCGGTGTTCCATGGGTTGAAAGTCGGTGGTGGGTCGAAGGAAGCCCATTCGGTGGTCGCCGTCTTACCAAGGATCACGGCGCCGGCTTCGACGAGTCGCTGTACCACGGTTGCGTCATGTTCCGCAGGGCGATTTTCGCGAAGCGGTGATCCTGCCAGTGTTGGCAGACCGGCCACGTCGATGATGTCTTTGATTCCAATCGGAATTCCGTGCAATGGTCCGCGGACTTGACCGGACTTTAGCTCGCGATCTCTTACGGCGGCGGCTTCACGCGCGCCTTCCGCATCGACCACGACCCAGGCGTGAACTTCTTGTTCGAACTGATCGATGGTGGCCAGACACCCTTCTACAAGTTCAACCGATGAGACACGGTAGTCCCGAAGGTCTTCAGATGCTTGATGAATCGTAGGAAGCTTCATCGTGGCTCAATTCTTTGTTAGTGAGTTGATGGCTATTGTGAGCTATCAGATCAAGTGGGTTCGATCCGAGGCATACAATGTCCCCAGATTGCGGAGTCGTACAGCGGGCTGAATTGATCCGTTTTGATGATCAAAAATTTTAAGTCGTTGTCGGGTCGAAAGCTGCGTCCTCGGAACAAGCGATTCAGTAGTTTTTTCGACAACACTCGTTGCAAACTCGGGGTCGCTTCGAGAAGATAGTGCCTGGTCATGGCCAGGGGCCATACGAACAGGTGGCGACTATTTTGCGACGGAACAGCAGAAATGTCCACGAAGTTCACACTCGGCGATGTTGTGGTGACAAATCGTGCCGCAGAGATCCTCGCGGCGGCCAATCTAGCCGTTGACGCACTTCTACAGCGTCACCAATCGGGAGACTGGGGAGATGTTTCCGATGATCAACGGCAAATCAACGACGACGGCGTGAGCCGGAGTTACAGTCTGGTTTCAAGCTACTCCACGCGGGGCGGGCATACGGTGGCCGTGTTCACCATGGCCGATCGCTCGCGGACGCTCGTTCATCTGGCCGAGCCGGCTTACAGTAAAGCCAGAGTGAAAGCCTGAGCCAGATTCCGCGCAGGCTTATCTAAGACTCCCCATAGGTTCCTGTCCTCTCGTTCCCTTCGCATCGTTCGTTCCCTCTCCACAGCGGCGGACTATCCATCGATACCTTGCAGGGTAGAATCGATGCCGTTGAGCAATTTCACATCCCTTTGTTGGCGCAACCAGGAAAGCTGTATGAGCGAGCATACGAAGCCACGCCCCGATCAACTTCACGAAACGGTATACATTGCCCCCGGCGCGGTCGTCGTGGGCGACGTAACCATTGGCCAGGAATCCAGCGTGTGGTTCAACGCGGTACTGCGCGGAGACGTGGAGTTGATCAAGATCGGGAACCAGACCAACATCCAAGACAGCTGTGTGATTCATGCGGATCCTGGTTTCCCCTGCACGCTAGGCGATGGAATTACGGTGGGGCACGGAGCCATCGTGCACGGGGCGACCATTGGCGACAATGTGACCATCGGGATGAAGGCCGTCGTGATGAACGGGGCCGTCGTGGGCGAAAACTCCATCGTCGCAGTGGGGGCCGTCGTGACCGAAGGGACTCAGGTCCCGCCGGGTTCGCTTGTCGTGGGCATTCCCGGAAAAGTGCGTAAGGAACTTACCCCCGAGCAAATTGAATTGAATCGTATGGGGGCTCAGCACTACGTTGAAAATGCCAAAGCGTTTGCCACAAACGATGCGAAAGAGTCTTGAGGGACGAGAGCACCAATCAGGCAGCGTTTATCGTGAGCCGTTGTTGCATGCCTTTGCCAGCGAGCAGCCACCGTCGGCGCAACTGCCGCAACCGCCCGCGGCGCTGGTGCCGCAATCGGGTCCGCAGCCATCTTCCACTGCCTGCGCGAAGCGGCGGAATTGTACCTCGGTTTCGTAGGTTTCGGTCAGTTCGGCCACTAGAAGTTCGACTTCGGGCGTCTCTTCACCCAAGAAGTAAAAAACGAGTGCCTGACCGTCGAAAAGCGGTTCGACATCAATCAGGCTCACCGGCAGTTCGAGTTCGGTGATTCGAGCCGAGCACTGTTCGATCGCCGTCAGCCGGTTCTGTTGCAGGCGGGCATCGAGTAACTCGTCTTCGACCGTCATCGCCCTCAGTAAGGTTCCATCGAGACTGGAATCGTCAGCCTGGTGCGTCTCTTCCAGCGTCAATACTTCGCCCGTCTCGATTCCACGCCCCGTCTGGACCACGACACGATGCCCGCGTGGAAACGGATCGTGGTCCCTCGACGAAAACCGGCCGACGTGCCCTAAGGTTCCGAATCGAACGACGTGGGTTAGCTGCATGGAAGTGAGGACCTGGATAGACATATCTAGGGCCGATTTGTCGTGGTTACTTACTTTGACCCTACCGTTCGTATCGATTCTCTCCGAATTGCCGCCGTTTTCCAACCCAGGGTTGAGTTGGATTGCCGACAGATTTTCCTGCTGCGTTACCCCGACATTTGGCAGGTGTCTTGCGTTATGGCTTGACGTAACGATACTTACGCTGATACCCGTTGCCATGGTGGCTGCAAGCCGTGCTGCGGGATTCGGAAATCGCTTCAAGTCTTTTAGGGGACCCTGATGTCGCGCACGCTTTCTGCAAATGCTCCCTCCGTGGATCTAGGCACATCTCGCTGGAACCAATTGGCCGACCAGGTGCTGTCCGATAAGCCGTTGACCGACGAAGCGGCGTTGGAGGTTTTGCAGAGCCCCGACGAGGAGTTGTTGAGTTTGCTATCGGCGGTCTACCGAGTGCGACATGCCCACTTTGCCAATCAGGTGCAGCTCTATTTTCTGATGAATGCCAAGAGCGGTTTATGCCCGGAAGATTGCTCGTACTGCTCGCAGTCCAAGGTCTCAGAGGCTGCCATTCCAAAGTACAACCTGCTGCAGCCCGCTAAACTGATGGAAGGCGCCCGGCTCGCCGCCGAGCGTCAGGCCAAAACGTACTGCATCGTGATTTCCGCCCGGGGACCGAATGAGCGCGAGATGAATGCCGTTTGTGAGATCGTGCCGAAGATCAAGCAGGAGTACGGACTGGATGTCTGCGCCTGCCTGGGACTGCTGAACGACGAACAGGCCCAACGTCTGAAGGCGGCAGGCGTGAATCGCGTGAACCACAATCTCAACACCAGCGAAGACCACTACGCAGAGATTTGTTCGACCCACACGTTTGAAGATCGTCGTGCGACGTTGCGTTCGGTTCGCAACGCCGGAATGGAAATGTGCAGCGGCGGAATCATAGGCATGGGCGAAGAAGATATCGATGTCGTTCGCATGGCCCGAGAGCTGAGTGAATTGGGCGTGCATTCGGTTCCGGTGAACTTTCTGAACCCCATCGACGGCACTCCGTTAGCAGCGAACAACGCGTTGAACCCTCGCTATTGCCTGAAGGCTTTGGCGATGTTCCGCTTCATGCTCCCCGATCGCGAGATCCGCATTGCAGGCGGTCGAGAGATGCATCTGCGAAGCCTGCAACCGCTGGGGATGTACGCGGCGAACTCGCTGTTCGTTGGCGACTATCTCACCACCAAGGGCCAGCCTGCCGACGACGATTACCGCATGTTGGAAGACATGGGCTTCGAAATCGTCGGGGGCAAGCCTCGCGAAGCATCCACCTGCGATACTTCGTCATCGCAGTCTTGCTGCGGCTCGTAACCATACCCGACCCGCGGCACTAGTTGGCCGTGAAGCGCACATTTTCGGGGATCGACCGCTTGGGTACGGTCCGCGGAAGTGGCGAGGGAATCTCCTCCAACTCCAGGCGAACCCACAGCGTCGTCTCGCCTTGATCTTCACGCTGCACGTCGAACTGTCGAGACTCGACACGTCCGAAGACTTTTTGACCAATCCGTGGTCCTTGATCGGCCTGAAAGCAGACGGTGTCACCGACCGCGGGAACCGGGCGACGATACCAGTCTAGAAAAACGGCCTGGGCCACCCACTGACCCATTGCGTCGTGCATCTCGATAAAAACGCCAGAAGCCATGGCGTCGACTAATGCACTGTCTGATTCTTGCGTTCGCATGACTCGTTCCCTCGAGTGGAGTTCGAACTTCCTTGGTCTACCGCGCGAACATAACCGATTGAGGGCTCAATCGTAAAGGGAACGTTCGAGACGGGATCACTTTTTGCCAACCGCAGGCGATCTGCGACTTCTTCAACATCCTTGTTCTCGACATCCTAGGCATGTTGTAAGAGGCATCGCAAATGAATTCTGGATATTTGGTCACAAGAATTTTTCTTGCAAATATGCATCAACCTGCAAAATGGATGCCACCTTGTGGGGAGCGGGGCTTACCACAAGTACTTACAATCGAATGCTACTGATCACTGGAGGGGCATGTGTCACATTCGACATTCTCATGCAGATAGAAGTTCTGCTGAACGTAGCGGCAAGTCGAGTAGGTCTTGTACACGACGCTCCGCCGTTTGCGTCAATTGTCTTGCCAATTCACGTCCACCGGGCTCATTGACAATGATGGGTTCACCGAATGTGATCACGCCGCGTCGTGCGCCGCGTATGCGGGCTGTCGGAAGATCCAGGAAATCTTCCTCGAACTTGTCGACCGTTTCGGCCATGCGTTCGATGGTCGCGTTCTCGGCAACGTAGTCGCCTGGATAGCTGTAGAGTTGCACAACAAAGAACAAGTCTTCCAGATCGTGCGCCAGTTGAAGTTGTAGCGGATCGTCTTCGGGCAATTCCTGTTGCCGCGCAATGGCGAGTTGCCTCAATTCTTTGACTCGTAGTGGAAGGGTTTCCGGAATCGACTGAACCCCGTTCCGGTCTTCGATCCGTTCCAAGATCTCGTTGGCCAACGCATCAATCCGTTCGGGCAGCGAACCATTGGTGGTGCGACCCAAGTACTCGATTTCCTTTAGCTTCATGATTCCTTCTGCGAAACGGTAAATTCGCGCTGACAGGGGCAAATCGGGTCGCGGTCGCCAGTGCAGGCTTTCTTCGAGTTGAGACATCACCGCGGCCAACTCGGGCGTTGGGTCTTGGATGTATCGATACCGTATGGCACAGGGAAGCCAATGTACCGGACGACGTCCACGTTTTACGGCCGAAAGTACCATCGAGCCCGTTCCGTCGCGAAATGGGCGCACCCTGTCATTCAGGTGATAGACATCACCCTCGGGGAACACGGCCAGCGGATCGGAGGTCTCGGCCAGGACTGTCACCGCCTGGCGATACGCTCGCAGGTCGGAACCTTCGCGGTCGATACTGAAGCAGCCGTGTTGGCGGTACAGCATGCGCTCCCAACGTTTGGCCATGACAAACACCTGCCAAGCGGTCATCACGTAGCACCGCCGCTTCAGGCGAACTAGCGATTCCATCAGCAGGTAAGAGTCGGCATGTCCCGGGTGATTGGGCGTGATCAATAACCCGTGGTTTTGGGCAATCGCGTC
The DNA here is from genome assembly GCA_965227275.1 of Pirellulales bacterium. GTDB lineage: Bacteria > Planctomycetota > Planctomycetia > Pirellulales > JAEUIK01 > CAZNXE01. The sequence continues at coordinate 6,052,144 of CBDDFU010000001.1, read as the reverse complement.
CCGGGCATAATCCAATCCCACGATCTCGGTTTCTTTCACACGGTACTGATGTACCTGTTGAAACCGACGGACAGGCGTCCACGCCTTCATGAGCAAACGATTCGGACGGGGTGACCACCATCTTGGTGGTTTAGCCCATGGTTGCCGATTCATCTTCGCCTGTTCTCCGGCCGGAGTTGGATGTCACACCAGTGCTTCTCGCAACGAGTTCATCCTGCTTGTGCGAGACCATTGAAATTATAGGAAAATTGGCCCCTCGGCGCGAATGCATAATCAGGGTTTTCGTCCAGGCCTGTAACGCCGCGGGCAGAGGAACTCTGGAGATTGCCGCCTTGCAGGGTCGGCCAGCTATCGCACAATCTTCATATTCCTATACAAATCCGTTCACTCGACAGGTGCCCGCTCCCCGGGAATGGTAGCTTGGCGTTGCAGAGCTTCTAAGGATAGACTCGCTCGAAGCGTGTGAATATTTGAATAAGACTCTTAGATTTCCACTGGCACGCAGTTGATGGCTTATGACTGAATCGTCCGAGAACCGAATTGCCGATCTGTTGGATGCGGCCCGAAAGGGCGACGTTGGGCAGAAAGATCAGCTATTCGAAGCATGCCGTGGCTATCTGCAGGTGGTGGCCCGAGCACAGGTAGAGACATGGTTGCAGGGTAAGGTCGATGCCTCGGATATCGTTCAGCAGACCATGATGGAAGCCCATCGCGACTTCGACCGCTTCTCGGGCAAGAACAAGGCCGAGTGGTTGGCCTGGTTGCGAAGAATTCTGGCCCACAACGCCGCCGATTTCGTGCGACACTACCGTGGCACGGCGAAACGGCAGGAGCGGCGCGAAGTGCGACTCGCTCCCCCGCCTGATCAATCATCGCTGGCCGGTTACGGAGACCCGCCAGACCCCGGCGAAAGCCCCAGTCAACAGGCGATGCGTCACGACGACGAACTTCGGCTTGCCGTGGCCATGACGGAACTCTCCGCCGATCACGCGGAGGTGATCATGCTTCGCAACCTGCAGCGACTGCCGTTCGATCAAGTGGCCGAACGAATGGGCCGCACGCGTCCCGCAACGCAAATGCTCTGGATGCGTGCCATCAAGAGCTTACAGAAGATCATGGACGCCGAATGAAGTGTGAATCATCCGTTCGAAGAAAGGTATGCATTGTCGCATTCTGAAGACCAAGGCGAGGAGCCAATCGACCCCGAGTTGCTGGACCGCTTCGTCGGCCAACTCCAATCGGGAGAGTTACCCGATCGCGAAAAATTGCTGTCCCAGTATCCTGAGGCCGAGAGCCTGCTCGATTGCTTGGAGGGGCTCGAACGACTGGCGCCCGAGCGTGCTGCGTTCACGTTGGACTCGGGCAGTAACGAACTCACGAGTCCTTTCCCGGGGCAGGGTAGTGTCGGTACAGGTTCGTCTTCCGTCTCGGGGTTCAATGCAGACCTGGGCGACTACGAACTCATCGAGATCATCGGTCGCGGTGGCATGGGCGTTGTTTTTCGTGCTCAGCAAAAGAAGCTAGAGCGTACGGTTGCCGTGAAGATGATTCAGGCACCACTCGGGGCATCGGAAGAGCAGTTGCGCCGGTTTCGCAACGAAACGAAGGCCGCCGCCGGGTTGTCGCATCCGAATATCGTTCGCATCTTCGACGCTGGCGAAAGCAACGGCCAACTCTACTTCGCCATGCAGTTGATCGAAGGCACCAGCCTGGCCGAGCGGTTGCAGCAGGGCCTCATGAAGGAAGCGGAAGCCGTGCAACTCGTGTGCGGTGTGGCGCGAGCCGTGCAACATCTGCATGACCACGGCATCGTGCATCGCGACCTGAAACCTTCGAACATTCTGCTCGATGCGGAAGGTCGACCTTACGTCACTGATTTTGGCCTGGCAAAGCTCTCTCAAATGGAGGGCGAGGCGACACAAACCGGGGTGATTGCCGGTACGCCCAGCTATATGGCACCCGAACAAGCTTCGCCGGGGCGAACCCCCGTGGGGCCGGCCGCGGATGTCTATAGCTTGGGAGCCCTCCTTTACGAACTGTTGACGGGGCGACCTCCGTTTCGTGAGAACAGCCCGCTGGATACGATCTTGCGAGTTCTCGACGGAGATCCGACGCCTCCGCGGCGAATTCGCCCGCAGATCTCTTCGGATTTAGAGAATATCTGCTTGAAGTGTCTCGAAAAGTCGCCTACCGATCGATACGCCTCGGCCGAAGCCCTGGCCGACGATTTGCAGCGCCATCTCAAGGGAGAGCCTGTCGAGACGGACACCTTAAGTGCGGTCGGTCGCACGTGGCGGTGGGTTCGTCGCGAGCCCGCGCTGGCCATGCGGATCTTCGCATTGTTCGGCTTCTTTCTGGTTCAGCAATTCAATTTCAACCTGCTCGCCTCTTCCGACGAGAAGTTCAACACTCGGGTGACCATTATCCTGGCTCTGTGGGTCATCCTGTCGCTCATCGCTCAGCGGCTCATTCGACTCGAACGATGGCGTATGGTGGCCGGGTTCGTCTGGGGCACCGTCGACACTGCGTTGCTGACGCTGGTGTTGTGGATTGCCAACTCGGTTGCCAGTCCATTGATCGTCGGATACCCATTGCTGATCGTGGGGGCAGGGCTGTGGTTTCGCGTGCGTTTGGTGTGGTACATGACGGCGCTATGCACGGCGTCTTACGTTCTGCTGGCGACCGACTATTACAAGAACCGGGCTGACCTCCAGTCGATGTTCGACATCGGCTTCGACCACCACGTGATTTATGTCGTGGGCTACTTCGTCATTGGTGCCATCACGGCCTATCAGGTCTACCGAGTTCGGTCGCTGACCTATTTCTCAGACGCCGCCAATGCTGGCTGAATGCGGTGCTTGCCGCAATGGCTTGCGGTCGGCGTGGGCGTTGCTCGATTACGTGATCGCGGACCTTTGTCGTGCATGCAGGACGGCCGCGACGATTTCCGGTGGTCTAGAACGACCCGCATAGCCGGAAAAAACAGGGCAATCGACGTTTTCGAAAAAATTGTTCAAATCGACTCAACCCGTCCCCCGTGGGTTGCCGATAAATGCGTCCAATCGATGGCCACATGCTCGCCTTTGGGAATAGACATGGTGCGTACAACGCTAGCTACGGTATTTGTCGGTGTAATGATTCTTGGTGGTGCGGCGATGGCCTGGGGCCAGTCGACCGATGAGCGCCCGACCATTGGCGGTACTCTGGCCGACCGACTTGGGCTGCGACCGCTGATCGACAAGGTGCAGACTCCCTCGACGACTCAAGGGAACAGCGCCGACAATCGATTCCAGTCTCGCGCTTCGAAGCCATCGCAGTACCGGCCTGTCGAGCGGATTGCCGCTCAGCAGGATCTTTTGGCACCCCGTACTGGTTCGCCCTCGGTCTTCGGTTCTAGAACCAATTCCAGCCCTGGACAAAGCCGTCCAACCGCTGCCAGAACGGCTCCAAGAGAATCGCAGCAGGTTCCCACACAGGCTCCGGCCCGTTCCAGCCGTCGTCGCGGAAGCACGAGTAATTCGGATCCGGCCGGTCTGACCGACTCGATGCCACGTGGGATCGATGCATTGCGCGACTTGCCTAACAGTACTACCTCGGGCAGCACCCCGCAGGTTGCCGCTCGACAAGTTGAAGAAACGAGTGAGACTTCCAGTAGTGAGACGTCTTCCGTGGCGACCGAGTCGCACGTCTCGGATACACCGGCGTTGGCCGACAAGCGGAATTCCTGGAAGAGCAGTTCGATTCGAGATCGCCTCTCGATTGCACGCGAGATGAATCTTGATGATGAACCAGCCAGTGGTCCCGCGGAAGAACCGGCCGCCACCACACGCTCGGTAACGATCGAACGTAAGTCAGATTCGGCCTTCGAAGAGCACGACAACATCGTATCGCCGGAGACCCCCGCGCCTCGCATTGCCGATCGCCGCGCGAGTGCCACTTCAAGCACGTCGAGCGCTAACAATGTATTGATCACTCGCAAGAGCCCTGTGCTTTCGGTCGAAACCATCGGCCCCAGCCGAGTGCTGATTGGTCGCGAAGCGAAGTATACAGTCGTCCTGAACAACGCCGGCAGTGTGAACGCCAATGGCGTCCAGGTCTCTGTTTCGGTTCCAGATGGATGTGACGTGGTTGGCTTCGAGCCATCATTCGGCCAAACGCGCGACCCTCAGGTGCCGGAAAAGCGGGGCATCATCTGGCTGCTCGATCAACTTCCCGCCGGTGAAGTCGCCGAGTTGGACGTAAAGATCGTGCCGCGAGATAGCCGCCCGTTCGACCTGGGCGTGCAATGGACCTACTCCTCGCAAGCCACGCAGGCTGTTGTCGAAGTGCAAGAGCCGAAGCTAACCATGAGCCTTTCCGGACCCGACGAAGTGGCTTACGGTCAACCGGCAACTTACAAGCTCACGCTTTCCAATCCCGGCACGGGATTGACTGAAGGCGTTGTGGTGCGGTTGTTGCCCACCATGGTGGGTGCCGAGCCCATGCCCAGCCATCGCGTTGGAAGCTTGGAGCCGGGTGAGTCGACTTCGATCGAATTGGAATTGACGGCCCGCGAGTCTGGGCAGTTGGCCATTAAGGCAGAGGCAACCGCCGATGGCGGGTTGCAAGCAGCCGTCAACGAAGAGGTCCTTGTTCGCAAGCCTGAAGTCGCTTTGGAATTGGTCGGCCCGCGGTTTCTCTATGCAGGCACACCAGCGACCTATACCGTTCGAGCAACCAACCCGGGGAATGCCCCGGCCAAGAACGTAACCATCGAGGCCTTGATTCCCAGTACGGGTGAATTTGTTTCGAGCACCCTTGGTGGCGAATTCGACCAGGCGACGCGAAAGGTTACCTGGACGCTTGCTTCACTGCCGGCGGGTAGCCATCGTGATATCGAGTTCAAGTGCATCTTGAAGAACGGCGGTGTCATCAAGCAACAAGTTTCTGCCACCGGCGACGACGATGTTCGCGATCAACAACTCGTCACCACCCAGGTCGAAGCGTTAGCCGATCTGGTGCTCGACGTGATCGACCCCAAGGGGCCGGTGCCCTTGTCCGAAGACACCGAATACGAAGTACGAGTTCGCAATCGGGGAACGGACTCGGCCAGCGGTGTCGAAGTCATCACGTTCTTCTCCGAAGGGTTGGAAGCCGTCTCGGTTGAAGGTGGTCGTCACGAGATCGCACCGGGACAGGTCTTGATGCACCCCATCGAGACACTGGGGCCGGGCCGCGAAATCGTCTTCAAGATGAAGGTGCGAGCGGATACCACCGGCAATCATGTCTTCCGCGCGGAGGTGCGTTGCGAGTCGCTCGATTCGCGGCTCGCCGTGGAAGAAACCACGCGGTTCTACGGACAGCCCGCTACGGCTGCGGTGAACCAGCCCAATCAGCCGGCGCGCTTGATGGACCAGCCCACCGAAGCTGCCCCGCAGGAAGCTGAAGCTCCGGCCGAAGGTAGCTACGAGTAAGTTGCCCCTGCTGCGAGCGAGCTATTCGGCATCGTTGCAGCCGTTGTAGTCAAAGCCCTCGACGCCAAGCGGAAGCCGAAATACGGCTTCTTTAGCCGCTACGGTGGTGTAGAGATAGCCGTCGTGAAAGTGGACATTCGTGGCCTGACTACCACCGGCATCGTACTGTCTTAGAAGTTCTCCGGTGGCAACGTCCACCACGTTCACGACACCGCCGGTCCACATGCCGACGAAGAGTCGGCCCTGCTCGTCGAAGATCAGGCCATCCGGGTCGTGCTTACCTCCGACCATGTTGCCGACGGTCTCTTTTGGGAACTCGATCAGCACGCGTTGATTGCTCACTGACCCGTCATCTTCCAAGTCGAAGATCAACATCCGAAAACGTTGGCTTTCTGAGAGACACAGGTGTTTCTGATCGGGGGTGACTCCCAATCCATTGGGAAACGCAAACCCCTTGGCAAGGAGCGAAACTTCTTTCGTCTTGATGTCATACCGATAGATCGAGCCCACGGGGTTGTCGGCGTCCGAACCGCCGGGATCGCTGAAATAGATGTTCCCTTCGAGGTCGAGCGCGACATCGTTCACGCTGTTGAAGTGCTTTCCGTTACACCGCTCGGCGAGTACCTCGACGCTTTTCCCATCGGCGGCAATTCGCAAGAGTCGGCCCGCTCCCGAGTCGCTGGCGATTAGCCGACCTTCGTGATCAACCTTCAGCCCATTGGCCTGTGGCTTTCGGTCTTCAACGGGCACAAGTTCGCGAAGGTTGCAGAACACGCTGGCCGTTCCGTCGGGCGTGATGCGACCGACATTTCCGTTTCCTCGATAGTTGACGACATACAGGTTGCCGTCGCAATCGAAGGTCGGCCCCTCTGCAAACTCGAAACCCGTGGCGAACAGCTCGGGCTTTACGGAATGAGAAGGGGGGAGTTCATCTGCTGCCGAGAAGGAAGCCCAGGCAATACCATGCAGGCAAGCAATCGTGTAGACGGAACGACGAGCTCTCAGCGGAGCACCTCCTCTCCTATTGCAAGCCAACGGGAACATTCGCTTGGCGATCGCAAATTTGTCAGATTCGAACCCCGGCTCATTGGGGTAATGCAAGCAAGCTACGAGCGTACGTGGGTGCCAGGTGTGCTGGCAACCCTTGCCCAGCGAGGTCGAATTCAAATTTCGACTCGACTCTGTGTGACTCCTTTGTGGCGTAAAGGGTTTTCTGTACAGAGGTTGCGTCGAGCCAGCCGCGTAGAGGTTTGATGTGGAAAGTCGCATTTAGCCGCCGCAGAGAAGCCCCTATAATCCCTGCCCGATTTTGTCGCAGGTCTGTGCAGGCCACGACGATCGCAACGACAACGAATCTCTCCTGAGATGAGGCTTGTTCACGATGGCAGTTCGCCCCCACCAGCGAGCCCCGGTAGGCATGTTCCGTTCATTGCATCCGACAGCCACGATGATGGTTTGCATCGTGGCATGTTTCGCAATGAGCGGATGCGGCACGACTCGATGGTCGGATAGCGCGCGGACGGCAACCGAGCAGTTGCTGATTACTGATGCGATCGACGAGGCCGTGCAACAACTGAATTTCAGTGTACTGGCCGATCAAGAAGTCTACTTCGACGATGAATATCTCGCAGGATCCGTGGATGAGAACTACTTGATTAGTTCATTGCGACAACACATGCTCGCCAGTGGTTGCATCCTGAAAGAGAATCGCGAAGACGCCAAGCTCGTTATCGAGGCACGCTCGGGAGCCGTTGGGACCGACCGTCATGACGTGATGATCGGGGTGCCCAGCGTCAATGTGCCCACGTTCTTACCTTCGCCCGTTGCATTGCCTGCCAGTATCCCTGAGATTCCGCTGGCCAAGAACACGAAGCAGCGGGGCGTCGTCAAGTTGGCCGTTTTTGCTTACAACCGAGAAACCGGTCGCCGTGTCTGGCAATCGGGGATCGAGCCGGTATCCAGCTTCGCAAAAGATAGTTGGGTGATGGGAGCGGGGCCGTTTCGTAAGAGTACGATCAACGACGGAACTTCTTTCGTTGGCGACTCGATTCCGATCATCGGCGAATCGGAGGACGACGGGTCGGGCGATCAGAATGCGAACATCGCCCTCTCACGCGAAAAGGTCTTTCGCGATGGGCTCACCAGCCCCGAGGCTGCGGCCGAAGTTCAACTTGCAGGACAGATCTCCAACTTACCTGCTGAGAAGGCCATGGAAGTTCCGTCTTCGCCGAATACTCCGACAGCGGGTGCCGGCATCGGCATGGCGCAGACCCCGAGATTGATGCCGTACAATCCGGCGGCAGTCCCGATGGAAGCATCCTCGGAATACGCGGTTCCTCAGACGTCCGCTGCAAGTTCCGCTTACGTGAGTCAGCAGATGGTCGTTCAACAGCCGCATTTAGCTGCGGCGGATGGAAGTGTGGTGGTCGACGATCGATTTGCACCCCGACGACCGATCGAAACACGAGCACCGCAGCCTATCGAAGTCGAAGAAGTCGCGGCAGCGGAACCGCAAGAGGAAGGCACCAAGCTGGCTGAATCGAGGAGCCCACTGGAACGTTTGTGGCCGGGCTACTGGTTCAAGCGAAATCATTCGCACGGAGGTCAGGCAGCCGACTAGAGCGTAATCCAAAAACCTCGTTTCGACTTCGCTTGCCAGGAGCAGCCCCGAGTGCTTTGTCGGCCTGCTTCGCCCTCCGCGCCCCGGAGCTACTTTCGGCAATCTCGGGCACGAAACCGGTTCTGAAACGCGCTCCAGGCTGGTTACTCTGCCTTGCCATCGGCCACAGGCTCAAACACCAGCGGTCTTTCGGACCGCGGATCGACGATGCGAATCGATGTCTTGCCCTTCAAGACATCGTCGAGCACCTGTCCCACGACTTCGGCTCTCCAGCCTTGAGTCAACAGGGGGGGCTCAACTTTGCGTCGTCGTACGCCGAGGCGATCGGCAATCAGGTCGCGGACATCTTCGACGGTTCCCACAAGACTGGGGGCAATATGGGCCTGCCGGCTAATACTGCCTAATGCCGTGGCCAAAAACTGGCCCAGGGTCACCGATTGTTGGTTCGTTTCGCGCCGCTGCTGGCGAGGGCACTCTTCGTCAGGCAGGTCCAACGCCTTTTGGATCCGCGATGATAGGGCTGGCATCATTGATTGCAGTCCGCCGCGATCCAGGCCACGAATTGCCTTGATTTGCTTTACATCAGCGTCGCGACGGCGTGCCAATTCAACGATGAGATCGTCCCGAAGCACTCGCCGTGGCGGTCGATTCAAGCGGCAGGCTTCAGCATCCCGCCACAGCCACAATTCACGAACAATAGCCAAACTGCGCGGGGACAAGCCGGAGCTGCCCGAAACCCTCCGCCAGCGACCATCGCTGCGCGACTCCACTACGGCGTCTTGCCATCGCTGCATTTCCGAAGTTAGCCATTCGGTTCGCCCCAGCTCCTCAAGTCGCTGCCCCAGGGTATCGCGAATTTCCTTCAGGTAACGTACGTCGTCCAATGCGTATTGGATCTGCCGTTTCGACAGCGGCCGGCGACGCCAATCGGTGCGTGTCTCGGCCTTGTGCGGTTTCTTACCGATCACGCGTTCCGTGAGGTTTCCGTACCCGGCAGGATATTCATAGCCAACCAATCCGGCGGCCAGTTGTACGTCGAACAAGTTCGCCGGTCCGCGTCCCTGAGAATCGAGGCAGAAGCAAAGCTCCTCTCGCCCGGCATGGACGATGGTTTCATGATTGGGAGCGACGAGTGTTTCCCAGAAGATTCCGATGTCTTCGATATCGAGCGGGTCGATGACCACGAGCTTGTCATTGGCCGCGATCTGTATGAGGCACAACTCGGGGCGATAGGTATTCTCGGATACGAACTCGGTATCGAAAGCAATCGAGGTCGCATCTGCCAATTCCTGGCAGTACCGCCTCAACTGGGCATCGGTTTTGACAAGTTCGTAACTCACTCGGTCCACTATGGCAAAAAACAGGGCCCAACTCGAAGCGGCATTTTATACCAGCGAAGCCTTGGAAGCCAGTTTGTGGCCGATTCAGGCTGTCTGGAGCAGACAACCGGCCAATCGAGCATCTGCGGATTGAGCTGATTGTGCTAAACTTCGCCGCAATCATGTATGAACCCCCGGGGCGATTGCAACTTTCAATGGTTTCCCGAAAACGCTTGAGAGATTGATTGAGGACGAAGCGTGACAAAACTTTTGATTAGTGTGCGAGACGCCAGGGAAGCAAGCGCGGCGATTTCCGCGGGAGCAGATCTAATCGACGTCAAAGAACCGCGACTCGGTTCGCTGGGTGCCGCAAGTTTGCAAACCGTTGCTGAAATAGCACGTGTTGTGGCAGACCGCGCCCCATTGAGTGTTGCCTGCGGCGAACTGCTGGAGCAGGACGCGATTTCTTTCGGCGAGATCACACCAGATGTCAGTTACGCGAAGTTTGGCCTGGCAGGCTGCGGATCGCTGGCCGATTGGCCGGAGCGATTGCAATGGGTCACACGTCATTGGCCTACGCACATTACCTCGGTGGCTGTCGTCTACGCCGACTGGCGATTGTGCGGTGCTCCTTCGCCCGAGCAGGTGCTCCGCCATGCCGTTTTGCTAGGATGTGGGGCCATCCTATTCGATACCTACGACAAAGCTGCCGGAAACCTGCTAACGCACGTTGCGCTTCAAGAATTAGGGGCGCTCAAGCAGCAGGCACAAGAGCATGGTTTGACGTTCGTGCTTGCCGGGTCACTCGATGCGGAGGCCATCGAAGCGGTTGTCTCCGTTCAGCCCGACTACATTGCCGTACGCGGAGCGGTCTGCCGCGGGGGCCGCGAAGGAACATTGGGCGGCGATAAGGTCGTTAAACTGAAGTCGCAACTGGAAAAAATGGCGGCTGATGCTGAAGAAAACGGAGTTAATGTGACCGCATAGGTAATGTTTGGTGCCGAGGATGTCCCCAGAAATATTTTGCGTTTACCAAACAGCCCCGAGCTGCCGGGTCAATGATCCCCTCGAAAGGGACCACGGCGGAATTCTTGCCGGTTGTCGCGAGGCCAGTTTTCGCCGCTTTCTCTCAGTTGCATGAGGTAAACGGTCACTTCGGTTACGAATTGGGCAATCTTTTGCTGCTCTTCGGGGGTAGAGCGTTCTTGCCAAGACAGAAACTGGTCTTCCCAGCGGAAAAAGGCGCCCAGGCGAGGCTGTTGTTCAGAATCCTGACCTCGGCTGCCGCCGGCATTGCCCTGATCAGCGTCCTGGATTTCCAGCACCACATCGTCAAAAGGAATCTTCCAGTTGAAGATGGTGGTCATTTGATCTCGTAAGTAACGCCGCTGTTGTTCTTCGTTCGGCAGGGCGAAATAGTCGTCGACTTTGTCCAGAAACCAGACTCGCATCAACTCCGAGAAGTTCTCGGTGAACGTTGCTAGCTGCTCATCATCCAGCGTGTTCACCATGGCGTTCCAATCGATGTCCCGATTGAAATCTTCCTCCATTCGGCGGATCAAACGCCGCTGTTCTCCCGGCTCGGCCTGAGCAAAGTCATTCACGGTCAGCCAGCGCAGAACCTCCACGGGGGTCCGAAGCGTGCGTTCTGGAAGGCCCGTTCTCAGCACCTGTACCATGGCTGCCGCTGAAATCGTCGTAAGCCCGATGAGAGCGAGGAATGTAACGAAACTGCGAATGCGGCCCATGTTGATCCATTCGAGAAAGCCGTTGAAGTGTGAATTCTGCCCTTATTCTACTTCTGTCGATTCGCAGGTCGAGGCGATCCGAGACGGCCCAAGCGTCCTTCGCGAAGCTGCCAGGCTACTGTAATTTGACTTCGCCTTGACGATTTTTCCCGTTCGAGTCAGGCTAAAGGCCGCTTCAACCGGGGGCATGGCCCTGGGAAACAGGCCGAGTATCGAGGTTCCAAGGATGGTTCCGTCAGGCGTTCTTCTCGTATCACTGCTGTTCGCGCAGGCCCCTCCAACAACTGCACCCGCCACGGCTCCGGCCTCGGAGACTTCACCGTTGGTCTCGGTGAAGGAACCTTTGGCAGAGGATGCTCCTGAGAAGTTGATGGCCGAAGCGATTGAGCCGACCGATCACGATGCGCTCACCGGCGAACCGTTAACCTTGGTTGCCGCCATGGGCCGAGCCGGGGTCGATCGCGATCGTCAGTTGCGTGCTACCGTGGCTTACTGGCAACTGGTGGCCGCCGTGGCCAACTACCATTTCCGGCAATCGGAAGTCGACTACCTCAGGCAGATCGAAGGATTCGAATCGGCTGCAGGCGATGGAGCCAGCGATGGGGCCCAGGGCGATCCGTTGCGCATTTCGGCTGCGGACGCAAAGCGTGGCGAAGCCCAAGTCGAAACCCTGGTCGCGCAGCATTCGTTGGCAACCTGGCTGGGAGTGTCTGCGAACTCTCCGTTGCCGCTGCCCGTCGATCGCCCGCATGTGAACGCCTATCGCACCTATTACCAACAGTTATTCCCCAGCGGCGGTTCATTGGCATTGCGTCGCATTGATGAGACGCTGCCCATTCGTCGGCAAGAAATCGCGATTCGCGCTCGTGCGGTGCGGCGAGCGGAACAAGTGTTGAACGAATCAGAGACTGCTTATATCTCTGGAAATGGATCTCGACGCGATCTCCTTACGTCGCTCGATCGCCTACGCATCGAACGCGAGCTATTTGTCGAGGCGGTGCGGAAGTACAACACGGAGATTGGGGAGTACGCCATCACGGTTGCACGCCCGGGAGCTGCCCCCAGAGACGTGGTGGCCATGATGTTGATCGATTACGCAGCCCCCACGCAGTCTTCCCCACCGCCGAGTTCGGTTCCTGCGACCATTGTCCCCGGAACGACGCCCCAGCCCGGGAGTTACCCGCAGGGAAGTTTCAACCAACCGGCTACTTACAACTTGCCGATCACGGTGCCACTCCAGCCGAATCCGGGTCAAGTGCCCAACGGGACACCGATTCGCTATGGCGAACCGACGTTGGCACCCCCAGAAGAATCGGTGGCGGAGACCGAATCTCCTGATGTGATTCCTGCAGTAGCCAATGAAGACGACCCAGGCTGGCGTTCTACGGAAGAAGTTGTGGAAGAGGCAGCAGAGTCCGCAATAGAAAATTCGGAAGCAGTACCCGGGCGGATTGAGGTTCCGGAAGAGGCAACCCCGGTTCCCGCAACGGCACCCAGCGAAGCGGATCCTGAACCTGCCGAGGAGACGAGCGAATCGCAGCAGGTTCTGTATGCCCCCGACCAAGAGGATGATTCCGATCTGATCATTGCCCGGACTGCGGTGCTCAACACCTCGGGCTACACGGAATTGTCTACGCTCTCTCCGAAATTGCGTGCCCAGCGGCTCGCAGCCTGGACCGAATCAGAATCCAACCAGGCTGAGGTTCGTACGGTGCAAATTACCCTGGCTGAGTGTCTCGATCAAAATGCAGGTTCCCGTCGCTCAGAGGTGGTTGCCGCTTATTGGCAAGCCTGGCGAGCCGCTCGCAACGTATCCACGCACACGTGGCACCTAACCGAAGTCGAATCTCTGGCCGAAATACCAAGTGCTTCAGCGTCCCCCAACGCCGCATGGAATAGGCAACAACTACTGCTGGCGATCGACGATGCCGAAGCCAATCGACTGAACTCGCTCGCAGAACTCAAGCAAGCGCGGGCAGAACTGGTTTCGAGACTCCTGAGCTGGACCGGCGGGACAATTCCGGTCATTGCCAGTCCGCCCCATGCCGGTGGTTACAACTTGAAAGCCTCGACACAAAGTGCAGACATCTCCGCCACACGCGACTTTGCCCTGCTGGTCGAGGAGATTCCAAACCAGCATGCAATCGTGGTCGATTACACCACAACGGTCTTAAGTAGCGACGCCGATCGGAAGAAGGCAAAGGCCCAGTTTGTCGGCGGCACGAACAATCTCGATCTGTTGCTCGAACTCATGGAGCAACAAGTCGTGGCGGAACAGAACTTCACGGATTCGGTGACGAACTACAACACGTCGATTTCGCAATATGTCGATCTGGTGGTGCCCGCGACCGTGTCGACGGAGATCTTTCTCAAAGCCTCGGTGTTGCGATAGAAGAAGTTGCCCGAACACCATCGCGTTGCAGGCTTAGCCGCGCAGCTTTCTCTTGAATCGCTCGACGTTGATCACGGCACGAACGTGTTGCCCCTTTCCGATGAGCTGCTGATCGTCTCGGGCTTCGATATCCAGCGTGACTCGTCGACCGTCGATGGCCGTAATTCTAGCTGACGCCGTGACATTGCTTCCGGCAGGTGTAGCGGCCAGGTGTTCGAATTGAAAGCCAACGCCGACCGACTGTTCTCCGTCGTCGAGGTGCGGTTGAATCGCATTATATGCGGCGTGCTCCATGAAGCTCAGCATCCAGGGGCTGGCAAGCACCGGCACCAGTCGCGAGTCTTGATAGCTGACCAGATGTTGCGAAACGACGCGTTGCGTAATTTCCGCGGAGAGCCCCTCGACCAAGGTCGGTTTCATCGCAGTAGTGCTCGCTATGAGTGAGTCGGAACTGGTTCAGAGTTCCTGCATGAGGTGAGCGCGGAGGGAAACTATGCTTCCCGCGTCTTACGGTTGTCGGTGAATGCCTTGAGTGCACGTTGGGCTTCCGTGGTTCCAAGACATCTCGCGAACCCTGTGGCCGCAGCACTGTCCCAAGGGTCGCCGCGATGACCAAGCAGTTCTCGAAACACACGCCGAGCTTCGGCCACCATGATGGGGCTGGCTTCTGCAAGACGAGTGGCCAGCGACTGCGTGGCGGATGGCAATTGCTCTTCGGAAACGAGCTGGTCGACAATTCCGCGACGATAAGACTCCTCGGCATCAATGCCGCCGGGGTTGAGCACCATCTGTTGCGCTTTCAGCGGGCCAACCCAGTCGGCCAGTCGGGCCAGACCAGCCGCCGGCAGCCAGTGAGCCGCGCTGGGAGGGAAGCCAATCTGGGTGCCAACCGTAGCCAATCGAAAGTCGCAATAGATCGCCAGCAGAAAACCGCCTCCCAGGGCGTATCCATGAAGCGAAGCGACCGTGGGCTTGCTGAACCGCTCCAGCCGGCAAAGCACCTCGGACAAAGGGCCCTCTGCGTCGGAAACGCCTGCAACATCCTGCTTCGCCAGTTCGTTCAGGTCGGCTCCCGCGCAGAAGCCCTTGCCGGCTCCACGGAGCACCAGGGCCCTCACGTCACTGCGCGTATCAATATCGGCCAACACCTCGCTGAGTTCGTCCATCACCGCCGCGCTCAGCGCGTTGCTGGCCTCAGGACGATTCAACGTCAACGTGGCGATGGAGGCCTCCACCTCGCACAAAATCAAGTTCTCGTAATTCATGGTAGGGGCGATTCTAATTGCCGCTGCCTGGAAAGGGCAACCACCGACCCTGAAGCTCTTGACATCCCAGCAAGGTCGGGTCGAAAACGATTCGATCTTGGCGCTCGTGGATGGTTTGTTTTCAATGAACGTTGCCATGAGCGCCACCGCACCGGAAACCTCGATTCAAGGGAACCCCAAGCTTGCGCCGCTGCGCATTGGCCCGGTCGTGGTCGATCCGCCCGTGCTGCAAGCCCCCATGGCAGGGTTCACGAACTACGCCTATCGTCAGATCGTTCGCGAGTTCGGCGGGGCTGGGCTATTGGCCACCGAGATGGTCAGTGCCAAAGGGTTTCACGAGATTGGTCGCCGTGAGCAGGAGCTTCCCGATCGACTGTGGGGCGTTGCCGAAGAACCACGTCCCTTGGCCGTGCAGATGTGGGACAACGATCCCGAAACGCTGGCTGCCGTGGGGGCGAAGTTGGCCAAAGATCTGCGGGTGTCGGTCGTCGACATTAACTTCGGCTGCCCAGTGCGCCAGGTCACGGTGAAGGCTCACAGTGGATCGTACCTGTTGCGAGATCCTCAACGTGTGGGAGCAATCGTCGAACGGGTCGTCGAAGCTTGTGCCCCGGTGCCCGTGACGGCAAAGATTCGTCTCGGCTGTACCCGCGATCGCATTACCGCCATCGAAGTGGCCCAAGCGGTCGAGCAGGCCGGTGGGGCTGCCCTGACCGTGCATGGCCGCACGGCCCAAGACTTTTTCAAAGGCGAGGCCGACTGGGATCGCATCGCCTCAATCAAAGAACATCTCCATCGCATCCCGTTGATCGGGAATGGCGATTTGGATAGTCCCCAGAAAGTGGTCGACCACCTTACTCGCTATCCGGTTGACGGCGTGATGATCGCCCGGGCAGCGCTGAACAAGCCGTGGCTATTTCGTCAGGTAGCCGCCTTGCTGCGGGGTGAGGAGATGCCAGCGGATTTGAATCCGGATGAAGAACGGCAGCTTCTGGAACATCACTACGATCTGGTGATCCGCCGCTTTGGCGAGGCCAAGGGCACCTTGCTGATGCGTAAGTACGCTTGTTGCTACGCCCAAGGTCGCTACGGAGCACGCCAATTCCGAACGCATATTGCGCGCGTATCAACCGTCGAGGAGTTCCGTTGCGTGGTGCGGGAGTACTTTCCTCGCCAGCCACTCAATGCGGAACCGGCAGCTTCGCGTTAGTCGCGTAGCACCAACACCGGGCAATGCGCCATCCGCACGATTCGTTCAGCCACCGATCCGATTAGCAATCGCGTGATGCCCGTGCGACCGTGAGAGGGCAGGACGATCAGTTCGGCCGTAACTTTCTTCGCGAAGTCAGCCACCTCGTGCCCAGGGTCTCCGATCTCGACGTCGACATTCAGCCCTTGATACTTGTCGGCGGCAAGTTGCTTTTTGATCGCATCTTCTGCGTGGTGGATACGGCCGGAATTGTCGATGGAACTCCAAATCACTCCCGGCTCGGTCGGTTCGAGCATGGGAAGTACGTGAATCACATGAACGGACGACGGACTATCAGCAATTTCCAACGCCGTCTCGACCGCAGGGACCGACTGCTCCGAAAAGTCGAAAGGGACAACGACGCTTTTCTTCGGTATCCAGCTCATGGCAAGTCCCCGACGAGAGTTTAACCGGCAAGTTCTCGCCGATTGAATACGGCGAGCGGTACCTATGAGATTCTAACGGACGAAGTGTGAACCGACTACGACGCGCCCTACGTTCGTTCGAATTCACCAAGTTTGTATCGACGCCAATAGTCGCGGAGCGTGCCGCGAACTTTGCCGTTGAGCAGGTACAGGCCCAGGATGTTTGGCAGGGCCATCGAGAGGAGCATCAAGTCACTGAACTCGAGCACGGTGGTCGCCGTGATGATGGCCCCCAGGAACACGCAAATCAGAAACAAGAGTTTGTAAACGATGGAAGAGCGATCGCCAAAGAGTTGGGTCCAGCACCGTTCACCGTAGTACGACCAGGAGATCATGGTCGAAAAGGCGAACAACAGCACGGCTAACCCCAGCACGAATGGGAACCAGCTTTGTACACTTTCCAGGGCCACCGCAGTGAGCTGGGCCCCCTCGTTGCTGGCAATCAAATGGGCATTCGCTGGATTGGTTGCCTGCCCGGTAATGACGATCACAAGCCCGGTCATGGTGCAGATCACCACCGTATCGATAAACGGTTCGAGCAGGGCGACGAACCCTTCACTGACCGGCTCATCGGTCTTTGCCGCTGCATGGGCGATCGATGCTGAGCCAACGCCCGCTTCATTCGAAAAAGCGGCTCGCTTGATGCCGATGATCATGACCCCCAGCACGCCGCCTGTAATACCTTCCGCAGTGAACGCGCCTTCCCAAATCGCCACGAATGCGTCGTCGATCTGGCTCGCGTTGGTGCACAAGACATACAGTGCCATCGCGACGTACAAGCCACACATGCTTGGAACAATCTTACTTGCCGTGGCGGCAATGCGGCGGAATCCACCGATGATGACCAGGCCCACAAAGAACGCCATCATCAGGCCATACGTTGGTCGAAAGTAATAGCCGAAATCCCGGATGTCCTGTCTGAGTTTGGCACTGCGCGTTGCGAGTTCGGCCCGTTCTTCTTCCTCCAATTCAGTTCCGTTGTTGTCGCTCATCTGCGTCTGTAAGGCCCGCAGTTCATCGTTGGACCCTTTCTGGAGTATGTATTCCAGCGCTACGCGAGATTGATTGACCTGAAAAGCACACCCGCCGCCAAACGAGGCCCCGATGCAAAGCACGGCGAAGAGGATGGACAGCACCATGCCGAGATAACGCAGGCTGAATCCACCAAAACGAAGTTCCGCCAGCCCGTCTCGCAGAAAATGCATCGGACCGCCAGAGATGGTGCCATCAGGGGCAACTTTGCGGTACATCTGTCCCAGCGTGCACTCGGTGAACTTGGTGCTCATGCCGAGCAATCCGGCCAGAATCATCCAAAAGATCGCGCCGGGGCCACCTTGTCCCACAGCAATGGCCACCCCCGCAATGTTGCCCAACCCTACGGTGGCCGAGAGGGCGGACGCCAGGGCCTGAAAGTGGGAAACTTCGCCTTCATCCTCCGGGTCGTCGTAGTCCCCTTTCGTGAGCTTGATGGCGTGTACAAACCCACGAATGTTGATGAAACCCATGGCGAAGGTGAAGAAGAGTGCTCCGGCCAAGAGCCACATCACGATGAATGGGAGGCTGACCCCAATCCATTCGACCTTCGAACTGCCAAAATCGAAGAACAACACGTTGGCCATCGGCACGACGAGATACTCCTCGAACCACTCGTCGACTCGATCTTGCCAGTTTGCGTCGGCATGCTGTGTTGAAGCTTCAGATGAAGCAGGGGCTTGGGCGGCCTCAGATTCATCCGCCTGGGCGCTTGAGACGGCGACAAAAGAAATGCTTGCTAGCAGAACGCAAAATCTGGCCAAGCGGCTCGGGGTTGCCATGTGCCTCATGCCAATATCCTGCTTCGGGTTTCTGGGCTTGATGGATAGACCTTGGCTTCGTGGCGCAGAGCAACTGCGAGTTGTAACAATCCTTCGCCAGGAAATTGCCACTTCACGGGGAGTGTCTCTGCTGTCGCGAGCATCTTCTATCGCAAAAAGGCTCTATCTGTCAACATGTTACGTCTATCGAAGGGCTCAAGCGGATATTTTTCGCATAATTCATTGCTAAAAATGCGATAAGGGATATAATGCCGCTGACAAGCAAATCGGGTTATGTGTGGGGGCGAGAAATCTCGCTAGCAGATCACAATGAGCACAGTAACTGAAACATCCGACGGCCAGTTGATGGACCTCCTCCGTCGAGGGGGGCCCATGACCGTGTCGCAGCTTGCCGATGCGACGGGTGTTACAGCCACGGCGGTTCGACAACGACTGAATCGGTTAATGGGCCAGGAAATGCTCGTTCGCCACTCGGAACGCTCGGGCCGTGGTCGCCCCACACACCGATACGGGTTATCCGATCGAGCTCGCCGTCTGGCCGGGACGAACTTTGCCGACTTGGCGAAGGTCTTGTGGGAAGAGATTCGCTCCATTGAAGACCCCTCGGTGAAGAAGGGGTTGCTCCAACGAATCGCCACTGGGCTGGCCTCTTCCTACTTAGGCCAGGTGGAAGGAGACACGCCGGCCGAGCGGATGGCTTCCATTTCGAAGCTGTTTGCAGACAGGGATATTCCTTTTTCGGTTGAACAAAGTCAGAAGGGGCTGCCCGTTTTGCAGGCACACGACTGCCCCTATCCGGAATTGGCCGAAAGCGACCGAGGCATTTGTGAGTTGGAACAGATGGTGATGACCATGCTGATGGAGCAGGACATCGAGTTGTCTCACTGTCGACTCGATGGGGCGACATGTTGCCAGTTTGAAACGAACTAACCGGCGCCTATAGTGATGGGTTGCAATCGGGTCACAAATACTGGCCTGGCAGATGCAACCCAGGGCGAAGACAGATACGGACCACTAAGGGAAACAAAGTCGAGATATGACCGAAACGTTAAAGATCAGCAACCTGCACGTCAGTGTCGAAGGCAAGGAAATACTCCGTGGGGTCGACCTCGTCATCAAGCGGGGCGAGACTCACGCCTTGATGGGGCCCAATGGTTCTGGAAAGAGCACCCTCGGGTTCGCCATCATGGGCCATCCCGGCTACGAAGTGACTCAGGGCTCTATTGAGCTTTCCGGACAAGATGTGCTGGAGATGGAACCCAACGAGCGGGCCAGGGCGGGCATCTTCATGGCGTTTCAGCGCCCGATGTCGATCCCCGGCGTGAAGATGGCCGACTTTCTGCGTCACGCCACGACCAATGTTCGCAATCCCGACCGTAAAGAGGGCGAAGACCTGATCCCCATGCGGGAGTTTCGCAAAGAGTTACGCGGTCAAATGGAGCAATTGCGAATCGACGCCGAGTTTGCCCGACGTTATGTCAACGACGGTTTCTCGGGCGGCGAGATGAAACGGGCCGAGATTCTGCAAATGGCCATGCTGCGTCCCAAGTTTGCCATCTTGGATGAAACCGACAGCGGTCTGGATGTAGACGCCGTGCGATTGGCCAGCCAGAGCATCGCGGAAATCGGTGGCAAGGATATGGGCATTCTCATTATCACCCACCACGACAAGCTTCTGGAACACAACCGTCCCGATGTGACCCACGTCATGCTGGGTGGCCGCATCGTTGAATCTGGTGGAGCAGAGCTGGCTGCCGAGCTGCACGAGAAGGGCTACGACCGCATTCGCGAAGCGCACCCAGAGGCTGCGATGGCCGAGTCGGAAATGGCTCGCGAAGAAGAACCCGAAGGTTTGCTTAGCTAGGACCCTCGCCCCTGGTGCAGGGAATATTTCAACCAACCGATTCTCGTAGAGAACGAGTAACACAATATGTCGACCGATGTGAAGCAACCGTTCGATGTGACCGATGGCGAAGTCAATAAGTACGACTTTCGCAATGCGGAGAACTATGAGTTCAAGAGTCGCAAGGGCATCGACGCAGAGATTGTGCATCAAATCTCGGACATGAAGGGCGAGCCGGATTGGATGCGAGATTTTCGGCAGAAAAGTCTGGAGATTTTCCTCTCGCGACCCACTCCGAACTGGGGCGGTAACGTCGCGCTCGATTTTCAAGACATCTACTACTACATCAAGCCCTCCGATCGTCAGGGCCGTAGTTGGGACGAAGTGCCTGACGACATCAAGAAGACGTTCGATCGTTTGGGCATCCCCGAAGCCGAGAAGAAATTCCTGGCCGGGGTGAAGGCCCAGTACGAAAGCGAAGTGGTCTACGGTTCGCTTCGCGAAGATCTCACCGCCCAAGGCGTCATCTTCACCGATACCGACACTGCGGTGAAAGAGTATCCCGACCTCGTGCGGGAGTACTTCAGCACGATCATTCCCCCGACCGACAACAAATTCGCCGCACTGAACTCGGCCGTGTGGTCGGGTGGTTCGTTCATCTACGTGCCCAAGGGCGTGTCGATCGACTTCCCATTGCAGGCCTACTTCCGCATCAATGCCGAAAACATGGGCCAGTTCGAGCGGACGCTGATTATCGTCGATGAAGGGGCCCAGATTCACTACGTCGAAGGTTGTACCGCCCCCATGTACAGCACCGAGAGCTTGCACTCGGCGGTCGTGGAGATCGTCTGCAAGAAGCACTCCCGCTGCCGCTACACCACGATCCAGAACTGGGCCAACAATATCTACAACCTCGTGACCAAGCGTGCCGTGGCCTATGAAAACGCCGTCATGGAGTGGGTCGACGGTAATCTTGGTAGTCAACTCACCATGAAGTACCCGGCCGTGTACATGGTGGAACCGGGAGCACGCGGTGAGATCCTCTCCATCGCATTTGCTTCAGCGGGCCAGCACCAGGATGCGGGTGCCAAGGTCGTGCACGCGGCTCCCAACACGTCCAGCCGGATTGTTTCCAAGTCGATTTCCAAGAACGGCGGCCGATCCAGTTACCGCGGCTTGGTTCGCGTTGAAGATGGTGCCACGAAGTCGAAGAGTAGCGTGGTTTGCGATGCATTGATTTTGGATGACAAGAGCCGGAGCGATACCTATCCCTATATCGAGGTCGATGAGCAAGACGTCACGATCGGGCACGAGGCGAGTGTCTCGCGAATCGGTGAGGAGCAGCTCTTTTATCTCACCAGCCGGGGGCTCTCCGAAGCCGAGGCCTCGGCAATGATCGTTAGTGGATTCATCGAGCCGTTGGTCAAAGAGCTTCCCATGGAATATGCCGTGGAGATGAATCGCTTAATCGAGCTGCAGATGGAAGGCTCGGTCGGTTAATCGCTCTTTATGTATCCGTGCGGCGGGCCCGCGGTCGTCAGCTTCCCAATTACGGGAATCGTCGTAGGTCGAGCTCCCATCGTGTTCATCAGTGGTCGAACTGCGGTTCGATGTGAAAGTTCGTTGAAACGGAAGGCAGTATGAGCCAGGTAGTGTCAGCAGGTGGGTTTACCGAGGAAGCGTTCGAAGCGTTCATGTCGACTCGTGATGAGCCTCTATGGCTAACTGAGTTGCGCCGTGACGCATGGAAACGATTCAGCGAATTCGATCTCCCGAGCAGGAGCGAGGAAGAGTGGAGACGAACGGACTTGCGGCGATTCCATCTCGAAGAGTTCGGGCCTCCGTCTTATGGCGAAACGGTCCCGGAGACGGGCTCTCTTCCCGAAGCGCTGCTAACCCACGGTGTCGATCTGTGCGGTCGCACGGTGGCCCATAACAGTCGCTTGCAAGAGGCTTCGCTCGATCCCGATTTGGCGAAGCAGGGTGTGCTGTTCGGAAGTCTCGATCAATTGGTCGCCGAGCACGGAGAGCTGATCCGTCCGCACTTCATGCAAGCCTTTGAGGCTGGCTACGATAAGTTTGCTGCCCTGCACGCCGCCTTTTGGTCGGGTGGAACCGTGTTATACGTTCCGCAGGGTGTCTCGCTAGAAAAGCCGGTGCACATTCATTCGACGCTTTCTGATGGCGGCGTCGATTTGAACCATACGCTGGTGATTCTCGAAGACGGCGCACAGGCCACCGTGTTGGGTGAGACCGCAGGTGATGCCAATCCCGGGTTGCATTGCGGCGGCATCGAGTTGCTGCTTGCCCCCAGCGCTAAGCTGCGCTACGTCACCCTTCAGAACTGGGGACACCGCGTCTGGCATTTTGCCCATCAAAAGGCATTATTGCAGCGCAACGCTCAACTGCAGTGGACCATCGCGGCCTTAGGCTCGCAACTGGCCAAGGTGAATCAGCATGTCGCCATGGTAGGCCCGAGAGCACATGCCCAGGTGAACGGCGTGATGTTTACCGAGGGACGCCAGCATTTGAACTACCATACACTGCAGCATCACGTGGCCGACCATTGCACGAGCGACCTGCTGTACAAGGGTGCCCTGCAGGACCACTCACGGGTTGTTTGGCGGGGGATGATCAAAGTGGACGTCGATGCTCAGAAAACCTGCGGCTATCAACGCAACGACAACCTGTTGCTTTCGGCCGATGCCCGAGCGGATTCGATTCCGGGCTTGGAAATCGAGGCCGACGATGTGATTTGCACTCACGGTGCCACAGCGGGTCGGGTCGATGAAGAGCAACTCTTTTACTGCCAGTGTCGAGGGTTGACTCGCAAGGAAGCCGTGCGGACCGTCGTCACGGGCTTCTTCCAGCAAGTCTTCGACCGCATCACAATCGAAAGCGTCCGAGATGCATTAGGGGAGGCAATTGGTCGGCGAGTACGGGACTTCGTATAATCGCGACCCTTGCTGGGGATCTCTTTGCATTTCGACGGTATCTGACCGTTGCGGAACGTTCTTCCCGTTGAGCTAGTCTGAACTGACCAAATTATGAGCGAATTTGTTTGTGTGGCGAAGGAGGGGGACCTGACGGACCCCGGCAAGATGGTCGTCGAAGTCGACGATCAGCTCGTGGCGATATTCCACGTCGACGGCAAGTTTTACGCGTTGGACGATGTGTGCACGCACGACGGTGGCCCCCTGGCCGATGGCGAACTGGAAGGCTGTGAGATCATCTGCCCCCGGCACGGAGCCCGCTTCGACATTCGCGACGGACGAGCGTTGTGCATGCCGGCCACCTCACCCACGGCCAGCCACGAGGTGAAGATCGAAGGCGGCGAGGTTTTTGTACGGCTCCAAGACTGATTAAAATTACGGTCGCTAAGACGTGTCGCTCTTAGTACACGCTAGGCCCTCTAGGAGAACGATCATGCCGATTCAAGAAGACGCCGTGTTCGAGGCACTCAAGAACGTGATTGACCCGGAGTTGTTCGTCAACATCGTTGACCTGGGTTTGATTTACTCGGTCGATATCAAGGAAGAGGCCGATGTCTCGAACGTGAACATCGAAATGACCATGACCAGTCCCGCGTGCCCGGCCGGTCCGCAGTTGGTGCAGAACTCGAAGGACGAGGTCGGCAAACTGGAAGGTGTCGGCGAGGTCGACGTGAAAGTGGTTCTCAGCCCTCCCTGGTCAACGGACCGGATGACCGAAGATGCAAAGGACCAACTCGGCATCTTTTGAGTCGCCGTCGGACAGGCTCCTGGGATCGTCTCACACCCACATCTAGCAAAGCCTCGCCCCGTTGAGCCGACCCTCCCGGATTTTCGTTTACGAGTATCTCACGGGCGGAGGACTGCTAAGCGCCGGCAATAGTAAGTCGACCCTTCAAGAACTCCGCGCCGAAGGGCTGGCCATGTTCGAGGCCATCGCCCGAGACCTTGGCAAGCTAGAAGGAGTTCATCTCACTGGCCTATGGGACGGCCGACTTGGCGACGTTCCGGCCGGCATTCCCGTCGACATGCAGACCGTATGTACGGAGTCCGCCCACCAAGAAGCGTTCCATAGCAACGCAGGCACCGCGGATGCCACCATGGTGATTGCCCCGGAGTCTGACGACCAACTTCTGATGGCCGCCAAGCGAGTCATGAATGCTGGTGGTCGCTTGCTGGGGCCGTCTCCACAATTGATCGGTCTGACCTCGAATAAGTCGCTCCTTGCCGACTATCTCGCAGAAAAAGGGATCTTGGTTCAGCAAGGCGTGCAGCTTGAAGTCGACGCGGAGATCCCGCAGGAGTTTGTCTACCCGGCCGTATGGAAGCCGAACGATGGGGCCGGTTCGCAGCAAACGTGGTTGCTGAGCAGCTCTGCGGATGCAGCGCAGCGCCGGCCGCCGATGAAGATGAGACTGGAAACGTTTCACCCGGGGACGCCCGCCAGTGTTGCCGTGCTTTGCGGCCCGTCAGCCAGAGTTCCATTACCTGCCTGCCTGCAAAGAATCGCGATTGAACGGAGATGCGTTCATTACCAGGGAGGTGCTGTTTCCATTCCCGGTTCTCTATCGAAGCGGGCTACTCGACTGGCCATGAGCGCCGTCGAGTCGTTGCCTGCGCCATTGGGGTTCATTGGGGTGGATCTCATGCTGGGCGATGACCCTGCCGGCAACGAGGATGTGGTGTTGGAAATCAATCCCCGCCTCACGACGTCATACGTGGGGCTACGGGCTGCGTTGGATATCAACCTCGCGGGGCTGATGCTTGATGTCATTTGTGGTGAGGACCCGGAATTGTGCTTCGATCCTAGGACGGTAGAATTTTCCGCCGACGGAAGCGTGTGGCCAGTCGAGCAAACCGAAATCGATGCGTGGATCGCAACCACCACCGAGGTCCTGAGGCATTCACTGGCAAATATAAGGTCCAAGTAAGTAGGTCGTACGTAGGTCACGGTGCAGTGAGTTCGATTCTTGGTCTGGATATTGGAGGCGCCAATATCAAGTGGGCGAACAGCAGCGGTGATGCCGCTTCGGTGCCGTTTCCCCTATGGCAACGTCCGCAAGAGCTTGCTGGGGCGCTGCGTGAGATTGTTTCGGCGATTCCCAGGGATTCCCTTATTGTGGCCACCATGACCGGTGAGTTGGCCGATTGTTACGCAACTAAGGCTGAAGGCGTCCGTGCAATTGTTGATGCACTCGACCAGGCAGCCATGGGACGGCAAGTGTTTTGGTACACGCTCGAAGGAGCGTTCGCCTCAGCAGGCAACGCGTATGAGCGACCACGGTCTCTTGCAGCCGCCAACTGGCATGCGTTGGCTCGTTTTGCAGCATCGTTGGTCGGCGAAAATTCGGGACTGCTCATCGATATCGGTTCGACGACCACCGACATCATTCCACTCGTTGCCGGCATGCCTGCGGCGCGGGCATTCACGGATCCTCAGCGACTGTCGTCAGGCGAATTGGTCTATTCCGGAGTGGAACGCACGCCGGTCTGTGCGATTGCTCCCACGGTGCCCTGGCGGGGAAAGACGTGTCGTTTGGCGGGAGAGCTGTTTGCCACCGCTTGGGATGTCTATCTCACGCTGAATCGGGTTGCTGAAGAACCGGCGGCCACCAATACCGCCGACGGAAGGCCTGCGACGCGAACGTGTGCCGCGGCCCGATTGGCTCGTTCGATCTGTGCCGACACGACCGAGTGTGGGCCGGAAGACGTGAGGACAATTGCTAATGCGCTCTATAACGCGCAGCTAGAGACATTGTTGCAGGCCGCTCGCGAGGTGATATCACACATGCAACAACCGCCAGATATTGTCGTGGTATCGGGGCAGGGCGAGTTTCTGGCTCGAGAGCTGGCGGAACAAGTGACACCAGATGCTGACACCTGTTCATTGACCGAACGACTTGGCCTGGTGCTCTCTCGCGCGGCGGCAGCATACGCACTGGTTGAGATTGCCCAGCAGGATGGAGTCGCCAGATGCGGGTGATCAAACTTGGCGGAAGCTTGCTTGGGATGCCGAGTTTGGCCGAGCGATTCGAGCGTTGGTATCAACAACAATCTCCCATGACCTCGATCGTCGTGGTGGGAGGTGGCGCTGCCGCCGACATGCTTCGGGAGATTGACCGTAGCAGCCAACTCGATGCCTCAGCCGCGCATTGGCTTGCCATTCGAGCCATGCAACTCAACGCCAGAATTGTCCAGGAGATTATACCGGGAGCCGTGTGGGTCGAATCGTTCGACCAAATAGCCGCATCTGGACTTGAGGCAAGGGTGCTGATCGCAGACCCCTGGAAGTTGATGCAGGAAGCCGCCGCATCAGACAGATTGTCGTTGCCCGAGTCGTGGGACGTTACCAGCGATTCGATTTCGGCCTGGCTGACTGCTGAATTGGCGGCCACAGAACTGGTGCTGCTGAAGTCGACGCTACCGCCAAGAGATGCCACGGTACAAATGGCATCCGCGTGCGGGTATGTCGATGCTTACTTCACGAAGGCTTCCGCGCCGATTGCGCGCATTCGATGCATCAACGTGCGCGACGGCTCATCCGAAGCGAACGTTCTCAAAGGAACTCCCGTCAACGAAGTCGCTTACCGCTATTCGTGATCCCACCACCAGCGGTCGGAGTTTGCCAGTGCCTTGCCGCGAAGCGAGGCGAGCTTGGTGTCGACTTCAGTGTTGTGGGCCACTTCCCAGGAGTTGATCGAAACCCCGCCAGAGGCACTGACGATGTAATCGCCGCGTCGCTTGATCACGCTGGCCTGGGTATCGACTTGCCGGGGAGCGTGCATGCGGGCTGCTTGCAACTCGGTGGGGTCGAGCAGCAGAGGCAGGCTATAGCCCGATTTGGCCGGCAGATTCTCTTTTACGATCAACGCCGAAACGATGGCCATATCCATCACGGCGCGAAGCTGACCGAAAATCGGTTCGGCCACGACCAGTTCGTCATATTTCTCGGTCATGTTGTCGGCCCATTGTTGAGCCAACGGATTGGTGCCAACGCCGCGATCGATTTGCCCGTTGCTTTGCAGCATGTCCTCTTCGCTCATGGCCTTCACGCCCGATCCGCGAAGTTCCCAGGCCAGCCCTTCTTCGTCACGCAGTAGTGAGTCGTAATTGGTGGCCAACCACCAGCGGGGCAGGGCGTTCTTTGCCAGGGACCGACTGCTGCGGATCATCGAGAGAAAACTGGGCAAGCCACGAACCGGAGACTCTTCCAGGCCCATCGCCAGGCGTTTCATGCGGTAGTCGGCTGCCACGAGCACGTTGGCGAAGTGCGAATTGGCCGGAACACCGGTCACCGTGATTCGTTGTGGGCCGAGACTTTGCTCAACGCCGGCAATGGTGTTGGGGCCGATGCGTCGACCAGGGCCGGCAAAAAACTGCTGCAACCGCTGCAAGCCCTCGGGCGTCGGGTCAATCGAGCAACTAATGCCACCTTGTGCCGCGACCTCGGCGGTTCGCAGGGCAACCAACAGATCGTCGAGCCACAGCGTAGGCATCCCTGAGGAGACACCGACCACGTTTCCACGCTCATCCAGTGTCCAACCTTCAGCCGGACCGGCCAGAATGATGTCTTGATGTTCAGGATCGACAAACACGTAGCGGATGCGTTGTAGACCCGCCAGATGCACAATATCGTCACTCAGTGGTTGTCCTTCATCAATCAGCTTGCTGATGGCGGTTTCCAACCGTCGCAAGGAAACGAGACGCATCTCCGACCAGGCCGAGAAATCCTCGGGCACTTCGTGCCAGAGTTTCAGACGCATCTCTCGCAGACGACCTAGCTGATCGACGGTTGAGTTAGCCAACACACCGTCTGCATCGATGGAAACACCACCAACCGCACCCGTGCTAAAGCCAAAGGCCGGGATCGGGATCGGGTCAGGATCACCGCCGCCATTGTCGTCGTCATCGTCATCTCCCTGTGCCATCGCTGTTGCAGGGGCAAGCGAAAGAAGAACCGCCGGCATTACCGGAATGGCAAACACCAGCAACACAAAGAAGACTCGCTCGATCAGGCGACGAAAAACCTGCTGGGTAGACGACATGGCATGGATCTCCGAATCACTGTTCCTAGGTTCGACCAACTGCAGATCGGGACCGAATGTGCTTGCATACCCCTTGGCAAATCGCGAGGCCTCTTCATCGTGAGTTTGCCAGCAACGCGGTGCGAAGTCTGATCGATCGCCCGAAACAATCACCTGGAACAAGGCCAAATGCCCAAGTGTCGATTCGCCGCCAGACCAGAATTCGACCATTTCCAGGCTAATCCGATATTCCGAGACTTGCAAGCAAACTTCTGGGGCCAAGTCAAGAAACGGTAATAGGTTGTGCGAATCCCGCCCGGTTTGGTGCCTGCTTTGGAAAAGGTGGGGTTTTGACGCTGGAGAAGCCCTGGAATCCTTGGGATTATCGAGATCCAGGCCGGGAAACAGCTTGCACCCTTGTGAATACCCCAGATAAGGTAAAATTGAAGGCAGGCACACTCCTGGTCGTTCTGACCTTTCGCAGCCGCCAGATGCGTCCGCGGTCGTCGGAAGTCGTTTGTCGCAACCACGCTAACGGTATGTTTGCATATTTGGTCATTCGCGAAGATGCGAACTGGTCGGATGTCTTTCGGCTCATCCCGGGACAGACCGTCACAATCGGTCGTGCGCCGACCAATCAAGTGGTGGTCAAAGACGAACGATGCAGTCGGGCTCATGCCGAAATCTTCATGGCCGACGGGCAGTGGACCCTTCGCGACCTGGAAAGCCGAAACGGGACTGCCGTTGGAAATCGGCTGGTTGAGGAAGACTATCATCTCAAACCGGGCGATGTGATCCGTATCGGCCGGTCGCGCATCGACTTTGTGCACGACCTAAGTCATGTCACGCGTGACGGGGCCAGCAAGGAAGTCGACGTTTCTTCTCGCCCGGTTACTGAAGAAGCCGCGGATCCCACTGGCGACGACTCACACATATTTGGCGAGCAGGAGGCGGCCACCATCACGCACCGCCGTGGGCAGACGCGTCTGCTTCGTCCCTCGGCCGATGATGCCGAAAGTGGATCGTCTTCTCGTCTCGGGCCGGCGGCAGCCAAGCTGGCGCGACTTGCCTTCGAGTTGGCCCAGGCTCCCGATATCGAGACGATCGCGAAGATGGCCCTGGACGGATTGTTCTCCGGAACCCCGGTCGACGGCGGGGCTATCCTGCTCGCCCCGGATGAATCGGAAAAAGAAATGACGTCCACCGACTTGAAAGTGGTCGCCTCGCGGTCCGACAGCAAGAAACAATACTATCGTGTTTCTCCGTTCTTGGTGGCCACCGCCTTGCGAGATGGTGAGGCAGTTCTGGCCCGAAACGTCATGGGAGACAGCACGCTCGCGCGTCGCGATAGCCAGGGACACATTCATGCCACCAGTGTGATTTGCGCTCCGATCCGCTGCGAAGGCAAGCCGACCGGGATCATGCACCTGTATTCGAGCGATGAAGAACGGGTGATCGAGCCCGACGATTTGGAGTTCACGCTGGCAGTTGCGGACACCGTTGGTGTAGCTCTCTCGAATCTGCGTGGTCGTGAGAAACTCAATGAGAACTTGATCAAGGTTCGCGACGAAAACGTGCAGCTTCGCGAACAGTTGCAGGTTCAGAGCGAGATTGTCGGGCATAGTGCCGTAGCACAGCGATTGAACGAACAAATCGCCCGGGTCGCTCCCAGCAACGCCACGGTACTGGTGCGCGGGGAAAGCGGTGTTGGGAAGGAACTCGTAGCGAGGGCGGTTCACTTTTCCAGCCGACGCAAAGATCAGTCATTTATCTGCCTCAACTGTGCTGCACTTTCCGAGACGTTACTGGAAAGTGAACTGTTTGGTCACGAAAAAGGCGCCTTTACCGGGGCCACCGAACGAAAGATTGGAAAATTCGAGGCTGCCGACAAAGGCACGTTGATGCTCGACGAAATCGGCGAAATGAGTCCCGCGATTCAGGCCAAGTTTCTACGCGTGCTCGAAGGGCATCCGTTTGAACGCGTGGGTGGCAGTACGGCCGTGAATGTCGACGTGCGGGTCATTGCCGCCACGAACCGCGACTTGGAAAAAGATGTCACCGCCGGCACCTTTCGGCGGGACTTGTTCTTTCGGTTACATGTGTTGGAGATCCTCGTTCCGCCGCTTCGTAAGCGTCCCGACGATATCCCCGAGTTGGCGTTGTACTTCCTGAAAAAGTTCAACCTGGGTGGCAGCCGCCGGATTCTGGGGTTCACCCCCTCGGCCATGGAGCAAATGCAACGTTATCGGTGGCCTGGGAACGTACGAGAACTGCGTAACGTGATCGAGCGCGCGTGTGCGCTTTCTGACAGTGAGTACATCGATGAGCACGACCTGATGCTCACCAAACTGGCCACTTCCGGCGATACGTCGGAGATGAACATCGAGGGAGCCTACAAACCCGAATCGCTTTCCGAGGTTGAGCGAAGGCATATCCTGGCCACGCTGAATGCGACTCATTGGAACAAGAGTCAGTCGGCTCAAATCCTCGGAATCGAACGGTCGACGCTCGACCGCAAGATTCGCCGCTACGATCTTGGTAAGCGTTCTGAGCAATCGGCACGCTAACCGTCTGCTGTCGGGCGTTGCGTACTATTTTGCCTCTAACAGTTCTCGTGCCGTGGTGAAAACCTCACGGAACATGAGGCGAGTCAGCTTGCCCGTGAATGTGTTCTGCTGACTGGGGTGGTAGCTGGCCACGAGCCACCGTCGATGGTTCAAAGGTGCAACCGCTCCGTGAGCGAACTTGGGGAGCTTCCCTTCATGCCATCCCCGGCGGCGTGCTGCGTCTAGTGCGGACTTCCAGCCAATTTGCCCCAGGCCCAACATCACCTTGGGGTCGAGGAGTTCGATCGTGGTATCCAGCCACCGTTGGCATGCCAGCAACTCGTCTCGCGTCGGACGGTTTGCTGGTGGGGCACAGTGACAAGCCGCCGTGATGGCGCAGTCGATCAGTGTTAAACCATCTTCGGAGGAAACACTGGTGGCTACGCTAGAAAAACCTGCATCGTGCAGCGCGGCATAGAGCCAGTCGCCGGAGCGATCTCCCGTGAACATGCGTCCGGTGCGGTTTGCCCCGTGTGCGGCCGGGGCAAGCCCCACGATCAAAAGATCGGCCTCCGGTGCTCCGAAGTTTGGAACAGGCTTCCCCCAGTATTTCCAATCCAAATAGGCTTTACGCTTCTTCTGCGCAACGTTGTGGCAGTGTTCGCGAAGCCGCGGACAACGTTCGCACGCAACAATGTCACGATTAAGGGAATTCCAGCTCGGTTGTTCTCGGGTCGTCGGCACGATGGCCCCAGTTCAGCCGTGTATTGTCGGGATAGCGTCTCGGCAGCTTCTTGAGCGTACCGCTTCTCGAAACCCCTTGCGATTTGGCGTGCATTTCTGACAATCTGGCCACCAGCGTTGTTGTGGGGATTGTTCAGTGGCGATGCGTTTGGTTTCGTGAAAGGTTTCCTTGTGGATATTGTCTGGCTCTTGGTTCAGTTTATCGCTCTGTCCGCGGTGATTGTTGTGGCGGGCACAAAATTGGCTCACTTCGGTGACATCATCGGTGAATGGACCGGAATGGGCCGCACGTTGGTGGGCGTCGTGCTGCTCGCCGCGGCAACCAGTATGCCGGAGTTCGCGGTCGATTGCAGCTCTGCTCATATCGGCCTGCTCGACCAGGCGGTGGGCGACCTTCTGGGTAGCTCGTTGATGAACCTGATGATTCTAGGGCTGTTGGATCTGATCTTTCGCCCACGTGGGAAAATGCTTAACCGGCTCGGTGCTGAGCATGCATTCTCCGCAACCATGAGCCTCATTCTGACGGTCATCGTTCTGCTGTGCCTTCTGCTTGAGGTACCACTGCTGTTTGGTCTGCGGGCAAGTGTGGGAAGTGTTGTGTTGATGGTGGCTTATCTCCTGATGATGCGATTGATTTACTTCGATGAGCAAGAAGCCATCAAGCGAGCCGCGGTGGAAGAGCAGACGACCTTTGTTGAGCCCGAGTTATCGCTACGCCGGGCGATTTCCGGCTATCTGATCTGCACGGCCGCGATATTCATCGCTGCGCCGTTCCTGGCAAAGACTGCGGGATTCATCGCCGACGAAACCGGGCTGGGCGGGACCTTCATTGGAACCACGCTGCTGGCGCTTTGCACTTCACTCCCCGAGGCAGTAACAACCTGGGCAGCCGTGCGAATGGGGGCCTACGATATGGCGGTGGGGAACATCTTCGGCAGCAATACGTTCAATATGGCCATTATTCCGGCAGTAGATTTGTTTTACGACGGGTCACTGTTCGCCGCGGTATCTCCCATTCATGCAGTTACCGCAACCATGGTGTTGCTGGTGACGGGCGTCGCGATGTTGGGATTACTTTATCGCGTCGAAAAGAAATACTGGCTCATCGAACCCGACTCCGCGCTTCTCGTTCTGCTGGTGCTTGGAGCCCTGGGGATTGTGTATATGCTGGGAGAAGGTGCTCCGGTTCCTTAGCATTTCGTGCCGAGACCTCAGATGAAACGATCCGTTCTCCTGGTAGCCTGGGCTTCACCGTGGACCGTACTCGGCTTGTTGATCGGAGCGATTGGTTTACCGTTTGGGGGCAAGTACGCGCTGCGGTCGGGCATCATCGAATTCCACGGCGGTTTCGCCGCTTGGCTGTTGGAGCATCTTCCTATGAACCCGATGGCCATGACCCTGGGGCATTGCGTCGTGGGAATATCGAAAACAGCCTTGGACATTTCCCACGCGCACGAGCTGATTCATGTGAAACAGTACGAACGCTGGGGGTTCTTCTTCATACCAGCCTATTTGCTGGCCTCCGCATTTGCCTGGATGAAGGGGCAGGACGCTTATCGTGACAATCCCTTTGAACGCGAGGCTTTCGAAAACGGCCCCTTTGAACGCGAGGCTTTCGAAGACGGCTAAGTGTTGAACGACCAAGCGGGCGCCAGCGTTGCCGAAATACTGGCAATAAGGCTCGTCTCGCGTCTCGTGGTCAGAATCGTGCACCTTCGGGAGCGGAGACTCCTGCCGATCGATTCAGCGAGATACTTTTGACAAAAAGGCTGCGATTTACCTTGCAATCGCGCTCTCGACCCGACAAGATTCAAACGCTACGCCGAACCAGTTTCGAGCCGAGCGAGACGTTCAGGTAGCCTGGACCGCGGAACGTGCACTTGTGGGTTGTTCCAAAACGTGGTCTGGAAGACTCCGGCCGATCGTGCACAGGGAGTGTGGAAGATGAAGCTGACGCGTTCTGTAAGTTACGCCGTCGCCATTCTTTTGAAAGTACAGAAGGCCCCCGACGGCGACTCGTTAACCGCTGCAAAAATCGCCAAAGGTGCTAAGTTTCCTCCCCGATTCTTGTATCGAGTTTTGAGACGTCTGGTGGATGCGGGGCTTCTGAATGGTGTTTCCGGGCCAGGCGGCGGATACTCGTTGGCCAAAAAGCCTCGGCAGATCAGCCTCTTGGATATCGTGTTGGCCGTTGAAGGGGACCAAGACCCCACGTTGCTCGAATCGGTCGCCCGCGGGCAAGCAAAGCCAATTAAGGCCATCAACGAACTGATCACACTGAACGACAAACGCGTGCGGGCAGAGATGAAGAAGCTCAAACTAGAAAAGCTCGCGAATCAGAAATAGCCGGGTTTGGGGCTCTCCCCCTCGGTTCGTCGCCGGCTTCTTTCTTGGGAACCCATTTCGAAGCGATCCTCGGCCCAATCCGGCGACCGATGGAACGGGTCATCAAAAAAACCGGCCACCCCCCGAGAATCCAGGGATGGCCGGTTTCAATCTGTTTCGTACCGAGAGCCCTTTAGACCATGTCTTTTAGGTTCTTCAACGCACGTACGGTCACCTTGTTGTAGGCAGGACGTGCGGCACGGTCCATGAACTCACCAGGCTTGAAGGGGTTGGGCACGTTCTTCTGAGCCGGACGTGCTGGCACCTTCTTCTTCGTGATCTTGATCAGACCTGGGATGGTGAATGCACCAGGCCCACGACTGCCAACGTTCTTCGAGATCAAGTCGGCAAGCGCGTCAAAGACGGCGGCTACGTCCTTCTTGGATAAATCGGTGGTCTCGGCAATGTGCGTCAGAATTTGTGACTTTGTGGGGGGTTTCTTCGCGGCTGTTTTGGCCATAGTTTCTCCCATCCTCCCTGAAAGCTAGCGTTGATGTAAATTGTCCGGTGTTCGCAAAGCGAACGGCGATGATTAGACTCAAGATAGCTAAAAATGCAAGGCGAATATGCCGCCTTTTCCCCGCGAAAGAGGCCAATTTGAGGTCGTTTCGCGCCCTGAGTCACTCTGCTTGATCGAATTCTTCCTGCTCGATTCGAGGTCGAATTCTGGGTACTGATAGGCCCAGCCAAAGGCCATTTCAGGGCAACGGTTGCTAGCAAATCATGCTCGACCATTGTGCGGCGGCTGACCAAGGATCAGGCAGATGGGCCAGAAATCCGGTCGCAAGTCACACGAATCATTATGGTTCCTCCAAATATCTCTTAAGTTGTTTTACAGTAGTGGCTTGTGATTCGATGATAAGGGGTGGTAGAGAGTACGAATCCGGCATGGGGGAACTCCGATCGGCCCGTGTTTTGCTCATGCCTCCGATCGGTTGATGAGGCTCCAGGAGGCCATGATTGGGATGATCATCGCGTTTTTGCCGCACGATGCGGACCGTTGTCAAAGCCGTCGTTTTTGCCGCTTGGGGGCCCCTTCATTTCGCTGCAGGAAGGGGCATTTCGAGGGAATGATATTTTTTGCCGGATTTTCCGCGAAAACGGGCAAAATCGCCCCTGGAGCACCCCGAGTCACGCCAAGAGAGAGACGGAAGAACGAAGAATCCGCCAGATCCCCGTGGTACATCGGTTTAGTTGCCGCATTGAAGCGAGATTCGTAAGATAAGTTATTGTAAGTGGTTATCGCGATCGTGCTGGGATGGGAACGCGTTGCGGTACCGTGTCAGGCCGGCAGTGATGATGAGATTCCTGCTCTTGGAGAAGGAATTGAGGAGAGAAATCAGGAACCAATCACCGGGTTGGTGCGTTTAACGTGATGTCCAGCCGCCCTTCATCCAGGTTGTTGGATAGGTAGGCAGCGTTTGCGAATGACGCTGCTAAGGCTTCAGAGCAGGAGGTACATCGAATGGCGGCCAGGACCTCATCGAGCACGATGATGTGGATCGTTTTGATGGTTCTGGTAGCGGTAGCGGGAACATTCACTGGCCTGCCGCAGCTTGGGCTCGCCTTTGCGGAAGATGGCAATGACCAGGCACCCAAAGCGGGGCCGAAGATCGGAAAGGCCATTGTCAACGCTCAGGTGGTGGCCAGGATGGCCAACGTTCAGCCCGAGGGGGAAGAAGACGAAGCCTATGCCGATATCTTGTTTCCCACGGATCGAACAACCGTGCGGCTGCTTTCCACGGCCAAAGAACTCTTGAAGAGCGAGCGGTACAGCGAAGCGGTGCGCCATCTGGGACGCATTCTGGATGCGGAGCAGGATTATTTCTTTCAGCCCGATCCGCAGATGCCATATCACCGCAGCCTCAAGGCGGAAGCCGTAAGCCTGATTGGCCAACTGCCTGCTGAAGGACGCGAAGCGTATCAGCTTCAATACGCTGCCCAGGCTCGGCGTATGCTAACCGAGGCGGTTGAAGCAGGTGATCGTGAAACGGTAGCGGAAGTATCGCGCAAGTATTTTCACACGGACGCGGGGTACGAGGCCACGTTGTTACTGGCGTCCGACCATCTCGATCGGGGTCGCGCTTTGGCGGCCGCCCTTTGTCTCGAACGATTGCGTTCATCCACCCAGGTTGCCGCCAAGTGGGAGCCGATGTTGTCTCTACAGTTGGCCACCTGCTGGTTGCGAGCTGGTTTGACGGACAATGCCGCAGCGACATTACAGGCGCTTCGCCAAGACTCGAACAGCGACGAAATCACCGTGGGTGGTGAATCGATCGCCTGGTTCGCGGATGACGAAGATGCAGTCCAATGGTTTTCACAGCGTCTGGGTCCTCAATTGCAAGGTGGTGCTGGCCATTTGGCCGAGTGGTTGATGTTTCGTGGAAATGCGTCCCGTACCGCGGTGACGCCGGGTAGTAGTCCCTTGTTGAATCCGAGGTGGAAGGTTCCAACCACCGACGATCCGACCATCGAGAAGATCCTGCAAGAGTTGCAAGAACGCTATGACGATCAGCACTTGACGTCGCTGCCAAGTGTACATCCTTTGGTGGTCGACGATGTGGTTCTGATGAGAACGACCAGCAACCTATTGGCCGTTGACCTGATTACCGGGAAGCGGCTGTGGAACGTTCCGGCGGACGATTCAATCGAGGCACTCTTGGACGTCCGTGGGGGCGCTGCCGCAAACACACCACAGTTGGAATCAGGGCTGCAACGAAGGATTTGGGACGATGCCACGTATGGCACGCTCAGCAGCGATGGAGAAAACGTCTATAGCATCGAAGACCTGAACCCATTCGGGGGTCTCGTCTCGGTTCGTCTTCCGGCGCGGGCCATATTCAACCGCTCGTCCACAAGCCACGCGTTCAATCGTCTCGCAGCCCATGATGTCAGCAACGGCAAAATGGTTTGGGAACTCGGCGGGCCCTCGGGTGAGGATGCCCTGCCTCTGGCGGATACCTATTTTCTTGGCCCACCATTGCCTTTGGCGGGGCAGTTGTATTGCCTTACGGAAAAAGCCGGGGAAATCCAGCTTCTCGCACTTTCTGCGAAGACCGGCCAGGTCGAATGGAGCCAGCAGTTGGCCATGCTCGAACGAAACATCCTGCAGGATCCTCTCAGAGCTCGCTGCGGTGCGTCGCCTTCCTATGCAGATGGCGTGATGGTCTGCCCGACCTCCGCCGGTGCGGTCATTGCGGTCGATCTCAGCACACGCTCGCTGCTCTGGGGTTATCGCTATCCCGTCACCGATAACTATCAGGCCAATGCCCGCATGATGATTGTCCAACGAGGCGGGGCGGTATTTCAGGCGGGTAGTCAGGTCGACGCATCGGACAGTTGGGCAGATTCCAGCGTGACGATTGCTGACGGTCATGTGGTCCTTACTCCAACCGAATCGGGGGAAATGTATTGCCTCGATTTGCTCGATGGTTCGCTGAAGTGGAAGCAGGATCGTCAGGATGGGCTGTATGTCGCAGGCGTCCACGATGGAAACGTCATTGTTGTTGGTCGCAACAGCCTGACGGCTTTGCATCTTGAAGATGGTCAACGCGCGTGGGGCGATGCCACCTTTCCCGAGTCGGCCTCACCGAGTGGTCGTGGGTTCATCAACGGCAGCCAACTCTTCTTGCCTCTTTCAACGGCGGAAGTCGCAACGTTCGATCTTGAAGACGGTGAGCTTGTTGCCCGATCGAAGTCGCGCGACGGCACCGTGCCGGGCAATCTGATTTGTCATGGTGGAGCAGTCCTCGCACAAGGCGTGCAGAACCTGGAGAGCTTCTACCAACTCGAGCATTTGGAAAACGAAGTAAAAGACACGCTGCTCGATGAGCCGGAAAACGCCACCGCCTTGGCACTGCGAGGAGAGATTCGCCTGCATAGCGGAGCTGTTGACGAGGCGGTTGCAGATTTGAGGCATTCCTTGGCGCTGTCGCCCGACCCCCACACGCAACAGTTGCTGGTCGACGCCTTATTGGAGGGATTGCGGATCGATTTTGCGGCACATCGTTCATCAATCGATGAACTGGAAACGCTCATCGAACAGCCGGAACATCGCAGCCGCTTCCTGCGGTTGTTGGCCACCGGGTGGCATGAAATTGGCGAGGTCGACAAAGCTTTTGCTGCGTATCTGCGGTTCACCGATCCTTCTTTGGGTCCTCTTGGCTTGGAGCAAATCGATGGCGTGCTCTCCGTGCGTCGCGATCGCTGGGTGCGAACCCGAATTGGTGAGCTTTGGGAAGTAGCCAACGAGCAGCAACAACAGGCCATGAATGCCGAGTTGCAAGCAAGGTTGGCCAGCGTTCTGGAATCGTCCGACACGGCAGAACTCGACCAGTTCTTGGACTACTTCGGAATTCATGATCTTTCCGAACCGGCGAGAGTCGAACTGGTTGATCGACTCTTGGACGAGGATGGCCTGCGGGCCGAATTCGAACTTAGAAAACTGGAAGCATCCTCCACGCCTGAGGTCAGCCATCGAGCCACTGCACAACTAGCCTTGCTGCTGGAGAAGTCGCGTCGACCTCAGGATGCGGCCCACTACTACGAAAAGCTGAACGGCCCGTTGGCTGACGTGGTTTGCCTCGAGGGCAAGACCGGTGCCGAACTTTTCGCAGAAGTCTCGGAGTCGACAAGTCTGCTTGCCGCGATCGACAATCACTCGCCGTGGCCGTCCGGTCAGGTTGAGAAAACTCGTCAGGAGAAGAACGTAAACCCGATGCGGTATTTTGGGTTTGAGATTCAAGGACCGAAAGACCCGTTCTTCGACGACATTCATATTGAGATCGATCAGAACCGGCGGACGCTCGTCGGGCGTGACGGATTAGGGCAAGCTGCATGGCAAGTGAACGTAGTCGAGCCGGGTACCAACAACGGGCCGAATTTCAATCAGCACGTCAATCACGGTCGCGTTGCCGGTCATTTGTTACTACTAACACTTGGTCATGAGCTGCTGGCAATCGATGTGTTGCACTCCAACACTGAAGGGGGGCCGGAAAACGGGGCCCGCATTTTATGGCGACGCAGTCTTGCCGAAACGGTCTTGGGCGGGCGCCGAAACGCCGTGCCGCAGTTTCGTCAGTTTCAGGCTCCTTGGGGAAACCGGATTGTCGTGAACGCCAACGGCTGGCAACCTGCGGGCACGCTGTGCATGGTTACCGAGGATTTCGTTTGTTTCGAAGAGAACCGCAAATTGATCGTGGCCGATCCGCTGACGGGCGAGACCCTTTGGGTGCGTCGCGACGTGAGTAGCGGCAGCACCGTATGGGGTGACAGCGAACTACTGGTGGTGGCCCCGGCCGAGGGAGCCGAGGCGTTGCTTCTGCGGGCCAGCGATGGTGCAGAGTTGGGCAAGTGCAAGGTGTCTCGGCCGGAACAACGAGTTTGCACCATGGGCCGTAACGTCGTCGACTGGAATGTTACCCGCGAAGGCAGCGTGGTCCACATGCTCAATCCGTGCACGGGCGATGAGGCATGGAGCCACACCTTCGAGAAGCAGGCTCGCGCCCGCTTGATCAACGACGAAGAACTGGCAATCGTCGAACCCTCTGGTCGTCTCGTGCTGCTGAATCTGGCCGACGGCAAAATAAAAATCGATTGCCCCATCGCCGAGGAAAAGAACCTGCACGAAGTTTACGCCCTGCGTTCGAAAGATCACTACGTCATCGTGGCGAATCGTCCTTGGCAGCAGGCTGCGAATGTATTCATCAATCCGTTGCCCGGAGGATTCGGTTGTGTTGTGGTCAATGGCATGGTCTACGGTTTCGATCGCAACACGGGTGAGAAGCTGTGGTCGCAGGAGGTTCGCAACCAGGGTCTCGTGCTAACGCAACCTTGCGAGATGCCGGTTGTGGCGTTTGCCAGTCAAATTCATCGACAGCAAATCAACAATCGTGGTGGTCGTCGTTATGAGACGGCCGTGGTTTGCCTCGATAAACGGACCGGTCACATTCTTCATCAAGAGCGACAGGCCAACACGGTCAGTGCGGTGAATTTGGTGGCGGATCCTGCAACCGCGACCGTAGAGTTGAATATGCAGCGAGCCAAGGTCCTGATGAAGTTCACTGACGAACCCTTCGACCCAAATGCAGTCCCGAGTGACAAAGTGATCAATGGGGCTACCGAAGAAGACGAATCGAAAGACAAAGCTGAAGAGAAGGACGAAGCAGAAGGAGAAGAGAAGGACGAGTGACACGCTGGTCTGTCTTTGTCACTTTATATGCAGTCGAATTTTGCATCTGAAACGCTGTTGGACACGTGCTGCAGATAATTAAGAACTCTGGTTAACAAGAACGCCATGCAAGTGAATCGCAGAACATTTCTGACCGCTTCAACGGCCGCAGCGCTTTGCGGGCCGTCATGGGTTCATGCCGCGCCTTCATCCCGCAATCCAAACGTTGAACGGGTCGTCGATCGGGGGCTGGAATGGGTGGCCAATACCCAGTCGCGGTTGGGGCATTGGAGCGCCAATGATGGACGCTATCCCACGGCGATGACGGCGCTGGCTGGCATGGCGTTGTTGGCCGAAGGGTCGACTAGCATGCAGGGCAAATACTCGGAGAACATCCGAAGGGCGGTCGACTATCTCGTTAGCCGCAGTCGTACAAACGGCTTGATTGGCGACCCGACCGGCGACGATCGCTACACATATGGCCACGGTTTTTCGATGCTCTTCCTGTCTCAAGTGCTCGGCGAAGAGGAGGACATCGACCGCCGGCGCTCGCTAATCGACGTCCTCTCACGGGCCGTTGAGTTCACGGGCCAGGCGCAAACCAAGGCCGGTGGCTGGGGCTACGTGAGCGCGCGCGATGGACATGGCTTCGACGAAGGCTCAACAACCATCACCCAGGTACAAGGACTCCGCGGTTGCCGTAATGCCGGAATAACCGTTCCGAAAGAAGTGATCGATCAGGCGATTCAGTACATCCACAACTGTACGGCCCCCGATGGTGGCGTGCAGTACAGTTCGAAGGGCGGCGGTTCGCGGCCAGCCATCACCGCGGCGGCCATTGCATGCCTCTATAACGCGGGCGACTACGACGACGAGTACGTCCCCAAGCTCATGGAATACTGCAGTAAGAACCTGGCCGACATTTCGAACCAGGGATTCGGTCACTGGCACTACGCGCATTACTACTACTCTCAAGTCTTATATCGCGAAGGCGGGAAGACTTGGGAAGACTACCGTGGAAAGGTCGAAGCCAAGCTGGTCTCGGAGGCGGGGGCCGATGGCTCTTGGAGCCAAGGGTACATCGGGCACATCTATACCACGGCCATCAACCTGACCATTCTCCAACTGGAAAACGCAACTTTGCCCATCTATCAACGTTGATCGGTTCGCCGCAGAGACTTTGTCCTGCGAGCACTCATTAAGGGAAACCCTATGTCAACAACGCCAACGAATACTTTGGACACCGATACGGTCAAGAAGATTCAGACCGCCCGAGAGAAAGTGGTCGAGCAGCTCTCGCACGTCATTGTGGGGCAAAGCGAGGTTATCGACGAACTGCTCATTTGTCTGTTCAGTCGCGGTCACTGCTTGTTGGAAGGTGTTCCGGGATTGGCCAAGACGTTGATGATTAGCACGTTGGCCCGAACGCTCAATTTGTCGTTTGCACGCATTCAATTCACCCCCGACCTGATGCCGGCAGACATTACAGGTACGGAGATCATCGAGGAGAACAAGACGACGGGCCAGCGAGAATTTCGCTTTTTAGAGGGGCCGCTGTTTTCGAATTTGATTCTGGCCGACGAAATCAATCGTACCCCACCGAAGACGCAGGCTGCCTTGCTGGAAGCCATGCAAGAGCGACAAGCCACAGTCGGACGAGTTCGTCACCAGCTTGCAAATCCGTTTTTCGTGCTTGCGACACAGAACCCCATCGAGCAGGAAGGAACCTACCCGCTGCCCGAGGCGCAGCAAGACCGATTCATGTTCAAGGTGTTCGTCAAATACCCCAGCTTCGAGGAAGAATTCGAAGTTGCGCGTCGTACGACGATGGTTCAGACCGATCACATCGTGCCGGTCCTCTCGGGCAATGAAATCATTGAATTACAGCAGATGGTGCGAGAGGTTCCGGTAACCGACCACATCATCCGCTACACCCTGGCTCTGGTCCGCCAGACACGGATCGGAGAAGAGGGGGTTCCCGATTTCGTCAGCGAGCAAGTTCGCTGGGGAGCCGGGCCTCGTGCAGTTCAATATCTCATTCTCGGCGGAAAGGCCCGGGCTTTGCTGCATGGCCGCACGTATGTGTCGACGGAAGACATCCAGGCCCTGGCACGACCCGTCCTCAGACATCGGCTGGTCGTTAGCTTTTCGGCCGAAAGTGACGGCGTCACGCCGGAAACGGTCATCGATAAGTTGATTGAAACCACTCCCAGCAAGGAAGACGAACTGACCCGCGATGCCCGATTCCAAAAAATATTTTCATCCTGAAGCCATCGCGCGAATAGCACGCCTCGAACTTCGAGCGCGGCACATCGTCGAGGGATTCATGTCAGGAATGCACCGCAGCCCATACTTCGGGCAGTCGGTCGAGTTCCTGCAACACCGAGAGTACGCGCCAGGAGACGACCTGCGTCATATCGACTGGAAGGTATGGGCCAAGCAGGATGATCTATTCATCAAGCAATACGAAGAAGACACGAATCTGCGTTGCACGTTGCTGGTCGATACTTCGAGCAGCATGCAGTTCGGTACCGGGCCGCTGAATAAGTTCGATTACGCGTCCACGGTGGCAACCAGCCTGGCGTACTTGTTGCTTCGCCAGCACGACTCGGTAGGGTGCGTTACGTTCGACGAAAGCGTTCAAAACGAAATCCCGATCCGGAGCCGGGAGAATCATCTGAATCACATCGTCGAGTCACTGACCGCCAGCAAACAAAAGGCCAAGACCGACTTCTTCGAAATCCTCCGCCGCGTAGCCGAGGTCTATCCCCGACGCGGCATGGTTGTATTGATCTCCGATCTATTGGCCCCACGCGAACCGTTGTTGCGTGGTCTGCGATTGCTGCGTCAGCGGGGTCACGACGTCATGGTGTTCCACGTGTTGGACGATCAGGAATTGGATTTCTCGTTCGACGGTTCAACACGGTTCGAAGGTCTCGAATCGCCGGACCGGCTGACCTGCAACCCTCGCGCACTGCGAGAGGGATACCTGGCTGCCCTGGGTGAGTTTCTCGAAGAGGTGCGTCACGGCTGCGCTCGCGAGATGGTCGACTACGCACTGATGCGCACCAGTGACCCTCTCGATTCGGCCCTGGCTTCGTACATGAGTAATCGTCTGGGAATGCATCACCGCAACTAGGAACACACAAGTACACAGGAATCGACCCGCAAACCGAATCGTTAGTTCTCCATGCCAAGTTTCTTGAATCCAATGCTGCTGTGGGGCCTGCTGATTGTGGGCATCCCCGTGTTGATCCACTTGATCAACATGGTGCGCCAACG
Source organism: Pirellulales bacterium (assembly GCA_965227275.1). Taxonomy (GTDB): domain Bacteria; phylum Planctomycetota; class Planctomycetia; order Pirellulales; family JAEUIK01; genus CAZNXE01. Next base: position 6,008,876 of record CBDDFU010000001.1, on the reverse strand, counting down.
GCGCGTCAAGTGGGCGGCAATGGAGTTCTTGCTGGTAAGTCAGAAGAAGAACCGCACTTGGGTCTTGCTCCGTGAGCTTCTCCTGTTGGCGTTACGAATGCTGGCCGTGGCGGCCATTGTGCTGATGCTGGCCCAGCCCCTGATGCGAAGCCGCCTGGCGCGGTTCTTGGGTAGTACGACCACGCATCATGTTGTGCTGTTGGATGACAGTTTCTCGATGTCGGATCGTTGGGCCGACACCGATGCGTTTCAGGTTGGTAAACAAGCCGTTACGAAGTTGGGCGAACAAGCTGCCGCCCAGGGGATTTCTCAATCGTTCACCCTCTTGCGCCTCTCGCAGGCGATGCCGAGTACAGGGCCTGCGCGCCCCGATTTGTTGGCTGAGGTCGTCACCACGGCCTTCCCCGATCGCCTAAGCAATCTACTTCGACCGTTGGAAAGCACGGCCTTGGCTGTAGGGCCGGAGACGGCTTTTTCCGTGCTCGACCAACTGCTGGGGCCGGCAGAGGGTGAGCAGCGAATTGTGTACCTGGTGTCCGATTTCCGTTCTCGACAGTGGGCCGAACCGGATGAATTGAAGCAGACGCTCTCCCGTCTCAGCGGCGAAGGAACCCGCATCGAGTTGGTCAACTGTGTTGAGCAGGCTCGCCCGAATCTTTCCATTGCCTCGCTGGAGCCGCTTTCAGGAACGCGTGCGGCCGGGGTTTCGTTGTTCCATGAGATTGCCGTTACCAACTATGGCAGCGAACCGGCCTACGATGTTTCGGTGTTGCTGGAAGAGGACGGTTCACCTCGACCGGCGGTGCTCATCGATAGCATTGCGGCGGGAAAAACCGAAACGCGAAAATTCCCTGTCCGTTTCCCAACGGCCGGGGAACATGTCCTCGTGGCATCCCTCGATAGCGATGCCGTGTTGGTCGACAACCGTCGCTTCAGCGTGCTCGACTTGCCGCTTACCGTGCGGGTGCTGATTGTCGACGGCGAAGTGGAAGGCACCGATTCGCAGTTCCTCGCTTGGGCGCTCTCGCCCGGTGGGCCGGTGCAAACGGGAATCACGACGCAAATCGAGCCACCTCGATTCTTAGACACGGCCGACTTGAGCGATTTCCGTGTGATTTATCTGACCAATGTCGACCGCTTGGATCAGACCGCCATCTCCGCACTCGAATCGTTCGTAGAAGCAGGCGGTGGAGTTGGCTTCTTCTGTGGTGACTTGACCGACCCGACCTTCGTCAACAATCAACTCTATCGCGAGGGACAAGGTTTCTTTCCATTACCGGTCATCGGCTCCACCGAATTGTTCGTCGACCGCTTGCAGCGCGGGGCCGATCTGCAGGTAACCGATCATCCCGTGTTCTCGGTTTTTGCGGGAGAGCGGAACAGCTTTCTTTCGGCAGTCACCGTGCAGCGATACCTGGCTGCCCCGGAATCGTGGACCGTACCGGAGGATTCAGCAGTCAGTGTGCTTGCTACCCTGCGCAACGGTGCACCCTTGGTGGTTGAACGGAGGTTGGGAGCTGGCCGTGTGATCGCGGTGCTAACGACCGCCTCGCCGCAATGGAACAACTGGGGCCGGAACCCCAGCTTTGTGGTGGCCCTGCTCGAAATGCAATCGTACCTCAGTCATGGAGATCGAGCATCGCATGAACGTCTGGTTGGCGAGCCGCTTGAATTGAATTTGGATCCCTTAAAGTATGGGTCTCATGTTCGCATTGCGGGACCATCGCGGTCGAACACCGCCACGGCGAGCGTCGAAGCCAGCGTGGGGGGAGATGGGCTACATGCGGTCTATCAAGACACGTTGGCCGAAGGAGTCTACACCGCCGAACTTCAGCAGCAGGACGGTCAAGCAGCTCAGAAACAGTATGCCTTCAATGTCCTCTCGGAAGAGGGCAATCTTACCATGCTCGACGCTCAACAGTTGGCCAGCCGATTGGAAGGCGTCGATTATGCGTTCCATCACGCACAAGATTTTCAGCTCAGCATTGCCGACTCAAACGATTTCCAACTCAGCGAGGCCCTGCTGTATCTACTCGTGGCCATGCTCATTGGCGAGCAATTGCTGGCCTACTCACTGAGTTATCACAGCAAACCACAGGAGCATGCGGCGTGAGTACCCTCGCACAAGTGCTTCTGGCACAACAACCCGCGCAACGATCCTTTGAGTGGGGTCGCATCCAATCGAATGCTGATTGGCTGGCACCGACGATCGTGTTGGTGCTGATCATCTTGTTTGTCCACTACATGTACCGCCGCGACAGTGTCGAGCTGCGGCCCATCGTCGGGTGGTTCCTGACGTTCCTACGCGTGGCGGCCTACGTCGGGTTGCTCCTTGTATGGCTGAAACCGCAGTGGAGATCGGAACGCTTTGAGCCGCAGAACAGCCGGTTGCTATTGCTTGTCGATACCAGCCTTAGCATGAGTTTGTCCGACGCATCGACCGTCGATGGACTGCCGGCGAATCGACTGACGCCCATCACCGATGTTCTCGAAAGCGGTGAGTGGCTTCGTAGCCTTCGCCGTAAACATGACATTTCCGTGTTGCGGTTCGACGACTCCGTCGCGCGCGTGGCGACGCTAGAGAAACTCGACCCGGATGAAATCTCCACAGTAGCGCAAACCAACGGGGAAGAATCAGCCCCGCTGGACTGGCGACAAGTGCTGGCCCCTGTAGGAGTGGAGACACGATTGGGAACGGCGCTGCGGCAACTGATTTACGACGAACGAGCCCAGCCCGTCTCCGGGGTTGTGGTCTTCAGCGATGGTGGGCAGAACGCAGGTACTGATGTTGCCGAGGCCATCGAGATGGCCAAAGAGGCCAAGATCCCTGTGTTCACCGTTGGACTGGGGTCGGTTCATCAGCCAACGAATGTTCGGGTTGCGGACTTTGTCGCCCCCATTCGTGCCCACCCAGGCGATGCCTACACGGCCACCGCATTCATTCAAAACCAAGGATTAGCCGGTCAGACGGCCAGTGTGGAATTAACAAGCCGCGCGGCCGATTCGAATGATAAGAAGGACATCGAGCTGGAAGCCACCGAGGAGATCACTCTCGGTGCTGATGGCGTCGCGGTGCCGGTGAAGTTCGTGTTGACCCCCGACAAACCTGGCCGTCGTACCCTGGAAGTGCGCGTCAGAACTTCCGTGGAGGACAGTAATCCGCGGGACGATTCGCAAGAGGTCGACATCGAGATCATCGACCGCACGACCAAGGTGCTGCTCTTTGCCGGCGGCCCCATGCGCGAGTACCGCTTTCTGCGAACGCAGCTCTATCGCGATCCAACGACGAGTGTTGATGTCTATCTGCAGTCGGCCGTCTCGGGTATTTCCCAGGAGGCGGACCGGATTCTTGATGAGTTCCCAAGCGATGCAGAAGAGCTATACGAGTACGACTGTATCGTTGCATTCGATCCGGCCTGGCATATTCTGGAGCCTGCACAGCGAGAACTTCTGGAGAAGTGGGTTGCCGACGAAGCGGGTGGGTTGATCGTGATCGCGGGGCCCGTACACACGCAAAGTTGGACCCAAGTGCCCGATATGCAGGACATTCGGGCGCTCTATCCTGTCGACTTTGAAGAACGTCTCTCGCTTCTGGATGACGGTCGCTTCGGTTCAACCGAACCATGGCCCGTAGAGTTCAATCGGGCAGGGATGGAAGCCGAATTCCTGTGGTTGGCTGACACGGCAACCGAGAGCGCCCGGCTTTGGAAATCGTTTCCGGGAATGTACGGCTATTACTCGGTGCGGGGGGCAAAGCCTGCCGCGAGCGTTTATGCCTTTTTCTCAGATCCTCGCGCCGTCGGGGCAGAAGGCCCGCCGGTGTATATGGCTGGGCAATTCTACGGAGCTGGGCGAGTTTTTTACCTGGGCAGCGGCGAGATGTGGCGGCTTCGCAGTATTGATCCCGGCGCATTCGAAACGTTCTATACCAAACTGATACGTCATGTTTCCGGCGGGCGACTTCTGCGAGGAAGCAGTCGCGGCACTTTGCTTGTCGAACGCGATCGCTACGTGTTGGGACAAACAGTTGTCGTGCGGGCGCAACTCTCCGATGCCCAACAACAACCGTTGACCGACCCCACCGTGCCGCTGCAAGTGGTCACGCCCGGTGGCAATTTGTTACCGGTCGAATTGACCGCCGATCCTGCCCACGAGGGTGGTTACTCGGGACAGTTCGCCGCGCGCCAGGAAGGTGTTTATCGACTGGAAGTGAACGTTCCGGAATTGGGCAGCGAAATCCTCAGTCGGCGGGTTCAGGTCCGGGTGCCTGATGTCGAGCGAGAGAATCCTCGCCGCAACGATCGACTGCTGAGCGAAATTGCCTCAACCACCGGTGGCGAATATTACGTCGGCACCAGCGACATGCTTGAAGGAGCCGGCGGACAACCGTTGGCCGAAGTGCTTCGCGACCGGACACGCACGGAAGTGATTCGCGACGCCCCGATTCCATTGTGGAACAACGTCTGGGTGCTACTTGGTTTGTGCAGCATTCTGTGTCTCGAATGGTTCACCAGACGAATGAGCCGGCTGGCGTAAAGGTTTACAATCTTTGATCAATCAATCCGAACAATTCGATAGCCCCAACCCGCAGACTGGCAACGGATCGGTCGCGGCCGTCTTGAACCGGCTGCGGACCCACATCCGTCGCTATTCATGGGCTGAAGGTCTCACGGCGGCGGTTGCCGCGGTGGCGATCTCTTTTTGGGTCTCGCTGGCCATCGACTGGCTGTTCGAACCATCGGTCGGGGTTCGGATTGGACTGCTGTTTGTCGTCGCGGCCGCGGTCATGGCGATCCTGTACCGATTGATCATCAGCCGATCGATGGTGCCACTGTCCGATCGCAACATGGCCATTCTTCTCGAACGCCGCTTCGAACACCTCAACGACAGCGTGTTAACAGCCGTTGAAATGCGCGGCGAAGCGCAGGGTGTCAAGGCAAACGAAGCGTTGCTGGCCGCTGTCCAGCAGGAAGCAGCCGAGAAACTGAGTGATGTCGATGTCAACGATGTGTTCGACTTTCGTCCGCTTCGTCGCAGCACGTTTGCTGCGGTCGTGGCAGTTGCGGCGGTTCTCGTGTATGCGGGCGGGGCTCCTCAGCACTTCAAGGTGTGGGCTCGCCGCGCCATTATGCTTTCCGAGGAAACATGGCCCCGGCAAACCCATCTTGTCGTGGAGGGTTTTGAAGATGGCTATCGCAAAGTTGCCCGCGGGTCGGACGTCGAGATTGTCGTAAAAGCCGACACCACGAAAAAAGTGCCCGAGGTAGTCGAACTCCGCTACGTGACTGACGAAGGCGTGCGGGGCCGGCAGTTTATGCAGCGCGAGGGTGAAGCGGTTGCCGGGAAAGAAGACTTCCAATTCTTCACCTATACCTTCGAGGCGGTTCCGTCGGGCCGCATGCTCGAGATTGCCGGCGGCGATGTTCGCCTCCGAGATCTTCAGCTCGAGGTGGTCGACAGCCCCACGCTTACCGAGTTGAAGCTGGATTTCCGCTATCCTGAATACACACAGTTGAGCCCATCGTTCGGGAACGACGCCACTGGGGCCATGCAGGTGCCACGCGGGGCCAGCGTCGAGTTGCACGCAAAGGCCAACAAGCCGTTGGTCGGTGTGGAAATCAAGCTCTCCGGCGGCGAAGTAACCGATGAAGTCCGGCAGCTTACACTGGAGGGCGAACAGCATTTCGATTTCAACATTGCAGACCTGGATAGCGACCGGGTACTGCTGATCACCCTCAGCGATACCGATGGGCTGCGGAATCGCGAACCTGTGCGGTTAGCGTTGGCTGCCATGCCCGACAGTGTTCCGCAGCTTTCGATTCGTCCGCAGGGGATCGGCTCTGCCATTACACCTCTGGCGCGGCTGCCATTTTTCGGTAAGCTCACCGACGACTATGGCGTGAACGAGCTGTGGTTCGAATACCTGATCGATGGCGGTCATCCCCGCCGGGCCAACGTCGCGCTTTCGAGGACGAACATTACCGAGGCTGAGATTCAGGAGGCGTTCGATGTCCGCACGCTGGAGCTGGAGCCTGGGCGGCAATTGGAAATTCGCTTAGCTGCCGCCGACAACCATGCCTTGCCGCCAGAGGGTTCTCAAGAAGGTACCAGCGAGACGTTCACATTGGATGTCGTCACCGCCGAAGAATTGAGGGCGATGCTGGAATCTCGGGAACTCAACCTGCGGCGTCGTTTTGAAAGCACGATCGAGTCTTTGGAGACTACGCGAGAAGGATTGCTGACGCTCTCTGCGGCATCTCTGGTTTCGAAACCGGCAGACCCTGCGGAAAGTGCGGAAAGCGAAGCCAACGCAATCCAGGGGAACGATGCTCAGGATGCCGCGGCGAAAGCACTCTCCATGACGATGCTACGGGTGCAGCGTGCCATGCAGGATTCTCGCATGAGCGCCGGTGAAACATCGGGTATTGCGAAGGGCTTCGAGCAAATCGGCGCCGAGCTGCAGAACAACCGCATCCCCGACTATGAAGAACTTCTCTCCCGGCTCACCGATGGCATTGCCAGCCCGTTGCACGGGATAGCCGAAGAGATGTATCCAACGTTCCGTACGGAATTGGAAGCACTGCAAGAAGTCTTGCCGAATGCAGCGGGTGAAGAGATCGATGTGGCGGCAATCGATGCGGCGTTGTCCGCATCGATTTTGCAGTCTGAGGAAATCCTCGCCGAGATGCGACGCGTGTTGGATCGCATGCTCGAATTGGAAACCTTCAACGAGCTGGTCGATCTGTTGCGATCCATTATCGATTCACAAGAGCAAATCGCCGAGTTAACCAAACAGCAGCGCAAGGCCCAACTGCGGCGCTTGCTGGAAGACTGATACCAGTGCAAACAATTTGATGAAGCAGTTCCAGATAGGACGACAAAGCGGGCAACGACGAAGGATCGCCTTCGCATGAACATGAACCGAATGATTCACAACGCTCTGTGGCCATGTTTTGCTTTGTACCTGTGCTTGGTACTGGGTGGCGCCGCCGTTGCGCAAAATGAAGCGGCTGCCCTTGAAAATCAGCCGACATCGTCCACCGAAGATTCTCCAGAGCTTGAGCCGGCCGAGCGGTTGGCGCTCGAACAGCAACAGCTTGCGGCCAAGTATCAGCGATTCGAAGAAGTCTTACTGCGGGTTGCCGAGTTAGCCGTTTCCGAAGACCCCGAGCGTGCGGCCTTGCTGCGGCGAACGGTGGCCCAAAGCAAGGAAGACATGATCGGGGTGCAACTCGATGAGATCATCGACCAGCTCAAGTCGAATCGTTTGGCCAACGCGATTAAAAATCAGGAAAGCCTGCAGGGCGATCTGGCCATGTTGCTGGATTTGCTCCTAAGCGAAGACCGCAACAAGAAGCTGGACGAGCGGAAACAGCAGGTGAAAGAGTGGATCAAGCAGGTCAACAAACTCATCAAGCAACAGCGGGCCGTGCAAGGTTCAACCGAGTCGGGCGGTGCCACGCAGCGCAACGCCGAACTACAGGCCAAGCTGGCAGAGCAGACGGGCGAACTTTCTGAAGAAATGAAGACTGCCGACGCGGAGGCTGAGCAGTCCGAAGGCGATACTTCGGGAGGCAAACCCAGTGAGGCTGACGAGAGCGAGCAAGAAGAATCAGCTTCAGGTGAACCCTCTGACGAAGAAAACGCAGACGAAGCGAAGTCCGGCGAGAAAGGGGCGGAGGGCAAACCCGGCGAAGGCGATAGCTCGGAGTCGAGTGAAGGGGAACCTTCTGAGTCGGAATCGAAAGAAGGTTCTTCCAGTCCAGGACAACCCGCGGGGCAGCCGTCCCCAGGAGGAGATTCTCCTGGCGAATCGCAGGAGTCGCAACCTAGCGACCCCGTGCAGCAACGGTTGGAAGCTGCCAAACAAAAGATGAGCGAGGCCGAGAGGCGGCTGAAAGAGGCGCTTCGAGAGAAGGCGGTCGAAGAGCAAGAGGCCGCGCTGCGTGAACTGGAGCAGGCTAAAGCTGAGTTGGAGAAGATTCTACGCCAGCTTCGAGAGGAAGAAGTCAAGCGAATGTTGGGCATGTTGGAAGCACGCTTCCGAAAGATGCTCGACTTGCAACTCGCCATCTACGAAGACACGCTGCGACTGGATAACGTTCCCAAAGAGCAGTGGCAGCGGGACGAAGAGATTCAAGCCGGTCGCCTTAGCAGTCGCGAGTCGGAACTGGTGCTGGACGCCGAGAAAGCCTTAGCCATTCTCAGTGACGATGGTACCGCGGTGGCCTTGCCCGAGGCGATCGATCAGATGCGAGAAGACATGCAGCAGGTAGCCACGCGTCTTGCTCAGAACAAGGTCTCCGAGGTTACCCAGACCATCGAAGAAGACATCATCTCGGCCCTCGAGGAAATCATAGCCGCGTTGGAAAAGGCTCAAGCAGATCTTGAAGAGCAACAGCAGCAGCAACAACAGCAACAAGGTCAACCGTCAGACCCGCCCCTGGTCGACCGGTTGGCAGAACTGAAGATGATTCGGGCGCTGCAGATGCGCGTCAATCGAAGGACCGCTCGCTTTTCGGAAATGATCGAAGGTGAACAAGCCTTGCAACCCGATCTGCTCGAGGCCCTGCAGGAACTGTCCGAACGAGAACTACGCATTTACCGCGTGTTACGCGATATTGTGGCCGGACGCACCGAAGGGTCCTAAACTAGTAGTAGTACCCAGTTACCGTGGAAACACTTCGATGAACTCGCCAATTCGATTCAACCGGTTGATGATCTTGCTGCTGGCAGTCGTGTTGCCCGTTGCGGTTCGCGGTATGGGCCAGGATGCGTTCGACGAATCATCCGCATGGCAACCCCCTGAGGCGAAAGAGACTAAGGCGGAACTGTTTGGTTGGCTAACCGATCAGTCTGCCGACGAGAAGTTGCTCCAAAAGGCCGAGCAGGTGTGGCAGGAAGCGGTATCCCCCGGGCCTGCGAGCGCCGAAACGATCCTGCTGGTGACCACAAAAATCGCTGCATTGCACGACTCGAGAGCCGCGGAACTGGTTGAGCTATGCGACCGACCCTTGATGGAGTTGCCGCTGCCTGAAATCGAGATCGTTCAGGATGATGCGCTGCCGGATGTGGTTCGCAACAATCTGCGGCTGCTCTACGGACGCTGGTTGGCCAGCGAGCGATTGTATGATGAGGCGAACGAGCAGCTCTCGGATCTGTCCGTCGAGGATGTCGTCGACCCGGCCTCGCTGCTGTTTTATCAGGCCGTGGTCCATCACCGGATGCTGAATCAAGCCCAGGGGCTGGAAGCGATCGAAGCATTGTTGCGAGGCCCGTCCACCACGCCCCGTCGCTATGTCACGATTGCAGGGCTGATGCAGGTCGATCTGGAGAACCTGGAAGATGAATCGCTCGATCACATCTCGCGGAGAATGCAGGACATTCAACGCCGCTTGGACCTTGGCCGCGCTGGCGACAAAACGCAGGCGGTCGAGAATGGCGTCATCGCTTCGCTGGACAAATTAATCGAAGAGATGGAAAAACAGCAACAAGGTGGGGGCGGTGGTGGTGGCTCGGCCGCGCTGCAACCAAGTGCTCCGCTCCAAGAAAGCCGCATTATGGCCGGCAAGGGACCTGGCGATGTCGATCCGAAGCCCATTGGATCCGAGTCTGGCTGGGGCGACCTTCCTCCCAAAGAGCGTGAAGCAGCCCTGCAACAAATCAGCCAACAATTCCCATCCCATTATCGTGCCGCGATCGAACAGTATTTCCGCCGTAGCGCACAAGAAGGAACGCGCTCGCCGAGCAGGGAAGAGCGTTGAGCTTGCGTTTTCCACACCCCCAATCAAATACTTGACATTTCACCCGTGACTCTCGAACGGAACAGTTCTTCATGACCGTAGCTCTGAACGCCGTATGCCTGATGGTCGCTGCGACCGCCGTTGGTCCTGCGGTCGAGGTGCGCCAACTCTCCGGCGAAACGGTAACCGGCGCACTGGTCGAGATGTCCGAAAGCTCCGTCGTGATCAAAGGCGACGATGATTCGACGATCACCGTTCCCACAGCCGACCTGCTTGGGATTACCCCACAGCTTGAGTCTTCCGGGGCAGAGGAGCGACGCGCGGATGCTTCGGAAGATACTCAAGGAATTCCGATCGTACTGGCCGATGGAAGTCGGCTGTGGGGCGCCACCATCAACGTCATAGAAGGCAAGGCGAGCATCAAGTCTCGTACAGGCGAAACTGAATGGAGCCTGCCGGGCCGCTCGTTGGCCTCGGTGCGGTTTGTTGAAGCGTCCCCAGAGATCGACGAGCAGTGGGACGAGATTGAGGCGATGAATCATTCCACCGACGTTTTGGTGGTCAACCGAGAGGATAGTCTGGACTATCTCGAAGGCGTGATTGGCGACCTGACCGGGGAAACCGTGCAGTTCGATCTCGACGGAGACGAGCTTTCCGTAAAGCTAAGCAAAGTTGCCGGGCTGCTCTTTTATCAAGCCCCGGGAGCAACTCCCACGGAATCGGTTTGTCGGGTTCTCGGACGCGATGATACGTCGCTGGTGGCCAGTCACATAGGGCTGGAGAGCGATGGGTTGCATGTGACCACTACGTCGGGCGTGGAACTTGACCTGCCCTGGAGTGACGTTCGCTACATCGACTTCAGCCTGGGCAAGGTGGCATTTCTTAGCGACCTCCAGCCCGAGGTGGAACGCTGGACGCCCTATTTCGAGGCTCGTCAACTACCTTCAACGACCGCGGAATATTACAAGCCAAGACGAGATCTGGCCTTTGATGGTCAGCCGCTGCTACTAGCGGGCCAGACATACAGCCGTGGGTTGGCCATTCGCAGCCGAACCGAACTGGTCTATCGCCTGCCAGGCAAGTACCGACGATTCATCGCCGTGGCGGGCATCGACGACCGGATGCGACCGTTAGGTCACGTGAAATTTCAAGTGTATGCCGACCAGCAGATGCTGCTGGATCGCGAGATCAGCGGTGGGGACGAACCGCTGCCCGTCGATATCAATCTGACGGGTGCGACGCGTTTGCGAGTTGTGGTGGACTTTGGGCAGGACCTCGACATCTCCGATCACTTTAACTTGTGCGACGCTAGGATTGTAAAATGAAGCTCAGGACGGCTAAACCACCTATGGGCGTCATCGCCCTCGGGCTCTGCTCGCTAACGCTCGCTTGTTCCACGATTGCCGCCGACGTCCCTCAGGCGGTTCTCGATGCAGAAGCCCAACGAATTGCTGTGATGGCCGATGCCAGCAGCGCGGCACTGGCGATCTTCTCTGCCGCCGGAGGAGAAGGGGGCGGTTCCGGGGTGATCATCTCCCCGGACGGTTACGCCGTGAGCAATTTTCACGTCACCTCGAGCACTGGTGACCTGATGAAGTGCGGCATGTCCGACGGACGGCTCTACGATGCGGTGATCGTGGGGATCGATCCAACGGGCGACGTAGCACTATTGAAGCTGCTGGGGCGTGATGATTTTCCCACGGCAACATTGGGCGACAGCGACCTGGTCCGCACGGGCGATTGGTCGTTTGTCGTGGGGAACCCCTTTCTGCTGGCCACGGACTATCAACCGACGGTGACTTTCGGAATTATCTCCGGGGTGAATCGCTACCAATATCCCTCGGGCACCATTCTGGAATACTCCGACTGCATCCAGACCGATGCATCGATCAACCCGGGTAACTCGGGAGGGCCGTTATTCAATGCCGATGGAGAGTTGATCGGCATCGTCGGCCGAGGTTCATTCGAAAAGCGAGGCCGGGTCAATGTGGGAGTCGGCTACGCTATCTCGATCAACCAGGTGAAAAACTTTCTCGGGCACCTCCGCAGTGGACGAGTGGTTGATCACGCCTCGTTAGGCGCGACGGTGGCGAGCGACGCTCAGGGGCGGGTGATTGTCACCGATATTCTCGAAACCTCCGACGCCTATCGTCGCGGACTGAGGTTTGGCGATGAGATCGTTAACTTCGGCGGTCGTCCCATTCGCACAGTGAATGCATTCAAGAACGTGTTGGGCATTTTCCCACAAGGGTGGCGTATTCCGCTCAGTTATCGCCGTGACGGTGAAAAGCGGGATTTGCTCGTTCGCCTGCAACGGCTGCATAGCCCCACCGAACTTACATCGCTCTTGCAGCAAATGCCTGGGGGAGGGCCACCACGGAATGAGCGTGAGCAGGGCGACGATTCCGAAGAACCGAGCAAAGAGCCCACGACCGACGATGTTGTGGACGATGAATCTGACCGCGACGTGCGTCCCGCGGATTACGTAAAGAAGCGAACCGGCTATACCAATTACTATTTCAACGAGTTGGAGCGTTCGCGTGTGTGGGAGACCATGTCGGGCCACGGCGATTTCACCTCGGCAAGTGGTCCCTGGCATCTCGAAGGCACTTTGGTCAGCGGAGACACCTTTGCCTTGGAGATTGATGGCTCCAGCGCAAGGCTCACGTTGCCCATGGATGAACTGCTGGTCACGCTCACCGACGACGCGGCCAGTTCGCTCGACCCGCCAGGTTCCGGTGGCTTACTAGTGACCTTGGCCATGTGGCGCAGGATGCTCGTGGAAGGCCCCGAGGGTTTCGGGCAAGTCTACTACCTTGGTTCCTCACCGTTGCCCGGGCACGATGGTTTGGCTGACGTGCTGGTCGGGTTTTATGCCGGAGTGGAATGCCACTTCTCGATCGACCCCATCGAGGGCGATGTGCTGGCCGTGGAAATGTTCCCCAGCGAGGATGTAGATCCCTGTTCCCTCCTACTCAGTGATTACCATTCAATCGGCGAACAGCAGTTTCCTCATCACATTGAGATTCGGCATGGAGACGAAGTCTTCTCGGTGCTGAATATTGAGAAGGCCACCCTGGGCGATGAGGAGGTGCGACCATGATGAGATCACCCCTCATGAAAGCCCAGCAACACGGTCGCCCCGATGTATCTGTTCGAGCAGCGTTGCTGTGCGCTGCGCTTTTCTTATCGCTGGGCACATTCAGCTCCGTGATGGCCAATGGGACATTTTCTGACGCGATTGCTGAAACACAGCCCAAGGTTGTCAAAATCTATGGGGCCGGCGGATTTCGTGGGCTCGAACCATATCAAAGTGGAATGCTCATTTCGCCCGAGGGTCACGTGCTGACCGTATGGAGCTACGTGCTCGATACCGATTACATCACGGTTACCTTGAATGACGGACGTCGTTTCGAAGCCGAGCTGGTCGCTGCCGACCCACGATTGGAACTGGCGGTGCTGAAGCTCGACGCCGAAGACCTTCCGCACTTCAAGCTTTCCGAAGCCGTTGCAGCCACTGCCGGAACGCGCGTGCTGGCGTTCAGCAACCTTTATGGTGTGGCGACCGGTGACGAAGCAGCCAGCGTACAACACGGTAGTATCGCCGTTGTTACGAATTTGGAAGCACGGCACGGGGCTTTCGAGACACCCTACGACGGACCCGTGCATGTGCTGGACGCCATGACCAACAATCCTGGTGCAGCCGGGGGAGTGCTCACCAATCGTCGAGGCGAACTACTGGGCATGCTTGGCAAAGAGCTAAGGAACTCGCTGAACAATACCTGGCTGAATTACTCAATCCCCATCGAAGAGTTGGCTGCCACGGCCAAAAAGATGATCCTCGGCGAATATGAAGGTTCGCTGGCGGACAACAGCGAAGAACAGCGATCGGACTACCCGCTAACGCTCGAATTACTGGGAGTCGTGTTGGTTCCGAATGTGCTCGAACGGACTCCACCGTTTATCGATCAGGTTCGGTCCGACACTCCGGCCAGCCTGTCGGGCCTCCGCCCGGACGATTTGTTGGTCTTTATAAACGACCGTCTCGTTCAGTCGTGCAATGCACTGATGGATGAGCTGACGTTCATCGATCGAGCCGACGAAGTGAAAATCTCGGTCATGCGAGACAATCAATTTCTGGAGTTCTCGCTCCAGCCTGCCGCCGAAACTGCAAATGGGGGGCGGTAGGGTGACAAACCAAAAAGCCTCCTACGTGAGAGTCTTCGCCTGCGTGCTGCTTGCCCTACAAAGCGTGCCTGGTATTTCCTATGCCGAGGAAGACTTGGTTTCGCTGGAAGAACAGGCCATGCAGGCCGCAGTCGAGCAGGTGGCCCCGTCGGTCGTTCGCATCGAAACGGTGGGTGGTCTCGACCGAGTAGGGCAAGTTCTCGTAGGAACCGGGCCCACGACGGGTATGATTGTTTCGGCCGACGGGTATATCATCTCCAGCGCGTTCAACTTCGCACAAAACCCGGCTTCGATCCTGGTGACACTGCCCGATGGCTCGAGAGCACCGGCGGAATTGGTGGCCACCGATCACAGCCGCATGTTGACGCTGCTGAAAGTTGAGGTTGATGATGAGTTGCCCGTGCCTCAGTCGGTTCCACTCGACGCCATCAATATTGGCCAGTGGGGAATAGCTGTGGGGCGTACATTCCCCGGCGATATGCCCAACATGTCGGTTGGGATTGTGAGCGCCAAGAATCGCATCTGGAATAAGGCGATCCAGACGGACGCCAAGATTTCGCCCAGCAACTATGGTGGGCCATTGGTCGACTTGTACGGTCACGTGTTAGGAGTGCTGGTGCCTCTCTCGCCCAGTGGGGCTGATGAGTCGGCCGGGGTCGAATGGTACGACTCAGGAATCGGCTTTGCCATTCCGCTGGAACACATCCAATCCATTCTGCCCCGCCTGAAGACCGGCAACGATCTGCATGCCGGATTGCTCGGTATCGCCGTGAAGGACAAGAGCCCCCTGGCGGGACCCGTGGTGCTGGCGGCTGCCATTCCGAATTCACCAGCCGCCAAAGCCGGATTGAAGGCAGAAGACCGCATAGTGGAGGTGGACGGCGCCCCAATTGAACTGTTGAGCCAACTTTATCACCAGATCAGGCCAAAATATGCGGGCGAGATCGCCAAGGTGGTGGCCATGCGGGGCGACGAAAGGTTGGAATTCGATGTCGAGCTTGCCGAATCGATCGATCCGTATGCCCATCCGTTCTTGGGCGTGCTTCCTCGTCGCCAGGAACTCGATGAGGGCATTGCGGTGCGATACGTATTTCCCGATAGCCCTGCCGATGTGGCTGGCATCGTGGAAGGCGATGTAGTGACCCACCTCAACGGCCAACTATTTTCTGGCCGGCAAGATCTGATCGAGATGCTGGCCACCCAGCAGCCGGGCGATGCTGTTTCACTCACGGTAAGTCGCGATAGCGAGACGATCGAGCTGCAAGTTAGTTTGGCCGACCTGCCGGAGTCGATACCCGAGAAACTTCCTTCGGCCGACGAAACGCCGCCAGGCGATTTGCCCGAAGGCCCTCCCGTTGGGAGCTTTCCCCTAAAACTGCCCGAGTTTGCCAACGAAGGGTTGGTGTATGTTCCGGAGGGTTACGATCCCAGGGTTCCGCCTGGCTTAGTCGTATGGCTCGATGGAGCGGAACCAACCGAGGATGAGGTGCTATTGGAACGGTGGAGCGCTCGCGCGGCGGCTGCCAATTTGATTCTGCTCGCACCCCGTTCGACAACCTCGGGAAAATGGACGCGATTGGACTTACCGTTTGTCGAGAAGGCGATTGCCAACATTCGACAGAACTACTCGATCGACGATACCAGGGTAGTCGTTCACGGTCAGCAGTCGGGCGGCGCCATGGCTTTCGCGTTGGGCTTTGGTCAGCGAGATGTGGTTCGAGCCGTGGCTGTGATTGATGCGCCGCTGAGGGTGCGTCCACCCTCCAACGAGCCACTGCGACCGTTAGCCATCTATTCTGCGGTGGTCGAGAAGTCTCCAGCAGCGGTTCGCGTTCGAAAAGGAGTTGAGGCTCTGCGAACGCAGCGATATCCGTTGGTCGAGAGGAACCTGGACGCGTCGCAATCTTATCTGAATGATGACCAGCTCGACGAACTCGTTCGCTGGATCGATTCGCTGGATAGGATTTAACCCCTGGACCGTGGCTAAGCATAATTTTGAGTAGCAGCCAGCTTGTCCAAGGGTGTCATTCGCAAGGCTTCTAAGTGACCGACATCAATCCAGCTTCCAGGAGTGGTAGTAGGTTGTTGCGAAACATTTCCCCGTACTGGACCAGCTAAAATGGGGATAGGCGCTGGCGCTCACAGGTAAGTTGTTTCCAACGGCCCGATCTGCGCATCATAGGGAGAAGGCGTCATGAATTTTGTATGGCGTTCGCATTCGGAGCTTTGTTGGACCCCCGAGCGGATTTTATGGATCGCCATCGTGTTGGAATTCTGGCCATCTTACTGCTGGTTATCGGCCTGGGGTTGGAGATCTCCGGCGCATCGACCGGAGGTTACCAGCAATGGTCGGCCGCTTGTCTGCGGATTGGGGCCTTGCTGGCGGTGATGTGGTTGGCCTTGCCGAGGTTGGGGCTCTGGTCGAGCAAGGTGTTTCTCTTCGGCACGCTCATTCTGGCCGTCGTGCTGGCCGTGCGCCCGAAGCTATTCATTTTCGCGCTGATCATCGTGATCATCGTGGCCGTGCTGCGACCGCGCATCAAAACGAGCGACAGCCGCTGAATCGTGCCAAGAGATTCGCAAGGTTGGATCGCCGTGCTTAACTTGGCGTGTCGAGATAAGGGTCCTGGCCCATCTGCTGCTGCATCTTCTTGCGTTCCTTCTCGTAGTACAGCAGCATCTTGCGATCGCCAAAATGTCGACGCTCGATTTTACGTTGCGCCTTGCGGAAGAGTGCGGCCATTCGCTTCAGGCCGCCGCTGGCTCTCTCGCCGATCACGCCGAGTCTTTTGGATTTCTTCGGCCCCAGACCTGAGAGCAGAATGTCGTCATCGAGCGACAGGTACTGGCGAATGGTGCCGGGGTCGCCCTGTCGACCACAACGTCCGAACAACTGGCGGTCGATGCGGGCCGAATCGTGCATCTCGGTGGCAATCACGTGAAGCCCACCCATATCGTGGACTCCCTCGCCCAGTTTGATGTCCGTTCCGCGGCCGGCCATGTTGGTTGAGACGGTGACCTTCCCGGGCTTTCCGGCTTCCGCAACGATTTCGGCTTCGGCGGCGATGTGATTGGCGTTCAAGACCTGGTGGGGAATTCCGTCGGCCGTCAACAACTGCGAGAGGATATGCGACTTGTCGATCGATCGCGTTCCGATCAGCACGGGTCGTCCCGTCGCGTGTACTTCCCGTACTTCTTCTGCAATCTCCTGCCACTTCGCTTCGGCGGTTCCCGTGACAACGTCGGGGAGCCGCTTCCGGGCCACCGGGCGGTTCGTTGGAATGGGGATCACATTTAGCTTATAGATCCGTCGCATCTCTCGCGCCGACGAAAGCGCGGTTCCAGTCATGCCTGCCAGGCGGTTGTAGCGTAGGAAGAAGTCTTGAATGGTAACTCGCGCTGCCTGCCCGGTTTGAACGGTGACCTCGACTCCTTCTTGAGCTTCGATGGCCTGATGGATGCCGTCTCGCCATTTGCGGCCTTCGGCCAGGCGCCCGGTGAACTCATCGACGATGACAATTTCGCCATCGCGAATGACGTACTGACGATCCAACTGGAACACCTTGGCCACTTTGACACTACGTTCGATGAACTCGTAGATGGTGAACATCCCGATGGTGTCCAGCACGTCGGGCTTTTCCAGCCTCCGCACCAATTGGCGCCCCGCGGCCGTGAGTTCAACGGTCTGCTTGACATGGTCGAATTCGAAGTGCTCATCCTCCTCAAACTCTTTGGCGACACTGGCACTCCAGGTATAGCACGCCACGGCCGCCTTTTCGGCTTCGGTAGGTAGTGCGCTGATAATGAGCGGTGTCCGGGCCTCGTCGATGAGAATACTGTCTGCCTCGTCGACCAGAGCAAAGTTGGCGCTTCGCTGAACCGGTTTGTCACCCCCGGCGTCCCCGGCTCCGCTCATCATGCCGGCCACGACGTCGATTTGTCCTTCGCGAATTCGACGGAGCAGCAGTCGATCGCGCAGGAAGTCGAAACCAAACTCTTTCGCCGTGCCGTAGATGATGTCGGCTTGATACTCTTTACGGCGCGTGGGCTGCGGCATCTGCGTTTCGATGATGCCCACCGTCATGCCGAGCAACTCGTAAACAGGCCGCATCCACTTCGCATCGCGAGAAGCAAGGTAGTCGTTCACCGTTGCCAGATGGGCTCCCTTTCCGTCCAATGCATTCAGGTACATCGGCAAGGTCGCCGTCAGTGTCTTTCCTTCACCGGTCTGCATCTCGGCCACGCTGTGAAAGTGCATGGCGATGCCGCCGAGCATCTGTACGTCGAAGTGCCGCATGCCAAGACGCCGTCGAGCTGCCTCGCGGACCAGGGCGTAGCCTTCGGGAAGCAAACTGTCCAACGGCTCCATGCTCTTGGCTCGATACCTGAGGGCCAGGCTCTGCTTGCGGAGCGCCTCGTCCGTCAGCTCCTGAAGCTCAGGTTCGAACGACGCAATCTTGGGCAAGAGCTTCGACCAGCGGGACAGCCGCCACTTGGCGTTGTTGCCCAGGGCAGATCCCATCAGGGTCGAAAGCTTGAGAGAAGGGGGCACTAAGATATTCACGCGTGCTCAGTGGAACGGTGGCCAGTCTGGCAATCTGATAATTCCAAAGGCAGAATTCTTGCTCTGCCCGTATCCAATTCTAATACATTCCTGCCGATTCGTAGACGCTGACGTCGAATCGCGGAAAAACACCCCGACGGAACGACCGGGAAAAGTGGGGGTTCCCTCGTATTCTGGTGCCTACCGGAGGATTCAGAGAGAGAAAGAGGATTCGTGACTGAATAGCGAAAAAACGCGCGAGACAGTTTCCTCGCTGCAAATTCGCGGCTTGCCCAGCTCCACATGCCACGCGCCTACGTGCTACAGCGAAACAATGCTTCGCAGATCGTACTGCGGGGCAAACCCGGAGTCCCCAGCATTGCGGGGAAGGGGCGCGCCTTCAATCTCGACGAAGTCGCCCGAGCTGAATTGATCGAGCTCAGGCACGTCGGGCAATACCACGCTCCCGCCGTACTCATCGTTGTCGCCATCGATTCCGCCGACGGGAATGTAGCGAAGTTTCCACTGTCGATCGATATTCGAGTACTCCAGTCGCCCACGCAGTCGGCGATAGTTGGTCGCATATCCATAGCGATCGGAATCGGAGACCTGGTCGGTGCTAGGCGGACTCTGCTCGGTCGCTTCGACAGACGAGCCGCGAAAACCTGCGAAGCTGGCACTTGGTCCAGATGAAGTGTTTGGCTGATCGGCAGATGCAGTCTCGTTTTCCCCGGCGGCTTGTTGTTCCCACTTGGTTTCGCCAGTTCCAACAGAATTGATCTCTTCCATGGCCGCGGTCGACTCGGCCGGTTCCACAATTCGAATCACACTGCGTTGTGAAGGGGAACTTGAAGTCGATTCTTCAGGAGCCGGCTTGGAGTCCTCGATTTCAACCGGCTCTTCGGCACTGGCTCGGATAACGGCCGGGGCCTCGTTTACCGGGGCCGTCTGCTCGGTTGCCAGTTCGCCGGATTTCTGGGACGAACTGCTGGCGTTGCTCTTGAACGCGGGTGCTTCGGAGTCGCGACTGTCAGCCAACTCTCCACCGGGACGCCATTCAGATGCCTGAGAGGCCGATGCACCTTGGAACCCGTAGTTCGAGCCGGGGGGCGTCAGTGGAGCCCCACCCGAAACCGTGGGTGGCGTCATCTGGCCGCCGCCGTAATACGGTGCGGAGACAGGGGGCGGTGCATTTGTACCGGGCGGCGGAACCGTCGAACGTCCAAGAAATGGATTGACGACGGGGCTCGTCGGCGAGGAGGTTTGGCAGCCTGTGCAGGCAACCACGGCAAGTAGGAGGCCTAGCCGTTTCATGCAACGACTCCTTTTGACGTCACCCGAATCGGATGCGTGTTCCTGGTTTTTCGACCCGGCTGATCTACCGGTCGAATTCGACTGCAACCCGCAATCGAGAACTTCGAAGAGACTAATTGAAAAGCAGATGAGTTGATTGTCGGCGGCGTCAGCCACAGACAGGCTGCGTAGAGTAGCGACTCGGCCGACTGTGTCCAGATCGGTTTCCCCTGGATCTGAAAAGATCGCTCAGAAAATAAAA
This sequence comes from Pirellulales bacterium, assembly GCA_965227275.1. Classification (GTDB taxonomy): domain Bacteria; phylum Planctomycetota; class Planctomycetia; order Pirellulales; family JAEUIK01; genus CAZNXE01. The sequence continues at coordinate 5,988,847 of CBDDFU010000001.1, read as the reverse complement.
CACGCCTTGGCGATTGCTAGCATTGCCAAGGCGTGGAGGGTGTTGATTGCAGTGCTGGCTGCTTCGTTTATTGGGCTGACCGAAGTAGCTTCAGAATCTCTGACTTTACGTCAGCCGGCATCTTGTGCCAGTTGTCCAACAGCAGGGCGACTTCATCGCCAGCAGTGTCTTCGGCCACCACGGCGGCGGTGCTCGCAGGTACGAACGGGTTCTGAATTCGTCTGACGCCCTTAGCAATCCGGCTACTTGGATCGGCCGAGGTATTTTCCTGAGGAACGTAAGGGTTAGAGATCACCTCGGGTTCGATGATGACTTCGGGGGTCCGCACACCAGGAGGATAGGCGTAAGGGCTGTATCCATAAGTCCGCGGAACCGGCAGGCTGTAATACACGGGCGAGTATCGCCAGTAGAACGGAATCGACTCGGTGCTATAGACCGAGAATGGCCCGTATCCATATCCGTAGCCACCACCGAAGAATGGCCCTTGTGCCGTGGCTTCTTTGGACCGCAAAGCAAATGCCATGGCTGCAACGGCCAACGCTGCGACGAAAAGTGTGTTCCGCATCTGAATTACCTCGCTGACAGTTCTGAGAGGGGCATCGCAACCCAAATCGCTGGGCTGCGTCTCAAGGGCCCCGGCCGGCCGTTCCAGGCAACATGAGGGCTAACTTCCAGGCTAATTGGAAGAATCTGTATAGCAAGAAAATAGGTGTTCTGGGTTGAATGGATAGTTTTGGCGAGAGTCCTTGTGCTCGAGGAGTCCGTTCTGAGGCATACGTAACCCCTCTGTAGAGCTGTTTCTTTTTGCCTGCAGCTCACTCTGGAACCCCGACGGTTGGTTGCGGCAGTTGTGGGGATGCGGAATCTGGTGTCTCAGCAGGAGGCTCGTCGATGTCTTCAAGTCCAGGGAGCAGAAATGGCTCTTCGACTCCCTCGATCACAGGCAACTTGTCCAGCTTTTCGCCGAGTTCTTCTTCCGAGAGTCGCGGTCCGCACCCGGTGGTGGAGAGCAGTAGCGTCGCGGTTAGGATTATTCCAAGAAGATGATACTTGCGCATGCTTGGTCTCGCGGGTCAGTTGCCGGGCAGACTTGTCTCACCATTGTGAGCCGACGTGAGGGGCTCTGCCAAGTGGCACGATGTCGGGTCGTGCCTTCTTCTTGTGCCGAAGATCTCAAGAGAGCCATCCCTCCCATGTCAAAATTGGAACGCACCGAACGCCTGTTCGATAAGGCTCGCGAACTCGGCTTCGAGTTGGTGGGCTGCTGCGCCGCCGCAGAGCCGCCTCGATTGGCCCAATTCCACCGCTGGCTGGAAGCGGGCCACGACGGGCAGATGAAGTATCTGGAGGATCGCCGCGAGGCGTATCAACACCCCAAACATGTTCTGGAGGGGGTGCGAAGCGTCGTCATGCTGGGCATGGGGTATCGCACCGTCGAACGGCAATCGGCAATCGCAGGGCAGGGGCAGGTCTCGCGATACGCATGGGGGGACGACTATCACGACGTGATTCATGACCGACTGCACGCTTTGGCGGACTACCTCCGTGTGCTGGAGCCAAGAGCGTCGATTCGAGGCGTTGTCGACACGGCACCCCTTCTAGAACGGGAATTTGCGGAAATCGCTGGGCTAGGCTGGGTTGGTAAAAACACCCTACTGCTGAATCGCCGCCTCGGAAGCTGGTTCTTTCTGGCGGCTTTACTGACCGACGCGGAGTTGGAATACAACTCCCATCCTACTAGCGATCATTGTGGTACCTGCCGAGCCTGTTTGGACGCTTGTCCAACCGACGCCTTTGTAGAGCCCTACGTGCTGGATAGCCGGCGTTGCATCAGTTATCTGACCATCGAGCTTCGCGAGTCGATTCCGGCAGAGCTTCGACAAGGTGTCGGCTCCTGGCTGCTGGGTTGTGACGTTTGCCAGGACGTATGCCCCTGGAATCGTAAGGCCGAAGAAAGCTCCGATCCCGTGTTTCAACCAAACGAAGGGATGAACCCCTTGGAGCTGACCGAATTGTTCGCCTTAGACGAACAAGCGTTTCGACGCCGATTTCGCCACACGCCACTGTGGCGTCCCCGACGCAGGGGCATTTTGCGGAACGCGGCCATCGCCCTTGGGAATCAGCGACATCAGGCGGCAATCCCGGCTCTGAAAATGGGGCTCTCAGACGAGGAGCCCCTGGTCCGTGGGGCATGTGCCTGGGCTTTGGGAAGGTGCGGCGGTCCCACTGCGCGAGCGGTTCTCGAAGAGCGATCCAGCATCGAGCAAGACGCGGAAGTGCGACTGGAAATCGAACGCGCTCAACGACACGCTGCTGTGGGATCTGGCGGCGGATCTTCGAACGTGGAATAGCTTCGGGCTGGGGTCCGACTCCGAAGAGGGAATTTCTTTGACAAGGGACACTAGCACCCATTAGGATCATGGTGTTGGGCGGCTTAATGTCTTTATCCAACCACGCTTTAGGGCAATTCGTTTGCCGCTGAAGTTGCTCCCCGAAACCATACCAAAACGACCGTGCAAGGGGTTCGCCCTGGATGCGGTTCCCACCACGCTCCTTAATTTGTTTCGTGAATCGGTTGCCGCAGCTTGCGTCTCTGCTGGCGGCCTGAGTTGAATGGAGATGCGGCATTTGCAACGTTTGCCGCTCGCCGTTCCACTCCAAGCAAACATTGCCCATTCCTGAGGAATTCCGTCCATGAAACGATGGAAAGGTTTTTCGCTGTTGGCCCTATTGGCGGCTGTCGGGTTGTGTGCCCAATCGGCTTCCGCGGCACCACCGGCTATCAACGCCGTGGTTCCGTCTGGAATCGCTGCCGGGCAAGCAACCGATGTGACGTTGTACGGAACAAACCTAGCTGGTGCCGGCGGGCTTTGGTGTCCGGCCGTCTCGGCGTCGGAGTTGACGCCCGAAGTTGAGAACAACGGGCAGGATGCGGCCAAGGTTACGTATCGGCTAACCGTGCCTGCTGAAATGCCGGTGGGCGTGTACGGCCTTCTGCTTGGCACGGGCGAAGGTGTTTCGAACATGCGGCTGCTGATGATCGACGATTTGCCGACGATTAACGAAGCGGGCAACAACAAGACATTTGAGACGGCCCAAGAGATCACTTTGCCCGTGGCCATCGAAGGGGCATGCGAGGCAGAGAGCTTCGATTGCTTCAAGTTTACGGCGGATGCAGGACAACGCGTGTCGATCGAAGTATTTGCCAGGCGTTTAGGTTCACCACTCGATCCCGTCGTGCGGCTTCTATCTCCCGAGGGGCAAGAGTTGGCCTATAGCGACGACGTCGGAGGAATCAGCGGCGACTGTCGTTTGGATTATCAATTTGAAACGGCGGGTCAGTACCTCATCGAGATTCGAGACATCAGCTACCGAGGAGGCGGCAAACATCGTTACCGCTTGCGGATCGGAGACTTTCCACTGGCGTCGGTCACTTACCCCTTGGGAGCGCAACGCGGCGCGACCGTGCCGCTGGCAATCGTCGGCCCCACCTGGAACGAGCCCCAAATTTCAACTTCGGTCGCGGCAAGTGAGTCGACCGGTCCAGCCCCCATGGGTGCGAAGTATCCCGACGGGCAAGGTTCGGCGGCGGTGGTCGTCGTGGCCAGTGATGCCGTGGAGAATGTGGAGTTCGAGCCCAATAACTCCGCGGAAGTTGCTTCTGCGGTTCAGGTGCCCGGGGCCATCAATGGCCGGTTCAATGCCGAGGCCGATCGAGACTACTTCAGCTTCAATGCAACCAAAGGACAACGTTTGGTATTCACGGGACAGACTCGAAGTTTAGGGTCTCCGGCCGACTTGTTCATGCACGTTTACAAACCGGACGGTGGACAAATCGCGGAGATCGACGACACCGGAACCGAGGAAGGATCGCTGAACGTGACCTTCCCCGAAGATGGTACCTACCGGCTGATGGTCGAGGACTTAAACCGGGCTGGTGGCCCCGAGTACGTCTATCGTGTGGATGTGAAGCAGTTCGAGCCGGGATTCTCGCTACGATTGGAGGCCGACCGATTCAATGTGCCCCGAGGCGGAGTGTGGGTCGCCAAAGTCATCAGCGCACGACAAGACTACAACGGGCCGATCGAACTGAGCGTTGAAGGTCTGGATGATGGCTTGCAACTTGCCGCGAACGTAATTCCCGAAGGGAAGAATGAAACGGTAATGCGTGTGACGTTGCCCTCGTCGCTCGAAGGGGGAGCGCCTAAGTTGGTTCGCATCGTTGGCAAGGCGAAGGTTGGCGAGAAAGACTATCGCGCGGTGGCCAGCACCCTGGTCCCGCTGCGTGCCACCCTTGCCGGGCTGCCGTATCCACCGGAATCGCTTACCGATTTAGTTGCGGTTGGCGTGGGGCCGGTCTTCCCAGATTTCTTTAAACTGTCCTCCAACGACGGAGCGGTGTTGTTTCCGCAACTGGTGGGGGCTTCGACGATCAAGGTGAAGGTCGAACGCAGCAACGGCTTTGAAGAAGCGGTTGCTTTGGCGGTCGAAGGGCTTCCGCCGGGCTTCGCCGTCGGCGAAGTTAAACCCATCGAAAAGGGGAAGGGCGAGATCGATATCGCGCTTACGGGGCCGGCCGCCGTGGCCGAAGGGGACTACCCGATTCGCATACGCGGATCGGCTACTCATCAAAATCAACCGAAGACAGTTCATCACGACGCCATGCTGAGAGTCGTGAAGCCGCTTCAAGTGAGTCTCACACCGGCCGGTCCTCTGGTAGCCGGCGGAATGCAGAAAGCCAAACTCGTGGTCACCCGTTTTGGTGAGGAAAAGCAATCGGTGCAAATTGCACTGGACAACCTTCCCCCGGGAGTGACCGTACCGGCCGATATCGTCGTGCCGGCTGATGCTGGCGAGTTGGATATCGATTTGACGGCCGCCGCGGATGCGGCCATTGGCGAATTCAGCGATATCCAGGTGATTGGAAAAACTACCGTTGGTGGCCGCAACATCGAGACTGCCAATGCTGCGGCAACACTACAAATCAACATGCCTTGAACTAGATTCTTGCACTGCTGAAAAAACACTTTTTGAAGCTGACCGAGGGAGAAACCATGCGAAGTCAAGGGATTGCAACGCGATGCTTGGTCCTGCTTGTTGCTTCCGTGTTGCCATGGTGCACCGCGTGTGGCGAAGAAGCGGAAATTCAGTTGGCATCCCTGGAGCCCATCGTCGTCGGCTCGCCTGACGCGATCGAAGTCTTCCCAACCGAAATCAAGTTGCAAACCAATCGCCGCCGCATGCGCGTGATTGTCACCGGGCGATATGCCGACGGGCAGCAACAAGACCTGACCCGTGCGGCGGAGTTCGTTTCCTCGGATGATAGCGTCGTTTCCGTCCACTCGGGCGTGGCTTATCCCATGGGGAATGGAAGCGCCGTGATCCTCGTACGGGCCGGGCAACACGAAGCTCGTATCCCGGTTGAAGTCACCGGGTTCGAAGCTGCCGATCCAGTGTCGTTTCAGTACGAAACGTTGGTGGCACTTTCCAAACACGACTGCAACTCGGGAGCCTGTCACGGTTCCCCCAGCGGCAAGGCAGGTTTCCGCCTTTCGCTAAGAGCTTACGACAAGGCCTTGGACACGGAGACCTTGATTCGCGAGTTCTACAATCGTCGCACGAACGTTGAACAACCCGAGAACAGTCTCCTGCTTCAAAAGCCTGTGATGGAAGTGGCACACGGCGGTGGTCGGCGACTGCGTAAAGAAGACTTGAGCTATCAGTTGCTGCGAGATTGGATCGGCGAGGGGTTGAACGTCGATCCTCCGGATGCCCCCGAGTGCGTGAAGCTGGAAGTCTACCCGCCCGGCGGAATCTTGAAGCGTCCGGCCCACACGCAGCAGCTGCTCGTATTGGCGCACTTCAGCGATGGTTCGATTCGCGACGTAACCGATTTGGCCGCGTTCTCCAGTTCGGACGATGCCGTAGCAAGCGTGAACTCCACCGGGTTGGTCGTGGGCAACGATCGTGGGGAGGCTGCGATTCTCGCCCGATACCTCGATCGAATCGAGACATCGCATCTGATGTTCCTGAAGGAAATCCCGGGCTTTGCCTGGACCGAAGTTCCCGAGGCGAACTACGTTGACGAGCACGTGTTCGACAAACTCGAGCAACTGAAGATTTCGCCGTCTGAGCAGTGCACCGACGAGGAATTCGTTCGTCGAGTTTATCTCGACGTGCTGGGGTTGCTTCCATCCATGGAAGAGTCGGCCAATTTTGCGGCGGATACCGACCCTGAGAAGCGAGCCAAGCTCATCGATCAGTTGCTCGATCGTCCTGAATATTCAGAGTTTTGGGCGCTGAAGTGGAGTGATCTCCTTCGCCTGAATAACAAGAAGGTAACGAACGAAGGTGTTCACAAGTTTCGGCGTTGGGTCGTGGCTTCGATTCGCGACAACATGCCCTACGATGAATTTGTGGCCAGTTTGCTCACCTCACGTGGCAGCACGTTCAAGAATCCGCCGGCGAACTACTATCGTACGGCTGCGGATATGAACGACTGCGTGGAAACGACCTCGCAGTTGTTTCTCGGCATCCGCATTCAATGTGCGAAGTGCCACAACCATCCTTTCGAGCGTTGGACGCAGGATAACTACTACGGCATTGGTGCCTTCTTCAACCGCGTGCAGCGCAAGGGGTCAAACAACCCCAACGAGCAGGTCATCTGGGTGGCCAGCGCCGGAGAGGTGACTCAACCGCGTACCGGGGCTCAAATGAAGCCGTGGCTGCCACTTTTGGGAGATGCTGAAATTGCCCCCGAGGAGGACCGCCGCGAAGCGTTTGTCGATTGGTTGCGGCAAGAAGACAATCCGTTCTTCGCTCAGGCGGAGATCAATCGCATCTGGAGCCATTTGATGGGGCGTGGGATCGTCGAGCCCGTGGACGATTTCCGTGCATCGAACCCGCCCTCGAACGAAGCGTTGCTATCCGCCCTTGCGGAAGACTTCGTATCTAGCGGATTCGATCGAAAGCATATTACCCGCACGATTCTGAACAGCCGTACGTACCAACTCAGTGCCCGCACGAATGACTTCAATGGCAATGATGCGAAGTATTTTTCCCACGCCCGGCCACGACTGCTGACCGCCGAACAATTGCTCGATGCGATCTGCATGGTAACCGGTGTCCAAGAGAAATACGCCGGGTTGCCAGCCGGCACCCGAGCGACCCAGTTGCCGTCTCCCGACGGTAATCACGGTTTCTTGAAGGTGTTCGGGCAGCCGCCGCGTGAAATGGCCTGTCAGTGCGAGCGTTCGACCGATTCGAATCTCTCGCAGGCCCTGCAAATGATCAACGGCCCGCTGATTCACGCAAAACTTCAGGACGAAGGCAATCGAATTCGCCAACTTGTGCAGGCAGGCAAGAACGACACGGAGATTGTGAACGAGCTTTATCAGGTTGCCCTTTGTCGCCAGCCTCAACCCGAAGAGATTGAAGCTGCTGCGAAACACATTGCCGCCCAGGAAGATCGCTTGCAGGCGCTGGAGGATGTCTGCTGGGCGATTCTCAATGCCAAGGAATTCTTGTTCCAGCATTGAGTTCACTGGGTTGCGAAGGCCTACCGGCCTCGGGGGTGTGTGGGACCATTACAGGCCGATACGCTTGCCTTGCTGTTTGCTGTCGTATGCCGACATAACCACCTTCAGCGCACGGTAGGTGTCCTCGAGACTGTTCGAATTGCGAACGAGACTTGTCACACCACGATAGAACTGCGATAGCAGCGCCTCGCCCAGAGGACGTTCGCTGTCGAGCGACTCCTGATGTCGCCCCGCCGAGTCGAACCAGACGATCTTTGCTGGCAAATCAACAAAAGCGATGCCGTGTTGGCAGGTGACCTGCAGGTCGGCGGGCACGCGAAAATTGACGGCCTCGCTCCATTCGTGCGGTATGTAGCTGCCTTGACTGATTTGGGCGACGGCCCCGGAGCCTAACTCAGCACCGGGTGGTGAAAAGTCGAGGCTCATCATCTCGTAGTCATTGCCTATATGGTTATCTTGTGACTGATGACGCAGGGCGAACACCGAGGTTGGCTCGGCTCCGACGATAAACCGGCACCAGTCCACGATTTCAACAAATTGGTTGGTCGTGGCATCGATCGGTGAGCACTTCTGCGTGCCGTTGGTCGGTTCGTTCAACAGTTTGCGGCGGTGGCAGAACAACAGCCGCGGTTCGCCCAGCCGGGTAACAATCAGTTCCTTGAGGCGATTGGTGGCCGGTGCGTGGCGACGGGCCGACTCGGCCATGAACATCACGCCAGAGTCTTCGATACGCTTCTTGAGTACATCGGCTCGGTTCAAGTCGGTGCCCAGGCCGGTGGCCGAGTAGATGTCCTTGCCGGCTTCACAGGCCGCGAAAATGGGCAACGTACCATGCCAATTTTGGGACAGCATCAACACTGCGTCCACGTCTTCGCGTTGGGCCAGGGCGTGATATCCCTCGACGGGCTGAGCATCGAAATCTCGGGCCGCAGAGGCCGCTCTCTGGGCCACCTGTTCGTAAACGGCCCTGACCTCAAAACGATCGCTCAGGGCACGCAGTGCCGCTCTGTGGCGGCGATCCCACTCCTCGCCCAATCCAACCAGGCCAACACGCAGCTTCATAGTGCTTCAGCATCCTCAATCAAGCCGCAGTCGGGCACAGGAAGGTTTTGCCCAATCTCGCGTCTGGGGCGCGATTATAGAGCACTGCCGCCAGATTACCCAACGATCTCGGGGGGAGGGGATTGTAATTTGCAATGCAAAGCTGCGGATGTTTTCTAGATTCCCTGAATTGAATCTAGCGTAGGCAAATAACGGCTGGTGGGCGAAATAATTATCTCTATTTTTAACAGAGGCCCTTGCATACCTAACCCGCAAAATTAGACTGGTCTCCTTATGCTTGCACGTGTTGTGATTCAGAAAGGAAGTAGGTAGCCGTTCTCCAGTCGGAAGACCCGGCTGCTGCCCACCCCCCTGACCATGCCCCGCCGGCCGCAAGAGGCGGTTATTCACTCGCTAGCAGCGATGACCTCTCAACACCCGCGATCCGGCTCCCCCCACGCCGTTCGGCCTCCTCAGGCCAACAAGCAAAGGAGATGCTCCCAGTGACCAGTCTTGCTATCGCATTGTTGCTACAGATTTCCACATTGCCCTCGGAAAACATCTCGTACGCCGAAGCATACCGCATTCACAAAGAAACGGGCCGCCCGTTGGTCGTCCTGGTGGGTGCTGAATGGTGTCCAGCCTGTCGCTCAATGAAGCAATCAACTATCCCCAGCCTGAAGAGCTCTGGTGGGCTGGACGAAGTGGTCTTTGTGGAAGTGAACACAGACCAGCAGTCCAGTTTGGCGAACCGCATCACCGGCGGGGGAGCCATTCCCCAGATGGTAATGTACTACAAAACCGAGGAAGGCGCGAAGCGGCAGAAGTTTGTCGGAGCCCGCGGTGTGGATAGTGTTCGCGGCTTTCTGAGCCGTGGCGTTCAGGCGAATTCGGAAGCACTCTCGAAAGAAGAAGGCGAAGAAAGCGTCAACCGCCAAGCCGCAGTAACCCTGCCGTAGATGGCCTCAGGTCACGTTCGAGGTCTGCCGGTCGGAACTCTGTCTCGAGTTCCAGCCTGAAAAGGCCGGACTGTTTTCGTAGACCATTGATTCATTACTGCAAGGTCGTTGCTTTGCCCAAGAGCGAAGCAACGACCTTGCGTATTTTCGCAGATAGGTCCAGTGCAGCGCTGAGCGCGGACGAAGCGACACGGCTTCGTGGTATCGAGAAACTGCTTGAGCATATTCTCTTCGCAGGTAATGTGTTCTCGACAATGTCAGTAACTGGCGTGCTGCGAACATTCGGCGATATTTCTGAAACTCGGCTGGTAACTCTGAAGAATTAAAAAGCGACTCCACGACGGACATCCCGTCACTCACAATACGGGCCGTATTGTTTCGGAGTCGATCTTCATGGTCGAATTTTGCCACTAGATGCGAGTTAATGGGGCGGGCCGCGTGCCGAGCCAGGACTTTTGCGAAGAACACGAGATCCTCGCCGTTGCGAAGGTTCTCCGGGAAACGAATGTGTTGGAAAAGTTGCCGTCGGAAAGCCGAGGCTCCAATTTGTAATTCGAGCTTTCCGCCGATAAAGGCCGTGAAGTTGCGTTCCCGATTCAGTCCTATTCGGGGAAGCGTTCTGCGTTTCTTACGGCCATGTTGGTTAACTGAAAGGTAACCACCACAAAAGAGATCGGTCGAAGGCCAGCGTTCCTCGTGGACGCGGATGGCGTCGAGAGCCCCGTCCAGTAACGCGTCGTCTGCGTCGAGGAACAGGATGAGGCGCCCCGTGCTTTCTTGGGCCCCCAGGTTGCGAGCTGCAGCGGGGCCGCGATTGGTGGTCCGAATGTATGTAACGGGATGATTGATCGTACGGATCTGCTCGTACGTATCGTCGGTCGATCCATCGTCGACGACTAGGATTTCGGTGTCATCCATCGCCTGAATGCGAACCGAGTTCATGGCCCGCCCGATGAAGCGAGCGTGATTGTAAGTCGGAATGACGACAGAGATACGAGTCATTGTAGAGTCAGTTTCAATGGCGATGCAGTGTTCGATTGGTTATGCGGCCACCTGGAGTTTGGGCTGAGCCGATTTGCAGGCTTCGACCATGACCGTCTGGGGTCCTGTGAATTCCAGGTTGATTTTCATGCCCGCCGCGCGCAGCTTTCCGCAGAGATCGTGTAGTCCTCGCCACGGTCGGTCGCCGGACTCTGGATGCGCCTCGATCACGAACCGATCGACACGGCTTAGAACGGTCAACGGTGCGTGCTGAAACACGTCGTACTCGCTGCCCTCGATGTCGCACTTCAGCAATGAACAGCGCTCGATCGCATGTTTCTCAAACAGGTCGGCCAAGCTTATGGACGGGACTCGGGACTCGGTCCCGTTGGGCCATCTTGCTGCCAGGTGTTGATGTACTGAATGCCCACCTGCCATTCCGCTGGAGTAGATGCGGAGGAGGTTCCCCGAGGTCCCGCTGGCTGCAGCCTGGATGAGGGTGACACGATGTTCCAAACCGTTGGCTTCCACGTTGCGGCGGGCCAGATCGTAATTCTCGGCGTTCGATTCAACCGCAAGCACGCGGCTGGCATGCTGTACGGCACGGATACTGAACAGGCCAATATTGGCGCCCAAGTCGACAACCGTATCGAGTGGACTCTGAATCGCTTCCAGTTTGTAGACGTCCTGATGAAACACTTCATGAAATACGTACTCATCGCCACTATCCGGACGGAGTGCGATATGCAGGCCGTCGCAATCAAACTGCACGGCACCGTCTGGCGTTGTATCGAGGCAGTGCGGTTGCTCCGAGGTGAGCCATCGCTTGAAGAGTGGCCGAAAGCTACGAGGCTTGCGAATCGAGAGCGATTTACCGTTTCGAAGCGTCAGATTGAGCGGCTGTCGGCGAAGAAGTGCCAGTTGAATATGGGCTCGCAGGGGAGCCTGAAACAAGGCTCGGCAGCGTCGGTAACGTCCAGGATGAAAAAGCCTGCCAAGAAGCATGGGACGAATGCACGCTAGAATGAAGAGATGGTAACGGCGGAATTCGCTCTGTTGAAGGGTGCGATTTACAGCCGAAGGACTGTAATCGAAGCGAAAAAGGCCGTCGAGAGAACTTTGCCTGTTGACGTATGGATTACGTTGCCTGGCACTTAGCATTTCGCGAGTGGATATATACCGCCAAGCATGAAGCAGCCCCTCAAAATTTCGGCCATTATTCCGACGCTGAACGAACAGAGTACCATCCGTCGGGCTATTGAATCTGCGAATAGGGCGGGGTGTGACGAAGTAATTGTCGTCGACGGCGGCAGTGCAGACGGCACTGCTGTCATTGCGTCAGGCGATTCGTGCACCGTGATTGAATCGTCGCCCGGCCGAGCGAAACAAATGAATCGTGGTGCACAGCAAGCCATGGGCGATGTGTTGCTGTTTCTACACGCCGATAACTGGTTCGATTCCGAGGTCAGGTGTCAAATTCTCGAGGCTCTGGCCGACCCAAACGTATTGGCCGGGGCATTCCGCCAGCAAATTGAAGCAGAAGAAGCGATCTATCGATGGCTCGAGTGGGGCAACGCTTTCCGCGTCGATCGCTTCAGCGTGGCGTACGGCGATCAGGGCATCTTTGTCCGAAGATCGGTCTTCGAACAGGTGGGCGGATTCGCCGAGGAACCTCTCCTGGAGGATCTCTTGTTTTCACGGCGTTTGAGGAAAGAAGGGAAATTGGTCCTTTTGCCTGGCCCGCTGCATGTCAGTGCTCGACGGTGGCAAGCGAACGGCGTTTTGCGTCAAACGCTGCGTAACTGGACGATTCTTGCGGCCCATCGTTGCGGGGTTTCTCCTGGCCGGCTGTCGCGATACTACCGCATACGCGATTAATATCGGGGTGTGTCTGCGTCAGCTCGTTCTTCGATGTTACCCCCAGAAGTGGCTGGTTAAGCTCCGTGGTTCCAAGCGACCGGTACAGTCGTTACGAAACGATTCCTGAGATACTGAAATTCTGGTCGCAACGAAGGTTTCTGTGAATTGCCCGCAAGTTCCCCGGATTGACCCGAACTCGCAAACTAGACTTGAGCGTTGTGTGCGGCTTGCGAAAGGCAGCCGGCACGGGATGTAGATCACTAGCATGCTGGGTGCCCCAGCCAATCGAGCGAGATGAAATGCCAGATACTGAGTTGATGAAGTCGCTCGAAGGTTCCCAGAATCTGGACACAGGTACACAATGAGCCTGTTCGCCGCTGAAAAGATGTCCCCATACATGTTGCTGTTTTGGCAGCTGACAAGTATCGGGTTCTGCATTGCGCTGGGGGTCCTTGTTGGACTCCGCGTGAGGCGACGAGGATTGAAGCCCTGGGCATGGCGAAGTGTTCCGGAAGCCGTCACCATGCAGCCGGAAGTGGCCAACGAGCTGTTGACGCAGCTTCACGAATCGACGGTCAGTTCAATCGATTCGGTCCGCCAACATATGCTGAACCTTCAGAGTGCCAACAAAGAGCTGTCTGAGGCCGCCAGGTCAGGAGTGGAGAATCCATTAGTTTTCAGTGAGCTCATTGATGCCATCGTGCTGGATAATGGCAGACTGGAAAGCGAATTGCAGAACGCCAGCAGCCTCATCGAACACCATGCATCGCATATCCGGTGTCAATTGGACGGGCTGCTCACCGATCCGGTCACGGTCATCCCGAATCGCCGGGCATTTGAATATGAATTGAAGCGCCGCTTTGCCGAGTGGCTTCGCAAGGACATTCCTTTCTGCGTGTTGATCTTCGACCTCGACTACTTCAAAGACATCAACGATCGGTATGGACACCAGGTCGGCGACGACGTGTTGCGGATGATCGGGCACCGTTTTCAAGATAGTCTTCGCCAGATGGATCTGCCGGCTCGCTTTGGAGGCGATGAGTTTGTGGCCATTCTGCCGGAAACGCGGCTGCATGAGGCCAGCGAAGTGGCAGAACGTTTGCGAGTGGCGTTCGATCAAAAGCAGTTCGACATCGGCGGAGGTCGCCATGTTCAAGTAACCGTGAGCATCGGGGTGTCCGAGATTGACCACTCCGACCGAACGGCCGCCTCCCTGGTGCGTCGTGCCGATAAAGCACTGTATGCCTCGAAAGAAGCAGGGCGGAATCGCAGCCTTTCACATGGCCAGTCGGAAGGCCAGATCATCCAATAGTGAGTTGCGGTCGTTCTGCACGAATTGCGATCCGAACCCTCAGGCTCGAACTCAGCCGAGCATCGTTAGAGGGTTCCTGCGATTCTGTAATGGGAAAGCCACTTGCTGCCCGGTTCGATGCGATTCAAAAACGGCCACAATCATCTCCACCGCGGCCCGCGCGTCGTAGACGCTGCTCTCGGGTTGGCGATCCTCTTCGATCGATGCCAGGAGGTCTTTTACCGCCGCGATGTTGCCAGCATGCAGGCCTCCATCGTCAAGCGGTTCTGGTTTGCCTAGCCCTACGGATGAGATTTCTTGCCACCTTGCACCGTCTGCTCCGGGCACCCAACCGGGCTCTGCAAGCAGTGCAACTCGGGGCAGATACCCGGTGCGCAGAAAGATGACTCCTCGCGAGCCGTAGATCATCAGACCGAAACGGGTATCTCGGGCAGCCATGTTGCGACGAGAAGCAAAGTACGCCGTGGCCCCATTGGGCATACCGTACATGGCTCGCACCGTATCCGCAGCCAGCGGGCCGATTCCTTCGTTGCCCTCGACAACATCACTAGCCTGGATGGGGCGCCCCTTTTCGTTTGCTGATGCCATGCACCAGGTAGGCTCCCCCCCGAAGTTGCGAATCAAGTCGAATACGTGCGTGCCGAGCACCCAAAGATCCTCGCCTCCACCACGATGATCTTCCTTGCCGCGACCGCGAAATTCCAGAATGTCTCCGATTTTGCCTTGGTCGATCAGCTCCTTTACGACTGCGATCTTCGGGCTATATCGCGTTTGGTGTGCGATGGCGAGCTTTACATGGGAGCTCTCACAGGCCTGCACCATCGAGTCGGCCTCTTCCAGGTTGCGGCAGAACGGTTTTTCCAGATAGATGTGAATGCCGCGACTGGCGGTCTCAACCACCATGTCATGGTGTTGGTCGAGCCAGCGAGGACTGATGGTGACGACGTCCGGCTTCACCTCGTCCAACATCTTTCGGTAGTCGGTGAAGGCCTTGTCGACGTTCAATTTTTTGGCTGCGTTGGCTAACCCCTGCTTGTTGTCGTCGGCCACGGCAACCAATTGAACATCGGGTACATGCTGCCAGACTACGTCCAATCCGTGTCCGTAATTTCCTTTGCCCGTTCGACCAATTACAGCAGCACGATACGTTTTCGTCATGCAGAGCTCCGAGGCATTACGCGGAACACAGGATTTCAGCTAAACGGCAATCAATTCGTACAACAACCAGAGCATTCAATTCCACTTGGTGCCGGCTACGAAGGTTGATCGTTCTCCTCGTTTGTTGCGCCTCCAGTGAGGAGTTCATCGGGTTGGTGGATACTTTCTTCGTCCTGCTCAGACTCTTCACTCGGGCCCCCAATTTTGAATGCAGTGGATACGCCGAGGAATACCCAAAGGAGGTCAAATAAACTCAAGCTGTCTTTGAGGCTATCGATTCTAGAGATGCTTCCCCTAACGCTGGAGACAAAATTATCGACTGAACTCTGCTGCCACGCCTCAAAAGATAGCGAACCGTTGCTGATCTCCCGGAGCTCGGGCAGGCTGTACTCTTTGAATGCCGCGATGTCTTGCTGAGATACATCTTCTACCTGGGTCACCGTTGACAGGTCGACGTATTCACGGTCGAAAATGAACTGCCGGAAAGACTGGTCGTCGGTTAACGTGTCCAAGGCTTGTGCGTCAAGCACAAGTGTATCGTAGTACTGGCGGTTATATTGTTCCCGGGCAAATTCGCGAAGTTGAGTGTCTGTCGAGAACTCGTTGGCGAGTACTTTCCCGCAAAAGATGGCCGCAAGTGCTAATGCTCCGCACCACACCCCCATGGCTGTGCCGCGTCCCCCGGTGGAAGCAGATGCGAGACCGACAATAATGCCGATTCCCCAAGCAACGTATCCGATCTCGTATCCGGTTTTCCAAGAAATGAGAGCCCAAGCCAGGGCTCCAATGACTGCCGCAATTGCGGAGACGATGATCGCTGATACACGCATAGTTGTGCCCCATTTGTCATGTTCGGGTTTGATCAATTCACCAGACACCAATTGTCCACGTGAAATTCTTACTGTTCGCAACTTAGAATAACCTGTTGACTCTCTTTAAGCGAGCAATTCTTGCTTGCCGGTCACAGGGAGAAGCTGGAAGATCGGTCAGTGAGACCCCCGAGGCGGTTTTTATTTTGTCGTCTCGGTTTGAAGGTTTGGTTCAGTAAACCAAGAAAGATCGGTGCTGAGCCAGTTGTAAATGGCCTCTGCGGCAATCTTGTGAGCCTGCGAATTGGGATGGTGGTCGCAGGGGTGGACCCACATTTCGCTGGATTGTTGGCCTGCGAATGCTGGGGCTAAATCCAATACCGGTAATCCGGCCTCCTTAGCATATTGTGCTACCTGGCGATGGATCGGAGCCAGCGGGTATTCACTATCCAATCCTTCCATCATGGGATAGATCACCAAGGCCACCTCGGCAGTGGGCAGTTCAGCATATCGCTTGAAAATCTCTTTGAGCATGGTGGTCCCTGCGGGATTCTGCTGCTCGTCGTAACAGTCCAAGTACCACTGGATGGTTTTGTTGTGAATCTTTCTCGATTCCCACCAGCGATGCACTAACGCGAAAAGACGAGAATGCTGGGTAAGCCATCCCGCATTGAGGTGCTTGTTTAAGTAGGACTCACGCACATTGACTAGATCGTTGATGAGGCTCTCTTGCTTGGTTTGCGCCTCGCTGGGCGAAATATCGTTGGGCAGAAACACGACCAGGACGCGTTCACAATTCAACGGCGCGGTCAACTGGTTGACCTGGGCATACTCATGCATCGCGTACGAGCCTGACCTTGCCGCATTCACGATTTCCACACTCGTGCCAGCCAACGCGTTCAGTTGCCTGAAGAGCGATCGCTCAACGGGGACTCCCACGCCCATGGCGAAGGAATCACCAATGCCCAGGACACGCACGACACCGGGGGGAGGGGTAGGAGGATAGACCCGATCGCGCAGCTTCTGGGGCGACATTCGGTATTCCACACACCACGGTGTCTTTTCAAGATCCGAGAGCGGAAGCTCGTTCGGCGGAAGTGAAGAGTCGAATAATCTCCATGGACCCTGACTCACATCGGGAACAGGTTTCAAGTCGCCGTTTTCGTTGTCTGGATAACAATGAAAATTGACGTTCTCGCTTTGGCTGACCAGATAGGTTTTCGATCCCAGGCGAAACAGATCTTGCCCGAACAGGCGAAGCCCGAGTTCGGCGACCGCGAAACCAAGGCACAGACCGAAGAAGACCGCAAAAGTCCGAAACAGCCACGATCGGAACGCACTTCGCGCAACAGGCGAGGCTTGCGAAGGGACCTGCCCAGGTTCATGAGTCGCTGATGGATCTGACTCGAGTTGAACGTTGTCAGGCAAGTGGCCTTCCCCCCAAGTGTCCGCTTCCCGATGAAAAATCCGTATCTTCGATTATCGTCACCAGGACAAACGCGGTGCAAGCTTCGCGCGTCTGACGATTCCGCGGAGGAATTGATTTGGGTAGGGGTTGCGTTGAATGAATCGCTTATGGGCCCACGGCTGCCAGCATCTCGCTTAGCAGTTCCATCGGCAGGCCCACCACATTCGATTCGCTGCCTTCGACGATCTTCACCCAGCCGAGTCGATCTTGGTAGCCGAAGGCCCCGGCTTTGCCTTCCCAACCGCCAGTGGCCAGGTACTCTTCGAGTAGATCATCATCCAGAGGTTCCATTTGCAACGTTGTCTTGGCAACACGCACCTCAGGGCTTCCAGCGGCGATGTCCCAGACACACAATCCACTATAAACACGATGGGTTCGTCCCCGCAGTGTCTGAAGCATCCTGCGAGCATGATCTTCGTCCGCGGGCTTTCCCAATGCTTGTCCTGCCCACTCGGCCACGGTGTCGCAGGCGACAATGAGTCCGTCGGAGAACTGCTCTGCCACATATTCGGCCTTTTTCTGTGCCAGTCGGGCCACCATCTCTGGCGGTGATTCCCCGCTACATAGGCCGCACTCCACGGATTCGTCCGGCTTTGAAACGACAAATGTGTAGCCGGCCTCGCGAAGAAGTTCGGACCTTCGCGGGGAACTGCTGGCAAGAATTAATGGTCGAGGGTAATGCGTACTCATGGAGTGTGTCTGGATGGTGTGTGTGGTTCAGTCTGAGAGCCCGGTCGGCGAATCGAGCGTGTTCGGTTAGGATGGACGAATTGACATCACTCTGATTCTATTCGGGCCGCAGTCGGTGGCAACGCTGCATTGGATTCGACTCCCACGACACTCGAGATTCTCTACGAGGACAATCATCTCCTGGCCGTGAACAAGCCAGTTGATTTGCCCACGATGGGAGTGGCCGCCGATAAACCCAGCCTGCTAACGGTCGCGAAAGAATATGTGCGGCAGAAGTACAACAAGCCGGGCAATGTTTATCTAGGCATCGTCAGCCGGCTCGATGCTCCCGTGTCAGGAGTTGTGCTGTTGGCGCGAACCTCAAAGGCCGCTGCTCGACTAACGAAGCAGTTCGAGGAACGAATCGTCGAAAAGCGGTATTGGGCGTTGGTCGATCCGAAGTTTCGCCCCGCGCAAGGAGCGCTGGTCGATTGGGTTCGTCATGACGATCGACACCGGAGAGTCCACATCGTTGAACCCGAAACAACTGATGCTAAGGAAGCGCGACTGGACTTCCGTCGAGTGAGGAAGCTCCCCCGTGCGGCATTGGTTGAAGTGCAATTACTTACCGGCCGCAAACATCAAATCCGCGTGCAATTGGCCGGCACGGGGTTTCCAGTGATCGGAGATCGAAAGTACGGAAGTCGCAAAGCATTTTCTGCCGGGATTGCGCTGCATGCAAAAAGCCTGGCCTTCGAGCATCCTGTGGGTGGTCGTCGCATCGAACTCGAGGCGCCGTTACCCAAGTCGTGGCTTGAGTTTGGCGTCAGATAGCATCAATTTGAGACAGATGGGCGTCTCTCAATTCGTACAACCAGTAGATCCGATTTAAGTGGAAGTTCGTAGGAAACGCTATATTGTGATAGGTAAGTGAACCGTGTCCTCACAGAAGTCTTGGTGGGGACCGGGCTTGTTTTCTGTCGGACTGGGTCAGGCAGAGGTTGATTCCTCTGCGAGATCATCCAGGGGTTCATCCACGTGTCGACCGATGGACATAACGATTTTCGAACCTGCGCCTTGGCCAGCGGTCTGGTGACGGCTGAAGATCTGCAGTCGGTCGACGAAACGCTCCGCCAGCAGGCGCCCATTCATTCAGAAAGTGAGTTCGAGCAGGAGCAGGCGGCAGTTCTTGTAGAGCAGGGCAAGCTCAATCGCTGGCAAGCAGAGCAACTGCTGGCCGGGCGAATGAAATTCACGCTCGGCCCGTATCGAATGTTGGATTCGATCGGCCAGGGCGGCATGGGCCAGGTCTTCAAGGCCGAGCACGAAGTGATGGGGCGCACCGTGGCTGTGAAAGTGTTGCCACGACATAAATCGACCCCCGAGGCGATTGCCAGCTTCACCCGCGAAGTTCGCGCTCAGGCCCAGCTCGATCATACAAATCTGGTGCGGGCATTCGACGCAGGGCACGATGGGAATGTGCACTTTCTGGTGACGGAATATGTTCCCGGCTCCGATCTTCGAAGGTTGCTGAGACGAAAGGGGCCACTATCGATGCCGCTGGCCGCGTCGATCATCTCACAAGTGGCACTGGGGCTGGAACACGCCCACGCCCGGGGGTTGATCCATCGGGATGTAAAGCCGGGGAACGTGTTGGTCACTCCGTCGGGGCAAGCAAAACTCTCTGACTTGGGGTTGGTCGAGATTGCCCTGGAAGGAGAGAAGGACGAGCGAAGCAATAAGATTGTCGGTACGGCCGATTATCTCTCGCCCGAACAAATCAAGTCACCTCGCGATGTTTCGTCTGCCAGCGACATCTATGCCTTGGGTTGTACGCTGTACTACGCCGTAACCGGAAAGGTGCCATTCCCCGGCGGGACGGTTCGCGAAAAAGCCCGTGCGCATTGCAACTTGCATCCGATTGATCCCCGCCGACTGAACGGAGAGCTAACCCAAGAGTTCGTCGATGTCATTGCCGACATGATGATCAAGGACCCGACCAGCAGAATCTCGACGGCCGCGGAAGTGGTTACGCGACTGTCTCCCTGGGTGAAAACTGCGGAGTTGGTCGGAAACTCGCTTCCAGTAAGTCCACCACCCGTGGGCGGCTCGGGGCGCATTCCCGATACCGATCCTCGAATTGGCAACCTGATCGGCGATTCGTTTGGAAACTCTGACAGTGGGGAGCACTCTTCCCAGCCGACACACCCCATTTCCGCGGCCAGCGAAGAAACCGCGGAGACTTTCTCGGGCATCGACGAGGTTTCTGCTTCGCGTTGGGAAATCACGCAATCGCCGTCGCGGCTGCGAGCCAGAATCTCGCAGTGGCGGATACCGTCGGACATCGCGGGATTTCACCCGGTGGTATTTGCGGTGTTGGCCGGCGGTGCATTGGTCGCACTCGCGGTCTTGGGGTCGATCATCATCTCTCTCATGTGAGATGCAGACTTAGCGACCGCGACACTAGTTGGTTGCTGTCGGCGAGCGTTCCGCAATCGTCGGGTCGGCAGACGGTTCTGAAGAGGCGGATGCTGGATCCTCCGGAATTTCCTGCTCTGCCTCGGGAGTGGTTTGCTCTGCTGGCGGCGGCTCTGAATTTCGAGCCTGGGCCAATTGGGCTTCCAACTCCATGATGGGGCGAGGATCAAAGTAGTTGGCCATCAGGTTCGAGGTGTCGCCAAACATCCGGTCGATTCTGCGTTGCACCACGGGATTGTTGGAGACGATTGCCTGCCGTCGCTGCCGTAAGCGAACGCGGAACTGGTCTTCGTCCAATCGTACGTCACGCAGGCGTGCTACGGTTTCGTCGGCCTGTTCGAAATCACGTGCTTCGATGCTTGCTCTAAGTCGAAGAATCAGCATCTCGCGCCGAACCACGAGGTCGACGAGAGTTTCCTGCATGCCGGTAATGACGCCCACTACTTGAAGCCTCTCATCGTCATTCGGTATTTCTGCCAGAGCCGTGGGGACCAAGCCGGGAACCATGGGGAGACGGGCCAG
Source organism: Pirellulales bacterium (assembly GCA_965227275.1). Classification (GTDB taxonomy): domain Bacteria; phylum Planctomycetota; class Planctomycetia; order Pirellulales; family JAEUIK01; genus CAZNXE01. The sequence goes on along the minus strand of CBDDFU010000001.1, from coordinate 5,968,052 downwards.
GAAGTCACCCCCGTGTCTCACTAACAGGATTCTCAGAGGATGCTCGCCTGATGGCACCACCACGTGACCGCTGTCATCCGACTGCCCGATTTTCGTGGTGGTTTTCGAGTTGGCTGGATGAGAGTACACCGAATAGCCTTCGAGTGGTTTCTCGCGATCTCCTCGTGACACGAGCTGCAGGTCAGTCTCTCCCTTCTGGGGGTGCACCAGCAGCGCGAGTCGCTCGATGCGACCGCGAGTACGGGCACTCAGCGCGTTTCGCAGTCCGCTATGAATCTGGCACTGGGCCGTCGATTCATCGATTGAATCGACGAGAAGATAGGTCCACTCGATTGGCAGGACCTTCCGTGGGGTTCCGTCGCGTTCGTTGAAACGCATCAAAGGGCGAAGTAGGTCGCCCGTCTCAATGAGCTTCCAACCCTCGTCTGCACGCGGTAACGCTCCGCCTCGGATTCGTAGATTAGCAGTCTCTTTCTCAGCTTCCTCAATCTTGGCCAGGGGTGCGAATGCCTCTAAGACTGCGCCGAATGCAGTTTCGACCAGCAGCGATGGCTGAGTGACCGTGCGGTGAACCGTTGGTGACCAGGTTCGGGTACGAGCATCAAACTCTCGGCAGGAAATCTGATAACCGAGAGGATCCTTGGAAACCTGTAGGACGAAAAGCTTGTCAAAGAATTCGTCTGTTCCCACAGGAATTGCCTCGGTCTGGGGCTCGTAAGCCGGCAATGCCATCCAGGCTCTCAGGTTCGAAGCTGAGATATCCGCGGGGCCCGAAAGTTCTAACTGCCAGGTGGCACCGATTACGGAATTGCATCGATCGACCAAGCGACTGGCCAGGCGCTGCCGGAAGAAACCGTCTTCGGTCATGCCCGACCCCATCGCGATATGCAAACGCACACGGTAGGGGGTGAGCTCCCAGATGGACTGTCCGACAGCAAGCATCGACTCGGCGCAGCTCAACAGCATGGCCAAGCCAAGTAGGGCCCGAACCATGGCGCGATGAGCAGAACAGCCGGAGCGGCTTATTCGACGTCGGATGGATACCAAGGGGCAACGTTCCATTGATTGATATTTTGGTACAAAGCAACCGGACTGGTGCCAATTCCCTCGACGCGTTCGTGGTACGCGAAATAGTCGACCAGTTGCCATAGAGGTACCACGGAAACATCGTCGTGCATCAGTCGATGCAGTTCGAATAGACGTTGTCGAGCAGCCGGCCAGTTGTCAGCATCTTCCAACTGCCGAAGGGCAAGTGCCACATAAGAGCTAGCCCCGGGGGCGATGCCGCCCGGCCCGAGCAATCGCCACAAATCGGAGATGGGTTCCCAGAGTGCGAGTTCTGCATAGACGAAATCGTACTTGTCGACCGTACCGCGGTTGATCTCCGATTCGATTGCATGGAGTTCGACATCGACCCCCAAGAGCTGCACATAGCGGGCTAGCTCTTCGCAGGCGACGGTGGCCACTTCGGTGGGTGCGTGTGCAATGCGAATCGTAAATTTCTGGGGCGGCTCCTCACCTTTCTTCTTCAATGCCGCGGAGGCTTCGGAAATACCAACCGTAGCCAGGGTGAGCGCCATACGAGGATCAAAATCTCGAGGTTCAATCCGAGGATTATAGGCATATCCTCGAGGGTCATCTGATGCCGAACCTCGGACCAGCGGCGCTGAGATAACGAGGCTGCTGGCGGATGCCCGATCGCGCAGCAGCCGTTGAGTCAGGATTCTCTGTCGATCAATCCCGTACGTCAGCGCGCGGCGAAACGATCGGCTGGAGGACAGCGGCTGGTCGGAGTTGGGGATCAAGCAGTGGATGGTAGGCACCGCGTAGGGTTCGGTTTGAATCTGATCCAGGGCAGAGACTCGCGCCACGTCCCAGGGGTTGATGCGGTCCAGGATGGCGACTTCTCCTCGTTCAAGAGCAGTCAGCGCCAATTTGGAGTTCGGATAGTATTGCTCCACGATCTTACTAGGTACGGAGGATCCTTCATTGGTCGACGTATAAACGTTCTGGTCATCTTCGCTCTCAACCAATGCGTAGGGACCGGTGAGCAAAGGTGCGTCGGAACTCTCGGCGGACCAGTGGCTTAACGAAGCCGAGGTTAAGAGCGATTCGGGCCGCACATGTGCCCGCCGCAGGCGAAGATCGACGTTGTATACATCGCGAACAGAAATTAAATCAATCAAACGACCCCACTGGGCGTCATAGTTCGAGCTTGAGGGGCTAGCCAGATTGTTGAGATTGCGGACGACATCGTATCCGGTAAGTGGCGTTGTTCCGTCCGACCATAGAATTCCAGCTTTCAGACGAATGCTGAGCAAGAGGCCGAGATCTGCCTGAACAAGTTCGCCGTAGTCTGAAGTATAGATGCCTCCTTCGGCCCCAAAACCCTGCAATGAGGCCAAGGGGCGCGAGGTCAGATTTCGAGTCCGTCGGGCCGCCCAGTCGTAGAGCCAAGCCGTGGACGGTGCCGATTTTGAAACGCAATGGACGCCAACGGGAACGAAGGGATAGCGTGTATACAGCTCTTCATAGAGAGTTCGGGTCTCCGTGGAGGTGGGCCAAATTTCGACCGCACGGAGCACAGACTTTTGGGCTTCGGAGAGATCGCCACGTTCGACTTGCTGGCGCGCCGTTGTCACGTGCTTGTCGGCAATTTCCGCGAGCCGACCTCTCCAAGTGACCACCGTTTGTTGGTCGGGAAATCTCGAGGCCAGCTCGTTCAGCAATCGTCTGGCAGCTGGGTAGTTTTCCTTATCGACATATTGTTCGACCAGCTTACCGGTAGCGGCGCCCAATGCCCCGGGTAGCCTGGGATTTGTAGGACTGCGATTCTCTAGTTGCAGGAGCAGTACGAAAGCCCGCTCGTAGTTCTGTTCGCGCTGATACTTTTTGGCCTCTTCGTAGAGAAAATCTTGAAGCGTTGCTTCCAGTCCAGCGAGTTCAGGATAGAGCTTTTTGAGCCGTAGCAAGTAGTCGAACGCGGCGTTGAACTCCCCGCTTGCAACCAATTGTTGAGCTTCTTCGAGAAGCAGTTGCTCGAAGAGTTTGATTTCCTCGACATCGCGCCACCGAATGCGGTATTCCTGATTGGCGTTGTCAAACAGACGTACGCTGAATTGATCGGTGGGTTTGGGATTCAACGGTACTTTGCGGCCGGGGAATTCGAGTGGTTCGACCTTCAGGACGGTCTCTTCCGCGTCACTCAACGTGATCACGTCGAAGGGGCGCTGATCGAGGAGGCGCGATTCTCCTTCGTTTTCCTGCGCAATCACCGCTGCTGAATACACGATTGCGATGAGATAGAAGGGCACAATCGTTAGGGCGCACAACATTTCCCTGAAACGCCGGGGCGTTGATCGAGACGAGCGATAAGTACCACAGGGATAAGGTCTCACGGCGGGTTACTATTCTGGTTGTGCGAGAAGGTAGAAAGCACTGTCATCGCCGACTACGAACACGCGATCGTTCCACAGTACTGGCCCGCTACTTAGAGGCAGCCCGGTACTGAGAACCGTCCGTTGTTCGCCGGTTTCAGCGTCAAGAGTTAGGACTTCGCCAGTTTGCGTGGCGATCATCAAGCCCTCGGGGGCCATGGCTGGTGGGCCGAGCGGTGCTCCATGCTTGATCGGCTTTTTCCACAAGACTTGCTGTTGATCGTCCAGGCACCACAACTGATTCTCGGCATCGACCACATAAACATGCGAATCGCCGCGAGCGGGCTCCATGACGACTCCGGCTCCGATGTCCCAGGTGTTGCCAACTTCCAGATCCTCTGTACGCCAGCTTACTAGCTTGTTGTTCGAAGTAATGCCGTAAACCGAATTGTCGAGGGCGGCAATCGACGAGGTGATGCCTTCATTCAGATCAATCGTGGCCTCGGAAACCATGTGCGGAGTTGGTTCTTGCTGAACGCCAATGCGGTGCAGTTGTTGTTGGTTGGCCAAGAGTAATTGCTCGCCAGCGGGGTTCACGGCCCCACGCCAACGGTATTTCGCGTCGGCCTGGAGGGTGGGCTGGAAGGGTTGAATCAGCTCGGTTCCTGTTTGGGCATTGAGCAGGAACACTTGCCCTTTCTCGCCGGGCACGACCACGCCACCTTGGTACGCGAGAACGGGGCCGCTGATAGCGTCCGGCAAGGTCAGCCATTCCAACGAGGGACCGTTTGCACCAGAGTTGCGAACCAACAGGCGTTTGCCGGAAGCATCGACCGGGTAAATCTGTATTCCGTTCTCCAGAATGACGGCTTCGACCGGCTTGATCACCGGTTGTACGATGTTGGCATTTGCTTGGGGACGGGCAATGGAGGTTCGATTCGGTTCGAAGTCATCCTGCAATTCATACAACCCACCGGTGGTCGTCAGCATGGTAGCTGCTTTCCCCGGCTCGTCGATCACGGGGATGATGGCCGGCGGGACTGAGAGTTCTGTTTGCCATAGTGGCGACGCATCGTTCATTCGTATGGCCCCCGCGATGATGCCGGGCCGACCAGGATTGCGGCGGACAAAAAGAAGAACGTCGTTCATAGAGATGAGCGGTTGGAGGAAAACACTCTTGTCATAGTAAACATCTTCTGCGACCAGCCTTTGCTGAGAGGCGCGAATCTCGTACTTCGACAATTTTCCATCCGCGAGCCACAAGTCACCGCCGCGAACCAAGGGGTATCGAATCATCGGGGGTTCGTCGCTTGCGGCGAGTTCGACGGAACGCGTGAGGGGTTCTTCCTGATCCGGCTTGCCAATATCAAACGTGTACCAGGCACCTCGGTCGGTAGAAACATGCAGCGAACGACCGGTGACCAGTGGTGGAGTACGGACATGTCCCTCCAATTCGATCGTTTGTTGTTCTTTTAGATTGCGACCCTCCTGATCGGTTAGAAGGAGCCGTAGTCGCGAAGTTTTAAGAGCATTGTTCTCGGCAATGATGAGATACTGTCCAGCGAGTACGGGCGGTACCTGGACCGAGCCGGCTGCCTGGCCGAGATAGACAACCTCGATGCACTTTCCTGTCGCGGCTTCGACGACGTATAGATTGGAATGGGCGCCCAACTGGTAAAGCCATTTGCGACCAGAATCGGTGGCCGGGGCAACCTCTAGTTGTTGTGGAAATTGGATCTGTTTCGAAGAGGTACCAGTCGACAAATCGACATCGATTAACGAGCCATCGCTCGTTGCCAGCAACACTCGATCGCCTGTCAGTACGGGTTCGGCCATACAAGGCGATTCGAACGGAAGTTGCCAAACGGGCGCTCCCTGACGATCGATCCGCGATAGCTGGCGATTTCCTGAATCAAGAACAATGCTGTCCCCTTCGGGGAGCACCAGCGGAGGAAACTGAACCCCGGGGCCGACTCGCCTTCTCCATAACATCGAACCATTTTCCGCATTCAACCCAAATGCATACCCATCGGCCAGTGCGGTGAATACCTGGCCCGAAAGCTTCGGTGCGGGGCTGCCTTCGGTGCGGGTCAGCACCATGGTCGATGCTACCGCCGACGAGGTGTCGGCGTCTGCCGGGGCAAGTTGCTCACTTTGCAGCACGACGGCTGCTTGCTGGGCGGCTGAGATTGCCAACACGGCCTCGATCAGCGACGCGTTGTTATCGAGATCGGGGTAGAGTTTCAGAAGGTCTCGACGAACCTCATACGCTTGTGCCGTATCTCCGGCTTCAATGGCCGATGTGATGTTGGCCAACGCTGTTTCCAGCGATGCGTCCTGATCGATGGCGCGTCGCGTCAAGGCTAGCGTGGCCTCGATATCGTCGAGCTGGTTTGCCTGACGATGGGAACTGGGGACGTATTTGTTGACTAAGTCCAACGCCTCGCGGCTCTGTACGACTAGCGACTCGCTAAGTTGTTCGCGGGCCGCATTGGCGAGCCCCGCGGCCAAGTGAGGAAGCAACGCGGCGAGTTCGTTGCGTGCCTGCGCGAACTCCTCTTCCGACTTGATCTCTTCCAGAACTTCGTTGGTGATTTCCAGGTTACGTGGCCAATCGCTGCTGCCGTCGATGGCCAGTCTCATCTTGGCCAAACCTCGATGGACCTTCGCCAGGCTGATGCGATCGTGGCCGGGGTAGTCGTTGATATAGGTCGAGAATTTGCCGATGGCCTGTGTGTAGGAGCCACTCTGATAGTCTTCTTCCGCCAGGCCAAACGCTTCGTCGCCGGTTTGCTGGCCGACCACGAACCAGAGAGCACCTACAATTACGGCGATCAGCAGCAAAGAACCACCTCCGATCAGAATCAGAGGGGAGTCCCATTTCGAACCAGTTGGCTTACGGACTTTCTTGACCTTGGTTTCTTTTTTGCCAAGCGGACCGGAATCGGCAAGCATCGATTCTTCCGCGAAGAGATCTTCTGCCTCCCCTTCGTCCTCTGAGGCGAACGCTCCCTCTTCCTGCAATTCATCGTCAACCGCGATGGCCGCGACCTTAGGCTTCGATTTTTTGCGTTTGGCGGTGCTGGATCGCTTGGATTTAGACTTGTCCGTCTTCTTGACCGGTTCGGCAACGATGGCGGCGGGCTTGGATTCGGCTCGCACGATCTTGGCTTTGGGGACGTCCTCGTCGTCCAGGGGAGCAAGCCCGAGGTTTTCGTTGTCTTCGTTCGGAGGCGAATCGTCGATGGATAGGCTTTCCTCGACGGCAGAGCCTTCATCGCGTAGCGGAGAGATGCTGAAGTCGCGAAAGAAAAGCTCCAGGCTGGTGTCGGCGTCCGGCTCGACGGAATCAACCGAGTTGTCATCGACCGTCAATGGATTGGCGAAGAATTGAAGCCCCTCTTCGTCTTTTGTCGTCGACAGCGAGAAAGGTCTCAGGGCTTCGATCACCTCGGCAGGTGTTTGATATCGTTCGTCTATTTTGCAGGCCAACATCTTGGCCACGACGGCATCGAGTTCCGCTGGGACGTTCGAGCGGATACTGCTCACGGCTGGTGCTTCTGAATTGGCACGAGCCATGAGCTTTTCCATGGTCGTATCGCCCCCAAAGGGGAGCCGGCCGGTGAGCATCTTGAATAGTGCGCAACCCAGGCTGAAGATGTCGGCGCGAATATCAGCGTCTTTGAAGCTTGTAGCCGCTTCCGGGGCAATGTAGTCGGGCGTACCAAACATCTGGCCCGCCCGCGTCAGGGTTCCGTCTTCCTGGGTTTCGCTTGCGAAGCGAGCCAGGCCCATATCCAGAATCTTCACCACGGGCCCGCCGTCTTCTGAGTCCAAGGTCATCAAGAGATTGACCGGCTTGATGTCACGATGGACCATACCTTGTCGATCGGCGTGCCCCAGCCCGGCAGCAGTTTGCATGGCGCATTCACACGCGGCCGAAATCGGGAAGGGGCCTTTCGCTCGCAACCAGCTATTCAGATCGCGACCTTCCACACACTCCATGACCAGAAAGTGCGTGTTACCCACACAATCGGCGTCGAAGGCCGTGATAATGTTTGGATGGTTCAGCGCTGCCGCCGCTTTGACTTCCCGCGCAAAACGGGTGACGGCATTGGATTGTTCCAGCAAATGGGGCGACATTACTTTCAGGGCCACCGTGCGGTCCATCACCGCGTGCTGGGCGCGAAAGACAACCCCCATGCCACCCTTGCCTAGCCGGTCGAGCAGTTTGTAGCGGCCCAAATAAAAGCGATTTCGCCCGGCCAACAGTTGTCTTGCTTGCCATGCTGTGATGAGGTTCTTGGAAACGAGCTGCTTGGCGACACGTAACGCTTCGACGGGCTTGCCGGCATCTTGGATGCGCGCGCGAAGCTTGGCAATCTGCTTGACGGATAGCAGGTGGCTCTGACCGAGCAGATCTAGAAACTTGTTGGTTGGAATACTTGCCATAGCCTCGTTCACATTCCTCTAAATCGACGCACACAGCGTGCATCGTTTCGGAGTGAAGCCGTAAGGTCACTACCGACATGGATTGGACATATGATTTTTTGTAATTCGATTATCAGTAAATTTGTTTGCAGTAAGTTGTCAGTTGGCCATCACAAGGAGTCTTCGTTGGAGTTGCCAAGCCGGACATTGTCCATGCCAACCGCGGTACCGGCGTCGAGCGCTAGAATAACCAGTTCGTATCGAGCATCAGGGTCTGCGGTGACCAGCAAGCTGCTGGGACCTCCCCCGGCACCGTCACCTTCGCGAGCCCGGCGGAGCATCGACAACATTTCCTGGTTGCTGGGGGCTTCCGCGCCGTCGACCCAGATCGTGTTTTCACTATCGATGCGAATGATGACGAAATCGTCATCTTCCTCCAGGTCTTCCATGGTTCGCGTCTGGGCGACACTGTCTGTCGTATCTGGCGGGGGGACTTCGATCGATTTTTGCAAGGCGAAAGCGGCAGTGACCATGAAGAAGATCAGTAGCAAGAACACGACATCGACCATGGGGGTCATGTCCATCAATTCTTCAGGCCCAGCATCTTTGCGGCGAACCACAATGCGATCGTGAACCGGATCTCCCGAGGCGACCGGCGCAGGGCTTTGTGTTTTGGATTCGGGAATGACCAGCGGGTGCTTGCACTTGGGGCACTTCACCGCGGCGCCGGCAAACCGATCGGCTACTTTGAGCCGCTTCTGGCATTTCGCACATTGGAAACGAATGGTCACTGCGGGTCACTCCGATTCCAGCACGGCAAAATGCAGCGAAACGCCCTCAACGAGGCCCACCGCCGCAGAAACGCGGGAGACATCATGGTATGCGACACCCTTGTCGGCCTTGACGATCACGCTGTTCTTTCCATCTTGCACGGCCAAAGAGACCGCTTCCCGAATGGCCTCGGTTTGGGCTTCTGCGTCTCTTGGTAACGGGTCGCCCTTCTTTCCCTCGGCCAGATAGACGTCGACCGAATTGTTTCCGCTATCTGAGAGAGTCACGGTGAACGAATTGTTCTTGCTGACCGACGAACCGTATCGTGCAGGAGGCAGGTCGACGGCCGAGTTGGGGTCGGGTACGGAAGCTACGATGAAGAAGATTAAGAGCAGGAACGTGACGTCGATCATCGGCGTGATATCCAGTTCCGCCTCATCGCGCACCGGGCGACGTTGGAGGATGGGGCCATCCTCTTTGGCCGGGTTATCTTCAAGTATCGATTCAACGGTCGGCATGGTTTACTGCTTAGCCTCAACAGGTTCCAGCAAAGGGCGAATGGCTTCGAAGAGACGCGTCAGCCCGATGCCTACCAGGTCTTCAAGTTGACGAATGCGAATGTTGATGCTGGTGGTGCACAGTGTGAGCGGAATGGCGATGGCGAGCCCCAGGGCCGTGGTGATGAGGGCAACTTGAATATCGCCGGCCAGGGCCGTAGGGTCGACGTTTTCTCCGCCGGTGGCGAGTTTTGCAAATGCTCCCATCATACCGAGCACGGTACCGAACAATCCAAGCATGGGGGCGCTTTTGATGACGGTGTAGACCCAGCTCAATCGGTGTTCCAGATCACCCAGCACATCGCGTTGATAGCGGTCGACCACGAAGCTCTTCAGCTTGCCGTAACCCAAGGAGCGTTTCGATACGGTTAGTAAGGCAAGCTGTGGAACGACGCGCTCGTCGTCTTCGCACAGTTCGGTAACCGCATCGAAATCGCCGATCCGTAACGCTTCCTCCAGTTGACTTAAGAACTCTTCCTGACTTTCTTCATTGCGAAATCGGCTTTGCGAGACACGTCGCCAGACGACGATCACCGAGAAGGCGCCCCAGAGTGCTACGAGGCCCAGGGCCACGTAACACATGTTGGCCAGAAAATTGACAACAACGCTGATGTCCATACTCGTATGTCTCGCTTTCGCTTGATGAATCGTCCGGCTAAAAAGAGTTGACCGAATTTACAAATAGGATTGATCGATGACGTAGAATTCATATCCACCTCCGGCCTCTCGGACGCCGAAGACTGTTTTGCGTATTTCCCCCTGGTCGCGGCCCTTGTAGGCCAGTTCCAGCCCCAGCAGGAGGTTTTCTGTTTCAGCGGGATAAAACTGCACGAGCAGCCGCCCGTCGGTCTTGATTCCGGCTCGACTCAGCAAAGCCTTATCGGCGGCTCTAAGCGATCCGCCTTGCCACGACATGTACAGACGTTGTTCCTGGTCGCCAGGGCCTGTTCTTTGCGCGGGCTTGCCGGACGCTAGTTTGGAGGCGTAATACACCGTGCTTGTGGCCCCGATGGCACCTAATTCAATACCGAAGAAGTCGAGCTGTTTCGCGTACTCTTGAAGCGTCGCACCGTCGGCGAAGCGGATTTCCCACCGTTGTGCACGGGGAACTCCTGGAGCACCGTCGCCGCTTCCAAGACCCGGCGCGCGTCCGTCTCCGCTGGAGGCTCCACTGCGGCTAGAAGACATTTCATCGCTGAGTGTTGGATCGGCCAGATCTGCCTCACGGGTGGCGATGGTATCCATCACCATGGCCAGGGTCTCCTGCAGCTCGGGTTCGTCTTCCAGGTCGGTTTCCTCAGCGATTTCATCCTGATTGGGAGACTCGATTTCGATGCTTTCGCCCGCAATACCATCGGGCGAACCGCCTCCGACGTCCTGAAGCACAACCGGAACCGCCTCTTGTCTGGCGAAGACTCGGTTGGTGGCCCAGACGACGAACAGGAATACGGCGGCGAGACTGAAGAAGATCAGCAAAGAGATCAGCAAACTGGCCACACGATCGTACAGCGAGACCTTCATCTTGCCGAGCTTGATCGGTGTTTGACTTTTCTGGCCCTTGGTTGGCGCTGTGGCCATACAGACTTGCCTGCACGAAAGAGGGGTTTAGTCTTCAAAAACTGCGTCGGGACGTATCCGACGATACCACTGTTTCCAGCGCTCGATTTCCGCCTGCAGCCTATTGGGGCTGAGGACTCCCTCGGATTCGAATACATCGAAACGACGACTGATAAATCGGAGTGAATCGCGAGCCGCTAGGAAGACACGTTCGTCGGGGTCCGTGAGTGCGTAGATCAGAATCGGTACGTTGTCGAGATTGCCGGTTCGTCCTAGCGCTACGACTGCGGCTCTTCTGGCGTTGGGATCACCCTTGGCGGCAAGTTCCTTGATTTGGGCTTCGTGCTCACTGAGGGTTTCTTCATCTCCCATTCGGGCAAGATCTTCAAACCCTTGCACGGCCTGATCGTGGTCCGGTTGATTTGGATCTTCGAGTAGTTTCAAGAGGTCTTCCGCGGGACCGACCAGCGGTTTGGCAATCACTTTACCGCCGCGGAGTTGTACTGGTCCGTTGCCGGTCGGCAAGCCTCTACCGCCGACCAAAGTACCCGCGCCGAAACGTCCTGCATGATTGAGACTCTTCTTGGTAGAACGTAACAGGAACAGCACGGCAAATGCCGTATCGCATGTGGCCCCGGTGGTGGTTGCGCTCTTCCAGCTACCATTGGCAGAATTCTGAGTATTCAGCAGAAGTCTTGCCCCCTCGTCATACCACGCCGGTTCGATCTCCACATTGTTCTCGGCGACTTCTCGAAACGAACGATATCGCTCGTAAGCGTACAGGTAATAATGCGTGTAAGGCGTGGCATTCATTTGGTGGTTTTTTTCAAACCAATCTGCGCCTAGTACCGCTGCTTCCTTGATGAGCGCTCTATCGACATTGCCGGTTGGCCGACGTCTTTTCCGATCGCCCTCCCGTTCGACGAGTTGTAACGCGCCAGGAACACCGGGGGTCTCCGGCTCGGCGCTGCCGACCAACCCAAAAAAGTCTATGCAGACATACAAGCTACCGAGTCCGGCCGCCGCCATACTGTGGCGGATTTCGGCCTGATTGATACGTCCAGAATTTCTTGGGATCCTTCCCTGATAACCGTAGGCCCCCGAGGGGTCCTGCGTGCGCAATAGCCAGCGGCAGACACGTTCTAAAGGGGGCAGAGGTACGTTGATCCCGGCTGCATCAGCTTCCCACATACTAAGCACGGCGTATTGCGTCATCGACGTGTCGCCTGTAACTCGGCGGTCGTAGCCCCACCCGCCGTGTTTTTTCTGCCGCGCCAACATGAAGCCGAGCAGTTTGTCGATTTCGGGGCGATACTTCACCGGATCGAGGGTGATCAGAAAGATGATCGACAGACCGTTGCTATAAACGTCTTCCGAGTAATCGTCATTGATCGTACCGCGGATACTTTCGACGGCTTCTTGCACAAAAGGATGGTCTTCTCGCCCGCTCTTTAGAAATGCCAACCCGATCAGTGCTTTGGCACCCGGTCGTTTGTCCGGCGTTGATTCGAGGAACTGGATCCCCCGATCAATCGACGCAACGACTTCCGGACTTTCGGGGGTGAGGGCGTAAGTGAACTGAGCGCAAAGGCATGCTGCGATTGACAGCACGGCGCATTTTGCCGACGTACCAATCGAATATCGCCCCAGCGGTGGTCGAACGAGCCGTATCACCGGTAGTACCTCGTCTCTGATCCCTGTTCCGGCAGGGAGCTCCGGCAGGTGTGGGTGAGAACAGGAGCATCGGCCAGATGCTGCCAGCCGGCATCGGGAAGGAGCAAGCCACACTTATTTGATAGTACAAGCCCCGGGTAGGGCTTGTCAACCAAATGCTAACGTCGGAAGTCATTGCGCAGATAGGGTTTGGTGGAATTCTTCTGAGCCGGGAACGATTGACACTTCGGGCCCCGATCCTTAGGATGACTTTTCACTCAGGCAGTAGGATTTTCCCGAGCCTGCGGACAGGTAGCTCAGTTGGTAGAGCACAGGACTGAAAATCCTGGTGTCGGGGGTTCGATCCCCCCCCTGTCCACTCTGCGATCAATCGTAAGCACCCAAAGCAGGCTGTGTACCGCGCTTCTGTGCGCTGCCTGCATTCTTCGATCTCTGGTAGGGTCGATCAATTATCCATGGGTCTCGCGGACTCTCCCAAGGGAAGAGAATTCTGAGGACGCTCTTCTCTGTATTCGCCACCGGCCTGACTAGGCCGTGGAAGCTTTTGAGAATAGGCCGGAAGCTCGGCGTAGAAATGCAACATCCCCACCCTGAATGAATCAGGGTGGGGATGTCTCGAGCCACGAAAGGTAGTACTCGGTTCTTTGGCTGACTCTCGAAATGGAACCGAATGTGGTTCGATTACGGGGCCAGGTAGAACAATTACTTGATGAACTACTTGATGAACAACATTTCCTGGTAAGTCGGCAACGGCCACAGGTCGTCGGCAACGGCGTCTTCCAGTTCGTCCGCGAACTTACGAACCTCTGCCATGGCGGGCACAACTTCGTTGCAGTAGTAGAGTGCTTCTCCCTCTTCGCCTTCGGCACCCTCCTCGGCCATCACCTTTTCAAGGTTGGCGATGCTGTCCTGCATGCACTTCACCAGTGACGTTACCTTTTCCAGGGTGTCCGTATCGAAGTCGATGTCCAACAGGCGAAGATTCGCACAAGCCGCGGACAGCTCGGTCTGATAGCGAATTGCAGCCGGGAAAATCGAAGTTTTGGCCATCTCCAACGTGAGATTGGCCTCAACCTGAACCGTCATGCAATACTGTTCCAGGTAAATCGAAAGTCGGCTGGCCAGCTCTCGCTCGGAAAGGACATTGTACTTCGAGAACAACTTGACTACTTCCGGCTCCCGGAGTTGGGGCAGGGCGTCGGCCGTGGTCTTGAGGTTAAGCAGACCACGCTTCTCTGCTTCAGTGTGCCACTCCTCGGAGTAACCATCGCCATTAAAGATGATGGGATCGCACTCCGCGAGAATCTCAGTAATCATCGTTTGGATCGCTTCGTGAAGCTTAGAGGGCTCCGCTGCGGACGCCTTGCCTTCCAGGTACGTGGCACAGTAGTCCAGCGACTCGGCAATGATCGTATTCATGGCGACCAAAGGACCGGCAATCGACTGGTTCGATCCCACGGCACGGAATTCGAAACGGTTTCCAGTGAAAGCAAAAGGACTGGTACGGTTTCGATCGCCTGCATCTTTGGGCAACGGCGGCAAGACGTCGACACCGACCGTCAGGGTGCCTTTTTCGAGCGAGCTTTTTGCTCCACCGGCCTTGATTTGCTCAAAGACGTCCGTGAGTTGATCGCCCAGGAAGATGGAGATGATCGCAGGAGGCGCTTCATTGGCCCCCAGTCGGTGATCATTTCCGGCACTCGCCACCACGGCACGCAGCAATCCCTGGTACTTGAAGACGGCACGAATCACCGCGGCGCAGAAGACCAGGAATTGTGCGTTCGCGTGAGGCGTATCGCCTGGGTCCAGAAGGTTGCCCTGCGTGCTACTACCCAGCGACCAGTTGACGTGCTTGCCGGAACCGTTCACGCCTGCAAACGGCTTCTCATGCGTCAGGCATGTCATCCCGTATTTCTCGGCAACCTTTCGCAGCGTGGTCATCAGCAGTTGCTGGTGATCGGTCGCCAGGTTGGCCGACTCGAACATCGGGGCGATTTCGTATTGCCCCGGAGCGACTTCGTTGTGTCGGGTCTTCACCGGAATTCCCAACTTGAACAATTCGCGTTCCGAGTCGAGCATGAAAGCCAGGACGCGGTCGGGAATTGCCCCGAAGTAGTGATCGTCAAACTCCTGGCCCTTGGGAGGCTTGGAGCCGAACAACGTTCGTCCCGCGGTGAGCAGGTCGGGACGTGCAAAGTAGAAATTGCGGTCGATCAAAAAGTATTCTTGTTCCGGACCGGCCGTCGAAGAAACAAACGCACCATCGCTGTGTCCGAACAGGGCCAAGATGCGTTGTGCCTGCTCGTTCAACGCTTGCATGGCACGCAGCACAGGTGTCTTCTTATCGAGAGCCTCACCGGTCCATGAAACAAAAGCCGTGGGGATGCACAGCGTCGTTCCGTTGGAATTCTCCAGAATGTAGGCAGGGCTGGTGACATCCCAGATCGTATAGCCACGGGCTTCGAACGTTTGGCGAATTCCACCCGTTGGGAAGCTAGAACCATCAGGTTCGCCCTGGATGAGTTGGCTGCCACTGAACTCGGCCAATGCACTTCCGTCACCGGTAGGTGACAGGAAACTGTCGTGCTTTTCGGCTGTAGCACCGGTGAGGGGGAAGAAGACGTGGGCATAGTGGGTGGCACCGTTTTCGATGGCCCAATCTTTCATCGAAGAGGCCACGACATCTGCCACGGTCGGGTCGAGCTTTTCTCCGACCTCAATCGTCTTCATAAGCGATTTGAAGATGGGTTTCGGGAGACGCCTCTTCATTTCCGCCTTGCTGAACACGTTCTTGTTGAACAACTCTTGCGTGGGTGTTTCGTCGAAATTGAGTGCAGGAGCCGTCGACTTGTAGTTTGTTACAGCAGAAATAGCCGCCATGCGTGCCGCCGAGCCAGCCGCCGAGTCGGGGGTCCGCCCACCTGAAAAACCAGGGGAGCCCGCGCCGTTTGTGCCTTTGCCTTCGGATGCCAATGTCGTACTCACAGGGATTTCCTTTCTAGAGGTTTCGACCGAGCGAATCCCGCCATTCATGGGGCTCGTGTCGAACGTGTTCGCCTAGCCTCTCCGTGGCCCTCTAACCCGCGGACTAGTCCATGTCCGCAAATCGAACTCTGAAGAGCAATTTCCGTGCCGTTCGTCAGGTGGTAGCCAAGGAGCAGGTTGGCGCTGAGGCTCATTCTGCGGAAACTCCCTGATACAGGCCATTGTGTTGGACATTGCGTGGAAGCTGGTCTGAATGGGGCTGGGAAGTGCAGCGAATTTTGCCGCGCTAATGCGCACTGGCTGAGTAATGTGCAGTCACGGCGTGTTGCTTGTTCACGGCAATGAAAATCAGCTATTCGCCCCTGCGTTGAGGCCCTACACGAGGGGTAAGGGTGCGGGGGAAAGACCTAGCCTCCAAAAAGCTCCGTCACCGGCTTTCCCTGACCGTCTTGGGTGGCGTAGAACGGCCGCCTTTCTACGTCGAATACGGTGCGAGGGCTGATGCCCATGGCCGTATATATCGTGGCGTGCAGGTCGGTGATGCTGACCGGCTTCGTCGCGGTGCAGGGACGTTCTTCCGCAGTTTCTCCGTAAACGAAGCCGCGCCTGATTCCACCCCCGAACAACAACACAGAGGATCCGCCTGTGAAATGGCGGTGCAATCCGTAGTGACGCATTTCTCCTAGCACGTCTGCTTTTGCTCTCGACTGATCTCGTGCTGTGCTTCCTGGCACGCCTTCGATGATCATGTCGCGGCTGAATTCACTGGCCAACACCACCAGGGTGCGGTTGAGTAAGCCTCGCTGTTCGAGGTCGAGAATCAACTGAGCCACGGGGCGATCGATTTCGCGCTTCATCCTTTCGGCCGTGTCGTGTCCGTTTTCGTGGGTATCCCAATGCAAGAAGGGAACGTACTCAGTAGTGACTTCAACAAAGCGGGCACCCGATTCAACAAGCCTGCGGGCCAATAAGCAACCTCGGCCAAAGCGGCTATCGGTATAGCGGTCGGCCGATTCTTGCGGTTCGAGTGTCAGGTCGAAAGCGTCGCGATGCTCAGAGCTTAACAGGCGATGCGCGTTCTCCATCGAACGCAGCATCGACTCTTGTTGGAATTCGCTAATCCTTCCTGCCTTCCGGCTTTCTTCCACCAGCTTGCGATAGGCGCGGTAGCGGTCTTGGAAACGGGAAGCGCCCATCGACTTCGGCGGTCTTACCGCACGGGCTGCATCGTCCGCGTCGGGAAGATTGAATGGACCAAACTCGGTGCCGAAAAACCCTGCTGTGGTAAACGCCTTCAGTTCTTCCGACTCACCGACACCTTCGAGTCGTTGACCGATATTGATAAACGGTGGTATTACCGGATTATTCGGCCCGAGAACTTTCGCCATCCAGGCACCGATATGAGGTGCGGCGACGGTCTGTGGTGGTACATAGCCGGTGTGCCAATGATATTGATGCCGTGAATGCAGGATGTTGCCCAGGTCGGGCTGAACGTGCGATCGAATCAAGGTGCCACGATCGAGAATCTGTGCGATGTTTTCCAGTCCTACGCTGATCTGTACGCCATCGAGGGATGTGTCGATCGCGGGAAAGGTACTGATGATTTTCTCGACAGGCGTGCCTACTTCGAATGGATGGTAACGCTTCGGATCAAACGTTTCGGGCGCAGCCATTCCGCCGGCCATCCAGAGCAAGATACAAGAGTCGGCAGTCGCGGTTGGTTGCTTCAGGGGCGATTCCGATTCGTCTGCGAAAAGCCGCTTGGGTTCCGGCAGCGTAAGCGTTGCCGCTGAAGACGCTGCAAGGGCTTTTAAGAATGCACGCCGCGATTGAGCTTCTTGTAGAGTCGTGGGATTCATGAGGGCTCAACGAATTATTGAATAATCTGGAACTCGGGCAGCATGAACACTGCCCATTGTAAGTCTTCAACCGAAGCAGGTGATGGCGTCTCGCCCAATAATTCTCGGGCGATCGCCAACTCGTCGTTGGTGGGCTCGCGTGACAGGCTGTAGTGATACAGCCACTCGATCATCTGGTCGTTATTTTCGTGTTGCCCAAGTGCCTTGAAACCGCGCGCGAGAATCTCAGCCAGGATGGGGCCGTTTGCCAAGTCGATGGCCTGTAACGTTGTCAGTGTTGTGGGTCGAGAGGTTACGATTTGTTCGCGGTTCGGGCGGCCTAGTGATCGCATCAGCAGATCGCTCTTCACGAGTGCGGCTCGAACGGCTCGCTCGCTATCCGGACGCACGACTTTTGCGTCGGGTTTTTCCGGCGGCGATTGCGTGATCTGCCAGATGGCATCGATATATTGCTCGGCCGTCATGCGTTTGCTACTCGGGCCACGGAATACGAAGCTTTCAGCCGGTGATTCGTTCGCGGCTGTTGAGTGAGATTGATAGGTTTGCGAAGTGGCGATTAACGCAATCGTGGCCTTCAAGTCATAGCTGTTGTCCACTAGATGCGTGGCCAGATAATCCAGCAGGTCGGCGTTCCAGGGTTCCGTGTGCATCGCGTCGACCGGATGAACGATTCCGCGGCCCATGAGCCGGTGCCAGATACGGTTCACTATGGTGCGCGTGAAGCGCCCGTTTTCCTCATGGGTGAGTAGCTCTGCCAATTTGCGAAGACGCTCGTCACGAGGGAGGGTTGGATCGATCTCGCCCAGCTCGGGAAAAATCCAGGCCGCGGTGGCCGTTTGTCCGGTGGGTTTGTCGCAGCGATGCAGCTCTAGTGGATCGTTCGAGTACACCGCGGCCAGTCCGTACGTTTCTTCAAGGGTCCAGCGGTCAATGAAGCTATCGTGGCAAGATGCACACTTCATGTTGATGCCAAGGAAAACCTGGGCAACATTCTGCGCAAACTGAATCTCGCGAGTCTGGCTGGCGTTGACTCGCCCTCGCCATTGAATGCCGCCGATGAAGCCTTCTGATTCGGGAGAGGGTGCCACCAACTGGCGGACGAACTCATCGAACGGACGATTTTCCAGCAGGGCCTGGTAGAGCCAAGTGGTAATTTGCTTCCGCCCGCCGTCGATATAACCGGTCCCTGCATAGTCGTTTCGCAGCAGATCATTCCAGAACGAGAGCCAATGCTCTGCGTAGTCTTGGTTGTTAGCTAGCAGTTGTCCCACGACTCGTTGACGCTTGCCGGTGTCCTTGTCTTCCAAGAAAGCAACCAATTCATCCGGATGTGGTAGTAGCCCGACGATGTCGAGATAAACCCTCCTTAGAAAAGGTCCGTCTTCAAGCGGTTCCGGTAGGGGAACATCTTGGTCCAGGAAGTAGTTGTCGACGATCCGATCGATTGGACTTGTTCTGCCATCGACAACGGGCGGTAGTTCGGGCCAGCGGGGATGCAACGGCGGCTCGTAGCGATCAACGGCAAACGCAAAACTCTCGTCCCAACTCAGACCCTCATCAATCCAAGATTGGATCATCCCGATGTCTTCCTCGGAGAGCCGAGGCTGCTCGGGTGGGGGCATCTGAATCTCCGGGTCATCCGAAGTGATGCGCTGAAGCAGCGTGGAGGAATTTGCGTCCCCCGGCACGGCCGCTTCAGAGTCGAGTACCAGGGCTCTGGAATTGAGCGAGAAACCACCTTCGGCCTCATCCCCACCGTGGCATTCCACGCAGTGCTTCTTCAGTATCGGTACCACATCGTGGGCGAAATCGATTTTCGCACGGTTGCCCTCACCCTCCTCAGCCAGGCCTGCTCGCATGGGGCCGGCAGTCACCAGGCCAAACACGAGGCCGCAGGTTAAGAGAAATTCCCATCTTCTCTTGAGCGAAAAATGCATTTCTAGTCCAAGGGATCGCGGTGAAAGCAGGAGGGAAGAACCTTTTTGATATCGTACTTGAACGACGGTGGACACAGAAGCGATGCGTCGCAAATGCGCGGTTGCAGTCTCTTGACGATTCGTCGGCTGCCAAGGTTTATCTTGGGAGTCGACCGGCGAGGAATCTCACGAACACAAGTTGCCGTCCGGGTTCGGGCCATGGCCTAACCGGCCGGGGCCTCGCAGAATTGCGGTTATTGCGTGCCCTGGTTGGACTTGCAGCATCAAATTTGCCCCGTATAATGTTCAATTCTGCATTTGGGGACGTAGCTCAATTGGTTAGAGTTCCGGACTGTCGATCCGGAGGTTGCGGGTTCGAGTCCCGTCGTCCTCGCTTTTCTCACTATTCTGCTCTTTGGCGTTGTGAGAAAGTCGAGCGACTCTATGCTCAATCCCGGGTTGGTGGGTATCCGGAACAGATATCCCACCAGCGATGGCCGTGAGGCTTCCCTTTCATGCGCGTGCCCGCCAGGGTGAGGCTGCCTTCATCTGATGATATCTACCCCTTAGGTATAGAACCGCGAGCAAGGCTGGGTTCATTGCCCAAGCGGTGAGAATAATTTTTCTCGCTTTTTTCTTTCGTGAGATGTGTTAGCCGGCATGCGGGTCCATACCGCGAATACTTCAGATTCGCGATGGAGCCCTGAGGCACCCTGGGTTGCTCTGTGTCTTCTTCGAACGGCAGTCCGGAACTGACAGATCTCAGGAGTGTTTTAATTGTCCTATGTGCCATTTCGGTGAACAGAATCGATTCATCTGCGGTGGAATATTTGATTATTTTTCGTATCCTGTGCGACTTTCATGCATGGGTTGTGTGATGGCTGGGACTCGTTCAGGCGCCAAATGATCGAGATTTATGACAGGTTGAGTGTTCAAAACGGCATGCTTTCTCGATACCCGGCACAATACCAATGTCCGCAATCGATGCGTGTTTTCTCGATTCAATGCAACCTTCAGGCAAACAGCTCGGGACCGAGTTGACGGCTGTAACAAATTAGCGCACGACACGAACAACGCAA
The DNA here is from genome assembly GCA_965227275.1 of Pirellulales bacterium. Taxonomy (GTDB): domain Bacteria; phylum Planctomycetota; class Planctomycetia; order Pirellulales; family JAEUIK01; genus CAZNXE01. The sequence continues at coordinate 5,947,846 of CBDDFU010000001.1, read as the reverse complement.
AAATTGGAACTTTATGTTAGAATAGAGAAGGTTTTTCAGGGCTACCCAAGCGTTAACGAACCGTGAGGTGGTTTAGGCGAAATCACCCACCTGTTAAGGGTTTGGGTAGGCCGTTTGAGGGGCTGTTATGGATGTATGCCTCGACCTAAGATGTACGGCTATTTAGCTAGATTTCGGGGCATTCGTTTCTGTTCTTGAACTGTTCCGAAGGAGAAAGTTTCTGATGGCAAAGCGTCGTGTGAATAAGGCTCAGGCGATTCGTGACTACTTGAATGAGCATGGCATTGATACACCTCCCAAGGACATCATTGCCAAATTCAAAGCCAAGCGAATTGGGATATCCCCAGCTCAGGTGAGCAACATCAAGACGGAAATGCGCGGCGGTAAATCTGCCTCGCCACGTGGCCGAAAAGCCGCAGGAAGACTTGACGTCGACTCATTGATCGAGGCCAATCGCTTTGTGAAACGAGCTGGCGGTATTGATGCCGCGAAGCAGGCTTTGGAAACTCTGGCAAAACTGCAGTAGTGGCTGTCCGTTTTAAGTTAGCACTTGGATCGCGGATCGATTGCGCAACCAGATTTGGCTCTGCGTTGTGCAGTCGGCTCGCTTCCACTCTGCTTGGCGTCTCTCCATCCGTCCATGCTGCTCCACGCCCAAATTTAGGGCGTTTCTGCGAATGAAGGTCATCAAGCGGCAGGGCCTTCCAATCTTGCCGTGCGCGCTGGGTGCCCTGTTCCCCAATATCTATCTCGCTACTGGGGCTTCGTGTTCGCGGCGAAGAGCACGGTCGTACGGGTCTTTGGGGATGCTCCTATCCACATGCCTTACGATTGATTCTGATGAGAATCGAGTCATTCCCGGTCTTACTCGCCAAGCACGTCAAAGAAGCCCGTTGCTTAGAAGCTGGGCAGTAATAAGAATACTGTTAAGAATCTTCACAAACGGGGTGCCATCTCTGAACCAGGAGATCAATCTGCATGTCTACAGTCGACCGTGAAAAGCAAATTGCCGAGGCAGAAGAACTGATCGGCGATTCAACCGCGGAGACGGGCCTGGCGCGGGCTTTATATTTCGGCCGCTATCAGAATCATGCGATGCCGCCTTACCCCGATTTCGATCCGAATAGTCTCGCTGGAGAGATCCTGGGGGAGTTGAAGGATTTTGTGGCAAAAAACATCGATCCGGTAGATATCGATCGCCAATCGCGAATACCCGACGATGTCATAGCAGGACTGGGGCAACTTGGGATTCTCGGTGCTTGCTTACCAGCAAATATCGGCGGACGGGGACTGAATCAGGTGGACTATTGTCGATTCATTGAAGTAATCGGTGGGCATTGCGGGGGAACGGCGCTTTTTGTGAACGCCCACCACTCCATCGGTCCCCGTGCACTCGTGATGTTCGGCACTGAGGAACAACAAGCAAAACACCTTCCGAAGTTGGCAACCGGAGAACATCTCAGCGCGTTCGCGCTAACGGAAGTGGAAGCCGGGAGCGACGCCTCCAACGTACAGACGACGGCCACGCCGACACCCGACGGAACGGGATACATTCTCAACGGTGCAAAACGTTGGATCACCAACGGCGGTATCGCAAAGATGCTGACCGTGATGGCCCGCACTCCTACCGAGGACGGTAAGGATTCGAAAATCACGGCATTCATCGTCACACCAGACATGCCGGGCTTCCAAGTTCTGGAAGAACGAATGGACAAGTGCGGAGTGCGGGGTAGCGCCACTGGCCGGCTTGCCTTCAACGACATGTTCGTTCCCAAAGAAAACATACTGGGTACGCTCGGCGGAGGACTGAAGATTGCCCTGACGGTACTGGATTTTGGGCGCACGACATTCGGTGCCAGCTGCACGGGCGCCGCAAAGTATTGTGTGTCGCGAGCGGCGGAGCATGCGTCAGGTCGCGTACAGTTTGGCGAACCACTGGGCAATTTCGAATTGGTAAAAGACAAGCTGGCCTACATGAATGCCGGCGCGTTTGCCATGGAAGCCTGTACTTATCAAACCGCCGCACTGATCGACGCAGGGGGCGACGATTACATGGTCGAAACGGCCATGTTGAAGGTGTTCGCCACCGACGTGCTGTGGCGGATTATCAACGACACAATTCAGATTTTCGGCGGTAAAGCCTATTTCACCGACGAACCATTCGAGCGCATGATGCGAGACGGCCGCATCAACATGATTGGCGAAGGTGCGAACGACGTGCTGCGTGCATTCGTCGCTCTGGTCGGGATGCGAGACGTCGGCCTGGAACTGAAGAGCGTGCTGGACGCAATCGTGAGCCCCTTCGCTCAATCGAGTTTCAGCAAGATCGGCGGCTTCGCAAGCCGTAAGGTGGGTTCCATGTTGGTGTCGCCTTACGTCGACGTGCAAAGTGTGGAGCTTGAAGATGATGCCCAGCGCTTGGGGCGGTTGATTGGTACGTTCGGTTCTCAGGTAGAACGTCTATTGCGAACCCACCGAGAGGCGGTGCTCGATCGACAGTATCTGCTCGCTCGCGTATCTGATACGGCGACGGAGCTTTACGTTTCCGCCTGCGTCCTCTCGCGGTTGGACAGTATTCTCTCGAAGCAAACCAACGGTACTCTCCCCGAGAACGACTTAGTTGCAGGGCGATACTACCTGAAGACCGCCGAGCGCCGCATGCGACAAAACCTGGCTGCCCTGTGGGATAACGATGACGCCGACACGACCAAGGCGGCGGATACCCTGCTCAGCCAGTACAGTTCGTAAGGCAACGTCGTATTCAGGTTGCGCCTTGCTTGAGAGTCCAAGGGATCAATCGTCGAATCCGTGGGTGCTTCTGCGCTGTTTCTTTTCTGAACGATGCCGCTTTGCGCGTAGCCTGTTTTCGATCGATGCACGAGATCGACGCGTGGGCCGCCTGGGTGTTGGTGGTGCGGCGACCGCCGCGATCATGCTTCGTAGTCGTTCTAGACAGTCGTCAACGTTGCGTTGTTGATGTCGGTGCCGCTGACTGCTTAGCACAAGCTCGCCGCCTATTGTGATTCTGGTGCGGTATCGCGCGAGGAAACGAGACTTCACTGCTTCGGGAAGTTCCGGGCTTTCGCCAACATTCCACCGCATAACTGCTTTCGTGTTCAGTTTGTTGACGTTTTGCCCCCCGGGGCCGGAACTGCGGACAAAGGTGAACTCCAACTCGGAATGAGGGATGGATAGATTGGGGCCAATTCGTAGGGTCGTCATTCTTCTGTTCCATTCGTCCACTTGGCATCGGCTGGTGCTTTTCGCTGTTGGCACGATTGAATACTAGGCCTCTCGGTCGCCGAAACAAACTACCCGAACGCAAGCGATCAACAAAGTTGCTGGAAATCCCTCGCTGTGCAAAGGCTTTTGTTCCCGGGATTGACGAACAAAAAGCTACTTCGGACATGGTCGAAATATTCTTGCCAATATCGCTCAAAATTCTTCTCAAACCCGGCTATGATGGGGGTTCCCACCTAAACACGCGGCTGACTTACTAGTCGCGATAGATTCTCCACGTGTGCGAGGACCCGCCTTTGAAGATCTTCCAGAGTCGCAAGGCATTTTGGCGATCGAGCCCTAACAGACGCATCGGCATCCATCTCGCGGTGCTCGTCTTCGCAATTCTGTATGTAACGGCAATTTATGCAGATAATTCTGACTGGCATCTGGTTCCCATTCCCGATTCCTGGAAGCAACAACCGGGTGGAGAGCTTGCAACGGAAGACGGATTCTCCTGGTATCGCTGCCTGGTCAAGGTGCCAGCAGAGTGGGAAGGCCAGCCGGTCGAGTTGAACATCGAGCCGGTAGACGACGCTCGGCAGACCTTTGTCAATGGAACGCAAGTCGGAGCGACGGGAACATTTCCTCCACAGTATCGCAGCGGCCTCGGTGAAACTTCGCGTTTCAACGTGCCGGCCGATGCTCTCAAGTTCGGGCAACCGAATGTCATTGCCGTGCGAACCTACATGAAAGACGCACGCAGTAACTTTCTTGTGGCCGCTCCCGTACTTCTCTCTGGGGACAGGGCGATCCGCACAGAAGGGCAATGGCAGTATCGACCCGGAGACAATCGTTCGTGGGCCGAGGAAGACATTTCCATTGCTCTCTCAACAGGAGCACCGGCCTACTTCGATCAGGTCGACGAGGTTGACGATATAGAGCTTTACTTACGGCGTCGTCCGGGCGATACCGATCCACTTTCTCCCCTCTCAGCCATGGACAGTTTTCAGGTTGCCGACGATTTGCTTCTGGAGCAGGTGCTGGCTGAGCCGATCGTGGGACAACCCCTGTTCATCAACTGGGACGAACGGGGGCGGCTATGGGTGATGAACTATCAGCAGTACCCGAATCCCGCGGGACTGAAGATGCTGAGCCGGGACAAGTTTCTCCGCTCGGTTTACGACAAGGTGCCGCTGCCGCCGCCACATGGCGAGCAGGGCCGCGACAACATCACGATTCACGAAGACACCGACGGGGATGGAAAACTCGACAAGCACACAACGTTTGTCGATGGATTGAACATCGCCAGTTCCTTCGTGCGGGGCAGGGGGGGCGTTTATGTCCTGAATCCCCCTTATTTGTTGTTCTATCCCGACGTCGATCGCAACGATGTGCCGGACTCCGATCCGGTCGTGCTGCTCAAAGGTTTCGGTTTTGAAGACTCGCATTCCATAACGAATAGTCTGCGGTGGGGGCCCGACGGGTGGCTGTATGCTTGCCAAGGAAGTACGGTCACCGGGCAGATCATTCGGCCGGCAATCGACACGACGCCCATCCATTCGATGGGGCAGCTCATCTGGCGATATCATCCTGAAACACGGCGATACGAAATATTCGCCGAAGGCGGCGGAAATACCTTTGGGGTCGAGATCGACGACAAGGGGCGCATGTTCTCAGGCACTAATGGAGGGAACACCCGAGGCTATCACTACGTGCAAGGCGCCTACGAGCGGAAAGGGTTCGAGAAGCACGGCGCGTTGTCGAATCCTTACGCCTTTGGATACTTCCCTGCGATGAAGCACCACGATGTGCCACGCTTCACGCACAACTTCATCATTTATTCCGGTGACACATTGCCCGAGCAATATCACGGGCAACTCTTTGGGATCGAACCGCTACAAGGACAGATTGTCCGTAGCGACATTTGGCCCGAGACGACCACCTTCGCAACGAAAGATATCGACCGTCCCGTTCAATGCAGCGACCAATGGTTTCGACCGGTTGATATCAAGGCGGGGCCGGACGGGGCGATTTACTTTTGCGACATGTACGAACAACGGATTGATCACTCCAGTCATTACGCAGGGCGAGTCACCCCCGATTCGGGACGGATCTACCGCATTACCGCGAAAGAAACTTCACCCCAGCAGTCGTTCGACTACGAGCAGCTTTCAACAGCCGAGTTGATCGAAGTCCTCAAGCACCCCAACAAATGGCATCGCCAAACGGCCCTGCGGATCTTCGGCGACCGCAAAGACCGCAGCGTCATCCCGCTGCTTGAGAATCTGATTCGCGAAAGCGACGGACAACTGGCGTTGGAGGCCCTGTGGGCATTGAACCTCTCGGGTTGCTTCACAGAGTCGGCCGCAAGTGAGTGGTTGGAGCATAAAGACGAATATGTGCGCTTGTGGACGATACGTTTGCTGGGCGATTCACAGCAAGTCTCGACAGAGACCGCACAGCAACTGGTCGACCTGGCCGAACGTGAGACTTCTGCTGAAGTGCGAAGCCAGCTTGCCTGTTCGGCGCGGCGCCTTCCGGCGGAAACCTGCCTGGCGATTGTCGGTCAGCTCTTGAAGCACGATGCGGATGGAGAGGATCTCCATATTCCGTTGCTGATTTGGTGGGCCATGGAATCCAAAGTGGAAGTCCACTCGGGAACCGTCTTATCGCTGTTTCGCGACAAGGAGTTTTGGAGTCTCCCGCTGGTCGAGCAGCATGTCTTGGACAAGATCATCCGACGCTACGCGCTTGCCGGCACTCGCAATGATTTGCTGGCCTGTGCAGAGTTGCTATCGCTGGCACCTGAGAAGGACCATCAGCAGACACTCATCAGCGGATTCGAGACAGCGTACGCTGGACGATCGCTTTCCAATCTGCCTGAGGAGTTAGTCACAGCGATTGCCGCTGTTGGGGGTGGTTCCACGAAGTTGCAAGTCCGGCAGGGCAGAGCCGAGGCGATCGAAACCGCATTGGAAACTATCGCCGATGCCAACGCCGGTTCGGACGACCGGTTGGCGTTCATTCGCATCTTCGGCGAGGTTCCCAATCCACAGGCGATCGAAGTCTTGTTGGCCGTCGTGGAGAGCGACGCTGAAGAGTCTCTACGAGCTGCCGCACTGTTGAGTCTGCAGGCTTACGGCGATCCAGCGATCGCCGAGCAGGTTATTGCGCAGCACGAAACTTTGCCGTTGACGTTACGGTCGCCCGCTCAAGCGTTGCTGGGAAGCCGTCGCGATTGGGCCAGGCAACTGTTAGCTGCCGTGGAATCGGGCGCAATCGATGCCGGCGATGTGTCGGTCGAGGTTCAGCGCCAATTGCTACTGCACAACGACGAAACTATCGCCAGTTCGGTGAAGCAACACTTCGGTGAAATTGCCGGGGCGACCACTGAGCAGATGCAAGCTCGCATCGAGGACCTGCACAAAATGCTGCAGATGGCCCAAGGTGCGGGGAATCCATACACCGGAAAAGATCTGTACAAAGCGGAGTGCGGAAAGTGCCACAAGCTGTTTACCGAAGGTGGAAATGTCGGACCCGATCTGACTTCGTTCAAACGGGACGATGTTCGCGGAATTCTGCTAAACGTCGTGAACCCCAGTGCGGAGATCCGCGAGGGATTCGAGAATTACACGGTCTTCACCGACGATGGGCGGATCGTATCGGGCTTTCTGGCCGATCAGGACAACCAGGTCGTCGTGCTCCGCGGTGTCGACGGTCAGAATGTCGTCGTCTCGCGCGACGAAATCGATGAGATGGTTGCCAACCCCAAGTCGGTGATGCCCGAGGGAATTCTGGACAAATTGAGTGAAGACGAAATCAAGCATCTGTTCGCCTACCTGCGGAGTACCCAACCGCTGGCAAACTGATGGCGCGTAAATTCTATTCCAAGTGTCGCAAGTACAAGGCGGGAGACCATCATCATGCTGAAGGAAGACGGCAGCCAGCGAATTACAGAAGGACAAGTTACTCGCCGAAGATTTCTTCAGTCGGCTTCCGCCGTAGGAGCTGCTACGCTTGCAGCCCCGGCTGTCTTGCGAGCTCGGAACCTCAACGAAAAGTTGAACATTGCAGTGATCGGTTGTGGTGGTCGCGGTGCCAGCAATATGCGATCGGTGGAATCAGAAAATATCGTTGCGCTGTGCGACGTGAGCACAGAGAATCTCAAGAAGGCAGCCGTACGTCATCCACAAGCCCGGCAGGTGAACGACTTCAGAAAGCTGTATGACTTTGCAGGTGAGTTCGATGCGGTCGTGGTTAGTACGTGCGAACATACGCACGCCTTCGCAACCTTGCCGGCCCTGCAGCTTGGTAAACATGTCTATTGTGAAAAGCCACTCACTCACAGTGTGTGGGAGGCGCGCGTCATCCGGGAGGCTGCCAACAAGGCTGGCGTCGCGACCCAGATGGGCACGCAGATTCATGCCGGAGACAACTACCGCCGCGTGGTCGAACTGGTTCAGTCTGGCGCGATCGGCGACGTTCGCGAGGTGCATGTTTGGGTGTCGAGAGCGTGGGGATTGCACGCCAACGAGGCGGAATCGAAACAGGCCGGCGACATTGTCTTCGTGGAAGACCGGCCCAGCGAGTCGCAACCCGTGCCCAGTGGGTTGGATTGGGATCTGTGGCTAGGTCCCGCTCCGCAACGGCCGTTCAACAACGTCTATGTGCCGGGGCCCAAATGGTATCGCTGGTGGGATTTTGGCAACGGCACCATGTCCGATCTGGGGAGTCACTGGATCGATCTGGCATTTTGGGCCTTGGATCTGAAAGCTCCGCTCTCGATTGAAGCTGCGGGACCGCCCTTGCATCCGGAGATCGCCCCGGCCTCGATGCAGGTGAATTACGAGTACGCGGCACGCGGCGAGCGGCCGCCGGTTTCACTCTCTTGGTATCAAGGTGTGAACAAGCCCACGGTGTGGAGAGAAGGGAAAATCCCCCAGTGGGGCAACGGAGTGCTGTTCGTGGGAGACGACGGGATGGTGCTCTCGGACTACGGCAAACACGTCTTGTTGCCTGAAGAAAAGTTCCAGGAATTCCAACGCCCTGAACCATACATTCCCAAGTCGCTTGGGCACCATTCCGAATGGGTGCACGCCTGCAAGACAGGTGAGCCCACAACGTGCAACTTCGACTATGCAGGCTGGTTCACCGAAGCGAATCACCTGGGCAACGTCGCCTTCCGAACCGGGCAACGATTGGAGTGGGACGCCGAAAACATGAAGGCGACCAATACTGCAGCGGCCGATGAGTTTATCCACCGCGAATATCGCCCCGGTTGGTATCTTTCGTAGCGTTCGAGGGAAAATGACCCGACCAAAGCTGTCAACTACAATTGTCCCCAATGTGCGATCGCTCAATCCACAAATCAAATTGCATCCGAGTGCCTTCATGAAAACGATAGTCAGCTATGCCTTGGCGTTCGCGATCCTTGCGACCGCTACTTGTTTCGGTGTATCCAGGGCTCAAGATACGGCGGAAGCCTTGCCTCAGGCTTTTCTCGACGGAAACAGCCCGGGTTGGATTGCATTGACCGGTGAAGATTTCGTCACCGTCAATGGCGATGAGGAGACCTGGACTTGGGACGGCGGGTTCGCCACCTGCAGTGGGAAACCAGTCGGGGTGACGCGATCTCAGAAGCAGTACACCAACTTCGAGTTGGTCTTGCAGTGGCGACACTTGAAGTCCGGTGGCAATTCGGGGGTCTTTGCCTGGGTGCCGGAAAAGGCATTGGAGGGACTCCCCCCGAATAAGCTTCCGCCGCAGGGGATCGAAGTCCAGATTCTGGATCATGGCTATGCCGAAGCTTATGAAAAACGAACCGGGAAAAAGTCGGACTGGTTCACCACCAACGGCGACGTGTTTCCGGTCGGTGGGTCGACGATGACACCGTTTCCTCCGGTGGCTCCCAATGGAAAGCGGAGTTTTCCCACCAAGAACCTCAGCCATGGTATTGGGGAGTGGAATCACTATTACGTACGCTGCATCAACGGAGAAGTGCGTCTGTGGGTGAATGGTGAAGAGGTCTCCGGCGGGAACAACTGTGAGCCTCGCAGCGGGTTTCTCTGCCTGGAGGCCGAAGGCTCGCCGATCGAGTTCAAAGACATTCGCATCCGTGAACTTCCCTAGCTGCTTCCCATCCGCAAGCCATCTGCCTCAGAATCGATCACGTCTCTTATGACAGAACGCTCAACTCCTTCGCTGTGGCTCGTTGTGCTACTCTCTGTCATGGCCGGTGGCATGGGGTGGGGGATCCGAGGACAATACGGACACGAAACCGGGGCCATGATTGCCGGGGTTCTGGTGGGTAGCGTACTGGTGCTGATGTTTTGTGCCAGGTCACCGTCGTTGTTCGCGGCACGTGCCGTAGCGTTACTTGCCCTGGGCGTTTCCATCGGTGGCTCGATGACTTATGGGCAGACGCTGGGCCTCACGCAAGACGCTGACCTGATCGGTAATGCGGATGCGCTTCGCTGGGGACTGTTGGGCACCTTTATTAAAGGAGCCATTTGGATTGGTATCGCGAGTACCTTTTTCGCGATGGCGCTCAGCGCGACTCGCTACCGCCCTGTCGAGTGGGCTCTGCTGCTGATCGTGATGTTGTTTCTGTTGGCGGCCGGGGTCGAAGTGCTGAATTCTCCATTCGACCCGGCAAACAAAGAGTTGCCCGAGGTCTATTTTTCGGCCGACTGGTTTTGGAAAGGTGACGTTGATCTGAGGCCACGTCCGGAGCGGTGGGGTGGATTGCTCTTCGCGTTGGCTGGACTGTACCTCTACGCGGGCTGGATGCGAGGCGATCGACTGGTCCGCTGGCTTACGTTGTGGGGCATTGTCGGCGGCGGATTGGGCTTCATGCTGGGGCAGTGCGTGCAGTCGTTTCATGCCTGGAATGTGGAGATGATCCGCGAGAGTTGGCTCGCCCCCATCGAACCCCACATCAATTGGTGGAATATGATGGAGATCACCTTCGGCGCAGTGTTCGGTGGAGTCGTCGCGCTAGGGTTGTGGTTGAATCGGCGTCGAATCCGCGCCGATCACGAAGTGGACGAACCGGAAATCACGATTCTTGCCGAATGGCTGTTGGTCGCGGTGCATGTGGCCGCGGTGGTGGCCTGGAACTTTGGTATGTTTCCGCCCCTCGATCGCTTCGCGGATTTGGCAATCTCCATGGTCATCATTCCGGTCATTGCCGTGAATGCCGGTCGGATCTGGCCCTATTTGCTGTCGCTACCGATTGTGATTGTGCCGATCGCTGGTAAGACGCTGAAAAGTGTTTGCTACGAACGCGAGCTGCTGAGTATCGAGTTGGGGTGGTTGTTGTACGTCGCGGTTCCGGTACTCGTGTTGTTGACCGGGGCCTTGCTGCTGGCACGTGGCTATCAGAATCCACAGGGCGGTGGCACGGTTGCACGGTGGACGTTGCTATTGATGTCCTGGGTATTGTTCGCCCTGAACTTTGCCTTCTTTGAATTTCCCTGGCCCTGGGACCCTTGGACCGGAAGAACCCCCAGCGCGATCATCTATGTCGTCTGCCTGGTGGTGCTCACCGCGGCCGCGCTGTTTGCCGGCCATGTGAAAAAGGAGAGGAATGATTCATCGAACGATGAAGCGGACGTCCCGGCGGTGTCACCGGAGGCGGTCTGACGGGTAAGGCAGTTGAAAAAAGAAGCCCCTCAACAGTCATGGGTCGTTTCAGACAACCACGAATCACTTACCTCACGCTGGAATAGTTGCATGAGAATCTGCTTTGCGGTACTGGCTTGCGTTCTGGCATATCCAAGCAGCAGCTTTGGTGCTGAACTGCCAAACATCATTCTGGTGATGGCCGACGATCAGGGCTGGGGGGACATGGGCTACAACGGGCACGAAGATCTACTCACACCAAACTTCGATGAAGCCTCGGCCGCAGGGCTGCGATTCGACCGCTTTTATGCCGCGGCCCCGGTTTGTTCACCCACGAGGGCTAGCGTGATGACCGGGCGTCATCCGAATCGTATGGGCGTGTTCAAATGGGGATACCCAATGCGGCCCCAGGAGACCACACTGCCCGAGGCACTAAAGACCGTCGGATATACCACGGGCCATTTCGGTAAATGGCATCTGGGTTCGGTTCGAAGAAACAGTCCCGCGAGTCCAGGGAGCAACGGATTCGATACTTGGCTCAGTGCGCCGAACTTTTTCGATAACGATCCTATTCTAAGTCAGGAAGGCAAGGCGGTGCAGAAAAAGGGCGAAAGCTCGATGGTCACGGTCGATGCCGCACTTCAGTGGATCGAAGACAAAGCAGAAGGCCCGGCACCTTTCTTTGCGGTGGTGTGGTTTGGTTCTCCCCATTCGCCGCACGAAGCCATTGCACAAGACAGAAAGCCCTATGCAAATAAGTCAAAGAAGTTACAGAACTTCTACGGTGAGATCACTGGAATGGACCGCGCATTTGGGAAGCTGAGGGCCGGAATCGAGGAGTTGGGAATTCGAGAGAATACCCTTCTGTGGTATTGCAGCGACAACGGGGCCTTGAGAGGCGTAGGATCCAGCGGCGGACATCGTGGTCACAAAGGCCATGTTTACGAAGGTGGGTTGCTGGTGCCGGCCTTTATTGAGTGGCCTGCAAGCATCAAGCAACCGAGTGTTTGCGATGTTCGCTGCAACACCTGCGACATCTATCCCACGCTGTTGGCGATTGCCGGGGTGAACGTAGAGAATCAACCCCCTCTGGACGGTGTGAGCTTGGTGCCGATTATCGAAGGTGACGATACCCCGCGATCCAAGCCGATGGGCTTCTGGGATTTCGCGATTCGTGGAATTCGTACGCCATCGGCCGAGTGGATGGGTGAGTTGTTTGCCGCGCAGCAGGGTGTCAACGACTTGCCGCCCGATGAAACCAGCCTTCGCGCCGCGGAACTGCCGCAGCCACCGCATCCGCGAGATCGATTCGTCGGGCACGCCGCATGGGTCGACGGCAATTGGAAATTGCACCGCATCGAGGGCCTTCAAGGCAAAGTCACCTGGGAACTCTACGATCTGGCTAACGATCCCACGGAAGCCGAGAACTTAATTCAGGATGAAGAAGCCAGGGCCGCCGCGATGCAAGCAGCACTCGAAGCGTGGCTGCAATCGGTTGTCGGTAGTTTGAACGGCGACGACTACGCGAGCATCTGAAACACCAGGTGCTGACGTTGCACGCGAGATTACTCATTCGCGATGCAATACAGCTTATCTGCTCCGCGTAAAAACAGGCTCCCATCGGAAAAGGATGCCGTGGACCAGAACTGTTCGTCGATGGTGTTCTTTCCGAGCACCTCGAACTTGGGGCCGGCTTGAATGATATGCGTGGTTCCAGAATCGTCCAGGCAGAAGACCTTGTCTTCGTAAGCCCACGGAGTTCCCCAGAAAGCTCGGGCACCGTTGATGCGTTTGATATACACGCTTTCGCCAGTCTCGGCGTCGATACAATTCAGCGTGCCGGTTCTGCGGGCAAGCACGTAAACATGCCCCTCACAAACCAGGGGCGAGGCCATTTGTAGGCCCGATCGATCGCAGATCCAGGCGACCCCTTCGCTTTCAGATTCGCCTTCTTCGGGAGTAATGTCGCCGTTGGCTCCCGCTTTCACCGCGAACAGAAATCCACCGCCGTCGTCGGGACCGCCACGATTGCGCATCTCGGTTCCAACGAAGAGCCGGTCTCCGTCCGCCGTGGGCGAAGCCGAACTTCGGCCGCCTCGCATGTCAAGCTGCCACAACAGCTGACCCGACTCGGGGTCATAAGAACGTACGACCGATCCGCCCGTTACGAGTTCCGTGCGATGGCTGTTTTCCCAGATGATGGGTGAACTCCACTGCGACTTTTCTTCCCGCGGCACCCGCCATACTTCCTCACCACTCTTGGCATCCAAGGCGACAAGAAACGACGTTTCCTCGTTGTCGATCTGCAGATAGAGTGTGTCGCCTAGCAAAACGGGAGAGCTGGAAGTCCCCCAGCCGGCCCGCATGGGATATGTGCCAAGGTCTTGCTGCCAGACCAGCTTCCCATCCATGTCATAACAGAAGAGGCCGGTCATGCCAAAATAAGCATAGACGTTCTTGCCATCGGTCACTGGTGTTTCCGAGGCATAGGTGTTCTGGCCATGTCGCGGAATCGTCGGGTTGCCCTCCCGGGCGATTTTCCTCCAGAGCAATTCGCCACTTGCCGTGTCGTAGCAGTGAACTTCCCAGCGATAAATCTTGGAAGATAAGTCCTCGCGTCGGCCTCGCCCTCTTCCTCTGCGGTAATTCTCATTCGGTTCTTTCGATTCGACCGCGTCTCCATCCTGCTGAACTTGCACGGCAGCCGTGATGAAGAGCTTATCGTCCCATATCACGGGGGCCGACCAACCTTCGCCCGGGTTTTCGATCTTCCATTTCACGTTCTTTTCCGCATCCCACTGCATGGGGAAGGGCTCGCCTTGCACGACGCCATTCGCCTGGGGGCCACGAAACTGGGGCCAATGATCCTGGGCTTGAGCCAACAGGGGTAGCAAGGCAATACAGAAACCGAGACAAGCAGTTCGAGCGTTCATGGCAGTCTGTTCCTTTCCAGGTTGCGGTTTCGCCAATTATGCTAGTTGAGCAGAAGAATATCCAGCAGACCAGCGGTCTCAGGCACCTGGAACCGCGTGGAGGATACCGTTAGGAATTGACCATTGCTGGGGCCCGCGAATTGAATTTCGTGGATTTGGGTGCTGTAGAGACAGTACTCTGTTGATCAGTTATTACTACTGGCACCACGGTCCACGATCGTCCTGAGGGAGCGCAGTATGAAGTTGAGAACGGCTGTCGTATTCTCTTTCCTGCTCGTTACGTGCTGGCCGCAGTCGGGTTTATCCGACGAGGCTCCACGGCCTCACATTGTGCTGATGATGGCCGACGATTTGGGTTGGGGCGATGTTGGCTACAACGGCAGTCGAATCTCCACCCCTCACATCGATCGCCTGGCCGAGCGCGGCGTTCGCTTGAATCAATTCTATGCGCAGCCGGTCTGTTCCCCGACTCGAGGTGCTATCATGACGGGCCGCTACCCGATGCGGTTGGGACTGCAATGTGGCGTGGTGCGACCCTGGGCGCGGCACGGTCTGCCGCTGGACGAACGCACATTGTCACAGGCGCTTTCGGAAGTTGGCTACAAGACGGCTGTCGTAGGCAAGTGGCACCTGGGGCATTTCAAACCAGAGTACTTGCCCACCCATCGAGGCTTCGATCAACAGTACGGCCATTACAACGGTGCCCTCGACTACTTCACCCACGACCGGGATGGTGGGCACGATTGGCACCGCGATGATCGGCCCAACTACGACGAGGGTTATTCCACGAATCTACTTGGGGACTTCGCCGCTGAGGTGATTGCCAACCACGATAAGTCGGCGCCGCTATTTCTCTATGTGCCTTTCAACGCGGTGCATACTCCGCTGCAAGCACCTTCGGCTTACATCGAACCGTATGATTCCATTAAGGATGAGAAGCGGCGCATCTACGCCGCGATGGTCGCCTGCATGGACGACGCGGTCGGGCAGATTGCGTCCGCGTTGGAAGAACACGATTACCCTCCCGACAACACCTTGGTCTTCTTCTGTTCAGACAACGGAGGAGTGCGGAAACTGGGCTCCAACGGTCCACTTCGAGCGGGCAAGGGTACCTTGTACGAAGGCGGTGTTCGTGTTCCGGCTGTGGCAGTATTGTCGGGCAAGATGAAGGCTGGGTCCGCCGTCGACGAACCGTTGCATGTCGTCGATCTCTATCCGACATTGCTCAACCTGGCGGGAGCCTCGCTGGAACAACCCAAGCCGCTGGACGGGAAGGACGCCTGGCCGACCATCGCGCAGGGAGCCCCCACGCCGCATGAGCATCTAGTGCTGAACAGTTCACCCTTTCATGGGGCCATTCGTGCCGGTGACTGGAAGTTGATTCACAATGGTCATGTCCACGCCAATGTGACGGAGGCCAGCAGCAAGGAGCGTTGGGAATTGTTCAATCTTCGTGAAGATCCGTCTGAAGAGACGGATTTGAGCACCGACCATCCTGAAGTATTTGAGCGGCTTAAGAAGCTGCTTGTATCGATCGGCGATGAAGCCGCCCCGCCGAATATACCCCCGAACAATGCTCCGGTTGGATTCCGAGTGCCCGAAGTGTGGGGAGACTATCCGTAGCTCGCAGGCACGCGACGTCACCAGATTAAACAGCTACGACCATGGGCCGCTTCACGATGAATTGCTGCCGCTGGCCGCGGCCGAATGTTCCAGGACGGCGGTCATCATGTTTCGCTTAAGGATAGCCGAGGCGGTTAATACCCCTCCGAACAGTGCCCCGCCCACGCCGGCCGAGGCAATATCTTGACCTGTGAGATACAAATTCCTCACCGGAGTGCGCGGTCGCAAACTCCGTTCCTGGAAGCGAGCCGGCGTATGGGCCAGCCCATAGAGTTCTCCACGGGAGTAATTCGCAAAGTGTCGGGTGGTGATGGGCGTCGACAACTCGCAGTGTTCGATACGATCGGCGACCTGCGGCACATGTTCGATTAGTTTCTGACGCAGACGCTCGGCGAGCTTGGCCTTCAGGGCGTCGTACTCCTCGCCTCGCTTGTGCCAGGGAAGTTCGGCCCATTGCTCGAACCATTCATAGGGGGCAAGACTGATCACTTGGATGGTGGACTTGCCTGGATAGCGTTTGGGGAACGTCGGATCTTTCGCCGAAGGAAACGAGATATAGACCAACGGGAGCGGCGAACGTTGATCCTCCAGATAGGCCTTTACGTTTGCGTCGTGGTTGGGAGTGGGGTAGATCCAGTAATTGGTGGTCGGCAACCCCAGCTCTTCATCCGACGCCCCCACACCGACATACAGGTTGATGTGAGCCATGGATGGTTCGAGCCCGGCAGGGCGGTGGCCGAGATGGAGCGTTCGCATTGTTTCGGGTGAAAGAAGCCGCTCGAACGTGTTAAAATATCCGGTATTGCTGATGATCAAGTCGCTGCGCAATTGCCGGCCGTCGGCCATGCGAACCCCCACCGCCGCGCCGCGTTCGACGATAATCTCCTCCGCTTCAGCATTGATCAGGATCTCGCCACCGTTGCGCTCGATCGATGGAGCGATTCCTGCCGCGATTTCCGCGGCCCCACCCACGGGATAGGCGCCGCCACCTAGATAGTGTCGAACCAATATGGCGTGCATCGCGAAACTGCTCTGCGCCGGTGGTAGGCCATAATCGCCCCACTGCCCGGTGAGCACCCCAATGAGCATGGGATCAGAGGTCAGCGACTGTAAAACATCCAGCGTGGTCCGACGCGCAAACCGCAGGAACGGGGCGCGCATAAATGGCCCTGCAACGGTCGACACCAATTGAGAAAGTGCTTTTTCCCCGAAGTAGTTTCTGCTACTGCGGGAACAGCGATTCACCAGGTCGATGTAGCGATCGATTGCGGCGGCCTCATGTGGGAACTGGTCTACAAGGGCCTCGCGAAAGCGCCCCCTGCCGGCAACCAAATCGAAGCTGCGATCACCAATGAGAATGCGGTCGTAAACGTTGTCCATGGGGTGCCAGCTGATGGCCCCATCGGACAAGTCGTCGAAGATTCGCCGCAGGGGGGAGTTTTCTCGTTGGACCTCGCCAATGTAGTGAACGCCGACGTCCCACTCGAACCCGGGCCGCTTGAACACATGGGTGTATCCGCCCGGGGTGTAGTGCCGTTCCAAGACCAGCACTCGTTTGCCCGCGTACTTCGACAACAGAGCGGCCGTGGTCAGCCCTCCGATGCCAGAGCCGATCACGATCGCGTCGAAATCTTCCGTGGGAGACCATGACTTGTATGGAGTGCCGACCTTGGTTTGTACTTTCGGAGTATTGGGCATGGGCAAACCCGTAGGATAGACTGGTTCGAACAGCGGCGATGAGCGACATACGATGCACGCAAGTTTTTTTGCAAGCGTTCATTCAAGGAGGCTCAGTAGCCACCAGAATACCGTTTCGGAAGTAAGCTAGCCACAATTGGTCCAGGTCGAAATGGTATCACCTCTCAAGTAACCCTCAACACGAGACATACGCAAATGACCGACTCTCTGATCAGAAAGCCCGCGCTACGAATGTTCGCAGTCTTTCTTTGTACCTTGGCGGCGATTGTATCGATGACGAGCTACCCCGCCTTGGGAGGCGATCGCCCGAATGTGTTGTTCATTGCGGTCGACGATCTGAATCACTGGGTCACCCATCTCGGTCGAAACCCGCAGGCGAAAACACCCAACATCGACCGGCTGGCCGGCATGGGGGTTTCGTTTTCGCACGCGTACTGTGCGGTACCGGCGTGCGAGCCGTCGCGGGTTGCCTTGATGGGGGGACGTCGACCCTGGACGAGCGGTTGTTATCAGAATGGCGACGGCTGGAAATCATTCCAGAAGCCGGGCGAAGGGCTAAGTGCGCAATTCTTGAAGCCAGGCTATCACGTGGCCGGCGCAGGAAAGATCTACCATTCGATGGCCTATCACGAGTCTGAATGGACCGACTACATGTCTCGAACAGGGTTGTATTCCAACGGTCCGAACGTGAAGAAGATGGACGGGTTTCACGAACCCATGTTGCACGACTTGAAGGACGAGGACCTGCTAGACTGGCATACGGTGAACTACTGCATCGAACAAATGCAGCAAGAGCGAGACCAGCCGTTCTTTGTCGCTTGCGGACTGTACAAACCGCATTTGCCGTTCGCGGTTCCACGGAAATATTACGACATGTTTCCATTGGAAACGATTCAATTGCCGCCCCATCTGGAAAGCGACTTGGACGACGTTCCGCCATCGGGAGTCGAGATGGCCAAGCCGAAAGGGGATCATGCCAAGTTCCTCAAGAGTGGTCGCTGGAAGGCGGCGATTCAATCTTACCTGGCCACGTGTGCCTACACCGACATGAACATCGGCCGCCTGCTCGACGCACTGGAAGCAAGTCCTCATAAGGACAATACGATCATTGTCCTGTGGGGCGATCACGGTTGGTCGTTTGGCGAAAAACAACATTGGCGAAAGTTTGCCCTGTGGGAAGAACCCACAAGGATGCCCTTTATCTGGGTCGCCCCGGGAGTGACCAAAGCTGGCCGAGTTTCCACACGAACCGTGGACTTGATGAGTGTCTATCCAACCTTGTGCGAACTGACGGGTATTCCGACTCCTAATCACGTGGAAGGGGTCAGCATTGTCGAATTGCTGAAAGACCCTGCGGCACCCTGGGACACGCCGGCGATCACGACTCACGGGTTCAAGAACCACGCCGTCCGTACGGAGAAGTTTCGCTTTATCCAGTATGCCAACGGCGAAGAAGAACTTTACGATGAGGTAAACGATCCGTTCGAGTGGACCAACCTTGCAAAGGCCCCGGAATTCGCCTCGACAAAGTCGGAAATAGCCCGATGGCTTCCGACCCGAAACAAACCGCATAAGAACGGCAAGAAACGGTAAGTGAGATATGGCCAGCGGTGTGGTTCCGCTGAATTGCCGTTTGACATCAACAAATTCCGGGCATGGGCGACCCGGGAGGATCGTCCAGTGGTTGTTTGGTCCCCAGGCTGCGTTGGATGACCACGTTCAGGAAACGGGTCGAGCAGCGGATGCAAGGGTCGTAACTCAGCACTAAACGCCCGCAGCCTATGGCGATGGCTTCGTTGTCGGAGTTGATATGTGAGACATTGTCGTGAAGTGCCGCTTCGATTTGTGCCTGGTTTTGCGAAGTTGGTGGGACGATCGACGCCGTCTTGATTGCTCCCTCTTCGCCGAATTCAATTTGGTGATACAAGATGCCGCACGGTGGCACTTCGCCGGTTCGTCGCACCGTTGCTTTGGCATTTCCGGTGGAGGATGATGTCTGTGGTTGTCGTTAGGCCACGGGTATCAATTTCAGGGGGTTTCTGCGGATGATTCGCGTCCAAATGCTGTATGTCTCGTGCTTGATTGTGGTGACATTGGTCCCCGGTGCCATGGCGGACGAGACGCTGGATCTGCGTGATATGAGTTCATTGCAAAGCAACCCTGCCATGAGCTGCGATGGCAACCTGCTGACGATTCATGTGGAGGATGATGACTGTACGTCGATCCTTATTCCGCGACTGTGTGCATCGCTAGCGCGGATTCGGTGGCAGAGAGCGGATGACGACGAGTCTCCAATATTGCAGCCGGAGACGGATCACTGGATCGTTCGATGGAAACATCGCCCTACGAGCAGCCATTTCATCGAGCTGGAGTTCGACACGCCGCCATGTCTGGAGGCCCAGCTAGAGCCGATCGCGCAGGGGGGCGATGGGCGTTTGGACTTGCACGCCTACCAGGCAGACACAACCGGTGAGAATCTCCGTTTCGAGCCGCAGCCGCACAAGAACACCGTGGGGTACTGGGTTAATCCCGAGGATTTCGTGACGTGGAGCATCCACATTGAGCGGCCCGGCAGATTCAACGTCGGCATTCTGCAGGGCTGCGGTACGGGGCAGGGGGGGAGTGAAGCCTCGCTCTCGGTTCTGTCGGGGAGCAGTGTTATTGACCAGTTGAACTTCACGGTGGAAGCGACGGGACACTTTCAAAACTTCATTTGGCGGACTGTCGGCGTTCTGGAGATTCCTGAACCGGGTACCTATACGGTCCGTCTGGCACCGGAAGCGATCAAGAAGAACGCGCTGATGGATGTTCGCCAGATTCAATTCGTTCGCTTGCCATGAGAGGCGGCAGGAGTTTCCTCTCCAGCGTATGGCTAAATTGTTCTTCGGCACGGCTTGCCTTGGGTAGGCATATTCTCGATAGGACAGACCAGTCAGGACCACACCATGAGCGTCTCTGGATTTCCTTACCTTGCTGATAGCTTTATCGTAGGGGGAAGTGATGCATGTGCAGATACCGGACACCATAGACTTGGGTTTGGAGGTCGGCCAAAGCGAAAAGAAATCAGCAAGTGGTTGACGTTCTCATACCGCACGGTGTCCGCCCCAACCTGGTTGCCAGAATCATTCGTTGGGTTCTAAGAGTGATGTTTCTCTTCAAAGGCAAGTCGGAAACTGGGTTGTAAGTGTCCGCCCTCTAGAAGGTTTCACTTGCGAACGGCAATGAATTCACAATTTTCCCTCGCAAAATGCTTGACCCACACGGGCGATACTTGGTACTTCAAGTAGTGCAAGCTTTTCTTAACGCCTACTCAGGCAATCGGGTCAGTTCGAAATCGTAGATCAACTCGACGGGAAGTCGACGCGGCGCGGTAAAGCGCTCACGGTTTGTGCGCAAACGATTGCGTACGGGTGAGCTCCGGAACATCCGCACCGTGGGAATACGAAGGGAGAGGGCTATGCAAGGGCTGTCTGCACATTCGCAGCATGCGAGTTTCTTTCGCATGTGCCTGCTTCGCGTTCCTGGTCATCGTCCTGGATGCTGCGGGTTTCCACGGGCAAGATGTGCGAGGTCGGAACTATCACTCGCTTTGCTCACACCCTATTGCGGTTGGTCTGCAACCTCGTTCGCGGTTGCAATTCACGGCCAGTACGGAACTTTGCAAGGTAACTCGAGTAAGAGAAACAGAAATCCGATCTATCAGTTCCCGAGGAGAAGAGCATGAGCCACGACGAATTTAAAGAGCCTGCACGTGAGAATCAACGTTGGAGTGTGGAGGAGCCATGCGAAGGTAGTGAATGCGCGCTACCGATTCACGAGCCCGATGCATCGACAGCGAAGGCGGCAGCGGAAAATAGAGTCAATGTGGTGGTCAATAGCTGCATCGTACTGTTTTCAGCGTTCGCAACGGTGACGTTTTGCACCATGAACATGGGGACCCACCGGGGCGCAATGCGCTCGGAGGTGCAGTTGCAGGAGAGTCGCAGAGCCTTGCTGGAGCAGGCGCTAGCTGAACAGGAGGCCTATTTGAACGAAACGGATACGGATGTGCCGGTCGCCCATGCTGAGAAGCCAGAGGTTGGCTTAATGCCGTGACGGGAAGGTGAAAGGGCTGCGAATATGGACTGGGTTCGCTGGGTGTTGCGAAAGGTCGAACGTAGCTTGGCTCTCATCGGGCTGGCCTGCCTGATTTACCTGTCCGGGTTTCATTACTCATGCGTGGTTTCCGAATCGATGCGGCCCGCCTTGCAGGGAACCAATGTTTCAAACGGAGATCGGGTGCTTACCGAGAAAGTGAGTTATCGCTTTCGTGAACCTCGGCGGTGGGAGGTACTCACGATTCGACGCGAAAGCGACGGGCTGGAGGTGATGAAACGCGTGGTGGGATTGCCCGGCGAGAAATTGCAGGTGCTACGAGACGGACAATTGGTCATCAACGGCACCGAAGTAGATCCGCCGCAATCGCTGAGTTACCTCAAGTATTTGCCCGTGGCCAACATTCACGGCGACAAAGTATTCGATTGCCAGGATGGCTATTACGTGTTGGGAGATGAGTCGATGGATTCTGACGATAGCCGCTTCAACGGAACGGTTTCCAGGGCGGAAATCATCGGTAGAACGTGGCTCATCGTAGGTCCTGCTGAACGAAGGGGATTGGTGAACCCATGAGTGAGCGAACAAACATCACAGACGATCAGGGTACGGGATCGGAGCAGGCCCCCGGCGGTCGTTCATTTTCGATTGAACAGCTAATGGGGTTTGTGGCCATGATGGGGGTTGCCTTCACCTCTGGCCGAGCCGCGATGTGGGCAGGGAGCGAATATACAATTATTGCGGCAATGATTTTTTGTACCGCGATTGGTGGTGCGATCGGCGTACTAAGAAGTCGATTCGCAGAAGGTTGCGCCATGGGGTGGTTAGGATTCTTACTAGGTATCTATTTTCTGATCTTTCTGCCGGCGTTATTCCTGACTGCCAGCGCTGTTTCTGTGAAGGGAGTGGCAGGACTATTCCTGCTGAGCTCCAAGTGTGGTTTCGGGAACGTAGAAGCAGGCTTTGATATTTGATAAATGAGCGTTTCGTTAAGACTAGAGGCAACCACAGGAGAGGCGACATGTTACTGCGACAAGGAGATATCTTCGTGCGACAAGTGGAGGGGATTCCCTCGAAGGCGGCTTTGCAAGTCGAGCCGGTGCTTGCTGAGGGAGAGGTGACCGGGCATCAGCACCGAATCCTCGATCCCGAGACCGCTCAGCTATTCAGGCACCGTGAAGATCTGTATCTCGACGTGGTGGCCGACTTCGCGCAGTTGGTTCATGACGAACACGCAACCATCTGGTTGGAACGTGGAATGTACGTTGTCTGGCGGCAGCGGGAGTACGACCCGTCGCGATCGCGAAGAAATAAATCCCGCATCGTGATCGACTGAGTAGATCGAAAGGAACAGAGAAGAGGCACTCGATGTTTCAGCGCTTGAGATCGATTTGGCCCTGGAAGGCAGATGCAGCCAGGAAGCGAATTATTGAAGTCAACGCCCCGCGCGGAATGCGCGTTCGCGGCTTGCTTGATCTTTCACAAGAGCCGATCGAGTCGCTACCCGAGAATCTGCAGGCCGAGACGATTCAGCTTGAAGATTGTGCGCGCCTGCGGCAACTGCCTTCGGGATTGTCTTGCGATGAGTTGATCCTGAGACGCTCGGCAATCGAAGGACTTCCGGGCGACCTGTCTGTGACGGAGCTGATTGATGCGGGAGATTGCCGAAATCTGAAGGAGATCCCTTCGATCTGCGTCGATCGCTTAAGGCTTGATGGCTGCGTGAGACTCACAGCTATGTCGAATGGGCTGGTAGCCAGGTCGGTCGACCTCACGGGATGCTATCGACTGGAAGAACTTCCCGCAGGGTTTGGCGCGACGACACGTTCCCTGCTGTTGCGAGATTGTGCGCGGTTGACGTCTCTTCCAGCAGGGATGATGCGATTGGAAACCCTGGACGTTCGCGGGTGCAGGCAAATCACTTCGCTACCCGATGAGATACGAGTTCGATCTTGGATCGATGTGGCCGGCTCGGGCCTTTCCGACCTGCCGTGGTCGTTGCGGTCGGTGCGGATATTGTGGAATGGGGTGCTGATACCCAATCGTGTGGCGTTCGACCCGGAATCAATTACCGTTGGCGAGATCCTGAACGAATCCAATGTTGCAATCCGTCGGGTACTCTTGGAGCGGGTCGGCTACGAGTGGTTCGTCGATCACGCCGACGCGACCGTGCTGGACGAAGACCAGGACCCCGGCGGTACGCGTCGTTTGCTGAGAATTTCGGGTTGTGTCGCGGAAGACTATTACTTTGTCGAGTTGCACTGCCCTTCGACCGGGGATCGCTACCTGTTGCGCGTGCCCCCGGATATGCAGAGTTGCCATCAGGCGGTGGCCTGGACGGCAGGGTACACTACGCCCGGCCATTACCAACCGATTCGAGAGACTTGATTGAGGTTTGAAGTCGCGCGCACTATGCGAGGATGTCGCGGAGCACTTCTCCCTCGACGTCGGTCAGGCGGAAGTCGCGGCCATTGAAACGGTAGGTAAGTTTCGTGTGGTCGATGCCCATCTGATGCAAGATCGTGGCATGGATGTCGTGCACGTTCACGCGGTTCTCGACGGATTTGTAGCCGAACTCATCCGAGGCACCATACTGGGCTCCACCCTTGAAACCCCCTCCTGAAAACCATGTTGTGAAGGCGTTTGGGTTATGGTCGCGACCTCCGGAACCTTGAGAGTCGGAGGTTCGGCCAAACTCGCCACCGTAAATCACAATCGTGTCTTCCAGCATACCGCGCATCTTAAGGTCACTTAGCAGGGCCCCGGTTGGTTGATCGACCGTGGCGGCACAGGCGCGGTGGTTGCCGTTGATGTCGTTGTGCCCGTCCCACGGGACGTCGCTCACCGCACCCCCGGGGGTATTCGGGCACGAGGCAAAGATCTGTACAAAACGAACGCCACGTTCGACCAACCGCCGGGCGATCAAACACTGTCGACCATAGTCCTTCGATTCGTCACGGTTCAGGCCGTACATGTCCTGGATGTACTGAGGTTCGCGGGCGATATCAAACGCCTCGGGTGCCGAAGTTTGCATGCGGTAGGCAAGTTCGAAGGATTCCAGTCTGGCATTCAAGTCGCGATCAAACGGCCTAGCTTCCGCGTGTTTGGCATTTGCAGTCCGCAGAGCATCGAGCAACGTGCGTTGTTGTTCATCGCTGAGGTCAGCAGAACGCTCAAGGTTCTCGATCGGGTTTTCCTGCCGTGGGTCGAGGGCCGTGGCCTGGTATACGGATGGCAAGAATCCGGAAGACCAGATCGGATCGGCGCCGCGCGGTTTCGTGCCGTGCATGACGACGTACGCCGGGAGATTGGAGTTCTCGCTGCCCAGGCCGTAGGTAAGCCACGAACCCATGCTGGGGAAGCCCTGGCGAATCATACCCGAATTGAATTCGAGCATCGCAGGCGTGTGATTGTTCGACTGGGAATAACAGGAGTAAACAAAGGCAATGTCATCGACATGCTTCGAGATGTTCGGGAAGATCTCCGAAGTCCATGCTCCCGATTCGCCATGTTGCGCCCAGGCAAACGGTGACTTGAGACACTTCCCGCTGGTGGTGAAGAAGCCCGTTTTAGGGTCGGCGCCGGCAAGCTCGCTACCGTCTCGCTTTTGCAGTTCAGGTTTGTAATCGAAGGTGTCGACCTGAGAGGGGCTGCCAGTCTGAAAGAGCCAGATCACGGCCTTCGCCTTGGCCGGAAAATGTGGTTCGGAGACGGCTAATGGGTTGATCGAAGTGGATGTTTCGGCAATCACCGATTCTTGATGCAGCAGGCTGGTAAGCGCCAGGGAACCAAATCCAAGTCCTGCTCGCCGCAAAAACTCTCGCCTGTTGCCAAGCGTGCCGATTGTATGGTGATGCATGGGGTGGTCCTGGATGGTAGGCGTTACACGGGAATGCCGCTCAGTCGATATAGACAAACTCGTTGGTGCACAGCAAAAGATGGCAGAAATCGCGAAGGGTATCTTGCCTTGCCGCCTCTTCGGAGCCGCGAGATGCTTGTTGCTGGTCGATGAACGCGGTCATCGCAAGCAGTTCTTCGCTGGTCGCGGAACGCGCAAGCGCGATGCGATATGCCCTATTGATCAACTCCTCGATCGATGCATCGGTCGTGGAGGATACTCGCCTGGCAAGCTTCGTTGCGAAATCTTGAATGATGGGTGAATTCAGAAGGGTCAGGGCCTGAGGGGCGACCGTGCTTTCTTCCCTGGCCCCGATTCCTTGCATGGTGCCGGGTGCGTCGAAAAGCTGCAACATTCTGATTAGCTGACTACGTTTGACCGTGAAGTAAATGCTGCGACGCGTGCTGGAAACGTCGAGGGTGCCTTGACCAAACATCGAAGAATCCAGGGCACCACTTACGCTCAACAGCGAGTCGCGTATGACTTCGGCTTCCAACCGTCGCGCGTTGCGTCTCCACAGTAGCAGATTTTCAGGGTCGTGTTCTCGACCGCTCTCGGTAATTTCTCCGGCCTGCATGAAGGTGGCACTGGTGAGAATTAGCTTGTGGATCGGTTTCAGTTTCCAGTCGGAACGAATCAACTCGGTGGCGAGCCAATCGAGCAGCAAGGGGTGAGACGGTTTTTCGCCGCGGGTGCCAAAGTCGCTGGGCGTGGCTACGATTCCCCGACCGAAGTGATAGTGCCAGATGCGATTGACGATCACGCGAGCCAGCAGATGGCCCGCTCCCTGATCTGCATCGGTTAGCCAATCCGCAACCGCCAAACGACTCGCGCGAGACTGGTTCGGGTCATGCGGATCAGCCAGCCATTGCGTTGAGGCATGCTCATTGCTGGTGAGAACCTGCAAGAATCCTGGTTCTGCCGGAGCTTCTTTGTTGTCAGCATTGCCCCGTCGCAGATGGTAAACCTTGTAGGTATCGTCTCCGAATTGATATGTGGTCCCTCGCTTTCGTGCGGCGAAGACCTGCGTCATCTCGGGTTTGGGGCGATGGATTTCATGCCGAATAACAACCTGATTTAGCCTCAACCAATGGATATCGAAGCCGTGATGCCATTCAACCAGCTTGTTCTTCTGCTCTTCACTCCACTGATCGGGAGCCTGCTTTAGAATTTCAGCTAGCTCGTCCGGCGTTTGAGAGGGGCTGGACGCAAAATAGAAGCCGGACGCCCCTCCACCGTTGACAATCTTCATCAACAGCTCATTGCGACCTGCGGCAATTGGAATGGCGACGTTCTCTTGACCGGCGGACGCGACGTTTCGGCCAACCCTATTGGCTAACAACTCGCGACCATTCACCCACAGCTTGATTCCATCGTCGCTGCCGAGTGATAGTTGCAGGACCTGCGGCTCTGCGGACTCGATAATCCGATAGAGATAGTTCGCGCAATTGGTTCCCTTCAGTTTGTCGTTGTGAGCTTCGGCGTCATGCCAGTCGGGCTGGGCGGTCCATTTCAACTCGCCGTTCTTGAAAGTGCGGTCGAGGTCCGTGTCGGTCTCCGGAGGAAAGGCCTGGGCAAAGGCCGCATCGAAGTTCGCCGCGGCAAAGGGTCCAACGTGATACCACGGTCCGAGGGTCGGAAGATCCCGTGGAACAATCGGCGTTCCGGCAAAGTAGAACCCGGAGAGACCACCCCCGTTGACGATCTTCATCAGCAACTGGTTCGTACCCCGGCTGATGGGAACCTGAACGATTTCCTGCCCTGGGGCAGCCCCACGCCCCACCAGCTTTGCCAGGACCAGCTTATCGTTGACCCAAACTTTAATGCCGTCATCGCTTCCCAGAGACAGCGACAGGGCCTGATCAACGGGCGATTCGAATGTGCGATAGATGTAATGCGCCGTATTGTCGCCCGTGAATGGGTTGTGAACGGCGCCGTCCTTCCAGGAAGGCTGATGGGTCCACTTCAACGCGCCGTCGTTGAAGGCGGCCGTCAGGTCGACTCCCGCTTCGGGGCCATAGGCTTCGTTAAACGCGGCCTCGAAGCTCTCGCCGGCGAAGGGTCCTGCATAATGCCAGTCGTCAAGCGCGATCACTTCACCTGTAGCGAGCACTTGCTTGGCTTCATGCGCACGCCAGGCTTCGAACACGTCTGGGAGGTTTTCCTTTTCATAGGCCGTTCGGGCAGCGACTAGCGGTTGATGATCCGCCGCGAACGTCTGTTGCCGTTTGGCAAACGATTCCGGTTTCGTATTGATACCCGTGTTTGAAAAACCAACTTCGGCGAAACAGGATGCCAGTTGGTAATAGTCATCCTGCGGCAGGGGGTCGAATTTGTGGCTGTGACATCGACTGCACCCAACGGTGAGCCCTAGAAGAGCGGTGCCGATTGTGTTGACGATATCGTCCAATTGTTCGTAGCGACTTCGCTCTCTCTCCTTCTGAGTCTGCTGGGTCGTGTAAGGTCCTGCGACAAGAAAGCCCGTGGCCGCGATCGTGTTCAGAGCCAGTTGGGCTTCCTCGCTGCTCTTCACGTTGGTGTCTGTCAGCAGATCGCCCGCAAGCTGCAATCGCACGAATTCGTCGTAAGGCAGATCTGCGTTGAACGCTCGAATTACGAAATCGCGATAGTGCCACGCATTGGGTCGATCGCCATCGAAGGCGTAACCATTGCTCTCGGCGAATCGTGTAATGTCCAGCCAATGTCGGGCCCAGCGTTCGCCATAGTGTTCGCTGTCGAGTAGTCGGTCGATCAGACGCTGATAGGCCCCATCGAAATCAGCCTTTGCTTCTTGGACGAATTGCTCGACTTCCTCGGGCTCGGGCGGCAAACCGATCAAGTTGAAATAAGCGCGACGTGCCAACTTGCGCGGTTCCGCGATGGCGTTCGGCGAAACGCCGGCGGTTTCCTGCCTGGCCCTGACAAACTGATCGACGGGGGTACGGACCCAAGCCTGATCCAGCACCCTGGGTGTCGAGGGGCGCTTCAATGGCTGAAACGACCAGTGCTCTTTGCCGGCTTCGATATCGATTTCCAGCGAAGCAAGTGCGGTGTCGCCCTCGCGAGGGTCGGGCGCGCCCATTTCGATCCATTTGACGAAGTCTGCGACGATCGGTTTGGGCAACTTCGCGTCTGGGGGCATTTTAAAGGATTCGTGTTTCAGTGCTCCGATCAGAAGGCTTTCATCAGGATTGCCTGGCACCACGGCCGGACCGCTTTCGCCACCGCGAAGACTGCCTTCGCGCGAATCGAGCAACAAGCCTCCTTGAACGTTCTGCTCCTCGGCAGCAGTCGCAGAGTGGCATTCGTAGCAATGATTGACCAAAACGGGTCGGATCTTGTTTTCGAAAAACTCAAGTCCCGCTCGGTCCGGGTCGGCGGCGTCAACCGACGCAACTACGAACAACACAAGTAGCACACCGAGCAGTCGACTCATGCCGTGAAATCCTGTGCGGTTTGGGAGGGACATCGTGGAGGGCACCCGTTGCCTTCAACGCTGAATCGCACAGTTCTTGTCAGGCCGAAGGAATTACCACGGCGGACAAACAGCAAGTTCAAGGCGAGGGTGTGATTGCTGTGGATGATTCTCCGAATCCGTCGAGAATCGAGGTGAGAAAGCGGACATTCCCAGTCTCACCCACCCTTCGGATTCTAGCAGAATCGGGCCTCAATGGCACGGATTTGCATAAATCCGATGATCTTTCGAAAAACCCGCATCGTGAACGGGATCGGATGTTTGCGTGGCCGGTACCAAACTCTTTGTAGAACTCGATCCTAGAGCATTGGTTTAGGAAACCAAGGGATTATTCTCGCCAAAGCGCCAATCAGGAGAAAGTTTCGAGTCGCACATCGAGATACATCAGGACGTGGTCGTAAAGGATCAACTAGGATGTTCCTATTCGAGTAGGAATGAACACCCTCACTTCTCTTTCACCGATTCCGGGGCCGGAGAATCTTCGATCAACTGCAACGCGTTCTCGATTAGGATTTCGCCGGTCATTTCGCCGAGTGAAGTCTGTGAGATGTACTCGTATCGTTCAAAGCTGTTGAAGTCGACCTTCGTGAGGATGTAGCCGAAGGCTTCGTTGGTGAGACCGAACAGCAGATTGTTCTGGCCCCTCATGTTCCGCTTCAGGTAATACCCGATATTCGGCAGTGCTTCGCCGGGGATGGTGAGAATCTGTGCGTTGCCGACGTTGACCAAGTTGATACGGGTTGTAACCGACTTGTCGTCGTTGTGAGGGTAATTCAACGGCGAGGCCAGAATCACCATCCACATCAGTCGGGATTCGACGGGGAACGTTACCTCTCGGGAGTAACTGGCGAGCCCGGGGTTCTTCTGGGGTTCAGCTTCCTTGATGATCCGTTGGGCTTCCGAGGCCATCAGGTTGCCGATGCGAAGGCATTCCTTCCAGGTCCGGGCATCGTGCCATTTGGCCTTTACGGGATCCGAAGGATTATCAAGCAGGCGGTTGTCGGCCGTGATCATCCCGCCTTGGGCACCATTCATGAACATGCCCATTCCACCGAAATCGGCTTCGAGCTTGTCGCACAGCGGGCCAACGAGGTCGGGACTCGTAACACCCAGCTTGTTGCCGAGTACTTCGGGATGGATGGCGTAATTGACCAGGGTGCAAATCGTCTTACCGCTGGGCGTGAGCGCCTGGATGACACTCATCCGCGGATCGAAGAGTTCGGGGGCGTAATAATTGTAGGCGATCTTTCCTTCGGCTTCGCCTGTGGCGATTTTGAGTTGAGCGTCTTGTAGGTTGTCGAGTGCCTGGTTCACCGCGATGGCAGCCTGGTTGCAGACGAAGTCCATGTAATCGAGATCGCCGGATGTTTTACCATCGAGACCGGGGAAGCCGTAGCAGTCGGGCGCGCTGTGGGTGTGGGTCGAACCAATGAGGATGTTGTCTGCCGGGATGCGGGGAACTTGCTCGTGTACTCGGGAGCATAGAATGGACGGAAAGCCCAGCAGGTCGAGTTGGACGATGGCGACCTTGGTGCCGTCTTGTTGGAGGACCATCGCGCGGGCGGTCAGCTCGCCCTGCTTGCTAGTGGAAGGGACCCCGGCTCCCATTCCACCGGAGATGGGCAGCAAGGGGTCGGGAGTAATGATTGCCTTGCCGACACCCACTTTAAACTCAGCGAGTGCCGTCATCGGCAACGTGATGGTGAGGAGGAGAAACGCCAAGAGTCCATGTCGGAGCATGATGTTACCTTGAAAGCGAAGTCTGTTTGTGTGGGGAGAAGGCCACCATCGCTAGGAGAAGTATTTTGCTTAACGCGATCTGCTTCTTCTGGGTATATAGCCTTGGAGGTTTACTCTGTGGACCCCGTACAGTGCAAACCGCTTGGGGTAGATGACGATTATACTACGTTCAGGTAGGGAATGCTTCACGCACACCACTCGGGAATTGCCAGATACCACCACTGGATGTTTACAGGTAAAACTGGCTTTGTGCGGTCGAAAATCTCGTTGCCCTACATACCCTGGGCCTATTGGTCAATCGCCTTCATCGTGACCGACTCGATGTAGAACCCTTGTTTGTCGACTTCTTCGGCGAGTGAGCGAAATCGGGCATAGCTAAGTCCATGCAGCGGAGCCGCTTCGGTTTTCAGCGTGTCGACTAGCTTCTCGTCGACCAAAACATGGCACATGTCGCCATCCCACTTTAGTTGAAGCGTATGCCATTCACTGGGGCTAACACCCGATTCGGCATTTAGTCGATACTGCGGGTCGATGCGAATCGAAAACGTTGCCTGCGTTTCGCCCGCATCGTCGCACGGATCGAAGAACCTGTCCGTGAGGCTGATTTGAGCACCGCCGAATCCCGGTTCAATACGCAGCCGCACTCTAAGGATTCCAGCTTTGGCGACAGGGAAGTTCCAAGCGGCTCCGTCGGCATCCAGTTCGTCCGGTCGGCGAATGTGCAAGACTTGGCGGGAGCCCTCGGGTTCATCTGGATGCGGAACAAGCTGAGGGCCTGCGATTCGATCTCGCCAGAATCTCTCCGCGGGACCAAAGCCCTTGAAGACGTGCCACTCGTCCAGGCTCGTCATGTCTGCTGCGACCTCTTTCACCATCAGCCAGTCGGGGTCGATCAGGAATCTTCTCCGGCGTTCCTGCCCTTGTCCGGATACAAGCAGAATTCTGCCGTCGCTTGTCAACGTGGCGTGGGGATAAGCGGTGCCGCGGTCGCCATGTTTGGGTGGCGTGCCGTTGCGGGTTGGGTCGCGATAGACCTCGCGGAATCCTTGCCATGTCTTCCCGTCATTGTTCGAGATCGCCGCATGTAGTGCGTCGCGGCCTCCGTAAACTCCGTCGCCGTTCACGCGGGGAGGCATCTCGCAGTTGTTCCAGAAAACAACGATTCGGTCATCGGGCAGCCTGATAGGAAACGCCGGGGAATTTGAAGAGTAAAACGGCGAAGGTGTTGCGGTCGCCCATTCCGCACCGTCGGCAGAGAACGATTCGTAGAGCTTACCCGTCTGGGTTCGGATGAGCATCCAGTTTCGGTGATCGAGCAGTTCGATGAGCGTGGGCTCACATGCTCCGTAATTACCGCCGTTGTAGTTTTCAAAACATGGTGCCGTAAGCCGCGACGGTGAACTAAGCCATGTCTGCCCGCCATCGTCGGAATAAACGCAGGTTGTTTCGCTGGGTCCAGTAGGCGGGGTCCGTGGACGGTTAGCGATCCAATCGGCGAACGGGGCGATGATGCGACCGCTGCTCAGTTGAAACACTCCCTGTATGGCCCCACAGTATCCTTCGAAGATTCGTTGCGGTTCCGTCCACGCGGTTTGACCATCGATTGAACGAACGTGATACAGATCGATGAATCGATCCACGGCCGGATTGCGTCCCTCGCCGCGAACGCGTGGGATGACAAAGTGCAGCTCGCCCGTTTGGTCGAGCAGCGGCATCGGTCCACCCCAGGGAGCGACCGGCAGGTTCAACAGAACATCCGGTTCGTCCCACGATAGTCCATCGTCGACCGAGCGCGTTCTGAAAATGGAGACATGTCCCGCGTGGCTGCGCCGTGCGAACGACTCCAGTGTGCCGTCCGGATAGGTCACCGTTGCGCTGGCATAATTGATGCCCACGCCTTGAGTGTTGCCGGGGCCAAGGTCGATCGGCGCAAAGGGGTCGGCCGCCACGACGACATGGGGCAACAGCCAGACGGCCCACACCAAGCCAAAAATCAAACGCATATGGAACCCCCTTTACACGCCACAGGTGACTTTCTGAATCGGCCGTCTGCCCAACCCCGAACACTAGAGCGGCAAGGCTCTATTCGACCCGAACCAGCTTCATGATGCGTCCCGCGACGTTCCAATCTTGGACGTACAGGTTTCCCTCTTCGTCCCAGTACGAACCGTGCGTGCCGCTGAAGATGCCTTCAATCCACTGGTCTTGCGGAACATTGAAGTTCACCCGGGTGTCGGGGTTCGAGTTGTGACCGAGCACCGCGATGATGGTGTTGCTCTTGTCAAGAATGACCAGCCGGCCGTGGAGATCGGGCACCGAGACGTATTCCCCCTGAATTGCAACCGATGTCGGCATCCCCAGGCCGGTTACGACCTCTTCGATAAACTGACCGTCGAGGTCGTAATGAAGCAGGCGACCTTTGGGTTCGTGATTGCGATCGCAAATCAACAGTCTCGGGGGATCGTATCGCGTATCCAGCGTCATGCCATGAGCCGTATTGAACTGCTTGAGCCCATTTCCTTTTTCGCCGAAATGCAGCAGGTAGTTTCCGTCTTCGTCGTACTTGAAGATATGATTGGTTGCGTAACCGTTCGACAGGAAGATGTCTCCATTGGGAGCGACCGTGATGGCGGTTGGATTGAATTTGATGGTGCCGAGACCGGCCTCTTCGGGATACTTCAGTCGGAGGACGATTTCCCCGCCCTGGATGTTGAACTTGATTCCTTCGGCGTTGTTGTTGCGGGCCCCGTAAATGAACTCGCTTCCATTTTCCTCACGGATCTCCATGTCGTGAATGTTGGAGTAGTCGTCCCCGAGGTAAGAGTGAATCACCTTGCCGTCGGGTGAGAAGACGACGACCCCCTTGTTGGCGCTCGTGTAGATGTTGCCTGTCTCGTCGATGACGACCGAGCCATGCGTCGGGCCCAGGGCGGAGTTACCATCGGGACGAAGCCCCCAGCCCGGCACCGTGTCGAAGGTCATCAGCCCACAACCCATGCGAACCGGTTGTACTTTTTCTGCCGCACAGACGCTGGTTGCGATGCTTAGCGAGACCACGAGTACCACGTAAGTCGAACAAAGTTTCATCGTCGAGAGTCCTGGGTAATGGTTGAGTGCCGTTGTTGATGTGTGGGCAGCGGCGGCAAGGGGTTCCATGCTTCTAGCCGTGGGGAGATGGAAGGTGGTGCAACCAGTATCCACTGGCGGAACCCGCATTTCAAACTTCTTGCGAATCGCGATCAGAGTTGGTCTGTGGCCCCACGGCCCGCGGTCTGCCGGCTAGTCCATCAGTTTGAAGATCATGTCCGCCGAGACAATGAGTAAGAAGGCAGCGTAGGTGTATTTCAATGCTGTATCGTTGAGCCGGTTGTTGAATTTGGCCCCCAGGGGCGCGCCGATGAAGATGGTCGGCAGCATGCCTGCAAATACAAGTAGGCTCACATAGCCGAGAGAGTATGGCGGTCGGTCGGGAACACCCTGACCCTGCCAGACGTATCCCAAGGCGGCCACCACGCCCACCACCAGCCCGGTTGCCGAAGCAATGGCTACGGCCTTTTTCAAGGGCATGCAGAAGGCTTTTAGCGAGGGGGTAGTCAGCGCCCCGCCACCGGTGCCCGTTAGTGTTGAGGCCAGGCCGATCAACGTCGCCAAGGCAATTTTTCCGGGTCCTTTGGGTAGCGAGTTCGAGATGGTGATACTCTCCGGCACGAACCCAACGTAGACGGCAACACTGATCAGAAAGACGACGAAGATAATCTGGAAGTATTCGGTTGATACGTGGGGCACGATCAACAAGCCGACGAGCACGCCGATGAGAATCCCGATGGCCCATGTGCGATAAAAACCGAGATCAAGATTTCCCTGGCGATGTTGCTTGACGGAGGCGGCGATTGCGGTGGGAATCACCAGCGCCACCGATGTGCCGACGGCCATGTGCATCAACGATTCATGTGGGATTCCCAGCCACGGCAGCAGGTAAACGAACAGAGGAATTCTTACGATCCCGCCGCCGATGCCGAACAAGCCGGATACAAAGCTGGTGGCAAACCCCACCCCGAGAAGCACGCCGAGTTGCAGAATAAGATCCATGGCGAGTCGAGGCCTTGTTTCGGGGAGTCGAGAAAGTGATGCCTTCGAGTCTGTGGATTCGATGATGGCGGAGTTCAAATATACTGTAGAACTTGGTTCCCGCGAGACGCTTGCTGTAATGCCGAAGAAGCTCACGGCGAAGGCAGGCTGTCCCCAGCATTCTTGGGAAGGAGTAACCAATGATCCGCCTGCGGAGGCTATCATAGGCGATCTGAGATGGCCAGTATCATGAACTCGATGTACCGAAGAATGTCGGCTGCTTCAGATGTTCCCCGCGAGTTGAAATGATGCAAACGAGGATTGTCTGCAAGTGTAGCCATAAAGAACGGTCAAGTGATTCATTACAGGAGCGCGCGATGAGCCACCTTCGGTTGGCATTATTCCTTATTCTGCTTGGTTGCATGTCCGATGCCTGTGACGCGGCACATCCCGTCATCATGCAAGGTAACGGTGTGCTAGCGATCGTCGGTGATGACGGCGCGGTGGAATGGGAAATGAAATGGGGTGGAATTCACGACATTCACGTACTCCCCAACGGGCACATCATGCTGCAGGAGCATATGCGCAGGATCGTCGAGATCGATCCTGAGTCCAAAGAAGTTGTCTGGTCGTACGATGCGGCTACGGCGAATGGGAAACAAGGCAAACGGGTCGAGGTGCATGCGTTTCAGACTCTCGACGATGGCCGCATCATGATTGCCGAGTCGGGGCCGGCTCGCATTATCGAGATCGATCGCCAGGGGAAGATTCACCACGAGATGAAATTGAAGGTCGAGCATCCGAGCCCCCATCGCGATACGCGACTGGTAAGGAAGCTCGCTGACGGCAACTACCTGGTCTGCCACGAGGGCGACGGCGCGTTGCGTGAGTACGATAGCCAAAGCGGTGAGGTGGTCTGGGAGTACAACGTCCCCTTGTTCGACAAGCCACGCAAGAATGGTCATGGCCCCGAGGCATTTGGGAATCAACTCTTCGCCGCGGTCCGGCTGGAAAACGGGAACACGCTCATCGCCACCGGCAACGGGCACAGCGTTCTCGAAGTAACGCCCGAAAAGTCGATTGTGTGGGAGATTCACCAGGACGATTTGCCCAACATCACACTGGCCTGGGTCACCACGCTGGAGGTTCTGCCCAACGGCAACTACGCGATCGGCAACTGCCACGCCGGCCCGGACAACCCGTTGCTGATCGAGATCGAACCGAAATCGAAAAAGGTCGTCTGGACATTCGACCGTTTCGATCTATTCGGCAACTCGGCACCGACATCTCAGTTGCTTGACGTGCAGGGTGAGACGATACGATAGGTGGGGGCTGGCGTGCGAATGGTGTGATCGGAAATAGTGTGGGCATTCCGAGCCGAAACGTCTCACTCTCGTGGCGCGGGCCAACGAAGGAGAGAACGCCACGGAAAAATCGGGGCTTTAACCTTCGGTTCCGTAGACCGGGATCAGAGAATCGGATTGACCTTGCCGCGTAGTGGGTTAGGTCAACGTTCGAGAAGGGCTTGTAGTGTGGCTTGTACTAGACCGAGAAAAAACGGAACTCATTGATAATTCAAGGGTCTCAACAGAAATGCGTTCTCGTTGAGATGGAAAATCATCGTCCTGGGCGTTGCACGGACATTAACGAGTAGGACGCCTACGGCGGTTTTTGCTTGCTAGCTTGCTCAGCCACTGGTAAACATGTCGCCATTAAGCTAATCAAGATTTCTAAGGTTAGGTCCCTATATGCCTGGTCCATTCGAATTGATGGTGCTCGCACTTGCTCTGCTCGGATTAGCTCTATTGATTTGGCTTGTTGGGAGGTTGTTTAGTCGAAAATAGTGCTGACAGAGATAGCGTCTAAATTCTTTGGCAATTCGGTGAAGCGTGGTTCGCCAGATTGCGTTTTCGGCCGATGGTGGCCGCGCGTCGCGGGTGCGATCAGCTGAAAATGAGGAGATTCTCGCCGGGTACCACCGGATCTCGATCCGGTGCGGCGCAGCGGTCAGAGGCCCTGAGCCAAATCCTCCCCCCACCGCTCATCCCAAATCCAAACACCACCGCAAAAAACCTAACCATACCCCCACACCCCGCCATAATCCCCAATCACAGAACGTGACGGCGTGTTCTTCAAAGGGGTGGTGGATAATCCACTTTAAGCGCGTTCACGCAGAGCAGGGGGCTCATTGCCGCCCCCTTGCAACCCCGCTAGCCTTTCTCTGTGTTCCAAAGTTACGACCGGAAGCTCTCGCCTCAAGTAGATCCGTAATAGGCCCACAGAGCTCTAGCAAGAATATCACCGGCAGCAGCCAAACCAATCGCCACTGTCCCATCCGCCGCTTTTCGCGTCATCTCCCCAATCCAGGCACTAACCTTTGGCCCAAACTTTCCAGACTCAAGCTGCGGTTCTTCAACCAACGCCTTCTCTAGCTCGGAGACATCCCCCGATCCAAATCCCGACGCCTCTAGAAACGCTCGTAGACCATCACGATCTCCTTCACGCACTTCCAGCGTTGCATTCTGCGTTACTGTGCTGCCGCTCACTTCTCCCACAACATTTTGAACATTTCCAGTACTTACAATATGCACCATGGAACTAGACGTGGCCTTCTCTCTCTCCTCCCTAGTGAACGTCTTTCCTTCACCGAGTATTCCCTCCACTTCCAGCTGCAATGCCCATTCCAGTATTCGCGTTCTGACCGCCTCAATAATACCTACTATCTGCGTCACATTCACAATACGTATCGGTTCACTCCGAAGACCCAGCACCTTCATCAACTCAACTCTTCGCGGAATCGTGAAAGGGAATTGGACACCTTTCTCGTCCGAAGCGTTACCGTGCGCAATTAAATCGTGCAAGTTTGCGATTGCATCGCGCACCTGAGCACGCTCCAATTCCTTAGCAATCTCTGGCTGCAGATACAACTTCTCAAGTCGTTGACTTGCCCCAATCACTCGCACCGTTGAATACACACGACGATAATCGGGCACCTGCTCATCAAGTTCATAACCTTTCAATTCACGACACAGCCAGGCCCTTGCATCCTCCAGGTTTAGTTTGGTCGCCACCATCAGTGCCTTGCGCAACACATCAGTTACTTCCGAACTTCCCACGGAAGCCAAATCCTGCAACTCCAAGACTAGTGAAGTACCCATCTGCCAACCCCTTGTTACGCTAGCCCACCCATCACCCTCACCACGCATGCCACATTATCCATCAACGCCTAATTTAACAAACATCACACCCACTACCATCGCCGCCCATTCCAAGACCTCGTTTTCATCACGGGAGAACAAATCTATGGCGACGGCAGCCGACCTTACCGCACTCCATGCGTTACCTCGTGGGGACCCGGAAACACATACTCTTCTGCTGGGCCTCCTACGGCCTCCTGGGCGGCCTTAGGAGGCCTCCCGTCTACAGGACCTGCAACCCGATAAGCACGACACCAGACTTGAAGCAAGGCAGTGTCACGCTTCTGGAGCCAACCAAGACCGATACCCGCCACGCTACTGACTGACTCCTCTTCTCGCCGCAACGAACCAACCAGATACACGCCGCCGCTCTCCACGATCGCCGCCGCCGCAAACGACTCATCAGACGTAACCGGAGCACCCTCCACGAAATCCCGAAGAGAACTCAGACGCACATCTACCGTGAGCCTAGCTCTACCTGCCGCCAATTCTCGAATGCCCGCTTTTGCCTCCAGCCCTGTTTGGACGAAATCGAACTGGGTCGTTGTGACAGTACCTTGATCCGATACCGACCGTCTGGGAACCGGGATCGAGTCACCACGCACAAACACAGCATCCGTTCCATCGGCGACCAATATCAACGCCTCCGCCTCAGGGGCGGCGGACGCCTTCTCGTCTAATCTTGGAACTGCTAGACGAAACCGCTGGCATGCAAGCACTGTCTGGACATGGGTAAACAATTCAAGGAATTACGCATTAATCGCGATCCTATGAGTATTGTGATCTGCTCAGCTTGATGATTGGAGGAACGACGCTGGCTAATGACCCCAAGAAGTTTCGTATAACCGTCACTGTGGATGAACTCACCGCGGAAACGATCGCGGAGCTAGCACACCGCATGAACTGTAGTCAGTCGAAGATGGCGTCTAGCCTGTTGGAGGCCGGAATTGAGGACAATGAGTGGATCATTCGATTCGTAACAACCAAGGCCGTTCTCGGATTGGGTGAGCGGCTAATTGCTCTGAAGGACCGGTTTACGGGCAGCAAATCAGCTGCTTGAGCTACGGCAACAGAGAAGAGGGAAGGAGGGTCCAGGGAACCTGGGGCCTCTGGTTCCCTGGTTGGCCGTACAGAGGGTGTGAATTCTGTGAAGATGTGCTTAGGCCGAAATGATTTGATCAAAGGGGGAAGCCAAAGCCACATGAAAAAGTACGCCTGGCAGGATTCGAACCTGCGACACATGGTTTAGGAAACCAATGCTCTATCCCCTGAGCTACAGGCGCAACGGACTCTGCACGTTGATTTCTCGTGCAGTTAGGTCCATGTCTTTAGGTTAGAGATTGTACCATGCCTTGGCTAGATGGTTCGCTGTGAGCAGTCGAAGCCGTACAGCTAAGGAAGGCGGAACATCAATCAGATGTCGGGAGAGAGATGGCCGGCCCGCAGGCAATTCGTTGCGCTTCACGCCACCTTCTTTTGTCGCCAGTCGATGACCAGGGTGACCACCAATACCAAGGGAACCAGGACGTCGGTCCAGAACCAGGGGCCTGCATTGCCGGGTGCGAAATTGTGCGCAGCGATCATTTGGTGAATGTGGCCGACGGCGTCGCCCCCAAGAGAGACGGTGGCGGCGATCGTCGTGGCAGTGCGAAATCCCAGCCCGGCACGAAACGCGAGAACTCCCAGGATTCCCACGGCCAGATCGGCCACGCCGACTTCAAACTGGAATGGGCTGGTTTCCCACCCGATCTCGGCCGCCGAAATGTGTGGCAAGAAGACGTGCATGATGCCCGCGTACACGCCGACCAGGCCCACTCCCAGCAGCGAGACCCAGCGAAAGAGCTCTTCGCAAAGTGTTGCCGTGACAATGCCTCGCCACGGTCGGCTGAGCGCAACCGCGATCAGCAAGGCGAGGACGAACATAACCAGGCTGAAGTTGGACAGAAAGCCACCAATCAACGGACCGATCATCGAAGGAACTCAACCCTTCCGGTCGACATCTCGTAGTACGCACCGACCGTCTTGAGTTCGCCCGACTTGATGAACTCGGGAAGGATGGGGCCCAGCGTTTCCAGACGCTTGGCATTGGTAATCGCGTTCTGTTTGGTGACGTTCACCAGCTTGTTGCCGGGCTCGCCGCGAACTTCCTGAACCACCGGGCGGATGTAATCCACCATGCCTTCAATCGCACCTGGGAGCGTGTCGTGGTTTTCGATATGGTCGATTGCCGCCTGGCACGCCCCGCACTGGCTGTGACCCATCACTACGATCAGTCGTGCACCGAGTTCCGCGACCGCGAATTCAATGCTTCCCAGCAGAATGGGCCCGGAGCCGACCATGTTGCCTGCAACTCGCAGCACAAACAATCCGCCGACCGGTTGGTCGAAAACGAACTCGGGCGGAACTCGCGAATCAGCGCAGCCGAGAATTATCGCCGGAGGAGCCTGCCCTTTGACGTCCCGAGCGAAGTCCTCAGGCGAACGGGAAGTCAGTCTCGACTGGCCGGTTGCGAACCGCTCGTTCCCTTCGATTAGCTGATTGAGAATGTCATCCGGTTTTATCGAGTCGGGTTTGTTGTAGGCCAGCAGTGATCCATACGAACTCAGACTGAGCGCGCCGGCTCCACCGATTGCAAGTCCAACACGTTGAACGAACTCTCGCCGCGACGTGGATTCAAGATGAACCATGCGGGCCATTCCTCTTGTTCGAGCGGGAAGTTCTTGTGAATGTTCGAGTCCAGACATTGGGTCGTAAACGCAACTGCACCAAGACAAACATAGGCCACATCGGCGACCAACGCGGGGAATCTGGCCGTGAGATTTGCGGAGATGAAATGCCTGTTTCGCCCGCTCCCTAGTGATTCGTGAGCGGGACTGAATTCAGATCGCGCGTTTCGCCTCCACATGGGACGCTTACGACAAACGCCCGGGCGGTCTCGTCCGCGGGGCCCAAGACGGCAGCAGGTACGTGCGAAGGTGCGAATCGTCGTCGTTCGAGTTTTTGCCCGAGTATTTTGACCGCCGCCGGGGTTCCATGTAGGGTCAGTGCGTCAGTGCATGACACAAGTTCATCCATTAGGGCCCGCTGTCGCGTAGCAGGTCGGATTCACCTTGTCGGAGATAGAACATGACTCGCAGAATGGCTCTCATCGCGGTTTTCGTGCTCTCGCATGCAGTCAATCAGCTACATGGGGCAGAGGCGGCAGACACGAAGACATTTACGTACCGTGATACACCCCAGGGTGAGCTTGAGCTGATTGTGCACTACCCGCCGGGCTGGAAGGCGAGTGATCAGCGTCCCGCGATCGTGTTCTTCTTCGGCGGCGGCTGGACCAATGGGACCGTCAAGCAGTTTGAATCTCAGGCCGACTACCTGGCCAGTCGCGGCATGGTTGCAGCTCGGGCTGACTACCGTGTGAAGTCGCGACATGGGATCACCCCGAAGGAATGTGTCGACGATGCCCAAAACGCGGTGCGGTGGCTGAGGGTACACGCGGGCGAACTTGGCATCGACCCGAATCGACTTGTTGCTTCTGGCGGTTCCGCGGGCGGACATCTGGCAGCTTGTACAGCGTTGCCGCCGGTTGAGACGGCCCCTGCAGACACGGCCGCGATCTCGTCGAAGCCGAATGCACTGGTGCTATTCAATCCGGCGCTAAAATTCGCGGGAGTAGAACGACTGATGCGACGAATCGACAACGACGAATCGCTGGGCAAACAGATCTCCCCCACGCTGCATCTGAGCGAGACGACTCCTCCGGCACTGATACTATTTGGCACCGCAGACGCATTAATCGTTCAAGGTGAAGAGTACATTCAACGAGCTAATGAAGTCGGGGCCCGCGCGGAAATGTACGAAGCCGAGGGCATGCCTCATGGGTTCTTCAATCGTTCGCCCTGGCTCGAACGAACCACGTACCGTATGGACGAGTTCCTGGAGTCGCTCGGATATCTGGACGGCCCACCCACCATTGAAAAACCCGCCGACTGAAGATTTTCAGCCGACGGGTGTGAATACCAGTTTCGCTAGATCGCACAGCGATGTTGATCGCCCGCACTTGGGGTTCAAGAACGCCGATCCGCTAGGCGGTTGCCCCGGTTGCCTCGTTGGTGGGCATGTTCTTCGCGGCCAGGGATAGCATGACCAGGGTCCAGCCATTGAAAATCATGTCGATTCCGACAAACATTCCGATGACCCAAAAGCCCGATTCGGGCCACTGACGCCAGATGAGCACACCCAGGACGACGCTGATCACTCCGTGTAGCAAAAGCCATCCCCAATTTTGGTATTGAACTCCGATGGACAGCACAACGCGGAAGATGCCGCCAAAGATGAGGAACACGGCAATCAGCAGCGTGAGCACTTCGGCAGTCGCGGCCGGGTTGGCCAAGATCATGAATCCAACTACCAGATACAGCAGGCCGGTTAGTAGGTCGATGAAGAACCCGCTCCACTTTTTGCAGGCGAATGCGTGCACCGCTTCCAGGATACCGCCGAACACCATCAGCCAGCCCAGAAGAACCATCGAAAAGACGGTCATCAGGAAGGCCGACCCCAGGGCGATGGTACCGACCACGATGAGCAATACGCCCAGGGCCAAAAACCAACCCCACTTCTTCTTGAGTTCCTCGACACCAATTTTCGCTAAATCAACTCCGGGCAATGTGCTTGGGGTGTCCATGGCTAGATTCCTGTGAAATAAGAATGGAAGGTCGAAATTAGCCAGCCTCGGGATCTTGAGACGGCTGGCCGTTGTCTGTAATGTTCTCTTTCGCGGCTTTTTGGCATGTTTCGAGCATGGCCTGGAGCGAGTCGGGATCGGCCAGGCGATGGTCGTGACCAACCTCGATGAGGTTCGATTTCGGTAACTGGCTGTTGTCGAGGAGTTCCTCACTGTCACCGAAGGGGATGACGTCATCAGCTCGAGCGTGGAGGATGGTTGTATTCGGTTTCACTTGGGTCACACTTCCCCAGCGTTTCCAGGCCGGGCAAAGCAGAACCAGGGGGATATCGAGGCTCCGCATGTTCATCGCCACGGCTCCGCCACGCGAAGACCCGACAATGACGTCGGGGCAATGTTGCTCAAACATACTTTGTGAGATTGTGACAGCAGCGAGAAAGTCGTCGTCGGGCAATGCCGGGTTGAAGACATCGTGCCCGTGCCGTGCAAGGTACGATGGCTTCTTGCCGCCGGGGACCGACGTCCAACCATGCAAAAACAGGATCTTCACCACTGAATACCCTTGCCAGAAAGGCCTTGCTCACGAGTTGGGTTGCTGCAAGATATCACATTTAGGCCCACTGCGGCATCGAAATACTTGGTGGATGTGCGTTAGGCG
Organism: Pirellulales bacterium; assembly: GCA_965227275.1. Taxonomy (GTDB): domain Bacteria; phylum Planctomycetota; class Planctomycetia; order Pirellulales; family JAEUIK01; genus CAZNXE01. The sequence goes on along the minus strand of CBDDFU010000001.1, from coordinate 5,904,938 downwards.
AATTACATTGAATTGAACAGTTGTAACGATCAGTAAGGCATGCTGAACTCAGAAAGCCACATCCGTGTTCGGCGGCTAACGATTCACCTTGAGTAGGGTCAGCATGGGTTCTTCGTCATCGCTCAACGAGGCCTCGGAAACGGAAGCCGACCTATTGAAAGGACAGTTGGAGCGATTTCGCGTCGACTTCCAAAGTCTTCGCGACGAGATCGGCAAGGTGTTTGTCGGGCAGGATGATGTGATCGAGGGGGCGTTGACCGCCTTAGTGGCCGGGGGCCATGTCCTGCTCGAAGGCGTACCCGGGCTGGGCAAGACATTGCTGGTTCGCACGCTGGCCGATGCGCTGCAGATGCGATTTCAGCGCGTGCAGTTCACCCCCGATCTTATGCCTGCGGACTTGATGGGCACGAATGTCATCAGCGAAGGCGACGGTCAGCGGCGGTTCGAGTTTCAGCCCGGCCCTATTTTCGCCAACGTGGTCCTGGCCGACGAAATCAACCGCGCAACTCCTAAAACACAGTCGGCGCTTCTGGAAGCGATGCAGGAAAAGTCCGTGACCATCGCGGGCACGACGCATGCGTTACCCTCCGTATTCTTCGTGATGGCAACCCAGAATCCACTGGAGATGGAGGGCACGTATCCATTGCCCGAGGCCCAGGTGGATCGGTTTCTATTCAAACTGATCGTGCGGTTTCCGACGGTTGATGATTTGGAGTCGATTCTGGATCGCACCACCGAACTGGATGAACCGCGGGTGGAACCGGTGTTCGATGGTCAGCGGATCGAACATCTGAGCCACCTGGCTCGTCAGATACCCATTGCCAAGGCAGTGCGACGCTATGCGATTGCACTGGTGATGAACACGCATCCCGAACAAGAGGGTGCGCCCGACATCACGCGAGATTTTGTCCGCTACGGGGTCAGCCCGCGAGGTGTGCAGGCCCTTGTGTTGGGGGCCAAGATCCATGCCGTGTTGGACAATCGTTATCATGTGTCGGCCGAAGATATTCGCGCCGTGGCATTGCCCGCACTGCGTCACCGCCTCATCTTGAACTTCGAAGGTCAGGCGGAGAATGTTTCGCCCGACGATGTGATTCTTGCCGTTCTGGAGTGTGTGCCTCATCCCGGTGACGCGGATTAATGCTTCCGTTGCTTTGCTATAAGAGTTATCTCGTTACCACACCACTATGCCGCTCTTCGATCCTCAATTTCTGGAGAAACTAGAGTATCTGGCGTTGGTGTCTCGCAAGACGTTTCGGGGCCGGTTGCTGTCGCAGCATCGAGGTCAACGTTCGGGAAGTGGCGTCGAGTTCGCTGAGCATCGGGATTATCAGCCGGGGGACGAGTTGCGAGACATCGACTGGAACGTGTATGCCCGGCATGGCGAGTTGTTGCTAAAACGCTTTCAAGAGGAAGAAGACCTGCATGTCTACTTCCTGCTTGATTGTTCGCAAAGCATGTCGTGCGGCGCACCGAACAAGTTTGATTACGCTCGCCGCCTCCTGGCTGCCTTGGCCTACATTGCACTCGACGATTTGGATTGTGTGGGCGTGACCACGTTCTCCAATGATCTGAAGAGCGACTTTCCCACGACTCGCGGGAAGCAGCGGATTCACACCATCTTGGGGTTTCTGGAGAATCTCGAAACGCTTGCCGGAGTGACGACGGATCTTCAACAAAGCGTTCGCACATTCTCCAATCGTCGTCAGCGGCGGGGCCTGGTGGTGATGCTGAGTGACCTTTACGACCCGAGCGGTTTTGAACGCGCCATCGATCTACTTCGTTACGAGCGATACGAGCCTTATCTAATTCAGGTGTTCGACCGCAATGAAGCCTCTCCACCTCTGCGGGGAGAGTATGAGCTACGAGATATCGAAACTAATCGCACGCAAACCGTCTCGGTCTCGGGACAACAGCGAAGGGCATATGTGCAACGTTACAAGGCGTTCCAGAATGCGATCGTGAGCTATTGCCGCAAACATCAGCTTGGTTCGGTTCTCGCGCCAACCGACCGAGCATACGATCAGCTCATTCTTGATATGATGCGATTGTCAGGGCAATCGGCTCGATAAACCGAGGGTGTTTACGGCATGACCTTCTTGAACCCTAGCGCAATGTGGTTATCGCTGCTGGCGATCCCGATGATTGTGCTATATGCCTTGAAGGTTCGCCCGCCGAGAGTTTCGGTGGCAACGACCATGTTCTGGGAGTCGGCGCAACAGCAGAACGTGTTATGGTTTCCCTACTATCGTGTTCGCGACCTTGTCTCGCTCATACTTCAACTCGCGTTGTTGGCTCTGTTGATCATAGCACTGGCGGAGCCTCGCTGGGGATCGTCCGAAAACCAACCTCGACTCGTGGTGTTGGTGCTCGATAATTCGGCCAGCATGAGTGCGGCCGATATCAAGCCCAGCAGATTCGAGGCTGCAAAAGATGAAGCCTTCCATCTGATTGATCAACTATCCGGTGAAGATCAGGCAGCCCTCATTACCGCGGCGGGGGTGCCAAAACTGGCGTGTAGAATGACACAATTGCGGTCGGTGTTGCGGCGAGCAATCGAGGCCACGCCCCAAAGCCAGGCTCCGGCTCAGATCCAGGAAGCGATCGCGCTGGCGTCCGAGATTCCTTGCGCCGGGGAACGGCACCTGGTCGTGATCAGCGATCGGCCACTGCCGGTGTCTGATGCTCATGGGTTCGATCATACCGAATTGCTTTCCATCGGCACTGCTGCGAAAAACGTCGCGATCACCCGATTTCAGGCCCGCCGTAGTCCGAATGACCCGCTTGGTTACCAGGTGTTGGTCGAAGTGCAGAACAACGCTCGCCAGGCGGAGTCTTGTCGTCTGGGAATCTCACTCAATGACCAGATGGTCGACGTCGTTCCTTTGGATCTGGAACCTGGTGAACGGTGGAGTCGGGTGTTCGATGAGTCTTCCGTGTCTGGTGGAACGCTGGCTGCGCGAATCGATGCGGACGATGCGCTGGTACTCGACAATGAGGCCTGGTGCATCTTGCCGGAACGAGCTGCCCGACACGTGTATCTCGTCGGAGATGACAGTCTATTCCTGCAGCAGGTGCTCGCAGCACAGCCCCGCGTTGATTTACACGTTGTCGACGAGATTCCTACGGAGTTCGAGCGAGGTTCCCTGCTCGTGCTAAATCGAAAACCGGTCGAGGAGCTCCCCAGCGGTGCGTTGCTTGTCATCGAACCAGTCGATTCCATTGCTAATTGGGAAAGTGGCGAGTCGATCGATGTGAGCTACGGTACCGCGGTTTCCGAGTCAGTACTGCTGCGGCATGTGCGTTTGGATGATGTTGCTTTTCACGACGTTCGGGAAATCGAGTTGCATCAGCCTGCCGACGTGGCGGTTCGTGATGTGAGCGATCAGCCGCTGTTGTTCACGATCGCGAGGGAACAGGGCGATGTGGTCGTGTTCAATTTTGGGGTCGAGAAGGGCGACCTGCCGCTACGGACGGCTTTCCCCATCCTCGTAAGTAATGTATTGGATCGATTGAGTCATTCATCCGGTGAGCTAATCGATTCCCATCGAACCGGGACGTTCGTCGCTCTGGAAGAGGAGGCGTTCGATTTGCAGGGATTGCGCTATTCGGAAGAGGCGTCCGTCACGCTCCATTCGCCTTCGGGGAACACAAGAAAACAGGCGATCTCGCTTCGCCAACCGATCGTGGGGCCCCTGGATGAGTGTGGTGTATGGACGTTGGAACTTCCCACCAACTCAGAGAACGCAGCGCCGAGATCGACTGAGATTGCGTGCAACCTGTGCAACCAGGAAGTTAGCAATCTGCTCGTTGATAAGGTCGAAGCGGTGGTGAATTCATCATTTCTCACCGCTGACGGCCAGGCGGAATGGAAGTACATCGTGTTAGCTGCCATCTCGCTGAGTCTCGCTGAGTGGCTTCTCTATCACCGTAGATGGATTCAGTGACATGCCATCGACGCAGTACGCCATCGAGTTCACGCACCCCGGCCATCTTCTCGGCCTCTTGGCACTAATTGTGATTCTTCTGGTAGCGGTGCGGTCGCTCTCTCCTCTCGGGCGCGACCGGCAGATCGCCTTGACGATCGTGCGATCGCTAGGCGTATTGGCGCTCATCCTTGCCTGGGCCGGCACGTCATTGATATCGTCCAACAAAAATGAGTTCGTTGTATTCGCCATCGATGAAAGTGCAAGCATCGGCGACGAGGCCCGGCAGTATGCCGAGAAGTTTGTGCAGGACGCCCAGGAAGGGGACGCGGGGATACAGGCAACCGTGATGCGTTTCGCAGGTGATGTTGCCTCAACCAGCGAAGATAATCGCGAGCAGCTTCACCACTCAGAGTACGCGATGGCCACAGACCTTGCTACGGCGGTCCAGGTGGCAGCCGCCAGAATTCCCGCGAGTTTTGCACCTCACATTGTGCTTCTGACAGATGGCCTACAGACGCGGGGCAATGTGTTGCAGACCGCATTGTCCACCGACATTCCAATCTCGACTATTTGCCTGCCAGAACCTGAGTCCGCTGAAGTTCAGGTGTCATCCGTTACGGCGCCTGCTAATGTGCGAAGCGGTCAACCGTTCCATTTAGACATCGCCTTGGATGCGAATCACGTGGGGGATGGTGTGGTCGAAGTCTACGAAGACGATCATCTTGTTCTGTCACAGGAACAGCATCTCGACGTGGGAGCGAACCCACTGCGGTTTCGACACAACGTCGCGGGGCGTCGCGCTCGAATGACGGTCCGCCTGCGAGGTTTTCCAGATGCGCGACCCGAGAATAATTCGGCATCGACAATCATCTATGCCGAAGGTGAGCCCCGCGCACTGATTGTTTATCGAGAAGTGGAGAGTACCCAGCAACTGCGTTGGGCGCTTGAAGAGGAGGGAATCGAGATCGAGGTTCGTCCCGTCACAGGACTGCCGCAGGATCTTACGGAATTGGACGCATTCGACCTGGTGATGCTCACGGACATTCCGGCCTCGGAAATGAGCGATTCGCAAGTGGAGTCTTTGCGCCAGTACGTCGAGGACTTGGGCGGCGGGCTCGTGGTGATTGGCGGGGAACAATCGTTTGGGCTGGGAGGCTATTACGGCTCTGCATTCGAAGAGATCTTACCGTTGCGTAGTGATTTCGAACGAGAGGAGGAGAAGCCGGGGTTAACGATGGTGCTGGCCATCGACCGCTCCGGTTCGATGACCGGCGAGAAGATCGAGTTGGCAAAAGACGCCGCCAAAGGGGCCGTCGAACTGCTTGGCAACAACGATCAGGTCGGCGTGCTTGCGTTCGAGGGCGATGCGTTTTGGGTTTCCGACATTCACCCGGCGACGGATAAGAGCTACATCCTCGAGCGAATCGGTCGTCTCACCGCAGGCGGGGGAACGAATCTGCACGAAGCACTCAACGCCGCGTTTCTGGCGCTCGGTTCGGCCAATTCGCAACTCAAGCATTGCATCGTGCTGAGTGATGGCAACTCGACCCCAGGCGATTTCGATGCCTTGGTCGGGGCGATGAATGCCGCACAGATTACTGTTTCCACGGTTGCCGTCGGGCAGGAGGCCGACCGCGAGCTGCTACAACGCATCGCAGGCACCGGCCGTGGGCGGCACTATTACTGTGAAGACGCCACCGCGGTCCCCCAAGTGTTTGCCCGGGAGACGATCGCTGCGACCCGTTCTGCCTTGTACGAAGAGCCGTTTCTTCCCCAGCAGGTGAGCGCAACCCCCATCCTGACCGATCTCGATTTCGACGAGTCTCCCTTTCTTCTGGGCTTCGTCGCAACGCAACCGAAAGCAACGAGTGAAATACTCTTGACCACCGATTCGGGCGAACCATTGTTGGCAACATGGCGATTCGGTTTGGGAACGAGCGTAGCCTTCACCTCCGATGCGTCCAGTCGCTGGGCTGCCGAATGGCTCGATTGGCCAGGATACAGCCGGTTTTGGGCGCAGGTTGCTCGCCACGCGATGAGAACGGCCGAGTCACCCGACACCGAGCTTGTCATTCAGCAACATTACAATGAGGTTCATGTAAGACTGGATGTCTTGGACCGCAATGGAGGCTTCGTGAATGGCGCGGAAACGGAACTCGATTTGGTTGCGGGTGATCAAGCTGCTGTAACTCAGCCTCTGAGTCAAACGGCGCCCGGAAGGTACGACGTGACGCTTGAGACTGCCGGGAACGAAAGCTTGCAGTTTCAGGTTCGACAATCTCAGCAGGGAAAGCCGACCTTCCGGGCATCCAGGGCGATGGAGAAGAGCTATCCCAAGGAATTGCGACTGCGACCGCCAAACACCGAGTTGCTGCGGCAGTTGGCGACGACCACGGGTGGGCAATTCAATCCGGCGCCCGACGAAGTATTTCAGCTTTTTGGCAATGCAGGTCAAGCGACAACCCCCTTGTGGAAGCCGTTGCTGATTCTGGCAAGTTTCTTAAGTGTTCTGGACGTTGCTCTGCGACGATTTGGGCTCTCTGGAACCAGGTAGAAAAAGCGTGGGTTCAGATCAACCATCTTGAAGAACGAGTAACAATCAACTTAACGTTGCACCCCTTCGGTGCATTGGACTTTCGATGCAGCAAGACAATTCCAACAATTCGCCCATGCTGATTCACGATGCCATGCGTCCGATGGTACGTCGTCGTCGACTCAGCACAGGCTTGAAGTACGCGATACGGATGTTGTTCGTCTGCGCGATTATTTCCACGCTCTCGTTGTTCGGCAGCGCGCTCCTGGGGAAATCTTCGCTAAGTTGGTTCACGGTGGTGATGCTCCTCGCGTTGGTGCTCGGCGCCTTTGTGGCGGGGTACTTCAAGCGTTTTACCGTTGCCGATGCTGCTATCGAAGCCGACAAGTGTTACGGGCTCCAGGACCTGCTGCTGTCAGCCATCGAATTCGAACGAATCGGTAACTTACAGCCCATCCATGAACTGCAGTTAGCGGATGCCGTGCAGTCTGCATCTCAGGTCGATCCACGAGTGATTGTGCCGCTGAGCGTGAATCGTCTGGGTTGGGTGGCGGTTGTCTCGGCATTCGTCATGACCTCGTTTGCGTTTGTGGTAGGAGAATCTGAAAGAGGGGCTGCGGAAATCGTGGTGCGATCGCCGGCATTCGTACAAGAGTCCCAACGGTTAACGGAGCAAGCCCGTAAACTCGATGAATTGGCCGAGCAACACCAGGATGAGGCGCTGGCCGATTCAGCCACGAAAATCAAGGATGCGGCCGATGCCTTAGCCGAAGAGTCCACGGACTTGGGCGCTGCTTTGGAGGAGTTCTCCCGGTTACAGGAATATCTACGAGATCAGCGAGCGGACTTTAACACCGATACGATGCAATCACGGATACAAGAGATCGCCAAAAAGCTGCGAGGCGTTGCCGGATTGGAAGGCGTTTCTCAGGCACTCGCGCGACTCGATTTCGAAGCGGCGGCCCTAGAGTTGGAGGCATTCTCCAGCGCTGCAAAAGATCCGACGCTAGCTATAGGTGCCGCCGCAGAACTGCAGGAGCTTGCCGAACAGCTAAGCGAGGCGAACCAAGAAGCCCTTGCCGAGACACTTGAGAACTTGGTCGCAGGGCTGGAGGAAGGTGATGCGGAAAAGGCATCAGCCGCAGCCGACGACCTGGCCGCGCAATTGCGCATGCTTGGAAAGGAAACGCAGGCAGACAGGGCAATGCAAAGTCAGTTGACGATGCTGCAGGAAAGCAAGGTAGAGCTGGTCAGCGGACAATCGATTGACGTCCCCAGTCCGAAACCACAGCAGGCTTCTTCCGAGATTGGTTCCGGAATCGATGGCGAATTGGATGGAGATCCTTCGCAGTTCGATACCAACCGCCAACAGATGGAGTTGGCCGGTACGCTGGGCGAAGGTGGTTCGAACGTAGAGACTTCAATTGGTCAGGCAGACGATGCCCAGACACGGCGATCGTATCGCGAGATCTACCAACAGTTCGAGAAGCAATCGCGCGCCGTGTTGGAAGCCGAACCCGTTCCGCTTGGGCACCGACAAATCATCCGCCGCTACTTCCAGCTCATCCGACCGATCGATCAAGTCGAAGATCGGTGAGCTGTCGTGGTAGACATTGGCAGTGCTGCCGACTAGCCAGCCGGGCAGTGTCTCGATTCGAACTGTTCTTGCCAGTGTTCGAACTGGGGGTCACCTTCCCGGAAGGTAAACACAGCGTCGGGAAGCTGAATCCCTTTTTGGTCACAGGAATGTACGCGGACCAATAGGGCTCCGTCGTTACGTTGTTCAATACTCAACGATGCAGGATCCAATGTGTCGTTCACGTTGCGCCATTTGCACGAGCTGGCCCCCTGCGAGTTCGTACGAATACGGTGCCCCATCCGCAACGAAATCATTTCGTGCGGACGTCGCTTCTATGCGGGGCGTATTGTGCCGATGACGGCTCAGCGAATCCAGATCAGCTTTCGAGAAAAATTTCGCGACCTGCTAGCGACTGGTTGCAGTCGTTAGTGCTTCATTCTCCAGCAAGCGCAGCTTGGAGCGACGCCCCTCGCCAGCCGAATAACCCCCGATTCCCTGGCTCGCAGGAACAACGCGGTGACAGGGGATGACCAAAGGGATTTGGTTCTTGGCCATCGTATTACCGACGGCCCTCGCCGCGCGCGGCTTTCCGGCTTGGTGGGCCAGTTGCCCATAGGTTAGCGTTTTGCCATAGGGGATCCGGCGACACGCCTCGAAAATGCGACGTTGAAACTCGGTAACTTGACCGTACTCGATTTGAATGTCGGAAAAGTCCACGACCTCTCCTGCCGCGAATGCTTGCAGGCGGGCAATCATCTCCGGGTTCCATTCACGCTCACAAAGTTCTCCGCAGAAAGCGGTCTCGATTGATGCAATCGCAGCTTTGGGAGTACGATGTCCGAACGTCAATTGGGCGAGCCGCTGGTCTTCTGCCGCAACGGCGATCCAGCCTAATTCGGAGGGAAACGTGTCGACAACATATTGCTTTTCCGCGGTCGCCACCGTGTTTGGCTCCATCCTTCAATTGTCGAAGAGGCTGTGAGACGACGTGTACTTTGACACTCGCGACGGTCGCATTCTATACTGGATCCGTGACCTGAGAAACCGGCAGATGCGAACATGTCGCCACCACAGTTCTTGTGCTTTGGTCCGTAGTCTCCTCCAGGATGATCTCTCATGAATGGCTACGATTCTCTGTGCGACGACTTCTACATCAATATGCATCTCAGCACCGAGATGGAGTTGCCCGACAACCGCGAGACGATCTTGCATTTCTTCGATCGGGTACAGAAGAAGTATCCGACCATGCGGAACTTCTACAGTCGCGACAAAGGCGACTTTGTGCTGGAAGAAGACAAGGACCGTGGTCAGTATCGCTGGGCGACCATCGAGCCGCGCCGCGTGTGCTCTGGCCAGGTAAACCCGGACACCGTGCAAGATGTTCTCGAGCAGCACGAGCTGGTGCTCGACATGGCGCCCTATCTGCTGAGCGTTAGCCCCATGGATTGCGAATCGCTCGACCTGCTGTATGGGTTCGATTTTACATACCGTGGCAATCACAACGAACTGGTGTCTGAAGCGTTGGGGATCAGTCCTGCCTTCGATCGGATGAACGAGATCCCCGGAGCATGTGTGATCAACAACGAGCCTTCGCTCACCCTGGCGCTCGATGAAGATTGCCGTTTGCAGTGTCGCATCAGCGTGGAAACCCGCACCAACGCCTATCAGGTACGCACCGGCGAATTCCCCGAAGAGCAGCTTAGCGTGTATCTCACTGCGCGGCAGTACGGCAGTTTGGGGCCTGATATGTCCTTTGTCGATGCGTTGCACAAGCTAGCCAAAATCTGCCATGAGATAGTTGATTCTCATGTGGTGGACCAAATCCTGCGACCTCTTGCTCGGGCAATCGCGCTGAAGTAGCTCTTTCCCTGTGGGGCCGGCCTTCGAGGCCGATGTAAGTACTTGGCATGGCCGTTTCGTACAGTCAGTTCGCCCAGCATGTAACGGTCGAAACTGCCTTCACGGTGCTGCAGCTTGCCAAGCAACTTCAGGCAGGCGGCAAGGACGTCATCGAGCTGGAGATTGGCGACAGCCCGTTCGCAACGACGTCGGCGGCAAGTGGCGCTGGGATCGAGGCCATCAAGTCGGGGCAAACTCACTATGGCCCCTCATCCGGTTTAGCGCCCATGCGCGCAGCAGCCGCGGCGCTCGTCAAGAAAGAATTCATGGTGGATGTCGGGCCGGAAAACATCGTCGTAGGTCCTGGTGCAAAAATCTTTGAGTTGCTCTTCTGCGAGGCCTTCCTCGATGTGGACGACGGGGTACTTGTCTTCAGCCCTTACTTCCCAACCTACCCTCCGAATATCGCTCGGCGTGGGGCCCGGATCTCGTTCGCTTGTTTGGAACAGTCGAATGACTTCCGCCCAAGCTTGAAGGACGTGGAACACTTTCTCGAAAACGACCCTCGGCCCAAGGCGATTTTTCTCAATAGCCCACACAATCCAACAGGCGGGGTCGCCACCGAAGACGACCTTCGCGGGCTGGCCGATTTGATACGCGGGCAAAACGTGGCGGTGTTCAGCGATGAGCCGTATTGTCACATGGTTTGGAAAGGGCGACACCACTCGCTGCTTGAACAGCCAGGGATGTTGGATCAATGCGTTGCGGCCTACACAATGAGTAAGTCGTACAGCATGAGCGGCTGGCGGTTGGGCTTTGCTGTGTCGTCTCAGGCAATTACTGAGATGTTGGCCAAACTGGTGAATACTTCGCTGTCATGTGTTCCCCCGATGGTACAACTCGCCGGTGCCGCGGCCCTTGAGAACGACGCGGCGGAACGCGACCAGCAGATGGAGAAGTTTCGCGATAAGGTGCAACTCCTAACGCGGGGCTTGAACCGCATTGAGGGGGTTCATTGCCTCGACCCTGCGGCCACGTTCTATGTGTTCGCATCGGTGGCAGCGATCTGCAATCGTCATCAGATTACCTCCAGTGGACTGGCCATGTACCTGCTGCAAGGAGCCGACGATCGCTTGGGAGTTGCCTGTCTTGGTGGCGAATCGTTCGGCAAGGCGGGGGCTGGTTTCTTGCGGTTCAGTTGTGCCGAACCCGACGACCGTCTGGAGGCCGCAGTCGACTTCATTCGGACTTCCATCGACAAAGTCGACCGCATCAAGAGTTATCTGGCAGCCCATCCCGAGTATCGCCTTGCAGCCCCATACTTGGCACCAGCTTCTTAGTGTCTAAGTGCAGAGGCTGGTCTCGCTGCACATTCGTTCCAATCGCTACATGCGCCATTGCAGCGATGCGATCTTCTACTGATTCCTCTCCATGGGACTGCATTGCGGCCCACGGTCGCAGAGTTCACAGGCCCCGTTGAGCTACCCTTGTCTAGAACCGTTTTGGTTGATCTCGGGACTTTTCTTGGGGATCTCTCAAGCCAGACACACCTAGCCAGTCGCGGGGAGTTGGAACCAATGGCCGACCAGCAAGATCGAAAACAGCTCTACATGGGGTCCAAGGTGCAGGCCGCCTTGCTGGCACGCGTCGTCATGTACTGGTGCGCTTATCTGGGCGCTGTTGCCGCGTTCGTTCTGATCTGGCGGATCGTAACCGGGCCAGCGCGGCTGTTTTACACTCATTTCGAGGATATGTGGTTCCACTTCGGGCCAGCCGTGATCGCTTCGCTGATCCTCTTGCCCATCATGTTGTGGGACATGCTGCGGGTCAGCAATCGATTCGCTGGGCCTCTTACTCGCATGCGTGAACATTTCCGTATGGGAGCCCGGGGCGAAGAAGTTCCGCCCATCCATTTTCGTGAGGGTGACTTCTGGCACGAAATTTCGGAAGAGTTCAACGCGATGGTTGCCGAGTTGCAGCACCCAATGCAGGCCGACGACGAATCGCAAACGCCTGCGGAACATTTCGATAGCAAGGAGCTATCGAGTGAAGAGCAGCGCGTCACTACCAGCTAGATCGCTGGATCTCTGGAGGGCGCGGTTTTCAAAATACGGCGTCGATTGGCGGGTTCTACGCTTTGGCACTTTCGGCTGCGAGAGCCTGCAGCACGTGTTCCACGATTGAAGGCATCTTCGCTTCGTCTGCAAATGGCGAGAGGACATATGATTTCAGTGCGGCGATCGGGTCGCCGCCATCCGTTGTGCGATAGCAGTCGGTCATTGAGAGCGCAACCCCATCACCCGCCATGGCCTGAGTGTTCATTCTGTTGAAGACGCGGCGATTCAATTCGTTGTGGGCTAGAAGCTGCTCACGGAACGTCGGGTCGTGGCGTTCACGGCTCTTTACGGTGAATGTGTCTACCTCGGCCGGGTAGACCCGAAACAGTGTAACCGGCCCGACATTCTCTCCGTTGAGCACCGTCAGATTGGGGTGGGCTTCGAGTTGTTCGCGAAGTGCCTCGGCAGCTCCCACGGCATTCCCGAGCAAAACACGCAAACCTTGTTTGCCGAACAGAGACAAGTTGGCCAGCGCGGCCATGGGGCCTGTTGCACTGCGGCTGGTTTCCAGGCTCTGCATACCCGGGTGATGCTCGCCCGACTGGAACAGATAAGGCATCGTCTCGCGTGGCCGTTCCATCAGCGCCAGGTCCTCGGCAACACGAAACAGGATGAGCGACGAGACGTACGGCGTGTAACCGGTCTTGTGGAAATCGATGCCAATTGAGTCCGCCATCGGCAAATGTTTCAACTCATGGTTCGCCGCAGCCAGGGCGCGAACCGTTCGACCGCGAAAGCCCAGCTCGTTTGCAGTAAGGTCGTAGTCGCGAAACACCGACCAGGCCCACCCGATCACGGCGTCGGCATGCACATGGGGTCGATAGTCGAGCCGGTATTCTTCCATCAGCCGGTCGCGTAGCTCGACGATGCCCTTCAGGTCGTCGATTCCGAACGCATCAGTCGAGCCCATCGTGGCGATGATCGTGGCGATCTTGATGCCTTGATCGAGTGTTCCACGCAGCGCGGTTTCCAACGCGGCGAGATCCATGGCGTTGTTGTCGCCGGTTCTCACTCTGTGCACTTGTTCCAGGCCAAGTCCCAACCATCCTGCCACATTCAGCGCGCAGTAATGGCTTTGATCAGACGTGAAGATGACCGCCTTCTCTTTCAGTCCCTCGCGGTGCGTATCAGGCAGTGCTTTCTCGAGTCCGATTCGTGCGGCGTACAGCATGGCCCCCGTTCCGCCGAAGGTGAACAGTCCGCCGGCTTGATCAGCATCGTACCCCACCAGGTCGGCCGCCATACTCACTGCCCGCAGCTCAGCTTCGGCAACCGCGTGGGAAGATTCTTCGCTCACGAGGTTCGGGTTATAGGTCGCTGGTAGTAGGAAGCCGATGATGCTGGCGATTGACGGAGGAGGAACGACATTCACCTGACTGCAGGGATGGCCCCAGATGGTCATACCTTGCAGGTATTGAACTAGCTCTCCAATGACCTGTTCGAGCGAATGTCCCTCTTCGGCCAGACGGGCGTCGCGAGCCGTGTCCCAGTTTGGGGGAATCTGCTTGCCAAGTATCGGCGTGTGCGATTTCAGATCGTCCACGCGATCGAGGGCTCGGGAGATGGAATAAACAAAGTAAGCGTCATGCACCGGTGCAGAGACCGGTTGCGGAAACGACTGCCGGAGGTTTTCCAAGAGCTCGTGATACCTGGACATGAATCGATCGAGTGCGTCCGTGGTGGCTGTTGTTTACCAGTCGAGCGTCTCGGGAAAGAACTCGCCGATGAGTTCTTGGTAATACGGGGTGAGTTCTGCAACGTCCGGCGGGTTGTGACTCTTGGTGTACAAGTCGTAGGGATTGAATTTCCGCACCCACTCGAACATTTCCCGATCGTGGTCGTTCATCAAATGATCGTACGCGTTCTCGCGGTGAGCGGCGTAAAACGAATGGTAGCGAATCATGTAGAGCGCCGGCTCGGGCAGGTAGTCTTTCACGATATGGTACAGGTACTCGTCGTGGCCCCAGGACATCAGCACCTTGTCCAAACCGCAGCCGGGTTCGTACATCCCACAGGGAGATTGATACTCGGGGACTTCGCTGTCAGGGTTGTCCGCAAAGAACTCAGGAAAGACGATCTTGTCGGAGAAAGCACATCCGACCGGAAACGTATCCCCGACCACGCACCACTGTGGCTCACCATAGAGAGCCAGCGTCTTGCCCACATCGTGGATTAGCCCCGCCAGGATGAACCAGCGAGGGTGCCCGTCGCGACGAATGCCTTCGGCCGTCTGCATCAGGTGAGCGATTTGGGGAAGATCGGTGTCCGGGTCGCTGTCGTCAACCAGGGTGTTGAGGAACTCCATGGTCTCCCAAACACTCATCCGGCGTTTCGAGCGTGAGAGGAACTCCTCGCGCTTCGCGTTGACCAGGTCTACCGTTTGATGGCGATGATTCAATCGATAGAACTCTTTCACGCCAGCACGCGCTTCTGCGCGATAGTCGCGGAATGCTTCTTGTTTCTTGTTCGGGTCGGTGGGGTTGAATGCTTTGTCGTCACGGTTCAATTCCGGATATCGACGTTTGACGTCGTCGTCCCACTCCTCCAAGTCGCGCAGTGGACCCTCGGCCTGTTGTCCTTGCTGCCGTGAGATGTCGACCATCATGGCCTAGCTCCCCAAATGAAACAAATTACCGACCTGCGATTCGGACGGATTACCCATCAAGAGAATTCGATTGAGCAACCTTCATCATACACACTTCCAGCCCTTGCCTGCAGGCCTGGCAGATTTGGCTACAGCCGAAACACACGCCGGGCGTTCCCGTAGAGGAATGCTTCCTCGGCTTCGGGCGTAAGCCCCAAATCTCCAACCTGATTGGTGCACTTTTCGAGACTCAGCATGGGGAAATTGGTTCCGAACATGACCTTGTCTTTGCCATAGCTATTCATGAAGTGAATCAACTGTGGTGGATAGTAACGGGGCATGTACGCCGAGGTATCGATGTACACATTGGCATGCTTCCAGGCCAGTCCAATCATTTCATCGGTCCATGGATAGCCTATGTGTCCGCCAACGATCCTTAATTCAGGAAAGGTCAATGCCACCTCATCGATATACGGAATCGGCCGACCTGTCTCCGAAGGCATCAAGGGCCCCGTGTGTCCAACCTGGGTGCAGAACGGAATGTCGAGCTCGATGCACTTTACGAACAGCGGGTAATAATGCTTGTCGTTGGGTGGAAGTTTCCATAGCCACGGGATGACCCGCAGGGCCTTAAACCCCAATTCGTTGACGGCCCGGTCCAACTCGCGAACCGCCGCGACGGGCTTCGTGAGATCAACCGCGGCCGCACCAATAAAGCGGTCGGGAAAGGCGCGGATGATTTCGGCGATGCGGTCGTTGTGGTAGACCCAGCCTTCCGGGCGGCACCATGCCGTAACCACGGCCTTATCGATGCCGGCGGCGTCCATCATCTCAACAATTTGCTGCGGTTCCACACCTGTTTCCAGGATATCTGCCGCCTTCGATTGCTTGAAGAGTCGGGATATCTCCGGGACGTGGCTGAAGAGTTCCTTGTCTGCCGGCTGAATCCAGGCATCGACAATCTTTGCGCCGTCGTTCGACTTGCTCATTTCACCCCGCTTTGAAGTAGAAGTGTTTTCTTTCCGCTGCAAGCGATGGCCGATGATGGTTTCATCGCACTCCTGCTACCAGATTCTAACGCAGCTCCTGGTGTTTGCACTCCCTGTCGATGGAAGATGCCGCGGTCCGTGCTCGAAAGATGATTGCATGGTGCGCCAACTTGGTTGTTTGGAAGGCCGCTGGCGATTATTCTCAAGGACTTGTCCATTCTCAATGCATACCAATGTCGAACAATAGTCGGGGATGATTCGCATGGTCGGTTTCAGGCGGTGGGGTGCCGGGTTGGGGCGGCAGATGTGCTGCTGGGTTTTGATTCTTGCCATGGCATGCCTCGTGGGGTGTTCCGGGGGCGAAGGCTCAGCTGACAGCGACGGTGAAGCGGGAAAGAAGTATCGCATCGCGGTCATCCCCAAAGGCACGAGCCACGAGTTCTGGTATTCGGTGCACGCTGGAGCCAAGAAGGCCGACGAAGAATTCGATGAGGTTGAAATCACTTGGCGCGGACCTCAAGGCGAGGGGGATACCTCGCAACAGATTGAGCTGGTGGAAAACTTCATCGCCGACGGGTACGACGGTATTTGTCTGGCCCCATTGGACGCGGTGGCACTGCGGGACAAGGTGGACGAGGCCATCGCGGCTGGCATTCCGGTGGTTATCTTCGACTCGGGACTAGAAGTCATGTCTGGAGTTACCAGTTTCGTAGCCACCAATAACAAGCGTGGAGGTCAACGGGCAGGGGAGTATCTCGCCGAGTTGCTCGATGGCAAAGGCAAGGTGATCCTCATGAAGTACATGCCAAATTCGCTGAGTACCGAAGAGCGTGAGGCGGGTTTTCTTGAAGCCCTCGAAAAGCATGAGGGCATCGAGTTTCTTTCCAAGGATCGCTACGCGGGAGCAGATGAAGCCGAAGCGATTCAGGAAGCCGAAAACCTGCTAAGCAACTACGGTGACGAGGTCGATGGGATTTTCTGCCCGAATCAATCGACCGCCTCGGGAATGTTGACCGTGCTGAAACGCGATCCACGCAATTTGACCGAGAAGGTGGCGTTTGTCGGGTTCGACTCGGGGCCGAACATTGCCGAGGGACTCGCTGAGAAAACGATCGACGCTACCGTGCTGCAAAATCCGGTACTGATGGGATACGACAGCGTGCGGGTGATGTACGAACATCTTAAGGGCAAGGAAGTCCCCGCGGAACAACCTGTGCCCGAAGAACTTGCCACCACGGAAAACCTGGACGACCCGAAAATTCATGCGTTGCTGTTCCCTGAAGTCGTCGAGTAAAGAGCACTGCCCTTGGCTAGCGTTCACGCAACCTTCTGCAGCGGACCGAGGCCATGCTGAATTCTTCATCAAGATAGAATCCGAGTAGTATTTTCGCCCTATGACTGCTCCTTTGTTAACCATGGAGGGGATCTCGAAACGATTCGGTGCTACGCAAGCATTGGATGGCGTTTCTCTTACGGTCGACAGAGGGCAAGTCCATGCGCTCATCGGGGAGAACGGCGCGGGAAAGTCGACCTTGATGAAGATTTTGGCTGGCGTACACTCGGCCGACCGCGGACAAATGAAAGTGGAAGGGAAGCCGTTCGCCCCCAATCGCCCCGTCGATGCACTGCACGCTGGCGTAGCGATGATTCACCAGGAGCTGAATCTCGCTCCGGATATGAGCGTGGAAGCCAATATCTTGTTGGGGCAGGAACGAGCCACGTGGGGCTGGGTGCGTGGCTCAGAGCATCGAGAACTCGCCAAGCGTGCGCTGGCCATGCTCTCGCATCCCAACTTGCCGTTGGATACCCCGATTGGACAACTTCCGATTGCCATGCAGCAGTTGGTCGAAATTGCCAGGGCATTGGTGTCCAACGCCAAGGTGGTCGTGTTCGACGAGCCAACGAGTTCCCTCACGGAAGAAGATGCAGAACACCTGTTTGAAGTGATTCACCAGTTGCAGCAGCAGGGCATGGGCATCGTCTACATCAGCCATTTTCTGGAAGAGGTAGCTCGGGTAAGCGATGTCTATACCGTACTGCGTGATGGGAAGGCGGTCGATTCAGGCCAATTGAGCGAAGTCTCACTCGACCACATCGTCCATCAGATGGTGGGGCGAGAACTGGATGAGCTGTTTCCTCAGGTGCCGCACACGCTGGGCGAACCAGTCTTGGAAATTAAGGCTCTTTCCGGTGACCCGATTCCTAGCGGAATTAATTTAACCGTCCGTCGCGGCGAGATATTCGGCTTGGCGGGCTTGGTCGGGGCAGGACGCAGCGAATTGCTCCGTAGCATCTTCGGGTTGGAGCGGGTGGCGCAAGGTCGCGTGGTCGTTCATGGGAATCAAGAGGCTGGGCATTCCGCGCACGGCAGCATCACAAACGGGCTGGGGCTGGTGAGCGAGGACCGCAAGAGTGAAGGGCTCTCGCTTCCCATGTCGATTGCCGACAATTTGACGCTCTCAAATTTAGCACCGTATCTACAACTGGGATTGTTGTCCTTGGGGCGCCGCGATGTGGAAGTGAATAAGTGGATGCAGAAGATGTCTTGCAAGGCAGACCGTCCATCGCAGCCCATCCAGGAATTGTCAGGGGGAAATCAACAGAAGATTGCGATCGCAAGACTATTGCACCAAGGGGCAGAGATTCTCCTGCTCGACGAGCCTACCCGGGGGATCGATGTCGCCACGAAGGCAGAGATCTATCGCCTGGTCGGCGAGTTGGCGGCCTCGGGGAAGGCGATCCTCATGGTCAGTTCGTATCTGCCCGAACTGCTGAATGTTTGCGATACCATTGGCGTCATGTGCCGCGGCAAACTGCGAGAGATTCGTTCGGCCAGTGCATGGACTGCCGAAGATATCATGCATGTTGCCACCGGAAGGGAGGCTACGGTTTGAGCAAACCCGGACCTGGCACACAGACGACTGAATTGGAATCGCGAAGCGCGCGGCGTACCGTCGAACTGGCGTGGTCAATCCTGGCCCCGTTTGTGGGGCTGGGAGTCGTCGTGGGGATTTTCTTAATCTACCAAGCCATCGGGTCGCCGGATTCTCCGTTCCTTTCCAGTTACCGAATGGCCTTGATTGCCAAGCAGACAACCATCGTCGGCATGGGCGCATTGGGGATGACGGTGATCATCATCAGCGGGGGCATCGATTTGTCGGCGGGTTCTCTGTTGGCCCTTACCTCGGTCGTTTTGGCCGTCTCGTTGAAGGCCGGCTACGCCCCCGTGATGTGTGTTTTACTTGTTATGGCAGTGGGCGCTTTCTGCGGGCTCATCAATGGCCTGTTAATCACGGGACTGCGGTTGGTCCCTTTCATTGTGACTCTGGGGACGATGCTAGCATTCCGCGGGGCCGCGGAGATCATCTCCGACAACAAGAAGGTGGCATTTAACGATGCGCCGGAATGGTTGTCGACCCTGCTGAAGCCACCGCCACCCGGAAGCTATCAATTGGTCTGCACCGGGGTTTGGATTGTCCTGGCGTTGGCCCTGGTGGTGGCGATTGCCCTCCGCTGGTCGGTGTTTGGGCGTTACGTGTTTGCATTGGGTTCCAGCGAACCAACGGCACGGCTCTGTGGAATCAATGTGCCCAAGGTAAAGCTGGCCGTGTATTCGCTGGGTGGCTTGTTCATGGCCGTGGCCGGAATCTTTTCGTTCAACAACCTGGGCCGGCAAGGGAGCCCCACTACGGGCGTTGGGCTGGAACTCGAGATTATCGCTGCCGTCGTGATTGGCGGCGGGAGCCTGAACGGCGGGCGAGGAAGCGTACTTGGCTCACTCCTGGGCGCCGTAACGATGACAACGCTGGATAGCGGTTGTTCTTACGCGGGGGTTAGTACCGCCATCCAGAAAGTGCTCGTAGGCGGAATTATCGTGCTGGCCGTGGCCGTCGACCAATTCGTGCATCGCCGACAGGCGTAAAATTAAAACCATCGACAGCCATAAGAACTACTTCTTTGGCGAAGAGCTCTTGCCGCCACGCCGACCACGTCGACGACCGCGCTGTTCGCCGCGTTGAGGTTCCTTGGCTCGATTTTCCTTGTTGGTGGCCAGGATCAGTTCGATGGCCTCCGCCCATGTTGGAATCGAACGGTGAGATCGCTTTCCGGGCGAGCGCTTCGGATGATCCTCGTTATCCTCATCGTGTTCGGCGTCTACCAAGGAAGGCAAAAGCTTAATATCGTCGTCATCCTCGATTGCATCGTCTGACGCAAGGATCTCTGATTTTTCATCAGCGGTTTCACTCGTTTCCTTTCGTGAGGCGGCGCTCTTGCGGCGAGGGCGACGTCGACGGCGGCGACCCGACCCGGTCTTTTCGGTGGGGGAGTCAGAGTCAGAATCCTCTTGCTTCTTTTCGGCCTGAGGTGCTTCCTCGGTCTCGTCGCTAACGGCGGCCTTGCGTTCTTCTTTGCCTTTGCCTCCGCGTCCGCGTCGAGAGCGTCTGCGTCGACCACGGGGTTTCCGTGGTTCTTCCGATTCTTCTCCGTCAGACGACGCTACTTCAACCGCCTCGCCCGAGGAACTCTCTGCGGTAGTAGTATCAATCTCAGGCGTACTGCTTTCAGAAGTAGCGAGATCTTGCTCGGCGGGTGACTCTGGCTGATCGGCTTTGGCGGTCGTTTCTGCTTCACCCGACACTGCTTGTGGTTCTTTCGTCGACTCGACGCCTAGGTCTCCGGCGAGTCCGGACCAATCCGAGGACTTTTGCGAACTGGGAGAAGGTGTCGAACGTCGCCGGGGAGGCGGTGCAAATCGACTCGCCGCTCGCGACGGCTCCGGCTTCGGAGCAGTCGGCTCAGGCTTGGCTGCAGAAGCTGAAGAATCAGCCTTTGGCCCCTCGGGTTCTGGTTTGTCCTCAGCAGCAGGCTCGGGGGGCGCTGAAGCACGAGAGGGAACTGCCCCCAGTTCTTCGGCCAGTTTTTGCCAATTGGTCGACTTTTCGCTGTCACTCATCCGTTTAATGCCGCTTATTTCGGGGTTCTAATGGGAGATTGTGTCTGTCGAGTCGACCAAGCGTCCGACGTTGCGTCCAGTATAGGGATGTCGGAGAAGATTGTGAAGTCGTGGCTGGTATTAGGGTTACAGCACGACCGCCTGGAGTGGTAGCCGATGAAATGGCTCAAATTGCCTTGGTCATCTAAGATTCTCATGAAAGGTCGCTGCGGCAGAGCGATGACGATCGCTTGGAAGCGGCAGTTGGTATGCGGAAGGGATGAGGGCGTGTTACCCACACGGGTCTATCGGCTTGGTTCGTGAAAAGGAGGGTCGCGATGCAAGGCCCGATCGAGGAAACCAAGGGCGTGTCAGCTGAACACGTCGAAGACGTCGAGGTTAGCGGTCACATCATCGACAGTCTGATTCTGCCGAAGATTCTAGACACCATTACCGGATACGGCGGAACCTTCCATATCAAGCAGATTTCGATCGGGCATGGAAGAACCGACCCCAGCTATGCACTGGTCGAGGTTCGCGCAGCGACGAGCGAAACGCTGCAGGACATCCTGGCACAGATTGCGGACCATGGTGCGAACGCCACGGGAAAGCATGACTGCCGCCTGGTCGATGCGGACATGGACGGTGCGTTTCCCGAGGGGTTTTATAGCACCACGAACCAACGAACTGAGATTCGCCTAGACGGATCGTGGTTGGCCATCGACGATCAAGAGATGGACTGCGGGATTGCCGTTGATACAGACAAACTCTCAGCGCGTTGCCTTCCGATGACGGACGTGAAGCGAGGACAGAAGATCGTTGTCGGTCACGCGGGCGTTCGGGTCTTGCCGCAAGAGCGGGCAAGGGATACCCAGATGTTCGAATTCATGAGCAGTCGGGTATCCACGGAAAAACCGAAGGGGGTCGCCATTCGGGAGATTGCCGCCGAGCTGCATCGGGCACACAAGGAAGGTGGCAAAACGCTGATCGTCGGTGGACCAGCGATCGTGCATACCGGCAGCGGCGAACATCTGTGCAAGCTGATTCGTCGCGGATACGTCGACACGCTGTTCGCCGGCAATGCGCTGGCAACCCACGATATCGAACAAGCGCTGTTTGGAACGAGCTTGGGTGTGCACCTGGACCGAGGGGACGTGGTCGACGCAGGACACGAACATCATCTGCGGGCCATCAATCGCATTCGGCGATTGGGCGGCATCCGACAAGCCGTCGAATCGGGCGAATTAATTTCGGGGATCATGTTTGAGTGCGTGCAGAACAATTGTGATTTTCTGTTGGCTGGCAGTATTCGTGACGATGGTCCGCTTCCCGAAGTGATCACGGATGCCATTCAGGCCCAGCGAATGATGCGAGAAAAACTTCACGGTGTGACGTTCTGCCTGATGATTGCCACGACCCTGCACTCGATCGCGGTTGGTAACCTGTTGCCTGACTGGGTAAAGGTCGCGTGCGTGGATATCAATCCTTCGACGGTGATCAAGCTAAGCGATCGTGGATCGTTCCAGACCGTAGGGCTCGTGACCGACGTCGAACCGTTTCTGCGATCGCTGGTACACGAGATTGCCTTGCTCGATCAAGGCGTTTCGCCGGGAACGGAACGTCGTACGACCTTATGAGCGAGTTTTGCTCAACCCCCCCACGGTCCGAAGTTGCAGAAATAAGTGATATCGATGTTGACCCAGCCAACCATTCTGATGTGCCCTCCGGATTACTACGGAATCGAGTACGAGATCAATCCCTGGATGGATCGCACGCGACAATCCGACCATGGGCGAGCGGTATCGCAGTGGAATGCATTGAAAGAACTGCTCGAGGTGGCCGGTGCCAAGATCATGTTGCAACCGCCGGTGAATGGTCTGCCCGACTTGGTGTTCACGGCCAACGCAGGTTTGATCCACTTTCAAACGGCCGTTCTGTCGCGGTTTCTACACCCCCAGCGACAGGGGGAGCAACCCCACGATGCTGCCTGGTTCAAAGATCAGGGGTTCGATGTCCAGGAGATTCCAGGAGAGTCATCGTTTGAAGGTGCGGGTGATGCCTTGTTTTGCGGGGAAACGCTCTTCGCTGGCTATCGCATGCGAAGCGACGCGCAAGGCCATCAACTATTGGGAAAGATGTTGGGCGTGCAAGTCATTCCCTTGGAGTTGGTCGATGCCTACTACTACCACCTGGATACTTGCTTTTGCCCCTTGTCACCGTCCACGGCCATCGTTCACCGCGAGGCGTTCGACGAGTACGGTCTGCGAGTGCTCGATGAAATTGTCGACACCCTGATTCCCGTAAACTCGGAAGAAGCGAGGCATTTTGCCTGCAACGCCGTGGTCGTTGGCAACGTGGTGATTACGAACACCGGTTGTCCCAATCTTCATGCGGCGCTGAAAGACCACGGGTTCGAAGCCTGGGAGACACCGTTGGACGAATTCGTAAAGGCCGGCGGCAGCGCGAAGTGCTTAACCCTTCGCCTGGATGGAGAAGACGCCGCTGGCTGGCGATCCCAAGCCCAGCCAGAAAAGTCGCGGTAGGCTTTGGGTTAACTTATAAGGACTAGGGCAGCGATTGGCGTCGTTCGCGACGGACCGTGAGAACTAGTCATTGGTCTTGAAACGTGGCACCATCGTGGCGTTATTGGCCACCTGGAACAGCGGACGCCATTTGCTACGCGATGCGCATTCGGCGGTGCGTCCCGGATACCAGACCAGATTCATGCCGATGCCCCAAGCCTCTTCTTGAGCACCAGCCGGGCCAGCACCATCTCCGGGGATCAAGTAGTTGGCCACGCCGGCGATGGCGAATCGATCGTCGATGGGCAGACGGAAGTCGCCACCAACAATACCGTCGCTGTCGCCCGTTGCTCCACCCCACACTCGGAATTCATTCCCGGTACAACTAATCCATCGTAAGAACAGATTGTACTGTTCTGTGGTTTCCCAGGTGGCGAACGTCGTTGGTGTAACTTGGTCGAATACCGTTGTTAGAACATCATCGTCGCCGACGTTCGTGGCTGCCCAGACACCAATTTCGAGTTGCTTGGGGCCACGGTAGCTGATTTCGGCACGCACCTGATGCATGCTGGCGTCGATGTAGTAGTCGTCATGAAGGTAATCGTACACGGCTCCCCACTGAAAGCCTGTGCAGTGACGGAAGCGTCGAAATAGACCAGCGGTCAAGAAGTATTGGTTGCGTGGATCATCGTTGAAGAACCCCATAGCGGCATTTTGGTCGTAGCCCGAGAGGTTGCTGTTTACCACTCGTCCGCCGATTTGATAGCCGAGCCCGAAGCTATTCCACAGGGGACCACCCCAATCGAGGCCGTAGTCGAAGCCGAAGTTGCCTTTGTTGTCATGGTCCACAATGCTCGTGAAGGCGTCCACACCGAAGAAAGCCGTTAGGTTTTCAGACCAGCACCAGTCGCAATCGGGGCCCATGACCCAGTTGAAGAAACGGCAAAACGGTCTGCCGTACCCACAACCGCCACCGCAACTGTCGCAACCTCCGTAACCGCCATCGAAGTACGGTTCTTCGTGCCAGGGACCCTCATGCCAGGGGCCTCCTTCGTAACCGCCGGGACCTTCCATGTAAGGATCATCGTAAACGATATCGCCTGAACCGCCCGGTGCGGGGAGTTCTTCTCCGTAACCAGGGTCATCGTAGAAGATTTCTGCTTCGCGATTGCGGTAGTAGTTGGAACGGTATCGAGCCGGTTCAACTCGAGGGTCCATGTGAGGATTCGAGGGCGGGCGACGGTTGGTTGCCGGACGATTTGAAGCCGAGCGGTTTACCGATCGATGCTCCTTGGGGTGATGCTCCTTGGGGTGCTGTGCGTATTTCGGCACCGGATTGCGAGAAGATTGCGTGGTGCGGCGTTGCTGCGTGATTGGAGGAGCGGGGTCGTTTTGACTGCCGTGCCAGGCGTCTTCTTCGTATGAAGTACGCGTGCTCGTGACCTTGGGGGCGGAGCCGATGCCGTGATTCTCGGCGGTGGCTTCATGTTGACCGCAGGCGAGAATAAATATCGCCGCGACCGTCCCCGTGATCAGCGTGTTGGGAGTCTTCCGCAACCAATCTCTCATCGATCCGAACCTCGAATGCAGTGCGAGCAAAACTTGACCAGTCGGGCTCCTCGCCCAAATTGGTTCTCGCAGCAGGTATCGGAAGCCGCACAACCAGAACTTTCGTTAAACTCAGAATAATCCGAAAAAATCTCCTATCTTAACAAGACGATGCTTGTAACCTGGTCGAATCGGCCCAAATAGGGCGTGGTGAAGGGAGCTAGCAGGGGGGGTGGAACGCAGGTACCAACTTACAGACTCGCGGGCAACACGCCTGAATACTCAGTCGCGAAACGTCTTATCGAGCGCCTGGGAAAGATCGGCGATCAGGTCCGCGGGGTCCTCGAGGCCAATGCTGATGCGGACCAGCTCGTCGCGAATGCCAAATGCCAATCGGTCTTCCGGGTCATAGCTGGCATGCGACATCGATGCTGGCTGTTCGATCAACGATTCGACGGCACCCAGGCTAACAGCCAATTGAAACAGCTCGGTCGTTTCACAGAAGGTGCGGGCATGATTGAAATCGCCTGCCAGCTCGAATGAGAGCATGGCACCGAACCCGCCAGACATCTGTTTGGCGGCTATCTCATGACCCGGATGGTCGGGCAGCCCAGGGTAAAGCACACGCTTCACGCGCGCGTCTTGCTTCAAAAACTCAGCCACGGCGGCGGCAGTCTTGCACTGCTCGCGAACTCGCAGGTCGAGCGTCTTTAGGCCCCGCGAGCACAAGAACGATTCAAAGGGGCCCATGACCGCCCCGGTGGCGTTTTGGATGAAATACAACTGCTCGAAGAGCTGTTCGTCGTCTACCACCAGCGCGCCACCGATCATGTCGCTGTGCCCGCCTAGGTATTTTGTTGCCGAGTGCATCACGATATCGGCCCCCAACTCCAACGGTCGGGTAAGAACCGGTGAAGCGAACGTGCTATCGACACCCAGCAGCGCATGGTGTCGATGCGCAATTTCCGCACAGGCGGCAATGTCGGTGATCGACATCAGCGGATTTCCCGGCGATTCGATCCAGACAAGTTTCGTCTTCTCAGTGATTGCCGCTTCGAGCTTCGCGAGGTCGCTGGCTGGAACGAGCGAAATGTCGATTCCGTTGCGGCTCACCACTTTGTGCAGCAAGCGATAGGTGCCCCCATAAATGTCGGCACCAGCAACAATTTGTTCTCCCGTATTCAACAACATCGTCACGGCGTGCGTGGCGGCCATGCCCGAGGAGAACGCCAGCGCGGACATGCCGCTTTCGAGCGATGCCAACGTGTTCTCGAAGACCTTTCGCGTGGGGTTGCCGCTACGGGAATAGTCGTATTCTCCCCACTGACCAGCTCCAGGCTGAACGAACGTGCTGGCCACGTGTATCGGTGGGACAACCGCCCCCGTATGGACATCGCGCTGGGGGCCGTCGTGAATCGCACGGGTACGGAATCGCATGACAGAAGACCTAACGAAGTATGGTGCTATGCGTGGCAGATGGTTCTACCGAACAGCAAGCGAGCACGAAGATAACACGAATCGAGCGACGACCGAGTTTGACACCAACGACTTTCTGCTTTGGGCGTAGATATTCAAATCTGGCCAAGTGCCTGTGCCAGATCGTCAATCAAGTCTTCGGTGTTTTCAATTCCACATGACATGCGAATCATATTGTCCGGGATTCCGTACTCGCGCCGTTGCTCCTCGGTGCATTCGTAATAGCTCATCACCAAGGGCTGCTCGATCAGCGATTCCACGCCTCCCAAGCTGGGCGCGATGCGCGGAATGCGCACGGCATCGACAATACTGGCCGTTTGACGCCAATCAGCGTCCTTCACGAAAAACGTCACCAATCCCCCAAACCCGCGCATGGTTGCCTGGGCCATTTCGTAATCGGGATGGGATTCGAGTCCCGGGTAGAGCACCTTCTCGATGCGGGGGTGTTCATCCAAAAATCGAGCCACGGCTAAACCGTTGGCATTGTGCCGCTCAATGCGCAATTCGAAGGTCTTCAAACCGCGTTCCAGCAGATAGATGGCATGTGGGGAACTGACCGGGCCCATGATGCCGCGGAGATTGCGGACCGATTCAAGCCCGCTTTCGCTACCGGAAACCACCCCGGCCAGTAAGTCGTTGTGGCCTCCCAAATACTTGGTGGCCGAGTGCAATACATAGTCGACTCCGGCGGAAATGGGCTGCAGATTGTATGGCGTGGCCAGGGTCGCATCGATCAGTGTTTCGACTTCGTGACGATGTCCGATTTCCGCAAAGCGGGCGATATCCACGACGCTGAGGTGCGGATTGGTGGGCGACTCACTGACCAGCAGCTTGGTCTTGGGAGTAATCGCCGCCTCCATGGCGTCGTAATCGCCGGTGCGAACTTGAATGGTGCGAACCCCGTAACGGGAGAGATGCTTCAAACAGAATTCGCGACTGCGGTGATAACACTCGTCGAAGAAGATGATCTCATCGTCGGCCGAAAGCTTGGCCATCAGCAGGCCAACCAGGGCGGCCATTCCGCTGGAATACAGCACGGCCGACTCCGCGCCGTCCAAGGCGGCCAGCTTGCGCTCGACCACCGCCTCACTGGGGTTTCCGTAACGACCATATTCTTCCCGCGGCTCCTTCTGCTCGATGAAGTCGATAACCGCTTGGGTGTTGGAAAACGTGAACGTTGCCGAGCTGAAGATGGGGTCGGTGATCGAGTCCCCTGGTTTTTGTCGTGCTTCGCCTGCATGCACCGCTCGCGTGGAGAAGCCGGGACGCTCGACGTCGCACGGTGCGCTGGTAGCGTTTTTGTTCATCGCGTGGTCTGCTTTCACTTGACCTGGAATGGGTGGAGAGAAGATTTGCACCCACTGCCGCGAGAACGCCTGGCATAAAAAAAGCCGCGACAATTGCTCGGAGCGGTCGCGGCTTTGCTTGTTTCAGTTTGATCGACCGTGGCACTTCCGCCTTTGGACGATGGCACTTTAGCAGAGCAAGGCTGCAAGCGGCCGCAAATCCCTCACCCAGGATCTTAGCGACCCCCAACCTTTCAGGCAAGCATCTAATTTGGGCAATTCACAGCGATGCGGGGCCACTTCGTCTTGGAATCCATTGTGCTAGCGGTTTCCGCATCGGGAAGCCGGCTTGACCTCGGTTCCCGTCGTAGGAATAATCCCGCCGCTCTTCACATACGGCGATCCTCTCGCTGGACAGTTTTTCCCGCACACACCCTATCCTCTGGGGAAGCCTTCTGATGGCACGTCAAACGCTTTTCTCGCTTACTTCAATTCCTATTTTGCTGCTGATCACAACCGGTTGTGCCTCTCCTTACCATGCCGACCGCGGTGCGCTATTCGGTGGGCTTGGTGGGGCCGGCCTTGGAGCCATTGTTGGGAACCAGTTGGGAAGCACCGGCGCGGGGGCGGCCATCGGTGCGGCCGCAGGAGCGCTGACCGGGGCGGCTGTCGGCGGAACGCTCGATGACATGGAAGCGCGAAATCGGGCCATGATTGCGAGTCAACTCGGGCGTGAAGTTCCGCCCGGGGCCGTGACCACTCAGGATGTCATTGCCATGTCGCAGGCAGGCATCAATCAGGAACTAATCATCAATCACATTCGTGGTAACGGCCTCGCGGCCCCGCTGCAAACCTCGGATCTCATCTTCCTGCAAGAGCAGGGCGTTAGCACGCCGGTGATCGCGGCGATGCAAACCCTGCCGCCTCCTGCACCGGTGGTGGTGACTGACGCGGCAGTTCAACCCGTGGTGTACGAAGAACATTACTATGCCGCCCCGTACCCATTGCCGCCGCGGCATTGTTATCGCCCGCGTCCGGTTGGATTTGGGGTGACGGTGACGAGTGACAGTTTCTGAACTTAGGCATCTACTCCCCCAAGGTTGACTCCTATTCCACCCAGCCACGACGCAAGTGTGCAAGTGCTTGCCCTTGGTGATTAAACTAAGGGCTATGAGCAGAAATCAAAGGTCATTCCTCTCCTGGTGCCGATGTTGCGCGTGGACATGCGCTGCGGCGCTTTCATGGGCGTCGATCGCGAGGGCAGCCGAATCAGGGTTGCGTGTGTCGGACGGATTTCAGGTCTCGCGATTTGCCAGCGACGCGTTGGCCCACGATATCTTTTCGATGACCATCGATGCTCGCGGTCGAGTCGTTGTTTCAGGGCCCGGCTATGTCCGCACGCTGATCGACGACGACGGAGATGGAGAAGCCGATCGTGCGGTACAGTTTTCCGATCGCCCCGGCACGGGAGCACAAGGTCTCCTGTTTCTTGGCCCGGACCTGCTTTACACCGGAGACGGCGGACTATGGCTGTTGCGCGACGAAGATGCGGATGGCGTTGCCGATGGATCACCTGAACGTTGGTTAAAGCTGAACAACGGCGAGCACGGAGCCCACGGCATCACCTTTGGTCCGGACGGGTGGATCTACCTCATGTGTGGCAACGATGCCGGCATGAGTTCCGAGCAGATCACCGATCCGAATTCACCTGTCGTCGACCGGGTGGCGGGTTGCGTGGTTCGCATCCGCCCCGATGGACAACAAGCGAGCATCGTGGCCCACGGATTCCGCAATCCATACGACTTAGGGTTCAATGCCGCGGGACATTTGTTCACAGTCGACTCAGACGGCGAACGCAGTCATCACTTACCTTGGTACACCCCGACTCGCTTGTTTGATATATCGCCTGACGAGCAACATGGTTGGGTGCTCTCGGGCTGGCAAAAGAGTTGGAGCAGGCCCGAGTATTTCTTTGACAACGTTCCGCGCGTCTGTGAACTGGGCCGAGGTTCGCCAAGCGGGCTCGTCGTTTATCGGCACCAGACTTTTCCGTCGCGCTATCAAGAAGGCGTGTTCACCGCCTGTTGGACCTTAGGCCGAGTTTACTTTGTCGGGCTCCAGGATAAGGGGGCCTCCTACAAGGGCCAAGCCGAGGTGTTTCTTGAAACGGAAGGTGATCTCGGATTCGCGCCGGTCGATCTGGCCGTTGGTCGCGAGGGTGAGCTTTACGTGGCGGTTGGTGGGCGCGGCACCCAGGGGGGCGTCTTCTGTGTTCGGCCGGTTGAGAATACAGCGCGAACCATTAACGAAGAGTTCGCCAAACAAACAGGGTCGCTCGATAAGGTGCTCAACGCCGAACAACCACTTAGCAGTTGGTCGCGGGCGAAGTGGTTGCCGCTGGCCAAAGAGACGCCCTGGCAGCAGTTCAAAGCGATTGCAACTGCGGGGGATGATTCGGAAAACCCTCGTTCCGATTCGCAACGCATGAGGGCGATCGAGCTATTGGTGGAGTTGCACCCCAGTCGAATCGCAGAAGTAGTTCCTGGAATCTCTGCGAATGAATCTCCGCAGGTAATGGCGCGGCTGGCCTGGGCGATTGGCCAGACGATCCCCCGGATGAAGGCTGAAGAATCTCGGCGTGCACGGTCGCAACTGGCCACGATGACTCATTCGGACGACTTGTGTGTCCAGGGTGCAGCCTGGGCTGCGCTTGCCCGTTTGGGTGAGCTACCGGAGGCGACTTGTCGCGATTTGGATTGGGTGTCCGCTTTCGATTCGTCGTCCCGCCGTGTGCGGCACGCAGCCATCCGTATTGTGGCCGGCTCGCAGCAAGCGGCGGGGATCGTAACCAGGCAAATCGACATGTTGCCGCCGGACGCTAAGACGGGGCGAATACAGTCTTCCTTACAATGGGCCAAGTCAGCATCCGATTCCGTAGCGGTTTCTGACGAACTGGAAGAGGACCTTGAGCATTGCCTGACTCTGTTGAATTCCCAGGCCGATCTTCAGGTCCAAATTGAAATTGTACGGCTGATCGAAGTTTTACTGGGAGACATTCAGGCGTTCGTGGAAGACGATCTGCTGGCCAGTGGGTATTCGCTTGCCCGAGCTGAAATCGTAGACTCGGTCACACTTCAAAAGGTTGGAGATTCACTTGCGTCGCTCTTTGCCAGCGGCGATGAGGCCCTGGACCGAGAGGCTTCCCGGCTGCTGGCGATGATCGCTGGTGAGAACTCTCAGGTTCTCGAAGACCTCTCCCTTAAATGGACAACAGAAAGCTCCCCGGTCGATGATGTGCACTACCTGACAGTCCTGGCAAAGCTTAACGGACCGCGTTCTCCGCAAGTGACCGCAAGAACAGCCGCCGCCTTGGCGAGGCTCCACGAGAAGGTGGCCGCCCGCGAATGGTTCCCCAGCCGTGAGTGGCCCGTCTGGGTTGTCGCTGTTTTCGACGAACTCGTCGCGAAAGACGCCGCACTTTCCTCGGCAATGCTCAACGACGAAGCGTTCGGGTCGCCCGATCATGCAATGTTTGTCCTTCAATTCCCTGCAGAGCAACGGCCGTTGGCTGCGCGACGTGTGTTTGATGAGCTGGGGGACGCGAGTTACGAAGACGCAGCGTCAATCTGGACCACCACGCTGATCGAAGCCTTCGAGGTGCTGCCCGACGAAGTGCTCTTCCCGGAGCTCAGGGAGGCATGGGATGAGGCACTGCTGCGCGACCCAGTCATCGGTGTCCTTGCCCGAACGCCAAGCATGCAGGATCGTGCCCGATACGTAGAATCGCTCAGATCAGGGCAACCCCCGGCGGTTGAGGTGGCCGCGAAGGCACTTTTGCAACTCGTGAAAGAACCGCAGCAGGACGAGGTGGTTGCGGCAGTTCAACGCCTGAAACGTTCATGTCTGGCCATGGGCCTTCCCCCGGGAAAGGACGACGCTCGGTCGGAACGCGTTGCCTACAAACGCACGTTAAAGGAAGAGCAGCCCATGCGTGAGCAGTTGGGCCGCTTGTTGACCTACTGGTCGGAGTCCCCGGTTGAAGTAGCCGAGGACGAGCAACGAAGCTTAATAGCCCAATACGAGCCCTGGTTTCAATGGTTCCAAGAGACTTATCCGGAGTCAAATGGTCTGGAAACGGGGGCGGTCGACTCGCAGTCGTGGTCCAGGCGTCTGGCGGCGTTGAATTGGGATGCTGGGAATGCGACACAGGGTGAAAACGTCTATCGACGCAAACTGTGCAGTCAGTGCCACGACGGGAATGCGCGACTGGGCCCCAAGTTGAATCCCGCCGTGAAGCGTTTGTCGCGGGAAGATCTGTTTCGTTCGATCATCTACCCGAGCGAGAATGTCTCGCCGCAGTATCAGGGCACTCAAGTGGTCACGCGTGACGGCCGCGTCTATCTAGGCCTGCCGGTTTACGATTCGCCGGAAGGTCTGTTACTGAGGACCGGGGCAGCGACCACTGTGCGGCTCACGGGCGATCAAATTGAATTGCGGCAGCCAAGTTCCCGGTCGTTCATGCCGCAGGGTTTGCTGGATGATCTAACCGATTTGGAGTTGGCCCATCTGTATGCCTACTTGCAGACCTTGCATTGATGGTGCCCTCTACAGCGACCCCCTAATGATTGTCCCCGCTGAGTAGGTTTCCGAAACCTCCCAGGATTGAACCTTCGCCTTTGCTGCCTCCCGATTGGGGAGCGTTCGTCAGGATTCTGCCTGCGAGTCGGGTGAAGGGCAGCGATTGCAACCACACGTCTCCGGGACCGGTGAGTGTGCTAAAGAAAAGCCCTTCTCCGCCGAACAGCGTGTTCTTGACGCCGCCGACGAAGTTGACGTCGAAGTCGACCGACGGTTCGAGTGCAACCAGGCAGCCTGTGTCGACCTTGATCACTTCGTCGCGTTCCAGTCGGCGGTGCATCAATGTGCCGCCGGCGTGAACCATGGTGAGCCCGTCGCCGGTGAGGCGTTGCATGATGAAGCCTTCGCCGCCAAAGAGCCCGACGCCGATCTGTTTTTGAAAGGCGATGCCGATTTCAACACCCCGGGCCGCACAGATAAACGAATCCTTTTGGCAGATCAATTCGCCGCCCAGTTGGGCGAGGTCCATGGGGACAATCTTGCCTGGGTACGGAGAGGCGAACGCGACCTGTTGCCGGGTGGATGAAGAGTTATAGAACGTGGCCATGAAGAGCGATTCTCCGGTCAGCCAACGCTTACCCGCCGACATCACCTTGCCCAGCATGCCGGTGTGGGCCACGGCGGGGTCGCCGATCACGGTCTCCATTACAACGCCCGAGGTCATGTACATCATGGCGCCGGCTTCGGCGATGACCATTTCCTCTGGGTCCAGAGTTATGGTGACATACTGCATCTCTTCGCCGAAGATTTCGTAATCGATCTCGTCGGCCACTTGATCGCCGGGCGGCGGCGGAGGATCTGCGCTGCCCCGCAATTGCTCGACAATGGCGGGCACGTGTCGGGCTTCGATCCAACTTGCCGAACCGGGGCCATAGACCAGCGTGTGCAAACCTTTTTCATTCTTGAGTTGGTCGATCAGATTGTTCAGCGGCATGGGGCCCCGCGGCTCTTTTCCTCGGGCGAAATACCAGGTTGCTTGCGAAGTCATCGGATCCGCTCCGAGGGGTGCTGATATGAGACGTAATCTATAGGCGCTTTCGTCAAAAAGCCGCAATTATTGTGCTAAACGAACACACTTCGAGCGAGTTATTACCCGCAAATCACAGGGAACGATCAAGATGGGGGGACCAATGCCTGTTCGCCAAGCGCCACTGGCCTACAATGCAGGGAGATTAAACGTGTGCATTATTCGATGAAGATAGGTAATTGCGTGAATATCGAGCATCCCAAGGCCTTTCGACCTGAGGAGTTTGCGAAGTTTCAGGAAGGTAAGATGGGGAAAGCCACCCTCTTCCAGTCCCCGCGGCTGCTGGTGGGGCTCAACTGCTTTGAGCCGGGCCAAGAGCATGCGTTGCATGCCCATGAAGGCATGGACAAGGTGTACCATGTCTTACAGGGGACCGGGCTGTTCACCCTGGAAGGACAAGAACTGCCGATGGAGCCAGGGTTGATGCTAATCGCCCCCGAAGGCGTGCCGCATGGAATACGCAATACAGGGGATGCCAGACTGGTGGTCTTAGCCGTGCTGGCTCCTTCCCCATAACGGTTCAGCGGCTACTTGGAGAGAAGCGATGCCGGAAAATTTCATGAAAGGTCCCATCGATTTGTTGGCCATCGTGGCCATTGTCGGCACGGTTCTCAATCTCATTGCACTCACCCAGGGGATTGCGGTACGGCGATTGGCAGGAAAAACGCTCATCGATTTAGGGCAGTCCGCCGTTGGTAAGTGCTGGGAGTTGGCCGTTGTATTGGTCTTCCTGATTCCGATAGGGCTCATTTTTACCCAGCCGCTCCCGGCGAAGGTGCCCACACCCAAGTTTGGAGAGCCGCGATTCACTCCCGAAGAGGTCCGCGCCAGTAAGATCAAATCAGACGTCCTCAGGCGCGGCGTGCCCCATGGTGTGTTTCTTCTCTCTATACTGGCAGCGCACTTCATGGGAGTTCGACCGGGGCGACGCGAGTTCGCCGAAAACGGGCTGATTTATGGTGGTTGGCAGTTGCGAACCTGGGATGGCCTGGAGTCCTTCTCTTGGGTCGAGGGACCTCCCACGCGGCTCACCATGCGGTTCGACGGGAGTTCGCAGTCGGCGGTTGTGCCCCCAAAGCACACCAAGGCGATCGATCAATTGCTGCGCAAGTACATCGCCGGCGAAGATCAATTGCAGGCCGTGAGTTAGGTTCATTGCTGCCACGCAGTCTATCGAGATTGCGTCTCTTCTCCTGCTGCTAACCAGATGTTTGTGGGATGGGGATCGTTTAGCGTATAGTAGTAGTCAGGTTGGGTGAATGAGATCCCACCCACCGTCCCTCCTGCTGACTGCAACGAATCGTAGCCAGCAAAACACCCACGCGTTTCCAGCCACACACCAAGTCGATTCATGTTTGTCCCACCGGATGAACATCGAAGCATATGCTTGGCCCGCGAGGAGAATCGCTATGCAGCGGAACACTCCGCAGTGTGATTGCCGCCGGTTGATTGGCGTCTTGCGAAACCAGTCGACCCCCGGTGCGGTTCGCGGTAGCTTGCTCCTGGTGATGGGGGCAATTGTCTTGATGGTGTTCATGGCTTCGCCACGGACGATGGCCCAGCTGCCCACGGCACGCCTGATGGCCGTATTCCCACCCGGCGGCCAACAGGGCACTTCAGTAGATCTGAATATCACCTCTTCCACCGATTTAGACGGGGCTAATCGGCTGTGGTTCGATCACCCCGGCATTCAGGCCACCCAGAAGACACAGATGGTCGAGGGACAAGAGCAGCCCCAGCCGGTGGCCAACGCCTTCACGGTCTCGATTGCCGAGAATGTTCCTCCAGGCAGCTACGAGATGCGGGTCGAAGGAACTTACGGAGTTTCGAACCCCAGGCTGTTCGTTGTTGGTGACCGGCCTGAAAGTATCGAAGCGGAACCGAACAACACCCAGACCGAGGCCGGCGCCGCGGAAGTGGGGACGGTAGTGAATGGGCGAATTGGTGCTGCCAACGATATCGACTGTTTTCGGTTCAAGGCGGTTGCGGGACAGCGAATCATCATTGCGGCATGGGCTGAGAGAATCGATTCTCGCCTCGACGCAACGTTGGAACTCTACGATCCAACCGGCTCGCTCATTCAGATGAACCGCAATTGGGATGGCCGGGACGCGCTGCTGGATTTCACGGCGGCCGCCGATGGCGAATACGTTGTTCGGATCTTCGATTTTCAGTACGCCGGCGGTAACGAGCACTTCTATCGCCTGTGGATTACCGACGGGCCCTATATAGACAGCATTTTTCCACCCGTCGCCGAGCCTGGAACCAGCCAGCCCTTTACGCTATTCGGCAGGAACTTGCCCGGCGGGGTTGCCACCGAATGGTCCACTCCGGGTGGACCGTTGGAAGCTTTGAATGTAACGATCGAGTTGCCACAGCGCAGTGATGACCCCGAGTTGACATGGTCAACGCCAACCCGACCCGCCGAAATGCGCCTCGATGGGATGACCTATTGGTTCCGTTCCGACAAAGGTACTGCCAATCCCGTGCAAATCACTTGGGCGCAAGCTCCCGTGATTTTGGAGCAAGAACCAAACTCTTCGGGCGATGCACCCCAGAAAATTGAAGTTCCTTGTGAGATCGCCGGCCAGTTTCAACAGCCCGGTGACGTCGATTACTATTCATTTAACGCTGCCAAGGGCACTGCATACTGGTTCGATCTCGCCTCACAACGGTTGGGGCTGCCAACCGATCCTGTTTTGCTGATTGAGCGCGTCGTTGTCGACAAAGAAGGCAAGAAGAGCTACGTCGAACCGCAAGAACTCGACGATGACAACGGCAATATCGGTGTCAATCACTTTAAAACCAGCAGCCAAGACCCAGCGTCTTTGCAATTCACGGCTAAAGAGGATGGCGAGTATCGCCTGACGGTCCGCGATCTTTATGGGACTTCTCAGGGATCGCCCCGTCTGAATTACCGGCTTTCGATCCATGTCCAGCAGCCGGACTTCCGATTGGTCGTACTGCCAGAATATCCGTTGGATGGTCGCAATGCCCCCAACACTTGGACTCCTTTCATGCGGCGTGGCGGGACGATACGTCTGGACTGCATGATCTACCGCTGTGACGGTTTCACCGGCGAAGTTGCTCTTTCCGCAGAAGGGTTGCCTGAAGGGGTGACCTGCGCCGGGAGTGTGATCGGCCCCGGGCAGTCTTCTACGAGGCTGATCCTTGTTGCGGCTGAAGACGCCGCGGTTTGGTCGGGCAATATCAAAATTGTCGGAACCGCAAAGATCGGCGATGCCGACGTGATTCGCGAGGCCCGCAGTGCCACGATCGTTTGGGGTGGTGTCCCAGCCGTGACGCGAGCCGCCCGGCAGATTCATCTATCTGTTGGCGAGATCGCTCCGCTAGGGATGACCGCAAGTTTGGATCGTGTGGAGTTGGTTCAAGGCAGCCAACTGCACGTTCCCATTCAAGTTGCACGCCGGGAGGGGTTCGCAGCTAAGTTCACCATTACCGGCGATCAGCTTCCAGCAAAAGTCGCCAACGAAAGCGTGGAAGTTCCCGAAAACGGGACGGAAACGACGTTGCACCTTTTCGTACCCAACGATGCACCCACGGGCACTTTCACATTGTTTGCTCAAGGTACCGCGCAGGTGCCTTCTCCGCGGAAGGACAAAGATGGCAAGCCCGTGATGGTGAATGTGGTGGAGGCTTCAACGCCCGTGACCGTAACGATCGGCGCGGGGCCTGTGACGCTTGAGCCGGGTGTGCCTGGCAACGGCGTGGTGAAGCGAGCTGGGGAGATCAAGATTCCCGTGAAGATCAACCGCCGCAACGGTTTCGAGGGGCCCGTAACCTTGGGGGTGAAATTGCCAGGTGGGATTTCTGGAGTGACCTCCGCCGAATTGACCGTGGCAGCCGACCAGGCTGCCGGCGACCTCGTCGTGAAAACCACGGCCGAAGCGACCGTGGGAAATCATCCTCATGTGGCCATCATCGCCAAGACCAAGTTCAACGAGAAAGATGTCGAAGTGCATCACATAATTCCCCTGAACGTCCAAGAATAGGATCTTGCTGGGGCTGTGTGTGCTGACTAAACGATCGTTCCATCATCGACACGGTAAATATGACGAACACATTGAACCGATTCGCTGTCGCGCTGCTGGTCTTCTCGGCCCTTGCCTTCTCCCATTCTGTTCATGCAGATGACGAAGAGACGCAGCCGATCGAGGTTGCCGTGATCGAACGCGAAGAATCGGTCGACTTTGAAAAAGAGATCTTGCCACTACTCAAGAAGAGTTGTCTGGCGTGTCACAACAAGGCCGATGCTTCGAGCGATCTGGTGTTGGAAGACCCCGAATCAATTCTCAAGGGTGGGGCGCTTGGCGCCGCTGTCGTACCGAGCAAAGGCGATGAAAGTTTGCTGCTGCAAGTTGCCACGGGGCGTGAAGAGCCGATGATGCCGCCGGAGGACAACGACGTCGGTGCGCCTCCGTTTACACCTCAAGAACTGGGCCTGATCAAGTTGTGGATCGATCAGGGCGCTAAAGGTGAGGTCGCTGGACAATCAGCTCCATTGGCGTGGCAGCCGCTCCCCGCGGGGATCAACCCCATCTACTCGGTGGCGGTAAGCCCCGACGGGCAATACGCGGCGTGCGGTCGGGCCAACCAGATTTTCGTGTATCACATTCAAAGCGGGCAGCTCGTCGATCGATTGACCGACCCGAATTTGATGGCCGCGGGGCTATACAAAAACGCGGGTGTTGCGCATCTGGACATTGTGCAGTCGCTGGCGTTCAGTCCCGACGGTAGGACGCTGGCCTCTGGCGGGTATCGCGTGGTCAAGCTTTGGCAACGACCAGAAAACCCCGTCTCTGCGGCACCACTGGAGTTGGGTTACACTCCGCGGCTAACAGCAATGAGCACCGATGGGAAGCGCTTAGTTACGGCGGACGTTCAGGGGCACGTCCGCCTGCTAACGCTTGGAGAGTCACCACAAACGATCGAGCTGGTTGGAACTGGTGACCATCCGGTTGGTGTTGGGTTTGTTGAAGACGGGCAGACGATTGTCACAGCGTCCGCAGACGGTTCGCTACGTCTGTGGAACGCAGGCGATGGCCGTCTGAAATCACGAATCGATACGCCGGCTCCTATTTCGAGCATGGCGGTTGCCAGCCATGGTAAACACATTGTTGCTGCTGGCGGAGATGCAAAGCTGAGGGCGTTGTCTTTACCCACCATGGGCGTCCGCCAGCTCTTGGCCGCCACGTACTTCTCTGTTGCTACGGCAAGCCCTGACGGAAAATGGCTGGCCATGGGGCATATGGACGGAACGGTACGTGTGCTTTCGCTCGGCGAAGGCAGTGCACTGAAATCGTGGAAAGCCCATGAAGGGGCGATCACGGCCTTGGCGTTTCGCGCAGACTCGGGGGAGTTAATGACCGCCTCGGAAGATCATCAACTCAAGCTGTGGGCGCCCGGTGAGTGGGGCATGACAAGCAGCGTGGAGCTTCCTGATAGAATCCCCGCGGCTGCCTGTTCATTGGCGGGCAGTCGAAGATTCGCCGTTGGCGACACGCGGGGGCAAATCGTCCTTTGGAACCCCGATGTCATGGAACCACCCGCCGTGCTGGTCGAAGGAGTCGCATCCGCCGATGCTGCTGCGGAAATTACTTCCCTGGTGGCCAGCAACGATGCCGCAACAATTGTTGCAGCGACCAATGCAACGTTACGGGCTCTGTCTGCCGAGGGCGGTGAAGTTCGCTACACCATCAAAAGTGCTGGCGGAGTGAATGCAATTGCCATGAGCCCCGATGGTGCGGTGCTGGCATCAGTCGGGCAAGATCAACAAGTACGGTTGTGGAATACCGCGGATGGGCAACCAGCGGCACAAGCAACACTCTCAGGGTTCCAGGCCCCGGCGACGAGTGTCGCGTTCGTAACACCACAGCAATTGGTTGCCGGGTCCGCCGACGGGCAGGTACTGGTGTTTAACACGGCTACCGGCGTCGCAACACAAGCCTTCTCGCAACATCAGGGGCCGGTCGAGTTTGTGGCGGGCATGAGTGGCGAGGTACCTGCGGTTATCACGGGCGCTCAAGGACACAGTTTCATGCAGTGGCCGCTCTTGGCATCGCACGTGGTTGCACTACCTTCGGCAAATGTGACCTCGGTCATCCCGGTGGCTGTGGAGGGGCTGCAAGTTGTCGCCGCAAACAAAGAGGGTGTTGCTCAGCAGTGGGATCTGATCGCTGGAAACTTGGTGAAGGAATACAAGCACGGGGCAACCATCACGGCGGCGGCTATCTCTGCCGATGGCACCCATTTGGCAACGGCCGGAGAGGACAAGTCGGTCCGGCTGTGGAACACCGCGGATGGCGCTGCTCTGGGCGAAATACGTGGCGATCAAAAGGCGAACCGTGAACAGGCTCGCTTTACCTCTTTGGTTGCCGTGGCCAAGACAAAAGACGATGCAGCGAAGGAAAAGGCTACCACATCTGTTAAGACGGTCGAAGAACGGGTAGCGGCCGTAGCAAAAGCCAAGACGGAACTCGAAGCGGCCATCGCGGCTGCCGAGTCCGCACAGCAGGGTGACGCAAACTCCAAAGCCGCAAAGGTTGCTGCCGAAAAGCTTGCGGCAGATACCGGCGCCGCCGCAAAGAAAGCTGCCGAAGCGAAAACTGCCGCCGATGGAGTTGTGACGCTGGCCATGAAGCACGCCGCGGAGGCCACCGAGACTGCCACAGCCGCAGTGGCCGCTCACGATCAACTAACTGCCGCACTTCAGTCGGCCACAACCGCGGTTGAAAAAGCGAAGGCGTCGGCCGGTGCGGCTCCCGACGATCAACAGCTTGCCACCATTCTGGACTCAGCGACCAAGACCTTCGAAGGAGTGAAGGCTTTGATCGTACCGGCAGAAGCATCCCGACAGGCCGCAGAGAAACTGGCCGCAGAGCGTAAGGCGGCTGCCGAAGAAGCCGTGAAGAATCAAAAGGCCGCGGAGGTTCAAGTCACCGAGACCGCCGCCGCGGCAAAGAAGGCAGAAGAAGAATTGGCCGCCGCCACCAAGGCTGCGGAAGAGACACAGAAAACCCTTACCGATGCAACGAATAAGAAAACGGCTGCCGAGCGGGCTGCCTCCGACGCCGATGCCGCGCAAGCGAGAGCCGAGCGGGCCCGTGAGTCGGCCAATGAAAAGTCCGCGGAGACGGGAGCATTTCTCGCATCGCAAACAGAATTGTTAACCAAAGCCAACGAACAAGCTGCCGCCGGGGAAACTATCATTCGGACCTTGGTATTTTCCACCGATGGTTTGCAACTTGCTGTGGCGGGTGACAACGGACTGGTGCAGACTTACAGAGCGGACAACGGAAATCCAACCGGTGCTTTTACAGGGCACACGGGGTCGGTGCACGGATTGCGCTATCTCGATCCAAGCCGGCTCGTGTCGATCTCGGAAGACAAGAAGATTCAAACCTGGAATCTCACCTCGCCGTGGACCCTCAGCGGACAGATTGGTCCCCCGCTGGATGCACCAACGACGCTCGACACGTCACCCTTGGCCGATCGGGTGCTGGCACTTGATTTCAGC
The DNA here is from genome assembly GCA_965227275.1 of Pirellulales bacterium. Lineage (GTDB taxonomy): Bacteria > Planctomycetota > Planctomycetia > Pirellulales > JAEUIK01 > CAZNXE01. Next base: position 5,864,401 of record CBDDFU010000001.1, on the reverse strand, counting down.
CCGGACGGAAGCCTGCTGGTAACCGGTGGAGGCGAGCCTTCTCGGACGGGTGAATTGAAGTTGTGGAATGTTGCGGACGGCAGCCTGCGACACGATTTTGTCGACGCGCACAGCGACACGGTCTTCGGCGTCGCTTTTTCAGCCGACAGCCGTTATCTGGCAACATCGAGCGCCGACAAGTTCGTAAAGGTGTTTGACGTGCAATCGCGAGACGCGATTCGATCCTACGAAGGCCACACACACCATGTGCTCGGGGTTGCCTGGCAATGGGACGGCACGGTTCTGGCGAGTTGCGGGGCCGACAATGTCGTTAAGATCTGGAATTTCGAAAGCGGCGAGCAGCAGCGGACTATTGGCGGATTTGGCAAGCAGGCCACATCGATCACCTTCGCCGGTAAATTGGGCGAAACGTTAACCAGTGCGGCCGACAAAAGCGTCAGGCTGCACACCGTTGGTGACGGCAAGAATATCCGTAACTTTGGGGGGGGGACGGACTACATGTACTCGGTCGACGTCACCGGGGACGGGAATCTCGTGGTTGGCGGTGGGGCTGATAGCGTTCTGCGAGTGTGGAATAAGGCAGACGGGAAGGCCGTCGCCACGTTCGAGCCGCCTGAGCAACCGGCTGACCAGATTTCTGCCGCCAAGTAATGTGCAGTGGACGGGTGGAAAATTGTGCGGCTTCGGTTTCCGGCAGGGGATCAGACTCACCTAAAGAGAGGCGTTTTTTCCGATTTCTAGCTTAACAAGAGCGAAATTTCAGTTATGATCGGAAAATTGCTGGGGCAGGTTACGTAACCGGAACAGGTTGCCCTCCCTCCAAATTTAGGACTGAGCCCAGGTTCCGTCCTCATACCAATACTAGGAGTACGCTAATGATCCGTAGGTCTTATATTCCCGCGGTCGGCATATTGGCAGTTGTTGTGGCGGTTGCCACGACGGTCCCCGCGATTGCCGGACCTTACACGTACAGTATCATTCAAAGTCAGAGCCAATTGAATCTGACAGCGGATGGCAGCGTACTCGGTGGTGTCTTAAACGTAGAAGAACAGCATGCGAACACGCCCACGAGGTACATGGGCACGATGGTCGCTGACTTTCCTGCTGGTCCTGGACCTGGCGGAAGTATCACATTCCCCGGCGGAAGTGCCGCTGCTGCGGACACGCTGCGAGGCCTCTTCAATATCCAGTTGGGAGTCTCGCCCGGAATCGGTGGCGGTGGAGGTTCGGATCCGGCCAACTATGGTCTGATTCTGAATGCACCCATCGATATCGATCTACCCTCGATTCCCTTGCCTGACCCAATCGGCGAAATTGATCTGGGTGTGCTCGATTCGGTGCAAATGGACATCGCCCTGCGTGAAGTCACCTGGGACATTACGATGGCGTTGCTTGAGACCGAAAAGGGAATTGATGCCAATGGAGAATTCGATGCCTCTGGCGGCATCGGCTCCGGAGTGCAATTGGGATTGGCTTCCGGGTTTCTTGATCTGTCGGGATCTTTAATCTTCCGACAAGACAACATTGGCTCTTATGTTGCCACGCTTGCTGCCTTGAATGCACTGGTCCTTGCGGTACCCGATCTTGGACTATCCGTTGACGGAAATCCCGATGGCAACATCTTCACCACCGAAGTTGGCCTGGGAATCGGCACTCGCCTCGACCTCAGCGCTATTCCGGATATTTTGACATTGCCCAACGGTGCAACGGACCCGGGCTCGGTGAGTTACAACCCGGTGACAGGCGCATCCACGTTGGAACTACCGGTTGACATCACGCTGCCGGATCTTGGTATTCCGGCCGATTTACTCGACCTGGATCTCAACTTCAGTGGCCAGCTTGTGGCCACGGCGATTGTTCCCGAGCCCTCGTCCATGACATTGGCGCTCGTCGGAATGATTGGCTGTGCCTATTTTGGTTTCCGACGCCGTCGGGCTTAGTTGTTCGAGATTGACCAACTTGATCGCAATCGCGAGCGCATCTGTGAATTCCGCAGATGCGCTCGTTTTTTTGCGCGGTGCGAGAACTAAACGAGTTCGCGTACTACGTCGCGTTGTTCCAGCACATACCGCGGACGACCGGCGTGATCGGTGAACGTTGCTTCCGTATCAATTCCCAGGTGACGGTAGGCGGTTGCCAGCACGTGTTCGGGACGATATGGGTTGTCGAGGGGGATCTCGCCGCGACTGTTCGAACTGCCGACGATTTGCCCGACGTTGAGCCCTCCACCGGCCATCATCACGCTCATTAACGATCCCCAGTGATCGCGTCCGGCATTGCGATTGAATCGGGGAGTGCGTCCAAATTCTCCCATGGCGACGACCAGAACGTCTCGCTCCATCCCTCGCTCGTATAGATCGTCAATCAAGGCGGCCACGCCACGATCGAATTGGGGGGCCTTGGTCTTCATGCGTTGCACGAGCTTGTTATGGTCATCCCAGCCACCCACACGCACCGAGACAAAGGCCACACCCGCCTCAATCAATCTACGTGCCAGCAGCAGGCTTTGCCCGACGGTATGTCGGCCGTATCGATCGCGTAGGGCATCTGGCTCTTGTGCGATGTCGAAAGCCATGCGGGCGCGATCCCCGGTTACCAATTCGAATGCATCCCGGGTGAACGAGTCGAGTGCGTCGCCAACTCCGCGGTTGTCGATCACCCTGCGTGACTCGTCGAATGAAGACAGCAGCGCTCGCCGGTCGTCTAATCGGTCGAGATCGAGATTTCCGACGAGGTCCAGGTTTTGGACCTTGAAGTCCTTCTTGTTCGGATCGCCGCCCGTTTCGAAGGGGTTGTGGCCCTTGCCGAGAAACGCGGCCTGCCCGTAGCGCATGATTCGTGGGATGGCCACGTAACCGGGCACGCCCTTGGCATTCGGGCCTTGAACATGGTCGACGATCGAGCCAATGCAAGGAAGTTCGTTATCTCGATTCTGCCGGTCTCGAAGATAATATCCGGTTTGTGTGAGGTGGCTGGAGGTTTGATGGCTTCCCGAGTTGTGGTGCATCGACCGAATCACCGCCAACCGGTCGGCGATTTTGGCCTGCTCGACCATCATTTCGCTGAAGCGAACTCCGCTTAGGGCAGTCTGAATGGTTCCCAACGGGCCCCGATACTCGGCCGGGGCCTCCGGTTTGGGGTCGTAGGTCTCAAATTGCGTCGGGCCGCCGGCCAACTCGATGAAAATGACCGAACGTTTCGGGGTAGGGCGACCGTTGGCCGCGGCCTGGGCCTGAGTCCGTAGAAGGTCAGCCAACGACAGGCCACCCAGCCCGAGGAACCCGGCACGCAGGAAGTCTCGCCGTTGAATCCCGTCGCAATAGTCGAATCGAGTTCCGGTTGCTTTCAGCATGACCCGTACCTCTTTGGGGAAGCTACTTGCGGTGGGGCGGTTGCTGAGAGAGATCCCGCAGCAAGCGCGTGGTTGGTTGGGGGGAGAGTTGTATCTTGGGAGGGAGTTATTTCACCGGATTGTAGTGCGAATCGCGGGTGTTTCGCAAGAAAATCTGCAATTGACTGGTGCGGGAGGCTTTCGATTGTCCCTGTCGCAGAGATCTGGTCGCAGAACCCCACAATCGATGAGTTGAACGCAGGATCGGCGTTCGTTATGAAGGAAAACGCTCGTTGGGGACCATTTCAGCAAAATCGGCCATAGTTGTCTGGGGCCGGCTTTCTGTTCTATGCCCTCTCTACAGCAGTAACGAGAGGCCTCAAGAGTGCTTCTGTGAATGTGCGACCAACTGATGAGGATTGATGAATATGGAAACTCCCGATAACGACCGCTTTTTCATGCTCAATGTGTTGTGGTTCAAGCCAGATGGCGGGGCGGCGATGTACAAGGAGTACCTGCGCGCAGCGGGGCCCTTTGTGCAGAAATACGGCGGCAAGACGGACGCGGCGTATGTGCCGGAAGCGAATGTGATCGGAGAATTCGACGCCGATCTGGTATTCTTTGTCGAGTGGCCGAGCCAGCAAGCATTCATGGAATTTGTCGAAGACCCCGGCTACAAGGCCATTCGACACCTTCGCGAAGATGCGATTCGGGATTCGCTGCTCATTCGATGCAAACGAATTTGGGCGTGAGAGCCAGTCGCTGTGTACCCAAAATTCAGACGGTGTTCGCGCCCGTTTGATCAACCAAGTAACTGGGAGCACTCCCCATGCAAACCCTGGGACAACTCAAAGAAAACAATCGACTGATCGAAACGTCGCATGGCACTGCGGTCGGCAGCAGTTTTCGCTGGCCAACGGGTCAATACTGTGCAATTCACACCGATCGTGGCTTCATCGGCTGCGGTATCTACGACGTGCATGTCGCGGGTGAATTCGGCATCGTCGTTGCTATCGCCAAAGGAACGCCCGAGAATCCGCTTTGCGAACCGGAGGATTTGTTCGAAGCCAAGATCGTCGATGCCAGCGAGCCAGCCAAGCAGATCGGCATCGAGATCGGCATGACCGGAATGGAAGCCCTGGGAAAGCTCTTGGAAGTTTAGCGAATCATCTGGATTGCTTTCCACGAAGAATTGCAGAGCAAAGCAACTATGGACAATCAGCGAGTGGCAATCGTTACAGGCGGCTCGCGCGGGATTGGTCGTGCAATCTCCGAAGAGCTGGCCGCGGCCGGGTTTCGCACGGTAGTGAACTACGCCACACGCCCCGACGCTGCCGAGGCGGTTGTCGAATCGATCTCAGAGGCGGGCGGAGTTGCGTTATCGGTTGGCGGTGATGTCGGCAACACCGAAGATCGCCAGCGCCTGGTCGACACAACGCTCGAAACATTTGGTCGCATCGATGTTTTGGTTAACAACGCCGGGATCACATCGCAGGGTCGAAACGATTTGTTGGAAGCTACTGAAGCGAGTTGGGATCGCGTGTTCGACACCAATCTCAAGGGACCATTCTTCTTGTCGCAACGTGTTGCCCAGGTAATAGTTGACCTCATCGAGAAGAATACGATTCCCGAGGGGCAGATCATCAATATCTCATCAATTTCCGCCTACGCCGTCAGCACGAATCGGGCCGATTATTGCATGACCAAGGCGGCGCTAGAGATGATGACACAACTGTTCGCTGCCCGCTTGGCCAACGAAAAAATCGGTGTGTTTGAAATTTGTCCCGGGATTATCGAAAGCGATATGACCGCACCCGTGCGCGAAAAGTACGACGAGCGAATCGAGCAGGGATTAACGCCAATTCGCCGCTGGGGATGTACGGAAGACGTTGCCCGAGCGGTGAGGGCGATTGTCGACGGTTACTTTCCCTTTAGCACCGGCGAGCGCTTCAACGTCGACGGTGGATTTCACATTCGCTCGTTGTAGTAGGTGGAATTCAGGGCGAAGCAGTCTCGAACACCGGATGGTCTGCCTGACCGTCGGCGATGAGGTAGGCCAAGAGATTGAGCACTTCCTCCTGGCTCAGCGTGTTGAGGATCCCCGCCGGCATACTGGACTTCGGACTGAGGGCTCGTTCTTCGATGTCCGACTTCTGAATGATGCGAGGTTCGGCCAGGGCGCCACCTTCGCGTAGAGTCACCGTGGTCTCTGTCTCCAGCTCAATGCGCCCTTCGACTATGAGGCCGTCGGTGGTTGCAATCACCGCGGTGGCATATTCCGGGGCCACCTTCTTGGAAGGCTCAACGAGCGATTCGAGCAACTCTTTTGGCTTCAAGCGACGACTGATCCCCGTCAAGTCGGGACCGATCCCGCTCCCTTCACCGCCGAAGCGATGGCACTGAACGCAGCCGACCACGGTGAACGCGTTCTTCCCTGCTTCAAACGAACGATCCTGCGTGATGGTATCGAGATGCGTTTCCAACTCAGGAAGCTTCCAGTCATGAACAAACTCCCGCTCGGGCTGCATGGCAGCGATCCAGTCGTGCATCAGTTTTACTGCTTGATGGTCGACCACCGTACTGACCAACGGCGGCATCTGTCCGCGACCGCGAAGTTGAAGACGTTGCATCAGCACCGAGTGTTCCGGCTTGCCGGGAGCGACGAGCATCGCGTTGTCGATGTTGAATGTGGCGTGTTGCGGCCGTGCGGAAATCAACTGCATCTCGGCTGTCTCGGTGAAGGCCTGAAGCTCCATCCTGGCATTGCCACCGCCCGCGGCCACATGGCAGACCGAGCAGTTGGTGTGCAGATACGATCGCGCCCGGGCGTTTAGATCCTGTGTCTCGTCGTACGGATCGACAAGTTGGAACATCTCGGGGATAGGCTCGCTAACGGGCATCTTAAGCAGCCCAATGTGTGAGAGCGTTCGCAGTTGGTTGTCCACAGTGTCTCCGTAGTCGTGTTCTCGATTCAGTTGCACAGCGCCGAAGCCAAGCACGAAATTGGCTGCCCGACTATGGCAAGACATGCATTCAGCGCGACTGGGGAACCTCCACGTTTGCCCGCCAAGGCTGGTTCCCTCGGGCAACAGCATTGTCTCCCCCTCAGTGGAGACAAGCGTGGCGTCGGTTTGATCATCATTCCAGCGGTAAGAGTATCCGAACCATTCTCCTTGTTGTCGCGTCAGCAGCCGCGTTTCAATTCGGTAGGTCGCTTCCCTTTCAGTTTCGCCATCGGTTTCGAGCGTTTGTACCAGTACGCTTCCTTCAGGAAGTGGCCAAGAGCGGGGCCGTGCGTTCTCGAGCGACGGATTGTCGATTTGACTATCGCCGGGCAATGCAACGAACCGCTGGGCTCGTGCGCCGTCCATCCAGCCTGGCGAATTGACGGAGTAAGGGATCACGCCCGGGTGCAATTCGTGGTCTTTAACCGAGAGAAAGAGCCCCGTCTCACTCAACGTTCGCGGAAAGGGGTGCACCCGCGGCTGCGCATCGTTTTGCACCAGTTCAAACAATCCACCGGCGTGGTCGACGACCAACAATTCATCACGGTGACCGACGGCGAACCCTGCAATCTGCAGCGAGGTGTCAGCAAGCTCACGATGCCAGGTGAGCTGATTGCCATCATGACGTGCCCCCCAGAGCTTTCCTGTCGAATAATCCCCGTATACATAAGCCCCGTTGAGCTGTGGGAGTGAGTTGCCGTAATACACAACTCCGCCGGTTAGCGACCGTGCTTCGATGTGGTGATGCTCAACGGTTGGCGGAACGACCGGCGTGGGGCCACGCTGGCGGTTGAGGTAGAAGGGATGGCTGCCTTCATAGACGCTCCAACCGTAGTTCCCTCCTCGCTGCAGGAGGTGTGCGGTTTCCCACAGGTCTTGGCCATTGTTGCCGACCCAGATCTGTCCGGTCTGCTTGTCGATACACATCCGCCACGGATTGCGCAACCCGAGGGCCCAGTTTTCGCCCCGAGCATTCTCTAGACCGACAAAGGGATTGTCGCTAGGAATCGAGTACCCGGCGTCCTCATCGGGATGATCCACGTCGATTCGCAGGACGCCGCCCAATAGGTCGCTAATGTCTTGGCCCGTGACCGAGGTGTCGGAGTCGGAAGTGCCATCGCCACTAGTGATGTACAGCATTCCATCGTGTCCGAACACGAGGTCACCCCCATCGTGGCCTGCGGATTTCCATTCGATGATGATCTGTTCCGATTCGGGGTCGCAGGCTTTCGTTCCACGGCGCTCGACGACATATCGCGAAACCCGGTTCGTCCGATCAGGATCTCCGTTGGGGCCATTGCTGAAGACGTAGACGAATCGGTTGTCTTCGTAACGCGGATGAAACGTCACGCTATAGACAAGCCGCTGCTCGATTTGCAGAATCGGTTCTGTGGACTGCGAGCCTGGATCGTCGACAAATGCCAGGATTTTCGATGGGTTGTCCTGTTCACCGCCGCGTTCGATCACCCACAGCCTGTCACTGCCCGGTTCGGCAACCGCGAAGAGCGGTGCCTCGAGCATGATCTCGCTGAATACCTTTTTGGCGGTATAGGGCAGGGGAGGGTCCGGCGAGCCAACCACTCGGGATGTCGTCCACGGCACTCGCTTATCGAGACCATACGGTGCTGCTTCGTCTGCTTCGGCGTGCAGGAATCCTGTGCTGGCCACTCCAATGAATGCGAGAAGCGCGCTCACCGATATCGGTGAGCATCGAGGAATTCGCATGCGAACGGCGCACCTGTGCATCGGCAGCGTCTCAAGCGGCGTGACTTCTTACATCTGAAGCTCGTCGTTCCACGGTGGAGCGTACTAGGGGCTTGCAGGAGCGATTCGATAGACCGCGCCTCGGGTAGGAGTGACGGTGGTGAAGTAAACTTCGCCCGCTTCGTCTTCGCCAAACGTCAGGATCGGCTCGCCTGGCGATTTCAGCTCACGGTTCGCAATCACGGTGCCTGTCTCGGCATCGTACCAAAGAGCCCACAGCTTCATGGTGACGTAGTCGGCGTAGAGATAGGCACCCTCCAACTCGGGCATTGCTTTCCCACGATATACCACGCCGCCTGTGATCGATTTACCAACGTCGTGAGAGTACTCCCAAATTGGCTCTTTCAGCTCAGGACTTGGGCCGACACCTTCTTCGCCGAAAGGATGCATTGCCTCGCGAACGTTCCAGCCATAGTTGCCGCCCTTTTCAATAAGATCGATCTCTTCCCACAGATCTTGTCCAACGTCTGCCGCCCACAGGGTGCCGGTGGCCGGGTCGAACGACATCCGCCACACATTGCGAAGTCCATAGGCATAGATCTCGTCGAGGGCGTCTTCGCGACCGACAAACGGATTATCCGTAGGAATGGCGTAGTTCTTTCCATCCTGCTTCTTGTCCACGTCGATCCGCAGGATAGAGCCCAGGAGGGTCTTCAAGTTCTGGCCATTCTTAAATGGGTCTCTCGCCAGCCCGCCGTCGCCAATCGCGATGTACAGATACCCATCAGGACCAAAGCACAAGGTACCGCCGTCGTGATTCCAGAACGGTTTGTCCAACACAAGCAGTTGTTCTTCGCTATCGGCCAGGACTCGGTTTGGATTGTCCGGGTCGACATGGAAACGGGAAATGACATTCTGGTGCGGGTCGCTCTTGTTGGTGTAATAGACAAACACCTCGCCGGTGTCACGATAGTTGGGATGGAAGGCCATTCCGAGGAAGCCTTCTTCATTGGTCTTGTCGTTGTACGCGACGCGATCCTCGATATCGAGGAACAGCTCGGTGCCACCCTCACCCGATTCGGGGATGATATGAACCAACCCACGCTGAGTCGCAACAAAGGTGCGATTTGATCCGTCGCCTGCATTCGTAACCAGAATCGGACGCAGCGGCTTCACGAGTCCCTCATCCTCGCCGGAATCCCAACCTGTCCACTCCACGTCACGAAAAACCTCCTCGCCACCAAAGGGCAAGGGGGACGTGTCAACCTTCTGCTCTTCCGCAAGAGCAATCGAGCAAACATACAGGGTTACGAAAGCTGCAAGCAGGTAGGACTTCATAGTCATTGTTCTCACGATGGCTGTATTCTCAAGCAGTAATAAATGTCAGAACCGTTCACGTACTAGGGCCAGTTTCTATTCCTTGTTTCGGCTTCGATTCTCAGCTGCTGCCCCGACTGCTTTGTCGGTTTTCATCGACGAATCCCGTGGACTCGCCTGCTTCGCACTCCGCGCCTCGAAACATCAACCAACCATCTCGGCTACGAAACCGGTATTGAAACTGACTCTAGGCTAGCCGACGAGGCAGCCGTCTCCAAGCCGCTGAGGCTGGGATTCAGAATCGACCTGGCGGAGCGAAATCCCGGGGAACCAGACTTGCCGGTCAGGCTCTGAGTCCCGCCGCGCGCGACAGGAGCCCCCATGGACCCGGCCTAATCGAACACTTTATCCGACGGTGAACAATTCCCCGTCGTCCCCCCTCCTAATGGTGAGGGGCGAGCATTGCAGCGGCGCGGTGAATACGTCCTCCACCCGCTAATCGTTCCTTTCGAGGAGTCCGATGGCGATCATGGCATCCGGAACAATGGTGTGTTTCCGATGCCGCCCGGCCAAAAGCAAACGGAGTCCAAACCGAACGACAAAACCTACCGTAAAGCTGCCGCGAGGCGTTATTGCAGACACGCTAACCCCTTGCTATAAAACAGCTACGCACCCCTAGCTCAATTGGATAGAGCATCGGTCTACGGAACCGAAGGTTAGAGGTTCGAATCCTCTGGGGTGTACTTCGTCGTTCGACGACATCCGATGACAATCGGTGCCAAACCCCTGCCTGGGCAGGGGTTTATCTTTGATCTCAATAGGATCATCGATAGATGTCCTATCGCCATCCGATGTCAGTGGAGGACAGCAAACGACAGTCGTTCCTGTAACCATACCTGTAACCACGGCTTCGACATCCGGCGCCGCGGGTTTACTGGCATGAGACATATTCTCCGCGATTACTGGGGCTGGCAAACCGCAGATAGCAGCTTCTTCGTCTCGCAATTCAAGGTGAGTATATCGATTTGCCGTCAATCTTGGATCAGAATGCCTTGCCAGCTTTTGCGCGACAGCCAGAGGCACTCCTTCACGAGCAAGCAGACTGATGAAGGTATGCCGGTTCGCGTGGAAGTCGGCAAAATCGCCAGTTGAGTTTCTGTAGGCGAGGAAGTCTGAAATTCTCCTGCGGTTCAACTCGTCTTCACTTGCCGCTTCGCTAATCCATGCGCCCCGTGCCGCTTCTAGATCCTTCTTCATCATCTTAGCTGTCTTGCGATAGTGGCCTTTCGCGGTCCGCAAGGAAAAAAGCGGCTCGTCGTTGGATACGTTTCGCTTGGTCGCAAGCCAGCCCTTCAGGCGTGTCATAACCCACGGGTGAAGAGGAATAGTATCACGCTGTCGCCGCTTGCTATAGCTCGCAGCGACCGTAATCGTTCCGGCCTCCAAATCAAGCGATGAGCGACAAACAGAGCTGAGTTCTCGGCGACGAAACCCGGTCCATGCAGCAAGAATGTACAGCATGGCACGATCCTGTCCGCCAACGCCCTCGACAATTGGGCCACGCTCTGCTGCAGCGATTAGCCGCGCAAACTCATCGTCTCGAAGCGCTCGTCGATCGTGGCGCCGGTCCGAATCGACGCGGATGCGACACAGGTTGGCCAGTGGGTTCTTAGGTATCCGATCGTGACGGACCATCCACTCACAAAAATACTTAAACGCATCGAGATAGAAGTTGCTGGTCTGGGCAGAGAAGCGATCTGATGTCGCCCTTTGCTCAGCGAGCCAACAAGCAACTGCCGAGCTATCGATTTGGGACGCATGGGAAAAATTGCATGCCTCGCCCAGGCGAGTGATCCTACCAATAGTCTGATCGACGTGCGAGACAGTGTTGTCTTTAGCCGAGAGATAGGCTCGATAGTCGGAGATGTGGTTCGTCAATGGACGCTTCGCGTGCTCCTCATACGGATCTGCAATGCCGGACTTTCGACGTTCTACCATACGAACGATGTTGTTAAGCATCGCTTGAGAAGCGGATCTATCTGTGGCCAGTGCAACTCGTCTTGTCTTTCCGTTTGCGTCTTGGTACTCGCCGTACCATTTGCGGCTTTTCTCTCGAATTCGAGTCGCGCCCTCATGGTCCTTGGAGACCCGCTTTCCATTCGAATCGACGTACCGGACTACTTGTTGCTTGAATACACTTGCCACGGGAGTTCTTGCCTTTCAGGTTGAGGTGTCAAGCGGCGACACATAAAGACATCGTACGACAGATTGTGCCATGAGGTGACTGGACGCGGGTTCGATTTCCGAGTGGGACAATGAAAGACATGTCGTGACAGCGAGCGAAAGGTTGTGTCAAGTCATGCACTAAGCGGCGGGTTATCAACCCGCGTCCCTTTTTCTTTCTCCGAAAACAGTGGTTCTTAGGGTTGTTGTTTTCCGCAACTGACACGGAATCCTGCGCAGCACGTCTTGAAAAGCGTAAGGCAAAAGTGTGCGTCCGTGCCCACATGTCTATTTTGCTCGCCAAACTCGACTCTACGAATCAGGGTATTCCACGAGCAAGGTCGGTTCGTCATGTTCGCGAAAGCACAGAGCGAAGCAACTATGAATAGCGACGTTGGCTCAGAGGGTCCATCTGATTGATTTTCGGTTGCGGATTGGCTCTAATGTCGGGTGGCTTCTTGCCCCTGGTTAGGGTGGTACGATGGCCATGGCCGCTCAGGCCACGGTTAGTAGCGCATGCAGGTGGCCTTGCGTTCAAGGTTCATTTCGTGCGCTTGCCTTCCCATTCGCCCGATGTCTCTGTTTTGGAGATCAACGTGAAAGCAACACTACGATGGTTCACCTGTTTGATGGTGCTTGCCGCGTTCGTCGGCTGTGGCGATACGGCCAATCGGGCGGCCACATCGCTTGAAGGAGCAGTTAAGGAATTGCAGAAGGGCGCAAAAACGTTCGATGAGCTGAAAATCATTCTCGCCGACCTCAAGACGAAGTTGGACAACGAAGTGTACAAACGGCAAGTTGAGGATCTCATTCACACGTCCGGCCAAGTTGCACAGCTTAGCTTTGAAGGATCGGCGGACTTTGTCCGCCAGCGCGTGATCGAAGACTTGCAAGCGCTCAAGGCTGGAATAACCGGGCAGCCGATGCCTGCGCGGATTCCTGTTCTTTCCAATTTCCAATCGCCAAGTATTGACTTCAGAAATACGGCACGTACGACTGTGCTGATTGTCGGATGGAATCTTGATGTCGCTGCAGGTGACACGACGAAGTACAGTGTTGATGTTGAGAACACCAAAGCGGAAAAGCGGCCTGTTCCCGAAGTATTCGTTTCATATCAAGGCCAGTATGCTGTTGTAGTAAATGTTAGTAGCAGTGGCTTGCCGTTGACGCACCATGATGCACGTCTCGTGTTCAATGGCTATGCGGCACCGTCACATGTTGCAATTGTGAAATCCGATCCACCGCCTCCGCCGAAGAAGATTACTGAAATCGAGCTGTCTGTTGGAACGACTTGGGATGACAAGGACAGTGAGATTACGTTCCAATACAGTATCCAGCGCAAGAGTGACGGCCACCAGCTAGCGAGTATTGCAGTCGGAGGCGGTGAGGTATGGCCGGACCCGAGCGACCAGAAGCCGCACTGGAGGAGCTTCACGATACCCATCCCAGAAGGTTCGCGGTTTCCCGTCGCAGATCGGTTTAGCTACCGGCTTCACGTTAAGTACACGTCATCTGACGGTGACCCGAAATGGAATGGGCGATTTCGCGCGAGAGCACTCGTCGAAGGAACCGACCTCATTCCGATTCTTACAGAAACGGCCGACTTCGATTTTGGGCACCGCGGTGACGGGAACCCTGACGATCGCGACTTTGAATTCAATCACTAATTACGGTCGCGCGTCGGTGGCCCCACCCGCTCCGTTCTCTCTCGCTATGTTGCGCGCCCTCGTGTGGCTTTATCTTGAGCAGCCGAATTGCGCGCTCTCATCTTGTTGTGGTCCGGCACACCGAGGCAGATTCCGCCTGACGGTAGAATTGCAGCATAGTGGGGGTGCAAGGCATCGCCGAAATTTCTGTCCCGCGTGGTCAGAATGGAACTGTGTAAGGTGGGCGTGTCCTTCGTAAGTTGGCGGCACCGCCAACTCGCGGCGGTGAAATCGCCCATTGGCTCAAGCAGGTTGAAGTTGATGCAGCCGTGAACACCCGTAGGATAAGAGGCACGGCGACAATGCACCCATACCATTTCGGCACACCGCTTTCAAAACTCAGATCGGTTCGTCGTGTGTGTGCAAGTGCGTTTTCGAGATCTCACATCACCAGCCGGAGGCAGTCGAGGATAGCGGCATCACGACTACACACGACGGCTATCAGGAAAGCCGTCACTGCATCCCTTCGCCTCTTTCTCCTGAATGCATTAATTACGGACATACATCCTTAACTTGTCTTGCGGACCGTTGCGGACATGGTTCCCTTCCCAATGAGAATTGCGAACAGGGCGCCATGAGCAATCACAACCTGGTCTACCTCAAGCGAGTCCAGCTGGATCTCTGGATCGATCTCCTTCGGGATCTCTGCAATCAGCTGTTGCAGTTCGTCGTTCGCTAAGCGAATTGCTTGCTCTAACTCGTCCGTCAAGTCCACCACTAGCAATTCCTGTAGCTCTTCAGCCAATGACTCGTTGAGCAACCAATCAGCCATTTTCACTACGACGTCCTTCGTTTCAACGGTGTATCGCAGATCAACGACACGAAGTTGTTGCGAATCCTTATCCAGCGCGATTTCACCGACAAAATAAAGAGTGCCTCCCGCCTCATATTGCTCGTAACGCCCCACTACTTTGCCTTTGATGAAGAACTCGACACCTCTTCCCACGACTAGTGCATCTTCAATCATGACATCAACTCGTCCATCGCTGGATGAGAAAGTCTTTCCTTGAACATGTGAGTCAACAGCCGCGTTGAGAGCGTCGAAACCTATCCAGGCTGGGACTCGAATCTCAAATCCAGTCGGAATCTCGTTGCTGATTTTGAGTGTTGGTAAGGGCTGTACAGTGGGTGACGGAGGGACATTCGTCGAGATTCTTGATGACACGTTCCCATAAATCGAAAATCCCGCTCTTATTCTACCGTTACGCGAATAGTCTAATGCTCTGAAAGCAATGGCTCGCGGACTGATTACTACCCATACCCCAATTTGGTCGTCGGCTCCAATGTTCGCGACCTTGGTCACCATATGCAACTGATGCCAAGCTTGCTCAACAAATTGACGCAGATTCAGAGCCTCAGCAATTTCACGATTGATCGATTCCACCCACTGATCTTTGTTCTCGTCGATGCCGGTCTTGATCAGGTTCTCAATGCCTATACTCGTAATCTTCTGACCGAGAATCCTGATTGGCACCTCGGCCTGTGCCAATCTGTATTCCTCGACGGTCACGTTCGGGGTGAGTTCCCATGCTTCGTTCATCGCGGGCAATAGTCGAAAATAAAGACTACCAGCAATGGCAATGTCCGCCGATCCGTCCACTACGGCAGCCTTCGCACTGAGTTTGCCTGACCCTGTTAGGTCGACGCTGAATCGAACTCCGTCGGTGTCGATCACAACTCTGCAGGGTGAAGCGCGAGTTAAGGACCACTCTAGCCGTTCGTCGGTTACCACTGGAAGATCAACATGATCGTTGCCAACGAACTGCTTTGGTACATTTAACTCGAAGATCGTCTGAAGCTCCTCTTCCGAGATCGAAAGCGGCAATGAGATCACCGAAACTTGTGAATGGATCAGGAGATCATCTGGGGGCATCGTGCATGGTGGTGGGACATCGAATGCGACCGCATTAGGCTTCTTGAAGAAACCCGCGCCCCACGCGATCCCTAACGCTGCTACAATTATCAGTCCGCAGATAGCAATAAATCGCTTCATCGAGTTGACCTTGGGAACTGGGCATTCATTTCGATAGTCGATGTCTTTGTAATTGTACCAATTGTTCACCACCCAATAACAGATGGTGGAGATCATGAGAACGTAAGCAAGTGTGTTGTACGGTGGATATACCGGGGGAGGTCGATGCATTCCTGCCCGTCCCCATTCGGGCCGCAGCTCTGCATCCAATGGTGACCCGAGAACGATCTCCCATGGCCAAGTAGTATCCTGCTTTCCATCTCGAAACTGAAAATACTCTGTCAACAGCCATCCGATACAAAAGAGGGCAAAGAAAAGGGTAAAATGCGGAGATAATGGCTTCCGTATACAGGAAGCTACGTCGCCGAAACGAGGGTTCGTGGAATGTGGCGGAGCGAGTAGTGTCGTTTCTGCTGCTGAGAATTCGTCCTGATTGCGAGCACCTTTTGCCATGATCGCATCTCGATATGCGAGGCAGCCAGTGAGACGTAAGTAGTACCAATACGCGAGTCCGAAGATCACGAGCGGGCCATAAACTACGACGTATCCGCTTGTTGCACCGTCCTTGAGTCCAGGAAGTCCAAAAGTGAGATTGGGTGATCTGGAAATCGCACCCAAAAGCAGCCCCGTGACCGTTGTGTAGGCACCTAGTTGTTGAGTGCTCTGCTTTCTTCGTTCATAGATTTCAATCAAGTCGATCCTATCGCTCACCGATCAGTTTCCTTGTTACATGGTGCAGATTGGTTTTCCTCTCCAGATCTGATGCCGAGCTTGCTTGGGTCTTCAGTAAATTGCTCCCGCACATGATATCAACGATCAAACTGGACTAAGAATAGGGGAATACCAGTTCAATCGTCCCGATTTGTCCATCCACATGGCGTTCAGATACTACCAGTTTCTCAGCCGTCACGCATGTCGACGTACGTGCAGGGTCTTGTTAGCCATCGCCGTCAATTCTCATCCGTATAGGTTTGCATTTTCACCACGCACTTCCGGCTCCGCCCGACCGCGCGTTGGGCATCCTCACCTTCACACTTCTCGGTCGATGTTTGCTGTCGCGCGCTTTTGTATTGCCACTCTAGCATGTTATCATCTCCCCTCTGTTGCCTGAGGAGATCCTGCCCATGTGCACAACTGGTGTTCAGCACGAGGTGTCAGTTTAGGTCACGTTCTGCAAATGCCAGGGAGAATAGCGTGCTGCATAACATAAAGTCAGCTTCCATCCGGCACATCCTGTTCTTCCCGATGGCGTTGCTCTGGCTGGCGACGATGATAAGTTGCGGGAGAGGTGGGGGCATCATTCCTGATCCTCTTAAGAACCCGTTTGAAGTGAAGCTTGCCTTATCTATTGTTCAGCGACAGGCTATTGCCGTAGAAAAGTCGATCAACGGCACCCCAATGTTCAGCAACTTTCTGCGACTCGGCAAAACTCTTCGACAAACGCCCCCGGCCGGAAGGAATCCGTAAATGCATAATGTGGGCGTGTCCTCGGTATTGATGGTCGTGCACCGGGACGGTTCGTCCTGACGCACGAGCGGAGCCCTTCGCAGTCCGCAAAGCGCCATCACATTGACAGCAACTTTTACTTCCCCGCACTGCAGTCGGTGGAAAAGACCACTGCGTCGAATGTGGAATCCTATCTGCGTTCGGTCGATGCACCCGCTGTCTGTCGGCCGATCACCGAACTAAAGGAAGTGTGTCACGCCGCATGCACAGAGATTTGACGCCTAAGTACAGAGGACGCCAACACCTACGCGGCTTAGACTGCATCGGAGTTTCATTCCGAACGTACGAAGCCAAAGCCCGAGAGTGCGTCGGTCTATTGCACCTCTCTAGAACGCCATCTTGTTCCGCGATTCGGTTACCCATCTCAAAAGCGCTAGAGAACATCCCACCTGCGAAACGATCGTCACCACGTTGGCTCTAGATCAGCCACGAATGTTGACTGCCGAGTCGGCAACGACGTTTAACGGCGCGAGTTGAATCGCCGCTACAAGCTAATGCCTATCGTTGCGTTCTTAAGCCCGCCTGAAACCGCACCACCAGCACGCTTCCAACCGCCAGAGATCGCTCCGCCAGCATTTTTCCATCCGTGAGAGATGGCACCACCGGCGTCTTTCCACCCCTGCGAGATTGCCCCCCCTGCATTCTTCCATCCCTGCGAAGCTACTCCGCCTACATTCTGCCACCCTGCCGCCATCTCACCGCCGAGAGTCTGCGCTTGTGAAGAGAAGAAACCGCCAGTCGTCCCTAGTGCAGCCGAAATACCGCCAATCATTGCGTTAGCTTTTTCGTCATCGACTAGCCAGTCAGCAAACCACTCAGCGGCCTTTGTGATCGCAAAGCCCAAGACCTCTCCGCCAACGATTAGCCCGTAGTAACCAACGCCAACTGCGAGAGACACTACGAAAATTGCGATATCCCACATCGTGACGTTGCGAATCCCGATTTCGTAATAGAATCGTGGGTCGCCGAAAATGTAGCCGTCAAATCCCACACGGTAGCCACCAATGTAGGTCCAGTTTCCAGCTAAGGTCGCTCTTGGGTTGTTTTCAAACGGTTTGTAGGCCCAGAACTCGTAGATCATTCTGTGCCAGAATCTCTCCCATTCTTCTTCGAGTTCATCAGGAATTCCGTCTCCACCGAACCAACCGGGAGCGGCGTTCGCTGAGGAAGCCCTCGTGAATCCGGTGCTTCCCGGTGTTACCGCCACGCCGCTTACGCCGGGTGTCGAGACGTTATTGAATGGGCTAATATCGCTGGATTGGGAAGGAACGGGCGTCGGCGAACCATGCAACCTAGAAAAAAGTGCCTGAACTAGAGTCTCTTCCTCGACCAAGCTCAATTCGTATTGGACAGGATCGCCGTCCCTTTCATTCAGCACTCTTTCAGAAAGAGACCGAAGCTGAATGAATGAATTTATGTGCATGGTGCGATTTCCAAGGGCAAGTTACCACTTGACGCTGCTCGTGGCAGATTTCCATCCATCTGAGAATGAACCACCAGCGTCCTTCCACCCCTTCGAGATTGCGCCTCCTGCCTTCTTCCAATTGTCGGAAATCGCTCCACCGGCGTTCTTCCACTCTCGGGACAGATCATTCCCGAACCCTTGCTGAAAGGAGTGCAATCCGCCAGCTATCGCACCAACCAGACTTGGGATCATTTCAAACAGAATCCCTTTGGCGATTTGATAAGCAATCGACGCAACGAACCCGACGACATGCACAGCAGCGCTCACGACGGCGTAGCCAATCACGCCAATTCCCCCTGAAAAGAACCCCGCCACAAGCAGGTCTGAAAACAAGTTGATCCACCCCTGTGGACCATGGGAGAAAGTCAGGTCATAGCTGCCATCAAAGAGTCCAGCCCCTATATTGAACACAGTCCTCCACGCAAGCGCAAGGTCGGAATAGATGAACTCGGCGTGCATGAAAGCAGAGTCTCGCTCATCTATCTTGTAGTAATTCTTGAACCAGAGGTCCACGGCGTCTCCGTCACCGTGATATCTAGATTGAATGTCTTCGTATTCCCGGTCGTGGCGTTCCGCCGCAGCATCCACGGGCGTTATCGGAGGAAGATCTCTCGTATCATCATCGATGAAACCAACATGATGACCATAGTGCCATTTGTGCGTATGTTCCCACGGGTCTTGCGGCGGTTTTGCCGATACACTGGAAGATCGTTTTGCGTCGAAACTGGCAGTTGCGTTCAAGGAGTTTGGAAAAGCGGAATACTCCAACAACGACAATTCGGCCAAACGACGTTGGAATGTCACTTCTGGCATTCGATTCTCAACCAGCGCCGCCATTGTGTACCGGCCTCCATCGCTCTCATGGTCGTCACTGAAAGACAGATCTTTCCAACGACGGTCCAAAGGGCGTTTGTGTTCTGTGTCAGACGTTAACATCACCTTTGCTCTCTGTCTGAACTCACCCACGGCGAAGTCGATGGGAAGCGTGGTTGTGTGCTGGTGCCGATGGTAAGCGAATTCTCTCCCGAACCTGACTGGGCGTCCCGCCCGTGTGTGCTCGCAGATAGTAGCGATATCGGTAGCGACACACCGACTTCTGGGTTGTCTATTGATTCGTTGTCGGAGCCCAACACGTCACCCGGAACTGAGGCTCTCGGAACGACGACCTTTGCTGAATACAGTCGAACCGTTCCATATCGGTAGTCGAGATCATTGAAGGTATATTCGGCAACTCCATTCGCCGCATGGGGCACTTCATGTATCTCATCAGATGACGCCCCCTCATTCCGAATTAGCATAGACGTTGCAGTCCAAGTGGATGGGGCATCTACCTTCCAGACTAGGCGAACGCCATATCCAAACATGTCAATCCTGACACGCCGAATCTCTACTGACGGATTCGGGCGAGTCGCTGTATCAAGTGGGAATTGCCCGCTTCCGTGATCAGACCAAAACGATACGCCCCCGTTGGCATTATCTCTTGCTCTCAGGCGAATGGTCTGTCGTTGGTTTGGAAGAAACGTAAAACTGGGAGTTCCAAGCCTTGCCGGAGCCGATAGACTCACCCCAGTCGTTACGGTGCTGTTGATCTCAATATCGTAGGTTGGTGGTGTATCAGCGATGTTCCACGTTATTTCCAGCGAGTTGTGACGGCGGGACTCCGGTGATCCTGTAAGTCGCAGGTTTACTGGACGTGCAGGACGTGTGGCGATATTCGCAGGGTCAGACCAATCCGACGCTCCGTCGTCATTGAATGCCCTGACCCTCACTTCGTATCGAGTATTCCTACTCAGTGCTCCGAATGTCCCACCTTGTGATACATTTGAGCGCACGTCACTGCTTCCAAAGCGAAGGTCATAACCGTTCGCACCCGATACAGAATCCCATGTCAGGACAAGTGACTGCTCTCTGCGTGACGCTTCACGCTGGGACGGGCTGCTTCCGAACAGACGAGGTGGATTTGGTTTCGGCGGTGCTGGCATTGGACCGTTGCCTATGCGAAGTCAATTCGTGCATTACTCCGGTCAAACTCGTAGTGAAGAGGGAAGATAGTTGTACTATCACTTCTTCGATTCGAGACTTCGATCACCACTTCCCACTCATCGTTGTCTCGACTGTGGCCACGGATCGACACCAATTCTCCGGGGACGCCAAGCGTCATAGAGTCGGACTTGAGAGGCTGTCCGGTTTCAAGAAAGTCGTCCGAATGGATCATGCAGGATTGACCGACAGAAAGGAAACCCTTTGCAATTACGGTTCCTACAAGGTAGACGAATCTGTCGTTTTCTACTCTGAGGACAGGTTCTCCTGCCGACACGCTTTCGCCCAGATCCTTGTATATCGCTGTGATGATCCCAGCGAGTGGCGAATAGAGAAATGTGTGTGCGAAATTCAGTTGTATCCGACGAATCTCTTGGTCCATTGCTGCCAGTTCATTGTCGATTAACCGATCCAAATGCGGCACCCGAAGAGCAGCAAGCCGTTGCTTCATTCTCTCCAGCATGATGGAGATCTGAAGCTGCGAATCACCAATCTTGTTGTCGAGTGGTGGATGACTAAAGGCAACTTGGTCAGCCTCTGTGCGTTGATTCTGGAACTCGCTGGTCACCTCATTCCATGCGCTAGAACTGTATTCGTATGGAGTCGATTGTGTCACTTCCGACTTTTGAGTCTGAACGTGTTTGTCAGGATTTGGCTCTGGATCGTACCCCTTGGAAATCACAAACCCGTCTTCTTCTGCGTCTGCGGCATGTGATCGCATTGCCACAGGCTTGGAGAATGTTCGATGCTCAACTTGTTCTACAACCGAGGTTCCAGCACCCGAGTAGGCGGTATCCAAGGCGTTTTTCTTGGCCGTTGAGAATGCAGCGAGTTCTTCCAGTTGTGTAACAATGCCGGGGAAAACATCTTGGTTGATTGACTTGATCGCCGCTCCATGCTTCAGCCGTTCCATGAATGCGTTCTCTCGCTGAACAATTCGTTGTTCCAGTTCGGCCTGAAGCGGCGCATTCCGAAGAGCGAACAGATACGAAGGGGCGAGAACCTGCCTGATGCGTGCTCCGTCATACTCGAGCCTTGCGCCTGCTGGGCGACTTCCTGATGCCGGGAGAACATCACCCAGATTGCCGTAAAGGTTGGAAGCGATATCGTACGCAGATACCGTCCCGCCAATCTTGCAGAGGCCCGTTCGACCAGAGTGGTCGAAGTTCTGCGACTCAAGAATCCCCGGCATGTTGAACGCAAGATCCGCCGACTGGCAGGGTCGTGCGGTGATCGCTCGTACTTTCGCTGATACTGGCACAGTTGACCTCGCTGAGTTGGATTATTCGCTCGATTGACGACAGCAGATTTGGCATTCGATGTGAGTATCGCCTGCTACTGGGACAGCAAGGACACCGAGAACCTGCGCCAGACTTACGGTGAAAGCTTCTCCCGGATTCAGTTTTCCGTAAGTGCCGAGATTCCCACTAAGCTGTCGATACTTTAGCGTAACCGTTTCGCCATGCTCATCGTTCCGAATTGAGAGAAAGAGTGGCACACCAGTCGCAGAGTCCTTGTCAAGATCTTCCGATCCCCAAAGGTACGTCTGATCATTGCTTGAGACCTTTACTCGGAACTTCATGAGTCTGATTACTCCTCTGCAACTGAGCCTGCGTAAACCAGACGCCACGGATGATCTGCGCCGGAATCAAAGCGAACAATCGTCAGCAAACTGCGATTTGGGCCATGCTGGATGCGGCAAATTTGATTTGTGATCCATTCCAATCGAAAGTGGCGTGATTGATCCACGTCGAACGAAACGTCGTTTCCGTCACCATCCTTGATGGTATCGCCGGGATAGAGCTTCTTTAGCGTCGTCTTTTTCCAGCCACACAAAGCGAGGCCATGCAGTCCGCCAGTGTAGTATCTAATGGCAAATGTCCCGTGATATCCTTCTTCAGACGGCTTCGCAAAAACGACGGATGGACAAAGGATTGCGTCACCCGTTGGGAGTCGAAAGCGAGCGAACTGGTTGTTGAAGTAGGCTTCGACTGTTGATTGTTTTCGCCCGACGATGCGAACCTGCAGGTCGTGTTGATCATTTCCGGCATGAAAGTTTCGCTCAGTGACATACGTTGTGACACACGGGCGACAGCATCTGAACTGAGCATATGAGATATCTGCTGCCAGCGAAGCCATTAGAAGTATTGCGCCCAAGAGCAGTCGGTTCATGAGATCTCCCAGATTGCGTGATCTACGTGATTTAACCGAGGAGGCCAAATTTTATGCTCTCTTGGCCACGTGTCAAGCGCGGCGGTTTGGTTGCCGAATCACTTGGACGACACCCTCGCCCTGGTGATCGAAGCCCCAACCTGCCGGTCCCATGGTGCGTAATGTGGGCGTGTCCTTGGCTTCTACGAAGCTGTTCTAGGACGGTTCAATGTTGGTTGCGTACACAGCCGATCGCGGATTGCCAAGTGTCCCCAGCTCGACTGCGTCTATCACCGCCGGGAGATGGGGTCGGTGTATAGCAGTGTCACGTTGAGCAATCATTCTCACGTTCGAGCGGACGATGCAACTTCAGCGAGTTTCAGAGTGAATGAATCAGCGCGGGGCCATTGGACACTTGGCGATATTGAATTCACGACGACCGAAAAAGAGCTTCGATGCTTCGTTTGGTGCGTTCAGACATCCTTGGCCATGCCTTGAGGATCATGCCAATTTGCGTCAACTCATGACCCTCTGTGACCTGCGAGTGCAGCCATAGTGCAGCCACACACAACGGGCATTGCTCTAAGTCGTTGTCACCAAAACTGGCTCCGTTGAGTGAAACAGGGGTTCGATTTCCGCCGCCTCCACTTTTTGCTGTGTTGGTCTCTACGGATGGTTCCCAAAGTGGTGATTCGAGCATTTGCTCATGGCGACTGCCAAGAATTCAACGTCTCTAATGCATTGTAGAGATCTACGCCCTGCTGGGCGTGGTCAGAGTTCGTCGGCTTTGCCGGTCGAACAAAAAAGGTTTACTCCTAACTCAGGTTGTCGCCACAACTTGAAGGAAGGAATAAACCATGTCTCGATTTCGGAGGCTATCACATGCCATCTGGCATTGCGGTATCATTTTGTTTGGGTGCCAAAGTACCGGTACCGAATCTTGACGGGCGTTGTGTCGCTCAAGAGGTTGAACTGTGCATCCGTGCATTTTCAGAACGGCTAGGAGCGGAAGTCCTCGAACTGAACATCCAGTTCGATCATGTTCATCTGCTGGCGATTGTTCCACCGAAAGTCTCAATTTCAGAGTTTGTAGGAACGTTGAAGGGCCGAACTGCGGTTCGCATATTCAACAAGTTTCGCAACCTAAAGCACAAGCCGTATGTGTCCGTTCCGTGAATCACGTTTGCAACGTTTGTGGTCTCACGGTTCGGGAGTGGGCTCTGCGACATCTTCCTGTTTCCACACGTCGGGTAGAAACTGGTTGAGTTCTTCGGGTGGCGTGGTGTTGATCTTGGCTAGGATGCTGGTGAGGTAACGCTGTGGGTCGATCGCATGGCGTTCGCAGCTGGCGATCAGTGACCAGAGTCGGGCATGATTCTCGGCCGCTTGGTCGTTACCGGCAAAGAGCCAATTCTTCCTGCCAATCGCCACGCGCTTTAGCGCCCGCTCGCTGGCGTTGTTGTCGATCGCTAGAAAGCCCTCCTTCGTGTACGTCGTCAGTGCATTCCATTGATTGAGCGCGTAGGTAATCGCCAAGGCCATCGGGCTGCGAGGTAAAACGGTTTCAGTTTCGGTATCGATCCAAGCCTTGATCCGTGTAAGCACCGGTACGCTGCGGGTCTGACGCAGTGTGAGCCGCGTGGCATCATCAGCCTCTTTCGCTTCACGCTCGATTGAATACAGCTCAGCCACGAGCGCCAGCATCTGGGCGGCACGCGTGCCGTCGGAGTCCTGTGCGTCGTAGAACTTCCGTCGCGCATGCGCCCAGCAGGCAACTTCCGTCACGTTGCCGCAGGAGTAAATCCCGTCGTAGCCGCCATAGGCGTCCGCTTGCAAGTAGCCTTCGAATGTTTGCAGCCACTTGGCCGGACCGTCACGACTGCGGCTGGGCGTATAGTCATAGACGATGTACGGATTGGTGGCATCGCCCAAGTAACACCAGATGCGGCCCTTGCGGCATTGCTTGGCCCCGGGCGACTGGATTGGCACCGGCGTGTCGTCGGTGTGAATGACGTTCGAGCTGCGAACCCGTTCGGCCATCAGATGAACCAACGGCTTCACCAGTTCGCCCGCACATCGCATCCACGCGCACATCGTGCTACGAGCGATGTGAACTTGTTGACGCTGAAAGATCCGTTCCAGCCGGTACAGCGGCAGGTGATCGCCCAGCTTGCTGGTAATCACGTAAGCCAGCAGACTGGGGCCCGGCAGACCTTTCTCGATCGGCTGCGGCGGTTTTTTCGCCACTTCAACATGCGGGTTGTAGCCGTCACCGTCGCAGTTGGCGCAGGCGTACTTGTGGCGAATGTGTTTCAGAACCTTGAAACTGGCCGGGAAGTGTTCCAGTTGTTCGCTGACCTCTTGGCCAATGCGATGTCGCGCGTGGCCACAAGTTGGGCAAGCCTTCTCTGCAAGGTCGTGCTCGATCTCGATCCGCTCCAGATGAGAGGGCAATTGCTGCCGCCCGTGCTTGTTGCGGTTGGTAACGCGGCGGGTGAGGAGTTTCTCGTTCGCTTCATCTTCGATGCTGGCCGCGTCGAACGAGGCGTTTTCAATCTGTTGGCCAAACAACAGTAGTTGTCGCGGGTCGAACTTCTCCGAACGGGGTCCGTAGTAACGACGCAAGATCGCGGCCACGGCCGCCTGCACGGCTTGCTCGATTGCCGTCTGGCGTTCGTTGCGTTCTTCAAGAATCAACCGCTTGAGGGCGGCCACATCGTTTGGTAGCTCATCGATCGGCGTCATGCACAATGTTGTAGTAAACGCTACGAGATCGCGCTAGTCGTGTTCAGGAAAAATGTCAGCCTTGCGAAGAACGCCCCGTGGGCTTTCCCGAAAGAAGATCGAGCAACTGATCACGGGTAATCGCCACGGCCGTGGTACCGTCGTGGGGAAAGTGAAAGCTTCCCTGTTCGAGCCGCTTGTAGTAGATCGCCAGGCCCTGCTGATCCCACCACAACACCTTCGCCAGGTGGCCACCCTTGTTGCGAAACACGAACAGGCTGCCCGATAACGGGTCGTGGCCCAAGAAGCTCTTCACGACTTCGGCCAGGCCATCGAAGCTCTTCCGCATATCAACCGGCGTGGTGGCGACCCACACGTGAACATCGCCGCCAATCATCGCCCGCCTCGCGTTTCAAGTGCGTGTACCAGTTCGGCCAACCGGCTAGCCGAAATCGCTGCGGGTAACTGCAACGCGTCGCCACCGGCCAGCTTGATCACGATCGAGGCATCTGAAAGTCCCTGCTCGCTGACAATCGCCGGCACGAATGCCGGCGTGCTTGCAGTTAACTCGGCATCGCAGTCACGCTGGGCAAGAGTTCGCCGCCAGTCGTAGAAGGCACTCGCCGTGAGCCGCTCTTGCTGACAGAAAGCCCGCACGCTCAGACCGCTCGACGCATGCCTCCGAATCGCCTCACTCCAGAACGCTTGCTTGCCCGCATCCCGCTGTCGTTTCGCCATGGTTCACCCCCCAAGGAAATAACCACAGCTTGGGAAACCAGCGAACTACTTTCAATCCGCAGTTCGCCGAACGCTCACAGCCGTATTGGAGGAATCATTTTTGGGCTCGTGGGTACTGCGTCGACACCGTAGGACTCGACGCCGAAAAGATCCGCAAATACGTCAAATACCAACAGGACTGTGACCAACGAACTGAACGCTGGACGACATATTGACCATCGCGACAACCGACAGGGCCTTGCCCCCTTTGGGGCATGGCGCTTTACGCCCCTCCGGGGCTTATCCTGAAAGCCACCGGCTCTGTCGGTGGATGCTTTACTCGACGAGGTCGTAGAACATGAGTCGCCCATCTTGGGCGCACGTCATCAGCATCCCCGTTTGTTGCAAGAAGAACACTTCGCTTCCGCTGGTTCGCGATTCTAAAGGAATGACGGCATGGATTTCTTTGTCAGCCCACTTCCATACGACTGCGCTCGGACCCATTCCTATGGCGGCAAGTAGTTTGCCGTCAGGAGAAAAAGATAAGCCGCTCACCAAATCCTCCAACTCGAACTCCGCCAGGACTTCTCCCGATTTCAGATCCCACAAAATGGTATAGCCTCGACGTTCGGCGAAATTCTCATCGCCAGCGAGTGGCGCCCCTCCGACTGCCAACACGCGACTGTCGGGAGAGAGGGCGGAAGCCAAGAGGAACAGGTTGTCGACCTTCAGTTGTTTCTGCAAGATCCACGTTGTGGTATCCCAGATCGTTACATGTCCTTTACGCGTGGGCACTACAAGTTGCTGGCCTTCGGAGGTGAACAAGAAATGGTCGGAAAACGAAGGTTGTTCGGGCAGCTTCACAATTTCATTACCCGAAGGGATACTCCAGATTCGCGGAGTCTTGTCGAAGCCACCGGTGACCAGCAACGAGCCGTCAGGGGAAAACGCCGCACCGAGAACCGATCGCGGCTGCTCGCCGAAGTTCTTCACTGGCTTTCCGCTCACAAAGTCCCATAGCATCAAATGCCCTCGATTCGGGTCGTCGTGCGCACGACCAGCAGTGACAAGGAAGAGATCATCAGGCGAAACGGCCACCGCAGAGACAGCTCCTTCCACTCCCTCGAATTTTCTGATTGTTTTTCGCGTTCCTACGTCCCAGAGCTGGACGACACCTGTTGCTTTTCCTTGCTCTGAAGACTCTATACCCCCTTCCATACCGTCCGTGATGTGGGGCTCTTGGCTAGCAACTACCAGCAAACGTTCGTTGCTGTTGAACGCAACGGCTGAAGAGCGTCCAGTTCCAGAATTCAGTTCTAAACTGAGCATCGCTCGATCCCGCAAAGCAGCCGCTGCCTGTGCGCGTTGCAGGATTGGAAGTTCAGGCACTGGATGGGTTGCGAGCAGGTCCTCCGCGTTCGCATCTTGCTTGACCGCTGCAAGTGCTGCGTCAACCGACTTCTTCAAATCACTAAAGAGACCTCCCGATTGGTCCTCGATGATCACACCGTTGTGGTCAAGCAAGTAGAGAGTCGGCCAGCTCTTTACGTTCCAGCGAGTGGCAATCGGCCCATTGTTGCCATCGAACCAAGACCTCCAGCGAATATCGCCCTCCTCGGTAGCGCGAACCACCGATTCGATCTCCCAGTCTCCCATCACGGCCAAGACGGTGAACGGTTCGTGAGCAAGTTCGTCTTGCAGTTTTCGAATGTCTGGATACATGGCTTTGCAGGGCCCGCACCAGCCAGCTGAGAACATCAGCAACACCACGCGCCCGCGGTAATCGCTGAGCCTAAATTCGTCCTGATCTGCATCGGTGCCAATGATATCGGGAGCGGTTTGACCTTCCTGGAGATGCTTCAGTTCAAATAGAAGAGAATCGGCCAAGGAATCGAACGTCGGCGGCTCTTGAGTTCCATACTCGTTAGGGCCGCGCCGGCGCATGCTCAACCTTCCAGGTCCTTCTCCGATCACGTAGGACAGGCGGATTTCCGTGTTCTCATCGAGAACTTCTTCCGCCAAAAGCGTAGCTTCTGCGCGTACCTGAACCGGATTGATTGGACCGAGTTCCTTGACTATAGCATGATTCTTGCGATGGAACTCTACCAATTCTACTGGCATGTCATCATCAGCTTCCGGCGATTGTGAGATTTCGTCATATTGAGTTGCAAATTGGGCCTTGTGCCTTAAGAAACTCGCCAGATGATAACGTGCTGCGATGCGAACATGTTCATATGGGCTGCGTGTGGCTTCCCGGAGCAAAGCCTCCGCCTGCGGCACGAAGGCCCCTGCCTCTAGGTGACTCAGGAGTAAGTCGAGGTCTGAGTGACCTATGTAATTCTCTCTCAATATATTGATTGCCTCAACGCGGCCATGTGACGCGGGCGCATCTGGATCGCCCGTTCCGACAGCATTGGCCATCAGGTGGTATAGAGCACTGACAGCCGCAGGGCTGTCGCGATGCTTCTGTTCGATGGCCAGGAACTCTTCCACGAAGACATTGCGCGGATCGAGTGTCAGAGACACCTCATCATATCCGGCAGCAGACTTCGCGGCATTTAATGCGTTGCAAAACTCTGTCTGCTGTGAATCGTATCGCTCACCAAGTTCCTTCAAAACGTCGTCCTGCGCGAACGACAGCGGTACAGCGTTTGACCAAAAGATTGCCGCGATGAACAGAATCACCCTACGCATGGTTCACCTCAAGTTGACTTTGCAATTGGCCACCCCTAGCGTCATTGCGATAGCCCCCTACATTCGGACATTGGCGAGGTCGAGATACTGATCCCCAAGGAGGTAACATGGCGATACGTTCACTCGTTCTGCAGGAAGGGCTCTTCGCCGGCGATAGTAGACATGGCGCGATACGCTGCTATTTCGATCGAATCGCTTACATACCGAACTGAGCCATCCGCGAACAGGAAGTTAGCGCCGCCAGCGTGGTCGCTTCGAAAGTTGCTCGTGCTGTGCGGGCCTATGGTTTGGCCTGTGTCGCTCCAGTCAATGCTACTATTGCAATTGAGTAGATCGAGAATCGGATCAAGCGATACGAGTGACTCGGTTACGGGCCATTTGTTGAGCGGCTCTAGCGTGCAGCCGAATACACTCGTTGCTGGAAAACGTACAGATTGATACTTTCCGGATTCCGTAAACACACCAACCGACCAGATGTTGTTAGCCACTGTTCCATCGACTGGCTCGGAACACGAACTCTCTTCACATACTGGCCAGTGCGGACCGCCAGCGCCCTCTCCCATGCATATAGTGTTGCTCGATCCGTCGGTGATCTCGTGCCGCCGAGTAACAGCGACTAAAGTGCCCCCCTCCGTAAACAGCGAGATCAAGGGCAGCCGATCGGGACCGGAACCGTGAAACATGCCCCGTTCGGTTGCCGGAATCTTGCTAGGTGTGACGCACCAAGCGTCAGAGACACCCTTGCAAAAGATGTAGTCAGTAGTTCCGAATGTGAAGCCGGCATAGTAGCGACCGATAAGTTCCGGGATAGTCCACGGATTAGCATGTGATGCGGACGGGCACTGGAAGAGCGGCACTACCCGATCGATTATGCCCGGCCGTTGCTCGTGCCACGGTTCCGCCTGATTGTATTTTGCCGCAAGATTCTTCTGTTCGATGAACGGCAAGAGCATCGTGAGCCCTGTTGCATAAAAATTGAGGTTCCCTGTTTCACCATCTTCAGTAATTGGAAGGTCGTTGACTGAGCCATATGCGCAACCGGGAGGAAATGAATTCATGCTGTCGTGGTAGACTGTCAATGCCATTCCGAGTTGTCGCAGGTTGTTTGAGCAGGACGTGCGACGCATTGCCTCACGGGCATAGAGGACTGCAGGGATGAGAATTCCTGTCAGGATTCCAATAATCGCAATGACCACGAGGAGTTCGACCAACGTAATCCCCGCTCTCAAGTTGCGACCGGAATTCGTAGGCGACATGAAATGTCTACCTCCCCACAATGCAAAAGAAAATACTTGGAGTTCAGCAACGTGTCCAAGTGGTCTCCGACACCGATGTGCCCAAATCAGCCTGCCGTAGGGCAAACGCATTCTGAGTACCCGTACAACGCTTCCCATTCATAGTTCACAAGTTCCCCCTTTCGAAATGCAAGATACTGAAAGTTCTCGCATCCCGTATGGACCAGGAAACGAAGAGAGGGTCACAGTGAAATATACCTGACAATTGTACAGGCCAACCGAGCATCCTAGCAAACGAATTCAGGAAAAGTCATCGGACTAGCATCGCACAAAGCACACAAAAGACCTGGAGAACCTGGCCTCTTCTAGGAAAGAACCGCGAATCGCTTCCTGAAGTGGTCGCGTTTGCCAGGATACCATTCGGCGCTACGCAGTACGGTCCTGGTCTGCTTTCGGGTGAAACCGATGAAATACTGACAGCGATCCTATGTGTTGGAATCGTCCGACTCCAGCGAATGCTATCTTGAGCCTCCAGTTCGATGAATCTATGCCGGAATGAAATCAGATGCGAATGTTGATCCGCCTTCGATAGAGGTAATAGAGGATCGACCACATGAGGGCGACCTCAGCGATCCCCAACACAGGCGATCCCGCCGCTCCCAACAGCCTTTGTATGTCACCACCCAGTAGACGAAGCGTAATGTCGTCAAAAGGAATGATTCTTGCTGCGATGTATGCAAACAGAGCATTGTATCCAATGACACGAAAAAAAAAGAACCAGTGTTTCTTCCAGATGTCAGTTACCTGATAGAAAGCGGCTTGATGCCATGAATGGAAGCCCGCGACCAGCAGTGCATACGTAGGAGTCCATAGCATTTTGTTGAATGGTATCCATGTCGACCATAATTGGCCGACAAGTAAGATCCCGGCCCCCGCGAAGAGTAACCAATAGACTTTGTCCTGGGGTTTAAGGCTATGTGCGACCAGAAACTGCCCCATCAGCGCTCCACCAATACAGGTTGCGATCGCAGGGAACGTCGAAAGGATGCCTTCTGGATCCCAGCCAGCCTCACCAAAGTACGGACGTCCAGGCAAGAGAATACGATCAACGTACGCAACGACATTGCCTTCGAATGATAGATCACCTGCTCCATGGTCTGGCACTGGCGCGAGTTGCAAGACGCCCCAATACGCCAACATCGTCGTAACATATAAGACAATTTGCGTGCCTACTCGAGTATGCAAGAATATTAGTGCTGTAGCAGCATAACAGATGGCAATTCTTTGAAGGACTCCTGCCAGACGAATGTCGGGCCATGGCTCTTGCATACCTCCGTTGTAGAAGACACCCAGAAGAAACAGGAAGGCACCACGAAGTAGGATGCGAATATGAATGTCGTAGCCGGCTGCCTCATGGCCGCGATGGCGATTCAAGGAAAGCGCGGTCGACGTGCCGACAATCGAAATGAATCCCCCTATGCCAAGATCGATGTAATTTAGTCCATGCCACGTGGAGTGCGTAAGCTGCTCATACACCGTGCTAATGATGGGCCAATCAAGGAGCTCTCGGAATCCGGAGAACAATGGCGATGCGGCTATCAGTATGAACATACAATAGCCGCGGAGTTCATCGACACTGTCGATTCGCTCCAGCTGCGGTTGGGCCAACTCACGGTTTCGGTCCAACGAATCGCTCCTTTAGGTTAGAGGCATGAACGCAGCACCATCAAGCCACCAGCGACGCAGACCAGGTTTTAGGGCGAAGCAAGCCTCAACTCTCCTGTGTTTTTCGTGTTGTAACATCTAACCTCGATAGGGAAAGGGTTGTTCTGAGTTTTCAATGGATGCTAGACTGCATAATCTTTAGGGTGTCAATTGTTCGGCTGCGAGCGTAATCAAGTGTCGCGTCGCTAAGGCGACGTGTCATGCGATGAGCCCGAAATTCCTGGGTGCAACAACCTATGGAACGGCGAATCCTCGGCGTGCAGAAATACGGTAAGGCGAAAAATATCTCGCGCCAACCGCTCTTGAATTTCCCCTATCCAACACTCCTCTATTCTCCGGCCCGTTCATCGGGGCATGATCGTAGAGCCCTTCTCAGATGGCATACGACGGTCGGGGTGATCGTGTTTTTGCTAGCTTCGTGGTTGAACCTGCGGGCCGACGAGGTTCTTGTAATCATTAATGCCGACGATGCAGGAATGTGCCACTCCGTCAATCACGCGACTATAAAGGCCATGGAACAAGGCGTGGTCTCGTCGGCAAGTATTTTGGTTCCTTGTCCAGCCTTTGAAGAATTTGCTGCCTACGCCAGAGAACACCCCGAGAAAGATTTTGGAGTCCATCTCGCTTTGAATTCGGAATGGGACACGGTCCGATGGGGGCCAGTTGCTCCGGTCGAACAAGTGACCAGCCTCGTCGACCAAGGCGGCTTTCTTTGGCAGAGTGTCCGCGACGTCGTAGCTAATGCTCAGCTCGACGAAGTAGAAGTTGAGCTGCGAGCACAGATCAATCGAGCCAGAAATGCCGGCATCAGACTCTCGCATCTTGATTCTCACATGTACGCGCTTGGCAGCCGGCCCGATCTGCTAAAACTCTACGTTCGCCTGGGAATTGAGTTGGGATTGCCCGTATTACTCGTGCAGCACCCGAGCTCTCGCTCATTGGATCGGCTGGGGAAGGATATCTGGCCAACCTATTTCACAGCGATAGAAGTTCTGGATCGCGCAGGCTTGCCGACCCCGACTTTTCTGGATCAAGACAATTATGGCATCGACGCCCCACGCAAACGCGAGTACTTCTTGAACTATTTTCGCAATATTCGTGGCGGCGTCACTGTAATTCCGATCCATTGCGGCATTGATAACTGGGAACTGCGAACCATGACCGATTCCGCGCCAAGACGCGCCGCGGACCTGCGCATCTTTACGTCACTGGAGATCCAAGAAGAGCTACGTAGGCTGCGTATCAGAGTGATCAACTGGAGACAGTTTCGCGAGAGAGCCGATGGTCGGTAATCCGGCGCGACTAGTCACGGCGGAACGGAATTAGCTTGTTCGTACTTTGTGTTTCACGGAACATTGCTAATCCGGGAGTTCCATCCTTGGCAGCCCAAGCTCGCTTCGTATTCGGTTGGCATCGTCGAGCGTGACGTGATAGATATAAATAGAGTGACCGACCATGTCCGTTGGCTTCAATCGAAGAAAATAGGCGTATTCCCTCGACCTACTACGCAGTCGGTTAACGCGCACTGCGAACCAGCCAGGCTCGGGCCCAGTTATTTCAGTTTCGCGCTGCTCGCGGCTCTGTAAAGCTCTCGATACCCTTGGTGGCCAAGGATACTTAAAGCCGACGTGGTGTACCTCGTCGTGAAACGCCAGAGAGAAGGGTCGGGCTTCAGGATGATCCTCGATCCAGGACTTGAGATAGAGTAGGTCTTGGCTCCAATCAAGATTACTGCCGAGGAGATGATCGTGCCCGTGCACTGGTCCGCCCACCAACAGGTTGAAATATGAGAGACTATGAGGGAACTGCAACATGCTACTAAACATTGACGCACTAGACGCGACGATTGTCATGGCGCCTACAACACGTAGATTGGTCACCGCTGTACGCGCGACGGAACTGATTGCAATGAAGGTAAATGGGAAACAAGGCAGGACGTAGCGGAAGTGATGGCTGAATCCAGTTTGCGAGCTGACAAATACAAACAGGATGAACGGTGGAGCCAACAAGATTAGTCTGTCTTGCCAAGATGGAGATGCAGATCTTCGTAGCAATGCCGTCACTAGCGCCAGAGCGGCCAAGGCCCATGTTCCTATGGGAACCTTGATCGCAGCGGCATACAAATAGAAATACCACCACCCGCCCAGCTGCCACTGACCGCGGAGGTAGGACCACAGCTTACGGTCGAAGTCGCTTTTCTGAACGTCGATTCCTTTCACATAGTCCTTCGGAAATGGCATAGGTAGATCACCGAGCCATGTGTCCCGGAATCGATTGCGAGGCCTTTCGAAATCAGCACGTGACACCGCCGGCCCACCTAGTGTGTTGCTGACAAACCCGAATTCGCCGAGTTTCTGAAACGTGCCATCAAACAGATATGCCACGTTAATCATATAGACCCCAAGGAACAGCATTAACAAGAGCTGTCGGCTTTCCTGTCCCCAAGTCTCGCGGTCCTTCCTCCAACGATAGACCAACCACAAAACAGGCCAAAGCACATACAACAGAATCCACACGGTCTTCGTCAATTCCGCCAGTCCAAGTACTATCCCAGTAAAAACTGAACGCTTGTAACTTGGCTGACGTAACCAATGCCAAAAACTATACATTGCAGCTACGCCTAAGCTGCTCGCGCCAACGTCCGCAGTCGCCAACGCTCCGTGTGCCAGGATATTGGGAGAAAAGCACCACAAACCCAGCGACAGGAGGCCTGAAAGCGGCCCGTATAGCTCTTCGGCCCACCGCCAGCAAACCCAACCGCCCAGCAGACTAAAGGGAACGCATGCCCACCTTGCAAGAGTGATGAAGTCGAAAGTTCGCTCACCATTAAGCCGGATAAACGATAGTGCAACCGCACGGTCAGCTTCTGGGCCAGGCGTGTCGGTGACAAGCTCCCAATCCGTTTCCGGTTGAGCAGCCAAGAGGGGCAGCGTTGCAACCATCCGGACTAACGGTGGACTGACTCGAGTGAGCTCAAAAGTGCCAAGCTGCCAATGGCTTAGCCCAGCAGGGACATAGGAATACTCGACTGTGACCGGAGAGTGCATGGCGGCAGACCAAAAGAGCAGACCGGCGTGTAGCAGCAGGAGCGCGACGGCAATCATCGTGAGCCACGAAGAACGCTTCTTGCCGGGGCCTCGTAAAGCGACACGTTCCTCAGAAGTGCTCTTCATCGTAAAGTCCGCAGGTGAACAATTCGATGTTGGCCACTACTACAGAACGGCACGGAGCGACATCCAGATCTTCTACCGACCTGACAACAAGGCAACCTTTTTTTAACCATTTTGCTTCGCTTCACTGAGAGACTTGCTCAGAATGTATCGGCGAAAGTAGCGATCCCGATTGCTATACTCCCTCGGGTTCCAATGACGGTACGCCCACAAGGTACGGATTGCTTTGAGTCCGTCGCCGAGTCGAAGCTTCTTCCCTGCCTTCTTAGAACGAGGTTGGTACTGAACTGGAAGCTCCACAATACTCAAGCCAAGTCGACAGGCCTTTGCAGTGACCTCCGGACAGAACTCGAACCGTTCGCATTGGAGATCCATTATCCTTAATGAATCGGTCGACAATACCTTGTAACAGGTCGCCTCGTCGGTAAGTCGCACTCCGTACCAAAGACGAACAAAAGTATTGAGAACATATACGCCAAGCCGCAGAAATGTCCACGAGCGAACGCTCTTCGAAAGTCCTAAATATCGAGACCCGTAAACGACTTGCGCAGAGCCTGCAAGAAGGGGCTGCAGCAAATCTGGGATATCTTCCGGATTGACTTCGAGATCGGCGTCTTGAATCACCGTGAATCTCCCTTTAGCATATGGTAGTGCTGTGCGGATTGCCGCACCCTTGCCGAGATTCCTCTCGTGACGTAGCACTGTGATGTGCATGCCCACTTCCCGTGTCTTGAGAATCGCGGGCGTCTCATCAGTCGAACCATCATCAACGACAACGATCTGTGGGTGGCATGGAATCCGCACGACTTTTTGCAATACTGCGTCTATAGTCGGTGCCTCGTTAAACGTAGGCACGATGATCGTCAACAATGGTTCGTCTCCTGAACGACCGTTGCTGTCCGCATGTATAGCGTCTGAGCAGATACGAATTCCTGGATCAGTGTGGTCCACGACTTTACCTCTGTCATCGCCGCTACGGTGCCAAAAGCGAGATTGGTTCTCGCCGCGATAGACGCATGCACTGAATCTTAACTGGTCAATTCTCTCGAATCAAAGTAAGCCGTTTGCATTAGTGTGAGGCGGCTTCTTTTAGTATCGGAGCACGGTTACCCTGCCTCAGTCAGAACTGATCATTCAATGTGGTAGATATAGATCGAATAGCCCACAATGGCGAGAGGCTTGTGATCAAGAAAACATTCGTACGTACCCGGCTCGATCATTGGTCGGCCACCCACGCCATCGAACACGCGGGTACGCTTGCCCCTTAGAAGATTTACGCTGACAGCAAACCAGCCTTTTGCAGATTGGGCGCTACGAAAAGTATCCTCGCCGTCAGCCTCTCTGTCTTGGCACGGCGCTGGCAACACAAAATCGATGCCGGCGATTCTGGGGTCAACGCTTCCAAAAAAGGCGAGATGCAGCGGCTGCGCCTCAGGATGATTGTCTAACCAGCGACGTAGGTACAGTAAGTCCTGACCCCAATCAATGTTGCTATTGAGGAGGTGAGCATGGCCATTCCTCGGCCCACCAACAAGTTCATTGAAATAGGACAAACTGTGAGGATAAATGAGTACGCTCGTTGCTACACTCCACGCCAGCGATAGTCCCACAAGCATGGCCAAGGCATGATCGGCGAACTTGATGCATTGGGCAACCCTGCTGATCCAGATGAATGCGAATGGAATAGCGGGCAGGACGTAACGCACGTGGTGACTGAATCCGGTCTGTGAGCTGACGAAGACCAGGATCACTGCAAGTGGCACAAGCACAGCAACCTCATTGCGCCAGCCGGAACGATATCGAGGACAAAAGAGGGTCAGGACCACGGCAACAATAACAAGCAACCATGTTCCAAGTGGTACTTTCACTGCCAGACCGTATAGATAGTAGTACCACCAGCCACCCTCACGGAATTGACCACGCAGATACGAACGGAATTTGCGCTCAAAGTCGCGCTTTTGCTCGTCAATCCCTAATACGTAGTCACGCGGCAGAGGCACTGGCAGGTCACGTAGCCAGCTTCCGCCAAAGCGGTTCCCCCCGCGCACCAAATCGTTCCCACCTCCCAACGTTGTGCTGACGAAGCGATAGTCGCCGAGCTTTTCGCACGAGCCAACATACAGGTAGCACGTATTAAGCATAATGAGGGCTAACAGAAGCATACTGCCGAGTTGAAGCGACTCGCGAAGCCACCTCTGCACACTCATCTCGCCTTTCACCCGCCATAGGAGCCATAAGAACGGCCAAAGTATGACCAGGATCAATAGCACTGACTTTGTCAACTCAGCCGCTCCTAGCCAGAAGCCAGCTGCGACCATCCGGCCCGCGGTTGGCTGTTTGAGCCACCGCCAAAACGCGTACGCCGCCGTGACTCCCAATGCCACAGATCCCACATCTGGTGTCATGAATTGTCCGTGGCCGAGTATGTTGGGTGAAAAGCACCAAAGCATCGCGGCCATTAGCCCACACCAGTCCCCGTACAATTCCGAAGCCCATCGACAGCAGACGTACGCCCCCAACACACTGAATGGAATACACGCCCAGCGTGCGAGCGTAAACAACCAGAATGAACGAGTGCCATTGATTTCAACAAACTGCCGACCAACTTCATCTGTGCTACGAGCACCGGGGTAGCTCCGTATAGCACCCCAATCGGTTTTAGGCTCGATGAGAACAACTGGAATTGCTGCAATAAGACGCACAAGCGGGGGGCTGACGCGCGCCAGATCATATTCGCCTGTCTGAAGGTGACGGATGCCCGCGGGCAGATAGTTTATTTCGTCAACAACCGGCGCATGTCGTGTGGCACTCCACATGAGCAACGTGCTGTGCACAATCAGGAGGCCGCATAAGGCAATGCGTTGCCGAGTTCGACTCATCTAGAACAACCCCGGGTCAGACATAATCGCGTAGCATCATTGCACCAAATCCCTCGTCCCACCGTCCTCTCGGCACATAAGACGGCGTTCCGACGTCAGAGTCAACTTCGCCATAATCTCTTCCGGTGAGGCGTCTTCGCCACACGGCTCGGGCAGCGAGGCCAGCTTTGCCTGCCACGACCGTAATGTCGCATCGGACACGCCCACCGCTTTGAAGGAACAGCCTCGTTAACCTCCAATCGCTCCGCGTCTCACTTGAACTCTTCGCTGTACGTCACACGCCCCCGCCTCGACTATTCGACCATCCATCGAGAACCATTATTCCGGCTCCCGCCACAGTCTGTAAGAACTGGGCTATCGTAAACAACCAAGAACCCTAGTAAGACAGCGCTAAGTCTCCGGATTTGGTGCTTTGGGGTATCCATGCTCTCCATGTTCACACATATGCGGCACCTAATCTATGCAATTCAACACCTAACGCTGTCATATCAGAAGGTGGACTAGTCATCGTCGTCGCGCAACGATCAGCTCGGCCAACATCCCAACCGCCAGTACCATTATCGACGTCATCACAAGAATGATGTCTGAGTCATGCAGTCCTAAAGGGGACATCATGACATTGTAAGTGCCTCGTACGATAGCTAGTCCGCCGACAAATAAAGCCGATGGCACAAAAACCCTTAACGGTCGAAAGTATGTGATGATTCGGATGATCGTCAGGACGTACTGAAAAGTGTCCCGCACTGGATGAAACTTCGATACTCCGACGCGCTCACGATACTGTACGTCTACATATCGAACAGGGTGGTCATTGCACAGGAAGGCCAGCGTCATCGACGTTACGCACGAAAACCCATCTGGTATCACCCACAGATAACGAAGCATCAAGTCGCGTTTAAATACTTTGATGCCGGTATTGAGGTCTGGTATTTGGTAACCGCTGATCCATTCGGCGAGCTTGCGGATCAACCACTTTGCAGGCGTGCGGAGCCATTTGTAAGTCCCTTGCTCGCTGTTACGCGCACCATTGACTTGGTCATAAGTCGGGAAGTATTCCAGTAGCCTCGGCAAGTCCTCGGCAGCATATGTCCCATCGGCATCCAACATCGCCACCAGTGTGCCGCACGCTTTGCGAATCCCGGTCTTCCTTGCTGCTCCAGAACCACCGTTCTGAATGCGCCTTATGACTTGAACGTTTTCTGCCTCAGCACGCTCGACCGTCGCGTCAGGAGAAGCATCGTCAACGACTATAATTTCCCACGTGCCTTTCCAATCGCCCATCGCCTGACGTATCTCATTAATCACGGCTCCAATTGCTTCCTCTTCTTGGAAAGCCGGTAATACAATCGACAGGTCGAGTGAGTCGTCGCCTTGTGGGATTTCTGGCATAACACCGCTGCAGGTCTATATAATTACATTTCCTTCGGGGCGATGGGCATAGTACGTCACATCACTCTAGCACACTGAGTCCAGCTCGCCACAATCAGGCACCTGCGGTAATTGACTTATCTTGGTGGTTTTCGAGCGTGGGAAGTACTACAAGAGTACAATTACTCCAATGGAATCGCACGACGAGCGGCAGCTTGATATTTCCACCGACTCTGAAGAGGGCGGAACTCGGACATACTCGGTCTGTGCCATCTTGTTGTTGGCGACCCATGCAGGACTTTTGGCTTGGGGAAGTTTGGTGCATAGCCCCACAGTCGACGAAGTGGGGCATTTGTCTGCAGGTGTCAGCCATTGGCAACTTGCCCGATTTGACCTGTACCGAGTGAATCCGCCGCTCGTCCGCATGGTCGCTGCCTTGCCCGTTCTTGCCATGCGACCAATCACAAATTGGCAAGGCTACAGTGAGGATACAGCACAACGCCCCGAGTTTCTCATCGGGCAAAACTTTGTTGTCAACAACGGCTACCGCTCTTTTTTCATCTTCTCTGTTGCACGCTGGGCGTGTATTCCGTTCAGCATTATCGGAGGCTTGACATGCATGTTCTGGGCGCGCGATCTTTACGGTGCAAAATCGGGACTTCTCGCCTTGACGTTGTGGTGTTTCAGCCCAAATATCTTGGCGCACGCCCAACTTATTACACCGGATATCGGAGCAACGTCCCTGGGGCTCGTTGCCGCTTATACATTCTGGCGATGGGTTCGAAAGCCCACCTGGCTAGCCGCACTAGTAGCTGGAGTCGCACTTGGGCTGGCAGAATTTACGAAGTTGACCTGGGTCATACTCTATGCACTTTGGCCTGCTCTCTGGTTAGTGTCACTTATTTGGGCCTCAGACATTGGTAGTCGTGCCCGCGCTCTCTCGCAGGCCGCTCAGCTCGCAATTATTCTGATACTCGGTACCTATGTTGTAAACGCTGGATATGGTTTCGAGGGCTCCCTCACTCCGTTACGTGAATACTCGTTCAGGAGTCGGGCATTAACGGATGGCCATGGAGAGCAATCGACAACAGCTCGCATCGACAACCGCTTCAGGGATACAGTATTTGCTCATCTTCCCGTCCCGTTTCCACGAAACTTTGTCCTCGGCATCGACGTGCAAAAGAGTCAGTTCGAAAATCTATGGCGTCCTTCTTATCTGCGAGGTCTATTTCGCGAGAGAGGATGGTGGTACTATTACATTTATGCACTTTGCGTAAAGGTACCGCTCGGCACACTTCTGCTCTGCTTAGTCGCACTTGCCGTGCGAACTGTGGGAGTGAAGCGCCCCCTCACCTCGTTCGACGAGGCGGTATTGCTTATCCCAGCGCTGACAATCATGATTCTGGTAAGTTCGCAGACAGGCTTCAATCGACACCTGCGCTATGTGCTTCCCATATTTCCCTTCATGTTTATCTGGTTCAGCGCGGTTGCCTCGAATCAAGTCGTAAAACCACAGTTGCTCCGTGCCATTGCGGTATCCTGCATTGCCTGGAGCAC
Organism: Pirellulales bacterium; assembly: GCA_965227275.1. GTDB lineage: Bacteria > Planctomycetota > Planctomycetia > Pirellulales > JAEUIK01 > CAZNXE01. Next base: position 5,823,912 of record CBDDFU010000001.1, on the reverse strand, counting down.
CATAGCAAGCCTAGCCGTTTCCCCCCACTGGCTCTCGTATTTCAATGAGGTCGCCGGTGGCCCGGAAAATGGGCATGCCCACCTCCTCAATAGCAATATTGATTGGGGGCAAGACTTGCTATATCTGAAGAAGTGGCTTGAGCTGAATGCAGATTCTCAACCCTTGTTCTTAGCGTACTACGGTGAGGTTGATCCCCATGTTGCGGGCATTCACTACCATCTTCCACCGGTCGCGCGGCCTGACGCGAAAGCAGGGGATGAGGTGAAGCTGAAAGCGGGGTGGTATGCGATCAGTGTAAATCTAATGCGAGGCTATCCTTTTGACATTCACGACGGCCAAGGAAATAGAGTAGTCTCACCTCCGCACGCCTATAGCTATTTCTTGGGCAAACGAGCTTTTTCCAGAGCTGGCTACTCAATCTATATATTCCATGTGGCAGATCCTTCAGGGCTGCCGCCAGAGCCACCTTCGCTTTGAACGAAGATCCAAATACCCGACGCTTTCTCACCATCACAGACACCTCCTGATTAGTGCCTCCCCAGAGGGAAGACTACACCTTATCAGGCTGGCCAGATGATATGACCTCCCTTGATGGGGTAACCGCAAGCCGCCGCGGATGGCTTTAATTTCCCAATGCTCAAAGGAGAAGGTGATGGAACGTATCGATGCTTACGCAGGCCTAGACGTGCAAAAGGAGATGATCGCAGTGGCGATCGCGGATGCCAATCACGGCCGCGAAGTGCGGTTCTGTGGCACGATTCCCAACACCGCACATCAGCTGCAGAGGATCGCCGAGAAGTTTACCGAACGGCACGACCGCTTCGAATTCACTTACGAAGCTGGACCCTGCGGCTACGATAACTACCGTCAGCTGAAGGCTCGCGGCTTGTCGTGCCACGTAATCGCCCCGTCGCTTATTCCCAGAAGGCGTGGACCAGAAGACATGCCATCTGGCTCGCAGATCGGTCGTTTCCTCATGTGGTACAACAGATTGCCTTTCAGAACTACCTCAATGCAATGCAGCAAGCGCTCACGCGGCGCGATCAACTTGAACAGCAGGTAAGAGAATTGTTACCGGAATAGTCCCTTGCCTATCTTGTCAACGCGCTTCAGGCACTTCGTGGTGTGGCCCTGATTGTTGCTGGCACGGTCGTTGCGGAGATAGGAAATTTGACCCGTTTCAGCAATCCGAAGCAATTGATGTCGTTCCTTGGGCTAGTCCCTGGTGAACACTCCAGTGGCAGTAAGGTTCGACCACGAGGCATCACAAAACGGGCAACCGAGCTGTCCGTAGTCTGCTGTGCGAAGCAGCCTGGAGTTATCGTCAACGGCCCAAGGTCGGTTCTTATAAGCTGCTGCATATGCCCAAGAATCTGCCGCAGGAGGCGCTCGACATTGCCTGGAAGGCCCAACTACGCCTATCTGCCCGCTACCGAAAACTCGTGGGCAAACGTGAGAAATCCCAGGTGGCAGTCAGGCGATCGCTCGGGAGTTGGTGGGCTTCATGCAGTCGATCGCGCAAGCGGTTAGCCCCCAGAAACTGGAGACTGACGTGGTCTGAACCAACGTTGGAAAACTTTCTCGTGAATGGGGACGGGATATTGGCATGGTTCAGGGAACCCTCGACCGAAAATTTTGCGTTTTGATCGCAGTTGTCCAGATCGAGGCAGCCCTTAAGACGTACCTCATCATGGGGTATCCAATCCCCGTATAAGAGTTTGATCAACCGTCGCAGATAATTAGCCGACCGCCTGTTCCCTTCACGATTGACTTCCGCACGTGCGATCCCCCCTCACGCTTCTAGTCAGGGAATACACCCAAATTGCGCCCCGCTGCTTGACAAATGGGCATAAGAGTTTTTGGCTCCAATTCAATAATGTCCACGGGTTTTCTGGCATATGCACACACGCATTTGCCCAGGAGTGGTTCCCAGGGTGCGCTACAAGACATCCGCGGCAATAGTCGCTAATCCAGTTAACGCCAGCACAGCACAATTCCAGTTCACGCTTAACCAGGACATAGAACCCAATTCACTCTCGAATTGGGGCCAGATTCTGGCCGATGATTCGAGGGTTGAGCAAGATCTCCAGAGAATAACAAGGGATTCAATCTGGTTGAGAAAGCATAGAAAATTTGTTGCATTCAGGTCAGAGATTTGCTAGTTTCGCCGGTGCAGACTTGGATACTTTCTCCTTCTTCTTTACGCTCAAGGGAGATTCGTCATGATGTCTCGCTTCTTTCACGTATCTACCCTAGTCTTAGTGCTTGCCTTTGGAATTGCATGCTGTGCTCTATTCCCTGGTGGCGCCTTCGCAGAAATTGATCGTGATGATCTTCAGAAGTTGAAAGGTGCGGCTTACAGCTGTGGGCACTCACCGTACGTCACCAAATGTGGCTCACTTGGGCAAAGTTGCTCTACCGTAACTCCACCAATCTGTAATTCAGGAAGTTGTGGTACAGCCTGTTCCGGAACTGGTAACCGGAATGTTTGGTTTGCAGACGGTAGCAATACACATAAAACTGGCCCCAGGCAAGTAAATACCGCAACCTGCGGCTTACCCTGCTTAATGCCCCCGGCATGTCAAGCATTCGGTAGTATCTGCAAGTGTGCAGGCTGTACTGGCGACCAGTCGCAACCAGCCTGTTCCAAGGATGAAGGTTCATATCCTGCTTGTACTTGACGTTATAGCATTGGTTTCTGGCGTTTGAAGCACGCCGCATCTTTGCGGCCAGTTGATGTATTGGTCACTGTTCTTGATGCTGCAAAAATTCTTGTGGTATTCTTGGCCTTTCGGGTATTGTGCTTTTCTGTGGGAGAGTTTTCTCCGGCTGCTTCATCTTCGACGCCCAGGCCATACATGGCTCTACTCATCCCGCTTTGTCTGCTAACAAGAAACCCGAGATGCGTTGCATCGGGGAAATCGACATGCCTTTCGTAAGTCATGTGCTCGCATGTGTTATTGTGGCTGGGGTTCAGCAGCCCGGTGGCACTGACGCAGTTGAGGAAGTCCTTGCAGCCTATGGAGCTGCGTGCGAGGCGGTTCCGGACTACGATATTGAATACACGACTCGTTTCGTGAAGTTGCTAGACCGACAGGTTCACAATGAGAAACCGTCCGCACAAGATCCAAGAGACTCTAAGGCTTCCAAGGCGACGTGGGTGTCAAGGACTCCTGAGCAGCAGCGCCCCATCGCACCTTGGCAGATGCGACAATACTACTCAAAGGGTCGTTTCCGACTTGAGCCAGCGATGGTCATGGGGGCCACAATCCCGAAGGGCTCTTTGGTGAGCACGTGGAATGCAAGCGAATACATGGCTTTTGAAGCCGTCGAGAGCACTGGAAACGTTGCATCTTTGGCTGACACGGTTTCGGATGCAAACGGTTTTTGCTACACAAATCTTTGGAAGGCAATCAGCCCACATTTAACTTATGTTGAATTCGTTCGAGTAAGGATTCCGTTTGGGGTCTCGTTGAAAAAAGAGAATGGAAAGTTTGTTCTTTCTGCTCCACCCGTTCCGCAAGAACTTGTTGATTTCAACAAGTTTGGTGTGCGACTCGAGCTGGATCCCGATCGGAATTTTATGCCATCAAGCATTGATATTGTGCAATATTTTGATAATACACGAACGGCTGATTTGTTTATGCGTTATGAGAATCAGCTAGCGGAAGTGCGTCCAAATCTGTGGCTGCCAGTCGCGTCACGTGCGGTCAACTACCAATGGTCGGATCCGGATTCCACTTTTTATGGCGAGGAAGTGGCCTATCAAAGCATAACTGTAAATCTCGATCGATCGCAGTTCGATGCTGTGCATAGCGACGAACTATTCGAAATTGCTTTTCCTCAAGGAACCGACGTGTGGGACGAAGTTCGCCAGATTAGGTACATAGTTGGTGCAGAGCAGTCCGCGGAACATCTCAATTGGTTAGCTCGTCGTGGTCGTTTGGGCTCTCAACGGCTTGCTGAGTCTAAAGCCCCATTCAGGTCAGTAAGCTTTATTGAGCCGAGCCGATTTCGCATGTTGCTGGTATTTGCGAATGTATTACTTGTGCTAGCGATTGCCATTGTCATCATTTTAAGGTCGAGACGAGCAAGTGCTTGATAACTGTCGGTCGTACATTCGCAGATCAATCCTATCTACACTTCCAATGCGCCGTCGATCCTGGTGCCCACTTTTGCTAAGCATCACCGTCGCAGCCATTTATTCGTGTGTTGTGGCAACTGCGACTGCTAATGCTGATGAAACTGCGACTGCTAAAGTGGATGATATCGCACCGGAGTATGTTGCGAATCCTTACATCGCCTGCGGTGTAAATTGCCTCTACGCAGCTGCAAGTATTGACGGATTGAACGTGTCGCTTGATGAGGTGTTCTCGTTGGCACGGCCGGAATCAGATGGCTCCAGCACGATGGCCGAGCTGCTGGATGCGGCTAAATCATTGGGATTGCAAGCCGCTGCATTTAGGCTGGAGAACACTGATTCTCTAGCTGACATGCGAACAATGGCCATCCTGCACGTAAAGCATTTGACGGGCCAACAAGTGGAAAACCACTTTGTGCTATTTCTTGGAGTTGAGCCGGACGGGCGACTCCTTCTGCTCGATCCACCCTACCCACCTGAGCCCATATTGCCCTCCGATTTGCAAGAACGCTGGTCAGGTAGTGCACTTATCCTCACGGACTCCGCTGAGTCCCTTCGCGCTGTAGAGCAGCGAATTCGACAGCGTCAATGGAGGCTACGTCGCGAGCCTAGCTTCTGGACAGCCTTGGCACTGCTGTCTCTTTTCGCCTTGCTCGTGGTATCGTCACGTTGGCCGGCTTCGCGTAGCCATGCCAACGCCAAATTCCTATTTGTGCCAGCTCTTGCTTTGCTCAGTGGGGGATGTGGAAGCTCGGGTTCTCCACAGTTGGTTTTCGATCAACCACTCATGGATTTTGGAATGATAACAGGAGATTCGCCGGAGCTTGACATTGTTGTCCGCAATGAAGGGGAAGGACCACTTAAAATCACTGAAGTCGCAACGACGTGCAATTGCACGGTGGTGAAAAGCATTCCACATTTAGTTTCCGGTGAGTCTGGCACTATCACAATGTCTGTCCCAGCGAATGTTTCTGGACCACAGTCAGCTCGCATTTCGGTCAAATCGAATGATCCGAATGGCCCACATGAAATTCTGGTTCGCTGGTATGGGGAGAGTACGCCGCATTTAGTCCCGAGTCATATTGTATTGTCTAATGTCGCTCCTGGTTCGGAAGTGGAAAAAACCGTCAAGATTGCTTATGCGGGAGGTGATCCGGAACAGGAGTTAACAGTTCGCCGCGTCGATTCTTCTCGACCAGATTTCAAGATTGAGGTGATCGATTCGACGACAAACGCGATCGTATCAAGCTTTCCTGCCTCGAACACGATCCCGGTTTTAGGCGAAACCACCCTTAGATTTACTTGCCGCGTGGCAAAGGATACTGTAAATCTGGATGGACATTGCACTATTTACACCGAGTTGGCTGGCGAAGAGTTTGTATTTAATCTACCAGTTCATATAAACTCAACGCAGGCGATTGTTCCATCTCCTTCAACCGTATTCCTTAGCGCAAACGAGTTGGCTGGATTTCTCGGCAAGCTGGTGCGAGTTGTTGTGCGATCAGGATCTAGCACGGAAGAATTGACTGTTTCAGCACCTGGTTTTCTGGAGATCGTTGACAAAGAGTCTATCAACGATCGCATTACTGCTGTTACTTTCGAGGTTGTTGAAACTCCAACTAATACGAAAGATGAATATGAACTGCGATTTTCTCGTGACGGCTTGAGTTGTGTTGTTCCAGTGAAACTATATATGATTTCGGAATAATTGCTGGACTGCTTTTGGCAAGGCGGAGGGTGCTTCCCTGGAGGCGGATTGCCTGCGCTTTCCGTCTTGTATTTCGCAGCGTTTAAGAAGAAGTGATCCAATAACGGTGTTCGATGGCAGGTGGTTTCGGTCGTACGCCCGGTACTGTGCTTCCTGCTGGGAGCACCTCAACTCGTATGAAGGTGGCGAAGTGGTCGAGGGATATACGATTTCCTGATTTAACGACGCGCGGCTTCGGCAATGTGAGAGCATTTTCAAGGTTCGAAGTTAATTGTGATCATCGAAGGACCTTGCTATAGTGATTTTACACCAGCCACTTAATCTGCACGGGAGAGGGTAAACCTTTACCCAACTTCGGTCACTTTGGAGACAGGCCTTTCAGTCTTCCTAGTCCAGGTTTGCGAATGTTCCTTGCTCAAGTCAGTCTACCGAGGTGCGTCTGTTTCTCATGTCTTCGATGCTATTCCAGGATGCGACGGTAAGGCTAAGTTTGAGAGCACTGGATAGTATGAATGTTCGCCTTATTGTCTTGGTGTGTGTATTTCCTTGGTTCCTAAGCGGCTGTAGCCATCCGGAACAAGAGGATAACAGTGTAGTAACAGTTGATTTATTGGGTAAGGTCGAAGCGTTTCTAGTTGCAGCGGCAAGCGAGACGAGGATCTCCACTGCCCAACACACACCGTGGGAATTGCTGCACGCCGGTATTGGGATTGGACCTCAAGGATCTCTGCAAGATGGTCCGGCTGTTCTCTCGATCGTTGAATACTTTAAAAATGGTGGGCCGTACTTGTCGCAGTCCATCTATGAACGTCGCCATGGAGGTGTAGCGGTTCGGCATTCTCAGAATCGATCGGAACTAGAGCGCCACCCGAATCAGTTCCTTGCATATTTCGGAATGATGGGGCTTCCACTTGATATGCCCATAGCAGTGAGTTCACCAAGCGATGCCACTATCAAGGATCTTCTTGACACTGCATGTCTGCAATTTGACCCAACTGACGAAATTACCTTCACTCTTATTGCTGCTGCCATCTATTTGCCTGACGACGCAATGTGGACCGATGACCACGGACGGTCGTGGACACTGAAGGACTTGATCGCGCTCGAGTTGGCTGCAGATTCAGAGATGCTTGCGTGCGGCGGGTCCCACAGCAGTTATGCTCTAACTCTCGCCTTGCAAAAACTCCGAGGTGAGCTACCAATCAGTCTAGAGTTGGAACTCGCTGATCGCCTTCAAGCGAAAGTGACTGAAATCCAAAAGTCGCAGTTGATTGATGGGAGTTTTCCAGCTGCCGTTATTGGCATCAGTGATGATTTGAGTTCCCAATACAATGATCGATCTAGCAAAATCTATAGTACGGGACATTCCCTTGAATGGATTCTGATCTATTTGGAGAATTCGGAACTCCAACAAGACTGGGTCAAGCGGGCGATCTCATTTATCGCGTCGCAAGATCCATCGTCAGAAAGGCGGATAAACGCAGGTACTTGGTTCCATGCTCTACACGCCCTGCGGATGTACCAGGAAAGGATAGAGGATAACGACATTTCTCACGCGATCGTCCAGAAATGTCAATCTCTCGCCGCGACTTTGAAGAAACCAGTAGTATCAACTTCTGATGAGTGTGGCCCTTAACTAGAGATGATGATTAGTCGGTTTCTACACTTGTAGCTAATGTTTCCGTTTGGAGTTCTATCGGTATTTGTGGTGCGACAATCAACGCTTGTCGTTCAGGTTAAGAGGTCGTGATGATGGTGTACTTGTTATCCAATCAGGGATGAGGTGGTTGTCTTTTGTTTCGAACGTCAAGTACCTAGGGAGAATTCCAATGTGTTTCCGAGTATTGGCTGAAAATATCCGAAAAGAGGTGAGGTTACTGAATATATCGATGGCCCTCATCGCCTTGCTGCTTAACGGCTGTAGTTGTAGTCGTGATACCGACGTATTAATCGAATCACCGAATAATGGGCAGGTTGAGACTTCTGAAACTGAACGTCCATTGCAATCAACCGACGCCGGCGGAGATGTGGACAATGAATGAGTCTTCGTTTTAGCGCGCCGCAGCACTGCCGTTATCAGGGGGCACTTCCGGAGAATTTGTGGGTCACTGAGGAGTGCTCGTAGTTCTGCCGAGCGGTTGGGAGTGGTTCGCTACGGTCGATCCTTCTGGGACGCGGCTTGAGTACAGGGGGAGCGGAAAGACGGAAGGCGAGACAACGTCCTGGATATTGCTCCGAGTTTAAATTGGCAGTCCCTGCCTGGCAGGATTTTTTTGACTTCAAAACCCGTAACAGGACGAGGGAACTGCCATATAGAGTTTTTCAAGACGCGAATAGGAGGACACTATTGTGATCCAGCCCCCTTAAACGAGTCCAGTTCGTGATTGATAATCTCGACGTTTGGACACAACTTTAGGGAGGCTTTTGATGCCACGAGGTAAGAAGTACGGACCGGGAGACATCATTCCGAAGCTTCGCGAAGCTGAGGTTCTGATTTCCCAGGGGATGACTCAGGAACTGGCGGCGAAACAGATTGGTGTCTCGACGCAGACGCTGATTCGCTGGCGGAAGGAATACGGTGGCCTTCGCATGGATCAGGCGAAGCGATTGAAGGAGTTGGAAAAGGAAAACGCTCGGCTCAAACGCCTGTTAGCTGACGCCGAGTTGGACAAGGCGATCCTCAAGGAAGCCGCCTCGGGAAACTTCTGAGCCCGGCGAAACGATGCGCGGGGGTCGAGCACGTTCGGGATTGCCTCGGACGCGACCGCGTGTCGGAACGTCGGGCCTGCAAGGTCTTGAATCAGCCACGGACAACACAGCGTCGGGTGCGTCTTGTTCCCAGCGACGAACCAAGATTGATCCGCCGCATGGTGCAACTGGCAAGCGGGTACGGCCGCTACGGTTATCGCAAGGTCACTGCCATGCTGCGAGATGAAGGCTGGCGTGTCAATCACAAGCGGATTGAGCGGTTGTGGCGTCAGGAAGGGCTGAAAGTCCCGCAGAAACAGCCCAAACGCAAGCGATTATGGCTTGCTGATGGCTCGTGCGTGCGGCTTCGCCCAGCGTACAGAGATCACGTCTGGAGCTACGATTTCGTGGCCGATCGGACCAGCGATGGTCGTGCGTTTCGGATGCTGACGTTGATCGACGAGCACACGCGTGAGTGTCTGGCGATTGATACTGCAAGGAGGCTCAAGAGCGAAGACGTCCTGGAGCGGCTCAGCGACCTATTCGTCCGCCGCGGCGTACCCGCTTACATTCGCAGTGATAACGGTCCCGAGTTCACGGCCAAGAAGGTACGTGAGTGGCTCGCTAGGATTGGCGTGAAGACGTTGTTCATCGAACCAGGCAGCCCCTGGGAAAACGGTTACTGCGAGAGCTTTAACGGCAGGCTCCGGGACGAGCTTTTGGCGCGTGAGCAGTTCGACACACTGCTGGAAGCCAAGGTGCTCATTGAGCGATGGCGACGGCACTACAACACGGTGAGACCGCATGGATCGTTGGGCTACCGGCCCCCGGCACCTGGCCTTACCCCTTTCTTCGTCCACTTTGAATGAGAGAATCTGGGGTTAAATGGCTGCTGCAGTTCTGGAGTGAGGCCTTTGCAATTTATGTATGGACATGTCTGATTTACAGCCTCGGAGGCGGGAGTTCAGGTTTTCTGTTGACTGGCATTTAGTCGGACGGTAACAGGTATGATTCCGCCATGATGCAGCAGAGCATTCTCAATCAGCGACATGATTTGTTCGCGCACTATGGTCGGCAAAAGAGTCCACACCTCGGTAATCCGGTCTGCGAAATCATGACAGTCCGCGTCATGTGCTGACGGCAGGAGACAGCCGTCCCTGTAACCATGGCTGTAACCCACGTCTTCAGATCGGCATAAGTCGTTTACCGCTCGAGTAGTTACAACTTTCGAGTGGCAGTCTACGGAACCGAAGGTTAGAGGTTCGAATCCTCTGGGGTGTACTGGAGTTATGGCGATTTTCAAAGGGTGTGAGACCCAACTGAGACCCTAAACCGTTAGAAGGGTGTCAAACGCTGTCGCAACTTCCCCGTGCATAGTCGGGAGCACGTGGGAATAGGTGTCCATCGTGGTATTGATGTTCGCGTGCCCGAGCATCTCAGAGACCAGTTTCACGTGGGTGCCTTGCTGCAAGAGCAGCGTCGCGGCAGTATGTCTCAGGTCGTGGAATCGGATTTGAGGTAGCCCTAAGCGTTTGAGCGTGGGCTTCCATTTCGTGCTGCGGAAGTTATCACGCTGGACGCGGTTTCCGCTGAGACCACAGAAGATGGACTCTACGCCCCCATTACCCTCGGCAATCATCAATTGCTTATGCTCTCTGAGAGCGACAAGGGTTTTTTGACACAGGACAACACTGCGGCGGCTAGCGTCCGTTTTGGTCGCGTGCATGAGTTTATAGAAGACGTTGAGTTGCCTTTGCACGGTGAGGCGACCATTGACGAAATCCACGTCGTCCCGATTCAAGCCAAAGATTTCGCCCATCCTAAGCCCTGCTGTCCCTGCAATTGCAACCGACGCGAGTTCGGGGCGCACGAAACTGGGTTCGGTTGGCGGACCGACGCGGTACTCGCACGTCCCGATGCAGTTGTTGGTCAGACTGCATTTAAGATCTGCCGGGGGATCACCGTAGAAAACTCGCCAACCTGAGTTCTGGAGTTAGCGTGGACAAAATACCTATTCGTGGTCTTGCTGAACACGTATGCCGAATCTCCCTGGCTCATGGGCTTAGAAAATTGGTGCGCGCTTGGTGGAAGCCAAGCAAGTTGCTCACGAGCAAGAGCTGCTAGTTCGTACCTGGCGACGTCGCAACATTAGCAGAATTCCCACTATTCCTGAGGTTGCCAATATCAGCGAACTCGGCTCAGGCACCACGACTTCGAGCGTCAGCGGTCCCGAGGACGAAGTGTCGAAATCAAGTCGATTGCTCCCCTGGGGGCCCGTAAGTCCAAGGATTTCGATACTTCCAGAAATGGGTGAGGATCCATCCCAGGAAAACGGATCAGTCGCACTCGACTGGCCGAAGCCGGAAAGGCTGAGAAGAAATTCTTCACCCAATCCGCTGACTGCCAAGAGCGGATCGGACTGAAGAAAGATCGAACTTCCTGCTTGGCTCGCGACGAGCTCTGTGGTCCAGTTGCTCTCCGTTGTATAAGTTCCGAGCACTGTCGTAAAACTCAGTGATTCGATCGGGTAACGTCCTGTCACCGAGGCCGAGTCATCCAGTTCGATATCGACCGACAACGGACTTCCAGTGGGGGCGTTCCAATGATTGATGACCGCGTTGCTTCCGTTGACAGTCCCGGTGAAGGACAGTGATATGCTGCCCGCTGATGCGGATTCTGCTGTCAGCAGGAAGAGTGTAAACGTCATTGCCATCGTTGCGCCCACGTTGCGGTGCGATCGACGACCACGCCAATGACCAGAGGTAAGTATCGCAATGAGTCCCGCTCCGGCCAGCGCGAACGTCGATGGCTCAGGGACTGGAGCAACTGTGAGTTCGCCAGAGATGGCGTATAGGTGTCGTTGATCGTGTTTATTTCCGTCCCCATCAGCAATCCACCAGAAGGAGGTTTCTGTTGGTGCTCCTCGTTCAACGTTCGGTCCCAAAGCCCCCAGCTCATGGTTCAAACTGCGTGTGCCGATGGTCGAAGTCCCAGTCCACGCCCTTGGGTCCCATATGGGGCTGGAGCCATCCTCAATGACCCCAATGTTAGCAAGTATGTTGCCGTCCCATAGATCAGAATTGTCGTGCGCTACTCGGACATCATCGATTCCATATATCGGAACTCCGGTCGCGACATTCGGATTGGTATCCGTATTGTCTCTTGCGTCCACTGTTAACGTGCTACCAATGGCCTTCCACGTGGTCCCCAAAGATGCCAGTTCAGGAACCGCGGCGGCAAGGGTGGTTACGAACGCGTTGTACTCGGCAATGTCCGTGGAAGTGGCGTCTCGGGTGGTGCTGGTCACGAACACCAAACGGTATTTGTCGCCCGGATTCAGATCCGTGGGCACTGTGATGGGTGCTGCTGAAGCGGCAGGGCTAATGAGAAAACAAACCGTAGCGGCGAGGATGGTAGAACGGACCGCATTGTTGCTTCGACGGCGGGCGAAGAGCGCAAGCCCTAATACTCCCATTGCGGCCAGTGCAAATGTCGACGGCTCCGGCACCGCGGTGAATTCGTAAGTTACGGAAAATTGAACGTCGCTGAAGTCCGGTCCGGATAGCGACTGATCGGTTGTTTCGAACAACCCATCGTCTGGGTCGTTGCTTACAAAGCGTTCCCAGTCGAGTTGGACCTGACCGAGGCCGACGAAAAGCAGCAAGTCCGAGGGAGTCGAACTGACAGACGTGGCTTGGAACTGTCCCTGCAGATTGGCGATGAATGTTTCGTTTGGAAGTATCGTAGCACTCTCGGTATCCAGCAGTCCGGTCGACTGCACGACCGTAGAGAAGTCGGCACGGCGCACGATGTGCCAGTGGTCGAGTACGGCCACAGGATCGAGCGGCTCTACGCCATGAGTCGGGTCGTAGTAGTTTGACTGCGACCGGGCTATCTCGCCCGATAGCTCGAATGTGATTTCCGTCAGGTCGCCTAGCGCTGGATCGAACTGTGGGATATCGAAGCTGCCGGCTGCAGTCGCTCCTGTGCTGTCGGGCGTGGTGTCGATGTAGGTTAGTGTGGCGGCACTCGCTTCGACGGCCAAGGAACTCGTAACCAAAAAAAGGATGGGTAGCGATGCTTGGCCAGCGCTCAGCGATCGACGCGCATTGCCACTTGCCCGGCGTCGGCTGGCGATGGCGAGTGCCCCCATCGCACCGATGCCAGCAAGAAATAGCGAACTCGGCTCCGGGACGGTTGCGACGCGGAACCCCACAGAGTGCTGTTCAGATGTGGGATCGAAATAGAACGGTCCCGACGCTGAGAGGCGAAAGTCGATGTCGCCGAAAGAACCCCCGCGATGACCGCGGAAGGAACCCGAGATCAGCGACTCATTCCACTCTCGAACGTTTCCTCCTTGGTCAAACGTGCCGTGGGCGCTGCCAGAGTCGAAGTAAGAGCCGACGTCCGTCAGGTCTTCGACCACGTGGCGATAGTTTGCCGAGTTTGATCCACCAGCAGGCGCTTCCGCCGTGGGAGCCGAATCGCTTGAGGTGGGATACTCGAAGTAGTTGGCCGTGTCGCCGTCGTTCTTGTGGTAGGCAGCCTTGTACCACTCGTCCTCGCTTGTTAGCCACCACAGGGCGTCGGGGTTGCGTGTTATGCTTAGTCCGTTACTGGGTGTGGCCGTTCCGCCCTGGACCGTGTAAGCGCCTGTTTCGGTATCGCCCGAGCCCTGGCCGTTGTGCATCCAGTTCGCGAAGCGGATGGTGTCGTACCAGCTAACGTAGTTGACGGGCATGTCTTCGCGACCACCGATTGGCGAGTAGCTGTAGCTTCCGCTAGATCCGCCGCGGCTAATGCCGCCGAAGCCACTGCCCATAGAGGTATTGTAGAGCCCCAGCGGGTCGCTGGCGGCCTTCTCGTTCAAGAAGGCGGCGTACTGGGCGTTGGTGACCTCGGTGGTGCCGATGTTGTAAGCGTAGGAGACCGCACCGAAGCCGGTGGTGTCGGCGCTGTTGCCGCTGTTGCCCACGGGGACGGTGTCGATGGTGATATTCGCGGCGGTCACTTGTGAAGGAAGTAGGCCGACCCCGATTGAAACAGCCACCAGACAGGCGGCTAATCGACGGCGGCAGAAACCAAAGCAAAGTAAGGCGGGCGCGCCTATACCAGCCAACGCGAACGTCGAAGGCTCGGGAACCAAGATTTCGGGTGTCTGCAGTTCGCGGATGTATACGCGATACGAACTGACCTCGGGACCGCCTGAGAATGGCCCCCCCGTGAGTCCATCGTAAGGTGTCGAAGGCAGGACTCCGGAAAGCGTTCCATCGGAATACCAGGGAGAGCCGTACGAAGTCGTCGCGTTCCAAGACTCTCCAAGGTTGGCCGCCAGGAGAGATTCACTTCCCACCGTGTGATCGAGGTACGGGCTCCAGGAAGTGAAAACTGGCAGGGGATCATAAAACATCCCTGTGTATTTCGCGTGAAACTTCGAGCCCCCGACGAATTGAATCTCGTGTCGAATCTCAGCCGTTGCGGTCAGCGCCAGTGGACCTACGGCACGAGTGTGGCCAGAAGTCAGCCCGTAGGTTCCCGAGGTGACCCCGATGTCGCCGGTCGGCGATTCACTGCCCGCCACGCTGATGAGGGCCAACAGCCAGCCACCGCCATCGGTTCCCATGTCGGCAAGGGCCTCGTATGGGGTGATGGGGCCTGATTGATCGGGATCGAACCAATAGGCGCCCGAAGTGGCGCCGGGATTGGCATTGATGATCTGTTTGGCCGAGATCGCAGGGGTAGAAGGAGATAGCCCGTCGAACGGTGCGGCAGACGCTGATGAGACCGTCAAAGTGCTCATGGCAGCAAGCAAAAGCCACATGGCCTGCTTACGAAGGCGGTAGCCGAAAAAGATTAATGCGACCGCGCCCACCCCAGCCAAGGCGAACGTCGACGGTTCGGGAACGGGGGCGATTAGTTGTTCGCTAAGGGCGAAGAAGCTGCGATCGAGGAAACGATCGGCGGTAGTGAGTTCGATCCAGCCATCGTCGGAACTACTCGAATTACCGTGCCCGGCCAACGGGTCAAAACCGCCCAACTCATGCAGAAAACTCAGTGAGAAGCCGGAACTGTCGGATCCTGTCCAGACGTTGCGAGCTAACGGAGTTCCAAATTGACTCAGTGAAATCGCCGCATCAAGATCGCCGTCCCACATATCTGCGAACCCGTCCGCAACCACTGTGGAACCATCTAGCAGGAATACGGGCACGTTCGTGCCCACAACTGCGTTGTCACGAGCGTCAGTCGTCGGTGTCGAGCCAATCGCAAACCACTGCACACCCGTGTCGGTACCCGTGAGCGAGGGATTCAGTCCTGCCTCATCGTTGACGAAGTCGTTGTAGTCACTGATGAACGAGCTTGTGGCATCGAGTCCACCATCGGTGACAAATACCAAGTGGTACGGGTCGCCTGGATTGAGCCCCGCCGGTACGACGGGCCCAGCATTGGTCGGATTGGTTCCGGCGGCGAGAAAGCCCACGACCAGAGTTGCAAAGAGCTTGAGAGATACCGTCGAACGTGTCTTGTAGATCATTAGCGTTGTCTCCGTAGTTCGGTGTGGATGTTTGTCGGTCGTAAAGTGAGTGGGGAACATTCGTGCTTGCGACTGAAGGGAACGATTCATTTAGGGCGGTCTGCTAACTGCCTGGCCCGTGACCATCGGCAACCAGTCGGCGCTAAGTGGCTTGCAGAGGTACAGCGAGCCGCCGCAGAGAAATGTGCTCCGTTCCTGTTCGGGGCAGTAACGGTCGCCAACCAAGGCAATGCTTATGTCTGGCGCACGTTCATGCAGCGCCGCAATAAGCGCTGCGCCGGCCATGTCTGGCAACGAAGCGCTGACAAGCCACAACTCGTGTCCAGGGAGACAAGGCGTTGCAAGTGCGCGTCGACCATCGGGCAAGAAACGTAGTTCGGAGCCAAGCCCAACACCATCCAAGAGCAAGGTCGCGTAGTCGTCGAATCTGGGATCGACAACTACGATGCAAACGGGATGACAGAGATCGTGGTTCATTGGTTTCTACCTGCTGAGCGAGCCTTAGAGATTGCCTTCAACGTGGGGGTCGCAGAATGCGAACGGAATGCCAAACCACGCGAGAGATGCTCGGCAGAGGACTTAAGTCGTTGCCGCGAAAGTGGTATCACACCACTGCATTTCTTCAAGACATCGAACAGCGGGCAGAGCGAACCTCAACAGCGCACCTCCAGGTACGAAAGTGCACCTGCAAGAAGCCACAAAGGTGCAAAAGCGCACCGGTAGGTGCACATCGGGAGTGTCGGATGCAGATCACGACGCAAGCGATGCGTTCATACTTCAAGACGGGTGGCGCAATGAGACATGCAAGGTGAAAGAGGTGAACCGAGAACGTTCGCCGCGAGGTATCATCGGCCGAAGCGTGCCGCTAATGTGAGTCACGCTACCGAGGCGGGTTCCATGTACGGCGACGTCGTGGAGAGGCGTCGATGCCATGACGCTTCAATCGATCGTAGAGCATCTTGCGCGTGATGCCCAACAGGCGCGCAGCAGCAGCTTGATTGAAGCAGGTGCGCTCGAGAGTCCGCTCGATGTGGTCCTTTTCGACAGCGGCAAGCGTCCGCCAAGCATTGTGCGCGTGTTTCCCTCGCGTGGGGAATCCGTCCGCGCATCCAATCGTTCGATTGTCAATGGTTGCTTCGACCTCGATCGAATCGGACAGTTGACGCTGCTCGCCGTCATTACCGAGCAATCTCGACAACGTCTCGAATTGGATCGTGGTGTCATTACTTGCAACGGCGGCACGGGCAAGCGTGTTTTCAAGTTCACGGACGTTGCCTGGCCAGACATAGCTCGCCAACAAGCGAAGGGCTGGAATGCTGAGTTGCTTGTGTGGCAGCCCTTCGCGCTCCGCGAGTCGTGTCAAGAATGCGTTGCTGAGAGGCTCAATATCCTCGGGACGTGTGTGCAAGGGCGCGGTCTTAAGATGAACTACGTTGAGCCTATAAAATAGATCTTCGCGAAATGTGCGGTTGTCAACCTCCTCAAACAAGTCGCGATTCGTCGCAGCGACCACCCGGACGTCGATTGGCACTTCGTTGACGCTTCCGCAAGGTACTACCGTACGCTGTTGGAGTACTCGGAGAAGCTTTGCCTGATCCTGCAGGTCCAACTCACCAAGCTCGTCGAGGAATACGGTTCCACCCTCGGCAGCACGAAAACAACCCAGCGTGTCGGAATTTGCGCCGGTAAAGGCACCTTTTCTGTGTCCAAACATCTGACTCGCGAAAAGTGGCCCCGGAATCGTCGCACAATCTGCCGTCAAGAACGGATTGTGACTCCGTCGACTCTGAGCGTGAATTGACTCCGCGATGAGTTGCTTACCTGTGCCCGATGGGCCCGTAATCAAGACAGTGAGGTCGTGCTTGGCGGCCTCGGTAATCGCACGCCTGATTTGCGATGACCAGCTTGACACGCCGGCGATTCGCTCGAGTGAAGTGGCGGTCGGTTGCCCCTGCTTGCAGATTTCTCGCACTAGCGTCTCACTTTATCGTCTGAATGTGGATCAACGTTCCCTTCAAGACAACAGGACAAAGAATCAACAAGTCGATTTGCGGGAATATCGATTGATGCGGCGCCGGATGATATGACTTACCGTATAGGGTTCCTCCACCACAGAAGGGAACGTTTCCAGCTTGCGGATGGCCTTGCCTAAATCAAAAAAACTGAAAAACTTTTTTGGTGACCCTAATCACCGCACCATAAATAGGTTGACTGGGGCTTGGCTGGGTGCAAAATACACAGTTCTTGTGAAAATCTGTTCGTTTTCAGCGACTAAACGTTCCCTATTGTTTGGGGCAGTTCCCATGGGAGTCACGACATCACCGCGTGTTTCCGATGGGGACGGCCCTGTCGACCGATGGCTCGACGCTGCGCGAGGCGGTTCAACCAGCGCGTTAGGCGAACTGCTCGAATCCTGTCGCGGCTACTTGCTGCTGGTAGCTAACCGTGCGATCGATGACAATCTACGCCAGAAGACTGGTGCATCGGACCTGGTTCAGGAAACATTCTTTCAGGCACACCGTGATTTCGCCGAATTTCGCGGCAGCTCTGAAAAGGAATTGTACGCTTGGCTGACGCAAATCCTTGTCAATCGTATGCGAAACGCCGCCAGGCATTACCGCGATGCACGAATGCGCGACATCCGGCGGGAAGTGCCATTGGAACGCGATCACGACCTAATCGGCGCGCAGCTTGTTGGCGAAGACGATACTCCGAGCGCACTCGTGGCGGCCTGGGAAGAGGAGCGACGTGTTCGAGAATATCTCGACCAAATAGGCGAACCACATCGCCAAGTTGTGGTTCTAAGGTGTTGGGAAGGTCGATCATTCGCGGAAATCGGTGAGAGGATCGGACGCACGGCCAACTCCGCGCGGAAGCTATGGCTCCGTGCTATGGATCGACTGGGCCGCGAACTTGACGACCAAGCATGATCGACGACAAGCCTAGGCCGGAGGAAGACCAACTCGCGGAACTGTTGTACCGATATGAGGAATCGCTAACCGAACGCACCAGAGCGGATGATTCTGCCGAGTCGATGGTGAGCCAGAATCCGGCTCGGATTGAAGAGCTCCAATTCGCAAGACGCGGCGTGGATGCTGTTGCTCGCGTGCGGCGACGCTGGACACCTCAGGGCAGCGAATCGCAGCCGAACAATCTACCCAATGCCGGCACAAACCGCCCAGTTGAAACCGAGCCTCTACAACGACAAACAATCGCCCGTTTCGAGATTCTGTCCGAGCTTGGGCGCGGCGGGCTTGGGGTTGTCTTTCTGGCAAACGATCCACGCCTACGACGACGCGTGGCACTCAAGGTACCGCGATTGGAAGCGAGCGCGGACGCCGATCTTCGCGCGCGTTTCATGCGAGAAGCGGAAGCGGCCGCTCGGCTGAACCATTCGAACATCGTAAACGTCTTTGAGGTCGGAGAATCAGGGCCCGTCTGTTACATCGCAGCAGAGTACTGTCCGGGACCCACGCTGCGACAGTGGATCAAACAACTTGATAGACCTCCAGCAGCCCGCGTAGCCGCAAGCTGGGCAACCCAGTTGGCTCAAGCGGTTCAACACGCGCATGGCCGTGGAGTCCTCCACAGGGACATCAAGCCGAGCAACGTGCTGCTTGTCCCAGAATCGCAGGAGTCTGACGCAAATCATGACGCGGTCAATAAGAAGACTTGGCAACCCAAGCTGGCCGACTTCGGTATGGCGAAGCTGATCGAGTCTGAAGCCACACAGCATGAGGCAACCCGGAGTGGTGCGCTGATCGGTACCATTCCATACATGGCTCCCGAACAAGCAGAAGGACGTACCAACGACATCGATGTCCGCAGTGATGTCTACGGGCTCGGGGCTTTACTCTACGAGATGCTGACAACACGACCGCCTTATCAGGGTGATACGGATGCGGACACCTTACGGCAGCTGCTCTTCACGGATATTGAGCCACCGTCGCGTTTGCGAGCGGGTGTCCCTCAAGATTTGGAGGCCATATGTCTACGTTGCCTGGCGAAGAACCCAGATCGTCGCTATGCAACGGCGCAGGAGCTCAGCGACGATTTAGAACGATATTTGGATGGGCAGCCAACTGTAGCACGACCGCCGAGCATTATTGAACGCTTGACAATGTGGGTCAGGCGCCACCCGGCAGCAGCTTTCGTGGTCGCGACAATGCTCTTCGCGATCCTCAGCGTGTTAACTGTCGTCGGTGTCTACAGCGCAAGGCTTAGCGGGGCATTGCAAGAAACGGCTTTTCAGCGTGATCGTGCCGAACGAGAAGCCGACCTGAGCGAGCAAATGCTATACTCCGCAGACGTTCAATTGGCCTACGATGCCTGGGCGAGCCAGAACCTTGCTCGGACCGTCGACATACTCCAGCGGCACATTCCCGCTGAAGGTGAAATAGATCACCGCGAGTTCGCCTGGCACTACTTGTGGAAGCTGTGTCATCCGCCGGTCGACACGCTTTTGGGTCATACCGACGAGGTATTCAGCATTGCCTTCTCGCCCGACGGAACTCTTCTCGCTTCCGCCAGCAAAGACCGGACCGTGCGATTGTGGGAGTTGGCCACTGGCAACATCCGATTCGTAATGAAGGGCCACGCCTCTGAAGTCACTTCGGTCGCCTTTTCACCGGATGGTAATCGCCTTGTCTCCGGCAGCGAAGATCGAACCGTCCGAGTTTGGAGAGTGTCCACCGGAGAGTGCATTGGCGTTCTAGGCGGCCATTTGGATCATGTGCTGTCTGTCGCCTTCGCGCCGGACGGCCGTTGGATCGCTAGTGGCAGCCGTGACACGAACGCCAAGGTGTGGAATGCCAAGACGCTCGAACTCATTACGACGATAGACGAGCCAAAGGGGGGTGTCTCGGCCGTCGATTTTTCGCCAAACCAGGAACTTGCTGTCGCGGATAGTTCAGGCTATGTGCATGTGTTCCACGGTCCCGATTGGGCGCCGGCATCGCGACAGGGATTCGCAAATGAAGACCTGCTTACTGTTGACTTTTCGCACTATCATCCTTGGATAGCGACAGCCGGCAGGAACCGCGTCGTTCGAGTGCTTGAATACTCCACATCTTCTGGCATGTCTCCAGTCGAAGAACTCATGGAGGGACACACGTACAAGATTCAGTCGATTGCCTTTTCGCCTTCTGACAATCTGCTGGCCTCCGCTGGGAGAGAAGGTGCCCTTCGAATATGGAATTTGGGGAATTTGAGCGAGCGTCCAAGATCGCTGCTTGGCCACAAGGGACGCGTTTGGGATGTCGCCTGGTCGTGCGACGGACGACGGATCGCTTCGGCGGGTGCTGATCACACAGTCAAGGTTTGGAGACGTGCCATTGCGACCAAGCCATACGATTCCTCCCCAGCCGTAAGAACAGACCTCAGCGCCGCGGCCATGGCTCCCGACGGCAAACAATTCGCCACGACAAGCCAGGATGGGCTGATTAGGGCTTGGGATCCCACCGATCTTCAAGTTGCTCATGTTGTTCCCCACCGCGTAATGCCTCTACGTGACCTTGCATACTCCGGCGATGGCCAAAAGATTGCTGCTTCCGACATCGAGGGCACGTTCCATGTCTGGACGCCTACAAGCGGGGAACATCGAGTGCTGAAGCGAACACTTGGGCAGGAATCCCCCGTAGTCGCTTGGTCGCCCGTCAAAGATCAAGTAGCGTTGACGCTCGATAGTCGAAACGTCGCGGTAGTTGAAGCGAATTCCGGTGAGGAGTTGTTGCGCCTGACTTCGAATCACAACGTGAGTTGCTTGCAGTTCTCACCAGATGGCAGGCGCCTGGCGACGAATCGGAGGCTCTGGGAACTCTCGACCGGCAAGCTGCTATTTGATGTGAGTCAAGGCTCGTTCCGCACGTTTTCTCCGGACGGTCGCGTGTTCGTGGCTGTTGATGCACAAACGATTCTCTTATTGGACGGTCTCTCGGGCGAGGAAACGTTGCAGTTGTTGTGTGATTCCGATTCCTCGCTAGGCGATGTGGCAATTAGCCCGGACGGTCGCACACTTGCAGTCATCGACAATAACGACGTATCTGTGATCTTATGGGACATGAAAACGGGCCAAGAGCTATCAAAACTCAATGTTGATTTCGAATACCTGAAGGGAATCACTTTTTCCCCTGACGCTTCCCGTCTGATCGCGTTAGCGAGCATTGGTTCTGATTGGGCACAGATTATTCAATGGTCGATTCGAGCAACGAAGTCGCCGAACACTTCGCCGGAGAGTAGACATCTTTTCGAAAACCTCCCGGATGCGAGCCATCCATTACACACGGCGACGGGCGTCGTCTCTCGATATGTCGCTGTATTCGAGCCCACCGAGTCCGCCGCTACCAGTGCGCTCGACGAATTTCGAGTTGCACAGATGTATGACGGCGAGGCAGGTAGCCACGTTCTGAGTACTGCATCAATACGGCGACGAGTAAGGTTCGCTAGCAGGGAAGTCATCGACGACAAGGCAGATGGTGCCCATGCGGTCGCTCTTCGTGACATGGACAACGATGGGGACAAGGATGTCATTGCTGCGTTGTACTTGGATGGGCAACTGGTCTGGTATGAAAACGATGGTGCATCTGGATTCACTTCGAAACATACTATCGACGATGACCTTCCACATGCAGAAGACGTCGTGATTAGGGACTTCGATGCCGATGGTTGGCTCGATGTCTTGGCATCGTCACGACGATCAGGAGTCATATCCTGGTATAGGAACGAACGTGCCGGATCAGAATTCACAGCGATAGAAATATCGCAAACCGATACACCACATACCCTGGTCAGTGCAGATCTCGACAATGACGGTGAGCAAGATGTCATCTGGACGGCCGCCGGACTTGATGAAGTCGGGTTCGCGCTCAATAAGAACGGCGTGCTCGGTCCAAGATTGGATGTTGTCGCACGGAACGTGGGTTCCAGTGAGATCTTGCTTGCAGCAGATCTGGATAACGACGGCGATATCGATGTTGTTGCCGCTTCGGAAAGCAGTGGCACTCTCTTCTGGCACGAGAACAGCGGTGATGCCACGTTCCCACACGCCCGAAGACTTGCCACATTCAATTCGCGACTCGGCAGGGCGCATGTCTCTGATCTGAACAAAGATGGCAAGCTGGACCTGGTCGTCCCGTTGCGCGATGCTAACCAACTGGCGGTCTTTGAGAACCTTGGAGACGGTCGATTCCAGCAGTCTCGAGAAACAGTCGGATCAGCTCCACTTTCCGTCCATGCGGGAGACCTAGATGGTGATGGGGATGAAGACTTGGTAACAGGTTCGCGCAATGGCGCCGCGTTGTCCGTCTACCTAAACGATGGCCGTGCAAACTTCTCTTCGCTTGAGTATGTAATTAATCGGCGCAGTACAAATCTCGACGATGTAGAAATTGGTGATCTCAACCAAGATCGCATTCCGGACCTTGCATTTGCTGCCTTTCGTAGCGGTCAGGTGGGTTGGCACCCAGGTCTTGGCATAAGTTTGGACGCTTTCTCTATTGCTGGTCAAGCGACCACGAATGAAGGTCGTATGAGAACCGGCCTCGTGATCGATGCCGCACCGCGTGAATCTAGTAGTGCGGGCACCCGATCCTCTACGGATATCATTCTTAGAATCACAACCATCGAGGGCGATCCAATATCGCCTCAAGAGTTCCGTCAGCTCGTGGACCGTATAGTAGTGTACGCCGACACCGATCGTGATGGCCTCGCTACAACAACCGATGAACCGGTCGTAGCGGTCGCCGATCAGATCGATGTCGATGAGGGCCTCATTCGGATCCCTCTTGACGAATCGAGAGTGCCTACGGATTGAGATTCGATCGACTGCGTCGGCGAGCTTGTTGCCGTAGTTCCATCATTTTCCGGCTAAAAGAGTCGCTAACGAACGACCGCCAGGTCGGTGAGCTGACCGAAGAAAGCTTCGATCTTTTCAGGTCGGGTACTCACTTGCCGGCGTAACACGGTTTCCCCCAAATCGTTGCGGACACAAACGGTGATTTGCTTGGTATGTTGGTCGATGGCGAGATACAACATTACTCGATTCTCCTGGTGTTTGTGGCGAGCCGACGGCTACGTCGTGTTGAGGTAACAAATCAGGAGAACTTTTTTTTGGATGGTTAGCACCTCTTTCATGGAATCACCCATCCCCACATGAGCAACCTGCTAACTCGCAGAGGTGCCTACCACCGCCGCGGGATAGCATCATCCGTGGGCATGCGTCATGTTCGTCACCTGCGCCATACCTACGTGAAGCGGAAAAGTGGTTTGGATAGCAGGTACGGCTGGCTTTCTGTGGCCTCTGCGAAAAACTTTTACGATAGGAATGCTCGATACCGCGTAGCGATAAAGGCCAGCAAGGTTACGTGACGCGAATGACAGACATGACGCAAAGGTTCATGGATTAGTTCCTAGGCACCCCGACGCTGATTCTTCACGGTGTTCTCAGGCCCATTTGCTGCCCGCTGCTGTTCTTCCGCTCGGCCTCCGGCCTCACTCCAGAACAGCAGCCATTTAACCCCAGATTCTCTCATTCAAAGTGGACGAAGAAAGGGGTAAGGCCAATGGGTAGTCTTCTCTTACAGGGCAGCTGTGGCTGAAACATCCCATGCGTCTTCGGCACTGAATAATTTGACAGATCGACCTAGGTGACAAGCTGTCAATTGGTTCAATTTCTCTATCATATGGACAAGAATCGGAATGGTGGTTGAAATCCAGCGGCTGGACTCATCGACACCCAGAGTTGTCCCACGCGAGAAGCCAAGATCACCTGCAAAAAAGAGCACAAATTAGAGACTGGAAACCCCAATTGACGAGGTCTGTCTGCACCTGAGAATCAGCGTGGACAACTCGAGACATCGGTGAAAGACATGGATCTAGTTGACTTGGCCGAACGAGGACTCATTCCCGATTGGGTAATTCGCACAGGAATCCGAAGGAACATCCGACGCCGACTGGATGAGATCAGGTGCAGCGACTTTGAGATGGAAAGTCGAACATTGTCAGCCTTTGTTGCAGACATTCGTCAAAGCCCATTGCTTTGCGATTCCGAATCGGCCAATCAACAGCACTATGAGGTGCCCGCAGAATTCTTCCGGCAGGTGCTCGGACCACGAATGAAATACAGCTCTTGCTTTTACCCGAACGGGCCATGTGAGTTACAAGAGGCGGAAGAGCAAATGCTGGAACTGACGTGCGGGCGTGCTGAACTCAGCGACGGGATGAAGATACTTGATCTGGGTTGTGGTTGGGGGTCGCTCACCCTTTGGATTGCCCAACAATATCCGCACTGCCATGTGACCGGGCTGTCCAATTCCAACAGTCAGCGAGCGTACATTCTATCGCGATCGCAAGAACTGGGACTCGATAATGTGACCGCAATTACCGCCGATATCCGCAATTTCGAAACGGACGACACGTTCGATCGGGTCGTTTCCGTCGAGATGTTTGAGCACCTACGCAACTACGAGTTGTTGTTGCGTCGCATCGCCGGGTGGTTGAACGACAGAGGAAAGCTGTTCGTTCACTTGTTCTGTCATCGTCAGCGCCCCTACCTCTTCGAAACCGATGGGCAAGGAAATTGGATGGGGCGTAACTTCTTCACGGGGGGAATGATGCCCTCGGAAGGCCTGTTACTGTATTTCCAGAATGATCTGAAGATTCAGGACCACTGGAGGGTTGATGGCGGGCACTACGCGCGAACCTGTGATGCCTGGCTGGCGAACCTCGATCGTCATCGACATGAAGCCGTATCCACGCTGCAACCACAGCTTGACGAACAAGCGGCTCGCGTTCAGCTGCAACGTTGGAGGATCTTCTTCATGGCGTGCTCCGAGCTATTCCGATATCGAGGGGGGCATGAGTGGTTCGTGTCGCATTACTTGTTCCGTAAGGCTCAGATTTATGGGGACTGACGCGGCGTCGCTTTGGTACCAGCCTTAGTGTTTTCTCGAGCGCTGTGGTTACCTGGTAGTTCGAAGGTCGGCGAATCGAGGCGATCGGCAACATGCTAGACGATCGTTGATTGCAAGCTGTTACTCCGTGGTAAATGAGAAAGGTGTCTGTATGAGTGAACTCGACGTGATTATCGTAGGGGCCGGGCTTGCAGGGCTTAGTTGCGCGCGAAGCCTAGTCGACCAAGGCGCTAGTTGTGCAGTCTTGGAGGAAAGCGATGACGTGGGTGGCCGCGTAAAGACGGATCAAGTAAGCGGGTTTCTCTTGGACCATGGTTTTCAGGTACTGCTAACAAGTTACCCCGAGGCAAAACGGTGTTTGAATTATGAAGAGCTTGACCTGCAAATGTTTGAGCCCGGTGCCTTGGTTCGTTTTCAGGACAAGTTTCACCGATTTGTCGATCCATGGCGACGGCCGAAACACCTGATAGCCACGGCGACTTCTCCCGTTGCATCGCTTGGTGACAAGCTCCGCGTGGCAGCCTTACGGAACCGAGTCAAGAAACAGTCTTTGGCAAGTCTATTCGAACGACAGGAAGTTCCAACGCTTGAACGACTTCAAGGAGCCGGGTTTTCAGAGCGGATTATCGAGCGGTTCTTTCGTCCGTTTTTGAGCGGCGTGTTCTTAGAGCCCAACCTCAGTACCTCGAGTAGAAAATTCGAATTTGTGTTCAGGATGTTTTCTGAGGGCGATGCAGTTCTGCCGGCCGCAGGAATGCAAGCGATTCCACGACAACTGGCCGCAGCCCTCCCATCAAGCGCGATCCGTACGCGGACACGAGTTGATAGCGTAAGCAAAAGCCGAGTGGCTCTTGCCGATGGAAACGTCTTGGAGGCGCGAGCCGTTGTCGTCGCTGTCGAACAACCAGCCGCTGCGAAGATACTTGATGGCATGAATGGCGTGAATGGCGTGAAGTCTAACCAAGTGGCTTGTCTATATTTCGCGGCAGATCGCGCCCCGGTGCAAGAACCGATTCTGGTTCTCAATGGAGAAGGCCACGGTCCTATCAACAATTTGTGCGTGCCGAGTCAAGTTGCCCCCTCCTACGCACCTTCAGGACGCGCCCTGATTTCGGTATCAGTTTTGAACAACAACATGTCTGACGGACCAAGGCTCATCTCATCCGTTCAAAAGCAGTTGGTCGAATGGTTTGGGAGCGAAGCGAAGGGTTGGGAGCATCTCCGCTCTTACGTTATTCAGCACGCCTTACCTAGCCAGACAACGCTTGACCCCGCTGAGAAGCAGGCACGAAGAGAAGATGGCATCTTTGTCTGTGGTGATTATCTTGATGCGGCCTCAATCCAGGGAGCCATGGCCGCCGGAAGAAGAGCAGCCGAAGCAGTTCTGACTACCTTGTAGTGTTTCAGAGCTGGAGCACTGCACCGCACGAAGCCGAGGCCACACGGACGCCAGCCTTGGCTAGTTGCTCGTTGAGGTGAACGACGGACTCATCACAGATAATGCCCCGCGCATCCGCAAGGCGAACAGTTTGCGACCTCACCTCCATGGCTGCGATGCTGACACCGCATCTGTTCCAGATCAAGAGATGAAGGGTCATGGACTGCTTTCGCTAGAACTGCCAACAGACCTCTTGAGCATACGATCGCCCATCGCGTCGCGCAAAGTTTCGCCGCAGCGGTTTATGCTTACGAGCTGCCTGGCAATTCCGAGTAGCCAATGACCACCGCGTTTGGTAGTTTGCCGAACTCATTTGTGCGGCATTCACTCTGTACTGCAGATATTTCACGCATCGAAGGCTACGAATCGCTCTTTAAGATTCGATTTGTACAGCGCTGGAAGCGCACTCTGAGCCCGATATCACTTCGAAAGCATGCTGCAATGAATGGTGCCGCACCCCATCGTGGAAGCGGGGTTTGAAAGGGATGTCCATATCGACGCCCGAATGTCCAACGATTTCCCAAAACAGTGTCTCGACCTGTGCTACATTCTCTGCGAACCGTTTGCTGTACTCACGACCGTTCAGATTGTCGGTCAAACGTGTGTTGGTCTCGCGGATGAGATCAATCGTGGAGATATCAATACGTCCGCCAATTTCGTGAGCTGGCGTTTCATGGTGCCAGCGGCGAAAAAGCTCCTGCATCAAGTGATTCATGTTGCTGAGTTTTTGCAGCTTGAACATATGCCGAATGTACATCGCTTGGTCGCAGACTCGACCGTGCATACAGACAAACCCTGTGATCGACCAATAGATGATGTAATCCCAGAGGACCTTGATTGACATGACCTGATGGTTGCCAAAGAGTTGATACTGGTCTTGGTAAACCGATGCGGTTCCGTGGTAGAACTTTTTGAATATCCGGTCGTAGATGGCTGCGCGGATACGGTATCCCTTGCCATTGAGGTCGCGCTGAATGAGATCGACCAGTAATGTGTTGGCGAAGGCGATGAAATCGCTGCCGGGTGAGTAAAACGGATCCAGGAAGAATCCGGCTTCTCCGGTGATTCCCCACCTGGCAGGAGAGAGTACTTTTTTGCATTCGGTGGCGTACCGTTTGATTGCCAAGAAATCTTGAATCTTGTCCTGGTGCTCTCGAACCTTTTCGGCACACTGAGGTTCGAAATGATCAAGCCAGGCCAAGGATTTTTCCAGGGAGTTGAATGTTGAGAGTGGATGAATGTTCTCATCCGCGACGATTCCGATACTCGTGGAACCGGAAGCCAGCGGAATAATCCATACCCAGTAGCCTTCGCCCATGAGGTGATTGGTGCTCAACCATCTGGCGATTTTTTCGTCGTAGCCTGCCTGCCATTCTGGAGCATCTGACCAGTCATCAATGCGAATTCTTTCCTTCACTCGAAACCAAGCCGCATTGGCCCTATGGGGTGAGGCTTTCTGCAAGCCCAACTGACGTTTGAGCAAGCTCGCCCGCCCGCTGGCATCCACCACCCAACGGCTAGTTGCCGTGTGGACGTAGCCATCTACTTCATACACAATCTGATGCCCTTCCCGACCGCTGTTGAGATTTACCTCCCGGATCTTGGCATCATCCACAAGTTGGATCTGTTGTCCTAGGCAGCGTTCCGCGAGGTAGTTCTCGAACCGCCCGCGATCCAATTGGTAACTTGGCGCGGGGGCGAAGCGACGTCCGCCAATCTCCAACCGACGTTCGATGGCCGAGTTGTCACCTGCTCGAAAGAAGAATCGTAACCCCAGCTTGGGAAGCTGTTGAGCCAGAATGTGTGGTTCCAGATCGAGCACCTTGCCGAAGTAATGGGCCGCAACTTCAACGGTTGACTCACCTACTTTAAACGCGGCCTCTGGCACCGGATGCGTGTTCTTCTCAAGAACCCGAATGCGAGCATGGGGAATGGCCTTGCGGCAATGCAACGCCAACGTTAGGCCAGCGAGACCTCCCCCGAGAATCGTAACATCAGATTGCGTCTTGTTGGCTTGCCGGATCATGTGTGCTCCGTTCCTTGGATAAGTCTAGATTCGCCCCTAGATGTTAAGAAGTTCGAAAACTCCTTCGAGGCGAGATTGGGTCGGCGAAGGAAGAGATCCAGGGGTTGCCAATCCGGGGCGCGTGAGAGATACCTTGCCGATGATCTCCGCCATCAATTCGCGAATTAACGACTCATTACGCATGAAGCGGGCCTTCAGCGCCGTGTCATCGAGTTCGTCTTTCAGTTCCGCGTTCAGTTGCGTCAGCAGACCGATCTCGTGTTGATCGATGAACACGGAATCGACATCGTGGTTGCTGTCATGCTCGTCCCAATCTCGAAAGAACTGTTGCATTTGCTGATTGGCATCACGCATGGATTTGATTTGCGGCCCCAAGCCTTGGAGGAAGGCCGGATCGGATAGCTTGTCTCTGAAATATAAGAGAGCGGGAAACCCCCAGTACAAGGTATAGTCCCAGACATACTTCAGCGACATGATTCGGGGATTGCCAAACAGCGGATACTGCTGGTCGTAGGTGAGCAGGTTGTTCTGGAATAACGTGAGAAAGGTGTTGTTCAACCGCTCGGCCAATGGGTTCAAAGACAAGCCTGCCAGGTCTGACTCAATAAGTTTGCAGATCATCGTATTGCCCATGGCAATGTAATCGATGCCGGGCGAGTAGAGCGGGTCTAGAAACACACCCGCTTCGCCAGTAAGCGCCCATCGATTCGAAGAAAACACCTGGCTGCTGCTGTGAGCCAGGTGCTTGATTGCCGAAAAGTCCTGAATGCGCTCCCGTTGCGAATGGATTGACTCAGCTAGCAATGGTTCGTTTTTCTCTAACCAGGCAAGCGCCTTTTCAAATTGATTCAATTCCGACAGAGGGTGCAATCGAGGGTCGGCCACGATGCCGATACTCGTGGCTCCGGATGCCAGCGGAATGATCCAAACCCAATAACCACGGCCCAGCAAATGATTGGTGCTTAACCATCGGCGAGGGACCTTCCCGATGCGTGCTTGCCATGTCGAATCGCTACACCACTCATCTATACGCAATTCCGCTCCAATACGGAACCAAATCGCATTCACGTTGTGTTCGACCTTCTTGGCAATGCCTAGCTTCCGCTTCAGGAAACCCGTCCTGCCACTGGCATCGACCACCCAACGAGACTCGGCCGTGTGGTCTTGTCCTTCGAATTTGAAATGGACGCGGTGCCCCAGAGATTTCCCTTCGGTCAACTCCACGTCGGTCAAGGAGGCAGGTGACAACAGTACGGCACCCATATCCCGTACTAAGTGTGACAAGTAGTTTTCCAGGCGTCCCCGGTCGACTTGGTATCCCGGTGCGGGAAAGAACTCACTGGTGCCAACCTCGGTTGCCTCGGACAACGTTTGCTGACCATTATTGAAGAAGAATCTTAGCCCGAACTTGGGAAGCTGCTGATCGACAAGATGTTTTTTCAGCCCGACTCCTTCGGCCAGGTAATGAGCTCCAATCTCCACGGTCGATTCGCCAACCTTGAACGCTGCCTCGGGCACTGGAAACGTACGCTTCTCGAGAATCAGAATCTTGGTATTCGGCTGCTTGTCGAGCAGCTGTTTTGACAGTGTCAGACCCGCCAATCCGCCACCGATTACGACAATGTCGAATTCTCGTGAATCAGCCATCTTGCTCTCCTAGAACCGTTCCTGGAACACTTAACCGCAAGGGTGACTATTTCCCAACATGTTCCGCAATGTCCGTGATCCAATATCGTGATTTTTGGAACGAGTAATTGGGTAGCGTGATTCGTCTGCCGGGTCGATTGGCGAAGACACCCGAAAAGTCTGGTGTTCGTCCCAAGATGTATAGTTTCCCAACCGCTTCGAGCATGGATACCGACACCTTCTTTCCAGGTACGATTGAGTGGATACAGTAAGGCGCCGCATCCTTCGATACCTCTTTCTGCGGTAGTTGAGAACCCACCGTGAGAACCAAATCGCAGCATTCATCTTTTACCGCCGCGATACTCTCGGCCAGGAGTGGCGACTCGACACAATGTTGCCGCCAATAGCTTCCCCCCAGCAAACGATGCACGGGAACAATATCGCCCGATAAGCTACAGACCAAGGCACGGTCGGGTGGAAAGTAGTCGATCCCATCTGCGATCGTTTCGAATTCATCAAGCTCCAGCTCAATACCGGACTCTGATTCTCCGGATCCTGCAGAGACCTTCTGGTAGCGGGCAATGAATTCTGCGCGTGCCGTGACGAGTTTGGCAGCATCCTCGATTCGCATCACCCCGGCCACACAGGAGGCGGCGTACTGCCCAACTCCAGTTCCAAACGTCAGATCAGCGTCGATGCCCCAGGTAAACCACAATTTGGCGAGAGCAACTTGCGAGGCAAACAACCTGATGTCTGCTTCCGCCGGTGTGGTCCTAGCTTTGTCGGTAGTTCCGTTACCATGGAAGCGTTCAACCGATGCGGTGGTTCCGCGGAAACAACGGTCGACAACTTTGCGAAATGCCGGCTCTGTTTCATACAGCCACGCCCGATCCAAGGGCGACATTTCTTCTAGGTCACCGAAGTAGAATCCCAGCTTTGGCTGAGCGCCTGCAGTACCTGTGTGTATGTTCGGAGCGTGGCGACCTTTTGATATTGCTTTCAGGGCCTGGTTCGCATCAGTCGATGATTCGAAGACGATGGCAGCACGTTCTTCGAAATGGCGACGTCCGACGGCCGCTGAAAAAGAGACATGGTCCAAATTATGGTCCGGTTGCCGATCGAGGAATTCGACGTATCTCCCGGCGAGATCTTGTAGTGCCAATCGGTTTCGCGCGCTAAGTATCAGAACGTGATGACTTGACGGGTGCGATGGTTCTTTATCGACTTCGGCTTGATCGCGCGCACTCAATACAACATGGGCGTTTGTACCGCTCATTCCCAGCGCGGTGACTCCAGCAATTCGTTCATCGCCGGCAGGCCATGGAGTTGCCTCTTGGACCATGCTCACCGGAAGCCGATCCCAAGGAACATGGGGACTAGGTTGTTCGAAGTGCAATTGTGGTGGGAGAACACCGTGGTGCATTGCGAGGGCGGCTTTGATCAGCCCGGAGATTCCTCCGGCGGCCTCGAGGTGACCGATGTTTGCCTTAACCGAACCGAGCAAGAGCGGTCGCTCCGGAGAGCGTCCTTTGCCCAAGACGTTGGCAGCAGCACGAACCTCGATCGGGTCCCCCAACTCGGTACCGGTTCCATGGGCTTCCAAATATTGTACGTCAGTGGGCAAAACCCGAGCATCCGAAAGGGCTTCGCGGATCACCCGTTCTTGAGAGCGACCGCTTGGTGTGGTGAGTCCGCCGGAGAAACCGTTGTGGCTGACTGCCGAACCACGAATGACGGCGAAGATCCGATCTCCATCTCGTTCGGCATCACGGCGGCGCTTCAGTACGACGACACCACACCCCTCTCCCCGACCAAACCCATCGGCATCTGCCGAAAAAGATTTGCATCGCCCATCGGGCGAGAGCATGCCTGCTTTGGAGAGCAACAGAGAATTACCCGGGGTCAGGATGGCATTGACGCCACCGGCCAGGGCGAGATTACAGTTCCCCTCCTGCAAACTCTTTGCCGCCTGGCATACGGCCACTAACGAGCTGCTGCTAGCCGAATCGACCGCGATACTGGGGCCTTCAAACCCAAAGACATAACTGATTCGTCCCACGCCCGCGCTGTGGGCAAGTCCCGCTCCTTGGAAGGCATCAATGGCACTAACATCTTCCACCCGGTGTAGTTGTGCGTAGTCCTGAGACATGATGCCCATGAAGACGCCCACATTGGGATCGGCCAGCGGCTGGGTACATACGCCCGCGTCTTCCAGGGCATGCCAACTCACCTCCAACAGTATCCGATGTTGCGGGTCGATCCAGCATGCTTCTTGCTCGGAGATGTTGAAAAACGCGGGATCGAAGCCACCGATGTCATCGATGAACCCACCATGACGTGTGTACATTTTTCCGGCTTGCGGCGATGGATCGTAGTAACGATCCACATCCCAGCGATCGCCGGGGATTTCGCCGACGGAATCCACGCCTTGGAGCAGATTGTCCCAAAACTGAGTAGGATTCTCCGCGCCAGGAAAGCGACACCCCATGCCGATGATCGCGACGTCATCTTTCACCGTTTGGTGCGACAGAACAGCCGGTTGTTCTTCAACGGGTTGCGGGGCCGTAGTCTCTTCGAGCAATCCCATGAAATAGTCTGTGATCGCATTGATCGTCGGATAGTCGAACAAGAGGGTCGGGGCGAATGCGAGATCGTCACCAAGTTTCTGTTGTAACCGGGTGCCGAACTCCATGGCCATGAGCGAATCCAGGCCCAAATCGATTAGTGGCGTTTCGGGATCAGGTGTTTTGTCAGCGGAGAGTATTTCTTGCAGCTCGTTTTGTAACGTCGAAACAAGTAACTCGCGTCGCGCCGCACCCGTTTGTTTCTTGATCTTCCCGGCGAGCTGTGTGGATCCGCTCCTCAAGTTCGATGATGCCGGTACAAGCTCTTGCAAGATAGGATTGGGCTCGCCTGCCCCGAGGTTTCGCATGCGCGCCCAGTTCACATCCAAGGCGGTCGCCTGAGTCTTGTTCGACGCCAGGAGTGCTTCCAGTGCCGAGTGAGCCTCGTCAGCAATCAGCGGTACAATGCCCTGCATTGCCAATCGTTTGACTATCTTTTCGTCGCCCGCCATGCCTTCGCTCCAGGGCCCCCAGTTCACACTGAGCGCCGGCAAGCCAAGTGTTCGACGATAATATGCCAAGCCATCCAGGAAGGCATTGGCCATCGCATAGTTGCTTTGTCCTGGTGATCCCAAAACGGAGGCCACGGAAGAGTAAAGCACAAAGAAATCCAGAGCTGTTTCTTTCGTGTACTCGTGCAGCAACACAGCACCGCTAACTTTGGGTGCCAGGACCTTTTTGAAACGGGCCCAAGTCTGATCAACGACCAGGCCATCATCCAAAACACCGGCCGCGTGAATCACTCCCCGAAGCGGCGGCAGGTCACTCCCAAATCGCCTGATAATTCTGGCGATATCTGCCTCAACAGAGACATCCGCCAATTCAACAGAAACTTGACAACCCAAGCTCTTAATCTGCTCGATGAAGGCTTTGGCTTCTTCGTTTGGCGGCCTTCTAGAGGACAGTAAAACATCTTTGGCCCCGTTCTTGGCAAGCCACATTGCAGCAAGCCGCCCCAAGTCACCGAGGCCGCCCGTTATGAGATACGCGCTTTCCTCCCGAATTGGAAGCCCTGGATCCGTCACAGGTACCTGTTTCGATGAGATCAATCGCGGGACATAGTGTTGTTCCTCGCGAATCGCCACTTGGTTTTCCGGAGAGTCGTTCAAAAGCAAACTGACTAGTGGCGCAATCAGCGACTCGATGGGCTTGCCCTCTTGAGGCCGAAAGTCAATCATCCGACATCGCAGCGACGGCTGCTCGGCTCCGATGACACGCCCGAGACCCCAGAACTGGGCATGAGTTGGAGCAATGCTGACCACTTCCGAGTTCTCATCAAGAGTGTCGTCGACCTGCACGGCGTTGCGAGTTACCAATTGCAAACCACGCGGAAGCCGCTGAGTTTCTTGTTTCCTCAAGGCAGCGAGTAAATTCAGTAGACCGTTGCAGTTGTGTTGGGCGACCTCGAGCGATTCGTCCAACGGGAGGCACTGATGCGAGTCCTCGATGAACCAGACAACACCATCTACCTCGCGACCATCGAAACACTCGTCCCGAAGATGACTCAACAACTGTTCCCAATGCTGCTGTTGATCTGGAGAAACTCGAAACGGTTCACCGGACAAGTGTAGGTGTTCGATGGCTTCTACAAGTTCGACGTGCACGGCATTATGCCCCTGCTGCTTCAGGGCTGCCGCTGTTGCATCAATGATTTTCTCAACGCTGGGCTTTCCGTTGCTCAGGTTGAGTGATTCAGCTTTTTGTACCAATAGCCAATTCGCGGGGGTATTGTCGACCGCAGGTAATTTAGATGTTCGCCAATGCATCTCGTACAACAAACGTTCGGGCCCCGAGCCTGCCATCCGTCGTAAGGCTGCCCGGTCGAGCTGCCGCAACCTTAAATTCTGGATCTCCGCGAGCACGACACCATCGTCGTTGAACAATCTAAGGTTTGCGGTTCGCAATTCGCCATCAGGTTCATTCCAAGTCGCATGACACCAAACAGGCCCATCGACCGTGGCATGGCAGCGGACCCGATCGGCTCCGACGGGTAAGAATAAGGAAGATTCGCCACGATGAATCATCCCCGCCGCGAGACTGTGAAGTGCACCATCCAGCACAGTCGGAGGAATCAAATAGCCACGCAAGTCGCGGGTGGTCTGCAGGCGCACCAAGACTTCGGACTCGTAAAGTTTTAGTGACTGAATCGTTTGAAATTGAGGTCCGTAATGCAGCCCGAGGCTCTCCATCATCTGGTAGAAGTTCGCAGGCTCCACTTCCTCAGTACATGTCGCGACGATCGCCTGGAGATCGATGGGGGGTGGTTGCTTCAGTTCGTTATCCGAGATCGAAGCTTTGAAGTTACGGCTCCAGTGCGGAGACGTTTCTGGCGTGGAGTGGACCTCAATCGTCTGGTGTGGATCACCATCGGTACGAACGATGGTTTGCAAGCGAGTCTGGGCTTTTGGTCTTAAAGGTAATTCGAAGTTCAGATCATGCAGTTCACTTCTGTTTGTTGCGGCAAGTGCTATTTCAAGATAGGCCGCCCCGGGGAATACCACGTCTCCCATCACCTGATGGTCTTCCAGCCAGGTAGGTCGGCCGTTTGCGATGGATCCTTCAAACCTCACCTGACCTGGTAACGCCGCCAATGGACGGGGATTGCCCAAAAGCGGATGAGCCGTATGAACAGCCGCTTCGGCAGCTTGGGGTTTCACTGGCCCCCAATACCGACTGCGTTGAAACGGATAAGTCGGCAACCGTATTGGCCGACGACCTTCCCGCGGAAGTACTCTTTCAAACTCCGGAGTAACGCCGACGACATACATGGCTGCCAGCGCAGAAAGTATGGCCTGCGAATCTGGCATGTCCTTACGAAGCGTGGGAACGAAGCAGGCTTGACTGCTGCTGGCAATTCCAGCACCCATTCCGGTTAGGACGGGCTGGGGACCGATTTCCAGAACCACATCACAATTCAGCTCTTCTACGGACCTCATGCTCTGGAAGTAGTCGACCGGTAAGCGGATATGCCGTCGCCAATACTCACTGGTCAAGGTTTCCTCGACGCCCAACGGCATGCCAGTGACATTACAGATCAACGGGATTCGAGGGACCGAAAAGCGGACACCTTCGGCAACCTCCTGAAAGCTGTCCAGGACTGGATCCATCAGCGATGAATGAAACGCGTGCGAAGTACGAAGTGGCTTGCACCGTATCTTGCGATCCGTGAATAGCCTAATGGCCGATCCCAGAGATTCCTCGGGACCACTGATGACGGTATGTGTTCCGTTGTGAGCGGCGACGGAGATATCGGAGTAACTCTCCAGTACAGAGCCCACCTCGTCTTGTGGAGCAAATACTGCGGCCATGGTGCCGCCCGATGGTAACTCTCCGATTAGTCGTCCACGCTCGGAGATTAGCCAAAGACCATCTTCCCAAGACATCATGCCGGCAACACAAGCTGCGGTATATTGACCGACACTGTGTCCCAAGACCACATCGGGTTGACACCCCCAATGCTCCAAGAGTCGAGCCAAGCCGAGTTCCACAGCGAACAGTCCAGGCTGGGTCCAACTGGTGTGCTCGATGGCATGACTGTCTCCAAACAGGACCTCGAGAAGCGAGTGCTTCCGCCATCGCTTCAGCAAGACATCGCAATCATCGAGGGTACTCCGGAAGACTTCTTGCTGTTTGTACAGCTCTTTCGCCATGCCCGAGTATTGGCAACCCTGCCCCGTGAATTGCCAGGCCACTTTAGGTTTCGTCCGGGCTATGCCATGAAACAATCCATCGGCGGTTTGTGAACGCTCTGCAGACCGGAGCAACTGAGTTGCTTGATCGACTGAATTCACCACCAATGCGGACCGATATTCGAAGTGACGTCTTCCCGCACTACTGGAAAATGCTATGTCGGACAAATTTGCTTTTGGATGCGCGGCGAGCCATTGTTGATACGCCACGACATAGTCGCTTAAGGCCGCTTCGTTCTTGCCGCTGATTGGAATCAGGTGATATGCGTCGGTAGAGGATTCGCTTTGCTTTGGCTGATCGCGGTCGGTTGACTGGACTACGGAAGGAACGTCTTTCTGTGGGCTCTCCAGAACGACGTGCGCATTGGTACCACTCATCCCGAACGCACTGACGCCGGCAATGCGCGTGTTGCCGTTGGGCCAATCCTTCGGCTCGGTCACGATTTCTACCGGCAACTCATCCCACGGAATATGGGGATTGGGTTGCTCGAAGTTCTTTTGCGCGGGGATCTTGCTATGCTCGAAAGCCAACAGCACTTTGATGATGCCTGCCATTCCGGCGGCCGCTTCGAGATGTCCAATGTTCGTCTTTACCGACCCTACATAAAGCGGTTCGTCTTTCGTGCGATGCTCGCATAACACGGCCGCAGCGGCTTGCAGTTCGATTGGATCACCGAGATTCGTGCCAGTCCCGTGAGCTTCCAGATACTCGACATGCTGCGAGGCAATTCCGGCCCTCTCCAGTGCTGCGCGAATAACACGTTGTTGGGCCGCTGCATTGGGCACCGTTAATCCGCTACTGAATCCATTGTGGCCAATTGCCGATCCACGAATAACTGCTAGTACCGGGTCTCCGTCGCGGCGCGCATCTTCTAAACGACGTATGGCGATGACTCCACATCCCTCGCCCCTGAGGTACCCATCTGCTTGAGCATCGAACGCGCGGGAGTGACCGTGGGGAGAGAGGGCTTTCAACTTGCAGGTGAGAATGTTTGTCGTCGGCGAAACAATGGCATTTACTCCGCCGACTAAAGCCCGGTCGCACTCCTCACGATCAAGACTCTGACAAGCCAGGTGCAAGGCCACCAGCGAAGAAGAGCACGCCGTATCGACTGCCAGGCTTGGACCCTCCAGGCCAAGACAATAGGACAGACGCCCCGAGAGAAAACTCCCGGCAGACCCCGTTGCAATGTACGGATTGAGGTTCAGTAACGAATCACTGCTTTCGTTCTGATAATCGTTGTGCATCCAGCCAACGAAAAGCCCTGTGTTTGCT
Source organism: Pirellulales bacterium (assembly GCA_965227275.1). GTDB lineage: Bacteria > Planctomycetota > Planctomycetia > Pirellulales > JAEUIK01 > CAZNXE01. Next base: position 5,786,255 of record CBDDFU010000001.1, on the reverse strand, counting down.
CCAATCTTGTCTGGCGACCAACAAGCTCGCTCGAGTGCCTCCCAACCCACTTCCAGCAGCAACCGCTGTTGAGGATCGACCCAGGTGGCTTCGCGTGGCGATATGCCGAAGAACTCCGGGTCCATCAACTCCAGGTTGTCGAGAAACACGCCTTTTCGGGCATACATCTTGCCCGGCGCGTCCGGGTCTTCGTCGTAGTACGCTTCGAGGTCCCATCTTTCACTGGGGATCTGGCTAACCTCATCAGTGCCCTCGATCAATGTTGTCCAAAACGCCTCGGGGGTAGCAGCACGTTTCGGAAATCGACAAGCCATCGAAACAATGGCGATATCGCCCGAGTGTCCGCGATGCGCGTTGGCCAATTGGCGTTTGAGCTCACGAATCTTAACCAGCGCCATCTTCGTTGCAGAAAGCGCCGTATCTGGTTGAGGATCGCTCATCATGTGCAATATCAGTCAGCAAGTTCGCGAAGTAAGGCCTGCATCGCTTCCTGTTCCGACATTGCCTCAACCTTGCCTGTAGCAATGTCGGAGTCAGTCGCATCGTGCGTTAGGCCATCGGGGGGACCTTTCGAATCAGCGGGCGATGGACGACCTTGCAACACTCTGGGCTTCGCATCTGCTTGGTCCGTGGCAGCTTGGCCTGATGCGTCCAGCTTTTCCAGAAGGAATGCTGCTAGATCTATGATGCGGGGATGGTCGAAAACCAGGGTGGGGGCAATTTTGAATTGATCGCCAACCAGTTGTTGGAGTCGTTCACAAAGCTCGATAATTGCTAAAGAATCCAAGTCGGTCTCGGCCAGTTTCTGTTCCGCGGAGGGCAGGTCCCTTTCTCCTGCGATCTGCCGCATTTCTTCCATAATGATGGCAACGATGGCCTGTTGCCTGCCTACCTTGTGGACCTTCTCAATTCTTTGAGCAAGCAGTGCCATTCCAGGCGCGTCGGCAGCGCATCCCGCGCCGCCTTCGGAAGATTGCTGCGGCCCCGACAGGCCAGATTCAATCGGCCCTGCGGATGCAATCGTCGTCTCAACTGTGGAAATGTTGATTTCTCGCAACTGAGTCTTCAGGATTTTTCCTGTCGGATTTCTGGGCATCTCCTCGATTTGGACGACCTGCCGCGGCACCTTATAGGAGGCCAAATGCTTCCTGCAGTGGTCTTGAAGTTCGTTTGAGTCGACTGGTTCTTCCATTGGCATGATGAAGGCAACCACGGATTCGCCAAACACAGCGTCGGGAAATCCCACCACGGCAGCCTGTGCGACGCCGGGATGATCGAGCAGGATTCGCTCCACTTCGGCAGGAAATACCTTCATGCCTCCAACAGAGATCATGTCCTTTACGCGGTCGACGATATGGAAGAAACCAAACTCATCGACACGGCCAATGTCGCCCGAGTGAAACCAACCATCGCGAATGGCTGCTGCGGTTTCATCAGGACGGTTCCAATAGCCGAGCATCACGTTCGGCCCCCGGATGGCGATCTCGCCGAGTGTTCCTGGCGGGCAAGCTTCCCCGGTATCAGTGTCCACGATCTTCATTTCCACCAGATCGACCGGTGTTCCGATTGAACCAGAAACGAAATGGTCGCGATGATTATAGCTCGCGAATGGCGAAGTCTCCGTGAGACCGTATCCCTCGAAGATCGGCATGCCGAACTTTTCTTGCCAACGATGACTAAGCTGAATCGGCAATGCTGCCGCGGCCGAAAAACAGTACTCAACTGATTCCAGATCCGCTGGCTCGTAGCAATCGCAAATCAGCTGAAAAGTCGTGGGCACTCCGAATAGCTTGGTAATCTCGTGATCGACGATCAGACGCTGCGATTCGTTTAGGTCGAACTTTCGCTGCATGACGATCGTTGCCCCTACGTTGAGCCCCGAATTCAGCAAAGCGTTCTGGCCATAGCAATGAAACAGCGGCACAGCCAACAAAAGCCTGTCTTCATGCCCCATTTTGCATAAGTGATTAAATGCATGGACCGTGGCCCGAACGTTCTGGTGAGACAGGGTCGCGCCCTTCGGGAATCCCGTGGTCCCTGATGTGTAGAGGATGGTTGCCGGTGTATCGGGGGGCAGATCCACGCACGAGATCGAAGCCAAACATGGACAATCATCCAGTGGCCTGTCATCGAGCCGGTCTGCCCAATTGGAAACGGGCAGCACATGCTCCACGCATCTCGGCAACTGTGTCTGGATCGAGTCACCATTGTCTTCCGGTATCACCACGACACGTGCTTGGCAATCGTTGAGCATGAACGCTACTTCATCGGGAGTTAGTCTCGTGCTGATCGCCACCGCAATGGCTCCAATTCGCAGCGTAGCGTAGTACCAAACCACGAAGGCTGGAACATTGGGTAGCACGAGGCCAACGCGATCTCCGGACTTGATTCCGCGATCGATCAGAACTTGAGCTGCTCGTGAAGAGAGCTGTTCGATGCTCTCATAGCTGAGTGTTCGGTCATCAAAAACGATTGCGGGATGACGTTCGAAAAGCTTCGCGTTGATGAATATGTTTTCGCAGATGTTCATGATTCACGATTCGATTCGTAGCTTGGTCAACTTCCTTGCATACCCAGAGGGCAAACTCTACCCATATTACTTAATCTCCTCAGTGCAATCGCATTTGTCCAGATCAGCTGAGTGGGCTTTTTGATGGCCTAGAGAGGTAGAGTTTTGCGATGCGTCCCATCGCAATTCTGTCATCCATGAGTTTTCAGCGTTGATCTCATCGCAAACGAGGACTTCTAAACGATTTTGGAGAGCCGCAGCGTAGCTGAAACTCGGACAGAAAAACCGAATCAGCCTGCTGCCTGGGCCTTAGGGAAACAACCCGAACCGCACCGAAACGAGTTCTTTATCGTCGGTAGTGTAGAAGCAAGAACAGTGAGGGAAGTGCATAAAGAGCAAGTAGCGTGGCACCAGCTACCCCCGCTGCAATGGTGATGGCCAAGGGTGGCCAGAACCCTCCCCCCACAAGGACCAGGGGAGTAAATCCTGCCATCGTGGTTAGCGTTGTGGCGACAATATGTCGCGTCCTGGAGACGACTACTTCGATTAGCGCGCTACGATCACCATACCGGGCTTTGGAATTCTCCAGAATTCCGGCCAGCACGACAATGGTGTCGTTAATTGCCAACCCCACCAGTCCCATGGTGCCCACGATCGCCATGAACCCGAATGGGAACCCGAAGAGCCACAAGGCTCCTGGCCCCAAACCCATGGACAAGCCGCCTACCGCCGCGATCATGAACGCGGCACGAAAGGACCGAAAGGCCGCCACGAGCGTAACCAAGATTAATGCGAATAGCACCGCAGCATTGGCCAGCAGGTTTCCCACGGCCTCGTCCCGCTTTGCCGCCTCTCCTCCGAATTGCATCGAATACCCTTCTGGCAAAACGAAGTCGGAAGCTCTCTTCCGCGTTTCGAATTCAGCGATCACGCGCGAGGGCAATGTGCCAGCCGTGATATAGGCTTTAATCTCATTCATTCGCTGCCCATTCGAGCGATGAATGGCCCCAACATCGGAACTCAACTCAGTCGAAGCCAGGGCCGATAGAGGTGCCCCGCCCTCGGAAGCTTGGCCAGTGGCTCGGTTCGGCGGTCCTGGTCGGCTTGGTAGTTGAAACTCCAATGCAGATAGTTGATCGAGACTCAGACTTTCCGCGTCGGCCAATCGAGTACGAACCGAAATCTCTTCGGAACCATCGAGGATTGTCCCGCCGACCGCCCCTTCTAACGCTGTGTATAACTGTCTGGCCATCTCATTTCGACTCAACCCAACCATCCTGGACTCTTGCTCGTCGACGCGCAGAACCAGCTTGGGGATTGTTTCCTGAAGATCAGAGCGAGTATGTACGACATGATTTGTTTGGGTGAGTATCCTACGCAGCTCTTCACCAAGTTCTTCTAGCACCGCCAGATCTGGTCCGCGCAGCTGAATCTCAATGGGCGCATCAAACGGCGGACCTTGCTCGAGTTGTCGCACGAGAATTCTGGCCTCGGGAAATTGATCGTTGAGTTCCGCTTGTAATGCCCTGATGATCCTGCGCGAATCGGAGCCTTCCTGGAGCTCAACCAGTGCTTGCCCGTAGAAAGGCACACCGTTCCGCCTTGGTACTACGTTGTAATAGAACGTCGGCGCGCTCTCTCCAAGAAACCAGTTCACACGCTCAACATCGTCGTACTTCAACAGCGTTTGCCTGATGGCTGCAGCCGTTGCCTGCGTTTCATTCAAGGTGGACCGCGCTGCCATCTCCAGTTCGATTTGAATTTGGTCTCGATCAACTGGCGGAAAGAACTGTTCAGGAAGCCTGGTTGTCAGCAGGAAACCCAAAATTGGCAGAAGAGCCCCCAGTACGATGCCCCGAGAAGGAACGCGAAGCACGAAATCAAGGGATGCTCGGTAGCATTTGGTCAAGAACGCATTGCTGAACCCATAGTTGAGCCAGGTGCGCTGATCGGTAGGTCCCTGAAGAATCGCCGTCAATGCTGGAACCACCGTCATCGCGAGAAGAAAAGAAGCATTGATTGCCAAGATGACACTAACCGCGATCGAAGAAACGAACTCACCCGGAGGTCCTGACATGAGCGCGATGGGCGCAAATGCCAGTGATGTCGTCAGCGTCGAACCAAACAATGGCATCGCCAAATGTCGGACCGCGTCCGAGATGGCTCGTTGGTGGCTCAGTCCCGCCCAAATTCGTGAGCGAACTTCGTCAACAATGACAATTGCGTTATCGATGAGAAGCCCTAATGCAATGATCAGGCCGGTTACCGACATCTGATGAATGGGTATCCCGAGCACTCTCATTCCGACAAGCACCAATAGAGCCGACAGGGGTAACGCGGTTCCAACCACGATCGTGCTTCGCCAACCCATGAGCAGAAACACAACCACCACGACTGCCAAGGTGCCTTGCCCAAGGCTGAGCAGTAGTCGATTGAGACGCCGCTGGACGTAGGAACTCTGTGAGAAAATCTGGTCGGCTTCAATGCCCGGCGGTAGGCGAGCTGTGAATTCCTGCAATGCTGCTTCTACGCGGTTCGACCAGAAGTCGATTCGAAAGTCGTTGCGAACCAGCGCCGCCACCACGATCCCTCTCTGTTGATCGACAAAGGCCATGCTGTGCGGTGGTTCGATGGTCTGCTTCTGGATCGTCGCGATGTCAGCCAAGCTGGTCGTCTCACCGCGAGAGCCATACTGAATCCGTGTTTGGCCCAGACGGCTGCCCGAATCCAGGTCTTCGGCCACATCCAGCATCAATTCTCCGTCGCTACCCTTAATTGCCCCGGCTGGTTGCTTGGCATCGCTCTCCCGAATCTGTTGAGCAATCGCCCCAGTCGACAATCCCAATGCCGCCAAGACAACTGGTTCGACTTCAACCAGAAATTCCTCACCAGGGTCTCCGAATATCTGCACGTCTTCAGTACCAGAGATGGCGCGCAATTTGGACTTGAGTTCGTTGGCAAGTCGCCGCAGGACAGCCATTTTCGGCCGATCATCACCAGTCCACTTCAGCACGATCAAGACGGCGAAGGCTCTCAGCTCGAGACGCCGAAAATCGGGTTGGTGGCAATCCTGAGGAAGGTCTGCCTCGGCATCGGCAATCCGATCCCTCACTTGGGACCAGATTGGTTCAACATTCGTCACCTCGTCGCGCAACTCCAATACGATGCTGGAAATTCCCGCGCGACTAGTCGAAAGGATATCCTTGATCTCCACGATATTGCCAAGGCGGTTTTCGATCTTCTCAGTGACCAGGAGTTCGACCTGCTCGGCATCGGCCCCGGGGTAGGCAGTACTGATCACCGCCACGCGGCGACCCAGCATCGGATCTTCCATGCGCGGAAGGATATAATAAGAAGACAAACCCGCGATCACGATTACCGCGATAATGAGGATCAGTAACTGAGGGTTTCGGTAGAGTGAACCGGCGATCATTTAGCAGGATCCCGATTCGCCTGCGGAGTATCGTCGGCCGGCTGAGCAGCTCTGCTCTTTACCTTCTGTCCGTGAACAATGCGATGGGTCCCGTTAGGAATGACGCGTTCTCCGTCTTGCAGCGTGCCGCGTACCACCGCCTTGTTTCCCTCGACGTGCAAGACTTCGACAATTCGCCGCGACACGATCTCTTGCCCATCAATCGATTCAACCACAAACACCGACCACAACCCTCGAACACTCCGGTTCAGCGCGGACAGCGGCAGCCAAATTCCACTCAACGGCGTCTCAGTACGAATTTCAACGCGCGCAATTTCTCCAGGTAAGATTTTTTCCGAAGCCTCTGGGGCAAGTTCCAGGATGATGGTTCTAGTACGAGTATTCTGATCCAACTCGGGCAGTCGAGCCCTTAGTGTGGACTGGAACTCTTGATCAGCGATTACAACCGCCACCTGTTGCCCTGCAGTCACTCGTGCGGCTAGATTAACCGGAATGCCAACCCAGACTTGAAGCGGAGTTCGTTGAACCACCCTGACGATTGGCATTCCCGCGGAAACGACTGTTCCCTCGTTTATGCTTCGCAGCGCAACAATACATTCAAAGGGTGCTGATAACACACCTTCGTCAAGCTGCAGGTTCACATCCTTGAGTTCGGCTTCCAATTCGGTGATTCGTTGCTTGTGCCCCTTGATCTTCTCTTGTCGAGAGGCCTCATTCGCGATATTGAGCTGTCGCTCGACGTTGGTTATGCGATTGGGAAGCGATGAAGTACCAGGACTGTTCCCGTTTCCCAGACGGGATCGAGCATCCAGGTCTTTCTGGATGGCGTTCAGTTCTGACCGAATCTGCTGAACTTTCCTTTGCTGTTCTTCCAGAGTGGCCACGGGCAACTCTGGCTCTAGTTGCTCCAGTTCATTCCTAAAACGCTCTAGTGTCGTTTCCAGCGTTGATTGCTTTAGTTCGAGTCGCTCCAGGTCGAGTTCGGCAAGCAGAGCACCAGCAGAGACAACGTCGCCCTCCTCGACCAAAATTCGACTCACCTTCCCTCCTCGCTCGAAACTTAAGTCACTTGTTCGTTTAGCCTTGACCAGCCCTGTAAAGGACCGCAATTCCTGAATCGAATCCTCGTTTCGGGCAACGATTGTGTTAACCGTTAGAAGCGAGCCAGTTTCTGAGAGGGTGCCGGTGCCTTGTTCGTCACGCTGCCCAAACCCTAGACCGATGAGGACGGTAAGCGGGAGCAACACCGGAATGCCAAATACTATTCCCACGGACCGCATTGCCGATTGAAAGCCAGTCATCCGATATGTAGACAGCAATCTTCGCATGGGAATACAGGACAGGACAAGAAAGCCTGCTGACGCGAAGCTTCTGCAGGCATGTGACTAACCCTTTGGATTCTATCGAGCCCAAACAGATCGGCAAACCCTCTTCGTAACAATGCGCGCGAGAGTGCATGCTGGAAGTGATTGGAACTGCCGGACTTGCTGAGTACGAATCTCTCTCGGTCACGCTAAGTGAAACGAACGCAGATCGAATTTGCCAAACGGTTCACCGAGTGTTGAAGGCACGAGATCGCTCTCACTTTTTCGATTATGCCAAGAAGTCGGGATGCATATGCCTTTTACTCCGCCGCGGATAGAGTCACTTGCCAAATCTCGGTGCCATGTACCGCAGGATTGCCCAACCAGTTGAATTCGTTCGACCGGGCTCAACCCGCTCCCTGAGAATCGATAGATCTGGTCGAACATGTATTCACACCGGAGTTGCTCAGGCTTCGAGGGGGATCAACCGATGAATCTGTGCGCCACCATTTCGTCACTTGAAGCCGGAGACCTATTCGATGAATCTCCGATGGTACGTGTTGGGTTTGGCATGCGGCCTGATTCTTCATCTGAACACAACCTCTTCGGTATTGGCCCAGTGCTCCGACTGCGAGGACGGCAACGGAAGTAGCTTCAGCAGTTGTGAGAGTTGCGACAGCAATTGCGACGGATGTTATGGGCTTGGAAACTGCGAAGCGGAGTGCGGCGGTGGTCGCCGAGGTTGCTTTCGGGCGAAGATGGCCGCCCGACGTGCTTGCCGCAAGGCGAAACGTGATTGCTCGACATGCCTGGATTCATCGGGGTGCTTCTCCGAGGGCGACTGCGGTGACACTTGCTGCATCGACAGTTGCGGCAACTCCTATGGATTCGAATACGAGTCAGGGAGCTATGGAGGACACATCATCGACGGCGAGACATACGATCCGGAGTCGGTCGGGCGCCCGATTATCATCGACGAGACGGAACAACCGGTGCCTGCTGACTCGGCCCATCTCACTCCGTCGCAGCGGTCCCTGCATTTGCTGGCCAGTCACCAAGAGTCGGTAGAGACTCAAAGGCAACCGCCTCAGTTCGCGGAAGCCCTGAGCGACTACCACATCGGGGACTTTCATGGGGCGCTCTATCGGCTGACCGAGGCTGTGGAGCAGGGATCGAAGGACCCTTTAACTCGCTATCTGCTGGCTCTCTGCCATTACCAAATCGGAGATACCGAGACCGCACAGGCCATCCTGCGTGAAGCCATCAAGCTCGAGGCCAAAAACCCGATCGCCAACTGGGGACAGCGTATGGAACGCATCCAGGGCCGGGCTCGCGTGTGGGTTGAACGGGCAAGACAGGCTGCATTTCGCGGTCTCTAGCGAATGGGGGCAAGTTTCGCCGCCTCAGCGTCAAAGTATTCGGGGGCGTCTCAATTCCGGTTCTGAACCAATCGCTTGTTGGACCGAAGATTTCCTGGTCTATTCTGGATACAGGTCGAATTCAGGATGGAAGGACGGTAAGTGTATGCATGTACTCTTTTTCGTCGCGAATCTGCCGTTATAAATCGAACGGCACTCAGGATCTTCCGATTCTCCCCGCCCTGCATTTGCCATGGTCTACAGCAACCGCCACAAATTGAATCACAGCTGTACTTGAGTGGCCTGGCCCGATTGGTTTTAGACAATGTGGAAGCACACGGGCCTGAAACGCCCGCCGTTTGCAGTCGCTCCGAAGGCTGGCGAGGAATCAGTCTGGGATTATCCCCGCCCTCCTGCGACGAAGAGAGACATGCGGGAGGTCCTTGTCGAACACGCCGGGAATGTCATCGCAAGGACTTCAGAGGCAGTGAGAGTATGCGAGACTGCGAGCCCCCCCACGTTCTATTTGCCCCCCACAGACGTTCGGGTTGAATACCTTCAGCGGTCTTCGAGCAGTTCATTTTGCGAATGGAAAGGCGAAGCCACCTATTGGTCGCTGATAATCCCCGGGACTCCGAAGCTCTCCAAAATTGCCTGGTCGTACGAGAATCCAGATTCTAACTTCGAGCAGATCCGCGGATTTTTTTCGTTCTACCCCTTACACGTCGATTGCTTCGTCGAGGGAATTCGCGTTCAACCTCAGCCCGGTGGCTTCTACGGTGGCTGGGTCACTCCCGAAATCGTCGGTCCTTTCAAAGGTGACCCGGGAACGTCCGCTTGGTAAGAGTCTCCAGCCCTCGCCGGGCTGCACATGTGAAGCTTTTCTGCTCGTGGGCTTTTCAATTCGAAATAACTCTCACCCAATCGATTTCGAGATTGAACAGACCCGCCCGCTTGTCTCCGAGCAGGAAGCCGAGGCCGTTAACTTGAGCAGGATCGAGTTGCTCCTTTGGAAATACTCTACCACGATACGTGGCGACGAAAGCATCGATCGGCAAGGTCACTTCGGACCACTGCCCGTTGCTTGTCTTGAATGATTGACGGTAGGAGTATCTTCCGAACCGCCTTGGCACATAAAGATTCAAGCTGTATTCCCGACCGTCGCCACGCACCCGAGCGACGATGGAGTCGCCTTCCTTGAGACCGAGATTGGTTCCTCGATATCGAACAGAAGCGAAGCCGCCGTTATTCTCCAATGACAGCCTGCCATAGAAGTCCAAGTGCTGCTGATTGATCTTAAAACGACCATCGGACCGACCACCCATCACGCCGTCGTTGACGGTCTGCCACCGCTCGGCAGATTCAGGCGTGTCGAAGCTAAACAATGTACGAGTTTCTTCCTCAGCCAGAGTTGGAGAAACCAGGAGTGATATGACTAATGCCAGGAGCGTTGTGAGGTACATGTCTGGTCCTCTGAGCAGTTTTGGGGCAAGTGCTCCATGAAGAATCACTTCCGAACGCAATACAGTTTCTCTACTCCGCGGATGAGCAGTGTGTCACCCGCAATGGCTGGAGTGGACCAGACAAGGTCGTCGATTCGATTCGTTCCCAAGAGTGTGAACTCTGGACCTGACTGAATTACGTGCGTAGTACCACTCTCGTCCAGAATAAACACGTGATCATCATCCCCCCAGAGTGAAGCGACCACCGTCTTCATCTTGGGAACCCGCGTTCTGTAGGCACGTTCACCAGTGTGGATGTCATAGCAATTCAAGATCCCTCCAGATCCTGGGATGTATAGGAAGCCCTTCGACACAATGGGCGAAGCCATCCCGGGACCAGACCTTGTTCGCGACCAGGCAACCTTTTCGGATTCAAAATTGCCGTCAAGGAGAATATCGCCTTCCATTCCGGCGTTCACAGCCACCAGCGGACCGGCACTCATTGGTCCACTGTTACCAAAAAACATTCGCTCGGAGTCCATCGCCGGGGAACCGCTGAAACCAGATTGCATGCCGGTTAGTTGCCAGATGACCGACCCATCAGACGGATCGTAGGATGTCACGATATCCGACCCGCAGGTCACCAGTTCTTTCCGCTTTGAATTGTTCCAAATTAACGGCGTACTCCAACTCGTCTTGGAGGGTCGGTTGTCGCGCCACAATTGTTCGCCGCTGCTGGTTTCGAATGCGGCGACAAACGAGCTTTCTTCGTTGTCGAATTGCACAAAAACAAGGCCATCGGAAATCGCAAGTGAACTCCCGGTACCAAATCCATTACCCGACTTGTACGTTCCGAGTTCCCTTTGCCACAACTCATTGCCCTCGTAATCCCAGGCAGTTAGTGTTCCGGTCGTGGCGAAGAACGAGATGATGCGCTCACCATCCGTGGCGGGTGATTCCGTCGCATAGGTGTTCGACGGATGGACGACAGGCGGGACTGCCTCCCCGACGGTCTTGTTCCAGAGTCTTTCGCCAGAATTCAGGTCGAAGCAAGATACAACGAACTTGTGATTGTCCGGCTGTGCGTTACGAAACGAACGCATACTTGAAACGCCCGCCATCATTCCCTTCGGACGCGACCCGCCTTCCGAGTTGGCAGACGTCAAGTAAACTCGTTCTCCTACGACTATTGGAGAGGACCAACCACTGCCCTCCATTGGTACAGCCCAGGCAAGGTTTGTGCTTTCGGACCATTCCAAGGGGTGCTCGACGCTCTCCAACTTGCCTCCGAGGGGCCCCCGAAACTGACTCCATCCATCCGCCATGAGCGAGGAATGAAATACGAGAGAAAAGACGATAAAGGCTGAAAATCGCATTCCGAACCCTCCAAGATCGACCACCGAAACCAGAGTTCTGTAGCGCGTAGAGGCAGTTTGACAAGCTGCACCCCAAAAGAGACGCACTTTGAAACCCATCGTCAGGGAGTTTTTCCTGGAACTGATTGGAGAAAAGACTACTTGAGAATCATTGCCGGGGTTGGGGCTCACCACAACGCAACTCTCGTGGATTCAACCTCTGCTACGTTTCGATCTATAGATTAGATTCCTGCTGTATTGGATATCGCCGTCTTTCTGGAGTCGGAAATCCAATCGTAATGGACGAGGCATTATCGACTTGACTGCACGATCAGGTTGCCTTGCAGGTAGAATTTGAACCAACCTGTAAGATCACCGTGATTGGGTCACGATACTATTGCTGCGTAGTTTCGCCCTTCGATTGATCGTCCTGGTCGAGGCGAATCATGAGCCATTGCTCGGTTCGCTCATCGCCAAAATGAACCAGCACCGTAGTCTCGTCTTTGGTGAGATTGTAGATGCCCGTGTCGAAAACCACATCCTTATTGTCGCCGAGCGTCCAGGCTGCTCGCTCTGTCTGCCTGTCGACCGATCCGCGAACGATCTTCGTTTCATTCATGGAAGTGTTGGTGTAGTTGCCCCGAATGATCCCTTGCTTATTGACGGCCAATTGAAGCAGCAATGACGCATTCTTCTGGTCTCCGTCGCTCAAGGCAAAAACACCCAGGGGCATCCACTGCCCATCGGCCGAGGAGTCTTCTTCCCCGGCGGAAGCAATCTCCTCGGCCTGTTGGTAATACTCGGCCAATGTGCCGACATCTTGACCGTCGACGTATACCGCATTGTTCTGGTAAACAACGTTCGTGCCATACGAGTAGTAGATCGGTGAAGCGGTTGGGTATCCAAGCCAGACGCTCAATCTGGGCCAGGGCACGAAGAGCCACGGATTGCCATAAGCCCATACAGGTGGATACCAAGCTGCAGGATATCGTCGATACCAAGCAGGGGTGTAGATGTTGTAGCGGTTGAAACTGTTCCGAATGATGACCGCGTTGTTGTGAATCCAATAGGGTGGATATGGTTTCAACGGGTGGTTGGCCCGGAAATAATCGTAGACGCGGCTACTGAAATCTTGAGTCTCCCCCGGGATAAAATTCTGAAAGGGCTTATTCTGCCGCAAGTAGTCGTAAGCGCGACTGCCCGCGCTCTGTGTCTCGCCCGGAATAAAGTTCTGGAAGGGCTGATTCGTACGCAAGTAGTCGTACGCTCGACTACCGGCGCTCTGGGTCTCGCCAGGGATATTGTTTTTTATGGGGCCGTTTCCCGCTTGGACGTTGTCGTAGAGCCTGCTGAGATTGCTCTGAGTTTCACCCGAAAGGTTATGCAGGCCCTGATCCGATGGCAGGTTTAGAAAACTCTGCAGCTTTTGCGCCGAAGGCCTAGCACCGGCCGCCCCCTGGCCGGGGCCGTCGATGCGTCCACTCAACCCGGAGTTGCCCAGACTATCGAGTCGCCCTCCCAAAGCCGAGGGGTCGAGTCTTCCACTCAATCCGCCGGGGCCGGGTCCTCCGATTCCTTGTGAACCGCCACCAGGCAATCGTCCACCCCCCAGCCCACCTGCGGCGGGCCCACGCGCGGGGATTCCTGCTAGGTTCGCTCCTCCCAGGCCGGCACCGCCGAGACCTCCCCCACCGAAGTGTGCTCCCGAAATGCCTCCCCCGCCCGGTCCACCTCTGCCGGCACCTCCGCCGAAGCCTCGCGCCGGGCAGTAATCGACTGATAAGATCAGAACCGCGGCCACAAGAAGCACGCATTGGGGCTTATTCACAATGATCTCCGATCCAAAGTTTGCAGTTGATGGAATCATTCGTCCGCCTTCTCGGTCTTCAGGATCACTGGCGGTATATCACTCAGTTGCAGGCCAGCAACACTACGGCCGACCGACTGCCAACCTAAGCTGCCATCGAGCAGAAGAGTCCACACATTCGTCGATGTTACCTGAGTGCCATCGGGCAATAGGCCTCGGCTCTCGACGACCCAGCCATCGCCCTGGAGAGACCACACACCTTCGGAACGACCTCCGCCACTGGCAAATATCCATGACATGAAACGCCGCGACTTCGGGTCCCATCCAACAATCTCCACCGACGAAGAATCAGCATGACCGTCTTTGGTGATCGTGATCTTGCGTTCCAAAAAGCTCTTATTTGCAATCCATCGCCCAGAGACTTCGGCCCGCGTTCCCATCTCTTCGGCCGACCAGTCGCCGACGAGCCATTCCAGTTGCCTAACGAAACCGTAATTTGAAGGCGACTCGAGCCGTTGATCGCGGACACTGGCCATCTTCCATTCCCCATCTTGTTTTACGTGGATGGCAGTGTAGCGGCTCATCCTCGGCGCGCCAGGGGGAAGCGGATCCAGCGACGTGCGCCCGTCTTCAATCGCGGAGGTCGGACTTATCAAGCGAATCGAGTCGACCGATAGCTGGAGCTGGACGTTCGGATTGGCCTTGAAGAACAATGAGTATTCCTCTGCAATCGCCTCACGGCCTTCGAAACGCAATCCGTTCTCATTGATGTACTCACCGTCGGGAGTCCACTGATTGGCCAACGCCTTCGCATCATGATCATTGAACGTAGATAGGAATTCATCGGCCGACTTCCGAATCGCCGTTCGTGCCGCATCCTCAGCCGACTCACCATCACCCGAAACTGGCTTGTCAGTGGAGGGATTGCTCTCTTGGGCTGCAGCACTCCATACACGAACGGTAACCAGCGAAACAGCGAGCAGAAAAACCAGCCCGCTAGAAGAACGAGGCAAACTCATATTCCAGGGCCTCCACGTTAGAAATGTTGGTTCATGAATAACTTTACCCCCGATCCCTTGCCAGTGACCCGGGAGCTAGTAAGCGAAGAAGCTATCTCGTTGGGGACCGCTTTCCACAACCAACGTCAATTGTAGAACCTGCGCAAGCCCGTTGTCACGCAACGACGCAAAGAAACCTGGTGTATCTTTTTTGCAACACTCGTGACCTTTCCCCTCTACATGGCGGAGCTTTTGAATTGAGGGAACCGCATGCCAAGCGAGCGACCGAAAGGCGACGATTCCCGGCCAAATACGCGAGTGCACATCTTTGAAGTGGCTGAACTCGTTGCATTTGCCGAGATGGATCCCTTTTCAGATGGCCTCATCCACACTGATCAATCGAGTTCGATTGTGTTACATGCCTCCCACGACTGCCTGCCCTGCGAGGAAACGGACAACGGCCTAATCGATGTCGGTGAAGACGAAGACAAGCCGGAGATTGTCTCGCTTCATCAAGCGTGTTACGAAACCCCGGTTGGCTGGTTGCTCAATAAACTGTCATCGTGCCGCTTGAACTAGCGTCGCCCGCCTGATTTGTAAAGAACTTTGACGGCAGTGCTCATTCAACCATACCACTGACCGTTACAGGGGCTGATCAACTGCCTAAGCGTGATGGGCACGCGTTCTATACAAAATTGAATTCCCTGCTGACGGCAGCGGGCGGAAAATGTTGCGAGAGAGCCGATAGAAAATCGGTTCTCCTTGTGCGGTACAAGTCAAACTGATTGTACGACTGGCATGGCGCTGTTTAGCCTTCCTCTTTGGGCCTCTCATGTCCTCGGTTGTTCCAGAAAGGTCTGCAGCTCGCGTGACTCTTTATGTTTGGGGGCGATGTGTAGGGCTTCCTCTATTTCCAGGCGGGCATCGTCGAGCTGGCCGCGTGCTAGATAAGCTTTGGCGAGCAGGTAATGTGAATTTGCCGAATGGGGTTGCAACCTCACCAAGACAGTGAACTGTGCCGTCGCCTCGTCGAGCCGCCTGTTGTTTAGCGCCAGCAGACCCAGCGTCATGCGGTATTCTGCATTCTTGGGCTGCAACTCGACCGCCTTGCGAAGATGCTTCAGGGCCGTTTCCACTTCCGAGGCCTGCATCAGACTGAGCCCAAGATAGTAGTGGGCATCGAAACAAGCAGGATCTGAAGCGACGATGTCCCGGAGCTGCGCCGTAGCTTCCGAGTAGTTCTGCCGAAGGAAATTGGCTTGAGCCGTCAATACAGCCGCTTCCAGGTTGTCCGGCATCAGCGCCTCGGAACGTGCCGCGACGGAGAAGGCTTCGTCGAATCGCTGCTCCGAGATGAGCCACGCTGCCCTAACCTGCAGAACCCGGCTACGAAACTGGGCCTGCCAGGGGAGAATGCAGACGAAGACAAGTGCTACCATTGCGAGAAAGCTGGCACCCGGGCCAAACCACTTGAACGCGCGATCGAGTGAGTCGTCGGGAAGAGGGTCCGCGGGGATCCGCTTTTTCGACTTTGGCCGGCCCAGGTTCCGCAACCATTCATTGGCCGGATGTTCGACCAGCTTGTGAAGTATGAGCGACATCACGACCAGTGCCGGGAAAAGAATCAAAAGCCGATCACTAACAATTGCTTGAAACAGTTCGGCGGTTGCACCCAAGTGCAGCAAATAAAAAGAGTACGAGCAGTTGCCCAGCAAGACCATGAATCGTAGGGTCATAATCATGCGAAGCAGACTCTGTTCGGAGATCAGACCCCAAAACCACCAGGCGATCGCCACGGGTAGCACGAGTACTTGCAGGGCGATGTTGGGTGGACCACTCGTGATACTCATGCCGAATACGACGCCAGCGATTGCCAACGAGCCCGAGTAGGTGACCCAGGCAATGGGTAAACGTCGAGGACGGGGTTTCGAGTCCATCCATTTCAGCGCGAGGAAGGCTCCCGTTCCGAATGCGGTGATCGCCCCGAGGATGGTGCGCAGCAAAGCGAATGGAGTACCGGACTGATGGTCTAAAAAGGCGCCAATGATGGGCAGTAAGAGGCAGGGGATGAGTAACGTCCAGCGTCGCGCGATGAAAAACAGTAGTGGAGCCGTGAAGTAAAAACACTCTTCCACGGTCAACGACCACGCTTGTGCGATCCCAGTCGCGGCGTATTGCGGAAAGAATCCCTGAGTCAATGTCATTTGCACCAACGCGAGGTTGGGCGGTGGAAACTCATAAACCAGATACGTTACCAACAGTAGCAGGTAGTAGACCGGATAAATTCTGGCAACTCGATTCTTGGCATACTGCCACATGTGGGCAGTGCTCCATTGAGCGAAGTCCTCTGCGTAGCGGTAAAAGATGATGAACCCACTGAGCACATAGAACATCCACAGGCACACGTGCATCTGTTCGACGAAGGCCGCCGGCCAGCCATCCCAGAGGGAGAGCGGGATGGGATGGTAGTGTTGGATGAAAACGCAATAAGCCCCAATGGCTCGCACACTCGTTAGCTGTGGGAAATACGTTTTGGGGCGAGCCATTGGCATGCAGTGCAGGCGTACTGCGGTTCTAGATGATGAGTTCCGCAGTGCTGGAAAGGCATAGCGAAGAAATGAGCGTGTTCATAGCTGCTACCCAACCCTATCTCGAATACGTTGGTGCGAAAGCGACAGCAAGCATAAGCATACGTCGCTCCCAATTGTAGCTGCACCCGGTTCGCCGTGGCTACATCGACACTTCGCTCTCGAATCCCGGCAGTTTGCAAGTTCCTCATATCAACAAGGTGAGCCCGGACAACCCATCCGCCAAGTGGAAATGAGAGCGGAAAGCCCTCCGGTTTTCTTTCGGGATGGCACACCCCGAAGGATGGCACGCTGGGGATGTGTTACCGGCTGAACAGACCGGGGAAAACAGTCGCAACAAATTTCCCAGGGCGCTAACCGAATTCATTGGTGGGGTCCAAACCAGCGACAAGATGCTTCAATTGAGGTCGCCACGCCTTTGCAAGTCGTCCCTGGAATAGCGGAGACGGTTCTTCAGTATCGCACTTGAGAGTAATCCAAAGACCCGACTTGAACTGTTTGCACACCAGGCAAGTCATTCCACTCGCCATTCTCTCTGCTCGGCAGTTCAGTCGTCCGCTGTGAGTTCGTAGAAACCGCCCCGAGTTCGACACGTTGCCATAGAAAGCGGAAACTCAGAAAGTGTCACGATGCGAGTTCGACGAGCGCAGGTGGTTATCACATCGGGGTTGTCGAGTGATCAGGCAGCAAACAATTCGGCGACATGGATCGGAAAACGAACCTCACCCGTATCTAGATTAGCAATTTCCGTTGCTGCTCGGTCTGGGCATATGGCAAATCAATCAAACCAATGGAATGGTGAACCTTCCCTGCGCAATTTGCCTCTCTCGTCCCATCGATCGTGTCATCAATTGGCAACCGAAGTTGCTAACTTCAGGCTGCTGAGCTCTTTTGCGTCGGTCGCCAGAAAGCGAAGTACCGTACCGGATGGTCGATTCATGCGAACCTCACCGCTCTGTTTGCTGAGCGGTCTCTTGTATCCCAACGAGACGAATTGACGCACTTGCGACGCACATTCCCCAGAGCGTCCCTACTGAGCCTGTTGTCACAGACATCCCCGAAGAGCTTACTAATAGCCTGCCTATATTGTCCTGGAAATTCGAGGTAGATCGGGATCGACAAGAGATCACGCACTGGGGTTTTGGGATGCCCGAGATTGCAACAACGGAAGTGGAGAAATGATTGGCGACACCGATTCTGTCAGCAACGCGAATGGAAGCGTCTATTGCCCTCAGGCACTACACCATCAAGGCGAGTTCGGCGCCATTCTCAATTCAAAGATGCTTCTCTTTGGGTGCAGTTCACAGCAGAAACCCCGTGCCCATGATTCTCGGGTTCGGCGATGGGTGGCCACCGGTCGCACGTTCGAGTCGAACAGCTTAAAGAACACTCAACGCATTGGACGTCGTCTCCCGCAAAGTTTCGGTAGAGACATCTGCTCCTTGCGATACCAAACCAAAGCAACCACTGAACTGTAGAGGAATCATCATGAGGCGTTACGGCGGTAGGCTTCGCACCAGGCGCAATAGCAACAGAGCGCTTGCCAGTCGAGTGGGAAGGGTTGAGAATCCAGCGCTAGGGATGGAGCCGCTCGAGCAACGCCACCTGTTGGCAGTTAACACAATCTACGCAGTAAACGCCGGCGGGCCAGCAGCGGTCGGGTCTGACTCGACCGCTTGGGATGTCGATACAGCGGGAAGCCCCAGTCCGTTTTCGGACCAGCCGACGTCACAAAGTTCGACATTTGGAAACAATAAAGTCGTAAACACCGACGCCATCTCGGCGGAAGTTCCGACGTCGATCTTCAATACCGAGCGCTACGACGCTGGCGGAGTCCCCATGCAATGGGATTTCCCGGTAGCTCCAGGAAACTATGAAGTTCGACTATACTTCGCCGAGATCTACAACGGGGCTCATTCCGTAGGTGCCCGCACGTTCGATGTACTGATTGAGGGCAATCTGGTCCTCGACAACTACGACACATTCGTCGAAGCCGGCCCCGATACCGCCATTATGGAATCGTTTGTGGTTTCGAGTGACTCGAACCTGGACATCGATTTTAGTCCGGTTACGCAGAATCCGGCGATCAAAGGAATCGAGATTCTGCAGCTTGCCGATAACGATACGCTCGGCAGTTCCACCTCCTCGCTCGACTTCCTGAGTGTTGTTGTCGGGGATTCAGATACTCAGCAGCTCACGCTTTCGCACCAGGGCGGTGTGGGTGATGCGGATATTACAATACAATCCACGGCGATCACCGGGTCGGCAGCGTTTACCGACGACTTCAATGATGTGACGGGAGTCGTGCTTGCTCCTGGTGAGTCGACCGTAGTCTCGGTTGCATTTGCGCCCACTACCGAGGGAAATGAGTCGGCTACGCTGCAAATCAATCATTCTGGAATCAATCCGCCAATCAGCGTTTCGTTGCAGGGAACCGGGATTCCGGAACAGGCGGGTGAGTCCATTATTCGCATCAATGCGGGCGGACCCGCAGTAGGGGCTCCGGAGTGGAGCGAGGACACGGCCGCCAATCCCTCGTCGTTTAGCAATTTTGCGACCGCGTTCAGCAATTCGTTTACGAACGGCTCGCCGATTGATGTTTCCGATCCATCGATTCCGGTCGGTACTCCGGCCAGCATCTTCTCGACCGAGCGCAGTGACACTCCCAACGGCGAGCAAATGCAGTGGGATATTCCCGTCGTCCCCGGCACCTACGAGGTGCGACTGTACTTCGCCGAGATCTACGGCGGTACCGCATCCGTAGGTGCAAGAATCTTCGACGTGCTGATCGAAGATTCTCTTGTGCTCGATGACTACGACGTCTTTGCCGACGTGGGAGCTTTCGCAGGTGTGATGAAGTCGTTCGTCGTAAACAGCGACAGCAACCTCGATATTGACTTCAATCAGGTCATTCAGAATCCAGCGATCAAGGGCATCGAGATTCTGCAGATCGCCGAGGGCACCTCGCTTGGTAGTTCGACTTCTGCACTCGATTTCTTGAGCGTTGACGTCGGGGACTCGGATATCCAGCAGATCACGCTTACGCATCTGGGCGAACCGGGTGACGCGGATATCACGATCGAATCCACAGCAATCATCGGCGATTCTTCGTTTACCGACGACTTCAACGATGCGACTGGTGTCGTATTGGCTCCTGGTGAATCGACAGTCATCTCGGTGGCATTCGCGCCACTCGCCGCAGGGGCTCAGGCCGCCACGCTACAGATCAATCACACGGGGACCAACCCCCCTGTCACCGTCTCTCTGGCCGGTAATGGTGTTGCACAACAAACGGGCTCTTCCATCGTTCGTATCAATGCCGGTGGGCCGGCCGTAGGAGATCCAGAGTGGAGCGAAGACTCGGCCACCAACCCTTCACCGTTAAGCAATTTCGCGGCAGCGCAGAGTGGCACGTTCACCACCACAACCCCGATTAATGTCTCCCATCCTTCTATCCCAGCGGGAACCCCGGCCAGCATCTTTTCGACCGAGCGCAGTGATGTGACCAATGGCGATCCGATGCAATGGGATATCCCAGTAATCGCCGGCCCTTACGAAGTTCGACTGTACTTCGCAGAGATCTTCGGTGGTGCCGCGGAGCCTCAAGCTCGGGTCTTTGACGTTCTGATCGAGGATCAGGTGGTACTGGATGACTACGATGTCTTTTCTGACGTAGGCGCGTTCACGGGCGTGATGAAATCGTTCGTTATCACCAGTGACGACAATCTTGATATCGACTTCGGTGCGGTCATTGAGAACCCCGCGATCAAGGGTATTGAGGTCGTCTCTCTGCAAGAGGCCGACACGCTGTTCGTGAGTTCCGACTTGGTCGATTTCGGTTCGGTCTGGACGCAAGGGCCGGAGATTGAAACATTTACGGTCACGAATGCGGGCCTCCCTGGGGATCCTTCGATCACCATCACTTCGACATCGATTACCGGGTCGGCAGAATTCACCGACAATTTCGACGATCTGAACGGCGTGGTGCTTGCTCCTGGCGAATCGTTGAATATTGGTGTGACGTACGCCCCAGTGGACTTGAATACGGATCAGGCAGTACTTCAAATCCAACACTCCGGATCGAACAACCCATTGAGCGTTACGCTGAATGGTGTTGGAAGTGACACGGCACCCATTGGGTTCGGAAAGAGCACCGTCGTTGGCACTTCGACGCTACAGCATCCAACCTCGCTCGATTGGGGGCCGGATGATCGACTTTACGCGGCCTACCAAAACGGGACGATCGTTGTCTACTCGATAGAGCGGAACGCCGCCAACGATTACACGGCGACGATCGAAGAGGAAATCACGCTGGTACGCGATATTCCCAATCACGACGACGGTGGTACTCCCAACCCCAGCATCACGACGCGCTTGATGACTGGTCTTCTCTTGACCGGTACTGCCGAGAACCCGGTGATCTACACGTCTTCCAGCGATCCAAGAATCGGTGCCGGCCCAAGTGGTGAGGACTTGAACCTTGATACCAATTCGATCGTAGTCTCCAAATTGTCTTGGGATGGAACGCAGTGGAACAAGGTCGACCTTGTCCGAGGGTTGCCACGTTCGGAGGAAAGCCACACGACCAATGGCTTGCTGCTTGACGAAGACACGAACACGATCTTGATCACAGGCTCGGGTAATACAAACGCGGGAGCTCCATCGAACAACTTCGCGTTCCAAACCGAGTACGCTTACTCGGCAGCGATTCTTTCAATCGACCTCGATGCGTTGGAAGCGATGCCTGATCTGGTCGACATCAATGGCCAAGTTTACAAGTATGATCTGCCAACGCTGGATGACGAAGATCGAGACTTCGACGGCAATGGAAGTGACGAAGATCTTGCCAACGGTATCCAGGATGTGTTTGGCGGAAATAACGGTAAGAATCAGGCCATTCTCGATCCGAATAGCCCCGTGCAAATCTACGCACCGGGCTTCCGGAATGCTTACGACATCGTAAGAACCGAGAATGGAAACCTTTACACCATCGACAATGGAGCGAATGCCGGTTGGGGTGATGCCCCCATCCTCGATCCGGAAACGGGTCTGGCCACCAACCAGGTTAGTGAGCTTGGCGTAACCATCTTCGATAACCTTCAACTCATTACAGGTCCCGGCTATTACGGTGGCCACCCCAACCCGACCCGAGCGAATACGGCCAACACGTTCAACGAGTCGAACCCGCAATCGCCCGTTGCCTTGGTGGGTGGAAACCCGATTGAGAGTATTTTTTCTGTTCCTCAGGCGAACACTGGAGCGATGGCCGTCTTTGGTGCATCGACCAATGGACTGGCCGAATACACCGCCAGTAACTTTGGTGGAGAACTTCAAGGCGATCTGCTGGCCGCAAGTTTCTTCGGTTACAACAGCATCAGCCGCTTAAGCCCCGATGAGACGGGTGCCGCGCTGGATCTGAACGAAATCCTCTTCTCCAATGTGGATCTCGCCCCGCTTGAAGTGATTGCCGTCGGAGACGAGGGCTTGTATCCGGGTTCGATCTGGGTGACCGATTGGGCGACCGGCGCGATCATCGTCTTCGAACCGAACGACTACGAAGGCGGCAGCGGCGGCCCCGTCGATCCCAACGACCTCGATGGCGACGGCTACTCGAACGACGATGAAATCGCTAACGAAACAAATCCAAACAACGCTGGAGACGTTCCTCCGGATAACGACGGCGATTTCCTGTCAGACCTGTTGGATGATGACGACGACAACGATTCACTCCTCGACGTCGACGATCCGTTTGCAGTCGACCCGGACAATGGAAGCACGACCTTCGTCGGGGTCTCCTACACCTGGGCCGGCGATACGCCGAATTCCGGCGGTTTGCTCAATCTCGGTTTCACCGGTGTCATGACCAATGGTCAAGACAATTATGAAGACCTCTACGACACCGAAAATCTAACTGCCGGCGGAGCCGCGGGCGTTCTCACGCTCGATATGGCAAGCGAAGGTGACGCCCTGGGGGCGACCAACACCCAAGAACAGGCGTTCCAGTTTGGAGTGAATGTCAGCGGTGAGGTCGATCCGTTCACTGTGCACACGAGAGTTCTGGCACCATTCGCAGGGACGACACCTGAGGATGGTCAGTCGATGGGTGTATTCCTGGGTACCGGCGACCAAGACAATTACATCAAGATCGTGGTCACCGGAAATGGCGGCGGTGGTGTTACCAGCTTGTCCGAAGTTGGCGGCGCCGTCACTCCGGGAACTCTCGATACTTTCTCCCTTAGCGGCGTCAACTTCATTGATCTGTACCTTTCCGTGGATCCAGTCGCGCTCACCGTTCAGCCAAGCTACACCGTGACGCAGGGCGGTGGAACCAGTGCCAAGATTAATCTGGGATCAACGTTTAGTGTTCCGGCCTCTTGGCTCAACGGCTCCGCAGCGATGGCAGTCGGCGTTATTTCAACTTCGGCAGGCCCGGGTTCCACATTTCCGGCCACCTGGGACTTGATTGCCGTCGAATCCGAAGGCTCGTTGAACAACCCTCCGACAGTTGTTGCCCCGATCGGTACGATTGACGTCACCGAAGACGATCCGGACACCCTTATTGATTTGGCAACCGTGTTCGACGACATCGAAGACGGAATCGGCCTGACGTACACGGTCGAAAGCAACGACAACCCAACGCTGGTTGATGCGTCGATCGTCTCCAGCACGCTGACGCTCGATTACCTGGCCGGGCAGACAGGTTCAGCAACGGTTGTCATCAGGGCCACTGACTCGGGTGGATTGTTCGTTGAAGACACGATCTCGATCACGATCAGTCCCGTCGTAAGCAGTCCACTGGCCATCGAAAGTGGGTTTGCTGCCAGTGTTAGTAGCGATGCCTGGACGACGGTGAACTTGACGAACATCTATACCTCGATGGTCGTTGTTGCAACGCCCAACTACGACGGCGGGTCGGCCCCGCTGGTTACGCGAATTCAGAACGCCACGGGCAGCAGCTTCGAGGTCATGATTCAGCGGGCCGACAATTCCACGGCTGTGACGACCGCGGACGTCTATTTCTTCGTCGTTGAAGAAGGCGTCTATACGGTGGCTGAACACGGCGTTGCGTTCGAGGCCGTTAAGTACAACTCCACCGTGACCGACGGCATCGGTAGTTGGAATGGCGAGTTGCAAAGCTACAGCAACTCGTACGAGTCGCCTGTCGTACTGGGACAGGTGATGACGTACAACGATACCGGTTTCTCCACGTTCTGGTCCAAGGCCGCTGCCGCCGGTAGCGCACCGTCACCAACGGTGCTCTATACCGGAAAGCATGTCGGCGAAGACCCGACGGACCGTGTCGCAGAAACGGTTGGCTATGTCGTATTCGAAGCGGGAAGCTGGAGCGTTGGCGGCCTCGAGTTCACGGTTGGTCTCGGGGCCAACGCTGCCGAAGGCGTCACTCATGCACCGGCCACAGTTTACGGAATTAGTGGGCCTGAGAACCCGACCGCCGCGGTTCTGAGTCAGTCGGGAATGAATGGCGGACACGGTAGTTGGGCGTTACTGAACGGAGCCAACCCATTCTCATCGACGACGTTGAGTATCTCAGTCGACGAGGATCAGGTCGCCGACAACGAACGCTTCCATATCCCGGAAGAGGTGGCCTACATCGTATTTGGGGGCACACCCGGCCAAGGATTTGGAGCGGCTGAAGGAGCAGGCGGAGGTTCCACGAATGATGCCCTGTCGGAAGAGCTTTTGCTTGCCGCTATTGACGATGATCCGACGGACTGGATTTCGGAAAGTTCTGAACTCGATGGCAGCGAAGAAGGTGCTACCGATGTAGCCCTGCAGGAATTGTTCGAGTAAACGAGGTGCTTCGTCGGCAACCAATGAAGCTGAGTGAAGTGGCATTCGGCTGCCAACCGTTTGAGTTGGGGGGCTCGTACCGCGACCGAAGTCAGTCGTGCTTCGATGACGACAGGCCGACTTGCTTGGCCCAGGCGTACCAGTCCTTGCTCATGCGCTCGACCCGTTCGGGATGGCTGTGGGCTAAATCGTTCGTCTCGCAACGGTCGTTCGCAATATTGTATAGCTCCCACTCCTTGATGCTTTTCTCCCAGACTAGCTTCCAATCACCTTGGCGAACGGCTCGATTGCGCGACCAGAACCACGCCAATTGTTCTGGGGCGTCGCGATTGTCGCCAAGTAGCAGGGGCAGCATGCTGGTGCCTTCGCACGGCAGGATTTCATATCCCTGGCGCTCGCTTGGATACTCTCCCCCGGCAAGTTCCAGGCATGTTGGTAAAACGTCTATGATATGGGCAACCTGGCGATTGATGGTTCCCGAAGGGATATGATCGGGCCACCAGGCGATCATCGGCGTTGTGATTCCACCTTCGTGCAACCACGACTTGTAGCGTTGAAATGGAGCGTTCTGCGCCCAGCCCCAGGATGGACCGACTGCGACATAATCGTGCTTGGGGCCCGGCGTCCGCTCAGCCGGATCACGACCGCCCGGCTCCTCGGCACATCCCCCGTTGTCTGAGAAAAAGATGACCACGGTGTTGTCGGCTTGTCCCGCCTCGTCCAGCGCCACAAGAAGTCGACCAATATTCTGATCCATACGGTCGATCATCGCCGCATATACAGCCATGCGGTGATCCTCGAACTCGTGTTCTGCACCTTCCCAGTCGTAAGCCCGCGGGTCATCTTCAGTCAACGACCATGTCTCGGAAGAAAGGCCCATCTCTTGTTGCCGCTTCCAACGGGCACGTCGCAGGGCGTCCCAACCTTCGAGGTACTTTCCACGATACTTCTGGATATCTTCAGGCAATGCGTGCAATGGATAGTGGGGGGCCGTATACGTTACATGGACGAAGAACGGTTGATCGCTCTCGTGTGCAGTATGAATGGAACGAATTGCCGCGTTGGTGAAGGCGTCGGTTGTGTAAAACGATTCAGGGAACTCCTCGATTCGCCGATCGTTCTCGGCAAAGACACGTATGCGGCCACCTTTGTACTCCGGATCTGGTTGCGAAGGATCGAAGAAGTTGCAGCAACCGTCCAACAGTCCGTAGAAGTAGTCGAACCCGCGATAATATGGATGGGTGTCTTCCGAATGGCCCAGGTGCCACTTTCCACACAATGCCGTTGCGTAGCCGGCGTCAGTCATTACTTCTCCCAGAGTCACCATATTCCTACGCAAGTGACCTCCCGATCCAAAGCGAGGGTACAAGCCCGTAACCAGCGAGGCCCGCGTCGTCGTGCATTTGGCGTTGTTATAGAACTGGGTAAATCGCATCCCCTGCTCAGCAAGCCGGTCGAGGTTGGGGGTTTCGACCTCGCCGCCATAGCAGCCAATATCCGAGAAGCCCATGTCATCGCACATAATGAGGAGTATATTGGGCCGTTCGGCGCGAGCGACTTTGTCGCAATGTAGTCCGCATGCCAAAACAAACATCGCAAGGACAAGCCGAAAGGCGGCGGAGACAGTTCGAACGAGTGACATCTAGCTGGATCTCCTCATGGAGCCGCAGGGAATATGCGACCGTCGGCTGTATGGCCGGGTATGGGGACAAATTTGTGTTTCTCTACCGTAAAGCATAACCTAATCGGTATCAGTATGGTCTCACCTGGGCTTGATCCTGCCGCCAAAATCGCGAGGGGCACCTCGTGCGACATCTCACTCCATTTGTCATCGCTGCCATCGTCGTCGGTTCGTCCCCTTCTTTTGGCGATGATACCGAGAAAAGGACATCTGCCGAAATCTATTTGCAGGATGTAAAGCCAATCCTCAGCGAGCGCTGTTTCGCCTGCCATGGCGCTCTCAAGCAAGAGTCGGGACTACGGCTCGATACAGCCAAGGCCATTCGGGCTGGTGGCGATAGTGGTGAAATCGTCGTGGTCGGTCACCCGGAGTCGAGCCTGATCATCGAACGGGTATCCGTCCCCGATGAATCCTTGCGAATGCCGCCCGAAGGGGAGCCGCTCTCTGGCGAGGAAATCGAAGCGCTGACTCGCTGGATCGAAGCAGGAGCCATCGGCCCCGAAAACGAGCAACCTGAGGCCGACCCTCAACAACATTGGGCATTCTTACCAATCAAGCGTCCACCGTTACCCGGCGTGAGCAATGTCGATTTGGCTCAAGGCCCAATCGATCACTTCATTATTTCGCGTCAAGAAGAAGTGGGGTTGCGCCCCTCGCCGCCGGCCGCAAATTCGACCCTGCTACGACGAGTGTATCTCGATTTGGTTGGGCTACCGCCTACCCGCGATCAAATGCATGCCTTCTTGGACGATACGTCGCCCGATGCCTACGAAAAGGTAGTCGATGCCCTGCTGCAGAAATCGGAATACGGCGAGCGTTGGGGCCGCCACTGGATGGATGTGTGGCGATATAGCGATTGGTACGGCCGTCGCGCAGTACCAGATGTGATGAACAGCTATCCCCATGTGTGGCGGTGGCGAGACTGGATCGTTCGTTCACTGAACGAAGACAAGGGATACGACCAGATGGTGCGCGAGATGCTCGCTGCCGACGAGTTGTGCCCGAACGAAGATGACAATGTGGTGGCGACCGGTTTTCTCGTTCGCAACTGGTTCAAATGGAACTACAACCAGTGGATGAAAGACAATGTCGAGCACGTCGGCAAGGCCTTCCTGGGCCTCACGCTGAACTGCTGCCACTGCCACGACCACAAGTACGACCCGATTTCGCAGAAAGAATACTTTGCATTTCGAGCATTCTTCGAGCCGCTCGAATTGCGGCAAGATCGTGTCCCGGGGCTTCCCAATCCTGGTCAGTTTCAGAAGTATGTCTACGCAGAGTCTTATGGCCCGATCGAAGCTGGCATGATTCGCGTGTTCGACGAACGGCTCGACGCGGAAACGTACATGTACGAGCGGGGCGATGCTCGCAATCGGATCGCAGGTGTTCCTCCGGTAGAGCCGGGAGTTCCTTCCATCCTCGGAGGAGAACTAACCATTGCCGCAGTGGATCTCTCCGCGGAGGCACACAACCCTGGGCTTCGCGCGTTCGTCCTGGAAGAAGAGAGGGCCAAAAGACAACAGTCGATCGAGGCGGCCGAAGCCGCACTTGCATCGGCGAAGACAGCATACGAGTCGCAGTTCGCTTCGAAGCAAGCCCTCGCAGACGCGGCAAGACAACAACTAGAGGAGACTCGTTTGGAGTTCCCTGGCACCGATGGGCAGGCTCTGTCGGGGGAATATTCTCTGCTGATGGATGCAAGCCAAGGTCGGAGGATTCTTAGCAACCCATTGCAGGAACTATCGACCTTTGATGATACGACCACGGCGTCGTTCAAGTTGCGTATCATCCAGGACGGCCTGGCGAACTTCCAGCTATCACCTGACATTGAAGGAGGACTTACCGGCGGGTACATCGTTTTTGCGAGTGGCAAGATACGTACGTATAAGGTGGGGTCGCATACTGAAATCGAAGTTGGTACCTACGACTTCGCTGCCGGGCAGGAAACCTTTCTTGTCGAGCTAGTGTTCAGCCCATCGAGCACACAGTTTTCCCTTTCGGTCACTAGCATTCCGGATGGCGAGTTGCTGGTCTCGGCTGCACCTGCCGCCACGAACGGTTGGAATCCGGTCGAAGACACGAATCAAGGAATCTTTCTGGACGTACATCAGGGCACGATTGCCGCCTATGACGACATCGTGTTTCGCAACAAGTCAGACCTAGTGAGCTTCAACTTCGAACCGCCCATCTACAGTCCCAAATCGGATATCGAAAGCAGTGATTCCTGGACCGTTTCACGGTACTCTTCCGGCGCGGCATCTTCGAGCATCTCGAATCTGGGAACGACACCAGAAGCAGTGTTGTTGGCGGAGCGAGTTGCGGAACGCGCAGATGCGGAGTGTAAATTGTTAGACGCCGCGGTTTTCGCGGCCAATTTGAGCCTTGAGTTC
Organism: Pirellulales bacterium; assembly: GCA_965227275.1. Classification (GTDB taxonomy): domain Bacteria; phylum Planctomycetota; class Planctomycetia; order Pirellulales; family JAEUIK01; genus CAZNXE01. The sequence continues at coordinate 5,757,578 of CBDDFU010000001.1, read as the reverse complement.
GCCAAGGCGGATATTGCGAGTTTGGAAGCGAAGATTGTTGCCGAGAAGGCGCGAAGTTTCGGTGACAAGGCTAGCCATCAGCCACTCCTGGAAGCCGCCCTCCGGGCAGAACGAGATTGCGAGATTCTCAGAGGTAAAACTGAAGTTGCCCGGGCTCAATTCGATATCTGGAATGCCCGTGCAATGGCCTACGAGGACGGGAAGCGAGCAGAGAAGCTGTCTGAGGCGGAACAAGCTCTTATCACAGCGCAATCCCAACTGGCCAAGGCCGAGAAGTCAACAAATGAAACCTCGGCGGAATACGGTTGGATCACCCCTCGCTATCCAACTCAGAGTACGGGACGTCGCACTGCTCTGGCTGAATGGATCACCAGCGATGACAATCCGCTGGCTGCCCGCGTTGCCGTGAATCACATCTGGATGCGGCACTTTGGGCAACCGCTGGTGGCAACCGTGTCCGACTTCGGACGCAACGGGCAGCCGCCGACCCACCCTGCGCTACTCGATTGGCTGGCCGCTGAACTGATCGAACACAATTGGAGCATGAAGCATCTGCACCGGTTGATTGTCACAAGCAATACGTATCGCAAGCAATCCGGAATGGCCAACGCCAGTGAGATAGCAGGGGGTGTCGACCCCGACAATCAATTGCTGTGGCGATTCAACACACTTCGCATGGATGCGGAAGTCGTTCGCGACAGTGTGCTATATGTGGCAGGCGAGTTAGATCCTACGGTTGGCGGGCAAGAAATCGATCATGCTGAGGGGCTCACGTCGAAACGGCGCAGCTTGTACTACGCCTCGCACGGCGAGTCTCAAATGCAGATGCTTGATTTGTTCGACGCCCCCAATGTCTGCGATTGCTACCGACGAACCACCTCGATTGCCCCTCAACAGGCACTCGCCCTGGCAAACAATCCGCTCGTGCTGAATTGCAGCCGTCGTCTGGCCGCCCGCATTGCTGCGGATGTCATCGAAGATCAGCCCACCGATCTCATCACAGCGGCATTCGAACAAGTGCTGAACAGAGCGCCTTCGGCCGAGGAATTGAAATTGTCTCGCGATTTCCTCGCACGGCAGACAGCAATCATCACGGCCAACCCATCCGATGGTAGCCAAGAAATAGACGAGGGACTCGTCCCACCGGCAGCGAAACCTTCGCAGCGTGCATTCGAAAACCTGGTGCATGCCCTGTTCAACCACAACGATTTTGTCACGATTCGTTAGCGTTCTCGCAAAGACCACCCATGAAAAATCACGAATATCAACGCGAATCACGCGGCTGTCCACGGATCGATCGGCGTAGCTTTCTCAACAACCTGGGGCTGGGCTGTGGTGGTTTGGCGTTGGGGTCTTTGCTGCAAACCGATGGCTTTGTTCGCGGCGAAACCGCCGGCGCCAGTGGAGTAAGTGGCCAGGCACATTTTGCCCCGCGGGCGAAGAATGTGATCTGGGTCTTTCTCTCGGGTGGGTACAGCCATTTGGAGACCTTCGACCCGAAGCCGGCTTTGAACAAGTATGCCGAGAAGACGTACGCCGAGACCGGGATTGCCAACCCGCAGGAGTCACCCCTGTTTCTCGAACGCTCGCGGTCGGTCGTGGGCATGGAGCGCGACGTATTCTCCAAGATATTCCCGCTGCAGATCGGTTACTCCAAACGAGGTCAGTGCGGCACGGAAGTCAGCGATTGGCTGCCGCATCTGGCCACGTGCGTAGACGACATCAGTGTTGTCCGCTCGATCTACACGACCGACAACGATCACGCGGCCGAGTTCCAAATGCACCATGGCCGTCACGCACTCGATCCCCCTGAGCCGAGCATCGGTTCTTGGATCCACTATGGATTGGGCCACCTGAACGAAAACCTCCCCCAGTTCGTTTTTCTGGGTGAGTTCAAAGACACTCGCGTACGAAAGAACTACGCAGCCGACTATCTGGGCCCGATGCACAATGGGATCAAGCTCTCGCTGAGCGACGGTCCTCCGCTGCCGTTCGGGGTTCGTAATCGCTCGATGCTGCCTGAAGAGCAGGCCGAAATGTTCTCGTATATCAACCAGCTCAATCAGATCACCGCTAAACAGCACCCGGAAGACGAGCAACTTCAAGCCCGGATAAAGTCATACGAACTTGCGTATCGTATGCAGCAAAGCGTACCCGAGGCGTTGAACCTGGAAGCCGAAACAGCCGAAACCCATCGCCTCTATGGTATCGGCACCGAAACCACCGACGTCTATGGCCGCCGGATGCTGGCTGCACGGCGGTTAGCCGAACGCGGCGTGCGTTTCACATTGGTGTATCTCAGCGACTACGGCGAGTGGGACTCTCACACCGACCTGAAGAAGAACCACGCCCGAAGCTGTGCACGGGTCGATCAACCGGTTGCGGCGTTGCTTAAGGACCTCAAGCGACGAGGGCTATGGGACGACACCCTGGTGGTATTCTGTACCGAGTTCGGAAGAACCCCGGCCGTGGAAATGCGCGGCGAAGGAGCCGTCGCCACCGGTCGGGATCATCACCCACACGGGTTCTCCGTCTTCTTTGCGGGGGCGGGGATCAAACAGGGCCATATTCACGGCGCGACCGACGAACTCGGCTTTCACGCCGTCGAGAGCCCCCACTATGTGACTGACATTCATGCCACCGTGTTGCATCTACTAGGGCTCGACTCCCGCAAGCTGAACATCCCGGGCCGCAAACGGCTGGACATCGATCGTGGTACGCCGATTCACGATATCTTGATCTAGCCCGGATATTTCATCCGTTGTTTGTTGCCGGGTGTTTTTTGGGCGGGGCGGTCGATTTCAGCAGCGGAGCGAGATTTTGTCGAAGGGAGCGCAGAAGGCCCCCTTTCCCCCGCTGGGCCATGCGGTAAGCAGAGGTGCCGTGGTGCGTTAGCTGGTGTCGTAGAGCGGCGTCAGCGCTTGACGCAGAAGTGGCTCCCATGGGCAACAGCTTGCCAGATGAAACACGACTCGTCGTGCGGTGACACGGACACGCGCGGCCACTTTGATGAGTTTCAGTCGAAGGGTGTCTGACTGTGCGGTGGCCATTTCCGTGCCGGCTAAGGCAATGCGGCGAAGGGCGTCGAGCAACGTATAAGCCAACCCGGAGAGCAGCAGCCGGAATTGATTGGCCAGCATAGCTTGGCAACTGGTCCGATCGGCGAAGAGCATTAGTTGCTGCTCTTTGATCCGATTCTCCATATCACCGCGTTGACAATACACGTCTTCGTAGAGTTGCTGCGGATCGCCTTTCAACGTGGTGACAACGAAACGAGGATTTCGCCCCTTGGGCAAACGCTCGGCTTTCGCAATCACGCGTCGGCGACGATCCCAGCTATGTGCTGCGTAATCCAACCAGGCAAACCGTCGCACCTTCTCGCCGGTGGTTTCAAACTCCGCTTCCGCGTCTTTCATCAAAGGCTCGCAGGCCGCTTGGAGACGGGGATTTCTGGCAACCCCAAAGATGTAATCCACGTTGTTCTTGTCGCACCAACGCATCAGCTTCCAGCGGCAGAATCCACTGTCGCCACGAAGAATGATCCGCGTTTGAGGCCAGTGTTTGCGGACATAACGCACCAGCAACCGTACGACAGCCCGGCAGTGCTTCGCGGCGTCGATGTTGCTGCTTCGCAGTAGCGCTACCAACAGGTGCGATCCACAGAAGACGTACAGCGGCAGATAACAGTAGCAGCGGTAATAGCCGTTGAAGAAACGCCCTTCCTGCTGGCCATGCAGCGGATCATCGGTGGCGTCCAGATCGAGCACGATTTCATCGGGAGGCTCGTCGTAACTTGTCAGGAACTGATCCACCAGTACCTGATGAAGACGGCCGAGGGTCTGGCGTGAAATGCGATTCTCTAAGCGACAAAGTGTCGAAGGACTTCCCAGAGGCTGGTCTTCTTCCGGCTCTCGCTCCGCGACCACTTGCAGGGCCGGATCGTGTCGCAGTTGGTCGTGGTCGTTTTCGTCTTCGTACCCGGCAGCAATGGCAAAGATCCGCTGCGCGAGCAACTCGCGTTGCTCGTGCACGGTATAGCGAGGGTCACGTGGATCGGGAATCGCCGCATTCACCGCATCCAGCAAGCCGAGCCGCCGCTCGACCTCGCGAAGCACCAGCAACCCCCCGTCGCTGGTCAATCGTCCGCCGTTGAAATCCGCTGCAACTTCTCGCCGCCGCAGCCGTTTCAGAGTCGCCTTCTTCCGTTTACACTGTGTCATCGTGAAAGCCTTGGTTCGGTAAGGGTGTTGAAGTGTTGCAACTCCAATTCCTACCGTAACTAAGGCTTTCGCGCTAGAGGGGCGTCCCGCTCAGCCAATGAAATATCCAGGCTAGGCGGCACGGCTTGCGAGCCGACTGAATCAAGACGCTGACCTTGCTTCGTGCGTCTAGTTTGGCTTATCACTAGGTCGGTCGATCGACTCATTCACCTCGGCCTTGGCCCGTCGCGGAATGGCCATGATGACATAGTAGAAAACCGGGGTCAGGAAGATACCGAACAGGGTGACACCGAGCATGCCGAAGAAGACGGCGGTGCCGAGCATGTACCGCATCTCTGCTCCGGCTCCCGAGGCCAGCACCAACGGCAAGACACCGAGGATGAACGCGAACGACGTCATGAGGATGGGGCGAAGGCGAAGATGACAGGCATCGAGCGTCGCCTGGCGAAGCGGAACACCGGCGGCTTGTTGTTGCCTTGCGAATTCGACGATCAGAATCGCATTCTTGCTGGCGAGCCCAACAAGCACGACGAAGCCGATCTGCGTGAAGATGTTGACATCCAACCTTTGCGATTCCACTCCCAATACGGAACTCAACAAGCACATTGGCACCACCAGAATCACCGCCAAGGGTAAGGTCCAGCTCTCATACAGCGCGGCCAGAACCAGGAACACAAACACCACCGCCAACCCGAACACATACATCGCGGTGTTGCCGGCCAGTAACTGCATGTAAATCATCTCCGTCCATTGATACCGCATCTTTCTGGGCAGCGATTCGTTGGCGATATTCTCCATCGCCGCGATTGCCTGGCTGGACCCTTTGCCCGCAGCGACATCGCCATAGATTGCCGCCGCGGGGTAGGTGTTGTAACGTTGCAGCATCATCGGTCCGCTGGCGTCAACCACGCGAATGAGCGTCGCCAGCGGAACGACCTCACCCTCACGGTTTCTCACCTTCAGTAACGAAATGTCGTCGGTGTGGCTGCGAAACTTCGGTTCGGCCATGACATTCACCTGCCACGAACGCCCGAACTCGTTGAAGTCGTTTACGTAGTACGAACCGAAGTTGTATTGCAGCGTGGTAAATACATCGCCGACATTCACGCCCAGTGCCTCGCATTTATCTCGATCGATGTCGAGTCGAAGCCAGGGCGTTGCTGCTCTTGCGCCGGTAAACAGCCCGGTGACTTCGGGCGATTTCTCGGATGTATCGATAATCGCATTCGTGGCTGCCACGAGTGCTTCCTGGCCTTGATAATCGCGATCTTCCACCATCATGGTGAAACCCCCGGTGGTGCCCAGACCGTCAACAGGAGGGGCCCCAAACACGGTGACCAGCGCTTCTTGAATCTCCTCTTGGCAGGAGATGCGCAGTTCTTTTGCGATCGCATTGGCCGAGAGCGAGTCGGACTTCCGCTCATCGAATGGATCGAGCATGAGATAGAGCGAACCAAAATTTGGCGCATCGGCATTCAGCAGCAGCGACTGTCCCGAGATGCCGACCGTGTGTGCGATGCCTTTGGTCTTTCGGGAGATCGCATCGATCTGTTGCATCACCGCCTGGGTTCGTTCCAGTGAGGATGCGTCTGGCAACTGCACGTTCAGCAGCAAATATCCCTTGTCTTGTTGGGGCACAAATCCGGTGGGTGCGGTTTGGAACCGGTCATAGGTCACATACAGCAGGCCAGCGTAGACCACCATCACAAGAATGCTTCCTCGCAGGAGGCGGCCTGTCAGCGAGACATAGGTGTTGGTGCTAACCTCAAACCCATAGTTGAAGAGTTTGAAAAACCACCCCAGGACGGCATTGAGCACTCGGGTAAACCAGTCTGGCTTTGCATCGCCAGGCTTAAGTAGAAGTGCCGCCAGGGCAGGGCTGAGGGTAAGCGAATTGAACGCCGAGATCAGGGTCGAGACCGCAATCGTGATTCCAAACTGCCGAAAGAACTCGCCGGTGATTCCTGCAATGAACGCACACGGAAGAAACACCGCCGCAAGGACTAGTGCAACAGCGACAACTGGCCCGGTTACTTCGTCCATTGCCTTGATGGCTGCCGAGCGGGGAGACTCACCTTGTTCGAGCCATCGCTCTACGTTCTCGACCACGACAATCGCGTCGTCCACGACAATGCCGATCGCCAAAACCAACCCGAATAGCGACAGGTTATTCAGGCTGAATCCCAGAGCCACCATGGCGGCAAACGTGCCGATCACCGCAACGGGCACCGCGACCAGGGGAATCAATGTTGCCCGCCAGTTCTGCAGAAAAACCAGGACGACGATGCCGACCAGAAGCAAGGCGTCGCGGAGCGTCTTGAAGACCTCTCGAATCGATTCCTGAACAAAGGGGGTGGTGTCGTAGACAATGCGGTACTCAACCCCCGGGGGAAATCGCTGCTCCAACTCTTCCATTTTGGCGTACACATGACGGGCCGTGGCGAGTGCGTTGGAGCCTGGCAATTGAAAAATCGACAGTGCGACCGAAGGTTCCCCGTCGAGCGTGCAGGCCTGATTGTATTGTTGGGCTCCCAGCTCAATCCTGGCGACGTCGCGTAGCCGGACAATTCCTGCCACAGGGTTGTTCCCGAGGGGACTGCCTTGGGGCACAGTCTTCTTCGCCGCTGCATCGCTCGCCGCAACCGCGGCTGAGTTCTGCCGACTGGTAGCCACGCTGCCGCTACCACCACTGCTGGTCTTGATGATGATCTGCTCGAACTGGTCGACGGTGGTAAGACGCCCGAGCGTGGTGATGGAAAGTTCGAGCTGTTGTCCGGCCGGCGAAGGCTCCGAGCCGAGTTGGCCGGCGGTGACTTGTGCGTTTTGGTCCTCAATCGCTCGCACAACGTCCTGGGCGGCGAGGTCCAGTGATGCCAGTTTGACCGGATCGAGCCACACCCGCATGCTGTAGTCGCGCTGCCCCATGTAGGTGACATCGCCCACACCCTCGAGGCGGGCGAGTTCATCTTTAATCTGAAGCGTTGCGTAGTTGCTCAGATACAGGTTGTCGCGCAGGAGTTGTCCGGACGCTTTGTCACGGGCTGAGATCAGATTGATGATCATCAGCGTGTTCGGCGATTTCTTTTTCACCGTGATGCCCTGTTGCTGCACGATTGACGGAACCGTCGGCAACGCCAGCGAGACACGGTCCTGCACCAGGATTTGGTTCATTTTGACATCGGAACCAAGCGAGAATGTAATGGTCAGCGTATAGCTGCCGTCGTTGGTGCAGACCGACGACATGTACAGCATGTTCTCGACGCCGTTGACCTGTTCTTCGATGGCACTGGCTACCGTATCTCGCAAGACTTCGGCATTTGCACCGGGGTAGCTCGCCGAGACAACCACGGTGGGAGGTGTGATATTGGGGTACTGCGCAACCGGAAGCTGGAAAACCGCAATGGCGCCCGTAAGCGTCACCACAATGGAGAGCACCGCCGCGAAGATCGGTCGATCGATAAAGAATCGCGAGATCACGAATGCTCCTCACTTTGTGGTTGATTGGTGTTTGCCACGGGGCGCAAGCGCTCCCGCAGCCGATGGGAACCCAATACCATCGCGCTGGCAAGCAACCCTACGACGAGCCCCGGCAATAGCGACCACCAAAAGGGAATCCTCTCGGTTCGCCAGAGCATCAGTCCCAAGGCCGCTCCCGCGGCTGGGCCGATGAGAAGCGACCACAAGTGTCGCACCCAAGGATTCGAGAAAAGGCGCGTCTCCCCGCTTCTGCAAATCACATAGTAAAAAACCGGAGTGAGGAACAAACCGAAGATGGTGACCCCCAGCATTCCACTGAACATCGCCACGCCCAAGGCACGTCGCATTTCGGCCCCCGCACCGCTGGCAAGAATCAGGGGCACGACGCCCAGCAGGAACGCACAAGACGTCATCACAATGGGCCTCAGCCGTAGGTGAGAGGCTTCGATGGTTGCCTCGAAAAGGCCTTTTCCCTTCTTCTGCAGTTGATGGGCAAACTCCACGATCAATACAGAGTTTTTGCATCCCAGCCCGACGAGGACGACAAACCCAATCTGCGTAAAAATGTCCATGTACATAAAGGGGAAAGCCCATACGCCGGCGATCGCAAAGAGTAGCCCCAGTGGAACCACCATGATGATTGCCAGCGGCAGCGTCCAACTCTCGTAGAGGGCGGCCAACACAAGGAACACAAAGATGACGGCCATGCCAAACACATAAACGGCCGTATTCCCGGCCTCCACTTGCAGGTAGCTGAGCCCCGTCCATTCAGAGGTCATATCCGTCGAGAGATCGGCCCGCGCTGTCTGATCGAGAATCGAGATGGCGGTTCCGGAGCTGACTCCCAGGTTGGCTCGACCCATGATCGGTGCCGATTCGTATAGATTGTAACGGAAGATCACCGGAGGCCCCGTGATCGTATCGGCCTGACTCATTGCGGCCAGCGGCGCCATGGCGGGTTCAGCTCCCCGCACCTGGTAGCGACCAATGTTGTCACTCTCGCTACGAAACTGAGCGTCGGCCTGAACGTTTACCTGCCAACTTCGGTCGAACAGGTTGAAGTTATTGACGTAAACCGAGCCCGTGGTTGCCTCGAGTGTCTGCGAAACTCCCTCAATCGGAATGCCCATCGCTCGGGCATGTGTGCGGTCGATCTCCAGGAATACCGCAGGGTACATCGACTCTCGTAATGTGAACGCGTCTGAAATGTCCGCGTTGGCCATCGTCGATGCTATCACGGCTTCGGTTTCGCTTTGGAGTTGTCCTTGCGGCAGATTTCCGCGATTCTCGATCATCAGTTCGAAACCGCCGGCGACCCCCAACCCGCTTACGGGTGGCGGGGGAAGCACTTGAACGACGGCATCGCTTAGCTTGCCGGGATATTCGTTTCGCATCTTCATCAGCATGACCAAGCCATTTTTGGAGAGGGTCTTGCGCTGATCGAAGGGTTCTAATACAAGAAACATCGTCCCATAGTGCGAACTATTGGCGTTTACGAGGATAGAGCGACCCGCGATCGTGATCGCGTGTGCAACGCCCGGTACATCAAGAAACTGTTCTTCCAGCGTGCGAAGAACTTCTTCGGTTCGTGGCATCGAGGCCCCCGCAGGCATCTGCACGTTGACCAACAGGTAGCCCTTGTCCTGTAGTGGAATAAACCCTTTCGGGGCTTTGGAGTGTGTCCACCCGGTAAGCGCTAATAGCCCCACGTAGAGAATCATTACCAGCGCGTTCAAACGCACGATCCGGGAGACGGAGCGTTTGTAGAATTGAGTGGATGCGGAAAAGCCGCGGTCGAAGAGGCGGAAGAACCACCCGGCGACGAAATCGAGCACCCGGGTCACCAGATCTTTCTTCGCATCTCCGGCCTTGAGAAGTCGCGCGGCCAACACGGGGCTAAGTGTGAGCGAGTTGAATGCAGAGAAGAAGGTTGAGACGGCAATGGTCACGGCGAATTGCCGGAAGAACTCGCCGGTAATCCCGCTGATGAATGCGCACGGCACAAAGACCGCCGAGAGCACCAACGCTACTGCCACGATCGGTCCGCTCACCTCGTCCATGGCCCGACAGGCTGCTTCTTTCGGGCTATAGCCTTGCTCGAGCCAGCGTTGCACATTTTCGACAACCACGATGGCGTCATCGACCACGATGCCGATCGCCAAGACCAGCCCAAACAGCGAGAGCATGTTAAGCGAGAAGCCAATCACCGCCATCACGGCAAATGTTCCCACGATCGCGACCGGAATTGCGACCAAAGGGATTATGGTCGCACGCCAGTTCTGAAGGAACAGCAAGACAACGGCCGCAACCAAGAGAATGGCTTCGCCCATGGTTTGGATGACTTCGCGAATGGACTCTGACGTGAACGGAGTCGTATCGTAGGCAATGGCATAATCGAGCCCGGCCGGAAAATCCGCCTTCAGTTCTTCCATCTTGCTGCGTATTTCGTTGCCAACCTGTAACGCATTCGCGCCCGGGAGTTGATACAACGCCAGTCCAACCGTGGGTTTGCCGTCTAGCGTTGACGACATACGCTGGTCTTGGGCCCCAAGTTCAATTCGGGCCACATCTCGAAGGCGTACGAGCCGGGGCGTCGGACCAAAACGATCTGAGTCCGAGGTATCTGTCTTGACGATCACCTCGCCGAATTCTTCGACGGTTGAGAGTCGCCCCATGGCGCTAAACGTCAGCTGCAACTGTTGACCGTTGGCGTTGGGCGGTTGCCCCATTTGGCCGACAACCGCGGAGAGATTCTGGCTCTTCAATGCCAGGATGACGTCCGTAGGGGTCATCTCGCGGTAAGCCAGTTGATCGGGATCGAGCCACACGCGGATGCTGTAGTCCCGCTGACCGAGAAACGTGAGATCGCCGACACCATCGAGCCGCGTCAACTCGTCGATGACATGCAGCGTCGCGTAGTTACTCATGTACAGGTTGTCGTATCGACCGTCCGGAGAGATCAGGTTGACGACCAAGAGAATGTCTGGAGACCGTTTCTTGACGATCACGCCCTGAGCCTGAACGATTTGAGGGAGTTGCGGCATGGCCAGCGATACACGGTTCTGGACCATCACCATCGCCTGATCAATGTCGGCACCCAGCCCGAAGGTGACCGTGAGCATGTACGTACCGTCGTTCGCGGATTGCGACGACATGTACAGCATGTCTTCCACGCCATTGACCTGCTGCTCGATGGGAGCAGCCACGGTGGATGCCAAAATCGTGGCGTTCGCGCCAGGATATCGACAAATCACTTGGATCGTTGGGGGGGTGATCTCAGGATACAGCGAGATTGGTAGCGTGAATGCGGCCAGTGTGCCGGCGAGCGTGATCAAGATCGAGATGACCGACGCGAAGACTGGACGATTGATGAAAAATCGAGAGATCACCGGACTCTGCCGCCATGCAAAACAACTGGTTGAATGCGGAGAATGCGTTACCCCGGCTAATAAACTTGGCTACTCAGGAACTTGGTTTTGCCGGCTCGGACGGCGTTGTAGCATCGGTTGGCTTTGAGGGGCCCTTTGTCTTGTTAGAGATTTCGGCTGTCGGCATTGGTATTTCCTTGACCAGTGCTTTTTCACCCGCCTTGGCGAACTGGACTCCGCTGACGACAACTCGATCGCTTGGTGAGACTCCGTCTTCAACGGACCACAACCCATCTTCAATCATGCGGCCCAGTTCGACACGCTTGTATTGCACCTGGTCTTGGTCATCGGCGATGTAAACGAAGGTTTGCCCCTGGTCGTGAACGACGGCTTTTTCGGCGATCAGCGGCATCTTCTTGGGTTTGCCGATGGGAAGCTTCACCCTCACAAACATGCCGGGCAGCAGCATGCGAACCCCGGCGTGATTGGCAGGGTTGGGAAATCGACCTCGAACCACAATCGTGCCGGTCGATGAGTCCACCTCGTTGTTTGCAAAATCGACGGTGCCTTCATGCGGAAAACCGTCATCGCCCTGCAGAGCGGCGGAAACTTTCAGCTTCCGTGAACCGGCCGGAGGGGTTTCACCATCGAACATCGACCGCAACACCTGCAGCATGGTCTGTTCATCAACATCGAAGTAGACGTAGATGGGGTCTTGTGAGACCACGGTGGTGATCAACGTCTCGTTTTGCGTAACGAGGTTCCCCTCCGTCAGATAATACCGACTCACGCGACCATGTATGGGGGAAATTACCTTGGTGAATTCGAGGTCGAGTTCGTATTCGGCCAGATTCGCCATGGCTGCTTTTACCGCGGCGGTGGCTTCTTCCACGTTGGCCTCGCGAACGTCGAGCTCTTGTTGACTGATGGCGCCGGAGTTTTGTGCCCTGATTGCTTTGGCGCGGTCGTCCTCCTTAATTGCCAACTCCAGTTGCGCTTCATTGACGGCAACCTCACCTTCGGCCGCTTCCAGTTTGGCTTCGTAGGGGCGAGGGTCGATCTCGGCAAGTATTTCACCCGACTTGACCATCGAGCCTTCTTTGAAAGGAAGTCTGTCGAGATACCCCGTTACGCGAGCTTGGATATCGACCGACTCCACCGCCGCGGTCGTGCCGGTGAAGACCCGAAAGTCGGTCACCTCGCGCACGATGGGGACACTAACCGAGAGCGTTGCGGGTGCCGTTTTTCCTGCATCCAGCGCTTTAGGGCGGCAGCCTGTCATGCACAGCACGAAGGCTGCGACCGTTACCAGGAGCTGGACGAATTTCAATCGCATGATGGGCTCTGAGAACAACGAATACGGTCTGAATGCCAGTGGACATGTCTTGCTGGCAATGCAGTCTGACAGCTTCGCGGCAAGCTGTGATCCCATTAGGGTTTGAGCTCGCTCGATAGTCGTATTTCGACGCCTCAGGTGGAGATCTGTGGGCTGTTTGAAGAGCCCAACGTGGGGCAAAGTTCGCTCGTTCAATTCTGCGAACTACTACCGGTTGTAGTGATTTACCGAGCTCGATCGTGCAGCCTAACCGCAAGGAACAGATTTTACCGATTTAACGCATTGACCCGATTTTGTCCATGGCACCGAAAAGTAGTGGCATAGCAGGAACGATGCAAGCAAGGATGCCAGCACATCGCCGATCATGCTGCGCGCCGTCACGGTACGTGCGTGCGCTATGGTTGTGCTGCCTTGTACTGCCTCTGATGAGCGGATGTGCTGGGCTTACCGATGTGAGTCCGATCGATTGGATTCGCAACGGCTTCAAAGTCGGCCCGAACTATCAGCAGCCCCCCGCTGCCGTTGCGGAAGATTGGATCGACTTCAACAACCCCAAGCTGATCAGTGCATCGGCGGGGGCCGACGACTTCGCCTGGTGGCAAAGCTTTAACGATCCCGTCCTCAGTGATTTTGTTCAGTCGGCTTATCAGCAGAACTTGACGCTTCGGGCCGCAGGCATGCGTGTCATTCAAGCCCGAATGAAGTATGCCGTGGCGGAGAGTTCACTCTTTCCACAAGAGCAGTCTTTTCGCGGTCGTTACATGCGCATACAACGCTCGACCAAGGGTGACCTGACGGGCCTCAATCGGTTGAACAATCGGTTGCCGATCCCCATTCAGATTCCCCGCAATTTCGATTCCTGGGACAGCGGTTTTTCGCTGGGCTGGGAACTGGACTTCTGGGGACGTTTTCGTCGCGCCATCGAAGCAGCCGACGCTGGCCTCGACGCATCGGTGAACGACTACGATGAGGTCCTGGTGACACTTCTCGCGGACACCGCCACCGCATACGTGCAGATTCGTGAGTACCAAGATCGCATCCGCCTGGCGGAACAGAACATCAAGCTGCAACGCATCACCTACGAAATTGCCAAGGCGCGTTTCGATCAAGGTGCCGTGTCCGAGCTCGACCTCGATCAGGCGGAGGCCACGCTGGCCAACACCGAAGCGTTGGTGCCCTCGCTAAGAATTTCGCTCCGGATGGCGAACAACAAGCTGTGCCTGTTGTTGGGCATGCCTACGCTGAACCTGGTCGAGCAGATGAGCGCGGGGCCTATCCCCACGGCGCCCAAGGAAGTAGTTGTCGGGATTCCCGCGGAGTTGATTCGTCGCCGGCCCGATGTTCGAGCCTCGGAACGGCGCGTTGCCGAGCAGAGTGCACTGATCGGTGTTGCAGCAGCAGATCTCTATCCCGAGTTTCACATCCTGGGCACCATTAGTTGGCACGCCAACGATTTCGGATCCATGTTCAGCTCAGCTGCCAATGCCGGGGTGGTGGGACCTTCGTTCAACTGGAAGATCCTCAATTACGGCCGCATCGCCAACAACATTCGAGGTCAGACTGCCCGATTCCAGGAATTTGTTTTCCTCTACCAGCAATCGGTGCTCCGGGCCAACGAGGAGGCCGAGAACGCGATCGTTGCCTATCTTGAATCCCAGTTGATGGCCGACGCGCTGCAAAAAAGCGTCCGTGCGCTGGAACGAGCCAACGAAGTCGCCCTGGTTCAATATCGAAACGGCGAAGTAAACTTCAATCGTATCGCGTATCTGCAACGAGAGTTGGTTAGCGAGCAGGACAATCTCGCGTCGGCCCAGGCCGAGGTGTCCCTGTCCCTGATTCAAATCTATCGGGCTCTAGGTGGCGGCTGGCAGATCCGCTGCCGGCCAATGCCCATGCCGGTCGTGGTCGATCCGGGGCCCGAGTCGTTACCTCCACCGATCGTCTTGCCGCCCGTCGAAGAATTGCCGCAGGGATAGGGTGTTGGATCCAACTTGTTGCATGGTTCCCGGACGACTTACGAGCGCATCGAAATGATTGGCCAACTCCGCGATTCTCTCTCGCGGTTCAGGTATTCGTCTTCCTGCGACGGAAGCTCGTTTATGCATAGCGAAAGCGTCGGAGTGAATGCTGTCCTGCGGTGCGGCTCGAATCTCTGTGGCGGAGAGATTTTATAAACCCATTCGAGGAGCAGCGGTTTTCCGCTGCGTTAACTTTCTCCGCATTGCGAGTGTCATCCCAATACTAAGAAGTGCCAAGCACAACCCACTAGGCTCTGGTACGGCCACCGTCAGCGTGAGCGTCGCATCGGGGGCAAAGTAATCGCCATCGAGCGGACTGTCGCCAAGTATGAAATCGAACGGAGTGCCATCGGCTAGGATGCCCGACAAGAGTGCATCACCTCGTTCTTGCAATACCAACGCATCTCCGATTTCACTCAATCCCTCGATCGGAACGCCGTTGAGCAAGAATTGATTTCCAAACACGTTGAACTGCGATCCGGATAACGCAAGCGTACCGATCTGCATCTCCCCACCGCTGAGATTTACGATCGCGTCTGCGTTTGCAAAGAAAATCGGGCCCACACTGCCGCCACGGATATTCGTGATGGATCCGCTGCCTGCCGAGTATCCCGTTCCCGCGTCACCGCCTTCGATGTTCACGATGGAACCATCTTGCGCGGTAATTCTGCCGTCGGTTGTCCCACCTCGAAAATTAAGTATGCCTCCACCCCGAACGGACAGTTGTTCACCAATGTGGGCAGTTCCACTGACGTTTACGGTTGCCATGTCGTACACGGTCATCAATTGATCAATCGTTCCCCCCGAAATGTTGACGGTTGTTTCCAGATTGGGTGTGAGAAACGGTTGTCCCGCTCGGAAGCCGCTTCCAATCGTTCCGCCTTCAATGTTCATGGTCGATCCTTCTTCGGCGATCAGATCCTCTCCGATGACCCCGCCCGTGATCGTCACGCTGGAATCTCTCTTGGCTAGGAAACGTTTACCGATTGTCCCGCCGTCCACATTCACAATCGAAAAGGGACGCGCTTCGAAGTCATCTCCGACCACACCTCCGCTCACAGTGACTGTGGCGGACGTTCTGAAACCGTCTCCAACACTACCACCCATAATATTGATCGTAGAGTTCCCTGAACCTGAGAGATCGTCTCCGATGGATCCGGAGTAGAGGTTGATCTCCGAGTTCTCAAACGCACCCACTCGGTCGATCGCACCGCCGTCAATGGTCATCACGGTATCCGTCGAGATGGAACTGTAACGAATGTTGCCTCCGGTGAAGTTTAGCGTGGTACCAGTAGTCAAGCGGGCCTGATTCACAAACCCGTTATTCATCTCAACGGAGGATCCTTCACCTGCGTAGAAATAATCAGTGGTCCCTCCGCCGATCGTCACTGTCGAGGCAACATGTGCTTCGATTCGTGGCGCGACGGCGTTTCCAGAAATGTTGACCATTGCGCTGACCGCTTCTAAGTTGTCCCCTACCACTCCCCCTCGGATATCTAGGGTACTTCCCGCCCCAGCATTGAAGTTTGGGCCAATCGTTCCTCCATCGTTCAATATCAAGGTTTGGCCGCTAGTAATCCCGAGCGGAGCCGTCGAACCGGGGACCGTGATCAGCGGGGGGCCAGGGCTAGGCTGAAGCGACCGCGTTAGTGTTAGCGTTCCGTCAGCAATGAAATCGCTTTGAAACGAGTTAAATGCGAAAGGTGTCCCATCAGCATAGGTGCCCGAAAGAGTCCTTCCAGGTGGCA
This sequence comes from Pirellulales bacterium, assembly GCA_965227275.1. Taxonomy (GTDB): domain Bacteria; phylum Planctomycetota; class Planctomycetia; order Pirellulales; family JAEUIK01; genus CAZNXE01. Next base: position 5,741,411 of record CBDDFU010000001.1, on the reverse strand, counting down.
ATGTGGCTGATACTGTTGCACCGGGGCTATCCAGTCCGGGGATTGGAACTCCACCGAGCATAAAATCGACCCCAACAAGATTGATGGTTGCTGAATCCGCCACATAGATATCGTCCCCCATGGTGCCGCCTGAAATGGTTGCCTCGCCCCCGGAATGAATACCGAAGTTGTCGCCTATGTTTCCTCCACTAACAGCGACAACACCAGATCCCCTAAAAACGGATCCTACGATTCCACCCAGAACATTAACGGTTGAGCCAAACGCGGCTTCGAAATTGCCTCCAAGTTCGCCCGTGTCCATAAGATTTAGAGTGGTACCGCTATCAATCGAAGCGGGTGCGGGACTTGGCGGTACGTTGATCACGGGCTGTGAATAGGCGGTAGGATTGGCGGTCGATAAATGAACAACCAAAACGCCTAGAAAAGCTGTGGATCTTCCAGGCGTAGATGCTGCCCACTTAGAGAATGTCATAATCGGTGCTTTCAGAGAAATTCGGTATTTGGGTGAATGCCTTGCGGCAACTGGCTACGAAATGTTTTGGATGAACCTGATCAGACCTACTTACTTGCCGACACTTCCTGCGCTGGCACGCAGTCGAGTGTGGGCATTGATGAAAGGACCCCGCGAGCTAGCGATCGAATTGGAGTCCACCCAAGAAGGTCGACCCCAATACAAATGCATGACGAGCATGCTGCCGGCGATTCGCAGGCCGAGAGACGACTGCGACGCAAGGATGGCGATAATTGACCAAGCTTCGGCTAGTTCGATCTCAAGTGAACTGGACCAGCTAGGAATGGATTCACGAGCGCCTTGGGGAAAGAGAGCCGAAAATACATTTCAGCACTTGAATAGGTGATCACTGATGAGCGTAATCGATCAGGATTGTGAGTCAAGCTTACCCCCCTGAATTCCTCTTCGCCTCAGCTCATCGGCCCAGAATTTGTGTCCAGAATCGAATCCTGACCTCCCGAGGGCCGGTTTCTGCCCGCTGTGTTCCCCCAGTTCGCATCGCTCGCGTGTGGGTTAGCGAGACGTTGGGCTACTCCTCTAGCGTAGGTTGCACGGTGAAATCGAACGCCGAAGCTTGACGATCTGCTACGATGGCCCGTCATTAGGTCGTCTGAAATCTCGGTCAGTCCGGATGTTTCGTCCGCTTCTCTGTATGCCACCAACCGGGCGACGGTGGTGACTTGGCCGCCCAAAAACTTCATTCTCAGGCGGTGGTCGACATCGAGTCCCACGTCCCTGGATTGGCCGCCACCCATGGTGTTCCGCTTGGAGGTAGTCATGTCGAGCCTCAAAATATGTCTTCCAAAGAAGCTGGTGCCAACCACGGGGTAGCGCGAGGTTTTTATTCTGGGGAATGCGAGATAATGCACGACGGAATTGTTATCATCTCAGACGCACTTCCTCCGTTTATGAATGGTCAGCTCCTGAACCGAAATACTCTTTCGCCGAGGACTTCTCATGCGTATCCGTGTTTGCATCTTGTCCTTTGTCATGTCCTTGTCGTTTGTGATGACGGCGTATGGTGATTCTCTCAAGGAGGAACTCCTGTCCAGAGAACGCGAATTCATCACAGCCATCAAACAGGAAGATCAAGCAAAGATGCGAGGAATGTTGTCCGATGCTGCCTGTAGCGTGGTGCCCGGGCGTGGACGTCAGACTAAAGAGCAGATACTCAAGCGGCTCGCAGATACCGGCCTTGAGAGCTACAAGATCGACGATGTCAAAGCAATTCAGGCGGGCGACGACGTCGGGATCCTAAGCTATAAGTACTCCTGGACCGGCAGCCCTGGCAAAGAAGGTGAACAGATTGGCGCGTTCTATTCCACTTCGACATGGATTCGAAGCGAGGGCAAATGGAAGGTGATTTTCTTCCAGCAAACGAGATTGGCTGAGTAGCCAATCGGGTTTGAAAATTCCTAGAAGCACAGCGATCGGTTCTCGCGAAACGCTAGTAGGAAGTGATTGGTTGTTAAGCTCAGTGCCAAATAGACGATAATAATCTCTTCGCGTGTTGCTAGGATTACGGGCCTCAGCATGCGAGAGCAGTACTCCAGTTGAAGGCTGAAGGCTCTTATGACCTGGACCAAACCGTACGAGGCGGAAGCACGGTACATCAAGGGTGTCGCACGCGTGGAAGATCCTTTATTGAATAAAGGAACTGCATTCACGGAGAAGGAGCGGCTTGAATTCGATCTCATGGGATTGCTTCCGCCGCACATCGATACACTGGAAGAGCAGGCCTCGCGAGCTTACGAGGCATTCTGTAGTAAGGACACCGGTCTAGAGAAGCACATCTACCTTCGGCAGTTGCAGGATGAGAACGAGACGCTGTTCTACCGCGTGTTACTTGAGCACGTCGAGGAGATGATGCCGATTGTTTATACGCCGGTTGTGGGGCTGGCGTGCCAACAGTTCAGTCACATCTACCGCAGGCCACGCGGCGTGTTCATCGCCTATCCCAATCGCGATTCACTGGACGAGATTCTTGGAAATGTAAAGCGCGACACCGATGTGATCGTCGTAACCGACGGGGAACGAATTCTCGGGCTGGGAGATCAAGGGGCAGGGGGGATGGGCATCCCCATCGGCAAGCTGTCGTTGTACACCTTGTGTGGAGGAATTCACCCGGCGCGAACCCTGCCCGTGGTGCTCGACCTGGGCACGAACAACGAAGAGCGACGAGACGATCCCCGATACATCGGATGGCGTCACGAACGAATTAAAGGCAAAGAATACGACGACTTCATCGAGCAGTTCGTGACCGCGGTGATGCGTCGCTTCCCCAACGTGCTGTTGCAGTGGGAAGACTTTGCTTCGGTCGATGCAGAACCGATCTTGGAACGTTACCGCGACCGTTTGTGTACGTTCAACGATGACATTCAGGGAACCGCGGCCGTCGCCACCGGCACTATCCTGGCCGCCATCGCCGCCACGAACGGCGATCTCGCGGATCAGCGGTTTGTCATGCTGGGGGCTGGTTCCGCGGGTCTGGGAATCACCAAGCAGTTGATTCTCACCATGACGCGCAATGGCATCTCCGTGGAGGAGGCACGGCGACGATTCTATCTTCTCGATATTGGAGGGTTGATCCACTCCGGGCGCTCTGATCTGGACGATATTCACCGCGAGCTGGCCCAGCAAGCTACGGATCTCAGCGACTGGAATTGTGATTTAACGCAGCCGGTCACATTTGCAGACGTGGTGAAGAAAGCCAAGCCAACGGTCTTGATCGGCGCCACGGGGCAAACGGGAGCTTTCTCTGAAGAGATCATTCGGGAGATGGCCTCGCACACGGCTCGCCCGATCATATTCCCGCTATCCAATCCAACATCAAGGGCCGAGGCGATTCCGGAAGACCTGCTCAAGTGGACCGACGGTCAGGCCATTGTTGCTACGGGGAGTCCATTCGCCCCCGTTGAGTACAAAGGGGTGACTCACAAGATCGCGCAATGCAACAACAGCTACATCTTTCCTGCGATGGGCCTGGGGATCTTGAGTTCCAAGGCAAATCGCGTCACCGACGAGATGTTCATGGCGGCCGCGATGGCCCTTAAGGAGACCTCTCCGGCCTTGAAGGATCCCAACGACTCGCTGTTGCCGCCGTTGAACAAGATTCGGGAAGTAACGCGTCATATCGCGATTGCAGTTGCTGCCGAAGCGGAATCTTGCGGCGTTGCGGAGTCGACTTCGCTCAGAAAACGCGAAGAACGAATTGAGGAGACAATGTGGATGCCGGAGTATGAATAGCCGAAAGTAATCGAATCGATGCGCCCAGGCGACGGCATCGAGCAAATTGGGTAGCCGCATTCTGGCCAGTTGCGTAAAACTGCGGTGAAAGCACCGCGGTCATCGGGTGGTCGCTTGACACTTAAATACAATGCCACACGGGCACGATAGTACAATTCGTTAGCGGTCGGCCTGGAAACGCAGATCGCGATAAGAGCTAGGTTGGTTACCTTGAGCCGCTTCATACAGCTATATCAAACGACTGTCGGCAAGAAGTTCATCGCCGCCGTGACGGGGATCGTGCTCTTCGGCTTTGTCGTCTTGCACATGGTCGGCAACTTGAAGGCGTTTCTAGGGCCAAACGCTGCGGGCGTACCCGATATTGATGTATACGCCAAGTTTCTTCGGACGATGGGCGAGCCGCTTTTGCCATACTCCGTGGCTCTGTGGACAGTCCGCATTATATTGATCATCGCGTTGATCTTGCATCTGACCACCGTGATCAGCCTTGCGACTCGAAACACGACCACTCGTTCGAAGGCTTATCACCAACACAATTACGATCATGCCACCTGGCCCGCGCGGTTGATGCTGGTGAGCGGGTTCTTTCTATTGCTCTTCATCATCTTTCATCTCCTTCAGTTCACCACAGGCACGGTGGACGTAACCCCCATCGTGGATGGGGAGGTCTACGCGAACCTCTATTATGCGTTTCAGAAGTGGTACTTTGCGCTGATCTATCTTTCGGCCATGACGATGCTCGGCTTGCATCTGTATCATGGCGCTTGGAGCCTGTTTCAGACGCTTGGCTTTGACAATCCGGACAGGAATCGTGCGTTGCGCATGTTTGCGTGCGTGGCCGCTTTGATTGTTTTTCTAGGCTTTTCTTCGATTCCAGTCATGTTCTTCTCCGGGGCCATGTCAGATCCTCCGCAGCTGAAGCCGGCGACCGAGGCAGCCATGAATGGAGGTTCTTGAACAATGGAGCTGGAATCAAAAATTCCTCCGGGTCCGATCGAGTTTAAATGGCAGGCCCATCTTGATCATATCCGTCTGGTTGGGCCCCGAAACCGACCGCATTACAAGGTGATTGTCGTCGGCACGGGGCTCGCAGGGGCTTCGGCGGCCTCTTCGATGGCATCCATGGGATACCACGTCGAGTGTTTCTGTTTTCAAGATAGCCCTCGCCGCGCTCATAGCATCGCGGCTCAAGGAGGGATCAATGCCGCCAAGGACAATCGCAACGACGGCGATTCGGTCTATCGCTTGTTCTACGATACGCAAAAGGGTGGTGATTACCGGTCGCGCGAAGCCAACGTCTACCGCTTGGCTCAACTGAGTATGGGCATCATCGATCAAGCCACGGCCCAGGGCGTGCCATTTGCTAGAGAATACGGTGGGATGCTGGCCAACCGTTCGTTTGGCGGGGTGTTGGTCGAACGTACATTCTACTGCCGTGGTGAGACGGGGCAGCAATTGCTGTTGGGGGCCAATTCCGCGCTTGCTCAGCAAATTCACGTGGGTCAGGTGCAAATGCACCCCCGTACCGAACTGATGGATATTGTCGTCGTCGACGGGCGAGCACGCGGCATCATTGTTCGGGACCTGGTCACCGGCGAGATTCGTCCGGTGGCCGCCGACGCCGTGGTTCTCGCCTCTGGGGGCTACGCGAACGTCTATTACCTTTCGACCAACGCAAAGGGGTGCAATGTAACGGCCACTTATCGCGCCCACCGTCGCGGGGCCGGCTTTGCCAATCCCTGCTACGTACAGATTCACCCCACTTGCATTCCGGCCTCCGGTGAACATCAGGCCAAGCTGACGCTGATGAGCGAGTCGCTGCGCAACGATGGTCGCATCTGGGTACCGAAGAAGAGCGGTGATGACAGGCGCCCAAAAGATATCCCGGACAACGAACGCTACTACTATCTCGAAGAGCGTTACCCCCGTTTCGGAAACCTGGTCCCCCGCGATGTCGCGTCGCGAAATGCCAAGCAGGTGTGTGACGAGGGGCTAGGCGTGGGGCCAACCGGTAATGGTGTTTTTCTCGACTTCCGCGATGCGATTCACGATCGGGGCCTCGGGACAATCGAAGCTCGTTACGAGAATCTGTTCGAAATGTACGAACGGATCACCAACGAGAATCCTCGCAATACCCCGATGCGTATCTATCCCGCGCCCCACTACACGATGGGTGGCCTGTGGGTCGACTACAACCTGATGACTTCAGTCCCCGGGCTGTTCGCCGTTGGAGAAGCGAATTTCTCCGATCACGGCGCCAATCGGCTTGGTGCCAGCTCGATGATGCAATGCCTGGCCGACGGCTACTTCATTTTGCCGGTAACCATCGGCGACTATCTGAGTCGCTATCCCGAGGGGGAAATCGGCGAGAACGACCCGCATTTTGACAAGGTTGCCGAGGAATCTCGCGAGCAGATCAAACGCTTGTTGTCCATTGGTGGCAAACGCACGGTGAATTCTTTCCATCGCGAGCTTGGGAAACTCATGATCGACCGTTGCGGCATCTCGCGGAATAAGCAAGGTCTGGAGGAAGCACTCCAGCGTATCCCGGAACTGCGAGAAGAGTTCTGGAGAGACTTGAAGCTCACCTGCGGGCCGAACGAATTCAACCAAGATCTGGAGCACGCTGGTCGGCTTGCGGATTTTCTGGAATTCTCGGAACTAATGTGTCGCGACGCGCTGCTGCGAAACGAGTCGTGCGGTTGTCATTTCCGTGAAGAATATGCCACCGACGAGGGCGAAGCGCTGCGAAACGATGATGAGTTCGACCACGTGTCTGTTTGGGAGCATGGCGAAGAAGGGCAGGCCCCGAAGATGTGGAAAGAACCGCTAGAGTTCGAGGCACTTCCGTTGGCACAAAGAAACTACAAGACGTAATGCTCAAGGCTGAGATCGTTGATGGTCGCATCTCACCTGGGGCGTTTCACACACGCTCGCAATCATTCATACCCCAGTAATGCAACATGAAGTTCACGCTACACATCTGGCGACAAAAGAACGCTCAAGATTCCGGCTCCACGGTCAGCTATGTCGTGGAAGACATCAGTCCGGACATGTCCTTTCTCGAGATGATGGATGTCTTGAACGATCAGCTAACCGAACGTGGAGAAGAGCCGGTGGCCTTCGATTCGGATTGCCGCGAGGGGGTCTGCGGTATGTGTTCGCTGGTTATCGATGGCAAAGCGCATGGCCCTTTGCACGGAACCACGACCTGTCAGCTCTACATGCGGCATTTCAATGACGGTGCCCAAATTTATATCGAGCCCTGGCGAAGCAACTCGTTTCCGGTCGTGCGCGATTTGGTTGTTGATCGTTCGGCGCTCGACCGCATCATGCGAGCCGGCGGATATGTCAGCGTTCATTCCGGCCCAAAGCCCGACCCCAACGCGATGCTCGTGGAGCCCGAGGTTTCTGAGGAAGCACTCGACGCGGCGACCTGCATTGGCTGCGGGGCCTGCGTGGCCGCTTGTCCGAACGGTGCCGCGATGCTGTACACGGCAGCGAAAGTCTCGCACCTGGGGTTACTGCCTCAAGGCCAGCCAGAGCGGTACCCACGCGTAAAGCGAATGGTCGAGCAAATGGACAAAGAAGGGTTTGGTTCTTGCCGGAACTACGCCGAGTGCGAGGCGCAATGTCCAAAGGAGATCAGCCTTCACTTTATTTCCAGGATGAATCGCGACTATTTCAAGGCCGTGCTCGTCAATCCAATCGACTCGAGAGGGCAGATGAAGTCGCAGTAGATGCGGGCAAGATGCTCAATATTTCTAACGGGAGCCGAAAGTGTGACAAGGACTGGCGCGCAGCTTCTGGTTGAATGCCTGCAGAACGAAGGTGTGAAGTACATCTTCGGTATTCCCGGTGCCAAGGTCGATGCCGTTTTTGACGCTTTGGCCGATGGCGGCCCAGAGTTGATCCTGTGCAGGCACGAACAGAACGCGGCGTTCATGGCTGCCTGCGTCGGTCGACTTACCGGATCTCCGGGTGTCGTGTTGGTCACATCGGGGCCCGGGGTCTGTAATCTCACCACCGGTTTGGCGACGGCTACGACCGAGGGCGATCCTGTTGTGGCATTTGGCGGAGCGGTGCCCCGTTCGATGCAGTTAAAGGCCACACATCAAAGCTTGGACAATGTATCTGTGATGAAATCCGTCACGAAGAGCAGTGTCGAAGCCGTGGTTGCCGAATCCATTCCTGAGGTTGTGGAAAACGCATTTCGTACTGCATCCCGCACGCGAGGCGGGGCAACCTTTGTTAGTCTTCCTCAGGATGTGCTGGCCGGGGCGACGGATACCAAGGCCTGGAAACCGAGGTCGGTGTCGCAACCAGGGGCTGCCTCGGTCGAATCCCTGGAGACGGCCGTACGCCTGATTGAATCAGCGAAGCAACCGGTATTGTTCCTGGGGCTTGAGGCAAGCCGGCCGAAAAATACAGACGCGATTCGCGCGTTCCTTCGGCGGCATCCGATCGCTACGGTCATGTCGTACGAGGCTGCGGGAACCATCTCCCGCGACCTCGTGCATCTATTCGCTGGACGCGTAGGGCTGTTCCGAAATCAGCCGGGTGACCGCTTGCTGGAATCGGCAGACCTGGTCATTACCGTTGGTTTCGATCCGGTGGAGTACGATCCCGTTGTATGGAATAGCGACGAGGCATTGGAGATAGTGCACATCGATGCAATCGCATCTCAGATCGACCGGTGTTATCGACCGGAAGTCGAGCTGCTCGGCGATATTGCCGGCACCTTCGACGAATTAAGAGCCAGACTCAAATCGTGGAATGAGATACCAAGGGCCGACGTCGTCCGGAAGTTGCATGCTGAACTTGATGCGGACGTAGCACGCGGAGCTACATTGGACGGATTTCCCGTGCACCCCCTGAGATTCATTCACGACCTTCGTAACTCGTTGGAAGACGACGTGACCGTCGTGTGCGACATTGGCTCTCACTACATGTGGATGGCCAGGCATTTTTATTCTTACGAGCCGCGTCATCTTTTGTTTAGTAATGGACAACAGACGCTGGGTGTGGCACTTCCGTGGGCCATGGCGACCACTTTGGTACGACCAAACAAGAAAGTCGTCTCGATCTCCGGTGACGGCGGATTTCTGTTCTCGGCCATGGAACTGGAGAATGCCGTCCGACTGGGGTCGAACTTTGTCCATTTCGTGTGGCGTGATGGCTCGTACGACATGGTGGGAAGTCAGGAACGCATGAAGTACGGTCGGGAGTACGGCGTGCGCTTTGGAAGCGTCGACATCGTCAAATTCGCTGGAAGCTTTGGGGCCACCGGGTTCGCAATCGAGCACCCCGATGAGTTGATACCCACCTTGAACAAGGCGTTTAAGACACCAGGTCCCGTATTGGTCGATGTTCCCATTGATTACTCTGAGAACGATGGGCTTTTTGCGACACTCCACGAGAACAAGGTTCATTAGCTTGAATGCGAACGAAATAGCTTGGCTGACATTGCGTATTGTTTACGCCTGGATGTTTCTCTATCCAGCAATCGGGTTGCTTCGAAACTGGTCGACAACCGTTCAGACTACGGCCTTGCTATTTCCTTGGAAGCCGGCTGTCTTTGCGGGCCTTTCGCTGATATTGATGATCTTCGGTGCAGCGATGATCCTGTTCGGGGTCTACGGGCGGTTGGCAGGTGCCGGCTTGTGCGTCTTTTGCCTGGGCGGTGCCCGCGTTCATTACAAGTTGGCATCGATGGCTGGCGATACGCAGTTGTCCTCGGAAGCAAGCCGCTCGGATTCCGATGCTGTATCGATCCTCAGAGCACTTGCGGTCGTGGGGCACGTCACTTCGGCCGAGAAAAACTTTGTGCTGGCGTCTGTGGGGTTCTTTTTCGCATTGAGGGGCACAGGACCCTTCAGTGTGATCGATGGGCCTTATTCGTTCTAGAATTCTTTGTAATACCGACTGGGCTTGAGCAATATTCGATGGTCGTAACGAACCCATTTCACCGGTAGCCGTTATCCAGGATAGAACGATGTCAGAGGACATGTATAAGAAGGGCATGGAAGAAATGCGACGGCATTTTGGTCCCGTGGCCGATACGTATATCAGCCAGCTTGCCGAGATTTCGCCAGAGTTCGCGAAGGTCAACGTCGAATTCCCTTTCGGGGAGTTATATACGCGAAAGGTGCTGGACGAGAAAACGCGCGAGCTTGCCACGATCGCTGCACTCACCGTGCAAGGGTTTGCTTTGCCGGAACTGAAAGTGCATGTGCGAGGCGCGCTGAACTGCGGGGCGTCGCGGGAGGAAATCCTCGAAATCATCACCCAGATGATCGCTTACTGTGGATTTCCAGGAGCAACCAATGCGCTGTTGTCCGCAAAAGAAGCATTTGACGAACTCGATGGCGAGGCAATTTGAGCCATTCGAACTTCGCCCAACTAGGCGTCGACGTTGATGCGCTTGCTACGCTGGTGGGTAAACAGTTCCCAGCTCCAGTCGACCAACGCCGAGGCGCGGCTTTCGGTGCCGGTGAGCAGAGCCAGATGCACGGCACCCCAGGCTAGCCAGGCTAACTCGCCAGTGAGCGTGATCCCTCCAGGCAATTCGGCAACCGCGGCGTTTCTTCCGATCGTGGCCATGGTGCCCTTGTCACGGTAGTGAAATGGTGTTGTGGCATCCCCTTCGACTAGTTTTAAGATATTGTCGCCCGCGTGCTTGCCGGCCTGGATACCAACGGAACCGAGTTGAGGAAGTACGTTTCCGGTTTTCGCGTCGGTCATCAGCGCGATATCACCAACCACGAATGTCTCTGGATGTCCAGCAAGGCTAAGGTCCGCTTCCACAGGCACGCGGCCACCACGGCCCAATTCGACGCCCAGCGACTTGGCGATCGGGTTCGCCTGTAACCCGGCGGCCCAAATGACCGTACGCGTTTCGATTGTTTCGCCAGATTTGAGCTTCACATGGTCTTCGGCCACCTCGACAACCTGATTCTCCAAGTGCAGTTCGACTCCGAGATCTTCGACAACCCTCTTTGTGTAGTCGCGAAGTTTCTCCTTGAATGGCCCCAGCAAATTGGGAGAGACGTCGACCAAGATGACGCGAGCCTTGTCGATAGGAAGGTTCGGGTAATCCTGCGAAAACTCGACCGAAAAAAGATCGGTTAATGCACCGGCCGTCTCCACACCCGTCGGACCGCCACCCACGACGACGATGTTGATGGCTCCATGATCCACCAAGCCGGGGTCTTCATCGGCGGCTTCCAACACTTCCAGAATATGCTTCTTCAAGTGAACTGCGTGTTCCAGCGAATACAGAGGAAACGCATGCTCTGGTGCTCCGGGTACGCCGAAGAAATTCACCACGGCCCCAAGCCCAATGACGAGGTAGTCGAACTTCAGCGGCGACATCCCCTCGACTTGCACCAATTTGTTTTGGAGGTTGATTCCCGTAACGGCCGACTGATGGAAACGCAGATTGTCGTGCTTATGCAGCAAGTCGCGAATCGGATAGCCAACCGTTGAGGCATCCAGCTCAGCGGTGGCCACTTGATACAATAGTGGCTGAAACGTGTGGTAATCGTTCTTGTCGATGAGCGTGATATCGACAGGGGCCTTGCTCAGCTGATGACAGGCTCCCAGGCCTCCAAAGCCGCAGCCTAATATCACAACATGGGGTCGGTCACTCATGGGTAGCTCCATCAAAACAGGCAGTCCACGTTCGACGATCATATTAGCGTATGACGGCAGGCTGCAATACGTTGCTTGATGGTCCGTTCGAACTTATTGGCCGCGGCGGTACATGTCGGTGCTAATCGTGATGTAATCTGCGAAATTCTGTCTGCAAGTTTCTGGATAACCGAGTCCCCGGATGCGAGTTCTTCGGCACTTTGGAAAGGTCTGCGAGTGAGCCACCAGAAGTCGCCACCCCGCCGGCATCGCTCCAACAAACGCAGCCAGAGAATGACTTTAGCGATTGCACGACAGGTTGTCGTAGACCGTGAAGGATGGCTACGTGTTCAACAGCGACTCTCAAATTGACTTGCACTCGTATTTCCATCGTCCGACGGATGCCAGAACGACTCCGTCGCGAGTCATTCTGCAGAGATCATCGCAAATTTCAGCGAAAGTATGAAAATGGGCTCAAAACCATCCGCCAACTGCTGGTACGTATGCGAAAAGATTGTAGAATCTGAGCAGTTGGCGACGAAAGATCGCCAGGCACCGGCCGCCAGAACATGCATCTGGTCAAGCACTTACGTGCATAGGCGCCCGTGGCGCAATTGGATAGCGCATCGGTCTTCGGAACCGAGGGTTGGAGGTTCGAATCCTCCCGGGCGTGCTAGACTTAGGACGATTTGCAAAGCGTTTGAGACCCTAACTCGCAGGAATCTCTAGGCCTTGGCGATGGCATCGGTCTCTACCGCCAGATTGGGGCGATAGAAGGTCGACCGGCAGTGGTGCATCGGGGTGAAGCGTTTCCCCAGGTGGCCCAGCGACTCCTGGCTGCCAACGAACAGATAGCCAGCCGGGGACATAGTTTCCGCGATCCGGTGAAAGAGATCGGAGCGAACGTCCTTCGTAAAATAGATCGCGACGTTGCGACAGAACACAACGTCGAATCTGCCCGGCATCGCCAGTGCTTCGAGGAGGTTTCTTCGTTCGAAGGAAACCAGCGATCGAATCTCGTCACGAATCTGCCAACTGCCTGGGCCTTCAACGAAAAATCGTTCGAGCCGCTCACGGGACATTCCCCGTACGATCTCATGCTCGGCGTAAACTCCACGGCTTGCTTGTGCGATGATCTTGTCGGAGATGTCGGTTGCCAGAATTTTCACATCCCACTGGTGGATGTCGGGGATCAATTCGTGCAATGTTATCGCAATGCTGTATGCCTCCTGCCCTGAACTGCAGGCTGCCGACCATACGCGAATTCTCTTCGGAAAAATTGTTCCGGCCTTGCTGTCGATCAATTCGGGAAGCGCCTTGTGTTTGAGCGCCTCGAAGGGCGAAGTGTCCCGAAAAAAGTGAGTTTCGTTCGTGGTGATGGCGTCGATCACATCGCCTTTGAGTTGCTGATCCGGAGTATTTCGTACTTTCTTGACCAGGTCGACGTAACTTTGGCATTCGTGACGCTTTGCGAGATCAGCCAGCCGGCTCTCGATAAGGTACGACTTGCTTTCATCCAAATAGATGCCGCACAGGTCGTTGACCAGTCCGCATACGGCATCGATGTCTTGGTTCGTCATCGACATGAGGTCAATCTCCGTGTGCCGGCCTGTTGAATAATTTCGTGAATTTCGCCCAATGGGGTAACCGCATCTGCTAAGCCAGCTTCGACGACCTGCCGCGGCATGCCGTAAATGACGCAGCTCGATTCTTCTTGAGCAACTATGGGACATCCCAGCCGCTTCAGTAGCCTGCAGCCGCGCGTTCCGTCATCCCCCATTCCTGTCATAATGATGCCCATGGCATTGCGGCCGTAGGTGTTTGATAGCGAGCGAAATAGGTAATCGACCGAAGGTCTACAGTTTCGTTCAGGAGGGTCGTCATTCACGCGGGTGAAGAAGCGTCCCTGTTCACGCACGACCTTCATTTGCCTTCCACCCGGGGCGATATAGGCGTGACCGGGTTCTACGAGTTGCCCGTCTTCGGCTTCGTGGATCGTGATCTGGCTTCTTCGGTTCAGTTCGTTTGCGAGCGAGCGAGTGAATACGGCAGGCATGTGCTGCACGATCAGTAGCGGCACATGAAGTTCCCCGGGTAGCCTAGGGATTAGCTTGGAAAGAGCCGCAGGTCCTCCGGTCGAGATGCCGATGCCGACAACCTTCGCATTGGCAATAGCCTCCTCAGGGAGGACACTTTCCGAACCTTGATTGGGGGCGGCGGGAGGCCTTGGTGACGGCGCTGTGACAGAAGAAGAGTTTTTGCCGCGCTGTTCTAAGGCATGAACCTTGGGGACCAAGTGCCGTTGAAGTTCGTGTCGGCTTTCTTCCAAGCTCGACTTGGCAGGTTTGAGGACGAAATCAAACGCCCCCAAACGCAAAGCCTCTGTCGTAGAGTAAGCGCCTTCATCCGTCAGGCTCGATAGCATGATTACTTCGGGGCGCGACGATCGGAGACGGAGCCTTCGAAGTACCTCAATGCCGTTCATCACCGGCATCTCAATGTCGAGGGTCACGAGATCGGGCTTAAGCCGATCGATTTTCTCGAGGGCAGCTTCTCCATCGTTCGCAACGCCGATCACTTCGACCCCGGCGATTTCGGAAAGCGTGTCCCGAACAACCTTGCGAAAGATCGTTGAATCATCGACCACTAGAATCCGCATGAGTTCATTCCTGGTTGTCGAGCAGAGGTGGCGGCGTCAGTGTGCAATTCTTACAGGCTTGAAATCTGGTTTCCGCAGTACCAAAGGCCTTGCAGTAGGTATCGCATACGAAACGAAGCAGGTTGCTTAGTGAATATGGTAACAGGGGTTGCTGAGTGTCCGAGGCGCATCACATCGGCAATCAGCAACCCCCTGTTGTCCATCGACTATTCTTGGGGTCGATTAGACGGCCGAAACCATCTCATGCAGCTTGCTGTGGCCTGCACCGCCGGAATTCGTGTTACTTCCTTCGCTGATGGTTGTTGCCCCGTCGATTTGGAAGCGAGCCACCATCACTTGCAACTGTTCGGCCAATTCGGACAACTCGGCACCGACCATTTGTAGTTGGCCCGCGCCCGAGGACGTTTGCCTGGCGGCTTCATCCACACTGGTGATATTGCGGGCCACTTCCTCGCAAGCATTGGAGGACTCTGCGACACCCGTTGCAACCGTGGTAACCGCCTCGGCAGTTTGGTTCACGTTGCCGGCGATGTCCTTGGTGATAATGCTTTGCTCTTCGACCGCCGATGCGATTGTCGTCGATGCATCATTCACCTGTTTGATGACGCTGCCGACCTCGCCGATCGACTTGACCGCGTCTTCCGTCGAAAGCTGGATTCGCTGGATGCGGGCGCGGATGTCTTCGGTTGCGCCGGCGGTTTGGCGAGCGAGCTCCTTGACTTCCGTGGCGACCACAGCAAAACCCTTGCCCGCTTCACCGGCTCGGGCTGCCTCGATCGTGGCGTTAAGAGCCAGCAGGTTTGTCTGCTCGGCAATGTCCTGAATCACTTCAATGACTTTGCCAATCTCTTCGGCAGCCACACCGAGTTCGCCGATCGTCTCGTTGCTCGACTCGGTCAATTGCGAAGCCGTGGCCGCGATGCCCGATGCATTCTCGGCAGTTTTAGCAATCTCGCCAATGCTGTTGTTCAGCTCTTCAACCGCCGTGGCCACCGTCTTGACATTCGTGGTGACTTCCTCGGTTGACGTCGACATGTTCCTCATATTCATCGACATCTCTTCAGCAGCCGCGGAAACCGTCGCCGATTGGGCGGTAGTCTCTTCCGCCCCGGAAGCCAACTGTGAAGCTGTCGAAGACAATTCCGTCGACGAGCTGGAAAGATGTCCGGCGTTGGCGGCCAAGGCGCCTATCACATCCCGAAGGTTTGCCGTCATTGAATTGACGCCGTCGGCAATGTTGGCAAAGGTCATTCCTGCCTCGGCCGTGTCTTCGTCACATTCAGCGACCTCATAACTTCGCGTTAGATCACCTTCGGCCAGTCGCGACATGACTTCGGAAAATTTCGCGACCTCCGTTTCCTGGAAGCTGGTGATCTTCTTTTCGCGGGCAACACGTTCTTTCTCTTCGGTAACGTCTTTCCATTCAAGCACGTTTCCTGAGTAAACACCTGCTGAGTTGTAGGTGGCAGTGACCGTTAACGCGATCGTCAACGGACCTACCTGAATGTCGGTCTTCAAGGGAAGGTTTGCAGGATCATCCAACAAAGTTCGCTGGTGCTGCGGGTTCTTGTGGAACTGGTCGATACATTGACCAAGAATCTTGTTGGCATCGAAATTGGGCCAAATGGTGCGGAACGTTCCCTGATGTGTGTGCAGCAACTTGCTCGACGCGTTGTTCATGTAGGTGACCACAAAATCGCGATCTACCATCATGAAAGCCGCTTCAGCATCGTCAATCAGACCACGAAGTTGTACGGCAGCCTCACGCTGTTCGATCTGTGTGGTGACGTCGGTGGCGTACTTGATTACCTTAAACGGCTTCCCGTTCATGTCGCAGATCGGGTTATAGGATGCCTGGATCCAGATCGGGCTCCCGTCTTTGGAGAATCGCTTATATTCACCCGAGGCGTATTCCCCGCGGCCTAGTGTGTCCCAAAATTCGACGTACTCGGCGCTGTGTGTATAAGTGGGATCGCAGAAGATGCGATGATGCTTGCCTCGAATCTCTTCGAGGGTGTAGCCCACTGCGTTGCAGAAGTTGTCGTTGGCAGTAATGATCGTGCCGTCCAACTCAAACTCGATCACCGCCTGCGATTTTCCGATCGCGACGAGCTGACCTTCATACTCGGCGTTCTGCAGCTTGCGAGCTGTTATATCCGTCGCAAATTTGACGACTTTGATCGGATTGCCGGCCTTGTCGAAGATCGGGTTGTAGGAAGCTTGGATCCAAATTTCCTTGCCGCCTTTCGCGATCCGCTTGAATTCGCCAGCCTCGAACTCGCCTCGGTTAAGCTTTGCCCAGAGAGCATGATATTCGGGGCTTTGTGCGAACGCCGGTTCGCAAAACATGCTGTGATGTCGCCCTTGAATCTCTTCGAGTGTGTAACCCACTGCGGCCAGGAAGTTTTCGTTTGCCGTGATGATCGTGCCATCCAAATTGAATTCGATCACGGCCTGTGATCTGCTGATGGCATCGATCTGCCCTTGAAGCTCATTGCTTGTGCTGGCCTTCGCGGGGCTTTGTGTCGATGACCGCTGTTTTCGCGAAGCGGGTGTCTTTTTCGTGCGTGAGGAGTTCGATGGCGCCATGGTCTTCTTCCTTTCGATCAATTTCTCAATTTGTACTTGGATATAGAAATCTGATGTAAGTTGCAGGGCTACGGCGTATTTGGCTCGCCTGCAAGCACCTCGTCGACGTCGAGAATGACTAACATTTCTTTCTCGAGCTTGATTACCCCTTTGAACAACCTCCCATCCACACCTTCGACCTTGGTCGGCGGGGGGCTGATTTCATCGCTTCGCAATGTATGGATGTCAGAAATTCGGTCGACCCAGAAGCCGATCGATTCTCCCTGGGAGTGCACGACCAAGTTGCGGCTATCGCGAGTCTTCTCGGCAGTGGGGAGGCCGAGAATGGTTCGCAAGTCAATCACCGTTGCCACGTCTCCGCGAAGGTTGATTACCCCTCGTACGTACTCCTTTGAGTGCGGAACTTCCGTCACACTCAACTGTCGATTTATTTCCTGGACCTGATGGATATCAATGCCAAGCAATATGTCGCCGACGTAGAACGTCGCGAATTGCAACTCGGAGACGGCGTCTTCGTGCACGTTTTGCAAATCAGCATTCATTTCGTGATCTCTCCCGCTTGGCTAGCTGGTCTGTAGCGTGGGAAGGTTATTCCCCGCCTTGGAGCCTGTAAAATTGTGCAACGAGTTGAGAAGCTTTTCGCGGTCCATTTTGATTTGGTAATCATCAATGCCGACCTCGATGCCGCGATGGATGTCGGCAGACCCTGCCAGGGATGTCAGAGCGATGATGGGGATGTGCTTCCAGTTGTCTGACTGCTTAATACGATCTGAGAGTTCGAACCCATCCATGTTGGGCATCTCGATGTCGGTTACCACGACGTCGAAGTCGTGTTCACCGCTTTGCAGCGTGTCCCAGGCCACCTGGCCGTCTTCGCAATCGATCACGCGGTAGCCATATTCGCTGACCATCGAGGTGACCTGCTTTCGGAAGAACGTGGAATCTTCTGCCAGCAATACCAACGGCGGGTGGTCGTCCTGTTTAGCACTCACTTCCTGGTCTTGATGCCATTCGGGATGGGCGATGCTTGCCAGCTCAAAAAGATCGACAAGACGGGTTGTCTTCTCTTCGAGAACCATCGATCCAAGTACGCCACGCTCGCGGAATGTGGCGGTGTCGACGTTTAATACGATGCCTCGAATATCTTCCAACTGCGGAACAATCAGGCCGACTTCCTTTCCACTCACTTCGAAAACGATGATGTAGATGCGTTCGTTGCTATCTGCAGGCTTAGCCGTAATACAGTCCTCCAGCCGTAGCAACGACATGGTTGAGTCGCGATATTGCAGTAGGGACTGTCCACCAACACTATCTATTTGGTTGGTGTGCACCCGTTCGATACGGGAGACGACATCCATGGCCACTGCAAAATGCTCCTCGGCATGGTTGCTGAAGAGGAGCATGTATTGCGTGTCTTCTTCCTTGTCGTTGACTTGGCCTTGCTGTTCTTGGCTCACTTCTTCGTTGCAAGGAATTTGCTCGTGTCCGGCGATTCCGGCGACGTCAAGAATGAGGGCCACGTGTCCATCGCCGAGAATCGTTGCTCCGGAGAGACATGGGCATTCATTGAGATGTCGTCCCAGTGGTTTGACAACAATTTCTTCCGAGTCGTGTAAGGCATCCACCACGACGCCGAATCGTTGCTGACCTGTTTCGACAACGATGATGTTGGTTGCCTCGCGAGAGGACTGCGTGGGCTCTTCTGGCGATTGATCGCTGATCGTGGTGCTCATTTCAAGCACGTCTTCCAAGCGAATCAGCGGCAATAGGTCTCCGCGGAGCCGAAGCACCTCCGAGTCTTTGATTCGTCCCACGCGTGTTTCAATTTCTTCGGGTCGTAGCCGAACGAGTTCCGCGATGTTCACCTGTGGAATGGCATAGCGATCGTCCCGGCACTGAACAATGAGTGACGGGATAATGGCCAGCGTGAGTGGCAACGTGATGACGATATTCGTTCCTGCGCCAACAACGGATTCGATTTCGATCGTACCGCCCAGTTTGGCGATGTTCGTACGCACGACATCCATTCCCACGCCACGCCCACTGACGTCGGTCACTTTGGCGGCCGTCGAAAAACCGGGATGAAAGATCAGGCGAGTTGCTTCGCGATCGCTCATTTGTTCTGCGCGATCCGCACTGAGAATGCCCTTGCTGATAGCCTTCTCACGAAGCTTATGGGGATCAATCCCCGCACCATCATCTTCGATCTCGATGCGGACTTTACCGGCCTGGTAGTACGCTCGAAGGTTCATGGTTCCTTGTATGGGCTTGCCTGCCTTCTCTCGATCTGCGGGCAGCTCCACACCATGGTCTACCGAGTTTCTGACTAGATGCGTCAGCGGATCTCCGATGGCTTCGATGATGGTTTTGTCGACTTCGACTTCTTTACCCTCGATGTTCAGTTCGCATTGTTTCCCGAGCTTGCTTCCCAGGTCGCGAACAATGCGGGGAAAGCGACTGAAGACCGTTCCGATCGGCTGCATCCGCGTCTGCATGATCGCTTCCTGCAACTCACTGGTCACTTGGTCGACCTTGGCTGCAACGGCCTCGATACCGGCCTGATCTTTTGCGTTGATTGTTTGCAGGAGTTGGTTTCTGCCGAGGACTAGTTCGCCGGCGATGTTCATCAAGCTGTCCAATACGCCGACTTGCACGCGAATGCTTTTATCTGCGGTGGAGGTAGAGCGTGACGCCGCTGCTTGGTTTGCTGATTCAGAATCGCCGGATGATTCACTCTCGGGCTTTTCGACTGCGGTGACGCTCGCATCTGGTTCCGTTTCCGGGGCAGGTGTGTTCGCAGAGGCGATCGCTTCCACGGCAGGGGGATCATCTGCAATCGGTTCTGGCTCTGAATGTTCGGCGACTTGCACCTGATCTTCGAGGTTTCCGGATTCGTAAATCTCGTCCAATACGGCTGCGAGATGGGAGACATCGACGTCGTTCGAGTTCTCGATGTCATTAACGAGGCTGGTGAGAGCATCGGCTGCTTTCAACATGACATCGACAATGGCCGATGTCGGAGTCAGTTCGCAGGTTCGGATTTTTCCCAAGACGTTTTCAAGGCTATGGGCAAGTTTGCCCAAGGTGTCCAACCCCATGAATCCCGCTGCACCTTTAATCGAGTGCACGGCGCGGAACACCGTGTTTACGAGGTCGACATCAATGTCCGCACCGGCGGCCTCGATATCGAGCAATTGCTCTTCAATACCGGCAAGGTGCTCGCGCGATTCGGTGACGAACTCTGCCAAGAGTGCTGGATCATCAAAAACCATTGTTTGTGGTACTCCATCAGTCGAATGGGCGGATCGCTGGTTGCTACGCCAATGCCTGCGATCGTTTGTAACTTCATGTGTCGTTCAGGGGTGACTCTCACCGGGGTGTTGCCATTTCCTGACGTCCTTGACACGAATTATTTCGTGACGCACTTGGCGTCCCTTTCGCCCTCTTTGTTGAGCCCCTCGCTTGCTCCAGCCTGCTGATCGTGACTCTCGAAGTCTTCTGGTGCGACCCGATCGCCGCTAAGCACCGCCGATTCCAGCCGGAATTGCTGCAGTTCGGCGTCAACCGTGGCCTCGTCAAGGATGCCGGAATCGACCAGGATTTCTGAAAGCGTTCGACACTTGGTGACTTGCAGCCGCAGCAATTCGGCAATGTCGACATCGTTCAGGTAGCCCAGTCGCTTCGCAACTTCTCCGAACGGCTCGCTGGAATCCGCCTGAGACCTCAATACCTCAAAGACCTGACGCACGGACAGCTTTCCGGACTTCATCGCAAGCGCCCCAAACAAGGGCTGGTCGCGAAGTTGTTGGTCTACGATTTCGACGAACTCTTCAGGCCCTATTAGCCCTCTGTGAACGAGATAGACACCGAATCGCATTTGTACTCGCCCTTCAAATTCCGGGACGGGTTAGGAGGGATGGTTGGAATGAGGCGATTCTTGCGGTTACTTGGCAGCGTGATATGTCCGTGAAATCCCGCTGTCGCAAGCCCGCCACAAACCGGTTGGGTGAAGAAGCGTAGCTCGCTAATCCATGCCGTGCATGGAAATTGCTCTGAGAGACATTTATAGAGGCCACCTCTTCGTGGCGTCTTACCGCTAAAGCATGTTCTGTATGTTGCGGATTTTCCGTAGATCTCGACACTTCCTGCGGTCGGTAGGAGCACTTAGGTTGACTGCAGAGCTGTTTTGGGGAACGAAAGCCCGATTCTTGAGTGCTCATGGAACCAGTAGCGTTGAGGGAGCTACCGATAAGAGGATCAGAGGAGCGCTTGGCTCAGGGGCATTGCTCTTGAGCCAGACTCGAAAGCGATGAGTCGAGTTCTGTTTGGACCGAGTGGTCTCTGCAATGTACGTGTTCTACGGTTCAAGCGCCCAAAGCTATCCAGGCGTCTCTTTGTTCAGTTGCTCTAGCGATTCTGCCGCAGCTTTACGAGTGTTGTAGACCGTTCGTTCGGACACCTTTAGTTGCTCTGCGAGTGGGCGAAAACTCTTTGAGCAGGCTGGCAACCAATTCGGTCGTTGCGACAATGTCTTCTGAGGTAGGGCCCCGTTCAGGGGAGTGCAATGTGTCGTCCGGATCCACATTGCGCCGGAAATCGCGTCGCTGTCGCTGCCAGCGTCGCGCCCGCGATCGAACCTCATCGATGGCAGCTTTCGCCAAAAGCGGCCACAGTGTATCGCCAGGGTCAATCTGAATCGAGTTGTCCCTGCTTTCCCGAAACACGCTTCTGAAGACAGACTGAGCAATGTCTGAGGGGGCCTCTACATTTGCAAGTCCTAGGCTTGTTGATTTTCGTGTCATGGCTACAAGACGCTCGTAGTATCGCGTGAATAGTGCTTCAGCAGCCCGTTCGTCTCCGTTTCGATACGCCAGGAGCAATTCTCGATCTGCCCGTTCATCGGCCATGGTTGCGACCTTGTAGGAATATTCTCTGTCATGAATCTCACGTGTGACCTACAGATTAACCACGGCGCACCTTGCCGTCGATGAGTTCGCTTGTTTGTGCATCAACATCGGAAACGAAGCTTGGATGACTCCGCTCGATCGGAGAAATCTATTCGTATCGCAATGCTTCGATCGGATCGAGGCGGCTGGCTTGCAGGGCAGGATAGTAGCCGAAGAATATCCCAACGGCGGCAGCAAACAAAATCGCGATCCCCGCTGCAGGCAAAGAGATCACCACGGGCCAATCCGTACCTGAAGAGAATGAGTTGATGACCGATGTGATTGCGATGGATGCCCCGATGCCCAGGGCCAATCCAATAACCCCACCCACGCAGGACAGTACGACCGATTCAACGAGGAATTGGCGAAGGATATTTTGCGAACGGGCACCCACGGCCATGCGAATTCCGATTTCCCGAGTCCGTTCGGTTACTGAGACAAGCATAGTGTTCATAATGCCGACCCCACCTACCAGAAGCGAAATCCCGGCGATGGACGAAAGCATGATAGTCATGGTGCCGGTAACGATGCCCAGCACCTCTGCAATCTCCGTGGTGTTTTGAACTCGAAAGTCGGGCGAGTCGCCTGGGTGAATATGGTGTCGCTCGAGGAGAAGCTGGTTGATATCACTTTCGGCAACAGACATCGACGCACTGGACCGTGCGGAAACCATGATGACGTGTACATTGTTGAACTCGGAGCCCTGTAGACGTTTTTGCACGGTGGAGTAGGGCATCAGGACGATATCGTCTTGGTCGTCTCCAAATAAGTTGGCACCTTTCTCTTCGAGCACGCCGATCACTTCGAACGGCGTGTTTTGAATTCTGATCTTTTTCCCAAGCGGATTCGTGGTTTGAAAGAGCTTCGCAACAAGGGTATGCCCGATAACACAAACCTTGGCCGCCGAAGTTTCGTCTCGCCCGGTGAAGAAACCACCGTGTTGTAGTTCCCAGTTGCGAACCGCCAGATAGTCGGCCCCCACACCCAGGACTTCTTTTGGGCTCCAGTTTTCGTTGCCGAAGATGACCTGGGCGGCCGTGAAGACGATCGGCGATGCGGCCAGGACGGTGTCGCATTCCTCGCTGATTGCTTTTGAATCGTCTGCGGTCAGCCGAACTGAAGTGCCCTGGCGCACGCCGCCGCGTCGTTTGCTGCGGGGCATGACGGCAATGACGTTGGTTCCCAGCGATTCGAACTGGCTTTGCACCAATGAGCTGGCACTTTGCCCCACCGAGACCATGGTGGTTACTGCGGCAATTCCTATTACCACCCCAAGCACGGTAAGTCCGGCTCTCATTTTGTTCTTGGCTAGTGCCCGAAATGCGATGCGAAACGTTACGAAGAATTCCATCTAAAATGTTCCTGGTGATGGCGGCTTCAATCGGATCGCCGGCGTTCGACTACTTGGTCTTGATACCTGTGACGAGTATTGCTCCGACGTCCAGATCATCGGAGGTGATTTCGGTAAATCGATTGTCACTGATTCCTGTTGTTACCTCGATGGCTCGCAGCCATTCACCATCTTCTACCCAGACATGTCGACTTCGACGCTTGCTGTCGGCTTCCGCCTTTTCGCGTGCCGAGAGTTCGGGTTCGTCGTCGGCATCGTCATCTTCGTCGGCCCCGTCGAGTAGCGACCGGTCTTCCTCTCGGACACGTCTTGCGTTGGGATAGAATCTCAACGCCGCATTCGGAATGCAGAGCACGTCTTCTTTTTCGTCGATCTGAAACGAAAGATTGGCCGTCATCCCGGGAAGCAATTTGAGATCCTCGTTCGAAGCGGCAACAATTACCGGATACGTTACCACGGTTTGTGTTTCGGTCGAGCTAAAGCGGATTTGTTCGATCTCGCCCATAAAGAGGTCGTCGGGATAAGCATCCACGGTGAAGTGGACCGGGTTCTTCTTTTCTTGCGCGGTCCGAATCAGTCCGATATCCGCTTCATCGACGGAAGCGAAGATGTGCATCTTTTTGTCCATCTCCGGAGCGATAATGAACAACTCGGGGGCTTGGAATTGAGCTGCCAGGGTTTGGCCTGGGTCGATTCTACGATCGATAATGATCCCGTCGACTGGTGAACGAATTTTGGTGTATCCGAGGTTGGCCTCTGAGTTTTCCAGGTTGGCTTCGGCCTGGGCGATGGTTGCTTGGGCCACTTTCAGTTGGGCCTCGAGCGACATGCGATTGAAGTAAAATCGGTCCATCTCGGTTTTCGAGATGAAATCCGCATTCTCTTGCCGGAGAGCAATCGAGCGCTTCTCGTCGTTGATCGCTTGCTGAAGTTGTGCTTTGACCCTTTCGACATCAGCTTGTCGTGTGATCAAGGTCGCCCGATCTCGTTGAACGGCTGCTTCATAGATCCGAGGATCGATTTCGGCCAGCAATTGGTCTTTCTCGACATGGTCGTTGAAATCAGCGTGCAACTCTTCGATCGGGCCCGAGACAAAAGACCCCACCAGGACCGAGAGTACTGGCTTAACTTCGCCCGTTGTGTTTACCACCGATATGATGGTGCGTCGCATGACTTCATCGGTTCGATAGGTGGGGCGATTCCGCTGCTTCCAATAACTCATCGCGGGCTTGTACGCAGCCCACCCCGCGCCGACAACAACCGCAAGAACGATTAGTAGTTTCAGGAAGAATCTCATGGGTCAAAAATGCAAGCCGAAGAATCGGGAAACAACCATAATTCAGTGTAACGCAAACGCTACCCGAAGTGGCAAGGGAGAGCCCATTGGCGAGGTGCCAAAGGTTGGTGTCTGCGTGGGATCTTCGAGCTGTGGCGGAACTAGCCGAGCACTAGGTGTCACGCATTGTTGGCAGCTTTGCCTCTGCGACCTGCACTTGTTACCCACCAGAATAGGGGCAATGCCATCGAGCAGAGAACCAAGGTGCTGGGCTCGGGTACCAGGAACGTGAGAACTAGCGAGCCGGAGGAGGGAACGATGATCGAACTGTAGTTCGCTAGGTTCGCAAACGGAATAGGAGCGCCGTCGAGCAACGCGGTTGCGAGCGGTAACTGATCGTAGAGCAACAGTTCTGTGCCCGGCACCAGTCCATCGCCGGAAATGGTGCCCCGGATCTCCTCGTCACCAAACAGTAGCGACATGGTTAAGGCTGAGCTCGACTCGAGAAGCGACGCTCCATCGACAGAGAATTCAGAACCATTGGCCATCATCAGCGATGCAAGCATGCCGTCGACTCGCCGAGCGTAGGCGTACTCTGCATCGGTCTCAATGCCACCGGCCGCAAACAGGTTGCCCGCGGTTTGTTGGACGAGGATCGAATCGACCCAGTTATCGGTCGCATGAGCGACTTGGGCCGCTAGAAACTGGTCAGACGATGCCAGTTGAGTGATCGCGAGCTGAGAAGCGGAACCGGCGACCCCCGTCTCAAGAACGCTGAGGAACAACCCGTCCTGGGCTGTCATGGTGGCTGTAATTCGTTGCGTCATTTCGAAATCGTTGAACGTGTCGTGCATCCAGATGCTGTCGGTACTCAGCGTGAGGGAATCGCTGGCAATCAGATGTTCAATCACTTGTGCGCCTTCGAATTCCCATTGAACGGCCACGTAGTTTGGGTCGGAACTCAGAACGGTTCGTGTGCCACGACCGACGAGATTGAATCCGTAATCGTGCGATGAGCCGCTCTGCATGCGATCGGCAACGACAAAGTAATCTTCACCAGGGAAGGCTGTGCTTCGCCGGACACTGGTGTCCGTATAGTTCATCTCCAATGTGGCGAAGTCGCTTACCCCGACAAAATTCCCTAGTTCGTTGGAGTCCAATCGATGGGTATGCACAAAGTCTTCGGGCCGCGTCTTGCGGCCATCGCTATTCGCGCCAACCCCGCCATCGACGAGAACCACGTTGTGCCAGGTTGGGTTTTTGACGTCGATGACCGGAGGCGAGTTCGAAAGGTCGTCTCGTCCGTAACCTGGAGCTACCAGAATGTATTTGCCCTGGGATGAAAGCAGGAGCTCTCCCGTGTCCGGGTGACTGTGGAATGCGGGAATACTCAAGTCGATGGGCGGATTCTCGCTATGAAACTCAAACGAGGGGCTGTCGATGCCGGGAGAAAGCAACAGGTAGTCGCTGGTCGAACCCCAGTCGTTTCGAAACACCGTGACCTTGCTTTGCCCGGGACCAAAAAATGTCGGTGACATGGAAGGGGCCGCGGCAGCAACGCCTCCCACATCTGCCAGAGCAAAGCTCGACGAATACGTATGGTCGTTGTTCGTAAGGTTCGTGCTGGTCCAGCTATACGGATGGGGATCGGTGTTCTCGATGTACCAGCGAATGTTCGCCGCGCTCTCAGAGCTGGCCGTGGGCATCAGCATGTGAATGCCCACAGGAAAGTTAAGCCCGTTAGAAACGTTCGGTGTCGTGCCATCGGGTTTCCGAAGCCCAATCGTCATGTCGATATAGGGTTTGAGGTTGGCGGTGAGATCGACCCCGGAGCCCTGCTCATACGCCCTCGCGAATAGGGCCACATGTCGCATGGTGTAATTCAAATAGTGTCCATGGCTATCGGTGAACCAGCCGTCATCGGTGGTGCTGTAGTCAAAGTGACCTTGCAGATCGGTCAGGCCTTGGTCCAGCAGGGCCTGGTCACCGAGAAGTACACCAGCCAGGGCCCGCGTGGCACCATTTTTCCCTCGTGCATTACTATACGTGTTGTTTCCGTTACCCAGGCTTTGGGTTACTGTGAGTAACCGGCTTTCGATCACCTGTCGCGTTGCATTAGGGAGATCCGTCTGGGAGGCTCCTCGTATAAAGTCGTAGGCCGAAAGATAACTCGTTAACACCTCGGGCCGTGTGATGAACGTACCGCCCGGGACATCGAGCACTTCGAGCGCTGCAATCGCCTTGTTGAGATCCGCGACGTTGCCTGTCATGGCATATCGTAGGCCAGCCGCTTGGGCGATGCTGGCGTCGGTGGTCGCGGAACTGAAGGTTGTAGGAATCGCGCCACTTGTATTTTGGTTGGCACGAGATGCTACGCTGGAGATCCAGACCTGCTGATCGGTGGTTCCTCCGTTCTGCCACGCATTCTGCAAGGAAGATAACTGGTCGCCCAAGATTAGCGAACCTGTTGGAGTCGTCGCCGGCAAGACACCGGTGGTCGAGCCGATGGACATCTGAGCAATAACAGGGCGATCGAAGCAAGTTGCCAGAATCGCGACTAGAACCGGGCCAAAAAAAAGGCCAAGTCGAAGGGGCTGTCGAGCTCCTGCTTTCATCAGCGTTCCTCGGTCTGTCCCGAAGGCGAGAACCAACTCGATCGAACGTTACAAATGGCTATCCGGCTGAAGCGAACGGCTGAGCTTTTCCGAAAGCCGGGCCACGCTTGTCATAAGTCCAGAGTGTAGTCGGTTGCCGTGATCGAGGCCAACTTTTGGCATCCAATATTGGCTGATTGGAACGTAATCGGTCGATTTTTGTCCCCTGATAGGTCATGTGCACGAGAAATGCCTGCGAGGCAGCGATACGGGTTCTGAGCCACATGCCTAATGGGATGTCCGACCCTGGGGCTCCTTCAGCGGGCTGCGTACGGCACTACGGCTCGTTCACCAGCTCATTGGGAGATGACCACAGAATTCGGGCGACATAGATCCGGTTGTCGCTGCCGTATTCCTCGACGCCCTGGGGCTGCATCCATTCGGTTACGGTGACCCACGTTTCGTCCGGATTGATGTCGACCACGCCGAAGTTCCCTAGCCGCGCGCCTTGCTCTGGAACCAAGACGCGTTCCGTTTCGCGGAGTACGCACAGTCGCTCGGGGTCGACCTGGGCGATGAACAGGGGCGCCCGATGTCGAAAGACATGGTCGTTGTCGGCACCGCGTCGAGTGTAGACCAGGAATAGGCCGTCACTGTGGGTGACCCAATGCTGTTGGGTGTTGTAGTTCCCGAGTGCCTCGCCGTCATCGAACTTCCAGATGATGGGTTCTTCGAAATGCAGCCCGTCGCTGCCGCTGGTGACGTAGCCAGCCAGATCATTTCGTAGCGTAAGAAAGAAGCGGTCGCCAAACTTCGTAATCGAAGGTTCGTACAGCCCACGCTTGATGGGAACCGTATGTTCACTGCCATGTTCGACGTAGCTCAGCTTTTCACCGTCGAACCGACACCGTAAGACGGTTGTGGCAAACTGAGTCTGTTCAGGCTTTTTGAAATAGATGGCGATCAGCAGTTCGCCGTTGGGAAAGTCGTATCGCTGTCCGGAGCCGGCACCCGCGTTCTGGAACTCCTCTCGATCAGCGGGGAGGGCGAGTGTGTCCCAAAGGCTCCAGGTTCGGTTTTCTTGGTCGTAGACCGAGTAGGCAACTTCGCGTCGTCGCACTTCCATCACGTGGTTGTCTTGGTAGCGGACGCTTTGCCCCGTGCCTAATAGTTTCCCCGTTGCCGCGTGCCACTTTGGAGTGACATCGCAGATGCAGACCTCGATGCCGTCTGGTTCGTCTCGCCGACCAAGCGTCGCGTGCTCGACAGGGCCAACCCACTCGGCGCCTAGATTTTCCGAGCGTAGTTCGTTCAGAGCGTAGAAGACATCGGATCCCGAAAGCAGGAGCTTCTGCATCGTCATTACGACTTCAGGGGCGCGGCCGTTGTTGCCAGGGATGATGCCCGCTCGTGCGTGGACCCAGCATGTTTCCTTGTCGAACCCCTTGCCGGCGACTTCGAGCTGGATAGAGTACTCGAGCCTCGGCCTAGCTTCCTCTGCAGTTGTCGATGCTTGGGGAACTATTCCGATCATGAAGGCTGCAAGCAGCATCCATAAACGTGGAACTAAAATTGTCAGTCGCCGAGAGCTGAGCATACGTGACACCCCAGACACTTTTGCAATTTGCAGACAATCACAGTAAACAATCAAACCACCGTAAGACTGTGGCTCATCGCTGCATCAAAGCGCTATATTGTAGCTGGATCTGGATGCCCGGGTTGAATTGTTTTCGCGCAAATCCACTGGAAATCAATCGAAAGGACCAGTCGCGATGGAATTGAACGAAAAGCAACGCAAGATGTGTTCGGAGAGCAAATGGGACTTCTCGGATTTGAAGGCCCTGTTTTTGAACTGCACATTGAAGCGTTCTCCTGAGATGTCGCATACCGATGGTTTAGTGCGTATCTCAAGAGCCATCATGGAGGCGAATGATGTTTCCGTTGAAGAATTGCGACCGGTCGATTTCAACATGGCAACAGGTGTTTACCCGGATATGACCGAACATGGGTGGGAAGTGGACGACTGGCCCCAGATCTACGAAAAAGTCGAGGCTGCCAATATTCTGGTAATCACGTCGCCGATTTGGCTGGGTGAAAAGTCGTCGGTCTGCACGCATGTCATCGAAAGGCTGTATGCATCATCGGGCGATCTAAATGAGCATGGACAGTACGCATACTACGGCCGCGTAGGTGGCTGCCTGATTACAGGCAACGAAGACGGCGCCAAACATTGCTCGATGAATATTCTCTATTCGCTGCAACATCTCGGATACGTCATTCCGCCACAAGCCGATGCTGGATGGTTGGGAGAAGCGGGACCCGGCCCCTCGTATCTCGATCCGGGATCTGGAGGGCCTGAGAACGATTTTACCAATCGCAACACGACGTTCATGACCTGGAACCTGATGCACATGGCCCGCATGATCAAAGACGCCGGAGGTATACCCGCTCACGGCAACCAGCGGTCAGAATGGGATGCTGGATGCATGCCCGACTTTCCCAATCCAGAACATCGATAGCGAGGTGAACTTACCCGTAGAGGCGATTGGCTTCGCCGTAAGTGATTCGCCTGGCACGAACCGTGCTATCCTTCAGCTTTTCTCCGTTAGGGTCGACGTAAACACGACCGGTCTTCAGGCCGCTGTCGGGCCGAACGTTCAAGACATGGATGTTGAATAGAAAGCTTGGTTCCTGCGACGCTTTGAACCAATGGACGTTGTCTTTGTGATCAGAAACAGTTGAACACTCACCCTGCCGAAAGTTGCGATCGATGGTGGGTTTGATGATGATGTGTTCTTCCTGATCTTCCAGGCGGTCGTAGTGACGGCCTTCGAACGTGCCATCAAGCACCAGGAATGCCGTCGCCATATTGTTATGCCCATGCGGCACGACAGAGCGGCCCTTCTTGACCGCGAAAATCTGCTTGCCAAAAACCAAGTTGGTCGGCAGGCCTTCGACTTTGGGGAAACTGCACCGCAGGCTACGAGCGCCATGTTCGACCAGTTTGGCACTGGCCGCCAATTGCTCGAAATCGACGAACTTCAGCAGTTCGGGAAGATTCGCCTGAGCGAACAATTCCTCGACCTTCTCTTGCCACACAACTTGTTTGAGCTCTTTGTTTCGCAGGTCGAGCCCCAGTTCGTTCAATTCGTTCAACCATCGAGCGGTGATCGGCTGAACTTCCTTGCCGAATGCTTCGCAGGCAAAGAGCGTCTCCAACAAGGAGAAGGTCATCAACGATCCAAGCGATTGCGTGTTGAAGCAGCGGCGAGTGATGGTAGGCATGGCTAGGTCCAAGGGAAATGTGGTTGAGAGACGGAGAAGACGCGAACATCCTACCAGCCGTTTTCAGGTCAGGCAAAATTGCTTCGAAGAACCGGAATCCACATGGGCGAGCCGATGCCTTACTTCTTGTTCTTCTTCTTGGTAAGACCCCCGAGTAGCTGATGTTTATGTGCTTCGAGCTCGGTTGCCTGGCCTTCATCTCCCTGGTCCTGCATCCAGGCATCCAGCTCACGACGCATTTGGGCCAGAATTTCTGCGTGGCTTAGTTCGCTGGCCAGATTTTCTAGCTCAAAAGGGTCGTCGACAATGTCGTAAAGCTCTTCCTGGGGGCGAAATTGATATCGATG
This sequence comes from Pirellulales bacterium, assembly GCA_965227275.1. GTDB lineage: Bacteria > Planctomycetota > Planctomycetia > Pirellulales > JAEUIK01 > CAZNXE01. The sequence goes on along the minus strand of CBDDFU010000001.1, from coordinate 5,710,975 downwards.
CACCAACGTCGCCGCATCCTTGTTGGTTTTCGCAGCCGCCTTCCACGAGTCGAAAATCGAAGACAAGATTATGTTGTTCTGAAATGCCACCTCGGGCGTCAAATTGCGGATGTACTTGTAGCGATCGGATCGCACCATGCGGATTCCGTAATAGTCCGATCCATTGGTGATTCCGCGCGTGGTTTGAATGCCAAACACGTACTGCTTGTGTTTGTCCCTTTCTCCGCAAAGCACCGGAACATAGCTCTTACCATCCAGATGGTCCGGAATGCTACCTCCGGCGGCATCGATAAACGTTGGCACGACATCGACATATTCGATCAAGGCATCGCTCGTGGTGCCGGGCTCTATCTTGCCGGGCCAGCGGGCAATCAGCCCGTTCTGTAGTCCCGAGTCGTAACATGTCCATTTGGCGAAGGGGAGACTCGATCCCTGTTCTGTCGTCACGATGATGAATGTAGATTCATCGAGTCCATGTTTCTCGAGCAAGTCGAGACAGCGACCGACTTGACCATCGAAAAACGTAATTTCGGCCAGATATCGGGCAAAGCTATCTCGCGTTTCCAGCGTGTCCACAAAATACGGCGGCAGTTGTAGCTGCGCGGGGTCGTACTTACTCGCGTCGCCCTTGTTCCAGGGCTGGTGAGGTTCCGTCGAGCAGACAAACAGACAGAACGGCTTATCGTCGGTCGTCTCTTCGAATAGCGTCTCGATCGCCTCCCAATCCAGGTCCTTGCCTTTGTTTCCGGCGCGAGAGTATTCGAAGGGAAAGACCTTCTTTGGGGCCACATGCGACTTACCGCTTAGTGCTACGCGATAACCCAACGGCTGTAGGTAGTGGACTACGCTCTGCGTGCCAGTTTTCGCAAAGCTGCGTTGTGGATAGGCTCCACTACGGACGGGATACAGCCCCGTGTAGATGCAGTGTCGCGTTGGAGAACACATCGGCGCTGCTTGAAAGCTCTGGGTGAATCGCATTCCCTCTTGAGCCAGCCGGTCGATATTGGGCGTTGCGGCTTGGCCACCGTAGCAACCCACATCGCGATAGGTGCAATCGTCTGCGATGATGAACAGTAGATTGGGGCTAGCGTGAGGATCATCTCCAATGGCGGTAACCGCCGGAAGAATTACGGATGCCGCTACTGCGGCCCTCACGATTGAGTGTAGGTGTCGATGCGAAGCTTGCATGTAGTATGGTGTTCCTATTTACAGGGAGGGCGAACTTCTATTCGGGTATTGCCTTGCCTCGAAGATTGGCTGGTCCCGAGACGGGGTTCACTCTAGCGGCGGTTCCGGTTGGAAACTGAACTACGTAGCCAGTCTTAGAGTCTGCCTCGCCCGAGGGAAAGTCAGTCGTAACGATGTTGGCACCGCTTTGCATGGCATTCTCGCGTCGCGCGGTATCCCCGAGGCGTCCCTCCTTGAGGCCGGAATCCGCTCGGGTTCGAACAACATACCCCATATCAAGCAGTTCGCGAATCGCTTCGATCTTCGCGTTACCAACCACCGTAAAAGCCGCGTCGGAACGAGAAGCATCTGAGCGTACGAATATGGGGCGTGCTGGCGAAGCCTCTGCGTCCTGCTGGTAGAGGTTGCGGATCTTCCCCTTTTCGTTCAATACGAAGATCACCCGCCCCCGCGACTCAGCGAGGGTTGGCCACCCCCGGGTTTCAATTGCCTCGCGAAGTGTTGGCAATTCACCTTGCACATTGCTCGGTGTGATCATCTCAGCTGGTGCGAAGATCGTGGTGATCAACCGATCGAGTTTTTCAAAACCCTGGGTATCCACGGCCTTCAACCGAGAATCGAATCGCGTCCCTTCTTCCTTTATTTCAAGGAATACAACCAACGGGACATGGCGAGGATGCTTGGCAGACCAATTGCGAACTTGTTGCAACGCTTCGGCCAGGTTTCTGCAGGAGGTTCCTTCATCGACCTTGGGCAAGTGAAAGACTTCGAAGTCATCGCCCGTGTAGTGCAGGTCGAGGGCCAGGCTGCGCACACCGCGGTCGAGCTGAACTTCGAGTGGAGCGTGCGAGTAATTCCATTCGGCCAGGATTGCTTTGGAGTGACCCTGGGGACTTTCTTGACGCTGGTGATAGCTGTTGTGCGTGCCAACCATTTGAAGTTGGTTCAGACGCAGAGACTCGAATTCTTCAGCGAAGACATGCCACGGCGAAGCGCTCAGCAGGCATGCGATGAGCAGACAGGAAATCCATCCACCTAAGGTGCGACTACTCATGTGCTCGAAAGGGGCTATGCATTGCTTACATGGCGTGAAAATCGGACGCCGCCAATCGATGACATTCCGACAAAACCTTGAGCTAATTACAGTCGTAGATCGGTCCTCTGTCAATTTTCAGGCTGTTTGCCATTTGGGTAGGTCGCAGCCCTAGGACTCTATTTCTGCACCCGCATCGGATATATTGGAGCCCAGGGATCATAATCGGAGGTCATTCGAGGTCATTTCGTCATGCGGTCAAAGTTCTTCGTCATCTGTCTTGCCATCCTTGTGCCTTGTGTTGGATGCCAGGAGCAGGATGACTCGTCATCGGGCCAGACCCCGGCTAGGTCTTTGCTCCCATTCGAGAGTGATCACGGGTTGGAAACCCAATTGGCGGAAGCCCGACCCCAGCCGCAGGAAGTGCCGAATCTGTGGACAAGAACCGCCGGCGAAGATTGGCCCATGTTCTTGGGCCCCACTGCGGATGGTAGGTCGGCCGAGAAGGGCATCTTGACCGACTGGCCGCCGGAAGGTCCGCGTCTTGTATGGCAGATGCGGTTGGGCACCAGCTACGGTCCGCCAGCCGTGAGTCGCGGTCGGCTATTCACCTTCGATCGTCACGATGCTCGGCGGGGGGCGCCCGGCCAGGCTCGGCTCACCTGCTTCAATGCCGAAACGGCGGAAGAACTGTGGCGGTTCGAGTACCCGACTGATTACGTCGACATGTACGGATACAACAACGGTCCACGTTGCCCGCCCGTGGTGGATGAAGACCGTGTCTATATTCGCGGTGCCGAGGGGATGTTGCATTGCGTGAGTGTTCTGGACGGGGAGCCGTTGTGGAGAGTCAACCTCGCAGAGCGTTTCAACATCGTGCAGAACTTCTTTGGCGAAGGTAGCACCCCGGTCGTCGAGGGCGAGCTGCTAATCGCCCAAGTCGGTGGTAGCCCCCAAGGAAGCAACCCTCAAATCAATTTGGGGACAGAAGGCGACGGCAGCGGTGTGGTCGCCTTTGATAAATACACCGGCGAAATTCGCTATGCGATCTCCAACGAGCTGTGCAGTTACTCCAGCCCGGTACTGGCGACCATCGACGATCGCCCCTGGTGCTTTGTCTTCTCGCGGGGTGGTCTCATCGGCTTCAATCCCACGGACGGAGAGGTCGATTGGTTTTTCCCCTGGCGGGCCAACATCCTTGAAAGCGTGAACGCCAGTAATCCCGTGGTGGTGGGCAATCGCGTACTCATTTCAGAAACTTATGGGCCGGGAAGTGCGTTGCTGGAAGTTCAGCCCGAACGCTTTGAGGTGGTGTGGACCGACGAAGACCGTGGAAGGGACAAAAGCCTGCAAACGCACTGGAATACCCCGGTCTATCACGAAGGGTATGTCTACGGTTCAAGTGGACGACACACGAACAACGCGGAACTACGCTGCGTCGATTTTGAATCTGGAGAGGTTCAGTGGAGCGAACCCGGTCTCGGACGATCGTCGTTAACCTACGCCGAAGGGCATTTCTTCTGTCAGTGCGAGTACGGCGAACTTCTCTTGTTGAAGGCCAACCCGGAGAAGTTCGATCTGGTAGCGAAGGTCGAATTGGTCGGTGAGAAAGACGAACGCGACATCCCAGGCCTGCCGGCCCCCAAACTGCTCGAATATCCTGCCTGGGCTGCACCTGTATTGTCCCACGGATTGCTATTCGTCCGCGGCAACAACCGTATGGCCTGTTTGGAAGTCATTCCCGAGTGACTTGGCGAAGTACCTGCCGTAGACCGGGATCGGACTGGGACTCTCTTTTCTCCCCTCGTCCGGTTGGTCCAGCTAGAATGTCCTGCGAATCGGTTGGATCGTGGCTAGTCGAATGTTCAAGTGCGACAGCTACATGATCGTGGCCCATATGCTCACTCTGAGGAAACCATCTCCCATGAATGTCGCTTCATCCTGTGTCGCGGTAACGATTGCACTGACATTTTCACCGTTTGCGTGTGCACAAGGCGAAGCGGGTTCTCATGCAGACAATGACATGCCATGGTTCCGGCGGTCACTGGTCGGGTTGGAGGTTGGGCCAACCGGGTCGCAATTCGGGGGATCGCCTAAAGACAAGGGCTTTGCGGCAAGCTTCAATGGGCGCGACATTGTCCAAGCCACTAAAGCGTGCGACGCGGAGTACCTGGTGATTTGGGCCCGAGAAGGCGACTGGGCCTACTACGACTCGCAGCTCCAGCCGAGGCCTCCGGGGCTCGGCAATCGTGATGTATTGCGGGAAGCCGTAACGGAAGGGCGTAAGCTGGGGTTGCCAATCATCGCCTACTGCCAGGTGCAGTATCCCGGACATACCCTGCGCGAGCATCCCGAGTGGCGGATGGTCGATCACACCGGCAACCCCGTCGATGGCCGTGTGTGTTATCGCTCGGGCTATCTCGAATACATGAGGGATATGGTCGAGGAGCAGTTGGCCTACGGGATCGATGGTTTCCATCTCGACATGGTCGACCAGGGCTTCGGTGCCCCCTACGGATGCTGGTGCGAGACCTGTCAGCAGGAATTCCAACAAGAATTCGGACACGCGATGCCCGCGGGAGTGACATGGGATGAGAGTTGGGACCATATGCTGGAGTTTCGATACGCCAGCAGCGAACAGTTCGAGAAGCAGTTGACCGCACACATTGGCAGTATGAATCCCAAAGCGACGGTCGACTACAACTACCACGGCAACCCACCGTTCTCTTGGGAAGTGGGGCAGCGGCCCGTTCAGCATGCACGCAATGGTGACTTTGTGACTGGCGAGACAGGAAGTTGGGGGTTCAGTGCATTGACGATCGGGCTGAACGCCGAGTTCTATCAAGCCGCCACGCCGGGGCACCCGTTTCAGATCGCCATTCAGCGGGGAGTTCGCGGCTATCACGACCAAACCACTCGGCCATTGAACGACATTCGTTGGGAGCTGCTCACGCTGCTCAGCCATGGTGGCTTTGTCACCATGGTCGATAAAACCGCATACGACGGCTGGCTCGACCCTGTGGCCTACGAGCGATTCGGCGAGGCTTTCAAGGAGGTCCACGCCAAGCGAAGCCATTTCGGATACCAGGCGGTGTACGAAGTCGGGCTGTACTTTAGCAGTCGCACGCGTGACTGGTACGGACGAGAGAAACCCGGCGGGTACTATCGGGCGTTTCAGGGTGCCCACAAGGCAATGGCGTACGAGCACATTCCGTGGGGGGTAATTCACGACGAGAATGTCACGCTTGCGACGCTGCAACAGTTTCCCGTCGTGATGCTGCCCAACGTCGCGATACTCTCCCAAGACGAAATTGATCTTTTCCGCAGCTATGTCGAGGAAGGTGGGCGACTGATCGTTACCGGGCTGACCGGGACATACGATCGACTGGGACAACCGATGTCCAACACGGCGATTTCTGATTTGATCGGCGCCAAACTGGTTCGCCACCGCAAGGATATCGACAGTTGGGTTCGTTTCCCCTCGGGGGATGCAGGATTCTCAAACGCGGACATCGACACGTTGGCACCAGATGGTCGCCGTGACTGGCCGTATTTGGTGCGAGGACCAGGTGTGGTCTACGAGGCAACCACCGCGGTCACATGTGGCGAGTTGCTTGAACCTCACCAAACATGGCTGCACGTCGAGGGACGCTACCACCCTGACTACCCGATGAGCGCCGACAAGCCAATTGGCCCGGCGGTGCTTGTAAATCAGGTTGGCAAGGGAACCGTACTCACGCTGTCCATCTCTCCCGATTGGTGTACGGCCAGCGATCACGCCTTGCCCGAGGCGCGCAAACTGTTGGCCTCGGCAGTTCGCCTGCTGGATTCCGAACCCCGCGTCGTAATCGAGGCCCCCGTGAATGTGCAAGCCGTTGTGACAGACGATCCCGCATCGCGCACGCTACGGATTCACCTGCTGGCGTACAATGTCGCCCCCCAGACCACACCGCCCAAGAATCGCCCCTACGTGTTGCCACCTCCCATCGAGGACACACCAATCTATCGAGCCAAAATCACGCTCGATCGGGAGCCGAAGGACGTTACGTCTTTCTCGGGCACCACGAAACTAGAGCACGAAGGTCGGCAGATCACCACGGTGGTGGAAGATATTCATGAGGTAATTGTGGTGAAGTATTAGGGGGCTGGGCTATCCGACGTAGACTGCTACTTGGGTTCATAAACCGTAGGCTGGGCCGCTTTCCATTCTTCCGAGGAGACCGTCTTCGCCTTGTGCATTAAGACGTGCGCGCCCTTCATCCCACCGACGACAATGTCGGGCATTCCGTCCGCGTTGATGTCGCTTACGGAAAGCTGCCGCCCGATGCCTGCCTGATCGTCGATTTTGTAGGGCAGCCAATCGACGCCACCCTCGTCGCGTATCAGCTTGAACCAGTAAACCACCGCGCCCGCATCCCACATAGGGCTCTTCTTGTGATGCGACCAATAGGTTTTGCCCGTCAGGATGTCCTTGAGCCCGTCCCCGTCGACATCGGCCAGATTCACCGAGTGCAACTCACTGAAGCAGACGCCATATTTGTTGTCCACAGGCTCCTTGCCCATGATGAGGTGGTGCTTGAACGCGATCTCGTCATCGTCTTGTACCTGTTCGTACCATGCGAGCCCAAAATCGTGGGCCGCGTCACTTGTGATGATGTCGTTGTCCCCGTCGCCATCGACATCGTAGGTGTACATCTCCGCGCCACCGTAGGCGTTGCTGAAGGAACTTTCGTGATACGTCCAGCGCATGCTGTCTGCGTTTGACGCGGGCTGTTCGAACCAGCCTTTGGCGTGAACAACATCGATCAGCCCGTCGCCGTTGACATCGCCGATGCCGAGCCCGTGCCCAAACCGCTTGGCGGCGATTTGGTCGGAAATGGCGTGAAACTCCCAGGCCTCGAAAGGTTTGTCCCAATCGACCGTGGCGAAGCCAAAGAAGCCGTCTCGGGTGCATACCAACTCTGGGCGTTCGTCTCCGATAATGTTGGTCAGTTGTGGCGACTCGTTGGAAACCCAGTCGAAAACCTCGTGCTTCTTCCAGTGTGACGCGAGACCCTCGGACTGGGGATTCTCGTACACGTACGCAGGCGTACCAGGAAACCCCACGACAAAGACATCGTTCCAGCCATCGCCGTTAAAATCGTAAACCCAAGAGAAGAAGTTGTCCGCATAGCGATTACGATCTTGTGGGAGGGGAGCATAAATCTCCTGCTTGGTCGAATAGCCAGGCCCAGCGAACCAATAGGGTCCGTAGACAACATCGGCCACACCATCCCCGTTGATGTCCCCGGCGTCGGCACCCTCGGAGAAATAAATGTCAGTCAGCGGCTGGCGTTCAAATTCGTGAACGACAAGCTCGTCGGCACCGACGTGGTCACCACAGAAGGACAGCAGGAGCGTGCAGGACGTGATACCAAGGCGAGTTCGTTTCATTCTGAGAGTATTTCCTCAAAGGTGACGTTGCCGATGCGGTACTTCGTCCAGTCCTTGTAGTCGAAGTGCCACCATTCGAATTCGTAGACGGTGAAACCTTCGGCCTCCATCGCGCGGCGGAGTGCTTCTCGGTACCAGCGTTGGCGGGAAGTTCCACCAGGGTACATCGGGAAAGATCGGGGAGAGAACTCATCGTAGCCGGCTACCATCTGAATCGGTTCGCCGGTTTCTAGGTCGTATAGAGTGAGATCCACGGCGCAGCCCCGATTGTGGCGAGAACCGGTGGCTGGATTGGCGACAAAATCTTTCAGATCGCCCGGCGTGGCGTCCCAGAACATCTTCGTTACAAACCACGGACGATAGGCGTCGTGGATGAGCAGCCCCAGCCCGCGTTGTTTCAACCGTTGATTGGCCCGGGCAACGGCTTCAGCCGCGGGGCGTTGCATGAATGCTCGCGGCTGCTGGTAAAAGACTGCCCCAGTGAAGTTGTTGGTCGTCGCGTAGCGAATGTCGAGCTTGATCGTGGGATCGAGCGTGGTGAGTTCAGCCAGATCGGCATCGCGAAACTCACCCGACTCTTCCGGAGGCGATGCCGACAACGCGTCGGCCCGCAGTTCATCTATCGGTTTGACTGGGGTGATCTTGAACGTCTCCCCGTCTTTGGTTCCCACTTCGCGTCGCACGAAACGGACTTCCGCGGCCTCAACTTCCCTGGCAAAGCCTTGGGCATTGCGCGTAAACGTGAGCCCTTCTCCGTGATACAAGCCATAGTCGGGAAACTGGAAGTTGTTATCGTCGATCTCTTGCAAGGGATAGTAGTAGAACCACTCGATGAGGGCGTAGAGCTGACCGTTGTCTTCTAGGATGTAAAGTGTGTTATGATCCCAGCCGTATTCGCCGATCAGCCCCTTCCATCGCACGGGGATATCTCCCGGGGGCGTATCTGCGATGCGTTCGAACACCGTCTCACCGACGACAAGGCGGTTTCTATCTTGGAGATTGACTCCGGTGCCGAAATCGATTTGGTCATCGACCACAAGCGACCCATCACTGGCCATCGCTCGCAGTTGGTGGCGAAACACGCCCCGCTGCATGAAGAGTTCGCCATTCAGCTCGCTGATGCGGGTAAACCGATCGCCGTCCACTTCACGATACGTGCCAATTAATTCCCGGGCTCGTTGTGGCGACACGGGTTCGGTTGTTTGATAGTTTGGAAGTGGCTTGTCGTCCTTGGCGGCAAGCATCAGTCTTAGTGCATAATTGGCCAGCCGGCCCACCACCCCATTGGTTCCGTCGAGGGAAGCGGCCGCTGCAACTCCCACCTTGCGATCTGGTAAGGCTTCAAGCTGTGTTGAGAACCCGTAGACGGCCCCACCGTGACCAATTTTCTGGTACCCGTCCAATTCTTGAATATGAAACCCTAATCCAAAGCCCAGCGGCTTACCGTCTGAGTCGGTAACCGGGGTGGTCATTCGTTGAAGGGTTTCCGGCCTGAGAATCGCTCCCTCGTCCGTCCTTCCTTTGTTGAAGAGGCAGCTCAGAAACTTCGAGAGATCGTCGACACTCGCGTACAAATTTCCCGCTGGCCCGGTGCCGAGGAGAAACGTTGGTGCTTCGAATCGTCGGCTGTCGTACGTTCGCATCCAACCTGTGGCCAACTTGGGTTCCATTGCCGGTGTAACGACAAAGCTGCTCTGGCTCATACTCAAGGGAGCTAGAATTGAGCGACGAACACGGTCTGGATGCGATTCGCCGAGTTGCCTTTCGAGAATCGCCCCCACCACGGCGATGGCTGCATTGGAGTACTTTATTCTGGTCTCTGGTTCGTACACCAGCGATGTTTTATTCAGGCTTTCTACCGTGGCGCTCAGGGTAGGTTCGTTGGGGTCGAAGTAGTTTCCGACGGGCGATTCGCGGACCAGCCCGGAGCGATGTGACATCAACTGCCGCAAAGTTACGGCAGTCTCGTACGGATTAATTGGACGAAAATTCGGAAGGTAGCTCTGCACGGGGGTATCGAGATCAAGCTTGCCTTCTTCGACCAGTTGCAATACCGCAATATCCGTGAAGAGCTTGGAGACCGAACCCACGCGGTAAATGGTTTCTGCGGTTGCCGGCACTTTCTTTTGGGTGTCTTGAAATCCGAAGCCGGAAGACCATACAACGCGGTCTTGATCGACCAGTGCGATCGAAAAGGCGGGCAACGCCTTCTGTTCAACCTCATAACGAACGGCAGATTCGAGTTGTTCGATCGCCGCATTGTAGTCTGTTGACTTCTGTGGGCGTTCCTTTGATTGGTTCGACGTTTCAGCAGGGGCAGCTAGACATTGCGTTACGGAGTCGCTGGTCAACACTACGGTGAACGTGGCCATCCAAACCAATATGAATACCACTCTCATTCCGATTCACTCCTATCCGGCAATACGGCATGTTCCGCATTCGTTCGTTTCGCTGGCTTTGGCCGGGTAAGCACCTCGCCGGCCAAGCACCCGATCCAGCCTTGTTGGCCGACGGCCAGCTTTCCGTTGACAAAGACGTATTCGATTCCTTCGGCGTACTGATGGGGATTGAACGCGTCGGCTGTATCCCGAATACGTTTCTCGTCAAACACGACCAAGTTTGCACGTACGCCGGGACGAATCACACCATGGTTTTCCAGTTTAAGAATCTGTGCCGGCAGGGATGTGGCTGCTCGAACGGCATCTTCGACCGTGAGTAAACCGCGTTCGATGGCATATCGGCGAATCTTGCGAGGAAACGCCCCATAGAACCGTGGATGCACCGAGCCGTCTTCGGGAAGTGCAATGCCCGCGTCGCTGGAGGTTGCCGTCCAGGGAGTTTGTGCGAAAGCCTCGACGTCTTCTTCCGACATTGAGAAGGCTCTTAGTCGGGCTCCTCCTTTTCGTTGGCGATCGCCTTGTAGTTGCAACGCGAGTGCCGCTTCGACGGGGGTGACTCCAAGTACCTTGGCATACTCGGCAAGCGTCTGCCCGATCAGCGCTTCATTAGCATGCTCCACAATTAAGATGCTCGTTGCACCGCCACGGCGAGTGATTTCGTACTCGATGTCGCGTCGCAATTGGTCGGCCTTCTTCTTGTCGTCCAGCACCGATTCAAGCCGATCGGCAAAGTCATTCACAGGCTTGTCGATGGAGTTGCTTCGCGCCATGGGGCGAACGGCTTTCGAGATCGCCCATGCTGGAATCAGCACAATACGACCGTCGGAGCCGCTGGTGTTGTACGGATATTGGTCTGCATATATGGGCAAACCGGTCTTGCGAGCATCGCGGATTACTTCATTCATGCGGCTGCTGGCACCCCAGAAATCCGTACCCCTGGCTTTGATGTGGGTGGCAACCGTCGTCACGTTGGTGCTGGCCGCAATTTGAATGAGCTCTTGAAGGTTGTCCATCATCGACGGTAGATCCATCGGATCTCGACTCGGAAGGAACCACATCGGGCGACTCCCGGAACTCCGCTCGTGCACTATGTAGACCCCATCCCAAGCGGCCACCGTTTGTGCCAGCGATAGCATTTCGCGCGGGGTGCTCCAGCGTCCAGGTACGTATTCCAAGCCCGCTGATAGCCCGAAGGCTCCGCCTTCCAGGGCCACTTGCAAGTGTTTCTGCATTTCTGCGATCTCACCAGCAGTTGCAGGCCGTTGATGGTCGGTGCCCATGGCCGCGCGACGAATCGTTCCGTGACCCAGCACTTGAACGACGTTCAGGCCCGTGCCAAGTTGGCGCATCTTCTTTCGTTGCTCAACCAGATCCAGTGGGCCGCCGCCGTCTTGGTTCACGACCACGGTTGTGATGCCCTGCGTGACCAGGTTCGGGGCACTTCGTCGGGCCGGGTCGCTCGAAACAAGCCCCGATTCGGCATGACTGTGTAGGTCGATGAACCCGGGGGCCAAGATCTTCCCAGTGGCGTCGATCACCCGGTGCGCCGTCGCATTGGGTAACGGTCCAACGTGGGTAATCACACCATCGACCACACCAACATCGGCGCGAGTTCGCTTGTTGCCTGTCCCATCGATCACTTCGCCGTCGCGAATGATCAGGTCGAATGCAACTTCATGTGCTTCTGCTGCCAATGCTGCTGGGTTGTCTTTCGTATCACGTTCGCCGGGTTGGCTTGTCGTCGGGCGGGCAGCAACGATCATCGAAAGCAGCTTGCCAAATTCGTCTTTCGATACGGTCGTGTTCTGCTGAAACGAATTGACCCGATGGCAAACGACGAGATCCCAGGCGGGAATCACCACGAGATATTGCCCACGATAACCGCGTGCGGAATAGGACCCCTCCGGGAGAGTAACACCAGGAAAATGCTTTCCGTCGACGGCAACCCACCACATGTACCCATAGCCGCCGGCGTCCTTCGCGTCGGAATACGAAGTGGTGCTCTCTTGAACCCAGTCGGCCGGAATAAGCTGGCGGTCTCTCCAACGCCCTTTGCGAAGAAAGAGCAACCCGAAACGGGTGAGATCCCTCGTGCTAAGCTGGAACGGATACGCGGGGTGCACCGAGTCCTCGCCGGTTACATACTGGGTGTGCCGACTGCGTTGAAAGTCCTCCATTCCAAGTGGTTCGGCGAGTCGAACCGCGAATTCTTCGAAGATGCTGCGTCCAGTCAGGTTTTCGAAGATCGTCCCAACCGCATTGAAATCCCAATTGTTGTAATACCAATACGTGTCGGGCTGGTGCGAGCCGCGAGGAGGACGCGCTGCCGCCATCGCTTTGGTCTCGTACAACGCCGGGTGATAAATGCCGGAACGCGCCTTCAGCAGGTGACGAAGCTTTGCTTCCCGTTCTTCCTCGCTCAGCGATGGCTCATTGTCGTTCACCCCAAGTTGATCGAGGCTCAGGTCGAGATCGATCGTCCCGTTGGCCACCTGTGGTCCATACAGCGCGCTGAGCAAACTCTTGCGAACCGAATGACAGTTTAGTGGCAGTGCGGTTTGCCCCCAGGCGTCGACCACGATTCCGCCCTGCACGATCATCACCGCCGTGGTGTCCAGCGTGTCGGTGAACTTCCTGGCCTCGCGTAATCTCTCCGGCGACCACCCCAAATCGGCTGGCGAGTCAACCTGCTGCCAACTGCCGACCGGAACGATTCCTTCGCCCACGGTCGCCGGGGGAGATGCGACTAACCATACGGTGATCGAAACGAAACCGAGAGAGAGAATCAAAGGTAGACGTTTCAACAGGTCTTCTCCCTGATGAGAAGAGCCCTTCGCGGGCAAACACATTTGACCAAGCACGTTACAAGTTAAGGTCGAGAGAAACGAAAAGCCAGCGTTCAAAGTGGACAAATCTTCGGCGGAACGGGCATAACGTTCTGGATAGCAGTTTGGCAGTGGAGTTTGCGGTGCAGAGTGATATTGTGAGAGCTTGAGCCTAATGGCCTATTCTGTCGCGATGGGCGGATAGAGCAATGCAAGAAGTGATAGACGCCCCAATGAGTTCCATGGCCAGACGATTTCAACTCAACGGCACCACGCTTATCTCCGACTCGTTCACGGTCGTGGTCCCCGAGCCATCCGGTATCGTGCTCGCCGTGCTTGGCGTTGGATTCATGCTGCTCTCGCAGCCCCGACGTCGCGCGTGGCATGTCGCGGACCGCTGAACCGAATTAACAAGGAGGATTCACGATGTCGCGAAGACTCGCTCGTACTGCTTTAGTTGGGGCGGTCATCGCTCTTGGGCTGGCATCGCTAACAGGCCCCGTGTGGAGCGTCCAGCAGGACGAGAGTCATAGGCTGGGCACAGTGCGATCGGACCTCAATGGCGAGTTGCATGTTCTGGAACCGGTTCCCATTGCAGGCCCGTATCCCGACACTCCGCATGAGGTTCACCCCGGTGATGTCATCTGCATGCAGTTGTCCTACCCAATCAGCCCACCGTTTCCATCAGAGCTCATGGCCTACTCAGACAGTCCAGCCGCGACGCCCGTAGGCGATTTCGCCGTTCGCACACCAGGAAAACTGGTTGCCCTCTCCGGTGGTCAAGAAGCCCAAGGGCAAATCGGAGTCGGCTACATCACCGTTCTCGGCCGAGCTTCTCAGGCAGGCACGGCAACCATTACCTGCGAAGTAAAGGCGGGTGACGGAAAGCCACATGTGATTCCGTTCAAGATCAGGGTTGTGGGCGAAGAAGTTCCGTCGTCACGGTAAGCCATTTAGTGCCAATCGACTGCTTCCGCCTCTAATCGATCAGCTCTAACAGATAAGCCAGCGGTAGAATTAATTAATGGTCGAGGCCACTTTTTCAAGGTTTGTGACTCGTCACGCAACCTGAACCGACCGTGCGCCCGCCTTCCCGAATATCGAAAGTTGCACCTTCGATTAGAGCCATGTAGGAGACATCCGGGGCATACATAAACTTCACGGTTGCACTAGCACGACCGCCTGGATAGATGGGGTCCTTCGGGCCATCGATGAATTCGACGCCGAGATACGTACCGTCACCGTTGTGTACAACGAAGTGGGGGCTGTTGTGTGCTGAAGCATCTTTGCCAAGACAGATAGGCGAGTGCCTTCCACCTTGGCTGGTCGGCGTGAACTCAACAAGAACTTCTGCAAATCGAACCATTTTCGACTGCTCCAAATACGTTGAAACGGTCGATCACTATCGATCTCAAAATGCGACAGGCTCCGCAAATCGGGGCGAGAGGATTCGAACCTCCGACCTCTTGACCCCCAGTCAAGCGCGCTAACCAGGCTGCGCCACGCCCCGTAATGGGATGGTGTCGACTCCGATTGGAAAGGACACCGCTGCTTGGGCGAACGTTCGGTTCGCCTGTTTCCGTTCATCGATCGGCACGTGGGGGTGAGCGATTGTGTGCCGGCGACTTGTAAAACTCTAGCGGCTCAGCCACATTGTGTCCAGTTCGTCAGCCTCAAGAATCGCGATGGGGCAAACGAATTCGACGATTTATTTTTTCTAGGGAGTTGGCTGAATTGGAAGCTTTTGGCGATCGACTGGCGGCGGCGGTGCAGCGGTGTAGGAACCCGGTGATGGTGGGGCTCGACCCTCGGATTAAGCAGATACCGCCGGGGCTCATCGATGGCTCTCCGGAGAGTCTTTCGCCCGCGAAGGTTGCCGCAGCCTATCGGGAGTTCTGCTGTGACGTGATCGACGCGGTTGCATCGCTGGTGCCGTTGGTCAAACCGCAGGTGGCGTTTTTCGAGCAGATTGGCCCGCCGGGGATGGCTGCGCTGGCAGAGGTTATCGCACATGCCCGAGGGGCAGGGCTGCTGGTGGTGATGGACGTGAAGCGGGGCGACATCGGGTCGACCGCCGCGGCGTACGCCGATGGCTGGCTGGGGGCCGACAGTGCCTGGGGAGCAGACGCGGTCACGGTGAACCCCTATTTGGGCGATGACAGCCTGAGCCCCTTTGTCGAAGTCGCCCACGAACGTGACGGGGGACTGTTCGTGTTGGTGAAGACATCGAATCCCGGGGGGAAGTGCTATCAAGATCGAAAGAGTGGTGAAGGAAAACTGCTCTACGAGCACGTCGCCGCCGATGTTGAACAGTTGGCCGTATCGGGCAAGGGGTCCAGCGGCTATGGCTCGGTCGGTGCGGTGGTAGGTGCGACGTATCCTGCGGAGCTTGAAAAACTTCGGGCCATGATGCCGCATACCTGGCTGCTGGTGCCGGGTTATGGCAGCCAGGGCGGGACGGCAGCCCATGTGGCCGGCGCATTCGACGAAGACGGACTGGGCGCAGTCATCAACAACTCGCGGGCGCTCATCTTCGCCCACAGCCGCGAGCCATACGCGGAACGGTTCGGCGCGGACCGCTGGCAGGATGCAATTGCTACAGCGACGCAGGACATGATTGACGAATTGCGAGTCGCCACCACGGTGGGCAAACTTTCGGTCGGCGGTTAATTGCCCGCGCGCTTCGACTACTTTTCGTCGCCAGCACGCAGCCAGGGCGAGATGGTCGGTTCGTACTCGCAGATCTCGTTGGCCGAGAAGTACAGCTCGCACTCCCGCTTCGAAGCATCGGGCCCGTCAGAAGCGTGGACGAGATTCATCTGCTGGCTCGAACTGAAGTCGCCACGGATGGTTCCGGCCGCCGCCTTTAAACCGCTGGTGGCGCCCAGCATGTCTCGCACCACGCGAATAGCCTCCAAGCCCTCGACGATGGCCACCACCACGGGCGCCCCCGTGATAAAGGCTTCGAGCGATGGGTAGAACGGTTTTTCGACGTGCTCGGCGTAGTGTTGCTTGGCCAGTTCCGGGGTGACCCGCATCAGCTTCATGGCCACGAACTTGAGGCCCTTGTCCTCGAAACGCGAGATGATGCGGCCGACCAGGCGGCGCTCGATACAATCGGGTTTTAAGATGACGAGCGTACGCTCCATGACCGTTCAACTCCGGGGCTCGAATGCGATTTCATTTTCGTGTACGAGCCGCGGATTTTAGAGCATCACCTCCATTGGCTCAAGACGCCCAGCGGGCGGCGGCGGAGCTTGAATGCATTTCCCGGCAGGGGCAATGTGCGGATTCTGCGAACACTCTAATTCGAGCGACCCGTCGGAGGCGAGTATGTGGGCCGCAGAGCTGTAGCGGGCGGCGGACCAACCGGCGCGTAAGGCTGTGCGACATCCGCTTGAAACGGGGCCGCCGGACGAGTGTTTGGCTGGGCCGTCAGGGGCATGGCGCCATTTTGGGGTGTTCCGGCGGTCATCTGCGAGTAGCCCAACGGGTATCGCGGCGTGGCTTGCCCGAAATAGGGGAGACCATGCACCGGTTCGGGGTAATACTCCAGCGGCAGCACGCTGGGCTGATATTGCAGTGGCATGCCATTCTGTGGGCACATGCGACAGCAGTTGTAGGCATGAATCCCAGGGCCCCACAGCCAACCGTGTCGGCGGATCGTGTTGGTGACAACATCTGCTTGCGCCTGGGCTTGAACGAACCCTGCCAGCATGAGCATTGCAAGCATTGCGGAAGATCTCATCAACGACTCGCTTCCTTTGGACTTCTTGATTGCCTTGAGCAGATGCCAGCTTGGAGGACGTGCTGTTATTGCTAGTTCATCGCCTCGGTGTGGCTGAAATATTCAGCCCAGGGGACGTACGCCGACATGTTTTCCCGTAGGGGTTCACGTCGAGCCGGCTGGGTAATTGCTAGTGGGCGTATCGTTTGCCCGGTCGCGCGTTAAGGATTGCGCTGCTTAACTTGTCAGCTGAAAGCGTGCCGAATATGCCAGAACATTCGCCTATTCGGTTTGCGGAACCGCTGTGCGTGCTGCCGATAAAGCGTATTAGGCTTCTCGCACGGCCTACACGTTCTCCTCTACCAATCCTTCCGCTTGACCCAGGTTCATGATGCAACGTGTTCTTAGGCGGGCACCTCGACGGCATCGATCGCATTTCGCGCTCACAGCCGCGGCAATTGCCTGGATGGTATTGCACTGCTCGGTTGGCGATCGATCGCTTGCCCAGCAGTACAACACCCCGGGGGTATACGCGATTTCACCCAACGGGCAGGTGAGCTCGCACCCTGTTGCCAACGGGTATCACCAACAGGGTGCGGCTGCGTACGTGAGCGATCACTCACAGGGCAATCCCATGGTCACGCAGAGGATGCTCGAGCCGGGGTACGATCCCTGGATCGGCGATCAGGCACCGGTGTACGACCCACCCCCGCAGCAGTGCACCCACTGCGACGATCCTTGGGAGTGGCGTGTAGTTCCCGAGGGGTTAATCTACCGCTCGTATTTGGCGGGTTCCAAAGAACCCCGGCTGAGTAACATCTGGTTTTACGAGCAAGAAGCGGGAAACCTGTGGGACCCGACCTTGGGCGGTCGCGTGTCGCTGTTGAGATACGGAACCGAAGGCGGCCCGTTGCCCCAGGGGTGGGAGCTGGGTGTCGAAGGAGCGGCGTTTGTACGACTCGACCTGGATGAAGAACGCGACCTGGTCGTGGCCGACTACCGCGTTGGAGTACCACTGACGTACGCCAACGGCGGGAACGAGTTCAAATTGTCGTATTACCACCTCAGTGCTCATATCGGTGATGAGTATCTGATCAAGAACCCCGGCTTCAACCGCATCAACTACAGCCGAGACGTCTTTGTGCTGGGCTACGCTTTTCGCCCCAATAACTACTGGCGGTTCTATATCGAGGGTGGCTACGGGGTGTATACCGATGGCGGCGCCGACCCCTGGGAGTTTCAGGGCGGGATCGAATATAGCTCAATGCTGCCCACGGGGTTGCGAGGGTCTCCGTTCGTGGCGACCAACCTTCAGCTCCACCAGGAGGTGGACTATGGGGGGCGATTCACCTTCCAGACCGGCTGGCAATGGCGCGGTGATGGTCCCGGGCACCTATTCCGCTTGGGCGTGCATTATCTGAACGGCATGTCGCCCCAGTACGAATACCTTGGCTGGAATCAGAATGAAGAGCAGATCGGTGGCGGTATCTTCTACGACTTTTGAGAATTACTTTCGCCGTCTAAATCCGCAACTGCTTGGCAATGATTTCGTACATCACCTCGGTGGCCCCGCCTCCGATGCGGTCGAGCCGAATGTCGCGGTAAGCTCGTTCGACAAGCTGGTCGGAAAAGTAGCCGTATCCGCCGTGTAGCTGTAGGCAGTCGTCGATGATGCGGCACGCGGTCTCTGAGGCGAACGCCTTGGCCATGGCGACTTCCTTCAGGCTGGGGATATCGCGGGTAACACGCCACGCCGTGTAGTACACAAGCTGACGAGCCGCTTCGAGCTCCATGAAACTCTTGGCCAGCCGTTGCTTGGTGACTTGCATATCGGCCAGCGACCCCAGGCCGAAGGAACGGTTCTGTGTGTATTCCACCGTTTGTTGTAGCGTGGCTTCGGCCGCACCGACGCACCCGGCGGCTATCACAAGCCGCTCGTTCTCGAAACAGGCCATGATTTGGTAGAAACCGCGATTTTCCACACCCAATAGAGCGTCTGCCGGGATGCGGCAATCGTCGAAGGTGAGTTCGCCGGTGTCGGAGCCGCGACGTCCGAGCTTGCCCTTCAACTCGTGCACGTCGAACCCAGGCGATTCTCGTTCAACGAGAAACATGCTGATGCCACGGTGGCCGGCGCTGGTGTCTGTTTTTGCTGCCACGCAGTAGACGTCCGCATTGACCGCGTTGGTGATGAAGATCTTCGACCCGTTGAGAACCCAATCGTCCCCATCGCGAACAGCCCGGGTTTGAATGCCGGAGACGTTACTTCCGGCGGCTGGTTCCGTGATTCCCAGGGCCGCAACTTGTCGCCCGGCGACGAGTTCGGGCAGGTACTTCTGTTTCTGCTCTTCGGTGCCGAACCGAACGACGTGCGGAATCGCAATTTCTGTATGCGCCCCAAAAGCCATGCCGATTCCACTAGTGTGGGCATGGCTTAGTTCTTCGGCCAAGACGACCGACATCCGGCAGTCGGCCCCATAACCACCGTACTCTTCGGGCACGCCGTGACCGAAGAATCCGAGTTCGCCACCGCGGAGAAACAATTCGCGGGGAACAATCCCGGCGGCTTCGAGTTCATCGGCCCGCGGATTGATTTCACGCTCGAGAAACTGGCGAACCGTTCGACGCAATTGATCGTGTTCTTCGTCGAACAGAAAATCGGTGCGGCTTGTTGATGGATCCTTGAGCGTGTTGTCGAGCATCGAACTGTGGTCCTCGGGGAGATGGCTGGCCGCTAGACAATACCATTATGACCGAAACTGGGTTGGGTGTCTCGTGGGTGGTTGATCGGTTCTAGATCGCAATTCAAAACCTCGTTTCGGCTACCAGGAGCAGCCACGAATGCCTTGTCGGCCTGCATCAACGAATCTCGTGGGTTCGCCCTCCGCGCTGCTCCCGAGAACCTCTGGCACGAAACCGGCTCTGAAATGCGCTCTAGTTGATCCGGCGTTCCTGACCTGCCCAGTAGGGTTCGCGAAGCTGGCGTTTCAGGATCTTTCCGGCACCGCTTTTGGGAAGTTGCTCCTCGACAAACGATACACTCTTTGGGCACTTATAGTTTGCGATCCGTTCGCGGCAATGCAAGATGAGTTCCTCGGCAGCGAGTTCTTCACCGGGTCGCAAAACAACGACCGCATGCACTGCTTCGCCCCACTCCTCATGAGGAATGCCAATCACGGCAGCTTCAAGCACCCCTTCGTGTTCGTGAAGAGCCGCTTCGACTTCAACGGAATATACATTCTCGCCACCGCTGACGATCATGTCTTTGGTGCGATCCACCAGGTAAACATAGCCATCTTCGTCCATATAGCCGGCGTCGCCCGTGTGCATCCAGCCATTGCGTTTTGCCTCCGCGGTGGCTTCCGGCTGTTTCCAATAGCCTTTCATCACCATGGGACCACGAGCGCAAATTTCTCCGATTTCTCCCACAGGCAATTCGTTATCCTCCTCGTCAAAGACGCTGACTTCGGCCGTAAACAAGGGGAACCCAGCGGACTTCAACCGCATCAATTGTTGCGGAGTGCCACCCACGACGTGATCTTCCGGCGGAAGCATGGTTACCAGCGGCGAAAGCTCGGTCATGCCGTAGCCCTGCACGTAATCTGCGGGGAGGACTTGCAGCGCTTTCTTCAAAACGGCGGTTGGGATGGGCGATGCGCCGTACAAAACGCAGCGGATGCTCGATAGGTCGTAGTTCTCGAACTGGGGGTGATTGATAATCATGTTCAGCATCGTGGGGATCATCAAACCCAGCGTGACGCGGTAGCCTTCGATTGCCTGCATCATCGCGACAGGTTCAAACCCCGGGATAAAGGCATGCGTTGCACCAACCAAGGTGAGGCCCCAGGTCGAAGAGCAATCGGCCAAATGAAACATCG
Organism: Pirellulales bacterium; assembly: GCA_965227275.1. Taxonomy (GTDB): domain Bacteria; phylum Planctomycetota; class Planctomycetia; order Pirellulales; family JAEUIK01; genus CAZNXE01. The sequence continues at coordinate 5,690,492 of CBDDFU010000001.1, read as the reverse complement.
GGGCAACGTGCAGGTAGACATCGTTCTGGGTTGCCCGATTTGCCAGCAGGCCGTTCATCGAATTGGCCATAAGGTTGTCGTGCGTAAGCATGACACCTTTAGGGCGGCCTGTGGTTCCTCCGGTGTAAAAGATGCCCGCCGTGTCGTCACCGTCGCGCTCTGCGTCGTCAACCGGTTCGGCTTCGGCCAGCAATTGGTCGTAGGAGAGGCAACCATCGGGGGCGGGGCTGTCGGAAGCAAAGATCACGTGCTTGAGATTCGGAGTATTTCCCGCCAACGCCGGCAGCATGGCCGCAAACGTATCGTCGACGACCAGAACCGTGGCGTCCGATTCATTCACCTGGTAGATGATTTCCGGCGGCGCCAGGCGAATATTCAGCGGCACCATGACCCCGCTGGCCCAGAGTGTGCCGTAGAAGAGTTCAAAGTAGCGATACCCGTTGAGCATCAAGATGGCAACTTTGTCGTCGTCGCCGATGCCGAGTTTCCGTAGCGCGCCGGCCAGGCGAGGGATGCGTTCTACCTCTTCTTGCCAAGTCAAACGGGTCTTTCCGTCGATGATGGCGGTCTCGTCGCGATAGAGCAGCGCTGCGCGGCGCAATGTTTGTGTTACTTGCATTCCAAATCTCCGCCCGCTGAGGCTTGAAGTTTGATGAATGCGCGAAGTGAGACAAGAACAGGCCGACCTCGGCGCACCAAGTTGGCCTGATTCTCGCACACGACGCGCGCCGGTCAACAAAGAAATGCAGACCTTGACCATAAGTGAAAACCCAGGTCAGCGAATCGCACTTGAGCTAGCTGGCAACTTAATTGGCCAGCAGCAGTCGCCCGGGGGTTTGCAGATAGTTGATCACTTCGTTGAGGAAGCGCGCCGCGGCGCCGCCATCAACGAGTCGATGGTCGTACGACAGGCTAAGCGGCATCATCAGCCGTGGGACGAGGTTTTCGCCAAGGTAGACAGGCACCTTGCGAGAGCGACCTACCAGCAGCACGGCAACTTCAGGATGATTGATGATGGGCGTCGAGTATTGGCCCCCCACGGCACCCATGTTGCTGATGGTGAAGGTTCCGCCACGCAACTCTTCGATCGAGAATTGGGCGTTTCTTGCTCGTGAAGCAACTCCCATCAGTTCTTTTGCAATCGTCGGAATGCTCAAACTATCGACATTTCGAACGACGGGTACCACAAGGCCGCGCTCGGTATCGACGGCTACGCCTAGGTTCACGTAGTCCTTGTAGACAATCTGTTCATTCTCCATGTCGATCGAAGCATTGAGTAACGGATGTTGTCGTAGAGAATGCGCGACGGCCTTCATGACAAAGGCCAGCATGGTGAGTTTTACATTGGGGTGGCTGAACTCGTTGGAACTGTCGCGTCGAATGTGTTCCAACTCGGTGATATCGGCATCGTCGAAATTCGTAACATGCGGAATCGTTGACGCCGAGCGAGCCATGTTTACCGCAATGGTGCGGCGAATCTTCGGCATCTTTTCACGACGAATTACGCCATAACCGTCGTTATCCGAATCGCCAGCATCCGAGGTGGCTTGGGCCGGGACTGTCTTTGGGGGCGATGGAGGCGGGCTCGCAGGTGCTTCACCAATCGATGCATTGAGTTGGCGGACCGCGTTGATGACATCTTCGCGTGTAATCCGCCCACTGGAACCGGTGGCTTTCACGCGGCTGAGATCGACTCCCAGTTCACGCGCCAAACGGCGCGTAGCAGGTCCCGCGGGCGCGGTGTCGTCATCTTCGGAGTCGTCCGAGGCTTCCGGTTTGGGTTGGGTCGGGGCTGCCTGAACCGGTTCGGGCTCTGGCGGTTTCGGAGAGGCCTGCTTTGGTTCTTCAGGCGGCGCTGCATTTGCTTTTGATTCCTCTGCCTTGGGTTGAGGGGCCGCTTTGGGCTCTGCGGTCGAGCCGCTCGAATCAGCCACGGTAAGTGTCAGAACAGGGCTGCCAATCTGGATGGTGTCACCCTGTGCAACATGGATCGTGCTGACACGACCGCCTTTGGGGCAGGGTACCTCGACCACGGCCTTATCGGTTTCGATTTCTACAACCGGTTGATTGGCCTGGATCTCGTCTCCTTCAGCGACCATCACACTCACGATGTCGCCGGAATCAATATTTTCACCCAAATCGGGAAGCTTGAACTCGTAATTCATGGTTGTCCTGCGGACTCGCTCGTTGAATGGTGTTGATGGTCGGAGAGGATTGATCTTTCCGGAGTTGAACCGAAGTTTAAGTGGGTTAGACCGAATAGGTTTGGGTGAAAGGATCAGGCTTGTTGGGATTGAAATCCAGGTCTTTAATGGCTTTGCTCACGACATTGGGCTTGCACAGGTCGCGTTCGGCAAGGGCATGGAGCGAGGCGATCGTTACAGACTCGGCATCGACTTCGAATAGCCTGCGAAGCGGAGCACGCGTGTCACTGCGACCGAATCCATCGGTCCCCAGCGTGAGCAGCCCGTCAGGAATCCATGGGGCAACCTGGTCGGGCACCGCACGGACATAATCACTGGCAGCCACAAAAGGCCCGGTGCAGTCGGCAATGCAGTCTTCGAAATACGAAACCTGCGGCTCTTTGTCGGGGTGCAGCATGTTCCACCGACGGGCCGTATGAGCCCCTAAGGCCAACGCCTTGTAGCTTGTGACACTCCAGACGGTGCTCGAGACATCGTAGCTTTCGGCCAATATCTTCTGAGCACGCAGAACTTCGCGAAGGATGGGGCCACTGCCGAAGAGCTGGACGTGCGGCCGATTTTCGCCCATTTCGACCGTGGAGACTGCGTACATGCCCTTCACGATTCCTTCTGCAGCGCCTTCCGGCATTGGGGGTTGTACATAGTTCTCGTTCTCAACCGTGATGTAGTAGATCGCATCGTCACCCTCTTGATACATTTTCTTCATGCCGTCGAAGATGATGGTCGCTGTTTCATATGCGTACGCTGGATCGTAGCAGCGCACATGGGGGAAGGCCGACGCGATCAAGTGGCTGTGGCCGTCTTGGTGCTGCAGGCCTTCACCGGCCAGCGTGGTGCGGCCCGCGGTGGCCCCCAGCATGAAGCCCTTGGCTCGGCTGTCGCCGGCAGCCCAGATCAAATCGCCGATGCGCTGGAAGCCAAACATCGAATAGAAGATGAAGAACGGAATCATGTGAATGCCGTGCGTTGTGTACGCGGTTCCGGCCGAGATAAACGATGCCATGGAACCGGCTTCCGTGATTCCCTCTTCAAGGATCTGACCGTCTTTCGCCTCCCGATAGTAAAGCACGGTCTCCGAGTCGACCGGCTCGTAAAGCTGGCCGGCGTGGGCGTAGATTCCGCACTGACGGAACAGCGCTTCCATCCCGAAGGTGCGTGACTCATCCGGCACAATGGGAACCAGGTTCTTGCCGACGCTCTTGTCGCGAAGCAGCTTGGCCAACAATCGCACAAAGGCCATCGTCGTTGACGCCTCACGCTCGCCACTTCCTTCGAGGAACTCTTTGTAATCCTCAATCGCCGGCACCTTGATCGGCATGGCTTGCATGGGCCGGCCCGGCACGTAACCGCCAAGGCTCTCACGCCGCTCGCGAAGGTAAATCATCTCCGGGCTGTCGTCTGCAGGGCGATAGAACGGTGCCTGTGCAACCTCGTCATCCGAAATCGGAATGCCAAAACGCGTGCGGAACTCACGCAGCTCGTCTTCGTTCAACTTCTTTTGTTGGTGCGATATATTTCGGCCTTCGCCTGCCTCGCCCAGCCCGTACCCTTTTACAGTCTTGGCTAAGATGACCGTGGGTCGCCCCACGGTGTTTACCGCTTCGTGGTAGGCCGCGTAAACCTTTTCGGGGTCGTGGCCCCCGCGACGCATGCGTTTGATCTTTTCGTCGGACAGGGCTGCCGCGAGTTTTTGCAACCTCGGATCGGCACCGAAGAAGTGTCGGCGAATATATTCGCCTGAACTAACGGTGTACTTTTGATACTCTCCGTCAACCACTTCCCCCATGCGATGGACAAGGGCTCCGCTTTCGTCTTTGGCCAGTAGTGGATCCCAATCGTCGCCCCAGATGACTTTGATCACGTTCCAACCGGCGCCGCGGAAAGCGCCTTCCAGTTCCTGGATGATCTTCCCATTGCCTCGAACCGGACCGTCCAAGCGTTGCAGGTTGCAATTGATGACAAAGATCAGATTGTCGAGATTTTCTCGCGATGCCAGGGTGATGGCCCCTAGCGTCTCCGGTTCGTCGGTCTCACCATCGCCGAGGAATGCCCACACGTGAGAACCGCTGGTGTCTTTGATGCCTCGGTCGGCCAGATACTGATTGAAGCGAGCTTGATAAATCGCGGTGATGGGGCCCAGGCCCATTGAGACCGTGGGGAACTCCCAGAAGTAAGGCATCAGCCAAGGGTGAGGATACGAAGAAAGCCCACCGGTGAAGGAGACTTCCTGGCGGAAATGTTCCAGTTGTTCTTGGGAAAGTCGTCCCTCCATGAACGCTCGGGCGTAGATCCCGGGGGAGGCGTGGCCTTGAAAGAAGATTTGGTCACCCGAGTAGTCATCGCTCTTGCCCCGAAAGAAGTGATTGAACCCGACTTCTAACAGGGTTGCGGAAGATGCATACGTCGAGATATGCCCGCCGATCCCTTCGTGTTCGCGATTGGCTCGCACCACCATTGCCATCGCATTCCAGCGAATGATGCTCTTGATGCGGCGTTCGATCTCTCGATTGCCAGGGTAGATGGGCTGGTTCGAGACGGGAATCGAATTGATGTAAGGCGTATTCGCCGTAAAGGGGAGTTCCACACCGCCACGATGGGCTGCTTCGCTAAGCTGGGCAAGTAGGTACTTAACGCGTTCCGGACCTTGGCGATCCAGGACATATTGCAAAGATTCCAGCCATTCCCGAGTCTCGGCGGGGTCAGCGTCCTTCGGAATGCTGGAGCGTTCGATATCGCTGATGGCCATGAGTGGACCTCTATTCGGTTGGAGGGGAGTCTGTTAGCCGCATTATCCTCGTCGCTTCGAATCGCGTAAAGAGAAGCCCTAGAGGTGCTTACTTTGATCGCGCGATCGGTCCGAACGCGCTTTGGATTTATGCCTGTTGTCGTTGCCGCCTTGGTCGATAGATTTCTGTAGCGATTCCCAGATAGGACTCCGCGGCGAAGGCGAATGTTTCGCTAAGTGTTGGGTGGGGGTGAATCGACTCGGCGATATCTCGTGCCGTGCAGCCCATTTCGATGGCCATGACAGCTTCGGCCACCAGCTCTCCCGCACCTGTGCCAACGAAGCCGGCGCCAAGAACCCTTTCGGTACTGGGATCGATCAGCAACTTGGTCAATCCATCGGTGATGCCCAAAGCTTGAGCGCGACCACTGGCGGCCCAGGGATAACGGCCAACCTCGACAGTTATATCGTCTCGTTTCGCTTCATTCTCCGTTAAACCTGCCCAGGCAATCTCCGGATCGGTGAATACCACCGCGGGAATGGCCAGCTTGTCGAAAGCCGCGGGTCCGCCATGCAATGCTTCGACGGCAACTTTGCCTTCGTGCGAGGCTTTGTGTGCCAGCATCGGCTCGCCTGCAATGTCGCCAATCGCCAAGATGTGCTCATCGGCGGTTCGTTGACGATCGTCGACAACCACGAAGCCTTGAGGGGTTAGCTCGACATCAGTGTTTTCCAGCCCGATATCTTGGCTGTTGGGGCGGCGACCTACCGCGACCAGAACGCGACTAAATGTTTCTTTTTTGGAGCCGTCGGCATCCGTCATTTCAACTTCGATGCCGCTACCCGAGTCTCGTAGCGATTCGACCTTTGTCTCTAGCAGAATAGTCTTAAACAGCTTGCTGAGTCTGGCATGCAAAGGTTTGACCAGATCGGCATCCACCCCGGGCAGAAGACTGCCCGTGAGTTCCACCACACTCACGTCCGAGCCAAGTTGTGCGTAGACGGTCCCCATCTCTAGGCCGATATAGCCACCGCCGATAACCAATAGCGACTCTGGTACATCTGCCAGATCGAGTGCCCCGGTAGAGTCCATGACTCGGTCGCTACCAATATCGAAGGCTTTCAGTTTCGTGGGGCTTGATCCAACTGCCAGAACACAGTGATCGAAAGTAAGGGTGTGGTCTTCCAGCGATTCTCCCTCGCCCGGCGACAACTGCAAGGTGGTGGAATTCTTGAATTCACCTTCTGCATGAATCACAGTCACATTGCGTTTCTTGGCGAGTTGTTTCAGACCACCAGACAGCGTGCTGATGACCTTCTCTTTCCGCGCCCGCATCGAGTCGACATCGATCGTGGGGGACTGGTAACCAACCCCCCATTCTTCCAAATCGCGAGCTTCGCTGATCACCTTGGCAACATGCAGCAAGGCCTTGGAAGGAATGCATCCACGCAGCAAACAAGCGCCGCCCAGGCGAGGATTCTTTTCGACGATCGTCACTTCCATGCCGAGATCAGCGGCCATGAAAGCTGCGGCGTACCCTCCTGGTCCACCTCCTAATACGACTAGTTGCGAATGCATGAAGTCCGTTTCCTCTTCTTGTGAATCGCTTGCCAGGTTCACAGGTTCGTGGTCGAGCACGGCCTGAATGATCATACGGCGATTCGTGGGTTTCAACCTTGTCACATCTACGAAACCGCACGTGAGATAACGGCTTACCAATACCGCACAGCGATCTCATGTAGTATCTTACCGATGGTCCCCGATTTCATACAAGGACCGCCAAATGTGAAGAAACTGCCCGGAGCATCATGCTTGGGTGAAAGTTAGCCGGCGGGGATGTATTCGGGGAGGCGGGAAGCAGGAACGGTCTGCGTGCCGAGTTGAAGGAGACCATGAATGTCCGAGCCAGGCAAATACACCGCGGACGCGATTGTCGTGGGTTGCGGGGTAGCTGGAGCCAGCACCGCGATGCAGCTCGCGAAGCGAGGGCTTAACGTGATTGTCTTCGACCGCGGAATGCTGGGCTCGGGTTCCACGGGACGAGCCGCGGGGTTGCTGGGACAACTTCGCTCGACCCGGGCGGCCACCAAGATGTTGATCGACGGGATTGAGATCGTACGCGAACTTGAACGGGTGACCGAGACCGAAATCTTCGTTCAGACCGGCTCACTCCGACTCGCATCCGACGAAGCTCGTGCGGAAGAGATCCGCGACCATGTAGCGATGGGCAAGACAATTGGGTTTGCCATCGAACATCTCGATCGAGAGCAAGTGCAAGAATTGTTGCCTTATATGAAGTGCGATGATTTGCTCGACGCCTGCTATTGTCCGACGGATGGGCACCTGCAACCCGCCGAATTGCTCGCCGCATATGTTCGCGTTGCTCGTGAGTCGGGCGTAGTGTTTCACTCCAACACCCCGATGGAATCACTATTGCGAACGGACAACGAGGTAAAGGGCATCCGCGCGGGCGGGCAGGAATTCTACGCGCCGGTGATCGTGAATGCCTCGGGACCCTGGTCGTATCTCACGGCCGAACGTTGTGAGACGCGTCTTCCTAGCGCGGCGATTGGGCATTGCTATCTTACAACACTGCCACTGGACGATGTTCCGGTCGACCGGCACAGCCCAGCGATTCGCGATCGGGGCAATCGGATATACTCTCGCCCTGAATCTGGCGGCCTGATCGTTGGCTGTTACGAAGCCGATCCGCCCCAGTACGACATGGCCAAGTTAGACGATGACTTCGACATGTCTCAAATGCGGGCGGCTCGAAACGATATTCACGTGGCGACACTTCTCGACGCTGCTCGCAGGCGTTTCCCATTCATCAACGAGCGGTCGCCGATGGCCATCACCGTGGGGATCATGACCTTTACCCCCGACGGTCGACCTTTCTGCGGGCAGATGCCGGACATTGAGGGGCTGTATCACTGCTCGGGTTTCTGTGGGCATGGGATCGTCCAGAGCCCGACTGTTGGCAAGATCATGGCTCAACTGATTGTCGACGGAAGTTCGACTTATGACATCAGTGAGATCGAAGCTGATCGACTGCATGAAGAATCTGAGCTGCTCGATCGTGCTACCGTCGAGAAACAATGCCACGAAACTGCGGCGGGCTACTACGGAACGGTGGCCGTTACCGATGGCGCGGACTGAGCGACGGAAGGTCCGTGCTAGAAGTCTAGGAAACGACAAGCTCTTCGCAGGGAGTCGTAAGCAGGGACGCGATCTCCGGCTTTAAGCCGTAGGCAAGTGCCATGAGTTTCAGTGGATGGATCGTTGGCTTTTCCGTGCCCTGTTCCATCTGAATCTTACACGCGCTGCATTCCGTGGTGCCGGCCTGAATGTTGGGATGGCGCAAACTGGTGATCAACCCCCAGCCCGCTCGGAGACTGTCGCGAAAGTTCTCTTGCTTCAGTCCAAAGGTGCCCGCCATTCCAGAACACCCACTTTCCGTACGATTCATGCTCAGCCCGGGGATTAATCCCAGTAGGTGGAACGCAGGCTCGCCAATTTGCAAGGCCTTCATGTGGCAAGGCTGGTGGTAGCCCAAGCTGGCCTCGATGGGGCGCATCTCGAGACGTAGTTTCCCCTGCTGATGCAATGTCCAGAGGTAGTGGCAAGCTTCACTGGAGTTCTCGGCAACCATGCGGGCGTCGGAGTCTTCCAACAGAATTGGATATTCGTACGTAAGGCAAAGTGCGGCGGCTGGCTCGGAGGCCACGATGTGATATCCCTGCCGGACCGCTTCAACCAGAATCCCCACGTTATGGGCAGCCATACGGCGTGCCTTTTCGACCATCCCCGCTGAGATCAAAGACATGCCCGAGGGCAGTTGTGCCGGATGCACATAAACGGATACCCCGTTGTGTTCCAAAACCGAGACCAGGGATTCGGCCAATTGTGGATCGTGGTAGTTCGCGTACGTGTCAACAAAGTAGAGGACCTTGGGGCCTTCGCCATTGCTAGGCTTCGTAAGGCGTCGTCGGGCAGCGGTTCGTAGAAAACTTCGGGACGCATAACGCGGCAACTTTCGTTCGTGTGCCAGCCCTAGCAACTTTGCCAAGAACCAGCGCGTTTGAGGGTTGCGAATGATCCAATTCGAAAGTCGCCACAGCCTGGCGCCGATAGCACTGATCAGGTCGAGCCGAGCCAGCAAGCGGTCGCGTAACGGTAATCCGTTAACCGCCACGTACTCACCCTTGGCCTCCATCACAAGTCGAGGGATATCCACACTGGCCGGACACTCCAAGCGACACATTTGGCAATTCACACACAGATCGGCAACCGCCTTGAATTCATCTTTCGAAACCGTTTCCGGAGGGAGTTGGCCCGTCAACACCGCCCGAACCAGGTTGGCCTTCGCCCTGGGCGAAGCTTCTTCACGGGGGGCGAACCGAAAGATGGGGCACATCCTCACGTCCGAAGATTGGCTACGACACGCCCCGCAACCATTACAGGTTCTGGCCATGTGCGCCATCTCGTTGGGGGTCCAGTGCAACTGCAAGGGAACCACCATCGGAGGAAGCTCGGGCTGAGGTTGGTCATCGGCCGAGCCGATCGTTGCAATTGCCGGAAGGTCCACAGGACGCAGGCTTGTGCCAATCGGCAAAGGGTCATCGGTAACAATCTTGCCCGGGTTGAAAATGTTGTGGGGATCGAAGATCCGCTTCACTTCCCGGAACGTATCGTAGAGCTGCTTGTACTGACGGTCGACAAACGGGGTCCTGGCGAGTCCGTCCCCGTGCTCGCCGCTTACGGTACCTCGAACATCAAGAACGGCGGCGTACACGTCATCTGTTAACCGCCGCAGCGTGGTGACATCGCGTTGTTCATTGAGGTCAAGAAACGGGCGCAAATGAACCTGACCCTGGAGGGCGTGTGCAAATAACGAAGCAGTTACCTGGTGCCGTTTGAGAATGTTTTGGAGCTCGACCAGAAACCGAGGCATCTCCTCGGGTGCCACGGCCATGTCTTCAATGAATGGAAGTGGCCTCGTCGAGCCCTTGAGCCGGTAAAGCGTGGGCACAACCTTTCGAGATAGCTCCCAAAACAGGTTCATTTCCTCGATGTCGATACCGATCTTGGCGTCAAACGCCATCGGCTTCGAAGACGTAACTCGTTCGATCACCTCTTGGGTGCGCCGCTTCACTTCCGCCAGACTCTGGCCTTCAACCTCGACCAATAATGCGGATTCGGCCTGTGGCGAAATGAGCAAGTCGTACCGGACGTCGGTATCGCGAGCGAGGCTCAAGCAACGACGATCCAATAATTCACAGGCCGTTGGCCCTAGGGGGTATATTTCGAGCGAAGCCCGAGCCGCGGCCTCGAGCTGCTCGAAGAGCAAGAGCACCAGTGCCCGATGTGTGGGAAGCATGTCGGTGCGGAGCGAGGCTTCCGTGACGAGGGCCAACGTGCCTTCCGAGCCGCACAGAAGCTTGGGGACATCGATTTCATGCTCAGTCAGCACGTCGCGCAGCAAGTAGCCGCACGTGTTGACTAAAGTGCGAGGCTGGTTCTTTCGTATCGTTTCGAACGCATTAGATAGCACGTCGTCCAAAGCGGCCAACAATGTCGTCTTGCGATTGTTCGATGCCGGATGAGGACCGGGCCGAGGCTCACGCCCCAGTTCGAGGAGCGTGCCGTCGGCCAACACGACTTGAAGGCTTTCGATACGATCCCGGGTTGCCCCATATCTTGGCCACCGGGCCCCTCCACCGTTGACCGCGATCACGCTGCCCATGGTGGTGACGCGGCTGGTCGCCGGATCAGGTCCGAACACTCGTCCGGATGCTTGTAAGTGAAGATTCAAGCGATCCATCACCAGGCCCGGCTGAATGCGAACAGTGTCATCGGAGGTTTCCAACACGCGACGTAGATGCTTCGAGAAATCGATGACGATTCCTCCGCCCAGCGATTGTCCGATCAAGCTCGTACCCGCGCCACGGGCATGGATTGGCAGATTGTGCTCTCCGGCGTATTGAACGCAGGCAATCACGTCAGCCGTCGTTCGAGGCATGGCGACCGCTAAGGGACGAATCTGGTAGATGCTGGCGTCGCTCGCGTACAACTGCAGAAAGATATCGTCACAGCGCACTTCTCCCTGAAGCACACCACGCAGGTCTTCCTGAATGCGAACTCGCTGTTCGTCCATCGACGTTTAACCTAAAGGAACACGCAATCGTGTCAGCAAGATTGATGATAGATCATCGCGCAGGCGAATACAGGCCGACTGGTAACAAACGCGGAGAATTCATCACCTTCGAGGTATGGGCGACGAGTTGATCTGGTTCAATCTTCAAACCATGTCTTTCGATCGGAAGCGATCCGATTAGCGATTGCTGCCGTAGATCAGGGTCATTACTTCCGAACGGCTCGACAAGTTCGAGCGGAAAAGTCCTCGCATGGCAGAGGTAACGCACAGGCTACCCGGCTTGCGGATGCCACGAATCGTCATGCAGCTATGCGAGGCTTCAATCACCACGGCGACTCCCTTGACCTGCAGTTCTTCGACCAGCAGATCGGCCACGGTTTCGGTCATTCGTTCTTGCACCTGCGGGCGGCGAGCAACCACGTCGACCACGCGAGCCAGCTTGCTAAGCCCAATCACTTTGCCATCGGGTACGTAACCGATGTGGGCGCGTCCCATGAAGGGCAACATATGGTGTTCACACATGCTGTTAAAGCTGATGTCGCGGACTAGGACAACTTCGTCGTATTTTTCGGTGAAGAACTTCTGGAGATGAACCCGAGGGTTCTCGTGCAAGCCGCTGAAAAGTTCCGCATACATGCGGGCCACGCGAGCAGGGGTTTCCAACAAGCCTTCGCGGTCAGGGTCTTCGCCGACGGCAGCCAAGATCTCTCGCACGGCTCGCTCGATGCGGTGATGGTCGATTTTCGAGTTGGCAAGGCCGTCGCCTGCCTTCGGTGGGTTTTCATCCGCACATCCTTCATGGTTGGTCAATGCGGAGTCGTTTTGGAAACTCATTGTTTTGGGCCCCAAGGGCAAAGGGTGCTTGGAGGCTAAGACAGAGCCTGAAAGGAAGAGTACCTACCGCCTAAGCCTGAACAGATCTACTACCGGATCGTAGGTCTCACCTGAGAGGCGGTCAAGATGACGCAGCCCTAAGAACCCGGTCAGTTCGTACTAAAGTCGGGCGGAAACGGAGGCTTGCTGCCGGGCTCATCCGACTCCTGCTGAAGGTATCGTAGCAACATTTCCGTGCGACGATCGATGTTGAACTCACCTAGCATTTGCGCCTTAAGTTCCAGCGGTACCGCCAGGCTGTAAGCAAGTAGATCGGCCAGGACACCCAGGGCGGTTTCCTTTCCCAACATTTCCTCGATCTGCGAGTGGCGATTCACAACATCGGGAACTGTTTCACGCACCGCGTCGAGCAGGGCCCGCTTCAGGCCGAGCCGCTTGTCTGCATCATCGGGCGAGCAATAGTCGGCCCTCAGCTCTGCTTTGGCTGCGCGAAATGCTCTGGGAGGTTCGACCTCTGCACCGAGGACGACGCGGTACATTCCCTGCAGCAGCAGATGATAACGACCGTCTTCGAGTCGTTGGCTGTTGACAATCTGCCCCAAGCATGCAACCGGGTAGAGCCCCGGGCGGCTCTCGTATTCAGTCTCCCACCCTGGCTTCAGAACGGCCATGGCGATTAATTTGTCTCCCGCCAGGGCATCTTCCATCATCTCTCGATAGCGGGATTCAAAGACGTGAAGCGGCTGCAGGACATGAGGGAACATCACCAGATTAGGAACCGGAAACAGCCGTGCCTGACCGGAAAAGCTCGCTGGGTCGAAACCGAAATCGTGGGGCAGTTCCATTCGATGCTCGATGGGGATTTCAACGAAATGCGGCAGTTCACGCAGCTAGAGTGTATCTCATGTTCGGCCCGATCGGGTGGCCCCCGGTTCAACAGAAATCGCGCGATGCGACGTCAAGCGGCGGAGCGAGCCGCTCATCCGTTGATATCCTACCACCTTGGGAACCGGGAGGTTGACAGTTCTCGCCTTGGCCTCATCATGGCAAAGGTTTGGCAATCTCGAATTTCCGCGAACATGTCGGATAAGATGCACACCGCCAGGAGGCTATCATGCCGGAGGACTTCACTGGGTTTTTGAAGTTCGCCACGCTGCGCGAGAACAGCCCTGCCAATTTTCTTGGTGCCGACCAATGGGTGCTTCAGCAGATAGGAAAAGGGCAGTTGGAAGTGCGGTGCCACTTGCCGGAACATGTGCTGAATTCCGCAGGCATGTTGTTCGGTGGATTTACGCCTACTTACGTAGACCTGATTGCCATTTGGGCGGCGATGACGACGCTCGACAACACCACCGCCTGGATGATTACAGTCAACATGCGGGTGGATTACTTCGAGCCGATCGTCCCTCCGGGGTTTAAGGCCGTGGCCCGAGTGCTGAATATTCGCAAACGAGATTACTTTGTCGAAACGCGTTTCGAAGACGACCAAGGCACCTTGCTTGCGAACGGTCTAGCGACCCTCCGCAAGCGCTCGGAAATGCCGCTTGAGGTCCTGCAGCAGGAAATCGCTAAGAACCAATAGTTGCCCTGCCGGGGCCTTTAGTCCAACACGACTTCTTCGTGGTCGGACGACGGAATGAACGGCCAGCCGGTCAGCACCAGGGTCATCACCACACCGACCATGAGACCCTGCCACGTTCCGAACAACGCCAGTACCATGCCGGTGGACATGGCAACTCCCCGTTCAACATTATTTCGCGGCAACGCCATCCCTATGAAACCACAAGCAAAGCCGGTAAGTAGGATTGTCATCGACAGCGCGACCGGAAGCATCGGTTCTAGAAAGCTGGTGATCGGCTTCACGAACAGCAGAATCGGGATGCCCCAAAAATAGTAGGCACCGATGCCACCAAAGATCGAGTCCATTGCCTTGCGACCTTCTTTGTAACGTTCGGTTACGACCACTTGTACCCCGGTCCAAAGTGGACCATGAACAACGGGGAAAGGTCCTGCGGCAATCGCCTGCAGCGCATTGCGAAGACTGATATTGAAATGGGTGCGGGTCGGATTGATATCAAGCTTTTCATCGGGGCGATGAGGCGCTGCCGAACGGAGCAATTCATTGGCGGTGATGATGTCCCCGAACCCGATGATGTACACGATGACGGCCAGCGGAACGACTTTCCACAGCACCATCGACCAGAACTCGCTGTCACTGGGGAGTCCCAAGCTTAACGGACTGAGTTGATGGAACATTGCCGCAAACGGCGGGGAGTGAATTCCCCATTCCACTTCGAATTGAAACTCGTTGAACGCGCTGCCCACGATCATCGCCACGATAAACCCGGGGGCGAGTCCGAGCCCTGCCAAGACCGCGATCCAGCCGTACTTGTGTTTGAGCCGTGCAATGGGCACCGAGAACATGAGAATCAAACAGATCGCCACGGCACACGTCGCGCTAATGGGCGCTCGGGCCAAATAGCTTTTTGCCCCTTCGCCGAACGAGAACTCGTGATGAAACGCTGCCACCGCGGCTCCGAAAATAATGCCTGCCTTCAAGGGGACGGGAATCTGCTCAACAAACACGCGGCCCAGTCCGGTAACGCCTGCCAGGAAGAAAATGGCGGCGCACATCAGCGTGAAGACGGTGATTAGCTGGATGAGCCGAACCTGGTCCATGTGCGGCTCGACGCTAACTTGTCCCATCAGTGCCAGAACCAGGGGGATGGCCGGTGTGATCCAACCGTGGCAGTAGGGGTCGCCAAAGATCAACGGGGCCGAGGCGATCAAGAACGACTGAATAATGACGACCGCTAGTGAGATCTCGAAGGAGAGGCCCAAATAACCCTGCAGGATGGGGATCAACCCTAAGCCCGTTGCTCCGGCGACCACCAGGCCTTGAATGGTTTCCGGCCATTCGAAGCGGAAGTGGTAGAAGGGGATTCTCAGGGTGAACATACCCCACCGGATGCCCGGTTGTACTTCTCCATCGACACGACGTTTGATAATCCACCTCGCTTGTTAGCGGCATAATTGTTGTCTGAGGACTCTGCCTCGGTTACATCACATCGAAGGGTTGCTGAAGCCCCGGGGTCACGTGCCATTTCTTTCGCTGCAGTTGGGCCGTGGCTTGTCCGACGATGTCCGTTTCTACCGAACTGCTCCACGCTTCCAGGAGTCGATTCGTCACGGCTCCGACTCTCCCATCGCCTACCGGCAGTCCGTCGAATTTCGTTGTCGGCATAATGCAGTAAGGGGTACTGGTGAAAAATATCTCGTCGGCCGTATGCAGGTCGCAAGAAGCCAGATCCAGCACTCGCACCGGCATGAAGGGACGATGCCCAAACGTTCTCGTCGATTCCGTGACGGTATCTCCAAGTTTGCAGCCTGAGTCGAAGATCGAGATCTTCGACTCCGACTCAGTGACCATCTGCCCGGAGAGAAACACTTGACGCATCTGACCAACCCACACTCTTTGGAAGAGACCCTAAACCCACCGATTGCGGAGGCTAGTGTAGGGAAGCAACTCGGCACACTCAAGCAAATCGAAGATCTTTTGCAAGCGGCGCACGAAAACAGCCCTACCCACGATATAGATACCGCGGGACAGGGCTGCACCGAGAAAGTACTCGTTCCTGGTGAAAGAGCGGCTAGTTCAATTCTTCTAGGGCCTCTTCGACAAAGGGGCGGAACATCGAAGCGAATGCTTCTCGGTCAGTGTGCGCCAGGAAGAGTTCATCGTCAAACTCGTTCAGAGTCGCACTGTTCAGCCAGAAAGAGTTGCTGAACATCATGCCATAGTCGTTCATCATCAGTTGGCCGACGTTGAGATTCAAGTTCTTCTGGGCAACGGCGTGGTACAGTTCGATAGAGGGCTGGAAGCCGTCGGGGAAGTCGAGCAACCAGCTGTAGAGGTAAACCACCTTCACGGGGTTCCCGTCGTTGTCGGTGTACATTGTGATTTCCCAGGCGGTGATGACGGAGACTTCACCGTTGGCCTCATAAGTAATGCGGTAGGTGTCGTTATCCATCTTTCGATAGGCCAGTCCGGAAGCGTTCAGCAAGTCTTCAAGCGAACCAAACCCGACGGCGATCTCGGGCGAAGCAGTATCTGAGGCTTCGTCCTCGGGATTGGTGAAGGTGCCTTTTCCGTTGTCAGCAAAAGAAGGCGAGGCCGTCAGGGCAAAACCGGCGATCACAACCATGGCAGTCAACATCTCATGAAACTTCAACA
This sequence comes from Pirellulales bacterium, assembly GCA_965227275.1. Taxonomy (GTDB): domain Bacteria; phylum Planctomycetota; class Planctomycetia; order Pirellulales; family JAEUIK01; genus CAZNXE01. The sequence goes on along the minus strand of CBDDFU010000001.1, from coordinate 5,674,337 downwards.
TCGTACTTCTCCCTCGGTAAACAGATGGAATGCTCCAGCGGCGGCGAATCCGCCAGCGAGCGAATTTGAAAGAAGGGGCCAATCCGATGTTTTTTCGATTGGTTTCCCTCATTGCGTTACGGGGTATTTGACGCAGAAGACCCAGACAAGTTCCATTCAGGCAAAGATTTTTTCTTGACAACCTCAAAGTGCTTGTTTTTGCCCATGTTGCGGCCGGAATGTACGCTTCTCGTCCGGGGATTTCCAAACATCTGCTTCTTGAAGCCGACTCGCAGAAGTACGGGAATCGCAATTTTCCACCGCAGATTCATGGCTTGTGGTTGCCTGAACGCCGTGCCATCATGACAACCACTTCGTTCAATAGGTCCCCAAAAACGCGGGTTTTTCGCCGAGGTCTCTCATGCCTGAAGTCGACCAACCGAGTGGACCCTCGACGAAGGAACGATCTGCCGGGCTTCGTGTGCTGAAGGGCATCGGTATTCTGCTTTTGGCCAGCATGGCGTATCTGCTTTTGTGGCCATCGCCTATCGACCCGGTCGCATTTCGACCCGCGGAGGCTCCACCCATGACAGGCGTTCTGGAGCCCAATGAGAAACTTCGCGAGTCTGAAGTGCTGGCCGCCGGGTTGGTGCTTGGGCCAGAAGATGTTGACGTTGACGACCAGGGTCGAGTCTACGGCGGTCTGGTCGATGGTCGTATCGTGAGAATCCTGCCCGACGGGTCGATTGAGACGTTTGCCGATACGGAGGGCCGCCCTCTGGGGATGGAGTTCGATACAAATGGCAATCTAATCGTTGCTGACGCGGTGCGAGGGCTAGTGAAGATCGACCCTGAGGGCACGGTTACGGTCCTGGCAGATTCGGCAGGGGGCGTGCCATTCGGGTTTGCCGACGATCTTGATATCGCCGCCGATGGACGAATCTATCTTTCCGACGCCAGCGCGAAGTACGGCGTGCACGACTATCTCTATGACATGCTCGAGGCTCGTCCCCACGGTCGGCTGATTCGATATGACCCTGCGACCGGAGCGACGGAGGTCTTGCTGGAGGGCCTCTATTTCGCGAATGGTGTTGCCCTCTCCGAAGACAATCGCTTTGTGCTGGTTAACGAAACGTACCGCTACCGCATTCGCCGCTATTGGATTGAGGGGGAGAAGGCGGGGACCGACGATATCTTCATCGACAATCTGCCTGGATTTCCGGACGGCGTATCGCGGGGCAGTGCAGGGCGATTCTGGGTGGCGATGTTCACCGTCCGCAACAAGACCGCCGATACGCTGCAACCGCGTCCGTGGCTAAAGCGCGTGTTGGCCAAACTGCCGAGCTTTGTGTGGCCCAAACCAGAGCCGGTGGGATTCGTTTTGGTGCTCGATGAGAACGGTCAGATGCTAGAGAGCTTGCAGGACCCCGGTGGCCAGGTGGTGAATGAAGTCACCTCGGTCCACGAAGACGACGGCACCCTGTACTTCGGCACCTTGCGTGGCGATCGGGTCGGGAAGTACAAGCTTCCTTAGTGCATCAGGCTAGGCAAGAATGTCATCGACGATGTGAACTTCGTCGACCCCGGTCAGCTTTTCGTTGAGCCCATTGCGATTGAAAACGAGCTTCTCGTGGTCGAGCCCCAGCAAGTGCAGCACGGTGGCATGCCACTCGCTGATGCTGACTATGTTTTCAACCGCGGCGAATCCCAGGTCATCGGTGGCGCCATAAGTCAGGCCGGCCTTCACGCCGCCTCCGGCCATCCAACCGCACATGGCTCGTTTGTTGTGATCGCGCCCGGCAGTGGCCTCGCTCTTGTCGCCCTTCAATTGGGCAATCGGCAAGCGGCCCATCTCCCCGCCCCACAAAACCAGCGTCTTGTCGAGTAGCCCTCGCTGCTTGAGGTCTTTCAGCAGCGCCGCAACCGGGCGATCCGTTCGTTCGCAGGCCGATCGCAGCTCGGAGGCGATTTTCGTATGGTTGTCCCAAATCTGGCCGTCGATAAATATCTGAACGAACCGCACCCCACGTTCGACCATGCGTCGAGCCATCAAGCAGCGGCGCCCATATGAATCGGTAGGCTCGACTCCAATTCCGTAGGCCTCGAGCGTGGCTTCGCTCTCTTGCGAGATATCGAGCACATCCGAGGCCACCAGCTGCATCCGTGCGGCAAGTTCATAGCTGGAAATGCGGGCATCCAGCCGTGGCTCGCCAGGATGCGCCTCTCGGTGGATGTCGTCCAACTGCGAAATCAGGTTCCGACTCAGTTCCGTCACCACATCGGGCTCCGAAAAATCTCGATCGAGATTCAATACCGGCGAGCCTGTAGAGCGAAACCGTGTGCCCTGGTAGACCGGGGGAAGATAGCCCGATTGCCAGTTTTGCGTGCCATTTACCGGCAATCCCTTCGGATCGTCGAGCACGACGTACGCCGGCAAGTTTTGATTTTCGGAGCCAAGACCGTAGGTGATCCACGATCCCATGCTGGGCTGCCCCGGCAACATACGCCCGCTTTGAATCTTGAAGATGGCCGGTTCATGCGTGATGTTCACCGTGTGCATCGATCGCAGCAGTGTGATGTCATCGACACATTCGGCGAAATGGGGCATCGCGTCGGAAACCCACATCCCCGATTCGCCATGTTGCGAGAATTTGAACGGGCTGCGGAACAGGGCACCGGCCTCTGCGGGGAATTCGACATCCCCGGCAATTTCGTCGAAGTAGGCTTCGCCATGTCGCCGGTCCAGTTCCGGCTTGGGGTCGAACAGATCCATCTGGCTCGGGCCGCCGTTCATGAAAAGCTGAATCACCGAAGTGGCTCGTGGTGCAAAGTCGGGGGCCCGCTGTTGCAGATCGAAGACTCCGCCCGCCCCTCGCTCGGCGGCCAGCAGGTCTTCGCCCAACAAGGAGGCCAGCGCGGTGCCGAGCATGCCGCTGCCGACTTGTTGGAAAAAGTCGCGACGGGGCAGCGAATTCTTCGGCGGTCGATCTGCCATGGAACACCTCAATCGATATAGACCAGCGTCGCGGAGTTGAGCAACGCGTGGCAGTACGAATGTAAGGCCCGACGCCGGGCAGCTTCAGGGTTGGGCTTGGAACTCCGAACGACCAAACGGGGAGGATTGTGGGTTTGGCCGTATATCCCGTCATCCCAATCTCTGCGATAGGCGATACCGTCTTCGTCGGCCATCAGCACAATGGCCAGCGTTTCTCCGGAGGAAATCTTCTCTCGAAGCAGGGCCAGGTCCTCTGGCGTTGCAGGGTCGCTCTGCACGTAGGCGCCTCTCGGGTCGGTTGCATTGGGGGCCGTGTAATGACCGAGCCCGGCGAGCGCTACTTGATGAGCCGCTTTCTCGTCGTGATAGCGTCTCCAGGTCAATGCCTCGACGCCGGATGGAATGGCCGAGGCGGTCTGACGAATGGGGTGATTGTCGGTGTTGCCCAGGGCTAGTGTCGCGCTCTCGATCTTCACGCCCCGCAGAGCGCTCAGATCGAATTCCAAGACACCATAGCGGCGGCCGTTTTCGCCGGCCGTGCTCGACCAGACCGAGACCAAGTCGTCTTCGGAAACACGATCGGGCTCGGTCTCTCGAAGCCAGAGATGCTTCTGGGCTTCCACGAGATATTCCGTGCCGGGATGCGCTTCAAACCAGTGGGCCGTCAAGGTCTCGATCGCCTTCAGGCTCGTTGTTCGTTCGGCCGGCGTCGGTGGGCGCGAGGCAACCAACCGATACGCGGCATCGATCTGGGCCGAAGTGTCTCTGTCGGAGTTCTCCCAGATCCGTTCGGCGAATGACCTTGCAAGCCCGTACACCATCTGATTGTTGGTCAGGTGCAAGGCCTGCGGAGCGACAATCGATTCGGTCCGCTCCACATTGTTGGGGTCCATTTGAGCGACGTCGAAGTTGTTCAGAATCGTCAGTGGCTGGGTGCGCCTCTTCTGCATGTAGATGCTTCTGCGATAGCGACCGTCGCGGGCTGAGGATGTCACCAATCCGTCTTCGCGGGCTTGAACACCATCGGGGGGGCCAAAAGGCGTAAGATCGAGCTTGCCGGCCAACTCCAGGAGCGTGTCGCGAAGCACTTCGCCTTCCATTCGCCGCAGAGGCATGTGGCTCAAGAGGTCGTTGTTCGGGTCAAGCTGCATACGCTCCGGCGTGACCTGCGAGGACTGTCGATAGGCCGTGGAGTTCATGACGAGACGGTGCAGCGACTTCACACTCCAATCGTTCTCCATGAATTGCACGGCCAGCCAATCCAACAGCTGTGGGTGTGTGGGCGGAGTGCCTGTTTCCCCAAAGTTGTCGAGTGTCTTGACAATGCCTTGGCCAAAATGGTGTTTCCAAACGCGATTCACCATCACGCGGGCCGTAAGCGGGTGCTCTTTGGAGACCATCCACTTGGCCAACGCAAGACGCCGACCGGTCGATTTGGCTCCGGGCCAAGGCGGCTCGATCTCCAGCGGCGTCTTCCCATCGGTGAGCACCGAGGGCACGCCTGGCCCGACAAGTTTTCCGGAGGCCAAATAGTTACCTCGAGCCAGGATATAAGTCGGGGAAGGCTCTCCACGATCCCAGAGTGCCCGGATGAGCGGTTGATTCTCAGGTTTGCCGCCCGCTTGTTCCCATTGTTTTCGCTCGTCATCCGTCACGTATGGCAGATAGCGATCGCGCTCTCCGGGAGGATGGTCACTCTGGCGACCAGGGACGAGCCAGTCGTGTTCGTCCCAGGCGCCTTTGAAGATGGCGGCCAACCGGTAGTAGTCGCGATGGGGAATCGGGTCGAACTTGTGCGTGTGGCACCGAGCACACTTGATCGTGAGCCCCAGCAGCGCGGAACTGAAGATCTCGATCTGGTCGTCGATCAATTCCAGGCGGTCGGGCACGAAGGCGGTGATAGGGGCGTACGTGCCATCGGCCGCCATCCTAAGAAACCCAGTCGCTACCAGATTGTCGTAAATCTCTGGAGTGATCGCCTCGGCGTTTTCGTAGTCGGCCAACTCGTCGCCGGCGAGTTGTTCGAGCAAGAACCGGTCGTATGGCTTGTCGTCATTGAACGCCCGAATCACATAATCGCGGTATCGCCAGGCGTGCTCCCGAACACGATCTGCGTTCTGAACGCCTTCGGAGTCTGAGTATCCGGCCAAGTCGAGCCAATATTGCCCCCACCGCTCGCCATATCTTGGTGAAGCCAGCAGGCGGTCGACCATCCGCTCGTAGGCATCGTCTGAATCATCGACGAGATAAGCCTCAACTTCCTCGGGCGAGGGTGGCAAACCCACCAGATCGAAATAGGCGCGGCGAATCAGGACACGGCGATCGGCTTCTGGTGAGTAGTTCAGCCCTTTGCCTTCCAGGGCTCTGAGCAAAAAGGTATCGATGGGAGACCGCACCATCTCGGGTTGCTGCACCACGGGAAACGACGCCGCCTGAGGTGCGCGAAACGCCCAGAATTGACGGTCTTCGTCACTGACTAATTTGTCGGGCTCGGACGTCGCGACATCCGGTTCAATCGCCTGCTCGGGAAGTCCTTCGGAGATCCACCTGCTAAGGATGTCAATTTCAGTTGCCGAAGGTGGCTTCACGCTTGCTTCGGCCAGCTTGCGATGCGGTGGCATCTTTCCCGCGTGGATTCTCTGCAGCAGGAGGCTTTCCTCTGGATTGCCTGATACAACTGCCGGGCCAGAATCGCCCCCGGCCAGGAGTGATTCTCTTGAGCGAACGTCCAGCCCTCCTTCGCGTGTTTGCCCGCCGTGGCACGTGACGCATCTCAGCCTGAGAATCGGGAGGACATCGTGCTGATTGAGCGCGGCCTCTGAGTCCGGAGCTCCTCCCATCATCTCGGCCCCGTGTTCCATCCAGCTACAGATCGTCCGGATTTCTTCCTCGCTCAGAGAAGGCTCTTCTTCAGGAGGCATGTAGCCTTCCTGGATGTATTCGTATAGCAGGCTTTCCTTAGGGTTGTGAAACTCGATGATCGCCCCCGACTCTCCTCCGCGACGAATCGCAGCAGGCGAACTGAGGTCCAGTGCGGCCTTTTGCACATCGCTGCCGTGACATCGTGTACATTTGGCCTCGAAGATCGGCTTGATGTCCGCTTCGAATTCGGGAGCGATATCCTGCTGCTGCTTGTCCAGACTGGGGTCCTCTGCCAGGACGCTCGTCGAGCCGAAGAGACACCCCATCGCCACCAGCACCCACAGGTACCCGACGGATGCGGACACCCAAACGCTCTGGAATCGCCGTTCAGACGTTCCTCGCATGGGTTTTCCGGAAGAGGCGTCATTTAAACGCATCTTGGCTGACCTCGACGAATCAAGGTAGTGGTGGGGGCTAGGGATTCCTGCTAGCGGAAGATTCTATATTGGATACAATATCCAAGTCAACCTCCCGGCGGCTCGCACACAAATACCGCCATCCGATCGCGTAATTTGGTTGCTCGATGACCTTAATCGACTGGGGAATTATCGTACTGCTCAATGGCTCGATCATCGCCTACGCGCTGATCCGCGCCAAGCAAACGCACGGCAGTGCGGACTGGTTTCTTGCCGGAAGAACTCTTCCCTGGTGGATTGTGGGCCTCTCGCTCTACGCCACGGCCATCGACTCCACCGACATGGTTGTCGATTCCGGAGGGGCTTACCAGTTTGGGGTCAGCATTTTCGTCGTCAGTTGGGTGGGCATCGTGCTGGGGTGGCTGCTCATGGCCTACGTCATCGGCCTGCCAATGTATCGGGCCGGGATGTACACGAATGCCGAATACTTGGAAGCCCGGTTTGGTCCTGCGGCCCGCATTATTAGTGTCTTGGTGCAGGTGCAGTTTCGCACCATGGTTCTCGGCATGATTGGGCAATCGTTCTACCTGACCCTGGTCATCGTCCTGGGGATGAGCGATATGGCCGCTTGGAGCACGGTGGTCGTGATTGCCCTGATCGCTACGATCTACACGATGGCCGGCGGGCTGAAGGCCGTCGCGGTTACCGATGCCATGCAGTCGGTGGTGATGGTTGGGGCCAGCATCGTGATGTTCTTCGTTGTTTTCGATCGCGTCGGCGGCTGGGAAGGGATCGAGAACAGGCTGACAGTGACCGAGACGGGGGCGTCCGGCGTCGCACTCTTGCATATTGGAAATGACCGTACCGAGACAACCTCAACGGCCGAGATGTCGCAGGAGGAGATCGAGAACCTACTCACCCTGGGAGGAGAGTACGACCAAGAAACAGCATCAATCGTGACGCGAACGCCCGTGTGGTTGGTGTGCCTCAGCCTGTTGATCACGGGGGTTGCCTATGCCGTGGTGAACCATACCCAGTCGATGCGGATGTTTGGTGCACGCAGCGAGTGGGACTTCAGGCTATCGGTGGCTTTGGCCTCCGTGGTGCTCATCGGTGGTACGTTCCTGAACCTCATGCAAGGAATCATGGGCCGTGCCCTCTACCCGATGGTTGAATTGCTACCGGTGGCCGAATCCCTGCAGACCGTCGATGCGATCTTTCCCGTGCTGCTGAGAGATCTGATGGTCCCCGGGCTCAAGGGAGTTGTTTTGGCCGGAGTCATGGCGGCTTCGTTTTCCACCTACGATTCGATTGGCTCGACACTTTCGGCCCTGTTGACCCGAGACGTCTACGGACGGTTACTGGTTAAGAATCGCAATGATCAGCATTACGTGTGGGTTGGCAGATGGCTGACGCCGGCAATCATCTTTGGTTCATTTCTGTACTTGCCCTGGTTGGGCGGCGGCATGTTCAACTTCTATTTGCAGATGGTCGGCGCCATCGTGTCGCCGTTGTTGACGGTTTATCTCATGGGAACCATGACCCGCGTGCATCGACGATCGGGGGCCGTTGGCTTGGCAGTGGGCGTGTCGTACGGCATCCTCTGGCTGATCGCACAACGCATGGCGACGCAAGGCATACCGATTCTACCAACGTTTCTCATGGACCCGATGGCGACTGCACCGACAAGCATGGCACTAACCGCGGTGAGTATGGTGTTGATCTCCTTTCTGGCAGGCTGGGCTCCCCCGGGGCAACTGTTGCACGAAGAGCCCGAAGGCTGGCTGCGCGAATCGCAACACCAGGTTGTACAAACGACGCACGATCCCGTGGCGGCGCGTGGAGAAATCATTCCAGTGGTTTCCGGTCTATTGGTCCTGGGAATGGGGTTTTGGTTGTGCTTTATCGTTTTCTGGTAACTCTTTCATTGCAGGCTTGACATGAAGATCACGAGCATTGAATGCCATGTGTTGTTGATTCCAGAAGTGCACAAGGATGCCACTTCGTCGGCTCAAGACGACATCGTGGTGCTGATTCATACCGATGAGGGAATCACCGGAATCGGTGAGACCGATGTGAATCCCTGGATCGCACGGGCCTGCATCGAAGCGACTGGAACCCACACCATGGGGCAGGGGCTGAAGGAAATGCTAATTGGCGAAAATCCACTGAATGTTGAGCGGCTATGGGAAAAGCTCTACGTCGGCAGTGCCATGAACGGACGCCGCGGCGCATTGATCTGTGCAATGGGCGCGTTGGATATGGCGTTGTGGGACATACGAGGCAAAGCGGAAGGCAAGCCGTGCTGGCAACTGCTCGGTGAGGCGAGGGGCAATCACATCACCCCCTACGCATCGCTGCAACCTTCCGGTTCCAGCTTCGAGCAGTACAAACAATCGCTGGTCGACTGGACTTGCCGCGCGAAGGAATATGGCTTCAAGGCGGGCAAGATGGAGGTCACCTTCGGCGGACCTTACAAACACCACGGTCTGAGCGCCCCGGACGAGAAAGTTACCGAAGTCGCGGCGGCTTGCCGGGAAGCCGTTGGAGATGACTTCGACATCATGGTCGACGTGCAATACACCTGGGACGATGCCGATCGCGCGCTGAGGACGTTGCGCGACTGGGAAGATCTGAACATCTTCTTCGTTGAAACCCCGCTGTCGATTGACAATTTAGAAGGGTATGCCAGGTTGCACGAAGAGGCACCGATGCCCATCGCGGCTGGCGAATGGCAGAACACCCGTTTCGAGTTTGCCGAGTTGATGGACGTCGGAAAGATCGACATCGCCCAACCCGATGTAGGCCGCGTGGGTGGCTTAACCGAAGCTCGTCGCGTTTGCCAAATGGCTGCCGAGCGGGGGCTACGGATTGTCCCACACTGCTGGAAGACCGGAATCGGCATAGCCGCCACCGCGCATCTTGCAGCAGTAACTCCGCATTGCCCTTACATCGAATTCCAACCAGCACATCTCTGCGAGTCGGTGCTTCGCAAGGAACTGGTGGTCGATGAGTTGGAAATCATCGATGGCATTGTACCGCTACCGCAAAAACCAGGCCTGGGAATCGAACTCAATCAAGATGCCCTCCAGCGTTACTGCGTCGATTAACAGCCTGTTGAAGAACTGCTTCGAAAGCGAGACCGAGAATGTTTCATCGAGATCAAGGAACAGAATCGCAGTCGAATCCGAAGATTCGCCGAGATTCTGTGACGTGGAGGCTCGATGAAATAGACCGGTCGGAGCCGAATTGAGTTTTTCAACAGGCTGTTAAGCCAGCATCGCGATGCCCTTGCATCACCAATATAGGCGGCGAGGCATTCGGGAGAGGCCTTACAAATCAGCTTAGATTGATAAGTCTGTCGACAATTCCTACAATTGGCGAAAGATTTTTGGACCGCGCAAAAAATAAGGCACTGTGCTTCCAGTTTTGGGTACGTTAACCAAGAGACAGCAGAAGTTGCTCGAGGAGACGGAGACATTGTCTCGGACTACGGTCTCGATCCAGTGCGCCCAAGGAAATGAACCCAATGGCCATGCCAACCAACGACCCCGTTAAGCAGCTCGACAAGCCCTTGGCGCGGGGCTTACGCGAGCAGATTGTTGATCGACTGAGGTACGACGTGTTGACCGGGCGCTTTGAGCCAGGGCAGCCGATTCGTCAGCAAGACATCGTGAATCGCTTCGGGGTGAGTCGAACTCCTGCCCGGGAAGCATTGATTGAACTGACAAACGAAGGTTTGTTGGTCTCAAAGCCCAACTGCGGGGTAACCGTTGCCGAATTTGCGCCCGATAAAATCCGCGAGTTTCTGGTGCCACTGCGGCGGACAATTGAAACGTACGCTCTGCAGATCAGTTTCGACCGCTTGGGCGATAAAGAGTTCCAGGAGCTGGATGCGATCGTCGAGGACATGAAGCAAGCCTGCGAAGAACGGGATTTCCCGGCGGTTGCCGAGCAGGATATTCGCTTTCACCGCACCTTGCTTCAAATGGCCAAAGAGCCAAACTTGTTGGCAATCTGGTCACTGATTGTGGCGCAAGTTCGCGCTCATTTCCGCGAGGCCCATGCTCGCTATGGCGACTTGATGGAGATCTACCGCGAGCATGCCGAAATTGTGCGGCTCTTCCGCGAGGGCGACAAAGAGATCGCCCTGGAACATTTCGGAAACCAGATTGGTGCCGAACCCAAGTAAGCCCGCCTGTGATTATTCAGGTGGATCGTGCATCTTCATGGCGTAGAACATCGCACCGTCCGGGTCTGCGATCATCGCAAATCGTCCGACCTCCGGGATGTCCATGACTGGGCCACACACTTTCCCTCCCAGCAATTCAGCCTTCTTGATCGTGGCGTCTGCGTCATTCACCGTGAAGTAGACGAGCCATTGCGGTGGAAACTCGCCCCACGATTCTTCGATTCCGATGAACGCGCCGTTCGGACGATCCTGATTGTAAATGATGTGATAATTTGAAGGAGAATTATTGTCTTTCTCGATCCGCCATCCGAATAACTGACAGTAGAAATCGGATGCAGTGGCGATATCACGCGTCGCCAGCTCATTCCAGCAAAAGCCACCCGGCTCGTTCACCAGTTGAGCACCAAAGTGCATGTTCTTCTGCCAAAAGCCCACGTTGCCGCCGGTAGGATCCATCACGAACGCAAGCCACCCGGCATCGAGCACCTTCATCGTGGGCAGTGAAACGGTTGCTCCGAGTTCGACCGCTTTGGCGACCGTTGTCTCAATATCATCGACGTTGATATAGCTGTTCCAACTTGGCGGGATGCCCATCGACCTAACTTCATCGGGCATTTGCCCTAATCCCGCGACACCTTTACCGGCTACCTCGAACCGTGAGTAGGGTGGCCCTCCGGAAGTGTCTTGCGCAACGCTGGTCCAACCGAACAAGGGCTCGTAAAAGGCCTTCGTACGTTCCATGTCATGAGCGGATAGATCGACCCACGAGAACTCGCCATGGTTGTAGAATGAGCGTGTTGTCACGGAATTATCCTTCGGCTGGCAAACTGAAAATCGAAGCCTCGACTGGAATTGTAAGGTGTCTGGTCCGACTCGCAATCGATTCAGAGCGATCGGCGAATTCGGCTCAAGAGGCGGACGCTTAAGCACCAAAATCACACGTATTTCACTCCGGTCGATTGGGCAGTGCGCCGGGAGAAAGGTAGAATTCCGGTAGATAAACTGCCGATTACGCGCACAGGGAGTGACGGATTTCCGCCCTAAACCATGCTTTGCACCTTCGTTCTTGCCCAACTTGTGGCACTGGCGGCCACTCCTTCTCTGACGGCTGCTCCTCAGCACGACAACCCGGTCTTCACGCAACTCGTTGATAACGGGGTGGAGTTCTTTGGCGACCAGTTAGTTCCGCTCCCCCAACCAACGCTCCCGGATGGGCTAAGTGAGGAAGCCCAGAAGGTCGCCCTGGAATCAGTCGCGGATGCACGACATCCACTCGATCAATTGATGCGTGCTTCCATCGTATCTCCGTTCGTGCTCGATATTCGCAAAGACTCCTCTCTCGACTCCGATCGCCCGGTGCGCCGCATCGATGTGTGGTTCGTGGCGTATGGAAATATTGAATCGCTGGCCGACGAAGAGTTTCTGCGAGACTTGGCCCGACAGTCGGAAGATCGAACCAACAGCAAACTTCCCACGGAAGTGGTGTTTCTGGAAGACCCCGATCTAGATCAGCGGTCTCTTACAAGAATCGAAGAGGAAACATCGCGAGAAGTATGGTTCCACAGCAAGTTCAGCCTGTTCGATCGCGTGCAACTCCACGCGACGCGGCACGCATATGTTACGCGTACCCCCGAATCGATTCTGGTGGCCTCCGTGCTCGACGAGCGGTTCACCGAAGACCCCGAGTTTCCCACGGCCTGGAACACCGTTTCACGAGATCGCTTGGGGAAGTTCGTGCTCGGGGTCAAACAGCCTTATCAGTCTGCAGGGTTCTATCTCAAGGCCACGCAGTTGTACGATCCGTCAGATGCAATCTTTGTTGAGTACCACCAGGTGTTCGACGAACCGGGCGAGTGGTTTGACGGAGCGAATCTATTGAGGTCAAAACTGCCTCTGATGATTCAGGATGGCGTGCGGAAATTCCGCCGCAAGTTGGACCGAGCCTCGCAGAAGTAGTCCGGGGATTTCTCAGTCACTAACGGACGGCTTCGCGTTCCAAATACTCGTTCAGCGTCGCGGTTAGGTGCTCGACCCCCGGTGATTGGAACATCGAAAGGTGACTGCCAGGCACCTCGTGAACCTCGATGCCACCTGCGACCCAAGGGCCCCAACCTAACTGTGGGTCTTCGTGCATGGGGGTGGCTCGTTCACTTGCTCGAAACAACAGCGCTCGGCCGCTGAACTCTCGCGGCTGAAACGCGACCACGGCGGCCATGTTCGCTTGGAATACGTGGTATACATGTTGAATCTGAGTTCCGGCCGAGCCCGCGAATAAAATCTGTGCGGCTTCCGCGCGCTCTTGGAAGAATTCCATCTGTCGTTCGGGACTAGCCTGGTGAAGTTCTTCAATCTGTTCAGGGCTCTCGCCGGGAAACATCAAGCCGAGCATTGGCAAGATGTCGTTTTCGTCGAACGTCTCACCCGGTCGTGGGATGCCTGCATCGAAGAGGGCCAACAAGGAGACTTCCTCGCCCGTCTCTTCAAGCTGGCAGGCCAACTCATAGGCCAACACGCCCCCGGAAGACCACCCGCAGATGTGATAAGGTCCTTGTGGCTGCTGCGCCTTGATCGACTTTGCATAGTGCGCAGCCATGGCCTCCAGCGAATCGTGGGGAGGTTGCAAACCGTCGAGCCCTTGGGCCTGGATGCCGTAGACGGGGAATCCATCCGAAAGTGACTTGGCGAACTCCAAGTAGCAGAACACCGTTCCACCGGCCGGATGGACGCAAAACAACGGGGCTTCCTCGCCCTCGGTGCGTAAAGGAACCAACGTGTTGTCGGCGCCATCGGCCACTGGGTTATTCAGCAGGGTCGCCAGATGAGCGACGGTCGGGCGCTGGAACAACGACACCAACGGCAGCTTGCACCCGAAATCTTCTTCCAAGCGGGATAGCAAGGCAACCGCCGATAAGGAATCGCCGCCGAGGTCGAGAAAGCTGTCTTCAACGCCAATCGGTTCTACACCAAGAATCTCAGTCCAGGCCTCCGCCAACCGCATCTCGGTTTCATTCCGCGGCAGCACCGGTTCGCCCAGGGCAGAATCGCGTGGCTGCGCGGCCAGCGGGAGAGCTTTATCATCGACCGCGCCATCTGGATTCCTTGGAATCCTGTCGACCACACACCACAAGCAAGGCACCATTGAAGTTTCCAGAGATTCCAATACATCCTGTCGTACTCGACTGACGACAAGTGACCCGGTCTCCTGCGCAATCGCCAGATTGGCTTCTCGAGCAGGCACAATGAAGGCTGCCAATTGCATCTGCCCTTGGCGGTCCAGTTGACCGATCACGGCTGCATCAGCGACAAACTGGTTGCCCTTGATTGCCGCTGCCACCGCCTCAGGGTCGATGCCATAAATTCCAATCCGTAACGGAGCATCGACCGGGCCGAGCAATTCAAGCGTGCCATCCGAATGGCGAACCGCACGTTGATTCGTGGGAATGAATGCCAGCTTCTTCGCTGAATTGCTAATCACCGTCGCGACTTCGCCCGCGGCCGTTTCTGAAACCGATTGAGTGCGATACAGCCGCCCTGGGATGCCGAACGGTGCAACTTGCCCTGAATGATCGAGAACTAGTTGGAACTCTGATTCGGATTCGCAACTCACCAGAGCGCGTTGCTCTTCAGGCGAGATCAGTTGCAAGTCGCCGAGTTTTCCATGGGGATTTGCGGCGATGGCGTGCAAAAGGTTCCTTAAGTGTTCGAGCATTCTGGCGCTGACCGCATCATCGAATACGGCGGGGTCGAACATGGCACGAAGTTCCAGCTCGTTCCCGGGGACAACCACCAGCGTGAGCGGATACCCGGAACTGGCCGTTCCCTGAATCTCGCTGATCGTGAGGTCTCCGATTCCCAACTGCGCGGGCATCGCACTGGCGTGCCCTTCGAAGACCATCATCGTGTCGAACAGTCGCCGACTCGGGTGCAAATCTGCCCAGTGTGCAATGTCCTCGAGCCGCGCGTACTGATGTTCCTGAAGATCGCTTTGGGTGGCATGCAAGTCCTTTAGCCACGCATCACAAGGCTCATCCAGCGGGGTGCGAACTCGTAGCGGCAACACGGTCGACATCGGCCCCACAATCTCGCTGACACCAGGCAAACTGTCCGGGCGGCCAGACATTCCGATGCCGAACACAATGTCGTTTTCGCCCGAGTAGCGGCTAAGCAACAACGCCCAGGCCCCTTGGACAACAACGTTGAGGCTCACCATCAGCTCCGCGGCCGTGTCAAGCAGGCGTTGCGTCTCGGTGGCCGTGAGAATCTGGGAGCTTTGTTTGGAGTCTTGCCTCGCTGCGAATGGCTTCGGCGGTCGGGCCACCGGTAAAGGTCGTAGTGCCGGAAGGTCAGCCAGCGCTGACTTCCAGTAGTCCTCCGACTTGGAAGTGTCCTGCTGATTCAGCCAGGCAAGGTATTTGCGAAACGAGCGACTGCCCTTGCTAGTAGATCGTCGATCTGCACTTTGTTGCGAAGCTACCGGTTCGATCGTGGCATAAGCGGTCATGGCATCGCGAAAGACCAACGGAACGGAAAGCCCATCGAGAATCAGGTGATGGCAAGTCCACAATAGACGCCATGTCGACTCGCCCATCCTTACGAGAAGCAGCCGCATCAGCGGAGCCTTGGTAAGGTCGAAGCCGGCCTTATGGTCAAACTGGCGAAGTCCCTGGTAGCGAGCCGCCTGATCTTCGGGGGAAAGCTGGCGAAGGTCTTCGACCTTGCACGGCAGTTCGACTTCCGACCGAACTACCTGCAATGGTTCTTTCAGACCATCCCACAGTAAGCACGTGCGTAGTACATCGTGGTGGGCAAGAGTGCTTTGCCAGGCAAGCTTGAACTTTTCGAAGTCCAGTGCTCCGTCGAGCTGGCAGGACAACTGTTCGGCGAGCGTGCCGGAATCGGCACCGCCCAATGCATGCGCGAGCATCGATTGCTGGACGGGGCTCAGCGAGTAGATATCGTCGACGTTCTTCATGGGAGTGTGCCTCGCTCGAACCGAGCACCAACAATCGACGATTACGCGTCTTCCGCGGCCAGTAGTGCAGCCACACGGTCGAGTTCTTCCTGGTCCACCCCGGCCAGGGGAAAGTCCGATGGGGTTGCGCGACCTTCGGTTTCCTGCATGCAGTGCTCAATGATCTGCTGCAATTCCTTGAATAGGCGGTCACCGTAAGTCTTCATCGTCTGGTGCGCGTCCAAAGCTGAGCTATATGTCCAGTCGATGCACAACCGTTCGTTCCGAATGTACGCGTTGATCTCCCAGCGATGCGGTCGCATATTCCTCGGGTCGTTCAGTGGGCCAGGCGCTTCCTTCATGCCATTCACCAGTGCGTTGTCCGGCAAAAGCTGGTCGAAACTACCCAGGTAGTTGAAGGCAATAGTCGTTTGCTGTGCCGCGGCGAGTTTCCTTCCGGAATTCGTAAGCCACCGCAAGATGCCGTAGCCTACACCGCGATGCGGCACGGCGCGGCTCTGCTCTTTGACCGCCATGATCCACGGTTCGAAGCCTTCGGATGCCGGGGCCTGGATATGCAGTGGAAACAGCGACGTGAACCAACCAATTGTGCGAGACAAGTCCACATCGTCGAACAATTCCTCGCGGCCATGGCCTTCCATGTTGATGGCGACTTGCGACTTGCTCTCGATGTCAGCAACCGTCTTGGCCACCACAGTTAGTAAGAGTTCTGCAGGCGAACTGCGATAGGGCCGGGTAGCGTTCTGCAAAAAGTGTTGTGTTTCTTCTCGGGACAGCTCGTTGCGAATTGTTTCGGCAGATTCGTAGGTGTTTTCGAGAGCGTCCTCGCTCGTCTCCTTGTCAGACGATGCATCATCTGCCTGCGTGTTCCAGTATACCAGTTCATTGGCGGCCTCCGGTGCAGTGGCGAACTGCTGCAGGTGATCGGCCCAGATTTGGACTGACGAGGTTTTCGGAGGCAATGCCGCTTCGGTGTGGTTGGCGAACTGACGGAACAGTAATTCAAGATCGCCGATCAGAATTCGCCAGGAGACTCCGTCGATGACCAGGTGGTGTGAAACGACCAGTAGTTGAGGAGCGTTCTCCATGCCGCCGTAGAAATAGACGAACCGAACGAGCGGACCATCGGTGATGCTCAGGCTGGCTTGCCACTTCTCAGTCGCTTCCTCGATTGCTGCGGGCTGTTTCTCCGTCGGGATCAACGAGAGATCGACCGTTTCAATCTCCACTTCGTGCAGAGGCACAATCTGTTGCTTCCATTGCCCCGAAATATCCTGCTCGTAGCGTGCGCGCAGGATGTCGTGGTGAGCGATGAGTTGCTGTGCAGCTTGAGACACCATCTGTTCGGTGACGATTGGATCGATCGCGAGCATAACAGCTTGATTGAAGTGGTTCGGGTTTCTCAAGCCTTGGTCGAAGAATGCATGCTGAATCGGTGTCAGTGGCACCTCCCCCGTCACCGGGCCTTGATCGATTCGAGACTTCGTGATGAGCTCGACGACCACCGCCAGTTCTGCAATGGTTTGGTGTTCAAACATCTGCCGCGGAGTTACCCGCAACCCGGCGTCGGCAGCCTTGGACACAACCTGAATTGTCTGAATGGAATCGCCGCCCAAGGCGAAGAAGTTGTCATCGACTCCGAGGCGTTGCAATCCGAGCACGGCTTGCCAGATGTCGACCAGGGTTTGTTCCTCGCTGGTTTCCGGGGCGCGATAATTTCTACTGGCTTCGCCATCTCGGGCCGGCGGGTCGGGCAAGGCGGAGATGTCGACCTTTCCAGTGCTTCCGCGTGGCAGTTTCTCCAAGGCGACGAAGTCGGCCGGAATCATGGGGGCGGGAAGTTTCGAGGAAAGAAACTCCCGCATGCTCCTTGGTTCCAGAGTCCATTCACTGTTCGCGGTGATATAGGCGATGAGCCGCTTGCCGGTCGATGGATTGTCGCGTGCCACGATGGCCACATCCGAGACGGCGGGATGTTCTCCGATGGCGGTTTCGATTTCGGCGGGCTCGATGCGACAACCACGAACCTTGATTTGATGATCGATGCGGCCCAGGAATTCGAGGTTCCCGTCGTGGAGGAATCGCACTAAATCGCCGGTGCGGTAGAGCCGCTCGGGTCCCAATTCGAATTCCAGCGTGATAAAGCGTTCTGCCGTTAGCTCCGGTCGCCCGCGATAACCGCGACCAACACCTGTGCCCCCGATGTAGAGTTCTCCCGGTACTCCCGGTGGAACCAGATTTTGGAACGCGTCCAGAACATAGAGCTGCTGATTGGGAATGGCCCGACCGATAGGCACTCGATCGGTAGACCTGGGGGCAATGTGATCGTTCGCGGTCAATAGCGTGGAGGTAATCGTTGCTTCGCTGACACCATACGCGTACAACAACTTCACCTTCCCTAAAGTGAACTGCTGAAAGCTGGCCAGCTTCGTCCGCGAAACGCCTTCGCCGCCGGTGAGCACCGTCTTCAAATGAGAAGCTGAATCCGCTCCCGAGTCGACGATTGCCAGACGAACCGAGTCCCAGACCGGTGGTGGGATGTGAAGCACGTTCACCTTTTGCTGCCGCGACCAGTTGAGCAAGTCGGCCCCAATCAGCTCTCGTGGTGTGGGGTGAATATGCAGGGCCGCGCCGCTTATCAGGGCGGGAAAGATTTCCTCGCCAGCGGCGTCAAAGCCAATCGAGAGAAACTGCAGCATGCCATCGCCGGGAGTCAGTTCGTACGCCGCCGCCAAGGAAAGCGCATGATTGACTAGCCCGCGATGCTCGATCTCTACGCCTTTCGGAGTTCCCGTCGAGCCGGACGTGTAGATGATGTAAGCCAAGTCACTTGGATCAGCAGCATTGTCGAGGGGTTCCGGTGAATATGACCGCAACTCCTCCGCTTTTTCATCGACGGACAACAACTCTACTTTGCTCTCGACGAAGCAATCCGCGTGGGACGACGTCGTCAGCAGTAATGCGGCACCGGAGTCTTCCAGCATGGCGAGCAAGCGGCCGGAAGGCTGTTCGGGATCGAGTGGCAAGTAGGCCCCGCCAGACTTCATCACACCCAGCAGGGCGACAATCATCTCGCACGAGCGATCGATGCAGATGGCGACGACATCTTCGCGTTGGACGCCTGCCGCTTGAAGAGATCGGGCCCAACAATTGGAGCGGGCTTCCAACTCGCCGTAGGTGAGAGACCCCGCTCCATCGACGACCGCCGTCTGCTCGGGTGTTCGTTTTGCCTGTAGTGTAATTAGCTCGTTGATGCATTGCTCGGGCAAGGGTGCCTGCGTGGTCTTGCTCCAGGTATTGAGCAGCATCTTTCGTTCATCCATCGGAACGATGGGCAATTCCAACACCCTCTGGGCAGGGTTCGACACAATCTGCCGCAGCACTTCTTCATAAGACGCCACCATCCGGGCGGCCGTCTCGGGCTGGAACAGTGACGTGTTGTAGACAAATGAGAGCCGCAGCGCATCCTCCAGTTCGTCGATGTTTAACGTGGCATCGAAACTGGACACGGGGGCATGATCGAAGCTGACTTCCTTTAAGGTTAGATCATCCAACTGCCGGGCCGCCAGCGGGATGTTCTGCATGACAAACATCACCTGAAACAATGGCGTACTGCTAAGATTTCGCTCGGGTTGAAGCTCTTCCAGAATTCGATCGAGCGGTAGGTCCTTGTGAGCATAGGCATCTAACGTCGTGCGTCGGACTTGGGTCAGAAAATCCTTGAAGGCGGGGTTCTCAGATACATTCGAACGCATGACCAGCGTATTGGCAAAGAAGCCAATCAGCCGTTCGGTTTCCTCGCGGCTGCGATTGGCAATCGGGCTGCCAACGCACACATCGTGTTGGCCGCTATAGCGAGCCAGTACAACTTGAAATGCTGCCAGCAGCGTCATGTACAGCGTAGCGTTTTGACTCTGTGAGTATTCTCTGAGTGCTGCCGTCAGTTCCGTTGAAACGGTGCAGCGCTGAACGGAACCTGCATATGTTTGCGTGGCCGGCCTGGGAAAATCTTGCGGAAGTCTGAGGTGCGGGGGGGCGCCTTCCAATTGAGTACGCCAATACGATAGAAGCTCTTGTTCGCGCTTTGCGCTGAGTTGGCCGCGTTGCCAGGTAGCATAGTCGGCAAACTGAATTGGCAGCGGCGCGAGCGAAGGTTTCTCTCCCGTGGTCAATGCCAGATAGTACTGTGCGACTTCGTCAGCCAGTACTGCCATCGACCAGCCGTCCGAAACGATGTGGTGCATCGTCAACAGCAGAGTGTGTTCTTGCGGCGCCGTTCTCAGCAGCTTGCCGCGCAACAACGGAGGCTTCGTCAGATCGAAAGCCGTTAGCGCCTCTGATTCGGCAAGCTCCCGGCATTGTTCGAGTTGCTGCGCAGCCGGCACGCCAGTCAAGTCGACCGTCGGCAGGGTGAAGTCGCAGCCCGGTACCACAATTTGTACCGGGTTCTGCTGCTCGACACGGAACGCCGTACGCATCGCTTCGTGGCGGGCGATGATCGATTGCAGAGACTGTTGCAGCACCTCTGCGTCCAGCGGTCCGCTTAGAAGCAACGCGGTGGCGATATTGTATTGCGGACTGCCGGGCGAGAGTTGGTCTAGAAACCACAGCCGCTGTTGACTGGAAGCAAGCGGCGCCGGACAACTCGCTTCGCGAAGTGGGATCTTACGATCGGCAGCGGCTTGATCCGCGCGTTCGGCCTTCCATCGTTCGAGCAGTGCCCGTTTTGCCGGTGATAGCCGCTCGGCACGCTCAACGTGTTTGGGCGGGAGCACTGGCATGATCCTTCGTTTGGTCCATGGCAATGTGGAAATCTGGACGCGAGTCGCGCAATGTACTTTCCAAATGCTCGATGAGTGGATCCCGATGCACCGGCTCATTCCACACGGCCATCAAATCTTCGATGACATGGTGCTCGGAAATCTTCTGGCCACCCTTGTACTCTCTTAAGATGGGGTGGATCGCCGTGCTCTGGTCGGCATTCGAAGCGTCGTCTTTGTGAACGCGGGAGATCGCAAAGACGTTCGGCTCGGTATTGATGCGGTCTTGTCCGAATTCCATCGTCAGAATGAAATAAGGCTTGTCGCTGCCAAAGTCGCTATCGTGCATGAAGTCGACCGGCAACTCGTCGTAATAGCGGACCGTGTTCGTTTCTCGATCGACAACTATCAGGTCGCCCAGAAATCCTGTTTGCTGCCACAGTGCGGAGTCTCCGTTGATACGGTTCAAGATATGTTCGGCAACCATAACAGGGTCAAGTGGGAGCTCCGTGTATTCGAGCGGGGCACCTTCGTAAGTGGCTGCCAACATACGGCCCAATGCGCGGACGTTGTAGCGGAAACCGTGAATGAATGCCGATTGTTTCTTTTTGAAGTCTCGAGCCTGCATTAACGCACCGGCAAAGTACAAGTCCGGTACATTGGTCGATTCCCACCGGCTTGTCTGGGAAGGAAAGCGATTGTTATGGACAAGCTCCGGACGGCACGATTCGTGGAACATCGAGTGATCGAAGCGGAAGCCCGTGCAGACGATGACGCGATCGTAGGGCATCGTCTCCACTTCGCCTGACGCATGTGCGTACGTGAAGTCCACCTCGTAGTGGTCGCCGACCTTGCGAATGCATTCGACGGTAGCATCGAGTAAGGCGTTTTGAGACTTGAGCTGATAGGTGTCCAGGAAATTGTTGTTCACGGCCCGCAGGTGACCAACGAAGTGAGTCTGCCATGCCATCTTCACCGTTTCGGGGCTGACCAGATGCGTGATTGACGTGACCGCCATGAGGCTGTCGGCGGTTTCGAACGCGGAGTTGCCCTTGCCAAGAATCAACACTCGCTGACCCAGGAAGTCGTTCGGATCGACCGACACGTCGGCATAGTTTTCGGCCAGTTCAATCCCTTGCACATCGGGTACAAACGGTTTGTGGCATCCACTTGCCATCACCAAAACGCGAGAGATGTACTCACGTCCGTCGGCCAACTTGACGCGAAAGAGTTGATCTTCCTTCGAGATGTTCACCACATCGGCGTTGTAGTGGACGTTCTGTTCCGTCTCTTTTGCGAAATCTTCCAAGTACTCGACGAGTGCGTCGGCCTTGGGGAAGTACTCGTTGCTGTACTTGGTGAAGCGGTGCATGGCTTCGTCGGTGAGGAGTGAATTCCAATCCCACCGCAAATTCACTTCGGGATCGTCGTGGCCCGTGTAGATCTTGTTGATCGAAATCAGCATGCGATGACGCGGGTATTGGCGAAAGAACGTGCCGGCCCCCTCGCCACGTTCCAAGATGGCGTAATCACGTCCATCCCGTTGTAGGAAGTACCCCAATTGCAGGCCGGCAGGTCCGGCGCCGATGATGAGGTAGTCGAATTTCTGAGGTTGTGTCTCGTTCATCATTATGTTGGTGCCGGTTTGCTCTGCCAAAAGGGCGGCTGCCTCGTCGTCGGACATCGACTCCAGGCGTTCGAGCAAGAGGGCCTCCTCGTCTTCTAGTTCCTGTTGCAGGGTAGCGATGCGTGTTGCCAGCTGCTCAATGGTTGGATAATCCAGCAGTTCACTCACGTCGAGGGTAATCCCAAGTTTCGGCTCCAGTCGAGCCGCGAGCTGCGTGGCCAGAAGGCTGTGGCCTCCCAACGAAAAGAAATTGTCTTCCATGCCCACACGTTCCAACCCGAATACTTCAGCCCAGGCATCAGCCAGGGTCGCCTCGAGCTCCGTTCTCGGCGGCACGTATTCTGCACAATCTTCTTCCGAATCACTTGCTTCAAAACAAGGGGCCTTCCACTGGCGAAGCACGGACAAGCGTTCGTTTTCGAAGTATTCGCGACAGGCGTGGCGTTGTACCTTGCCACTGCTCGTCTTGGGGAGCGTGCCTGCCTGGATGAGCACAACCCCGTCGACCACGATGTCGTGAGCGTTGTAAACGTCTCGGCGAATATCGTCGAGAATCAAATCGAGATCCTGCTGTTTCGGACGAGAAACCTCGTGGATGACGATTACCCGTTCGCGTTCTTCGTGTTCGACCGAAAATACAGCCCCGGCGTAGGGTCGCAGGGCCTCGTGGCTTTGCTCAACCGTACGTTCGATGTCCTCGGGATGGTGGTTCTTGCCGGCGATGATGATCAGGTCTTTCAGTCGCCCGGTGAGAAAGAGCTCGCCGTCGCGAAGGAACCCGATATCGCCTGTACGCAGGAAAGGACCACGACCGTCGGGCAAATAGGCGCCAAACGTGGCTTCGCTTAGTTCAAGTCGATTCCAGTAGCCCGCGGCAACGTTTGGTCCACAGACCCAAACTTCACCCAGGCACGAGTCGGTGAGCTCGACACCCAATTCCGGGTCGACAATGGCGATCTGCTCTCCTTGCGTAGGTTGACCGCAGCGGATCAGTGATCGCGAAGTTCCGGTCGTTGAGTCACCTTCGCACGGCACAGCTTTGCCTGCGGCCAATGCGGCGGCATCGAAATGGCAGATCAACCCGGTGGAATTCGGTTTTGTGCCCGCAACCATCAACGTTGCCTCGGCCAATCCATAGCAGGGGCAGAAGATCTCTCGCCGAACTCCGTACGGAGCAAACTTTTCGACGAAACGTTCGATGGTTTCGGCACGAACGGGTTCTGCCCCACTGGCCGCGATTTGCCAGCAGCTAAGATCCAAATCGGCAACTTCTTCCGGCTTGATGCGTCGGACACAAAGGTCGTAGCCAAAGTCCGGTGCGCCGGCGGTTGTAACCCGATATTTCGAAATCGCCCGCAACCAGCGAACGGGTCGCTGGAAGAATGCAACGGGGGACATCACCACCATCGCGCGGCCACTGTACCAGGCCTGCAATACGCAGCCGATGAGCCCAAGATCGTGGTAGAGCGGCAACCAGGTTGCGCCCACAGCGTCCACCACATCGAGTCTCTCCTCGATCTGCGAAAGGTTGGTTAGCAAATTGCCGTGCCGAACCATGACCCCTTTGGGGGTATCGGTTGACCCCGAAGTGTATTGCAGCAGAGCCAGGTCTTCTCGTGATTGTGGAAGTTGCGTCCACTGGGAGGCCAGCGACGTATCGATCTGATCGGTGCACAGCCGTCGATCAATCTGAGGAATAGTGTCCAACAGGGGAGCCGACCGTTCGAGATCTTCTTCGACCCCCAACACAAAACGTGCGCCGCAGTCGGACGCAATGGCCTGTAACCGTGGCCCCATGCGTGCCATTCGCATGGGGTCGGGCGGATAGACGGGCACCGCGACCGTCCCGGCATAGAAGCAACCGGCCAAGGCGGCAATGTATTCCAATCCGGAATCGTAAAGCAGCAACGCACGCTCGTTTGCGGCCCCAGCCTGCTGCAGTTGTGCGGCGATTGCACGGGCCCTAAGGTCAATTTCCTTGTACGACGCGGAAAGGCAATCCTCTTCGCCATCTATCAAATAGTAGAAGGCCGTTCGATCGGGGTTTGTCTCGGCGCGAAGCCTGAATATCTCCGACAAGCAGTTGGCACTCCGGCCGCGCGAACCCGCACCCTGCAGTGGAAATCCGTCAGCGGAATCACCCGACGAGGAGAAGGTCTCGTCACTACTTGTTGATGGTTGCGATCTATCCATTGTGCCTGATTGCTTCCGTGGGAAGGAGCGTAGCTGCCCGATACGCAGGATAGGTTGCCCCCAGCAGTCCAATCGAAAACGCGATGACGACGCCCTGCACGATAACCAGAGGGGCGACGTCACCGCTGACGATTGCACTGGAGGATGGAAGTCGACTTAGCATGTTGGTTAATAGCAAAGCAAGAACGGTGCCAACCAAAGCGCCGATGAGGCACAGCAAGCACGATTCCAGCATCACCATGCGAACGATTCGCCATTTACGCCACCCGATAGCGCGGAGCACGCCGATCTCGGCCGTTCTTTCGAACACCGACACCAGCATGGTGTTGAGCATGCCGATGGCCCCGATGATCAGCGCGATCGACGAGGTGGTCCAGGCCATGGCCGTGGCGCCCTGAATTTTGGCGTCGGTTCCGACGTAGTCCTCGGTAGCCATCGCCGAAGCCCCCACGCATGCCGCGTCAATCTTGTTGACCGTGCTACGGATCAGCTCTGCGTCAGCACCGTCGGTGACCATGACATTGAAGGCTGTCACGTAACCTTGCTGCCCCAATAGCTGTTGGAGATCTGCGATGGGCATCAGCATGGCGCCGTTTTCGAAGATGTTGAAGCGGTCGTAAATCCCGACGACTTTGAAGAACTCTTCTTCGTAGATCTCCACTTCGTCCCCGACCTTCTTGTTCAGGCTGTCTGCCAGGATTCGACCCAGCATGACCACCCGAGTGTCGCCGGCCTCGAGATTTCGTCCGTCCACCAATTTGTGGTCGCTGGTCAGCTCGGTGCCTGGTCGGAGTCCTTGCACCACGACTCCGTACAATCCGTCCTCTTCGAACGAAACGGCGTCCATGAGCGTCGGCTCGACAACCTCCACTCCGTCGATCTGTGCAATCTGATCAGCCATCGAGGCGTCCAATACGCTTGTCATTCGGTCGGCAACCCTAGACCTTACGACTACAATATCGACGCCGTGACCCTGATAAAGTTCCAAAAAGGAACGCTTGAAGCCATCGGCAACGCCAACCAAAGCGACCACAGCCGCTACAGCGATCGCCATGCCGGTAATCGTCAAACCCGAACGTACTCGTCTTCGTGTTACGTTCTTGAATATGAGCGTAAAGAACCGCAACTTGACCGTCCTAATCGTAGAAATCGTTCCTTTTCCGGCAACCGCCAATGTACCAAAATTGGCGAACTGGTCAGGTACTATGGTCTATGATTCCACCACATCGGGTGGGCAAGCGTAGGCAAATCGTATGCGATTCTCAAGGAGTGTCGCGATATTGCGTCACACTGCCGGTATATAATTTGTCCATTCTCCAGCAGAAGCACTTGCACTGATGCCCAGTAGTAAATCGAATCAACTTACTGAGGCTGCAATCGTGCTATGTGGAGGGCAAAGCCGGCGAATGGGCATGCCCAAAGCATGGCTTCCGATGGGAAGCAAAACCGTACTGCAGCACTTGGCTGAGATGCTCGCCGAAGAGTTATCGCCAGTTGTCGTCGTGGCATCAAAAGGCCAGAAGCTACCTCCGCTTGGTCCGAACGTGCGAATTACGCACGATCGCAATCCCGATCAGGGCCCCCTCGAGGGACTTGCCGCGGGGCTTTCTTCGTTGGAGGCGAAGGACGTTTGCGCGATGGTGGTAGCCTGTGATGTGCCGCTGCTAAAGGCGTCGTTCGTGAGGCGTCTCGTATCCTTGCTGGACACCCACGATGCGGCCGTGCCGGTTGTAGCGGGGAAGCCGCATCCCCTGGTGGCGGTTTACCGTGCGCAGGTTTTGGCGACGGTTAAGAGGCAGCTAAGCGAAGGGCATCTCAGCATGCGCGCGCTTCTCGAAAAGATCGACGTTCGCTTCGTGGATGGCCACCACTTCTTGGACATCGACCCGCAGTTGCAAAGCCTGCGAAATATCAACCGTCCAGAAGACTATCGAGCCTTGATGCACGAGCTTGGCTTCGAGGTGCCAGCCGAGCTGCGCAATGATGCGGAATGAAGTTTGGCAGTGCCGCTATACGTCCAGCGGCATACCCGAGGCCCGCAGAATCGTAGCCTGCACCGCGTAGTCGTGGTCGTATGGGTAGTCGGAATCTTTTTCACCACGAATGATCTTCGCCATGTCCGCAGCATCGCCAACATAACGAGGGTAGTCGCCAAAGGGGACCGTTTGATAGTTCCGACGATAGCCCTCGCGATTCTGAGAAAGTGCAACCTGAGCATCCGGCCGGTCGAGCGGCTGGATATGGAACGTCCCTTCGGTTCCGCAAACGGTAAACTGCCGGCGAGAAAACCCTTCGACCTCCATGGCGGAAGACTTCACTGTAGCCAGAGCCTTCGGATAGCTCAGCACGGCCAGCATATTGTCTTCGAGCCCGTCATCTAGGGATGAGGCGTGTTGGTGAAAGGCCGTCACCGAATCGGGTTCGCCGAGCAAACCGATCACCAGATCGGTAATATGGCACCCTAATTCGAACATGATTCCGCCGGAGAATTCAGCCAACCCGCTGCGACTGGGTGGCGAAACAACCTTGCTCATCACGGTATGCACTTCGAAGGGATCGCCGAGCCATCCCTTACTCAAAAAGTCGCGCATCAGTAGTACCGCCGGGTTATAGCGATACATGTAACCCATCTGCACAAGCAGATGCTGTCGGGCGGCAGCATCCAAGACGCGTTTGTAGTGCGGTAGCGACGTGCCCGCCGGCTTGTCCAGGTGGATATGCATGCCGGCATTGATGCAGGTCTCGGCGGTCGGCAGGAGATCAGCCACACGCGTTTCCACCGCAACGGCCTTCAGCCCCGGTACATTGAGCAATTGCTCCTGCGTCATCCATTTCAGGTCGCGATAGGTCGCACGGCTTTGCGCGGCGTGGCGAAGATCCGGATCACCTTCCACGACACCCACCACTTCGAAGTCGGGAGACTCGCGGTAGACGGCCATCTTGCCATTGGCGTGTGCGTGACCAACCCCGATCTGACCGATTCGAATCTTGTCCATGCCTCACCTATTGAGAGAATCGCCGCGGACCCAACCTTCCCCGGGCTACTTCACAGGATTCTGTAATACCCCCACGCCTTCAATCTCCACCTCTACGACATCGCCGGCGTGCAAGGGCTTCGTCTTCCCGGGGGTTCCGGTGAAGATCAAATCGCCGGGCTGCAAGGTCACATGGTGGCTGATGAAGCTCACGGTCTCGGCGACATTATGAACCTGATTCTTCGTGTTGGTCTTTTGCCGCGTCTCGCCATTCACGCGAAGTTCCATATCAAGATTGTTATAGTCAATGCCCGAAGCGATGTAGGGGCCGCAGGGGCCGAATGTATCGGATGCCTTCGCCCGCCACCATTGAACATCGTTCCGCTGCCAGACCCTCGCGCTAATGTCGTTGCCGCAGGTAATGCCCAGGACGTAGTCCAAGGCATCTTCCACGGATACATCCTTCGCCTCGCGGCCAATCACGATGACCAACTCGGCTTCATAGTGCACTTCACCTGCATCCTTTGGCAGTTCGACGGGGCCCATGTGGTGCTGCAGGCAGGCGGGGGTCTTGAAGAACGGCTCAGGCGTCTCCGGGGCAGGTCGATCTCCCAAGTGGTCGCGGTAATTTCCGGCCAGAGCGATTACATTCGTCGGCACCGTCGGGACGAGGATGGTGACTTCGTCAAGTTCGAGAACATCTTCGGTCTTGCTCCAGTCGCCGAACAGATCGCCGTCGATCTTTCTGATCTTGTCGCCTTCGACGACTCCATAGCCGATGTCACCGTCGGCTTCGAAGCGAACGTACTTCTCGGCTCCTTGTGCGGAGCCAGACCACGTCGGCATCATCGTCACCAGGCAAGCAATTGCCAGGCTGCTCAATCGAATCTGTGTGCCAGAACTCACGTTGCAAATCGCTCGCATGTCATTCTCCACCGAGGACGGTTGGTTGCATTCCGGAAAGCCAGGAGGTGCCACGATCGTAGTTCATGGAGTACCCGGAATCAAAAGCTTCCCTTGCTTGGAGGTCTCCGTCGTTTTTGCGGTGGCTACAGGCCGACCTTATACTGCCAGTCTGGCCTCTATCCTCCCCCGCCACACCGACAATTCCTGACATTCCTTCTTTAGCGGATTCCTCGAATAGTGAGAGCGTGATGTTCCGAACTACGATCTTACTACAGGCCTTATTCATTGTTTCGTCGGCTGCTGGTGAAGACCTGTTCGTGGCGACTCCGCTCACGGCCGACAACAAGTTTACCACCGGGATCGAGGGCCCTGCATGTGATGCTGCTGGGATGATCTACGCCGTAAACCTTCAGGACCAGGGCACGATTGGGCGTGTTACGCCAGACGGCGAGACGGAAGTTGCGATCCGATTGCCGGGCACGAGCGTCGGAAACGGCATCCGCTTCAACCGGCAAGGCGACATGTTCATCGCAGACTATGTGAATCACAACATATTTCGGATCTCTGCAAGCGACATGCAACTCCGCGTGTTCGCTCACGACGAGGGCATGAATCAACCGAACGACTTGACCATTGCGGCCGACGGCACCCTCTACGCGAGCGACCCCGCTTGGGACAAGGACACCGGGCAGATCTGGCGAATCGATACCGAGGGCAATGTCCGCCGCGTGGCAAGCGAGATGGGTACGACCAACGGGATTGAGCTTAGCCCCGACGGGCGCACTTTGTTTGTTAATGAAAGCGTGCAGCGAAATATCTGGTCATTCGACGTTGAACCGGGGGGCGATCTTTCCAACAAGCAGCTTGTCATGAAGTTCCCAGATCACGGGTTTGACGGTATGCGTTGTGATGTGGACGGAAATCTCTACATCACGCGACACGGCAAGGGGACCGTGGCCAAGATCACGCCTGATGGGAAATTACTTCGCGAGACCGACGTTCTTGGGGCCAGGCCATCGAATATCTGTTTCGGAGGGCCCGATGGCCGCACGGCTTATGTCACCGAAGTGGAACATTGTCGCATCGTCCAATTCCGTGTCGATAAACCCGGGCTGTCCTGGAAACGGTGGCAGGAATAATGCTCGCAATCAAGCTCTCTTAGAACGCACGTGGTACTTCATGCGAAAACCGATTGAACGAAGCGCGATTGCAATCTGTCTGCTCGTTGTATGTAGCGCGATGAATGGTCACTTGCTCCCGGCAAATGATATTGCTACTTCTCCGCCGAACATTGTCTGGATTTGGGCCGACAATTTGGCCTACGGCGACTTGGCCTGCTACGGAAACACGAACATCCGGACACCAGCGATCGACGAATTGGCGGCCGAGGGTGTCCGCATGACGCAATATGATGTTGCGCACACGGTCTGCAGCCCCTCTCGCGTGGCCTTTCTTACCGGGCGGCAACCGTTTCGTACCGGAATCGTCGATGTACTCCGCCCCGATGGCCCCTCGGGTATCCCAGAGGACGAGATTACCATGGCGGAACTATTGCGTGACCGAGGCTACGCCACGCTGGCCGTGGGGAAATGGCACCTGGGAGATCAAATCAAGTACCTGCCCACACGGCACGGGTTCGATCACTATCTGGGATTGCCTTACAGCATGGACATGCTGCCTACGGTTTTGTATCGCGACGAAGAGATTATCGAGCGTCTGCCCGGCGATCGCGTCGGCAACATCACCGAGCGGCTTGTGAAGCGGGCCATCGATTTCATTCGCGAGAACCGCGAACAGCCATTCTTCCTTTACTTCAACCACACCTTGCCGCATCCCCCGATCACCTTGCCCGAGGGTGCACAGCGCGAGGGACTTACCACCTATGAAGCCGCCATTGAACATCTCGATCGACAAACCGGAAGGCTGCTGGCCGCCATCGACGACCTGGGACTTCGCGAAAACACGCTGGTTGTCTTTACCAGCGACAATGGCCCCATGAGTGTTGGCGGAGACACCGGCGGTTTGCGAGGGCGCATCCGTGAGTCCTATGAAGGTGGTGTTCGAGTGCCTCTGGTTGCACGGTGGCCCGAGAAGATTCCGGCAGGTCGCGTTGTCGATACGCCTTGTATCGCCCTGGATTTCTTTCCCACCTTCGCAGCTTTGGCTGGTGCCGATTTGCCCGATGAGCGCATTCATGATGGGCAAAATATTTGGCCCCTGTTGAGCGGGGAAGGGGAGTTCAAGCGCGCTGCACCTTTCTATTGGGTGCAAACCGACAAGGTTACCGCCACACGCGATGGTGATTGGAAGCTGCACATAGGCCATCGCCTTCAATCGTTGCCAGAGCCCGAACTGTACGACCTCAGCCGAGACCCCGGCGAACAAAACAACGTCGCCGCGGACCACCCTCAGATTGTCGACCGGCTTCTCGGGCAGATCGAGGACTTTCAAGCGGGCATTCCGAAAGCCTGGACGTTGATCTACCCGGTGCGGGACCCTGCGAAACTTCCCAGCGGAGTTCGGCGGGAGTAGTCGTTACTCGGGCAGCGCTTGCCCTCGAGTTTCCGGTGCCGCCAGCAACAGCACGGCACCGAAAATGAATAGCAAACTCAGTAACGATGCCGCATTGTCGACGGAAAAACCTTGGTCGCTTTGCAGCCATCCCACGAGGATGAGAATGGGGGCCGCCACGATACGTCCAAAATTGAAGCAAAATCCGGCCCCGGTCCCGCGGAGCTTGGTCGGGAAAAGCTCTGGGAAATAGACCGCGTACCCGGCGTGCATCCCCAACGTCATGAAACCAAACACCGGCAAGACAACCATCAGCACGAAAGTCGACGAGTTGGCGAACACCTGAAACGCAAGCAGCGCTGAAACCAATCCGCCCAGGTGAAAGAACAGAAACGCCCCCCGGCGACCAATCCCTTCGCAAATCGGCCCGAACGAAACGAGCCCGATGCCGCCGCCGGTGGTGACCAGGAACATGCCCAGCATCTCCCAGTTCTTTAAGGACGAAGCATTGGCCTGTTCCACGTTCGCAATCGCTTCGGGGCTGGAGCCGGCATCGGCTTGAGTGATGATTTCCGCTTGCCGCGCCTGCCGCATCAGGTTCTTACCATATACGTGAACTCCCCAAAACGTCGCCAACCCCACCGCGGCCAACCCGACGCCGACCAGCATGTGCCGAAGTTCGGGTGGGCGGAACAAGGCACTAATACGCCCCAGCTCGGCTTTCTGACTCTCTGCGTCTCGCGTTCGGGCGGCTTGCCAGCTCTCCGGTTCTCGAAGACTGAGGCGAATCCAGAGTATGAGCAGCGCCGGAAGTACTCCAATGGCAAACCCCCATCGCCAGCCGATGTTCGGGTTGCCAACCACGAACACACCGGCCGCAATTGCCAGGTAGGTTCCCAGCACGCTGGAGGCGTGAAAGATGGCCAGCGACCACGCCCGGGCTCGTTGCGGGAATACTTCGGCCACCATCGAACTTGCCACGGCCCATTCTCCCCCCACGCCGATGGCAACCAGAAAGCGTAACGCCGCCATTTGCCACCAGGTGTTCGCCAAGGCAGATAGGCAAGTGAAAGCCGAGTACATGAGGATCGTATAGCTCAGCGTGCGAACGCGACCGATGCGATCACTGAGCATCCCGAAGAACACACCACCAACGGCACCTCCCACCAGGAACGAGGCGAAGATGATCTTGTTGTAAGAATCTACTCGCTCGGCAGCGGTACCCTCGGGAACCAGTTCCGGCATCGCCTCGGCCATACAGGCGACGAAGATCTGCCCTTCGTACACATCGAAGATCCAGCCCAGCGAGGCGATCACCAGGACAAGCCACTGATAACCGGTTACCCCGTCGTACCAACGAGGTTGTAGTTCAATCGTAGATGGTTTCTGCACCGCAATACCTTCGGCTGCCGACTAGTCGTCTTGCTCTCTCTCAGTAGCATCCCACGCTGCGCCGAACAGGTGGTGGCCCATGTCGGTATAGGGGCTACGAAAGCTCTCCCGCCAAACATCCATGCCGGCCGTGGCACAGTGTGCCCCATCTTGCGCCGCGATGCCGATCTGTCGGCTGTTGCGCACGGCCGCGGCAATAATCTGCGTGGGGTAGCCATGTATCTGCAGCATGGTGAAGATTTCTGCAATGAGCGTTTCGGCCCCGTCCCCATGGCTTTCCTTCCAGCCCAGGAAAGGACTGACATACGTCGCGCCACACCGGGCAGCATGCCATGCTTGCGCGGCGTGGAACACCAAGGTGGCGTTGGTAGGAATGCCTTCGGCGGTAAGCTGCCGAATCGCCTCGAACCCGGCTTCGCTGGCTCCGACCTTCACCACAAAGTTGGACGACTTCTGGGCTAGCGCTTTTCCGGCCGCAACCATGTCGCTGACCCCAGTCAGCCGTGGGTTGACCTCTACGCTCACGGGTTTGTCCGTTCCAGCAAAGAGCTCGGCTATTTCATCGATAATCTTTTCGTGGGGTTGCCCCGCCGCTTGGATGTGCCGTGGATTTGTCGTTAGTCCGTCAATATCCCAATGTTCGAGCGCGTACTTGATCTCATCGATTTTGGCACTGTCTAAGAACATTTCCATCGTGAGTGATCGTCTCGTATGAGTTCGTTTTTCTTAGCTGTTTCCTGGGGGGAAGTTTTCGACATTGTGCGCCGGAGCCGTTGCGAAGTCGAATCGATTCTGACACGATGATCGCGATTATTGAGAATTCGACGGAGAGCACCTGTGAAAGAAGTTCGCTTTGGACTGATCGGCTACGGAGCATGGGGCAGCCATCATGCCCAGGCCATCGCCACAACCGAGGGTGCACGGTTAGTGGCCGTTGCGGCGCGGAGCGATGCCTCAAGAACGGAGGCGAAAAAGGCGCATCCCGAGTGCGAGACTCATGGGGATTACCAGGAACTCGTTGCCCGCGACGATATCGACGTTATCGATATCGTCTTACCAAGCGACCTGCACCTACAGGCAGCCAGCGCCGCCCTACAGGCCGGGAAACACCTGCTTCTTGAAAAGCCAATGGCGATCAACGTTGCGGACTGCGACCATATTATCGACTTGGCCCGGGAGAATGGGCGACTACTTGCCGTGGGGCACGAACTTCGGCTCTCGTCGTTGTGGCACAAGGTAAAGGAGCTTGTTGACGAGGGCGCCATTGGAGAACCCAAGTACGCGCTGATTGAATTGTTTCGCAATCCCTACCGGCAGGGTTCGCAGAGCTGGCGTTACGATGTAAAACGCGTTGGAAGTTGGGTCCTCGAAGAGCCGATTCACTTCTTCGATCTGGCCCGATGGTACCTGTCCACGGTGGGCGAGCCGGTGTCGGTGTTTGCCCAAGGCAGCTCACTGCAAAGCGGTCACCCTGAATTGCTCGACAACTTTACCGCGACCGTTCGCTTTCCCGGTGACGCGTATGCCGTGGTCTCGCAGACGCTGGGCGGGTTTGAACATCACCAAACCGTGAAGCTTACCGGCACCAAGGGAGCCCTGTGGGCGAGTTGGAGCGGAGCGAAAGATCGCACCCGGCATCCCAGTTTTTGGCTGAAGCATTTCGACGGCCAGGCAGTCAACGAAATTGCCATCGATCGCATCACGGGTGAAGTCTTCGAACTCGAAGACCAAATCGCCATGATGGTCCGTGCCGTGCGTGACAACGGTCCGTTGGCTGCCTCTGGGACAGATGGTCGTTGGTCGGTCGCGATGTGCCTGGCCGCTGAAGAGTCGATCGCTTCGGGTGCCCCCGTTAAGTTCTGAGATCCATCATGGCTGACTTATGGCCGGAGTATCTGCGTGTTTCACGTGCCGAATTGGGCACGGGCCAACCGGTCGACGTACGTGTCGTCGAAGACGCCCAAAGTGTGGCTCGCGACATGGCCGATACAATGCTTGCCGCGATTGAGACGCTGCTCGACAAGCAGTCGAAGGCCGTGCTCATCATCCCCGTCGGCCCAGTGGACCAGTACCCGCTGCTTGCAGCGGCGATCAACGAACGCCGCGTCTCCTTGCGCGATGTGACGTTCATCGCCATGGATGAGTATCTGACCGACGAGGATCGCTGGATTGATGATAATCACCCGCTCAGTTTCCGAGGCTACCTGAACCGACTCTTTTACGACCGTCTTGATCCCTCGTTGGCTCCACCGCCGGAGAACCGTATGGTGCCGGCCCCCACCGATCCGTCCAGGCTCACAAGTTGGATCGAAGATCAGGGCGGAGTGGACATCTGTTTCGGCGGAATCGGAATCAACGGCCACATGGCGTTCAACGAACCTCCGGAAGACGGGGAAGGCTGCTCGGTCGAGGAATTCGCCTCACGCCCGACGCGAATTCTCTCGCTCGCACCCGAGACGAGAACAATCAATTCCGTTACCGTCGGCGGGGAAATAAGCATCGTGCCTCGTCGTGCCGTTACGGTGGGGATGAAGGAGATTCTTGCTGCCAAGTCGCTGCGGTTCTACTGCAACCGTCCCTGGCAGTCGTGTGTGGTACGACGGGTGCTGCATGGACCTCTGACCGCGACATGTCCGGCGTCGTTGATGCGTACTCACTCAGACGCGGTACTGTCGATGGCCGAGAATGTCGCACAAGAACCGCGGATTGGTCTGCGCTAACTCCCGGTGAATCAATTCGCAAGAATCTCAGGAGCAGCATCATATGCCCAGATTCAATTTTGCAGGTGAACACGTGATGGCAGTGGTTGCTCATCCGGACGATGCAGAACTCTTGTGTGCGGGCACGCTTGCCAGAGCCTTCGAAGATGGCGCTAAGATTGCCGTGGCGGTCATGTGCCGTGGGGACAAGGGGCAACCCTCGAAGAAGATCAAAGATCTCGGGGCAGTGCGTCGACGCGAAGCAGCCAAAGCAGCCAAGCTTCTGGGGGCTTCATTCTACTGGCTTGGCTTTGACGACGGCGAGTTGGCGGATGAAAAACCGACACGCCGAAAGCTGGTTGAGACCTACCGCAAATTCAAAGCCACGTTGGTTCTGGCTCACAGCAAACAGGATTATCACCCGGACCACTGTGCCGCCGCCGCAATCGCCGAGTCGTCAAGTTGGTTTGCTGCTTCGCCCGGCCACAAGACGAGTAGTTCGCCATTGCAAGCTCCGCCCGCACTATGGTGGATGGACACCGTGAACATGGGCGACTTCGAACCCGGGTTGTTCATCGACATCAGTGACCATGTGGATATCAAGCGCCGGATGATGGCGTGCCACAAAAGCCAGCTTGCCAGGGCGGGAGATACGAACTTCACCCCGCTGGCTCAGCTTATGGATCGGCAGATTGCTGCCCGAGGTGCCCAGGCAGGGGTCGCCGCGGCCGAAGTATTCCAGATTTGCCGCACGTTCAAACGTGCCCAAGCATGGTAGTGGCCGTTGTTATTCGCTCTGCTTGAATTTCAGCGATGCGGAGTTGATGCAGTATCGCAAGCCTGTGGGCCGAGGGCCGTCGTCGAACACGTGCCCCAAGTGGGCATCGCATCGATGGCATAAAACCTCGATACGCCGCATTCCATAAGAATTGTCAGACTGTGTCTCCACGTTCTCCGGGCTCGCCGGCGCGGTGAAACTGGGCCAGCCGCAGCCTGATTCGAATTTGTCGGCCGAGTCGAACAGCTCTTCCCCACAGCAAACGCAGAGATACTTCCCATCGCGTTTGTTGTCGTTGTACTCGCCAGTGAACGGTCGCTCGGTGCCCTTCATCCGGGCAATCTCATATTGTTCCGGCGTGAGTTCGCTGCGCCACTGCTCATCCGTCTTGGTGATCTTCTCGCCCATTTGCTAGCCCTTATCGACCGCCGGCCCCGGGATCCATCCACATGATATCGAGAACGTGAGCCCTTCGTAGTCCCTATTTCCCGCGCAGTAAGTCGGGACTCACTAGCATTGTTGCGATGATTGGTCACTTGCTAGAATCAGGCGACCGACGGATGCCAGGTCAGTATCCCATCACGCGAGAGTGGCGGAATTGGCAGACGCGCTGGATTTAGGATCCAGTGGGGAAACCCGTGGGGGTTCGAGTCCCCCCTCTCGCATCTTCTTTTGGCTCCTGGGTTTGTGGAGTGTTCTGAGGCGGAACTCGAAACAGCGTTGGACGCAAGTCTCCAATAAGTCTCCACAGCGATATCAGTTGGCCAGCTTCACGATCTTAATTTCAGGCACGAAGACTTGTTCGATGGCAGGTCTCAACTGGCGCCCCATATTGACGTATCGCTTCGTCGTTTCGTAGTTGCGGTGTTGCATCAGCGATTGCAAAGCATCGGCCGTCAAACGGTCCGCGTTCATCGTGGCAAACCCGCGCCGCAGATCGTGAAATCCAAACCGCTGCTTGCCGTCAGGAGCTCTAACCCCGCCTTGCTCTTGGATCCGCTGAAACTCGTGATATAGAGTTCGGCGGTTGTAGTTCCAAGGGAGCATCATCGGAGAGAAGCTCGTTAGCAGGCCCAGATGCTCGACGACAAGTGGGTGGAGGGGGATGACTGCGTCTCGCTTACCTTTGTTGTCGGACGCTCGAGTGACTGCCTGAGCGGCTTCTAGATTTACGTCTTCTCGTCGTAGCAGGAGCATTTGGTTTATCCGCCAGCCTGTCATATATGCCAGCACAAGCAACGCGCGCCACCAAGTCGCAGCGCCATAGGGCTGATCCGCCGGCAAGCGAGCGAGTTCGCAAGCTTGGTAAATGGAATCAAAGTCCTCTGGACTGACGTAGGTGGGCAGCTTTTCAGGTTCCCGAACGAATTCGAATTGAGGAACCTCCGTTAGGTGCCCCCACTTGTGTGCCTTGCGGAGCATTGCTCGGATGTGTCGCAGCTCTTTGTTTACGGTGGCGGGGGAGATACGCGGGCCAGTTCGATCGGCTTTTCTCGAATTACCCCTACGAGCATCGCTTGACAAAGGCTTGGACCTTGAGCGCCCTTCGACCCTACGCTTGGCGGCAAATTCATCGATGGTTCGGTTGTTGATTCGTCGCATGGCCGTTGGTTTGCAGATGCGAACGAAATGGTCAATGCAATGCTGCATCGCCTGCCTGGAGTTGGGCTCCATGACGTCGAGTACCTTTGCCTTGTACTCTTCGCAGAAGGCATCCCACGAAGTGCGAGCCTCCGTTTCGTATAGCCCGGCCGCAAACTGCCCTTCCAATTTTCGAGCGTATTTCACGGCGGCCGTCTTAAGCCCGAGCTTCTTTTTTCGGCGACAACCTTCGTTGTCGTACCAGCCGACCGACCAAGGGGCCTTGTCGCCGTGCTTCTTCTTCGAAGCGGAGTCCTGATATACCCAAGCCTTCATGGTTGGTTCTCCTGTGTGTGAATCGTGAAAGAGTGCCCCTATGGATGAGCAAGTCGAAAAGCGAGAGCTATGCGAAAACGTCCTCTATGCCCTCCGCGATCGACCTGCGTTTCGTACGCCTCTTTGACTGGTCAGCGCCACCTGAGCTACGCCGTTGCTCAAATGCTTCAACTTCAGGTTGCATGATTCGCCATCGTGGCTTTGTTCCGTCTCCGGTCGCGGAAACGTCAATTGCTTTGAGTTGCCCGCTGCGGATCCAGCCAAGCACCTTGGTGACTCCGACTTGGTAGCGTGTTGCGATTTCTCTGGGGCGGTAAGACTCCTGTCCTTCGCTTGTCATGATTCCCTCTCGCATGCGTGTTGGACTGTACGGATGCGATTAGAGGGCATCGCAAGCGACGATCAAGAAACCCCCTGCCCCAGAACAGCCCAGGGCAGGGGGCTCCCCTAATGCAAACCGACTATTCGAAGTAGTTCTTGATTCCCGCCGCAATTGACGCTCGCCCGTTGCGACGAGGCTTCACCATGATTGGCTTTGCTGCCCTAGCTCTTTCGAATGCTTCTCGATGATGCGCGAGAACGACGTATCGAGGTTGCACCTTTGTTGACACGTTGATGGCCCCTAGTTCGCCGCTGCGAATCCAGTTGTGGACCTTTCCAACGCCGACCCTATAGAGCTTCGCGACTTCATGGGGACGCATTGATTTTTCACCCTGGAGGCATGTAGGGCAGATTTCTTCTGATTGGTTGTCTTCAAGTGCCCTCTTATCCGCCTGAGGTTGACTCTCTGCTTTTCTTGGCATGCATGCATCCTTCGAGAGGGCTTGTGCACTCCACCCCGAAAACACGCGGAGTGAAGTGCATCCGGCCCCCGTCACGTGGAACTTAGGAATTGCCCTCTATTACACCAGCAATCCGTCGTACCACCTTTGCCTTACCCTGTGAACGCCCCCGGTAGCGGTTGTAGAACTTGCAGCGAGTCTTGGCTTCGTGCTTCCTGAGGCGACGGTGCAACACGTTTCCTTGCTCGTCTTCAATGAAGTAGACCGTGAAATTGTCGGCGACACTGCTCATGCGGCACCCCCTTTCACAAGCTCGGCGGATTGCTCA
The DNA here is from genome assembly GCA_965227275.1 of Pirellulales bacterium. GTDB lineage: Bacteria > Planctomycetota > Planctomycetia > Pirellulales > JAEUIK01 > CAZNXE01. Next base: position 5,636,053 of record CBDDFU010000001.1, on the reverse strand, counting down.
AGGGCAGCCGTGACGTAATCAGTAGCGCCGTAACGGTCACGTTCCGCGTCGGTACACTCAACTAGTCGGAACCGCGTAACCATCTCACCCTCGAAGTAACCGACACCGTGTCCTTCGTACACGTAGTCCGGTTCTTCTTCTTTCGTTTCAGTGAAGCCCATCTCAATCACGATGAACCATTCCCGTGGAGCGAATCGCTCGAAATCGGCTCCAAGGATGATACCGCGGTTCAGTTCCGCAGCTGCCCTCAGCGCATTGTTGCGCGTAAGCGAGGCAGAGAGCTCATCTACCTGGAACGGCCAAAGGTCTTCGTTGTCGGGAATCTCGACAAGATGCGATGGCAATGGGAAGGCACTGAGCTTCTCCTCCCATATTTTCCGCTGAAGCTCTGCAGATGGCCCCGGACCATTTAAAACCGAATCGAGGGTTGGCTCCCATGTGACTTGGACAACACGGAATCGCCTTGCATCCGAATGGGGACGAAAAGAAGTGGAAGACATGGCGTCTGTCCTTTCTTGCCACGCAGTAGTGTGCGCAGCAAAAGAGTGCATCCCCGTACCGGCGCTCTAAGGCATACGGTGCCCGCGGGCCTTACGGCTACCGCACACCGACACGGGGATGCACTCTGTTTCTCCGTATTTTTAGAATCCGTATTTTTAGAGCACACATTTTGTCCCCGGCGGGGTTTGGTGTCAAATACGACCGATCTAAGGGGGTCGCGGTGACCCCCTTTTCATTCATACCAAAGGTCCAAAGCGAACCTTTGCTCAAGTGGGCACAATGCACACTTGAAAAGGGGGCAACTGTTGCCCCCTTAGAAAAGGGTGGAACCGTGGTTCCACCTTCTGTCTTTATGGAAATCTGCGAGGTTCGAAATGATCGATCTAGCCAAGGAAGACCCGATACACGTCAACGAAGTCTGCAAACTGTTTGGCGTTCATCGATGTACAGTCGAAGGGTGGTTCGACCGGGGACTCGAAAAGGCCAAGGTTGGTGGTCTCGTCTACACCACCAGAGAGGCGCTGCAGCGGTTTGCTAGCGGCGACGTCACTGAGGCTGATCCACATTCAAACCCTGAAGAAAGCAACCAGGACGAGGGATACCAGGAAGCGAGAAGGGGACTGCGAGAAGCGTTTGGCATTTGATGCCAATCAGTTATCTGCGCCACTAGAAACCGAGGTGACCCCTCTGATCCTACTCGCGATGAATGTAAGTCGTTTGGTCTTGCGAGAACATTGAGAAAACCCGGCGGGCTCCGCCGGTTTTCCATGCTATGAGATTGAATCGGTTGGTGATTCTGGTGGCCGCACCAAGCTTGCCGCCTTGATTATTGCTTGTGCGGAGCTTCCAAGCTCGTTGAGGATGGTCCCAAGCTGAACTCCAGTTTCAACAACTTTGAACAAATCCAAGTTCTCGATCGTCTCTTGCAACAATATCGCGTCGTGATCGCGATGGGCGGCACAGATGGTTCTAATTTCTTTGAGATCGGATCCGTGCGAAGTCTTGAAGGCAGAAACCTTCTTTAGTTCCGTATTGAAGGAACTGTGAAGTCTGCCATCTAGATTCAATGCCGAAATTGAGGCCCTGAAGTCCTTTCCGAATACCGTGGGCAGGTCGTCAACGGTTTCGTACAAGACGAGCGCCATGAACCGTATCATTAATCGACGCTTCCAATCGTCGGAATCCCTAAGGAACTCAAGCATCAAGACAGATAGATCGTACGCCGCTGTGTTCAAGAACAAACAAGGGCCCCAAATCGCTTCGTGCGTCTTCCATTCGCGCTGGCGAAGTGTGACAGCTGTTCCATAAAGGAGCTGACCGACTCTCAACAGTTCGCCATTTCTGCCCTCAAGTGTCCTTATAAGTCTTGGCCCTTGTTGGCTCAATAACAGGTCGAACTGCTTCAGTGCATCTGATCCCATTCCCACAGACCTCCTGGTTGCGATTGCGCCCTTGGTCCATGCTTCTCAAACCTCACATAAGGTAGCCCCTCGGGGCCCGCTCTGCTACGCGACTGTTCGCCGCTGGTCGAAGGTTGGGTCGAATGGCAAGAAGCTCGAATCGACTAGGATCGGCGGACGGATCTACACGTCGAGGGAAGCGGTGCTTCGATATCTGGAAGCGACCAACAAACCGAAAGGACCGAAGGTGAAGCAACCGCAGTTACCTCGGCAGCCGAAGGGGCATGATCGGTTGGCGTTCTTTCGTGACCTGGGGTGTTACTGACGGGGCGAGGCTTTGAGCTCGCTTCTGACACCCTCACCGCAGGCATGTATCAACAGTCACCGAACCCCGCGAACGTGCAGCAGGGGCGAATCTGGGGCGTTGGTTTTGGATGGATGCGAGGAAATTGCGTTCTAGCGGGAGACCGGCCAGAATGGGCGAGTCTGTCGCTCAACTGCATTGCTGAGTCAGCGGATCAATAATCCAAATGGGAAATCTCGATTGAATACCCATGCTTCGATTCCACTGTAGATTGGTCGCAAATGCCAGGTCCCGTTGAACTCTTGGTCATTATTGCAATTGTCGCAATTCCAGTAGTCTTGCTTCTGGTTGTTGGTACTGCCATCGTATTTGCGTTTCGTAAGAAATAGGCTCTCTGAAAAGCGATCGGAGAACAACAACCTACGTCAGCAGGATGAGGGGAACTCATGTCGAATCAAGGATTCCGCGTCGCAGTTGTCGGGTTGCTGGCCATCATCGCCGTTTGTCTGGTTGGGCTGCTGGTTGCCTTCAGCCGCCCGTCTTCGCCACCGACGTTGACCCCGGGCACAGCTACCGTTGAGAGCGAAGCCGAACGAATGATGCGTGACGCACTTTCGATGCCCCCACTTCGATGGTCGACCACCGAAACCAACCCGCTCTACCAGGTCGGAGAATTCTACGACTGGTTTGGCACCACCGGCGGCCTAGTTCCTGAAGTGCTCCCGGTGGTCGAGAAGTGGCTCGATAGCAAAGCGACCACACTCGATGTTGTTATCACTAACGAACCCACCGGAGCCCAATACCGGATCACTGGAAGCAGCGGGCAGGGAGGGGCAGCTTGCGAAGTGAAGTTTGTTGGGAACACTCGATGGGAATAGTTTCAACGAGGTCAACGGTGAAGAAGAAACCCATAATCTTTATATCCCACGAAGTCCTCACACCGGTAGCATCATTCGACCGAGGCAGCCCCGCGGGGCCCGCTCTGCCGGCATCATGCGACTGAACAACCGGCTCGGCATTTACTGTCTTCCCGTCCCACCAGCGAAGAATTCCGCTGCGGGTAGGGCGTTTTTCGCTGGCGTAGTATTCGGAGCGTTGCTTGGCAGGAATCTCAGCGACCTTGCGCCATCGGTCAACCTCGGATGCTGAAAGGCGGTTTTCCAACTTGGAAAACACATACCGGGACGTCTTCCCATTCCGCTCCGCCTTAACGTCCCCCTTCTTCATTGCCTGCGGAAGCGTCTGCGCCATAGCTACTTCCGCTTCCAGTTGGGCAACGTGAAACTGCTTGTCCTTGGCGTAGAGCTTCAGCGCGGAAAGCCGCTGGTCTGGCGAAAGATTCCAACCGTCAAATTGGACACCGTGTCCAATTTGGACTCAGCCGCCGCGCGAACCGCAAGCGTCAAATTTTGCACGGTGCAAAGTTTGGCCTCGGGACGGCCTAGCTAGATCGCGGGTTTTTTCGGGGGGTGCCCACCAGCTAAGTGCATACATGGCAGGGATTTCCAGATTTGCAACAGTTGCACACCCGGCGAATTCCGTACGGTGCTGAATTTCCTTGACACGCCAGATGCCCACCCTAGGATGAGCGCAGCTCTGAAAACTACCCCTTTCTGAGCATCCGGCCTCGTGGTCTACCTGCCCCAGACTACGGGGCCTTTTTGTTTCCATTCTAAGAGGGGAGCTGTGCCAGGTCATCAGTTCAGCATTCGAACCCTTCTCATTGGAGTGGCTGCTTTTGCAGTGTTGCTTTCGGCGTCAGTACAGTTCGCAGACAACAGGTATGTGATCTACTCGGTAGTGGGGATTGTGGTCGTCGCTTTCATGGCCTGGATTTTCTACTATGAGGGGCCGGATGAATGATTCGCTGTGCCCCATGGTGAAGCGGAGAGCCTTCCCGTGTCTAGTTCTAGAGTGGCGCTCATCGCCCTGGTTACCGCCGTTCTTGGTTTCTTAGCCGGACTTATCCCCTCGTGGGTCAGCATCGCCATCGATCCTCCTGCCCGCATACTTCGGCAAGAGAACAACAATCTCCGCGAGCAAATCAAGGTGCTCGAACAGATGGTAGCCACCCAGCAGGCTCAACTGGATGAGATCAACGCGGTAATCGGTCCACAGGAACTCGGCGAACTTGACCTGGATTCAATTCAGCTAGAAGTGACGACCGAGCCGCGCGGGGCAGTTGATCTTCCACCTCGCTACGATCTGATCGATGTGGTGGACGAACAGCCCGGGGTTTCCCATGAGCAAGAGTAGGTTCCAGTTCGGTGTCCGTGGGTTGCTGGTTGTGACCCTAGCGATTTCCTGTTTCTTCGGGGGCTGGGCGGCACACCATCGTCGGGTGGAGTCAGCTGTTGCAGACTTGAAGAAGGCGCTCGTTGAAACCCAAAAGCGCTTCGAAGTAACAATCCTTGAGTACAGAACGGAAATAGGACCGCTTCGCGCCGAAAACCAAAACCTAATCCACCAGATCGAAGTGCTGGAGCGGATGGTTGAGTTGCGCGATGCTGAGATCGAGGAAATCAACGCAGTGATGGATCGGCCGGGGAGTAGTTAAACAAGAGACGGTCGTCTGCTGCCTGGCTCAAGCCTGGGTCAGCCATACGTGATCCGACGTGGGGCAACTCTGGAATTAGACGGTTTGGGGGCGAGTTTAGCCGCATATTTTGCGTCGTGGACGTTCAGAAACCAAAACCTCCTTGCCCATTCCGGTCGCCTCGGTTATTCTCCGATTGGCAAAACATTCGTTGGGACCCCAGGTCTTTTGGATCTGGGGTCCCTTTTTCTTTTCAATGTAGGTAGACCATCCCCTAGCACATTTGGTAGCATTAGGGTACAGACGAACAGTTTGCTATTGTGTCTCGCGAATGTTTTGCCACCACCATTCGCCACTCTGGCAAAGTCGTCGATTTAGGAAACGACGCCTACGGCGCGCACGTTGCGCCGCACTACGCCCGTTATCGAAGGAGAGCTTCATGTAACGGGCAGTTGGAGGAGGTTCTGCGGATGTCCTATCCCGGATTCTCGTCGTATTTGGTACGACGCCACAGAAAAAAGAACAGAGAAGCCCGCAGGGATTACGGACTTCTCTGCAAATCTCTTAGGGCTAAGCGTAGCCCACCGGTCTTTTCGGATGTGCTGAGCACCATCCTCTGCTTGCTTTCTAGCTTCGCTTCCGGGGTGAGTCAAGTAATCCGGGCGGTATCAGGTGTCTTTGAAGTGCAGTGTGCTGAAAGTCAGTCCGCATTTGCCACATTTGACCCCCTCTGGCATCAGCAAGAAATCTCCCTCTTCCCAAGATTCAATCCCATTTTCGTCGAGAAGGCTCTCTCGCAACTCTTCAGTCATTTCCGGCACGATGGCCCGTGCGAAATTCTCGGAGCCGCATTCTGGGCAGTCCCACGAATAGGCAGGCCTGAGTTCTACCTGAGTGTCTCGTACGTTGACCATATGAAATCAAACCCCATGCACCTTGGTTGCGTGGAATCAAAGTCGTGCGGTAATCCGCGCCTGCCGCCGAATCCTTCGGGAGGGATCATCCCATGGATGCCTGTTGGACAGTGAAAGTGGCGCGACATCGGTCTTTTCATGTGTGAGGTGTGAGATGAGCTCTCCATCTGATCGCAAGCGACAAAACCCGTCGCGTAGGCCAGGTTACAAGCTCATATTTCGTAGGTACCGGACCGACCAAAATGGTCGGGTTCTGGATGCCCACAAATATGGGAAGAAAGCCTGGCCTATGTGGGTGAAGCGTTAAATCGCCAGTCCACTGGGGAGTCGGCCGGGTGCAAGCTCGGCCGACTCATTTCTATTGTCGTCACAAGTCAACCCCCACTGCAACCATCTTCGCCCGAGGGGGGGATAATAAGCGGAATCCCCCCATCACTCAATGCAGATTTTATGCCAGCACCGCCACTCTCGTCTCATGCCCACCACCGCGACCGAGGCAGCCCCTCGGGGCCCGCTCTGATCTTCGGCGACAAGTTGCTAAGCGATTGCAACCAGCAAGTTCGCCAGAATCCACCCGCAGCAGGGCAGCTCTCCTGAGCCCTGCGCGGATGAACTCCGGTCGAAGCCTCACCCCAGGCAACGGCCTACAAGGCAAATCGTTCCTTCACCAATCGCTTCTGTGAAGGCCCAGGATTGACGGCTAGCAGAAAAGCCTCGTGAAGGTCAGGCTGCTCTCGGCAAACGGTTCGAGTTGCCTCTGAGCGATCCATGCCTAGCCCGGATATTTCATCCGTTGTTTGTTGCCGGGGTTTTTTTGGGCGGGGCGGTCGATTTCAGCAGCGGAGCGAGATTTTGTCGAAGGGAGCGCAGAAGGCCCCCTTTCCCCCCGCTGGGCCATGCGGTAAGCAGAGGTGCCGTGGTGCGTTAGCTGGTGTCGTAGAGCGTCGTCAGCGCTTGACGCAGAAGTGGCTCCCATGGGCAACAGCTTGCCAAATGAAACACGACTCGTCGTGCGGTGACACGGACACGCGCGGCCACTTTGATGAGTTTCAGTCGAAGGGTGTCTGACTGTGCGGTGGCCATTTCCGTGCCGACTAAGGCAATGCGGCGAAGGGCGTCGAGCAACGTATAAGCCAACCCGGAGAGCAGCAGCCGGAATTGATTGGCCAGCATGGCTTGGCAACTGGTCCGATCGGCGAAGAGCATTCGTTGCTGCTCTTTGATCCGATTCTCCATATCACCGCGTTGACAATACACGTCTTCGTAGAGTTGCTGCGGATCGCCTTTCAACGTGGTGACAACGAAACGAGGATTTCGCCCCTTGGGCAAACGCTCGGCTTTCGCAATCACGCGTCGGCGACGATCCCAGCTATGTGCTGCGTAATCCAACCAGGCAAACCGTCGCACCTTCTCGCCGGTGGTTTCAAACTCCGCTTCCGCGTCTTTCATCAAAGGCTCGCAGGCCGCTTGGAGACGGGGATTTCTGGCGACCCCAACGATGTAATCCACGTTGTTCTTGTCGCACCAACGCATCAGCTTCCAGCGGCAGAATCCACTGTCGCCACGAAGAATGATCCGCGTTTGAGGCCAGTGTTTGCGGACATAACGCACCAGCAACCGTACGACAGCCCGGCAGTGCTTCGCGGCGTCGATGTTGCTGCTTCGCAGTAGCGCTACCAACAGGTGCGATCCACAGAAGACGTACAGCGGCAGATAACAGTAGCAGCGGTAATAGCCGTTGAAGAAACGCCCTTCCTGCTGGCCATGCAGCGGATCATCGGTGGCGTCCAGATCGAGCACGATTTCATCGGGAGGCTCGTCGTAACTTGTCAGGAACTGATCCACCAGTACCTGATGAAGACGGCCGACGGTCTGGCGTGAAATGCGATTCTCTAAGCGACAAAGTGTCGAAGGACTTCCCAGAGGCTGGTCTTCTTCCGGCTCTCGCTCCGCGACCACTTGCAGGGCCGGATCGTGTCGCAGTTGGTCGTGGTCGTTTTCGTCTTCGTACCCGGCAGCAATGGCAAAGATCCGCTGCGCGAGCAACTCGCGTTGCTCGTGCACGGTATAGCGAGGGTCACGTGGATCGGGAATCGCCGCATTCACCGCATCCAGCAAGCCGAGCCGCCGCTCGACCTCGCGAAGCACCAGCAACCCCCCGTCGCTGGTCAATCGTCCGCCGTTGAAATCCGCTGCAACTTCTCGCCGCCGCAGCCGTTTCAGAGTCGCCTTCTTCCGTTTACACTGTGTCATCGTGAAAGCCTTGGTTCGGTAAGGGTGTTGAAGTGTTGCAACTCCAATTCCTACCGTAACTAAGGCTTTCGCGCTAGAGGGGCGTCCCGCTCAGCCAATGAAATATCCAGGCTAGCTGCATCTTCTCTTCTACCGCTTTTTTGAAGCTCGCTTGTGGATCTGCGAACGTACGCTTCGTACTGGTACTCATCTCAAACACTCCATTCAAAAGATGTGCATGTCGTTCCATCGCTCGATGAAGTAATACGACAGTTGCACGGTAAGGTTGATCTAGTGGCCCCTCGATATCTTGACCAGTTCGGCCAGGGCATCGTCAAACGACTTGACCCCATCGGTAAGCCCCAGCCGCTGTGCCTTGACGCCGATGTGAACACGACCGTCGGCCAAGGTGCGTACCTGGCCAAGTGACATCCTTCGACCAGTGGCAACCGCTGAGAGGAAGAACTCGTTCATGCTGTTCACTCGACGCTGTATTTCGCTGAGCTGGCTATCGGTGATCGCCGTTCCTGTGACCCCCATGCCCTTGTATTCGCCGGCGCGAATGACATGAACCTTGATGCCTGCCTTCTTGTCGTGCTCGCTCCAATCTTCAAGCACAGCAAACGTTCCAATCGATCCCACGATGGCCGTCGCGTTGCTGTAAACTTTGGTGGCTTGTGATGCGATCCAATAAGCAGCGGACGCGCCTAGGTCTTCGATGTACGAATAGACTGGCTTTCGTTTCGCTGCGGCTGCGATGTCATTTGCGAGATCGAGTATTCCCGCGACCGTTCCGCCAGGGGAATCAATCCGCAGCATGATTCCATCCATCGAATCGTTAGCCGCGGCGTTGCGAACTGCTCGCCTAATCTGAACTGACGAAGCTGGGGCCAAGCTCGAACCGTACTTGGTTATCGTGCCTTGGATCTCAATGAGAGCGATGTTGTCTGCTACTTGCGAGTAGCCGATGCCGGGGTAGCGACTGGGGGACGATCCCCGTTGCCGCGCCTCAATGTGGGCGTGCAGGTCGAGCTTGTTGACGTACTGTGTCCACGATCGAAGGGACTCTTTCTGGATGGCCCACATGCCGAAGTATTGGTCGAGATGCTTGAGGTCGTCTGCATGTATGTTGATGCCAGGTGGAATTCCACCGATGGCGATCTCTGTTGACGTTGCTTGTGTCATGGTCTGACTCCTTTCCGCCGTTGATCCTGAATTGTTTGACCGCATCCATCCCGCTGCGCAATCGAGGTAGACCCGCGGGCCCCGCTCTGCCGACTGCTGCCAGGTTGTCAAAGAGCTGTTTCAAATGAATCGATGCTTCAACGGTCGCGATTCGGTGGACTCAGGGTGGGAGGCCCCGCGATCGCATTCTTTGCGTTGGCGACTTCGATGTTGTTGTTCAAGCGGTCCAACTGTTGAGCGAATTTGGAAAATGGTCCGCCGTCGCCCATCGCATCCTTGAGTTGATCGCCTTCTTGACTTTTTCCTTGGTTGCGAGGGTTGAACGGTGATTGGGTGCTGATCAGGTCCCTGTTATTCGGACGCCCTACACCGATGTCCCCCTCGGGGATCGCGAATGCATCCCTCGACAGATCTGCGTCGAATGAGTCGACCAGACCTCGCGACTTGCTGTGTATCGCGTCGGATAAGATGCTGGCTTTTTGTGTGCCCGGATCAATGTTCACACTCTCGATGCCCGGAGTCTCTTTAGGAGGTTCAGCTTCCGAAAGGGCCTTTTTGATTTTGGCCTTGAGAACCTCGTCTGTGATTTCGTTTTGCTGAAACCGGAGGAAGTTTTCGTCGCCCAGTGCGAATCGATCGACCTTCGCCTTCAGGGCGTGGTATGCATTCTCAGTCCGTGGGAAGTACGAACCATCCTGCAAGGTCTCGGCAGCTCGCTGATCGACCAAAGCATCGGCCAAGTTGTGAAACGTTCCGATCTCCTCCGACGCAACAGTCCGTCTTGCTTCTGCCTTCTTGGCTTCTTGCGCGGCGTCGAGGGACGGAACGCCCTCCGACAATGCCAGCTTCTGGCTGACCCTGTCTTGAGCTTCCGCAGTTTGCACCTCACTCATGGCCTCGGCAACCAAGTCCTTGTTGGCCAACAGGTCGCGATAGGCTCGAACCGCTTCCTGCCTTCCGAAATACTTCTGCAACTCTTCCCCCTGGAGATTCATGCCTTCGATCTCCTCGAGGGATTCCATCAAGCCCTTACCTACGAACGTTCCCTTCTTGTCGAGTGATCGAAGCAATGAAGCCACCGCTGTACCACCGATCTCGGCTGAGCCAGTCGCCTTGGACTCAACAGCAGTCGCAGCAAGCAGCTCCTCATCGGAGATCCCCAGGGCCTTGGCCGACCCACCAGACCGCGCCGCGGCTTCCAGCAGTGCTTCCGCTGTCGCCGGAGCGAACTTAGACGCTCCAAATGCCTTCGAAACGAGCGGACGAAATCCGCCAGTCTCCTCTTCGCCGATGGACGTGTTCAACGTCGCAGCGGCTCGCGCGAGGACATCCGGCTCTTCGACAAGATTTTTGGCTTTGAGCTGCGAGAACAACTCACGTTCATCGAGTGCGCCGGCAGACTCCAATGCGAACACCAACTTGGCGGCATCATCCAGTGTGTTTCCGCCACCTTCTGCGAAGGTCTTATTCGCCGCTGCAACCAGACGCTTCATCTCTTGAGGTGTCTCGGCAAGCTGGGCCAGCGAACCAACGCCGACCACCGATTCTTTGTAAGCCTCAGCAACCCTCTGAGCTTCGGCATGCATCTCCTGAAACAGCGATATCACTGTCGTGACTGCCGCGCCGATGCCTACCACGCCCGATGCAAAGCTAGACAGACTTGAGATAGCAGCCCGGCCAAACGCCTTGTCGTAAGCCTGTTCGGCCAAGGTGGCTTTCTTGGCGGATTGCTCTGTCTTGCGAGACGTACGCCCCAACCCGCCTTCCAGCTTTTGTTGCTGGCGAATGATCCTCTGAAAGCCCTGCCAAAGGCGAGCTTCTTCGCTGGTCATCTCAATTGCTATTTGGGCCACGATAATTCTCCGTGCTTGATGTGGGCAGTTGGGTTTAATTTCCAGAGGCTATCCGTTTGAGCCTCTGCTGTTCATCTTCGATCCTATTGATTCGATCATGTGTTTGGTTGATTGCTTCAGCCGCATTGCCGGCCATCTTGTTCACAAGCTGACACAGCTCAGTTGTCTTGTTCTGCCGTTCAATCGACTTGCAAATCGATTCGTGAAGTAAGTCTGCGAACTCGGCGAGTTTGCCGTAATCCGTCCTCAGTTGATCGAGGTCATCCCGAATCTCTTCGAGTTGTTTGGTCGGCTGAGACATTGATTCACCCCTTCGATCCACTGGCCGCATCGGATTCCATAGGCTTGCTCATTGCTCCCACCAACGTCGAAGTGTTGGCCGCGACCTCGTTGATCGTCATACAAGTTTGTGCAAGACCGTCCTGCCGGTCGGCGAGTTCCTTGACTACGCCTGACAAGCCCATGGTGAAGGTCTCAAGTTTCTGGAAGTTGATTTTCAGCTGATTTAGTTCGTCCCGAAGCTGCTCGGTCTGCTGAACTGATAGTGTCATCTGGCCAACTCCTGTTCTGGGTTCGGGGCATACGCCCGCTCGAGGTCTCTAAGTGTGTCGTCCAGGATCTTCTTGGCTCCTGATCCGTACCGCCTTTCAAGCTTCTCGCCACATTTGCGAAGCTTGTTGATTCCGTAAGTCCGTTGCTCGTGGAGTTCGGCGACATTGACCAGCTCGCCTTCTTTTTCCGCCAGTTCAAGCTCTGCCATTTTCGCCCGGGCTTCCCGCTGGCGTTCCAGGGCTGGACTGAGAACCGCTTCCGTACCTTCTCCACCCGATTGCCCCTTCAGTAGCTTGGAATGCTTGGCCAGAAAGTCGTGAAGCCATAATGCCAAGAGCCGAAGGTCAATCGTCCGACCGATAGGAATGCCGTATCGCTCTCGCTGTTCACGAAACACCTGGCTAGACCGGCCTGACCACTCTCTCCAAAGTTTTTGGGGCACCGCTGAGAAGTGCCGATCCATCGATTCCGCATCCCGCCGCTTCTCGTAAGCCTTGAACGCGCGCATCTCCGCCTGGGTGGGTCTCTCGCCATGGTGCAGCTTGGTCATCGCTGCAAACACGAGATCAGCATCGATCGACGCGAGCGGATCGCCGGTGAGGAGGGCGGATTTCTTGGGCTTGGTTTTAGTCAAAGTCGATTCACCGAGTCAGTCAGTCGAAAAAAAGGGTTGCACGCGAAAAAAAGCCGGTTGATGGAGCAGGCAAAGCCCGTCCGGGACACTCAGAAAGGACCCCAGCGATTCTGAGGGGCCTAGGACGCTCCCTAACGCACTTCGCCGAGGCTTCGCGTGTCCTTGATCGCGTTAGATTGCGTGCAATACGGGAGGCCTGTCGGTTCCTTGCTTTGGGTGCTTGTGATTCAGGCATCGCATTCCCTCCCATACCACTTAACGAATCGGATGAATCGACCACACTCGGTACAGTCACGCCGGGTCGACTGGCCTTTGTGAATCGGGAAGTCTCGATAGGTCGCCGAACCACACTTGCAGACTGCATTGGCCTCGGGCTGATCGTCGAATTCGGGGACGATGGCCGCAGGCTCGCTGGCAGGCGATGAATCTGCTGATAATGGCGGTGATTGATGTCGCGATGAGGATTGAGATAGCCAATCAGGTGGCCAACTGGCACGCAATGGCACGCGTGCCACTTCTTTTGTTATCTCTATATGCGTATGCATGTGCGTGTTCATGTACTCTTGCGCGCGATAGGCCTACAAATAGTGGTGCACGCGTGTCACTGCGTGCCAGTTGCAATTTATCGTTGCCCAGACAGCCCAAGTCCCTCGTAATAACGGACGCGTCGTGTTGTCTCGCGATGCTGCACGGTCTTCAGATTCGGTACTGCTGCCCTGAGATCGCGGCAGAAGGTCAGCTTGGTACCAGCGTGTTCGCGGTTGTTTTCCTTGCACCATTCCTTCCATGCTTCGAACACGTCATCTACGGAGACCTGCTGACCGGGAGCAATCTCGCATCGATCTCGAACAAACTTCCCGACAGGGCTCGATAGGTCGGCCATGTCTTCGACGAGTTCGCGACCGCTCTCGGGCTGAATGAAATGCCCCCGCGACTGAAGACGTTGGTATCCGGCCACGGCCCAAAGCAGTATGCCGGGGAGCTCGGGGAGGAGCTTCGCCGTCAAGCCGGGGTCCTCTTTGCCCAACCAGCTTTGCGTGAGTTGCAACACGATCATGCGAGCCGACAGAGCTCCGCTTGATTCAGCGAGCCGCGGGAGTTCGTTGGACAGGATCATTAGCCGGGCAGGAATCTTGCCTGTGACGGGCTCGCGGTATTTGCGATCGACGGTCAGAGGGTCTTCGCCAGAGATCGACAATAGCCGCTCGACGATCTTGCTTTGGTCGACCCGATTACTGAGCCGAGCATCGGCGATGATACCGACAGAGGCGTGCAGCAGGGGGCCAAGGCCGAAGTTTGTCTCGAACGATGCCAGCGTTGGGGCTGCGATATTGGCCTTGCCGAGCAGTTCAGTGAGAATTCGAACGGTAACGCCTTTGCCACCACGGGTCGGGCCTACCATGACGAGAATCTTTTGCTGGCTGGTGTCGCTGGTCAGCAAATACCCAAACCATTCTTGAAGTGTTGCGATGCTCTCGGGATCGTCTGGCCAAAGCTCTTGAAGGAAAGTAAGCCACCGTTTCGGCGCGGGGGCATCGATATCAAAGTCGTAATCGAGTGCGGTGTGAGAGAAGTATCTCGGTGTCGCCGGCAGCTTAAATTCGGCACTAGAAGTCAGTGAAGGCAAATGAACCAATCCGCACTTGGTGGCCAGCATTTCTTCCGGCTTCCAGTCGACCGGTGGCTTTCCTAGCCATACGGGAGACTCGACGGCAGACGGGATGATCGACTGCGCTCTGACTTGGGCCATGATGTTGCCGATAGTGCCCGTGGTCAGTCCGCGCGAGTGTTGATTGATGTGCAGAACTAAATCGGCCTGCACTTCGCTCGCATCCAGCTCGACATACCGCCCGTCAATCCAATGCTGGGGGCAGTTGCGGTGGTATCGAAGGCAGGACAGACCATCGACTTGGCGGCTGGCCAAAAATGCTGCGGCCTCGGTGGCAGGATCGAGTTCGCTGGCGTCAGTAAGAACTAGGCCACAATCGGATTTGGCCTCTTCGTTCTTGTCCTCGGGTTCGACAGTGACCGCTGAAGCCTCAAGCTGCTCTGCAAGGCGCTGTCCGGCCTTTTCACAGGCGTCGGAATCATCGAGGTCGATATTCTGTTGAGCGAGGTACTGGCGAGCATCCTTAAATGGCTCGGGTATCTTGGCCCAGCGGATTGGCTTGCCGATCTTGGTAGCGATCTTTTGTGCGGTTTGCTTAGCTCCCTCGACCCCGGCGCCGTTCTTGTCGTTGTCCGCGACAACGACCAAATCGAACTGCTTGGCGAACTTGGCCAGCGTCGGCAACGTGTTTCTGGTGGCCTGAGATTGCGGTCTTCCAATCGTCCGCAGACCCATCGTTAACAATGCAGCCGTATCACTGAAGCCCTCTGGCGAAAACAATGTGCCTTGCTGGTCTTCAAGACCATGGGGGACGATAACGCCACGTTTGCTGTCGGGCTCCATCGTCTTCTTTCCGTCCGTTCCTCGCTTGCCAATTCCAACGACGGCACCGCCGAAATTGAACTCGGGCCACAACAGACGAGTTACCAGCGGCACTGCCCCGAGCTGCTCCAGGGATTGAGCAGAAACCATGAGATCTTTCGACCAGCGATCAGCAAAGCTGGCATTCGGGTTTGCCTCGGTCTCTTTCCAGATGGCTGCGATGTCTTTCTTCTCATGGCCGTTCTGGCTGTTGCTGTGACCGTTGATGGGTGGCTTGTGGTTCCCGTTCTTGGATGGCATGAGGTCGGATAGTTTGAGACCCACCTCCGAGCAAATACTTTCAGCCGAACATCCGGCTTTGCAATTCATCAGAACTTTGCCGTCGTCACCTTCGCGGAACGAGAAACTCGGGTTCTTATCCTCGTGTGCCGGACAATGGTCGATATGTTCTTCGCCCGATTGCTTAGCATTTGGGAACTTTTCTTTGACGCGATCGATCGGCTTCATTCGCGACATCCTCGGTAGTCCGTCGAGCATTTGCCTTGTCGGGCAAGCCGTGCGCTATCCATCATTTCGACCACACGTGTTCGCCGGTCTCTCGGCGATCGAGATATTCTCGCGCCAAACCAATCACCGCACTCGACAACCAGTTGGTGCCATCGGGGTCACCCAAGACGTTGCGCAAGAGGCTGCCGGCGCCCTGGAGCTTTCTTCCGCTTCGATGCCTAGAGGCATACATGGCGTAGTGCACGATTGCTCTCAATTTCCTGGGAGATAGCTCGATCTCGTCAGGTGCCTCAATAACCGTGGTGGACTCGACATTGACTAGGTCGACGCATGGATTCCAGCCACGTTCCAAAACAACAGAATGGTCGTCTTGAATCCTGAGATCGTGAATTACAGCATGTGGATCCGTTGCTATGCCTGGTACAATCATCGATTTGAATCCTTTCAGAAGTTCGACCTAACTGGATAATCGCGGCGGGCATTGTTTCTCGGGTACTGATTTGGCGACCGATTCACGTCATGATTCATTTCGCAGGAACCTACGCAGCTCCTCGACGGCATACACATAATTTCTCCCGACCTTCTTGGCGGTGATCTCCCCCCGGTATCGCGAATCTCTAAGTTGATGTCGCGCGAGCCCGATCGCCGCCGCTGCCTCTGATTCCGTGAGACCAATGCGACCCTCACCAAAACCGGTGGCGTCGGTGCTGAGCCGTTCGGCCAAGCGCGTCGCAATCGCATCCACGAGGGGCTCCAGGTCGGTGGGGTCGAGGTCGAGACGCATCAGACCGTTGCCTCCGGCATCCAGTTGCGTCGATGCAGCTCTGCCGCCAGCGGCACCAGCTCTTCGCGGGGGATTAGGCGGTAGTTGCCAGCTCGTGGAATCTCGATTTCCAACGAGTCAACCGCTCGACGGATCTTCCATTCCGGGACGGACAGAAGGCGAGAAACTTCGCCAACGGTAAGAAGTGGCTTGGACGACATCGGCTTGCCTCCTGCGAGTGTAAGTTAGATTCCGAAGAATCAAGTACGCAGAAGGATACTGAGGCCAAGCCTAGCTTGGGAGCAGAAGGAGGGCGTGAACAGAAGTCCGTGTCGCGATGTGTCGCGATCTGTCAGGAAAGGGCGAAAATCGTGTCGCGTTCTGTCAGCTTATGAGGGACGAGGGTGTCGCCTTCTTGTGTAAACAGAGGTGGCTCGCGGTCTGAAACAGAAGAGCGTGAGTCTGGAATACCCCGCTATTTCGATTGCGGCTTGTCAGCGATCTTGCGCCGATTGGCTTTCGCGTAGCTCTCCAAGGTCTTAAAGAAGACTTCATGCAATTGGCTGCCCTTGTGCTTCCTTGCCCAAACGGATTCGCTCGAAAGCAATCTATGAAACTCTCGATCAGGGCGAGTTCCTGCTCCCCCAAGCCAAGTTCCAATTTGCCTTGCATTTCCTTCGAGTGGACCGGCTATGAAATCCTCTGGTGGTGCAGTGTCTCCAGGGTTGCATAGTTCGGATATTGACGGATTGGGCTTCTTGAGTTCCGACTCTTTCTGCCGTGCTTCCAGTGGCGGTGGGTCGGTGCCCTCCTCGGGCTGGTGAACCTGAATGCACTCGTCCGCGCCGTCCGGGGATTGTTGGCCCAGAACGATCATCACGCTATCCATCGCCGCATACAGATCCTTCGCACCCGTGATGGTTGGCTCTGGCTCCGTCAGCAGGCCTAGCTCCCGCATTGAACGCCAAGCAACGTTAGCAAACTGCTGAAGCACCTCTGGTGAGATGGGGCAGGAAGTCTTTTTCAAGTCCGAATCTAGCCAGCGCTGAAGATATTCGTCGGTTCCGGCAGGATTCGGAGCGAAGGAAGTCGATGGGTGGTCCGGATTGCTACTGATCCATTCAGGGCGAAACCCGTAAGTGCATTCGCCGAGAAACGCCGGATCATCAGGGACGTACTCAGCCCGCTCGGGGCTCAGCAACTCGAACCCTGAATCAGGATTCGCTCGCACGACTTCCTGCCAAGTGTCGAGCACGCGTTGTGTAAACAACGTGATCGAATATCGTGTTGGACTGACGAGGTTTTCGTCATCGTCCAAGATCATGTACACCAACTTGCACCACGCCCGAAGCTCTTCAGCTGACCTTGCCCTAAGGCTCCTGGGGCGCCCGTGGGTGAACACAAGTCGTCGCTGAAGCTCACGGATACCACAACAAAGCAGCTCGCGTTCGATTGCAGACGTCTCCATGTGCCGCTGAAATCTCTCCATTGGCGCATCGTCTTCGTGAGTACGTGACTGAATTCTGTCCCAATGATTGCCGATGAGGGATGTGGCATCTTCCCAGCACCCTAGCACCGTCCGATACCAATCCGTGAGGCAGTCGAATCCTTCAAACGCCTGATCGGGAAGGACAGGACCCCGGTGCCAGATGAATGAGCTGAATGCGATCCATTCAAAGTTGTCGGGCGTGGCGATGTCGAGAGCATCGAGGCATGGACTCGAATCGAGGATCTCGATGGAGCTAGTTGCAGGGGGCAACGCTGGGGAGGGGGCAGCCTTCATGGCCATTTCTAGTACCTTCCTGTTGTTTCCGAGCAGTCTCGGCGGCTGGGTACAACAGGAGAGACCCAACCGCCGGGACCGCGAGCGCCGGAGATCAACCCGACGCTTGAATTCAATCCACGTCTATTTTACCGGATGCCCGTTTAGATGAAAAGCAAAGTCACTCGCGCCGATGCCCAGCTTCTGGCCTTCAGCACCAACGCTCCTCCCCATAGGGCATCCCCTTCAAGATGGAAAGATACTCGAGATTGAGAATCTCTTTTTCGCGGGGCTTTTACTGTGTTCTGGATTGCCGAACAGCGGAACATTGCACAGCCGGTTCAGGCTCAGGTCCTAACAATTCGACGAAGTGCTGCTGGCGGTCCAAAAAAGATACTGCTGCCGGCAGGTCATGGAACTTATCAGGACTCTAAGGCGTCCTCCCCATGGATCACATATATTGCTAGTAGAGCACTCTACAATGTACGAGACCTACTGACGACGGAATCAAAAACTCGATGAACCGCACGTTGTGCCGTCTGCCATCTCGGCCAAAATCTGCTATCAACCAGATTGCCCTATCGCGCTTGACCGTGGGGATCTGCCTCTCCCAGTCTCCTCCTGGGAACACCCAAGCACCGGTTTTCTGTAAGACAACCGTTTAATCGGTGGAGGTCACTTCCATTCCCAATGCGTTCAAGAACGTTAGGCCTCTGGTATCGGCACACTCTGCATTAAACGCCAGAGCGACACGAATGAACATTCCTGCTGCAGATGGACAGGAGCAAAGTGTCCGTTGTACAGCGATGTTGCTTTTGGGTGTGTGGTCGAGAATGCAGCATCGGTGAATGTGTGTCTTCCTCGATACTCTGCTGTCTCTCAGAACCTTCGCGAGAATTGAGCAAGAACTTCGGCGTCGAATGCGCGGTCGTTTTCAGCCTCGGAGAGCGGTAACGCGACAGCGACTCGCGCGGCGGTAAGCCGGCGCAGCTGCGCGTGGAATCCCGTGGTGAGATTCACGATGGTTGACTGCCCGGCGGTGGTGTAGTCAAGCGTAGCGCCCCCACCAAACGGTGTTCCACGGGTTGCGACGATGCTATCGGCTCCATCAAGAGTGGTGGTGATGTGGGTTTCCAGAATAGCTGCCAGCCCTGTGATCAGCGGAGCACAACGATCGCAGTACAACCAACGGCCAGCACCCAGGTCGACTGCCAGTAACACTCGGTCGTTTAGACGGCCAAGCTCACCAACAACAGGGGTTAAGGGCGACAATGCTTCGAAGTTGACTGTGTTGCCACTTAGAGGGATGTCCAGTTGGACGAAAGCGTGACCAAACCAGCCTGCTCTGCGGGTTCGTGTCAATGCCAGGTATGGTTGCAAATAGACCGCATTGTTTTCGATTTCGTACCGTGTAAAGGCAGTCTGCACCTGGCTGTTGCTCCCCGTGGGGATATCGATTCCCAGACCTGCGGACAGAACGTTACAGGCGTCTGCGTAGAGTACGTGCTTCGTAATCACGGCCAGATTACCGATTTCTCCACCGTCAACTCCCGCACGCTCTGGCATCACACCGCCTGTATCGAAATCGAAGTCGTAACGGCCAGCAAGAGGAAACCGCAATTCCAGCGAGCTTTGCCCCTCGAAGAGTCTCTTCTCGACACCAAGCGTGAATCGATCTACGGAGAAATCGTTGTCGGCAGCAAATGGACCAGGAGGTGTCCCCAGTGTATTCGTGCCGATGATGTTGGTCTCGAGGGCGTTGTGAAAATGGTTGTAGTTGAAGTACACACGATCCACGGGAATCGCCATGTTGTGTTCGGCAATCTTCAGCCGTCGATTGCCAGCAGCCAGCGGTACATCAGTGACCACTGTCATCGACCCAGCCGGCAAGCCCTCGGTAGCAGTAAGCATCCCGCCTCGGTAAAACCCATCGCCGAACATCGGTGGTACGCTGGACAGAGAAGATCTTGGCGAGGCGAGCAGGAACTGTCCGAAGACGAACTGATTTGATGGCGGTCGATTAGTCTCTAGTGGCAGAGGCTCGATATCTTCATCTAACGGCGCTGTCGACGGAGGCACCGGCGGAGGTTCCGCGTCGGATGGTTGGATTCGAGGCTCGGTCGTCTCGTCTGATTCGGGTACAGCTTCCGCGGGTACTTGCTGTGACTGCGCAGGCAGAGACGGTATCACCACCAAGCCACAAATCAATATGACTCTGATAGAGTAAGCAATTGTAGTACTTAGTACTCGACAGATGCATTCCATAACCGAACGTATCGGCAATCCCTAGATTAACCCGACAAGAATGTTTGACTATTCCTCAGTCTCGCCGTGTTGCATCTCCTCGACTTGTTCCAAGGCTACCGTACAAGCTTCAAACTGAGCTTGAAATTCAGCATCTCCTGGGTGGCTATGGAGCAAATCCCGGAACGATTCTCCAGCCTGCTTCAGTAGCTGACCTGCCGAATCGAACTGCCCCGCTGAAGCGTACAATTCGCCCAGGGCACGAAGTGCTATCGCTGAGTCGCGGCGATAGCGTATCGCGTTCGGTTGCTCGCGGGTGAGCACATCGAACGTACGACAGGCACTACGGAATGAATCAATGGCAGGCGCGGACTGGCCTCGTTGAAACTGCCAGCGTCCTCGATTCATGTAGATGCCAGCAAGTGCCTCGTGGTAGTCCAAAACTCTGGGATTGTTTGCTGCCAGCGATTCAAGTCTGCCCAATACGCGTTCATACCAGTCTGCTGCGACAGCCGCATCGTGGTGTGCATACCAATCAGCAAGCATGCGGTAGCACATAGCCAGGCGATACTGTCGTGCCGGGGCGAGTGGTGCATCGTCCGCTAACCTTTCGAATAGTTCACGGGCTTCCTGCAGTTGCTTCTCGACAATGGTGAAACGTTCTTGGCTTACTGATCCGGCCCGAGGCAAGTCGACTTCCGAAGCTTCCAAGGTAGCCTGGTTAAACAGGCCGCTGGCCAAATCGCGTTGCAAGTTCGGGTCATCTGGCTGTTCTCGCAAGAGTTCGCGGCGAATGAACTCGGCGCGTTCGAATTCGAGTGATGCCTTGTCGTAGTCGGAGCACGCCTGTTCTACTAACCCTAGGTGCATATGGGCATTGGCCAAGAGCCTCCCGTGTTCGATGTTGTTTGGTTGAGTACTTGCCACTTTTGAACGGATGGCAATCGCGTCCCGATAGTAGGAGGCGGCCTCAGAGAGCTCTCCTCGGACGTAGTGCACGTTACCAATCGCAGTGATTGCCTTGCTACGTCCCATCTGCAACTCCGAGCTTTCGGGCTGGCTGCGGAGCAAATCTGCAAAGCGCCGCTCGGATCGCCGGAACGAGCCTAAAGCTGCGTCGAGGTCGTCGATCTTTTCCTCGATCAATCCAACGCGATAGAGTGCGTCTGCCTGACGTTGGAGAACTTCTGGATCTTTGTCACGGCGAGCGAGTACGGCACGGTAGTAGCTGAGCGCTTGCTCCAATAGCTCTCTCCGTAGCGGCTGCATTCCCGGTTGCTCGAGTAGGTCTTCTTCGCTGATCTTGGTCAAGAAGAACTCGACTGTATCTTGCGAATGCTGCCTGCTCTGCTCAGAATCTTTACGGCTCTGCTCAGAATCACTGAGCGCACTCGATGTTATCGCAGTGGCTGTGATTGATACTGCACATGTGACGGCCAGCAACAACAGCGCCACCGCGGCCATTGGGTACCTTTTGCACCAGCGTACCGTTCGCCCAATATGGCCAATCGGCCTCGCCAAGATCGGCAAACCGTTGGCGTACCTTTCCAGATCATCGGCGATGGCCCCAGCCGAATCGTATCGCGACGAATGCTCCTTCCGTAGGCATTTCAAGCAGATGGTTTCCAGGTCACGGTCGATCACCGGATTCATCTGTCGAGGTGCAACTGGATTTCGTGTCGTCACGAGACGCAAGGTGTCGACGACAGTCGCCGCCTGAAATG
The DNA here is from genome assembly GCA_965227275.1 of Pirellulales bacterium. Lineage (GTDB taxonomy): Bacteria > Planctomycetota > Planctomycetia > Pirellulales > JAEUIK01 > CAZNXE01. The sequence goes on along the minus strand of CBDDFU010000001.1, from coordinate 5,614,511 downwards.
GTGGTCGAGCCAACAGCGTTGCATAGAGTACAGCTCCCAGTCCGTACACATCGGTGGCCACACCGATCTCTTCCATGCGTCCCATCGCTTGCTCAGGCGCCATATAGCTAGGAGTACCCACGGCTGCATTGGTGTGGCTGATGTCACTGCCGATATCAAACTGCTTCGCAAGACCGAAATCGGCAACCAATGGATGATTGTTCCGATCCAACAAGATGTTGGCCGGCTTCAGATCGCGGTGAAGCACGCCACTACGGTGAGCCTCTTCGATTGCCCGACAGATCGGGATCAACAATGCGACAGCGTCCTTCGGGTCAAGCGGACCGTCAACCAAGCGTTGACTAAGGGGCATTCCATCCACGTACTTCATACTGAAGTACGGTTGTCCCTCGTATTCGCCCACCTCGTATACCGGGACAATATTCGGATGATCGAGTTTTGCGGCAGCCTCTGCCTCGCGCCGAAATCGTAGTCGTCGCTCATCTTCATCAGAGGAGCCAAGAGGAAGTACCTTCAATGCCACTCGACGGCCTAAGGTGGTTTGCACCGCCTCGTAGACCACCGCCATCCCTCCGCGTCCCAATTCGCACTTGATTGCATAGTCTCCAAGCCGAGTCGGAGGAGGCTGCCAGACCATGTTGGTGGGATGCATCGTAACCGTGCTTTGCCATGATTGCCGGCCATGCATTTTCACCAGCGCCGGCAAAAGAGCACGGATTTGCGAAGCGTACTCTGGGTGCTGCTGAGCATACTGATCAACGGTAGGACGCTGTTTCAGGCGTTGTTGTTGAAGGAATCGAGCAGCCAACTCCTCGACGATCAGCGTGGGGAACAACTGGCGAATCTCATCAGCAAACTGTGGAAATCTGTCTACATAGTCTTCAATTGAGGGATTCTGATCGTTGCAGTATTCATCAGCAAATTGTCCAGCCAGCACTTCAACGGGGTCACTTGTTTCCTGCTCAGTCATCATAAGGCCATCCTACACAGGAGCTCTCCTCGAATTCCGGTCCGCATCCGCTAATTGTAGCGTGAATGGAGACAAGTGATGTTGGCCTATTCTGACCTTCTCCCCGATTCTTTCCGTCAATTGGATGTAGAGGCCAGACCTTCTTGTGCGGCTATTGCAGGACACGATCTTGGCCCTTATCACCTCAAGTTTAGATGACTCCCATTCTTCAAGGGACTGATTCACGACTCACAAACGATCACCTTCGATGGCGTTTCCAAGGACCAATACTACTATGTCACGACGAATTTCATCGATCCCAATACGCAGCAGCGTGATCGAGATGGTCATCTCCATTTCGAGGGTGCACTCTCGGTTGCAGGGGCTACTCCGGCCAGCCACGCCATGCTGATCAGCAATAATTCCAATGCCATCTTGCACGGAAGGTTTACCAGCGATTCCGATTTCTAGATCAGCTGAGATCTGACCCGGCATTGCATAGATACGAGTGGAGTTTTCTTCGCCGAAGGGGGCAGCTAATGCAATGTCGTATGCCAATCCACCCGAGAAGGATTCCCCAACCGTGGTTCCAGATGTTGCTGGATGAATCGAATCAACTTCCCCGGTGAACGTGAAGTTGATAGGTGCAGCATGGACAACGGGGCATGACACATAACCCCACAATGCGACCAGCAGCGCGAGTCTTCAGGACGCAATGCGCAAAGAGATGTGCTAATAGCCATCAATTGCTAGCGATTTCATGCGGAATGTCTGGGGCAAAGTCACTGGCACTGCCTACCAAACAGGTGGTCACTGAAAAGACATTCTAACGTTTGTAGGTCGAATATTATTTCAGACCAACAAGAAGCGACTTCGATTTCCCGCAATATTTTGCGGTTTCGCGAATACCTTCAGCAACTTCTCTCAGAAGAATTTCTCGCTGAGATATAATATGGTTCCCCGCTTGAACGTGGCCTGTCCACAAGCGTAAACTCGGCATAGTTCTTGATGCCTCCAGAGGGGGCGATGGCGGGTATCGCATGCTAGAAGGGTGTAGAACATGTCTCGTCTTACGTTTGTTGTTTTCAGTCTTTATGTCTGCGTTCTTGTTTCGACCTCGGTTGCCGCGCCGTTGACGCTCACTGTTGATCCAAGCCGTAGCTCGGTCACCTTCTCTGACTTGTACGGCGTCTTCAATGGGAATGTCCTGCGTCTGTCGGATGTGCCGCTCACGTCAAATCTTGAGGAGCAGGAGCCGGGATCTTCAGAGACGACCCTGTCAGGATCGCTCGAGATTGACCTCGATCTGGGAGCTGAGACGTTGTCGCTGCTGGGTGGCAGCGTCCTCGATGCGGCGGTGACAGGGACGAATCTTGTCACCGACGCCGCTGGCAATCAGGGCGAGGCGGATCTGGCCCTGCAAGCAGACAGCCAGCTTCTGTTCCGCACCTACTACAGTTTGACCGACCTGGTGCTAGACGTTGAGCAATCGACAATGGCACTGGCGGATGGGGGAGGTTTTTATCAAATAGCCGGCGGGCAGAGCATTCTAATGTCCGACGGTGACTTCAACTTGTTCTTGGGTGGCCCAGTGTTTCCAAATGGTACGCTCACGCAAATCGACGTTGCCTCGCTTCAGGCCAGCAACCTGCTGACCGGCGGAACGCTAACGGTGACCGGCAATCTAGTAGAACTCGCCCTTCCTTTCGAAGTGGAAGTCGCACTACCGGGCGACCCCTTAAACGTCGGGAGCATCGGGGGGACTGAAGGTGGTTACGTCCTTGAAGGCGAGATTATTGCTACGGCGATCATTCCGGAGCCTAACACATTGGTTCTGCTGTGCACCGGAGCACTGGCCCTGCCGTTCCTTCGACGACGCTCATTGCGGTCCGCATAAGACCGTGTTTGACAAGCGGGCAAGCTAGTCCGTCACTTGTTTGGAACGGTGGACGATCGACCCCAGCGTATGAACTCCCACGCTAGTTAATTGGGCAATCAGCTCCTGATCGCCGCAATCACCCTCGCCGTAGGCTTTCTCGGGTGCCTGGCATCGGGGCGGGCAGCTCGACGCCGCAGGATAAGAACACCCAGTTCTTGAAGATGGCTCACGAGAGGAACAATCTGATCGGTCAGGTGAGGGTCCTTAATCAGATTGTAGCCACCCAGCAGGCTCAACTGGATGAGATCACCGCGGTGATGGATCGGCCACCGAGTAGCTAACTACTAGTCACATCATATGCACCGCAACGTCTGCGACGCACGCGCCCTCTCACAAACAGTAGACTGAATACAGCCATCGAAGCGAGTGCCAGCGAACTCGGCTCAGGGACACTTGCGACGCGGAACCCAACGATGCTGTTCTCAGACGACGGGTCGATGGTGAGCCGGACCGAGGAGAGCAAGGCGGGGGGGCCGCTGTTCCAGCTGCCCCCGCGAATGCCGCGAACAGACGAACTAGAATCATTCACCAAGTCAACTTCCGTCTCTTCCAATTCAAAGACATTGCCGCCCTGGCCGGCAGTGCCGTACGGACTCAAAACGCCGACGTCGGTGATGTCGTTGGGTTGTGGGTTTGATCCACCATCATCGAATACCGCATCGAACGTCGTGTCACCCACGAAGCCGATCCCATCGGGCACACTGTCGCTCCCCGTGGGATAGTTGTAGTACACGCCGGCATTGGGGTCGTAGTAAGCCGCCTTGTACCACTCATCCATGCTCGGCAGAAAGTAGAACGCCTCGCTGTTGCGGAACAAATTATTCGGGTTGTAGCCCGCGTCGCCCGATTGCCAGAGTTCAAACGTGCTGCCGTTGAACTTGTAGGCCGGCGTGTGACCTGTGCTGGTATTGAGCCAGTTGACGAATGTTGCGGCTTCAAACCAGGAGACTGAGGTGGCCGGCTTATTCGTACCTCGATTGTCGTGCGTGATCCCGAGGCCACCCAGGGTGTTGGCCTTGTTGATCATGTCTTCAGAAATTTCAAACTTGCCCATGCGGTAGGTGTATTTGACCTCGCCGGCTAGGTTGGGGTCGCCCGTGGTGTCGTCTGTGTTGTCAGGGTTGCCGATGTCGACGAACTCGATCGTGAACTCGTTTGGGCCTGTGCCGAAAGTGTCGGCGAGAGAAGTTGGGGCACATGTTCCAGCGGTGAGAGCCAGGATGGCAACGGCGACTAGCGGTCTAAGCGTCATTAACGAGTCCCCTAGGGTGTTAAGTTTTTTGAGAATAAGGGTCGGAAAATCGAAGAATCGTGGGTGACGCCAACGACTTACGCCATCTTTCGCGGCGGTTTACGTACCTTTATGCAGAGATACCCTATTCAAGGGTTTGGCGCAAATCACGCGCCACAACGCAGGGGAGTCAAATGGGGAATACACGTTCTAGCCTGGCCGATGAGACAATGGGTGCAATCCTCTCGAAGCTCAATGAGATCAACGGGACTAGCAAACGGCACGAAGCACCCCGAGCCCCTGTCATTGACCTGTACACATGGCGGGCCTCTCGTCGCGCAGTATTGTTTAGGTTCGGTAGTTGAAAGGGACCTGTCGCAAAAAACCAGTCGCCTTCATTGACTAATGCAAGATTTCAAGCGATCGTGGATCAAATAAACTTGAGAATCTTTGGCGGCCTCGGAGGATTCGCACCACTCCCACAATCGCTCGGCCGAATCCATCGCAATAAGAGCAATACACTGGCCAAAATTCCATGAGCGATTGCCCTAAACCGAGATTTCCCATTCGGATTTTGCAGCCGCCGACTCAGCAACGCCGCCGATTCACGGACCCGCGTAGCTTGACCAGTCTTCGCCTCGAATGCAGAATTCGCACAATGTTTTCGCAGGTAGAGATTCCTGCAATGCTTCGGGAGGCGCTTTGGAAGCATCTGTTAGCCTGTCGGCGCACAAGCCATCCGTAGCTGGCCCGCAAATAGTCGAGATCGTGACCCGCAGCTCCAGTCACGCCGGACTTCCTCGCGGTTGCGGGGGCTTCAACTTCGCGATCCGCCGCAGGATCGCCCCGAACAACTTCCGTGGCACGGCCACCTCCGCCAGTTGAAACGTCACGTACTTCGCGTGCCGGGTGACCTTGGCACCGATCTTCACTAACTTCGCCCGCAGCTTCGTAAGCGACCAGTGCTTCACTGCTGGCCTGTTCTCGTAGTTCGGTGGCACTCAAGGCGTGAACGTGCGAGAGAATCAAGGATTATACAGGTGATCTAGGACAATTTGCTTGAAATCAGATCCTCAACCGTGGAAAATCTGCTGTCTGTTCCAGTCTCTCTAGTTGGGCATCGCTAATGCGTTACGAATGAGTCGAAGTGGCAGAAGGACAGTGAATAGCTGTCTTGTCACTTGCGGCGAAACTCATTCGGCCTCAACGGAAGGTCGTTCTCTGCGACCTTTGTCTTCCACTCACGCGGCTCGCCGCAGTCTGAGTTGTGTGTGCAATTCAGTCATCTCCATGAATTGCCCAGAGCTCTGTGAATAAGAGGATCCAATAGTGATGCAAAAAAACCATTTCAGCAGTCGTCTAACTCTAAAGATTGCCTTTCTTATTCTCCCGCTTCTCGGGCTCGTGCTTGCTGGGAAGAAGGCATCTGCAGTCACGTTTCACGTTGTTCCTGAAGAGAGTACGGTTACACTTGCCGCGGACATCAACGGCGGGCTGTTCGTCACCGAGCAGTCACCGGGCAGCTTGAGTTCGAACATCATGGGAACGCTCGAGGCTACAATCACCCCGGGTTTCATCTCTTTCGGCGGTGGAAGCAACCTCGATGTGATCGAGCAGCCGGGGCCTTTTTTGCCGGGGAACGTACCAGCAGACTTGGCGGGAAAGATTCAAAACCTTTTACCCACTATTGATGGATCCGCCGTAGCTTTGGATGCCGTGTTCGATGTGATTAACGATCCTCAGGCGATGTCTGGCTCCGGCGAATTCTCGACTGCCGGAATGCAAGTGTTTTTCATGAGCGGCACAACTGCCTTTGAAGTGCCTGGCGTCATCACCAGCTCGTATGACTACGGTGGACAATTTGACATTTTTGTCCCAAAGATGGGCACGCTTGAGGACATTGGTGGAGGCGTGCTCAAGCTTACCATACCCTTCGAAGTCTCTGAGATTATAGAGACCCCGTTGATGGAACTCGTTCTCACACAAACCATCACAGGTCAAATCGTTGCCGTCGTACCCGAGCCGGCAACATGGCTCTTGTCGGCGATAGGCTTGGCAGTCTGTGGGCTGTGGCGGCTTAGCAGAGTCTCGATGATTGCCACCGCATTCTTCTCTGTACTTTTATCCAGCAGCTGCTGCACCTCCGTTGCGTTTGCCGATCCTTTCGGAAGCGGATCCAACGCGTTTGAAATTGAATTCGTAAGGATTGGAAATCCCGGGAATATTGCAGACAACACAGGAAGCCCCGACTCCGCCGGCGCGGTTCCCTATGTGTATCAAATCGGGAAGTACGAAATCTCGGCCCAGATGATCGACAAGGCAAATGCTGCCTCAGCCGAGAGTGGCAACCCATTAAACATTACTCAGAGTACACTTCAGCCAAACGATCCAGCCGGGAGCGTAAGCTGGCTGGAGGCCGCTCGATTCGTCAATTGGTTGAACACTAGCACAGGAAACAGAACGGCCTACAAGTTCGATTCAGATGGCAACTTCCAAGTGTGGCAACCGGGTGATGTTGGTTACGACTCAACCAACGTCTATCGAAACCAGCTGGCGAGGTACTTCCTTCCAAGCACAGACGAGTGGTACAAAGCCGCGTACTATGATCCGATCAATGAAGTTTATTATGACTACCCCACAGGAAGTGATTCCCCGCCCACTCCCGTTGCTAGCGGAACAGCACCGGGCACAGCGGTTTATAGTCTCCCTTTCGCCACCGGACATGCAGAAATCACGATGGCAGGAGGACTGAGTCCGTACGGTACCATGGCACAGGGTGGAAACATGTGGGAAATGGAAGAGACCGACCGTGATCTCATAAACGATTCAAGTTCTCCTGCCCGCCGTGGAAGGAGGGGTGGGGATTGGATTGACAGCGCCAACGACAACTCTGGATTCATGCGTTCCTCCTTTAGGACTCATATCGACATCACCTCTGAGTTTGGCAACGTGACTTTTCGCGTGGCAAGCGTACCAGAACCAAGCACGCTCGTCCTAGCCTGCATGGCATTGGTCGGTGGGTTGTTGGTTTGGAGGGTTCGAGTTCCTCGTTAGGTTTCTGCACGCCCATGTCCCACACCAGAACCACCCTCATCGTCTTCGCCTTGCTTATCTTCATGGGAGGCTTCGGGGTCGGCTTGATCGTGGCTGGCAAGCATGTGGAAAAGTTGTTCCGATTAACCTCGCAGCAATCGCTTGAATTGCGCGAAGAGAACGCCAACCTTCGTGAGCAAATCAAGATCCTCGAACAGATGGTAGCCACCCAGCGGGCTCAACTGGATGAGATCAACGCGGTAATCGGTCCACAGGAGGTCGGCGAAATCGACCTGGATTCAATTAAGCTGGAGGTGACGACCGAGCCGCGCGGGGCAGTCGACCTTCCAGCGCGCTACGATCTGATCGATGTGGTGGATGAGCGACCCGGGGCCGACCAGTGAGCAAGTGCAAGCTTCAGTTCGGTATCCGTGGGCTGCTAGTTATCGTGTTTGGCTTTGCCTGCTTTTTTGGCGGCTGGAACGCTCGCCATCTCTTAAAGGGATCTAGAGTTGAAGGCTTGCTCATGGTTCGAGATAGAATGGCACAGCAACTCGATGACTTGGCAATGCAATCAGGGTCACGAAATGCGGGCGTACGATCTTGGTGTCGAGAACGCCAATCTCAAGCAGCAGATCACAGTGCTGGAGCAGATGGTGGAAACGCTCAACGCGGAGATCGAAGAATCCAACGCGCCGTGATGGATCGGCCGCAAGGTCGTTGAAAGAGAGACGGTCGCCCCATGTGAGACGACCGCCCTGCCACGAGTTAGGGCTTCCGATACGCTGCCTTGAAGAAACCTTAATTGAAGATACATCGCTATAGCTGCCCTGGGATCAAAAAGAGGAACATTGACTCGAATCTACCAACGTCCTCCTCGACGGGACGGGCTTTTTGGGCAGCCGATCAATCACCAAACTTGCTCGGCGTCAGGTATCGGAGCGGAACAGATCATCACATAATCAGAGTCAGGCCTCGCTTGTTAGACGTCGATGTCGGTTTCAACTTCAATACCGACACAATCGGATACATCTTCGTCCGGGTCGAGTAGGCACCAATCGTCGCCGGCTCCGCCAACTAGTGAATCGACATCGACATCGTCGATGACGGTTGTGCCAGGATCAAGCTGGGAAGCGGACGGAATCGGTGAAGGATCGGGCGCTCCTGCCAGAATGTTATCGACCCGATCCTGATACGAGTTCCCTCCTCTCCATTCATTACGAATGTCCACTACTGCGTCAAACTCGTCTCCTCCAAAGTCAATGTCTCCCGCGATTAGGATGTCGCCGCCGGCATTGCCATAGATTGTGTCGGCACCAAGACCGCCAACTAGAAAATCCTCTCCGTCGCCACCGGAGATACTATCGTCTCCATCCTTGCCCCAAATGAAATTGTCCAACGTGTTGCCGGTCAGCGTGTCATCCTGGTCGCTGCCTACAAGAAACTCGATACCAGCACTGTCGGAGAGCGTGATGGTGCCGTCTCCCCAATTCTGCCCAGTAGTCAACGACAGATTGAACGTAACGGCGACGTCAGCATCCTCGAAGACGACAGAATCCGTATCCTGATCCGTATCCGGGTTGGCGGCTGCCGATTCGGTAATCGTGTCACTGCCTTGCGGATCGTCGAGGAATACGTAGAAGTCACTGCCGGCGCCACCGATCAGGCTGTCATTGCCTCCGAAACCAAGAAGGGTGTTATCGCGAGTGTTGCCCGTGAGCGAGTCTGCCAAGTCGCTCCCAGCAAGTATCTCGAAGTTGTCGTTGGCGTTCAGTGTGATGGTTAAGTCAGGATTCACAGCTTGAGCCGAGGTCGATGACAGATCCACGGTGACCCCTTCGAGATAGAGGCCAAAGAACAACGCGTCCCCGTCATCATTGTCCATTCCGGTACGTTCTGTCAGTGTGTCGCTGCCCAGGCTTTGTGTCGTGGAACTGCGGATAAAGGAGTAAACGTCGTCGCCAGCGCCGCCAACCAAACTATCGTTGCCAGTGCCACTGCGAAGCGTATCGTCGCCAATGTTGCCACTGAGTGTGTTCGTGCCGGAGGATCCGTTGAGCGAGTCGTTGCCTCCATTTGCGGTGATCAGGTTGTCGCGGCTGTTGCCAGTAATGTTGTCGTCAAACTCGCTGCCCGCAACATTCTCGAAAGCGTCATTGGCATTCAGCGTGATTGTCAATTGACCTGGGATCACTGTTTGTGGCGTTATCGTCGACAGATTGATCGTCACACCAGAAGTGTTGTCACTGAAGTCGAGCGCGTCGGAGCTATCGTTACTGCCTCCGGTGCCCTCAGTGATGGTATCGCTTCCCAGATCTTCACTACCGACCTGGGCAAAGTTGTATAGATCGTTCCCAGCCCCACCTGTCAGATTGTCGTCCTCGGTACCACCAATAAGAATATCGTTGCCGGCACCGCCAACAATCGAGTCGTCACCTGCCTCACCAAGAATCGTATCGGCGCCATCTCCACCAGTGATGGTGTCATTCCCACCTCCACCCGCTAAGAGGTTGTCACGGTCGTTACCCGTGATAGTGTCTGCCAAGGCGCTGCCAGCCACGGCCTCGAATGCATCGTTGGCGCTTAGTGTGATTGTCAGATCGGGGTTCACTGCCTGGGACGAAGTTGACGACAGATCGACAGTGACGCCTTCGAGATAGTTGGAGAAGATCAGCGCGTCGGCGTCATCGTTATCGACCCCGGTACCTTCGGTCAGCGTATCACTACCCAGACTTTCAGTAGCGGAGCTGCGTTGGAAGAAATAGAGATCGTCGCCTGACTCGCCCATTAGGCTATCGTCGCCGGTGCCACTGACGAGGGTGTCGTTTCCGGTGCCTCCATAGATCGTGTCATTGCCACTGTTGGCTACCAACACATCCCCGAAACCGCCACCCGTGATGCTGTCGTTATCACCACCTCCGCTGACAGTGACGTCCCCGTCGAGCCCAGCGAATCCATTCGTTGTGATGACGTCAGACAGGTCGATCGTATCATTGCCATCACCACCGGCGACATCGATAGATAGAACGTCGCTGGTCTTTACGTTCTGGTCCGACGGAGTACCGTTGAAGATGGTCGTGGCTCCATCTTTCACTATCAGGTAATCCGTGCCAGAGATTTCCTGAAAGGTGACCGCGATGTCATCCGCATTGGCGTCACAATCAACTTCGAGTGCACCGTTGGTGAACGTGACCGTCACAGCAAGCATTCGTCTAGATTCGAGGGCATCAATGTGCAGTCTGCTACACGTCGTGTAAGGCGTTGTTCTTGATCGTCGCTTTTGAGTAGAAGTTTGACACAACAGTCTCGGCACAAAGTGTCGCATGACTTTTCTCCTGACTAGAGTTGCCTTGCGAATTCAAAAACACCTGGTTCTCGAACGTGGGGCAGCTGCATTCCAGCCGCAAATAGCCCGACACGCGTGCAGAGAAGGCGAGAACAAAAGAGGCAAAGACAATCAGGTGAAAAGCTGTCTCCTTCCTTGGAGGCGTCACCCGCGTGCAAATGCGATCGTCGGGATTGGGTAGAATCTGCTACCCCAAAGAACGGTAGTCATAGTACCGTCGGATCGAGCTGTTTCAAGAATATTCCACAATGAATCTTCGGATATGTTACAAGTTACATGTTGAATACACTTAAACATTGTCCGTATTGCGCATGTGAATTCTGGCACTTCCAGTTGGAGATGTTCTACCCGTGGCCATCAATACACTCGATTTGCACAGGCGTTGTTTAAATACGCATTCAGTTGGTATTCAATCTGGCGGCCCAGATTGTCGAGAGACGAGGAAGCCTGGCGTTTCCCCTTTGGGTCGTGCCATGTGATTTGAGAGAATCGCAGACCCAGATAGTCCCACGCGGTGATGGCTCGGTCGGGGAAGGGTTAGAGTCAAGATTGATTCTGCATGCCACCGTCTCGGTCGATGGCCCTAGAAACGCGGCTGTGATTTCGTGTGCCAGGGATGGTAAACAGCCTAAACGTCAATTGGCCTCGGAGATAGTTAACCTGCTCAGGACGATGAATTCGGTGCGTCCGAGCAAATCGCCGAATCTGCATCGGACTATTGGACCTCCGCAGGTTAGCGGCCTGGAGATTTGCGGTCGGTCGATGCAACTTCGCTCAGTTCGAGCGCTGGCTAGCTCAACGAGGTTGAGCTGACCGATGCGGGTTCGTGGCGATCCTCGCTGCGAACCGGGGTCCACCCGACGCGACTCGGCGTGCTCGCCAACCTGCTCAGAACGCCGTCACCTGAGCACTTGCGGACGGATTAGAACTCTGCTTGTTGTTGAGTGAGAAGCTGGGCAAGATAGTGTCTATTTGTATAGACACCCGCCGCTACGAGTTTTCTGTGCTAGAACCAGACCCACCGAGAATCGAAGCCTTTTCTTCACCGGAAGAACTGAGCCAGTGGCTAAAGGCGAACCTCTACGCCATCGCTGACGGGCTGACGATAACGAAGTGTCCCGAGACTAGGCACCGGCGGTTCGACAAGTTCATGGACATGCTCGCTCGCGGTGAGAAACCCAAGAAAACTTCGTAGCGAGGCGGAAAATGGATTGACGGAAGAACACGAACCGCAGCTCACGTTCCAAACGATTCACGAATGTCCGAGTGTCACCGTAAGTGACTACGTTTGTCGTGCATGTCGCGGCGGACCAGTCGGTGAGGAGCACGTCGACAACCACCAGGTCGTCCTTCTCCGTCACGGCGTCTTTTGCAAGCACGTCGGTCGGCAGACAGTGACTGCCGATGTCAATCATGCAGTCTTCTTCGACAAGGAGACGACCTATCGCGTGAGCCACCCGGTAGACTGCGGCGACCGCGGCACCGTCTTCACGCTCAGCCCGCGGGTACTCCGCGACATGCTGGGCGAGTTCGATCTTGCTCACGCCGAACAGTCCGAAGCGGGATTCCCTTTCTTAAGCGGCCCCTGCGACGCGAGCGTCTTTTGGAGTTACCGCGAGCTTCTCTACCGCTTACAGGCTGACGCCTCGCCTTCACCCGAGACGATGTGGGTTGAAGAGACAGCGTTGCAGATGATGGCAGACGTGCTCACCGCCGCGTTCAAAAGCCACAGCGAGCCGACCAAGTCAGGTCGCAGAAGCACCATCCGGGAGCACGCCGAACGGGCCGAGGCGGCCAAGTGTTACCTGGCGGCCACCCTCGGCGACCATATCACCCTAGACAATGTCGCCCAAACGGTCGGTGTCTCGGCTTTCCATCTAACGCGGCTCTTCAAACGACACACCGGTCTTACCGTCCATCGCTATCTCACGCTTCTTAGGCTACGCGAGTCGATTGAGCGGCTTGCTGGCGGAGCCGACCATTTGGCGACACTCGCGGTCGACCTCGGCTACGCCAGCCATAGCCATTTCACTGATACATTTCGAGCGGAATACGGCTGCACCCCGTCTGAAGTCCGTAGCCGCCTGCGGCGTTAGCCATCGCAATCGAGCAAGATTTCGGAAGCGGACGATGGTCAGGAGGTGGTAGGTTTCCATTCTTTGGTCATTCGCGGCTCTGCGAGTCGTGACTTCGAGAAGGATGAATGTAGAGAGGGCCTACACGCTGCACAAAGACCCACCCTAACGACGGAGTGATACATACATGAAACGACAATCAGCACTTGCGGAATCTTTTCGTGAGTTACACCACGCCGATACGCCGCTTGTACTTCCTAACGCGTGGGACGCGGGCACCGCTCGCCTCATGGAGCACGTCGGGTGCAAGGCTGTGGCGACAACGAGCGGAGGTGTGGCCTGGTCGCACGGCTACCAGGATGTCGACCAGCTTTCAACCGCCCTCCTGACAACCACGGTCGCGAGCATCAGCCGCGTGGTTTCGGTCCCGGTGTCGGTCGACATCGAGAGCGGGTATTCGGGCGACTTGGACGAAGTGACGGCGATGGTTACCAAGGTAGTTGAGGCTGGGGCCGTTGCTGTCAATATTGAGAACGGCGACGATTCACTCGACACGCTCTGCAACAAGGTCGTATGTATCAGAGAAGTACGAGAACAGCTCGGCGACTCCCTCTTCGTCAATGTCAGAACCGACGTTTACCTCCGCGGCCTCGTCGGTGATGAAGAACGGGTCGCAGAGGTCATCCGCCGGGCCCAACGGTATCAGTCGGCCGGGGCTGATGGCTTGTTCGTTCCGCTCCTCTCAGAGCCGTCGGAGATACAAGAGGTTTCCGCAGCGGTCGCTCTTCCGCTCAACGTGATGGCTTGTCCGGGGCTTCCTAACTTGGCAGAGCTGGGACGACTTGGCGTTCAGCGACTCAGCTCAGGCACCGGCATAACCCGAGCAGTCTACGCACACGCTTGTGAGCTAGCGGCTTCGTTCCTTCGTGACGGTGAGTTAGAGTCTGTGTTCACTAACGGAATGTGCTACACCGACATCAACGCGTTGTTTCCATGACACCAGACGCAAAGAAAATCAAATCCTTCGCCTCGCCTAAAGAGCTAAGCCATTGGCTCAGGGTGAACCACGCAAGTGAGGATGAGCTGTGGGTCAAGGTCTTCAAGGTCAAGACGGGCAAGCCGAGCGTAAGCTGGACTGAGATTGTTATCGAAACTCTCTGCTATGGTTGGATTGATGGCGTCAAGAAATCCCTCGGCGAAGAGGCTTACTTGCAACGAATCACTCCACGGAAACCGCGTAGCAGTTGGTCCAAACGAAACCGAGAACACGCCGAGCGTCTGATTGAAGAAGGCCGAATGAGGAAGCCTGGAATGGTGCAGGTAGAGGCTGCGAAGAAAGACGGCCGTTGGAAGAACGCGTACGCTCCTGCCAGTGAGATGAAGGTACCGAAGGACTTTGTTGCTGCGGTCAACCGGAAGCCCAAGGCCAAGAAGGTATACGAGACATTGAATAAGACGAATCGCTACGCCATCGCTTACGGACTAACCACGGCTAAGCGACCCGAAACCAGGCAGCGACGCTTCGAGAAGTTCCTGGATATGCTCGTTCGTGGCGAGAAGCCAGGTTTTGGTTTCACGAAGAAGACGTGACGGAGTCACCTTAGCTGCACCAATACGATAAACGGAGAAAATCCCTATGGACAACGCAGACAACAACCTATCGCATCAGCAGTTTTATGAGTGGTTCAAATCGTTCTGGGCCAATCCTTCGGGGGCGGCGGTAGCTCAGAAGTTCCTGCCGGACGCAAAAATTCATTTCACCGGCGTGGGGACAATGTCAGGTGCGGACTACGTGGGATGGATGGACGACTTGCTGCAGCAGCAGCCAGACCTTGTCGTGACTCCTGTCGACTTCGCTGGCTCGGGCGACTTGGTGTACATCCACTGGACGGCCGCCTCAACGATCGATGGCGAAAAGTACGAATGGTATGGCGTTGACCGTTTTCGCATCGCGAACGGAATGGTGGTCGAAGAGCACGTCATCTTCGACTCCGCTGCCTTGCAGAGACCAGCAGACAACTAGTGACCGCCTAGCTAAGTGCAAATGAGTGACCCTCCTGAGTAGCGAAAGGCGATCGGCAAACCTGCCGAAGTTGCATCGGCCCAGGCTGGTTCTTCGTCGCCGAACCCGCGTCGGCGCCCGTCACCTCAGCAGGATTCGGCTCAGGGTAAGCCGCCGAAGCTGGACCAACTATTGTCGCGTTAGCCCCACGACGAACTTGCAGCGGTCTACCTTTGGCCTGGATACTTCCCGCAGTTCTCCGGGGTCCTCAGCCGCACAAGCCGATGCAACAGCCATCACTAAGCAGGTTGCGAAATTCGCATCGGTCGCGATCACCTCCGTATCTCGGCAGCTCGCGTCGCCTCGACTCTGTCAAGCCAAACTGCCACACGGTGGACGGCAATTGTGTAGACCGCTCTTATAGAGCGCCGCGATGAGCGTTTTATCTTACACTCATGATGAGTGGAAATTCTTCGAAGCGAACAATATCCCGACAATTCCATTCCACGGTGAACCAGGACATAGAGTCAAACTGCCCTACCGACGTCCAGGCAATGTCTCGGCATCGACAGATCTACAGAAGTTGCGGGCAAGGCGCAACGATTTCGGAATTCGCGAAGCATGGGAAGCAAAAATTATCTTGCGGTCTTTCCGCTATTGATTGCGGTCAGCTTCGTCGTGGGATGGTTCGTTCCCGGCTATTACGACTGGATCGGTTCGGACCAAAGTCGGTCTTCTCCGCTGGTCGGGCAAACTTCGTTGGGTCTGATTGTTGGCGGAATCATCATCTGGGCAGTTCTTCCGTGGGTGTCCATTGCAGACGAGGCGCAGGGCACCGATCAATCGGTTCGAGTCAGGTTCACGATTCGGACCATGTTCTTGATGACGGCTGCGGTTGCTTTCGTCATCGCGGCAGTCACGAATTTTCCGATGGTGGCCAGCGGCGGATTGTGTGCGTTCGCATTCTGCCATATCGTCTGGTTCTGGTGTCGATTTCCTCAAAACCGCAGGCAGACGGCAGCGTTGTTGGCATGCATGTGCCTACCATTTCTTTGGATCATTGCCTACGACGAGTTCGAACACATGTTTCCTGAAATCCTTTGGATTGCGGCAGGAATGCCCGCTATCTTCCCCGCCGCTCTCATCGGCAGCCTGTTTGGACAGAACACGCACGACGTGATGTGGCTTGCGGTCCTGCTTACTGGCGCCGAAATGACCGTTGGCATCTGGATCATCCGTCTGGGACCACAAAGCACAGTCGCTTATCTCGTGTTCGTGCTACTCATGTCGACTTTCGGGTCGTTCGGATTGAACGCGCTCGTGCGAGCCTAAGAGTTGTTCAACGTATTGCGAACCCCAACGTCTTCGCGATCATGGGTACATCCAATAAGATGTTTGGGCTGGTGCTGAGACGGTCTAGCGGCGGTCTGAAGAACCGCAGACGAGGACTCGATCGAGAGACTTGACACTTTCCCGAGGTGATCCGACCGCCGCGGCTCTGCTGGGTCCTGAATGTGCGGCGGTTGGACCAACCGCATTAAAAACACCGAACGGCTAACCTGCAGTGGTTCAACAGACCGATGCAGTTTGCGGATTTTGCTTCGTACGTTCGGAGTGAAACGCCCAAGTCCCGCAGGATGACGAGTCTGCCGCGAATCGCAGGCCAGGAGTGCGGTAAATCGAACGGGAAATACGGGCTTAGTGGTGGATGTCCGTTCTATCACCCTTCACCTCAAGCCCACCGCGACGAAGGCAGGTCTTCGGACCCCGCTTGCAACTGGCTGCAGATTGACCAATCCGAATCAAGTCACCTGAGCAATCAGCCCTTGTTACGTTGTCGACAGCGGACCATTGCCAGGAGCATGACTCCCAGCGAAGCAATCGCAAGAGTGGATGGTTCGGGAACAACCTGCAACGTGTACGAGTCCTTTCCAGTGGTGGTAAACCAGGTCCACATATAGGTACCTGGTATTATTCCGAGGGATGCGAATGATTCGCCTGCAAAGACTGCAGATCCCGAGAGAGGGTCCCCCGATTCATATCCTGTCGGAACGATGATATTATTGGGGAATACAATTCCGATCACATCGCCCGATTCACTTGTGGCCTGGAATAGACCGTTACCCGGACCGATCGACGGCGACCCATCATCAGGTTCTATGGAATATAAATCGTAATTACCGTCGCCTATGACGATGGCTGCCGGCTCGAACCCAGGTGATGAAGGGGGGGGTCTGCTTTTAGCGCGCCGCCAACCGCGGGCAGGTTTTGATACTCTAGCTCTTCGAAAACAATATCAAGTGTCCCTGAGCCGCTGAACACAACGTTCCCGCCGATTTCTGTCGCAGTTACTATGACGCCTCCGTATGCAGGAAGAATTCCCACCATCGACGCTAGAATGATGGATGCAGTGGCCGGAACGAAGATCCTTATCTTCATTGATGCTACCCCCAAGCAGGCTTTAGGAACCGACACTAGGAGTGATTGTAGATGGGCCGCGCTGTTTAAACAAACTGCTGAAGTCGGCATTACAACCGAGCCAGATCTAGGTCCTTGGCAACAACTACGGGATTCGTCAATGAATCCCTCTACACTAAGACCGCTAGGATTTTAGCCACCGATCGAGCCACTCGATTGCTCTATCCTGCATCTCTGCATTGAACTCGTGGGGCCCATCGAAGAATAGCCCTTCGTAGCGTTCTGCGGCTCCCATCTTGGTATAGATGCGCTCAATCTTCTGGAATGCCTCACGTGCGGCCTCAAGCGGGTAGATCCGATCTCTGAGCCCGTTGATTGTCATTAACGCCCCTGGCCAATGAAGCCCTGCAAGATCAGGCCAGTCGAGATCGGGATATAGACCTGGAACTATTTTGGTAAACCCAATGATGTTCTTGACGTGAGATTTTGCCATCGGCTGATAGGCTGACGTCCAACACACAGGGACAGAGGCCTTCACTGATAGATGGAGGGCGCCCAGAAATGTCGCACGAACGGCTCCCACACTCAGCCCGACACAACCTATTCGACTTTCATCGACCTCCGGTCGCGTAATGAGATAATCAGTAACACGTTTGTCATCGATTGCAATGATTCCCGACCATGTCGACCCACACACCATGGCCGTACGGCCAACTACCTCCTCGTACTCAGCGCTCCTGTTGTTGAACTCTTCGATCTGTAATGGTTTCGTCTCCAATGAGGGAGTGTGAACTTCGGTTGGGTCTGCCTCAAATTTCATCGCACGTTCTCCCCAATGAAGCATGTCAGCAGCAACCGTGACATACCCTCTCTTGGCGAGCTCATCAGCAATGCTTCGTCCAGCGTAGTACTTCGCTTTGAATTCTCTCAGAACTGGATGCTCAGGTTCAACGCTGACTACTTTCTCCTTGCCCCAGAAGTAGAATCCGCCGTGATCATGTAGCACAACCACAGCAGGTGCCGGTTGTCGAGCATTTTTGGGGAGTAATAGGTAGATTGGAATCCGAATGTCTTCTGTTGTGTTCAGCAATATCCTTTCACGGACGTAGGTTCCTCGGTCGACTCGCTCAACGATCTGTTCATTGAAGGATCCCAAGGGAGGATCATACTGGAACGCCGATAGTAGCCTGTCTCTTGTCAAGCGCGACCATTCTTCTGGGTCGGTGTAACGCTCCTCAAGAAAACTCATTTTCGGCTTGCACCGTCCTGACATCTTCTCGAACATCTCCCAGTGTGATCCAAGAACACCTTCTTCAGGACTGCCGTGGTTCGGTAATGTCAGTTCTTCCTGGGCAAGAAGTTCACTGGTCATAGCAATTCCAGTGATGGCGCCGGAAGCCGCCAAGAAGTCTCGTCGCTTCATCATTGAGGATCCTCGGCGCGATCAAACTTCGCAAGAGCGTATAGCAGGTGCGCGAAGCTGCTGTAACAATTCATGATGTGATTGGGTGTGCGTTCTCGGATCGTCTGCTCGTACATTGCACGTGCATGCTTAAGGAAGTATGGATCTCCAGTCAGTTCGTAAGCTGAGAAGATTGCTGGTGCGATCAATGTGTGATAGCCACTCGTCTTTTTGTAATGGGGGTTGTGAGAATATCCGAAGACGTCTCCGGGAACCTCAAGATTACGATTTTCTGTCAGAATCGACTCGGCGAATCCGACAAGTGCAGCCGCGGCATCTTGATCGCCGGTCTTCATTACGTACTCAAAGAGTGGTTCACATAGTTGCACAACCATCCAAGGGACGTTCCCCCGATAGCTCATGTGACCGTGTATTTCCAGATAGCAACCACGACGGCGGTCTGTATTGCCAATGGCGTCCTTTACGAGTTCTCCAGCGTAGTCCAGAAAACGTTCGTCACCAGTTGCGTCATAGGCAGCCATCATCGAGTACAGAAATCCGGCGTGATCGCGGACGCTTACTGCATTAATGCCTGCTTGATTACGAAGGATGTATTCGGCTACACCGATGCCAGCTTCTCGAGCCTGTGGGTCCCCAGTCAATCGCCAGTATGTGAAGAGGCCCTTGTTGCGCTGCGTGAATCCCCATGGCCCAGATTGCGTGTGGTTGGGACCACCCATGCCGTAGATGCAACCAATCCAATTCGGATGTTCCTGGGAGTAATGACAGATATCTATGTCCATGATATGTCGCACGGCTGCTTCGTGTGCATCAAACCAGCGTCGCTGTCCCGTCAAGAGATATGCAACACCTAGACCTTGCGTGCGATCATAGTATCCATTCAACCAGACATCGGGCGATTGGTATATCTGATCACCCCAGTCTCGAATATCGATGGCGGTGTACGTGTCAGGAGTTTGGTCCTTGTATTGTTGCTCAAATATTTCGTGGTACTCGGCAAAGTCAGTCGAGGAATGCTTTGCAGCACGGCCGAACGCTCCACTACGACAAAAGTAATCTGCGTCGAATAGTCGCAGGGGCGTAATGAGATTGTTTTCATAGGCTTCCAATTGAGTTTCGCTAACGGCGCCGTCCCACATTCCAATCCAGATCTCATGGCGCTTCGCCTCGCCAGAAGTTGGAAAGTAGTGTGGCCTCTCTTCAGATGGTTCAAAGAGTCTGATCCGAATATCCTCGTCTTGAACGTGCAGTGCTTTCGGACATTGCTCACGAAAGTGTCGAACGCCGCATGCGAGAGAACCATATTCGCTGACAACAGCAATCCATCCAGGAGCACGCTTTCCCGAATCGATGGTCTCAGCGTTACTGTCTAGAACCTCAAAAGATTCTCCCGTTAGCTGTCGCAGGTGTATGGAATCCTCTGTCGAGGAGATGTCGGTACCCCAGTGAATCGTTGAAGCCAGAGATGCTTTTCGCTTACCAACAAGCTCGAATCTTGAGACTGCGAGCGTTTGCGGAGTGTGATTAGCTAACCTCAAATAGATCTGCAAGTAGGGAGAATGTGCGAAGGCTGCCACACGTAGATGAGCCCTGCCGATGGTCTCGGAGTCGTTTGAAAATTTACCGATCCATTCTGCTTCAGCTCGCAATGGGCCCTCAGTAATGACCCGCGACTCGTTCGCTTGAAACAAATAAGTACGACCCTCTATCTCCATATGAGGCCGCAAGTCTTCTAGCGCAAACTCGCCTCGCGAACATTTGCAAGTGAAGACGTCACCCAAAGAGCTAGACTCGAACTGCAACAACTTGGAATGCAATGTGATTGAACCATCTTCTCGTCGTTCTGAAATCACGCTGTCATGCTGTCGTTCTCCAGCTCCCCCGTCGATGGACAGTTTCAGGACTGATGAAGGGCCAGAGGCAAGTGTGTCGACTTCCACCGTACGTAAACTTCCGTCGGCCCATCGCTCCAAGGAGAAAGCTTGCAAGGGAAGTCGCCTGCCGTCAGGTTGCTCCAGGGAGATTTGACTTTCGTCCTTGATCACAGAGGGCGGAAAAGGGAGACAGCAATGAATCAGAGAGGGTGCTTCGGGCCCAAGCAGCGGACCATCTAGTCTCAGATCAACGGGAAACTCGATTGCTTGACTCACATCGGATGGGGGACCTTGGTTGAGTATCCGTTCTCGAGCCTCTCGCACACAGGATGATTCATAAACAGTGGGGACCTCCGAATTTCCGCTTGTGAGTACCACATCACCAACGTAGACATTCGTTTGGAAAAGCCAGGGTGATTCATTAGAGATGCTGTCTGTCGCACCAACATGACGAGAGTCACCTGCCAGGCGTTCCATGCTTCCTACCCGGTCTACAAGTCTAAATGTGAGCTCGAATTCCGAGCCCGCACCGATCTTTGCGGGTAGCTCTACCGTGAATCGATTCGGCGCACGCTCACTGACAACTTCGGCGACGTCGCGACTCCATACCGCCTCACCATCTACCAGTACTTCTTGGTATCGATGACCAACCAGATTCGTCTGTCCAACCCAACTGTCAGCAGCTACCTTGGGTTGCATGCCATCGTAGTTGTCACTCAGATAGAAATGCAGACTGACCCGGCCGGACCAGTCCTCTGGTATACGAAGCATGCGAGATACGGAAGCCTCGAAACCTGCCTTACTTTCTTCATGAGGATGATGAAAAGCGATCAATTCTCTGCGGTCCTGCCAGACACGGTATGATCCGGTCGCCACAGTTTCCCAGGGATCTGAGACCGATACTCTCAACACATTTTCATCAGCTCCTGCTATAGGGTTCACTAGGCCAATTCCTGCGATCAGCAACGCGAGTGCTAAACACTCAAGCCTCACGCGGGCATCACCTGGCAGCAAAGTTGTTGTCCTCGACGAGAAGCTACTCGGTACTGAGACTGCTCTAACCATCACCATTTGCTCCCTTAGTGTCGAAGAAGCGAATCGCAGGATTGAATCGGGAATTCCACGAGTCCATATGAGCGCGGGGAATCTTCGTTTATCAATGATCTGAAGTCGGAGGGGTAGTCAAAACTTCAGGCAGGTTGCTAAGGCTCATTCTTAATCGCTCGCCCGTAGATCACGTTGGTGGCAATTGATCGTATCTTGTTTTCTTGAGCATACATCAAGTTGCTTGATCGTACCTCTTCCGCGAGGCTCGGTCCCATCTCCACAACTACCGAACGGAGCCCCGACCCCAAGACAACCTTCCACCAAGACTCTGCCTCTGACAGCGGCTGTTGTCCCTCTTCGGCGGTAACATCTATCGTCGTGGCACCAACATCCCGAAAGAGCTGCTCGACAGATGCTATGCTGGTCAGGCGGTCCCAGGGTCGGAAATCGGATACTAGGTCTGGCCGCTTCAAACGAACTGCCGTGTCGAAGGCAGAGTACATCGGCTCGAATAAGTCAGGGCCCCAAGTTGTGATCGCCAGGCTCCCTCCGGGCCGCAAAGCACCCCACAGACCGGAGACGAAATCTTGCATTGATTCGACGAAAAAAACTCCAAAAACACATACAATCGCGTCGAAGTCGCCGGTCCTACTAATGCTAGCCATGTCACGATTGAAAAATTGAATGTTATTCAAGTCTTGAGTCTTCGCCTTTCGCTTTGCGATTGCAAGGAGGTTGGCGGACAAATCAACCGCTATGACTCGTCCCGTTGGTCCCACCTGCTCAGCAGCAGGTAATGCAGAAGCACCCGCACCGCAGGCTAAGTCCAATACTCGGGAGCCTGGGGCAAGACACAGTCTCTCGATGGTTCTTCTTCCGTAGCGATTCCAGTACTCGTTCGCTGGATCGTCGTAACTATCGGCCGCCGCATCATACGTCGCTTGCGCTTTCGTACGTGGGTCATTCACAATAGATCTCCGCAGATAGGACACCCTCCCCAGAATTCCAAGTAGGCCCGGAGGCTGCATGCGCGCGGCCCCTGCATCAAAAAGTCTCCAATAAGTCTCCATTGCAGGACTACTCGGCCCGATTTTGCACGACGTCACTAAGTAGTGCACTGACGAAATCCCCGCAAATCACACCTAAAACGTAGCGGAACGAAGCGACGAATAGTGGAGACAACAGATTTAGGATCCAGTGGGGAAACCCGTGGGGGTTCGAGTCCCCCCTCTCGCATCTTCTTTCTAAGGCGATGTTTAGTGCAGCTGGATCGTTTTTTACTAGATCCGTCAAGAAGCGTTGCTACCAGATTGTTACTACGGCTACTACGTGCCAAGTCAATGTTCCGAAAGCTTGGGAACAAAGACGTGCTCCACCGCCGGTTTTAGTTGACGAGCCATTGCGATGTAGCGTTTAGTCGTCTGATAGTCTCTGTGCTGCATTAGTGACTGCAACGCATCGGCCGTCATGCGATCAGCATTCATGGTGGCGAAACCTCGGCGCAGATCGTGAAATCCAAAATGCTTCTTTCCTTGCGGAGGTCTGATGGCAGCTTTCACTTGGATCCGCTGGAACTCGTGGTAAAGGGTTCTTCTATTGTAGTTCCACGGCAGCATTGTGGGCGAGAAGCTGGACAGTTCGCTTAGATGCTCGACGACAAGCGGGTGTAGCGGCACGATGGTGTCCCGCTTTCCCTTGTTGTGACTAGCCCGAGAGACGGCGTGTGCCGCATCCATGTCCACGTCTGCACGTTGTAGCATGAGTATCTGATTGATTCGCCAACCGGTCATGTACGCCAAAACAAGCAATGCTCGCCACCATGCTGCGGCATCGTAGGGCTGGCCCGATGGAAGTCGAGCGTGGTCGCAGGCAGCATAAAGCAAAGCGAATTCTTCCGGGTTAACGTACGTCGGCAGCCTTTCTGGCTCCCGCAAGAATTGAAATTCTGGAACAGTGGCCAGATAGCCCCACCTGTGAGCCTTGCGGAGCATCGCGCGAATGTGGCGAAGCTCCTTGTTTACCGTGGCCGGTGAGACCGGTTCATCCTTGAGCTGCGAGTCTCTCCCGGTGGCTACTTTGGCTTTTGTAGATGATCTTGTCCTCGTCCGCTTTTCGGTCCTTCGCTTGGCGACATAATCATCGATTGTTCATGTCGTGACACTACGCATGACTACGGGATTGCAAATCCGGACGAAGTGATCGATGCAATGCTGGGTAGCTTGTCTTGTTCCCGGCTCCATACCGATCATGACCTTCGCCCGGAAGTCATCTAGAAAATCGTTCCACTTCCTGTTGGTCGCGATACCAGACAGGCCCTGGGCCAAGTCACGCTCTACTTTCCGCCTGAAAGCCTCAGCAGCGGTTTTCAGGCCCACCTTTTTGCGCCGCCGCTTACCATCGGTGTCGTACCAGCCGACGCACCAGGGGGCACTGTCGCCCCCTCTCTTGTCTTGAAATAGCCATGCCTTCATCGATCATCCTCCTATTGTCCAAAATCGTGAGAACACATCCGTAACTGCTCCAATCCAAGGGGCAACGATCCCGGTGCCAGGCTTCTGGGGCCACCGTAATGGCCGTTGCTCAAGAAACTTCACAATTAGCACCTCCCCCCTCGCGCGTACGCGTACACTCTGCGCGACACCTATGGGAAGTAGGGAAGTATTATTAAATAATGAATATATATATCTATTTTATAGGCGTTTTCTCCCTCTCGGATCTTTCACAGACCCCTGTGAATTATTGGGAAACATTATTGGCGTTAGCTGAGATCTGCCTCCGTTTCCACGCTCTGATCGGTGAATCCGCCCGATTGCTGTGAAAGATTCGGGAAAGATTGCCCTGGCACCTCGTCCACGATCTCGTAAACCTGAGCCGATTTGGTCGCGCTGGGGACCGACACCGCAGCGACGGTACGCTGCTGAATAAGCGTGTTCATGAATTGGGCTAGCTCTGCTGCGCTGCAGTGCATTCGCCGCAATAGGTCGCTGCGACTCATTCGTCCACCCGCTCCCTTCAGAAAACGACATACACGCAGGAGTTCAGCATGAAAGGGGCTCTCTGCTACATGGATTGATGCCATAAACAGCTGTCGTCGGGTCTGGTGCATCGCAAACCGCGTGGCCCACTCGACGGCCTGTAAACTAATCACAGGGCTCTCATGGCTCTCGCTGCAGGCGTAGATCAGTGCGAGTTTTGTCGCGTTCTCCCAGGTTCGGCTCCAGGCAGTTCGTGCAACCTCGTCGTCCCTATCGTCGGCCAGTTTGTACTGGGCGTCTGCCATCATGCGAAGCTCCGCGAGTGCGTCTACCGCCCCCGAGCCAAATGGCACAATACGGGGGTCTGAGTTGAATCGCTGGAGATTATTCGACTCTGCCCGATGAGACACCCACCATTGCGCGATCTCAAGGATCTCCTGCGGAACATTGCTTGCGGACGCCGGCGTCTGTCCTTCGCCTCGTTCGCCTACGTCGACAATCATCATGCGTGCGAAGAACCCGTTAATGAGCATTTGCTGAGAAAGAGACTCGAAAAATTGCTGTGGGGTCGCCGTACCAAACAGAGTCAGGTGAGGCTGATCAACATACCGTGCTTCCCTCTGCCCTGCCCTAACTCGAAGCGGGTAGATACCATTTGCCGTGGTGTAAAGCGTCAGCAGAATACTGGGGATCGATTCGTGTCGTTGATCCCGGTCTCTCGTGATCTGCCTCAGAACGCCGTCCATTTCATCGTTCTGAAAGAGCATGGCGGGGCTGCGGTGCATCGCATCCTGAATGCCCTCACCGCTGGCGAATCTATCACCCAGCGCATCCAAGAGGCCAACGGTGTGCAGGATGTGGCTGTTCACTTTACGCGGAAACTCCTTACCCGTTCCACTACTGGCCAGAGCAAGAAGATAGAGATTGGTCCTGAGGTCGCCTTCAGTGCGAACCTTGCGACCAGTTAGAAACGACAGTAGGGCGATCGCTCCACAGAATGCCAGTGCCAGATTCGGGTAGGGTGCATTGGCCATGGTAAAGGCGATGACCTGATCGATGAAACCGGGCACTGCGAATAGTTCATCGGGAATCGGACCGGGATCTTCGACCTCCAGCCTACCTTCCGAGGCACCCGCGTCCGAGTCTCGGCTCACGGACATGATCCCTGAAATGTCGACATCGTCCGTCGAACCATTCGACGAACCGAACCCCCGCTCCCTCAAATCCTGGGCGGCCGCCGTGAAATCGCCTTGATGTTCCAACATGGTGAACACGCGGAACGGGGAGTAAGCCTCCCCTGGCTGAAATGGGGCAGCGTTTGACGAAAAGACATAGAAACTCCTGTTTTTCAGCGTCGCCGAGGTACCTTTCTGTTTTCCGGGACGGGTCCAATGCTCATTGCCGTCGGACCGCACACCCTGGGATCGCCAGCCATGTTTGACAAGTAGATCCCGAATGTCGCCACGGGCGTTGTAGTTGTCGCCGGGTCGACTAGCACCCGATGAGTGACCACCGCTTGGGGTCGAGACTACCGAAGGTAGGTTTGTCACTTCGGGCCAATGTTCATTCAGCTCATACCCAGCCGACAAAAGCTGTTCCCGTTCTGCTGAAGTGATTACAGGCAGGTCGGCCAGATCTCCTTGATCAAGCTCATAGCCCTCCGTGGGGGCACACAGAAATAGTTCCCCTTCTCCTCGGGTCTCGATGAGTGTAACGAGCCCATCTTCAGTGGACCGCTGCGCAAGCGTGGTATTTCCACCGATAGACTCTTCGCAGCGATAGATGACATGTTTTCCGCCCGACTGACTCGTCTCGATGACCAGTTTTTGCCGAAGTTCCGTGGGGATCTTTTCCCACCAAGCTTCGTACAGTTCCGCCTCTTGATCGAAGTCGATTACCTCCAAATTACCACTGACTTCCCCTGTAACAATGGAGAGGGCATCAATTTCATGTTTGAACCAGGACCTTAGCTGATCGACTTTGGGTGGATTCCTTTGGAACGGCTGCCATTCCTTCAATGCGGGCCGCTTCTGCTCTCGAATGGCGGGTAGTACGCAGAGCCCTGCCTCCCGATATCGGACTGCGGTATCGACAAAGCTCGAATCATTTGAGTCTGATGACATCTCAATAACCTCTTATGTTCTGTAGCCACCTTGGTTGGCGGCTAGTGATTGATGTGAAACTGATCTTCGATGAACCAAGCAATTGAACTGCCTCGGTTGGCAGGGCAATAACAGACTGGGCGGCTGATCCACATGGATTCGCCGATACCACTGGCCGCGGAGCATGGGCGCCGAGCCCAAACTCCGTGTTCGACTCGTAAAAACTGTGAGCCGAAGCGACCGATGGAACCCATTCACGAGTGCACTGTGGCAGACTCATGCGTTAGGAGGTCTCCGGCTCGGGGCTATCTTCTGCGGCAGAGGCCTCAGAGCCGGGACCCTCGGACTTTGCCTGCATGAAACCCCGCACCTCGTTCTCCAACACACCGGTATTGGGGCGTTTCCTAGTCTGCACGTGGATCAAGAGTGGCTTGTCGTGCAGCTCAGCCGAATCCTTTGGCTGAAGTACACCGACTGCGTGGCAGATTGCCGATAAATCTGCACGTGCTATGTCCACGGCAACGGAACTCGGGTTCTCCAGATTGAGTCGAACCCTGTGAACAGAACCCATGTAGGGGCCTTCGGTTACCTGAAAGGTCAGTTCAAGAAACTTCCCGGTACCCTTCTTGGTATCTTTCCAGTCGCTCTCGATGATCTCGGCTGGATACGTACCATCCGGGATTGTTCCGAAAAAGTGTGACGGCTGGACTTCAGTAGCATCAAAATTAGATATCTTAGCCACTCTTATGGCTCCTTATTCTTTCGCCGATCGTTGGTCAAAAAATCGATGGGGCAAAGCCTCCATGGATCTGATGTGATCGACCTTCAAAAAATAGTGACGCAGGGCAGCATGTCGTCGTGCTCGAAAAAAGTCGGCGTGCTTGCCCTGCACAAACGACTTAGTTCAGGCCTACCGGCCCCACGCACAGCTGAGGGAACGCACCGCCGATAGAGAGGGCGTGACATTTGGACCACTGGTCATCGTCGAGTGCCTCACCTCGCTCGAATCGAATACCCCTAATCGACCTAGCCTGGATATTTCATTGGCTGAGCGGGACGCCCCTCTAGCGCGAAAGCCTTAGTTACGGTAGGAATTGGAGTTGCAACACTTCAACACCCTTACCGAACCAAGGCTTTCACGATGACACAGTGTAAACGGAAGAAGGCGACTCTGAAACGGCTGCGGCGGCGAGAAGTTGCAGCGGATTTCAACGGCGGACGATTGACCAGCGACGGGGGGTTGCTGGTGCTTCGCGAGGTCGAGCGGCGGCTCGGCTTGCTGGATGCGGTGAATGCGGCGATTCCCGATCCACGTGACCCTCGCTATACCGTGCACGAGCAACGCGAGTTGCTCGCGCAGCGGATCTTTGCCATTGCTGCCGGGTACGAAGACGAAAACGACCACGACCAACTGCGACACGATCCGGCCCTGCAAGTGGTCGCGGAGCGAGAGCCGGAAGAAGACCAGCCTCTGGGAAGTCCTTCGACACTTTGTCGCTTAGAGAATCGCATTTCACGCCAGACCGTCGGCCGTCTTCATCAGGTACTGGTGGATCAGTTCCTGACAAGTTACGACGAGCCTCCCGATGAAATCGTGCTCGATCTGGACGCCACCGATGATCCGCTGCATGGCCAGCAGGAAGGGCGTTTCTTCAACGGCTATTACCGCTGCTACTGTTATCTGCCGCTGTACGTCTTCTGTGGATCGCACCTGTTGGTAGCGCTACTGCGAAGCAGCAACATCGACGCCGCGAAGCACTGCCGGGCTGTCGTACGGTTGCTGGTGCGTTATGTCCGCAAACACTGGCCTCAAACGCGGATCATTCTTCGTGGCGACAGTGGATTCTGCCGCTGGAAGCTGATGCGTTGGTGCGACAAGAACAACGTGGATTACATCGTTGGGGTTGCCAGAAATCCCCGTCTCCAAGCGGCCTGCGAGCCTTTGATGAAAGACGCGGAAGCGGAGTTTGAAACCACCGGCGAGAAGGTGCGACGGTTTGCCTGGTTGGATTACGCAGCACATAGCTGGGATCGTCGCCGACGCGTGATTGCGAAAGCCGAGCGTTTGCCCAAGGGGCGAAATCCTCGTTTCGTTGTCACCACGTTGAAAGGCGATCCGCAGCAACTCTACGAAGACGTGTATTGTCAACGCGGTGATATGGAGAATCGGATCAAAGAGCAGCAACTAATGCTCTTCGCCGATCGGACCAGTTGCCAAGCTATGCTGGCCAATCAATTCCGGCTGCTGCTCTCCGGGTTGGCTTATACGTTGCTCGACGCCCTTCGCCGCATTGCCTTAGCCGGCACGGAAATGGCCACCGCACAGTCAGACACCCTTCGACTGAAACTCATCAAAGTGGCCGCGCGTGTCCGTGTCACCGCACGACGAGTCGTGTTTCATTTGGCAAGCTGTTGCCCATGGGAGCCACTTCTGCGTCAAGCGCTGACGACGCTCTACGACACCAGCTAACGCACCACGGCACTTCTGCTTACCGCATGGCCCAGCGGGGGGAAAGGGGGCCTTCTGCGCTCCCTTCGACAAAATCTCGCTCCGCTGCTGAAATCGACCGCCCCGCCCAAAAAACACCCGGCAACAAACAACGGATGAAATATCCGGGCTAGAGATTTGCCCCACCCCCGGGGTAGAGAAGGTGGGGTTGTAGGGCCCGAAGAAAAAATTCCAAGAACTTTTGGCAAAAATCGGTCTTTTGCCCCCTACGTACTATAGAGGGCAGGTTTTCAGAGCTTCAGCGACGTTGAGTCCACAGCTTGCCACCGAGAAGGCGGAAACACCGTGCTGAAGTCGACCACGCTCCAGGTTGGACGGCAACGCACTGAAAAAAACTCTGAATTTTTGAGCAAAGATGGGCCATTTGACTCCTACGTACTACAGAGGGTTCGTTTTCCAATGCAGCGGAAGACATCGTCAGAACCCTCAGATCCGACATGACGGTGTGGGTGATCAGACCAACTGTCCTGGTTCAGCGTGAAATGGAATTTTACCTTACTGGCGTTAACTAGTTGAGCGGCTGTTGCCGCGGGGTTGATATTGCGTACACGCAGACCAGGGGTGCTCATTGCCGCCCCCTGGACTCCTGGCTAGCCTCTCCTCCTATTCTTGTTAGGCGGCGGTTGCGTTATCTCGTTCGGCTTGGCGTCGTTGAGCACGTCGTGTTCTGGCCGCTGCTAGTTTTCGCTCGCGTTCGTCGAAGGTCGCCTGTTGGCGACCGGCCAGGCGGTTCGCGGGCGTGACGTAGCCGATCGCGCTGTGCAACCTTCGATGGTTGTAGTCGTCCACGAATCGCTCGACGAGCCCTCTGGCATCTTCCAGTGACAGGGGTACGTTGGGGCGAATACACTCGCTCTTCAGCGAACCGTGCCAACGTTCGATCTTCCCGTTGCTCTGCGGATAGTACGGGCTGGTGCGGACGTGCGTCATGCCAGCCATGCGGACGAACTCCTTGAAATCCTTGGCGATGAACTGCGGGCCATTGTCGGTGATGATACGAGGCAAGACGCCGGGAAAGCGTTCGCGGGAACGCTCCAGCACGATCTCGACATCGCGTTCAGTCATGCTCTCCCGCAGTTCCCAGTGCACCAGATAGCGACTGCAACCATCCAGCACGCTGATGAGATAGTAAAAAGTGCCACACACGTTGACATATGAAATATCGACATGCCAATGCTCGTGCGGCACAAGCGGTTGCTGAAAACCCTGGCCTTTGCCGCTTTCGGTGCGGTTCCATCGCTCGAAACAGCCCGACTGCTTGAGCACGCGATAGACCGTTGCGGGGCTGACCGCGACGACATCCGCGTCCATCATCATGTACGCCAGCCGGCGATAGCCTTCGTCGGAATGTTCCGCATGGAAGGCGATAATCGCCTGTTTTTCCCACTGCTCGAGCCAATGATCCCGCAGCACCAACGCGTTGTGTTCGTTCACCTTGCCGTACCTTCGCTTCCAGTCGTAGAACTTGCTGCAACCGATGCCAGCCCACCGCAGAAGTTTCCCGACGGGCAGTTCGGTCCGCCCGCTCCACTGGCGGACGTAATCGACGACTTCGTCGCGCGTGTCGTGAGAAACCCACCGTCCATTCAGAGTTCCCCACATTCTTTTTTTGCTTTGACGTTCTCCTCCATCAACTCGGCGATCACTTCATTCTTGGTCGAGAGCTTGGCCTGGAGTTGCTCGATGCGACGCTCCGCAGTCGACTTGCCGCTCGCCTTCCGCTCAAACGCGACGGCACCTCCTTCAAACAACTGTTTCTGCCATTGATAGAACTGCGTCGGCAGAATCTGATGCTTGTCGCACAGATCGGAAACGGCAATGCCATCGACCAAGTGCTGCTTGACGATCAAAACCTTCTGCTCGCCCGAAAAATGCCGCCGTTCACGTCTGGCGGAACTGTTGCTGGAACCATTCATGGAATCCTCCTTCGATTCGACGTATGCTAACGCCCGCGAAGAGAAATTCCAGTTCCGACTGAGGCAGGACAGAGATCCTATCGTCGGAAGCGCAGAGAACCACTTCTCAGGGGCCTTAGCGCCTTCCCAGTGCTCCGATGACTCTTCATCGCTGAACATCTGCGGATCGACTGTATTTGACGCCATCATGTTCTGGATCATTCGCAATGGAACCTCTGCCAATGCGTGAAGGCTAAATGGTAGTTGGGATTTCAACATTTGATTTCTCCTTACTTGATCTATTTCTGCAGAGTCAATGGCGCCAAACCACAACACCGGGGACTTGTTTCAATCACGTCAAGTACCTGACTGGATGGCAAGCGATCCTGGGCTGAATCGCTGGAATTAGGAGTGCAATTCGGAATGGATAACCTTATCTACCTTGACCAACTCAACTCTCTGAGCCTACTGCCGCGGCAGCAAACGCCTTGAGTCGTCAAAGGGAACGCGTGAAGCTCCATTGTGCGGTGGTCACAGACAACACCACGCTGCATCTTGAGGGCTCCCAAATTCCGACCTGGCTTGAATGAAGGTCAATTGGCCGCGATTCGGCTAGACTTACTTGCAACTGACAGAATCCTACTCTCGTTGAGTGTCTGGTCGAGGTGGAAAAAGGTGTACAGAGGTGTCTGTTAGACCAGCTTAAGAAACCCGATAGCCGCCGCCAGTCTTTCCGGGGAACGAGATCACCCTGCTCCAAGCGGCACTCGTTTTACGTAATCTGTTCAGAATACCTCTCGCTCCACCCCAACTTGCATCAGCCAAAGCGGTTTTGGTTAGGCCCTTCTCACCCGCCCTTACCAGCGCTAGCATAACGTCGTACTGCTTGATTCTAAGCGGAGTAACTTTCTTGCCGTCGACTATGGGTGACTCGGTAGGGCCATACAACACGACGCGACCGCTGAAACTCCTCGCGACTTCAATATTCGGCTTCCAAGAGCGACATTCAGCGATTGGCCCAAACCATGCTTCTGCCCACGGCTTTCCAGCCTTGACGAAGTTTGTGATGCCTGATGCAGTTTCGAATTTTCTGCCGTCACACCATCCAGGCAGCCGCGTATCGCCCGTTTCTGGTTCTTGGAAGATCTCTCGAAACATCCTGGTGGATTCGGGTGCGTTTTCATCCCTCGAATTCCAGAGAAACGGCAGACTAATGCGGACAAAGAAATTCCCTAGGTCATTCAAATGCATGTTTGTACAGCCTTGTCGATCGAAGATTCCAAAGTGAACAGTCCCTGAGTCAGTTCTGCCAGTGATTTCGGTGGTGGTGCGCCCTGTGATGATGAGGCTCATCCAAATGTGTGGGTCAACTTGACGACCAAGCATTCAAGCCCGAAGTCGTTGCCATACATATGATTCGGGCACGAAACCAGAGTCCATCGAAAAAGGGGACGCTTGACTTGGCGCCCAGGCTAGGTCCTGCAATCAGGGCTGCGAGCTATTCATTAGCCGTTTGCACCAGCCGCCGTGGACGATTCGCAACAAAATCTTGCTCAATTGTCATCTCGGTACGCTTATCCGCAAGGGCGCTCCAAAGGCTAAATCCTGGCCAAAACCGCACCATAAACAGGTGTTGGGCCCCCATTAGATCTTCGGGGGGCCCAAATTTCTCTGTGCAAGCCGCCTGCAGCACCTGCCGGCGGCGATTTCCGCACCCCGCTAGAACCCTAGGAGTATCGATGGATGTTGCCGTTGTTGTTTTGGCCAGCTCGTCGCTGACTGCGGTCTTGGTCGCTGCTTTGCTCCGCGAGCGCCGACTGCGGATCGCGTTGCAGCAGCTGGTCGCCCGAGTGTTTCGTCATGGGAGGTCATATGGAGGAGAGACAGAGGATCCAACGCTGGGGCGTAACAATCGCTCTGGCAGCCCTGATCAGCGTCGCTGGATGTAATCAACAGGACAGGCTGGTCCGCCAGATGGCCTCCGAGGCGATGGCGGAGCAGGGGGAGCAGAACCGTGCCATGGCGGCGTTGAATCGCGATGTGGCGGTCGCCACGCGTCGCATCGCCGAGGAGCAAGCCAAGGCACGGCAGTCCTACGTGGATGCCCAAGAACAGCTGCAGAAGCAGCGCATGGAGCTGGATCACCGGCTTGATGGCCTGGATGAAGAGCGGCGGCAAATCGCCCGCGAGCGACATCGCGATCCGATTATCGCCGCGGCGATCTTTCAGCTGGGGCTGATCGCCGCCTGCCTGTCGCCCTTAGTGCTGTGCTGGGCTCTGTTGAACGGGGATCGTAGCGATTCTTCGGAAACCGAACTCAACGAGTTGCTCGTTGAAGATCTCGTTGCGGAACACCCGCGGCTGTTGCCTCGACCTGAGAAACAACCTAAGGAGCTCCCCGAGCACCGGATGTCAGAAGATCCACGCTATCCAGATGAATTCGACGATCCATTCGCCCACTCGCGATAAACAAACCCTTTTGCTCAGAGAAGGTTGGATGTCCCATATCGTCACGATTCAAACCGAAGTTCGCGATGCGGCGGCTGTACGAGCCGCTTGTAACCGATTGCAACTGGCCGACCCGCAGACGCAAACGGTGAAGTTCTTCAGTGGCAATGTCACCGGTCTTGCCGTCAAACTACCTGAATGGCGATATCCGGTTGTCTGCGACCTGGATGCCGGGCGGTTGCACTTCGACAACTACTCTGGCCGCTGGGGGGAGCAGAAGCACCTCGAAGCACTGCTGCAGATGTATGCGGTGGAGAAAACCAAGATCGAAGCCCGCAAGCAAGGACACGGCGTTTCCGAGCAGCAACAGACGGATGGCTCGATCAAGTTGACGGTTCAGGTCGGAGGTGCCGCGTGAAGACGATCCAAATCATCGTAGCTACCGACGGCTCCACGCGATTAGAAACCAGAGGGTTTCAAGGGGCTGACTGCCGCGAAGCAAGTCGCTTCCTGGAGCGGGCTCTCGGGATCACTCAGAGTGAGACACTGACGCCTGAGTTCCACCAGACCGCCAAGAACCAGAACACGACTTCCCAGCGACCGTAGCCCGAAAAATTCACAGCACCAAATTTGGAGATTGCCTATGACGCTTACCCAGCGGTTGTCGGAGTACATCCGAGCCTGCTTTACCGGGATCTGGATTGAGTCCCACGAACATGAAGACGCATTGGCTGATATCGCCCGACTCTGTCGCGACGAACAATGGCGACTGGTTTCCTGGAACATCGACGAAGGGCTGCGAGTTTCTGGAACCGAGACGGAATCTAACTATGCGGCCGGAAATGATCCGCTGGCAGCCGTCCGCTGCCTGTCGGAGCTGGCAACCCCGGATAGCTCGACACTGCTAGTTCTACGGAACTTTCACCGTTTCCTGGGCAGCCCCGAAATCGTGCAGGCTCTGGCCAGCCAATTAGCCTCCGGAAAGCAACATCGCACGTTTGTGATCGTACTGGCTCCCGTCACCCACATTCCCACGGAGCTGGAAAAACAGTTCGTTGTCGTAGAACACGAGCTACCAGACAGAACCCAGCTGGAGGAAATTGCTCGCGGTGTGGCGACCGAAGCAGATGAGTTGCCAAGCGATGAATGCCTCGACACCGTTCTCAATGCCGCGTCTGGTCTGACCCGCCTGGAAGCCGAAAACGCCTTCAGCCTGTCGTTGGTCCGCCACGGTCGCGTGACACCCCAGGCAATCTGGGAGCTGAAGTGCCAGATGCTCAAGAAAAGCGGGCTGCTTTCGCTGTATCGCGGCAAGGAGGATTTCAGCAGCCTCGGCGGACTGCAGTCTCTGAAAGCGTTTTGTAAGCGGTCGCTGTTGCCAAGGATCGGCAGAAGCCCACACACGCAAGCCCGCGGAGTGTTGCTTCTTGGTGTTCCCGGCACGGGGAAGAGCGCATTCGCCAAGGCTTTGGGACGAGAGACAAACCGTCCCACGCTGACGCTGGACATTGGGGCCTTGATGGGTTCGCTGGTCGGACAGACGGAAAACAACATCCGTCAGGCGCTGAGGATTGCCGACGCGATGGCACCCTGCATTCTATTCGCAGATGAGATTGAGAAGGCACTCAGTGGCGTAGGATCGAGCAGCCAGACCGACAGTGGGGTCGCGGCCAGGCTGTTCGGTACGCTGTTGTCTTGGATGAACGACCATACATCAGATGTCTATCTGGTCGCGACCTGTAACGACATTAGTAAACTCTCGCCTGAATTCTCGCGAGCCGAGAGATTTGATGGGATCGTTTTTCTCGATCTGCCGGGCCGCGAGGAGAAAGATGCCATCTGGAAACTCTATCGCCGGCAGTTCGAAATCGATTGCCAGCAGTCCATGCCCGATGACACGAACTGGACGGGGGCCGAGATTCGGGCTTGCTGTCGACTGGCAACACTGCTGGATGTGTCGTTATATCAGGCGGCTCAGAATGTTGTTCCCGTTGCCGTCACGGCGGGTGAGTCGGTGGAGCGACTTCGGACCTGGGCCAACGGTCGTTGTCTCTCGGCCGATTCGTCTGGCATCTATCAGTACACTGGTTCCAAGACGTCGAGACCTCGACGAGTAACCACCAAGCCTTCGAATAACTAGGAGCTGCTTCCGATGCGATTTGCCGCAGATCTGTCACATGACGAATTGCTCTGGATTGTTCAGGCAATTCAATCTGAACTGTATCTCGATGACACTGGGAATGGTTCGTCTATCTGGAACCCAGAGAAAGAATGGTCAGGCGCGGATGTGCTGCAGAACATAGCCCGGACATTGAATGAATTCGACTTGGTCCCGGCAGAACCAAGTGCGGCAAGCAATTCACCGCAATCGAACCCGCGATCTCAATAACCCGAACCTGGAGGTGCCTATGAGCACGCTCGTGGAACCCGAAACCACGACCCAAGAAACTTCACCCTCTCAGCGGCTGCGAGCGACGATGGCCGCCGTCCGCGTCAGTTTCAGCTGGCTGGGCGTTCGAAAATCCCTCTCCCCACAGCAAAAAGCCCAGGCGGCCGAGTCCTTCGGTGCCGAAGCACCTTACCTCTCCGCAGGCAAAAAGCTACTCGACACCAAGCATCCGGCATTGAAAGCGGTCAGCTCAGTGCGTGGCAGGGCACTGGCGTACTGGAAGGGGATTTCGCTGCCCTATACTGAAGCGGGGATTCGTTTGATTCGCCGCGATGACATGGCGGCCTTCGACGTGCAGCTCACCACATTTCGGGCGGAGCTCGACGAAGCGGTTCAGGAGCTTGATCGCTGCTACGACGAATTGAAACTGGCGGCATGTCAGCGATTGGGTCGGCTGTACGACGATGCCGACTATCCGCCTACGCTTTCTGGGCTATTTGGCATCGAATGGGATTATCCGAGCCTGGAACCGCCCAGTTACCTGCAGCAGTTGAGTCCGGAATTGTACGAGCAGGAACAGGCTCGCGTTCAGGCCCGTTTCAATGAAGCCGTGCAGTTAGCCGAAGATGCCTTCCTGAGCGAACTGTGCAAGTTGGTCTCGCATCTCAGCGAACGCATTACGGGCGACGAAGATGGCAAACCCAAAGTATTTCGGGATTCGGCCATCACGAACCTGCACGAATTCCTCGATCGATTTCGGGAGCTGAACATTCGCAGTAATGATCAATTGGAGCAGCTGGTCGATCAGTGCCATCGCCTGGTCGACGGAATCCGCCCTCAGCATCTGCGTGATAGCAGGCGGCTCAGGCAACACGTTGCCACTGAGCTTTCGAGCATCACCTCCGTAATCGACGGCCTGCTCGTGGACCGCCCTCGTCGCAATATCTTGCGTCGGCCCCGATAGCCAGGAGGTCGAGCATGCAATTGGTGATTTCTCAGACAGGATCCGTGCGTTGCATCTACGACGAGGAGTTGGATCTGCACCGTTTGGGGCGAATGACAATTCGTCGTGGATCCTTCGTCGAGCCCGCCGTGAATGGGCAATGGTCGGCCGATTTGGCCCCTGTGAACGGTCCTGTCTTGGGATCTTTCAAACGCCGCAGCGATGCCCTTGAGGCGGAGCGTGCTTGGCTAATCGACCATTGGCTGTAGTCGTCGTTCACCTCTGATCCTCTCCCCATCTTTCCGCAAGTTCCGTGCTCAGCGTGCGCGCGGACCGTTGCCGTTTTCCATTGCACAGGAGTCTTCACATGACCCAAGCTGAACTTGATCGGGCCGTGGCCCACACCACCGGTGAGTCGCTGGCGACGATCCGGCAACTGGGATTCGGCGTCGCGGACCCAGCAGAGATCGACTTCGATCCCGAGCCGTACGACGGGCAGTTCCCGAACGTTGTCGACTGGGATGCGGTCGACACAGAGCGTGCACTGACCTGTCCCTAGTGGTAGATCGAGCATGGTGACTTGGTGGCAGGGAGGCTACCAAGTCGTCCTCTTCAAATTTGAGAACGCTATTGCCGGCAATAGCATGTCGCATCCCTGATCCAACCAGCACTACAACGCATCAGCTTCATCTCGCACCTAGCTCAACGAAGGAGTACCTCCATGCTGAAACTGAACGTCGGTCTCGCTCGAAAGATCGGCGAGGCGAACTATTCCAGCCGGGGTGCATCGGTGAACCTCGAACTGGAAGTCGAGTCGACCCTTGTCGAAGAGCCGCGGCGATTGCAGGAACGCATCCAGGGCCTCTTCCAGCTGGCCCAAGCCTCAATCGATGAGAAACTCCAAGGTTCCCGCACTAACGGCCACAAGCAGCAGAATGGGCGTCCTAAATTGACGACTCGGCTGGCAACCCACTCGCAATGCCGGGCACTCCGTGCCATTGCGAACCGACAACGATTGGACCTCAATGAGCTGCTTCACGAGCGATACGACGTCGATTGTCCCGAAGATCTCGGCATTAGCCAGGCGAGCACCATGATCGACCATCTCCGCGGCACGACCAACGGTATTGGAACCAAGCGATGAGCACTTGCGAAACTGCCAACAAACGTGCCTTGCAACTTACCGGTCGCGATTACATCAGCCACTCGGCCCTGTCCACCTATCAACAATGCCCGCTGAAATACCGCTTCCGTTACATCGACGGGTTTCCAGAAGAATTCGTGTCCCTAAACTTAGTCTTCGGTGCGGCCATTCACGCGGCCGCAGAGCTTCACTTCAACGAGCTGATGGTCGCTTCCAAACCACCATCATTGGATGATCTGCTCGTCGCTTACAACGATTCCTGGGATTCACAGGCAGACGCGAACATCCGATATCGAAAGGGCGAAGATCGCTCATCCCATGAGAGTATCGCAACAGGTATGCTCAAGGCTCTGCAGGGCAGCGAAATCTCGAAACCAAACGGGACCATCCTAGGGGTCGAAGAAGAGCTGAGAGGTCATGTGATCGAGGGCAGTCCCGAACTTTTGGCTCGTATCGACCTTGTAGTGGAGACAGACCACGCACTTGTCGTGACCGATCTTAAGACATCTCGTTCGCGGTGGAGTGCAACACAAGCCGAGCAGTCCGGCGACCAGCTGCTACTGTACGGCGAACTCGCTAATCAGCTTGCCCCAAGCAAGCCCCTCCATCTCAACTTCGCGGTGATCACCAAGGCCCAGACGCCTTCAGTCGAGATACATTCCGTCCCCGTCTCATCCGGCCGCGTCGCTTGGACCAAACGCACGGCTCAAGAGGTCTGGCAAGCCATCGATGCCGAACTCTTCTACCCTTCACCTTCTGCGATGAACTGCACTGGATGTCCGTTCCAAGGTCCATGCGGTTCGTGGCACGCTTAGCGGACTCATTTGGGGTCACGGTTCGCCGTGGCCCCCGCGGCGACCTTCCTCTAGCTATCAGAAGGGCGTGAATTGTTGAACATGTACGGTCTACCTTCAAACTCAGGCAGTATAACCACATTGGTCTACTTCAATTGAATTCATCGATCACCACCACCTGGCCGTTCCCCTTTGAATCGTACCAGCTGAATTGAGAGAATCGCAGACCGGGCGAAGCCCGGAGAGGATTCTTTCAGATGAAGCGAACCAGGCATACGACCGAGCAGATCATTGAGAAGTTGCGTTTAGCAGACGTTTCTCTTGGTAAGGGCCAGAAGGTGCCTGAGCTCTGCAAGACGCTTGGGATCACCGAGCAGACCTATTACTGCTGGCGGCAGAAGTATGGCGGCATGGCTCCGGAGATGGTCAAGCAACTGCGGGCTCTTGAGAAAGAGAACGCCCGGCTGAAGAAGCTGGTGGCTGAGCAGGCTCTGGACATGGAGATCCTCAAGGAAGCCTCCAAGGGAAACTGGTGAGCCCCGAGCGGCGGAGACGAACCGTCATCGAGGTTCGTCGTCGTTTGGGGCCCGAGAAGGTCTCGGAACGCCGGGCTTGCCGGGTACTGGGTCAATCGCGATCGACTCAGCGACACGTGAGGCGTCGTCCGTCTGATGAAGCGAAGCTGTTGGCCGAGATGCGAAGGATCGCAGCCCGGCGTCCCAGATTCGGCAGTCCGCAGATTCACGATGCGTTGACCAAGCGTGGCTGGAAGATTAACCACAAGCGTGTGGAGCGTCTTTGGCGGGAGGAAGGCATGCAGGTGCCCCGGAAACAGTATAAACGGCGTCGGCTCGCGCGTGGTGGCAGTGAGAACAGCTGCGTGCGAAAGCGTGCACTGAGGCCCAACCACGTTTGGAGCTACGACTTTGTTGAAGACCGCACCGAAAAGAATCGCAAGCTGCGGATGCTGGTGGTGATCGATGAATTCACCCGCGAAAGCCTGGCGATCGAGGTGGCTTGGTCATTCAAGTCGCAGCAGGTCATCGAGGTGCTTCAGTACCTGTTCGCCGTGCGTGGTGCTCCAGACAACTTGAGGAGTGACAACGGTCCGGAGTTTGTAGCCCGAGCCGTGACACGTTGGCTGGATCAAGCCCAGGTGAAGACCTTGTTTATTGCCAAAGGCAGTCCCTGGGAGAACGGCTACGTGGAAAGCTTCAACAGTCGCTTCAGGGATGAGCTGTTGGACCGCGAGCTATACGTAGGACTTGAAGATGCCCGCTGGGTTGTCGACCGCTGGCGGCTCGATTACAACCACTACCGACCACACAGTTCGTTGGGTTACCAGACCCCTGCAACATTTGCTGCCCGCTGCTGTTCTTCCGCTCGGCCTCCGGCCTCACTCCAGAACAGCAGCCATCTAACCCCAGATTCTCTCATTCAAAGTGGACGAAGAAAGAGGTAAGGCCACTGTGGATTGCGGGTTTCAGAGATCGCTGCGTTACCCGTTGCAGACATTCGCGTCGTGGCTGGGCGACCGCACTTGAAGATCAGGCCTGAGGGGGCCAAGGGAATCCGACCGCGCACGGTACCGCTGTGGTGGGACGCAGCCACACTGGAAGACCTTGCTGCCTGGAAACGAGAACGGGAAGAGTACGATGCCCGGGCAGAAGATCATTTGATCTGCTGCCTTTGGCCCAGCCGGTACTGACCCAGCCCCCTTAAACGAGTCCAGGTCGTGATCAATAATCTCGACTTTTGGACGCAACTTTAAGGGAGGTGGGTCAAAATCGTACTGCAACAAGAGACGGCCATAATGTACATGCATGTTATGGCCATTCGCTAATTCATACAGTTTCAACATTCATAGAAAAATATAATTGCATTCGTATGATACACACTGTACCGTCACGTGCGGCAATCGTGTTCTTATGAGCATGAACGTCATTCTGGGCCGATGGCGACGGGAGGGATTACCCGTGCAATCTACAAAGGTGGAGGGGACTGTCACGCTTCTACGTGAAGCATCAAGCAGTTTCAGGCAGGTTCAGTTTTCAAGGGCCGAGCCTTCGTCAACTGGAAACTGTGGTCTACCCTCAGATTCACCATGCGCCCTTTCCCGTTATCCACACTGCGGCAGATGCAGCTCTTCACGCCCCGCCAGGGGGATTTGTGGGTCGGTTTTCGATACGACCCGGCCTAGGCTTTCCATCTTCTTTCGGGTTGATTCGTTTTCTTCCAGGTTTGCCATGGAAGGGCGGCCTGATTCACTTTCCACCTGCCCTGGGACACTCTCATGTTAAAGTCACTACTTCATCGAATGAACAAGCGTTCGAGCGCGCGTCCCTCGAATATCAAGCTCCGTCGGGCCGATTCGAATAGCAGCCGAGACGACTCGCATTTGGTTCTGGAACCGCTTGAAGAACGAAGGTTGTTGGCAGTCTATGCCGTGACTGACGATGCTGACGACGGTAGTGCAAACACATTTAGGTGGGCGATTGAGCAGGCTAACGCTTCGGTCGGAAAGGACACGATTCGCGTAGACTTAGTTCCCGGAACAAGTATTGTGGTCGACCCAACGCTGGGGCCACTGCCTCAGATTACCGAGTCCGTCGTGATAGAAGGGAATCAAGTTCGAATCGATGGTGGCGACTTTGGAGTGTCGAATGCGGAGGTTGGCCTACATGTGGGTGGAATCGAGACTCGCGTCGAACAATTGATCTTTGATACGTTCGGCACCGGGGTTTTGGTGACCGGTGCGGACACCAAGTTGTTTGAACTGGAAATCAACGATGTCACAGGAATCGGTGTGCATATTCGTGCCGACAGCGTGACAGTTGACGAGAGTGAAATCACCAATACTGGCAGTCATGCAATTAGCATCGAGCCACTGACGGGCTTATCCTCAGATACAGTCGAAAAGACGAAGATTGGATCAAACACAATAAGTAATGCCGGAAAATCCGGTGTCTTCATTGGTGCAAACGTTACTGACACGACCATCAGCGACAATCTCATCTCCGGTGTAGCCGAAGACGGCATTCAGATTGCAGAACAAGCGCTCGGGCGCGACTTTGATGACTTGACTACCGAGCTCAAGGGTTTTCTCAGTTCGAATAGCGAATTCCCAGGATTGGGAATGATCGTCTATAAGGATGGTCAACCGGTCTATCGACGATTTTTAGAAGATTACACAGAAGACACTGTGATCAACTTGGCGTCCGGATCGAAACTGTTGAGTGCCGCTACGTTCATGAGTTTGGTCGACGATGGCACAATCGGTGGTGATCTAGAGCTAGAGCCAGAACTAGGGGAAGAACCTCTTAGCGATCGTGAAGTCATCGAAGCTCGACTCGGCCAGTCGGTCGCCGAATATGTCTCGTCGTTTCACGATAGCAACAGCAATGACTCCCGCAAGGACGACATCACGCTCGAACAGCTCTGGTCGCACACCTCGGGTTTACCTGCAATCGATGTACTCGGTGAAGGGACCGACGAAGTTGGCGTGTCGATAAGTTTAAATACCCAATTGACATTGGCTGAAAGCGCAGCGGAAATCGGCACCTCGGCTCGATTGGAGTCAGATCCTGGTGGTCGCTTCGGATACGGCGGCGTATCAATGCAAGTCGGCGGTAATGTCGCCGAGATCGCCGCGGGCAAAAGCTGGATCGAACTGTTCCATGAGCGAATTGCGGGGCCGCTGGGGATGTCCTCGGCTACTCATTATGGCCAAAATCAAGACTACAGCTTATTCGACATTTCCGCAGATCCGACGGCAGATGTCTCGAATCCAAGAATTGCAGGCGGTGCAGTTACCACACTTGATGACTATGGGAAGCTACTCGAGATGTTGCTCGGGCGGGGAGAATTTCGTGGCGAACAAATCCTTAGCCCAGAAGCCGTCGAGGCCATGTTCACAAACCGTCGGGAGGATACCAACCAGGATCCAAATCTCGATGATTCGGTACCGCCCCCGATTGGCTTCAATCCTGCTGATCCCGATCAAGTGCCACTTGATTTTGACAGGGGTTACGGACTGGGTGCATGGCTTGATGTGGTTACGGTCGACCCTGCCACGGGCGCCGAAGTCGCCTCACAAGCGAGTGACCCGGGTGCCTTTGGCTTCTGGCCGTGGATTGATTTTGAAACAGGATACTACGGCATCTTCATGGTTGACGCTACTGATGGTTTTAGCGGATTGGGGGCCGCTGCAGAAGCCGCTGCCTTGGTCTCCTCGGGTCTAGTACTCGACACAGTCGAAGGCGTTGATGGTTTGCAAGATATCATCAATACCCAGCTAGCGACACCTACGCTGGATGGCGATGTAAACCGAGACGGTATTGTTGATACCACGGATAAGAACAAGGTCACCACAAGTAAGGATAACGCTCTCACAGACGCAACCTGGGGAGATGGAGACCTGAATGGCGATGGACTCGTGACGCAAGCCGACGTGGACATCGTTGATTTTGCATTGAATCGCTCGACAATTTTTACAGGCAATTCCATCAGTAACGTTGGCGACGGCTTTGACTTCGTGGCTGGAGGTGCGGCAGGCACCTTCGATTTCGACGTTACCGCTAGTGGTGCTCCCGTGAGTGTGACTCTTGATGGTACGTTTACCGGTGAGGCGAACGCAGAATACGACATTGAATTCTATGCATATGAGAAAGGGCTGCACTCTTCTCCGACTCTTCTGGAAGCCTATGCGCTTGAAGGTCAGACAAGCAATGGAAGCGGCGTGATCAGTTTTTCAGGCGGTAGCGCGATCGTGTTATCCGCCTCGGATTCATCGACCTTTGAAGATTATCTTTTCTTTGCCGTAGCAACCAAGACCGAAGATGTGGCAAACACCGCGAGCTATAGCGAACCGCAACACCATGATCCTCTGGTTGTCACGACGGTCCGAGACGATTCTGGCAGTCCAATTTTCGGTTCGTTGCGTTACGCTTTGGGGGAGGTGAACACAGCCGGCTCCGGCACCGTTGAGGTCGAGGTTGTCGGCTCGCGCATTAGCAAGCTTGATGCCGCATTGCCATCGGTCACTGGTTCGCTTGTCCTCGATGCCGAAGGACTCCAGTTAGACGGTTCCCAAGTGCTTGCTACGAATGTGGGGATCGACTTTGCTTCGACTTCTGCCAAGTCGCACACGGTTAGTAACCTGGCCCTCTACGATTTCGATAGTGGGATCGTTGTCGGTTCCAACGATACCCTCCTACTCAGTGGCAGCTACATCGGCTGGGACGGGGCGGCCAATGAACCGGGGATCACCGGCGTTGGCATTAAGCTCTCAAGCCCTGGAAATACACTTGATCATGTGAGCGTCCGAGGAACCGGGGGTGTCGGCGTATCGATTGAAAACGTGGCCAGCACCGAGATCCGAGATAGTGAAGTGGCCAATACCGGTGGTCATGGGATCGAGGATACTTCCACGACCTCGACAACGACTCTTCCACGCACGCTTGTCTATGATGTAGCGGCCGGCAAAAAGCTCTTCGAAAACTCGCTAGCCCTTGACTGGGATTACACGGTTGTTCTCGAAACCTCAAATCCGGACGGGACCCGAGTTGCCGGATCGGTTAGTGGTTTGGAGGTATCCACCGTCTATGACTTGTCCATCTTTGCCCAAGATTCAGCGGGCAATGCGCCAGTCTTATTGACATCTGTTTTCGGAGTGTCGTCCGACGGAAGTGGGGTGATTAATTTTAGTGAACTGATTTCGGGAGACTATTCTGCCTCTACGGTAACAATGACAGCGACCGAAGGAACCAACGCGAACTGGGTGGTCACCTCCGAGTTTGGCGATCAGACTCCGATTGCCAGCATTACCGGACCGTCGCTAGGCGTTGGCAATCATGGCGTTCGGGGGCAGACGCTTGAATTCACTCTAAGTGCAATTGACCCCGGTGAGGATCAGGATAGTGGATTCGAGTACATCGTTGACTGGGGAGATGCCCCCCTGACGTCGATCACAGCCTTCACCGATGCAGGTGGCGGCGTGGTTACTGTGACGAGCGCCGGACACGGGCTTGACAATACCGATACCGCCGAAATCTGGGGGACCACCGACTACGACGGTACCTACACCGTCTCGAACGTGACGACCGATACGTTCGACATCACGGCGACTTTCACCAGCACGCAAACGGGTGCCTGGAGAGACCCGGACGGTGCTCTTGAAACCTTCTCCAGCGCGGCCGCGGAAATCGTCGTAACCCATGTCTATCTGCAAACGTCCGACGAGTATGATGCAGGCCTAGGT
Source organism: Pirellulales bacterium (assembly GCA_965227275.1). Lineage (GTDB taxonomy): Bacteria > Planctomycetota > Planctomycetia > Pirellulales > JAEUIK01 > CAZNXE01. The sequence continues at coordinate 5,569,716 of CBDDFU010000001.1, read as the reverse complement.
GAGTTCACCGCCGGATTCGACATCCAGGTAAGCGTCACCGATAACAGCACCCAAACCAGTGCCGTGGTGACCGATGCGGATCGTGATATCCAGTTCTTCGAGATTCAAACGATTGGCTCCGAAGAGGTCCTGGTAATTGGCGGTACCAACACCTCCACCGACGACATCGATATTTCAACAGTCAGCACCAACGTCGAGGTCAACTTCGACGGTGGCTTACCGGAAATCGATGAAGCCTCATCGGGCTTCGACCGCATCGAAGTTTATTTGCAAGCCGGTGCCGACACGCTCGATGCCTCGGGTTTATCCAGCGACTCGCTGACGGTCTACGGCGGTGCTGGCAGCGATACGCTGACCGGCGGAAGTGGGGACGATCAATTCTACGGAGAATCCGGAGACGACAGCATTGTTGGCGGTGGTGGAACCGATTCTGTCATTCAGGAAGTCGATGCCAACCAGACACTCACGGACACATCGCTTTCTGGACAAGGAATGGACTCCCTATCAAGCATTGAGAAGGCTCGGCTCATAGGTGGAGACAGTAATAACACCATCAACGCCGCCTCGTTCACGGGAGACGTAACAATCATCGGCGGTAGCGGCAACGATACGCTAACCGCCGGCAGTGGTGATGATTCTCTTGTGGGTGAGGCAGGAAATGACTCGCTCGTCGCAGGCGGCGGAGACGATACGTTGGTCGGTGGCACGGGCAATGATACTCTGTCCGGTGCGACGGGCGACGACTCTTATCAATTCTCACGACTGGAAAACGAGAATCTTGGTCGAGATTTTATCGCTGATGAAGACAATGATGCGAACGGATTGGCAGATGAACTTGATTTCACTGAGTTTGGTGCTCCCATCAGAGTGAATTTGATTGGATTGGGTGACACGATCATCCCCAATACGTTTGTGTTATACGATCCCGGAAAGTTGGAACTGACATACACGCAACTTGTTAATCTTGACAATACGAAGTCGATCGAAGTCGTCCGGGGAACACCTTTCAATGATGTGATCGGCGGGAATAGTCGAAACAATGCACTTTATGGAGGCTATGGAGCTGATTTCCTGCTGGACTTCGCTGGGAATGATACGTTGGAGGGTGGCGAGGGAGCAGACATCCTAGAGGGTGGGAAAGACGATGATAGTCTTGTGGGAGGTCGCGGTAACGATACTTATAGATTTTCGCGCAACTTCGACACCGATGATCTAGGTGAAGACGAGATCATTGAAGGAACTGGCAATGAGAATGATGTTTTAGACACGCTCTCGTTCAAGGACTTCAAAGAAGCGGTCAATGTCAATACGGGTACTACTAGCACCGTAGTTGTTGTCACATCCGAATTGAGCTACTCGCTTTCTGGCGATTCCGTCATTGAAGGTGTTCAGGGGAGCGATGTCGCCACCATTGATTCGCTCTCAGGGAGTAATGGAAGAGACACGATCATCGGCAACGCGCGCGACAACATTATCCAAGGCTTTGATGGTGATGATTCCATTATGGCCGGCGACGGTAATGACGTAATCTTTGGAGGAGATGGCGATGATTCGATTAGCGGCGAAGGAGGAAGCGACGCGATTGACGGAGAAGCCGGTGATGACACCATCGACGGCGGCAGTGACAACGACGAATTGATTGGTGGGGGCGAAAGCGACTCCATCGTCGGCGGATCAGGAACGGATACAGTTTCACAGATCGCCGATGCTACCCATGTCTTGATCGACACACTCCTGACCGGCCAAGGTAATGACACTCTGTCCGGCATCGAGCAAGCCATTCTGATCGGCGGCGACAGCGCTAATCTAATCGATGCGGATGGCTTCACGTTAGGGGCCGTCGATTTGCGTGGCGGTGCAGGCAACGACACGTTGTACGGCGGTTCAGGCAGCGACTCGCTCCAAGGAGGCGGAGGTGACGACAGTTTGCGAGGCAATGCCGGCGACGACGTTCTGCAGGGTGGGGCTGGCGACGATGTATATGATTTCGCACGTGACCAAGTTACCGATGATCTTGGCAGCGATACGATCACCGAATCGATAACGTCCAATGACGCGTTGGATTCCTTAGACTTCAGCGGCTTTGACGAAGCGGTCACCGTAGATCTCTCGGGTGACGACACTGTGCCCGCTGTCTCGCACGGCGACCTCACCGTGACACTCACCGCAAAGCAGGGTCTCGAGCGTGTGGTCGGCACAACTGGCAATGACACAATCACAGGCCACGCGCTGGACAATGTACTGATCGGTGGTGCTGGAGCCGACACCATTGATGGGGCAGACGGGAATGACTCGATCCAAGGAGACGCCGGAGCCGACAGTCTTGTGGGTGGAGCAGGAACCGATACGCTCAGCGGTGGGGCCGATGACGACACGCTTTCCGGGGGTGCCGGAGACGATGTCTACGACTTTACCCGGGCCCTGGTTAGCGACAACTTGGGTAGCGACACGGTTACCGAGTCGACATCCTCCAATGACGCGCAGGATTCCCTGGACTTCTCCGCATTTGGTGAAGCCGTCACTGTCAATATTGCGAATGCTACGGCGATGTCGCTGGCTAGTAAGTTGACGGTATCACTAACCAACACCACGGGAGTAGAATCGATCGTTGGCACCCCATTCGCCGACACGATCACAGGCAATACACGTGACAATCTACTAATGGGCGGTGCAGCAGGTGATACGATCGACGGGGCGGGCGGCGACGATACGCTTCAAGGTGAAACCGGCAGTGACAGCCTCATCGGTGGAACTGGAACCGATACGGTCTTCCAAGTGGTTGACGCTAATCAAACATTGACGGACACGTCGCTCGTTTCAGGTGCCGATACAGACACACTCTCGGGAGTCGAGCACGCAGACCTTGTCGGGGGAGACGGTGCCAATACCCTTGACGCTTCAGGCTTCACGCTCGGTTCTGTTTCTCTTGATGGAGCCGGCGGTAGCGATACCCTTAGCGGCGGAAGTGGGAACGACCAACTTATCGGCGGCGAAGGTGATGATTCGCTAAATGGCAACGGCGGCACCGATACGGTCCTGCAGATCACAGATGCCGCTGTGCAAGACCTTGTGGATACCTTGTTAACTGGCCAAGGCTCGGACACGTTGACAAGTATCGAACGCGCTGATCTGACCGGCGGTGACAGTGACAATTTCGTCAGGGCAAGCGCATTTACGCTCGGTCCGGTTGTCATAAGTGGCGGCGATGGCGATGATACGCTTTTTGGCTCCGCGGGGAACGATACGATCGATGGTGGGGCGGGTGACGACATAATTCTTGGTCTTGCCGGTAACGATTCGCTTCTAGGAGGGGGCGGAGATGACGCAATTGGTGGTGAAGCATTCGGAGGAACCGTCAGCAGTAGCGGAAACGACACCATTCAAGGTGGCGATGGTGATGATGTAATTCTTGGGGAGGGGGGGAACGACCTGATGCAGGGCGGATCGGGCGAGGACTACCTATCAGGCGGCGAGGGTAACGACACCCTTGAAGGTGATTCCGGCTTTGATATTCTAGTGGGCGATGAGGGTGACGATAACCTGGAAGGTGCTTCCGGAGATGATACCTATTTCTATACCCACACCGGCACAGAGAACCTTGGCAGTGATACTATCGCAGAGCTTACCGGCAGTGATAATGATGCTGCCGACGGGTTGCAATTTGAAGGCTTCAGTTCAGGAGTCAATGTCGACCTTAATTCAACTGCTGCCCAGGCTGTCTATACCAATTTGACAATCACCTTGAATAGCAATGTATCGCTTGAAGTGGTCGTCGGGGGCAGCGGTAATGACACGATCTCCGGAAATGGGAGAGACAACTTACTTGGCGGGAGAGCTGGGAATGATGAAATTTCTGGAAACTCTGGGAGCGATTTACTCAATGGCGGGCTAGGAGATGATTCGCTAACAGGGGGCACCGGAAGTGATACGTACCAGTTCTATCGTGAATCTTCCGAAGACCTCGGAAGTGATACGCTCACCGAGGGCACCGGAGGGTCGAATGATCCTGCGGACAAGTTGGACCTCAGTGATTTCGGAGCTGCCGTTTCGATTGACCTATCGTTAACGACCCTCCAGGCGATTCATGCCAATCTCGATTTGACGCTGAATGCCGGTGACGCATTCGAAAATATAGTCGGGTCTGTAGGTGATGACACGATCACCGGAAACTCGCGCAACAATCTGCTCGAAGGTGGGGCGGGCAATGATTCCATCGACGCAGGCTCCGGGAATGATACGCTCAGTGGCGGCGTAGGTAACGACAGCCTTGACGGCGAAGGCGGAACCGATCGACTCTATGAGCAGGCCGATGAGGATATGACTCTTGACGACTCATCTCTATCAGGACTTGGTAACGACACTTTAGTGAGCATGGAAGAAGCTGAACTGACAGGAGGCAACTCCGATAACGGCCTTTCTGCCGCGTCTTTCACGGGAGCTGCAATTTTAAGCGGTGGTCGTGGCAACGACTCCATCACAGGGGGAACAGGAACCGATAGCATTCTCGGAGGAAAAGGTGACGACTTTCTGCAAGGAGGTGGAGGAAACGATACATTGCTAGGAGGAGAAGGAGCCGACATCCTGATAGGAGGTACTGAAAATGACTCACTCATAGGAGGAGCAGGGAATGACGGATATTTATTCCTGCGGGCTGGCTCCGAAGACCTTGGTGATGACACGATCGAAGAAGAAGTCACTGAGAATGACTCCTTCGATTCCCTGGATTTCTCATTGTTTGGGGCAGGGATTGACATCAGTTTGAAAGAGGCCGGTGCACAAGATGTTCATGCCGACCTGAACCTGACGCTCCAAAATGCGACGGTGATCGAAGGTCTCATTGGCACCAGTCTGAACGACATTGTTGTTGGGAACAGCCGCAGTAATGTTCTTTTCGGCGGCGGGGGTGACGATAGCCTTTCTGGCGATGATGGAACCGACCTTATCTTTGGAGATGCAGGGAACGATACACTGGAGGGTGGTGCAGGCGATGACTTCATCATTGGTTATACCGGAAACGATAGTCTCGCCGGAGGCGCTGGCAACGATACCTACTATTTTAGCCGTGAGGGAGCCGAGGATCTTGGCAGTGACACGGTTACGGAGTCAACATCAAGCAACGACAGCTTCGACGTGTTGAGTTTCTTCGGATTCGGTGAAGCAATAACCCTTGACCTCACGAATAGTACCGCTGTTTCGATGCCTGGCGACTTGGTGCTTACCCTAACAAACACGGAAGGGATTGAGGGTGTTATCGGGTCGGCATTCGGGGATACAATCACAGGCAACAACCGCGATAATATCTTCGATGGAGGTGCCGGAAGTGATAGCATCAGCGGGGGTGCGGGGCGCGATATCATCACTGGTGGAATCGGCGCCGACACCCTTGATGGGGGTGCAGATGATGATCTTCTAATCGCGGGATATCTGGAGTTTGGAGGGGACGCTATTCCTGAACTGACAGACATCCTTACAGAGTGGACTTCAGGCAACGCCTATCAAACTCGCGTCGACAACATCCTTGCAGGAGCGCCGGATCCAACTCCTATTTCCACAAATTCACAGATTAATCCAGGCACAACTGTTTTCGATGATGTGGACATAGACTCACTCATCGGTGGCACAGGAGACGATTGGTTCTTGGTCGATACGGACGAGGATATCACGGATCAGTTAGGCTCTGAGGTAGAAACCGAGATTGACTTCTAGTGCGTGCTACCCTAAGCGTAGCGGTAACCGCAGTGTCTGAAGTAGTTGCGGCATTCGGTTTCTGTGAAGAGGTCCCGCACCTTCCCGTACAAAAAGGTTTCCAAACGCTGATGAGTCGGGGTTAAACCCTGATCCACCCTGCATGCAGGGGCGAGCCGGCAATCTTGAGCCCGATACAGCGCTGAGGAAGATGGTGTTTTGCCGAACGAAATTGCCAAGTGTCGAGATGAAGGCGCACCGCTAGCGTGGAGCTTCATTTGGTTTGACTGGACACCCTCTCAAGCGGCGCGATGGTAGTGCTTCAATAACCCACCAAGCCGTGTCTCGCAGCGGATCTGGTCGAGGGAAACAACCGCCGGTGGTTCTCCGCCCTCATCATCACAAAGTAGCCGATTGCCTATTCCTTGATGCGGGCGACAGTCGTGGTAGTAAGAGACGTACTCCGAGACGATATGGTCGAAATGAGCCAGTCCAAACACGATGAAGTGATCGAGGGCTTCGTGCTTTACGCTTTGGATCCACCTTTCGATGAATGCGTTCAGATTGGGAGCCTGCGGTCCCACCGGCTTTACTCGAATTGACCGTTCGGTGAATACGCGGTCAAAGTCGGTCACGTACTTGCCGTCCCGGTCTCGCATGACGATGGAGCAGCCGAGGCGCTGTCGTTCCGTGTGACTGAGAAACGCTTTGGCCTGGGTCCTCATCCAAGCGGTGTCAGGCTTGTATGTGGTTGGCGTCACGAAGACTTTACGTGTCGCGACGTGAATGAAGGCGAGAGCGAAGACCTGTCGAGGTCCTTGTGCGGTCCACACCCGCTTGCTGAAGAAGTCGACCTGCCACAACGTGTCGGCATGGATCTTGAGAAACTCGCACCAGCTGCCGCGACCTCGCTTGGGGCCAGGATCGATGTCATGTTCGACCAGGATGTTCTTGACCGTTTGTCGTGAGATCTTACCCACGCCAAGCTTCCTCAACTCACCCAAGATGCGGCTGTAACCCCAGCCGGTTTCGTTGGCGATCTTGACCACCAACTCACGTACAACGCCGGCCAAACGCGGTCGTCCCTTTCGTGGCTTCAAATCGGTCGTGCCTGCATTGCGGACCCAGCGTCGAAAGGTTGAATAGTCGACAATTGTAATGATGTGGCGGATTCCCGGCCCAAGTTCCTTGCCCAACTTCAACAGCCGAGCTCGTTCATCCCTTTTCAGGAAGATTCGTTGGAAAGGCACCCTTTTCCGAAGCAACTCGTTCTCTGCCTTGAGAAACTCGATCTGACGTTGTAATTGGTCCGCCGATGACCGGGCCAATAAGAAGAGCAGGGGCTGGAATAGCTGTGTCATGTCGGTAGAATCCGTGAATTACGGTAGAAAATCGCCGGTTGGCAATTCTTTTTGTACCCCGGTGCAGGCCGATGACCAGCAGTAAATGGCCTTGAGCTCCGGCGACTGATTCCCTCCACGGCAGAGTAACCAGCATAGATTGCCCGACTTCTTGGGCAGGCATAAAAGTGAGAGCGCTCTCGTGCCCTCAAGCCGCTGTTAACCAGTTGGCAATTTTCCGAAGAGCGTTCGCTTCGCTCAGCCCGACCGAAAGGGACTCGAACTCAGCAAGTCCCGTGATTCCAACCACTTCCAGAAAGCGCTCTCGCGCGAGTGGTTATGAAGAGGGTTCTTTCCGGGGAGGGGGTCGCTCCAACCCGGCAAGTTGAAGCCTCGATGTTCACCCCTCCGCTTGTGCCAAAAAACCGTATGCAGATCAAGGTTGAGATTCTAATAGTTCCGACTCGGACCGGATTCTAGGCCCAATTCAGTGAGCGTCAGTCCAGCAACGTCAAAGATATTGTGACCTGCACCAGTGATTTCGATTCCGGTACTTTCGCTTTCCGCCTCAAACTCGTACGTCCATAGCAAAGCTGCGTCGTGGCTTCGATTTCCGCTCGTATGTCCAAGAGCCTCCATGCTAGTGTAGACATCGAGTTCGCTCAAAGCGGGTTGGAGGCTGCCAATGTGCTTGGGGGAAACGTGAGTCGATCCATTCGGCAAAACCCACACGTTGGCGTTGGTATCCTTGCCGTAGTTTGCGGCGTAGTTGAACATCATCTGAAGCTTGTAATGTCGGCCTGGCTCCGTTGCCAGCTGAAAGTTTATGGAACGGGGGGAAATTTGTTTAGCTGATCCAGTGCCGAGATTTTGGGTGCCAGCAATCGCAAGGACTTGTTCCAGCCCTGAGCTCCCAAATTTGCCAGATGTCTCGAAGTGATGAGTCCCTTCCCAAACACCAATGTTCCAATTCGCCGGTTTGTGGTCGCCCGTATTTCGGTTGGCATAACGCAGTCCTTGAATTGATGGAGTGCTTACCTTGCCCGACATCCGTTCGATCGGAACATGATAGAGTCGGTCGTGCCAGTTAACTTTGCCGTCGCCACTGTTGTCGGAATTGTCCAGTGGCAGCATATCATTGAGAAACTTCACACCTTTGACTGTCGGACCAGTACCGACAGGGCCATCACCACCGCAGTTAATGGCAAGAATGATGTTTCCTTCGAGATCTAGATCATCAACATGCTTCAGCAGACTAAGTGTTCCGTGGTGAAGCTCCAGAGATGGAATACGCTTACGTACGACGACTTCGCGTGTCAGGGGGCCGGCGTTGAATTGCGGAGCACCGCTGTCGGTGTATATCGCTGAAAGATGTACCTCGGTGGATCCAGTCGAGTTTTCTGGGCGGGGGCCGGTGTTGAAGATCCCTATCAATCCAGGCATGAAGTCCTGTGTCGGATCGTCGGCCAGCGACATAATCCAGGCGACCATAGCACGTGCATCCTCGATACACACAAATGCCTTGTGAGCTGGCATTGCATCCTTTTGTCCCCAAACACCTTTGTTACCTTCGAGAATCTTGCGGGCCAGTCCCTCGTGCTCTCCAGGCCTGTCGTGATAGCGCTTGGCAACTTCCAAGTACGGCGGCCCCTTGGACTTGTCGCGTAACGTGTGGCAAGCGAAGCAAGAATTACTTTGCTTCATTTTCAACAAGCCGAATTCTTCCAATGTGAAGGAAGCAGTACCACGGTCGTTGAGGTTGCGGCGGTCGACACGAACAAGGACCCGGTCCGGGGCGATTGTCCCTTCTGTGGAATTGCCATCTTCAGCATCGGTCACACGGACTCGATAGTGATACTCCGTGTCCCATTTGAGAAATCGAGGATTTCCTTCGATTTCGAGTTCGATGTTGGGCGGTTCATTTCCTACCTGCACCGTCACTGTGTCAGTACTAGTGGCACCATTGGCATCCGTTACGGTCAGCGTAGCTACATGTGTGCCTGTCAGTTCATAAATGAACGTTGGATTACGTTCATTGCTAACTGCATCCTCGAGCACTTGCGAGAATCTCCACTCGAACTTCAATGCGTTCCCGTCTTCACGATCATCGCTCTGGTCGGCGTTAAATCTGACAGTTAGCGGGTGTTTACCGGATGCTTTTTCTGCCTGTGCGACTGCAACTGGAGAACGATTGCCACGAACATAATCCACACGCGACAACCGCGAATCTTGGTTGTTTTCCCAACCGCTTCCGAATTCTAGGACGTAAACCGAGCCGTCCGGACCAATCTCGAGATCGATTGGGCGAAGGAACACTTCTTCTGGCATGAATGGCTCGATGCGTAAGATTTTCCCATCGTCATCGAGCATAACCGCTTTGATCCACTGCCTCATCCATTCAGCGATGAAGAGTGTGTTGTCGTAATGGGCAGGCAACTTGTTGGTGGACTCTTGTTTGTCGTCGAAATGGTAAACCGGTCCAGCGATCGCGCTGCGTCCACCAGTTCCGAGTTCCGCGAAGCGAGGCAAGGATTCGTAGGGATACCAAATGAACGCAGGCTGGGCGGCAGGTAGGTGTTTGGGCCCTGTATTGTTGGGCGACTGGTTAACAGGTTGCCGGGGATCAAAGTGTGCTCCAAACGCCCCGGTGGCGAAGTCGTAATCTCTGTAAGCCTGATTATCGGCAATGAAGTAAGGCCAGCCAAAGTTACCCGCTGATCGGGCTTGATTGAATTCGTCGTAACCCTTCGGAGCATGATCAGCATCGTCCTTGTTGTCAGGTCCGATATCTCCCCAGTAGACGAACCCGTTCTTGGAATCGATCGAGATGCGAAACGGGTTGCGACAACCCATGCAGTAAATCTCTGGACGTGTAACTGGAGTGCCGGGCGGATATAGATTACCTTCGGGAATCGAATATGTACCGTCTGGATGAGGACGAATACGAAGTATCGCTCCGCGGAGGTCATTGGCGTTCGCTGCAGACTTCTGAGAATCGTTCGCTGCCTGACCGACACGTTCATCCAGCATCGATGCTTGAGCATCGTTGCGAGGATTCGTGTTATCTCCTGTCGAAATGAAGAGATAGCCGTCGGGACCAAATTGAAGACATCCTCCGGCGTGACAGCAGGCCTCACGTAGTGTGGGAATCCTCAGCATCACGACTTCTGAATCATTGATGAGCAAGCCGTCGCGAATCTCTAGTCGCGAGACATGTTGCATGCTGTCCACTTGGTGCGGACGCGAGTACATCAGATAAACATAGTTGTCTCGGTCGAAGTCGGGCGACAGGGCGAGTCCTAGCAGCCCGTCTTCCTGCTGGCTATGAACTCCAATACTTCCCGCGACGGACGTCCTGCCGGTATTGGGATCATAAATCTTCAGAACACCGCCTCGTTCTGCGATGAAGACTCTCCCATCAGTTGCTATATCCAACTCCATGGGATCAACAAGCTCCTCGGTCAAGACAACACGATCGAATTTGTCTTGCTGTGGAGGCAGGGTATCGTTTGGCTTGGCAGTATCGTCGGCTCGAAGGTCTCCAAGTGCATACTGAATCCCGTCGAGATAGTGCTTCAGGATTGCGGGGGTCCAGTAGACATGATGCATGTGCCCAAGCGAGCAATAGAATACTCGCCCTCTGCCATAGCGACGAATCCAAGAAATCGGGACAAACTTGCTTTCGCGATGAATCGCTGCGGTGATCGGGTCCTTCAGATCGAGACTTAGGAGTACGCGCAGCTCGTCGTTCTGGTAGTTGTTGAAAACGTAGATTTCGTCGGCAAGCTTAAACGATTTGTATCCCTCGAATGCGGCGTTCAAGGGATGATCGGGTTCACGCACCTGAATTGACCATGCGGTTTCTCCCGCTCCCCACGGATGTCCAGCGAACTTTCCACCAATGAGACGCGTCGCAGTGATCCAACCAGGGAAGCTGTCCGATGCTGAGTGAATCCCCGCAATCCCTTTGCCGCCTCTCGCGAAGTCTAGCAGCGACCGTCGGTGTTCGGGATCGGGGAAATCCAGCCCAGTACCGTTATTGAAGAAAACCGCATCGAATTGAGCCAGATTCTCCGGATCAAATGCATCGTAGCTGTCGCTGTGAACAACGTTGTACGCCCCGGTCTTCTGCCCCATCAATTCGATGGCTTTCGCACCTAAAGGGATCGAGGAATGACGAAACCCCTGACTGCGACTGAAGACGAGCAACTTCCGCGACTGCTTAGGCGTCGCAGTCGCCTCTGCTGGAAGGGCTGCTGTGATTTTAGTGAGTTCCTCATCCGAGACGGACAGGTACTCCGGCTCCGCTGAAAGAGATAGACATGGAAGGATGAAAATACAAATAGAGAATGCAATCACATAGCGCATGAACATGTTCGAGAGTGTTGTCGTTAGGGGTTTGCGGGCGCCCATTAGACCAATATGTCATTCAAGACATGGGCCTCTTCCACGCCGGTCAGACGGAAATCGAGTCCTTGAAACTTGTATGTGAATCGCCTGTGATCGATTCCCAAGAGATGCAACATCGTTGCGTGAAAATCTCGCACGTGTACTTTCTTGTCGATCGCGTTGTAGCCGAATTCATCGGTGGCTCCATAGGTCATTCCGTTACGGATTCCACCACCCGCGAGCCACATGGAAAAACCTTTAATGTGGTGGTCACGTCCCGTTCCCTGGGCCATTGGTGTTCGACCGAACTCTCCACCCCAGATGACAAGGGTGTCTTTGAGCATGTCCTTTTGCTTGAGGTCTTTCAGCAGTGCTGCCGTGCCCTGATCGACTAGTCGAGCCGTGTTGGCAACTCCCTCCTTGACGGAACCATGATGATCCCAACCACGATGGTATAGTTGAATGAACCGCACACCGCGTTCAGCAAGCCGCCTAGCCAGTAGACAGTTGCTAGCGAACGAACCATCTCCTGGGACACAGCCGTACATGTCGATCACGCTCTTTGGTTCCTTTGAGAGGTCGGTTAGTTCGGGAACCGATGTCTGCATTCGAAACGCCATTTCGTAGGTCGTCAGTCGTGATTCAACCTCCGGGTCATCCAATTCTTGGTTTCTCAGCGTGTTGATTCCTTTGATGGTGTCGATAATCTCCCGCTGCTGTTGAGGAGTGACGCCATCCGGATTCGATACATAATGTACCGGGCTCCCGGTGGAGTGCAGTTGGACACCTTGAAACTGACTCGGCAGAAACCCAGAGTGCCATTGTCGCGACGCGATTGGTTGGCTCTGTCCGCCACCAACACTGGTCAGAACAATGAATCCGGGCAGGTCCTCTGTCTCGGCACCAAGACCGTAGAAAAGCCAAGATCCCATGGATGGCCGCCCACTGATGGCAGTCCCGGTATTGAAGAATGTATGCGCGGGATCATGATTGATCTGCTCGGTATGCATTGATTTTATGACACATATCTCGTCCGCCACGTCACCAATGTGGTTGAATACGTTGGAGATGGGAATCCCGCTCTCTCCGCGAGCCGTAAACTCATGTTGAGGCCCCATTACTTTAAGCGCCTGGTTGCCCTGCAGTTGAGCAATTGGCTGACCTTTCGTTATCGACTCCGGCATTGGTTGGCCATCAAGGCTCGCCAGTTTCGGCTTGTGATCGAATGTCTCTAGGTGGCTCGGCCCGCCCGCCATGCAGAGATGAATCACTCGTTTGACTCGGGGTTCATGATGGAGCGAACTGAGCGCACCCCGTCCTTGAACGGAGGAAATTGGCTCCCCATTCAGCAATTCCGGAACCAACATCGTCGCCAACGCTGCGGATCCGATTCCTGTGCGGCGCAAAAATGTACGTCGGCACAACAAGGCGTCTGGGCGAGCTAGCGTGTGAGATTCCATCGTGTTGGCCTACCGTCAACTAAAGTCTGGGTGACTTGTCCTGCACTAATTACGCGTGATGCACTCATGCAGATTGAGGATCACTCTCGTAACGCTGGTCATGGCCGCAAGTTTGACAATGTCCGCTTCTTTCGGGACCGGAGCTTCTCCAATCTTCACCAGTTTTTTTGCGGCTGCGGGATTTGTGCTGTAAACTTCGAGATGATCTTCGTAAAGCTGTCCAAGAAGGTCTTCAATTTCGACATTCGTTTTGCGAGAAGTCGCAGATCGGTAAGCCCACTTGATTTGATCTTCCAGAGTCCCGCCACCCTCCATCATGCTTCGCTGTGCGAACACGCGAGCAGCTTCTACGAATGACGGGTCGTTTAGCAGAGTCAGCGCTTGCAGCGGCGTCGTGCTTCGAGAACGTCGCGCCGTACACTCTTCCCGGCTCGGCGCATCAAACGCCTTCAACATTGGATGCAAGAACGTTCGTTGCCAATGGGTGTAAACACCTCTGCGATAGAGGCTATTGCCCGTGTCTTGCTGATACTTGCGCGGTGGGAAATTTAGGTGCGCGTAGTATCCAGCCGGCTGGTACGGTCGCACACTGTTACCGCCACGCTGTTCTACAAGAAGACCGCTGCAAGCTAGCGCTGAGTCGCGGACCATCTCCGCATCAATGCGAAAACACCCTTGTCGTGCGAACCAATCGTTGTACGGATCGCTTGCCCTTAGTTCGCCCGTTGAATGCGAGCTGCGTTGGTAGGCCCTACTGTTGGCAATCAGCCGGAAAACGTGTTTGATGTCCCACCCAGATTCCACAAACTCAACAGAGAGTGCATCGAGGAGCTCTGGATATGACGGATAAGTTCCTTGGCCTCCGAAGTCGTCGACACTCGTGCAGATTCCGCGTCCAAACATCAAACTCCACAAGCGATTGACCATCGTGCGAGCGGTGAGTGGATTTTCCGGATCACACAACCAATTCGCGAGGTCAAGCCGTGTGGCTAGCCTACCTCCCGTCTGTAGCGTGCCAAGGAATTCAGGAATCGCGGGCGACACAATCTCGCCTGAGTCGTCCAGCCAGTTGCCACGGGGTAGAATCCGAGTGACACGAGGGTTATCGAGCGATTCGCTTACGAGCATTTTCGGAACGGTTTCTTCGATGCCGCGTATCTCGGCCTCCCATGACTCGTACTCTCTCTTGGGGACGATAAGTTTTCCATCCTTCGTTTTTACCGGATCTGATATTGGGTTATGTTCGTTTACTCCCAGGTCTTCGAGAGTCACCGCAGCGATATCGACTAAGTTAGACTCGTGACCTAGGATCTCGATGCCTGTTGATGTTCCAACAGCCTCGAATTCCCAGGTCCATAGCAGAGCGGCATCGTGACTTGGGTTTCCTGGCTGATGTCCGAGTTTTTCCATCTCGGCGTTTACTCGCAACGACGCCAATTCAGGCTCGTGAGATCGAAGTACTTCATCATCTAGGTGCTCGAGAGTATTCGGTAGCGCCCAGACATTAACGCTCGTATCCTCGCCCTGTTCTCGGCTCCAGTTAAAGATGAGTTGCAGTTTATACTTGCGTCCTCGAGCGGTAGCGAAATGCATCGCAACCGACCGCGCCGATGGAGCATCTCCCCCCTTACCCACATTTTGGGTGCCAGTGACTTCCAATACTTGTTCTAGACCGGGGTCGCCAAAGCTACCTTCTGTGCGATAGTGATGAGTATCTTCCCAAACTCCAATGTTCCACGTATTGGGTTGGTGGTCGCGTCCTCGATTCGAGTAGCGAATGCCTTCGATCGTTGGTTGCAAGGGCATGCCAGAGGCACGCGAGACGCCGACGTGGTACTGTCGGTCATGCCAGTTGATCTTCTTATCACCACTTACGTCGACCAGCGTTCCGGCGACGGTGTCATTCAAGAACCGTATACCCTTCACATCCGGACCCGATCCGGCTTCACCCTCGCCGCCACAATTGATGGCGAGGAGAATATCCCCAGTCAGGTCGAGGTCATCGACGTGCCTTAACAAAGAGAGCTTTCCCGCCCCCTTCACCAATTCAATCTCCGCAGGGTGAGACTCGTTTAAGCGTTCTCGGAGCCAGGCCAGTCGGTGTGCCTGCTCTTCCGACGGGAGGAGGAGATTCGGCACACGTCCGCCGACGGGATTTTCCTTGATATCCGCGAAGAAGGCTGCCAGCGAATAGAAGTCCTTCATGCTATAGGGGTCGTATTTGTGATCATGACATTGAGCGCATCCGACCGTCGCCCCCATCCAAACGCCGGATACATTTCGAACTCGGTCTGCGGCGTAAATTGCGACGTACTCTTTGGCCTGTGCCCCGCCTTCTTCAGTTGTCTGTAACAACCGGTTGTAGCCGCTGGCAAATAATTGCAGTTGTGTTGGATTAGGCAGCAGATCGCCTGCCAGTTGCTCGCGAGTGAATTGATCATACGGAAGGTTGCTGTTAAATGCTTCGATCACATAGTCTCGATAGAAAGTGACCGGCATAGGGTTATCGCTGTGATATCCAATCGTGTCAGCATAGCGCACTAGATCAAGCCAGAAAGTCGCCAATCGCTCGCCGTATCGAGGTGAAGCCAACAGACGATCGACGAGCTTCTGGTAAGCATCGGGAGAGGTATCGCCCACAAATGCATCAACCTCTTCAATCGTCGGAGGAATTCCCGTTAGGTCGAGCGAGAGTCGTCGTATGAGGGTAACGCGATCTGCAGGTGCTGCCGCCTCAACCCCTAGCTGTTTCAGGCGACTGTCAATGAAGTGATCCACGAGTTCGACGGAGGGAACGTCCGTTGGCGCCTTCTTCATCTCCGTGTAAGACCAGTGTTGCTCGTATACCGCTCCTTCATCGATCCATCGCCGCAAGACATCGCGCTCAGTATCGGTAAGCGGCTTGTTGGTTTCCGGCGGAGGCATAACCTCATCTTGGTCATGCGAAAAAACCCGATGAATGAAAGTGCTTGCTTCAGGATCGCCCGCAACGATCACGCCGCCGTTTCTCTTCACCTGCTCCGGTTGGTCAAGCCGCAGATCGCCCTCGACTGTTTCTGAGTCTGGTCCGTGACAGGCAAAACACTTGTCAGCGAGAATCGGTCGCACATCGCGATTGAAGCGAATCGTCTCGTCGCCGGTCGTGGTGCTAGATTGAGCAATGAATGCGCAGCAAACAGCCGTGCAGAACGAGAAAAAAAGGGAAGAGGGCGTCTTATGCATTATGGGTTGCGTAAGGTATCCGAACATTTGATTCGGTGATGCTGACCAAGCCACGGGCTCTCTCTCGCGACTTTATCACAAATCTGTAGGCGTTCATCTAGCCTCGTACTTCAAACCATCAAGTTTGCTGCCATTGGGCTCGCGGACGCGGCAGCCGAAGTGCCAACCTCCTTCGTGGTCGGTAACCTTCAGCTTCAACTCATTCCATCCTACTTCAAGGCGGGCGGGGACAAGGAATTGGCGAGGCCCGCCGCCTCCGATTCTCCACTGTTCGTGGACCTTTATTCCATTGACCCAGATCTTGAGGGCGTCGTCACTTCCGCTCTCAATTTGAACATCCTGGTCCACCGGCGACCAAACCATTGTACGGACATAAGCTGAACAATGGTCACGAGGGCCATATTCAGCTTCTAGATTGATATCCCAGCTGCCAATTCCCTTGGTAAGAGGCTTCCAGTCCTGATCGGACGAGTTTGCAGTCTCGGGTTTGAAAATCTTATCATAGCTTGCCTTTCCGCTTGATATTGATGGATCCACAAACGGTCCGACGGCGACCCATTGCAAGATATGGTCTTCGTATTTATCGAGATCGTTCAGCACATCCTGAGCACGTCTCTGCACATCAGGGTGATCGACCTTTGCTAGAACACTTTCGAGAATACTGCGCGCCTCTTCTTTGTGACTCGATCGCAACTTGTATGCGATGCGAATGGTTGCAATTGCAGCCACCGACTTGAGCTGCGAATCTTGAAGCAGGGATTGCGTAGCTGCTGCTGCCTCAAGGGATTCACAATTTAGACCAATTTCGTTGAGTACTCGCTTCTTGTTGTCGAGATCGGTGATTAGCTCCAATGCGTCAAGAAACATGGCCGATGGATCATCTGAGGCCGAGGCGATTTGGATATAGCCGTCCAGAGCAATTGTTCTTAGCTCCCTGGTCCTTGCGGATTCGATGAGCACAACCAGGTCCTTGCCTGCCGCCATGTTGGGCCAGTTTGCCAACGCTACGACAGCCGCGTCCGATGTGGCGATCTCGGTGCTTTGAAGGGCGTCACGAACTGCCTCGATCGCAACATCCGTACCCGACTTTGCCAACTGTCGAATCAGGAGTGGCCGTACTTGCTTCGAGGCACCCATTAGCACGTCGAGGATCGGTTGCGCCCGATCCGCCGGAGAATCCATGCGCAGTAGAACGCGACCAAGTGACCGCTCGAGCGAAGGGAGATCCTCCGCAGTTTCGGCCTCGAAAGCGAGTTGGATCAGCGAATCGACCGAGTCTGCATCGGTGATTCGACCCAATGCGTCGATCGCAGCGATTCGCTTCCGTTGACTGTCATCACGTGCCAACCGGAATATAAGCTCGGCATGCCCGGTCGCGTTTCGCGATGCCAATGCTCGGATGGCTTCGACAGCCTTGTCCTCTTTCGAATCTTTCGCAATCTCGGCCAATCGTGGTTCGGCAGAATCGACTCTTGCAAGACTAACGCGAGCAATACTCTGGATCCGATTGTCTCCCGTGGCGGCGACCTCGATCAGTGTATCAGTCACAGCTATCCCGGAGAGCCCACCAAGCGCTTCGATGGCAGCGGTACGGATTTGCAGATCATCGCTAGCTGATGCTTCGATTAGAGCCGTGGCGGCGCTCCGTTCACCCCGCTCTCCGAGTGCTTTCAGAAACAGGCTTTTCGGCTCCGTGGGTAACTCATCGAATACTTCTAGGAAAACCTCCGTCGCGTTTTCAGCGGTGACTTGCGGCATGAGGTTGATCGCCGACATCACAAGTCGAGGATCACCGTTACGCATGGCTTGAACCAAGAGATCCGCAGCTCGATCGGGGGCCGCCGCAACAAGTCCCCGTAAGGCGGCCAGGCGAAACGGACCTTGGTCTTCGTACAATAACCGGTAGACTCTTGCGGCCTTGTCCAGGTCACCAGCAAAAACGAGCTCCTCGGCGGTGTCGACTAACGCGATGTCGATGTCCGCGACGAGTTCTTCTCGTGCATTGCCCTTGGCATGAATCAATGCGTCGACCGACTCCGCCCCACCAAGCATTCCGAGCGCGCGAACCGCAGCCGTCACCACTAGTGCATCATTTGAGTCGATGAGGCGAATACAGTCAGCCCTTAATGGCTCGTAGTCACATTCGGCCAGCGAGTTGATCAGACCGACTCGTAAAGTACCTGAAGTACTATCAAGAGCCTCGTACATTGCTCTCAATGCCGCATCGCTGCCTATTCCATGAAGTGCATACCGGGCGAAGATGGCAAGTGACGGATCGGTCAGAAGGGGAGAGATTGCCGGAACGCACTTGTCGGTACCCACCACTCGCAGTTGCCGACAGATAACGCCCCTGCCAGTAATGTTCGAATCTTCGAGCGCGTCGATCAATTTCTGTTCAATCTTTATCCGTAGGGGCGAATCGGCCGGAATATGAAAGATGGTCCGCTCCATCTCACGGACGGGATCGCCGCTTCGTTCGTAGCGGTACGTCTTTAGTTCGGTCAATTGTTTGTCAATCAGAGCAAGTACCCGGTCTTCGTCTGCCAGAACTTCGTCGGCCGAAGCCGGCATGCAGCCGATAGCGAGCATCCCTGTGATAGCCGCCTGCAAGAGTCGTAGAATGTAATTCATAGCTTGTATTCTCTATATGTGTGACTGTGGAATGATTCAGTAATCGATCTCTAGCCGACGCGCCATGCTTCACGGGCCGGTCGATCCATCCAGCGACTTGCCTCGGGATCACCAATAATCTCCTCATTGTCTGGATCCCACCTGAGAGGGCGGTTTAACCAGTAGGCGATGTTTGCCAAGTGGGCAACGGTTGCCGTGCGATGGGCCGCCTCGACATTGCGGAAAGGCTCTTCTCGAGTTTTCACACAATGCACAAAGTCTCCGAAGATACCGCCTGTACCCTTATAGTTGGGGATATGGATCTCCGGTGCTTGAACGCCATCGTTGCGCTCTTGCTCTGAGATTTCGCCCTCGGTGCCACGGAAGTTGATGATGCCACCCCAACCTCCGCCATGATGGATTGTTTGTCCAGTGGCGAATCTAATCGCCAGGTTCGGCTGCTCATCGTTCGACGGAATGATCTCCGTCGGTCCGGTCAAGTGCAAGTCGAGCGCAAACAAGCACCCGCCAAAGGTATGACATCCCCAGTCGGTAGTGCTACCGCCTGAGTAATCGCGGAACGGCCTAAACCCACCGACGATCAAACTTTCGTGAAACGGACGCCATGGCGCAGGTCCCAGCCACATATCCCAATCAACATCAGAAGGCGTCTCTTGGGATTTCAAGTAGCATGGTCCAGAGGGGCCACCTACATTTGCCCATGCTTCGGTCACATCGCCAATTGCTCCGCCGCGCACCATCTTGTGGAACCAGTTATAGTCTCCCCACACACGTTGACTTCCGCCCGAGTACACACGGCCAGTCTGCCTTACAACTTCACGCAGTTTCTTGCCTTGGTTGATGGTGAGCGTCTCGGGTTTTTCAGAGTAGACGTCCTTGCCGTGCTTCATCGCTTCAATCGCAATGGGAACATGCCAGTGGTCGGGAGTCCCGATGAGCACGGCATCGACGTCGGGACGACGTAGCACTTCGCGAAAATCACCGCACACAGCGCAATCATTGTTACCGTACCTGTGATCGACCATACCCTTGGCCATCTGACTGTGTCGCCCGACAACATCGCAAACCGCAACGGCTTGGATTTGCGGAAAGTTCAGCAGAGCACCGAGATCTGCTCGGCCTTGCCCTCCCATACCGATACCGGCCAGGCCGATGCGCTCGCTGGGCGGTGTCGCACCACCGCGCCCGAGAGCCGAGCTGGGAATGATGGTGGGTGCACTCGCCAGAGCGGTAAGGCTCGCGGTGCGCTTGAGGAACGTTCGTCGTGTTTGAGTTGCTCTATTCATTCGGCGAATTCCTGTGCGATTGTGTAGTTGTTCGGGAGATCCTTACGTGCGTCGATCAGACGAAATCATTCGAGCTTCTCGACGACAACATCGTCCGTCGGGAAATTAGCGGGCAGAGGAGTCTGACATTCGCCAGTGGCCAACCACTCAACCGAACGGATCAATACTGTTTGGAAGCCGACGCATTCCAGAGGTGTAGTGCTGCCGACATGCCCCATTAAGTTGGTGAGGCATTTACCATCACCATACGGCACCCAAAAGACGATCGGCTCATGCTTGCCCGTACCATTGCGTCCCTCGGCTGGATCGGAATAGGCCGTGAGCAGGATGTTCACATTCTTAGCGGGTCCGCGCTGTCCGTGATACAACTCGTCTGTAGCATGGTACCAATGCAGCGGCATATCAGCCGTGATGGGATTATCATGATCTCGGGTCGTCATAACCCAAGGGTATTGCCCCCCATGCCCCATGCCCCGCCCCTGTCCCGGTTTCTCACGCACTATTTTTCCCTGGTCGTCAACGTAAAGCGAATATCCGAAATCCGATCCGCGCCAGAGCAAGCCAACCATTTCTTCGTAGTCCGTCCAACCGCTGAACGAGTTATTGGCAGCATGGACTAGTAACACTGAGCCGCCTTCTTTGACGTAGCTGATGAAGCTCTCCTTAACGTCGTCAGGCCAGTGGTCGCCGTTATAGTCGAGCAGGACGTCGAAGCTACCGAAGTCAGGCCACCAACGGTCCCACTCTTCGGGCGAGGCGTTACTCTGGGGTGCGTAGCGAACTGTCACCTTAATTCCATCGACCGAGTCTAGAATCCTGGAAAGCAAGGGAGTTGACTTTTTCCAGTCGTGATTGTTTTGTCCACTGACGATCAGGACATTGATCGTGTCTGCTAAAACGGCAGGAGTCTTAAATGTCAGAGCAAAAGCAAGAAACACTGGGACTCGTAGCAACACGGACAATTCTATTCTTGAAAATGCCAAATGAATTCTCCCCTCGACTCAAGTCGGTTCATCATAATGCTTGACATTTATCGCGCTTGCGAACTGGTGAAATACAATCGACCCTGCCCAAAGACTAAGCCGGGAACGATGGCTAATTCGATACGCTGAGTGGGACGAAGTCCTCCACATTGTTCGTTTCACCGGCTGCGTAGCCAAGCTCGACTCGCGCAAATCCACCATCGTCGTATGCAATGAGTTCTAGCGTGTGTCGGCCGGGAGTCAGCAGGACCGTTCCGAGCGATACCTGTGGTGGATGGATTCCATCGTCGACAATGACATCTTTGCCATCGATACGAAGTCGGGCGCCGTCATCCACATTAACCAGGAATGTGTATCGCCAGGCATCCTGTACAACAAAAGTTGCGGTTGCTCGTATAAGAAAGTGCTCATCGTTCACCAGTCGACCGTTGTTGTCGCCGGGGAAGCCCTCCTCTGGCGCGAAGACATTCAGATACTCTTCGCCTTCACCCTCGGAATGGTCTTGAAAGTCGATGAGCGGGACACCTTCGACAATTGTATCTTGTACAGCGGAAACTCGACCAGCTAACACTGCGTCAGCAGCCGCCAGGCTCTTGAGCAATTCATTGTCAACCTTCATGTAACGCACGCGAAAGCCTGCCTCGTCGACCGTCAAAGCGAGTGGCTTGAATTCGATGCCATTCGTCAGAGGGGGGTGATTCAAACGGAAGGTCTTGTACCGTTCACCGCCAAGGTCTTCAACACGACCCGAAGCTGCCAGCCGCGTGGCGGCACCGGCGCGAAAGATCCGTGCGGAGCCTGCTGGTAACCCGTGGCTGTCCTGCTTAACTTCGACTGCCCCGTCGAATACGTACATCTCGGTGTCACCACTCTCGGCGACGGAAACGCCGAATTCCGTGCCCAGATGCAGCAATTCGCCCACTGGGGTATCAACAGCGAGTTCCGTATGGTCGTCATGAATGCTGACCACAAGATCGCCGTGACGCAGATACACTCGACTGTCCGACTCTAAATCGAGATGACATGGCCCCTGAAGGTTGATGATCGCCCCACCGAATAGCGCAATCTGCGCGTTGCCAGAATTCAGGATGAGTGCTGTGTTGAAGACGGGTTCTCCGAGAGATGCCGGTGCGTCCGCACCATGCCAAACTGGATTGTCGGCCAGCAACAGCACTCCAGTCGGAAAGTTTTCGCGAACAGAGTCGGTCGTAGTGGTCTTGGCAGAGGGTGATGCTGGCTCCGTGACGGCGTCGTAAATGAGCCACGCGGCCGACGCGAGAAACATGAGCGAAGTCGCAATCGCCAACGATTGCCATCTGCGAACCGATCGCGTAAACGCCTCGTTAACTACCGAGATTGTATTTGTAATTTCCCGTTTCTCGAAATCCACAGGTGGCATGCCCCCGTGTTCCCACGTCAACATCGCATGTAATTGGCAATACTCGACGTAATATTCCTGGACATCGTCGTTGTCTCGCAACAGATCCTTCAAGCGTTCGCGAGTCGCATCGTCCGCGCTGCCATCGAGTAGCCGGTCAATGAGTTCGGCAATCTCTTCTTTGTGTTCCTCGGTCATTGCGTGGACTCCTTAGCCATTCCGGCACGAACACAGTCAACTAGCGCGCGGCGGGCACGGAAAAGGACTTGCTTGATCGCATTCACCTGCTTGCCAGTCTCTGTGGCGATTGCCTGGAAACTCGATCCGGCGAAATAGCGCAGTCGAATGCAGCCGCGCTGGTGATCGGTCAGTTTTTCAAGGCAGACTCGCAGCAAGCGCTGTCGAGTTTCGAAGGTCTCGTCCATCTTGCTCGCGACCTGCGCCAACTCCTGTAGAACTTCATCATCAAACACAAGGCGTTCACGTTGCTGCTGCTTGCGGAATGCGCAAACCTGCAGGTAGGCGGTCCGAAACGCCCAGGCAATGAAGTTGGTTCCCAGCTCAAACTCGCTTTCTTTCTCCCAGAGCACAACGTTCGTCTTCTGAAGAACGTCGTCGGCCTGCGCGGGATCAAGCACCAGCGAGAGTATGTAGGCGTAGATCCGACTCTGGCTGCTTGTGAGCAACTGCACGAATTCCGGAGTCTTAGTCGTGCCCATTGTCCCTCGAATGGGAGACCTCAGTTCGGCCCGCCCTTGTGAGTCAATTAGAGGCCCCCGGCTCGCCTGCTCTGCCGCGTTCCTGTGCCTCCCCACATGCTAATAGCCATTTGGAGTCAAAAGTTACGCTCAAGCCAATTTTTCTGGCTTTTTCAGAAAAACAGCATAACCGTTCTAAGGCTTTGGCTATTCCCCTTGAGAGAAATCGTCACGCTTCGCTTAGGGAGAAAGTAGGTCCCAGATTATCGCGCTGGGTACCGTTCCGATTCCGAGCGGTCCGTAGCAGTCTGGGTTGGTCGCGCGGCAGTCTTATCGCAGCGATTTACTCGGAATTGGTCAATAAGATGCGATTGACACTGCGAAACTCTAACGACAGCGTCGTCTGAGATTGCGGCTCGTTGGGGGGGAACGCTAATGCCTAAAGAATGCGACTCGTCGCTCAATTACCGGCGTATCAATTCATTTCCATCCAACAATCCCGAACCGCCTGCAGACGTCGCTGGAGCGACGATCTCTCTGTATTGGTTCGGAGCGATTAGTCGACACCGACCGGTCGCCAGCGCGCTCTCTGCGCTTGCATGTGCATTGATCATTTTGTTTACAGGAGACGCTAGTGATGAAACTTGACATCTGTGGATTCTATTGTGTTGCGATTGTATTCGGTTCTACCTTCGCACCCTCAACTGATGCTGCAGAGTTCTTCAATATCCAGGGGGATCCACAAAACGGCTACCAATGGAATCAGTACGCAACCGCCCAGGACATGCTCAGTAATACAAACAAACTGACTCAAGGCGTCTCAGTGTGGAGCAAGGAAGAGGCTTTCTTCGCCGCGCCGGGCGAGTTCTACAATATCCAGGGGGATCCTCAAAACGGCTATCAGTGGAATCAGTACGCAACTGCTCAGGACATGCTCAGTAATACAAACAAGCTGGCTCAAGGCGTCTCGGTATGGAGCAAGGAGGAAGCTTTCTTCGCCGCGCCGGGCGAGTTCTACAATATCCAGGGGGATCCTCAAAACGGCTATCAGTGGAATCAGTACGCAACTGCTCAGGACATGCTCAGTAATACAAACAAGCTGGCTCAAGGCGTCTCGGTATGGAGCAAGGAGGAAGCTTTCTTCATCACGCCAGACGGGTATTACAATATCCAGGGGGATCCTCAAAGCGGCTACCAGTGGAATCAGTACGCAACCGCCCAGGACATGCTCAGCAATACAAACAAACTGACTCAAGGCGTCTCGGTATGGAGCAAGGAAGAAGCTTTCTTCGCTGTCCCTGAGCCGAGCAGCATCATTCTAGTTTGCAGCGGATTGGGCGTCGTCGGCTTGGCCGTTATGCGCCGCCGGCGTGGGAGTTCTCGCGCGAGATAGCACTCGCGATTGCCGCGGCCGAGCGGGACGGACGGTTCTTGTTGGCAGCGCGTCAACTGGGCAAGGGGCGGCGAACCTGCGCGTCGCTCAACAACCGCACGTCGACCCTCGGCCGACGGCATGACATGCGATAGATCATTCGCCATGGCGGGCGGACGACCTGTGCCGGAATTTGCGTCAGGGCGTTTACGTCGCAATCTCAATCCACAACTTGCGGCGCCGGACCGAAGCTTGTTCGATGTGCTGGGTGTTCCTCCCGCCCGAGCGAATCATCAGGCCGCTCCACACCTTGAGCATCCAGGCCATCGTGCGTCGGCCTCGACAATCGTGGCTCGCGCTAAGAAGGCATCGCCCTGCTGCTTAGAGCGTCGGCACCTGAAGCCGAAGGTGAGGCCGTGTCAGAAAACCTGCCAGACTTCTTGCAAAGCTATGTGAAACATGCAAATCGGGCGCGAGTTGGATTGGATCGCACCAGCGTCCGAATTGCGGCGAAATCAAGAAGTTCTGCGGAGCATCTGTTCGGCGCAGCTGTAAGGCGTTTACGGCCTCCAAAGCACAAACTGTACCTTCGGCTTCAGAGGCAGAAGGCGAGGAACCACATCGCCTTTTCTGTCAGTGATTCACAGAATCGCCTCACTAGCTTGGCAGTATCTGGGGAGTGCGTGGGCGACGTGGGAAGTCGATGTTTGACAATGGATGTCGTTGATTGTGAGCACGACATTGAGATTGTTGTGGAGTGTTGATCTTCTATAGATCCCAGAGTAAGGCACACGATCTTAGCCCTGATTGTCGCAACTTCAGATCATTCGCATCCATCATCGGACTGATCGTCGGCTCAAATAGACAAGCTATGCGGATAGCCTGAAAGTTCCAATACCCAATCTCTCAGCCCAACTTTATCGTGAACGGCCGCATGTTTGTCGCCGGATGCCATCAGTTGCACGTCATTCCACTCTACACGGGTATTTTGTTGTCAGCGGGGAGCTACCAGCGCCGTGTGGCGGAACCGCTGAATCGTGAGCATAGAATCACCCTTCTAAGCGATCGACGCTTATTAGGCAGGAGTCGATTCGTGAGCTGGCCTGATAACTGCTGCGATGACAAGGCCGACCAAGAACCAACCGACGACTACATCGACGACAAACATCGCGGTGTAGAAACCGTCGAAGTGCATCCAGTTATAGTATGCGACATGGCCCATCAGCGCTAGGAACACGCCGAATCCGGTCACAAAGCCGACGCGCTGAAGGTAGCTTCGGCAGCTCCCACTCACTGCGCAGCACAACATCGAAGCTACGATTGCGGTGCCCAGAAAATCGGTCAAAAAGCCCAGCCCAAGTACAGAGCCCGACATCGGTTCAAGCCCACCTTTGTGATAGAAGATTGCAACAATCGGGCCCGACCGGTGCCTCTTGGCGAACTCGGACTCGGGGTCCATCATGTTTTCATCATCGTTGCCATACGGAACGATGTATACACCGGACTCGATGTCCTGTTCGACTAGCGCATCACGAAATATTGTTTCGTCTGGCAAGGACGCAACCGTTGGCCCGTGGATGGGAATCACCATCCATGTCAACATTTGCCAGACAAAGTACACGGCTGCACCGGCGAACGCTGCGATGATGATCTGTCTCATTGATGAACATTCCCCAACACATGATTTTGCGAACACATAGTTCGATACGAGATGCATCTATGCTCGTGCCATTCTCATTATCTTCTCAGGTCCCAGTTTGGGTGCAACTCAAACCTGCCGAGGAAGGTCAATGTACTCCGATACGTGGAAACAGGCACTCGATGGTATAGCAGATCGTACTTCCGTTAATCCTACCGGTTCGGAGCGTGGTCTTTCTTGGGGGCGACGAAGGGTGAAGCCGTCGTTCAGACAAAATCTGAGACCGGCATCTTTTCGGATCCCGATTCCTGCCTTGTGGCAGGACGCAACATCTCTTCCGTTAGGACGGCAACGTATCTAATTCTTCGACCAGTTCATCGATCGCCTTGTCGGTTAGCACATCTTCGATCGTGGGATCGAGATCGGCGAAATAGAAGTCGTCGCCGGATCCTCCGGTAATGGAGTCGATCTCGCTATCGTCGAAGACGGAGACGCTGTCCGCGAGTTGATCGGCGGAGGGCAAGGGGTCGGGAGCGCCGCTTGCTCCGATGATGTTGTCCACGCGATCTTCGTAGGTCTTGGCGGCAAGCCACTCGCTGAAGACGGCCAAATGCGGTTCGATTTGAATTGGAATGCCGTAGTCCGTTGCACCGGCGATAATCAGGTCATCACCGGCTAGACCCTCAAGCGTATCGGCTCCCGCGCCACCAATTAGGAAATCGCGATTCGCGGTTGCCGATGATGAATCGCCGAATAGCTGATCGTCGCCGCCGTGACCGACAAGAACATTATCGCGGCTGTTACCGGTGAGGGTGTCATCAAAGTCAACTGAACCGGAGGCGATCTCGACCACGTCGCTGCCATTGAGATCGATCGACAACTCGCTGTGAACCTCCTGTTCCGCGGCGTCGCTAAGATCGACATCGACGGCGGCACCAAAATCTTCGAAGATCAGAATGTCGAATGGATCATTGTCGGCTCCTGTCTCCTCGACGACTTGATCGGTGCCGAGGTCTTCCGTACCGGTGCGCTCGAAGATGTAGACATCATTGCCGTCGCCGCCGACCAGAGAATCGTTACCTTGGCCCCCAATGATGAAATCCTGGCCGTTATCACCTTCGATCGAGTCATTTCCCAGCCCGCCGATCATCGTATCGTCACCGCCGGCGACACCTTCAGCACCATCACCGCCAACCAGAAGGTCGTTTCCATCGCCTCCATCGATCTGGTCGTCTCCTGGACCCCCGTTAATCGTATCGGCGCCGTCTTCGCCCAGGAGGAGATCGGCCGCACCCTCGTTTTCGAACTCTGGATCTCCGTCTCCATAGATCATGTCATTGCCGGATCCACCGTAAACGGTGTCGGTGCCTTTGTCTCCGGAGAGGGTGTCGTTTCCGAGACCGCCAAAGATCTGGTCACTGTCGTTGAGTGGACCACCTTCACCGCCATCGAAGCCCGCGATTTCGTCGTTGCCATCATTTCCATAAAGCGTGTCATTGCCAGCCAGCCCAAGGATTGTGTCGGCAGCGTCACCGCCGCGGAGCACATCATTCCCATCATCACCTCGCAACTCCGCCGCGGTTGTCTCCAACCCACTGGCATCAATGATGTCGTTGCCCGCCTGGGCGAAGACGATCAGGTCGCCGGTAACGTTGCTGACACTAAAGGAGTTGTTGACGGTAACTCCATCCTCTTTCACCACCAGCACGTCGATCGTCGTTGGATCGAGAGAATCGGGTATGAAGACCACTTCATCGAGACCCAGGGTCCCTCCAAACACCAGGTCTCCGTTCTGCACTTCATAATCAGAGATGGTGATTTGATGAGTCGCGGCGAGTCGTCCATGATTATTGTTGGAGTCCTCCGCCGTGACGCTGATGGTGTAAGTGTCCGAGTCCGGGAAGACATGGGAGAATTTGAGCTGAGCGGTAGTGAAAGGTATTTCTTCGAGAGCTGAACCATCGCCCCAGTCAATATGGTAGACATATGAAGTAGTTTCGAAAGGGTCGGTTGCCTGGAAGTCAAATGCCAGTGATTGCCCTCGAACGCCTGTCGTCGGTGAAGCGCCAAGGATTTCCACGGTTGGAGCCTGATCGGAATATCCGGATGTCTGCACATCTTGAGAACCGTTCTTCTCAGTGGCGGTAATGAACACTGCACGGCCGGCTAGATCCGCGCTCGCGGCGTGCGTAAACTCAATAATGCCACCAGCGGGTGCTGCAGAAGTTGTAACTGTATCGACGAGTTCCGGTACCTGCTGTGGATCATTAGGGTTGTAAGAGTAGATCTCCAAATCGAAAATTTTGCCGACCGTCGTTGTGATTTGGATGTCTAGTTCGTTGGTATTGTTGGGGTTAACGTGAAAATTCGCCAACGGGCCACCGGCCCCTTCGACGAGCCCGCCCGCTACGTCGAAGATGCGATTATCGCGGTGAACCGCCGTGTTTCCGGCGTTGAGTACGATGCCGTATCCCTCAGCGCCTGAAATGTACGTGTGTCTGATATCGACGGTGTCGTTCGCACTGCCTTGGTCGACACCTACCACGATTCCATCGGTGAACATGGGCGTTCCGGGGCCGAAGAATGTATCCGCACCGGCGATGGTGATTCCCTCGATGGTGTGCGACTGAGAGGAAGCCGATTCGAATCGAAGCGCAGCGCCAAGAACAGCGCCGATCTCCTCTCGGACTCCGATTTCAAGTTTACTTCGCCCGGCACCACTCGAGTCCCACGCTAGGATCGTAATTGCTTCCGTTATGGCCGGCAGTTCACTGGTAAGTGCCACATTAATGGAGTCGAGGGGCAACTCGATGGTATTGGTGCCGGCGGTGTCATTCGCATGTTGAATCGCATACCGCAGAGTGCCGAGTTCGTTGACATCCTCGGATCGTGTCACTTCTAGGGCGGAACGATTCGGGGTAGTGTCCAACTCATTGTTTTCACTCGTCAGTTCCCGCACCTGATCTTGGTCGGCGTTATAGATCAGCCAGTCACGTCCCGCGCCGCCAGTGATGGTATCGGGCGCCGAGTCGCTATTGACCGTGGCGTCGTTGGGGTTTGGTGGGTCTGGCTTGAGAAATACGTTGCCGTTTAGTCGACTTCCAAAGCCGGCGTGGCTCACGCCAAGGATGTTCTTCACACGATCATCGAAGGTATGCGCAGAGAGCCATTCATCCTGAATCGCGGTGAAGTTCGTCTCGAAGAGATTCTCCGTATTGAAGGCGGTCGTTTCCGAAACGACGAGGTCTTCCCCGGTTCCGCCTCTTAGAATGTCTCGCGCGTAACCACCGATCAGAATGTCTTTACCCGAACCGCCCGCCAATTCGTCGCTGCCGAACGCAGGTGATTTCCCCGATTCGATGAAATCGAGCTTGACCAGCAAGTCGTCGCCGGCTTGTCCAACCAGCGAGGCCGAACTTGCGTTCACGGCGATGATATCGTCACCGTCGCCGCCGAAAACGTCAGCGTTCACGGGTACCATTATCCGGATGTCATCATCGCCGGCTTGTCCGTAAACAACGACCTGGATGGCGGAGAGGAGCGGACCGCTGAGGTCCGCGATCAAAGGAACCGAGATCGAAGGGCTGCTGCCGCCGGACAGATAGAAGTTGTACTCAGGTAGATCCGTACTCGGATTATTCTCTAGCCTTACTTCAATCGTGTCGGACGAGGCAGTTCCTCCATATACAAGTCTTCGAAAACCGAATTCGCTGGGCAAGTCGGGAGCCGTCTGTAGCGCAAACTCTTCAATCTCAACCGTTGTTTGAATATCCGTGCCGATCTGCGTTCCTAGCCCGTCTTTGGCCCGAACCACCACATCGTAGTCGCCGGTCGTAGCATACACGTGCTCGACGAGTGAACCATTCAGGCCAATCACGGTTTCGTCGGCGCTGAATGTACCCGAGAAGTCCCAGTCGATCTCGAATGTGATCTTCTCACCGCCAGTCGGTAGCGTGCCGTCGGCCAGCAGAACGAACTCCAGTGGTTGTCCACGAACACCCCGTGGGGTGACCGTCACATCAAACGTCTGCTCACTGCTAAGTCCCGTAGCGGGATCAGTGGCTATGACGGACACCGTGACGGGCGCCAAGAAACGTTCGTTACCATCGCCGGCAAACAGAGGCATGCGCACTGTGGGAATCCAGTTGAACTGCGCCATTGCCGTTTGTTCGTCAATGGTGATCGTTGCCGTTTCGGCAAAGCTGGGACCAAGTCGCCATTCGAAATTCGAGGACCCCAGATTGACCACCAACGGGTCCTCACCCGGAAGTTGGATCGTCTGCGACGGGGTATCGAGATCGAGTGTACCCGAACCACCTTCATCCACGCTCTGGTTTGCGATCGAAGAAATCGTTGGCGCGATGCCCGACGCGACGGTGATGTCATCAAACGTGCGGACACTCTTCCCCTCGCTATCGTATTGCTGGAACTTAATGAACAGATCGAGATCGGTTTGAGCAGCCCATGTGTAACCAGCCGAGGAGATTTCAGAGTCGAGATCGACACTCACAAAACCGGTGTCATCGAGCAGGTCCACCACGCGCCAATCAGTCCCGTTGGCGCTAATCGAAACAAGGTCGGCATTGATCGAACCCGCAAACGTGTCGCCCACGGACTTGCTCGCGTGGTCGGAGTTATCAATATTGACAAGAGGATCGAACTCCCCGATGTTGCGATGGAGGTACTGCAACCACAAATCGGAAGCAGACTGGAGTGACGAGTCGAGTGTCACGGCCAATATAGCTTCGTTGACTCCGGCCCCACCGGTCATGGCTAACTCAACGCCAGTTGCGACAACGCCTCGGTCACCCGACGCGAAAATCGTAGTCTCCATCGGTACTAAGGTCGTTCCGCTACCGTTGAATTGCCAGGGACCCTTTTCAAACGGATCGATATCCGGGCCATTGGCGACAAACTCAAAGTCTGCCGTGAAGGCTGTGGTAGAACTCACCGCGGCGTTTGCCTTTTCCAGTGAGAAAGTTGCGGTAATCGCATCGTGCGTCGAGGTGGGTTCCGCCACGAAACCGTCTTCGTCTTGATCGAGTGGGTTACCGTAGATATCCGATATCTTCTCACTCAGCGTGAGTGTATAGATGCCAGAGCCGTCATCATCCTGCGCATCGAAGTAGACATTGAAGATGTTGTCAGCACCAAGTACCGCTTGAATCGAATCACTCACGTCAACAGCGGGGTTCCCACCGGCGCCATCCGCATCGTAGGTAAAGTCGAGGATGACGTCCGGAGTAAAGAACGTTTCATCAATGCGGGTACTGAACGTCAAAGTCACGCTATCGTGCACTGCTCCGAAATCAAAACGACTTGTAGCCTCGAACGGTTCAATACTTTCACTTGCCCCGGTTACCGTAGGGTGACACTCGACGCATATCGCATTGAATGTGAGACCGTCGGTTGAAACGTTCGTACTCCGAGGAACAATCCGCACATTGTCAATTTCGATATTGGACGACCCATCGTGTTCGAAGCGAATACGGAAATCGACCGTGTGATCGAGCGTGGCATCGTTATCGATCAAGTCTGATAAGTCCTTCTCGTGGACTTTCCAGGCACCTTGCGTTGGGGTTGGGGTCACAAAATTCGAAACCAGCACCCAGTTCGCACCCGCATCGTCGCTGACGTAGACATCAAGGTCACCACTGACACCAATATCCCCGTTGGTTTCGAAGAACAGGATCGCAGAGACATCATCGGACGCGTCGGCGATATCATTGATCTCTTCAACACCCTTCAGGTCAATCGCCAATTCCGCTCGATTCAATTGGCTGCCGATCGTGGTCGCCAACGCGAGCGACGGATCGCCACCGGTCGTCAAGCTGGTGTTGCCCGTGAAATCCCAATGGCCAGCGAGCTTGGACGAAGCGTCGAAACCTTCGTGATACTGAATCGAAATCGGCGCGAGATTATTGACTTCAATCGTCTCCTCGAATGCGGCGGTCATCGCCTCCATGCTGGAGTTTTCGATGTTTGGACCGACTTGCACACGGTACTTCCCCGATTGTCGTTGTGGCTCGACTTGAATGTCGAAAGTCGTATTGTCGGTCGTCGTCACGTCGATGACGGAAACGGAGTTCCCCAGCGGATCTGTTACGACCACGTCGGTTGTGTCGAATGTTGCGGCATCGATCGCCTGGTCAAAGGTGACCGAAAAGCTGTCCCATGGTCCCTGTGCGGTGACCGTGGGCGCGTAGTTCGTAACAAGATCGGAATAAAACTCAGCATCCGTCTTGAGTGGGTTGTCGGGATCGAGACTCGAATCGCTGACGTAACTGAGCCCAGCCTGCTCCACAATCTCTTGCTGGGACAATAAGGGAAGCCCGGTGTCATAGCCTTCGTTAAATGCGGTAATCACCGCGTTCGCCAGCAGACCTTCAAACACCGTATTCGGATGAATGCCATCTTGGCTGCGGAAAAAGTTTTGATTCGCGAATGCTCCCCCCGGAAAGATATCAACTCCGCCTACCTGAAACACCTCGTCGAATTCAGGATGGCCACCCACGGTTGCCATGAGCAATTCGTTGATGTCCACCAGTGGTACGTCGAGTTCATCGGCCAAGGCAGCAACGTCCGTATTCGCGTCGGCGATGGCATCGCTGACCCGCTCGTACTTGACAGGATCGTGAAATGATCGCGCCCAGAGATCGGCAACCGTGAGATCGACGATATTGACCAGGACCACGTCCACATCGGAGTTTTGGATTGTGGTGAGTGCCGTTCGCATGCGGTCCACGACAAGGTCGATGTGGTGATCGATGTCGGTCTGGCTCCACTCACCGTTATAAATGGCCAGGGTGGCGTCCGTATTCCGACCACCGGTTAAGAGGGGTGAGAAGTCGTTGTTGACCCAATAGGCAGCATGCGACACACGACCATCATCGGCCTGGGCGGCCAGTCCATCGTCCTGCCCATCGTGGCGCGCGCCTTCAAACAAGATGTCGATCGAAGTCCCCCCAGAACGTGCCCAATTGAACGCGAAGTCCTCGTAACGAGTATCAACTTCTTGATCAACGCTCCATTGAAAACGCGGCCCGACGTTCGTCCCGATCGACTCGATGTACTGGAACCACGACTTACCATAGCCACGTTCCTGCCCTACGGGTGGGCCGAAATACGAGTCCGTGCCGCTGTCTCCAAGAGCGCCGAAGCCAACGACTTCAGTCTCAATGTCGTAGCTCGTCGGGCTATGTCCCGTAATGCTTGGTGCAGCCAGTACGAGGCGCCTTTCGAGTGGCTCCCCATATCGCGACCAAGTTCCGGACCTCGTGTTCCGTCGTTGACGCTTGGCCAGGAATTCGCGTCGCTTTCTGAGTTGCAACGAACGACGACTAATCGACTTACTCATCGGTGACTCCCTCACGTGAGATCGATTGTGGTGACTTGCAAATGGCTAGATTGGAGCGAACTGACTCGGATTCGCTGGGCTCTTGTCGTAGATGCTCAGCGACGAACGCGAGTCTCTTGCTTTCGAGAAGAAATTGTGCTGTCCAGTTCGGCCAGCAAACCATGACGCCTGCCCTCGCTAAGATCCTGCCCCCATTCAACTCATCGCATCGCGAGCTTGTAATTGACTCGGATCGATTGGCACCAATGGGCGTCAACACTCCGAGTTCATTAACACCGTGGTGGAAAACCTATAGTGTCGCTTATGGAAAAGCAAACAATAAGCATGTAGAAATTACATGCCAATAATTGTCCAGGTCAGGAATGGCCGTTCAAAAGAATGGTTATTAACACGAACATAGGCGAGGACTTCGTTCCGACTATGACCTGACATTCGAGCTGGGAGAATAGCCCTAACGGTTCATAGCCAACTCTTATTCGCTGTATGGCACCGAAATCGCCCGTTAAAGATAAGTCGCCAAGTATGTCATCGAGGAAGGGCAAACTAGTAGTTCTAGTTGGTCTATTCGGTCAATCGATATACGCTCGCTACATGAAAGGCCTCGGTGTTTACGACCGTGGCAGGATCGAAGTGACCATAGTCACGCCCTCCTGTGCAGCGATCCGGTCGCCCAATGGATCCCTCCATGAACAGAACTTTCTGGGGACCACCAATACCAGCCCGTAAGTCCTTGATGGCGTTCAGAAAGTCGCGCGGTCTGGCTCGCACGTTGCATGGATTCGCAGCTTGAAGATGATACTCGAAATTCAATGGGAAAAATCAACCGGATATGGCTCGAATGCCTGAAGAAGTCGGTTATGCCAGTGACATCGT
The DNA here is from genome assembly GCA_965227275.1 of Pirellulales bacterium. Taxonomy (GTDB): domain Bacteria; phylum Planctomycetota; class Planctomycetia; order Pirellulales; family JAEUIK01; genus CAZNXE01. The sequence goes on along the minus strand of CBDDFU010000001.1, from coordinate 5,535,403 downwards.
TTCCACGACACCGAGATACCAGGTTTTGTGGACAAAGAAGCGTCGCAAATTCGGTGGAATTCTAACGCGCCTCGTGTATAAAGCTGGTGCTACGGGCGGGATCTGACGCTGCATTCAATGCCGGTGTTTTGAGACAGTCGATCATCGAAATTACACCATTGAGGCTGGAGGATTGGAACATCGTGAATGCTCCGCTTGGCGCTACATTGCGCGATAATGGCTGCGATTTTCGGGTTTGGGCACCGCATGCGAATGCCGTCCACGTACTACTGCAGACGGGCGACCGTTGGGATTCCACGGCCACACCCAAAGCGGTGAAGCTGGACAGAACCGACAACGGGTATTGGACCGGATTCGCTGAAAGGATCGAAGCCGGCTACCTGTATCGCTACGAGATCGATAACGACGGCAAGTTTGAACGACTCGACTCTGCGGCCCGTGACACGATTCACTCCGAACTGACGCGCAGTAACCCGTCCAGCCAAAACGCTTCGATCGTGGTGACCGGTGAACCCTACTCGTGGTCCCACTTCAAGACGCCTCGATTCAACGATTTTCTCATTTACCAACTGCATTGTGGAAGCTTCGCAGGGCGCAACGATCATCTGGACAAGGAAATTGCTGGATTTCCGGATTTGGAAACCAAGTTCTCCTACGTCTGCGACCTGGGATTCGACGCCATTGCGCCGCTGCCAGTGCAGGAATTCGCCCATAACCGGTCTTGGGGTTATAACCCCGCCGCGTTCTTCGCGCCGGAGTCCGCCTACGGCCACCCACGCGATCTAAAACATTTCGTTGACGAAGCGCATCAACATGGGTTGGCAGTGATTTTCGACGTTGTCTACAACCACGCCGGCCCCGGCGACAATGTGTTTTGGCAGTATGACGGATGGGCCCAGCATGACGGAAAGGACGGAGGTATCTACTTCGAGGGCGGGAGATGGACCGACTGGGGACGTGGTCCAGCCTGGTGGAAGACCGAAGTGCAGGATTTCTTTTTTCAGAACGCGTGCATGTATTTCGACGACTACAACGCCGATGGGCTGCGGTTCGAGGTTACTACGCAGATCGATGGCAACCATTTGCGGGAGGTGCTCTGGAAACTTCAACAGAAGTATCCCGATAAGTACTTCATCGCCGAGCACCTGCCAGCCCATTCTTGGATCACCACCTCTGGGAATTTCGACGCCAGTTGGTTCGCCAAATCCCACCATGAAATGCAAAGGGCCCTCAACGGCGATAACCCCGTTCGCCGGGTCAAGTCGTTCCTCGGTTGGGACGGATTCTCACACGCCTGGAACCTGGTCAAGTACACGATGGGCTCCCATGATGATGTGGGTGACGACAGGAACGGAAACGCGAAGGATGGCCTGACGAACTGGGACGCTAGGCATCGCTACTTGATCGATCAGTTCGGCGGTCGAGGCAACTGGCACGCTCGCGCCAAATGCCGTCTAGCATGGGCACTCAACACGGCGATGCCGGGAACGCCTATGATGTTCATGGGCAGCGAGTGCCATATGGGATCTCCGACCGTGGCCTGGGGTTATTGGCACGACGGCCACGATGACAACGGCGATCATCGATTCGATTGGGCGATCGCGGGCGATCCGATCGGCATGGAAATGCGACGACTCGTTACCGCGGCGAATCACGTGCGTTGGAGCAATCCGGCGCTACGCAGCGACACGCTGATCATTTCGCACGAGGATTACGACAATCAAGTCCTTGCGTTCAAGCGGTGGGGAGATGGAAACGTGGTGCTGACGGTGATTAACCTGAGCGAGAAGAACTTCGGGAATCACTCCTATGGCGTCTGGACCCACAACCAATCTGGTCGCTGGTCACAGATTCTATGCACGCAAGATGCCAGTTTCGGCGGTTGGGACGGTGCCGGAAACGCCTTCTACGAGCCGGAAACGCAATCGGATGGTCGCGTTTATATCAATCTTCCGAAATGGAGCGTGGTGATGCTGCGTTTGCTCTGAGAAGGACCGCTCACCGTTCGGCACACGGGCTTCGCTATACACAAGTGGAGCCGACCTTGTTGCTCACGCTTGCCGATCTTCACAGGTCACGCCCTCCGCATGCAACCGTCAACTGCTCCACTCCGTGCGTCAGAGTGCCCTGGATAGTAATTTGCAAATTGGTGCATGGGTGGCCACTATTCTCCACAACCTCCGAACGCAGCCGAAAGTGTCTGATAGGGCCACTGACGTGATCGCGGGCACGAAGGAATGTGCGGAATTTCTCAAGGTGGTCCTTCGGCCCGGGAAACCGCCCCCGATTGCCTCAGGGTTGTCTGCGGAACCGGTCTTGATCGTACGCCAAATGATGGTGGAAAGGCTGCGAGTCGATTTGAGCGGATATAATTCGAGCAAGGTCCGCTACCCCATGCTTACATGGTTCCAGAGTTCTTAAGGGTAGCCGACTACTGCGTCGTTGAACGAGCGCCCAATGCCGTTGCACGATGCAGCTGCCAGACTTTTCTCAGTGAACGAGGACATTACATCAAATCAAATACCCCCTATTCCGCAACTGAAGCCATGTCTATGCTCCACGCCATCGGGGCAAAGGCACGATCAAGCTCTGGCTTGACAATGGGAGTGGTGTAGTTGGAGAGCACCTTGAGACTGGTTCCGACAATTACCTCCAGAATCGTTTGCTTTGTGTAGCCGGCCGCGAGGAACGCTTCGATTTGATCCTCGTTTGGCTTCCCACGTGATTCGTTGATAATGGCCGCGAATGTGCGTAGAGCTTCCAGCTTCGGGTCGTCTATTGGTGAACCACTCCGCAACGCCTCAATCACGCCATCATCTATTTTGGCTATTTTCGAGACAGCCGTGTGTGCGGCCATGCAGTAGGTGCAACCGTTTAATCGGTTGTTGGTCATCAGAATTATCTGCCGTTCCGTTTCACTGAGATCCGTCTTGTCAAATAACCCCATGAGCGTCAAGTAGCTCTCAACCAATACTGGCGACTCGGCCATGGTTGCCATGAGATTTGGCACGAAGCCCATCTTCTTCTTGGCAGCCGTCAGAGTTGTCTTCGAAGCTTCGGGTGCACTTTCTATGGTGTGCCTAGTAAAGGTTGTCATTGGTTACTCCTCAGTTGGAAGCGAGCTGTGGTTACGGTGCGAACTGACAATCAGAAGTCTGCAAAAGTCTCTTCCAGCTTCTTGGGCGAACTGAGGAAGAGCGGCCCTACTTGTTCGGACATAGCGTCCGGGAAGATGTCCTCTACACCGTTTTCCATGCTGTGCAGAACGTTTTCAGCAACCGTCGCAGCTGGCGTTGAATCCATATCCATGCCTTCTGTCATTCGAGTCGCCACCGGGCCTGGGTAGACTCCATGGACCGAGATACCCTCGGCTTTCAACGTGCCACGTATCGACTGCGTCATGGAATGGACAGCAGCCTTCGACGCCGAATATCCGCCGAATCCCGGCATTGCGGCGAGAGCAGCGATGCTCGCTACATTGACGATTGCGGCTGAACCTTCCTTCTTGAGTGCAGGCAGCAATGCTTTGGTGACTGCGAGTGTTCCGAAAAGGTTGGTCTCGAGGTCGTTTCGCAGTTGCTCTTCGGTGCCTTCCAACAAATTGGTACCGGAAAAGATGCCCGCGTTGTTGATGAGGATATTCAGCGCCGGCACCGACTGCGAAAGCTCCGCAATCGTCGAACGGTCGCCGAGGTCGAGACGAATTGGAACAACCCGTTCTCCCAGTTCCTTAAGCCTTGAACCATTGCTCGCAGACCGATAAGTCGCGTAGACCTTGGCGACTCCTTTCTCAAGTGACTTCTCGACTAAAGCAAGGCCAATACCGCGATTGGCGCCCGTAACAAGAATTGTGCTGTCTGATACTTTCATCGGTTTCATTCCTTTTCGTTTGCTGCTTTGAATCATCGAGACATAGGGGCTACTTGAGGTCACGAACAACGCTCAACACATCCTCGGCATTCGCCCGAGTTGTGTAGTCCACGTCGACGTGTGCAAAGGCGACTTTACCGTCACTGTCGACCACGAACGTGGCTGGAACGGGAAGGTCGAAGTTGCCTGCACCGTTAAACTTCTCGAGGTCGCCACCTAGATTCGCGTAGACTTCTCGAAGTTCTTCAGGCAGTGAGAACGCGACGCCAATTTCCTTCGCGTACTCGGCACCCACATCGGTGAGTACTTCAAATTCAAGCTCGTTTTTTTCTGTGGTCGACAACGATGAATCCGGCGTCTCGGGAGTGACCGCTACAAGCTGTGCTCCAGCTTCCTTGAGCTGGGGCAGAATCTGCTGATACGTACGAAGCTCCAGATTGCAATACGGGCACCAGCCACCACGATAGAAAACCGCGACAACCGGACCTGAGTCCCGAAGCTCAGTCAAACTCCTTTGTACGCCTGATTGGTTTGGCAAGACGAAGTTCCTCAGCTCATCACCAACCTTCGGGGCATTCTTGGCGACTCCAGCCTCGTCGAGAGCCTGGATCGAATCCTCGAATTGCTGAAACACGTCTGCAGGAATCTTCGATTTGATGTCTGTTTTGAGTTCTGCGAGTTGCTGTTGAAGTGACATGGGTATTTCCTTGTTGGTTGAAGTTGCAGCAAAGTGAGAGTCTTCAAGGCTAGGCGCTCGCTAGGGACGCGAGCCAAAGCCGCAGGTCGTTGAAGTCGAAAGCCAGCGAAATGACGTTGACAACCAACAGCACCGTCAAGAAAGTCCCATAGATGGCCGAGCCTTCCGGCCTGGCGAAGGCCAGCATCAGTACGAGTGGTGTCCAGGGCAGCACGTGCCCAGCCGCCGCTACTTTGGAAAACCCGCCTGAAGCAAAAACAATTGCCACCGTCAAAACCATTCCACTCAGTGACAACGCCGCGATGAGAACGCCACCTGGCTGGTTGAGAAACGCGAGCGTGGCCAGGTTGACTGGTCCCAGAATAAAATTCATCCAGATCTGCACCCAGGCCGGAAGTTCGGAATGCGATTTCCAAATGCGTGCATATCGATTGTCTACTTGTTGTTGAGCTGACATGAGTATCTCCTGGCTAGTTCAATAAAGTGTTTGTTGGGCTCTGGTTCTAGATTTGGTTTCGCTTCAGGAATTCACGCATCTTCTCGATGACCTGTGGAGCATCTTCTTCCAGCACGAAGTGCCCGGTGTCGAACAGGTGAAAGTCAATCGCGTCGAGGTGCTGTCGATAGGCTTCCGCACCGGCGACAATGAAGATGGGGTCGTTTGCTCCCCAGGCAATCAATGTCGGGGGCTGGTGCTCACGAAGAAATGCGTGCCACTGAGGATAAAGCTTGACGTTGTTTTGGTAGTCGTAGAACAAATCGAGTTGCACTTGCTGTTGACCTGGCCGGTCAATGCGAGCGAAGTCGAGTACCCAATTGTCCGGATTGATGCCCTGCGGGTTACGGGTGCCTTCGGTGTACATCCATTGGATGCCTTCGCGACTCATAAGCTGGCCGACGATCGCCGTTTCAAGCTCAGCAGTACGGTTCTCCCAGTACTGGGTAACCGGTCCTGAATTCTCTGGATGAAAGCCCTCTTCGTAGGCATTGCCGTTCATCACAATCAGGCCTTTGACCCGGTCGGGATGTTTCGTCGCCAGTCGGAAGCCCACAGGAGCTCCATAGTCCTGCATGCCGATCACAAACTCCGTGATGCCTTTCTGCTCCAGAAAGTGGTCGACCGTATTGGTCAGATTCTCGAAGGTGTAGTCGTAGGCATGGGAGTCAGGAAAGTCGCTGTTGCCAAAGCCCGGGTAGTCGGGGGCAATCAGGTAGTAGTCGTCGCCGAGTGCGGCTAGAACTTCCCGGTACATGTGTGACGAGGCCGGATACCCGTGCAACAATACGACCGCCCGCTGCTGGGCTCTTCCAGACTCCCGGAAAAACACGTTGATGCCGTCGACGGGCTGCGTGCCGTAGCGGACTTGGGCGTCGTCGTTCGAAGATTGGGTTGCCATGGTCTTGTCTCTCGGTTAGCTGGCAATTATGGAACACATATTCCACAATTCGGCAAAAAAATTCCTCCATGCTCGTCATGGTGCTGACGGTTGCCTCAGATCTAGTCGACTGCTTCGCAGAGATACCATCTTGTCCTCCCTTGCGTGCTTCGGATGGCGGTCTGTTCGCCCGAATGCGGGGGAACTGCTCTCTCTACTGGAATAGACGTTCCAATATTCCGGATCTTACCCACTATTTGACGTCTTGCAAGTCTTTTCTGCAGAAACGCTTGCTTTGTGGAACACAAATACCAAATATAGAAAAGGTGTGGACGAAAATGAGTGCATGGCGGCACGGAACACTGGAGAGATTGAAATGCCCAACAGCGGAAGACCCCGAGCTTTTGACGAACAAGCGATTTTGGGCCGCATTCTGGAGTTGTTCCGAAGAAACGGGTACGACAACACCACCTTCGAGCAACTGGTTGCCGACAGCGGCCTCAGTCGGTCGAGCCTCTACAACGCCTTTGGAGGTAAAAAAGAGCTAATGCAAAAGGCGATGCGACTGTATATCGAAACAGAGGTCGATGAGCAAAACCAACGGCTTGCTGACAAAGATGCTGGAGCCGACGCCCTTGATGCAATCGTTACCGCCTTTTCAAAGCCAGTTGAGCGGGGCTGCAAGGACTGTCTTGTGCGGAAGACAATGTTGCAGAACGCGAGCTCCTTAGAGTCGCCAGTTCAAATGTCAGCGATCAGAAAAAGTCTGACTAAACTCTGGCAATCTATCGCCATTGCCGTGGGACGAGTACGTGCCTCGAGTAAAGCGGCAAAATATCAATCCACTGCCCTTAGTGATGAAGAGTGCGCCGCCATCATCGTTGGACTGATCCAGGGCACCGCTGTTATAGCCCGCAACGGAAAGCACACCGAGATGCTTCGGAGTATCCATTCTGGGATCGAGAAGCTCCTCGGACGCACTGTGGCCAAATAACTACTGCCGACGAGATTTAGCGGTTTCGGCAGGTACGCGACAATAGGTGGCACAATTCCACGCGAAGTTAAAACAGATCTCGGAGGTTAGAGCAACTCGCTACGAGGCGTCGCGGGAACGCGCAACGGAGGACGTGTCGACCGTAAAGGTGGTTGCAGGAGGAGCTACTCTGCAGGCAATTCGATCGACGATTGAACTGCCCCGATCTACATCAGAATCGTTATCGGCCTTGCGCGCTCGGGATAACCGTCATTTCCCGATTTGCTCGGATCCAACGTCTCGTGCTCATCAACACGAGTACGCTGTCCTTAAATTGGACGTGGCGATCTGAGCTGATGCGGGTTCATGGACATCACAAAGATGCAAGTCTAACGCGACGCTCTGTTCATGGCGCGTTCGTCGCAACAATCTCTAGGTGAGCGTTCGGCGAACTGCGGATTGAAAGTAGTTCGCTGGTTTCCCAAGCTGTGGTTATTTCCTTGGGGGGTGAACCATGGCGAAACGACAGCGGGATGCGGGCAAGCAAGCGTTCTGGAGTGAGGCGATTCGGAGGCATGCGTCGAGCGGTCTGAGCGTGCGGGCTTTCTGTCAGCAAGAGCGGCTCACGGCGAGTGCCTTCTACGACTGGCGGCGAACTCTTGCCCAGCGTGACTGCGATGCCGAGTTAACTGCAAGCACGCCGGCATTCGTGCCGGCGATTGTCAGCGAGCAGGGACTTTCAGATGCCTCGATCGTGATCAAGCTGGCCGGTGGCGACGCGTTGCAGTTACCCGCAGCGATTTCGGCTAGCCGGTTGGCCGAACTGGTACACGCACTTGAAACGCGAGGCGGGCGATGATTGGCGGCGATGTTCACGTGTGGGTCGCCACCACGCCGGTTGATATGCGGAAGAGCTTCGATGGCCTGGCCGAAGTCGTGAAGAGCTTCTTGGGCCACGACCCGTTATCGGGCAGCCTGTTCGTGTTTCGCAACAAGGGTGGCCACCTGGCGAAGGTGTTGTGGTGGGATCAGCAGGGCCTGGCGATCTACTACAAGCGGCTCGAACAGGGAAGCTTTCACTTTCCCCACGACGGTACCACGGCCGTGGCGATTACCCGTGATCAGTTGCTCGATCTTCTTTCGGGAAAGCCCACGGGGCGTTCTTCGCAAGGCTGACATTTTTCCTGAACACGACTAGCGCGATCTCGTAGCGTTTACTACAACATTGTGCATGACGCCGATCGATGAGCTACCAAACGATGTGGCCGCCCTCAAGCGGTTGATTCTTGAAGAACGCAACGAACGCCAGACGGCAATCGAGCAAGCCGTGCAGGCGGCCGTGGCCGCGATCTTGCGTCGTTACTACGGACCCCGTTCGGAGAAGTTCGACCCGCGACAACTACTGTTGTTTGGCCAACAGATTGAAAACGCCTCGTTCGACGCGGCCAGCATCGAAGATGAAGCGAACGAGAAACTCCTCACCCGCCGCGTTACCAACCGCAACAAGCACGGGCGGCAGCAATTGCCCTCTCATCTGGAGCGGATCGAGATCGAGCACGACCTTGCAGAGAAGGCTTGCCCAACTTGTGGCCACGCGCGACATCGCATTGGCCAAGAGGTCAGCGAACAACTGGAACACTTCCCGGCCAGTTTCAAGGTTCTGAAACACATTCGCCACAAGTACGCCTGCGCCAACTGCGACGGTGACGGCTACAACCCGCATGTTGAAGTGGCGAAAAAACCGCCGCAGCCGATCGAGAAAGGTCTGCCGGGCCCCAGTCTGCTGGCTTACGTGATTACCAGCAAGCTGGGCGATCACCTGCCGCTGTACCGGCTGGAACGGATCTTTCAGCGTCAACAAGTTCACATCGCTCGTAGCACGATGTGCGCGTGGATGCGATGTGCGGGCGAACTGGTGAAGCCGTTGGTTCATCTGATGGCCGAACGGGTTCGCAGCTCGAACGTCATTCACACCGACGACACGCCGGTGCCAATCCAGTCGCCCGGGGCCAAGCAATGCCGCAAGGGCCGCATCTGGTGTTACTTGGGCGATGCCACCAATCCGTACATCGTCTATGACTATACGCCCAGCCGCAGTCGTGACGGTCCGGCCAAGTGGCTGCAAACATTCGAAGGCTACTTGCAAGCGGACGCCTATGGCGGCTACGACGGGATTTACTCCTGCGGCAACGTGACGGAAGTTGCCTGCTGGGCGCATGCGCGACGGAAGTTCTACGACGCACAGGACTCCGACGGCACGCGTGCCGCCCAGATGCTGGCGCTCGTGGCTGAGCTGTATTCAATCGAGCGTGAAGCGAAAGAGGCTGATGATGCCACGCGGCTCACACTGCGTCAGACCCGCAGCGTACCGGTGCTTACACGGATCAAGGCTTGGATCGATACCGAAACTGAAACCGTTTTACCTCGCAGCCCGATGGCCTTGGCGATTACCTACGCGCTCAATCAATGGAATGCACTGACGACGTACACGAAGGAGGGCTTTCTAGCGATCGACAACAACGCCAGCGAGCGGGCGCTAAAGCGCGTGGCGATTGGCAGGAAGAATTGGCTCTTTGCCGGTAACGACCAAGCGGCCGAGAATCATGCCCGACTCTGGTCACTGATCGCCAGCTGCGAACGCCATGCGATCGACCCACAGCGTTACCTCACCAGCATCCTAGCCAAGATCAACACCACGCCACCCGAAGAACTCAACCAGTTTCTACCCGACGTGTGGAAACAGGAAGATGTCGCAGAGCCCACTCCCGAACCGTGAGACCACAAACGTTGCAAACGTGATTCACGGAACGGACACATCTCTAGTGGCGTCGACCGGCTTGATCGTGGGGATACGGGACCTCGATGTAAGTCTGCTTGGCGAACGGCGGTGTTTGGCCCGGCTCTCTTCGCGCCGTGTAGCGAACATCGTCAACGTACACTTCCACGGAATGACCACCGTTGCGAACATTCGCAAAACCGAAGCGGTTCATTGTGGCGCCTTCTTGCCGCTGCGCCGGTGTAAGATCATGTGTGAAGTCTTTTTCATCGAAGGTGACCTTGATACGACCCACGCCTTCATTGGCTTCGGCATCATATTCAAAGGTATAGCGGTGGGCTCGCGTGTCGGGCGTGAAGATTGGGCCGCGTATCCGTGTCATCGAGCCACGGCGGGACGTTGCCAGTGATGTGAAATAATACCCGACCGCAGAGGAGTCCATCAGACCGACGCCCAGCATGTTGCATTGGGGAAACAAAGCCGCGTCATCGCCATCCACTTGAGGCCGAGTTTGGTCTTCTGCATTGAAGTAACCCAGATAAACCGCCGCATCGGACATCCCATTCTTGAAATAGATGGAACCACTGAACGAAATCGAGTCGTCGAGAGTCAATCTCCCGACGTTGTCGGCGTAGTAGGAACAGAGCGGATCCTCGGGCTCCGTTCGCCAGAAGAGCCCGCCGATTTCTCCGGTCGCGGCCCCTGCCCAGTTGGTTTGGGTCCAACCGTAATTGTGCATCGCATGAAAGTTGGGTTCGGTGTAGCGGACGTCGTGATTCCGCGCCGACCAGTGTGGATTTTTTGAGAGATCAATCTTCTGACCATTGACGATCAAGTTACCGAAGTAGATCTCAGCGCCTTCGCCGAACCGCTTGATGTTGAAAAGTCCGAATCGATCCAATGCAACCGGCGCACTACGAATCTGTTCGTCGAACCACAGGACATAAGGCGTGTGGTCGTCGAACTCGAGCGTCACTCGTCCGTGGCCCTTCCCAGGTTCAGGCCGTTTCCACCAGCGGTGCTGATTGTGGCGGTGGAAATACTCGACCAAACCCTGATCGCGGGCTTTGATCAACCGCGCGCGGAGCCGTTCGCGCGTGAGGTCGGGCTCGTCCTGTTTCATGCGCCGAAGCAAGTGCTCTTCACCCTGTAATTCGTAAGGCGCGCCGTTGCCTGTCAATTCCGTCACGTGTTGTTGGAGTAGTGCATCGTGCCATGTCGGATCCGGGCGGGCCTCCGGCTCGTAGTGAAAACGCCATGTGTGTGGTTTGCCATCGGGTTTCAACAGAATCGCGGTCTCCGCCCCTCGCGCCTGCCAGTCGGCGGACATCCAATCGAACATCACCTGACCGAGGCCTTCTTCTTCCCAGATTCGGATCGCCATCGAAGACCATACGCGCCACGTATGCCGACGTTGATTGAAGAAGCCGAAATATCCGACTCCGCGTTGGCCGATTCCCCGCAGAGCCAAGGTGCCGGAAGCCGAGATCTCGTCATCGAAGGTGAGTGGCTTACCCAAGGGTAACGCGTAGTATGCCTGATGGCGGGAATTGCCGACCCAGCCACCGATCTCACCCAAACCATGTCCGGTGTGGTTTGTACGTCGCCAGCCGAAGTCCTGCTCAACAATCGGCATATCCGTGCCGATGATCCGGTTCTGGTAGTGGTCCCAACCTGGATCCTGTGAGAAGTCTCGCTCGATCTGCACAAGCTCAGCACTTGCGGCGAGGAACACCATCAGCAGATTGACGATCGCGGCTGCCGTGGCGATAGTCACAAAATAGAGCACTCTCATGGTGAAACCCGTATTGAGATTGGCTTAAGAACCCATTTTCAATGTACAAGCCCGCGTATCATTACGGTGCCGAGCAACTGCGCCAACTCACCGTCGGATCGAGCAATGTGGCTAACACGAGCGTTGTCCAATCAGACTACCACGGTTGACGCATCATTGCGCAACCGTCATCGCGAAATCGCTTTAGAGCAAACGATCTTGTCAAGGATGCCGCCTGCCCCTTCGCCCGCAGCTGCTGTGCCGGCTCCAATGACCTGGGTTTGCTGCAAGACCGGTACTACTGAGGATGATAGGTCCATCGCAGACTCTTGAGCGCGAGAAAACCTCCCATACGTCATTCAACTTCCCAAGCCGTGCTGGATTTCTAGTTGAACAACCCTGCATCAACCTCTGCATGAATTTACCCATAGTGCGTCAATTGTCGGTTGCGTACCGAATTCCAAAATCGAAATAGTACTTGTCGGAAGCGCCCTCGATACTGATCTTCTCTATCTTGTATGCAGTTTCATCATCGGAAAAAGCGGCCGTCGCTCTCCTTTGCTGCCCTTTGAGCCATCTCCCCCAATACTGCTCGAGGGTCTTACTCTCTCCGCTGACTCCAGTCGCGGTAATCACGATGCTCACGTCTTCCAGGTCATGAGGCGAATTGTTTGTCAGATAGTAGTCGGTACTGAACATGACTCCTTCATCAAGGTAAAAATCGAAGTTCTCATGTTCCAGGTATTGTTTTCCGAAGTGATTGGATTTCCCACAACCACTTGCCATCGCCCCCACTAAGGTTAGGGCTACTAGCGAGGATAAACGCCTCGCATTCGTGGTTTTCTTGCCTGCAATCTTGAAGTGGAACCCGATGTTTGGACAGCCAACGGGGTTGTTTAAGCGTTGGTTGGTCGTGGTTAGCGGCCCGTGAGACCTCTCATGGGTCTCACGCGGACGCTACAGCTGCTTGTTGCCTTGGGTTAGAGAGGATTCTCTGCCCAGAGCCGCGAGATTTCGTGTTGTTTTTCCTGGTGGCTGTTCTGCCGGCCTTTGCTTCCGACATGATACACGCTGGCTGGCGTGCGGTAGCCGAGCGATTGATGAATACGCTGGTGGCAATAGAAGCGGAAGTACCCGGCCAATGAATCCTCCGCTTCCCAGCCGTCGGCATAGTCCTTGAGGTACACCTCTTCGTACTTCACGCTTCGCCACAGCCGCTCGACAAACACGTTGTCCAACGCTCGGCCGCGACCGTCCATGCTGATCGCCACGCCGTGGGTGTGCAAGCGGGCCGTGAACGCCGCCGCGGTGAACTGCGAACCTTGATCGGTGTTGAAGATCTCCGGTCGCCCGCAACTCAACGCTTCGTCGAGGGCTTCGATGCAGAAGCTTCCCTCCAGTGTGTTGGATAGCCGCCAGGCCAACACGTAGCGACTGTACCAATCCATTACCGCCGCCAAATACAAAAATCCATGACGCAGCGGCACGTACGTTATGTCGCTGGACCACACTTGGTCGGGCCGCTCGATCGCCACATTTCGCAGTAAATAAGGGTAAATCTTGTGCCGGGCCGCCGGCCGTGTGGTGCGTCGTTTGGGATAAATTGCCTCGATGCCCATCACCCGCATTAGGCGTTGCACCCGTTTGCGATTGACCGACAACACCCGTGCTATGCGACGACTGCCATAGAACGGCGTACGAAGATACTGCTCGTCGATCGAGCGCATCAACGCTAGGTTCTCTGCCGTCTCGCCCGCCGGCGCGTAGTACCACGTCGAACGTGGTAGGCCCAGCAGTTCGCACTGTCGGGCGATGCTCAAGAAAAGGTGATGGGGTTCGATGCATCGACGAAGCTCCTCAGCCGAGCTCGGCAGATTTTTTTTTCAACCACTCGACTTCCATCTTCAAGCGGCCGATCTGCTCGTACAGCTCCACTTCCTCGGCAGAGCGATCCTCCTCGCCTCGTCGACGCCCGTCTTCGAACAAGCCGGCTGCCTGCGACAGCAACTGCTTCTTCCAGGCCGTAACCTGGCTCGTGTGAACACTGAACTGCGAAGCCAACTGAGCCGTCGTACGATCGCCTCGAACGGCCGCCAGAGCCACCTTCGCCTTGAACGAAGACCCAAATACCCGACGCTTTCTCACCATCACAGACACCTCCTGATTAGTGCCTCCCTAGAGGGGAGACTACACCTTATCAGGCTGTCCAGGTTTCGGGGTCCATTTCATCTTGCCCAAAGTCGTTTGTCCTTGCTTGAATTTCCGATGCGTCTTCACTGACCTTGAGAAGAGTCGATTAATCAATCTACTGGTGGCGAAATGCGGTTGCGTGTCCAAGTGATGGCAGCCATTTGTTCTTGCGGAGATGAAGTGAAGGGCTCGCGAAGCAAGTACCCAAGGAAAATAGCGAGTTTCCATGACCGTAGCTCCTGATAGGAAATCTGACAGTTCAAAACAAGTAGTGTGGTGAGCGCGCAAAAAAAGGACGCTGGACCAAGGCCACCCCCTTAACCCCCGCCAAGGGGCGTACAGAGCAGCACAAGGCCAGCGCCCCTTGCGGGGCGCGGCTCAAGTGACTGCCTCTGTACATGCAAGAGCCGAAGCTCAAGTTGGCGGTTTTAAGGGGGGCAGAACTCGACGCTCGCGCGTCGTTCAAAATGTCGGTTGCAGGTGGTAATCACCCGCAGATCATTGGATAGAACTCCTCAATCATTCTCACAGTATCGGCCGATTTACCTCATCGATTCTAACGCGCTCAATAATCGGAGCAATTGAGAACTTCTACCCGCAGCCGTAATTCTCGTCCCTAGAGAACAAGCACAGGTCGACTATCTGACCTGACCCGAATTGGAGTTGAGGCTAAATCGCACGAACACGGGATGAAGCCGATTCAACTAAGCCGTCCTCAGGCATCCCGAAGACTCCTGGGACACCAGATCATCGAATCCACTAATGAAGACATTCGCTTGTCTGTTCAGCAGCCGAATACATCCGGGGCTAATTCAGTTTTTCCGGCCTGTTTTCGCTCTAAATCGTCTTGACGACTCCGAGGTCGTCTGCAGGTCTTTGGACGCATCCTGACCTCGAAAAACCTTCGTTTGCCCCGCAGATTAGGAGAACTGATTGGCACGCCCTGCCTCGACCAGGGCTTCTCGCCTTTCCGGAGTTAGTTTTCGCTTCCGAGTGGGCTGCATGACCTCCGCGACGGCGTCGAAATCGGCAAGAGCGAAGGAGACATTCACTCCGTTGCTGACTGCCAGGATATTGCCGAAGAGTTGCCCTGAGTTTCGCGCCCAGCGTGCTTTTCGAGAATTATTGACTGCCCGGGGGAGGGAGTAAGAGAGCCGGGATTTCACGCCGCTGACTTTGGCCAACAGAAGGCGACGCAACTATTGAATGATCTACTCGGCCGTATGCCTTGTTCGCTTCACCCGAGAGAATCCTTTCCGGGCTTTGCCCGGTCTGCGATTCTCTCAATTCAGCTGGTACGATTCAAAGGGTAAAGGCCAAAAACCAAGTGCCCCTGCCACTCAATCGCCCACCTCGCTCACCACGAACATCTATTGGAACCCGCGACCAAAAATCCGCCGATCTGTTGGGACGCTTCCCACGAGCCGCGTAGGGATTGAGTGGTCTGTCCACACAGTGCCCGGCGAAGTCCAGTGCCCGTGCCTACCGAGACGACCACCGACAGTGAACAGGCGCCGCTGCGATCAATGTCCGAGAAGTCGCCGTCGCAACAGACCGAAATGACGATCACGACCCGGGGGAGGTCATCGGCACAGCCTGCGTTCGTGCTGTCGGTCGTCACCACCTCCTGCAAATTCGAACCTGCGAAAGTCAGCGAGGATGGTCCAACCGCCGGCACGAGCGAGAACCGCGATGTGTGCGAAGTGGACGCCACCGAGGCGTCTTGGCGACCGAGAGTTCTCGAATCGCTTGAGCATGCAGCCGGACAAAAGACGGCCAGGATGGGGCAATTCAAATACCGGCCGCCATCGAGGAACTCGCTCAGCGATCTGGGGCAAACCTTCGGCTGCGGAGGTCTTTGATCGCTTGTTGGATCATGTTTAGAGCGACGCAGCGAATGCCTTGTTCGACAACAGCTTCCGGCGTGTGCGACGCGGTCTCCGGGCGTACACGGTTGTCCGTAGAAGACAGAATCTCGCGCCGGTTTCCAACAATTCTGGATCACAAGTCGGAGACTGTCGCAACAAGACTGGGAAGAATCGCTCGCGTCGAAGAGCACGAACGTTCCACGGGTCGCTGTCGATGGCAAAAACGTCTCACGAACCGACATGCGCCCGACGTCGAATTCTCAACCAACCGGCGATCGCGACGGCACCGAACATGGCCCTGATGAAGGTCGCTTGCTCGGGTACGACTTGCGCACTTGCCGTTAGGCCGCTTGTTTCAGCTGGCGTTTCGAAGGGAGTCGTGCCATCGACGGTCAACGTGGGATTCTGGAACATCACTACATCCGACTCATCGAATGGATAGGCCTGAACGGGACCCACCGGAGTGTTGAAGGATTCCAATCGAGCAACGTCGATTCCCCCGATCTCCAGCTCCCAGCCCAGCACCGAGTAACGCGTTTTGGCGAATTGCACGACGTCCTTTCCGTTTAAGCTGCCAAAGAGGTTGTTTCCATTGTCGAAGTAGAGAAAGCTGCCCCCATGTGCCAAACGCTCCACGATGGGTTCCATCCGCAGCTTGATTGCCGGAGATCGATACGGAACTGGTGATATTGGTACTCGGCCAACAGGCAAGTTGGTTCGCTTGAGTGGCGTCGCCATCGACAATGGGTGACAACGCCATGGTGCCGATTTTGTTCATCAAAGTGATGGTCGCACCTTCGAGCGCTAATGTGTCACCGTTACTGAACTCGCCGACAACGACTTCGACCGTGTATCTCACGGGTGTGGAATAGGCCATGTTGGGCGGCAGGGCACACGTTGCAATCGCGGCCCGCAGAACATCGGGACGTAGAGAATCGGATCTTTTGCGAAGCATTGTTCTTCTTTCTGTGCAAAAAGGCGAATGAACGCGATTCGGCTACAGGATTTCGCAAACCGCTGCGCTACGTCCGGCGTCGACGCCGTATTAGCATGCACCCGCCCAAGAGCGCCGTCCCGGCCAAGACCAACGAACTCGGCTCCGGGACGGGGATAGTGCTAAGACCTTGCAGGTCAAACTGGAAGTCCAGACCGTCGCTGCCGAACGCCGCGAGTTGGTCGGTCTCGATGGAGATCGTCGTAGCGAAAAGGCCCGACATAGACTGTGGTTTGAAGGAGAGTTCGAGGTCGAACGTTTCGCCAAGCGCCAAGACTACCGGATTGGTGAAATTGATGACCTCGAATTTGTCCGCGTCCCCGCCGCCGAACGTGATGCCGAGGATCGATAGATCGGTCAGCTCGTCCAGGTCATTGTCGAATGAGTTGTTGATGATCTGGAGCGTGAAGAAACTCGTTTCGTCCGGCATGATCTCGCCGAAATCGATCGTGCTGCTCGTGTCGGGCAAGTCGGTGTCGAACTCGGGGCCGACGGCCTCCACAAAGTAAATCGCGGCGAGACCCACCGGACTATTGGTGCCGTTCGGGTTGCCGTTCGTGAAACTAGCAACAACCTGTTCGGTCGCGGTTCCGCGAGCGGTCGGGCTAAAGGTGTAGCCGATCGATGCGGTCGTATTGTCGGGGATCGAAAAATTTCCGCCACCGGAGATTGCGCCGCTGCCGGGTGTGAGTGAGCCGTTGAGATTGCTGATTGTGCCCTGGCCCGAGGTGTTCCCGTCTCCGGAGTTTTGAATGTCGAACGAAAAGTTGGCGCTGTCTCCCACGCGTGCGATCACGCCACTAGGAGAACCAAAATCCCCGAGCACCGGCGCGACGCCGTTGCCGAGCAGATTGAGGTCCATATCGTTGGCGTTCGAGGTGACGGAGACGAAGCCATTCTGGGTGCCGCGGGAGGTCGGCGTAAACTCGTAATCGCGGCTTGCCGATTCGCCCTGGCCAAGTGGGCCAAAATTGAAATTCGAGGGGACTCCGGCAAACTCGCCGGGGCCGGTTGTTTCGTTGAAGGCGCCGTCTAGTCGTGACAGCGGATCCCCGGTGTTGGTGGCGGTGATCGTCTCAGTCCCGGTGGTCCCAACTAGCACATTGCCGAAGTTGAGCACATCGCTAGCCGAAGGCGTCGTCGTAAGTGCGGGGTTCGCCAACACACCGACGTTAATGCGCGTCGTGGCTTCAAAGACGCTGGTTTGCCACGAGATCTGTGAGACGGGCCCGCTGAACTGGATGATGCCGTTGCCCTCGGTGCCGGCCAACACGTTGCCAGGTTGTTGCACCAAGTTCTCACCGCTAAAGATCGAGAAAGGTTGATCGAACGTCCATGATTCGGTCAGCCCGCTAGTCCCGCCCAGGCTGTCGATGAATAGCACCGGGTCCGTCAAAGGTGTGTCAAACGTGTAGGTGTGAGTCTCGACGGCGCCGCTTCCGTTGTTGGCGATCGCATCGACGCCGAAGATCTCAACGTCGAATCCGCCACCCTCGAAGCTGAATGAGGTACCGAAACCAGGGATCCCCAAATCGTTGAAGTTGCTGTTAGGGTTGGCCGCCGGATTGGCTGGCCAGAGCAGGCTCGAAACACTCCCGGTATAGGTCACATTGGCCGTCCCGCTGCCGAAGTCCAGCACGCCAGCTGCAGTGCCGTCCGCGGCGCCGATGGTTGTATTATAGGTCGCCGAGGTGAAATCGGTCAGTAGCGGATTGACAGCCAATGCCGGCGACGCGGCCAGCGCCAGCAACAGCGCCGACATGCCGACCGGCCGGAACAAACTACGGCCGTCTTTGAGTTTAGCGAGAAAATTCATGAGCGGTGTCCTTTGTTCAGCGATCACGCGGATGGTGGGTCTTCTTGAGTACGGAGAACGCAACGCTTCTGAGGTCGTGTATTCCCTGTTGGACTATCTATTGCGACTCGGGGCCGATCGGCGTCGACACCAGAGACAGCCGGCGATCGTGGCGACGCCGAGCACACCTCCGGAAAGTGTCGACGGCTCAGGCACGACGACAGCGTGACCCGAGACGTTCGTGCCCCTGGCCAACGCCAAGGAGGTCGTCAGGCCGGACAGCTCGACGCTCGGTGACTGCCATCGTGAGACGTCCGAGCTCTCGAATGCGTAAGGGAATACGGTGCCGGACGCTGGTGGCGTGTTGAACGACATCGGCAGCTTCGCAATCACGCCGCCTACGGCCAGCTCTGAACCGAAGAAGTCGAACGTGGCGAGCGGCAGCGAGACAGAGTCGCCGACGTCCGGATTCGTGTCATTATCATCGAATCGCAAACTCCCGAATTCAGGGTTTAGCGCAACGTAAACGCCGTCACCACTGACCGAGCCGCTGATCGTGAGTTGAATGCTGAGGTTCGTGCCCGGCCAAATCGTTACGCGGTCTGCACCTCCCGCCGGCCCGTCGAAGGTCGGAGTCAGGGGGTCCGTATCAAGTTCGTAGATCAGCTCGAAGGTCGAGCCGTCGAGCCCGAAGGCATCTGCGGGAAAGAACTCGTCAATTGTGAACGACAGCTCATAGCGGATCGGAGCGGACATGGCCGTCTGGCCGATCGTCATGGCGGCGAGGAGGAAGAATAGCAGGGCAGTCATTTGGTTTGCTTTCGGTACCACTTGGTGGGGTATGCCAGCTAAACGTGAGATCAATGTCAAACTCTGGCGAGGATTCATGAGCTTCTCCCTGGCGATGCGTGCTGGCGTCGATGACCGGCGTCGTTGCGATTTGCGGTACTTCCTCATTCCGCGAAGTACGACCGCTACGGATAAACGCGCATCAACACGCCAGCCGAGGACAGCTCTGGCGAAGAATCTCTAGGAATAAAGACAACTGCCAACCGTCGTGCGACAGACCCCCTGCTCACCAAGGCAGCGATCGGCATTTGGGTCGCAGCCGGGCCCCGGCCGTTGACTAGACGCGCGTCTCGAACCCCGCCGCGAGCGGCCAGGGTTGGAGAAGAATTCGTAAGCGACCGAACCGATCTGATGCCGTGAGACGGGTGTCACGGGGGGTCGGGAGCAGATCAGCGACGACGCCAGCGTCGAATCCAGACGCCGGTTAGCATCAGTCCGGCGGTGTCCAACATCGCCGCCGACGACGGTTCGGGCACGGTGAACATTGCGACGTCGTTGCCGGTACCCGCGGCGTAGGTGATGGCTGCGAAACTCCGTCTACGCTCGCCGGTGTTCACGACACGACGAGTCGGCCTCGAATCGTCGCCTCTGGGCTGAGGCACCGAAAGCGTTTCCTGCTCGCGTCGAGTGCTCTGGGGTGACGAACTGCTGAGCGACCTGCCTTTTTTCCGGTTCTCGTCGGTGTGCTGTAAGAAATTGCGCGGAGGCTAAGTTCAGCCGTAGCGCCACCGACCGGGATTCAACGACGTCAGAACTGGCAGCGAAGGCATCGACGAATGGCACTTAGTTCTTCGCAAGCACTTTGAGTATTCGGAGTTTGCCAATCGGGCACCGGTTGGTCTAACCTCTGACTCGACGATAAACGATGAATTGCATGCGATTGAATTCAGGGCCCACAGGTGCGGTTGCGAGCGGACGAATGCCTAATTTGCTCGAGTCGCGGGAGGCTCAATGAGCTCGTTCGATTGTCTCGCGGATCGCTCGTCCCCGGTCGACCGATTAGACTTGGTGTATGTCATTCGTAGCGACAACCATCCGCGACTACTCTCTTCTCTCGAGAATTTATTGATTTACCGTGTCCTCTGTGGTCGGGACGGTGCGCTTGAACCATCATGGAAGCATCAATGTCAGCATCGGATAACGAAATCCGACCATTGATCGAGCGAGCCACCGGTGGAGAAGACTCGGCCATGGCCGAGTTGTTCGAGCGGTATCGGCCACAGCTCAAGAAGATGGTCCGGGTGCGCCTCAACCAACAGTTGCATGGTCGGGTAGACGAGTCGGATGTGGTCCAGGACGCTTATCTGGAAGCGGCCAGGCGATTGAACGACTACGCGGCTGGCCCTCGGGCCCCATTTTTCCTCTGGCTACGCAAAATCACAGGACAGCGGCTGGTGGACGTACACCGCCGGCATCTGGGCGCACAAGCACGCGACGCCCGCTTGGAGGTGGCCCTGCACCGGGGCCGCGCTCCGATGGCAACATCCGTTTCGCTGGCTGCCGTGCTATTGGGCGGCCTGACCTCGCCCACCCAGGCGGCGGTCAAGGCAGAAATGCGGTTGGCACTACAGGAAGCCCTATCGGGGATGAGCGATCTAGACCGCGAGATTCTCTCGCTACGGCACTTCGAGTCGCTAACCAACGGCGAGGCCGCCGAAGAGTTGGGCATCGAGCCGACCACGGCCAGCAAACGCTATCTGCGGGCGTTGCAGCGCTTGAAGGTCATCCTGGAAGACCTCGGGATTGTGGAGTAGCCTAGACGATGGTCCTTGGTGGCAGGCGATCCAGGGAATCGAACCGCGCGCGGCTGGTTGTTCCATGACTCTCGATCAAATCGCCGAAGAATTTCTTGAACGCCACCGGTGCAACGAGCAGCCGGACATTGAGGAGTACGTCGTTCGCTTTCCGGATCTGGCAACGGAAATCCGTGCGACCTTGCCGGCTCTGGCGATCATGGAGGAATTCGGCTTAGACAGCGGAGACTCGGCGCTAAGCCAACCGCGATGGATGATGCCGAAAGTCAGTCAAGTCGGCGACTATCGGGTCCTTGGTGAGCTCGGACGTGGCGGAATGGGCATTGTCTACGAAGCCGAACAGCTATCGCTAGGCCGTCGGGTTGCGCTCAAAGTGCTTCCGCAACTGGCCGGTGACGAGAGCGGATTGGTTCGCTTCCGGCGTGAGGCGCGCGCCGCTGCGCGCCTGCACCATACGAATATCGTGCCCGTATTTGACGTGGGACAGGATGGTGAAAACGCTTACTACGCAATGCAATTGATACAGGGCCAAAGCCTGGATCTGGTGATCAACGACCTGAAGCGACTCCGCAAGCAGCAGTTTCAAGGACGTAAACACTCCGACGGACCTGGCGACAACTCGGACATACCAGCACCGAACGCAGCGGGGGGAACGTACGAGCGGTCGCCAAGTTTGGCCGCAGCGGTGATGACCGGCCGTTACCGTTCCGAAGACTTTTCCGCACCTCCAATTAGCAATGCCGCGCGGGAAATCGAAGTCGACGAATCGCCTTCGGCCGAGGGTGAGAGCGGCTTATCGTCGCGGAGATCGGCCATGCTGCCGGGGTACGCAGGTGGGGCGTCAAGTGACACGAGTTCACAGCAATTCTACCGGTCCGTAGCTCAGATCGGACTCCAAACGGCCGACGCGCTCGCATATGCTCACTCCCGGGGCATCGTACACCGCGATATCAAGCCAGCCAACTTGCTGCTGGACGCGACGGGCGTGGTCTGGGTTTCCGACTTCGGGCTGGCTAAGACAGACGATGTCGACTTGACCCACACGGGCGATATTCTCGGGACGCTACGGTACATGTCCCCCGAGCGATTTCAACACCAATGCGACGAACGGGCAGACATCTACGCGCTCGGCGTCACGCTGTACGAATTACTGGTCATGCAGCCCGCTTACCAGGGAGTCGACAGGCTGCGTTTGGTCCAATCGATTATCAACGAGCCCCTGCCGGCGCCTCGGCGATTCGATCTGCAGTTGCCGACCGACCTGGAAACTATCGTTCTCAAAGCCATCGAAAAGGACCCGCGAGACCGCTACCAGTCGGCCGTTGCCATGGCGGATGATCTGCGGCGATTCATCCACGACGAACCGATTCGCGCACGGCGGGCGAAACCTGCCGAACGGCTGCTGCGTTGGGCCCGTCGCAATAAGGGCTTGGCTACCGCCTTGACCGCCATCGCGACGCTATTTTTGGCGTTGGTCGTCGTCTTGAGTTGGACGTCGATTCGACAAAATGAACTTCGGCAGATTTCCGAGGAACGCGGGGAAAGTTTGCTCAAGAATCTGTACCTCTCCCAGATGAACGTCGCGGGTCAGGCGGCAGCGCAACGATACGGAACCAACACAATTCGAGCTCGGCTTGCCGAGTGGGAACCGGAAGTCGTAGGACAAGATCTGCGGAATTGGGAATGGTATTACTTGTATGCGCTGTCGCATCGTGAGTCGTTTACTTCCGGGCCGCTGGGAAACGGCTTCTGTTGGGCCTGCGACTACAGCCCGGATGGAAAGCGAATCGTCAATACCGTGAACGGCTGGGGCGTCCAAGTCCGCGATGCGTCGGACGGCTCGGTGCTGGTCGATAGAGCATTTGGCTCTGGCCGATTTGTTGATTGGAGCCCCGATGGGAAGAAGATCGCCGTCGGTGGTTTTCAACCCAAGTTCTATATCCTCGAGGCCGAGACACTCGAGACCATTCGCGAGATCCAAGTCCCGTCGGGTCGGGAAGGCTATTACTTGGCCTGGCATCCAGACTCGCGGCTGCTGGCGGAAGTGAACGACTGTAGCGATGATGAGAAGGCCAAAGAGATCAGAATTCACGACTCCGCGACCGGCGAGCTGGTGTGGAGTCTCAAGCAGCCAGAACCTCAACCGAGACATTTGTCTTGGCATCCGGACGGGACTCGCCTGGCATGCTCGGATTACGAGGCATGCATCATCTGGGAATTCCAAGAAGGTCAACCGCAGGTCGAGTCAAAACCGGATGGGGGACGGGCTACCTGGAGCCCCGATGGATCCACGCTCGCCGTAATCCGGCCTTCGGGAGTTTGGGACGCAATCGGCGAGAGGCAGATCGTTGAGTCACAGGGAGCCTCGTCAATCGCCTGGGGACCGAGTTCGAAAAGACTGGCCGTCGGTTGCGTCGATGGCGCGATTCTCATCTGCGATGCAAAGACCTCGAAGAGTCATCGGGTGCTGCAGGGACACTTGTCCGACATCTGGTCATTATCTTGGAGCAAAGACGGTCGGCAGTTGGCATCGTGTGGCCTCAAGGACGAAACGCTCCGCACTTGGAACCTCACCGACCTGGATGACAGCCAGTCACTCGTCGGCGACCAGTCCGATCACCAGTTGGAATTGGATCCCGATGGCACTCGCATAGCAGCTTCTGGGGCCTACCAATCGAGTATTTTCGTCTGGAGTATCGGCGGTCAACTGCTTGCCCAACGTTCGTTTACTGATACCGTCGGCACGCTCAGCCTGAGTCCCGATGGAACATGCGTGGCACATGTCCCGATGTCGTCTCCCGGCCTCAGCTTCTGGGAAACCACAAGTGACACAACGGTAGAGATCGCGACCGATGACTCAATTATGGATCTGGCCTGGAACGCAGATGGCAGGCTAGCAGGGGCCTCGTCCACTGGGGATATCGTCTTCTGGGACGATGTCGGCAGTCAAATTCTGACGATCCCAGACGCTGACGAAGTACGGGTATTTTGCATTGACTGGAAGCCCGACGGTCGCCACTTGGCGTCGGCGGGCAATGACAATTACATAAAGCTGTGGGACGTCGCCACGGGAGAGATGCAATGGCGCTCCGCAACGGCGACGCCATTCGCCGCCAAGGAGATTCGCTTTAGTCACGACGGAAGCCGTTTGGCAGCAGCGTATGCCAACGTGATCGTGCTCTGGGACTCCGCTACCGGAGAACAAATCGCCAAGTTTGACGAAGTCCGCGAGAACTTTGGGAGTCTTGACTGGAGCCCCGATGACTCGCGGATCGTCGCCTCGAGTGATGCATCCATCACGCTGTGGGACGTTCAGACGGGCCGTGTTGCGATGAAACTGAAGGGGTCCGCAGGGCTGCGAAACGTTCGCTGGAGCGAGGATGGGATGCACATCGTGGCCGGAGGTCGACTGGTCACGATCTATGACGCAACGCGTGGCTATGGCCTGAATCAACCCGATTAAAGTCCTGCACTTCTGGCGATATCGCGGTGTCCTCCGCGCATTGACTGAGAATCCCTGCCTCGCGGCTCGCTGCGGATGCCTCTTTTTTGCCCCTCAGCGCGAAGTCAACCGCGCACCACGAGCCAAAGGAGAGGCCGGAAGCCCTCGGGTGAATCGACGGCAACGGTCTATCGCACAGGCGTTTTGGCTACTCGATCAGGGTCCGCCAGCCAATTCATCTTTTTCCGAAGATTTTCGTGGAAACCTGTCCTGGGTGTGTGCGGGCGTGCGCGTTAAGCACTAGCGGCCGTGCCCTCGGCACAGTGGGGGAGTATTCCCCGGATCGCAATCACCAAATCTGGTCCGTCGCAACAAATTGATCGCGAACTCGGAAAATAGGGACTGACTAGTGAACATCTCGCAATCTAGCAACCGGACTGATTCGGCCGCATCCCGCCGCTTGTTGAGCAGCTTTTGCTGCCTCGTTGTACTCGGCTTCGGAACCTTCGCCCACGGCCAAATCGTCCCGACCGGCGACGTCTCACCGGTCTACGACAACACCGATCCGTGGAACGTCCCCGGCGGCGTCTTGGTCGTGGGCGACAGCGGCTCTGGCGAGCTGGATGTCCTGGCCGGAAGCAACGTAATTACATCGACGACCACGGTCGGCAACCAGCAGGGCAGCAACGGCATCGTCCGCGTGGATGGCTCCGGTACAATCTTTGACGCAAACTTCGAACTCACAGTTGGTGATTCAGGGTCTGGAACGCTCGAGGTGACATCGAACGCATTTTTTTCAGCGAACGGCAACGTATATATAGCCCGGAATGCGGGTTCGCATGGTGAGATGACGGTGAATAACGCGTTCCCAAGTGCCCTAGGTAATTTTTACGTGGGTTCGTCTGGAAACGGTACTCTGAATGTTGTTAACAGCAACTTCGTTATGTTTGGCACGTTTGATCTCGGTACGAACGGCACGGGCCAGATGCTGTTAACGTCCGGCAGTCTTGCCGTTGTCGGAGAATCGACGATCGGCGCGAACGCCGGCTCCGAGGGCATCGCCACGGTTGGCTCGAGCGGCACGTTTACTGCGACCAGCGACCTAATTGTGGGGGCGAGCGGCAAGGGCACTCTGCTGGTCAATCCAAATGGCAATGTCTTTGCCGACACCAATACCACCGTGGGCCGGAACTCGGGTGGCGATGGCTCCATTACCGTCACCGGCGACGGATCGCGCCTCGAAACAGCTCTGAGTCTGACCGTCGGCGACCAGGGCAAGGGCGTGCTCAACGTCGAGGCCGGTGCGATTGTAACCAGCGGAACCGCGACCGTCGGGCAGACAGGTCTGACAGATAACATCGTCACGGTTACTGGCGGCGGGTCGCGGTTTGAGGTTGACGGGAACCTGATCGTCGGCGAGCAGGGTAAGGGCGTGCTCAACGTCGAGGCCGGTGCACTCGTGACCAGCGGAAATGCGACCGTTGGGCTTTCTTCCCCGGCAGATGGCACCGCCACCGTGAACGGTGCCAATTCGCATTGGCAGATCACTGGCAATCTGTCGGTCAGCAACACTGGCAGCGGAACTCTAAACGTCGATGGCGGCGGCAAGGTGAGTGTGACGGGAACAACGACACTGCCCAATCCGGCCGGCGTGATCAATCTCAACGGTGGCCGATTCGAATTCGGCACCATGACCGTCGGAGACTTCCAGCAGGTTAACGGCGTCAGCGGGTCCCTGGCCGGCGACTTAGGGACGCAAGCGGTGACCGGCTTAAACGACATCGCGAGCACCGCGGACGGCGACCTGTTTGTGATCGGCCTCAAGCCCCTTCAGCAACAGTTTTCCAACATCGCTGGCGCGGTCGATACTTCCGAGGTAATCTACGGGGCCGGAAATAGCGGGCTGTTGTTTGGCGATGGGGTGTCTCCCTATGCCCTGACGAACAACACGCAAGGCGAAGTTGAAGTCATCACTGGCGAGCGGATGCGTTTCGATGGGTCCAACAGCACAAACGCGGGTCAAGTCACACTCGCCGGTGGGCAGGTCCAGTTCACTCAGACCCTGACGAATCAGTCCGGAGGCCAGGTAACGCTGGCCGGTGGGCAGCTCCGCGCCGATCAAGGTTTTGCGAATGAGTCAGGCGGACTGGTTTTCGGTAACGGCAGCCTCCGCGCCGATGGCGGACTGACCAACGACGGCACGATGGCCTATAGCGCCACGTCCAACGTCATCGGCGACGTTACCAACAACGCCGCGGGCCTCATCACATCTTCAGGTGGCACGACCACTTTCTTCGACGACGTCACCAACAACGGCGAAATCCGCACCAATACGAACAGCTTCAGCGTCTACTTCGGTTCGTATTCCGGGAACGGCGACACCGGAACGGGCACCGTCATCATGGAGGGCGACCTCAAGCCCGGCTTCAGCCCGGGCATCACTGCTTTTGGAGGAGACCTGATGTTCGGCGAGAACGCCTCACTCGACATCGAACTGGCTGGCCTGATCGCCGGTAGCGAGTACGATCAGGTAACGGTGGCCAACGATTTGATCCTCAACGGGCTACTCGACGTCGAGCTGCTCGACAACTTCTCGCTTGGCCTCGGACAACAGTTCGACATCCTCACCGTCGACGGCGAACTCACCGGTGAGTTTTCAGGGCTTTCCGAAGGCAGCCTGGTGGGCAACTTCGGCGGCATCGACCTCTTCATCACCTATGCCGCCGGTAGCGGCAACGACGTGGCCCTGTTCACGCCCGTGCCTGAGCCGTCGACATTCATCAGCGGCCTGATCGGTGCGCTGGGAGTCGTCGGCTTGATAGTCCGTCGTCGCGTGGCGTAAAGTCCGGCGGTAGGCTCACCGATGCGAATTCCAGCAAGTCAGAAGTCGCGTCGGTTGCATCGTCTTGTGCTGCTGCGGATCACGGCGAACTGAAGGAGGTGTCATTTTCTGGAGGAGACCTCTGCAGGTTGCGCGATTTGCGTTTCGATCGCCTGAAGACGGATAGACACCCCTTCAAGCGAGCCAATCGACCACGTCCCGAGGTCCTCTGCGTACCGCGATGAAAGGTCGTCGAGTTCGATTTCCCGAAACCACCGTTTTTCGTCCATGATCGGTTCCTCGAATCCATTTGGGGCTAATTCGTTTTTTCGGAGCCTGTTTTCGCTCCGGATCGGACCGGCGACTCCGAGGTCGCCTTAGTACCTTTGGACGCATCCTGGCCCCGAAAAACCGTCGTTTGCCCCGTGGATTCGGTGAACTGATGGGCTCGCCCAGCCTCGATGAAGGCTTCTCGTCTCTCTAGAGTCAGTTTCTTGCGTCGACTCGGCTTCATAAACTTCGCCACCTTGTCGAAATCAGCTGGCGAGTAAGAGACAGTCACTCCGTCGTTGCCGTCCTGTTCGACCCGACAACAATCCAACTTGGTGAGCTGGTTGGCAATCTTGCCCTTATGGTCAGTGCTGGCTGCCAGGCGATCCAAGCCCCAGGGGAAGATGTGGCCGTACTTGCAGGGCATGATCTGGAGGGCAACCGCCTCGGCCTTGGTGCCGTTCTTCTTCTGGTCCGTGTAGTATGACTCTTCGTATACTACGCGGTAACCCTGGCCGAATTTCTCGCGAAGATTGATCGGTGATTCAGGGGAATTATTCGTACCTTGTCGGGCGTGATGAGACATTTCTATCGAGTCCTTTCGGATATGTGACACTTTGAGCGGCTGCCTTCCTGGCTAGCCGCGATTATCGCTCGGCACCATTTGTACCTACAGCGACGTTTCAGGCGGTGCTGATCAATGCGATCCGTGAGTACAGATCGAGGTGGGCGACTGGGCTTCCCGGTGCGGATCAATCAGCAGGCCCCGCGGTTATCCATGGAGCCTTGAATCGTGGAACCCAATTTTACCTGAGACGCCAATTCCTGTTCAAATCTATTTTCGGCAGTGGCCAGGCCTCTACCGTCTTACGGCTGACCTTAGCGTGTTTGGTTGATGTCTTCAGGCAGGTATGTACTGCCTAGCCCTTCCGTTTGCGGCTCCTTGTCCGCTGCTCCATCTTCCCGAGATCGTGCAGCAGCTTCACCGCCTTGGTGTAACGGTGGTTGGCCTCTCTCTGCCAGCGCCGAAATCGGGCGGAACCCGTATCGCTGACCGGTGGCGAGATCAGGTCGAAATGGCGAACCTGTAGCCAACAGCAAACGACATGCGTGGCGAGCATGCGGCGATGCCTGGTTGGGTTGTTGCCCGCCAAGTCATCCAGCAAGAGTTCGGCCTCGTGCTCGATAGCCTGCTGAAGTGCCACATCCTCCCCGGCAATGGATCGGATCAGCTGATCCATGGCATGTTGCCCCAGATCACCCGCAACCGTCGCCAACTGTGGATTCTCCTCCATCGTCTGGCGGAGATCTTGTTTGGCCTGGGTATCCCCATCGTTTGCTCGCTTGATCAGGTCCTGGAACCATTCTCGATCAGGTAACGCATCGTGCTCGGAATCTCGTTTCATAATCATCGACGTTTTCTCCAACTGCCTCGGCCTCTGCGGTGATAGCCGGCAGCAATCATTTCGGCAGCAATCAACTGCCTGACTAGGACATCCAGTTCCCGCAGGATTCCGTTGGTGGTTTTGACCTTCTCGGACAACGCCTTCAGCGATTCATTACGGGCAGCTTTTTCCGCCTGTCGGATCGCGTATTCTCTGGCGGCAATTTCGGCGACGGGGCCGCGGCCCAAATAGACCTTCTGGCGACCTCCGGGACGCTTTCTCCAGAAGTAGAAGTACTCGTGGTTACCGCGTTGTTGCCATGTCATGAATCTTGGCCCCAGTTTTCTCAGTGCATTAATTTTTGAAGCATTTCTGGTGGTTATGCAGCAAGTTTCTGTGAAATGTCGTTGGAATTTGCCCACTTGGAGGTCGCTAAGCGACTTTCGTTCGCGAATTTGTCGACTGTTGTGGTCCGTTTAACTGGCAATTTCCTCCATACAGTGCCCCAATCTGCACGTAGACGGGTGTCGGGAAGCGTTTCTGAACCAATTTCTTGGGCAATCTCCTGCAATTGCTGAAGTTCGCATGGCTTAAATTCGCCCATGGAGAGTGTCTGGATGTCCAGCAGCAGCTGAATTCGAGCCTGATTGCGACCTTTGGCCATTGTCAGATCTGGTTCAGGAAGGTCCCCGCCGAGCAACCCCAACGAACCGCCAATGGCTTCCAGAGCAGTCTTCAGGACGAGTGGCCCTTCGAAGTAGCCCAGCTTCTGAACGATCTCGGCACGAATGTGCGGATTGCTGCGGTGCGTACAGGCAATCGCATGGAGAACATAGTCAGAGGCCCCAAGGCGATCCCTGACGTTGAAGAAGAGACGCTCGTAAGCATCCACGGCAACCTGTCTGATTCCTGTCTCGCGGGCGATCGATTTGTCATCGGCTCCTGTCAGGATCCAGGCCTCAATGAGACGACGCTGGATTCTCGCACGCCGATGGATCTCATAGGCGGCAGCCACTGCCGGGTATCTTCGGACAAGCGTTTCAGGCGAAGCTCCTCGCGATTCGTCTCGCTGATACCGAACGGCTTCCAGCAGCCATCGATCGACCGCCTTCCGCGGCCCACGGCGACCCTCACCAACCAAATCTCGGGCCAACTCCCACCGCCAATTGGGAGCCCGCAGAACCGAGCACCTGGATTGCTCGATGCTTGCCGTGATCGAGAATGCCCTCCGCTTGCGAGATCGAATCCTCGAAGCCACACCAACACGCTGCGATCCTAGTGTGAACTCAAGATCAGTGGATTGACAGGATCGGGCTGAGATAGAAGGAGTGTTTGGCATCGCGTCATCCTTGATCGCGAAGGATAGGATTCGATTCTGTGACCATGATTTTACATGAGAGCACTATCATGCTGAAGCTAATTCACCCGGCACCAGGTCGATCGACCTTCGCGAAACTCCCTTTCGATGTTGGGGCTAGTCAATCCCAGGCAATCAATTCAGGTCCCGGGATTACCCTGTCGGCTGGTTACGGCCTGTTGCCAATTTGAGCCGACTTTACTCACAACCTTGGCTTAGATGGATCTCTCTGAGGATCTCCTCCTCTTATCGACTGCGACTGCTATCGCGTTGCCTCTGTAAATAGGCGATGAGCTCGCTTCTCTCAACGCAACGTCGACGACCGACCTTGATCGTCTGGATCTCACCTCGCGCCCACATGTCTCTCACGACATGACCATGATCGGACCCCAAGCCGAGCAATTCGGCTGCCTCTTTGAGCGTATAACACAATTGTCCCTCGGGAGTGGTCGTTGATTGATGGCCCGAATTGGGTTCCGCTAATGCGATCTCCAGGACTTCTTCAATGATCCGACGAAGCTCCTCCCGATCGATTTCTACCTTGAGCATCACTAGTCCTCTCTTCTCCATACGTGAATCAACACCGCTGGACGAACAACGGCCGGTGGTCAGGGATCGGGTCCATCAGACCGGCGAATGCCCAAATCCCTGACCTCCTCTGTAAGTCCCGTAGTCGTTGCGAGAGTGTTGCTTGGAGAAATCGAGATCGCCTGTTCTTCGTAAGGCGGGAGACACCATTTTGTTGTGCGGAGTGTTGCAAACGCGGATCCGAGATTCTTCCAAGCGGCGTCATTGATCGAAAAGGGTAGGCTGAGAGACAGCTTGAAATTGGGGGCAATTCATCAGCGAAGATCGGTTACTAGGCCCCACGGCCATGCTGGAAGCGACTATGGAATTTGTGGCAAGAGCGCTGAAGCAGGACCGTCCAGCAACGGCTCGGGGCCCGTCAAGGCAACTGGTTGGTAGGAGTCAAGCCTCAGTGGTCTGGCTCGCGAAAGCAGCAAGGGCTTGCCAAAATCTGCTACCAAAATGCTACCACGCTATGCTTCAGTAGGCGTATTGGGGCTATTGAAGAAGCCCGCAAAACCTCATGTTTTACGGGCTTTCTTCTTCCGGCTATTTGGCACTTCAACGTATTGCCGGATTTAGGATCCAGTGGGGAAACCCGTGGGGGTTCGAGTCCCCCCTCTCGCATCTTCTTTTGGCTGTGGAATTTACGTCGGCAGGTGTTGCTCTTGGGCGCTCCCATGAAATGCCAACACTCCAATAACACTCCAGAGCCGATCAAGTTGCTACCCGTGGCGCTGGTAACTGCGGCACGAATAGTTGTTCAACCGCTGGCTTGAGTTGACGAGCCATTGCGATGTTTCGCTTGGTCGTTTCGTAGTCGCGATGCTGCATAAGCGCCTGAAGGGCATCGGCGTTCATCCGGTCAGCGTTCATCGTTGCGAACCCGCGCCGTAAATCATGGAAGCCGCAGCGTTGCTTCCCGCCTGGGGCCTTGATGTCGCCCTCCTCGTGGATCGGCTGGAACTCGTGATAGAGCGTCCGGCGGTTGTAGTTCCATGGGAACATTACTGGCGAGAAGCTCGTGAGGTCCCTGAGATGTTCGACCACGAGCCCACAATTCGTGGGGAACTCCACTACCTGCATAGCTTGCCCAAAGAACGCTATGTGGCGATGAGAAGAGACCCCGCCGTTTGGTGCAGCACACGACTTTAAGCTCATCGGCTACGCATGTGCCTTTGGGCTGACAGGTCGCACGTGCCGCCCACCTCAATTCCTGTTCAAGATGCTGTTGCGCCAGTACTCAGTTGATCCCGGAGAGACCCGGGACAAGCTCGCGGCCAGCGACAATTTGTAGATTGACGTCATCGAGGTCGTCGTTGTACGGCTCGAAACGTCCGCCGAGATGTTGGTTCAGAAAACGCTCGGCGACGGCCCAGAAGGAGGTCCAGCTCTTGGACTGACGGTAGTCGTGGCCTTCGTTAGGGTAAACAAGATAAGTCACCTCTTTTCCATGCCGCTGGAGAGCCTCTACGAATAGGTCAGAGTGTCGCTTTGGGGACACTCGATCCATCTCACCATGAGTTACGAGAATCGGGCGGATCACCTGTTCGGCAAAGTGCAACGGCGACTGCTCGCGCAAGAGCTGGCGACCAGACTCAGTATTGGGGTCGCCCACGGGTAGAGGAAGGCCGCGACCGAACAAACTGACGCGACGGGCGAACATCTCCAGATCCGACAAGCCATACATGGAAATACCGCAGGCGAACTCGTCGGGATAAAAGGCGAGCGCCGCGAATGTTGACAGGCCACCGAACGACCAGCCCCAAATGCCAATCTTGTCTTTCGGGGCGATCTCATTCTTGGCGGCCCAGCGCGCGATGTCCACTATGTCGCGCTGGCTGTCGCCTCCCCATTGTTGCCAACCTAGTTCCAGGAAATCTTTGCCGAAGCCTCCTGCCCCCCGAAATTCGATTCGAAGCGCCGCATAACCACGATTGGCAAGTAATTGCAAACATCGATTCGTATACCAACTGTCCCAGGGGTACGCCACGTGCGGGCCGCCATGGACGTAAATCACTGTCGGCAGAGGAACGTCAGGAAGGCCGTTTGAATCTCGATCACTGCCGGGTGGAAGGTAAAGATGGCACGGTATCCGAAGACCATCGCGCGCGACCACCAAATGCGAAGAACGCTTGGCCAGCGCGTACGGCTGCATGGCACCGTGAGCAGAGAACAGCGGCGTTACACTTTTCAAACTCCGTTCATAGACGTAGTAATGGACTGGACCTCCGTCGAAGGGAACGACGAGCCAGGTTGCGTCTTGAGCGCTGATGTTGATGACGCCCACTGGATTCTCGAAGTGCTCTTGTAACACCGCAAAGTCGTCACGGATGGAATCGTCGATGAAGTGACGACGAAGTCGATCGAATTGGGCACTAACGCCCAGGACCTTACCCGTCACTCGATCGACAATTGCCCTCGGACTTATGTCGGAATCCCGGTCACGGACCAAAGTTGTCTCCTGTTGACTGGCCAGGTCAACCGAGAGGAGGACAGACTTGTCAAGATCCGCATTGTCGACAAGGTAGAGCAACTCGCCAGACCCGTCGACACCGAGAACACCTTGCACACCGGCGCCGATTGCGCGCTGGGTATTTGTGCGATCGATATCGAATATCCGAAACGGTATCCACCGATGGTCGTTCGTGCGGCGAAACAACTGCAATTGACCGTCCTTATGCAGTTTTTCCGCCACGCGTGGCTGGTATCTCCCGTCAACATGGATCTTGCGGAAGTCGCCTCCTTGGATAATGAGTTCACGCTCAGCGTTGGCCAAGTTGATCATCCATAGATCATGAACCTTGGGATCTCGATCGTTGATGGCGACCAGTGCCTGATGGGGCATCTGAGCACTCAGTTTTTCAAGCCGTGCTGTCACGGCCGCTTTGGGTGTCAACGCGATCGAGTTCGCCTTGGCAAAGTCGTACGCCAGCAGTTGCACACCTTGAGCGACGCGCTGCTGCACGATGAGGCGAGTCCCATCGGTTGACCAGCGCAACATGACGGGTAGGCCGTCCTGCGACAATTCGACCCGCTTACGTTGCTCGAGATCCTCGAAAGGCGCGACCCAAACAGTTCGTTCCGAACCGTTCACTTCGATATAGGCAATCTTCTGGCCATCATGGCTGAGTTGAACTACCGGACGATCCGCAGCAGCAAATAAGGCCTGACGAGGAATCAACTCTACCTCCGCGGCAACCAGTGCACGACACACGGCAATGATTGCCAGACAGATGAGCGTTGGCGTCAGATGCAGCCGATAATCGATCCTTTGCGCGAGCATATTGGTCCTCTTTCAAATCTGTGTAGCCAATAGGAGGCAAGATCGTTTCATTCTCCGCGTAAGACTAGTGGTTCGTCAACTTGCAACTCATCTTACGGGATCACCAGCCGACGTTGCCCTGCACCACAGCTTGAATTTGTCCGCAGGATTTGCCTCCTGACCTCTTGCTGTGGGGCGCGGGTGAGGATCGCAGTTGCAAAGGCGTGAAGGGCTCGAATCAGTCACACCGAGTCGAGTTGTGCTTCTAGATCGAGGCCCTTCTTCCCTCTTTCCTAGTCGGGGCGATCACGGATAGGTTGCGCAGCAGATGAACTGCCGAGCAGCTGAAAGATGAGCCTCTAGGCTATGGCCCTTTCGCTCTTGGTCATGAGTACTTGCAGCAGTTCGATATCAGTGTTTCGGAAACATGAATGCGAATTCTGTAGACACTGCGTTTACTACGGTGCCTTGCGCGTCGCAATCCTCCGCCGCGGCAGACTGACAAAACGGTTCTAAACAGAGGACGAGGTGCAGCATCTGCGCAAGATCGCTCTCACAAGGGTTGTTTCGATCGCGGAATAGCAATTATCGCGAACGATAAGGATTTCCGGCTCGGTAGAGGTCCAGCCGTTTGTCGATCTCGACAATCAACGCGCGGTCGTCCATTCGGGCGGCGATCTCCCGAGCCGATGTCGCGGTGCTGATAGCTTTTTCGTACTCCCCGGTTTCGGCATAAGCAGCCGCCAGTGTGTCCAATGCTTCGGCTTTATCGAACCCGGTGGCCACGCACGCGTCGCGAGCCAATCGAACGGCTTGTTCTCCGTCTCGAACTTCATCATCGCGGGAGGTGGCCAGTAGCCATGCCAACGCACGTTTTGCGTCAACCCATCCGGGGCGCATTCGTAGTGTGCCGCGGAAAATTTCTGCTGCTTCGGCATCTTTTCCTTGCGCGGCAAGTGCTTCTCCCAAGCGATAACGCACCCCTACGGCGTTGGGTTGAAGTGCGATCGCTCGCCGCAGTAACGGCTCGGCTTCGTCGGCGCGCCCATCAATTAAAAGTAGCAGACCAAAACTTGCAACGATTCCCGGGTCTTGCGGCTTGATTTGGATCGCCGCCTGATACTGCTGCGCAGCCCCGTCCACGTCTCCGAGAACCGTCAGTACATTGCCCAAATTGACAAGGGCGGCAACGTGGTTGGGTTTCATTTCCAGCACATGGCGATATTGTTCAGCCGCCAGCTCGAGATTCTCTTCCTCTCGCAGCAACTCTGCGTAGTTGAGCAAACCCTGCACGTAGGTCGGGTTGGCTGTAAGCAGATCTTCGTAGAGCTGATGTGCTTCCTTGCGTTGCCCGTTGCGAGCTAGTGCGAACGCCATGTTTGACTTCACGGCCACCAAATCCGGAGAGTAATGCAGCACATGACGATAGTGCTCGATCGCCTCTTCGTAGCGCCCACTATTGCTGAGCAATCGCGCGAGATTGTTCCGGGCTATGATCGCGTCGGAGTTCAAATTGATGGCCTGAACATAATGTTGTGCAGCCGAGTTGAAGTCGCCCGCAACCTCTTCCGCCTTTCCGAGCTGTGTATGCGCCAAGTGGCTGGCCGGATGAACCACCAGCGCGTGTTGGAAGAGTGTGTGATTGTTGCGCCAGTAACCAATCTGATTGAAGCTAACCACCGCCAGCACTGTCAGCACTCCGGCCATCCCAGCCATGACGACTGGGCGCCGATGCGCGACTACAATCCAGGCCACAGCCAGCGACGGACCAAGCATTGCAACGTAGACGTACCGATCGGCCACGGTTGAAAAGTCTTGAAAACGAAACGGTAGTAGGCCCAGCAGGGGTAGAAGACCCGCGGCATATACAGCAAACGCGGTGAGCCACCAGCGACGATGGGGCAACCGCCACAACACGGCAACAACCGTACAAGGGACCAGCCATGCTAAATAGGGCCAGAGATCCCCCATCACTTCCGGAGGCGTGCGACCGTAATCGACTCCCAAGTGCCATGGCAAGGCGGTCTTGAAGAGATAGAACGCCAATGCGTCGCCTGCGATCAAGGGTCGTGTCCAAATCGGGGTCAAAGAGCGAATCGCCTCATCCGGCTGAAGCATCTTCGCACCGATCACGCATGCAAACCCCGCGACCATCCACCCAAGTTGCCAGATGAGAGTCCGTCGCAGCAGTGCAGGGTTCCATCCGGCAACCACGATGATCGTGATAAGAGGAAATACCACAGCTGTCGGTTTTGCCAACAGCGAGAGGATGAAGACCACGCTTGCCGCGATCATCCCGAGGGTCGGACCCCATCGCGGTGCATTGTTCGCAGTCCTAGCGCAAGTTAAGAAAAGCCATACGGCTACGAGG
Organism: Pirellulales bacterium; assembly: GCA_965227275.1. Taxonomy (GTDB): domain Bacteria; phylum Planctomycetota; class Planctomycetia; order Pirellulales; family JAEUIK01; genus CAZNXE01. Next base: position 5,499,009 of record CBDDFU010000001.1, on the reverse strand, counting down.
CCCAACGCTGCGCTGCTCAGGCCGCGGGTCTCCGTTATCCATCCGATCGGCTCACACTGCAGGGGATGCAATCCGAACAACAGAGCTCCGGCGACCGCCGCCATGTCCTGCTCGACGATCACCCGAAGGATGGCATACACCACTAACACACACAGGGTATGCAGCACTAGATTTCCCAAATGGAACACCGTCGGGCTCAGCGTGCCCTCATTCGGTGCAATCGCTGGGATTAGTTCATGCAAAAGAGCCTCAAGCCAAAATACGGTAAACGCAACTGGTACATAGTGCAGGTGATGTGGCTCACTCCACAATGCCTTGAGATTTTCCCAAGACGGAGGATTGAGAAGTGGGTTCCTGGAAACGATTACCGGGTCGTCCCAAAGAAGAAACTCGAAGCCACGCACCTGGCCGAAGATTGCCATCATCGTCGTGATCAGAATTGCAACGCAGGCCCCCACTCGGCCGAATTCCGAAAGAGCGGATCTCGAAGGCGAGTCTTGCGACAAGGTCATGTTAGCCTTCTAGTCCCGAGAATTTACGATGTCGAACAGCGATCGATGCATTGAGCATGCAGCTTGCACCAACAAAGATTGTCCAAGCGATCGATACTTTGTCGAATCAGTTAGACCTGCGCAGCCATACGTCATACACCGAGTCGATTTGGAATTCGACAACCCCATAGGACCGCAAACGTATCAAGTCGGATTTTGCCAGTGTTCGGTCAGCCCTGCCAAAATAGTGAAAGACGTTAACCGATGGAACCAGAGGCACATTGAGTTCCATCGCCCGGCGGACGATCTGTTCGGTTAGCTCATTACCGTGCATGAAAAGAAAGTAGCGTTGAGAAACGTTTTCACCGGCATCCACGGCAGCTTGCAGCCCTTCGATATCGATGCCAACACGTGCTTTGCCCTGGAAATACTCTTTGGATTCATCGGTCCCGATTACGTACGCCGTGGAAAGCAGATCGTTCTCTTGCAACGCCGTGAGCATCGTCTTGTAAAACGCCCGCTCATGCGTCGGGCCTTTGGTATCGAGCATAACGCGAATTCGGCCTTTGCACTTTCGAGCGTACTTCTCAAAGGAAAGTGGGCTCAGGCTGCCTGGTACGGATCGCAGTTTACCAATTTCTTCCCAGGTGAGTTCACCAACCGTACGTTTATCGGCATAGTAACGCGAGAAATTTTTGTCGTGGTGGACAACGAGTCGGCCATCCTTGCTCTCCTGAATATCGACCTCGACCATCCAGTAGCCCCTGGTAATTGCTTCCTCGAGCGCTGGAAGACTATTTTCGATCAGTTCGTCGTCAACCACGCCTCCTCGATGAGCAATCAGTCGGGGTTCAGGCTCGTCCGCCACGGCAGCGCAAGACACTGTCAGTAGAGCGGCAACAAACAGACTCGTCTTCATCACGAACGCCTAAGAGAAAAGAACAGGTTCAACCTCTGCAACTGGAGCGTAGTCGATACGATGCCCAAGGCACAAGAGTTTGGGCAAGCAAAGGTCTGCTCGTTAAACGGTGCGGAAAAAAGAGGACTAATCGCGAACGGTTTACAGCTTGGGGGCTGCCGCCGCAGTGAGTTCACCATGCAGAACCGTCGTCGCATGTCCCGCAAGCTTCACACGCTCTTCATCAACGCGAACACGAACCACACCGCCGCGCTGTGAAGCTTGGAACCCGGTTAGCTCACTCTTTCCCAATCGCTTGCCCCAATATGGCCCGAGGCAGCAGTGCGCCGAACCGCAAACCGGATCTTCATCGATCCCCGCGCGAGGTGCGAAATAGCGGGAGACGAAATCATACTCCTCCGATTTCGACCTGCCAGTGACGATCATCCCCAGGCTCGGCAGAGAGGAGACCCAAGCCAGGTTCGGCTTGAGTTCACGCACGGCCCCTTCATCGGCAACTTCCACCAATAGATCGCGATCGTTTCGTTCTGTATTGATCGCTTCGACACCCAGGCCTTCACTTAGCCCGGTAGGCGAATCCACGGCGGAAGAAATCTTGGCGGGGAAATCCAGCTCGATCAGTTCATCTCGCCGTTCGGCAACTAGGCGACCACTTCGCGTATTGAACAATGCTGGCGAAGAAGCCGGGATTAGCGATTGCTCCCATAGCGCATGCGCGGCTGCCAGCGTTCCGTGCCCGCATAAGTTAACTTCCATCGCGGGAGTAAACCAACGCAGTGAAAAGGCCTCGCCTTCCCGCAACAGGTAGCATGTTTCCGAGAGATTCATTTCCGCAGCAAGGTCCTGCATCCAGGCGTCCGCTACGGGCTCTGATAAAACGCAAACCGCGGCAGGATTGCCTGCAAAAGCCTCTCCCGTAAAGGCGTCGACAATCGAGATTCGCTGTCCCATAGATCGCCTCTCCACTAACTAATTTCCTCGGGTGATTGCCCGATCAGCGCGAAAACCCGATGTGGTATCGCCAGCTCATCTGGTTCGCCACGCTCGACCAGCTGTCTCCGCAACTCCTCGTCGAACTCAGCAACCTCCTCCGGAGACAAACTTGCTGAAACCCCGGCGCTGGCCCGGATTCTCCCTCGCCATGCCTCTTGAGAATAGGGGGCGTCCACGTCAAACGAGAAACTTTCCAGATGGGTGAAGCCTGCCGTTCCCAGGTCTACCAACCATTGCGGGTAGATCCCAACGCCGCCGGCCATCGTCCACGAAGGATTGAATCGTTCGATCAACCGTTCCGTGGCCTCCACGACATTTCCCGGAAGCGGCAGCCAGTCGAAATGAGCAATGATCAACTGTCCTTCCGGCTTTAAAAGTCGTCGCACCTCGCGAGCGGTTCGGGGCCGATCAAACCAGTGCCAGCATTGGCCTGCGGAAACGATATCGAATTGCGATTCAGCTAGCGGGGCACACTCAGAACGGGCCGTGAGGTAATCGCTTTGGAGGTCTTCGAGCCGATCGAGCCGCCGTGCTTCTGCGAGCATCGCCCGCGCAGGATCAAGTCCGACGACATGACAGCCCGCACGGGCAAAGCCCCGGCCTAACGAACCGGTTCCTGTCCCAATGTCTAAGACACGTTGCCCCGAAATGCCGTGCCCAAAGTTGGCCAGCCGGCTGAAGAGTTCATCGGGAAAGCCGGCGCGATGTTGCCCGTAGTCACCAGCGGTTTTTCCGAAGTCGATCTTCACGGCTTTCACCGATTCAATGGATTGCGCGTGGCCCGTCTCACTGCTATTGATGGAAGTCCGGTTCTTCAGGTTCGCGCGATTGCGTTAGTCTGGCTTTGCCGCCACACGCATCGCGACCAATCTGGCGACTAAAACTGCAAGGTATAACTGACCTGTTACTGCTTCAAGCCAGGCGAACGTTCGGGCCGATGCTGAGATGGGGGTAATGTCCCCGTATCCAAGTGTGGTAATGGTTGTGAAGCTAAAGTAGAGGAAGGTCGAGACAAGGTGCCACGCCACACTGGTTCCTGCCGGTGGCTCGAGCCATTCTGGATAGGCAAACGACCCTGGCTGAACAACTTCCAGGATGCAATAGCAAAACGCCCAACTGATCCCCAGCATCAAGTAGACGCTGATGGCACCACAAATCGTATCCGTGCTGACATTTTTCTCCTCCATCACGTCACGGAGCATTAGCCAGCTAGCGAAGAGCAAGAAGGCGATGTACGAGACAATCTGGGCGATGATGGCGGGGCGATTCGCAGTCGGCATGAACCATTCTGTAGCATGGAAGATGCCCGTGGCGGCAGCTGCCAGGAAAGCCAGCACCAGGGCCGCGGCCAATCGTCTCGGGGTCTGGTTCAACGCGAAGGTTCCGCTGATTACGACCAACAAGAAGAAACCTTCGAAGAAGTTGGCCAGTTCATGCGACTTTTGTGTGATGGGATGCACCGAGATCAACAGCAGAATACTGATGAGGTGGATCCTGAACCTTTTCGGCTGAAACCAAGTCAGCCAGGTCGCTCGAGGTTTGGCTAATTTGGTAGACATGATCGGGACCGTATCGCGAGATTCTATCCGGCGGCTACCGCGAACATCGTGGGGTGTCGACTCTAGAACCGATCACCGCAAGACGGGAACCACATATTGTCGCGTCAATGTATCAAGGCTCCGCACGGTGGGCTACTTCTGCGCGGCAACCTGAATTGCCCCCGATTTGATCCAAGGTTAGTATCGAGTTAGTGGGCATTACGTGTACGAATCGATCCACGCTTCTTCGGGGCACACGAGAGACCTTCTGCTGTCCTGCGTTGATCTTCAAGGGATGCGGATACGGGTTGAGGGTGCGGGTTTTCATGAGGATCGGGCTATCCATCTTGGGTATCGTCCTGATCGCCGCTGGGGCGATCGGTGCCGACTGGTGGTCTTCGCGACCAGTCGATACTCCACGCAACTTCGTCGGTCGCAACACGTGCGCCGAGTGCCATCAGGCGGAATTCAAAGCCTGGGCCGGATCAGACCACGATTTGGCCATGGACCACGCAACGCCTGAGACGGTTCTGGGCAACTTTGACAATCAGCAATTTACCCATGCCGGCATCACCTCAACCATGCATCGCGAGGGTGATACGTATTACATGACCACCGATGGACCTGACGGAGAGCTGCAAGCCTTTCCGATCAAGTACACCTTCGGCGTTCACCCACTTCAGCAGTATCTGGTGGAGTTCGAAGATGGTCGTGTGCAGTGCCTGCCGGTGGCCTGGGATACGGAGGGCAAGCGATGGTTTCATCTATATCCCGACGAGAAGATCGACTCCAACGACATCCTGCATTGGACCAAGTCGGCCCAGAACTGGAACCACATGTGTGCCGAATGTCATTCGACCAACGTTCAAAAGAACTACGACGTGCAGAGCGACACGTTTCACACCACCTTCTCAGAGATCGACGTCAGCTGCGAAACGTGCCACGGCCCCGGCAGCTTGCACGTCGAGCTAGCCACTTCCAAGTCGCTGTTCTGGGATCGCAACAACGGTTACGGCCTGGCGGAACTCAAGGGCACCAGTTCAAAGGCACAGATTGAAACGTGTGCTAAGTGCCACAGCCGTCGCAGAAACGTCCACGCCGGCTTTCATGGTGGCGACGAGTTTCTTGACTACTACGAACCCGAGTTGCTCGACAGAGACCTGTACTACGTCGACGGTCAGATTCTGGAAGAAGACTATGTCTATGGCTCATTCCTGCAGAGCCTGATGTATCAAAAGGGTGTTCGTTGTACCGATTGCCACGACCCGCATTCGACGAAATTGAAGGCCGAAGGAAACAACCTCTGCAATCGCTGCCATCAACCGTCGAAATACGACACGCCACTGCATCATCACCACAAGGCCGATTCGAAGGGGGCGGCATGTGTGGAGTGTCACATGCCGGAACGAACCTACATGGTTGTCGACCCTCGCCGTGACCACAGCATTCGTATTCCCCGTCCCGATCTCACGGTGGAACTAGGTACCCCGAATGCGTGCAACGGTTGTCACGACGATCAAACGGCCGAGTGGTCCGCCGAACATGTCGTCAATTGGTACGGCGAGAAACGCCGCGACACACCGCATTACGCGCATGCCATCGATGCAGGCCGCAAAGGGTTGCCCGAAGGTGAAGCGTTACTTCAGCCGTGGGCCAGACAGCGGTCCATCAGCCCCATGGTTCGAGCAAGTGCAGTCTCGTTGCTTGGGCAGTATCGAGAGCCCGAGAGTCTTGAGATCATCGAGCGCGCGCTGGACGACCCGGATGGACTGGTTCGTGCTGCCGCGGTTCGCCAAATCGAACGACGCTCTGACGAACAGATTCTCGAACTACTGGTTCCTATGCTGGAGGATCCGACTCGGGTTGTCCGTACGGAGGCAGCCCGACTGCTCACTCGGCCAGACCGATCGCTCCTGACCGAGCAGGAACGACTCGCCTATGAAAAAGCCTTGGAAGAATACATTCAGGGCCAATTGGATTTGGCCGATCAGGCGGCGGCCCATCACAACTTGGGCGTTGTCTACACCAACCTTGGCTCGCTGAAACAGGCTGAAGCCAGCTACCGTACGGCGCTGCGAATCGAGCCACTGTTTTCCGAGTCGCGATACTATCTGGCCGTCGTGCTCAACGAACAGGGTGAAGTGGAAGAGGCCGAGAAACTGCTTCGCGAGACCATCGCCGAAGTGCCCGAGTTCGTTGATGCCCACTATGCGTTGGGGCTGTTGATTGCAGCGCAACCCGATCGACTCGAAGAAGCTGCCAGCGTGTTGGCCCAAGCAGCGCAACTCGCCCCAGAAAACGCCGACATCCGATACAACCTCGGTCTGGCCTGGCAGCAACTAGGTCGCACGGACACCGCCCTTCGCGAGCTGGAGGCGGCCAGTAGAATTCGCCCCGCGGTTCCCCGCTATCAACGAGCAGTGGTCATTCTTCTGATGCAGCAAGAACGCTGGGCACAGGCATTGGATGCATCCGATCGTCTGCTCGTGCTGCCCGACCCCAACCCTCAGCAACAGGCGGAAGACCACCGCAGACACCGCTTCTTGATGCAGCAAACGGGCCGCTGATACATCTTTGGTTTCACCCCGCGGACGAATTAGACTAGCGATCATCCAACCAAGCAACGCTTTATCGAAATAGACAACCCTGCGGAAGTACCTTGCCATGCCAATCGATAACCGCTCTTTCGAAAGTCTATTGGAGAACTTACCTCGGGGGCTAAGTCGCCGGATGTTCCTGCAGGGAGCCGTAACTGGTTTGGGAGCGACGTTCGCATCAAGAAACCTGTTGTCCGCGGAAACCGCTGAACCCACGCCGTCGGAGCTGGTTCCCGGAAAAGACAATCGCCTGATCGTGCGCAAAGCGGATCCCATCGTGATGGGCACTCCTGATAGCTTACTGCGTGCATCGAGAATCACCACCAAGGAAACTCTATTTGTTCGTAACAACTACATGCTCGACGGTTACATGAACCTCGATCCCAAACCGCTCAAGGGCTGGGAGATCGATATCTCCGGACATGTTGGACAACCCAGGACCTTCGTTGCGACGGAACTGGAAGGACTGCCGCACGTCGAGCGAGTAATGGTCATTCAATGCTCCGGAAACGGACGATCCCTCTTCTCGAAGCACGCCACGACCACCGGTACCCAATGGGGTCGTGGGGCCGTCGGCAATGTTCGTTTCGGTGGCGTTCCTTTGGCGACCGTGTTCAAGCACGCCGGCATCGAGCCCACGGAGGCGGCCAAATTCCTGACCGCCGAAGGAATCGATTCGCCCGACAAGCAGGAGAACCCAGACTTCGAGCACAGCATTCCGCTCTCGGTGGCCATGGACCGTTCGTTCTTAGCCACACACATGAATGGCGAACCAATCCCCGCCGTGCACGGCGGCCCTGTGCGACTGATCACGCCAGGTTACTACGCCACGATGAATGTAAAGTGGGTCACGCGGCTACGTCTCGAATCGGGCGAGACCGACAATGTTTTTCAATTGCCGAAATATCGCACACCCAAGCAGCCCATCGAGCCGGGGCAGGCGTTCGAGTACACGTTTGAAAACAGCGATCCGAATTGGGACATGCGAATCAAGAGCCGTTTGCTGAGCCCCGGCGATGGCAGTCGCGTAGCAATTGGAATGGTTGAGGTGAGTGGGGTCGCCTGGAATGACGGGAATACGCCCCTCGTTGCCGTTGAGGTTTCCACCAACAAGGGCCGAACGTGGCGAAGGGCCAAGCTCCAGCGTGCCGCAAGCCCTTGGGCATGGAGTGACTGGGCAGCCAAGGTGCGTCTGAAGGAGGGGAAGCAAACCGTGTGGTGCCGAGCCGTCGACGCATTGGGCCACACACAGCCGATCGATGGTTCGATCTACTGGAATGAACGCGGCTATACGTGGAACGAAGTCGACAAGATCACGCTCGAGGTTGGTTGAGATCAGGCTAGAGGAGTCGACTCAGCCCAACAAGCCGGGGATAGGATCACCCGCGTATATCTGATGCGGGCGACCGACGGTGTCCCGCCACACAGCCTGGGGAGGAATTCCCAGCGCATGATAAATCGTGGCTGCCATATTCTCGGGCTTCTGAGGACTGCTGGCCGGGTGCCCACCCAGCTTGTCGGAAGAGCCGATCACGCTTCCACCTCGAACCCCGCCGCCGGCAAAGAAAACCGTCTGCACGGCACCCCAGTGGTCGCGGCCCGGCTTTTCGTAGGCATTTTTGAGCAACGTGATCTTAGGTGTGCGGCCGAACTCACCCGCCATCACAATCAACGTTTCGTCGAGCATGCCGGAGACGGCAAGATCATCCAGCAGCGCCGAAACCGCTCGATCGGTCGGCGGCAAGAGTTTGTCGCGGAGGTGCGGAAACGCGTTGCCGTGCGTATCCCAACATTCATTGTTACCGAGATTGACCTGAATCAGCTTCACGCCTGTCTCAAGCAGCCGACGTGCCATGAGCAGCGACCAGCCGAACGAATTGCGACCGTAGCGTTCTTGGGTCTTCTCGTCTGCTTTTGTGACGTCAAACGCGTATTGAACCCCGGGATCCGCCAACAGCGAGATCGCTCCTTGGCGATGCTGGTCGAATTCCTGGATTTCCGCGTTTCGCTCCAGTCGCGCACGCTGACTTTCGATGGTTTGTAAAACACCCAGGCGGCCTTGAAAGCGAGACTTCGTCAAACCATGCGGAAGGTTCAAATTGGGGGCTTGAAACACACGATCGTCTTCCGCACCCCGCTCCTGATGGTCGAAGTCGTACTCTGGATACGCACCGTACGAACGTGGATGAAACGGGGATGCTTCCAAAATCCAGGGGCTGTACTGCTCGCCCATCTGTCCGGCAAATTGGCCCGGAATAACCCGACCCGTGTTGTGCACGAGCCGCTCGGGCAACACCACGGCCGGAGGAAGATTGTTCGACGACTGAATGGCCTGCCCGGCGACCGAGGCAATACTCGGCTGATCACCTGGCAGTGGTTTGCTTGGATTGAAGCCCTGGGGCAGCTCCGAATGACCGGTGAGCATGATGTGATGACCGGCCGAATGCTCATTCGAAGGATGGGTTAGCGAACGAACCAAAGTCCACTGTTCGCTGCGTTGTGCGAGCAATGGGAGGTGTTCGCAGATTTCAATGCCGGGAGTCTGCGTGGCAATTGGCTTGAACTCGCCACGGACATTGTCCGGCGCTTCCGGCTTGAGGTCGAAACTCTCGTGCTGAGCAAGACCACCGGAAAGAAAGATGTAAATGCAGGCTTTGGCCTTGGAGCCCGCTTCAGGCAGTGCCGGAGTAGCCGCCCGTAAGGCCTCGGCGTGGTTCATGCCCAGGCCGAGCAAACCGATGGCGCCAGCCTGAATGGCCGTACGTCGATCCAGTCTTGGATGCTCGCAGCTTTGTCCTGCCAACATAGGCATAGGCACGCTCCGCGAGATTAATTGCAGGATGGGCCACGGTGGGCGATCGTGCTAGCCCGACACGCATCAGTCACAGCCTATCGAACGCCGAGTGAAATCGCAACACAATTGGCGTCCGGGCACTATTTCCCTCCGTCGTTTGTAGCTTCGACCGATCGCACGCGATCGACCAGGGCTTGCATCACGATTCCGGCCGTTCTGGGACCAAGGCTGCTCACTTCTCCGTATTGCCCGGAACTACGGCCATACGCATACGGAGATTCAACGTCCCATTGGCGCTTCGGAATCAAATAGCCAATTGCATCGTTGGCCAAACCGAGCATCAAGAATTGCTCGCTATGGAAGGTTTCCGCCAGATTCGGTTCCGGCAAAGCCGTGGGAAAGTCGGCTTCCGGTTCTGCTTCCGCGGGGAATTCTCCGTAGACCAGCTCGGGATATAACTCTCCGGGAATGGCTCCCACATGGAGATCACCCAACCGGAGATAGGCCACCTCACTGAGCAATGCTTGTTCGCTCTTCGTGTCGCTGGGAGGTAATTCCGATCCGAGTTGATAAGGATCACCGGTCCACGCGTACCCAGGCCGATCCAGTACACCGATGGCACGTGCCGCCCGAAAGCCTGCATTATCCAAGGGTAGGGCAACCGGTTTCGTGGAAACGTGCAGGGGAGTCAATTCAATTGCCGTAGCATGCGAGAGCGCGTCGTTCGCCAGGGCGGTTACGGCTTCGGAGTACATTCGCATGAAGTCGAAGACATCCTTCGCCAACTGGTTTCCCTGGTCGTCGGTGAATCGCCGATCGGGGGTGCCCATCAAACCACCGACTGCTCCTGAAAAGTAAATGACGGGGCAACCGTGCTGCTTTTCAAGCTGATCGACGGTCATGCCGATCCAATCCCGGGTGATGGCGTGGTTTCCATCAGGCTCGACGGGATGACTGTTCCACTGAATCAGAATGGCCAGCGGTTTGTTGTCATCGGGATTGTAGAACTTCAGAACCCGGAGCACGGGGTCGAGCACAACGGGAAGGCGAAAGTCTCTCAACAAAGATTCATCACTTGCCTGACCGTATACAGCTTGTGCTGGGCTGAGCGCCTGCCCCGCCTTCCGCACGGCGGCCACGATGCCGTCTTCCAATTGAGTGAGGTAATTGGGGTCGACACCGGAGGTGGACTGATCCGGCCCCCAGATGCCAATGCAATCTGGGCCTTCATGGGTATGCGTGCTTGCCACCAGGCAGTAATCGATGTCGGGTAGTCGTTTTCTTGCGTTCGCTACAAGCGGGTGCTGAACTCCAATCGAATCAACCGCTACCAGGGCAATCTGCTGATCGGCGTCTTGTAAAACAATCGCCCGTGCGAATAAATGATCGCGCACTTCGGTGGCACGCCGGTTCGACTCCTGTCCGGCCAGCCATACGGGGTGCTGGCCTTTTACATCGGGCGTCACGTCGACTGCCGCGAACCCGATATGCAAATCACCGGATTGGACCTCCGAGTAGGTCGCGCCGAAGAAGAATAGCGACAGGAAGCCAACGAGCGACCATCCATAACGCCGAGGTGGGCGGTTTTCTACAAACGCATAAAGAAGATGCATGTGGTATTCTCAGGGGCGATTCATCGAGGGATTTCAGTAATGCTGAGTGTCAAACAGACAGACTGCATATTACTCTCGCAGCGTCATTTCTCGCAGTAAGATCTCGACAATTCTTTCGGCCGCGTGTCCATCGCCGAACACGTCCGTGGGGCTTGCCATCTGCTGATGGACTTCGTCACGGGCTAATAACTGACGGGCCGCCTCGACAATCTCATCTTGTTGAGGTGGTATTATTCGAGCAACACCCGCTTCAACCGCTTCGAGTCGCTCGCAAGCCCTGCGAACAATCAGCGTCGGCACCCCAAGTGTGGCCGCTTCTTCAAGCACACCACCACTGTCTGTAATCACGAGTCGCGCGCGTCGTATACTCGCAATCGTGTCCAGATATCCCAATGGTTCGACGAGTTCGATACCACCAACATCTCGTAATTGTTGCTCAATCGATTCGCGGACATCCGGGTTCCGATGTACGGGAAGAACGATTTTCACTTTGTCCCCAAACTCTTCGGCAATTGCATTGAGCCCACCACAAATGCCGAGCAGATCATTACCAAGACTCTCTCTGCGGTGGCAGGTAACGAATACGAGTGCCTGATCGTGAGAGTCGGTTTGACATGCCGGCACATCAAACTCAGAATTCTGGAAATGACGTTCGCATGTGATTCGCAAACTATCGACGATCGTATTTCCCACGACGTGAATTCGTGCGGGCTGAACACCTTCGCCGAGTAGATTTTCACAGGCTGCGACCGTGGGGGCGAAATGAAGTTGGGCCACGTCGGCGATTAGGCGACGGTTGATCTCCTCGGGAAACGGGTTGGCCGGATCGTTCGTTCGAAGCCCCGCCTCGACGTGAGCCACAGAAATGCAGCCATAGAAGGCCGCCAGGGCCCCCATGGCCGCGCTCGAAGTATCGCCCTGAACGACCAGCCATTCGGGGGGGTGCTCGTTGAGGTGCGACGATATTTCACCAAGCAATCTGCCCGCCAGGGCCCCCAGACTTTGTCCCGGGGCAATCGCGTTCAAGCGGATGTCTGGCTGAATTTCCAGCTCACTCAGCAACGGGTCGAGCAATTCTCGATGCTGACCAGTCAGGATGACGCGTGGCGTTTCGGAGCGATTCGACAGTTCCTGAATGACGGGGGCCAACTTCACGGCCTCGGGACGCGTGCCAATCAGAACGGCGATGTCTCGGGTTTTTGATGCCACTACGCAGTGCCGTTTTCGGTGCGCCTGGCGAGCGATTGCATCAATCAATCCACGCTTGAGGCAGGTTTGTCTGAGAATCCAGGGTCATAAGTAACATATCAAGAAAGACTTACGACACAAATCCAAGCTGGAACACGCCCTTGGTCACGGTGCATGTGGTAACGAATCGGCCTGATATTCGCTCTGAACTTTAGTGTGCAGCATCAAGAATGAATGCCATCTTTAATAGGGTGAAGGCGATCGAGCCGCACACAACCAGCAATTCTGCTTGAGCTTAGGGAGGCCAGAAGGAGCCAAGGCGGCACCGAGACCATCGGAGGGATAGTGAGTGTTTCGGCTCTTGCCACCAGACCATACACGGTGGTTGTCCGCCAAGCATTGGCGCTAATCACTACGATCCGCAGGGCCAGCAGAATGGCCAGAAACAAAATTGAAAATTGGGTATTATGCGTAGTTCGCAATAAAACCGCTGATTGGGTCATATGGCAATCGGGCTCACTCCCTTACGCTGTATGATTGAGGAACTCCAGACCAGCTCAAACTACGTGACACGCGGCTCGATTCATCGGCGGCCGGTGTACTCGGAGGAACGATCTCGTGCGCAGATGCGACATCTTGGTTTTGACGCCGTCCACGGCTTTGGACCCGTCTATTGCAATTGCTGCTAGCCGGGCGGGCGGCTGCGGAATTCTCGACCTCGAATACTGTGTCGATTCGGCTCGCGCATTCGAAGCCCTGCAACGGCTGGAAGAATTTACGACGACAGAATTCGCCATCAAGATCGGCATCGGCGGTGACGCACTCCTCCAGGAACTCCTTTCAGATATTCCAACACGACTCAAGCGCGTATTGATCGCCGGCAACGCCCTGAGCGAACTTGAGGCCACAATCCAGCAGCTTCGAAAAAACGACATCGATATCCTGATTGAAGCCACATCGCGCCAGGCGATTGAAACGGCCGCGGAGTGTCAGCCGGCCGGCATCGTTCTCAAAGGGCAAGAAGCGGGCGGACGCGTTGGTGACGATACCGCGTTCATTCTCACCCAGCACTGGCAACGGTGGCGAAAAGCGAATTCGGGCCAAGACATCTCGGCCTACGTACAAGGCGGTATCGGCACCCACACCGCCACGGCTTGTGCCGCCGCTGGCATACAAGGTGTCGTTCTCGACACACAGCTACTCCTGACGCGAGAATCTCCACTCGACAACACCCAGCGTCAAGCTCTGGAGGCCTGCGACGGTAGTGAGAGCATCTGTGTTGGAAGCGAGTTTGGAAATGCCTACCGCGTGCTTCATCGCCCGGGTGAACTGCTTGCCGACACACTTTTGAAAAGAGCAACTGAGATTCACGCCGCGGAGTCGAAGTCCGATCAACGTGAACAATGGCAGAAGGCCGTTTGTGCTGCAATTACGGATCATGGTCAGTCGCCGCTGTCGCTCATAGGACAAGATGCGGCGCTGGCCAAGTCACTCGCCGAGCGGTTTGTTACGGTTGGCGGCGTGATCGAGGGAATCGTCGATAACGTCCAAGCGGGACTTCGGCTGGCAAGAGAGACGCAACCAGTGGCCGAGGGTGCGCCGCTGGCCAAGAGCCACGGCACGAAATATCCCATTCTGCAAGGTCCAATGACCCGGGTGAGCGACACGGCCCCGTTCGCAAAGGCGGTGGCCGATGCCGGCGGCCTGCCTTTCTTGGCGCTGGCCCTGATGCGGGGACCCGAGGTTCGGAAACTGCTCACCGAAACGCATGCCCTCCTGAAGAAACAGCCCTGGGGTGTCGGCATTCTTGGGTTCCTGCCACCCGAGATTCGCAAAGAACAGATCGATGCAATTCTTGAACAGAAGCCACCCTTTGCCATCATCGCCGGTGGCCGGCCCGATCAGGCGGCCGAGTTCGAAGACGAGGGCATCCCAACTTATCTGCATGTGCCATCGCCAGGGCTATTGCGGATGTTCCTCCGCGATGGTGCCCGTCGTTTCATTTTCGAAGGGCGTGAGTGCGGTGGGCACGTCGGACCTCGGGGGAGCTTCCTGCTGTGGGAGAGCATGTGCGACGTTCTTCAGGAGCACCTTGGAGACAAGGCTCGTGGAGAAGATCTGCACCTGGTGTTCGCTGGTGGAATCCACGACGCCGAGTCGGCGGCCATGGTCGCCGCAATGGCTGCTCCGTTGGCCAAGCGAGGCGCGAAGATCGGCGTACTGATGGGCACCGCTTATCTGTACACACAAGAAGCAGTCGATAAGGGAGCCATCGTTTCACAGTTCCAGGAGTCGGCCCTGACGTGCGACGACACCGTGCTGCTGGAGACCGCCCCGGGACACGCCGTGCGGTGCATTCGCACCCCTTACTACGAAGCATTTCAAGACGAGAAGCTCCGCCTGCAAAGCGAGGGCAAATCACACGACGAAATCGTTCGCTCGTTGGAGTGGATGAATATTGGTCGCCTGCGAATCGCCTCCAAGGGGCTCGATCGCGTCTCGCAAAATGGTGGCCCGTCGAAGCTCACCGAGATCTCACAAGCGGATCAACTCGAACGCGGCATGTACATGATCGGGCAGGTTTCTACCCTGCGTAGTGGTCGTACATCTATGGCCGAATTGCACGCAGAAGTAGCGGCCGGTGCGACACGACTGCTGAACACGACCCCAGCACAGAGCAAGCCACAAGTAGTCGGACAGAAACCGAGCGATGTGGCGATCATCGGCATGGATTGCATTTATCCCGGTGCCGAAGACGTGACGTCGTATTGGAATAACATTCTCGACCGCAACGATGTCGTCACCGAGATCCCACCCACGCACTGGGACTGGGAACTGTACTACGACAAAGACCCTCGGGCTCGGGACAAAATCATTTCGAAGTGGGGCGGATTTCTTGGTGACACCCCTTTCAATCCGCTGCAATACGGCATCACTCCAGCCAGCATGCGGTGTATCGAACCGTTGCAGCTACTGCTGCTCGAATCAGTCCGCAGAGCACTCGATTCGGCCGGCTATGCGAATCGCCCATTCAATCGAGAGCGGACCGCCGCGGTGCTCGGTATTGGCGGTGGCGGTAGCCCGATGGCGACCATGTACGGCTTCCGAACCTGCTTGCCGATGTTCGAGACCATGCAAGGCATGCCAGAAGGGCTAGGGCCCGCCATTGAACTTGGTAAGGACATGCTGCCGGAATGGACCGAAGATTCATTCCCAGGCTTCCTGTTCAACGTTGCGGTGGGGCGGGTTGCAAATCGATTCAACTTTGGCGGAACCAACATGGCCATCGACGCTGCTTGCGCTTCGTCCCTGGCTGCCGTGCACGCTTGCGTCCGCGAACTCGAGACCGGTACGGCTGACTTCGCCGTGGCCATGGGAGCCGACACGGTCTCGACGCCGTTCGCCTACATGGCATTTAGCAAGACTCACGCCCTGTCGGCCCGTGGCCGGTGCAGCCCCTTTGATGCCTCTGCCGATGGTATCGTGCTCAGCGAAGGCATCGGCGTCGTGGTGTTGAAGCGTCTGGCCGATGCACAGCGCGATGGCGACCGAATCTATGGCGTCATCAAAGGTGTGGGCTCATCCAGCGACGGCAAGGAAAAAGGCCTCACGGCCCCCAACGCCTCCGGGCAATTGCGAGCATTGCGTCGGGCGTATGCCCAGGCAGGGATCGAACCTCGCAAGGTGGAACTCATCGAGGCCCACGGTACCGGTACGGTTGTTGGCGATCGCACCGAGGCTGAATCGCTGGCCGCGGTGATGAGCGAATCGGGAGCCGAGTTGCAGTCGTGTGCCTTGGGTTCCGTGAAATCGATGATCGGCCACAGCAAATGTGCGGCCGGAATCGCCGGACTGATCAAGACAACGCAAGCCATTCATCGCAAAGTTCTCCCGCCGATGCTGGTCGAGGAACCGAACCCGAAAGTCGGTTTCGACAAGACGCCGTTATACCTCAACAAAGAAGCACGTCCCTGGGTGCATCGCGACGACGAACCTCGTCACGCCGGAGTCAGCGCCTTCGGATTCGGTGGCACCAACTTTCACGTCGTGCTGGAAGAGTATCGCGGCAACT
Organism: Pirellulales bacterium; assembly: GCA_965227275.1. GTDB lineage: Bacteria > Planctomycetota > Planctomycetia > Pirellulales > JAEUIK01 > CAZNXE01. Next base: position 5,482,804 of record CBDDFU010000001.1, on the reverse strand, counting down.
ACCTGCAAGATGAAGACTCCTCCCGCGAAGACTGGTCCTCCGAGTTGGTGGTATTTCGCCGCAAAACCCGAGAAGCCCTCGGCGAGGCTTTGCGAAAGTGTCACCAATCGCTATCACGCGGAGCAAAGCCCAAATTGCGCGATTTGGCCGCAGCAGCATGGCGTGCCAGCGGTTCCGATGCCTCGCTACCCACGGCCGCAATGGTCGTCAACTCTCTGGACGATTTGAAAGAGAAGCTGCCCGCCGTGATGAAGGCGGTACGTGGTGAAGAGCCTACCTGGCAGGACCCCCGTGGACTCTACTTTGCCGAAGCACCTCAAGCGAAAACTGCCAAGCTGGCCATGCTGTTCCCCGGTCAGGGATCGCAATACACCAACATGCTTTCTCAGGTGGCGATGGCTTTCCCCGAGGTGCGCCGCGGCCTAGACAAGGCAACCGAGGTCTTAAAGGATGATCTCGAACGACCGTTGGGTCAGTTCATCTATCCAGCCTCCTCGTTCACCGACGAACAATCGCAAGCCGCGGAGTCATCCCTGGCTAGAACCGACGTAGCCCAACCCGCACTAGGGGCGGCAAACCTTGGTTTGTTCCGACTCCTGCAGTCGTTGGGAATCAAAGCCGATTGCTTCGCCGGACACAGTTACGGTGAATACACGGCCCTGTGTGCTGCAAATACGATTACCGACAACGACCTGATTCGCTTGTCCTATCAGCGCGGACATTTCATTCGCGAAGCGACCGGAGCGGATAGCGGGACCATGGCCGCCGTTGAAGCCGACGCCAAGCGAGTGTCGGAAGCGTTGGGTAAGCAGTCGGAGATCACGATCGCGAATCTTAATTCGCCCAAGCAAACCGTGATTGCCGGCACAGACGCGGCCCTTAATACGGCCGTAGAGACGCTCAAGAAGGCAGGGCTGAAGGCTCGCAGAATTCCCGTTTCCTGTGGGTTCCATTCTCCTCTGGTCGCTCCGGCCGCGAAAGCATTGTCTGAAGAACTCAAAGGCACCAACTTCCAGGCACCGAGTGTTCCGGTTTACGCCAACACGACCGCCGAGCCGCATTCGGAAGACCCTGTTGAGATTGTTCAGCTTTTGGCGAAACATCTCACCTCACCGGTACGCTTCCAAGAGCAAATCGAAGCAATGTACGAAGCCGGGGTGAGAACCTTTGTCGAAGTTGGTCCGCAAGGCGTGCTTTCGGGCCTGGTCAAGCAAATTCTTGGCGATCGACCACACACCGCGATCCCAACCGATCTCAAGGGTCGCGATGGCTTACTCCAACTACAACAGGTGCTGGCTCACTTGCTCGTCGTAGGTGCGGCTCCGAATCTTGACCGGCTTTACCACGGTCGTTGCGATACATCGTTTTCCCTGGCGGATATCGATCGGGAAACGGGCAAAAAAGAACTTCCGCCGAATACGTGGCTGGTTAACGGCGTTCGAGCGCGGCTGGCCACTGAACCGGAACCTTGGATCCTAGGACAAAAGAAGATGGACAACCCAAACGTCTCGTCTGCCGGCAAGGCCGGCCCGACGTCGAGCCAATCGTCGTCAGCTCCCACTGCCACGCGTCAACCTGCCCCCGCACCGCAGGCGCCACCGGCGAATCACCCGGTCGATACCAACGGCTCGGCCAATCCATTGCCGCCGATGCATCAGCCGGTGGAGGGTGACGAAGCCGCACAGGTTGTCATGGGTTTCCAAAACCTCATGGCTCGGTTCCTGGACACCCAACGCAGCATCATGCTGAGCTATCTGCAAGGCGGCGAGGGCGATGCAACCGAATACTTCGAGCATTTACCTCCGGCCAGCAACGGCGTCCAAGTTCCGGACGCTTCCATGTCTCGAATGTCATCCCCGGCTCCCGTGGCAGAGAATGGCTTCGCCGATCATCACGAGGTGTCCAATGGGCAGCCCGTGACCGAAGAAGCGGTCGAAGAAATCGAAGAGCCCGTTGCAGAACCAGCGGCCGAAATGCCGGAAATGTCGCTGGAGCAGATCTCTGCCGACCTCATGGATCTGGTCAGCAAGCGAACCGGCTATCCGAAAGACATGCTCGACCTCGATTTGGATCTCGAGGCCGACTTGGGAATCGATTCGATCAAACGCGTCGAAATCCTCGGCACCCTGGCAGAGTCTCTCGGCGGAACGGAAGAGGACCTGGAGTCGAAGCTGGAAATCGAGAAGCTGACCAGTATTCGCACACTTCGCTCGATTCTCGACTATATGGAAGACGTTCTGTTCGGCGAAAACGAAGACACCAATGAAGGTGAAGGACCCGCCGCCGCGATTGAAAAAACCAACGGGAAGGTCGAACACTTCGTGGAAGAGCAATTGGATGTCCAACGGGCATTGATTCGCCTCGTCGAAGCACCGCTGCAAAGCCGTGGGTTGCCCCCGCTACTAAGTGGCTGCATCGTTCTGACCGACGATGAACGTGGCGTGGCCAACGAAATGGCAGATCGGTTGGCCGACTTCGGGCAACAAACGGCCATCATTCGTTATTCCACGAAGGCCCAGAAACCGAAAGACGGCGTGTTCTTTGCCGACTTGACCGACGAGAAAGCGGTGGCCCGCGTCGTGGAAGAAATCCATACCAAAATTGGTGCACTCAGCGGGTTGATGCACTTGATGCCGCTGGCTGCACCGGCAAAGGGCGAGGACTGGTCCGACCGGGCTCGCCGCGACATGAAATCACTTTACCAGTTAACGCGTACTCTTGAGCAAGAACTCACCGCCGCCGGTGAACAGGGTGGTGCATTCTGCCTGAGTACGACCGCCCTGGGCGGAGGCCTGGCCTTCGATGAGCAAACGCCCGAGGATTTCAATCCGGGGCAGGGGGGCATTCTCGGTTTCACCAAATGCGTGGCAATGGAATGGCCCGAAGTGCTGGTGCGTGCGATCGACTTCGATCGAGAACGTCCCGTCGCCGAGACCGTCGATCATTTGATCAGCGAGATGGGTGAGCCGGAAGGCCCGAATGAAGTTGGTTACCTCAACGGAAGCCGCGTTACCTGGGAACCGTACAGTGCTCCGCTCGATTCGGCCGAGGCAGTCGATCTCGACCTGGATCAAGACTCCACCGTGTTGATCACCGGTGGCGCTCGCGGCATCACGGCCACGATCGCTTTGGAAATCGCGCGGCGACACCAACCCAACATCATCATGGTGGGCCGCACCGAAGCCCCAGCCGACGAGGAAGCCGCGGAAACGGCCGGCCTCACCAAGGCTTCCGAAATCAAAGGCGCCTTGATCAAGAAGCGACAGGATAACGATCTCGATGTGAACCCCGCGGACATCGAAGTTGAGTATCAGCGTCTCCTGCGTGCACGTGAGGTACGAACTAACCTCGACCTCATAAAAGCCACCGGAGCCAAGCTGGAATATCATTCCGTCGATGTGCGTGATGAAGCGGCCTTCGGCCAGCTCATCGACACCGTATCCAAAGCACATGGCGGCATCGACGGAGTAATCCATGGTGCAGGCGTCATCGAAGACAAGCTGATTCGTGACAAAACACCCGAATCGTTCGACCGTGTGTTCAATACAAAGATCGAAAGCTCATTGATCCTCAGCCGGCACCTGAACCCGAAGAAGCTGAAGTTCTGTGTGTTCTTTGCTTCGGTAGCCAGTCGCTTCGGGAACAGGGGACAATCGGACTATGCGGCGGCCAATGAAGTGTTGGGTAAACTCGCCGCAAAGCTCAATCGCGAATGGGATGCCCGTGTGTTTGCCATCGATTGGGGCCCCTGGTCGGGCACCGGGATGGTTGCAGACCTCGAACGACACCTGACTGCCCGAGGACTGAAACTGATCTCGCCAGAAACCGGTCCGCAGTTCGTGCTCGAAGAACTGATGTCCGGCGGAGCGAACGACTTCGAGGTCATTATTGCCGGTGGAGCGGAACGACTCACCAGACCGCAGCCGACCACGCTGGCAAGCAGTACCTAAAACGAAATCACCTTCTGACGAAGCCCCCGTTTAGGCTCAATTGGCAGCCCCACGAACGGCACGTCCCACCAGGCATGCGGGCGGCTATACAAGGCCATGCTCCTTGCTGCCTGAAGCAGTGGAACGAGAAGAGACAGAGCAGCGATGTACACCGAAATGAAAACTAATCCTAACGATCGCCGGCAAGGCTCTGCGAGTGAGCAGTCAGAATCCGGTCGCACATCGTCCCAAATACCTTGGGATGTAGAGACGGTCATCGTGGGGGCCGAGAGCCGTGAGCTGCTGGTAGAACGCCTCGAGCAATTGCAAGCGGCAATTGCCGAAAACACCGAGGCACGGCTGGTCGACATCGCCGCGACGCTGAACACACAAACTCAACCTTCACAGTGCCGCCTTGCATTGGTTGCCGCATCGGTCGAAGAGTTGGGCAAACGCATTGAGCGAGCTCTGGTGCGTTTGTCTGCGGACAAATGTCCGTTTATCAACGACGCCGCAGGCATCTATTATTTCAGCAAGCCGCTATATCAAAAAGGCGCTGTGGCATTTTTGTTTCCGGGAGAGGGGGCCCAATACCTTTCGATGTTGGGTGATCTCTGCCCGCACTTTCCGGAAATGGATCGTTGCCTGCAACTGGCCGACGAAGCATTCACGCGTCACGACCCCGATGCCCGACCGATTAGTGAGTTTGTTCACTTTCCCAAGGATGCCGATCCTGAGGATGCAGAAAGCGCCCGCCAGGAGCTGGGGCGACTCGACTCAACCATGGTTAGCGTGCTCTTTGCCGATTGGGCCATGAACGAGTTGCTAACCAGCTTACAAATCGAGGCAGACGTGATCGCGGGACATAGCGCAGGAGAATTGGCTGCGCTAGGGGCCGCGAAATCAATGCCCGGCGAAGATCAGGCCATCAACGTGGTCGGCATGATGCAGGCCCTTCGCAATCAAGATTCCGGTGACGGCCAACGTTTCGTATTGCTTGCTGTCGGCGCATCGCGCGAGGTGGTCGCCACGACGATCGAGAAGGTGATTCCGAAGGTTCCGGCCGACTCCGAATTACACCTGGCGATGGACAACTGCCCTCACCAAACGGTGCTGGTCGGAACGCCGGAGGCCATGGAGGCAGTCGTTGACGAACTCACGGCCGCTAAGGTCATGCACGAAAAGTTGCCGTTCGATCGGCCTTATCACACCTACTTGTTCGAGCCCTACCTGGAAGACCTCTCGAAGTACTTCGCCGAGGTTCCTTTTCGCACACCGGAAGCAACGGTCTACTCGTGCACAACAGCCCAACCGTTTCCGAACGATCCAGACCAGATCCGCGATCTGGCACTCAGCCATTGGGCATCCCGTGTGCGTTTCACGGACATGATCCGTCAAATGCATGACGACGGTGTTCGCATCTTCATCGAGGCTGGCCCCCGAGGGAATCTCAGCTCGTTCGCGACAGACATTCTTCGCGGAGAAGAGTTTCTGGCGGTCGCCGCAAACGTTCAGCGGCGCTCCGGAATCATGCAGCTCAACCACCTGGTGGCTCAGCTCGCCGCGCATCACGTTCCGATGCAGCTTGGTCACCTGTACGAACGGCGAGAGCATTCGGAATTTATCTGGCAGGCCAAGGAGCCTGCGACAACACAAGAGAACGCGGCCAGACCAATAAAAACCGCCGAACGGCTTGCCGCAAAGCCACCGACGTTGCCGGAAGTGCCAAGCTCCAGCGCGTCTCCAGTACGGCCAGAATTGCCGATTCCCCAAAGCAAACCGGTGGCTGACCTTCCACCTGCCTCGAGTTCAGCGGGCTCAACCAGCCACGTCATGAACCACTATATGTCGGTTATGGAACAGTTCCTGGGTGATCAAGAGGCCGTCACTAAGGCCTATTTGCAGCAACGGCGAACCGGCAAACGCGTCTCACGCAAAGTCCCGAGAACCTCAAAGCAAAGCATTCGCCCCACGGGCGGCACTCAACCGGCTCCGGCACTCCGAACGCCACAGGCTGTTCCAAGCACACCACCGCATGGACCCTTGATCGGCGAGATTATCGACCATCAGCCGGGTAAGTCGCTGGTGATGCGGCGCAGACTCGACCTCCAGGAAGACATCTATGCGGGCGAACATACCGTGGGAGGTCGCGACGTCTCGAAAGTAGACCCCGCGCACCATGGCCTGCCCGTGATGCCCATGACGTTCAATCTCGAAATGATGGCCGAGATTGGCACGCTTCTGATACCGGGTTTTGTCGTCGCTGCGATACGCGACGTACAACTACAGCGGTGGCTCGACTTTGACGCAGGTGATGTGGGACTGATTCAGGTAAGTGCCACCTTGCTCGAAGAACCGCTTCCCGCAGGCGAGTTGAAAGGTGCAAAGTTGATCCGCGTGGAGGTTCGCGACTTGGGAAGCGCGCACGACCCCGACGCAGAAGGCGCAGGTGCCTCGGCAGGCACCGTGGTCATGACGCCCAGCTATCCTACAGCCCCAAAACCAAAGTCGAAGCCACTTACCGACGCACATCCTTCTCGCCCCTCCTTGGAACAGGTCTACAAGAGTTTGTTCCACGGCCCACTGTTTCAAGGTGTGGTTAGCCTCGATATTTGTGGTGATGAAGGGGTGGATGCCACCATTCGCGTGCTGCCACGCGAGGGATTGCTGCGGTCCAACGACCATCCCAATTTCATCTTCGATCCGGTGTTCATCGATGTTTCCATGCATCCCACGGTGGCATGGCACTTGGAACAGCCCGATCAATCAGGGCGAATCCTGCTCCCGTATGAGATGAAGCGGATCGAATTCTTCGGACCTTGTCCCACGGTTGGTGCGGAATTTACCAATCGCTCGCGGGTCGCCCATGCTTCGGCCCGTCAATTTCACCAAGATGGCGAGATCCTCGACAGCAACGGCAACGTGTGGAGTCGTCTCTTGGGGGTGCGTAGCTGGAGATTCTACTTGCCGTTCGGCGAAGTGAATTTCAACGGCCCTAAAGATGAATACTTCCTCACCAAAGACTGGTCGGAGGCGATGCCCGACAGCACCGAGCAACCTCCTGAAGAAGAACCATCGGCCTTTGGTGGTAATGAAGCCACTGGCGATCCCAAGAACTGGTGTGTCCGCTTTTCGCCCAGTGCCGACTTGATGCAGCCGGCCCTTCAGTCGGCCGCCGCACAGGTAACGCTGAGCAAACGCGAGCGACAGATCCATCGCGATTTACGGGCCTCGGACGCGGAACGATCGAAATGGCTCTTCAGCCGCGTGGCGGCCAAAGATGCAGCACGCATCCTTTGGCGATTCCATCACGCAGAGCGACTTTTCCCGGCAGATATCGAGATCGAGTCCGACGATTTAGGATGCTTCCGTGCGACTCCTTGTGGTTCGCATCGCCCAACCGAAATCCCAAAAGTATCGTTTGCGGCTGCGGACGACTTCATGGTTGCTGCGGCTTCGCTGGGATCTCCGGTGGGGGTAGCCATTCAGAAGATCGAAGCCGACGACCACGCTTTGGACGAGGATATTCAGGCTGCCGTCGAGGGTACCTCCGAGGCGGAAAGCAATCTCGGCGCCAAGTTGCAGGCCGCACGATGGGCTGTCGCCAAGGCACTGGGTAGCCAGGTGGTTCGAGATACACGACAACTAACCATCGGGCGATGGGACTCGGCTGGCAATGTATACGTGGCCCCAGACACCCGACTTTGCACGTCCTATCCAGAATTTCTCGGCAAGCGAATCGTTGTCCGAACGTTTCCGTGCAAGGACATGATCATCGCTACAACGCTGGGCCAATGCGAGGCGCCTGACTCATGAAAACCGCACAAGAGATTCTGAACGACCTTGAGCAAATCCTGCGCAACTTCCAGGGCCGCGAGTATTCCGGCGACATCTCAGCAGAGACTAGTTTCTTCGGCGATTTAGGATTTGCGTCGATCGACGCGGTAGTGCTTGGTGAAACGCTCCAAGAGAAGTACGGTGTCACCTTCCCATTCCACGAGTTGCTGGCTGAACTAAGCCGGCAAGGCGCGCAAGACTTATCGCTCGGCGAAATAGCGGGCTACCTTCAGCAATACCTCGAAGCGGTTGAAAAAGGATAGCCCGAATGCCGCAGGTTTCCTTAGACAATCTGAAAACTCACTATCAGCAAACCGGCAACGGACCTGATGTGGTGTTGCTGCATGGCTTCACCAGCAACTTAGCGATGTGGATGTTCTCGCCTCTGCTGCCTGCTTTGAGTTCCGAGTTTCGCGTCACCAGCTACGACCTGCGTGGGCATGGAATGACCGACGCTCCACCGTCCGGTTACACGTCGGCCGAGTTGGCCAACGATTTCGCGCAGTTGCACGATGCCCTCGACCTGGGGCCAGCCTATGTTGTGGGACACAGTCTCGGCGGTGTCGTAGGCATGCATGCCGCGCTGCAGCATCCTGAAAAGATAGCCGGCCTGATCCTCTCCGATTCGTACTTCCCGGGATTGGCCAATCTTGAACCCAACATGGAACAGGCCGACGTCTGGCACGGTCTTGTCGATGCGTTCAAGAAAGCCGGCGAGGATCTTGGCGACACCGTCGACTTTCAAAAACTGTTCGACATTGTCGCAAGGCTCACCCCCGACCAATTGCAAACCATCCAAGACGAGCTTGGCCCAGAATCGGTGCGATGGTTTAGCCAAATGCCCCAGTTGGCCAAAACCTCCGCCGCAAAAGAATCCTTTGAAGTCGCGGGACTGACCGCGGAAGCCTTGAAGCAAGTGCAACAACCTGTCGTCGCCCTGTACGATGAGTTCAGTCCTTTTGAAGCAACGTATCAGTTTCTGACCGAAAATCTTCCCAACGCCGTGGGCGACATCGTGCCAGAGGCCAAGCATTTGGCGCTGCTGGAAAACCCGGAGGGCTTTGTCGAACGGGTGCAGTATCATTTGCGACGACTGGCCACTTTAGCGGGCACTGCTGCTGCGGATGGTTCCATGTCAAAACAGATCTCCACCAAAGGTTAGGGTGCGCAAGATATGTGGTTTTTGTCCTTCGTGTTAATCAACCTCCGTCATCGGCTGGCACGCACCCTGCTGACCGCCGGAGGGATCGCCGTGGCCATCGCAACGGCGGTTGTTCTCCTGGGAGTTTCTCACGACTTTCAGCAATCAGCTCAAGATTCGCTCAGTAGCGGCGGCGTCGAAATTCTGGTCGTGCAGGAAGGGGTTCTCGACCAGCTAAGCAGCGATCTGGATGCAAATCTGGCCGATCGCATTCGAAAGATTCCCGGGGTCGACGGAGTTTCGCCCGGCCTGCTGGAACTGATCGATTACTCGAAGAGCAGCGATGTCATCAGTGTTCTGGTGCAAGGCTGGGAGCCCACCACGTTTCTCTTCGATGAGTTGAAGTTTCTCGAAGGGCAGCCCTATACTTCCGACGACGAGCGGGTGGTGCTGCTGGGAAAAACACTTTCCGATAACATCAACAAACATGTGGGCGACACGGTCGTCATTCAACGCGAAGAATTCAAGGTCGTTGGCGTCTACCAAAGCTACAACGTCTTCGAAAACGGCGCCATGACGGTCCCCCTCAAGCAATTGCAGGAGGTCATGTTTCGCGAGGATAGCGCCACGGGGTTTTCCGTACGGCTCGATCATGCGGCGATGGGCGACCAAACCACCGAGGACATTTGCCAACAGATCAACGAGTTGCACGATGACCAGGGTCGTTCCTACGGGGTAGCCGCCATGCCGACACAAGAGTACGTCAGCAACTCGGTCTACTTGAAAACGGCTCACGCCATGGCCTGGCTCACTTCCCTGATCGCAGTCGCTGTGGGAAGCTTTGGGATGCTTAACACCATGCTGATGTCGGTGATTGAACGGATCCGCGAAATCAGTATCCTGCGGGCTATCGGCTGGCGGCGAGGCCGTATCGTACGAATGATTATGAGCGAGTGCTTTTTCATCAGCCTCGTGGGGGCCGTCATCGGCAGCGTGATTGCCGTGGTGTTCACCAAGTGGCTGGCAACGTTACCGGCCGTTAGCGGATTTGTCCGCGGCGATGTCGCCTGGGATGTACTTCAAATTGGATTGGCCCTGGCCATGGGAGTTGCCTTGGTCGGTGGGGCTTATCCCGCGTATCAAGCTTCAAGATTGCAACCTGCGGAAGGTCTGAGTCATGAGTGATGGAGCCGCGAATGAAACTCCGGTCTACCGTATCGAGGGTGTCGGGCGCAAATATCCAGACGGAAACGTCACCGCGTTGGAAAATGTGAATCTAACGATTCATAACGGGGAATACGTCGCCATCATGGGCCCCAGCGGCAGCGGCAAATCAACGCTGCTGAATGTGCTGGGAACCCTCGATCGTCCCACGACTGGCGAAGTGTACTTCATGGGCCAACCGCTCAGCTCGATGAAAGAGACAGATCGCATTCGCGCCCAGCAGATCGGATTCATTTTTCAATCCTTTCTTCTGTTACCCACGCTCACTTCGGTGCAGAACGTGCAGGTTCCGATGTTCGAGGGGCCTTTGCCGGCCAAGGAACGCAAGCAAAAGGCCGTCGAACTGTTGGACCTGGTCAACATGCAACACCGGGCCCACCACCGCCCCAACCAACTTTCGGTTGGCGAACGTCAACGGGTTGCCATCGCGCGGTCTTTGGCCAACGACCCGGTTCTGCTGCTGGCTGATGAACCCACGGGAAACCTCGATTCGAATACGGGCGAAGCAATCCTGGGGCTCTTCGACAAGCTGCATCGCGAGCGGGGATTAACCCTGATTGTCGTTACGCACAGTAACGAAGTGGCCGAGCGGGCCGAACGTGTGATTCGCATTAGCGACGGGCACGTTGTCGAGGATCGCAAAGTGCAGCCTGATACTGTTTCGGTAGAAACGTAGGATTCGACTTGCCGCTACGAACTACTCCGGTAGCCCGACTTTCTAGCACCCTTGAATGCACAGATGATTTCCATGACAACACCGCTGTTGATCGCCGTGCTCATCGGGGCGGCCCCGACTCATCAAGAGCAGAACCCGGTTTATGCGCAGCTTCTCGAACAGGGCGTGACGGCAGGTTTCGACAGCACTTATGCCATCCCCGAGCCAACCATGCCCGATGGTTTGGATGCGGCAGCGCAGCAGAAGATTATTGATGAGTTGGCCGGCAGCAGTTACACGCCCGATCAATTGCTTCGCGATTCCATTGTGTCACGACACGTTCTGAACCTGGAACTGGAAGACGAAGGTGCCCCCGCACGCCGTCTCGATACGTGGTTCGTGGCTTACAGTGACCTGGACGCCATCTCGAATAAGGAGTTTCTCGAGACGCTCCTCGACTCGGGCAGTGGCGAAGACGAAGTGGGGGAAGACGGGCACGAACTGACGGTGCCGGATTTGAATGCCCGAAACATCGCGATCGATCCCGCGAACGCCGATCAAGAGAGTTTTGCCAACGGAAGCTACCGACTGATCAAGAAAGTCGATCTTCAGGGCACCCTGCATTCCTTCTGGAGCCGCACTCCGGAATCGATCATTATCGCGGGCTTACTCGACCCTCGTTTCTCAGACGACAAAGAGTTCCCCAACGTGTGGCGGGCCATGAATCGCGCGGCGACCGGCAAGTTGGAACTGGGAGAAGCGAATCCCTATCAGGGCGCAGGCTTTTACCTCAAGATCACCCGTATGGTCGAACCTGAGGGCGCGTTGTTCGTCGAGGGGCACATGATCCTCTCCGAGCCCGAAGGATGGTTCAACGGCGAGAATTTACTGGGGTCGAAGCTGCCGGCCGTAGTGCAGAACCGAGTCCGCGAGACACGCCGGCAGTTCAAACGAGCCGAACGCGATTTCAGCGCCAAGTAATCTGGCCTACGGCCAGTGTGCCGTTACTCATCGTCGGTCTCAACCACAGCAGCCAGGCGACTAACCCACTCCGGCGTTCGACGCATCAGTTGCCCGCCTTTGGCGTAGCTTCCAACGAGGCGGACCCCGATCAGGTCCAATTCAGGGATCACCGTGAGGTTGTTGCCGAACAGGCCGAGAGCATTGTAGTTGTGTGGTACGTTGTCTCGCTCGAAATCGATCCACCACAACAATCCATAAGGTTGTTTGATGCCCTCGACGGCTGCCATTTGAATGCGTTCGTTGGTCGCCTGCTCGATCCAGTCTTCGCTCAGTAGTTGTTCCCCCTGCCATTGCCCGCCGTGCAGAAACAACTGCCCGAACCGTGCGAGATCGGCCGCCGTGCTTTGAATGCCTGCGTAAGTAATGACATTATTGGCCTTGTCACGTCGCCAGGAGGTGTGTTCCATCCCCATCGGCTCCCAGAGGTTCTCTCGCATGAACTCCTCGGGATCTTTCCCTGCGGCCGCCGAGATAACTGCCGAAAGAATATTGCAGCCAGCGTTGTTGTAGCGACATGTTTCGCCCGGCGTCGTGATCAGCCTGGCCTTCAGCGCGGTGGTCAACTGATCCTTGGCCAGAAAGAAAGTGCCCGATTCCTCCAAGCCGGAGGTCTGCTCGAGCAAATGCCGCAGCGTGACGTCGGCCTTCTCACCCTCGCTCCACTCGGGAACATATTGACCTACCTTGTCTTCCAGACTGCCAATTTTCCCCTGGTCAATCAACAACCCGATGCAGGTCGAGGCGTAAGACTTCGACACCGACCAGACTTCAAACGAAGTTTCCGGCGTGGTGTCATTCCAGTACCACTCGGCTACCACCTTGCCCTTGTGCAGCACCATGGCGGCCAGGGTGTTCGTCTCGTCGAGCAGGTCCTTCAAGTCCTCCAGTCCCTGCTGACTAATCTCCGGGTCGGCCGTGGTGATCGAGGCCGTTGGTTCTTCGCCGAGTGCGCTTAGCGTAATGCACGAGAACGTGCAAAGGGCCAGAAGCAGGGTTGCCACTACGGTCGCTAATCGAATTTGCATCCTAATCCCCGTCGAGCAAGGTTCGTCTGGTGAGTTGGGCTGCCCCCAGGTAAGGCCGATGCCACGAGGATAAAGCAGGCACCCGCGAAATGCGAATCTTTAATCATCCTGCTATGCGGTTGGAGCGGCGGGTTCGAGATACATGGACCGCCATCCAACAGAAACCGCCACGCCCCCAGTGGGGTGGGAATTGTTTCTTGAATAGTGACGGCGGCGAAATGCTCAATTCCAGGCCCACTCCCGCTCGTGACAGCACTCTGCACGCCCGCCGGCAGGAGCATCTTACCTAACCGTTAGGACCCGAATGCCAGCGTGGCGGAACAACCGTGACGGCCCAAACAATCGTCAACGTGGCACTTCCACCTGGACCGAAGATGACAGTACGCACAGTCCTGACGATTGTGCGGACGGACGATCATCTTCGAGGGGGAGAGGGGAACATGACGGACTGGGTAAACTTTGCGGCTCCAACCCGGGGCGTGAGGCAGTTTGCCGTGGTAGCCGGCATCGTGGCCTGCCTATTGGCAGGTACCAAGATCGCGGCTGCACAACAAGGCATGGCCTATGTAAAGGCTGGCCCTGCGTTCAATCTCGATAACACATTCTTCAACAGTTCCGACACGGGCTGGTCGATCGCGGGTGCCGTGCGGCAACCGCTCGCCGGTCGTGGTCCCGCCGGATTCGTCTTCATCGATGTGGGTGGCTCGTACCTGACCGTGGCGGGTGAATCCGATCGTCGGGGGGTACCCGGTACATTCGTGGTGAATGACGCATTCGGAGTGGTGTCTTCCACCCCCTTGGCCGACCTGTTGGATGCGGATTTGGTCGAAATCAATCGAGCCAGTGCCGATGCTGCCATTGGTTGGCAACGGACTCCCAATGGTCCTGGAGGCGGGCTAGGGATGATGTTCCGCTTTGGCGGTCGCTGGGGACACATTCACGGCGATTTCCACGAAGTAACTTCTGCTACGACGAACGCTCTCATCGCGGGGTTAGGCCCAGGTCAAACGGCTGCCCTGCTGGAAGATTACTCGACGACCGACATCTTTGGCGGGTTGTTCACCGGCGCCGGGGTCACGTTCATCAACAGCGACATTTGTTCCGCGGCCTTCGGGCCTTTGGGGGTCGCCGTTGGAGCCGAAGTGGAAGTAGCCCACGACTGGATCGATTTTGGAAACTATCAAGACAGCGGCTTTTGGACCGGCACACTCCTGTTTAGCTTTGAACTCTACCGCTAAACGACCTTTCGTTTCGCGACCCAGCGTAATCAGTGCCAGACAACCGAGGTGTGCCCCTCCCCCGGGCCGCCTCGGTTGTTCATTTAGACCTCGGGAATCCGCTCCCGTTGTCATCGCTTGACGCGATTCTTATCATCAATGGGCGTGGCAATCAGCTCTTTTTACAGTGAGTGCCGCGATATGTTGCATGTCAAATTCCGTTCGTCACGAGAAGCCAACATGAACATCCTCAAGCTGCTGCTTGACGAAATCCGCTACCGCAAAACCAATTTCTTGTTGATGCTAATCGGCGTGACGGTGGCGGTAAGCCTGTTTGTCGCGGGGGCTGCCGTCGTGAATGGCTATCACTCCGAGAGCATCGAGCAATACGAAGCAATGCAGCAAGAGACGGCCGATGCCCTGGCCGAGGTGGAAGACGAAACGCGGAAAATCATGCTCAAGATGGGCTTCAACCTGAAGATCCTCCATCGCGACACGAACATGGACAACTTTTGGGCCGAAGGTTACAGCGAAGAGGACATGCCGCAGGAGTACATCGATCGCCTGGCAAATTCCGAGCAACTTTCGCTCGTCACTCACTTGGTGGCCACTCTCCAGCGAAAGACCACCTGGAACGATCGCAAGGTGCTGCTGATGGGTTATCTGCCCGAGACGCCCAAGGCTCACGAGAAGGCCAAAAAGCCCATGGGCTTTAACATCGAGCCGGGCACCGTCTACGTCGGCTACAACCTGGGTCTCGATCACAAAGAAGGCGACGCCATCGAGATCCTGGGCAAGCCGTTCACCGTTGCCAAGCTGCTTCCCGAGCGGGGTACCGTGGAAGACATCACCCTGGCTGTCCACTTGAGCGATGCCCAGGAACTGCTCGATGCTCCCGGAAAGATCAATCAGATTCTAGCCATCGGCTGCCGCTGCAAATCGGAACTCTTGCCCGAGGTCCGCAGGCAACTCGAGGCCGTTCTTCCTGAGACGCGAATCTATGAAGTCGGCCCTCGTGCGCTGGCCCGCGTGGAACAGCGAGCCTTGGTTGCCCAGAAAAAACAAGAAGTGCTCGAAGACATGTCTCTGCGACGCAATGAAAGCCAGCAGCGGATGGAAGCCTTTGCCGGCATCGCCACCCCATTGGTGGTCTTAGCTGCCGCGGTGTGGGTTGGGTTACTGACGTTGGCCAACGTGCGAGAACGCCGCATCGAAATCGGGCTCTTACGGGCTTTGGGGCAAGGTTCGGCACGAATTGCGGCGTTGTTCCTGGGGAAAGCGGTTATCCTGGGAGTGCTGGGCGGCCTCGTCGGCTTCGGGCTTGGGGCTCTCTTGGCCTGGGTTGTTTTGGTCGGCGCCATGCATGTGGCACCGCTACACTATCAAGTTCCCTATACGATGCTCACTTGGAGCTTGCTCGGAGCCCCGTTGGTTTGCGTCATGGCAAGTTACATTCCGGCACTCAGTGCCGTTCTTCAAGATCCGGCGATCGTGCTCAGAGACGCCTGATTCGTTTTTCAATGCCCTCTGGTTCGACATTGCCGCGGGCCCCGCAACTAGACGGTGTGTTGCACACCTTTCTATACTTGAACTGGCGAGCCTGATTCGGCGTGAACAGGCTTCTTCGTGGAAGAGTTCTTGTGGACCCACGGTGCAGAACATGGTGATTCGCATTCCAAAACGCGCTGCACCGGGCCTCTTTGTCGCCATCGGCTTGATATGCCACGTGGCCACCGTAGCGGTTGGCTGTCCGTATTCGATTCGCGACTCGGCATTCATTGGGGGCGATAGCCGACCGAGCTATCAACTTCTGTTGATCACCGACTCGGAAGTGGAAGCGCTCCGTGATTACATCGATGCGGCCACCACGGCATGGCTGTCCGACGCGAATGTAACCGCGGAGATCGTCTCGACGAATAGCGCGACAGTCCGGGCAGTTCGCGAAGAACTGGCCGCCAACACATTTCCGCCCGACGGGCTAACCGTGGTGCTGGTTTCTCCAGATTCTGGTGCTACGCACCTGGGTTCGCTAGCTGCCGAAGAGATCACACTCGATACGGTGATGCAGTTGATTGCCGCGGCAGTTGAATCACCCGTGCGGTCCCAGATGCGTGATCAACTGGTCGACGCATGGTGTGTTCTGTTGGTCCTGCACCGAGACGACCCGGAGGCCGCGAAACGCGCCGCCGAGACGGCCCGAACCGCCGGTGATCGCATCGTGGGTACCACCACCGAGATGGATAGAACGGTGGAAAACCCGCCAGTGGTGATTGTGATGAACAAAACCGATCCCGCAGAGCAAGTTTTGCTGGATAGCCTTGGCATGTCGGATGAGGACTCATCCGCAAGTGAGAATGTCCGCGTCGCCATGCTCACCGGGCGAGGCGAACTGCGTGGCCCCGTCTTGGAGGGCGACGGCATTCACGAAGAATCGGTGTACGAACTACTGGAAATGTTGGGGCGGAACTGTACCTGCACGACCGACGACGTCTGGCACAACGGTCCTGTGATTCCCATGGAATGGTCCCCGGAGATGCAGTCCGCCGTGGAAGATTCACTCGGCTTCGATCCCGAGGACCCTGAAGCGATTGGCGCCATCACCGGAGTCGTCGCGGGTCTTGAAAGTTCCCTCGGCTATCAGGAAGCCCCGATGGCCTACCGGGAAAGCTCTGTCGACGACGGAATTGAAATAGATCACGCCGCAACTGACGGCTCTTCGGCCTCATCCTCAGAACTACCGGACCAGGAAAACCCTGCAAAGTTCTCCAGCGATGCGACAAAACCGGACGAAACTCCCTCGGAGGTAGAATCGGTTGCCGCGACAAACGTGCCCGTGGCTAGAACAAGCAACGGTTCCTCGTTGCTGCTTATCGGGCCGTTGCTTCTGGCAGGGCTAGCCGTGCTGCTTGTGGTGACGTTCGTCATGCTGCGAAATGCGGCTCACTCTTGATGCCGAAATTTGGCTGATTGCCAGATTTCTGTTCGATGCTTGCTCTGGGCATCCACGCGGTCGAAAATGATCTGCCTATCGATCACCGACCTTACCCGTGGAGTTATCGCATGCCTCGTCCGTCGTCTTCATTGATTGCCATTCTGCTTGCCTTTGCGATGACATCGCTGACTACCGCGGACGAACCGCAACACGTCGATGTCTTTGTCAGCGGGCAAGAAGGATACCATACGTTCCGCATTCCGGCACTTCTGAAGACACAAGAGGGAACAATCCTGGCGTTTTGCGAAGGAAGAAAGACCGGTCGCGGCGACCATGGCGACTTGGACCTGGTGATGAAACGTAGCGAGGACGGCGGCCAGACGTGGAGCGACCTGATCCTCATTTACGAAGAGGGGGGCGACGCCAAGATCACCATTGGCAACCCTTGCCCGGTACAGGACGAGAAGACCGGCACGATTTGGCTGCCACTTTGCCGTGACAACGACGACGTGCTGATGATGCACAGCGACGATGATGGACAAACCTGGTCGGAACCAGAAGACATCACCTCGCAAGTCAAACTGCCCGACTGGGGTTGGTACGCTACAGGGCCTGGAGTGGGTATTCAACTGAATCATGGCCCGCACGCAGGTCGCTTGGTGATTCCCTGCGACCATAGCGAGAAATTCGAAGGCAAGCGGACGAAATTCTCCCACTGTTTCTACAGCGACGATGGCGGCGTTTCCTGGCAACTTGGCGATAGTGTGGCTCCCCATACCGACGAATGTCAGGTGGTCGAAGTTGGCAACCAGTTGGTGATCAACATGCGCAACTACTGGGGCAAAGATGCCGGAAAACACGAACTGGGCAACATGCGAGCCTTCGCCTACAGCGACGACGGTGGCCAGACGTGGTCGGAGTTGGAATTCGACAAGGAACTGATCGAGCCGATTTGTCAGGCTAGCTTGATCGAATGGATACCGCAGCTTCGTGAATCACCTTCAACGTATGTGTTCTCCAACCCCGCGTCGAAAAACAAGCGACGCAATATGACCATCCGCATGAGCGACGGAGCCCCTGGTAACTGGCGCACCTCAAAAACGATCTACGATGGCTCCGCGGCCTACTCTTCGCTGGCCATGCTTTCAAAAGACCGCATCGGCTGTCTCTACGAACGCGACAACTATGGCCGAATCACGCTTGCAATCGTCGATCTCGACTGGCTGGAAGATCCAGAATCGCCCTGAGGCTCGGGCCAGGCGTCGCCTCGAAATCCACTGCACAACCCCACGGAAATCCAGCATCCAGCATTGCTGTCGTACCAATATTCCGGCACCATGGGCGAAGTACGTCCAGCGACCTGAGCGGTTTGCTAGCCCTGACTCGAAAATGATCGACCGGGGCTGCCAAACTGGTCGATACTGAAGCCGTATCGTTTTGTCGATCGGTATCGCAGTAGGGGGGAGATCGTGCAGCCATGACAGCATCTGTCGACAGCAAGAATCAATCGAAGCATCGCGTCCGGCCCTCGAAGATCGTTCAAACAGGCCGCGTGGTCCGCGCCGAGAAGGAAGAGTTCATCCCGCTTCGCAAGCCCGACCTCTTGTCGATGCTGGTTAATGAGTTGGGCGAGGAAAGTTCCT
The DNA here is from genome assembly GCA_965227275.1 of Pirellulales bacterium. GTDB lineage: Bacteria > Planctomycetota > Planctomycetia > Pirellulales > JAEUIK01 > CAZNXE01. The sequence continues at coordinate 5,464,178 of CBDDFU010000001.1, read as the reverse complement.
CGGAAGGTTCCTTCCGTGAACTGTGCCGCATCATCGAGGCGACGCTTCATTTCGAATATCACTCTGTGCTGGAAAACCTCAAGGATCTCTACGCGCCGTTCGATCCCGATCGCGACACCGATGCACCTGAGGATGTGCCGAAAAGTGAAGATCAACTCCACGAGCGGGCGGATCAACTCTTCAACAAGTTCGCCTGGCTGATGGAACGGGCCAACTTTCGCCGCTTATCGCGTGGCGACATCGAGCAAGTGCTTGGGGTGGCCTCGGAATGGGGCGTGAATGTCGACTTCGATTTCGACGTGCTTGATCGACTGGAAGTGTTCGCCCGGGGCAGTGTCACCACCGCGCGGGGCGTGCGAAAGTGGAAGAACTTCCGTCGCGAGGTGGATATCGAGATTCCCACCTTCCAGCGGCTGGTTGTTGCCTTTCGGGTGCGACAACACAAGCGATTGCGGTTCTTCGTGAACCCCAACGCCGTCTATATCAAGCTGTTCAAGAACATTCCCCATGCCGACTTGGAGATGTTACTCCCAGGCACGCGGCCGACCATGCGGTGGGGCGATCGTGGCAAGATTGTTCTCCCGATTGTTTCCGGCATGGGAGTAACCGCCTCGAAGATCGCCAAGATTGTGTTGCTGGGGATGAAGGGCCCCGTGGGTATTGCAATGCTTGGCGCGGGCGCTGTTGGTTACGGTATGCGCTCGGTGTATGGGTATCACAAAACGCTGCAGCAATATCAATTGCAGCTCTCGCAAAGCCTCTACTTCCAGAGCCTCGGGCATAACGGCGGCGTGATGTCGTATGTGCTGGACGAGGCCGAAGAGCAGGAATTCCGCGAGGCGGTTCTCGGCTATTACTTTTTGTGGCGATATGCCCCCGAGGATGGCATGAGTCTCTCGGAACTTGATGCTCGCGTAGAAGCGTTCCTGGAAGCGAAGATGAACCGGCCCATCGATTTCGAGGCCGACGACGCCTTGCAAAAGCTGGTGCGGATGCAGATCGTCGAATCGCTGCCCAATGGCCGGCTTCGCGCGAAGCCACTTCCTGCGGCACTGATCGAGCTCGACCGAGCTTGGGACTCCTCGTTCGAGTACCACAAGCCTACTGCGGCGTAACGCATTCTCACGCAATCGCGTCCGAGCGATCCCGCGCCCCGCATCTGCGTGCTAGCCCCAGTGCCGAAGCTCTACAGGGATTGCGCACCGATCGCTCTGAGTGGCGCATCTTCTCGCCTTTCGGGATATAATCTGCCATTGGATATGCACCATGGTGCAGACTTGCTTTCTTGGGGGGACGAACTCATGAAACGACGCGACTTCTTGGCCACCACGGCTGCCGCGGGAATCGCTCACTCGTTGCTGCCATCGGGGCTTACCGCCGCCGAAGGTCACCACGCCGTCTGCGGGCCTGGCTTTGCGAATCCTGAAGAAGCGATCAAGGCACCGCGAGAGAAGCTTCTCTACACAGTGGCGCTGTACGTGGGCACACCGGTCGATAAGCCGGACTATGTGGCCACGATCGATGTCGACCCCGATTCACCGACCTACAGCCAGGTGGTGGACCGCTTGAAGATGCCGAATGTGGGAGACGAACTGCACCACTTCGGTTGGAACACTTGCAGCAGTTGTAATGCACACGAAGGCCGCTCGCGAGATTTTCTCGTGGTCCCTGGGCTGGGCTCCAGCCGCATCTACATCATCGATGCCAGGGACCCACGCTCGCTGAAGTTGCATAAAACAATCGAACCGGAGGAGATTGCGGAGAAAGTCAATCTCACGGCACCGCATACCGTGCACTGTTTGGCCAGCGGAGAGATCATGATCTCGATGTTGGGAGATTCCGAAGGGAACGGACCGGGCGGGTTCCTGTTGCTGGACGACAAGTTCGAAATTGCAGGCCGGTGGGAAGAGTCGGCTGAGAACATGCGGTTCAACTACGACTTCTGGTATCAGCCACGCAAGAACGTGATGATCAGCAGCGAATGGTCCGCCCCCAATACGTTCTCGGGCGGGTTCGATGTCAAAGACGTGGAGGCCGACAAGTACGGTCATCAAATCCACTTCTGGAATTGGCCACGTCGCGAGATCGAAAAGACCATCGACTTGGGCACCGAAGGGTTGATCCCGCTGGAAGTGCGGTTCATGCACAACCCCGACAGCGACCACGGGTTTGTGGGTGCCGCGCTCTCGAGCACCATGTGGCACTGCCATCGCAAGGACGGTCAGTGGCAAGCCGACAACGTGATCGCGGTCCCCCCAGTCGAACTGGAAGGCTGGCCGATGCCGGTCCCGTCGTTGATCACCGACTTGTTGATTTCGATGGACGACCGATACCTGTACTTCTCCAACTGGCTGCACGGTGATGTCCGCCAGTACGACATTTCCGATCCGGCGAATCCCAAGCTAACCGGGCAAGTTTGGACCGGCGGATTGCTCGGCAAGGGGGAGCGCATCAACGGCAAACAAGTCGGGGGCGGCCCACAGATGATTCAACTCAGCCTCGACGGGAAGCGACTCTACGTGACCAACTCGCTGTTGAGCAGTTGGGACAACCAGTTTTATCCGGACATGGCGACCACCGGGTCTTGCCTACTACAGATCGACTGCGACACCGAAAACGGTGGGATGAAACTCAACAAAGACTTCATGGTCGATTTCGGCAAAGAACCCGACGGCCCGGCCCGCGCCCACGAAGTTCGTTACCCAGGCGGAGATTGCACTTCCGACATCTTCATCTGATGCGATTCGCACGCCCGCTATTTGAACCATCACCAATTACGAAGGATCGCCGAGCATGATCGTCGTTACGAATCGCATCCCCGTGGCCAAAGGGCACGAGATCGACTTCGAAGATCGCTTTCGAAATCGGGTCCACCTGGTCGACAAGTCGCCGGGGTTCATTCGCAACGAGGTCCATCGCCCCCGTCCGATGCGGTTTGATCACGAAACGGGTGAGTTCGTCGCCGACGAAAGCGTCGAAGGCTATTACGAAGTGAAAACGTGGTGGCGATCGATGGAAGACTTCGTGGCCTGGACGCGCAGCGAGGCGTTTGCCGAGGCACACGCAAATCGGCCCCCCAAGGAAATGTTCCGCGGCCCCAGTTCGCTGGATGTCCACGAAGTGTTCTTAACGACCGACGACGAGTAATCGCATTGTTCTGTTTAGGACAAGCCTTCCGATTACCGATGCACCTCGGGCAGTAGATCTACAACTGAATTTCTGTATTCGGCAATGACTGTTGGAGCAGAGCGACCGCTTCATCGGAAACGCCCGTGAGCTTCAGTACCAGCAGCTTGAGGTTCTTGAGTCCTTCGAGTTGTTTGAGCCCCTCGTCGGTGATCTCCGTCTCTTTGAGATTTAGCGTGACCAGGTTAGTCATGCCACTTAAGTGGGCCAGCCCCGCGTCGGTGACGGGGGTGTTTTCCAACACCAACTCCTTCAGTTGCGTAAGCCCACTCAAATGCGAGAGGCCCTCGTCTCCGACTTGAGTATTCCATAACCGTAGCGTCTCCAGCTTGTTCAAGCCGGAAAGATGCTTCATGCCGGCATCACCCACGGGCGTTTCGCTCAAGTCGAAGAATTGCAGTTCGGTCAGTCCCGAAAGGTTGGCCAACCCTTCGTCCGTGATGCGTGTATCACGCAGCGATAAGCTTCGCAGCTTCTTCATGCCTGAAAGATTCTCTAGCCCCCCGCTGATCGATGGATTTCGGAACAGAACCAGCTCGGTGAGGTTCACGAGAGGGGCCATCGATTCGAGCCCGTCGCCCGAGACCTGCGAATCTTCGATGATCAACGACCGCAATTCAGTCAGCCCACTCAGCGAAGCCACCCCCTCGTCATAAATTTCGCTGCTTCGCAGCTTCAGTGCTCGCAATGTGTTGATCGTTTCCAGATGCTCCAGCCCGTAGTCGGAAATCGAACAACCACGCAAGTCGAGCAGTTTCAGCTTCGGTAGTTGCTTCAGCGGCTCTAGGCCGTCATCCGTCAGGTTGTTGTACATCAAGATGAGTTGTTCGATCTGCGGGAGTTGGGCGACCGAGTTCATGGCTTCGTCGGTGATATTGGTTCGCCGCAGGTTCAACTCGCGTAGGTTCTGCAAGGCGGTCAGCTTTGCCACGCCGGCATCCGTAACGGCGGTGTTCTCGAGCGTCAGATCGACCAGAGAAGTCAGATTGACTAAGGAATCCACCCCGGCATCAGTTACGTCGGGACCGATGATCACCACCTCCTGCAAATTCGGTAGCTGGCTAAGCTGGGCTACGTCTTCATCGGTAATCGGTACGCGAGCGTAGTCAAACGCCACGATACGACCGGTGTCGTCTGCGGTGAGTTTGAATTTCTTTTCGCGTAGCGCTTCCACCACGGCGGGGTCTGCCGTGGGGCGATCGTCCGCTTCTTCGGTCGTGCTGGTTTCGTCGCTGCTGGCGGCCTGATCCGAGGATGTATCTGCCGGGGTAGTCTCGGGCGATGGGGGGGTGTTCGGTTCTCCCGCTGGGCGGCATCCAACCGCTGATAGCAAAGCACATGTGACTAGCCCGCTCAGTATCGTCCGCAACGACATAGTTCGCGTTTCCCTCGAAAAAGGAGCCCAAAGCCAAGAATTCCACCCAGAAATAAGCCGGCGGCAGATTACGTTCCCAGGTGGAAACTGCCCGAGCCGCCAATGTATCTCAGCCCACCGTGAAGGACCATCCCCCAAGGGCCAAGGCGGCCACGGCGAGCCTTCGCAAGTTCGCCGCAGCGGTAGATTTGCGGCCCGCAGCGATCCACGTTATCGTGTAACAAGAGTCACGCCTAAATCGTCAGCTTTCTCTGCGAGCTGTCCCGCCTTCCGAGTCGAACCGACCATTTATTGAACATAAGGAGCTACGTACATGCCTCGTCAAACCACTCGCCGTCAATTTATGCAGACGACGGCTGCAACAGGTGTCGGATTTTGGGTTGCCGGCAATTCCTTGGCCGCGGACAGCGAATCGCCGAACGAAAAGATTCGCTTCGCCTGTATTGGTGTGGGGGGCAAAGGCTCCAGCGATTCTGAAGACGCCGGCAAGAATGGCGACGTCGTGGCCATTTGCGATATCGACGAGAAGCGACTGAATAGCGCCGGCAAGAAGTTCCCCAACGCCAAGAAATACTTCGACTATCGCAAGATGCTCGAAGAGATGGAAAACGACATTGACGCCGTCACGGTCAGCACGCCCGATCATTCGCATGCCCCGGCTTCGCTCATGGCCATGCGAATGGGCAAGCATTGCTTTTGCCAAAAGCCGCTGACGCACGCCATCTACGAAGCTCGGCACATGGGCGACGTGGCCAAAGAAATGAAGGTTGCCACGATGATGGGCAACCAGGGAACTGCCGAGTCGGGCTTGCGTCAAGCAGCTGCGTTGGTTCAAGCCGGCGCGATTGGCGACGTCAGTGAAGTGCACGTCTGGACGAACCGACCCGTGTGGCCGCAAGGCGGATCGTGGCCGGCCGAATCGGAATGCCCCGAGCACATCAAGTGGGATCTGTTCCTCGGCCCGGCGCCCAAGAAGCCTTACGCAAAGAACGTTCATCCGTTCAAGTGGCGCGGCTGGTGGGATTACGGAACCGGTGCCCTTGGCGACATGGCCTGCCACACATTGAACATGGCTTACAAGGCTTGCGAGCTTTCCAATCCAACTTCGGTGGAAGCCGAGCATGCCGGGCACAATCAGCAGAGCTATCCCAAGTGGTCGGTGATCGACTTCCAATTCCCGGCCACCGACAAGCGTCCGGCCGTGAAGTTGGTCTGGTACGACGGCGGCAAGCTACCCAGCAGCGAACTCCTCGAAGGACGCACACCTTCGTCCAGCGGGTCGTTGTTGATCGGCAGCAAGGCCAAGCTGTTCTCGCCCAACGACTACGGCGCCGAGTTCGAAATATTGGGCGATGTTGAGCTGCCCGAAGTCGAATTCGAACGTTCGCCGGGTCACTTCACCGAATGGGTGCGAGCAATCAAGGGTGGCCCCAAGGCCATGTCCAACTTCGAGGACTACGCCGGCCCCCTCACCGAAACCATCTTGTTAGGCAACCTGGCCCTGTGGGCCGACAAGAAGGTGGAATGGGACGCCGAGAACATGGTGGCAACCAACGCCCCTGAACTCGAACCTATGATTCGCCCCGAGTACCGTGACGGCTGGACGATGTAGGTCGTACGATAACCGGTCGTTAAGATGCACTTTATCGCAAGGTGAATGGGCAATCCTTCCCTACTACGCTACTCCGAAGAACCCCGAGGTTACATTGCTTTCCTCGGGGTTATTCATTTTTCCCTTTGCGGAGGTGATCGTTTACGCATTTTAAATCACAGTATTGACATGCTGTTTATCAGCATTAGACTATTCCCCATCACCGGCGCCGTACTCTCGAAAGTCTAATCTCAGCGAGAAAACGCTACTGGGCAAATTCAAATAGTGAAAACGCGGTTGAATTGTCTGCTCTTTTGGCAGGCAATTCGACCGCGTTTTTTTGTTGGCGCAGCGGTAGAGAACGGCCTCGTTTCTCCGCCAACTCTCTTGGCTAGATCCGGCAGAACTTGGCCTTCTTCCAAATGGACCGACGCGGGGGCAATACGCCTCCGAAGGAATCGTCTTTCCACGCACAAAAAAATTGTCAGTTGATGGCTTCGTACCGATCGACCGAAACCGAGGGGTGAGTTGATGCGACAAAAACTGAATTTTCCATCGAGATCAAGTTCCATTCCGCGATCGGGGCACATGCGTATTGCACGGTGGTTCGCATTCGCCGTGTGCCTATTCGTTGTTTACGAGACAACTCTCAGGAAGCAAGCGACCGCCGGATTGCTGGACCGCGTTGGTGTGATGGGGGACAGTCTATCTTCAGAATATTTGGGAGGCCTGAGTGATCAGACTGTCCTGGGGGAAACTTACTCGCCATACAAGAGCTGGGTTGAACAATTGGTTGAAGCCCGAGCGATCAACTTTGGTAGTTATGGCGACCATGGCTTTTTCGCCGACTTGGGTTATGAGTACAACCGGGCCTCTGTCCTGAACACAACGGCAAGAGAACTGCTGAGACAAAGTCAGCATACGATCCTGGCGTCAAAGAACCCTACACTTGCCGTACTCATGGTGGGCGGAAACGACTTCCAATTTCACGCCCAGAACCACAACATAATCGGCGGTGTATTCGATGGCGAAGACCCCAATGTCCTTGTATCTGGCATGCTGGGGCGATTTCGTTTGGCGATGGAGACTGTTGCAGGAACCGCGAGCAACCCAACCGGCACGCAAATGGTTCTCGGAACCATTCCTGATATCACGCGAGTGCCGCTAATTCAAGAACTTGCTCAGTTCAATCTTCTCTTCCCCGGCGCGGTCGATCGTTATCGCGCAGCCATTGCAGCATTTAATCAGGGTGTCGTGGAGATGGCTGCCGAAAGGAACTTTGCTGTCATGGACATCAATCTTGGTTTGGAAGAAGTGCTGGGCCCACCGGAAGCTCCGGTCGCAAGTTATTTCCTCGGTGGCAACGAGTTCACACTTAACTTTGGCAGCCCCTCGGCACTGACTGACCTGTTCTTGCACGATGGCTTTCATCCGAATTCATTTCTTCACGGCTTGATTGCCCGCGAGTTCATCGATGTGGTTAATCGTCACTACGGCGCCAATATTGCCCCGCTCTCCGATCGCGAAATTGTCGAAATGGCAGGCCTTGAATTCGTCCCGGAGCCTTCCAGCCTCGCACTATCATTGGCCTCTCTGCCGTTGTTGATTGTGCTTGTTATGCGGCGCAAGGGACTGCTGGTTCGAGACGGGCATGCTTCCGGGCAAACGGGCGACATGCAGCACTGATCGGCATAAACCGCCGTTCAGCGTCCGATTTTTAGACAAACGAACTCCTAGCCGTTACGCTACATACTTCGGTGGAGTTTTGAGCTTACTTATATCGGGTGAGGGACCCAATTCATGTCGAAGATCACACGTCGTCGATTCGTTCAACAAACCGCGGCCGCGAGCACCGTATTCCCGTTGTTTACCATCGCAGGGACCAAGGCCTCGGGCAAAGTGCTCGGCGCGAACGACACCGTTCGCATCGGAGTGGCGGGAATCAATGGTCGTGGCAAATCGCACATCGACGCCTTCGCCCCCATGGATAATGTCGAGGTCACCTATCTCATCGATCCCGACAGCAGCTTATTCGAAGATCGCAGCAGCCGTGTACGCGGTAAGGGTGGCAACGACCCCACCTGCGTGCAAGACATTCGCGAAGCATTGGACGACGAAAACCTCGATGCCATCTCGGTGGCCACGTGCAATCACTGGCATTCTCTGCTCACCATCTGGGGCTGCCAGGCAGGCAAAGACGTGTATGTCGAGAAGCCGCTGAGCCACAACGTGTTCGAAGGCCGACAAGCCGTAGAGGCCGCCCGTAAGTACGACCGCATCGTGCAGCACGGCACCCAGAATCGCAGCAACATTGGTCGCGCGAAAGAAATCGCCGCCGCTCAATCGGGCAAGTACGGCAAGCTACTGGTTTCCAAGGGCTACTGCTGCAAGCCGCGGTGGAGTATCGGTACCAAAGAACTGAAGCAACCGCCAAAGCACCTCGACTTCAATCTGTGGTTGGGCCCGGCTCCCGAGCAGGACTATCACGAGAACTTGGTGCACTACAACTGGCATTGGTTCTGGGATACCGGTAACGGCGACATCGGCAACCAGGGCGTGCACGAAATGGACCTCGCCCGCTGGGCCATCAAAGACGGGACGCTACCGACCCAGGTCTGGAGTCTGGGCGGCCGTTTCGGCTACGAAGATCAAGGTGAAACGGCCAACACGCAGATGGCCGTCTTCGAGTTCGGCGACACCCTGCTGGTGTTCGAGGTGCGAGGGCTGGTCGAAGGCCAGTCGAAGTCGAAACGACGCGTCGGCAACGAGTACTACACCACCGAGGGCATGATCTCCGACGGGGAGTTCCACCCCAAGAGCGGAGGTTCTCCCGAACGCCTCGACATCGAAGCCTCGGTAAACCCTGGCGGCCCGTTCGGCAGCTTCATCAACGCGGTCCGCAGCCGCGACATGGCCGACTTGAACGCCGAGACGATCGAGGGCCACTACTCCAGTGCCTTGTGCCACTTGGCGAACATCTCCTATCGTCTGGGCGAAGTGGTTCCATTCAACAGCACGACCAAATCGTTCGGCGACGATAAGGTCGTCCATCAGACCTTCGAGAATCTGAAAGACAACCTCGGCAACGGTTTGAACCTCAACCTCGACGATATGTCCTACCGCCTTGGCGAGACCCTGTCGATCGACGTCGAAAACGAGCAATTCGTCGACAACGCCCAAGCCAACGCAATGCTCACCCGAGCATACCGCAAGCCGTTCGTGGTGCCGGAAACGGTGTAAGGGCACGAGCCGCAAGATAGCCCGACTGTGTGTCGGCTGGGTTGCGAAGCAACAACATGCCCTGAAGTGAACTTTCTCCGACAGGTTGAGGTGAGTCTGCAAGGTTTGTCCTGCTGCGCGAGACGGCGTGGCGAATTTCTTTGACGCCAGCAGTCGTGGAATCTATAATCTACGGCCAAAGGGGTAGGTTCCACACGACTTCGGCAATGCCCAGTATTCTCCAGAAGTCTCTCTGAAAATAGCGAGCGCTCGTGACGTTGAAGTTGATCCTGTAGGGGCAACCCCAACTTCCCAGTTGTCTCGACTCAACTAGCCTCGCATTTACACAATTGAATCCATCGTGCGTGTACACCAAGATGGAATTCGTCGAAGCAGCGTACCAGATTCAAACCGCGACATGACAGCGTTCGGCCATACAAGAACCCGATCAAGGGACACCCATGCGGAAGCAGACCATGCCGAAGTTCAAAGCAATCTTCACGACGATGTTCGTGCTGTTGATACCCCAGGCTACCTACGCCGGTCCGCCTAGCTTCACTGGTCTTGGTTTTCTCCCAGAAGACGGAACGGGCCCTATAAGTGAGGCGCTTGGCATCTCTGCCGACGGGTCAACCGTCGTGGGATGGAGTACGAGTAATAGCCGCCAGCCAAGCCTTACGATTGAGGCCTTTCGCTGGACCTCTGATACAGGAATGGTTGGCCTCGGCCATTTGGATAGACGATACGCCTTTATCTATCTCAGTGAAGCAAGAAGTGTTTCTGCCGACGGATCGACGGCAGTTGGATACAGCCTTTCCCGCATAGCGCCTCCAAATTTTGAGGCCGTTCGTTGGACTACCGGCACCGGCATTGAAAGTCTGCATATCCATTCTGCTCTAGATAGCTTTGCAAATGCCATTTCCGACGACGGATCGACGATTGTAGGATATAGAGAGGTGGATCGTGAAGCCTTTCGCTGGACTGCTGAAACAGGGACTGCCTACCTCGGCGATCTACCGGGCGGAGAATTTGAGAGCACCCCATATGATGTCTCGGCCGATGGGTCGGTCATCGTGGGAATCGGTTCCTCAGAATTCGGCCCTGAAGCCTTTCGTTGGACCCCCGAAGAAGAAATGGTAGGGCTCGGCTTCCTACCCGGAGGTTCTTTTAGCTACGCATATGGGGTCTCGGCCGACGGATCGACAATTGTGGGAATGTCCTATTCGGACTTTGGCCTTGAAGCTTTTCGGTGGACCGCCGACGGTGGCATGATAGGCCTCGGTGATCTGCCTGGCAGACCTGACTACAACAGCAAGGCAAATGATGTTTCGGCCGACGGTTCAGTCATCGTGGGGAGAGGACAATCACTTTTGGGCTACGAAGCTTTCCTCTGGGACGAAACAAACGGGATGCGGAACTTGAAAGAAGTTCTCACGACCGACTTCGGACTCGACTTGGCCGGCTGGCAACTCACCGAGGCCAATGCCGTTTCGGCCGACGGTCGCACCATCGTCGGTAATGGCATCAATCCCGATGGTTTCGAAGAAGGTTGGATCGCCGTGGTACCGGAACCCTCAACATTCACCCTGGCGGGATGTGGATTCACCGCGATCGCTCTAGCTGCATGGCGTCGGCAACGCGCTGCCAGATCGTCTTTCCCACCACGTGGATGAGATGTCCTGAGGCACCGTGATTCACACAGTGTTGCCCATCTGCGGTGCGAAGATCAAGAGTTGCCCAACGACTCAAGCCCTTGCGATGGCGTCCTTGCGAGAAGATTCTGCCCTGCAAATCCGTTCAATTTGCCACTGAATTACGCGATAGCAAGAGAATGCGGGCACTCTATGGAAAAAGAGGATTCACCTCAACGTCGATCGGCGGGCGTTCGTTTCATTGCCCGCACCGCAAGTTGCGGCAACTCGTGGCGTTGTGTTCAATGAATCGAGATAGCGCTTGGCAAATAGCGAGGTTCCAGCGGTGATGAACCAATCTCTTGCATTTATCTCAAACGAGCGAATTTGTTCCTATAGGATGATCGCGTTCGTCGCTGTGGTTCACTTCGCGTTTCAATTCAGCCCGCCGCTGTTCGCTCAGGAACAGACTGGCTCGCCAAGCAGCACGATCGAACGGGTGCGGGTTTCGGAAGACGGCTCACAGTTTGTCTTGAGCGACTCCGGTGCAACATTCATCCCGTGGGGATTCAACTTCGTGGGGGATGAAGGCCGCATTGTCGAGGAGTATTGGGAGGACGAGTGGCCGATTGTCGAAGAGGACTTCCGTGGCATGCAGGCGCTGGGGGCGAACGTCGTGAGGCTGCATCTTCAAGTCGGCACCTACATGACAGCGCCGGAGAAAGTTGACAATACCGCTTTGGAACGTCTCCGCAAGGTGCTCGAACTAGCCGAGCAATGTGAGCTTTACTTGGATCTGACGGGGCTGGGTTGTTATCACCTCGACGCCATTCCGGACTGGTTCGACGAGCTTTCGGAAGAGCAACGCTGGGAAGTTCAGGCGCGGTTTTGGGAAGCCATTGCAGGAACATGTGCTGGCAGCCCCGTCGTGTTCTGCTACGACTTGATGAACGAGCCCGTGATTGGAGCAGGGGGCAATCAAGAACACCCTTGGCTATTGGGCGCATTGGGTGGGTTCTACTTCGTGCAGCGGATTTCAATTCAGCCCGCCGAGCGCGATCGTATCGCCATTGCCGAAGCCTGGGTTGAGAAGATGGTCCAAGCGATTCGCGAGCACGACCGCGATACGTTGGTGACTGTGGGGGTGATCCCCTGGGCACACGTCTGGCCCAACGCGAAGCCGGTGTTCTATGCGCCCCAGGTGGCGAAGCACTTTGATTTCGTCAGCGTGCATTTCTATCCGAAAAGTGGCGAAGTGGAGAAAGCGCTCACCGCTTTGGCTGTCTATGACATCGGCAAGCCGTTGGTGGTTGAGGAAACGTTCCCGCTGCACTGCACGATTGAAGAGTTGGACGAATTTCTCGATAGTGCCAAGCCGCACGCCGATGGCTGGATCAGCCATTACTTCGGCAGCACCATTGAAGAACATGCCAGCCGTCGGAAACTTTCCGACCAGATCTCCGCGAAGTTTCTCGAATACTGGAAGAACAAGGGCGACGAGATTCCGACCGGCCGATGATGGACACTTCCATGTTGAACCTGGCAGCTCAACATGCCATGTAGCTCCGCTACATCAACTCCGCAATCGGTTCACCGCCGGGAAGGATGGGGATGGGGCGACCGCTGTGGTCGATGAGCGATGTGGCGGGGTCGATGTTCAGGTGGCGGTAGATCGTGGCCAACAGGTCTTGCGGGCGCAATGGGCGTTGAGCGGGATACTCGGCCTTGGAGTTGGTTGCCCCGATCACTTGTCCCATGCGAAGCCCTCCTCCTGAGACCAACGCCGTGTAGGCTTGCGGCCAGTGATCGCGACCGGTGGACCCGGTTTGCGAGCGGTAGCTGATGCGGGGCGTACGGCCGAATTCGCCTACGGCCACCAGCAACACTTTGCGATCGATTCCTCGCGTGTAGATGTCTTCGATCAAAGCCGACAACGCTTGATCCATGTACGGCAATCTGCGCCGCATGAATTCGGCAAAGTGGCCTGGCCTGCCGGCATTGTCGGGGTGGTCGTCCCAGTTCGTAAACTCAGGGCCCTGTTTGGGCACGCTGGAATAGATGGTAATGATGCTGGTGCCGGCTTCGGCCAGGCGTCGGGCCATCAGACACGATTGCCCCCACAGATGCCGCCCATACCGATCGCGGAGCGTGTCGTCTTCCTGCGACAGATCAAAGGCCTCGGCGATCGACGTACTACCGATCATGCGAAACGCCAACTCGCGAAATCGTTCACTACCTTCCATCGTGCCATGCAGGTCGAGCGAACGACGAAAGCGATCCAACTGAGCGACTAATCCTCGTCGGTCCTCCAGCGTCTGATCCTGACCACCAGTCACCACGCCGAACTGCGGCAGTGAGAAGTTCTCGGCCGAAGGATCGCCGACTACGAACGCTTGATGCTCGAGCCCCAAGTACGTTGGCCGTGTCATGTGCAGGGCATTCGGAATGCCCACGTAACGTGGCATGGCCTGTGGGTGTTGGCCCAGTTGTCGGCTGGCAACCATGGCGAAGTCGGGATGTTCGCTCTTGGCGCTGGAAGTCGGGTCGAGCTTGCTGGGCGGTTTGCCGGTCAGTACCTCGATGGCCGCGTCGTTGTGGATGTTGATCTCGTGATGTAGCGAGCGCACCAGCGAAAACTTGTCGGCCAGCTTCGCCTGCCGGGGGAAGAACTCGCAGATATCCATGCCCGGCACGTTGGTGGCAATGGGCCGAAACAGACTGCGATACTCGAGGGGCGCCTCGGGCTTCAGGTCGTAGGTTTCCAACTGCGAAGGGCCACCCCACATATAAAACAGAATGACCGATGTGTCGGAATCGACACTAGCCATCACTTCGTCTGCGGCGGACCAGTGGGGAAGACTCGCCGCCCCTAATGCCAGAGAACCCAGACGCAGAAACTCGCGTCGGGTGGGGGGGCCAGAACAACGTTGTGAGGCAGGCAACCGCAACGGACAAGCTCTCGCAGGCAGGCGAACCAATCAGGTTGAAAACTGAGACATAGAATACCGTGTTCCTCGGAATATTGCCAAATTCCGAAACGGATTGCGACTTAGGGAGAGTTCCAGGCGTTACCCATTTTGTATGTTGAGGAGTCGAGTTCGCTGAAACGGCAATGTACTGGATGTCCGCTTGCCAGGAGCGGACGGAAAGGCCAGACTAAATGGAGAGGTCAAATTTGGAAGGAGCAGAGAAATCTGGCAGTTCGGTATACATGCTTAAATGTGAGGGGGGGTACTGCAATGCGGCGCAGATGGTTCCTGGTCGGAGTGTTGTGTGGTCTCCTTTTGGGCGTTCTCTCCACTACTTTAGCGACGATCTTGTACATAGGTCCGTCCACGCCCGTGCCGCCCAAGACAAGATCGCCAATACAAGCTGTCATCCTAGCTCCCGAGCGTGGACGAGCAAGCATAGTCCCACAACCAGGCTGGGAGCGACACTATTTCAACGGCCAGCCCTATTACTTGATTCCGCTGGCATCCGAAGCCAGGAGTTGAGTGAGGACCCTGGGATGTTCTCACTTGGTTGCAAGCGTACGCTTCAATGGACAACTTGTCGAAGCGTCGTGTAGCCAATCGGCTTCTTGTGATGCAAACCAGCCAACGAGCAGTGCACCACAAGTGTGCAGCTAGAGACTAGACGCTGCACAACTCGAACTGGGTCGACTGGCTCTACTTCTCATTCAGAGTTGTCGTTTACAGGAGGCGGCGTCGTGAACCAGTGCAATGCGATCATACAATCGTTCATTATGTCAACTGCCCTGTTGTTGGGGTTCGCACCCTTGGCATTGGCTCAGAATGCTCCAGCAGACCAGCCACAAACATTCACCAATTCAATTGGGATCAAGTTCGTTCTGATCCCCGCTGGCAAGTTCACGATGGGTTCGCCCGAGGCCGAGGTCTGCTGGGGAGACACGCACAAGGCCGACGAGTTGCAGCACCCCATGGAAATTTCGCGTCCGTTTTATATGTCCCAATACGAGGTCACGCAGCATCAATACGAGCTTGTGATGGGTACCAACCCAAGTGGATACTCCTCGACGGGGAGGGTGAGCGATAGCGTTAAGGGTGTGGACACTTCCAATTACCCGGTGGAAACAGTTAGTTGGTACGATGCGGTCTTGTTCTGCAACCTGTTGAGCGAGAAGGAAGGATTGACTCCGGTCTATACGTTGACCAACGTCATCAGCTTGCAAAAGAAAGTAGCCACCAGGAACATCTACAAGACGCTTGACAAGGGTGAAATTCCTCTTGGCGTCATTGATGAAGCAGAGGTCACCATCTCAGCAACTGCCAACGGCTATCGATTACCGACCGAAGCCCAGTGGGAATATGCATGCCGTGCCGGCACCAGCACTCCATTTCATTTTGGAAAGAGCCTCAACGGTGATCTGGCCAATGGAAACAATGGAAAGCCTTACGGCACGACCGAGCCAGGTAAGAGAACGTTTCGACCGTCTCCGGTTGGAAGCTATGCACCCAATGCGTTCGGTCTATACGACATGCATGGTAATGTTACTGAATGGTGCCAGGACGTGTACGACGAAAGCTATTACAAGCAATCACCATCGCGAGACGCAACGGGCCCTGAACCAGACGGTCCTCAGAGCAAGCGAATAGCCCGCGGCGGATCCTACACTCAGTTTTTTGCGGCACACCGATCGGCGTACCGCGATCCCTATCGCCCGGGAAACCCCATGAGCTTCCAGGGGATTCGACTCGTGTTGAATCGGTAAAGCGTCCAGAAGTAAATTGGAGCGCGAGAGCTGCAGGAGTTGAGCGCAAAACGACCTGCCAATTGCTTTCTGCCAATCCTCCGTGCCAGATTTGCAACGCGAGGCAAGTACGCCTAGTAAGTCAGATTCCGAATCACGCCGATTACCACCGCGACTGCGACGAGGACGACTAGCAGCGCGGCGATGCTTAGCTGCTGTTGAGGGATCGTCTCGGGGTCGTAACGCAGATTCAGCAACAATTCCGAGATGGGTTGGGAACCGAACACCAGCAATAATCCGGAAACGAAGTAGATCGAGGTATCGATGCCTCCCTGAATTAACTGAGGTTGGGACAGGCCCATTAGGTTTCGCTCGAAGCCGATAGCGACAGTGTCCGCAGCCGATTGTGCTCCCAGAACCAGCAGGTATGCCCCCAGCACGAAAGACGCAACCCGATAGACGTCGCCCGGCCCGACGCGAACTTGCGATGCTTCGCTACCGACGTCCGTTGGATAGAAACTTACGGCAATCGCGGGCGCCAGCCAGAGCAACAGAGCGCCCATGATAAACTGCATTACGACAGCAACGGCCCACGACCAAGTCGTTGGATCCACCATGCTTAGATTGCCGTGAAAGTTCATCTCGCTCAGGAATAACGACACGGTCGTCGAGAGCGCAAGGATGGAATTCAAGAGCGCCCAAAACCCCAGCACCCGCAGGGCCACATCCAGTAAGAGCCGCGCAGACATAGAACTTCCAGGTTACGAATAAGCGAACTTCAAGTGCAAGAAAGCTTTCGCCAATTACGGCTATCAGCTCGACATGGGACATGTAAAGAGATAATACGGCAGATCACCACAGATCGACAGGCAGTCGGGCAATACCGCAGCGGTTACGGGTACATCAAGGATTAGCAAACGGAGCCTTAATTCCTCAAGAGTCCTTCTTTTTCTCAAGCACTTTCTTGAACAAGAACAGGGGGAGAACCAGACCGGCGATGAGCGAGATGATCCAGATGATGAACGGTGCCAGTATCCAGGTGGTTGCGCCGGTGATGGACAAACCGTCGGAGAGCATGCTGGTGCCAATCAGGCCTACCAGGATGGCCACCAGCGCGACGCCGCCGCTCATTTGAGGTACATGCTGAATCGAAATCTTCACCAGCAGCGGGGTCATGACGACCACGATCACGGTGAACACGCAAGCCACGATGAGCAGCGACCAAAAGTCGATCGTGAACCCAGGCAAGACCTGTGCCGCCACGAAAATGCCAATGGCGTTCCCAAGTACATACAGACAAGTGGACGCGAGTAGACGAAGCATCGGACCTCCAATTCAGCAGGCAGAGAATCTGCAGTTTCGGCCGACAGCCATCCATGAACGGGTATTATTGATGCACTTGGGCGGAAGTCAAAGTATTTTACCCTGCATGGCCCTCACCTCATTACGACTGGAAGCTTAAGAAAAGCCAAGAAAAATACAAACAAAGCACCCCGCCACAGTGAGCTACCTTGACGGGGTGCTTTCAATTACGTTGGGTTGGCACGAAAGAAAGATGGGACAAACTTCCGGCCAACATCGTCATGTCATGCAATGCTTGTGGTGACTACTTCATTCGACGGGGGTCCGTTTTCGGAAGTTGCCATAGCCGCAGGCTACTGCTGCCGCGGTTGTTGTTGCGATAGCTCCGCGTCGGCTGTGGCGAAGGCTCGTAGGAAAAGCGGCGGAACTCCTGGTCCTCCGCAGGTCCCGTCTCTACCGCGTCATCACTTCCCGCCAGGCGTACGTTTTCGTGGCGAACCCAACCGTTGAGCGTCTGGCCGTCGACTTCGACAACGGCGCCGAGCCATCCACCTTTGACCTTCGTTACCACGAATTCCGTTTCGTTCGGAAGCGTTCCGACGGCATCGGTGCCACGCTTCATGTCAGCGTCACCGCCGGACACGACGACGGTGTCGCCCGCGTTGATGCCGACCGGCTCGTACGAAAAGCTGCGGTAGCTTGGCTCGCTGGCAGAGCTTTGGTAACTCGGCGAGTACGAGAAACTGCGGTACGCGTTTGAACCTGATTGCGACGGCAGGCTGCGATTGAACGCGCGCGCTCCGCCATACGGATAGTCCGCCATCGAGTTTGCTGCCCAAGCGACACAAACCAGTGCCGCCACCGTTCCAACCCAGAAGAATTTAGACATCGCAAAACTCCTCGCCCACCGGGGCACAAGAACACTTGCGGAACCTGTTTCCCATCGTCGCGAGTCGATTCGCGGCGACGTCGGCCCGCCACTCATCTACTCCCATCTTATGCTTTCTCAGTCGCTTAGATGCGAACGGATTACAGGGATATTCCAGCCCACTGCGTCGGCGGGGGTGATCTCCACAGCTTGAGGGGATCGCGGCAGCTCGAGTAACTCGCATTCGCGTGCCAGCCATCCATGCAGGCCATGCCTGAATCGTTAGCAGCATGTTCAACGCATGCAAAATCAAGTTGCACCACCCCATCGACGAAACTCGCACTGCACCAAGACCTTAAATCCGTTGCGACATCCGGCGTGCCCTCTTACTTCAACCATAGGCACGGAATTTGTTGTAAGAGGCATGCTTAAGGAATTGTAACGCTGCTTCCGGGGCCTCTGCCGCCAACAACCGCGAAGCTTGCGAGTGGGTTTTGTCATTCCGACAGTGAGGGTCGAGTCTTCTATGCGTTGTGCTTCCCTGCCATTCATTCTGGTCACTTTTTTATCCCCACCATACGTCCTGGCAGCAGGCCATGAAGCCGCGCTGTTCGCCGAGTCGGACAACTTCCGGATTCATTCCTATCGCAATGGCCCGCACGCTGCGGAACTGGCAACGCGGGTCGAAAAGATGCGATCTGAACTGCAATCCGTGTGGCTCACTGGCGGGGCAGATACCCAGTGGCAACCGCGTTGCGAGATCGTATTACACCCGACCCGTGCTAAGTACCAACAGGCGGTCGGCGGTGGGGCACAGACATCTGGCAGCAGCTTTATTCGCTATCATCGTGGACGGATGCAGACCCGGCGGATTGATTTGCTCGTGTTTGCCGACGGTACCATGTCGGCGCTTCCCCACGAGTTGACGCATGTCGTGCTTGCCGACCGATTCAAAGGTCGACAACCACCCCGCTGGGTCGACGAAGGGGTGGCCACTCTGGCCGATTCGCATGAAAAGCGGCGGCTGCATCATCGTGACTGCCAGTCCGCGTTGAGTAGTGGTAAGGCGTTGCGGATGATGGAAATCTTGAATCTCGACCAATTCACCTCGGCCGAGCAGGTTCCTGCGTTCTACGGCCAAAGCCTGGTCCTGGTGCGCTTCCTGGCATCGCGAGACGATCTCGACACGATCATCGACTTCGCCGAAACCGCGATGGACGACGGTTACAACCGGGCACTCCAGACGCACTACGGCATCGAAAGTGTGGCGACCTTGGAGCGGCAGTGGCGTACCTATGCCAAAACCGCGACGCACAGCAAGAGGCACTTCATCAAGACTGCCCATCATCAATAGCCGAGCCACCAGTCTCGACTTGCCCGAAGCACTGGGCACCCTCTCTCGCTTGTCGGCATTCCGCGCGAACCCGTTGCGTTTACCCTCAAAGACGATCACAATGCGCGCTCGTTGCTCGACCGCGTGGAGAACTCGGTGGGTGCATGACGGCGATGCGATATCTTGTGTGGGGACTCTCGACGCATGAAGACCATCACACTGGCCGACGGCCGTGATCTCTCTTACGAAACCTATGGCGATCCTGATGGAGCGCCTGTGATCTTTTGCCACGGATTTGCCGACTCGCGTTTGATTCGCAATCCCGACGATCAGCTTACTGCGTCGCTGGGTGTTCATGTGGCGGTGGCCGATCAGCCTGGGGTAGGTGGCTCGACTCGGCAGCCAGGCCGGACGATGTCTGACTGGGGCCCCGACATGGAGCAGTTGGCCGATCATCTGGGCTACGAAAAGTTCGCCGTGGCGGGGCACTCCGGAGGCGGGCCACACGCTCTATCCATTGCGTTTCATCTTCCTGAGCGTGTCACCCGCGGGGTGCTGGCCTCACCGGTTGGTCCCTTCGAGCAGGATGGGTTTGCCAAAATGCTGGTGATGCGAGACCTGAAACTGGTCGTCAAGCTGCGTCACTTTCACCACATCATTCGCTGGGCCTACAAGGCCGACGTGAGGAAAGCACACCAGGACATTGGCAGTTTTGTCGAAGCCATGGCCGAGGACGACCCGTCGGATGCCGAAACGTTCCTGTCCGATGCTGCGCATCGCGCAATGTTCGAAGCGAACTTCACCGCAGGCATCGTTCAAGATGAAGAGGGACTATACGAAATGACGATGGCCCTGTGGGATTGGGGATTCGACTTGGAGGAGGTCGAGCAACCCTTCGACGTATTTTATGGCGATGCTGACGACATCATCTCACCACAGATGCCGGCGCATGTCGCCAGCCGATTACCTGCGGCAACTTCTCATGTTTGGCCCGGTGCCGGACATTACGGGTTCATCGATCGAGCACGGTGGATCGAGTTCTGGTCACCCCTGGGGCGTTGATGCCGGCTTGCGTTTCATGCGAACAAAGCCGACCGACCCCGCCACGACACCGACGACCAGACAGCCAATACTGGCGACTCCATTTTTCTGCATGCTGAACTCTGCCCTGGCTGCGTCATTGCCCAATTCAAGCCATCGCCAGCGAGTATCTTCGTTGGCTTGCCCAAGTTGATCGATCTCCTGATTCATCTCCTGTTCAGCAACGTAGCGATCAGCTTCAATCGCCGAGAACTCGGTTGCCAACTGGCTACGTTGGTAAAAGAAAAAGCCTGCTGCGAATACGAAACAGACACCCAGAATAAACAACACCATCGTCATCTTCATGTCACTGATCCCCTAAGAATTGGAAGAAGTTCCTGGTCTAGTTGAAACCGTCCCATCGACCGAGACGCCGATTTCAGGACGCGACAAATTTCACCTGCATTCGCTTCAGGTGCGAAGCGTTTCCTCGAACCCAGCACCGGATACGCTCTGTAGTGCCACTAGACCTGGTTTGGATGCATTGGATTCGTAAAAAGTTCCCTCGGTGATACTCTGCTGCCCGCACCGTTGGCCAAGTGTGGGACGATCAGGCATTCTCACGTGATGGCAAGACGGCTTGCCCAGTATTGGCTAACGGTTCTTGGCAAACTGCGGTGGCGGGATTCGTAGCCCGACGCACCCATTCCGAACAGCTTACCCCCCGCACTTTAGGCGGATGCTGAACATAACTGCTTACGGGCCAACAACAACGGACAATGGGTGGTCGCAAGAGCGATTCTCGATGCTGATCGGGACCATCGGGGATTAGTATGGAAATACCAGCAAATTTTGGGTTGCCAGCTTAAGCCGGCCACCGAATGAGAGTATTTCACACTCTGAATGCGATAGCGCCATGTACGACAGATTGCTTTTGCCGAATCTATCCAGTTTTTTCGCAGTCGTTCCAAACGTTGCGAGCCACCAGCAGCACGACGCGCACGATGACCTGCTGCTGCAAGAAACACTCCACGCGCACCACTCTCCCGCGCGGCGAAACGAACTTTGGAATTACAGTCGCCAGATCATCTGCGAGGCGGTTCGGCGAATGACATTTGTCCGATTCGCCAGCGCGAACATAGCCAGCGCGTTGCGTACACTTTGCATCCCCGATCTCGTTGAGGGCGTGAACCACTCGAAGAAGATCGAAACTCGCCCGATGAGTCGCGTCGCTGGAACGTATGCCTATCTGCACGCTGTTTACTCGTATCCATTCGACAGTCAGGCCGTTCGAAATGCCATCTCTCGTGTGAACTCGATGCACCGGCGAGCCCGCGTAGCCGGAAACAAAACCGAAAGGCAACGTCAGCTATTTAGGTACATTGCCAGCAACCTGCACATGGCCGCATTACAGCACTTGGAAGATCTGACACCTCGTGAGCGACACGCCATCTGCCAGCATATGATCCTGTCCGTATTCCCGATGGGACACGATATCCAAGCAAGCACGTTAGAACTGGAGTACGAGCTGAATCAATTTGAACGCGATCACATGATCGACGATCAAACCGAATCGGAGATCCGCGACAAAGCGATCAACATCGCCCACAAGGCGCACGATGTTATTATTCTGCACCCGTTGGTGAGCCCTCGCTTGCTCCATCACTACGTGCCCGAATGGACGCGGAGCATTCTCAAGCTCAATCGTCCTGCCCCTAACTATTACGATGCGCTACGAGACATATTCGCTACGACACTGGCAGCCAATCCGGTCGTGTCTCGATCGACGCACGGTATGCAAGCGCGACTATTTCTCGTCTCTGCCTTGAATGAGCTGGTGCTTGAAAAACGCACGTCATTCAAACTTCCAGAAGCAGACCGCTTAATGCGACTCATCTCCAAGCGGCTGTACCGCAGATAAGAGGCCGCCGAAATACCACACTCCGCAATGCCCTTCGCAGAAGTGTGGGCCAACCGACGATGTCTGACCTATCAGCCTCACGGGGACGGTGGACAAGACCTCTGCTGCTATAACTTCACCACGGCTAACTTCTTGCCACTCCAAGTGAGCGAAACAATTGCATCTATCTGGTGAGAAGGGCCGTGAACAATATAAATGACTTCTTCATTTGAGCCCATATCCGATTGATGCCATCATATCGAAGTTGAGGTCCGGTCAGCTACAGTGCAGCGGCGCGAGCGACCGAGTTGTGATTGGAACCAAGGACCACGGCGATTGGAGCGACATCGATGGATGAAGCGGATGTAGTCAACTTAGGACCGCTACGGTTCACCTCAAAGACGGTGCTTGTCGCCACCGCGTTCATCGCAATCTTTCTTGCCTGGTACCGATCTTCGGAGCGATATCAAAAGAAACTTGAGATGTGGCAGATTCGATGCGCCAACGCCAATTCTCAGTTATCCGTTGAAGAAATGCGCCATAGAGCTGATAAGCGTGCAGAGTCAACTCGACGCTCGCGACCCGACGGGTTCCATGCGGCTGCACAACTCGTAGGCGTCAACATGAGAGACGTTGTTCTCAAGGGCGATTCAGACGCGTTTGAACACGCTGTGTTCGACAATACCGACCTTCGCAACGCTACCTTGGGCGGAGATCGAACCTCGTTTCAGTGTGCCAGTTTCAATAACGCCATCTTGAGGAACGCTAGAGTTGGTAGCGGACGCACTTCGTTTCAGCTTGCCACCTTCGAAAACGCAGATTTGTCAGCAGCAACCTTGGTCGGAGATTTTCAATGCATTTCGCTGAAGAATGCCAACTGTACTGGTGCGACCATTGAGGGGAGGATCCAAAGTGCCAACATCGATGGTGCTCGGTTCGAAGACGCCGACTTGTCGGGCACCAACAATGTTCATTTGGATGGTACTCATTACGACGAACCCCCAACCTACAACGCAAACACGAAATTTCCTTATGGGTTCGATCCTGTCGCCATGGGCTGGAAGAAGGTTCCCGTAGGTTCCAAACCAACAGACTAGGTGGCGCTGAACAAAAAAAGGCCACACAAGCAGCCAACTCAGCCAGCCATTTCAACGGCGGCGGCTGAAGGACGGCCTGAGAGGAGCAGGGCGAGGATTATACCGCCGGGAATGGCGATCAGACACCCCACCTTGAACCAGATGGGGTAGGGGAGCATCGATAGGTTAAACACCAGAGCCGCCACCGTCAGCAGCCCCACGAGGGCGGCGCTTCGTCGGTTTGCCACGCGGCCAGCAATCCAGGTGCCGGCGAATGCCGTGGCCGCCCAGGCCGGAACAACTACGGCCAACACCCAAGCAGGATAGCGCTCGACGTGCGCGCCAATCTCTTCCTGCGTTCCACCAAAGTTCGGGGGAAGCGGGTGCACGATCGAGCTGAACAGTTCGACGGCCACGACCAACCCAAACGCTACCAGCAGGCCCGCGATTAATCCGCCGACACTTCGCAGGATGGTGGTCATCGCATTCCTCTCCATCGTGCTTGAATTAGCAATCGCTTTGCTGCCTATCGGTATTCGTGAGCCCGATCGACCGATTGCTAACTTCTAGCTCGACTTGAACCCAAAACTGAAACCAGAACTTGACCGCCAATTATCGAGAGTCGCCAAGTGTTGGCAACCAGCGAGAGCGGCCCACCTCCGGGTTTCTCGTTCATTTTCGGTTGAAGAAGTCATTCTGAGACGGAATCTTCACTGAGGTGACCGGAACGAGCAGCGGCATCCCTACTTCTTTCCCATCCGCAATCCGGAAGAGAGCAATACCCAGCCGCCGAGGATCGTACCGCCAATGGGCCAGGGCGCTCCGACGACGACTCCGGCGATCAACGCTTTGATTGCGGCCTTCCACCAGGGGTCTTCGGCGAACCACCGCTGCAGGATGAATGTGCCTGCAGTGCCCGTGATGAACCCCAGCACGACGATCAGTGGCGTCGCTAGCCCTCCGGACAATGCATTGGACGAGAAGAACAACCAATCCAAGCCCAGGATCAACAGACCGCTGACGGGAATGTAGAGACTCGGCTTCTCTGGCTTGATCAGATCGCGCAGAGGTGCGGCGACATCGGTCGATTCGTTCTCCTCCGTGCTTGGTCTATCCATGGAGCATTTCGTTGCGCGAGTGTCGTACGCCGGGGCAGCCGTGGAACTTCGAGCAGATCGTCGACTTTGGGTCCCGGTGCTCAACTCTTCTTAATCACCCGGTACCCGGCCAACAGGATGATTGCGCCCAGGACGGCGATGAAGAAGCTACGTAGATCAAAGCCATCGACGGTTCCCAGACCGAGCAATGTTCCGACGTACCCACCGACAAACGCCCCCGCGATTCCAATGAGAATGGTAATGATAATCCCGCCCGGGTCATCCCCCGGCATAATCCATTTGGCCAATACCCCGGCGATGAGCCCAAACACAATCCAGGAAAGGATTCCCATAGCGTCGCTCCCGAACAGAAAAGAAGGAGGCAGAAGGGTGAAGCAACCGACTTGGCGAGCAGGCAACTACAGTTGAATGTACCCCAACCGACAACCCATGCAAACGTAGAGGCAAGATTTGCTGGCGCATCGAACTCTTAGACTCGAACACGCCCTGCAGGTTGGCGGGAACATCAATTGATCTAGCGCCAGAAACCAGACGTGCCAACCGAATTGCGCCTCTCGTTTTCGTTTCGCGTGGGCTATCGTTTTCTGCGAAAACGGCTGAAGCAGGCTAGCCCCGTCAAACCGATGAAGGCCAGAGCGAACGACGAGGGCTCGGGCACAATGCGGAACTGGGAAACGTACAGTTCGTAGTCGCCAATCTCGGTGGGACCGAACAACGCTGGGAAAACCTCGATGATGTAGTCTTTGGTCTCGGGGATGATTAAGTCGATAATCAGCGCGTCGGTGCTCTCGATTTCGTTGTTGTTGGTGAAGTCACCGTAGTAAATGTCGAGGAATAAATCGTCGGAATCGAAGATGGCCACCGCCGTGTCAAAAACGTCGACGCCAATCCGCGAGGTGTCGATGATCTCCGACATCACCTCAATCTGCACGTGGCTGCCTTCGATGCCGAAGAACGAATAGTAATCTGACTCGCCACTGCCTACATCCGTATCGAGATCGATATCACCGGAAACCGAAATCATATCGGCCACGAAAGACTCGCCTGCTCCCGGCGTGCCATCGGGCGCCAGGTTAGGCAACCCGTAGGTCAACAGCGGTAGTGGAATGGCAGTCTCGGGTGTGTCGTGTGGGCCGGTCTCAATCGCCGATTCAGTATAGAAATTTGGCGCCATGTTGAAGGTCAACTTCTGGGCCGAACGCTGCCCAATTATCAGATCACCGGTAAGCTTGGCGAGTGAAAAACCTCCGCCAGCCGTAGCGGTGGTCAGCGACATCACTTCCTCTCCGGAAAGAAAGGCGCTGGTTGGTCCAGGGTAAGCGGGCGTGAAGCCTGCGGCGATCGCGCCCAACGGTACGCCGGCCCCCACGGGCGTGAAAGAATCGTGGTGACGAAGCCCCTCAAGGTGGCCGATCTCGTGTCCAGCAAGGTTAATGCTTGCCTTAACAATCTCAGTGGAACTCGGACTATAGCCGGGCGAGGCAAATTCAATTCCATCCAGCGCGTTGACTCCAGCAGTGTCGACGGCGGAAAGATCACGAAAGTCGATGCCCGAGGAAGTTCCAATCGCGGCCGAGTTTAAACTCACGGTGCTGTACGCACCGCTGGTCGGCTCGTCCAGCGTGAAAGTCATTGGAAACTCGGCGTACATGATCTCGAGACCCTCGACAATCGCTTCCTTTTCCGGCATCGAGTACGCGTAGACCGAGCCGGTTACCGAAGGAGCGAAGTCGAGGTAGTACGTGTCGCCGGCCCGAGCAACATTGAAGGCGAATAACGCCACGGTCAGCGTAACCAAAGATCCCCACTTCGCAGACCCTGTCTTCCTCGTCATTAGGCTAACTCCTGTTTGACTTGGTTCGAGGTGCAACTGAACGCGGCGATACGAACGAGGACAGCGCAGCCGTCCGTATCGAAGATGCCAGGCCCCGCCGTTCCTGCAATCAAGAAGCGCGACGAAACGCCCCTCGCTGCCCGGCGAGCAGACAAGACGCCGCGAATATTCGTCTTCCGACGAAAGATAGCTATTCTGGTGGGGAGTCTAACCACTTCGTCGCACGGTTGCAAACTTTTATCAGACCAAATCCCCGCATTTCACGACATTTTCGCGATTGTTCGTGGAATGCCGTTGGCCGCGGGGCCGTCGTGAAATGTCACACAGCTGCAGAATTGGCCAACCAACGCTTGCATTTCCAGCCGCCTCCTTTAGCCGGCGGTAGAATGGGGGTATGGGCCAACTTACTCCAGGCGAGATCGTTGACGAAGCGCTCAAGACGGGGCGTATCACCGAGGGGCGTTCTCGTCTTGATGAATGGCAGGCGTTGCAGGATGTGTCGCTTGAGACACTTTCTAACCTGCGATACTACCGACCTCTCCTAGGCCAGATTGACGCAGCAATCGAAGCTGCAAAACAGATGATCGCTCTGCGACCGGCTGACTCGTGTGAATGCAAGTCCGATCATCTCTCTCTGGGGAGACTTCATCTTGCCGCTAACAAACTCGACCTAGCTTGGGAGGCACTTCGCGTTGTACTGAATTGGAACGAGTTTCGAGATCATTACGACGTTGGGATGGTTCGTTACGCGGTGGAACTTGCGCTCGACATCTCTGCCGCCTCTTCTCGTGAAAGCAAGTTGTGCGACCAGGCTTTCAATGCGGCAGTCACGACTCTGAACGATGGCTGTTCCACTCGACGTCGTAAACGTCGTCGAAGCCTGTCAGCCGACGGTAGATGGATGGGCGTGTACTGTTAGAGCAGTCTTCGCCTCACGCCAACCAAGCAGAGGAGGCTTGCTATTGCCAGGGATATTGTGGAGGGTTCCGGGACAGGTGAATAGCTGAGATTGTCCCATCCGAGACCATCGCCATTGGTGGTGGCATTGACAAGTTGCGTAAGTTCAATCTTGACGATGCCGAAACTGCTTACCGAAAGTGTCACATCCTGTGCGGAAGAAGTAGTCGAAAAGCTGTCGATACCAAGCGATGAACCGCCAGCATCAAACGCTTCGAGTTGTGCTCCACGATCTTGGACATCGAATGCGTCAATTGAGACTTCCGACAACGGCACAGCAAATTCAACGACAATCGGACTTGAGGTGCCTGGGAAAGCCCAGTTGTTGCCGGCAACGATGCCCGCATCCACACCTAGGCCAAAAAAACCATCATGAAATCCCGTGCTAATCCAAACCGCATTACTGAACGTCAACCCTGCATAATGGTCACTAGGGATCACGACATCCTGTCCGACGCCGTCTTCGAAGTCGATCAGAACTGCCATGCAACGTTGGGTATGCATTCCCACAAAGAAGAAGATTGTCAATGCGATGATGGCGACACGATAAATTCTAGGCATGGTACACCGCTTCCAAGGACTCTTTGCTTTTTTGAGGGCTCATCGAAGAACCCACCGGAGACAAAAAAACGACCCTTCAATCATCTCCATCGGCCAGCACGGCACAGACAGAAAAAATTGAAGGGTCGTTTGGATTAACTAGCGGTCCTTTAGGCTCTCGATCAGACCTAGCAAGCAAAGCACAGATAACTGGGACACAAAATTGCCAGCCTTGCCAAGCAGGAGTCTACAACTCGGCCTAAGAGGAGTCAAGAAATTTCTCCAGTGTTGGCCAAATAACAGAGTGGGCCACCCCCTCCCAGTCATTTGGCCAACCCTGCATCGGGCAAGCAAAGACGGTTTCAATCGGGGGCGTGCTGCGGTTCTAATCCGATAACGTTCTGAATATTGCGCAGATTTGAAATTGGCAGCCCCTGCCTGGTAGGAAGTTTGTGAGTTCAAAACCTTGCCAGGACGAGGGAACTGCCATGGAGAGTGTATTGGGACGCGAGTCGAAGGCCACTATTGTTCCGTTGCCCGCTCGCGGAAAGATAGCTCAGCGGCTCCGACGACGGGCCCGAAGGGCCATGAGTCCGAGGGCGATGAACCCGATTCCTGCGAGTAGGCCGGTCGAAGGCTCCGGCACGGGCACGACTTTTTGCCACGTCGAGACGCCGCCTCCGGGCAGCAGCACGCTTGCGATGCCGGTCGGCGTACCAATGGCAAAGTCCGAAGTGAGCAACTCACTGGTGTACGTCCAGCCCGGGGCCAGTGGCACGCCGGCCATACCGCCCACCGCGTCGACGTCAAACGCCTGGGAGTACTCCTCGTCGATCGAGAACAGCACGTACTCGTCCCCACTTGGCGAGACGGATTTGTGAATCACCCGACCGGCATTCCACTGCATGGTGGTTCCCCGAGCGACCTGGCCCTCGAGGACTGGAATGCCGCTGCCAGGGTCGAAACCAACGAACACGCCGCCCAAAACCTTCGCGTACAGGAAGAGGTCAGGACCCGGGATGGTTGGAACCAAGTCGAGTTCCGTCGGAATACTGGGGTCCAGGACGGGTGGAATGTTGGACTCCGAGTCTGCCAGGAACAATCGAGCGCTGGTGGCGGTGGCATTCTTCTCCCAGTTGGGGCCGGGAAGTGGAATCGCGTCAAACTCGGCTAGCGTGCAGTCCGGGCAGACGTAGACGAGTCTGGCGAACGGGTTCTCATCCGGGAGCAGCTCTCGCAGCTCGAAGTTGAACGACGCCGCGTTCGCCGCCGAAGCTGCCAGCATGGCCCCCGCGAACCAGATCCCGACAGCCATGCTCTTCCTTCGGACTTCAACTTGCATCAGACGCTCCTATGAATAGGGATTTAAACTTCACCTCTGAATTCTGTACGCATCCGAGTTGTCGACGGTAACCGCTCAGTCGATCTGAGTTCTCAGTTGCAGCTTGTAACTGTCTTCAATCGCCGCAGTTCGATGATGCAGCACCTTTTGCACTTGGGCGTTCTCCTCAAATTCGCGAAACGCACGTTGGTTGGGATACTGAATCAGTCGGCACTCGCTCCACTCTCGACCGTCGCCGATAAAGACTCCTTCGACGTCGAGCTTCATGATCCGCTCTGCGCCGACGTCGCTGAGAATCCCGGCGACGGCATCTTCGTAGAGCTCCATCGCCTCGCGGCCGCTGCGTTTTCCTTCCGTCGAGCCGGCGGGGTAGTCGGCAACGTCGCGGTATTTCACCAGTTGCAACAACGTGACGGGTTTCTCTTCATCGTCCGCTAGAGCACGAGCCGCGTTCGCCGGAGCGGTCCAGGGAACACGCTCTGTCACGACGACTTGCGTGACCTCAATGCCGGCATCCTTGTGGATTGCTCGGGCCTGAAAGCCTTTGTTCCCGGCCATTTCGAAAAACTTTGCCCGGCTTGGATACTTAACGATCGCGACGGTCTCCCACTTCGGGCTGCTGCCTTCCTGCTGAGCATTCACTTCACCCACGTACGCGATCTCGGCGCCGATCTCGGAAAGAAATTCAAAGGGTGAGTAGAGGTTATTCGCCTGACGGCCCGTCAGATTGGTCTCGCGGCCGTCGCGGTAAACAGCACGTTCTCGATACTTAATTAGATTGAGCATGTAGAAGGGTCGATCCTCGTCCGACGATAGCGAGCGCATCCGCATGACTTGCTTCGTATTGACCGTGCCAAAGCTAGGTCCGCGGGCCGTCAAATCCGTCTCGGTCGTGGCTCCTTGAACCGCGCCGGAACGATCGGGTTCTCGTTGGCCAGCTGCAAAAGCAAGGATGGCCTTGAGTTCGAATAGATCGATTCCTCCGTCGCTATTTCGATCGATGATCGCGAAGTTTTGCTTCAGTTGATCCGGCGCCTCGCTTGGACTGATCTTGTCATCACCGTCTTTGTCGAGTGCCGAGAGAATCTCCGATGCTTGACTCGGCTTGGGCCGGTCGCCGGACTGAGCAGCAGCGCTGAGCGGAAGCAGCAGCGAAACGGTCGCCACGGTAACTGCCATTTGGTGATGCATTGACATTGACTTCCCTTGATAGAAGCTCATCAACGATCCACGTCGTCCTGCGGTGGACCATCGCTCTGTTCTTGAGCAACGTGTCCTTCGGCCGTGAACCAAGCATCGGACAGCTCGGGTTCATCGCCCTGAAAGCTCATCACAACCAATTCTTTACCCGTGTCACCGTCTGCCAGAGCCCAGCGCACGATCAGCTTTACGGCTATTCCCGATTCCCGACTGGCCCACAGTTCGATTGCTGCTGGCAGGTCTGGTTGATCGGCCGTCTTGCGTTCGGCACGAATATGCTGGCATTCGAAAACGCGCCCGTCGGGACCGGCAATCTCTTCGTCGCTCAATGTTTCCAGCTGGTATCCACTCGACATCATCCGCGTCAACAGCGTCGAAAGGTCCAAGCTGGGTACATCAAGTTCATCGCGAGTCACACGACGGTGCAGCGTGTGGTCACCTTTCAGCACGGGACCCATCGCGGTCACAATCCACGACTCGCCATCGTGCCTGCCCATCCAGACACTCTCCCCGGGCAGGGGGCTGGGATGTCGCAGTGCGAAACAGTCGTTGCCTCGCACGTACAGGTCGGCGCTCGTTCTGATCGTTGTGCCCTGCTCACGACGTTCGATCTGCATTCGATACTTACGGGTCGTCTTCTCTGCGGTCACGTCGATCGATCGCTGCACGGCGGCCATGGCAGACTGGGTGATCCCACCGTTGTTAATCACCAAGAACGCGACCAGCAACAGCGCTGCGGCAACGCAAGCCCCGCGTATCACGGTCTTGTAGGGGATCCCAACACGATGCGTATCACGCACCTCGCCTGGAAGCTGCGACTCAGCAGACATCGACAGATCTTCCAACACGTTGATGAAATTGAGCTCTTGCAGGTACTGCTGCCGCGACTCGGCATCGCTTTGCAGAATCGACTCCAATCGCTTTAACTGCGACTCGGTAATTTCTCCGTCGGCATAGGCCCTGGCAAGCGCCTTGAGTTCGTCGCTCATGTCAACCTTCCCCTTCTGCAAGCTTACGACGCACGCATTCGCCCAGGATGTCGCGGAGTACATTGACTCTGCTGTAGAGTCGACGCACGCTTTGGCCTAACTGTCGAGCGATGCGAGCCACGGAATCTCCGCGGGCGTGGATGCTCAAAACCAGGCGTCGATCCGCGGGCTGCAAGTTGCCCAGGCAATCCTCGATGGCAAGTCGCTCATGCTCCATGGAACCGGCTCGCTGCTCGGCGTCTGCGGATAGCAACCCAATGGTCTCGTCGCTGAGCACCAATCGGTCGCGAGCCTTTTTGCGGCGGTACTTCAGCACCTCGAACCTCCCGACGACGCAGGCCCACTTGAAGAACGCGTCTTTTGAATCGTCCGGTCGGAAATCGGCAAACTTGTGCCAACACGCCAGGCCCACTTCCTGCATCACATCGTCGACGTCCTGCGACGAGGGCAGCATCGACCGGACCACGGCCCGAACGGCACGCTCGTGCCTAGCGAACAGGGCCACAAACTGGTCGTAGCAATCGGGGGTAGCGTGCTCAGGCATACAGTTCTCGAATCTCCCTACCTAGTCACTCCCGCTGCCTGCGGATTTACCGAAAAAATCACCGAAATATCCGGGATCTTCCCAACCCAACATACGCCCGAACGACAAAACCCCAAAAAGCCGCCACGAGGCGTGGTACTCAGCCCGTGGGTCTCCGCCCCTGAAAGCCCAGCCGCATGCCGGCTGGGTTGCGAAGCAACAAGATGCCCTGAAGTGATCGCCGCCGGTCGATTGGGTCAGATCTCGACGAGAAAGCCTGAAACTACAAGCACCACCGTCAGCTCAGACCGTCTCGGAGAAGGAATCTTCCATTCAAGGCTTCTTGTTGACTCCGTCGACCCAGCCGACATGCGGCTGGGCTATCAGGCGATGAGGTCTGCAGAAGGGTCGAGCTCCCAGAGTTGGCCATTTAACTGGGAGGGGTGGCCCACTTTGTTATTTGGCCAACACTACAAAAACACGGGGGGTTTTTACCCAAAGTCCGCGCGGCACGTGCGGTATTGGCCAACAGTAAATGGCCAACACAGGGAGATAGGTGAACTTCTGTTGCACAAAGGATGAATGCTTGCTTTCGCTCACCAACCCTGGCGACCCCAAAGAGAACTCCAGGTGGGCGCTTCAGCCGTCACTAAGGACGGCTCGACATTGGCACTTTTTTGTGCGTCGATGTTTCACGCCGAACGCACGAAGCCAAACGCCGAAAGTGCATTGGTCTGTTTCACCTCTGTGGATTAGCAGCTTACGATTGTTTGATCGTTCGATTCAACCGACTGCGGGAAAAGAGAGCCTCAACTCGCAGCGGGCTATTTCACCGCCACGCGCTAATGCTTGATACCGAATCTCTTGCGGGTGCGTCACCGAGACGGGCTACTGATTCATTGAGCCAAGCGAGGAACTGATTGACAAAGCGATCCATGTGCAGTATATTCTGCACAACAGGAGGACATCCTATGCCGCGATTTACACCAGGCGAGCTCGCTGTGATGCAAATCCTTTGGGAGCACGGCGAATTGAAACCGAGTGAGGTTCAAGAGTTCTTTCCTGAGCCCATCAAGAACCCTGCATTACGTTCCTACCTCGCGATATTAGTTGAGAAGGGCCATATCTCGCGTCGGAAGGTTGGGAAGGCGTACCGCTACAAGGCGGTAACGCGTCGCAATGCGGCGTTTCGTTCGACCATACGCGAAATTGTTGATGCTTACTGCGAGGGCTCGGCAAAAAACCTCGTCCTTAATCTCATTCGTGCGGAGAAACTCAGCAAGGACGACTTACTCGAACTCAAACGCTTGGCCGATGACCGAAAACAAAACTGACCGGGGAGGCGAAGATGTCGTCCGCATTGAATTGGCTAGTGGATGGCGGCGTCGGTCCGCAACACAACATTCTGCTGACACTTGTCCGTATTACTTTCATCCTCATGTTCGCCTGGGTCTGCCACTTTGCGTGGAGCCGGCGCAATC
Organism: Pirellulales bacterium; assembly: GCA_965227275.1. GTDB lineage: Bacteria > Planctomycetota > Planctomycetia > Pirellulales > JAEUIK01 > CAZNXE01. The sequence continues at coordinate 5,430,982 of CBDDFU010000001.1, read as the reverse complement.
CTAGATTTAGGATCTTGGTATGGCGAACCTCCGCTATCGGACTGATAGTAGTGTTTGGGCTTAGCCAGACTCCGTATCGACTGAAGCTTCCACTTCTCCCCGCGGCGGCCGATGGTGACATGGGACTGGACGCAGGTCAGACGGGTGCTAATGGAAACACTACGGGCCTGTCTCAAGCTGGTGGTGCGACAGCCGTACCACCACAAAGCCACTCTCCACCTGCAGCAGCAACGTTGCCCGACCAGCAATCAGCTGAACGGACCCTTAGGGAAGAGGCCACCTCTACTCCGGTGGTTAAGTCTGACAATCGGAAATGGAACGCAACCGTCGAGAGCTGGCTGTCGGCCGCGAGAGAAGCTAGCAGCCGCACTCCGAGCCTCTTCGGCTGCGCCGTGACTGCATGGGCCATGGGAGTAGCGTTCATTTCGTCGACCTGGCTGGTTGGTGCATTTGGACTCCTCTCGCTGTACCGTCGAGCGTCAACGGCACCCGCGGAGGTCCAAACTCAAGCAAGTGCGATTGCCGCAACACTCGGTCATTCGGGGCCGATCGACGTCCGCCACAGCCACGAAATCCATTCACCCTGCAACGTTGGCGCATGGCGAACACGGATCTTAATACCGACTCGCCAATGCGAACTCAGTGAACGACAGGAGTTGCGGGCATCCTTGGCGCACGAACTTGCGCACTCTCAGGCGAATGACCTTCGTTGGAATCACCTACTGATCCTGCTGCAAGCGTTGCTGTGGTTTCATCCTCTAATATGGAGAATTCGTGTTGCCCATGCTGACGCATGTGATGAACTGTGCGACGCAAAAGCCGCTGGATACCTTGGCGACATAGAATTGTATAGACGCGTGCTTGCAACATTGGCTCTTCGCGTTACCGGCAAAAGCTCGGTGGCTGCACTCTCAATGGCTCGTCGCTCGCAAGTTCTGAGACGCATCGAAGCGGTGGGGCGAAACGCTGCAAGTAACGGGCTGAATCGCCGGCAAGCTGGTGGCATCGTTTCCTGTGCCGCACTTGCGATGTTTCTCTTGGGAGCTGTGAGCGTCAGTCGTTCCCAGGCTCAGGCCCCGGTTGTCTACGATTCGATTTCCGGAATCGGCGAAGCGGGTGCGAAGGTGAAGCTTTATTTCTATCCAGCATGGAACGCGAAACCCAAATTAAAGGATGAGACGACCATTGACTCGAATGGTCGCTTCTCACTCAAGGAAGTGCCCCACCTTGGCAAGGAAGGACGGCTCGTGCTGGCAGTTGCGAAGCCCGGTTTTGCGTCACTGATTCGTAATTTAAGTCAGTCGAACGAAAGTGAGATCGACCTTGCTATGAAATCGACAACGGCTTCTTTGAGTGGAACGATCACCGACGCAAACGGAAGCCCAATTGCCGACGCCGTAATCTCAACGCAATGCGTAGAGCATCCGATTCCCGGAGTCCTCATGGCAAAGACCGACAGTCACGGTCGATACAATATTGCCGACCTCGCACCATGGAACTGGAAAGACACTCAAACTATCTCCCCTGACAGGGGAATCGTTAGCGTTGTGAGCGGAGGCCCTATTTCAGTCACGCATCCAGACTACCCGATCACACAAGGAACTTACTCGCAGATTCCGCAACAAGTTGACATTACGCTTCTCCCACCCGCGATCGTGGAAGGGCAGGTCGTCGACTTGGTTTCCGGAGAACCGCTTTCGAATGTCGAAGTTCAGGCGCAAGGGATCGTGGGACACGGCTGGTTCACAACGAAAGCCGATGCCAACGGAAAGTATCAACTACGGATGACGAACGACCACTACAATATCTGGGCGGTCGCACCGGAACGAATGCCATTGGCTATCAAAGCATTAAAAGCAGAGCAGGGCCGACGGTTGATGGGAATGGATATTCGTATGCCCCGGGGAGGGGTTGTTGTCGGCAAGATCATTGATCCGGCGACCAATCGACCCGTTGAAGGAAGTCAAACCGAACTTTTTGTTGCCCACTACGGTCCGGCGAGGCCAAGGACTGGGGCTGCCGCGACTTCTACGAAAGTAAATGCAAATGGTACTTATCGTTTGCGCGTCGCCCCGGGGCGCAACTACGTATATCTGATGAGCGGGAACGCTGCACCGGTCTACTTGCAAGTCGGCGATGGTCAAACTGTAGAACACAACTTTGTCATTGGTTCAACGGAAGAGCCCTCTTTCGTGGCGGACCCCGACGCGCTTCTTGGCAGCAGAATTCGCGATGAGGCTCGCCGCGAGGCCGAAAATAGAGCAGGTACGCCAAGCCAGCCGGAGGCCGCAACGCTGCGCAAAGACACTCCCGTGGGGGACCTGCTTACTGACCTTGAAGACATGAATACGGGACCTGACAAGTATAGTGACGCATGGGCAAATCAACTTAGAAAGATCGTGGCACTTGGGCGAGATGCCGTGCCGCAGTTGGTCGATGAACTTGACCGCACGAGTAGTGATGCAATGCTTCGTTGTCTCGGCTTCATTCTTCGTGCAATTGATGACAAGCGTGCGGTTCCTGGCCTGATCAGATCCATACCTAAAACGTTGCGTCGTCCAGGATCGGACATGGGACTCGGCGTTGATGGCACCGATGAAGCGTTGACACGATTCATGCAACAGCATGATTTGGAGTCAAGAAATGAAGGTAATGAATACGGATTTGGCAGACCTGTGCGTGAACTCTTTGGCGCGCTTCATTCATTGACCGGTGAAGGTTTTGGCGAAGAAGAGATCTTTCACATATTTCTTAACGACAACGATTTCCCGAGTCAGAAGCATGCAAAGTCTGTTCTCTTTCATCAAGTTGCGGAGCGTTGGGCCCAGTGGTGGCAACAACACGGGCAGGAATTGACGGATGATGCAGCTTTTCACGAAGTAAATCTGTTGCCTCTACCAGTTCTACCCCCAACGGAAAGCACTTTGGGCAATACGCAGCTGAAGACCGACGGCGGTACGGGTAACTGGATCCTGGAATCCGTACGTCGCCCTTTGAGCAGAAACGTCTTTTACGACCTCGATACGGGACGAGTTGCGTCAATGCCGAAACGTTGGCGTGATGACAACCTATCAGATGACAAACTACAGAAAATTCGAGATTGGGCGGCAAAGGAAGGCTACGACATGATGGGAGACGAAATAAAGGGAGAAAACGAGAAGGTGGTGTTCGTTCTACGTCCCATCGATCTACACTCCTGGGAGTTGCCCAAGTCGCGGTGGAAAGCCGACTTAAAACAAACGTCCATTGATTCTCTCAAGAATGAAGGTCGAATCAACGAACAAGACCTTCTCTTGCATTTCGATGCCGCGACAAGCGAAGTCAAACCGTTTGCCACTGCGACTTTCTTTTATCTCACGCGAGAAGGAACACCGGGTATTCTGTACGTTGGTATCGAAGTCCACGACGACAGCTTGAAGCCAGGTGGCATTTCATTCGGCGATGATGAGTTGAACACTGTTGCGTTTAAGAAAGGCCGACGGTTTGGCCTCAGTCACCTGGCCGGTGCGAATTGACAGTTTCCAACCCGCCAACGTTCCTGGCAATTCCGTACCTTTGCGTAGACGACGTCCAAGACCGCGCTACCAGCGTAGTTTGTTTGAGTCTTTCGTCGATCGTCCGCGATGCCGGTTCCGGATGTCGAGCAAGTTGTTTTCGTCCTGCGGTGTCCACGCCCGCGGGTACTAACGGAACCAATAATCCGCAGTGGTCGCCGCACCGCCGTCAATCAGCGAGGTCCAGAGTGGAGCGAGGTTGGACCACCCGACCTCACATTCGCAACTTACGAACTCGCATAGGTGTAACAGACCAATGCACTTTCGGCGAACTCCAAAACTGCTTCGACTTCATCGACCGACGCATCACCTTTAGCGATACAGAAGGGTGTGTCATTGTGCCATGAACTCGTTCAGCTCACTGCCAGGTTCAATCACTGCCCGCTCCCAGAGTTGGCCAAATACCTGGGGTTTTCGACCTCGGGGGCTGCGGTCGACTACTCTGCCACCCGGCTACCCAAGCTTTGGACGGACCAACATGGGAACCACAGCGTTGGCCCGAAGCCGCTATAATCAACCGAAACTCGCGGGATAGGCTTCGCCTAGTTTGTCCTTCTCATACACTTGACTCGAACGGAGGAGAACCGGGAAATGAATCGTGAAAAGGCCGAGGCATTTCTGGATGAGATGGCGAAAGCGGTATGTGATCCGAACGCTGATTCCAAGGTCACCGACCGTTACTTTACCGAAGACTTCGTGCAGGTTATCGACGATACAACGATTGGCCGATCGCAACTCGAATCCCGTCTCGATTTGTTCCGAAACGAGTACTCGGCCGTTCGGTTCGACTACCTTTCCGTGGTTGCCGAGGGCGATCGGATCGCTGACGTGCATCTGGTGCACGCGAAGGCGAAAGATGGCCAACAGATCACGATCAAGGTAATCAGCCTGTACACGCTACGAAACGGCCGGATCTCGAGCGCCGAATCGCTTACCCGCCTTGTCGATGGGGCTGCGGCGGACCTGCAACTGCTCGTGCGTGGTGAGTGAGGCGATCGGAGGGTTCGGTACCTTGAAGCCAGAGCCGCCAACCCAACCATTCAAGATCCCGCCAGAGTCGCACCGTCGGCCACCCGATCAGAGGACCGGCCGACCCACCGATCTGAAAGCCCAGCCGAATGTCGGCTGGGTTGCGAAGCAACAAGATGCCCTGAAGTGATCGCTGCCGGTCGGTTGGGTCAGATCTCGACGAGAACGCCTGAAACTACAAGCACCACCTCCCAAAGCCCAGACCGTTTCGGAGAAGGACTCTTCCCCTCAAGGCATCTTGTCGACTGCGTCGACCCAGCCGACATGCGGCTGGGCTATCGGGTGGGTGGGTCTTTAGAAGGGTCGGTCTCCCAGAGTTGGCCATGTAACTCCAAGGGGGTGGCCCACTCTGTCAATTGGCCAACACTGCATCACAGTATGCTGTTCTGCCAGCCACCGTCGAACCACCATTTTTTGTTGTCCAGAAGCCAGTCGCCTTTGACTTTCAGCAGCACATACTGGCGCCTCTCCATTATGATGCCCGATTTCTTCGTCTCGATGACGATGCGACTCTTGGTGGGCATCTCCAACGAGACAATCTCCTCGATTTGGAGATCATAGTCGGGAGGGTAGCCGTAACTGAAGCCAGCGGTACGGTCGTATTTGCGATGCCTGGTGGTGCAATATTTATCAAAGATCTCCTGCAGGGAATCGAGCCGCTCTCTCCTGAACTTTCTCCGCTTACCAGCGTCGAAAGTGCCGTCAGGCCTCGTCCTGGTTTCCCTACTACGGTACGACTCAGTCTCCCATTGATTCATCGCTTCGAAGAAGCTCGCGAGGACCTGCCGGGCGTTGCTGACGTCTTGCGCGTTCTCGGCGACTGGCGAGGCGGGCCTCTTTGCCGGCCTGTTTTTTTGCACTGCTGCCTTCCGGGCGGCAAATAACGCGTCGATGCCCTGCTCGGTCACGGTGGTCCCCGTGACTTGCCCTGGGGTCAACATCAACTTCCGCAACGGGGCGAGTGCCAAGATGCCTTCATCGGTGACGGCCGTGTTCCTTAGGGCTAGTGAAGTGAGGTTCTCGGCGGCGACCAGATGCTGGAGGCCCTTATCGGTGAGCGCTGAATCCTCCACTCGCAGCCGCATCAAGTTGGGAATCGCAGCTACATGCTTCATCGCCGCGTCTGTCACCTTGGAGCCTATGAGCCACAGTTGGGCTAACCTAGGATGCCCTCTGAGAGCTTTGACGGCAACATTATTGACGGGGCAGTTGACGAAATGGAGGTGTTTGAGCGTGGGAATTGCCGCCAAGTCTTCGACGTCAGCCGGCGAGATCTTGCTCCCTTCGATTGTGATGAACTGAAGTCGCTTGGCCCCTTGCAGGTGTTGGAAGGCGTGTCGTGGTAGCTTGGCGCCAGGCATAAAAGACATCTTGCGAAGCGTGCCCATTTGGCCCATTTCCATGAAGTCGCCGACCGACAGCTTTGTTTGCGAGAGCAACTCCGTGATCCGCTCCTCCTGATTCATTCGATCGCCTCGCTTCCCCAAATCTGCAAAAACACGGGGGGGGTTGGAATAAGTCTGCTTGGCGTGTCCAGTGTTGGCCATTTGAGTTTGGCCAACTCAAGGAGATGGGTGACGCTCTGCGGAGACTACCGCTTCGGCAAACGGCGAATCTCACGTGACTTCAGTCAATCAGACCGAGTGTACTACAAAAGCACCGAAGGAGTACTGGACGTGCTATCCTCAGCGATGCGCGCCCGCAACTTAGCAGGCTCTTGTATCAAACACTGATTCGAGAGCCGAACATCAGGGTTCTCGAACCCGGAGTTCCAGCCCGTTTGGAGTTGGTTCTAACTAGAGAGCTGAACCTTCCTACCACGCGAACGTATCAGAAACGCGAACCCGGTAGCAGCGATCGCGAGTACCCAAGTCTCAGGCTCCGGTACCGTCACAATCGCCAACTCATCTTCGCTAAATCCGCTCCACTTCATGTAATCCACGAACGGCTGGGCATCGGAGAGAGTGACAAGGCCGTCGTCATCGAAATCGAATGCCAGATACTGGGCATCGGGATATAGCCCTAAAAATGCGTTTTCATCTCCAAGTTCGACGGCAGTCACAAAGGCTTCAATGTCCGCCGTCGTGAGCCACGAGTCCCCGTCTCCATCGCCGGGCTCGACCAGGGCTTCTGGCCATACTTCTTGTAGATCGAACAGAGTATCCAACACCGTGCGCATCTGTGAGGTGTAGCTGCTTCCCGACTCGGGTCGCTCGTTGAACATCACCACATAGCTAATGCCGTCGCCACGTTGACGAGCGAGCGTATTCGTTCCGTTTTGGCTCCCCGTGTGATTCAATCTCCAATCGGCCCCTTCATTGCCGCTTCGTAGGGTGCCGATTTCGTCGCCCGACACCTGGTACTCGTCGAGGTAGGCCAGGATCGCCTTGGTCGACGCGATCAGGCCTCCATTGGAGGCTCTTGCTTCGTGATGCCAACCGCCATCGGGCCAAGGAACCCGCGGCCCATCGAGGTCGAACACATTGGTTGCCAGGCCGTCGTTGGTCGACTGATACCAGGGTTCGCGGGGATTGCGATCCTGCGGGAAGGTCCGCCCCAACTCCACCTCTCGGGCAGGCACATTGATCGGGTCGAAGACATGACTCTGGACCACGTCGGCAAAATCCCGGCCGGTTGTTTCCTCAATGACCTCTCCGAGAATCATGTAGCCTTCATTCGAATAGGCACGTGTCGAACCAGGGTCGTGTTCAAGCGGCTTGCCCAGGATGTATTGAATCTTTTCTTCCGCGCTGGGAGGCGACGGAATACCGAGGGTTTGCGCCGTGCGGACGTCCTGCCAGGTATAGTCCGGCGCTTGGGAGCGGTCCCAGCCGCCTCGGTGTTGAAGCAGATGCCGCACCGTGACGTCGCTCAGTCTCGGATCTCCCAGACTTGGATAAGGCGGTAGGTTTACGATTCCTCCTCCAGCTTGACCCGTATTGATGGCATAGTCGTCCAGACTGAGATCACCTTCTGTCGCCAGTCGGTTCACGGCTGCCGCCGTGATCGGCTTGGTGACACTTGCCAGTCTCATCATGGCGTTGGGCGGAAGCGGAGTCGTCTTGTCCCGATCTTGCCAGCCGTATCCTCGGTGGAAGACCACCTGCCCCTGATACGAGATGCCAAGTGTTCCTGCTTCGATTCCTTTCCACTGCATGAAGTAGGTCATCGCTTGATCGAAAACGGTCAGCTCCGGAACTTGGACGCCCGACGTCGGTAACTGTGCCTGAGCCATCCCGCCAAGCGACACGAATAAAAGCCAAGCACCGACCACCCGCATTTCATGGGCTCCGTTCTGAGTTCTATTGCCGAATTTCACAAACCAGGGAAAATTGTGCCCATGCAGGGCAAACAAAAACGCTCCCGTCCAGCTCTGCTAACTGCAAAGCTCGTCGGGAGCGTTTCGGTGATGGGGTAGACTCACTAGCGTTCCTGAGAAGGCACAGGACAATGATCGAACAACTGAGCATGACCGATCTTTGGGTCGATTGCAAGAAACTTCACCGAGAATGAACGTTTCAGGTGGATAGGCATACTCTTTGCGGCAGCGTTGGTCGCCCGATGAGAGGACTGGCCGACCCATCGATGTGAAAGCCCAGCCGCATGTCGGCTGGGTTGCGTAGCAACAAGATGCCCCGAAGTGCTCGCTGCCGGTCGGTTGGGTCAGATCTCGACGAGAACGCCTGAAACAACAAGTACCACCCCAAGCCCAGACCGTCTCGGAAAAGGAATTTTCGCTTCAAGGCTTCCTGTCGACACCGTCGACCCAGCCGACATGCGGCTGGGCTATCAGGTGGGTGGAGCACAGGGGGCGGTCTCCCAGTGTTGGCCAAATAACTGGGAGGGGGTGGCCCACACTAGTGTTGGCCAACGGTAAATGGCCAACTCAGGGAGGGAGGTGAACTGTTGCGGACACCACCGCTGCGGCAAACGGCGAATCTTACGTGCCGCGGTCGAGGCAACCGACGGGGACGAAGAGCTAAGCCGGGCTGCCACTGCCGAGTTCTTTCAAGGTCTAGCGGGCTGCGATACCATGGCGTTAAGAATTCGCAAGTCAATTTCGAATCGGGCGATCTGTTAACCGAGATTCCGGTGAACTACGATCTGTCCATATCTGCTACGATGACGCCCCGGCGGTGCAGGCAACCACAACCCTGGAGACGGACGCGATGGCTTACCCAGAACAGGACCTGAGCATCATCTTGGGTAAACGCATTACCTACACCTACGACAATGGATGGCTCTACGAGCTGTACTTTCATAGTGAGACGATGCTGCACTATCGGGTCCACAGTGGTCTGGTCGGTGGACGCTGGGTGACGAATCGAGAGGTCACCATGAAGGCGCTCGGCGCCGGTATGGTGCGGGTGAATTGGGTGGAGCCAGTCGGCAACGTAGTCGCTCTTGTCATCAACCCGGACGACCGCTGGCTGCACGGGTTCTTCCTGATGCCACAGTGGATCGTAGACAACCCTCAGCTCACCGTGTGTCACGAGGATGAGCACGTCGACGAGATGCTGGCACTTCGCGAGAAGGGGCCGACGTGGCCGATGCACTTCGCGGAGGACTCATTCGCAACCATAAACTTCGTAGAGGACGTTGGCGTGGGCCGTGACGACGTCATCACCTGCCCGCCAAGCGAGCTCCCTGAAGAGTGGTACACCAAGCGCGGAGTGAAGAAGTAGAACAAGGCAACGGCAACGGCGGTCATTCGGAGCCGTGAGTGAGTGACGTCTGCCTAATTGCCGTGACATCATCGGCTGCGTTCGGTTGGGTCAGTCGCAGGCAGTTCAGCAGTTGGGCTTCCAGTTGCGGTCTGCCTGGGCGCGAGCCACTGCGTTCAGTTCGACGGAATCCTCACCCGCCCGATGCAACCGCCGGCAGTATGCCACCTTCAAAACTCGCATCGTGCAGAAACAGAACACAGATGATGCGTTACCGATTCGTGACCCAGGTTGTCCTGGCGGAAAACGAAGCGGGCCGCGACAGTCTATAACCGCACGTGACCCGCTTCTGGTGGTTCTTTCAGCCACGTTGAAAGGGGACCTGATAACACGATGGTTACCGTCCTCGTCGATGTCTCACGATCAGCAGGCCGCCGACGAGGCCGATGCCCGCCAACGCCAATGAGCTCGGCTCGGGGACGGTTGCGACACGGAAACCCAACCCATTGAAGTCGATGGTGGGGTCGGCGAAGTTCTGGGACGAGTTGGAGAGGCTAGACGAGCCGGAGCTGCTAAGCGAGCCCCCGCGAAAACCGCGGAACGAACCGGAGATGAGCGATTCATTCCATTCCGAGACATTGCCCCCCTGGTCGAACGTTCCGTAAGGACTGTCGGAGTCGACATAGGCGCCGGCGTCCGTGAGGTCACCAACACTGGAGCCGAAATTGGCCGAGTTAGATCCGCCCGCGGGCGCTTCCGCCGTGGGGGCCGAATCACTGCCGGTGGGAAAAGAGAAGTAGTTGCCTGTGTTGCCGTCGTTCTTGTGGTAGGCCGCCTTGTACCACTCGTCTTCGCTGGGAAGCCACCACACGGCGCCGGGGTTACGGGTGATGCTCAGGCCGTTGCTCGGCGTGGCTGTTCCGCCCAAGATCGTATAGGCGCCCGTCTCTGTGTCGCCAGAACCCTGACCGTTGTGCAGCCAGTTGGCGAACCGAATCGCGTCGTACCAGGTAACCTCCATGACCGGCTTATTCTCCCGACCGCTGATGGTGGAGTAACTGTAGCTGCCGCTGGTCCCGCTGCGAGTGATGCCACCGAAGCCGCTACCCATGTTGGTGTTGTAGAGCCCCAGCGGATCGCTCTTAGCCTTCTCGTTCAGAAACGCCGCGTATTGGGCGTTGGTGACTTCCGTAGTGCCGATTCGGTAGAAGTCCGTCACCGCGCCAAACCCGGTTGTGTCAGCGCTGTTGCCGGTATTGCCCACCGGCGCGGTGTCAATCGTGATCGGTGCAGCGGTGGCTGTCTGGCATGTCCAAAGCAGGCCAGCGGTGAGGATGGTGAAGAATTTTAGAAGTGAGATCGGTCGTACTGTGGTGGTCATTAGCGTTTCCTCTCAGCGTTGCGGTCTCAAGGATAAAAAGAATAGAAAGGCTTCAAAAATCGACGTTGAGCGTCCCCACCAAGTGCCAATCAACCGGAAAACCGGTGGCAGCTTTTTCCAGGTGGGGAGCAAAGTAGATCAAAGGGTTACCGTCCCCGTCGACGTCTCATGAGCAGCAGGCCGCCAACAAGTCCGATGCCCGCCAGTGCAAGAGAACTCGGCTCTGGGACAACCGCTACGCGGAAGCCGTAACTCCGGTCCTCAATTGTCGGGCTGAGGAAATTTCGAAACGGCGACGGCAAAAAGACAGCACTGGGATCGTCGAACGCACCGCCCCGCGTGCCGCGGCTCGAACCGCTGATGAGAGCCTCGTTCCACTCCCACAAATTGCCTGTCTGATCGGATGTTCCATAGTAACTTTCACTTAAGGGGCCGGCACTGCCAACCGTCGTAACGTTGTCGCTCAAGCTGTTCCAACCAGCGCCAAACAGGTAATTCGCGACATTGGCCCCCGGATTGCTGATGTCGCCTACACTGTTCGCGGTCGCGATGGTCGGGGCACTGTTGCTGCCGGTGGCGTAGAGCCAATAGTCATCACTATCTCCGCCCTGAGCGGCAGGCTGATGATAGGCCGCCTTGTACCATTCATTCTCGCTCGGCAGTACCCAGGTCGCTCCGGAGTTGCGTGTGATCGAAAGGCCGTTGCTGGGCGTCGGTGTGCCGCCCAATAGCGTATAGGAGCCTGTTTCCGTGTCACCGGAACCTTGGCCGTTGTGTAGCCAGTTAGCAAAGCGGATCGCGTCGTACCAGCTCACATAGTTGACCGGCTTGTCGCCCATATTGGGCTTCGTCGCGTAGATGTAGCTGCCGTCGGTGCCGCTGCGAGTGATTCCGCCGCGGGCTTGGCTGCCCATGAACGTGTTGTACAAGCCCAGCGGGTCAGAGGCCGCCTTGGCATTCAAGAACTCGGCGTATTGTGCGTTGGTCACTTCCGTCGTTCCGATCTGATAGTCGTAGCCCACGGAGCCAAACGTTCCTTGGGGTTGGACCTCGCCAGCGTTGCCTGCGTTTCCAACGAGGACGGTCGAAATCGATGCGGCTTTAGCATCCGTTGCGAGTGTCGCTCCGAGCAAGACGAGGAGCGAAACAAAGGCACGCGAGAAAACTGTGCGGCGAGCTGGTTGAAGGTTCATTAGCTTTTCTCCAAAGGTTAGGGTTTCTGGACTAGAGCGCATTTCAAAACCGGTTTCGTGCCCGAGGTTGTCGGGAGTAGCTCCGAGGCGCGGAGGGCGAAACGGGCGAATCCACGAGATTCGTCCATGCAGGCGGACAATACACTCGGGGCAGCTCCTGGCAAGCGAAGCCGAAACGAGGTTTTGAAATACGCTCTAGACCACTGTGCCAGTGGCTCAATAACGAAATTCAGGAGCTTTCATATCGCCTGCTTACAGATTTGTCTACAAAAAAATGGCACCATCTTCTAACATCGATCCCGATTACCGTCCTGTCATGTGACCAGATCATCGATGACTCAGGTCGCCGTATCAAATCTGGTGGCCCGTTTTCTGCACGCGTCTTGGTTAACCTTGTGGTCCGACAGCACACCGCCGAGTTGGTCTAGACCACCCCTCCGAGATTGATCGCCCCAACTTCAGTCGGTTGGACAAACAGCTGTTGCCTCCGGTCCACTCAAGGTAACGGAGGAAATTGCAACCCCACTCAGTCAGCCAATATTCAAACTGACCGCGGCGTCTAGAATTCGTTACTTTCGTAAGCGTCTCACAACCAAGACCGCGGAATGCGCATGAAGAAAGCGGGCTGCGGCAGTCGGTGACCGCCCCCGACTCTCTTGTGATTCTTTGATCAGCCGCGAACTGCTCGGCAAGTCCAGTGTTGGCCAACGGTAAATGGCCAACACTGGGAGAGAGGTGAACCGTTGCGGAGACCACCGCTGCGGCAAACGGTAATTCTTACGAGAAATCGGTCGATGCAACCGAAGCGGAAGTGTGTCATTCCTCAGCAGCTTGGCAGTTGCCGCTCGACTCCAAGGTGTTTCCAACTCTGCGCTCGGTTTGCCACGTGAAGGCGCCAATTTTCGTCACGGGATACTAGAGCGTGTTTTCAAACCTCGTTTCGGCATCGCTCGCCAGGAGCAGCCCCGAATGCTTTGTGGGGCTGCATCGACGAATCTCGTGGATTCGCCTGCTTCGCCCTCCGCGACTCAAGGCTCCTCACGGCAACCTCGGGCACGAAACCGGTTTTGAAGTGCGCTCTGGCCTACTTCTTCATCGCAACGATGGCGAACTCTTGATTCGTGGCGGAATATGATGCGCCTGCTACGTCGGAAAACAGTGACTCGACACGAAGACCACAATCTGACAATTCCTTTTCGAGCGATTCAGGACTAAAGAACTGCAACCAGTTGAAGACCGTCCTAGCTCCGGTCGCCTCAACGAGTGTGTACTTGTCGAGAACTACCTTCTCATCGTCGTATTTGAAGGTATTGAGAAAACCGTAGTACGGTTGGTTCGACCAAAATCCATCGAGGAGGTTGAATTCGTAATGTGCGACCTCTTCCCGTTTCTCGTAAGCCAAATGCGAGTAGACATCGAACAACAAGTGACCCTCGGGCCCAAGTAGTCGCTGAAATTTCTGCAAGAGGCAGCGGCGCTGGTTCGGGCTGAGTGCGCAGAAATCGCACATGATCATCAGAATGAGATCGAACTGACCCTCGAGGTTTAATTCAAGGTAGTTTTGATGCAGGTAATTGACCTGGATTCCTTCCCGTTCGGCAGCGGATTGGGCGTGATGAATCGACCGTTTAGAAAAGTCGATGCCAGTTACCCTTGCACCTTGTTGGGCGAGTCGATTCGTGTAGAGTCCGGGGCCACAGCCGAAATCGGCAATACTTACTCCATCACCTACATGAAAACGAGACGAAATCCAATCAACGGAACGGTCGATGAATCGCGCGTTGCGTGATGACACGTCGAGTGCATCATTTAGGTGAAAGTCAAGCATCCTTCGTGAAGTATGCTCTTCGGTCCAAAGCTCTTCCGCCGTGTAGAACTCGAAAGGCCTTGGCCTTTTGTTGATTTCTGTGAGTCGAAGGAAAAGATCATTCCCGCCCGGTAGCGTGGATTGTGGAATCAATTCGCTCAACGAATAGTCTCCTACTTGCTCCGCTCGTCTGCCATCTGGCCAAAGTTGACCAAGTCGTAGTCTCTAGTGAACAAGCGAGTGTGGAAGTAGTGGTGGAGGTCAGTCACCCAGGCTTCCTGCCGGCGCGGGTGAAATTGATCATTCAGTTTAGCTAAATCTAGACCATTCCATTCGTGCATGCCGTATCTAGGTTCTTGCACGTGTCATGGGCCATGAACTGATCTGGATACAGCCAAGTCAGAATCGCCTCCCGCGCAGTGATGGCCACCAGATTAGAGGACCGGCCGACCCACCGATCTGAACGCCCAGCCGCATGTCGGCTGGATTGCGTAGCAACAAGATGCCCCGAAGTGCTCGCTGCCGGTCGGTTGGGTCAGATCTCGACGAGAGCGCCTGAAACAACAAGCACCACCGCCCGCCCAGTCCGTCCCGGAGAAGGAATCTTCCCCTCAAGGCTTCCTGTCGACTCCGTCGCCCCAGCCGACATGCGGCTGGGCTATCAGGCGATAAGGTCTGCGGAGGGGCAGTATCCCAGTGTTGGCCATTGAACTCGAAGGGGGTGGCCCACTCGGTTTTTTGGCCAACACTGGGTGAGCCCTCTACTTCGCGACCGAAAACCCACCAAAGGCACTGGCATGTTCCGTGGCACCTTGCGATAACCTCAGAATGCACTCGCAGGCCTTGTTCTCCGGTTGGGGGGGTGATCACCCGCCGGCTTGGCCTCGGTCGTTCCACAAGATTGGCATATTCGCGATGGACGCCCGTTTCATTTGGATCGATCTATCGACGTTCGATCTCGAGAAGGCTACCAACTTCTATCGCCACGTTTTGCAGTGGGAGATTTCGCCTGATGCTACGGGCTACACCTCATGCACGATCGACGGGCTGCCGTGTGCGGGGCTCTACGAAATGCCGGAGTTCTTCCAGAAGATCCGAATGCCTTCCTTCTGGATGACCTACATCGCGGTGAACGATGCGAAGGCCGTCGCGGACCAAGCGCGGCAACTCGGCGGCAAGGTGGAGTTGCAGGAAGATAACTCCCAAGGACAGATCGCATTGATCCGCGACCCCTCGGGGGCGGGCTTCACCTGTTACGCCGGCAACCAACGGGCTGCCCAACGCGATTTCAGCAGGGCTGGGGGCTGGTGCTGGACCGAATTGCTGGTTTCAGACATTGGCCTCGTACGCGATTTCTACACAGCGCTGTTCGGTTGGCGTATCGAACCCGAGACAGAAGACCGGTACTCCATCAAGACGGCCGACGGAGAGAAGATCGGTGCGATTCAGGTGGCCGGCGAAGACATCAAGGGCTCGAAGGAGTTTTGGGCAGTCTACTTTGCGACGCCCGATTTGAGCGCGGCAACGCGGATCATCGAACAGGCCGGCGGCACCGTCGGTGGTTCCTACCCGCATGAATACGGGACCCAGATGCTCGTCTACGACGACCAGGGAGCCGCGTTCTTCGTACTGCAACGCGACAGGCCTCCGGCTCCAGCCGCTCGACGCACGCCAACGAAACACCTGAAATGGCGGGCTCTGGTCGGCCTGTTGGCAATCTACCTGATCATTCTGTTCGAACAGGATTGGGCCTGGGCCATGTTGTTCCTGTTTTGGGTACTGCCCGACTTGAAGAGCGGGACCACCTATTTCATCGAACCCTTAAGCCGACGTTCCGAACCCGTCCTCTACTGGTCGGTCGTACTCACCTGGCTCGCCCTATCCGCCTACATGCTGCTGGCCACGTTGTTTTGACCAGCCGACGTGCGGCTACGCTTACTACCTCCCTTGGCGACGTCTCACGAGCAACCAGCCGCCCACGAGCCCCAAGCCTGCCAAAGCAAGCGAATTCGGCTCGGGGACGACAACTCGATAGATGGTGCCATAGTTGTCGCCGCCATGGAAGGTTGTGCCGTAGAGGACGCCTTCGTTGAAGGTGATGCCATTTGGACGGGAGCCGTCATGGCGGCCGAACGTGTGCAGTATCTCGAAGCCGGAGCCGTCTGGATTGAGTGAGAAGATCTCTCCCCGATTGCCCTGACCCGACATTATCGTTGTGCCATAGAGTCGAGCACCGTCTGCCGCGAGGTTCCCCGTTGGCCAGGACTGAATATTACCTAATCCGCTGGACACGAGGGGAAACGAGTGAACGACCTCGAAGCCCGTACCGTCCTCTGCAATGGAGAAGATGACCCCGCCCAGTTGGTCTCCGCCCGCGGATCCTGTTCCAAAGAGTAAGCCGTCAATCGATGTGAGTGGACCATCGGGGAAAATACCATCGCTTTCATCTGAGGCGAAGGAATGGTGCAACTGGAAATCTGTACCGTTGACGTCAATCGAAAAAATAGAACCGAATCCGGCGCCATACCCAGCGCCGACCTGCGCAGATTCACCGCCTTCATTGGCAACACCGAACAGGCGACCATTGGCAAGCGTCAGGCCCGAATTAATTCGGTTGCCATCAAAGCCATCGAAATCATGCACGACTTCGAATCCCGAGCCATCCAGCTCAATTGAAAACAGCGTGCCCAACCCAAAGCTTCCTCCCAGATAGGTCGTACCGAATAACTTGTTATCCACGAAGGTGAGTGGCGCCTGTGTGGTGATGCCATCGGCAGTGGCAAAAGAGTGCAACTGCTGAAAGCCCGAACCGTCGAGTTCGATGGCGTAAACGGTTCCGAGATCGTCCGTTCCACCTCTGCGAGTAGTTCCGTAGAGTTTGCCATTGGCCTCGATCATGTGAGAATGCGGCGAGGCCCCCGAAGCACCGTTGAACGAGTGCAGAACCTCGAAGTCAGTGCCATCAAGCCCGATGGTGTAGATGGTGCCTTGATCGTTCGTCCCGCCATTAGAAGTCGTACCATAGAGCCTGCCGTTGGCGATCGTTATCACGGAGCTTGGATTGCCCCCGTTGGTCAAGTCGAACGAGTGCAACGTCTCTAACGTTTGGGCTGAGGCGGGCCAGGCCCAGGGGGCCAGAATCATCGCAACCGCGGCAAGGTTTAAACACCTTCGGGAAACACATCGGTCGCCGAGCGACGCCCTAGACAATTCTCGTTGAACGTACAACATCCGAACCTACCCCGATTTCGAACCATACGAGTGATCATTCTCCGAATTCCCAGGAGCGGATGTCGGCAAGCGCAAAAATATGCGCTGCGCGGTGATGAGCCTACCCCAGGATACCTTGCACTTTATAACCCAGCGTTTCAATGGTGTCCAACAACGCATGTCGAGTGCCGTGCACGCTCACACCAGCACCCTGCACCGTCGCCTCTCTGTCGTCACCACAACGCTGTAGAGCCTGTCGATGCGTCACTTGAACGACGCGGCCGGGTGGCACTGGCCAGGCCAGTGTTGAGGCGGCTGTCCACCGATCAGAGGTTACTGAACTACATGGGCTTGCCGTTGAAACGTCGTTCAACCGAACAGCTAGCTACCCAATTCTGATTCCTACCTCAAACTGAATATCGGGATGGTTCCAAAAAGGAAACCTCGACGTTAAACCCATCCCAAAGCACTGGCACAGCCAGCAGCACCCAACGACTTGGCCTTTGGGTCTGCACAGGGGGCGGGCTCCCAGTGTTGGCCAAATAACTGGAAGGCGGTGGCCCACTCTGTTATTTGGCCAACACTGCAAAAACACGGGGGTTTTTACTAGGGCTGCTCGGCGTGCCCAGTGTTGGCCATTTAAGGTTGGCCAACACTGGCGGCTAGTCGTCTTCGTCCCTTAGCAGCCCGGCGATCCGGCCGAGGTTGAAATGGATTCCCCGATCGCTATCGTGTTTTAAATGAAAGCAGTTCAATTCAAGACGCCTGGTGAACCCAGCCAAGTGCTGGAATTTGGTCCCGCCCAGAGATGTGATCCCGGGCCCGGCGAGGTCGCCGTGCGGATGATCGCCGCACCTGTCAATCCATCAGATTTGATGTTTATCCGCGGCGTCTACAACATCAAACCTCGGTTGCCGCAAACTCCAGGATTCGAGGGTGTCGGTGTGGTTGAAAAATCGGGCGGCGGTCTGCGCGGCAGAATGTTTGTTGGCAAACGAGTCGTGGTGATGAATTCCGGTGGCGGAAACTGGGCCAGCCATACTGTCGTGCCGGCGGCACAAGTCATTCCGGTCTCAATTCAGTTGTCTGACAACCAAACTGCCACGTTCATGGTCAATCCGGCAACCGCTTGGATCATGACGCAAGAAGTTCTGAAAATACCTACTGGCAATTGGCTACTGCAAACCGCCGCTGGCTCGCAACTAGGTCACATGGTGGCCAGATTGGGTCGCGATCGCGGATACAAAACGTTAAGCGTGATTCGTCGCGAGGTGCATACCGATTCATTGCGGGCAGCGGGTAGTGATGCTGTCGTCGTGTTCGATCCGGAAAATCAACCAGCCGATGAACTGCGCCAGCAAGTGGAATCGATCGTGGGCACCACAGGTGTTGGTTACGCGATCGATCCGATTGGTGGTGCGACCGCATCGGCGGTCGTCGGTTGTTTGGGTCAGGGCGGGCGAATGTTGCTGTACGGCACATTGAGCGGCCAGCCGATGCAATTCATTCCCCGCCAAATCATGCAAGCCGATGCTTCGATCGCCGGATTCTGGTTGGGGAATTTCATGGCGAAACAGAGCTTGATGTTTAAGCTGCGTCTGGTTCGCCGAATCACTGCGCTAATTCAGTCAGGTGTGTTGGAAACCACGATCGGCGGACAGTTTCCGCTTGCCGATGTACGCCAAGCGGTCACGGCGGCCGAAGATCAAGAAATCCACGGCAAAATCTTGCTGACTTGTCAGGAATGATGTTTTGGTCGGTGGAAAGTAGCGATCAACGAACCGGTTCATCGGTTCCCAAGGCCAAGCCGCTCGGGCCTTCTGGCGTGGGAAGAACTCATCGGGACGTAATCGAAAGAGTTCAGGTCTCGCCCTGACTGCCTTGCGAGGTCTCGATGGGGTACTGCGTCTTCGGAGATGGTACGATGGTTGCGGTAGACGCCTATTCGTTTTACTTCTGGATCGAGATCTGATCGGCTATATCGTGTTGCGAGAAGGATGTTCCCGATCTGAATCACTCCTTGGAAAGTTTTCGATGATCCGTACGATACTGCTGACGCTTTCGCTATTCGTCATTTGTTCCATCGCCGTTGCTGAAGACAAGACCTCATTCCGAGCGGGAGCAGCCTCAGCCGTGGTGACCCCCCCTGTAGGTAGCTACATTGCTGGGGACGCGCGAAATCGCAAGTTCACCGGCGTGCACGACGATCTGTTTGTGAAAGCCGTGATCGTTCACGACGGACAGACTGCGGTGGCATTCGTTGCGGTCGATTGTCTCGGGTTGGTCTCGCACACGATCCAGCAGATTCAGAGCGAGGCGGCCGAGCGAGCCGACCTTCCGGGACTGACGGCTGAGCGAATCATTGTCGCATCGACCCATTGTCACAACGGGCCGGACATCGTCGGACTGTGGGGTCCCGACTTGCAAACCAGTGGCGTCGACCCGAAGTACATGGATCGGCTGGTCGAAACAGCGGTGCGCCAAGTTCAGCAGGCCGCAGCTTCACTGGTACCAGCTACCTTGCACACGGCACAGATTCAAAGCGAAGTCGACTGGGTACTCAACGAGTGCGAACCAGATGATCTGGATCGCACACTTTCGGTGTTGAAACTGCAGTCAAGAGACGGCACGTGCATCGCCACAATGACGAACTTCGCATGTCATCCCACCATTCTCGACGGTGTTCACAATGTCGTCTCAGCGGATTGGGTGGGCGGTCTCTACCGAGGGATGGCCGAGAAACTCGACGGAGAACATTTGTTCTTTCAGGGAGCGATCGGCGGCTGGGTCCAGCCCGTCAAAGGGAACCGCAGCTTCGAGCTCGCGGACCGCTACGGCCGGGAAATTGCGGTGGAATCCCGGTCGGCGCTCGCGCAGGCGACCACTGCTGCCAATCCGCGAATCGAATTTGCCAGTACGACAATCTCGATTCCAGTGCAGAACGAGGGTTGGAAGCAACTTTCGCAAATTGGCGTGCTGCCCACGAAAATTGGCGATCGCATCGAGACTGCTGTCGCGGCCGTCCGCATCGGCGACGTAGGCATGGCCACACACCCCGGCGAGACGGCTCCGGAGCATTCACGCATCACCCGCGAAATGCTGGGGACCAGGACGACGATGGTAATCGGTTTGGGTCTCGATGCATTGGGATATATTTCCAAACCTGACTATTTCGTCCACCCGGACAAGTACCCCCACGCCGAATACCTCAATATGACATCGGTCGGCCCCGCAGCGGCTCCAAAGATGCTGGAAGGGCTACGCGTAGTTGCCAGCAAGGTTGCTCCATAGCGTCGTAGAGGCTGAGTTCCCCAGGAACGACAATCGTGTGGGCGTGCCGGAGTGGCGTGCGCTGGCGACGATTCGTTGAACGCCACTAGCGCCCAGGCGATTGAAGCCCCAGTCTGCAAAATGCAAGTGCGTAAGGTGGGCGTGTCATGGGCCATGAACTGATCTAGATCACTGCTAAGTCAGAATCACCTCCCGCCCAGTGTTGGCCACCAGATCAGAGGACCGGCCGACCCACCGATCTGAACGCCCAGCCGCATGTCGGCTGGGTTGCGTAGCAACAAGATGCCCCGAAGTGCTCGCTGCCGGTCGGTTGGGTCAGATCTCGACGAGAGCGCCTGAAACAACAAGTACCACCCCTAAGCCCAGACCGTCCCGGAGAAGGAATCTTCGCCTCAAGGCTTCCTGCCGACTCCGTCGACCCAGCCGACATGCGGCTGGGCTATCAGGTGGGTGGAGCACAGGGGGCGGTCTCCCAGTGTTGGCCAAATAACTGGGAGGGGGTGGCCCACACTAGTGTTGGCCAACGGTAAATGGCCAACTCCGGGAGGGAGGTGAACCGCTGCGGCAAACGGCGTATCTTACGTGCCGCGGTCGAGGCAACCGACGGGGACGAAGAGCTAAGCCGGGCTGCCACTGCCGAGTTCTTTCAAGGTCTAGCAGGCTGCGATACCAAGGCGTTAAGAATTCGCAAGTCAATTTCGAATCGGGCGATCTGTTAACCGAGATTCCGGTGAACTACGATCTGTCCATATCTGCTACGATGACGCCCCGGCGGTGCAGGCAACCACAACCCTGGAGACGGACGCGATGGCTTACCCAGAACAGGACGTGAGCATCATCTTGGGTAAACGCATTACCTACACCTACGACAATGGATGGCTCTACGAGCTGTACTTTCATAGTGAGACGATGCTGCACTATCGGGTTCACAGTGGTCTGGTCGGAGGACGCTGGGTGACGAATCGAGAGGTCACCATGAAGGCGCTCGGCGCCGGTATGGTGCGGGTGAATTGGGTGGAGCCAGTCGGCAACGTAGTCGCTCTTGTCATCAACCCAGACGACCGCTGGCTGCACGGGTTCTTCCTGATGCCACAGTGGATCGTAGACAACCCTCAGCTCACCGTGTGTCACGAGGATGAGCACGTCGACGAGATGCTGGCACTTCGCGAGAAGGGGCCGACGTGGCCGATGCACTTCGCGGAGGACTCATTCGCAACCATAAACTTCGTAGAGGACGTTGGCGTGGGCCGTGACGACGTGATCACATGCCCGCCAAGCGAGCTCCCTGAAGAGTGGTACACCAAGCGCGGAGTGAAGAAGTAGAACAACGCAACGGCAACGGCGGTCATTCGGAGCCGTGAGTGAGTTACGTCCGCCTAATTGCCGTGACATCATCGGCTGCGTTCGGTTGGGTCAGTCGCAGGCAGTTCAGCAGTTGGGCTTCCAGTTGCGGTCTGCCTGGGCGCGAGCCACCGCGTTCAGTTCGACGGAATCCTCACTCGCCCGATGCAACCGCCGGCAGTATGCCACCTTCAAAACTCGCATCGTGCAGAAACAGAACACAGATGATGCGTTACCGATTCGTGACCCAGGTTGTCCTGGCGGAAAACGAAGCGGGCCGCGACAGTCTATAACCGCACGTGACCCGCTTCTGGTGGTTCTTTCAGCCACGTTGAAAGGGGACCTGATAACACGATGGTTACCGTCCTCGTCGATGTCTCACGATCAGCAGGCCGCCGACGAGGCCGATGCCCGCCAACGCCAATGAGCTCGGCTCGGGGACGGTTGCGACACGGAAACCAATGAAGCTATTCTCGCCCGCGGGGACGATGGTGTTCGGGCCCGAAGCGGAGGGGGGGTACTGGTTACTGAAGAACGCGCCCCCACGAATACCGCGGAACGGGCCGTACGCGAGTGACTCATTCCACTCCGAGACATTGCCAGCTTGATCAAACGTGCCATAGGGACTGTAAGAGTCGACGTAGGCGCCCGCTTCCGTTAGGTCGCCAACTGCGCGAGAGAAGTTAGCCGAATTGGATCCACCGGCAGGCAGTTCAGGGTAAGGGACAGAATCACTTGATGTGGGGTACTCGAAGTAATTGGCCGTATCACCGTCGTTCTTATGATACGCGGCCTTGTACCACTCGTCCTCGGTGGGCAAGAACCAGGTGGCGCCGGGGTTGCGGGTGATGCCGACGATGTCGACTGGACGACCGTTCGCGTCGAGAGCTCCCAGTGTGTACGAGCCTGTCTCGGTGTCGCCGGAGCCTTGGCCATTGTGCAGCCAATTCGTAAAGCGAATGGCATCAGTCCAGTTGACGTAGTTGACCGGCATGTTCTCTCGGCCAGGCTTTAGTGTGTAGTTGAAGCTACCGCTGGAGCCACCGCGGACGATGCCACCATATGTAAGGCTCATCCCGTTTTCCCAGAGCCCGAAGGGATCGCTAGCCGCTTTGGCGTTTAGGAATGCAGCGTACTGGGCGTTGGTTACCTCAGTGGTTCCGATTCGGTATTCGTACGCCACGGCTCCAATGCCCGTGTCATCGGGCAGGTTTCCAGCATTTCCCACCGGCACGGTGTCGATGGAAATGTTGGTCGCGCTGGCTCTTTGACTTCCAAAAAGCGAAGCGACCGCTACGGTTGCCGCCAACATTTGGTTGGTGCAACGCGACCGTTTTCTGCGAATGGTGAAGGCCAGCGAAGTGACGATTCCGAGGAGGGCAAGATGAAGGGCTGTCGGTTCGGGGACCACGTACAGATAGGCGGCACCGCTTGATCTGGAATCGCCCACGATCACGCGATTGCCGTCGATGTCGACCGAGGAACCGAAACGCTCGGCACTGAACTGCGGACCAGTTCGATCCAGCAGGAACAACTCCGAGCCACTCGTTACGTCGTAGACGTATGCTCTGCCGGTGCTATAACGACCGGCGTCCGGAGCCCCCACCACGGCCAGATTGTCGTCGATTGCCACGGAGAAGCCGAATACTTCGTCATTGCGTCCGTCGATTGGAGAGAGGCGGTGCAATTCCTCGCCGCTGGGTACATCGAAAATGTATGCAGCACCAAAGTAGTCTTTCGACGGATCTTCCAGATCCAAGCCATCGAGCTGAGCTCCCACAATCGCAAGGTCTCCGTCGATGGCCACGGATTCGCCGAAACGATAAGCCATCTCCGGATTGTCGGCGGTGAGTTTCCGCAGCTCGGCCCCCGTCGTGAGATCGAAGACGTACGCTGCTCCAACACCAACATCAATTCCGCCAACAATAGAAATTTTCGGTACGGCTCCCACGATAGCGAGGTTGCCGCTGATATCGATCGATCGGCCGAACAGGTCCCCCTCACCAACGTCACTCCCGACCAGCTTGAAGAGCTGGTTGCCGATCGTGACATCATAGACATAGGCGGCCCCGGTCTCGTCTTCATTCCCAGGCGCCCCAACGACAGCAACATTGCCCTCGACCGCCACAGAAATGCCGAACTCATCTCCGTTGTCTGAATCGCTGGCGGTGAGCTTTCGCACCTGATTGCCCGTCGCAAAGTCGTAGATATATGCGGCCCCTTCGTCACGATCAAATGCCAGATCTTCTGAAGCGCCAACCAGAACGGTGTTGCCGTCGAGGGAAACTGCATCGCCGAATTTCAGATGGTTTGGTTCGAACTGACGCGCGGCAGGTTCCGGCGACACCTGGTGCAATTCCATGGCCGTCGTTGCGTCGTAGAAATACGCCGTGCCTGTTCGATAAATATCGACTTCGGGCGCGCCTACGACGACCCTGTCGCCGCTGATCGCCACGGAATCTGAGAAATTGTCGCTATGAAAACCATCGGGGCGAAAGAGCTTGAAGGTTTCCGTCAGTACCGGCGTTTGTGCAGGCGAGGATTCAACCAAGCCAACCAGCAGCAGGAAAAACACTCCCAGTTGCAGACATCGATGACGACCTCTCGTCAACGACTGGGCAAGTTCTTGCCCGAGCCTGCAGTGTCGGTGGGAAACGCCACATCGGGATGCCGCTCGAGGGATGGCACCAAGAGTAACAACGAACCTGTTCTTCAGGATTCGAGGTCTTTCTGAGAAAATCATTCGCACTGCCCTTTTCTGAATGACGCTGTTTGTACTTCGCTGGAATCGACGGTTACGGACGATGACAACCGAAAGGTCAAAAAACGGTCGCCGTTGCCGCAAAGAAGTCAGGACCGCTTGCTATTCGAGAGGACATTTCCGTGGGGGTTACGGGGTTGTCTTCTTCAGTAGCGGTATTCCTGAGTGGTGAAAGGCGTAAGAAGTGAGAAGGCGGTTACCGCCAATTCAACTAAGAGTGTATGACTCGCTCAATCAGGGTGCAACCAAAAACGTGCCTGGATTGCCCGTCAGATGGCCGAAACGAGTCTAAGTCCACAGTATTGGCCACTTAACCGAGAGGCGGTGGCCCACCCTGCCACTTGGCCATCACTGCGAACACGAGGGCTCTTCGGTCAGTGATACCTAACCGTGATATCCCAGCCGCATGTTGCTCGGGTCTCCTGGGGAGGGTTCTTGAGTAGGGTTGTGGCTGAGACTTACGGAGCGTCGAGGTCTACGGATTGGTGTCGGTTTCTTCTTCGTCGACTTCGATGACGTCGCCGAGGAGGTCTTGGTCGAAGTCGTACAAGAACCAGTCAATTTCACCGACCCCGCCGATCAGCAAGTCTTCGGCGCCGTCATCAGCAATCGTGACATTGGGAACCAAGACATCGTTGTTCACACCGGTGTTGGTGATGCCACGGATGTTGGTCACCCGTTCGGCGTAAGGTCGCCCCGAGGTCCACTCATTGCCGATCGTAAGAACCGCATCCGGAAGGTTCGCGAAGCCATAGCGATCGCCCATGAGCAGGTCCTCACCGGCGCCACCATCGAGAGTATCGGCCCCCCAGTGACCAAACAGCACATCCTTGTCTTCGCCGCCAAAGATTTGATCAGCGCCATCGGTGGCCTGTGTACCTCCGAGGATCACATCGTTGCCGGCGTCGCCATGAAGAATGTCGCCCAAGAAACCGCCCACGATGACGTCATCGCCTTCACCCCCATAGATCTCGACGACGTTGCCGATGGCAAATTCGCCGATCAATGCATCGGCCGATCCATAGCCGTGCAGGATCAGATTGCCGGTGACCGCCGAACCCAAGAAGTCGAAGCGGTTGACGGGTAAAGAGTTTTCAAACTGCACAAACAACGACATGCTCGTGGCCTCGCCGAAGACGAAGACCGCGTCGACCCCCGGTGTGCCGCCCCAAATCAAGTCGATGTTGCCTAAGCCGTCATCGCGTAGCACATACGGGCTGACCGTGATGGGCAACTGGCTGAAGGTGCCGGTCGCCCCGCCTTGGTCGGTGGCCCGAACTTGTACGTCGCCAGAGAACGTCGTCGGGAACGTGTGCAGCACCGTGGTACCGTCTGGCACGCCGAGCAGCGTTTCATCAACCGAGCCGTCGCCGTCCCAATCGATTTCGAAATCGAACAGACCAGCCTGATCGACCGGCGATGGATCGGTCGCATTGAGCGTGAAGGTCACGGTCTCACCGCGATAGATGTCGGTCGTGCCAGAGATGGTCGCGGCCGGGGGAGCGCTGATATCAAGCACGTAGGTCCCCGCACCCGAGACAGCTCCCACGTCAATCCGGTAGGTACCGGTGCTGTCGGCGGTAAAGGTGATCGAAGCGTTTCGTCCGTCGGCTGCCGAGTTGTCGTCGGTGCCAACGATCCCGCTAAGTGGATCGTAAATAGTCAGGGTTGGATCGAGGTTACTGAGCACACTGCCCGCTGCGGTATCGAACGGGGTCTCGGTCGTAATGGTAACGGTTTGACCTTCGACAAGGTCCAGCGTGTAGGAATCAGCGGCGTCCTGGGAGGCCGGGAGCGACACCGTACCCACAGCCACACCGGTCAGCGTGGCGTTCACCTCCAGCCCAAGCTCGGGATCTTCGAGCATGATCGTTGCTTCGATGGGCACCGTCAGTTTCAACTGGCCGGGCAGCACCTCAATCAAGCCAGCGGCGGTGCTTTCATTCAACGCACTGAACCCTGCGATGGAGAGCGTGTCGCTGATCACCCCCGGAACCTCGTAGGCGAACGTCCCATCGGTCAACTCGAGATTCATTCCCGCGACCGAGAACTCTCCGAGACTCGAAATCGCATTCTGCCCACTGGTGACATCGGCGTTCACGTCGCGGGCCGCCGCGTAAATGAAGAGCACCTGAGCGGCGAAATCGGCCGGCGCGTTGCCAGGCAAGAACAATCCAGGAGTCTCTGTCACGTCGATCACGCTGCCGCCGATGAAGGCGATCGAGGACGACGTCAGCCCAGCTCTGACCGTTCCGCTAATTGTCGAGCTAAGGCTTCCTGGTGCCTGTTCGGTGAACGGTTCCCCTGAAACATTCCCCGAAAGCGACAGGCTGCTTTCCAACGAATCGATCGTGAAGACATAGTTGCCGTCGATCGGGACGGAGTTGAGGAATCCCATCGCCGCGAAGGTGTCGTTGAGTGAGCGGAGCGGATCGCCGGTGTCGTTGGGCTCGCTGTCGAAAACGATGTTTTCGGTCACGACCAGCCCGTAACTTCCGGTGGCGGACGAACTGACCCGAATTGTGTATTGCCCTGGCGAGGAAATCGCGAATCCGAGGACCGCCTGATCGTAGTTCTCCGCGGTAACGCCAAGAGGCTGATCGGTGGCCGTGACAAGCACCGATGTTCCGTCCGTGTCAATCAACTCGATGGTGGCCGAGGAAAGATCGTTTCCATCGATGCCCGCGACGACAATATCGACGGGACCTGCGGCCAGGTTGACCGTGTACTCGTCGACGTCGGATCCCGAATCGATCGTGCCAACAGCGGCATAGCGCGTAGAACCGAGTTGGAGACCAGACCCGTCGATGGCAAGTTCGCTACCGTCAGCCGAATCGAGAAGTTCGACCGTGGCGTTGCGGAAAAGTTCGAGGTCGAAGTCGGTGTCGACATCCGACGTAACGCGGATCGTGTAATCGTCGGTGGAAGGCAGCACGATATCCTGCAGTGATACCGAACCACCCGCGGAACCGGCTGTCGCGGTGGCGATAATTCCCCCGCTATTCTCGACCGTTACGGTTAGCGTCGCCGAGCCTGATGTCGGACTGGCCTCGAACGAGAGCGTCTGACCGCCGATGAGGTTAGACGTGAAGCCGGAACCGGTCGGCACCGCGAGCAGGAAATCGCTGGCCGTGAACGTGCTGACCAAGCTGCCAAAAGGCTCCAACAGTTCCCACTCAATTTCGGGAGCGGCTACCGTGAATTCAACAATAAAGTCGTCCCCAGCGGTACTGTCGCCGTTGCCGTCCAGAGCCGTTCCGAACGGGTCGGTGAGACCACCCGAGATAGCCCGGAAGCGATAGTGCTCTTGGGCGAGCGGTCCGTCGATCGAGAACTCCAGGTCGTTGGTTCCGATGAGGTACTCGGTTTGCAGTGTCAGCGGAACGATATAGTCGTCTGAATTGCCGAAAATGTTGTCGGCCCCGTCGCTGCGCAACTCCCAGTTACTGATATTCTCGATCGAGGTTTTATCGAAGATGTTGGCAAGCTCGACGGTAAGCGTGCTGATCGGTTCGGTGAGTACGCCGCCGGATGAGGGAAGTTCTGCAACTGTTTCAATTTCGGGGGGAGCCAACGTTTCGGTCAGCGCCCGATTTGAATTGACCCGCCCGCTGCCCAGGAGCCCTTCGTACTCCGGGTTCAAGGCATAAATGTCGTCGGCGGTTCCCAGAAGCTGAGCGGCAACCTGATCGCGGGTCCACGTTGGGTTGGCCGACCAGATCAAGGCGGCAACCCCTGCTGCGTTGGGGGCAGCCATGCTCGTTCCGCTCTTTGTCCCATAGTTACCATTCGGCAATGTTGAAAGAACGGACGAGCCGGGCGCGGATACGTCGATGCCGATGCCGTAATTCGTGAATCCGCTTCTTCCGTCCGTCGAGTTCGTGCTCGCAACGAAGAGTGATTCGTGCATATTCTGCCGGTTCGGATTCAACTGGTCGTTGTTGCCCGCCGAGTTGAAGTGCAACACACCACCGTCGTACATGTAGCGCAAGGCCGCGCGATAAACGGGGTCGCCGACCCGGCTATCGACACTGAAACTGGTGTTGGCGATATGAGCCCCATTGTCGGCGGCATAAGTAAACGCGCCGGCGTATCGAGTCGAGGTCGGCCCGCTGCCGATCCGCAGCGGCATGATGGTGACATCGCCGGCCGTGCCCGCGACGCCCGTGGCATTGTCAATCTCGGCACCTACGATCCCTGCAACGTGTGTACCGTGGCTCGAAGTAGACGACTCGTCGGGGTTGTTGTCATTGCTCACAAAGTCCCAGCCGCGAATATCGTCGATGTAGCCGTTGTTGTCGTCGTCGATCCCGTTTCCGGCGATCTCGTCGGTGTTGCTCCAGATATTGTCATCGAGGTCAGGGTGATCCCAGTCAAAACCGCTATCCGTCACGGCCACAATGATGTTAGGGCTTCCGGTTGTCGTATCCCACGCCGAGTAGTTTTGCATCACGGTGTGATGATACTGATTGCCCACGTCCGGGTCGTCAGGCGTGAAATCCATCTCCGACTCGTAGATGAAGTTCGGCGCGGCCCATTCGGCCGAGTTCAAACTTCCGAACTCATCGAGGTAGTCGATAGCGTCCTGATCGCTCGACCATGTGAAGTGCCAAAGCGAAAGCTCGCCGTCAGCGCCCTCGTTCAGGGAAAACAATGGCTCAATCGAGCTGAACGTGAACTCGCTGTAGAAGGCAGGCCCATCGGAACCGGCAAGAATTTCGTCGATGCTTGTCACGGATTCAGTCGTGCGAAACGAGACGACAAGCTCGTTCGTGACGTACGTCTGATCGGCAGCGACGATCGCCATATGCTCGGTGATGCTCGGGCCGGAAAGCTCGAGCAGTTCGATCGGACTACTCGTGAGAACCAGCCTCGCTTCCAAACTTTCGAGCGGGTAAGAGCTGGATTGTCTTTCAGCGCTGACCGGCCGTCTCTTCCGTCCCTGCCACCCCCGGATCAAATGACGACTTCTCCGCCTGCGATTCATAGTTTCCCCTCTCTCCCCGGCCGCACCGATGCTCAGCTCGGCCGCCATCCCCCAGAATTCCCCCACGAGCCTCGATTTGCAGCAGCATACCGACCCAAGTCCGCGGATGCCACTGTATTCCTGTCAGCGGTGGCTCAGCATGCCCCCCATTCTAGTACGGAGTTCTCGCCCTGGCTTGAAAATCTGCTTCGGTCGGAGAATTCGAATCAGTTTCCGAGAAACCGGAGACATAACCGAGCGTTGTTGATGGGGTAAGTGACCGGTCCACCAGAGTTGGCCATTTAACCCGGAGCGTGTGGCCCTCACTGTTATTTGGCCAACACTGGGGAAATACCGGGTTTTTGGCCGACTGCTTGGCAGACACAGAGTTGGCCACCAATAAATTGCCAACTCTGCCAGGCTGTGACCGAGTCGGTGCTCAGAAGTCAGTCTTCTGCACAACACCAACAAGTCTCTGGGCATGAGAGCCTGAAAAATACTCGGAAAAATTCTTTTTTGCCGTCCGCATTGACGCCGATGCGCTCCTTTCTGTGGTGGAGAGGTGCATCCGTACGACGTAACGCGGTGCAAAGTATGCCAGACCCATCCACACGGGAGAAAACGCTAATGATTCGACCTACATTCATCCATCATTCGAATACCTCCGTCATTGCTGTCATGGTTGCTGTCCCATGGATTGCAGGCTCTTTGAGCAATGCCAACGCGGCGATCACGAGTATAGCACTCGGCGATTTTGCAAATCCCGTCACGATCGACTTCGAGTCGAGCAGCACCGGCGCAATTTCTGGCACCGATTCCATCTTCACCGACGCTGGAATCAGTTCTGTCTCGGCGGTCAGCCCGTCCTTCGGCGATGTTTACGACTCCTGGGCCGGAGTTGGCAACGCGCTGTTCGCTTCGGGCGCTGCGTTAGCGATACGTTCGCCGGGCGACGGTGTGTTCTTTTCCAGCGTACCTACATTCGAATTCGAGTTTATTGACCCGATTTACCAGTTCGGTGTGAGTATCGCCGATCATGGATCAATGGATTTCCACTTCGAATTCTTTTCCAATGCGACCTCGGTTGGGCATAGTAACGTCAATATTTCAGGCGGCGACTTCTCTCTGTATGCTTTTGAAAGTATCGATCCCTTTGATCGCGTGGAAATCACGGCCACGCCCGATGGATACGGCTTCGACAGTATTGTTGTCGGTGTCGTGCCCGAACCATCAACCTGGGTGATGATGCTGATTGGGGTGGTGATACTCGGTGCTGTGAGCAAGCGCCGGTTGCCACTGTCTCGGCCAGTGTGGTGAGTGCTGTCCAACGGCCAGAGATTACTGATCTACATGGGCTTGCCGTTGATACGTTGCTCAATGGAACAACTTCATTCCTCAATTTGGATATCGAATGGTCTTCGAACCGAAACCCTCGACCTTAAACCCATAGCAGGGCAATCGGCACTGTCAGTGACACCCAGTTTCAGCCAGCCCCAGAGTTATCCAGCCAGTAGGGCCCCCTCTACGTTGGCTGGCCAGCACCTGTTGTACACGACTCTTACCCACCAGTCTTCGGCACCAGAAATCCCAGATGATGGGCCGTGTGGATGCGGTGGAGGCGGATGAGGGTCTC
The DNA here is from genome assembly GCA_965227275.1 of Pirellulales bacterium. Lineage (GTDB taxonomy): Bacteria > Planctomycetota > Planctomycetia > Pirellulales > JAEUIK01 > CAZNXE01. The sequence goes on along the minus strand of CBDDFU010000001.1, from coordinate 5,400,152 downwards.
TTTGTCCAGCAGCCCGAACAAGGGGGATGTTTTCCAGGGGCCTTCGTGATGCAAGAGCCGCTCGACGGCAACGCGGAATGCAGCCACGGCGTCTGCATCACGGCCGGTCTCGACGGGGACCGAAGCGTTGTCGGTCGGAACGCGCTCGGGCCATTGGTTGCCCTCGAGCATTCGCTTCAGCATCAACGGAGCGATCGTATACCGCATGATGCCGGTGGCCACACGCAGGTGCAGCGGAAAGTGCGGAAATCCATCGACCGGGTACAGCATCACTTTCGACAGATGTTCGCAACACTGCGTTAAATCCCAGTTGCCCGCTTTGTAGTAGCCGCAGGCCAGGAGATGCTCGGCGTCGGCCACCGCGGCTTCCAGGCGACCGAACTGCAGTTGTCGACGTTGCACGGCCATCGGTAACCACCGCACCCAGTTGTGAACTTATCGGAGTTTCCTCGTCAGCAGTTTACCGAACAGTACGGCCTTGCTGAACCGTTCTCGCGTTTCCAGCGCAAGGGTCGCTTGCATGGAAGTTCTCTGATGTTGGAAGGAGTCGATCGACTATCATCGTCGCAGCCTCGTTGAGACGGGCGGAAAGGAAGGATCTCAACCGATTGCGATTGAAAACAACATCTTGCTCGGAGGGGGTGTAATCCTGTGCCCTGAACTGACCATTGGTCTGAACACGTTCGTGGGCGCCGGCTCCGTCGATACTCGCGACTTGCCCGTAGACTGGGTTGCAAGTCGGCGATCCCGCCCGAATCACCAGGCGCCTCTGACTGCCCCGACCCGCTCCCGAACGAGATCGCGCCCAGCCAGGTGTAAACTCACGGAAAAGGATCGAGAAAAAGCACTTCAAAGCATCTTGTTGCTCCGTATCCCAGTTGGCATGCGCCTGAACGAGCGATTCTTCGGATTGACTCGTCCACCAGTGTTGGCCATTTATCTGGGAGAGCGTGGCCCACTCTGTTATTTGGCCAACACTGGAAAAACACGGGATTTTGGCCGAAGGCTGCTTGGCAGGCACAGAGTTGGCCAGCCAACGGGGAAGGGGCCCCGCTGAATTGGTTGGCCAACTCTGCGAAATGGCAGGCTTCTCCAGGGGGTTCGGGGTGGTTGCGGGGATTGGGTTTGCGCTGTGGCCGATGTTTGCGAGAATGTTCGACGGTTCGCTAACTCAGCTCATGGAGGGATTCCCTTGGATTCGCAAAACATGCGAAAAACCACCCGCGGTGGTGTGTGGGTTATCGCAGCGCTGCTGCTTGCCGTGGCACTTCAAACGGCCAGCGTCGTGGCTCAAGAAGCTGCATCGAAACCGCCGGTTGATAAACAGGCCGACAAGAAAGAGTTCGGCACCAGTGGCACCCCGAACACCAATGGCAAGATTCCGCCGGCCATCGACCCTGCGGTCGAGGCCCGCATGGCCCGCTTGCTTCGTTCTCCACGCTCGACCTTCGAATCGTTAATCAAACTGGTTGACGAAGGCGAGCGGAATGATGCCACGATCTGCCTGGACCTTTCGGAGGTGCCCGCGAATATTGTCAGTGTGGTTGGCCCCGAGACGGCCCTGCACCTGCGGAACATTCTGGCCCGCATGTGGAAGATCAACTACGACAAGCTGCCCGACGATCCCAATACGCCCTCACCCTATGTGTTTGGGAAAGACACCAACATCAACACCGAGCTGCCCTTGTTTACCTGGGGCGACGCGGCACGGATTCAACTCGTACGCAATGACAAAGGCTACTGGCAGTTCAGCCCGGAAACGGTCGATCAGGTAGACGGACTGTGGGAGCGCTGGCGCGACCGTCCGGTGCAGTCGAAACGTTTGGCCGCCAAAGAAAAGATGTTGTTCGCCGATCGGCTGCAAAGCTGGTTTCCCGAAAGTCTGCACGGCACCACATTTCTACTGAAGAATTATCAGTGGATCTGCCTGCTAATTCTCATCTTTATTGGCTTCGTGGCCGACGTCGTTTCGCGTTTCCTGCTACACCGTCTGGCAGCCACCTGGTTTCGAGTTTTTCGAAGCAACGACCAGTACGATGCCCAGCATGGCGTGTTTCGCCCCATGGGGCTGCTCGTACAGGCCTTGGTATGGTACGTCGGCACCACGCTCATCGGGCTGCCCGACAGCATGCTCTGGATTCTGTTGCTGGGATTGAAGTTCTTTACCGTGGTGGCCGCCGTGTGGTCGGCCTATCGGGTGATCGATCTGGTTGCCTTGGAACTGAGCGAAAAGGCCCGACGAACCAGCACCAAATTTGACGACCTTCTAATCCCCCTGGTCAGTCGCTCGCTGAAGGTTATGGCCCTGGTAGTCGGCACGTTGGCCTGTGCCGAAGCTTTCAATCTACCCATCACCGGGCTGTTGGGTGGCCTGGGCATTGGCGGTGCCGCGTTGGCGTTGGCCTCGAAGGACACGATCAGCAACCTCTTCGGTTCGTTCACCGTGCTGGTCGATCGGCCCTTTGAGATGGGCGACTGGATCGTCACCGGCGATGTCGAAGGCACCGTGGAGACCGTAGGCTTTCGCAGTACGCGAATCCGCACGTTTTACAATTCGCTCATCACGTTGCCCAACAGTTTGCTCACCACCGCCGTGGTCGACAACATGGGCCGGCGTCGCTACCGCCGCATGAAGCAGATGATCTCGCTGCAATACGACACCACGCCCGAGCAGGTCGAGGCGTTCTGCGAAGGGGTCCGCGAGCTGCTCCGTCGGCACCCATACACGCGCAAAGACTATTACCACGTCTATCTCAACGAGTTCAGTGCCAGCTCGATCGACGTGTTGTTGTATGTGTTCTTCGAGTGTCCCGACTGGAATATCGAGCTACGCGAACGCCATCGCCTGATGGTCGACATCATGCGTCTCGCCCAACAACTCGGCTGTTCGTTCGCTTTCCCTACCCGTACGTTGCACGTACACAACGAAGCGGACAGCGATGCCACGCCGCAATCGCTCGACGACCCCTTGTACAACGGCCAAGCCGCGGCGGCCCAAATTGCCGGCCCTTACCAATCGCCCGAAGACCGCCCCGGCGGCGTCCGCTTCACCGGCCCCACCAAAATCAAAGAAGTGGATGTCCCGCAAAACGGAGAAGGGGCGCGGAGGTAGGGCCGTTTCACACAACATGGGTGGCAGTGAATTGAGCGGTGCCTATCGAGCAGAGACTTCTGAATCCGGTGGGCTTGAGGTTGAAGTGTTATTCGACGGAACAACTTCACACCTCAATTGGAATTCCCAACAGCTTCGATAAAGAAGACGTCGTCCCTAATCCAATTCCATGCAGTGTTACTGCCAGTGGAACACGCTCACACTGACACGACGCAACCGTTGCGCTTCAGCAACCCCCATTATTCCCTCGGCCGTGGTTTCGCCTGCAATGCGTTGGGCGAGGCTTCGCGGGACGATAGCTGGCGGAGTTGGCCTGCGATGTACTCTTGGAGTTCTGGTGAGAGATCGGAATTGAATACCTGCTGGAACGCGCTGGCAAAGATGGCGCTGCGGAGTCGGTCCGAGTCTTTCGGCTGATCCACGACCGCCTGGAAAATTGCCAGGCACATTTCGTCGGTCGAATTTTCCCCAAGCATCACGCGTTGCGGCGGGTCGCTGGGGTTGCGAGGGTTGTTGGCCGTGTTGTCGAACGAACCCTCCACGTGAACCGTCGAGCCTTTCGGGATCCGTACAGGTTCGCGGTACACGTATTGGTTCTGCCAGTAGAAGTCCCAATTCTTAATCCAGGCCAGTGGTACTTCCTCTCCGGAAGGAAGGGTCGCCCAGATCTTGAGTTGTCGCCCCAGCAGGTGCATGTGAGGCATCACCGCCGTCAGCGTCACATCAATGGGCATCTTCAGTTCTGCGGCAACCTCGTGGTTCTCTTCCCCAGGCGGAATGTCGATCACCAGTGGACCGAAGATGAATGGGATGTCAGACACATATCGATCGACGGGTTCTTTCGCCAAATGAATCCCGACCCGCGACCGATCGGTCTCTTCCTTGCCGGTCGGGTGAAGGTGCAATTGCACAACAATGTCTGCCCCCTTCGGCAAACGTTGTCCGACTCCCTTCGGCAGTACCGGTGGCGTCACGCCTGGCGCCCAGATGGCCATTGTGCCGGCCAGTGGGATGACGGTGCCCGTATCGGTCGTGAAACCCGGCTCGGGCGAGGCTTCATCCAATTGTCGTGCCATGCCCGAATCATCGACGAAGACAATGGCGTGATGCACGGCACGCGGATTTCCGGGTTGAAATTCGACCGCCACCGCGACCGCATCTTCAATATTGTCCAAGGGAATCACGAAATGATGAAACTGATCGGGCCCATCGGCAGGGACGGTGACCGAGTGCGAGGCCTCGAACACTAAGTCTGGCTCGCCCAACTGCCAGCCGGACGGGTATTCGGGCAGCGCTGGCATTTCGTCTTCGTCTCCCTGTGGAGCACCGGCGGCTGCCCATTCGCTGATCAATTGCTTTTGCACAGGACTCAGACGCCGTTCCGCGCGAAAGTGACCGAACCCTTCTTCCGCGTGCCACGGTGGCATCAGACCATCGGTAATCACTTCGGCGATCCACTCGGCCCGCTTCGCTGCGTCCTCGTAGGTGATCAACGAGAAGGGCGCAACTTCGCCATCGCGATGACACTCGGTACAGTTCGCGTACAGAATCGGTGCGATATGACGGGTAAAAGTAATTTCTTGCTGGTCGAGCGATTTCACCTTGTTTTCGATCAAGCAGCCCACCGACTCGGTCCGGGGGTTCTCTACGGTTTGCCCTTGGGCTACCGCATCGATCGCATCACGCAGCTCGTGTCGGGTAACGGTCGGTCGCTTCTGCCCCGGCGTGGAAAACAGATTATTAATGCGGCCCTGGTAAGCAATGCCGCCGCCTGTATCGAGGAGCACCGCTTCGGGAACACGTGTGGGTTGAAGTCGCTCGATGAGTTCTCCCGTGGTGTCGATCAAGATCGGGCAATCAAGGGCAAAGTCCTCCCGGAACGACTGCACCTCGCTACGCGTTGCCGTCGTATCGCAGAACACGCAGAAAAAGTCGAGCCCTTGCGATTTGGCGTGATCGTGAAGTCGATTTAATTCCGGTACGAATTGCTGACAGATGGGGCACTCGGCAGAGAAAAAGATTAGCACCACATTGCGCTGAGCCTGCTCTCCCCCCAGGAAGTAACGCTCTCCGGCCACGTCGATCACGCGGCGTCCTAGTAGCGAGGCAGTTTCGGTCGCCCAGGTTGTGGATGTTGCGAGAAAGATCGCCATCGTCACAAGACCAACACAACCGAGCCTTTGCCCTATGGACAACTGGCGATTTTGCGAACTCCAACGCGAAAACTGCCGTGACATGCATCGAACTCCTGAGATAGCGTGACTTCAACCAATCGCGAACGGTACCCTACGAAACCATTGTTCCTGCATCGTTGCTAGGGGACAAGCGTTCCTGATAGTACTCGCGAAACCTTCACGAAGTTCCAGAAATCGCACCGAGTACGACCTGGAAAACTTGCCTCGTCAGCCAGATTCAGCGCAGCTAGCCACGAAACTGAGGGGTCCGCAAGCATCACCAAGTGGCCAGCTTTGGGAGCACGTTGAAAAAACTTGCCGTTGAACGACCGCCACCACGCAGCAGGGCCTCCCCTCGGAATATAATCGGATATCGTCCACCATCCGAAGACGCTGATCGGCATGCATCTCGTTGCGAATTGAGAGGATCCAGAATGACCACCAGACGACAGTTTATGCAGTCGGTACCAGCCGCCGGGGCTGCCTTCGCCGTGGCGAGACACATGTTGCTGGAAGAGAACCCAGCTCACGCACATTCTGCCGTGCCAGCCGAGGGTCACTTTCATCCAAAAGGGAAGGCGCCCTCGGAATACACCTTGGAAGTCCTGAAGAACTCCAAGGAAACACTCCCCTTTGCAGACGAGCGGGACTTTGAGGAACAACAGAAAGGCTTCATTGCCCCGATGAAGCAACTCACCATCAAGGCCGATGCGGGGCACGTCGCATGGGACATGGAGAGTTTTCAATTCCTCGAAAAGCAGAATGACTTCCCCAGCATTCATCCCTCGCTGCTACGTCAGTCGCGGTTGAACAACAACTACGGACTCTACAAGGTCACCGACGACATCTACCAGGTGCGCGGCTTCGATCTTTCGGACATCAGTTTCGTGCGCGGTGAAACGGGTTGGATTGTGATCGATCCGTTGATCACCGCCGAGGTGGTGCGTGCGGCTTGGGAGTTGTTTCAGGAGCATATCGGCCAGGGGCTCCCCGTTTCGGCCATCATCTATTCGCACTCGCACACCGACCACTGGGGCGGAGTACGCGGAATCGTCACCGAGGAAGACTTGAAGTCCGGGAAGATCGACATCATCGCCCCACGAGACTTCATGGAACATACCATCTCGGAGAATGTCTACGCCGGCAACGCGATGAACCGCCGACTGTTCTACCAGTACGGAATCAATCTTCCGGTCAGCCCCTTCGGATACGTCGGGCAAGGACTCGGACAGAACACCTCCGCGGGAGCCCTGGGGCTGATTGCACCCACGCGGATTGTTGAAGACGACATCGAAGAGATGACCGTCGACGGGGTGCGGATGATCCACCAGAACACTCCGAACACCGAGGCTCCTTCGGAGATGAACACCTACTTTCCAGACCACCATGCACTTTGGATGGCCGAAAATGTGGTCGCTTCGCTGCACAACATCTACACCCTTCGCGGTGCTCCCGTGCGTAATGCGCTGCGGTGGTCGAAATACACTGCCGAAGCACTACACAAGTTTGGGATGAACGCCGAAGTCATGTTCGCATCGCATCATTGGCCGCGGTGGGGCAACGATCGCATTCAGGAAGTACTGCGGGCGCAGCGCGATCTGTACGCCAACATGAACAATCAGTGTCTGCATTACGCCAATCAGGGCGTCACCATTAACCAGATCCACAACGTCTATGAGTTGCCCAAGAGTCTGCAACAGCAATGGCACACCCGTGGGTATCACGGGTCGCCAGAGCACAATGCTCGTGGAGTGGTGCAGCGGTTCCTTGGATTCTGGGACTGCAACCCTGCAACGCTCATTCCTCTATCCCCGGAAGATTCGGCCCCCCTGTACGTCGAGATGATGGGAGGCGCCGACGCGATCATGACCAAGGGCCGAGAACTACACGACGCAGGCAAGTACCGTCACGCTTCCGAAATCCTGGACAAACTGGTTCACGCCGAGCCTGACAACCAGGACGCCAAGGAATTACTTGCCGATGTCTACGAGCAACTTGGTTATCAGCAGGAAAACCCCGGTCTCCGCAACAGCTTTCTTGCCGGGGCACTCGAACTCCGCTCCGGCATCCCGCAAGATCCGATTCCGGATTCTTCGGGTCCTGATGTCGTCCGGGCCATGTCGACCGAATTGTTCCTCAATTTCCTGGGAATCAAAATGGATAGCCGCAAGGCCGAGGGGATGCGGTTCACCATAAACCTCATCACCCCGGACAACGGCGAGAAGTTTATCGTTGAACTCGATAACGCCACGCTGACAAACATCGAGGGATTCCTTTCCGACGATCCGGACCTGACCTTGACTATCGATCGTAGCGACCTTGAACTCACGATGATGGGCGTCAAAACGCTGGAAGCCCAAATCGCCGAAGGCAAATGTACGGCCGAGGGAGACATTGGGATTCTGAACAAGCTTGCCTCCACGATGGTCGATTTCTACCCACGCTTCGAGATACTGCCGGGAACCAAAGCCCAGAATATCGAAATGGTCCGCACAAACCCTTACGAGGCAGTTCCAGGCCCGCCCATTGCCGAATGAGCCATGGCCCCAGTGTTCGTCACATCCCAGTGTGGGGCACCCCCTCTCCAAAAAGTGACGAACACTGGCAAAACACGGGTTTTTTGCCCTAGAGTTCGTCAGTGCCTCAGTATTCGTCAGTTACAAGTGACGAACACTGGCGAAGGGTGATACTGGGGAGCTTCCACTCCCATCCGACGGAGCGGGCCCTTCCTGGGTACAATCTGTTCTTGTGAGATGGCTTGGCCGGGGCAGAGGACAGAAGACCGAGCCATCGATGTCATTCGTGATTCGAAGAACCAAGGCTTCGGACTTGAAACTGTCAGGCCGTAAGGAGTAATTCTGTGGATCAACGCGTGTTTATCGCTTTGTGTGGCTGCCTGTTGGCCATCTGTTGTAGACCTACGATGGCGCATTACCTCTGGGTTTCTGCCGACAAGGACGCCGGTGGAGAACATATCGCCAATATTTACTTCGAAGAGTCTCCATCGCCGGGGGATGGCTACTACCTGGACCATTTTCTGGGCACTAGTGATGTCTGGGTTCGAACGCTGGAGGATCCAACCCCTGATGCCATAAAGGCGGTCGAAGTTAAGAAAGAAGATGACCGTTGGATGAAGGTGCCCTTGGCCGCAAGCGAAGATCGCAGTGTCGACGCCTACGGGAAGTTTGGCGTGTATGACTATAGTGGCACGAAAGTTCTGTTGCACTACTACGCACGGCACCTCGATGCTAGCTCGCACGACGCACTGCACGAACTGGGTCGTGCCGAACAAATGCGATGCGATTTAGTCCCTCACGATCATGGTGAAGCCGTTGAGGTAACACTGTTGTGGAAGGGCGAGCCCGTTGCCGATCGCATGGTCTTTGTGCGTGGCCCGGGGAGATTCCGCCGGAATGTGAAGACAGACTCGCGGGGACAAGTATCGATCACGCCGAAACGTCCGGGGCGATATACATTCCGCAGTAGTGTCGAAGAGCCCATCGCGGGAGAAGAGGGCGGCGATGCTTATGAGCTGATTCGCCACAACGTAACGCTCGTGATGCGATTGCCATTGGGAAGTTGAGTCCACCGCACGCTTGCCCCCCGACCTCGATTCCAACTGACCCGGCCTGGATCAAGAGTGCCTTCGAAATACAACGACCCCTGGCCACCCACGGAGTAAGACAAGTCAAGGGCTAGAAAACTGCCAGTCTCTCCAGTGTTCGTCACTTCCTAGAGTGGGGCACCCCCATTCCCAAAAGTGATGAACTCTGTAAAAACACGGGGTTTTTGCCCTAGAGTTCGTCAGTGCCTCAGTGTTCGTCAGTTGTAAGTGACGAATACTGGGGGCGTAAGTTCCCTTATTTGATTGCTGGAGATCTTTGGCGGACTTTTGTGGGAATAGTGGTGAGTTGTTCCATTCGTCACATCAGGTGGGACTCATCGCCGGCATATTCATCGGGAGTAGAGTTCGGAAGCTCTGCTTCGGTGCTTGCAGTACCGTTTACAGAATTCGACTGATCGTCGACAAGATCTTCTGTCTGATCGTCGCGAGGAATGGGTACTGGCTCCGCCTCAGCGCCACTCTTTTCAACATTTTCGGATTCGAGTTCAGTAGAACTGTCACTCTTTCGGAGTTTTGGTGCAGGAGGCTGCCACTCCCGTAATCGCTGAACTACATCCCCGTAGAAGTCGTCGAGAGTCTGCAGTACAGAGTCAATAAATGAACGCTTGCCTGCCGCACGCTTCAAGCCCATCGGTCTCGTTAGTGAGACTGTAAAGGAAATGATCTCACGGTTGTCCTCGTAAACTAAGAGAGTCGGTTTGTTCTGAACATTGCCAAGCAAATCGGACATTGTCGCCCTCGCCCTTAGAGCACGGCTGTCGAGGCGGACCTGAGGAGAACTCGATTTCAACTGCCGGAGAAGCCAGTTGATCTTGGTAAGTGATCTACCTTGCTTGGGAGCGCCAAGCGTTACTGAGGCGATGACCTGTTGTGCCCTCAAGTCAACATTTAAGGCAATGTCACCGACGGTATTGGGAATCCGTATTGCAGCGGGCATCGATCCGTGCGTTACCATTGTGTCTACAATATTCTGAATTCGGAGAGACATTTCTTTACGTTCGGCCGTGGATAGTACCTCTTGAACGTCTGCACCCAGTTTTCGGCCTAGCTGCAAAGCTGCATAGGAAACTAGCTCCTCCCATTTTCCGGCGATCTCAACAGCGTACTTGTCGGAGGGGCGGAGTGTACCATTCTTTACGCCATCACGAACTTGAACCCAGTGCTCGCCCATGTCGCAGAAATCTATGGAACCTGCGTTAGGATGCTGTAGATATCTGATCAGTTCCTGCAGGATCCAAGCTTGATCTTGGTCAGCAACACCACGGTGTGATTTCTGTAGCACTGCTTCAGTAAGTACCCGGGACCAGGAGAGATGGTGGAGGGGTATTTTCTTGAGCTTGCGTTTATCGACTTCGACTGGATGCTCACCAGGAATTCTCGCGATTTGATTCGAAATCGTAATAACTCGATCGAATCCCTGCTCTTTCGCAAGATCCAAATAAGTCTCGATTTGATCGCGCTTTAGATCGTTGGTCCCTGTCTTTACTTCGACGAGGGCGGACCAAGAACGTTTGCCACGTTTGATTTGAATCAACCCGTCCGGACGCACGTTCCGACCATCCGCCAATTCAAAGGGAACCTCGATATAAGCTTGTAGGCGCCCTTTTGGCGCTCCGAGAGGTTTCGTGATAGCCGTGCCGAATTCGTCAACTGCTGAAAGGACGGCCAGCAGTGCAGATGTAGCCCTGCGTTCCTGTTCTTCAGAGTTTCGAATGCCCGATACCGGAATTAACCTAGCAGGCTCCCACTCAACTCCTTCTGTTTCATTTGCCATTTCAAAAGCCCCGATTTCGATCTCTTGCTTTGAAAACCAAAGTTTACGAACAAAGCATCTTTGCTTATTGACTCTGAGATAGCAACCAATTTCGCAGTGAAGTCTCTCTGCAAAATCTGGAACTGATGGCCAAGGGTGCCAGTGGTGATTTCATGGCAGATGGCTTTGAGTGTTTTGGCGAGTGTGACCCCAAACAGCCTAGCCCCCTTCGGAGTGAATGTCTCCAGTGTTCGTCACTTCCTAGAGTGGGGCACCCTCACTCCCAAAAGTGATGAACTCTGGGAAAACACGGGGTTTTTGCCCTAGAGTTCGTCAGTACCTCAGTGTTCGTCAGTTGTAGGTGACGAATACTGGCGAAGGGTGATACTGCGGAGCTTCCATTCGCATCCGATGGAGCGGCCCCTTCCTGGGTACAACCTGTTCGTGTGAGATGGCTTGGCCGGGGCAGGAAGCCGTGGGCGCCAATTCTCAACAATCAGCAGACCCGTGATTCACCTGCGAGCGGTTTGTTATGCTGAAAAGCTGACTCGAACATGCCTGGGCCGCGGATGGCGTTCAGCGGCAATTGGCGTGGGCTTGCCTGAGACGGTGAACATGATGGATCCCATTGCGGCACTCGAAGCGAACCTTTGCTCGATGTGGTCCCAGCTTGGGCAGGCAAAAGGATGCGTGCTGCACGAACGCGACGGTGCGTTGTGGGTGCAAACCCCGATGCCGGTGTTGCCCTACAATATGGTCCTGCGTTACCAGGGCGCGCAAGACGACGAACAGACGATCAACTCGATCTTTGCGGAATACGAGGCCCGAGGCGTCCCATTTCTGTGGTTCGTGCACCCGACTGCCCGACCGGCCGACTTGCCAGAGCGGCTACTTAGCAGAGATTTTGGCGAGGACGAACCACTCTCGGGCATGGTCATGGACCTGGGCGACTTGCCGCCGCTTGCCGAGCCACCTCCGGATATCGAACTCGTCGAAGTCACGCTCGAAAGTTCCTTCTCGTCCTTCATCGAGTTTGTGTCTAACCGCTGGCAGATTCCCGCCACCGCTCGTTCGAATCTGGAGAGCATCGCGGAGACCTTGCGGTTCGGCGCACCTGGTTCACCCAATCGAGCTTGGCTGATCATACGGGACGGTAAGCCCGTTGCCAAAGCCGTGACGCACGAGTCGCAGGAATCCGTGGGCCTGTACGGTATGGTGACGCGGTACGAGGCACGGGGGCTTGGCCTAGGACGTATTATCTGTGTGAAGGTACTCAACGAGGCCCGCGACCGTGGACACCGGCTGGCCGTGCTTCACTCATCCCCGATGGCGGTGTCGCTCTACAAAGCCGTCGGGTTTCGCTCTGCTGCACCGTTTCGCGTATTCGCCAAGCCGGGGTCATTCCACGCATGAGCCGGCTATGCAAGCCCAAGAACCGCGGGTGCCACTGGATAGGCCAGTGTAGTGGGTGGTGTCCAACGGCAATAGGTTCAGGACTTACGCGGGCTTGCGGTTGAAACGTACCTCAACAGAACTACTTCACAACTCGGTCTGAAGAGCGGGGTAATTCTGAAAGAGAGCCTTCGACTGTAAACCTCTCTGGATTCACTAGCATAGCCAGTGGCACCCGACGAAATAGCCAAACAAATAGACAGGCTTTGGAAAGCACTACACTTCGTACTGAACGACTCGCGCCATGCCGCATGCCAGGTGATAAAGATTGTGGCAGTGGAAGAACCAATTGCCGGGATTATCGGCCGTGAACTCGAAGTCGACCTCCTGTTTCGGGCCAACTGCCAGGGTATCCTTCAGCGGTGCCATCGGATCGTCCCAGGCTCCTGGTTGCCGCAACAATCGGAAGAAGTGACCGTGCAGATGCATCGGATGAAACATCATTGTGGAATTCGTCAGGCGGACGCGCACTCGATCACCGTACTGAATCTTCAGAGGTGTTGCCTTGCCATCGGGTGAGAACACTTCCGGATAGTACTCACCTGCCATGGACCATAGGTATTTCTTCATATCCCCTCCCAAGTCAATCTTGAATTCCTTTACCGGGCCGTCTGGCAAGGTCGTTGGATAGGGCGAGCGAAGCGTTGAGTAGTCGGCCATGCCGCCACTCTTGCCGGAGATCTTCACGGGGTCCAGGTTCGGCTTTGGAGCGGAGTTGGCCGTGTGAATAATCCCCACAACCTGCTGACTGGTGCCTAATGCCGCGGCGTGTAGCGTAAAGCTTCCTGGTTTTCCCACGCTGATCAGAACGTCGTATCGTTCGGCTGTGCCAATGACAAGATTATCGACACTCATCGGATCAACGAGCTGCCCGTCTGCGGCGATCAAGTGCATCGGGTGGCCGTCGAGAGCAACGCGGAAAAAAGTCGAGGTCGAAGCGTTGATAAGTCGCAACCGAATCCGATCGCCGGGGCGGACTCTTAGCGACCAGGGGTTCTTGTTCGACTGCCCATTCATCAAGTAGCCCGGGTAATTGATATCCACATTGAAGGGTTTGTCGGCGGGGAATTTGTATCCGCCGGGGGGCGGCTTTACGGCGGCCGTCTCCGGCTGTTCACCGCGAATTTGTGGAACAATGCCTTCGGGGTCTTGATCAAGCCAGTCGCCCAGCATGATGACCGCATCGTGATCGTATGCGAACGGAGCTTCACGCTCTTCGATGATCAGAGGGCCGCTCAAACCGGTTTGTTCCTGAAACCCATAGTGCGAGTGGTACCAGTAAGTGCCCGTCTGCCGAAGAGGGTATTCGTACATGACCGAGTTGCCGGCGGCGATCGGCATTTGCGTCACGCCTGGTACCCCGTCCATAAAGTTTGGCACGATCATCCCATGCCAATGCAAGGTGGTGGGTACTTGCAGGCGATTGTTGACCAGCACGCGAAACATGTCGTCTTCGCGGTAGCGAATCTCGGTCCCGGGCAACGTTCCGTTGATGAGAGTAGCCTTCGTCGAGGTGCCAAGTGGTGCAATCGATTTCTCTTCGATGTTGCAAACATAGTCAGGCTTGGCCTGAGACGGCGAATCACCCCCTGCGGGTCTTTTCTCGTTCGTATCAGCAGCCGTGGCCATCCCTGTCGCAGAAAGCACCAGCGGCAGGCCCGCGCCAGCCTGAAGCAATTGACGGCGAGTCACTTGGCGATTCGATGAGTGCATTTCAGTTGCTCTCACAACAGGTCAAAATTCGGGCGGACAGATCAACGCAGCAGCAGAATTACCGATTGCGCCGTGAGACGTTTAGGACAACGCCACCAACGACTGCGATGGCAAAGTCGATGGTGCAAGAAGTATAGCACCACTTGCGACAAACATCGTCCGGCTAAAGCTCGATTCCCACCAGCAGATAGGCCAGGAAGTTGTCTTCCAAGGGAGCCGGGTCTCCGCCGCCGGGAGAGTTGATCCACATGACGCCTGGTTGCAAATAAGACCAGGACGTCCAATGCCAGATATAGAACGACTCGAGTGATAGCTCATGACCTCCTGAAGGACCAGGAAGGCCGTTTCGTTGGGTCGATTGGTAGATGCCCGAATTCGAGGAGAAGTCGGAATACGCGAACATGATTCCGATCGCGTCGGCGGGCCTGTTTGGAAACACACCGGTGGCGGAGAAACCCGTCATCAGTGACCAGTGGACGGGGTTCTTCGCGGGGTCGCTCCAACCGAATTGGCCATAGTAAGCAATCCCACCGCCATCGGCCGCCACCTCGGCGCTCGGCGACCAGACGATTTGTTGCCACTGTAAATACCATCCGGGTACGTCACTCACTCCGTCGGTGTTCGTGCCCGCGGTGGCTGTTAATCCTGTTTGAACCCACGCGCCGACACCTGCCGACCCGGGCCGGCGGTCGTCCAATTGCCACGACACATCACACTCTGTGATCAAGAACCAATTCCCACCGTTATCGAAGAACGTAGAAGGACCCCGCGGGCCCGTTGCGGGACCGCTCATTCCCGTGGCCGGATCGTAGGCGGCTGTCGTTCCATCAAACAAGCCGAACTTGCCGACGATCGAGTCGGTAAATTGCCCCGAGAACACCAGCGTAGTCGCTTCGTTCTGATATGTCGGCAGGAACGGATTGAGCGTCGAGGTGAACATGGCAATGCTGTTCTGAAACGCCCCGGCCGCTTGCACGGCAGCAAAAGGAACATTGGCGTCCATCTTGCCGAATGCAACTTCCAGAGCATCGTCCCAAAGCGCCTGTTGATAATAGAGCTGAGCCACCTGATTTAGCTGCTTGGTATCGCCGTCCACCAGGTTTGTGTTGACCCCGACATACGACCCCGTCGGATTGAATTGGTCGTTGGTGGGAAATCGGCCGTTGTACCAGCAGAAAAACTCCCAATCGAAGAACAACGTACCACCCTCGAATCCCATCAGGCGTTCAGTGTCGACCGTTGTGGTAAAGCCCAATGGCCCGCCACCAAAGAAGCCGGTGTCGAACCCGCCCGTGGTGTTGTCCATGAGCACCGGCACATAACGACCGCCGAACACAACACCGCGTTGCGCTAGCTCACTCCGCAGGCCAAACCAGCCGCCGGAAAGCGTGTTGTCTTCCCAGGAATAGTCGGCATCGAACATGTGACCACTCGCCGGCACTTTGACCGTAGGCGATGGGTACTGATCGGGCCGACGCGTAGTGAGGTGCTGCGCCTGCACGTTATTCGCGAGCCAAACCGCTCCAGCTCCCAGAGCAACGATGGTCACAAGAATTCGGTACATGAAGCACGCCGGCGTCGCATGGTCGAACTCGGGGGGAGAACTCGACTGCCGAGGATGAGGCGAGAGATGTCGTTGGGGGAAGCGGGTAGCGCGTTGCAAAACACCTAGCGCACCATAGTCCAACATCGGTCCCGACCAACTGCAGGCTATAGCTGAACTAGAGAGCGGTCCAAGAAAGCGTATAAAACCCCGAGGTCCCACTCGCCACTTGGGTCCGATAGCACATGGCAATGCTCGACGTCCAAATGCTACCCTACAACAATTGCCCAGCCGCAGGTCGGCTGGATTGCGAACCAACAAGGTGTGCTGAAGTGATCGCTCTCAGCCGATTGAGATTGGGGGTCGACGAGAACGCCTGAAACACCAAATGCAACCCCGAGCCCAGACCCTCGCGGTGAAGGAATCTACCCCTTAAGGCTTCTTGTTGACTCCGTCGACCCTGCCCACATGCGGCTTGGTTATCAGGTCGATCGATCTGCCGGGAGGAAGCAGTCTAAGCAGTCTCTCAGTGTTCGTCACTTTACAGTGTGGGGCACCCCCACTCCCAAAAGTGACGAACACTGGAGAGTCGCGTTCTATTTTACGATCCTTAGATTCGGCCTTCGTTCTGCGAAGGTTTGCAGGGCGGTCGGGTCGATGTTGGTGCCGCGGAGATCGACGGCAGCGAGGTTCGGCGATCTGGTCGAGCACTTTGAGCGTGGTTAGCGAGCCGATGGTTTTCAACGTCCCGTCAGCGATATTGATCTCTTTCAGATTCAAATCTCTAGTTCCGGCAGACCCTGCCAATACGGGGCGATAATTTGCAGATCGGCGTCGGGCTCGAGGAACTGCGAGCTGATGCGACTCATCTCGCCTTGCTCGGATAGCCCCTGAAACTGAATATTGCCCTCGATGTCGTTCAGCACGAAATTCAACACTACCAGGTCGGGATCGTAGCGCAGGCCGCTTTGTGTAAGCAGCGACGCATGGAAGGGCGTGTTCGTACCCTTGACTCCCTTGTTGATCAACTCGAACGGGGTCCCGGGAAAATGCTCGCTAAGGATCGTGCCCAACTGCGTGAAGAAGATATCCTCGTAGCGAACGCCGTAGCCGAACAAATAACTGTCGCCAAGGCCAACGATGCGGTAGGTCGACTCGGGTTTCAAAATCGTGTGTTCGACATCCCGCCACCCTACGGAGCTGATTGCGTGGTCGATTTCGTGATTACTGCCGAAGTAGCCACGCGGGTTGGAATCGTACAGGCAGCGAAATATGGCAAACGGAACTTCACCCAACAAGGCCTCCGTCGACGGTGCCCCCTCGTGCAAGATCATCCTCTGGATGTGCTCACGATGATAATCACCACGAACATCAAGCACCCGAAAGACGACTTCGAACACCAAGAACGCAAACAGCCCGGCCACCATCGACAATAAAAGTCGACTTGCCAACCACGCCACCGTCCTCCGATTCCACTCCAACACAAACTCCCCGCTTGAATTGTATCGCGAAAAACGCGGCCATTAGATCACAACGGCAGTGCCGAAGGCTGAACCACACCTATGGATTATAGGGTGGATTGCCGCCTCGCAGGATGAAGGGGGACTGGGCAGGACGCCAGACTGGTATAGCCAGTGCCCCCCTCCCATTTAATCGGATTTGACAAGCTCGTGCCCCGAGCAATCCCAGCCTCGCTACCTCACCACCCGCCGCACGAGGAGGCACGCGAGGGCCGTTAGCGCTATGACGGCGCTCGAAGGCTCGGGTACTCTGACCGCCTCTGCGATTCCATTACGACCATCTGTCAATGTGTACATGAACTTGAAGCCCCCATTTGCATCGATTCCTGACAGCCAGTGCGCCTCTTCCACTTGCGAACCAAACAATAGGTCTCCTGTTTGCACGATTTTATCCGACTCCGCATTTGTACCGGAGAAAAAGCCGGTGGCTCCATCGTTCAGCGCCGCCTGAAAGACATAATTTCCAGACAAATTAAAAGCCGGAGGAGTGATCAGGATGAATGGGGGAAGGCGAGCGTCAATGAATGTGTCCGTAGTCGGGTCAACGCCGCTGAATACACCGTACGGACCTTCATCCAGAGCGGCGGCAAAGTAAATCGTGCCATCATCGACAATTGTTGGCCAGGCAATTGAAAACATCCTGTAAGCTCCCGACGAGTCAGCGTAAGCATCGGCCAACGGGTTTGGCCCGGTGAAAATTCCAGTTTCACCGCTGCTTAACGTTCCATGAAATGCAACGATGTCCGTATTACCTATTTCAACGAATCCGCTAATTCGGGAAAAGTCGCCTGTATCGTCTACGAAAAGGTCCGAAGCAGGATCTGGGCCGAGATAGATCCCGCTCCCGTTAGCCGTAGATGCGTAATAGGCAATCTTCCCTGAGTTACTAATGGCTACTGTTGAGATTCCTCTCCCGGCAATATTGTCCACGATCTCATCAGAAACGGAATCAGGCCCTGTATAGATTCCGGTACTCCCACCACCACCGAACGGGCTCGCTACAAATACGATCGTCCCATGATCGTTGATATCCGCGAACTGTCCCAAGTCGAGGTAGTGATTATTTGTGTCAGCCACCGTGTCGGTCAGGGGGTCCGGCCCGGTGAAAAACCCAAGGTGGCCCGAGTCCAATTGGGCTCTGAATACATAGTCGCCGTTCGCATTGGTCTTCGGCGCTTCGATGCGGTCGTAAGGCCCGGACGTATCAAACAGGTTGTTGATGATGTATTGGCCAGACGCAACTTTCCCTAAAGCCACCGCAAGGGCTAGTACCAGCAATAGGCGAGAGACTTGGAGAACAAATGATGACATTCGAGCTACCCCTTGTATTGAGTCGTGGTTGCCAGACGCCATCCAGGACGAATATTGAGCTTGTGGGAAGCAGGGCTTCTGCTACTGCCTCACACTGCAGCTAGAGAGAACTGCGTTTGACAGATCCCTTCATTAGAGTTCCTCGAAGCCAAAGAAGGCTTCGAGGTGTTGCCCAATGGCTTGAAGCTGCAAAGAATGCCCGCCGATTTTGAGGCGATTATCGGATCCCAATGGCTTGTGTCGTACCCAGAGGATCTGGCAGCATTAGCAGTCAACGGTTGAAGAACGCGGGCAAATACAGATTATGAATAAAGATTCTAGGTAGAAACCAAACGAGGGTCAAGGAATGGCAGGAAAAAGCTGAGCATTTCTGACCATCGCCGTTCTTGTTGAGCACTGCCCACCAGAGCAACTCGTCAAGTGGCCAAAACCTGCCTGAGTCGCCAGTTCGTCACGTTCCAGTACGGGCGAATCACCGCCACTGAAGTCCTCCTGTTCAACGGGTGCCCTCCAGTGGCGGTCTCGTTGAATAGATTGATCTTACCGCGTCCTGACCGGTATAGTTTGGCCCTGCAGTAGGGCCTGCTTCCTGGTAAGTGTAATTGAATGCGAGAGGGCTGTTTCCAAGGAAGGAAATGACCTTCGTTCTGGTGTTGTATTCGATGCCAAGCCTCTTGAAGGTTTTCCCAAGCACGGGGCCAAAGGCTTTGTGTTGTTCGTGGGAGACATCCGCCAGATCGAGATGCCCGAGGAACAGGCCATCTTCGACGAGCCACTGGCTGCCCCTTGCAAGTAGCCCAAGCTTATCCCCGATGTAATGGAGTCCATGAACGCATGTAATCAGGTCAAAGGAGCGCTCGCATTCCCAAGTGTGGAGCGAGGCAATATGAAAGGTTACGTTGGCACCCTCCAGAGCAGGCTCGAACCAGTCGACCAAGTCGACCCCATGGCACTCCAGCCGGTCTCCATATTGCTCGGATGCTTGAATGAGGGCTTTCCCGGTGCCGCAACAGAGATCTAGCCACCGGGTCTCCTCCCGAGCCTGAATAAAACCTGACAGGTCAAACTGCAAGTCCTTTTCGTAGCTGTCCGTGCCGGAGAACTGTCTCTCTCGGTTCATGTTGCGGTTTGCAACCACCGATAAGGACTCCAGCACATTGTCAGGAATGGTTTGCATGCGGAGTCTCCCTGCTTGACTGCGACCCTGTGCGAATTAGATCCGCGAGTAGCTTTGTAGTTCGCGGCACGCGGTGCTCGCAATGCCAGAAATCCCGTGAGTGACAGATCGGGATTTCCTTGGGCTCTAGAGGCGGTCCAATAGCTGCTGGTGTGTCCGGACCAACTGCTTCTTGCGTTCCATCGGAAGGAGCCGTTCGTACACATCCCACCACACTTCATTCGCTTCCGAGACCAAATCAAGTGACACCATATCGACAACTCCAACAAACTCGAACAATACGGTATTGCCCTCTTCATTCTCGTATTCAAATTCCGCATCCCTGCCGATCTTGTGCGCCGCGCCTACCGCACCTTGATTGCCTCTAGCGGTGAACGTGACGATTCGATCTTCACAGATCCTTCGCTTGGAAGGCACGTTCACTATCCTGTACTGAAACAACAGTCGCGCGGAGAATCTTTTCACGAGTAAGCCCTGAACGTAACGCCTATAAGACTGTCTGCATGTGAAATGTATCAAGGAAGTGCATCAATGCCCTGACGCCTATCTGTTCCAGCATCGACGCATGGGCTACGCAGGAGAGAATCCCGTTGCCTGCTTACGTTTTGCGGCCGGGGTGCTTGATTGCTTGGTGGCCTTCGCGGCGTCTGTCACGATCGACTCCAGTACGTCGACGTATTCCAGAAATCGTGTTCGGCCCTGCGGGGTCAGACGGCAGATCGTGCAGGGGCGGTTGTCTTGCATGCCTTTGTCAATGGTGATCAGCCCGGCTTCTTCGAGCACTTTGAGGTGGCGGTTGAGATTTCCGTCAGTCAGCGAGCAGAGTTGCTTGAGGTCGGCGAATACCAGCCCCTCGGAGTGCGTCGCCAGCGAGGTCATGATTCCCAGTCGGGCTTTCTCGTGCAGCACGCGATCGAGCCCCACGTAAGCAAACCGCCCGGCGTCGTCTTCGCGACTATGCTGAGGCATGATCCCGCTCCAAGCTCCAGTACAAGATGAACGCCATGGCCAATTGCCCAACACCGAAGGTGCCGACCATGGCCCACGGCGAAAGGGCATGCGTATCGACCGCCCACGCCAGGCACACCATGCCGGCCAACAGGTAATAAACCGCGACGATGAAGGTTGCGCGAGGCAGCAGCCGGCACGAGGCAAACACGCCCAGGCTGAAGATGATCGACCACAAACCCGGCAGCAGGGGAACGCTCTCGGGCACGAATCGCACAATCGCCCCGGTGACCGCCGCCCCCGCCAACAGACAAGGGCCGAATTGTTCGACAGCCAGCCACGTCATGCGAACCGCCAGCGGAGAAACCGCCTTGCGACATCGCACCACCATCTCCACGGCAGTCACCGCCACACTCACCGCCGCCGTGCTCATCCACAGTGCCAGGTACAACGCAAGCTGTTCCCTGGGGTGCGTAATCCAAACGGCTTGCACCATCGCAGCCAACCCAGCAATCGCGGCGGTGCCGGCCACCGTGGCAGAACGATATCCACGAAAGGTTTCGCTGCGAGCAATCTGCCCACGGATTTCGGAGATCTGACTGAGGGCCTCGTGAAGTTCCATGGCCAACCTTTCCCGTAACAGGTCCGTGCACTGAACCAGCCCAATACTTTGCAGGACAAAGTATACCAAGTGTGAGGGCGGGATCCACGATTTTCGTCCCACGAACCGGATGACCCCACATTAGACAGCCCAGCCGCATGTCGGCTGGGTCGACGCAGTCGACAAGAAGCCTTGAGGTGAAGAATCAATCGCGGTGAGAATTCGTGCCTGAGGTTGAGGCTGCCGCTGAAGGACCTCTTTTGGAGATCCAGCTCAACAGGCCGAGAGCGATCACTTCAGGGCATCTTGTTGCTACGCAACCCAGCCGACATGCGGCTGGGCGATCAGGTCCGAGGAATGATCTCTGAATGAACATCAGGCTGCCGATATACTGGAACCGTACACTTGAAGTTCAACGACGCTGGTCACGACGCCTCGCAGTTCTGTATGCAATCGAATTCCGACTCGACGACCGATTCAAATCCGACAACCGATCGCCCGTGGTATCGCAAGCTACTGTTGGGGTTGATTCCTGTGTTGGTGTTGCTGGTGATCGCCGAGGCCACGTTCTGGGTCTTGGATAGCCGCTGGCACTTTCGTTACGAGCTGTTGAAGGCGCTGGCTCAAGTTGAAGTGTCGGTCGAACCGATCGCCGCGCAAAGCGAAGATCAGTTGATTGATCCCACGGAGGTGATCATCGTTCGCGCGGAACAAGACCCGGGGCCGACCTCGGACGACGTGTACATCGTGGGTGGGCGGGCGATTCCCAATGCTCGGGTGCGGCAGGGGGTGTATCACGTCAACCGGAATGAGATCGCGCCCCCGACACGACGACGGATTGTCATCGTGGGCGGTTCCGCAGCCCTGGGGTTCCCCTATGGATACGGGGATACTTTCGCGGGACAATTGCAATCGCTGGCCGGACGGGACGACTTCTTCGTGATCAACTGCGCCCGCCGTGGTTGGGTCTCCGGCGCCGTCACGGCCGTGGCCGAACGAGCGATTAGATTCTTTTCGCCCGACACGCTCGTGGTGATGGCCGGCAACAACGACTGGGCGCACTGGCAGGTCGACCATCCGTACTTGAGCCAATCCATGGAAGGCCTCGACACGCGTCGCGCTTTGGCTAACAGTCGCCTTCTGGCGTACGCCCAATACACGGCGCTGAAGCGTGCCGTCGACCAGCAGCACCACAAGGTAACCGCCGGCAGCGCCTACACCACCGACTACGAACTCGAAGGCTATGGGCATGCGCTTCGCTTCCCGTTGGAAGACTTCACCACGTTCGATGCCAATCAATGGAGAAAATCAAAAGAGCGGTTTCTGAATGTCTTCGAGAACAACCTCCTGCGTATCGTTGAAATGGCAAAGCAGCAGAACGTTCGTGTGCTGTTGCTGACGCTGCCGTTCAACTACAAGCTCTCGCCCGCGTGGAAGCATCCCCAGCCGGAGTCGTTCGCCACTGACTCAGCCGAGCAGGTTCGCGAGGCCATCCACTCGGCGGCCGCAATGTGCGACGCCGGCGAGTATGCCCAGGCGCTTGAGACGATTGATGCCGCGCTGGCACTGGATCCTTACCCTCCGGTGGCCAACTACATTCGCGGCTACTGTTTGGAACAGCTCGGCCAATTCCCCGAGGCCGAACAGGCCTACACCGTGTGCCGCGAGCAGATGATCGGCAACCTGGGCTCACGACTCAGCGTGAATGAACGGATTCGTGAGGTGGCGGAAACCACCGGCGCCACGTTGATTGATGTGTGTCAGATCTTCGATGAGCATAATCACCAGACCGGGCGATACTTCAACGTCGATCTCATTCACGACGATTGTCATCCCACGCCGCAAGGACATCAGTTAATTGCCGAGGCCCTGGCCGCCGAGTTGGGCATTGCGGCCGCTGAAGAAGTCAGCCCGTAGCTTGTTCTAGGTCTCTTCCATCTCGGAAACCTGTTCATCCAGCCACCGGAAATAACCAGGGCTGCCGGCAACAATGGCCGTGGCGATGATCTCCGGCTCGTCGTAAGGGTGCAGCTCCTGGACTGTTGCTTGCACGCGCTCGTAACCGTCGCGACGACACTTGGCAACCAATAGCCACTCGTCCGCCGTTTCAACGCTTCCCTGCCAGCGGTACGTGCTGGCAACGGGCCCCTGCACCTGAACGCAGGCTGCCAATCGTTGCTGAACGAGGGCGGCCGCGATCCGCTGGGCGTCTTCTTTCGATCCTAGGGTGGTGGCAACTTGAAGGTGTTCGCTCATTGTTTCGCATTCACTCGGCCTAGAAATTACGAGAACATCAACAATGGTCGCAATGTAGCGATCCTCAGGAGAATTGCCATTGGTTGCCGCGGAGTCGATCGGGATAATACTTGTCCTCGGACGGAAAACCTGCTCACAAGGCGGTACTCGACATGGCGGTCGCCACCAACCCAAGCCCTCGGACGAAGAGACGCATCTCGTCTGCGCATCAAACAACGCACGCACATGCCGAGCCACAAGAGTTCAAAGTTCGCTCGAGGTCGCAGCGCATCACCGGAGGGATTCTTCGGCGCATCCACTATTGGGCGCAAAGGGTACAAGGCCCGGTTCGTTACGATCACGCCGAGCGATCTCTGAATTGGCTGTGTACTGAAGTCCGACAAGTGCTCGACCACGCCACGGGTGCTTCGCCCATATGGCAGTCACCAGGCATGTTGGAACGCGCCCGCGAGATCCTCTGCGCGTACGGGCAACGCGAAACGGTTCGACGCATCGAGCAGTTCCAACAAACGTTGAGTAACGCTGCAAACGATATTGATGAGTCACCTTCGATTGGTCTCGCCCAGGATGCCGTTCGTTTGTACCAACGAGGCGACTGCATCGCAGCCGACGCCGCGATGAGCAAACTACGCCGAATGCAACAGAAAGACGGCAGCTTTTGTTCGGCCGCAGATGACCACTCGGCAAAGCGACATCGCATCTCCACCGTGATGAGCTTTCTCGAGGCAGCCCAACTTCAGGTCACGGCCGGCATCGCTGAGAACGACACGGCCTACGATACCATCGACGCTTCAGACGAACGAGCCGTGGCCGTTCGCGATTGGTTCATGGCAATCGACGATCACGGTCGCGTGGCCGACATTGGTTGCGGTCGGGGACGGTACTTGAAGCTATTGACGCAGTCAGCAAATCCACAACAACTGGTTGGCGTCGATCCCGACAAAGCTTGTTTGGAGGGCCTGCCAATCGAGATCGAAGCCCGTGGCGGCAATCTGTTAGACATACCCGCCGGCGATGGTGAATTCGCGGCATCATTCGCCGTGGAGTCGTTGGAACACTGCCTGGCACCCCAGACAGCCGTCGACGAATTGTGCCGGGTCGTACGGCCCGGTGGTCACATTCTGATCATCGACAAGAACGCCCACTGCCAGCCGCTCTCGCAGCACGCCCCCTGGGAACGCTGGTTTCATCCGCAAGAAGTATCCCACTGGTTGTCGCAACACTGCGATCAGGTTTCATGCGCACCGCTGGAGCCGCACAAATACCGCAGGGGACGAGAGACCTTTCTGGCCTGGCATGGCCGTCGTTTCGACTGCGACGCACAAAACTAGCTTGCGTCACTTTGGCTTCTCTCCCAGATTGTCCAGCCAAGTCTCTTCCACTATTCCGGCTCCCTCGATGCCAATCCTTGCCTCCGGGCATGGTGCGCCCGATAGTGCCATTAGGTGAAGGGGCTAGCTCGGTATCACTCCTTCACGACATAGGAGATGAACATGGATACGCAAAGTTCACGGCGTCGTTTCCTGGGGACCGCGGCTGGGTTGGGGGGAACATTGGCCGCTCATCAGCTCGGCATATTCAACTCACTGGGTCACGTATCCGCGGCGGATGCTCGTCTCGATTCCGGCACGGTGCAGCTCGACTCGGAGATCGAACCGCTCGTGCGACTGTTGGAAGACACGCCTCGCGAGCGATTGCTGGAAGAGGTGGCCGTTCGTATCCGCAGTGGGACGAGCTACCGAGAGGTGTTGGCGGCCCTGCTGTTGGCTGGCGTGCGCAATGTCGAGCCACGCCCCAGCGTCGGCTTCAAGTTTCACACGGTGCTGGTGGTCAATTCGGCTCATCTGGCCAGCTTGGATTCTCCGGACGAAGATCGCTGGCTGCCCATCTTTTGGGCGCTCGACTATTTCAAGGAAGCCCAAGCGAAGGACGAAAGCGAACGCGGCTGGACCATGAGACCGGTCGACGAAGCTCACGTCCCGAAGCCCAGCCATGCCCGGGCGGCATTCATCGAAGCCATGGAAAACTGGGACGTCGAGAAAGCCGACGTGGCCGTGGCCGCGCTGGCCCGTTCTGCCGGAAGCGAGGAGGTCTTCGAACTGTTCTACCGGTTCGGGGCAAGAGACTTTCGTTCGATTGGTCACAAGGCCATCTTCGTCGCCAATAGCCGTCGTACGTTGCAGTGCATTGGCTGGCAGCATGCTGAGCCCGTTTTGCGATCGTTGGCCTATGCCCTGTTGAACTACGACGGCGACAACCCGGCCACTAACGATACCGAACCCGACCGACCCTGGCGGGCGAATATCGAGTTGGCCAAGCAAATTCCCGACAACTGGCGCGATGGCACACTGGACGACACGGCAACCACCGAGATGCTGCACGAGCTGAGAACCTCGGACTACGACGCAACCTGTAGACTGGCAGCGGAGATGCTCGCCCGCGGCGTCTCACCCGCTTCGATTTGGGATGCCGCCTTCGGCAGTGCGGCCGAGCTGGTCGCGCGTTCGCCGGGCATCATCTCGCTTCACGCGGTCACCACGGCCAACGCGTTAGCTCACGCGTACCAGACCACCTCGAATGACAACACGCGGCGAATGCTTTTGCTGCAGGCGGTGGCCTTCGTTCCGCTATTCCGCCAGGCGGGGATCAGTCGTGGCAGCCGGTTCGCCGACAACTTCATCGATGAGTTGCAACCGGCCGAGATTGCTGACAATCAGGACACAGCGGTTGAAGACATCTTCGCAACCCTCAGCAACGACGAGACACTGGCGTCGCAAAAGACGTTGGCTCTACTCGATGCTTCCCCCAACCCCAGGGCATTGGTCACCGCCGCACGGCGACTTATCTTCGCCAAAGGCAGTAACGCCCACGACTACAAGTACAGCTCTGCGGTGCTGGAAGACTATCAGCATTTATCTCCGGCATGGCGGAATCGCTTTCTGGCCAGCAGTATGTACTTGCTGCGAGGATCCGGCGATCGCGACAATGGATTGGTTGCCCGTACAAGGGCGGCGTTAGCGTAGTTCTTCTCGCAAGCACCAGATCGTCCCCCATAGCACGAGCATCGAATGAGTAACCCGATTCTGGCCGCGGCCGTCCAAATGTCCTCGACAGCGGATAAGCACGCGAACATGCAGCAGGCCGAACATTGGATTAACGAGGCCGTGAAGCAGGGGGCAAGCTTGGTCGTGCTGCCCGAGCTTTTCAATTGTCTCGCCAGTCCAGAAGAAATGCTGGCCCAGGCGGAAGACATCCCAGGCCCTACCAGCGAAGCGGCCCACCAGTGGGCCGAGCGATGGCAAATCACGCTGCTTGCCGGCAGCTTGCTCGAGAAGGCCGGCGACGGAAGGGCCTATAACACCAGTGTCGTGTACGGGCCCTCGGGCGAACTGCTGAAGATCTATCGCAAGCTGCACCTTTTCGATATCGACCTACCAGGACAGGTGACATTCCAGGAGTCGAGCTTCGTCAAACCGGGCGAACGGATCGAAACGATTGACACTGCCTGCGGGCGATTGGGGCTATCAATCTGTTATGACCTTCGCTTCCCGGAACTGTATCGACACCTGGCCTCCGATGGGGCCGACATGATTGCCGTACCCTCGGCGTTTGCCCTGGCCACCGGTCGCGATCATTGGCAAGTGTTGCTACAGGCCAGGGCCATCGAGAATCAGGCATTTGTAGTCGCCGCGAACCAACATGGCAGACACTCCGAAGAAATCACAACCTACGGGCGTTCGATGATTATCGATCCCTGGGGTATACCATTATCCACGGCTAGCGACGGACAAGGCTTGGCCATTGCCCCCATCGATCATTCGAAGGCAAAAGCGGTGCGAGAACGCCTACCTGCGCTCACCCATCGACGTGGCATCGAAAGATGGGCCGATTAACGACAGCCCTCCAAAGGTGGGGTCTCACAGGCCACGACTCGCTTGCAGCGAAGCCCCTCTCAAACGACTACCGGCGAGGTATGTGATTGCTCAGGAGCGAGCTTGGATTGGGGAAGGCTTAACACAATCTTCGCATCAATAATTGTGTATTGCTGCTGTGAAGAATCACGGTCTTCAGCGATTGAAGGATTTCGTTTTGAAGAGATCGCATCCAGAATTGCAAGCCCTGTTTGGATGTTTTTGGTGCAAAAAGATTCTCTGAAAGAACATTCTTGACAATCGGCGGCCACTCTTGAGAATAGGGCAAAGCTGAGAAGCATTTGACGACATAACTTCAACCCTATTGGGTTGTTCACCTTACGACACACCACAGGGCTCAACGGTTCGAATCGATGCACCGCAGGAATTTGGTGCACGAGTTGCGCTTCAAGTGCGCGCGTCGTGAAAAGTAGGTTCGGTTGTCGCTCGACTGCTTCTGAGACACGTTTCGTCTAGCTTGGTTGCGGGTTTCACAAAGTCCCCCAGGCTCTTCGTGGCGACGACCGAGGATCGACAGTCGGCGACA
Organism: Pirellulales bacterium; assembly: GCA_965227275.1. Taxonomy (GTDB): domain Bacteria; phylum Planctomycetota; class Planctomycetia; order Pirellulales; family JAEUIK01; genus CAZNXE01. The sequence goes on along the minus strand of CBDDFU010000001.1, from coordinate 5,372,509 downwards.
ACTTGTTCGCGGCATGGCAGCCCCGCCTTTGTTTTTCAAGTAGACTTCTTCCTATGGCCCCATTTGGCTGTGTTCGCGAAACGGCGAATGGCCAACCAGTCCAGCGCAGAATGGGCCCCCCATCTGGTTCACCAAGAGTAGAACCCTCATGGCAGACTGCTTGCTTGGAGTCGGCTCGAATCTTGGTGATCGAGCGAAAAATATCCAGGTGGCAGTCGAGAGCCTGGCAAACCACCCCCAGATCGCCGTCGCGGCGCAAAGCCAACTGCATGAGACGCACCCAGTAGGGGGGCCAAGCGATCAGCCGGGCTTCTTAAACGCAGCGGTGCGACTCTCGACCACGCTATCGCCACCGGCACTTTTGAATGTATTGCAGGCGATCGAGCGAGAGATAGGCCCCGCCAAGACCGTCCACTGGGGGCCACGTCCGCTTGATTTGGATATCCTTCTGTTCGACGAAGCCATCGTTTCGCAACGAAAAACGGACCATTCGCATACAACCGATCTGAATATCCCCCATCCACGGATGTCGTTTCGGCGATTTGTACTTGAACCGGCCGCCGAAATTGCGGGTTCGATGTCTCACCCATTGCTGGAGTTGACGGTTGCCGATCTTCTCCGACACTTGAATAGCTCCCAGCACTATCTCGCAATGGCAGGATCTACATCGACAAAGCGAAGCCGGTTGGCCACGGAGGTATCGAAGCGGTTGAAGTGTGCACACGTTTCCACGGCGCAAGGCAAGGTGGGTCCGCCAAAGAATGCCGACCATGAACCCGCCGGTCTTGAGCAGCAACTCGAACACTTGGAGAACTGCTGTGCTGCGTTGAGTGAAACCGATTTCTCTGCCGGTCCTGTCATTGGCAATTTCTGTTTCGATTCTCTGCTCGTCGAAGCAACGCGTACGCTCGAACCGGAACAGCTCGCGGAATACGAAACTTTGTGGGCCGCACATCGGCGGGTGGTTGCAACTCCTCGCGTGATCGCAATCATTACGTCGAGTCCCGCAAAACCACATGACCAGGCACACCTTGATCGAGCGGTGGGGCAGGGTCCCTTACTTGTGCTTGATCAATCAGAATTTGAACAGCAGTGTCGTGAGGTTGAAGCCGCATTGATTGCATGCACGTAGCTAATTGGCGAACCACGACAATCTACCGTTTCGTAGGCATGAATGATGAGCAAGTCTTCAGCAGAACCCCATGACCATGTTCCGGTCATCACCCGCACCGATGACATGCAAGCGGCCATGTCGATTGTGCATCGTGGAGGCAAGAAGATTGGGTTTGTTCCAACCATGGGAGCCTTGCACGAAGGGCACCTCAGCCTGGTGGATGCCTCGACCGCCGAATGCGATTTCACGGTCGCTAGTATCTTCGTCAATCCAACGCAATTCGGTCCCGGGGAAGACTTCGAGAAATACCCGCGTGACATTGATAGCGACGTCGCCCTGCTAAAAGAGCGCGGTGTCGACATGGTGTTTGCCCCGGAAGTCGACGAGATGTACCCGGAGAACTCCTGCACGTACGTCCAACTCGACGGTATCGCCCTACCGCTGGAAGGGAAGTTCCGCCCCGGGCATTTTCGAGGTGTGGCCACGATCGTGCTAAAGTTGTTTCACGCCGTGAATCCGGACCGCGCCTACTTCGGCCAAAAGGACTATCAACAGACGCTCGTCGTCAAGCGGATGGTCGCCGATCTGCTGGTTCCGGTCGAGATCCGCGTTTGCCCGATCGTCCGAGAGCCCGACGGGTTGGCAATGAGTTCACGCAATGCCTACCTCGACGAAGAAACACGGCAACATGCCTTGGTGGTTCCGAAATGCCTGCTGAAAATCGAAGCCATGATTGCCGCCGGCGAACGGGACGTGGCCACGCTTTTGCTTGCGGCTCGGGCGATGTTCGATGACGTACCCAATGCCACGATTGACTACATTGCCTTAGTCGACCCAGACACGCTAGCTCCCGTGGAACGGATCGAGAAACGTACGTTAGCGGCGGTTGCGGCACACTTGGGCTCAACTCGTCTGATCGACAATCGCATCATCCACCCGCCCACCAGCCCGGACTGACCTTGGTTCGTGAGCTGGAAAGCCGCTATTCTCAAGATTGTGGTGTTTGTGGGATCCAAACTGCGCACTCCGTCTGCGCTTTCGTGGACTCAGGGCCTGGTGAAGACGAATGCTCCGAACCATCTTTCACATTCCTAGCGAAATCATGGGCTTTCCAACCTTCGGGTTTGGTTTGCTGTTGGCGGCCTGGGTTGCGTTTAGCGTCGTACTGCTAGCGTGGCTCATCTACCACCAGGGATTTAACGCCGACACCCGTGGCTGGCTGCCCATCCTGCTGATTGTGGCCGCAGGGATTGCGTGGGTGACGCCAAATATCGTCGTGGACGGAGGACTTCCCATTCGCGGCTTCGGCACCATGATGCTGCTGGCCGCGGTTGCCGCTGTAGGGTTGGCTGGCTGGCGCGCGCAGAGAATGGGCATCGACACCGACTTTATCTACTCGTTGGCATTCGTGATGTTCATCGCCGGGATCATCGGTGCCCGGGTGTTTTACATCACGGAGTATTGGGACGAATTCAAAGCAGATTCCGTGGGCGCCATGATTGGCGAACTGCTCAACGTAGCTCAGGGTGGGCTGGTGTTTTACGGCTCGGTCATCGGGGGGATCGCAGCGTTCCTAATTTTCTCCCGATATCACCGTGTACCCATATTGGCGTTGGGTGATGTGATCGCCCCCAGTGTTGTGTTGGGACTGGCATTGGGTCGACTCGGCTGTTTTCTCAACGGCTGTTGTTACGGTGCGGCATGCGATCTTCCCTGGGCCGTGGAATTCCCACAGGGCAGCCCTCCTCACGTTCGACAGATCACTGACGGAACGATCGCCCTGCATGGTTTGAAATTCAAAGATCCACGAGACGGGCCTGCTATCGTCTCCGAGGTTGAACCGGGCTCGCCCGCAGAAGCTGCAGGGATTACCGCGGGCGACCGCATCTGGCGAATCAACGATTACGACGTCGATCGCGTGTATCAGGCACAGCTAGCATTGCTGGGTATCGAAGGAAAAGGCGCCCAGGTTGAACTCTCGGTTCAGGGCGACCCCAAAGTTCACCGCTGGGTTCTCGTTGCGCCGGAACGAAGCCTACCCGTGCAGCCCACGCAGGTTTACAGTTCTCTTTCGGGGCTGTTCGTGTTCCTGGTGCTACTGGCCTACACCCCGCTACGCCGGCACGATGGCGAAGTGTTGGCGCTACTGGCCACCCTCTATCCCATCTCGCGGTTTTTGTTGGAGATGGTGCGCGTCGATGAGCCGGGCGTGTGGTTCACAGGGCTCACCATCTCGCAGAACATCAGCCTCATCATCCTATTAGTGGCGGCAGGGCTGTGGGCCTACGTTTTGACTCGACCACGTGGAACCGCGTTGCCCAACCCCGTCGCGCTAGGCCAATAGTTCTTCAACCACATGGCCATCGACCAAGGGCAACGGACGATCGAGAGCGTTGCGAATGACCGTGCGATGATCAATGCCCAATAGATGGTACATCGTGGCCAACAGATCTTTGGGACTCACCGGGCGATCGACCACATCGCCGCCGTGTTTGTCGGATGAGCCAACAATGTGACCACGCTTGACGCCGGCTCCGGCCACCATGGTGGTGTATACCCGCGACCAATGATCGCGTCCTGCGTTGCCGCTGACTCGTGGAGTTCGTCCGTGCTCGCTTGTGCACACAACCAGCGTCTCGTCCAACAAACCACGCCGATCCAAGTCGGTGATCAGCCCGTACCAGGCCATGTCGAGCCCGGGGCAAAGAGCTTTCCGCATTCGCTCAAAGTGGTTGTAGTGCGTGTCCCAGGCGTGGCCAGCCAAACCGAATTCGTCCCAGAACACCGAGATCACGCGCCCGCCGGCTTCGACTAGGCGTCGCGATGCCAGGCAAGCCTGACCGAAAAGCGTGTCGCCGTACAACTCCCGCGCTCCGGCTTCTTCTTTCCTGAGATCCAAGGCGTTGCGCATGCCGTCGGACTTGAGCAGCGAGAAGGCCATATTCTGATAGCGGTCGAGTTGCGACAGCGACCCGCCGCGTTGCACCCCGGTCAGTTGATCGTTGAGTTGCGTTAGCAGCGAGCGGCGGCCATCGAGCCGGTCGAGGGTGATCCCCGAGGCCAGTTCGGTTGCGGCCGGAACCACGAAGTAGCTACCGGGGCTCAGCCCGATGTAAGGGTCGTTCTCATCGAACGTCAGCTCGCCGAGTTCTTTGTGGATGCCGCGCGTTGCCGTACCAACATAGTCGGTCCACACCGGGTTAAATTGGCTGCCAAGAAATGCGGCATAGGGTCCGGCTCGCCGCACCTCACCCACCCGCCGGGTACTCATCGGAAAGGGCAGGGCGATGTTGCGGGGAATTGCGGGCGGCGGCGATGGCGAACGTGCATCGAGATAATCGACCACCGACCCAAAATATGGCCAGTGGCGTGCATCCTGTGGGCTCAGCTCCATGGCCACATCGATCGATGGCACTCCGGTCAGCGCAAACGCCACACCATGGATCGGGTGCTCGTGGGTCATCGAACGGATCACCGTCGTGCGATCCATCACCTTGGCCATATTCGGCAGCAACTCACACACGTCGCAACCGGGAAGCGATGAGGGGATGCCACCGAATTCCCCTCGAATTTCTACCGGGGCATCGGGCTTCATGTCGGCCCATTCCAACTGGCTGGGCGATCCATAAAGATGCAGCAGAATCAGCGACTTCGCTCGCCCGAACGATCTGGGTTTTGGCTCAGTCCCCGTTGCGGCTTCGGCCTGTAGCTTAAAGATCTGGGGTAACGACAACCCGGCCAGCCCAAGGCTGCCGACTCGTAATAAATCCCGGCGAGAGAATCCCCCGCAAAGATTTCGTTTTGAACCCAGAATTCTCAGCATCGCGCGAGGCACCTCACGCTGGAAGGATCGTTGTTGGCCGAGCCACTATCGTACCATCCCCAGCACGCTATGTACCAGCAGGTTTGCGGAGCCGGGGTTTCACCAGTTAGTTGAAGAACACCTTTTCGGCGGTTTTGCTCAGCAGCCAGGCGCGATCGGTATCGGAAAGGCCCGTGAGATGGTCGCGAATCACGGCCAGCGATTGCTCGAAGGTTTGATCCCCTGCGACCTGAAAAGGGCAGTCGGTGGCCCACATAAGTCGCTCCGGGCCGTAAGCGTCGACTAACTGCTGGATCAACGGAAGCATGTCCGTGTAGGGGGGCCGCTTGTTCCCCAGGGCATAGAAGGCCGAAAGCTTCACGTGCGTATGCTTGTGCCGCGCCAGACGAATGAGGTTCTCCACGTCCTTCTTGTGGATCTGCCCGTCGATCCCGATGCGGGCGAAGTGATCGATGACCACGGGGGTCTCGGGAAACTTCTCGCACATGCCGTCGATGGCGGGAAGTTCTGCCGGATTCACCAAATGGCACATGGCCAGGTTTTCCGACGCGCCGCATTGCCACATGGCCCGCATGCCCTGACCGTCGAGCCAATGATTGACCGGCTTGTTTCTTGGGTAGATCCGAAAGCCGCGCACTCCTTGACTCTTCAAACGACGCATTTCATCGGCCGGATTCGCCGCGCCGTCGTCGATAACGGCCACTCCCGAGAAGACACCCGGATAGTTCTTCATCGTGTCGAGCATGTAGCTGTTGTCGAAGCCGTAGAAGCTCATTTGGATCAAGACGATCCGCGAAACACCGCACGGTTTGGCATGGCCCAGCAGTTCATCCGGCTCGAAACTTGCCGGCTGCATTTGCTCGCGACGAAAGCCGGCTGCCAGGGGATAGCTCTGTGTATCCGGCGTCCAGACGTGAACGTGAGCATCAATACATTCTTCGCTCATAGGGTCTTTGTCCTCTTCCGCAGCGGCCATGGCACAGTGTCCAGCGAGCATGGAAAGATAGCCAACCGACCCCAAATGTATGGCTGATCGGCGAGTGATCTGCCCTGGTCGAGCTGAATCGTTCTCCACGAGAGCTTTCTGGTCGCCCTGGTGCGGCATATCTGGAGTTCCTCGATCGGCCTCATGATCTTTTTACCCCGTACGTGGGTCATGGCGGTGCAGCCATCATAACCACCACCGCATGGCGGGGGGGACCAAGCTCGCATTCCCCCATGCGCATGCTGCGCAAGTACATTAACCACAAGAGTTTGACAGGTTCCACCCGGGTGGGGATGATTAAATCATGCAAGGCGGGATTCGCCCAAAATTGCGAATTCCCGCGGAACTTTCTACTGGGCCACTGCGTCAAATCCTGTGTTGATCGTCGGATTCTCGTGAAGAACGATTCCCAACTGATCGCCGAAGCTTTGTCTGGTCATTCCGGGGCATTCGGAATGCTGGTGGAGCGCTATCAGGACCGACTTTACAACACGATGGTCCATGTGGTGGGCTCGCGTGAAGACGCCCACGACGTGGTGCAAGACGCTTTTGTGCAAGCCTTCGTCAAGCTGGAGACCTTTGAACAATCGGCTGCGTTTTACACGTGGCTCTACCGGATCGCCTTCAACATGGCCATGAGTCGGTTACGGCGCAAGAAACCCACCGTTTCGGTCGAGCAGGCCCGCGAATCAACGGGGCTCGACCCGGTCGATCCCCAAGCCCCACCCGACAGCCCCTTGGAAAAAGACGAACGCGTGGCCCAAGTTCGAGCCGCGATCAGCAGCCTCGGCGACGACCATCGCCAGGTACTGGTGCTCCGCGAGATCGACGGCCGTTCATACGATGAAATTTCGGAGATGCTCGACTTGCCCGTCGGAACGGTTCGTAGCCGGCTGCATCGGGCGCGCATGGAACTTCGAGACCAACTGAAAGTAATACTGCAAGCGGAGATGCAAGACTAACCACACATATCCTTGCCACCAGGCGTTGGATCGATGACGTAGAGTTTTGATGTGACGTCCAGGGCAACCAATGAGCACCCTGGCTGCCGCTGTAACCATTCGAAATACGATGAACGACAAGCCTCAAGAAGAACTGCTGACCGCCTACCTCGACGACGAACTTGCGCCCGAGGAACGGGCCGACGTCGAGCGAATGCTTGCGGAAGATGCCGCGAGTCGGCAGTTGTTCGAAGAACTGAAGGCGTTGCGTTCTACGCTGCAAGCGCTTCCTCAAGAACGCCTGGAAGCGGACTTCAGCAAAAAGGTGATGCAACTCGCCGAGCGATCGATGCTTGTCGGGCCTTCACCCGGGGATGGACAGGCAAGCCCCTCGACACTGCAGCAAACGCCTGCGCCGAAGGTTGAGGTTCGCTCCACATCAGATCAAGACTGGACCCGGCGGATGCTTCGCCCGCTGGCGTTCGCCGGTATGGCAATCGCCGCGGCGTTGGCGGTCATGGTGCTGCAACCCGACGAGTTGGCCAATCAAGATGCCGCACGCGGGATTGCAAGAGAAGACCGCGAGGAACGCGTGCCGGCTCTTGAAGCAACTCCGAGTACAGGCGGAGTTGAAAGCATGCATGAGGGCACGCGTCACAGCATTGCAGGCGACGAACCGGCGATTCGTGCTCCTTCATCGAGCCAACCCAAAGCGGCCATGTGGAAGGGGGGCGGTGGTCGATCGGCCATGGATGCGGAAACGCCCGGTGAAGCTGACATGCGGGATGCCGACCATGGACCCACGGCCATCGGTGGGCAAGATGCCACGGCTGCTCCCGATGTGCGTGCATTGAATTTCAATCGCAGCAAGGAACTCGTCAGCGAGCAGAGCCTTTTTCAATCCAACGCAGCGGCTCCGGTTTACTCGGTTCAATTGGATGTCACCCCCGAGGCGGTTCGTGGAAGAGCATTAGACAAGACCCTCGAACGCAATCGCATCAAGGTCACTCCTACCGCCGCACAGCGGGCTAATGTCGACGAAGCAATCGAAGGCAAGCCCATTCAAGGAATCGCACCCATCGACGTGGTGTACGTTGAACTGACGAAGTCGCAATTGGAGTCGGTCCTGACCGATATTGCCGATCAACCCGATCAGTTTTCCAACATCATGGTCCCCACCAACTCGGCCTTCGTTGGACAGAAGACCGGAGCGGGTGAGGCCCAGCAGTGGCAGTTCGGCCAACAAAACGCATTACAGCGTGGAGACGATGTTGCAAAGCCACTTACCGACACATACGGGAGCGAACCGGAAAGCGATGGGGGAGTTGCGTCAGAAACTTCTCGACAGGAGGTCGCCCCTGAGGGCGTAGCACAGCGAATTCAACTTCCCCAGATATCGCCCCAGCAACAGACCATGGGGCTTGAAGTGGAAGAAGCAGCGTCGCCTCAATCCGCAGAGTCGAAACCTGACAGGCAGAAGGACGAGGCGCAGACCAAGCCTGATGAGGGAGATGACCAAGCGGGCGGGTTCGACCTCGAATTCTTAGGCGGCGGGGACGGCGATGTCCTCAACGAGCAGATGTTCCGCGCGCTCTTCATTCTCCGGGTTGTCCCGGAGACGAACGAAGCCGCGACGGAAACGGAGCCTCCCGCAGAACCAGCTCCTGCCGAACCAAAGAGCGAATAGGCTGGGCGAGCTTCGCGGTTCACGTAGCAGAATCCTCAAGACCCAATGCGCACGGAGTGCGACTAGAATTCCTGACTCAGACGGCTACACTACGAACACCACTTCGTAGTCCACATGTCATCTCTGTTCCCAGGAGCTACTTTCATGGCCGACGTGAAGATTCAATGCCGACCCAACGGTCCGTTTCTCGTTGAGGGTTCCGTAGAGATTGTCGATCAAAACGGAAACGCCTTTCCGACGAACCCCAACAAACCGCTGATCGCATTGTGTCGTTGCGGCCAATCGGGCAACCGCCCCTTCTGCGACGGAACGCACAACAAGTGCGACTTCAACGCGGAAGAGCTTGCTCCCGCGGGCGAGTAGTCGCGCTTCGTTTTCTTTCGTCAACAGGTTTTCCACGATGGGGTGTTGGGTGCATTCGCACGCAAACCGCGCGAATTACGTGGTGAACCGTTTGCGGCAAACCACTGCTGGAATCGGCAATCTCGGCGACATACAATCCTCCCCTTGCCGCCTGTCGTTGGTAACCAACCGCTTGTTCAAGCTGTGGGTTATCCGCCACGGTTCCAGGCGCGGACCTCGGCCAGCAGGCCTCCCCCTCCCGTTTAGTTTGATTCTGACGATCACGTCGGTACTGCTCCAAGAAGGACCACCCTGAGATGGAAGACGCTCAACAAACGCACGACGCGAAAGCTGACGAAGCATCCGTAGAATTCGTAAGTCGCTGGAACAAGTTGGTCAGCACTACCAACTGGGAAAAGGGACGCATCATTCTTGAATGGCGCGAGTCGCTTGTCGCCGCCGGTGCTTCGCCGCAGGAGTATTCCGACGAAGCGTGGTGCACGCGGGTCGGAGGAAATCTCAGCCGGCAACACGTGGGGCGATTACGGAGAGTATGGGAGCGGTTCGGCCACCATGCAGAAACCTACAAGGGAGTGTTCTGGAGCCACTTCTACGCTGCCTTGGAATGGAACGACTCGGAGCTGTGGCTCGAAGGCGCCTCGCAAAATGGCTGGTCGGTTTCCGAAATGTCCAGCCAACGCTGGGAAGCACACGGCGCACCCGAAGACAAGAAGCCACGCGACGAAGACATCATCACCTCGGGCGAATTCGACGAGGACTTTTCAGAACGAGCCTCGGGTGAGCCCGAACCGTTGGTCGTCGGCGATCAGGGTGAAACCGTTGACCCGGTGGATTCTGCAAACCAGGATTTTGACGACGCGGCTTCCGGCGACAGCGTCGAATCTGCCTCGGAAGAGTCGACCACCGATACAGCTTCGGCGTTACCGTCGGTAGCACCGCTGGCCAACCTGGGCGAGCTGCCGTCTGATCTGCTCGAAGCGTTCGAAGACTTCAAGCTGGCCATCGTCCGCCACAAGATGGACGGTTGGCGCGAGGTTTCGCTGGAAGACATCCTCGCCACGCTCGACGCCCTGAAAGAGCTGGCCCAGGCTCCGGCTGCGGAGTAATTCCCGAGCTTATTCAGCGCGGGCATACATTTCCGCGTATTCCAACACCCACAGATCGATCAACTCGGCGAACGAGTCGGGGTCGGCCTCCTCGAGTCGCTGAAAGTGTGGGCGATTGAATACTTCTTTATTGCGAATCGTGCCCTTGGCGGCCAACTCCAGGACATGCGACGAGGAAAAAGGGCGGATACCCATCTCCAGCCGGCTGAAGAAGTTTGTCCGCTTCCCTTCCGCATTGGTCCCCATATCGTCCCGGGTTACTTTCGCTCCCCAGCCGACGTCACTGACCAGCGTGCTTAGCTCAAAGCCTGGGAAGAAGTTCGGCAACTGCTTCATGCACTTCTCTATGTGCTCGGAAAGCTCGATCCGGTACTGCGAGTGCACGCGCCGGCATTCCTCCTCGCTCATTTGCCGATTTGCTTCTTGTTGAGCCTTCGCGTTGCTGGCACGTTGGCCACGTTCGACTGCTCGTTCGAGCCGTTGCAGAAAATCCATGGGGACTCGCCTAATAGGACATCTGGAGGAATGCTGGAAACCACCACCCCTGTTATTCGGTTACGCTAGTGGTCACCATGATAAACGATCGGCATATTCCTGCGAAGGTTGGCTGACAAGGAAGACTTTTCTTGTGAATCGCCCAGGAGTCTTACGCCGAAACCTTGCCGAGGTTTGAAAAGCCGGGATTTTCGCCGTGGATACAGGGTTACTCATTCATGACGAGCACTTTCGCGCCTCGCACGCTGCCCCGCTTCAGCTCCAAGATGGCCTTATTCGCTTGTTCGAGGTGGTAAGTCGTGACCTCGGGTTTTAACGGGATCTCGGCTGCCACCGCCAGGAACTCTTTGATGTCTCGCCCGGTGATATTCGCAACGCTTTTGATCTCTCGCTCCAGCCAGAGGTGATCGTGATAGCTGAGGCCCCGCAGAGCGTCTTTGTCACCATCTTGCTTGCGGATCGCATTGATCACCAATCGGCCCCCGGGCCGTAGACATGCCAGTGCCGCGACCACCGGTTTCCACGCCGGCGTGGTGTCGATGATGGCTTGCAGATCTTCCGGTGGCTTCTCATCCGTATCGCCCGCCCAACACGCCCCCAGCTGCTTGGCGAAATCTCGCTGTTCCGGGTCGCGAGCAAAGACGTAAACCTTGGAATTCGGAAAACGGTTCCGCGCCATTTGTACAACCAGATGCGCCGAGCCACCAAAGCCGGTCAACCCCAGGGGGTCGCCATCGTTCAGATTGGTAAGTCGTAGCGATCGGTAACCAATCGCCCCGGCACAAAGCAAGGGGGCCGCCTGTTCACTCGCAAAACCATCTGGAAGTTTGTAGGCATAGTCTTCGGGCACCGTCATGAATTCGGCATAGCCACCGTTGGCATCGCGCCCAGTTGCGCGAAATTTGGGGCTGACGTTCTCGTCTTCCGACCCGGTCGATGAGTAGATCCAACCGACGCCCACGCGATCACCCTTGGCGTGCAGCGCTGCGCCATGCCCGTTTTCGACGACGCGCCCGACCACTTCATGGCCCAACACGACGGGAAATTTCGGCGGAGGGGTTCGACCCTCGATTTCATCCAGTTCGGTATGACACACTCCGCATGCGGCGACCTGAATCAGCACTTCGCCTGGCCCCGGTTTCGGCGTGTCCAGGTCGACCAACTCGAGTGGCGTATCGACTTCATCGAGCGAAACGATCTTCGGCAATACCATCGCTTTCATCGTGGGATCTCCCACTCGATTATTGAACTGCAACAGACGCATGGAGAAAACGCGACCCCGGGAGGCGTGCCGAACTCCACGCAACACTCTCAGATGGAATTCACCTTCCCTTGAAGTTACGATTGAGGCCATCGATTGCCAAGTTCCACACCTGGGAGTTCTCCATGAGCCGCATCGCCATCTCTACACTTCTACTGGCCAACTTCGCTTTGTTGACCGGCTTCAAGAGCACCGCCGAAGAAGTTTCCCTCCCAGGAATCGAGCAAACCGTTGAGGTTTATTATGACGGCTTTGGCATCCCACACATCTATGCCGAGTCCTGGACCGATGCGTATCGCGCGCTGGGGCACATTCACGCCACCGAACGGCTGTGGCAAATGGATATGTTTCGCCGTAAGGCTTCCGGAACCTCGGCCGAGATATTGGGCAAGGGAGAACTTGGTTCCGACATTCTAATGCGACAGCTCGGCATGCGCCGTGGCTGCGAAGAAATCGTCGCCTCGGATCGATTTCCACGCCAAATGCACAAAGAATTGAGTGCCTATTGCGAAGGAGCGAATGCGTGCATTGCCGAGCTAGGCAGTGAGGGACTGCCCCCCATGTTCCACGCTTTGGGGTATGAACCGGAGCCCTGGAACGTGGTCGACTGCATTGTCTTCGGTAAGTACATGGGCTGGGATCAGTCCGGTACCGACGACGATCTGTGGCTTGGCGTGATGGCCGAAAAACTCGGACCTGAGATTATCGACGCGCTCTGGCCATTGGACCGCCCGTTCGAAGTCCCCTCGATCAAAATGCACGTCGACCGCGACGAGGTTGCCCAGAGCGAGTTAACGACGATTTCGGGAGCAACCGCCGCTTACCGGGCCACCCTGCGTAAGCTGCAGTCTGTCACGTCGTTGACGCGCGGCGAGAGCTTCGGCAGCAACAACTGGGCGGTCGATGGGACCAAAACCGTCAGTGGAAAGCCCATCTTTTGCAGTGACCCGCACCTTGGGTTTTCGCTCCCTTCGCTGTGGTACACCTGTCATCTATGCGTGAACGGTCAGAGTATCGTGGGAGTTACCTTTCCGGGATCACCCATCACCGTAATCGGGCACAACGACTATCTCGGCTGGGGCATCACCAACATGCAGGCCGACTCGGTCGATTACTTCGTCGAAACCATCAATCCCGACGACCCGATGCAGTACAAGCACCGTGGGGAATGGAAGCCGATCGCGCGTATCACCGAGGAAATCCCCGTGCGAGGTGAATCGCCCCACACCTTGCACGTCGATTCAACGGTGCATGGTCCCATCGTCAATCGCGACGGGCGGGCAATCAGCGTGCAATGGTCGGGGCTTGGTGGATCGACCGAAATGGTCGGGTTCTGGGAGATGGCCCGTGCGAAGAAGCTGGACGAGTTTCTTACCGCGGCCGAAAAGATCACCGTGCCCGGAATCAACCTGGCCTATGCCGACGTGCACGGGACCATCGCCATGCACTCCTGTGGCGATTTTCCAATTCGGTTGCCAGGGCAGGGGCGTATCCCCATGGATGGCTCAAGCGGAGAATTCGATTGGCATGGAATGATCCCTCGCGACGAACTCCCTTTGGCGGTGAATCCGGAAGAGCACTTTGTTGCTTCGGCCAACGGACGACCTGCTTCGATCGGGTATCCGTACTATCTGGGATGGATGTGGGACCCCAGCTATCGCATTCGCCGCATCAACGACATGCTAACATCTGCCGAAGGGCTCACCATTGAATCGATGGGGGTGATTCAGAACGACGCCCATGACAAAGCAGCGGAGCGTTACCTCCCGATTCTGTGCGATCTGCTTAAAGAAGCGCCACCACAGGATGCGTACGCCCGCCAAGTGGCCAATGTCTTACAGCAGTGGGACTACGTCGCTTCGACCGATGCCTTAGCGCCCATTGCGTGGTTACGGTGGATGGACCACTATCGTAATGGAGTTTGGAACGACGAATGGCGCAGCCGAGGAATCGAGAAACGAGGTGGTTCCTGGGGTTACACCGGCAACAACCGTCGAGAGCCGATGCTGGAAGTGCTGGAATTCCTGACCCGAAAAGACCCGACCTCCATCTGGTTCGACGACCGTGGAACTCCCGAGATCGAGACGCGTGATGACATCGCCTTGCGGGCCTTCGAGCAAGCCACCACCGAGTTGAATGCGCGGTTCGGCGAGGATGTCTCGGCCCTGAAGTGGGGCGACATCAATCAGCTTAAGGTACGGTCGATGACGGGAGAAAGTTCACTGGAACGAAACGGAGGCCCCGTGCCCGGTACAAGCTTCACGGTGAACCCCGGCAGCGGGGGAGGAACCGTAGGCGGCGGCGCCTCGTTCCGGATGATCATCGACTTTGGCGACCCGTCGACGAGCGTTGGCGTTTACCCCGGCGGACAAAGCGAAAATCCGGGAAGCAAGCACTACGACGATCAGATTCCCCTGTGGGCAACCGGCAAATATGCGCCGCTGCATATGGTTGCCGATGCGAACAAGCTTCCCGCGGAAGCGAAGAAACGCCCAACGCGATTCGTACCGAAGCACTAGAGTGCATTTCAAGACCGGTTTCGTGCCCAAGGTTGCCGGGAGTAGCTCCGAGGCGCGGAGGGCGAAGCAGGCGAATCCACGAGATTCGTCGATGCAGGCCGACAAAGCAAGTGGGGCTGCTCCTGGCAAGCAAAGCCGAAACGAGGTTTGAAATACGCTCTAGTCGAAGAGTTTGCAACTATATCCCGCTCGCCTTGCCACTTCGCTGCCGTATTGGCAAAGCATGCCACGCCATCAGGGCGATCCCGTAGTAGATGGCAGCCACGCCATGCATGGCAACATAAACCAACCAGTGACGGAGGTGATCGCGGTCTTGTTGCAGGGAAGCCATGTTGTCATACCAATGCAGGTGGCCAGACAAGTGCCCCAGGGCAATCAACAGGGATAGTGACTGCAATATCAACCCGAACCAGATCGCAGGCAAGCGAGCCTTGATCGTGTAATATCCGATCAAGAATGTTGGAACATAAATCACGGCGATAAGTATCAACAGCATCGCACCTGCTGACATATTGCCGTTTGCTTCATCCGCGTTGAACAACTGGTACACAACCCCCATTCCCGCGAGAATGGTTTGCAGCATGGTCATAATCCACAGCGACACGCCGGCTTCTACGATTCGTTGACGACCGTGACACCACTGCCACAGTTTTTCAGCAACCCCCGGGGCTTTGGCTTTGATTGGGTCGCCTGCTAAGAACCGCTGTAAGTCGCCTGCCAAATCACCCGCGGTGGCGTAGCGTCGCCCCGACTCTTTCGCCATGGCCTTCAGGCAGATGACTTCCAGGTCTCTCGGAATGCGGTCATTCAGTTTTCTCGGGGGGCGCGGCGTCTCATAGAGGACCTGGTGAAGCATCATGCTGATGTTACCCTGAAAGGGCAGCACCCCCGTGAGGAGCTCGTACAGAATCACTCCCACGGAATAGACATCACTACGACCGTCCGCAAACCGGGCCTCACCACGCGCTTGCTCGGGTGACATATAAGCAGGGGTCCCCAACAGGTCGCCTGTTGCAGTAACCCCCACCGCGGCAATGGCTCGCACTGACTGGCTCGCCATTCCAAAGTCGGTGATATGCGGCACCCCATCTCCATCGAGAATGATATTGCCAGGCTTTACGTCGCGATGCACAACCCCAGCATCGTGTGCGGCCTGAAGTCCATCGGCAATTCGCGAGCAAAGCTCAGCGGCCTCGCGAAGGGTGGGCCGCTCGGTGTGCAGCCAGGCCTCCAAAGAGGGGCCATCGACAAAGTCGGAGGCAATGTAGACGAGTTCGTCATCACGACCAACCTCGTACACACTGACCACGTGTGGGTTGTCGATTTGCGATGCCGCTTGTGCTTCGTTCAGCAGGCGTTCGCCTTCGTCGCCGTCCATGGCATCGCGATGCGGAACCTTGATGGCAACATAACGACCACTTTGAGTATCGCGTGCCAGCCATACTCGACCAAACCGCCCGGCCCCCAAAGGACGCTGCCACTCGAAGTGTCCTAATGCCTGACGACCGTTAGGAGGAATGTGCTCCAGTGTGTTGGCCACCAGGCGGAACGGAGTCGAACACGAGGGGCACGAAAGCTCTCGCAGCGAGACATCCCCACCCGCGTTGAAGGGTTCGTGACACTGAGGGCATCGCACCATCAGCGAGGCTTCATGCGGCGCGGCAAGCGGTGGTTCAGCAACGTCGCTCGGCGGTTGAATAAGCTGCGCGTATAACGCTTCTACTATTGTTGCATGCTGGGAAAACCGCTCCCGATATTCCGCTACACTGGGCGTTCTCCCCCCGTTAATCCGATAGTCCCACTCGATCGAGAGCAATTCTTGCAGGAGCACGACTGAGGTGTCGGAGTCGACGTGCTCGAGAAGATCTTCAATCCGCGGTTGTTCGCCGGAACGAAGGCCGGTCTCAAAGGCGTCGCAGATTCGGTCGACTCGCTGTGCGGCCTCGACGCTGAGCTTGTCGAAGTCCCCCGTCGACCTAATGCTCATTGCGTGTCTCGGCCAACCATTTCGCTCGAATGAGTTGTACCTTGCGGCGAACCGTGCGAGGCACACAATTCAAACGCTGAGCGATTTCTTCCTGACTACATCCTTCGAGAATCCACGTTGCAATGTCCTTTAACGTGGGGTCCTCAAGACAATCGATCATCCGTACCAGCGTTTCTTTCATCTCCGTACGCATCTCTGGAGATGGCTCGGTATCGGCGATACTGCCCGGCACATTCTGAGGATCTTGCTCTGCGTAGGATGCCGTCGATGTGTTGCGTCGCTTGATGCGACGATGGTACTTCCGCTGATTGGCCGCCTTGCGCGCGGTGATGTTGGCCAACAGCCCCCACAGGTCGCGTCGTCCTTCGACCTTGTTGAACTGCCCCTCGGCCACGCCTTGATAAAAGTCGGAGAAAGCGTTTTGGACCACGTCCTCCTCATCAGACATCGTGCGAGGAGTGTCCCTCAATTGCGCACGGGCCAATTGCAGAAGTTCGGGCCCGTACCTTCGCCACAGCCAATCTGCTGCTGCCACGTCACCTTCTTGAAGGCGACGATATCGAATTGTGACCGAGCCCGATGACATCGCGTGCACACTTGAGCGTCTGACGATGGATTCTCTGCCCGAGGCTTGGGCGTCAACCATGTAGAGCAAATAATGGCGGGGTTTCAAAGTGCGGTCGAGCGACCCACGCACGCCCATCTATTACACACGTTGGTCACTCATATCGTTACGCACCTTCACTTTAACCAAGCAGGCGTTCGGCCGCCACCAATCCGGAGGATGGAAATCCGCGTCGATCGAAGATATGCCAACGAGCGAAATGAATGTCGCAAGAAAGAAGTCTCATCGAAACCAGGATTACGCATGCGGCTCATGGACATTCAACTGCTTCGCGAGCCCATGCGCAGACTTGCATCAGTAGACTGCAACACAAGTTACAACGATCTTGCCCTGTGCCGAATTGCACACCTCGAACAAGTCACTTCAAAGGGCAGAGGGATCAAGCCAGCCCACGTCGGAAATTCGGCGCAGTTCCCCCTCAATGTCCTCGCCCTCGTAAAAGGAAAACCACCCCCGCAGGGTTTTGGTTTCACCGGGATCGCAATCCGCAAACTGAGGGTCACTGTGTAGACAAGGGCAGGGCGGGTTTGCCCACACGCGCTGGCATGGCTCCCAGGCAGTGATCAACCAGCGGTTCGGTTGATCTGACCGGCGGGCAACAAAGGGCTTCGACAAGATTGTCCTATCTTCATCATCTGAAATGAATTCGGGCGCCCCTTTCAGCAGCACACAATTCTGAACGGTCAAATCACTGAGTCGTTCTTCGGAACCGTTGGTGAGCCACATTTCCATCTGAACCGCGTCGTGACGAACCGTCGCACGCGTGCCGAACACCACTCCGTTGGGCAGGCGGCGTTCCATCTCGTAGGATCCTGCGGAAGTTTTCTGCCATTCCAGAGGTTCCAAAGGAATCTTCTGCCGAGTCCACATCGTGTCGACGTGGGTGTGGGCCAAATACAACAACCCATGGGTCGCCTCGACATTTCGCCGAATCGCCTCCGGCACATCCAACACGACATACTGCCGATCGTCCCAGGGCAGAAATACACTGAGTTTGGTCTCTCTCTGTGGCCGGATCGCGCCGTCCAAGAACCCAATGCGAGGATGACGCCCGCCCGGATACGGCAGCAAACGAAACGATTCGCGCGATGGCGAAGCGGGACGGGTATCCATGGAGATATTCATCGCCTCGAGCAGCGTAGCTACTTCATCAGCTTCCAGGCCCGTCGCCATCTGAACTTCCGGCACCGTGTAGCGATGATGCCAGATCATATTTTCAAACCAGCGACGCATCGCCTCTGCGTCCCCCGGCTTTCGAGCGTTGTCGTGAACAATACCTTCTGCAATCGCATGTTGCCGATCTTCGATGACCAAGAATGCGTCCTTCGGCTGAACATCACGATCAACATACTTTTCGAGATCTCGCAACGCGATGACCATGTACCCGTTGTGTGCCAGATAGTCCATGTACGACTTGAACTTCTCCACCGGTGAGTTCACCCAGGGATGGGCTAGGTCGGGCACTCCATGGAACTGCAATACGGCGATTCGTCCCCGTTCGGCTTGCCGGACCGCTCGAACAAAGTCGTCCAGTGTCCAGTCGGGACGAGCGTCGCCGGCAGAAGGGATCAGCAGGGGGTGATCGAGACCGGGCTCATAGGCAAACCCTTCTCCGGCCCCATAGGGGTACTCCGGCGCTCCACCCCGTCGCGCAAACCGTATCCCCAGGTCTTCAAGAATCGGTAGGGCACCTGCTGCGATTCCGTTGCCAGGATAAGCGTAGCTGACGGGCTTGGGGATCCCATGCGCCAGGCACTGCTCATTGATGGAAGCCACCTGCTCCGGAAGCTCGTCGAGTTTTTGCTGGAGTTGTTCAGCGCTGTTCGAGCCGATCGAGAAATGATCGCGGGTATGGTTGCCGATCTCGAATCCGTCGCGATGCAAGGTCGCGATCTCACCCCAGGTCATGTAATTCTGTTTGTCCGACTTGAAGTCGAACCCCTCGGTGATGAAGAAGGTTGCGCCGAAGCCATACTGTTTCAAGATGGGGCGAACGACCGTGAAGTGCGACTTAACCGAGTCGTCAAAGGTGAGCACGACCAGCTTGTTGGGGATCGGATCTTTGGCTGACAGAACAGTGACGCAACACGTACTCAGCACAACCAGAAACGCAAAAAGTCGAGAAGTCACACTGCGAAGACCTACTCGTGACGAATAGCGTGTTTGAAAGCAAGTTCTCGGCTGCATGACAATCCCCGAAGACATTCGGATATGGGAGAGCCCTACGGTCCTATGAGGGCATTGTAACCCGGATTCCCATGAGAGATTTTGCTCAGCCACTGGGACAAGCGCTAATGCAAGCCTGGGCCATATCCGCATTCCTGCGAGAGCACGCCCTCGGCCTTCTTCAACTGTACATAGCCCAGATGCCAGGCAACGACTTGCCGAATGAGGTTGTGCTCGGCTTGCAATTTTTGTACCCGAGCCTGGGTGATTTCCAGGAAGGTTGCACCTGCCGTTGAAGATTTCGCCTCCAGGGCAGCAAGACGCTCCGTCCAACTGGCCAACTCCTGCCGAGCCAGGATCACCTGTTCCAGTCGCGTCTCGATGGTCAGGATGGCCGTGCGGACCTCTGCGATCACTTCCGCCTCTTGTTCGGCGAGTTGCTGTGCGACCTGCGCCCTTCTTGCGGCGACCTCCATTTCTTCAGAACAGTCGCTGCACAGGGGACCATTCAAAAGACAGAGACTGCAGCAACTGCACGTCGAGGGGGGGCCTAGCCCCAAGAGGCCATTCACCTGCGACAGAACCGTGCGGGCGGCCGACAAGGTTTCCGCATCGATGTTATGAAGAACAATCCGTAGCAATCGCAGTTCGGCGCGTGTCTGCAGGGCGATGGAGATGGCCACATCCTCATCGATGGGAACTGCATCTACGGACAAAGGAGTGTCGGGCCAGACCGACCACCACGGTTCGTGTATGGGAACGCCGAGTTTGTTGCGAAGCGTCTCCGTCAGCTCATGTCGATCGAGTTCCAATTGACCCAGTTGAGAAGATAGTTCGTACCGCTGTCTCTCCAACTCGCCATCGTTGGAGACTCCTTGTAAGCCACGACCCGTCAGTTTGGCGAGCATCTTCTCTGCTTCGGCCAGTTCCTGAAGCGTTCGCGCAAAGCTATCCCGACCATGCTCAGCCGCGGCAAGCTTGTAGTAGGCTTCCAGCGCCTCGGCCGCCGTAATGTCGCGGGCAGCAATTTCCGCGGTGGCCAGCAGTTGCATTCTCAGGCGCGTGATGCGCTCGGTCTTGCGAGGCCTTTTCGAGTTTTGCGCACAGACGGCACTTCGTTCTGCCGCGAGGCGATTCCCTCCAGCGGAAGCCTGCACCGCGTAACACTGGCAGTCCGCTGGATTCAACGAGCGGTACGGCTCGCTGCCCGACATACTTTCAGCTGGCGGCAGCGCCAAGGCTTCGAACTGATCGATCGCCGAGAGGTCCGCGGTTATCTGCCTGCGTTCCACTTCCGCAAGCCCTGCCGTGTAGTTGGGCGACTGGGTACAAGGCGATGGACAACAGGTGTCCTTGCACCGCGATGAGGCACATCCAGAGGCCAGCACAACGAGCAGGACCAGTGGCCAAGCCAAGGCGGAACGGAATCCCCAACGACGGTGTAGATCGAGTGTGCACATATCACATGTATCATCGAAGACTTGCCGTTGGGTCTGGACGTTTTTTTGCGATTCCAACGGTGTGCACAGCAACAGGGGTCGGCGCGATTCGCGCGAAAATCCGGCTACTTCGACTTGTTCGTGACGTTCGTAGAAGATGTACCGATTCTGCGGGACCAACAAGCACGATGACCGCTAATAAACGAACATTCCGAACTCGGTCGTACAACATGCACCTGCGTTATAACCAGCAAGGTTTAACACGGGGCCTGCATTCCCCTGAACCGTCGACGAAACGCGACCGATCAACTTCAGCTAGCCCCCGTAGCTGGTGACCCCCAGGTAAACCAGGTTGATGGCAACCCGATACGCCACGGGAAATATCTCCCTCATCAGAATCCAGGCGACCAGCAGCCCCATCATCGCGAACCCTGGCTGGCGAAGCGTGTGCATGTACTGCTCAACCATTCGCTCGGGCATGATCAGCGGCAATGCGCCACTTCCGTCCAACGGCGGAACCGGCAATAGATTGAACACAAACAAAACGAGATTCAATGTAAATAGGATACTGACCAGGGTGGCGACACTCGTCGCCGTGCCTTCTTCGAACGCGACGGTCAACGTGGTGAATCCGATCCGTTGGGGACTGTGAAACACATTCATCATCAGCCCGATCCGTACCATGATCGTGGCGAGGACCATCAGGGCCAAATTTGCCGCGGGGCCGGCCAAGGCCATCAGTGCCGCGCGGCGAGGATAGCGTTGGGCCCAATAAGGGTCGTACGGGGCGCTGGCAAAGCCGAACATCCAACCGGTCATCAGAAACGAGATGATGGGAATCGCCACCATTCCCACGGGCTCGCGTGCGATGTGCGGCATCGGGTTCAATGTGACTTGCCCACCGTAATACGCGGTCGAATCACCTAACTTCCAGGCGGCCAAGGCGTGGGCAGCTTCGTGGAGCGTTGTCGAAACCACGAAGATCGCATACCAGGCGATTCCAAGCCGCAACATGTCGGGGTCCAGGTCCATCAACCACGTTCCTCAGCACTCTCGAATACTCTGGGAAATCCTCACGATAGAGCAAGACACGCATTAGAAAACCGAACGCTTCACGCTGCGTGTCCGAACTCTTGTTTGATTGTAACGTTGAGGATCGATTCTTCGAGTCAGGCGATTGCCGCCCCGACGCCACACGGCAACAGCACGATCGCCCTCAGATTGCCAGCCATTGCCGCTGGGGCTAAACTGCGAAGGCAAACGTTGCCTGCCGAAAACACGCCCCACCAGCTAGCAATCCACCCCGCAAAGCGGCCAATAAAAGTCGCCCTTCCACGCAACGAGACACCTCATGGAATTCAGATTGGCAATGGCCTTCGCTCTCCCGTTGTTTCTACTTGCCGCGGCCCCTGGGCAACGCGGCAGCGACGATTGGCCATCCTGGCGAGGTCCCGATCGGACAGGCTGTTCAACCGAAACGGGTCTGCTTACCGAATGGCCCGAGGAAGGCCCTGAACTGCTATGGCAGGTTGAAGGTCTCGGCGAAGGCTTTTCGACCCCGTCGATCACGAGCCGAGCCATCTACTCCATGGGCAATCATGACGGCATGGAATGGGTTATGGCCCTCGACCCTGCCGACGAAGGTGAGCTCCTTTGGGAGACCTCGATCGGGCCGGTCCGTCACGGTGGCGGCGGCTATCCCGGGCCGCGGTCAACTCCATCGGTTGATGGAACTCGCATCTATGCCCTGGGCCTCAACGGCGACTTGCTGTGCCTGCAAACTGCTGATGGAGAAGTAGTTTGGCGGAAGAATCTCGTTTCCGATTTCCAGGGCGTGGTTCCCAATTGGGGCTACTCCGAGTCGGTGCTCGTCGATGGCCCCTGGGTGCTATGCACCCCCGGTGGCGAAAACGCCGCGATCGTGGCGCTGAACAAGTCCAACGGCGAGTTGGTATGGAAATCGCCCGTGAGCGACGGCGCCGGGTACTCTTCGATCGTGCGGGTGAAACTGGCCGGACAAACGCAGTATGTGCAGTTCACCTCGCAAGGCGTGATTGGTGTAGCTGCCGCCGACGGTGAACTGTTGTGGCGCTACGACGCGCCGGCAAACGGTACCGCGAATTGCTCAACGCCCGTCTGCGAGGGCAACATGGTGTTTGCGGCCTCCGGCTATGGCACGGGGGGCGGTTGTGTTGAGATCCAACGCTCCGACGATGAATTCACGGCCAACGAAGCCTACTTCACCAAGAAAATGAAGAACCATCACGGCGGCACGCTGGTCGTTGATGGGTACATCTACGGGTCTTCAGATCCCGGGCTTTTGACTTGCCTCGATATGGAAACGGGCGAAGTCCAATGGAGTGATCGCGGCCCAGGGAAAGGGTCGGTGCTCTACGCCGACGGGATGCTGTTCGTGCGCAGCGAGAAAGGCAAAGTAAGCCTGGTGGAGGCAACTCCCGATGAATTCCGTCTGCTGGGTGAATTCGAGCAGACGTCTCGCAGCGAACAGCCCAGTTGGCCTTACCCGGTGATCGTCGACGGCCGCCTTTATCTTCGCGATCAAAACGTGCTGCTATGCTACGATGTTCGCAGGCTGCCTGATCTCTAGGCCGCGAACTTCTCGTAACAAATTGCAAACAGCCACCCCCGGAGCGGCGCATTCGTGAACGTGTTAGTCGTTGGAGGCGCCGGATACGTTGGTAGTCACGTTGTACGATGCCTGGCGAATGGCGGGCACGACGTCCGGGTTTACGACAATCTCTCAACGGGGCACCGTTCGGCCTGTGACGCCCACAAACTCATCGTCGGTGAGCTGACCGATTGCGAGAAGCTAAGCGGCGCGCTTCGCGAACATGCGATCGATGCCGTGTTGCACTTTGCAGCCTGCTGTTACGTGGGCGAGTCGGTCTCGCAACCCGCCAAGTACTATCAGAATAACGTTGTGGGTACCCTGGCATTGCTCGACGCCATGCGACAGAGCGATGTCTCGCGGCTTGTTTTTTCAAGCACGACCGCAGTGTATGGTTCTCCGCGTGAGATCCCCATTACCGAAGAGGCACCGCTGCAGCCCATCAGCCCGTACGGATTCACTAAACGGATCGTCGAACATGCTCTGGTGGATTACGCCAGCGCATACGGTTTGGGCTCGATAGCGTTGCGTTACTTCAATGCCGCCGGCGCGTCGAGAGATGGAGGATTGGGAGAAGACCACAGCCCGGAAACGCATTTGATCCCACTGGTGCTTCAAGTAGCCTTGGGTCAGCGTGAGAACATCACCATCTTTGGAGACGACTACCCAACGCAAGATGGGACGTGTGTGCGAGATTACATTCACGTCGAGGACTTGGCGGAAGCGCACCTGAAAGCACTCGACGCGATTGGACCCGGAACTTCAGTAGCGTTCAATCTGGGCTCCGGTCAGGGAGCAAGCGTGAAGCAGGTGGTCGATGCCTGCCGCGATGTGACCGCTCACGACATTCCGGTTGAATATGGCCTTCGCCGCCCGGGCGATCCTGCGGAACTAGTTGCGGATATTTCCAAGGCAAAGCACGACCTAGGTTGGCAGCCTGCGTTCACCGACATTCGCGAGATTGTCGAGACGGCCTGGAAATGGCACCAACAGCACCCCCGTGGCTATGCAGATTAGAAGTGCGCACTCGTTCTACTGTGTCTGCGATTGCTCACTCGGTAGAAGCCGCCCGTTGCAGGCGATCGTGAATGGCCAACCATTGTGGTTGATCGGGAACGGCAGAAACCACGATGCAATTGACCCCTGCGGTATCCATGCGGTGCAGTTCTGCGTATAACTCGGCCGCGTAGCGT
Organism: Pirellulales bacterium; assembly: GCA_965227275.1. Classification (GTDB taxonomy): domain Bacteria; phylum Planctomycetota; class Planctomycetia; order Pirellulales; family JAEUIK01; genus CAZNXE01. The sequence continues at coordinate 5,348,176 of CBDDFU010000001.1, read as the reverse complement.
TCCGCATCTTGCGGCATCCCGGTGAATCGACACCCATGCGGCTCTTCAGCCTGCACTGGGCCATAGTGCAGCCATCCCACTCGCTCCCTTTGAGCGACCATGCCTTCGACCATCGCAGCACCGTCATCCTCGGCAAGCACCAATGATGCGCTTGGAGCATAGTGCCTCGTCAGCATACCGGGTGATAGCAATGGGGCGCTCGACGGGGATACTTGTTGGGTTGTTGAGATTTCTCTTCCCAGCACCGACTCGATTTCAGCCACAGTAATGAGACCCGGGCGAAGCAACCTCGGGCGAGCGGTCGTCAGGTCCAACACCGTTGATTCCAAACCACCGGATGTTGGACCCGCGTCGAGGATCAGGTCAACTCGATCTCCCATAGACCGCACGACATGCGCGGCCGTGGTGGCAGAAATTCGATTCGATGGATTCGCGCTGGGGGCCGCGATTGGCAATCCGCTGGCGTTCAACAAGGCCTGGGCGACGGGGTGCGATGGAGAACGCACCGCGACGGTTTCGCCTCCGCCGGTAACCACCGCAGGAATGCAATGCTGCTTGGGCAACACCACCGTTAACGGCCCTGGCCAGAAGTGCTCGGCCAGCGTTTGTGCCACGCCCGACCACTCGGCGACAACCTCCCCGGCTGCTTGCGCTGAGGCCACGTGTACGATCAATGGGTTAGTCGAGACCCGCCCTTTGGCCGTGTATATTCGCCACACGGCTTTTTCGTCCAGGGCATTTGCCCCCAGCCCGTAAACCGTCTCTGTTGGAAAAGCGACCAACTCGCCCCGCCGAATGGTTGCAGCGGCCGCTGCAATCGTAGCCTCGGAAGGCTCTTTGGAATCGACGATGAGAACTTCAGGGTTCACAGAATACCGCTTAGGTCGCAACAAACGAGTTGGCTAACCTAGCGATTATCGTTGATCGAACGACGATGTCTATTCGCTTTCCATGTAATCGCCGGCCCCTTCGGGCACATAGACCTCAGGCACTCGCCAAGGTGTCCACTCAGCGGTGATCAGGCGTCGCTTCCGTTCAGATTCCGACCATCCGGCTCGGATCTTGTGGCACATTCCGCGAATGCGTTGCGGCGTGGGCAAATAGGTTTGATCTTCGCGTGTCTTCATAGCCTCACCTTTCGTGAAAAAGTTCCGTTCCGGCCCGCGGGAACCTCCTCAAGCTCTGGCTGTATTACGGCGGCCGAGAAGAAATGGTTCAATCGGGTTTCAGGCAAAAAATGCCGCGACAATGTGCCCCATGCTGGCATCGAACCCATCCGCTAAAATGAATGACGAGCAAGGTTTATTGCGATTGCCCATTGCCACCTCAAGCTAGCTGCCTAGATTGGAACTAGCGGCCCACTGCCGGCGGGGTCCGATGGGCAAATCCGAATAACGGATTCATCAGACATACGGTGAGCGGATGCGTACTCCCTACAAAGACATGAGCTTGCCGTCGGGCACGCTCACGTTCGGGCTGATGCTGTTCCTGGCCGCGCTTACCATGTTCTTCGTCGCCGGCCTCGCCTCGTTTGTGATCATTCGCGTCGCCGGACCGAACAGTCCTCCGATGGGCGATCTGAGCATGCCCTTCGGCCTCTGGATTAGCACGGGCCTGTTGTTAGCAAGCGGATACACGTTCCACCAGGCGGTTCAGCAGGTCAAGCGAGAGCGGCAGGTTCCGTTCCGTCGCGACATCATCCTCACGGTGCTGCTCACGCTGGCGTTTCTGATCGTCCAGGCGGTCAGTCTTTCAGAACTCCTGGCCGCCCACGAAGTCAATCGCGTTCGCGGCTTCGCCCTCTACTCGCTGGTGATGTCGCTTGTCATCATTCACGCGGTGCACGTCGTGGGCGGACTCGTCCCGTTGGGCATCGTCACCTCAAAGGCCTTCAAAGGCATGTACGACCACGAATCCTACGAAGGCGTGCGCCACTGCGCCATGTACTGGCACTTCCTGGACGTGGTGTGGCTGATCATGATCGGCACCTTCGTGATTGCTTCTTGAGAAGGCAACCGGCGCATCATTCTGAAGCGTGAGGAGCGAGGCTTACGGTTTAAGTTGAAATCGCACTTGGTCCCACATACCCCAATGCCATCAGCATTGTCTACTCAACGGTGTTGCTCGTGAAAAAGCTTGGAAAACAAAACTACCACGCGAGATGTATTTCGCTTTCACGACTGAGTGATCGTTCGATTTTCCGTTGACAATGCCCTACCGGGTCGATAGCCTGCGAAACATGATGGGGGGGGTAGTGCGGTGCACCTTATTCGGTAGTTTCCAGGTGGCTAATCAGCTGAGGGCCCAACTTCTACTCAGTCGGTAGCTGACCTTGGAAAAAGGGGCGAGTTCATGAATTCGAAACAGGTAATGAAGGCAATTGTCTTCGCCTCGATCATCGGCATCTGCGGGATTTCGTCGGCAGCGATCCTCTCGCCGGGCGATATTGTGGTCTCTTCGCTCGGAGAACTTACGGCGGACGGCGATGGGGTGATTTTCAAGATCAATCCCATTACCGGTGATCGATCCATCATCTCTGGTCCAGGCGTGGGTACTGGTCCTGGGTTTGATCCCTACGGTGTATCAGTAGCCTCGTTGCAGGATCTCTATGTTGCCCAGCATGCATCGGGCACGGCTTCCGTACATCATGTCGACGTTGCCACAGGTAATAGACAGGTAATCTCCAGTTCAACCGTGGGAACAGGTCCCGTCCTTCAATCAGCCTTCGACATGATTGTACGAGGTGATGGGAAGCTGGTTGTTGCTGACGCATGGGGCGGCACATTGGTGCTCGTTGATCCCATCACGCTTGAACGTGTCGTTGTTACAGGTCCTGGGATTGGCACCGGCCCCGATCTTCTTACACCTATCGGCATGACACTCGACACCAACGGTGACATTCTTGTCACGACGGTGGCACCGTTCGATCAACCAAGTACTTTATTCAGGGTTGACGCTTTGACCGGTGATCGCGAAATCGTATCGGCGAGTGATGTCGGCAACGGACCCGTGCCAGATTCTTGGTCTGATGTAGCCATCCACTCCAATGGCCAGGCCTTACTTACCAGTTTTCAAGGGCAGATACGCGGCGTGCTCAGTATTGATCAGGTAACCGGAGATCGCGTCATTGTATCAACGCTTGGAATTGGCGTTGGCCCCAATCTTCTCCAGCCAAGGGGAATCACAATCGAAGCCGATGGCCAGGTCATTGTTTCGAACGCGGGCCCCTCCGGCGATGACTCTCTAATTCGAATCGACCCCGCGACCGGCGATCGAACCACCGTCTCGGGTGTTGGAGTTGGAAGCGGTCCTCTCCTTCAGAATCCTCAGTATCTCGATATCGTGCCAGTGCCTGAACCTTCGTCGATGATTTTATTCATTAGCGGGGTATTGCTCGTGCTCGTGGCACGCTGGCAGCGGGTTGTTTCCGTTGACAATGCCCTACCGCGTCGATAGCCTGCGAAACGTGATGGGGGTAGTGAGGTGCACCTTATTCGGTAGTTTCCAGGTGGCTAATCAGCTGAGGGACCAACTTCTACCCAGTCGGTAGCTGACCTTGGAAAAAGGGGCGAGCTCATGAATGCGAAACAGGCAATGAAGGCAATTGTCTTCGCCTGGATCATCGGCATCTGCGGAATTTCGCCGGCAGCGATCCTCTCGCCGGGTGATATTGTTCTCGCTTCGGGCGGTGATTACCAGCAGGAAGGCGATGGTGCAATTTACAAGGTCGACCCCGTAACTGGTGATCGAATCATCATCTCTGGTCCCGGAGTGGGCAGTGGCCCTGGATTCGAGGCTTTCGGTATTGCTGTCGCCACGCACCGGGATGTCTACTTTTCAAGTTTTTCAAGTAGTCCTTTAGCCAACCCTTCCGTTTACCACTTGGACGTTTCCTCCGGAAACAGGCAAGTCATTGCTAGCCCGACCGTCGGGACAGGCCCTATCGTTGAATCGCCCGTGGGCGTCGTGGTACGCGAGGATGGCGGTCTAATTGTTTTGGACGGGAGCGCCGGAAAAGTTGTACTTGTAGATCCAACTACGCTCCATCGCACCACGATTTCGGGTCCGGGTGTTGGTGCAGGTCCAAGCCTATCTCCGACCGGTATCGCTTTGGGTAGAGATGGTAGCATCCTCGTCACAAACGTGTTCGGGATAGGCGGCATTTTAACAAGTACTCTAGTTCGTATAGACCCATTGACCGGTGATCGTGAAACCGTCTCGTCGGATTTTCTCGGCAACGGACCTGGACCAGACCTCTGGTTTAATGTAGCCGTCGGGGACGATGGACTGGTATTTGTTACGAATTTACAGGGCTCCTCCCAGGATCGTGGCGTGCTCAGCGTCGACTTGTCGACCGGCAACCGCGAAGTTGTCTCTGCCAACGGAACAGGTGTTGGCCCTCAACTTCTGCAGCCCCTGGGTATCGCCGTGCAAGGCGATGGTGCCATCTTGGTTTCCCAATTTTCATCGTTTGACGGTAATGATCTCATTCGCATCGATCCTGTGACCGGTGACCGAACACTATTGTCTGGTTCCGGTGTAGGCAGCGGTCCCGTCCTCCAGAATCTCGGGTTGCTCGACGTCGCGCCGGTGCCTGAACCTTCGTCGATGATTTTATTCATTAGCGGGGTATTGCTCATGCTGGTGGCACGCTGGCAGCGGGTTGTTTCCGTTGACAATGCCCTACCGGGTCGATAGCCTGCGAAACATGATGGGTGGGTAGTGCGGTGCACCTTATTCGGTAGTTTCCAGTTGGCTAATCAACTGAGGGCCCAACTTATACCCAGTCGGTAGCTGACCTTGGAAAAAGGGGCGGGCTCATGAATGCGAAACAGGCAATGAAGGCAATTGTCTTCGCTTCGATCATCAGCAGCTGCGGAATTTCGCCGGCAGCGATCCTCTCGCCGGGCGATATTGTGGTCTCTTCGCTCGGAGAACTTTTCGTCGACGGCGATAGTGCGATCTTTAAAGTCGACCCAGAAACGGGAGACCGAACTATTGTCACAGGTCCCGGCGTAGGCAGTGGGCCGGAATTCAATCCCGCAGGTGCAGCCGTAGCTTCCGTGTATGACGTCTATTTTACAGATAATGTGTCGGACACTGCATCCGTTTTTCATCTGGATGTTGTTACAGGCAATCGGCAAGTGATTGCCAGTACGACCATTGGGACAGGCCCGGTTATCCAACTGCCATTCGATGTTATCGTTCGCGGTGATGGCAAGTTGGTCGTTGCTGACGCAGGAGGCAATGCACTCGTGCTCGTCGATCCTGCGACGCTCGAACGTAGTATTCTTTCCGGTTCTGGCGTCGGGTTGGGACCAGACTTCAATGGACCTGTCGGCATGACTCTCGACGCCAACGGCGACATTTTTGTCACGGTAGCGACTAGTCCCACGAGTACTCTATTCAAGGTCGACCCACTGACCGGTAACCGCGAAATCGTCTCGTCGAGTGATATGGGTAGCGGGCCTGGGACAGATCTTTGGTCCGATGTGGCATTGGACTTGGCTGGTCACGCTTTGGTTACCAACTTAGATGGTCCCTCACCAATTCGCGGGGTGATCGACATCAATTTGGATACGGGAGACCGCGATATTCTCTCAGCGTCCGGAATTGGCGCTGGTCCAGTGCTATTTGAACCATGGAGTATCGGAGTCGAATCCGATGGCCATATTTTGGTCACGAATGCCGTAGCAAACGATGCCCTTATCCGAATCGACCCCGCGTCCGGCGATCGAACCATTGTATCAGGCTTCGGAGTCGGCAGCGGTCCGGATCTGCTAACTCCGCTTTATCTCGATATCGTGCCCGTACCTGAACCGTCGTCGGTGATCTTATTCATTAGCGGGGTATTGCTCATGCTTGTGGCACGCTCGCAGCGGGTTGTTTCCGTTGACAAGGGTCTACTGCGTCAATAACCTGCCACACGGGGCGGGGGAGTGGCCTGCTCCTTATCTACTAGATCTCACATGGCTAATCGACTCAGAAACTGACTTATATCCAGTCAGCGAGTGAGCTTGGGCAAAGGGGGAGGCAGCTCATGAATGCGAAGCGTGCGTTAAAGGCCGCAGTCTTCGTTTCGATCATCGGCACCTGCGGTTTCTCGCCGGCAGCGATTCTATCGCCGGGTGATATTGTGGTCTCATCGCTCGGAGAGCTTTCGGTGGACGGCGATGGAGTAATTTTCAAGGTCGACCCTGTGACGGGCGATCGGTCCATCATCTCTGGTCCGGGTGTGGGCAGTGGCCCTGGGTTCGAACCATACGGCGTTGCCATTTACTCGATGCAAAAGATTTACTTTACGGAGTACTCTGAGGAGGCGTCAGTGGTAACGTCTACCGTCTACAGCCTCGACGTTACGACGGGCGATCGGAATGTGATCGCCAGTTCGACCGTCGGAACCGGACCCACCATTCAATTTCCTTACGATATCTTGGTGCGTGAGGACGGCAAGTTGATCGTCTCCGACCATTTCGGCGACAAGTTGGTGCTTATAGATCCCCTCACGCTAGAGCGAACCATTATATCGGGCCCCGCTGTTGGCAGTGGACCTACCTTAGCAGCACCTCTCGGGATGACACTGGGCGCCAACGATGACATCTTTGTCGCCACCTTGGCTCCAACGAATAATCCGTCGAGTGCATTAATCAGAGTCGACACATTAACCGGCGTTCGCGAAGTCGTATCGGCGAGTGATGTGGGGAACGGGCCGGAACCAGACCTTTGGTCTAATGTGGTCGTCGATGGAGATGAACGTGTATTGGTTACAAGTTTTGCCGGTCTCTCCCCGATACATGGCGTGCTCGCAGTCGATTTGCCGACGGGAGACCGCGAAATTCTCTCGGCAAGCGGAATTGGAGTTGGTCCTACTTTTTTGCAACCATTGGGCATCGGAGTAGAGGCCGATGGCGACATCCTGGTTACGAACGAGTCATTCCCAAACGAAGACTCCCTGATCCGGATTGATCCAGCGACCGGCGATCGAACCATCGTGTCGGGTTTCGGTATCGGCAGCGGTCCGAGTCTTCAAAACCCGCAGCTTCTGGACATCGTCCCTGTGCCGGCGCCGTCGTCGATAATTCTGCTATGCAGTGGTGTGATGGCTATTCTCATCGCACGCTGGTATCGAGGCGAGTGCTCCGTTGCTGAACTGTGACGCATGGCACATTCGTGACCGCCGCTTGAGAGAGCAGGAAGCTAATCTAGAATAGTGGGCGATGGTCGAGGCCATGGTACGCCGGGCTGCAATCTATGAGAATAATTTGTGAGACATACCATTTCCTGCCAAACTACGTTCAGGCGAAAGTCGATCGCTCAGAAGATGCGGCCGAGTGGAAAACTCAAATGGGAAACCACGGCTTATCCAGTGCACTCGGTTTAATGGGAATTTAAGGAACCAGCCGTCTTATGAACTGGAATTCGCAATGGCGTCATCTCGTTTTGGCCGCGACTGTCGCGTTTCTGGTACCCGGCCTGATATCGCTCGCAGTTGACTGGAAATCGCTGCCACTGACGGCTGTCGCCAGCGCATTGACATTTCCTGCCATCTTTTCGTTTGTTTTGCTGCGAACACACAAGTCGTATTGGCCAGATTGGACATCGACCGTCACTTCTCACGTTTTGGCAGTTTCGTCACTGCTCGTGAGCGGCGTGCCTGCATTTATCGCTCCAGAGCCTGCAGTACGAACCATGGCACAGTTCATATTCACACAACAATCTCTTTCGACTGCTTCAGCCTATATCTATCTTTTTTGTGCCTTCCGAGAGATCAAATACAAAGTCGCGAAGTAGCCCAGTAAGGTCCGCTAGATATACGTGGCCCGATTGTCGACGGCTAGGGCGGCTTCTTTGACGGTTTCGGCTAATGTGGGATGGGCGTGGATCGCGCGGCCGAGATCTTCTGAGCTGGCGCCGAATTCGATGGCCACGGCGGCTTCGGCAATGAGATCGCCGGCACGGTGCCCGATGATGTGCACGCCTAGGATGCGGTCGGTCTCGCGGTGCGCCAGCACCTTCACGCGACCCTGCGTGTGCCCCAGGACGATCGCGCGTCCGTTGGCCATGTAGGGAAAAACGCCCTTGCGATAGTCCACGCCCTGTTCCTTCAATGCCTCTTCGGTTTGGCCCACCGAAGCCACTTCGGGTTCGGTGTACACTACGCTGGGCACCGCATCGTAATTCACGTGACCGTAGCCGGTCACCAGGGCTTCGACCGCGGCCACGCCTTCTTCTTGTGCTTTGTGGGCGAGCATCGGCCCCCGAATGCAATCGCCGATGGAGAGAACGCCCGGGGCCGAGGTGCGAAAGTGGTCGTCGACCGGGATTCGACCACGTTCATCGAGCTGAATCCCGACGGTCTCCAGCCCCAGGCCATCGGTGCAAGGCCTTCGTCCCACGCACAACAGCACACGGTCGGCCTCGATGGGCTCTGCGCCTTCGCGCTCCACGATGCAGCGGTCACCTTCGCGACGGGCACCGACCACTCGGCTGCCCAACTGAAAGATGATGCCTTGTTTGGCGAACACTTTTTGGGCTTCGGCGGCCAACTCCGCGTCCAGCTCCGGCATGATGCGGTCCAAGTATTCAAGCACGACGACTTCGGCGCCCAGTCTGCGCCAAACGGAACCAAGTTCCAGACCAATCACTCCGGCGCCGATCACGATGAGCCGCCGTGGAACCTCCGGGTAACTCAGCGCTTCGGTGCTTGTGCCAATGCGGTCACCGTCGAGGTCCACTCCCTTTAGTGGTGATACCACGCTACCGGTGGCGATGAGGATGTTCTTGGCGGTAAGCGCGACCTCGCCTTCGTTCGTGTGCACTACGACACGGTTTGGTCCCGCAATTCTGCCGTGCCCCAAGAAGCGGTCGATCTTGTTCTTCTTCAGCAGGTGGTTGATCCCTCCGGCCAACTGCTTCACGGCTTGCTGCTTTCGCTGCATCATGGCCGCCAGATTGAGTTGCACCTCAGAGGTGATGACACCGTGCTCCGCCATTTCGTTCCGTACGGACTCGAAATGATGGCTGGACTCGAGCAACGCTTTGCTGGGAATACAGCCGACACGAAGGCAGGTTCCACCAAGATCGGGCTCACGCTCGATACAGGCAGCCTTCAGACCAAGCTGCGCAGCACGAATGGCAGCGGTGTAGCCACCTGGACCACCACCAATGACAACCAGGTCAAAATTATTCTCGGGCATCTGACGTTCCGAAACTTAGGAGATACGTGAAGAATGGCCGCCGGGCAGTTGAATCGACGAAGTCGACTCGCACGCTAGACTTCCAGCAAAATGCGGGCGGGATCTTCGATCACCTTCTTGATGTGCCTCAAGAAGCCGACCGCCTCGCGACCATCGACAATGCGATGGTCGTACGTCAGCGCGAGATTCATCATGGGGCGGATCACCACCTCGCCATCAATCGCCATCGGGCGGTCTTGAATCGCGTGGAGGCCCAGGATGCCACTTTGGGGCGGATTGACAATAGGCGTGGACAACATGGAACCGTAAACCCCGCCATTGCTGATGGTGAACGTACCGCCTCGTAGTTCATCCATATCGATGCGGTTCTCTTGGGCGCGGACCGCAAAATCGTGAATCGCCAACTCGACTCCCGCGAAATTCATCCGCTCTGCATTACGCAAAACGGGAACCACCAGCCCCTTCCCACTACCCACCGCGATGCCGATGTCGTAGTAATCGTGGTAGAGGATGTTCTGGTCCTGCACCTGTGCATTGATCTGCGGATAGGCTTTCAGTGCATCGACCACCGCTTTCACGAAGAACGACATGAAGCCCAACTTCACCTCATGCTTCTCTTGAAATGCATCGCGATACTTCTTTCGCATCGCAATCACTTCCGTCATATCGACCTCGTTAAAGGTCGTTAACAAGGCGGCGGTTTGCTGGGCTTCGACCAAACGCTGGGCAATGAAGCGGCGGATGGGGCTCATCGGCACAAGCCGCTGCCCTCGGTGATCGGCTTCAAGCGTAGCCGGCGCGGGCGGAGTGGCCGGAACCCGCTGGGGAGGGGCAACCGGTTGCTGTGAAGCAGGGGGGGCCGAGGGTTGGGGCACAATGTAACGCTGGACGTCTTCTTTCAAAACGCGACCGCTGGGCCCCGTACCGGTTACCTCACCCGGAGAGACATTGTGCTGGGACATCAACCGCTGAGCGGCCGGCATCGTAAACCCCTGAGATCCAGCAGGTGCGACAGACGGTGAGTTGCCTGAAGCTACTGATTGCGACGGGGGCGCCGGTGCAGCTTGCTGAGCCGCCGGGGCAGGCTGCGGAGCCGGCTGATTGTACTGCGGGGGCTGGTTTTGTTGCGGAGTATGGCTTTGTTGTGGCGGCTCCGAAGGAATACCACCACCGGCCGCCGCGCTGGAGACCGAGGACATTGGTCCCGTTGGCGGGGCAGGCGCCGTCTGGGCGGGACTTGCATTGCCCGCGGGTGATGAAGACTGAGCCGTAACCTGGTCGTCCAAATATCCGATCACTTCGTCGGGAGCAGCCATCTCGCCGGTTTGCTTCAAAATCTGTTTGATTTGGCCAGCCGAAGGGGCGGGCAACTCGACCGTTGCCTTCTCCGACTCGATCTCCACGACCGCTTCGTCCCGCTGGACGATCTCGCCTTCGCCCTTGAGCCATTCGCCGATCTGCACCTCGACTATGGATTCGCCTACACCGGGAACTTTAAGCTCGATAAGCATGTATTGGTCTTTCAACGTCCGAATAAATGAGAAATCGTGAGGCACATCTGACGCTCGGGATTACACCTGCGTCGCAGATCCGGTACCAAGGTTGTCAAAAGCCTGGTTCAAAATGTGCTCTTGTTCCAGCTTGTGACTACTGGCCGAACCAGTGGCTGGGCTTGCGGAGGTTGCTCGGCTAATGCCCGCGAAGGGATGTCGGCCAAGCAAGTTTTGGCCGAATTTTACGAACAGAAATCTCCAGGCACCCATGTTCTCTGGTTCTTCTTGAACCCAGTAAACAGGGGTTCCTTCTGCGTAAGGTTCGAGGTGACGCCGGAGCACCTCACTCTCAAGCGGATAGAGTTGTTCCATGCGAAGGATGGCCACGTCCGAGCGACCAAGATCTTCGCGGCGCTGTTCCAGTTCGTAGTAAATTTTCCCGCTGCAAAGCAAAATCCTGGAAACATCGTGGTTCGAATGATCAACGTCGGGCAGAATCCGCTGGAACCTTCCACCGGAGAGATCTTCCAAGGAGGATTCAACCTTAGGATGCCGCAGCAGGCTCTTTGGAGTCAGCACGACCATCGGCTTTCTCCAACTACGTACCACCTGACGACGCAAACAGTGAAAGTATTGTGCCGGCGTGGTGGGATTGACGATCTGCATGTTATCTTCGGCAGCCAGGCCCAAGAAACGTTCGATACGGGCACTCGAGTGTTCGGGGCCCATCCCTTCGAATCCGTGCGGCAACAACAGCACCAATCCGCTTAGCCGCCCCCACTTGTCCTCTGCGCTGGCGATGAATTGATCGATGATCATCTGGGCCACGTTGCAGAAGTCGCCGAACTGGGCCTCCCAAATCGTCAACCCATCGGGGCAGTCGAGACTGTAGCCGTATTCGAAGCCCAGCACCGCGACCTCGGACAACGGGCTGTTAACGATCTCCACTGCCGCCTGATCGGGGGTCAGGTGGGCCAGCGGCATGTACGTCTCGCCGTTCTCGTAGTCATGCAACACCGAGTGCCGGTGACTAAAGGTGCCACGCTGCGCGTCTTGCCCGGAAAGTCGAATACGGTGCCCTTCGGTGGCAAGTGTTGCCAGCGCCAACGCCTCGGCGGCCGACCAATCCAACGGGACATGCCCGTGGGCCATTTCAGCGCGAGTTTTCAACCAGCGTTGAATCTTGCGATGGGTATTGAAGCTGGTCGGTAGTTGGGTAAGCCGCTCTAGCAACAATTCCAAGCGGGGCTGCTGGACGAATGTGTCCACCTCTTCGGCCTGGTGCTCGGGACCACCGTAATAATGACTCCACAGTCCGCTTTTGATCTCGGGGCGGCGAAGGTAGTTTTCGCTTCGTGCTACGGACATCTCCCCAACGAGCTGTTCTCTTCGTCCTTCGGCAATTTTCGCCGCTTCTTCGCTGGTCACCTCGCCCAAGGCCAACAAACGTTCGAGGTAAGCATCTCGCACCGGCTTACGATTCTCAATCGCCCGATACAGCATGGGTTGGGTGAACGATGGCTCGTCTCCTTCGTTGTGACCGTGCCGTCGATAGCAGTACATGTCGATGACGACATCCCGTTTAAACTTCTGGCGAAAATCCAGCGAGAGGTGCACACACTGAGCCACGGCCTCGGGGTCTTCGCCGTTGACGTGGAAGATCGGGATTTGCAGCATCTTGGCCACCGCGGTGGCGTAGGTATTCGATCGAGCCTCTTCGGGATTCGTAGTGAACCCGATTTGATTGTTCACGATGATGTGCAGGGTTCCGCCCGTGGTGTAGCCACCCAATTCGCTGAGGTTCAACGACTCGGTGACCACACCCTCACCAGCGAATGAGGCGTCGCCATGGATCAGGATCAACAGGCCTCGCGTGCGATCGTTGTCCCGCATGCGATCTTGCTTGGCTCGCATCCGTCCTTGAGCCACGGGATTCACACACTCCAGGTGGCTTGGATTGAAGCATAAAGACAGATGCACATTCCGTCCCGAGGCGGTTGCCCAATCGTTGCTGTAGCCCAGGTGATATTTCACGTCGCCACCGCCGATGTGCAACTCAGGGTCCGGGTCGTCAAACTCGCGAAAGATCGAGTTGGGGCTTTTGCCCATGATGTTGGCCAGCACGTTCAGTCGACCACGATGAGCCATGGCCAGAATAATGCTGTCGACCCCGTTTTCGCCGGCTTTCTCGATTGCCATGTCCAGCGCCGGAACCAAAGTCTCCGCACCTTCCAGCGAGAACCGCTTGGCACCGACGTACTTCTTTTGAATGAATTCTTCGAACATCGAAGCATCGGTTAGCCTGGCAAGTACACGTAGTTGCTCTTGCCGGCTCAGTTCGAGATGGTTGCCGGTGCCTTCCATCCGCTCTTGCAGCCAGTGGCGGACTTCGAAGTCGTCGATGTGCATGAACTGTACGCCGATCGAGCGGCAGTAGGTGCTTTCCAGACGATCGACAATGCCCCGCAATGTGCGAACTGATGCACCTTCGATCGTACGGGTTGAGAAGGCCCGCTCCATATCAGCTTCGGTCAGGCCATAAAACGAAGGGTCGAGTTCTTGCTGATACGTTCTCGGAAGTCCCAACGGATCGAGATTCGCGACCATGTGGCCACGCACACGGAATGCTCGCACCATTTGATCCACCCGGTCCTGCAAAGCAGCCATGTGCAGCGGGCTGCTTTCGGCGGCCCCGTTGCCTGACACTGGTGGAACACTTGGCAGTATTTCTCCGTCAAATGCCTGTGGCTTTTGCCTTGGCTGCGCATCGTCCATCTCGGCAGCCGCTTGAGGCGGAATCGCGGGGTGATCGGCTCCGTTTCCAGGGGCAAAGCCGGCAAAGTATCGCTGCCAGCTCTCAGGCACGGAATTCGGATCGCGAAGGTATTCCTGGTACAAGTCTTCGACGAATGCCGCATTGGGGGCATTCGGCCATACGTCGGGTGTATTCATCAGTTCCGAGTTTTCTGCACCGTGGTTCTATGATATGGCAGAGGGCGGCCGTGGGCGGGCTGGTCACAAAGGTCCAGGAAAGCGACTCGCTGGATTGCAAAGTGTCCTTATCGGAATTCTTACGTGCGAGGGCAAGTTCTCCAAGTCGAAATATGGCTGGAAGGGTCGGAGAAATCGCTTTTATGTCAAATCGTACATGATTTGGTGTCGCCCAGATGCCATCGATCGAGATCACCACTCGCTAATCTCGAACGGGATTTTGAGAAATCTCCGCGATTCGCTCGCATGCCGGTGCCAATCGAGCGGCCACTTGTCGAGGTAGATGGCGGCACGACCCCTATTCCTTAGGCCAACCTTGCGGCAATTTTAGAGACCACACCTCATTGCTGAGCGGTTGTGCATGCCCTCCGATGACCCAAATTTTGTCATGCATGCACACTGCCGAATGCTCGTGACGGGGCTTCCAGATGGTTTCCGACTGCAGATCTTGCCAGCTTCGCCCATCCTTCGAGTACCAGACATCACCCCAATTTCGGGACGGATCGTTGGACCATCCCCCTAAAACCCACATGTGATCGCGATAGACGAGCGCCGAAAACCAGAGACGCGGCGACCAAGGGGCAGACTGGGTAACTTGCTCCCAGTGAACCCCATCTTCCGAGCACCACACATCGTTCAGGGCTTGATACTCGGGGACGTAGTTTCCCCCGCCGAGAACATACATTTTGTCGCCCAAGACCACGGCCTGATGATACGCCCTGGGAGACCACTGGGCCGACTCGGCAGCCTGTTCCCAGTTCTTGCCATCGACCGTCGACCAGACATCGTTCTTCAGGCTCGATTGATCGCCGAAGTAGTAATTCTCGGTTCCGCCCAGCAACCACATTTTGTTCTTGAATACAACGATTGCAGCCGCCAGCCTGGCAGTCCAACCCGCGTTCTTGGTGACCGAAGTCCAGTCGGAGCCGTTGGTCGAATTCCAAACTTCATTGCCTGCCGAATGCCCCGGTAGCCGCCCGTTGTACCAGCCGCCCATGAACCACATCTTGTCGGCGAAGACAGTCGACATCGACAGGTCGCTGTGCTTCCATGGTGCCTGCGCGCTGTCTCGGTTCCAGGTGATGCCATCGGCGGAACTCCAAACGTCGCGGGGAGGTGCTTCGAACGAATTGAACCACCCGCCGAAAACCCAGAGCCGATCTCTATAGGCCACTTCTCCCTGAGAGTCTCTCGGCTGCCAGCCGGCATCTTTCGTGACCAGAACCCAGTCGGTGGACTTTTCAGCCGCGAATACTGGAACGGGCGAATAGGCGCAGGTCCACCCAAGCACGGCAACGAACCAGATTCCGCGACAGAGGCTGCCGTTGAAGAGCAAACTCAAATTGCACCAATCCTGTCTTCAAAAATCCTGTAACACTGCCCGAGGGATTGCGCTGGGCCTAATTATACCCCCCGGAACAGCGAGGTTGTGCGCGGTAGTCAGGAAACCCTCCGTGTGGCCCCTTCCTAGAAGTAACGACGGTCTGAATCAACCAATCGAGGTAAACGATGCGACTGACAGAACAACCTATTGCACCCAAGCAAAGCTCAAAACTGTTTGCCAGCTCCTACCGAATCTTCAGCTACCTGGGCGTGATGACCGTCTTTGGCACGCTGTTGCATGGGTTTCGCTACGATAATGCTGCTCCCGCGTCAAACTACGGCTTCAATCTGCTTTTGTTCCTGGCATTCGTTATTCCCCACTTGGTGATGACCCGCTCCTGGTTCAAGCAGGCCGTGTGGGGAAATGCCGGCGGCTCGCCCCGCGAAAGGCGTTTCTACATCTTCGTGACCATCTTCACCTGGCTGGCCGTCTTCGCATTGCACAGGCCGGTACCCGGTGGAGCATTATTGTTGCCGGAAGCCCTGCAAGGCGCGGTGACGTTCGCAGGACAAATCGGGTTTCTGTTCGCGGCCTTCCTCTTCTTCGAAGGCAAAACGCTGCAAGATATTGATTGTCTCGTCGGAGCCCCCGGTGCGAAGCTTTCTCATTCGCATGGCCCGAGCACGCCCTTGTTCACCGAAGGTTCGTACAGCCAGGTTCGGCATCCGATGTACCGGGGAGCGGTCATCGGGGGGCTGTGCTCGCTATTGATTCACGCCAACATGGGGCAGCTATTATGGGTCGGGTTGCTGGGCGTGACCTTCATCGGGTTCATTCCCGTGGAAGAGCGACAAATGCTTGCCGCACGCGGCGACGACTACCGCGAGTACATGCAACGAACCCCGTATCGTCTGCTGCGATACATCTGGTAGCGGCAGACCATTGAGCCGGAGCATCCCAATCCACACACAGTTTTACTGCCATGGATTGCGGTCGGTGGCTTTCGGGTAGTGATGCTGCATTTCCTCGGGCTTGAGATGCCCGCGGTTAATACAGTCGATGATCTGTCGCAGACGTCCGAGATTGCGACGGTTGAAATGGAAAATCAGTCTCGGCATATCGGCAAGCTTGGGTTCGTCACTCTCGGCTGGCAGCGCCTTCCCCTGGACAAAATTGCCATCGACCAATACGTCGCGGAAGTAGGTGTTTAAACCATCGAGCAGTTCTTCGGAGATCGCTTCCTGCAAGCGAAACACGAGTTGGTGCTTCACATACCGCATACCGTGATAGACACGGTAAAACGTGAGGATCTCTTCGACTGCTCGGTCCACTGAATCGGTAACGATATACAGCGAGAGATCCTCTTCGGAAATCATTTTGTTCTGCAGCAGTCGTTTGACGACGAAATTGTGCCAGTCGCTCCAGAATTCGCCTCCCGGGGCGTCGAGAAACACGACCGGCACCATGTCACGCTTGCCGGTTTGTAACAGCGTGAGCACCTCCAAGCCTTCGTCCAGCGTCCCGAACCCACCGGGTAGTAGACAAACGGCGTTGCATTCCTTCACAAACATCAGCTTGCGGGTGAAGAAGTATTTCATGTGCACGAGCTTGGGGTCACCGGTGATCACCGGGTTGGAACCCTGTTCGAAGGGCAGCATGATGTTCAGCCCCATCGATTGGTCACGCCCCGCTCCCACGTGACCGGCTTCCATGATTCCACTGGCCGCGCCGGTGACGATGTACCACTGCTGTTCAGCCATGGCCTTTCCGAAGGCGACCGCTTGCTCGAAGGCCGGCTCGAATGGCTCGGTACGTGCCGAACCGAAAACGGTTACCTTGCGACCGTGTCGATAGGGCGAGAAGACCTTGAACGCATACCGCAGTTCCTTGATCGCCCGAGTTAGAATCTTCAAATCGCCGCGGCTGGTTTGGTCTCGACGTAGCTTTTCGGCCGACTCGACGATCTGATCGATCAGGTCGTCCTTTTGAATGTTCGGAGCATTAGGCACAGGGGTTCGTCCCGATGAACTGGGTCCCGTCGAATTCGACGGCGCTAAATCACTCACACAATTTCCTTTCGTTTCGAGGGCGGGAGAGAGTGGCCTGACAAGATCCACAAATAAATGTCGAGCAAGAGTGCCTGACATGGAAGTTTGGCCGACCCGCCGCAAATAAGCTTTCCTACTGTTAGTATTATACCTGCTAATCGCAATGGTCGAACAGGCGCGGGTCGATCCGCCATTGCTGGCCGCCTGAAAAAATTCGCGGTCCCTTCTTCGAGAGCGACGGCAAGTCGCTAGCTAGACGAGAGATGCGACAATCCTTCATATTGCTCAACCGGGGGCAGCCCCATAGACTCACAGGAGTGGATTC
The DNA here is from genome assembly GCA_965227275.1 of Pirellulales bacterium. Lineage (GTDB taxonomy): Bacteria > Planctomycetota > Planctomycetia > Pirellulales > JAEUIK01 > CAZNXE01. Next base: position 5,330,798 of record CBDDFU010000001.1, on the reverse strand, counting down.
GCTTTCCGCTTGCACCTCATTCGTAGTCCCAGAACACACATTTGTGCAACTCGGGGCACAGACGGCAACGATGTAGTGCCCCTCTACTTAATGAGACAAGAGCCATGGCAGAAATCTCTCAATACCAGAACGTAACCGTTGTCGAGTTGGACAAGGCCTACGATGCGCTGGATACCGAAGGGATGCAAAAGCTCGATACTCTTTTGCTAGACAAAGTGGCGACTGCCGAGCCACCGCAGATCGTCTTCGACATGAGCCGTACCGAGTACATTGGCTCGCGGTTCATCGAGTTGCTTGTGCGCACCTGGAGGCAACTGCGCGAACGTGATGGTCAGATGGCCCTGTGTGGACTCTCGCCGTTCTGCAAGGATGTCATCCACACAACGCGATTGGAAGCGGTTTGGGCACTGCATGATTCACGAGACGAAGCGGTCCAGGCACTGCAGCCAGGATAGCCTCCCAGACACCGCATTCTTCTCACGGCACCCAAACTGCGAAAATAATAAACGGCCTGTCACCCATGGGCACAGGCCGTTTGAAATTCGTCGTGTTTGGACCCGACTATCGGGGAGCCATTTCCAGGCGTCGCTATGCCACCGGGCGACGGCAGTGCTGGTAAGCGAGAATGACTTCGTAGAGATCGGCCGAAATCGTAATGTCGTCGTTCTCGAAGTCTTGCAGCCAGGTGCGGTTATTGTTCACCGCGTCGGCCAGCAACGGCAAGATATCTCGCATTTCGAGGGTTACGGTCGTGGGCTTCGTGCCAGCATCCGAAGCTGGTGCAAATTCCTCATCAGCGTGAAAGATTCGTAGGTGGCATCGAGCCATAGGACGTTTCCTTACGTCTAGGGACTCGCCAGAGGCGGCCAAAACAGCTACCGGCTGCTTGGAACTCCTGGCGTTTCTGTGCCCACCCTGTCACTCTTCTCGTTTATCGGTAGGTTGCATCATGAGGATTGAGCCTGATTCTCATAAATTTCTGAATTCCCTAACCAGGGCCCCTGCGACAGCAATGCTGTCCACGTCGCCTTGGCACGAAAAACCGGCAGTATGCCAAGGATTTGATACGTAGAATGAACGGGACACCAAACCGCAAGTTTTGGTGCGTTGCAACGAAGTACTAGCACTCAACACCACCCGTTGCTTCTTAGATGGGGTACCAAGGCATGAAAACGTACTTAGCTCTGGCTGTCTCAGCGTTGATTCTTTGTGGCTGCCATGCCGGTAGCGGCTCCTACTCTTCTGAGGGCGGTAAGCAACTGAATGTGGGACAAGCTGCACCGGCGCTGGTGGCCGAGGGCTGGTTGAACTCGACCTTGCCCAGTGATAACGACCTGAAGGGCAAAGTCCTGGTGGTGGATGTTTGGGCTTACTGGTGCGGCCCCTGCGCGAATGCGGCCCCCGAATTGGTCGAGCTGTACGATCAATACAAGTCCCAAGACGTCGTCTTCGTTGGTCTTACGCCCGAAGGCTCGAACGCTATCTCCGACTCCCAGGCTTTCCTGGACCGACTTGGAATCACTTGGCCAAACGGCTACGGAGCCGTAGAAACGATCGACACACTTGAGGTTGAGTACCTCCCCACCGTGTTGGTCATTGATGCCAAGGGCATCATCACCTGGCGAAGCGGAGCGGGTGGCACCATCAAAGAAGCCATCGACAGGGCCCTCGCCAAGTCTTGATCCGGCAGTCGCTTTGAAGGACGTGTGACTCGTGCCTTGAACAGGTGTCCACCCAGTCACTTGTGTCACAAGTCATCTGCTGCATGTGCGTTGGGTCGACTCGCAGAACCCCGAACTTGCCGTGTACGCTTGGTGCGGAAGAATTGCCCACGCAAATTCGCAAGCACCGGCGTTCGTATTCGAGGCAAGGCATCATGTCCGCATATCACGATCCAACCGCTCGTTATCGATTCCTGGGCGATGATTCATCGGAGAATTCCAAGAAAGAGGAAAAGCCCCGAGCTGAAACTCCACTGGAAGACGCAGAGCTTCTCGACGCTTATTCACGAGCCGTCGTGAATGTGGTCGAGCAGGTTTCCCCAGCCGTAATCAGCCTGCGGGTTGTTGATGAACAAGGTCGCGAAGGTTCCGGTTCCGGGTTCTTGATTGCACCCGACGGGTATGCCGTGACCAACAGCCACGTCGTCGATGGCAAGCGTCAACTGTTGGCCACGACCGAAGACGGTGATCGCATCGAAGCTCGTGTTGTCGGGGATGACCCCTCCACGGATCTGGCCTTGGTTCGCCTGGCAGCCCGAGAGATGCCTTATGCCAAGCTAGGTGACTCCGATGGGTTGCGAGTCGGACAGCTCGTCATTGCGATGGGAAATCCGCTGGGTTTTCAATCCACGGTGTCCACCGGGGTTGTGAGCGCCTTGGGTCGAGCCATGCGGAGTCGCCACGGTCGACTGATCGAAAGCGTGATCCAACATGCGGCTCCTATTAACCCTGGGAACTCGGGTGGTCCCTTAGTCGATTCCCGCGGTCACATCGTGGGTGTGAACACCGCGATCATCGCCTTTGCACAGGGCATCGGTTTCGCAGTACCATCGAACACCGCCCAATGGATCGTCGGCGAGCTAATGGCCCATGGCGAAGTTCGTCGCCGGCAACTGGGCATCGCGGCGATTTCTGTGCAACTACCGCGTCGCGTGGTGCGGGATCTCGACCTGCTGACCGAGAGCGCCGTGGAAGTGGCCGATCTTGCCCCCGACGGGCCGGCTGCCGCCGCAGGGATTCAAGCCGGCGACCTGATCGTTGCCGTACAGGGCCGCATTGTGGCCAACGTCGACGACATTCACCGCATCCTTACCTTGCTTCCACTCGATCAACCACTGGCAGTGACGATCGTCCGTTCGGGAACGAAACGAGAGATCGAGATCCTGTCATAGGAAAACGATCACCACGATTGGCGATACGGCTGTTGGCTTCGAAAGCCTACAAGGCGGCCTTCAATCCGTTCGGCGGCCGCGACGGCACCAGCTTCATTTGCCAGGCGAATGGCTTGCCGCGCGGTCGTGATCGCCTTGTCGAATTGTTCGCACTCCGCATACGCCGCGGAGAGCGTACCGAGGTACGAAGGATCCTTGTGCCCCGTGAGTTCGCATGCAACTTGGGCGTAACGCAAGGCTTCATCCCCGTGGCGTAGCGAATCATCCGGGTGTGTCGCTCGAAGCCATGCCAGATTGTTCGCCGCCTCGGGAGAGTCGGGCCGCAATTCCAGGGCAAGCTTGTAGTGGGCGATAGCCGCTGTTGTTTGCCTGGTCGCTTCGTATGCTTGAGCCAACCTCACATGGGCCAACGCATCGTCAGGCTCGCGTTCCAATCGCTCCAGAAATACCTTGATTGCCTGTCTTTCACAACCTTCCCCCAGCAGCAATTCTCCCAGTCGCCGCGCTGAGGCACCGTTGTCGGGATCAAGTGTGACGATGATGCGAAGGTGATCGATCGCCCCCTCATAGTCTTTCTCTTTCATGCACACCGATGCCATCAGCTTGTGGGCCGGAATGTGCGACGGAGACTTTCGCACCACATTGCCGAGCAAGGCTCTGGCTTCTGAGTACTCTCCACGTCGATCATGAATGGCCGCCAGCACCAGCATGGCTGAAGCAGAATATGGATGCTGCGAGAGGACTTCCCGACATCTCCGCTCGGCTTCCTCGTAATGTCTAGATGTAAACAGTTCCTCGGCCTCTTTCGAGAAATACTCGTTGGGCCACAACATCGCTTGATAGCCATTCCGAAGTTGATCGACCAAAAGGTCCGCGTTCCAACTTCGTTTAAAAACAACCAAGGGGGAGTCATGATGGTCGTTGTAAAGTACGACGTCACCATCGGCCGGGCTCGGAATCAATCCTGGTGGCGTGAGCGCATTCACCACGCTAATCACGACCACTTCAGAGGGTAGGTCCGTGAGCACCTGCATGAGGTCAGAAAAACTAGCCAAGTCGACTTCGTTCACTGAGTATCCTCCCAAAGGATTGTCCACGTATCCCAGGCGAGGCAAGGCCAGACACTCGACATAAGGGCGACCGGCAATGATCGGGAGCTCTGCATAATGCTGCGCAATGAGCTTGATGGCCTCAACGTTCGAACGATGCTCTGACAAGTATTCGCGCGATCGCTCCAGAACTGCCCCGGTTCGGCCATACGTATTGAATTCCGGCATGAAGGCACCCTGCATGTTAAGCAGATTGAAGGTGCAGAGCACGATACAGACTGCCATGGCCAGCGCACGCGACCGACACGTGATGAATAACAACGTCCCAAAGACCACGTACAGGAAGGGAAACAGCAGAGAAAAGTAGCGCGGAAGACAATACGTCTGCGTGAATGCAGCCAAACTTCCCAGCATCAATATCCAAGCGAAGACGAGAGGTCCACGCTCCGAGAGAAACTTGCCGATGCTCTTACCGAGCCGGACAAGCACAGGCTCATTGGATTGACAGCGGTTTTTCGTCAAGTACCACCCACCCAAGACGAGACTCCCCATAGCCGAACCGGCAAACACGGCCACTTGTTCCGGAAACCAATCCCAGGTGTGACCGAGGTGCCGAAGCCCCACGGACAAAACCGTGTCGTCGCCCAAAGTGGCGGCATTATTGGCTTCGACGATGCCCGCCCAGTTTTCAGCGGCAGAACCCGGACGTGTATCCAACCAATGAGTCGCCACCGCCTGACTCAGAAACACGGCGACGCTGAGCATCAAAGCTATCGCCAACCGACGTCGGAATTCCTTCGATTCCCATGGTGCCACGGTGATTAGGACCATGACGAGATAGATCAACACGCCCAAAGAAACGGCCCGTCCCGAGGCTTTCACTGCGAAGGCCAGCGCACTGCAGAAGACGGCCCATGAATAGAATTGGTTCCGCAAAAGTAAAGCGCACGCCAACGCGAGTGCCGCCACGGGAAGATCGATGCCCAACATGTCGATTTGGACATTGAAGGTGGGCACCGTGAGTAGAACGGCCGCCGTGAGTGACGCTCCAAGACGACCTGCATAGGGCAAGACAAGCGTGTAGACCAGCATGGCGATGGCTGCCGCGCAGGCAAAATTGAAAAGATGGAACGTCACCAAAACAAACTCACTGTTAGGAGCGACCTTCATCAATAGGGCTAGCAGCGTGGGCGAGATGCTGATGAGGTAAACCGCCGGCCCCCCCGCAGTCCACCTTGGCTGATCGCTCAAGGTTGCGTAATCAAAATCGTTCTCAACGAGGTAATTCGCTTCAACAAAAAACCCCGTGGCCTGATCGTAGTAGGGGGGGAGCGCGATAACTTCCCAACGCCAAACAAGAATGGCGCCCCATATCCCCAGGAACGCCAGAGATCGTCGCACCCATTTCGGTTGCCTGCTCGCCCAAGACCGTAGCGACGCCAGCAAATGAATTGCTGACGTCGCCTGGCGGGGGTGTCGTGAGGAGCTATTTGCTGGAACCATGGTTTGACAATCTTGAAATTAGCGTTGGCGAATCTTCGACGTCACCACAGCTTGCAACGACCGCTTGTTCGAGCGATCCGCGAACCCCTGCCTCGAAGACTTGGGAGAGCGGCGTCTCGAGCCAATACGGCGGCGGCGACTGAACGTCAGGAGGGCGACCAATCCGATGCCGGCCAGGGCAAAACTCGAAGGTTCGGGGATCAGGAAGATCGAGTCGCCACTGAACTGCTGAAACCCCTGCAACTCCCAGGTGTCGGAAAACGCCGGGGCTGCCCAGGGGGCCCTGGTGGTTTCCGTAAGCACTGGTCCACCGTTCACGTTTACATCAGGGATCGGAAAGTCGATCGAGGTCCCAAGAAACGGCTGGAAAATCGTGGGAATTGCGATGTCCACATCAGGAATCACTACATTGATCGCGGCCTGAAGCGCCTCGACCGTCAGCGAAGCGTCCCCGGCAATGTCGGTCGTATTGGTGAACCAGTTGTCCAACCGGAAAGTTGGCGTGAGATGGATCCCGCCTTCTTCCGGCAGGGTAATCGTCACACTTTCTCCGGCCTCGAATTCGATGGGAGCCTGCCCATTGCCCAGATCCAGACTGACGATGACAGTGGGATCGAACAAGAAATCTTGTGCTGCCCCCACGGAGGCCGTTGTATCGACATCCAGCACGTTATAGGAAGCATTCGCACCGAAGGGGGTGAAGTCTCCTTCGAAGAGTAGCCCGGCCGCTTCTCCGACAGGAAACGGAAGCAAGTCTGACATCAATCCATCCAGGTCCCAAGTCAACGAAAGTGCCCCGGGATCTGCTCCCATCGAATGCAAACTGTTCCCCACCAACACGCCGCTGGTATTGATATCCGGGGTGCTCCCGCTCAAGGCTTCAAAACCATAGTTCGGCGCGAATGCTGCGATGGCCTCTGCCGTCGCGTTATAGTCGGGCGGTGGAACATCTGCCAAAATCGCCCCGAACGAAGCGAGCGTGGCACCAAAGCCACCCACCATACTCTCAATGTCGTCGGAGGTGATTCCGACGGAATCCTTACTCGCATAGCTAACCAATTCGGTGTAGGTCCCTCCGGAAAAGTCGACTGGTGTGGTGGTCTGAGTCGTTCCGAAAGCAACCTGAAATTGTTGGAAGGCGTCGATATTGGCAAATCCATCGAAGGCGAGTCGCCCCTCGCCAATCACGGTGTTCATGCTCGCCCCAGGAAGGATCTCATAGCTGGACGAGATGGTGAACGATTGGCCAGGGCTCAACGTTGATTGATCGGGAACATCCAGGGATACCCTGACTGGATAGGAGACGTCGACGCTGCCGGGATCAAACCCTGCTCGGAAATTCAGCCCGGCGTTGCCACTAGTCGAAGAGGTGGAACTGGCACCGAAATCGCCCAACGATTGGCCGCCGAAGTCTCCAACCGGGGTGGAGACCACAGGTACCGTAACTTCCGTGATCCCTCCCAGATTCAAGGGGCCTACGTCCCAGGGCACGTTGATAATCTCTTGCGTGGTTTCAAAGGTCGCATTGTTACCCGGGCCCCACATTCCCTGATTGGTCGTTTCAAACGATAGGTCGAAGGTGTGTGAATCGGCCCAAACTTCGGCGATGAAGCCGAAAAACCAGCCGAGAGCCAGAAATGTGACTGTAATTCGCCGGAACTTACCCGAGTGCGATGAGGGCGGCGTTCGAGATAAAAACAGTTTCTGGTACATGGGGGCGACTCCCGATTGCGAGGGTTAAGGCCGAATCTCGACTTAGCGGGTATGTCGCAGCGAATCGTTGCCATTGCGTGCGTTTACAGCCTCGCCGCGTTACGATACCGAATAGACATGCGTCAATGGCTGGACTGCTCGGCAACAAATTCCGCAAACTTTTTCAAATCCTTCTATACTCCCCACGCAGATCGATGAAGGGATTGATCAACACGGGCTAAACGCGCCGTGCTGCGCGCCTCAACGTTGGAATTTCAGAATGTCGACCGGATCTGGCGAAAGCGTGACCGACCTGCTGCATCGTGTCCAAGAAGGTGACACCGATGCCCGGGAGCAGCTTTTCGAGACGGTCTATGGTGAACTTCGCCGCGTGGCCGAGGGCCTGATGTTTCGTGAACGCAGCGATCATACGCTGCAGCCCACCGCGCTGGTGAACGAAGCCGCGGCACGGTTGATTCAACCTCAGGCGATCGCAAACATCACCAGCCGAGCGCAGTTTTTCGGTGCCATGAGCCGGGCCATGCGTTGCGTACTGGTCGATCATGCCCGCAGCAGAAATCGACTCAAGCGGGGTGGTGAGGGCCAGAAACGGGTTGCCTTGGACGAAACTTTGGCCTTCGTCGAGCAGCAATTGCAGGCTGAATTGCTGTCCTTGGAAGAGGCGCTGGTTGAGTTGGAACGCTTGAACCCTCGTCAGGTAAAAGTCGTGGAATTCAAATTCTATGCGGGCCTTTCCATGAAAGAGATTGCCCAACTGTTGAATGTCTCAGTACGAACTGTCCAAGGCGACTGGATGGTCGCTCGGGCCTGGCTAAGGCAACGCTTACATGGACACGACGAAAATTGATACCGCCCGTTGGCAGCAAATCAATGACGTGTTTCTAGAAGCAATCGAACTCGACGCTTCTCAGCGGGACGCGTTGTTGGACAAAGTATGTGGCAGCGATGAAGAACTGCGGGCGGCCATTCAAAAACTGCTGGCTTCTCACGACGCGGAAACCAGTCATCCCATCTTCGGCACTTCGCCCTTAGAGTCATTCGTCGAACAACAGGCTAGCGACGAGCTAGTTGGCCGCCGCCTGGGAACCTACGAGATCGTTCGCCGCATCGGCGAAGGCGGAATGAGCCGGGTGTATTTGGCCGAACGGCGGGAAGGGTACGAACAAGAAGTTGCCATCAAGCTCATGCGACCGGGCTTAGACACTGCGGAGTTACTCGGACGTTTCCATCAAGAAATCGAACTGATGGCAGCATTGAATGAACATCCCAATATCGCCGCACTGCTCGATGCAGGCTCGCTGGATAGTCGACCATACTTTGTCATGGAGTACGTGCGAGGGCAGTGGATCACGAAATACTGCGATGAACATCGCCTTTCAATCTCGAAGCGGCTTGAGTTGTTTCGTAATGTCTGCGATGCCGTTTCGGCAGCACATCGCCATGCGATCATCCATCGCGACCTGAAGCCAAGCAACATTCTCGTCACGGACGCAGGGCTTCCAAAGCTGATTGATTTTGGGATCGCAAAACTGCAAAACAACAGCGTCGGTGGAACATCTGGCGAGTGGACGGATACAGGAACCCGACCGCTTACGCCAAACTATGCGAGCCCCGAGCAGGTCTCCGGCGGTGCGGTTACGACGGTCAGCGATGTCTATTCCCTGGGTATCGTATTATACGAACTTCTCGCTGGATGCCGGCCCTATGATCTTGCGACGGCCTCGCTGGCTGAAATCGTGGACGTTGTCTGCAATCAAACGACCATTCGTCCGAGTGTCGCCTTGCAACGTCTCGAAAAGCAACCGCGTCAAGGCGATTGCGTTGCATCGATTGCCGAGGCTCGGGAGCACAACCCTCAGGGCTTGGTGCGGACCATCGCTGGAGACCTGGATAAGATTGTGTTGACTTGCATCAATCATGAGCGAGAACACCGCTACTCATCCGTTGAACAACTCTCTCACGAGATCGATCGCTATCTCAACGGGTACCCGGTTCGTGCCCGCGGCAATGCCCTGAGCTACCGTGTCGGCAAGTTCGTCAAACGAAACTGGACCGCGGTGCTGCTCTCCACGGCTGCCTGTCTGGCACTGGTGATTGGCATCGTCGGAACCACCACGCAGGCGATTCGGGCAAGCAACAATGCTCGCTTGGCAGAAGCGGAAGCGAATCGCGCGAATCGCGAATCAATCGCCGCCCGCAAGGTCTCCGACTACATGGCCCGGGTGGCAGAGACCGTTGCTCCCTATCGCCTCGCTGGGTTCCAGATTGGCACCATCGGTCCCGGTCGAGTCCCTCCCGCAAGAAAAGAGGTGCTGGACGAAAATGCCCGACTTGTGCTGGCCGACCTTGGCCAACACCCCTTGGTTCAAGCGAGGTTATTGGAAGCCATTGGTCGGGCGTATGTGGGGCTCGCGCAGCTGGCCGATGCCGAACCACTCTTGCAGAAATCTTCCGAACTGCGGATGCAACAGCTCCCTGAAATGCACCTCGATATCGCCGATAGTGCCGAAAGCCTGGGCTGGTTGCGTGTAATGCAGGGCCGTTTTCGAGAAGCGGAACAGCATTGGCGAACTGTCTTGAAAATCCGGAAAGCCTTGCTCGGCGACGACCATCCCGACACCGATCTTACCAAGTTCAGCCTGGCCGTGGTCCTTGGCTTCGCGGAGCGCCATCAAACGGAAACGGAGACTCTTTTCGAGGAGGTACTCGCCTGGCGGACCGAACACTTAGGCCCCAAACACGTCGACACGGGGTACGCCATTCTCGCGCTGGCTCTCTTCCAAATCCAACTCGACGTGGGTCGTGAGGAACGTCAAGACGCGCTGGCAATGATCATCCAGGCGGGCGGTATCTTTGCAGATAACACATCGACGCAGCCCATTGCGACCGTTCTTTCGGAACTTGGTAAAGCGATCATGTTGGGCTCTCTGACACAAGGTGAAGAATCGCTGGCCGCCGCACAAAGAGCCTTGGGTGTTGCCCGGTCACTTCTCGGAAAGCAGCACACTCTGGTCGACATGGTTTCCGTGATTGTCGCCAGAGAGATGGTCCGCCAAGGGAAACGCGAGGAAGCCATTCAACTCTACCGAGCCACGCTTGCAGACCTAAAGAGCAGGGGACTCGGCAAAAGCTACTTCGCCGGACGCAACCTCGAACACCTCGGGATGGCGTCCCAAGACCCCGTCGAATCGGAACGCCTTCTTCGTGAGGCACTCGCCATCTACGACGATGTGCTGGGACATCAGACCTGGCGCACGGCCTGGTGTCAAAGTAATTTGGCCATGTATGCCCGTGCCGACGGTCGAACCGAGGAAGCGTTGGCGTTACTGCAAGACGCCAGGATTACGTTTCTTAAAATCCGCGACGAAGGTCGCGACACCGTCGGCTGGGTCGACAATCGGATTCAGATTGTGACATCAAATCTATGGTGGACACGTGAATACGAACACGATTGAGAATTGAACGGGAGTTCGTGCACACGCAATCGTGGGTCGCATTCAATGGCTACCCTTCGCTATTGCCTGGTAGTTTTCCATCCGCAATCACACGCTCCACTGCTTCCTGCAGGTGATGGCGATCGAACTTTCCGGTGCTGTTGCGCGGAAGTTCGTCGAAGAAGAAATAGCGTGTGGGATTCTTATAGGCAGCCAGGTGTTCTGCGACGAACTTCCGCAGTTCGTCTTCCATGACGGGCTCCGTGCCATGCAACCGAGCAACACAAGCCACCGGAACCTGGCCATCTCTCCGATCGTGAATCCCGACAACCACTGATGCATGAACCTGCGGGTGCTCGTCGAGGACGTCTTCCACTTCGGCGGGCGCGATGTTCGAGCCGCGCCGGACGATCATCAACTTTTTGCGGCCGACAAACCACACGTACCCCTGTTCGTCACGATGGGCCAGATCGCCGGTGTGCAACCAACCGTCTCGAAACAGTTCCTCGGACGCCGGGGGATCTTGCCAGTAGCCGATCGTCGCTGACGGAGAGCGAATCGCAATTTCGCCGATCACTCCCGGCTCACACTCGCTTCCGGCTTGATCAACAATCCGCAGTTCGGTATCCGGAGTTGGCACGCCCAGTGAACCCCACTTCCGCTTGCCGTAGCGAGGGTTGGCGGCGTAATAGCCGCCAATCTCCGTCATCCCCGCACCTTCCATGACTTCCCAGCCGAGCAGATCACGGAATCGATGATGCAGATCGACCGGCACACTATCGCCCGAGCCGATGCTGTTTTTTAACGTGGGTAATTTGGTCGCATGACTTTCTTCGAGGTATTCCACGAAATCCAACAGATCGCTGGCCAGCAGGCCGTATTGAGAAACACCGTGGGCATCAATCAACGAGGCCGCCACCGCAGGCTCTGGCTTCATGGCCAACACCACGTGACCACCCGCCAGCAACGTCGGCATCAGTTGCGTTTGTAGCCCGCCGGCATGAGTGATCGGTTTTCCAACGAGCACGATATCTTCCTCTTGAAAATCGAATACTCGACGCGAGATATCAATCCCGGAATAGGCTCCTTGATGCGAGTGTACGACTCCTTTGGGTCGTCCTGTACTACCTGAGGTGAAGAGAATTAACGCCGGATGATCGGCATCTACGGCTGCCCGTTCATCAAGCGGCTCGTACCCCAGCAGGGCATCAAAGCACGATGCGGAATCATCATTGGCCGCACCCACCTGGAACGCTGACTCGACCACGTTCAAATCCAATAATGGCTGAATGACGTCTCGCCGGTCGCTTGCAAACACCAGCAGTCGAGCTGAAACTCGCTCGAGGACATCCTTCGCCTCTTGCGCGACGTATCGATTGTTCAACGGAACGACGATGGCGCCAAGCTGGTAACAGGCCAGCGTCGTGGTCACCGCTTCCAAACAGTTCGGCAAGAACCAGGCCACCCGATCGCCCGCTTGCACCCCGTGCGCTCGCAGCCCGGCGGCGACCGCACGAACTTGCCGGTCTAACTCGGCATAGCTGGTCGCCGTAGCCCCGATTCTGATCGCGGCGCGTTCTGGACCGATCTCCAAGGCTGCCGCCAGCAAGTTCTGCAGACGTGTATAACTTGCCATCTTGCCGTTTCTGAATGGAGTAAGACCAGCTATTCGTGACGAATCACTATTCGAATTTCAACCGCTTGATATAAGCGGTCGCGGCGTCTGCCAACACGTCGCGAAACATCCGATCCGGGTCATCAAAGAACGCGATGCTGATCCCCTGATCGACCGAACGGGTCGCCAACAACGTGAGCATGGGGGTCGGCGGATAATACATCTCCATGAACACCATCCGTGTCCCTTCCCCCTCGATGTGCAACGCCCGCTCAAAGTACTGTTTGGCAAGTTCATCTTTCCTGGCCAGCACCGGTCCTTTCAACGCTACTCGGAGCTTACTCCATTGTTCCGACGAAATCTCCTCCTTCCAGGCCATCACCTGACGGTGCATGGCATCGAGCTGGCTTCTGGCGGCATCCGCAATGTTCATCTCTATCAGCGGTAGGATCGGTCTTGTAAACGTGTACAGTTCATCGATGCTACACTGCCGACGCTCGATCACCTGATCGAGGAATTGCTTGGAAAGCGCGACCATCTCTTTCTGGCGCTCGATTGTGGACGGCTTCAATCCGATTTGTTCGATGGTCTCTTCAACGCGATCCATTTTGGCACGATAGTCGATTAACCGCTCAACCCGCCGCGTGTCCAACTTGTCTCCCCCGGCAGGGGCAAGCATGAGGTAGATGGCAACCGGCAGATGGGCAAACGTCTTGTACGTGTTGTACGCAGGCAAAATCACCGTCGTAGATTCTTCAGTGCCATCGCGCATCAGTATCATTTCGCCGTCACGCAGCAGGATGATGGGATCACCGCTCGCGAGGTTGAACTTGTTTGCCACGGCATGAGCGGCAATGAAGGAACCGTCCAGCTTTTCCATCGCCGAGACTGCCTCGGCACTCGGCTCCCCCGCGATTGCTGGTACCACCATCGCCCAAACAATGGCAGCAATTGGAAAAAAACATCTCATACCATCACTCCAATGATTTGAATGAGACCGATCGATCGTACCTCTCCATCACCTCAGTCTTATGGGAACGAACGATCTTCGCCATACTCGAACACCCAGTTCATATCTCAAGGACATGAAGATAACAAAAATGCAACTATTCGTTTGACGAATTGTCACGGACCGGAAGTCTCTGAAAACCCCAGCTTTTCCGAGAGTTAACACGCTTGGTTGCCGTATCGCATCGTTATGCCGCACAATCGCCTTGGTTTATGGAGCTAGGTAATTGAACAGGCCTACTTCGAAGACAACAAATTTCCTACGAAGGGCATGAAGCATGCGCATCCTTATTGCCGGTGGCGGATTCGCCGGGCTTACCTTGGCATCCTTGTTAAGACAAACGGGCCAAGAAGCGGTCGTCATCGAGCGAGAGAAGAAATATGCCCCGGTTGGCTACGTCATTGGGCTGTGGCCCTTGGGCAGCAGAATTCTGCATGGCCTGGGACTCTACGATCAATACCTGGATGTCAGCGTGGAAGGCCGTGTGTATCAAGTCTGCGATCACCACGGCACGGTACTGCACAAGTACGACATCGGCCCGTTCTTCGAAGAGTATGGACACTTTCGCTGCGTTACCAGGGCTGCGTTGCTCAATCTCCTGGTCGAGTATCTGGGCAATGAAACCATTCGCATGGGCACGTCAATCGATTCGCTCGAGCAAGTCGGCGAGGAAGTTGAAGTCACCTTCAGTGATGGCAGCGAAGAAACCTTCGACCTAGTGGTAGGCTGCGACGGCATTCACTCCAAGACTCGGGAACTGCTCTTTGGAATAACCGAAGTCGCCGACACAGGGTGGGCTGGCTGGGCCTGGTGGGTCGACCCCTCGGTTATTCCGCAAGAGTCCATCTCGGAGTTCTGGAGCGACAGTCACTTCTTCGGGCTGTACCCGGCAAAAGGCAAGCTGTGCTGCTTCAGCGGGATCCCTTACCCAGCGGGAATCCACGACGAGCCGAAGACCCGTGCGAAACGAATCCAAGAAGCCTTCCGGGATTTTGGCGGTCCGGTACCCACGATTCTCAATGCCTTGGATTCTGAGAGCGACATCTCATTCGTTCGATTCGCTGACGTCAAGCTCGATCAATGGCACAAGGGCCGCGTACTGCTAGTGGGTGATTCCGGTCAAGGGATTCTCCCCACCGCCGGCATCGGCGCTACGGTCGCGATGGAGTCGGCCGCCGTGCTCGCCGACGAACTGCGACGAACCGACGCTCGAACCTTAGCGCTGGCGATCGAATACTTCGAGAAGCGACGCCGCAACCGCGTCGACAGCATCCAGGCCGAGTCGAGAAAGCTGGCCAAGATGATGTTCACCGAGAGTGCCGCCATGTCCTGGGCCATCAACCACATGATGAAATTCTATTCCGAAAAGCAACTGTTCAAGGGCTTCTCCAAAACGCTCGAGCAGACCGCCTAGGTACTCCGCGAAGAACAAGCGGTCCAAGGTTAGGGGCCCGATTGCCCCGATTACATAGCCGGTGCGCCGATAATTCGCTCTCGCTGCTTGGCTCGATTACAATGCGATGCAAGGCCTACAACAGGCTTGACCTCAGGATTTGTAGCGAGGAAGTAACGCATGAGTGGCGACTCTAGTCCAACCGTAACTCGTCGGCGATTTCTAAAAACCACTGCCACTGCAACGGCGGCCACGCTTGCTGCACCGGCAGTTATTACGGCCAGCAAGACCGACTCGCAGATCATTCTTGGAGACGGCGACTACAAGTACGAGGTTGTCCACGACTGGCCGCAGCTTCCCGACAAGTTCACCTGGCAAACCACCCACAACGTAGCGGTCGACAACAGCGGAATGGTCTACGTCATTCATGAAGGTCGCGCCGACCAGCCGGACCACCCTTCGATTTTTGTGTTCGACCCCGATGGGAAGTATGTCCGTTCATTCTGCAATCAATACCAGGGCGGTGGACACGGCATCGAAGTTCGGGAAGAAGACGGTCAGGAATTCCTCTACGTCTGCGCCTATCAGCAGGTCAAAGCCATCTCCAAGCTCGACCTGCGGGGCGAGATCGTATGGCACAAGCACGCCCCCATGGAGTCGGGCGTGTATGCCGAAGGTGAGAATACGAATCCAGAAAAGATCTGGGGCCGGGACCGCTTCCTCCCAACCAACTTCGCCTTCCTGCCAGACGGCGACTTCTTCCTGGCTGACGGTTACGGATCGTTCTACATCCACCGTTACGACAAAGACGGCAACTGGAAGAGCAAGTTTGGCGGCCCAGGTGACGGCAATGGAACATTCGCCACTCCACATGGAATTTGGATCGACAGTCGCCCGTGCCGCGAGCCCTCGATTGCCATCTGCGACCGCGCGCATCACACACTGCAGTACTTGACGCTCGATGGTGAGTACATCGAAAGCCTGGAAGGCTACGGCCTGCCCGCGAATATCGACACGTATGAAAACTTGATGCTCGTACCAGAGTTGCATGCCCGGGTGACGATCCTGGACGAAAAGAACCAGATTCTGGCACAGCTTGGTGCAGACGTGGAACGAATCACCACGGAGAAGGGGATTCGCAACGATGAATCGAAGTGGATCGACGGGAAGTTTGTCCATCCTCACGACGCCTGTTTCGATAACGAAGGCAACATCATGGTGGCCGAATGGGTCGCCACGGGCCGAGTGTCGCAATTGAAGCGTCTGGCCTAGCAGGGTCGAATCTCGTCTTTTTCTGTAACACCCTCGGCCCAGAACGGTGTGCTCAGCCGGTGCGCCCTTGCTGGCTGGGGGCCGAATCAACATATTCATGAGAGTGGGAAAGCCGGTGGGGCGATTCCCAATCGACACGAAGTCGAGCAGGAAACGAGCATGAGCCAAAGTATTCATTCAAAGTCGCTGGACAATGGTCTCGTGCTGGTTGCCGAATCGATGCCGTGGCTCGAATCGGCCGCATTCTCGCTCTTGGTTCCTGCCGGATCCGTGTACGACCCCGACAATCGATCGGGGCTCAGCGGCTTCACCTGCGAGATGGCGCTCCGCGGCGCTGGCTCTCGCGACAGCCGAGAATTCATCACCGACCTGGACAACCTGGGGGTCGATCACTCAGAGAACGTAACGGCTGCCTTCTCCAGCTACAGCGGTGCCACATTGGCCGCCCAGTTGCCGAAGACACTTGCCATTTACGCCGACGTATTACGATGCCCGCACCTGCCGGCCGATCAGCTCGAATCCGGTCGGCAAGTCGTGCTGCAAGAGCTGACCTCCATCGAGGATGATCCCGCGCATAAAGTGATGCTCGAGTTGCGACGTCGACATTATCCACATCCATGGGGCCGTCCGGCTCAGGGCGACCTACAGGCGCTACAAGCCATCTCGATTAATGAAATCCGAAAGCATCATCAAACGATGTATCGCCCGGGCGGAACAATCCTGGCCGTAGCAGGCAAATTCGAATGGAAGCAACTCTGCGATGAAGTCGAGAAACTATTCGGCGACTGGAATGTTGCCGATCGAGAAGTTCCCGGCGAAGCTGGCCGTGGACCCCGGATCGATCACCTGCAAAGCGACACCAACCAAACGCAAATCGGCGTGTCATACGACAGCGTGCCATATTCGCATCCCGATTATTTCGTGGCCTGGGGGGCCGTGGGAGCCCTGAGTGGCGGGATGAGTTCACGGTTATTCACCGAGGTTCGAGAGAAACGGGGGCTCTGCTACAGCGTTTCGGCCTCGTACAATACACTTCGCAATCGTGGTAGCGTGATGTGCTACGCCGGCACCAGTTCAGACCGCGCACAGGAAACACTCGAGGTGTTGATCGGCGAACTTGTTCGACTATCGGAAGGAATCGAACAACACGAGATCGATCGACTGAAAGCGCGGATCAAGAGCGCACTGGTCATGCAGCAGGAATCGAGTTCGGCCCGAAGTTCATCGATAGCCAGGGACTGGTACTTGCTGGGCCGCACACGCACGCTGGAAGAAGTGGGCGAATTGATCGATGGGCTGACGCGAGAGGCCATCAACACCTATCTCGAAGCGCACCCGCCTAAGGACTTTACCGTCGTTACCCTCGGCCCGCAGCCATTGGAGGTGCCTGTTGGAGTTTCGTGAGCATAAACTGTCCAATGGTCTGAGCATCGTCGCGGAAGTGAATTCGCAAGCATACTCCACGTCAGTTGGATTCTTTGTGGAGACCGGCTCGCGCGACGAGACGTCACCAGAGGCCGGGCTGAGTCACTTTCTGGAACACATGGTGTTCAAAGGCACGCCCACCCGCTCGGCCGACGATGTGAATCGCGAGTTCGACGAAATGGGTGCCCACTACAACGCCTTTACCAGTGAGGAAAGTACGGTCTACTATGCCGCTGTGTTGCCTGAATACCAACGTCAGGCAACTGAGTTATTGGCCGACATTCTCCGCCCATCGCTGCGCGAATCAGACTTCGACATGGAAAAACAGGTGATTGTCGAAGAGATTCACATGTACGAAGACCAACCGCCATTTTGTGCCGATGAAAAATGCAAGGCGGTGTTCTTCGGCAAACACCCCTTGGGGAACAGCGTTCTCGGCACGGTGGAAAGCGTTACGAATCTCAGCGTCGACGCAATGAGATCGTACTTCGAGCGGCGGTATAGCCCGGACAACATCTCCGTGGTTGCCACGGGAAACATTGATTTCGACGACCTGATCGCAACCGCCGAGCAATGTTGTGGCCAGTGGGAGCCGAGCAAGTCGCGGCGGAAGATTGAGCCTGCTAAAGGCCACTCGGAGATCGATTGCATTCACAAAGACGGTGCGGTTCAGGAGTACCTGATTCAACTCGCATTAGGGCCGGGTGCCGAAGACGAAGATCGCTTCGCGGCGAAACTTCTGGCCACCGTGCTGGGCGATGACAGCGGGAGCCGCTTGTACTGGGAGCTGATCGATACGGGGCTCGCCGATCACGCCAGCGTCGGCCACTACGACTACCAAGGTACCGGGCTGTTCATGGTGTACTTGAGTTGCGCCCCTGAACAGGCAGCCGACAATTTGAAACGGGTCGAAGACATCTTTGCCGATGTCGAGAGCAACGGGATTTCGGATTCCGAACTCCAGCAAGCCAAACAGAAGCTTCAATCGCGCGTGGTTCTCTCTGGCGAGAAGCCAAGAGGCCGGCTCTTCAGCGTGGGGGGCAACTGGACCCAACGCCGAGAGTACCGTTCGGTTCGCGATGATCTCGATGCCGTGGCCGCCGTTAATGTGAACAATCTTCGCGACGTGCTGACGAAGTACCCTCTATCGCGAAATACCACCACCGCCATCGGGCCGATACGGTCGCTCAACGGGCAATAGGTAGCATCCTATGTTTCAAGGCACCACGTTGGTGCATGCGACATTCGGACGCGTCGCCCGGGGGCGTGCCCAGCGGTAAGATAGTGGGGCCATATGATAAAGAGCGTAACGCCAGGCTTTGCTGGGAAGCGCTGGCGAGTTCCCACAGTTTGATTCCTTTCGCTGGCGGCCAAGGAGAAGAATGATCATGGGAGAAACCACAGCTCGAAAAGGTTTTCGCTTTCCGATCATCGTGGTGGCCTTGTTTGCGGGCGTGCTACTGGGGTTGTGGGTGCTCTCGGGCGATCGGTTCGACGTCGGCAGCCGCAGAATGTATTCCATCATGGCCGGTGTCGTGAGTTTCGCGCTCATCATCGGCTGGTTCTGGCTGGCTTCGGGCGCGCCTTGGAAACAGCGGCTCGCCACATTCTTGCTCGCTGTGGCAGTCATTGGCGGGCTGGCTGGCTCTATCCGCCGTGTGAACTTCACCGGCGATATGACACCCGAGGTCATTTGGCGCTGGGACGATCAACTCGGAGCAGTAGCCGACGTACAACACGCGGCTCGCAGTGAAGCCGCCAACGGGTTACCGCCGATCGACCTTAAGGCTTCCGAGACCGATTGCCTTGAATACCGCGGGCCAATTCGAGATGGCATCATTCCCGGGCCGGCGTTGGCAGAGAACTGGTCCCAGGCAGGTCCCCAACTCTTATGGGAACAGCCCTGTGGCGGTGGTTATGGGGCAATTGTGGTTGCGGGGAATGCCTTATATTCGATCGAGCAACGCAGCGACGATGAGTGCGTTGTCTGCTACGACCGAGAAACCGGCCTCGAACGCTGGGTCTATCGATACCCGGAACACTTCAGCAATGCAGTGGGAGGTGAAGGGCCACGTTCGACGCCCACGGTGTGGGACGGAAAGGTCTATGCCCTGGGGGCAAGCGGCCATTTCAATTGCCTGGATGCCGCTACCGGGGAAGTGATTTGGAGCGACAACATCCTGGATCGCGCCGGGGTGAAGAACATCGACTGGGGAATGAGCGGGTCGCCATTGATCGTCGATGGGCTGGTCATCGTGAATTGCGGCAACCAAAAGGGCAGTGACGAGAGCCGCGGAGTGCTGGCCTACGACGCAGCGTCCGGCGAGTTGGCCTGGGAAGTAGGCACGGAACAAGCTGGCTATTCTTCACCCATGGTGGCTGATCTCAACGGCACACGCCAAATACTCGTGTTCGATGCCGCGGGGCTTGCCTCGTACGACCCAAGCAATGGAGACGAATTGTGGCGCTACCCATGGAAATCGGATTTCGACGTCAATGCGGTCCAACCGATCGCGGTCGACGATCACCGGGTGTTCATCACCTCCAATGCCGGCGCTGCGATGCTTCAAGTCGAACAAACCGCTGACGGCTGGGCCGTCGATGAACTGTGGCGAAACAAACAAATGAAGTGCCACTTCTCATGCCCGATTCTGTTTGAGGGGCACATCTACGGACTCGACATTGGCATCCTGGCCTGCATCGACGCGGAAACCGGCAAGCGGCTGTGGAAAGGTGGCCGCTATGGACACGGGCAAATGCTGCTGCGAGGAGACTTGCTTTTGGTGCTTGCGGAAACGGGGCACATGGCTCTGGTTGCCGCCACTGCGGAGGAGTTCCGCGAGTTGGGTAAAATCGAACCGTTCCCCGAGCAAAAAACCTGGAACAATCCGACGCTGGCCGGAGACTTGGCTTACATTCGAAACGATCTCAACATGGCCTGCTACCGTTTGCCGGTCGCCGAAGTAGAACCAGACGCGGCAGACTCCGCACCAACGGCAGTCGATGAGTCGGACGAAAGTAATTCCAAGGACGCAGAAGACTCTGAGGCACCATCCGAGTAAACGGCTGCGCGAAAGGCAAGCTTGATCATCAAGAAGCTTCACGTGAAGAATCTTCGAATCAGGTTGCCAGCGGCGCAGGGCGAACGGTTTGCCCGAAGGGGCGCGGCCGGATGGGCGAAGAGTTGCCCTGGCAGTAGAAGTCTAGCGGGATCTGCCGCTAGCTGGCCACGCTGCTTTCGACGTCTCGTCGGCTCATCTCGTCAAGAATGACGGGATGCCAGCTTTGATCACGATCGACGTCTTCTACGTAATTTTCGCGCGCCCATCGTCGAAGCTTCAGCTCCTCGATAGCGTCCAACTCCTCAGTCGCAGCAATCATTCATCATTCCTCACTTCAAGCCCACAAACCGCGAAAGAGGTCGCGGCAGAAGAAAAACAGACCCCCTGAATGGGTCATAATATCGTCAAATTAGCGGTTATCTAGACAGAATGGAACACATTTCTCCGAAAAAACCTGTCTTTCGGGTTGATTGGATGATCCCGTTGGCCCGGAAGTCAACTCAAATGCGCTAATCGCTACCGATTCACGGCGGAATGGCCAGCGATGGGCACGATTTCTAGGTCTTCTCACCTATACGTGCCAGATCAGGATTTGCTCACGCCCGCGGAAGATAAATCTCCAGGGAGCTAGCATCTTGGACAGGATTCAATCTTCCATCAACTGGGCTGAGTGGCTGACTTTCGTGTGAAAATTTCAAGAGGCCACACGAAGATCCGTGAGATCTGTGGTCGCTCCGAGCAAGAGGGCATTCACAAGGTTTTCAGATACTCAAGCACCGTCTGCTTTTCGGTCTCACTCAGTTCGTCAGGAAAGCTGTGTCCGCCGGCACTCTTGCTCTTCAGAGCAGTATTGAAATACCGGCGGGCTGCGGAACCCTGAATGCCTGAGGGCATCGAGTCGAATTCCTCAACCTCGATTCCAACTCGCTGCCTGTCGTACCCATCCTCATCACGAAGCCAAACCCTGGGACGTTGATCGGGGTGCATCAAGTGCCAGAGGGTTGGCACCGACCCATTATGGAAGTAGGGCGCTGATGCCCAGATCCCGTCGAGAGGAGGAGCCACATAACCCTCGGGCTCTTCAATCACTTCCAAATCGCCATACTCGCCGAACCAGCTCTCGCTGTAGAAGCGCCGATGTTCCGCCGGCATCCCGGTAAGTCGTGCGGGATCGGTGCCCACTTCTTCGATGTCCACCGTCAGTTCTGGATACTCACCCACGGAACCGTACGTGCCATGGCACCGCGCACACGATTCATTGAATAGCGATTCACCCTGTCGCGCTAGGTCGTGATCGATCGGCCAGGGATACTTCGGGGGCTCCAGCGATTCGATCCAAGCAAGAATGTCCTTGAAATCATCTTCCCAACCCCGGATCGTCTCGCCACTGTTTTCTCGGCCGAGCACGAACTGCATGATCACTCGGTGCGACTTGGGCACAAAGCCGTCAATGTAAAGCCGCGTTTTCTTCTTCACGTTCCAAAACGGGGGAGCATCCAGATCGTGATTCTTGAATCGTACCCTTCGCTGCCTGCTTAGATTGTTGAGATCGTTGTCCCTAATGCTCGTTAGCAAAATGCTAAACACTTGGGCATTGGTCGTTCCGTTCGATCTTCCCAGGGAAAAGAATGATGGGCCAAACCCACTGCTGGCCACTCTCTCGCCTGCCAACAGACGCTGAATTTTTGCCGAGTCATCGGTAAGCGTTTGAAAGGCAAAGTGAGAATTGCCCAAACCGGGAATCACCTTTCCTGCCACTTTTCCACCGTGACAAGAGAAACAGTTCGAAGCCCAACGTCCATCGGAATCTGCGACCGCGCCGAGCGGCGGACCTCCCTGCCGTCCGGGCGCCTCAACCAGGCCATACCGAGACATCGCCATTTCTCGCCGTTCTTCGGCGGTGGCTTGTTCTGCCTCTTGTTTCAAATCGTCCGGCCACACCCGCCAGATTTCGTTGAACTCTGCCTCTGAAATCTGTCCGTTGCCGTAAGCCTTGTTCGTCAGCCAGTAGTACCCACGTTCGGCAGGCGTCAACGCTTGGATTTGTTCATCGGTTAGAGCCTCGCCGGCTCTTACGACGTTGGCTTGGAATTCAAATGAGCCGAAGAACGTGACCGCCACCATGAAAAACAACTGCATCGCCCGATGAGGTAATACGCTCCGATGCCGCTCGCGTAAGGAACTCTTACGTGAGCCTTTTCCCGAAGATTTTGTCGGAAACCGAACGAGAGGTGTCGGGTGCATGCCAAAGTCCTTCTGTTCCCTAAAGCTGCTCGAATGGCGACAGCCTACAGCGTTTTGAGATAGGCAATCAAATCCGCGAGTTCCGCGGGGGTGAGTTCCCCGTTACCAGTGATGTCTGCGGGATTGTGAGCGCCGGTCAGCAATTCTTCCAGCGATTCGGCATGTCCGTTGTGAAGCCAACGAACCTGTCGTGCCACACCCACCAGCGATGGCGTGTTGTACCCATCGTACTTGTCGACAGGTTCGCCCGTGCCAACATCGTGAATTTGGCCATCGGTGAATTCAGGGCCACTGTGGCAGTTGATGCAGCCGGCCGTCGGGCCTTCGAAAACCGTTTTGCCTCGAAGTGCTGCTTCCGAAAGCGATCCGTCTGGACCGCGGTGCCAATTGGGAGGCGGGGAGAGCGATTCCAGATAGGCCACCAGTGCTTTCTGGTCGTTTCTCCGCGGGGTGTCGGGCGACATGAGTGTCTCGGCCAGCGACTTCCGCATGGCGGCCCGCAGGTCGTCTTGCCAACCGTGCCAGGTCCAGGGTCCCGTACTGGCCACGTTGTAAAGCCCTCGGATCGTCTTGTATGTGTTCTGGAATCCGCCATCGTTTCGCGTATCAACGGTCGGTCGGTTCGGCCCCGCCTCGTAGTGGCAACTGTAGCAGCTATACCATTGGTCCAGGCTTTTCCTCCCATCCAGAAAAACCGCTTCGCCTGCTCGGGCAAGCGACGGCTCTTCGGGTCCGCCAAGGTCAATCGAGCGAAGTACCTCGCGCGCCTCGACGTCTACTTCTTGCACGGAGTTCAATAGATAGTTGGCCACCCACACCCGTCGACCGTCGCTGCAGAATCGAACCGCCATCGGACGGCCCCCCAATTCGATTCGATCGAAGCGATCGGGGTTATCTCGTAACTCGTGAGCAATATGATCCCCCGGTCCGCCGTAGTCTTGCCAAGGCAAACCTTTCATTCGGTATACGAGCAACTCGTGAGTTCCTGACGCGGTGGCCACCATCCACGATTCGTCATCGTTCAACGCCACCGCGTGGGGGTCGGCAACCGCTTGTCCGGGAGGGTCCAGTGAGATCGCTTCACGCCTGACGTGCTCGTGAACATTCACTCGGGCAATGCGGCTCGCAAGCACCCAGCCTCTGCGGATATTGTGCTCGGTGATGGGGTTATTCAGATAGGCGATCCATGGGAAATAGACATGCTGCCCGTCACTCGAAGGCCACATTCGGCCCAGGTTCATACCGACGAAGTTCTCTTGGAATACTTTTTCCCCGCTGGCCGTGTCGATAACCGAGACGCCTCCTTCCCCGCTGGTGCCGACGGCCAATCGTTCTGCATCAGCCGACAGCGACAAGAACCTAGGCCAGCTACCCACCGGGATTAGTCGACGCACTTCCATTTCTTCGAGGTCGACTTCGGCCACCTGGTCGGCAGCCGCCAACGCGACGTACGCCGTCCTATTGTCCGGGGTGATCGCGACTCCCCAGGGCTCAAACCCCAGAAACAGTCGGCCAACTTCTTGCAGCGAGTGACCGTCGACCGCGTAGCGGAGAAGCTCTCCCGAATAGCTTGCCGTTGCGAGCACATGCATGCCATCGGACTCAATGGCAACCGCCATCGGGCGACGACCGCAGGGCAACTCCTGCAAGACCTCTCCGGAATCCAGATCAACCAAGGAAATGGTGTCTGACGTTTGGTTGGCGACCACCATCCATCGCTCAGCCGGACCCAATACAAAATCGACCGGGGATCGATCGACTTCGTCGGTAGAAGATGCTTCGGAATCGAGTGCACCTTCCGAAGAGGGCGTCTCGTCGGTCGCCGGCTTCTCCGCAGCTGCAATATTGACACTTACTTGCCAACTACCAATCAACGCGCCAATGAGGATTGCAGTGAGAAGCAGGCTGCCGAAGTGGGTTATTCGAGCCTTCATCGCGTACTCCAAGGCTTGTGGTCGATCTCCATTGAGGTTACGACTGCCGTGGGGAGCTTGTCCAGTGCAAGGCCCTCAAAGTATGCGAAACGAGATGGCCACATGACCGAAACCGAAGCAAACACCACCAATGAGGCATTCGGTGCTGACGAATCGCCGGCTACCAATCCACAGAATAGCCACGGCCTGGCAACCGGGTGCAAATTCGTCATGTCCACCTGTCAGCAGGGGGCCGAAGCGGCGTTCAAATCGGAAATCGCCAGGGAGTGGCCCGAATTTCGTTTCGCGTATTCGCGACCCGGATTCGTAACGTTCAAGCTTCCAGAAAAACACGACTTGGCCGAGGAAGCCAACCTGTATTCGGTGTTCGCCCGGGCATCGTCGCTATCGCTGGGGCGTGCAGCAGGAAAGTCGCCCGCTGAAATGGCGCAAGACGTGTGGCGGCTTGCCGCAGGCATTCCGGTCGAGGCCGTTCATGTCTGGCAACGCGACCTGGCCGTAGCCGGTTATCGAGGATACGAGCCCGGGCCGACCACGTCTGCACAAGAGGTACGCGAGGAACTCCTCCGACAGCGACCCAAGGACCTAGTAACGCTTCCCGATGAAGTGCCCGAACGCGCGGAACTTGGGCAGGTGGTGCTGGATTGCGTTTTGGTCGAACCTGATTCGTGGTGGGTTGGGTTTCATCGGGCAGCAACCGCCGCGTCGCAGTGGGCCGGAGGCCTACGCACCATCGAGCTACCTGTCCACGCGGTGTCTCGGGCATATCTAAAAATGGTGGAGGCCATGCGCTGGCTACGAACACCGCTTCGCCCCGGACAATTGGTCACGGAATTGGGATGTGCCCCCGGCGGCGCGGCACAGGCCCTGCTGGATCGCGGTCTGAAAGTGATCGGCGTCGACCCGGCGATGGTCGATGAGCTGGTCCTGGCAGCACCCAATTTCACCCATGTCCGCCGAAAAGCAAACGAGATTCCGCTGCGGATGCTGCGAGACACACGTCTGCTGGTTGCCGACATGAACATCGCTCCGGAAACCACCTTGGAAACCGTCGAACCGCTGGTGACGCACCCCAGTGTAAAGATTCATGGTCTGCTGCTAACCATGAAATTGCTCGATTGGAAGCTGGCCGACGACATCCCTCGTTTCTGCAGACGTGTGCGAAGCTGGGGTTACCGCGATGTTCGCGTGCGTCAGCTACAGTACAACCGGCAGGAAGTTTGTCTGGCGGCAGTGCGACGCGGTGAGGCGAATCGCTGATCGGTGCGTTGCATGCCCGCGCGTTCAGCTACTCGGCCGGTTGTTTGTCCGGGTGCAAGTAGATAAAGCTCTTTCCAAGGCGCCCGCCGTAGTTGCCGGCTGATATTCGCAACAGACCCGGCGAATCGACCGATGCCGCGATGGCAGCTTGAGATGCCGCGACGATCGCCTCTAAATCGCGACCGTTGATAATAATTTCCATGATCGAACCGACACCCTCGGGCACCTTCGATTGCTCACCCAACGTCTCTTTCAAGGTTGGGCAGAAATCCTGGTAGGTGCTTGCAATCGAAAACGAGTACCGGCTGCCGGCTTTCGAACCGCTAGCTGCGATTCCGCCCGGGAATGGCATGATGACCCCGGGCGACTTTTCCACGGCCTTATGGGCACGCTCGGTCGCGGCAAGCGCCGTGTCGAGGTCTTCTCCCATGAACCACAAGTTGCCGCCCATCAAACCATCGCGATACCCAAAGCGGCGGTCCAGCGCAAACTCGCCTCCCAGAATCGGGATGACCCACATCGGTCGGCCATGTCGTGTATCGCGAAACTGATAGCCGTCGCCGAAGAAAGCAATCTTCCGGCCCAACTTGAAGTAGGCCTCGGTATCCAGCAGGTTGAAGCAACTGGTGGTCGGGCACGTGAGCACATTCTGACTGATACGAACCAACAGCGAGCGTTCCAAGGCTTCGACGCGATCTTTGCGGAAGCGTGGCATGTGGAACTGAACCACGGCCCCGGGACGACCGTCAGGAGTCTCGAACGATTCATCGCCGCCCGGTCCCACGTAGCGGTCCAAACCGGCTTCGCAATCGCAGAGAATCGTACTCGATGCGTTGCCCGTGGCGGCGTTGATGGCATGATCCAGCCAGCGTCGATCGCGAGCCGTGATGAGAACCTCGGCGTATATGCTTCGGAACGCCTCGGCATAGGTATCTTCGACAATCGCGCGGTGCTCTGCGGACACGTTAAGCTCGACCTCTTCCCTGATAGGTGGCTTCCTCGGTAATCACGAGATCCATGAAAATATCGTGAGAGTCCATCGGAATCTCGGGGAACAACTGGCATTCAAACGCAGGTGCTACCAGCGGGGCGTCTGCCCGGGCGTGTTGCAGTAACTTGTCGTAGTAGCCCTTGCCGTGCCCCATGCGTCCCCCCTGACTATCGAAGCCAACGCCGGGAACCATAATCAAATCGAGGGATTCGGCCTCAAGCTGTTTCTCGGGCACATTTCGCAGGTCGCCGCGCGGTTCGAGGATTTTATACATCCCGATCTCTAGCTCATCCATCGACTGTAGATGAAACAGTTCGAGCTCGCCCTCGTCGTTACACCAGGGAACCACGATTTTCTTGCCGTGCTCCAATGCCGTGGGCAGGTAATGTCTTGTCCGCACTTCACTACGCACGTCGACATAGAACATCACGGTGCCTGCTTGCTCGTAGGAGGGCAGCGCGACGAACTTATCGCAAATGATCTTGCTCAGTTCGTCTTTGTTCTCTTGGGCCTTGCGTCGCGCGTGTGCTTCGGTTCGTAGCGATTGCTTGGTTGGCTGCACATCTGATGATTGCTCACCGCTCATAGAAGTCCTCCTGAATTCTGATTCTGGCGACGCCGCACACCCAAACGGCCGGAGCAGATAGCAGGCGTGCTATCGCAATGACGCTATCGTAACGAATCGCTATTCGAAGGCAATTGGGGGCCGTAAGAGATCCATACTGCTCAAATGGGCGATTCAGCAGCCCCCAACGACACAACCGACCTTGACCCTTTGAGCCGATCCGGTTTAAGAACGTGAGCCTTGACGAGTCAAGCTCCGAGACGGGTTCGATTTTGCGGTTCGTAGTCGACAAAAACGTTCCCCGGAAGACAGCCTTCATGATACGACTTGTGCTCGCTGCCGCAGTAGCGCTGCTGACCTTTGAGGTCCATGCCCAGCGCGTGCAGTTCCCCACCACCGTGAGCAACGGTGCGGGTGGATTCCCTCCGAATACCGGTGCCCCTCCGCAGACCTTTGGAACGGGTCCCGTCTACGGCACTGCACCCCCAACGACGTACGGTGCGCCTCAGGCCACTCTCGACGGCACGATTCAACCCATGAACCCGAATTGGGACCCGTACGCCGACGCATCGCTGGCGCCGCCCCAATTACTTCCTCAGCAGAATTACTTGGACCCCGGTGCGGGAACCTATCCCGGCGCACCCCAACGGCTTATCGATCAAGTTTTCTTCGAATACACCTGGATCAACCGCAACGGCGGCCCTGATCTGGGATTCAATATTCTCGAGCTTAATGCCACCGGAACGGTACCCATTGGTTTCGACCAAGCCGCTTTGTTAATCACGCCTGGTTTTGCGGTGAATTTTCTGGATGGACCAAACTCTACTGAAATTTTCGGAATGCCCGCTTTGCCCGGCCAGGTCTACAACGCGTATCTCGATACGGCATGGCGACCGCGTTGGGGAAGCCGCTTCAGTGCGGATGTGGCCTTCCGGATCGGTGTCTACAGCGACTTTCAATACTTCGACGGAAACAGCCTGCGATACATGGGTCGCGGCTTGGGTGTTTACACTGCTTCGCCCCAATGGCAATTCACGGCCGGTATCATCTACTACGATCGACTATCGATTAAGCTCCTGCCCGCTGGTGGTGCGATCTGGACACCCAACCCCGATGCTCGTTACGAAATTGTCTTCCCCAATCCCAAGCTCTCACAGCGGCTAACCACCATCGGCAACAACGACCTGTGGGGCTATGTATCTGGCGAATACGGTGGTGGGGCATGGACCGTCGAGCGACCGGGGGGACTTCGGGATGAGTTCGAGTACAACGACATTCGAGTGATGATCGGCCTGGAACTCTTCACGTTGGCCGGTTCACGGGGGTGGTTCGAGGTGGGCTACTTGTTCAATCGCGAAGTGAACTTCCGCAATGCTCCGGGGTCATTCGATCCGTCGGACACGATCATGTTGCGATCAGGCTTATCCTACTAAGTAGCCAACCCCCGCTGGTTGTTCACTCGATCCCCCAGGCACATCGCACGGCATGAATTCCACAAGCTCTGCGAACAGCCACGTAAGCGTACAACGGACACCGCACGCCTATTGCACATGCACCGACCATCGCGTTGTCAGATCTGTGCGTCAGCAAATCGCACATCTCGGCATTCGTGTCGTGGTCTTGGCAATGGCACTCGTAGCGCCGGCCATACACAGCAGAGCCCAAATCGTGCGGTTGCCATCTCCTGCGGTGATACAAACGGCCGCCGCAGAGCCACCAGTATCGACAAGCTCCGCAGTACAGCCTCCGCTGGCCACCATGGATGCCTTTCGATCGTATGACACCGTCGAGGTGTACGAGTTTGACACGCCAGTGCTCGAAGAACCGATTGTGGTTTATCCGCCCGAGCGCGTTTCGAAGCGTGGAAGACAGCTCCCGCCGGGTGCCAAGCCAGGAATTGTACAGCGACTGACGCTGACCGAGTCTTGGCTCGCTCCCGGAGGTGCCCGAGGGTTAGGTGCCAATACCATCGACCTCAGCGCGGTACTGGCAGCCCCGCTTGTGCCATCTCAACCGCCATTTCTGATCACACCTCGATTCTCGGCACACTTTCTCGACGGACCAACGGTGACCGACTTGCCACCGCGCGTATACGACACGGCATTGGAATTCCGGTGGCTGCGACCTCTGAATGACTACTGGACGGCTGATCTTGCCGTTGCGCCGGGGTACTACAGCGACTTCGACAACAACTCGTCTCAGGCGGTTCGCGTCACCGGTCGCGCCGTGGGAATCTACAAGTGGTCGCCCACCGTCACCGTGGCATTGGGCGTGGTCTATCTCGACCGAGAAGATGTCAGCCTGTTGCCCGCCGCGGGACTTATCTGGAAGCCCAACGATGACGTCAATATCGAGCTGATCTTTCCTCGACCTCGTGCCGCGAAACGCATCTCGCAGGTCATGGATGCAGCGTGGTGGACATATGTCGCAGGAGAGTTTGGCGGCGGCTCCTGGGCCATCGAACGTGCCAGCGGCGTTGACGACGTCGCCACCGACCGTGATTTTCGTGCAATTCTCGGCGTGGAACGCAAGAAGATCGACGGAGGAGGGCTGCGCTTCGAGGTGGCCTATGTCTTCGGGCGAAAAATCGAATACCTGAGTGAGATGCCACCGGATGTCTCGCTCGACGATACGGTCATGCTAAGGGCAGGGGCCAATTACTAGAGCCTTGCTGCTCTCTCCTTGTGTGACACGTCTGCCGGCCTGGCTGGTCTCACAGCCGCGATAGTTCCAGTTTCCACACGGGCCCGGGCCACGGTAGAATAGTAGGGCAAGTAGCACACACCCTATAGCACGTTAGCGTGGCTGCGCGCCCCCAAGGGATCAGACTCATGACCGGCTTTTTTCAAGACGGACCGCAGTTGGAAAACCAATACCAGGACGACCGGCTGTTGCGGTCTTACTTGGATCGCATGATGCATTCCGACGAACTTCAGGTGGTCGAGAAAGACCTCACCCGTTTCGCCGATCGGCTCTTGGGCGATATCGCAGACATGGCAGCCGACGCCGAAGCGCACCCGCCGGAACTGGTCCAATTCGATCCCTGGGGTCGGCGCATCGACCATATCGAAACAGCCCGGGGATGGCAGGAGCTTGAGGTGGTTAGTGCCGAAGAAGGCCTCGTCGCGCTGGGTTACGAACGACAGATCGGTTCCATGTCGCGGATCCACCAGTTTGTCAAGATGTACCTCTTCAATCCATCGTCCGCCGTTTTCTCCTGCCCCCTGGCGATGGCCGACGGGGCGGCACGCTTGATTGAAGTTCTCGGAGACGAAGCCCTACGAGAAAATGCCTTCGCCCGACTCACCACGCGCGATCCCCAGCAATTCTGGACTTCGGGGCAATGGATGACCGAACGCACCGGCGGATCGGACGTCGGACGCAGCGAAACCATAGCTCGGCCCGATGGCGACATCCATCGACTGTATGGCTTCAAATGGTTCACTTCGGCGACAACCTCCCAAATGGCCATGACGCTGGCCCGTATCGAACCGCCCGGGGGCGAGGCCACTCCAGGTAGCCGCGGCCTGAGCCTCTTCTATGTCGAAACCCGCGATGCCGAAGGTAACCTGAATAACATCGTCATCAATCGGCTCAAAGACAAAATGGGGACCAAAGCACTTCCCACGGCCGAACTCGAACTACAGGGCACCGCTGCCAAGTTGATCGGCGAACCGGGGCGTGGGGTGGCAAATATCGCCACGCTGGTGAATGTCACACGGTTGTATAACGCGATCAGTGCAGTCTCGCTCATGCGTCGCGGTTTGGCCCTGGCCCGGGATTACGCACGGCGTCGGGTGGCGTTCGGCCACGCGTTGGCCGACAAACCCTTGCATGCGGAAACATTGGCCAACATCGAAGTAGACTTCACCGGTTGCTTCTTATTGGCCTTCCGCGGCATCGAATTACTCGGTCGCGAAGAGTGTGGGGCGGCGACAGCCAGCGACACCGCCGTACTGCGACTGCTGACCCCCATCGCCAAGCTATTCACCGCCAAGCATTGTGTTGCGACGTGCAGCGAAATTCTGGAATCGTTCGGCGGGGCCGGCTATGTCGAAAACACCGGGTTGCCCAAACTGTTACGCGATGGGCAAGTGCTTTCGATCTGGGAGGGTACCACGAATATCCTCAGCCTCGATTGCCTGCGGGCCATCGATCGTGAAGCCGCATTGCCACCCTTCTTAGAAGACATTCGCAGTCGCGTGGGTGACACAACGCTCGATGAACTCGAACCTTGCAAACAGCGGATCAACGAGTCGCTGAAACAAATCGAGCAGTATCTGCCACAAGTCATGTCGGCCGGACACAACTCGATTGAGGCCGGTGCCCGAAGATTCGCTTTTGCCTTGGCCCGCACCTACACCGCGGCCCTGCTCATCGAGCATGCCCAGTGGATGGTGCAAAACTACGGTGACCATCGCACGGCCGTTATCGCCCGGCGTTGGTGCCAGGGAGACCTGGCGCAACTGGAAGTCCTGGATGAGGGATACGTACGTCAATCGCAAGCCCTGGCCATGGACGAGTCGCTTTCCGCTGCAGATCAATCGTCCTCTTTCGCGGAGGAGAAGGCCAACGAATTGGTCCGCTAGCTCCGAATTGGCGAACTTAGGTTGTCGTTGGGCCTTCGTTCAAAACCGTTCTTCCTCACAACAGAACTGCTTATCGCCCGCTAATGCCAACCGAGCTTACTTATCGCAACGGTGTTCCACAGTACACACTTCTCCACTACGAACGCGATTATTCCGATCGCCATCTGCTGCATCAGGCAATTTCAAAGTGGGCTAACGAAACGCCTGACCATGTGGCGATTACCGAGTTCGACACGGGCCACGAATACACGTATCAACAATTCGATCGCATCACGACGGCCGTCGCGCTTCGCTTGATTGAACTAGGTTTCCGCCCGGGCGATTTCTTTGCCACGTCGTTACCGCTTACGGCCGAGCACGTGTTTCTGGAGTACGCTTGTTTCAAGATCGGCGTCGTCCACACTCCTTTGGATCTACGGCTAAAAGCACCGGAGGTGATTCGCTCGCTGAAGCTAGTCGAACCTAAGGGCTACGCACTGCTGGGCAAAACGCCGGTCGCCGACTTCAACATGCTCGGCATGGCTGTCAAGGCCGAGTCTCCGTTCATCCAACACTTCATGCAGTTCACGGCACCAGGCGATGGCATCGAAGGTTCCATCGCGGGGGCCGAACTGTTCGCCAAAGCGCTTGCAAGAGCGAATGATCCCGCATGGGACGCAAGCTCGGATCCGGCTTGGCAAGCGTACCAGGCCGCGAACGAATCGATTCATGAGACCGACGGTGCACAGGTCATCTATACGACGGGATCCACGGGCTTCCCCAAACCTGCGTTGCTTTCGCATCGCAACATTACCTGCCAAAACATGTGTCTGGCCGGCGGGTTCGAAATGTTCGACAACCCCATCATGTTGGTAAATCTCCCGCCATCCCACGTTGGATGCCAGGCCGAGCAGTTGATGACCACCTTGTTCGCCGGCGGGACGGCCGTGATTCTGCATATCTTCGATGCCGAAAAATCGCTGCAGGCTATCGAAAAGTACAAGGTCAACTCCTTCGGTCAAATTCCCGCGCTGTTTGCCATGCAATGGAGATTGCCGAACTACAACGATTACGATCTTTCGACGCTGCGATTCGCACTCTACGGTGGCCAACAAGTCTCGCGGCAGTTTCTCGAGCAGCTTAGCAAGATGGCCCCCAAGTTCGGCACGGGGCTGGGGCTGAGCGAAATGGCAGGCTTCGTTACCTACAGTCCTCTGGACGGGACGGTCGACGACTTGCTTGCCGGGGTCGGGTATGACATGCCCGTCACGCCGCTGACCATTCGCAAACCGATGAACAGCGACGGAACGGCCGGCGAAGAACTTCCCGACGGTGAACCGGGCGAGATCTGTTTCAGCGGCCCCCAGGTGTTCATCGACTATGTCAACAACCGCGAGGCCTACAAGAAAACCGTGTCCATCGACGGCATCTGCTACACCGGCGATTTGGGCTACAAGAGCGAACGTGGGTTGATGTTCTCAGGACGCTCGAAGTTCGTCATCAAGCCCAAGGGCTACCAGGTCCACCCGGCCCAAGTCGAACAGCATTTTGCGTTGCTCACAGAAAAGGTAGCCTCCTGCGGGGCTGTGGGCGTGCCCCACGAGATATTCACCGAGGCAATCATCCTGTTTGTGGAACAAAAACCGGGGATCGAGCTATCGACCGAAGAACTTGAATCACACGCCCGGGGCATCGCCGCCTATATGCGACCTTCCCACTATGTCGTACTCCCTGCCGGCGAATTGCCCCTGAACCGCGTGGCCAAAACCGACTACGTCGATTTGAAAGCCCGCTCCATGAAACTGGTCGAGGAGCTTCGGACTGCCGGGACCTGGGACAACTAGCGGTTGAGAATTCCGGGCGGTACGAAACCGTGTTCACTCTCGTGGAACTTCACGGTCGCATGAACAAGAACCTACAGCGCCGTTGGTTCCAGTTCAGCTTGAGTTCGTATTTGATTCTGACTGCCATCGTTGCCTGGGGCCTCGCCGTTTGGCCGTGGTTTACGGCCGTTCCGATTAGCTATGCCTATGCGATTGCTATCAAGCCGGCTGCGCTCGGTCCCTTGAGTGCACTTCTTGTATTCATCACATGGAGGCTCTTCCGCCGCGGCTTGGCTTTCCATCATGCTCGTCGCACCAGGCAATCGCACGATGACACGGATACAGTAGAGCGTTGATCTGGCTCGACAATGCAACATCTCCTGGACCTCCGAGCTTGAAATGCGCATCGCGTGGCGACTGCTGCTACAATGTGGCTCCCACCGCGGTTTGCCCAACGGCCGCCAGAATCCTGCCTGAAGAGGAGCCCATACCATGGCTGAAGTAACCAGCAAGCTTGACCTTTCGCGCCGCCGTTTCATTCAAGGCGGGACCGCTGCCATGGCCGGCCTGGGGCTCTCGTGGAAGATGATGCCAGGGTGCATGGCGGCCGAAGACAAGCCGCTGAAGGTGGCCGCCGTGATTACCGAATTCACACACCGCAGCCACGCGCACGTCATTCTGGAAAACTTCCTCGAGCCGTACCTGTTCAACGGAAAGAAGACGGCTTCCGGCATGGACGTAGTCAGCTTCTATGTCGATCAATTTCCGGAAGGCGATATGTCGCGGGAAGTTGCCAAGCAGTACGGGATCAACATCTATCCCACCATCGGCGAGGCCCTGTGCGACGGCGGCGAACGACTCGCAGTCGACGCGGTGCTTTCCATCGGCGAACACGGAAACTACCCACACAACGAGAAGGGCCAGCACATGTATCCGCGGAAGCGGTTCTTCGACGGAATCGTGGAGGTATTTCGGGATAGCGGACGCACGGCTCCCGTGTTCAGCGACAAGCATCTCTCGTACCGATGGGACTTCGCCAAGGAGATGTACGATACGGCCCAAAGCATGGACTTTGGATTGATGGCCGGCAGTTCCGTACCCTTGGCCGAACGTTGGCCCCCGCTGGAATTGCCCGCGGATGCCAAAATCGAAGCCGTCGTTTCGATTCACGGGGGCGGCGTCGAATCGTACGACTTCCACGGACTGGAAGTACTGCAGTCGATGATCGAAGCACGCACCGGCGGTGAGACGGGCATCGAAGAAGTGCAGTTCCTCGAAGGCGACGCACTGTGGCAGGCAGCAGAGAAGGGCTTGTGGTCGATCCCCGTCGCCGAAGCAGCCATGGCCGCCGAGTTAGGACCAGGGCAACCTCCATTGCGACAAATTATGGAGCTTCCGCAAGTGAATCCCGGCCCGCCCCATGGGATTCTGCTCACTTACAAGGACGGACTGCGGGCCATGTGCCTCAAGGTGGGCGGAAGTGCCACGCGGTGGAATTTCGCCTGCCATCTGGCGGGGGAGGAAGAACCTCGCTTCACCCGTTTCTATGTTGGCCCTTGGAACAATCGCAACTTGTTCAAGGCGCTCTCGCATTCGATTCAAACCCACTTCCGCGAAGGGCAGGCACCGTACCCGGTTGAGCGGACATTGTTGGTCACCGGAATTCTGGATGCATCGATGCAGTCGCGATTCGAGGGAGGAACCCCTCAGCGGACACCCCAACTCGAAATCGCGTATGTGCCGCGAGACTACCGTACCATGCGTGAAATGGGAGAGTCGTGGAAGATCCTCCACGAAGGCATTCCCGAGCCACAGGGGATCAACCCCAATGGCTCAGCCATCTAGCGGCACGAAACCGAGCGGGAAAACGTAAATTCGCGTTAGATCCGCTCGAAGTAGCGTTTATGCTCCCAGTCGGTAACGCTGGCCGCATAAGCTTGTGCTTCGAGCCTTGCCGTGTGGGTGTAGAAATCGACCACCTGGTCACCCATCGCGGTGCGTGCCATTTCGCTGCCGTGAAGCAACTCGGCCGCATGTTCGAGACTCGAGGGGAGTCGGGCCAGCGAATCGTCTTCGTAAGCGTTCCCCACGTACGCTGCTCCACAGTCGAGCTTCTCGTCGATCCCTGCCAGCCCCGCGGCAAGCGTTGCCGCAAAGGCGAGATAAGGATTGGCGTCCGCCCCCGGCGAGCGATTCTCGACACGAAAGCCGTTGCCTTCACCAATCACGCGAAATGCGGTCGTGCGATTGTCCATCGACCACACCATGCGGGTGGGGGCCCATGATGCGGCCTGAAATCTCTTGTAGGCGTTCACCGTGGGTGCAAAGAAATAGGTCAGGTCGCGACCGTACTTCATCAGCCCACCCAAAAACTGGCGGAACATCTCCGAAGATTCCTCGGCCTTGGCATCCCAGAACAGATTCTGTTTCTCTCTTTCGCCCCATAAGCTGGTGTGCAGGTGAAAGCTACTGCCGGCTTGATCGGCCGCCCACTTGGCCATGAAGGTGATGGCTCGATCCTGCTGGGCGGCAATCTCTTTGGCCGCGTGCTTATACAGGGTATGTGCATCGGCCATCTCCAGGGCAGGGGAGTACAGTAAATTGACTTCGTATTGCCCCTTACCCCACTCTCCCTTGCTTCCTTCCACCTGAATCCCCGCATCGCCCAGCTCGTTGCGAAGACGCTTCAGCACATCTTCGTCACGCGCCGATTGCAGCAGATGATAGTCGATCAAATAGTCGGACGACGGGGTAAGCCCACGAAACGATTGTTCGTTGGCAGCCGCATAGGTGTTATGGAACAAGTAGAATTCGAGTTCCGATCCCATCATGGCATTGAGGCCGCGCTCAGCTAATCTGGCAAGCTGATGACGCAACACGGCTCGGGGCGATTCGACAACCTGCCCACTGCCATCTTCGTGTTGCAGGTCGGCCAGTACGATGGCGCTCCCCTCGCACCACGGCATCCGCCGCACCGTACGCAAATCGAGCACGGCATGGAAATCGCCATAGCCCTGGTCCCAACTGGCCAGCTTGAAGCCTTCCAGCGGCTCCATGTCGATATCGACGGTTAACAAATAGTTGCACATGTGCGTGCCTGATTTCAGCACGCTCCGCATGAAGTGGCTATGCGTAAACCGCTTGCCGATCAGTCGACCGTAAACATCGGGAAATGCAACCAACACGGTATCGATCGGCTCGGAGGTGAACCACGGTGGCAGGAATCCGACGGATTCGTCTTGGTCGCTCATGCGGTGACCTCGTTGACGCGAATGAAGACATTCTTGATTTCGGTGTATAGCTTCAAGGCCTCGAAGCCCAGGTCGCGACCAAAGCCGCTTTGTTTGAACCCGCCGAAGGGGGCTTCCTGGTAGACACTACTGTTTGTATTCACGCTCAGGACCCCGGCCTCCACGGCCCGGGCAACCCGTAGCGCACGTTCGACGTCGCGTGTCCATAACGAACCGGAAAGCCCGTACACCGTGTCGTTGGCCAGTTGGATCGCCTCCGCCTCATTTTGAAATGGAATGATGCAGGCGACCGGGCCAAATATTTCTTCCTGGCAGGTGCGGGCCGAATTGGGCAACTCTTCTACGATCGTCGGCGCGAGATAATAGCCCTGCATATCGGGTCGGTCTCCTCCGCACAGAATGCGACCACCTTCCTCGCGGGCCAGGGCAATGTACTTCTCGACTGTATTCCGTTGGCTCTCAGAGACCATAGGACCAAGGTGCGTGTCGTCCCGCATGGGATCTCCCACGACCAACGCTTTCGTCGCGGAGATCATCCCTTCGACGAAGCGGTCGTAGACGCTTTGCTCTACAAAGACGCGACTGCGAGCACAACAGTCCTGGCCCGTATTCCCGAATACGGCCATCGGGGCAGCCGCCGCGGCGGCGTCGACATCTGCGTCGGCGAAGACAATGTTGGGGCTCTTGCCCCCCAACTCCAGCGAGACTCGCTTGATGTCGTCGGCGGCCAACTTCATGATTCGCGCGCCGGTGGTCGTTTCGCCGGTGAAGGCAATCTTGCGCACAATGGGATGGGAAACCAGATGATCACCAATTTCACTGCCTCGACCCGCAACGACTTGCAGAATTCCCTGCGGTAATTCGGCCAACTCTGCAATCTTTCCCAAGGCCAATGCCGTGAGCGGGGTAAGGCTGGCAGGTTTCAAGAGCACCGCGTTCCCGGTGGCCAGGGCAGGAGCAACTTTCCAGCAAGCCATGCAGAACGGAAAGTTCCACGGCACGATGCAGGCCACCACGCCTACTGGGGAATGCATCGTGAAGTCGAACCCGGAATCGGAAGCGGGAATCGTCTCTCCCACGAAGCGGCTGATCGCCCCCGCATAATACTCGAAGCAACGAGCACCGGCCAACACTTCGCCACGAGCCTCGCTGATGGGCTTGCCAACGTTACGAGCTTCCAAGATGGCCAGCGATTCGGAGTGTTCGCGAATCAACTCGGCGATTTGCAACAACGTGGTGGTACGTTGCTTGGCGGCCAGTTTCGCCCAAGGCTGCTGTCGAAAAGCCTTCAAAGCGGCCTGCAATGCCTGTTCGATCTCGCCAGGACCCGCGGCAGGTACCGAACAGAGTGGTTTCTCGGTCGCGGGCTCAATCAACTGCATCGAGCCAGAAGAACATGTGTCGCGCCACCGACCATCAATCAGCAGGCTATCGGGGAATTCTGACTCGGGCCACAAGGTCTGGATATCCTCTGCAAATTAGTACCGGCAACAATCGAGAAAAACCTTACCAAACGGTTTCGTAAAGTCGAAGTAAGTCGTCGCGTGTGCAAGGGCGGGGGTTGGTCAGGTGGCATCCGTCTTCAATGGCCTTGTCAGCCAACTTCGACAAGGCTTCGCGATGGATTCCGATATCGCTGAGCCGCTGCGTGATACCGATCTTGCGGTTCAGGTCGTCAATCGCGTCGGCAACCGCCATCGTCGGATTGGCGTGCTGCGGCAATTCCATTGTATGTGCGATCCGGGCATAAAGCTGGGGGTCAGTCTCTCCGTTAAACCGTATCACAGCCGAAAGCACGATTGCGTTGGCAAGACCGTGGTGCGTTCCAAATTCTGTCGACAACGGATGAGCCAACGAATGGGCAGCGCCCAAATCTTTTTGAAACGAAACCGCCCCCATGGCAGCCGCCACTAGCATTTGACCGCGGGCATCGATGTTGCTGCCGTCAGCGACTGCCTGAGGCAGGAAGTGCTGAACCATGCGGATCGCTTCCAGCGCGATGCCATCACACATGGGATGGTACACGGGGCAGACGAAAGACTCGATGGCATGCGTCATGGCGTCCATACCGGTCGCCGCGGTGAGATGCGGAGGCAATCCCACGGTTAGCTCAGGATCGAGGATCGCTAATTCCGGCATGAGCGGCGGGGCGCCGAAAACGACCTTGCGCCCAAGACTTGGGACCGTGACGACCGTACTGCGCCCCACTTCGCTACCGGTACCGGCCGTGGTCGGAATGGCACAGAACGGAACGAGTCGCTCTGGCAGCTTGTCGAGTGGAATCTCGGACAAAGCGAGGTCCGGAAAGGCGACCTTCAGTCGCATGGCTTTCGCGCCATCGATTCCACTGCCGCCGCCCACGCCCACGATACCGTCACACTCATAGCTGCGATATTCTTCCCAGGCGTCTTCGATATCCTGTTCCGTCGGGTTGGGATGAATGCCGGCGAAGGAATTCCATTTGCCCGGCCACACACGATCCAATGCTTGAGTCGCCTGGCGGTAGGCCTCGGTCTGCGGAAGACCAGCATCCGTCACGAGCAGTGGCCTGCGGACGTTGTAGGATTTGGCGAACTCGCCGAGCGATTCTCTGGCCCCGGGACCAAAGCGAATTGTCGTCGGAAAGCGGAACGTCGTAGATTGCATGCACAGTCCCAACCGACTTGGCCGGAGATAGAAAATCCGCCTGGAAAACGGGCGGTCGATGACGCGAATCCTACGAAGCCCCTGGCAGAGCGTCAAGCGTCTGCACGGCTTTGTTGATCGGTATAGAAGGGCAAAATAGACTGGGAACATCACCAACCCAATTGACCTGATTTTTGAACAGATTCAGGTGGCACAATATCCCGGGAGAGGCAATGACGGACCAGGTATTGAATCGTGCTTTTCTATTGCTGGTACTGACAAGCGCGTTGGCCATCGAGGCGAATGCACAGGAGTTCAGTCTTGTTGCCCCCACCGAAGCTCTTACGGCCAGCGAACAGCAAAAGAAGTTTCACTTGCCGCCGGGATTTGAAATCCAGCTTGTAGCCAGCGAACCGGACATCGCGAAGCCGATGAACATCCGATTCGATCATCGTGGCCGCCTATTCGTTACGAACTCGGTGGAGTATCCCTTTCCAGCCGCCGACGATGCTCCCAAACGCGACTCGGTTCATCGCTTGGAAGACTTCGACGAAAACGGGCGAGCCACCACCATCACCAAGGTTGTTGAGGGGCTGAATATCCCAATCGGGCTTCTCCCGGTGGGCGATTCGGTCATCTATCACACCATCCCACAACTTGACATCAGCCGCGATACCGATGGCGACGGTGACTACGACGAACGAGAATTGTTGTACGGCACGATCGAAAGTCGTGATACGCATGGCATGTGCAACTCGCTGAATCGCTGGCTCGACGGTTGGATTTACGCTTGCCACGGGTTTGCGAACACCTCGACCGTGCAGGGCTCCGATGGTCAGGCCATCACGATGAACTCTGGAAACACATGGCGGATGCAGCCCGACGGCTCGCACTGCGAGTATTGGACCCACGGTCAGGTCAATCCTTTTGGTATGTGCTGGGACCCGTTGGGAAATCAGTACACTTCCGATTGCCACACCAAGCCGATTTATATGCTCCTGAGAGGTGCCTGGTATCCAAGTTTTGGGAAACCGCACGACGGCATGGGCTTTGGCCCTTCGATGATCAAGCACTTGCACGGGTCGACTGGGATTGCCGGCATCGTCTATTACGCGGCAAACCATTTTCCGCAGTCCTACCGAGACACGGTGTTCATCGGCAACCCCGTAACCGGCCGCGTGAATCGCGATCACTTCGACATTCACGGATCGACCTACACGGCGGTCGAAGAGCCGGACTTTATTTCGTGCGACGATCCTTGGTTTCGCCCTGTCGACCTGCAGTTGGGCCCCGACGGAGCACTGTACATTGCCGACTTCTACAACCGGATTATCGGGCATTACGAGGTGCCACTAACTCATCCCGGTCGAGATCGCCATCGAGGTCGCATCTGGCGGGTGGTATACACAGGTGACGACGACGATGCCCATCCCTTGCAGCCGTTGCCGAACTTGACACAGGCATCGACCGAGCAACTCATCGATATGCTGGACAACTCGAACCTGGCTCTCCGCACTATGGCCACGCATGAGTTGGTTGATCGAATTGGGCTAGACGCGATCGATCCGGTAACTCAAATCGTCGAAACCGGAACCGAAAACCAACGAACACACGGGATGTGGATTCTGTTCCGTCTCAATACCTTGAACGATCAACTGATCGACCGTCTGGCGAGTGACCCCAGCCGGATGGTCCGCGTTCACCTGATGAAGCTTCTCAGCGAGCATGTCGAATGGGACCCCGCAAACCAGATGGCGAACTTGGCAATTGCCGGTCTCGATGATGAAGACGCGTTTGTCCGTCGCGCTGCCGCCGAT
Organism: Pirellulales bacterium; assembly: GCA_965227275.1. GTDB lineage: Bacteria > Planctomycetota > Planctomycetia > Pirellulales > JAEUIK01 > CAZNXE01. The sequence goes on along the minus strand of CBDDFU010000001.1, from coordinate 5,289,352 downwards.
GCATTGGGGCGCCACCCCAACTTGCAGTATGCCGAGCCGTTGTTGAATCTCTGGCAAAAGACAGATACGGACGACACCCATCTCGTTCATGTCACACGCATGGCAGTGCGCGACTGTATGCAATTGCCAGGTGCCTACGACGAGTTGGCCGAGATGATCTCTGCCAATGACGCTTACGCCAAGCAGATTGCCGACATCAGCGAGGGAATTCCCACGGAACGATCTGCCGAGTACTTGCTGCAGTACCTGACCACGGCCAGTCTGGAAGTTCGAGACTTAGAGCGGTTGCTCTATCACACCGCTCGCTACATCGCAGAGGATCAAGTCCCGTCGATTTACGCGTACGCCGAGATGCATCAAAGTGCCGACTTTAAGACCCAGCAAGCCGTGCTCGAGACGTTGAATCGAGCCGCACAATCACGGGGAGGAAAACTCCCAGAGACGGCAACAGCTTGGGCCGTCACGTTGGCAAGCAAGCTCCTGGATTCTGAGAGCAAGTTGGAGAAACGACACGGCATCAACCTCGCGCGCGAACTGCAACTGGCAAGTGTTTACGATCAACTGGCGTTGCTGATCGCGTCTTCGGAACATCCCGACTTGCGAGACGACGCCATCGACGCCTGCATGGCAAACGATGCCGGTCGAACCGTACCGATGTTGTCTGAAATTCTCAGTAACGGTAGCGAGGCCATCGACATTCGGCAGAAGGCTGCCAGCGCGTTGGGCGGGGTTGGTTCGCCGGAAGCCCGAGAAACACTCATTGAAGTACTCCCCTCGGCTCCGGAGAGTTTGGCCGTCGAGATTGCGACCGCGTTGGCATCGCGCCGCGAGGGCGCCGAAGCACTGCTCGCCGCCATCGAGTCTGGAAAGGCGACGGCGCGGCTACTGCAAGAGAATGCAGTCGTCGATCGGCTGAAAGGGTCGGGCGTGGAAGAGCTCGACGCCAAAATAGAAACGCTGACGGCTTCTTTACCACCTTCGGACGAACGGCTGGCCGCACTGGTCAACCAGCGACGCGAAGGGTTTCAGGCTGCAGAAACCGACCTGGAAGCCGGTCACGAAGTTTTTCTAAAACACTGTGCTGCATGCCATCGCATTGGGTCCGAGGGAAACAAGATTGGCCCCGAGCTTGACGGTGTTGGTCAGCGTGGTCTGGACCGCCTGTTGGAGGATGTGTTGGATCCTAGCCGCAACGTCGATCAGGCGTTTCGCAGCACGCTGATTTCAACCGATGATGGTCGGGTGGTCAGCGGACTGGTATTGCGAGAGGAAGGCCAGGTGTTGGTGCTGGCGGACAACCAGGGAAAAGAAGTTCGCGTCGAACTCGACTCAATCGATGCGAGAGATGTATCGAGCCTGTCGCCGATGCCAGCCAACGTTGTTGATCTCGTTAGCGAGCCTGATTTCTACCAACTAATCGCCTACTTGCTCAGTCAGCGCACGGTAGCCGAGTCGACACAGTCGGCTGATGCTTCACCATAAAAGGCATTCGCGGCAAGCGCCCTCCTACCAGGTTTCCTCGGGGCGCTCACGCAACGGCTTTTGCTGATCGTACAGTTCGATGTGTTGTAGCAGAGCCCCCGCGGTATCGAACTGGTTGTTCAGCTTTGCCCGTTGCACGGCCTCTTCGGCAGTGCGGATCGCGTCTTGAAACTGGCCCAGTTCGGCATAAGCAGCGGCCAGCGTGCTCACACACGCGATGCTTCGACTTTTCGTGATGTCGACCGCCTCCTGGGCGTATTGCAAGGCTGCTTCCCCGTTGCGAAACTGCGCCTCGGGGTGGGTGGCAAGAATGCGAGCGTAACGCTCGGCCAGCGATGCTCTCTTCAGGCCGATCAACGTAGGTGCGGCGCGGCTCGGGTCCGGGTTCAGCGCCAATTGAAAATGAGAAAGCGCCTGCTCGATTTCGCCGCGGCGTGCGTAGATCAGCGCGACTCCGGCATTGGCACGATCCGAATCCGGCATCTCTTCAAGGGCCACCTGGTAGTAGTCGAATGCTTCGGATGTATCGCCGCGATTCATCAAGATGCTGGCTAACCCGATGTTGGCTTCCGCAGAACGAGGAGCTACTTCGAGCGCTTGTTCGAAGAGGTTTTCCGCCATTTCCACGTTGCCGTCTTCTTGATAGACCACGGCCAGGTTACTTAGCGAGGCATGGCTACGGGGGTTCACTTCGATAGCGTGCTGAAACAGCGCATACGAGTCTTTCCAGTTTTCGGCCTCTCTCCATGTCAGGCCCGAGAGAACCAACAGCACGGCCGCTGCAGCGACCCACACGATTCGTGGTGAGCACGACAGCAGCCACCCCAAGAAAATCGCCGGGCCCAGCATCGCCAGGTATGCATACCGATCGGCCATGGTAGAGAACATCTGGAAACCAAACGGCACCAATCCCAGCACCGGAAGTAACACGACAAAAGAGATCGCTGCGGCCGTGCGTGGCAACCGCCACATCGGTCGTGCGAACAATACGAAGGCTATCGCGGCAACGGGGATCCAGGTCCAAAATAGTTGCCCCGACTCGATGACTCGCGGTGGGGTGTGCCCGTAGTCGATGGCGAAGTGCAGCGGGAAGAAAAGTTGCTTCAAATAGAACGCCATTGCATCCGTGGCAATCAAGGGACGTGTCCACAGCGGCCACGCAACCTGCATCGGGTCACCGGGCTGAGCGATCTTGGTCACCACGACCCACGCGATGGCAATGACAATCCAGTCGACAATCGCCGTGATTGATTGCTTATATCCGCGTCGAAAGTAGAAATGGTCGATGGACCACACCACCAGCGGAACACTTACGGCGCTCGGCTTCGAAAGAAGCGCCAAGACGTACAGCAGGGTTGCCCAACCGTATTTCTCGGGGCGCGGTTCGATATCTTCCGCGTTACCGTCGTGAAGATCGATTTGAAATTGTCGCCCGCGAACGAACAAGAGTACCGCTCCGAGGGAAAAGACCGCACTGAGCAGCCCCTTGGCTTCGGTCGCCCAGCACACGGTTTCGACCTGAAGGGGATGAATAGCAAACAGCAGTGCCCCAAAGCATGAGGCAAGATCATTCCGCAACAACGTTCGCAGGAGTTGAAAAACAAGCAGCGTCGTTGTGAGGTGCAGCAGAAGGTTCGCGGCATGAAAAATCCTCGGATCGAATGGATCGCTGAGCCCCAGGAACTCGTTGATTGCAGCCAGCGTACCCCAGAACGTGTAGGTAAGCGGGATGTATAGCCCAAAGAACGAGCTGATCCAAAACTTCGAGAGATTGCCAATTGAGATGGGATGATAGAACGGGTTCTGTGAGATGTTGCCCGGATCGTCCCATTTAACAAGTTCGAACCAGATTACCTGCCCGAACACGACGAGCGGAACCCCGACAAGCAGCAACAGAATCCACCGAGGTCGAGGCATAAAGCGAGCGAGATCGTTTCCAGAAGGCCACTAAACCAACGACGGATTCAGGGAACGAGAGCCCGCCGCCACACTTCTTTGAGTGTAGCATACCGCACCCCGATCCATCGCAACCTGTAGTGGCTGGCGGATCGTGGCGAAGTGCCTTGTCGCCCTGGCGGAACTACGACTTGGCCTTCATCGCACGAACCAGTGCGGTACCCATGTCTGCTGGGCTTTCGGCCACTTCGATACCGGCCGACTGCAGCGCTGCGATTTTTTCTTCGGCCGTGCCTTTGCCACCGGAGATGATTGCCCCGGCGTGGCCCATGCGTTTGCCGGGAGGGGCTGTGCGACCGGCAATGAAGGCAGCCACCGGTTTGCTGACATGCTCACTAACGTATGCGGCGGCCTCTTCTTCGGCCGTACCACCGATTTCACCCATCATCATGATCGCCTCGGTGGCAGGGTCGGCCTCGAAGCGCTTCAGTAAATCGATGAAGGAGGTCCCCACGATGGGATCACCACCCAACCCGACGCAGGTGCTTTGCCCCAAGCCCAACTCGGTGAGTTGCCAAACGGCCTCGTAGGTTAGCGTCCCCGAGCGGCTCATGACGCCCACGGGACCTTTCTTGTGAATATAGCCGGGCATGATGCCCATCTTGCATTCTTCCGGGGTAATGACCCCCGGGCAGTTTGGCCCGACCAGCACGGCATCGCTGTCGCGGATAATGTCGTACACCCGAACCATGTCGAGGACCGGTACACCTTCGGTGATCGCAATCACGACCTTGATCCCGGCATCGACGGCCTCCAAAATGGCATCTGCCGTAAATGGCGGCGGGACGTAAATCATCGTGGCGTCGGCACCAGTCTTTTCGACGGCTTCGAAAACCGTGTCGAATACCGGCACGCCTTCGATCTTTTCACCGGCCTTTCCGGGGGTAACCCCGGCTACGATGTTCGTGCCGTATTCCAGGCAGTTCTTCGTGTGAAACTGTCCCGTCTTTCCCGTGATGCCTTGGCACAATACCCGGGTTTGTTTATCGATCAGAATGCTCATGGTCGCGTCTTGTCTCTTCTAAGTCTCGCGGCGAGATCTTCCGCCAATTATCGATGAATGTGAACGTATTAGCCTACGGCGGCGACCACTTTCTTAGCGGCGTCGGTTAGTCCTTCGGCAGAGATAATATCGACGCCACTTTCGGCCAAAATCTTGCGTCCCTGCTCAACCTCGGTTCCTTCGAGTCGCACCACCAGAGGCACGCTGAAACCAACGGTGCGGTAGGCCGAAACCAAGGCGTCGGCAATTGTGGTGCAACGCATGATGCCACCAAAAATATTGACCAGCACCCCTTTCACGTTCTTGTCGGAGAGTAGGATACGGAATGCTTCGGTGACTTGATCCTTATCGGCTCCACCACCCACGTCGAGGAAGTTGGCCGGCTCGCCGCCGTGCAGTTTGATGAGGTCCATGGTGCTCATCGCCAACCCGGCACCGTTGACCAGGCAGCCAATGTTGCCATCCAGCTTGACATAGCTCAGCCCAGCCTCGCCGGCTCGAACCTCCATCGGCTCTTCTTCGTTCAAGTCGCGAAGCTCTGCCAGGTCGGCATGTCGGAACGAGGCGTTCTCGTCGAAGGTCATCTTGCAGTCCAGCGCCAATAGGCCCCCGTCCCCGGTCACCACCAGGGGATTCAGTTCCACCAGGCTACAATCGAGTTTGACGAACAAACTGCACAGCGTTCGCATGAATTTGTCGGCAGCCCGCACCGTTTTGCCTTCCAATCCCAACTTGGTGGCTAGCTTGCGAACCTGAAACGCCTGCAGTCCCCGGTCGGGATGAAAGGCCTCTTTGAAGATCAGCTCCGGCGTTTCTTCGGCAACCTTTTCGATCTCCACGCCCCCCTCGCTGGAGACCATCAACACAGGGCCACCGCTTGCACGATCGACGACGATTCCCAGGTACAACTCGCGGGCGATATCACAACCTTCTTCCACCAGAACCTGATGGACCACGCGACCTTCTGGGCCGGTTTGAATCGTGACGAGTTCATTACCCAAAATGTTTCGGGCGACTTCCGCGGCTTCATCAGCACTACGAACCAACTGAACTCCGCGTTGCTCGGGCTTGGTTTTGATAGTGCCCTTGCCGCGCCCGCCTGCGTGAATCTGCGCTTTCACTACGGCCAAGTCGCTTCCCAACTCCTTATAAGCCGCCGAGGCCTCTTCAGGAGATCGGGCTACGATATTTCGGGGGGTAGGGATGCCCGCATCACAGAGAAGCTGCTTACCTTGATATTCGTGTATCTTCATGTCCAGGCTCGATGCGCGTGTTCCAGTTGACTCAGCCGACCCGTAGGTCGTCGCGAAGAGTGCGGATTATAGAAGTCGCCGATCGAGCCGGTCAAGCGAGCGCAGTTCGGGCAGAAATATCGCAATTCTGCCATCGGCGCCGTTGGTGTGAATCGAATGGCTCATCCGCTGCGGTCAATGAAACGCGCAGACTGCGACGATCATGCGCAGAATTGCATCATTGCACGAGTGCGCTTGGCGTCGATTGCGTATTCCTGCCCCAATCTCGACTTCAATCGAGACAGGTACACCTAAGCGTCGGACGCGACAAATTAAACGTCAATTTCTGTCTCGACTTCAAGGCCGGCTGCGTCGTCGGTGTCCTCATCCGTATCTAACAGGAACCAATCCTCGTCATTTCCGCCAATCAGCGAATCAACATCCGTATCGTCCAACGCTGTCGTCCCAGGATTAAGCTGGGAGCCGAGCGGAATGGGGAAAGATCTGGCAAGCCACTGAGAATATTATTCACCCGATCCGAATAGCTGCCCACAGAAGCCCATCCAGCTTGAATGTCGGCGAGGGCCGAAATCGCATCGTCACCGAAGTCCAGATAACCGGCCATTAAGAGATCATCATCCGCTCCACCATCAAGGGTGTCCGCCCCGAGGCCACCGATGAGAATATCATCGCCCAGCCCACCGGAAATCGAATCAGCACCTGCCGCTCCCACAAGCACGTTGTCGCGATTGTTTCCGGTAATCGTGTCACCAAAGGCCGTACCGATCACACCTTCGATTCCTTCAGGGTTGGTCAGCGTGAGCACAAGGTCGCCTGCCATCGAGACGGCTGTTCCGGTGGTAATAATGTCAACGGTCACGGCTTCACCAAAATTGGTGAAATCCAATGCGTCAAAATCATCGTTTGCTCCGCCGGTCGCTTCGACAATCGTGTCGCTTCCAAGATCTGCTCCCAAGAGTTCTTCTTCTCGAAAGAACTGATACAGATCATCCCCGGAACCGCCTTCCAGAATGTCATCATCGCTACCGCCGGGATTGACGATTCCACCGCCATGTAACTGATCATTCCCGTTTCCACCAAGCAGCGAATCGTCGCCTTCGCCTCCGAAGATGATGTCGTCGCCGTCTCCGCCGTCGATCGTATCGTCTCCGCCTTCCCCTCCGAGGAAGTTCTGGGCCGCGTCCCCTGTGATCGAATCGCCGAATGCACTGCCAATCACGACCTCGATAAGCTCGTCTTCGTTCGCCGTTAAATGGGAGTTATCCAACTCAAGAACCAACTTATTGGCCATATTCACAATAGTTGGGTCTGAAAGAGTTGGATTCGAAAGATCGACGACGACACCTTCGCCAAAGGCCTGGAAGTCGAGCGTGTCGAACTCACCGTCTTGCGCGCCAACTCCTTCCAGAATCGTGTCCGTTCCGAGATCTTCCGTTCCGAGTTCTCGTTCGAACCGATAAGTATCGTTGCCTGCTCCACCTTCTAGCTGGTCATTGCCCAGGTCGCCCGAAAGAAAATCATCGCCATTGCCACCTTGCAAGGTGTCGTCACCCACCACTCCAACCAGGAAATTATTCTTGTCGTTTCCTATGATCGTATCGTTAAACGGTGTTCCAACGACTGCTTCGATAACTCGCTCAGCGCCAAGAGAAGAATTATACTCAAGCTTCAGCTTGCCGGTTACGTCGAGCATGGTGGCAGCGGCCAGATTGATCGAGATACCTTCTCCAAAATCGAGAAAAAACAGCGTGTCGAACGCGTCGTCCTCCACACCCGTTCCGTCAATTAGCGTGTCTTCACCCAAATCGCTAACCGTGGTTCGTCCGAACACGTAAGCATCGTCCCCCAATCCGCCATGCAAGGTGTCATTGCCACCTTCACCGACGATATAGTCGGCGCTGCCATTACCCTCAAGGAGATCATTTCCGGCGCGGCCAAACATCGTGTCGGCATCGTCACCACCGTAGAATTGATCGTCTTGGTCCGAACCAATGTATATACCAACGCCATCCTGGCCGTGGCCCTCCACCCCGCGGTGGTGCAGAAGATTAGCCAGAATCGTATCCGTTCCGCCTTGCGCGTAGATAATCACCCGCCCGGCAAACCCCGAATCGCTGTAGAAGGTCTCCTGTTGAGTATCCGCATCGGTGATCCGAACGATCACCGTCCCGTTCGCGTCAAACTCGTCGTCGGCAATCAGGAATTGTTCATTGGCCGAAGTTCCACCCACAATCAGCACGGTCTCGATTCCCACGGTTCGTTTCTCGTGGGTCTTGACCTCGATATTGTGCGTGGTCACCAACTCGGTGGCCATCGTGGAACTACGGACCGTGACCTCGACGTCGATCGAGGCATTCGCATCCTTGAAGATGTGCGTCACCTCGACATTGTCACCACCAACCACCGTCTCGGTATTTCCGTCGCCCCAGTTAATGACGAATTCGTAGTCTTCAACTGATGGTGGAGTCAGTCCGAGAGTCCCAAAGATCGGGTCATCCTCATTATTGTCTGGCTTGATGCCTGCGCTGAACGAAAACACGACCGGCTCGCCGCGGACGGCCGCCGATGGAGCAGTGACTGCTGCCTCTCGTAGGTTGGTGACATGTACGTCCTCAAGCCCAATTGTAGTTATAGCAAATGGTCCCAGTACGAGAGTTCCTGCGTCAACCTGATCCAGGTCAAAATCGCTTTGTACCCATGTGCTAATGAACCCGACGGTTATGTCATCTGCATCATCATCTCGAAGGACCGTTGTCCCAGGAACCAGAAACACGTTTCCATTCTCACGAGGGCCGACACCCGTGCCCGACAGATTTGCTACTCGCTCACTAAATGTTCGGCTTGATTTCCACTCGGCCCACACGACCGCCAAGTCTTGGTCACTGAGTACAACATCATCCGTAATTGCCAAGCCAATTCCGCTCAACAAATCGACGGCGTCGATGGAATCTTCGCCAGTGCCCCCTACGAAGATTTTGCTTCCGCCAAATCCCACAGGTTGAAGCAACTCATCATTTCCGACTCTGCCCAGGACTAGATCACTACCCGATCCGGAGTCCAGCGTGTCATCTCCATCATCGCCGGAAAGGAAATCACTGCCCTCACCACCCTCTATGCTATCGTTTCCATCCCCCCCACCGATCGAGTCGTCTCCCAATCCTCCATCGAGGGAATCAATATCTGCGCCTCCAGAGAGGATGTCATCTCCTTCTCCTCCCAAAATCGTATCGTCCCCATCCAACCCCAAGATGGAATCATTGCCGGAGCCTCCAACCAGCGAATCGGCTAGAGACCCTCCAGAGATAGTGTCGTTACCGTCACCACCATCCGCGTGGACGACACGGTCTGGGACTGAGTCGAAGTCAAGGACGTCATGGCCAGCCAAAGCGTTGGCGATAATGTCGCCCGTGATCCCGGTCAGGCTCTCATTCACTAACGTTGTCTGCGTATCGGCGTCAACAATTACAAGCTGGTAGTTTCCAGCCGAACCGGTGAGTGTGATCTCGTCATTGCCGGACGTCCCTCTGATATCCAGATCAACCAACCCGTTGTTCAACTCCTCCCGATATAGCTCAACGTTGTACGAAGCAGTGGCCTCGGTCGAGATTCCATCTTTGCCAATGACACGGACACGGGCATTTTGTGTCCCGTACAGTTGAGGAGCTTCTGAGGCCTGAACCGTGAACGTAAGCTCCGGCATGGAAACCGTATAATCGACGTCCACCGTGTAAGACTGCTCAAAGCTACCATTGTCGGTGGCATCGATCTGGACCGTGTATGTTTGCGTCTTCGGTACGATGCCGGTTACGTCCCAACCGGAACTGGCTGCTTCCCCAGGGAATGAAGCCGGAATGGTGAACTCCACTTCCAATTCCGCTTCACCAGAGAAAACGGGACTTGTTGCGGTGGCCAGTAGTGAGCCTGGAACATAGCTGTTGCCGATGTAGTCGAATTCGGCCACAAAGTCATCTCCCGCAGTTCCATCTCCGTTTCCATCGAGTTGCACGCCAAACACATCCAGCAGCCCAGCAGACCCACTTTTCGCCCGAAACTGGTACGTGCCATCGGGCATCGTGGATGGATCGTCGATCGAGAACTCGAGCCAGCGACTACCGATGCCGTACTCCGTATTCAGCGTGATATCGATAACCACGTCGTCACCGAGCCCCGCATCGAACACTTGATTGGGCCCCGGGCCATAAAGTAACCAGTTGCTCGAATCGCCAACTGTATCGCTGTCGAAGACATAGCCTGAGAAGAGACCAAACTTGTTCAATTCCAGATACTGATCACCATTACCATCGACATCCGGCAACGCAAACAGTTCGATTTGCGGTGCCGGAACACTTTGTGTCACCGCCGTTCCTGCATTCAGCCGCCCGGCACCCAAGACCCCCCGATCCTGCGGATTCGTGAATACACCGGAACCGTTAATATCGTCCGCCGATGCCAAAATTGCAGCCGCCACCTGTTCAGCGGTCCAAGTAGGATTCGCCGAAAGCACCAAAGCGGCAATGGCTTTTACTTGGGATGCGGTAAAACTCATCCCCGAGTCGATCAGATAGTTGCTGGTACTACCGTCAACGGAAGCGCTACCCGTGAGCCACAGTCCTCCTTGAGGCACCATAACATCGACGTCAGGCCCCCAATACAGGGACCTGACTTCACCAACTGACTGCAAACTGGTTCCGCCTACGGTTAGCGGCCGCTGGTCTCCCGTCCCCAGCAACTGAGACGGGACTCTCGTCGCAATCAAGAGAACATCATTTTCAATATAATAGTCTGCTAACATGTCTTTGAGATCAGAATCATTGAAACCATTCGACTGTAGTGGAAAAGTCGCAACAGAAACTCCTTCTTCGACGTAATACCTTGTGATTCTTACACTGTCCTCGGTGCTCATGCCTCCAGTGCGGGTAGATATTCCCCGCAACCCTTTCGCATCCCCAGCAATGCCCGTGATGCCTACCTCGTTGTTAAAACCTGCTAATGCAATTCCGATGACTGAATTATCGTGGGAGGGGTAACCGGCATTGTGTAGGTATGCGCTACCGTTCTGCCCGGTAGCAATGTCGACCCCGTGAATGTCATCCACAAAGCCATTGCCATCGGTGTCGGTACCATCCAAAACCTCGTCAGGGTTCTGCAAAGAGCCACGAAGGTCCTCATGGGCAATGTTGATGCCAGGAGCACTCATCTCGATCAAAACCCCATCACCCCGCGTAACCTGCCAAGCGGTTTCGACATCCAACACATCGTAGTGCCAATACGGCACGGCGGGATTCTGAGAAGAGTCCAGGTACTCTTCATCGTTCGGCTGCGTCTGCTGTTGAGGATCGAATGGATCCGAGGCATTCAAATCCAGGCCCGTCAGATCGATATCTGACCAGATATTGTTATCTTCATTGTGCGTATTCGGATCTGCCCAATTGACCTGCGTCAGGGTTTCGAGGTCATCTGCCAGTTGCTCCGTATCCACGGCGAGGGGGACATCGACGGTGATCAGAAAGTCTCGCTGGCCAGAGCCTGCGCTGATGTCAATTAGCGATTCCGCGGTGTCCAAGTCGGTGTCCGTCAGTAAATCCTGTTGAGACTGATCTTCCCAATCCAGAGTCTTCAGGTACGTCGGCCAATCGGTCGTTGTATCTGGCGCCGTGATCTGAAACAAAACTGAACCCGGAATCGCCGCCAGCAAACGACGCTCTTCCAGCGGCTCCAAGGAGATGCTAGAGCCTTTTGACAATTGGATACTTGAAGTCTGACGTATGCGCGAACTACGGAAGAATCGTCGTGGGCGTTTCATGCTCTGCCCCTTTCTCGAATCATTCAGAGTGGTGAATTATGCGACGCTTAGCTTTGATGCTGTAGCTGAAACATTCGCATGTTATCCGTTTAGATTCGTAGGCTCAACAAACAAGTTGAGCCAATTAAATATTTCATTCGTCGTAATCACAGGAGCAGCATCTGCAATCGAGTCCACCTAAACATCCCAGTTGCTCAACAGGTGTCGCGAGATCGCAACAGCGATCTATCCATCAACCATCCTACGTATATGGATTCGTGATTCCGCTAATCCACGAAGTGACAAACGTGCTCTGAGAACTGGCTTATTCAAAAAAGAGTGAATGAGCGACGTTTGGTTCGCGATAGAAAGCAAATTGCCAAAAGCAACTACGTTGGCGAAGATTCGCCATTTGAAGAGGACTTCAACCCAAGGTCGTCGGCGACTTGGGTCATGGCGTCGATGAGGAATTGGATGTGGTCGTCGAGATCGAGGCCGAGGTCTTCGGCACCGCGGGTGATGTCGTCTCGATTCACCGCCGCGGCAAAACTTTTCTGTTTGAGTTTCTTTTTCACGCTCTTTGGCTTTAGCCCTTCGATCCCCGTGGGGCGGATCACGGCCACGGCAGTGATGAAGCCGGCGAGTTCGTCGCAGGCGTAGAGGGTTTTGTCCAATCGCGACACCCGGGGGCAATCGGGCAGGTAGTCGGCGTGCGACTTGATGGCATAGATTACGTCCTCGGGATAACCCTTCTGCTTTAGAATCTCGGCACCCCGCAACGGATGATCGGGGGCATTGGGCCAGCGTTCATAGTCGAAGTCGTGCAGCAGACCGACGATACCCCACTTTTCGACATCTTCGCCGAACTCTGCGGCGTAGGCCCTCATGCCGGCCTCAACGGCCAACATGTGTTTACGCAGGCTGTCGCTGGCGGTGTATTCGCAAACCAACTGATAGGCGTCTTCGCGATTCATGGAAGCAGATACTCTAAAAGTTGAAATCGTCGATGTTGTTCGCGTCGAAGATCAGCGGCTGCCCCAGCAGAATTTCGTCTTCGCCGACTTCAATCGAATCGAGACGCCCCATCGATTGAGTTCCCGTTTCAAGTTGTTCATTCACGAGTTGTTTGGCGGCGTACACGGTCAAGTAACCCAAGTCGACCGGGTTCCACAACACGAACTTGGGAACCGTACCGTCTTTGACGTATTCGCGCGTGGTGCTGGGGAGGCTGAGCCCGGTGACGATCACTTCGCCCGATTTGCCAACATCCCGAACCGCCTTGGCGGCACCAGGCAAGGCAACGGAAGTAATCCCCCAGATTCCTTTGAGGTCCGGGTGGTTGCTCATGGCATCGCGGGCCAGTTGTTGAGCTTTGGCCTGATCTTCATCGCTATACAGCGTGGCAGGCACTTCGATCTGGGGATAGCGATCGGCCAGACGCTGATGCATGACCTCCATCCACGCCTGTTGATTGGGCGATGTGACCGAACCGCTGATGATCACCGCCTTGCCTTTTTCCTCCATTCCTTCGGCCAACACGTCGACCAGGGCGTTGCCGATCCCTTCGAACGAAGCCTGATTGACAAACCGGTGCCGCTGCGATTCTTGTGGATTCGCGTCCGCATCCCACGTGAGGACAATAATGCCTGCATCAACGGCCCGTCGCAGGGCAGGTGAGATCACTTCGGGATCGTTCGGGGCGACTGCAATAACGTCGTATCCCTGCACGATCCAGCGATCGACAATCTTCGCCTGTTCCTCGACACTATCGGTCGCGGGACCGTCGTAATCGAGCTGAATGCCCAACTCCCTGGCGGCTTCCTCCGCGCCTCCCCGACACGCTTCGAAGTAAGGAATGCCCACCAACTTGGGCATCATCCCCATCTTGATCGATCCGGTGCCGGGCTCTTGGGAGGAACAGCCCGCGACGAGTACGCATACGATCAAACAGAGAATTGATAACCCGTGTACCTTGCTCACGAAGCGACGCTCCTTTCGATGTTGGTTATCCGCTGCTTGCCAAGGCGTTCGTTCCAAACAGCCAGGGCGATGACCAGCGCCCCGATCGCAATCAGCCGGCCATCGGCGCTGAGTCTCCAAGGGGTATCGCTCCAAGGCACATCGAAGGCGTTGGATGCGAATAGCTGTAAACCCAAGTCGAGATTGGCAAGTGCCGTAACACCCAACAAGGTGCGTCCCACTCCCCCGTAACCCCCGGTCACGCTCGTACCGCCGATGACCACACAGGCAATGACTTGCAGTTCAAGTCCAGTACCAGCCGTTGGAATCGCCGCACCGCCGCGGGCAGTATAAGCCAGGGCAACGACACCTGCCACCAAACCATTCAATGCGTAGACCCACCATTCGACAAGCCGCACTCGAACGGCGGCATACTCCGCCGCGAGACGATTGTCGCCGATTGCGAATAAATATCGACCCTGCCTTGTGTGATGCACGACAACATACGTCGCTGCGAATACCGCGGCCATCAACCAAAATTGCAAGGGTACGCCCAACCAGGAACCTTGCCCCAAGTGGGTGAAAGACTCCGGCAGGCCAGGGATTCTCCTTCCTTCTGCAATCGCCATCGCCAACCCTGCAAAGAGCGCCATGGTCGCCAGCGTTGCGACCAACGGCGCAATTCCCATCACGACCAACGTTCCATTGATGGCCCCGGCGAGAAAGCCGGTAGCAACCCCGGCGACTGAGGCCATGAAGATAGGGACTTCGAAGTTCTGCCAAAGCGTGCCCGTAACGACACCACAGAGTGCAACGATGCTACCGACCGAAAGGTCGATGCCGCCGGTGATGATGACCGCGGTCATCACCGCAGCCAACGCCCCGATCTCCGCCCACGGTCGCCACAGTTGAGGTAGCGCCGAAGGACGCTCAGCCTGAAAGACAACCAGCAATACCGACGCCACGAGTAGCGTCCAGGGAAGCAACATCGCGAAATGTGCACGCTGCGGCGAGAACTTCACGGATCGCGCCTCCGCCAACACAAGTCGAGCAGCACGGCCACCATAATCAGCGCGCCGACCACAAGCTGGTAATGAAATCCCGAAACATTCCACAACACCAGCGCGTTGTACAGCAGGCTTAGAAGGACCGCACCGAGCACGACGCCCAGCACGCTACCGCGACCACCGGTGATCGCGGTTCCACCAATCACTGCCGCGGCGATGGCCCTCAGCTCGTAGCCAGTTCCCAGTGTCGATTGCATCGACCCGATTTTTGCCAGTTCCAACAGCCCCGCGAGCCCGGTGAGCGCGCCTCCCAGACAGAAAGCGGTGAGCCATGCCTTGCGTTTTGAAATTCCAACCAATGCGGCTGCCGAGGGGCTCGATCCGTAGGCAAACAAGTGTCGTCCGGCCCGGGTCCACATCAACAGCAAGTACATTCCCGTTGCTACGGCTACGGCCACGAGCGCCCCCAGTGGGATCCCGACCACGGTCGTCGAGAATAGTCGTACGAAACCCGAAGGAAGATCGCCGATCGCACGTCCGCCGGTGAGGGTGATCAACAAGCCACGGTAAATGGTTAGTGTTCCCAGCGTAACGACGATCGGATGAATGCGCCCTCCGAGAGCAATCGCGGCATTGATCGCACCCCCGAGCGTGCCAACGGCAATAGCCGCGAGGGCTGCCAGCGGTAATGCAATCCAGATATCCACAGGCTGCTTCAACACCACACCAGCCGCGGCGGCCGACAGGGCAAGCAGCGCTCCGATCGAGATATCAATTCCGCCGGTGATAATCACCACCGCGGCGGCCAGTGCCAGCACGATCCAGACCGCGGCACTCGATATGACGCCCACCAGATTGCTGGTACCGAGAAACTGATCGGTGCTCAGTGCAAGACAAACTGAGAGCACGAAGATTGCCGCGATCAGTCCGACTTCGCTTCCCAAGAAACGATGCCACGCCTTTGAAACGGTTCGCTTCTCCGTGGCCTTGTTGAAATCGGGAGCCTCGTCGGGCAGGGCTGCGGTTGCAACCTCCCGCGCCGAAGTATTTGCAGAAACGAATTCACCCGATACGCGCCCGTTGCGCAGCACGGCAATGCGGTCGCTGTTCTCCAGAATCTCGGGCAAGTCGGAACTGATCATGAAAACCGCGCATCCGTCGCCGGCCAATTCACGGATGAGCTGGTGGATTTCAGCCTTCGCCCCCACATCGACCCCGCGAGTGGGCTCATCGAGAATCAGTACCCTTGGGATCATCAGCATCCAACGGCCGAGTACTACCTTTTGCTGATTTCCTCCGGAGAGCTGAGCGATCGGCTGCTCGCTGGACCGCAGCTTTATGCCCAACGCGGCAACCTGTTGATCGGTTGCCGTTGATTCCTTCGCCACCGAAGCTAGCGGGCCAGAGGACCAATTCCGCAGACTGCTGAGTACCATGTTCTCCCGCACGCTCAGGTCTCGACACACGCCTTGCCGCAGCCGATCCTCGGGAACGTACGCAATCGAATTCGCGATCGCATCCTGCACACGCTGGATGCGAATTGAAGTACCATCGAGCTGAATAGTGCCAGACTCACATGGTTCGAGGCCAAAGAGCGCTTTTGCTAGCTCGGTTCGTCCAGCCCCCACCAACCCGTAGAGACCGAGAATCTCGCCGGGATGAATGTGCAAATCGACGTCTTTATATCGACCGGCAGCGTCTGTTAATCGAGAAAGCCGCAGCCTGGGTGGAATGTTACTGTCGGGGGAATGTCCCTTGCGACCGGCATATACCGCGGTGGCGGACTTCCGCCCCACCATGGCTTCGACCAACTGTTCGCCATTTAGACTCGCGGTCCGCTCGCACAGCACACGACGTCCGTCTCGAAGGACGGTAATGCGATCGGAAAGTTCGAAAATCTCTTCATGCCGGTGCGAGATGTAGATAACCCCGACGCCGGATGCCTTGAGAACAGCGATCTGTTCGAACAACCACTCGGTCTCGACCGAAGTCAGGGCACTGGTAGGCTCATCGAGCACGATGACTTGCGCGTTCTGCCGAATCGCCGCGGCAATTTGAGTCATCTGTCGATGGGCCACACTCAAGTGTGAGGTTGGCTGGTGAATGTCGATGGATTCGTTCACCCCGTCGACGGCCGCCTGTGCGTCAGCGAAAACTTGCGACCAACGAACCAGGCCGCCCCTGCGAACGGGCAACCCTTGCGCCAGCGCCATATTCTCGGCCACCGAAAGCGAGGCGAAGAGTTCGGCCTCTTGATGAACCGTGACGATTCCCCGATGGCGAGCGTTCACCGGATCGCGCAGCTCTACGTCTTGGCCATCGAGTCGTATTCGCCCTGCATCGGGCTGCAGGACCCCGGAAAGAACATTGATGAGTGTGCTTTTCCCGGCTCCGTTCTCGCCAACCAAGGCATGTACTTCACCCCGACGGACATCGAACGAAACGCCATCGAGCGCAAGCACACCTGGAAAGCTGCGAGTGACATCGACGAGTTCTAGTAATTGTTCGCCTACCGCCACCAGTCATGCTCTCCCATCGAGCCGTCTTGAAAAGACTGTGCCTTGATTATTGAAACGTCAATCCAGGTTATTGCGCGACGGACACCCAGCAATCGTTCTCACTGCTACGCACAATCGCTTCAAGTACGCGCATGTTGGCGACAGCATCTTCGATTGGAGTGTGCACGGGCGTGTCGTTGAGGATCGCATGGGAAAATAGCTCAGCCTGAATTCCATACTGATCGCAAACCTCGAACTCGAGTTGTTCGGTCGATCCCTCCACTTCCAACCAGGCGCGACAGGGGCGGTCGGCAGGTGCATTAAAGGGAATCTCGATCTCGACGCGCCCTTTCGTACCAAAAGCGATCATGCGTTGGTACTCGGTCAGCTCAATCGAGCAAGTGAAGGTCGCCGTGCCAGCCGCGAATTCCATGATGCCAGAAGCCAGTCGATCCACGTGGAACTTGGGCGAAGACTCCAGCCTGCCGACTACGCGCGTCGGTTCGTCGTCAAACAGAAACCTCGACAGGGATATTGGATAGCAACCAATGTCCATCAACCCGCCGCCACCCCATTCGGGATGGTTGTGGATACTGTTCGGATTGACATCGTAGTAGGAGAAGAACGTCTGAATGGTTCGTAGCTCGCCGATTTTCCCTTCGTCGATCACACGACGGGCCCATTGCCACTGCGGATGGTGGCGATACATAAACGCCTCCATCAGCTTCAACTGAGGGAATCGCTGGCCGACTTCAACCAGTTTCTCGGCCTCTTCCACGGAAAGCCCAATCGGCTTTTCACAAAGCACATGTTTGCCAGCCTCCAGGGCCTTAATGGCATAAGGAACGTGCAAATGATTGGGCAGCGGAATGTAGACGGCATCGATCTCCCCTTCGGCCAGCAGTTGGTCGTAAGAACCGTAAGCCCTGGGAATGGCGAATTTTCTGGCCGTGGCCTCGGCCATTTCCAAACTTCTCGAAGCGATTGCCTCGACCACCGCATGCTCACAATAGGGCTGCTTCTGCATCGCGGGGATCACCGCTTCGCGGGCAATGGTCGCCGTGCTCAACACCCCCCAACGAACTGGTTTTGCCATGAAATCGAGTTCCTCGTTTCTAGATCGCTTGATTCAAACCCCGGAGATTGTAACGGCGGATGCGATTTCGGATGTGATTTGCGTGAATTCTTGCCGCAAACTGGCTCCAACGGCTTCCAAGTGAAGGCGTTTTGGCTTTCAATGGAGGGTCGCCGCCGCCGAGAACGGTAATTGACGCAACGTTTTCCGTAAGGAAGATGGGCAGTTTATACAATGCTGCCCTTCCCATGACCGTATAACCGCCCCGATTCCTCGCCCGGGCGAGCCCACCTGAGAGTTTCTGAGTGAACGCTTCATCGCAAATGCAACAGACATCCGGTCAAGCACGAACAGATGGGTTGCAAGCCATTGGTACCTGGGTCGGGGCCGGCGAACAACCTGCTTCCGGCGATCTCGCAATCCGTCATGCTCTGCATCAGGTAAACCGTCCGCTTTATGTTGTCGACCTTGGCGGTTCGTTTGGCGTTTGCCACACGGGGCAAATCTCCGTCGGCGATGATACGCCCTCTGGCGAAGGATTCCCCCTGGTCGGTTTTTCGCCGGTGGTCAGGGCATCGCAATTGGGAGACCCCTCGTTCTGTGCCGATCACCGCATCAAGTTTCCCTACATGACCGGCGCCATGGCCAATGGCATTGCGTCGACCGACGTGGTGGAAGCCGGGGCCAAAGCGGGTATTCTTGGCTCATTCGGTGCAGCGGGGCTGCCGACTCGACTCATCGAGCAGGCCATCGATCGCGTTACTGGGGCCGTTGGTGAGTTACCTTTCGCGTTCAATCTCATCCATAGCCCCAGCGAACCGGCACAGGAAGCGGCCACCGCCGAACTGTTTCACCGTCGTGGCGTCCGCCTAGTCGAGGCTTCGGCCTATCTCGATCTCACTTATCCGGTGGTACGATATCGCGTTTTAGGAATCCATCGCGATGCCCAGGGGCAGATTCAAACCCCGAACAAGATCATCGCCAAGGCTTCCCGCGTGGAAGTGGCCACCAAGTGGTTCAGCCCTCCGCCGGAGGCGATGTTGTCCAAAATGGTTCAGGCCGGCGACATCACAGAAGAACAAGCTCAATTGGCGGCCCAGATCCCAGTCGCGCAAGATCTTACCGCCGAGGCCGACTCGGGAGGCCACACCGATAACCGCCCGGCGATTACACTCTTGCCCACGATGCTGGCCCTTCGCGATCGACTGCAACGCGAATTCGGTTACCAAATGCCATTACGCATCGGCGCCGCCGGCGGTATTGCCACACCGGCTTCTGCGTCGGCCGCGTTCGCCATGGGGGCTGCTTACGTCGTCACGGGTTCGATCAATCAGGCCTGTGTCGAATCGGGCAGTAGCGACACCGTGCGAAAGATGTTGAGCGAATCGCAACAGGCTGACGTCATCATGGCTCCCGCGGCCGACATGTTCGAAATGGGCGTAAAGCTACAGGTACTCAAGCGGGGCACGATGTTCGCCATGCGAGCTTCGAAACTTTACGAGTACTATCGCGAGTACAACTCCTTGGCCGAAATCCCCGCGGCCGATCAGCAGACGCTTGAAAAGACGGTTTTCAAGATGCCCATCGCCGAAGTGTGGCAGCGGGCCGAGCAGTTCTGGGCCGAGCGCGATGCGACCCAGATTGAACGTGCTCGCCGCGATCCCAAACATCAGATGGCGCTGGTGTTCCGCTGGTATCTGGGGCTGTCGTCCAGATGGGCAAACACAGGTGAGCCCACGCGACAGATCGATTATCAAATCTGGTGTGGGCCTGCGATGGGTGCGTTCAACGAATGGGTGAAGGATTCGTACCTTGACCCGCCGGAGAACCGCAAGATTGCCACCGTGGCACTGAACATTTTGTATGGAGCCGCTGTGGTAACACGGGTTGGAATGCTGCGGAACCAGGGCGTGCGTCTTCCATCGGAGTTGACCAGCATTGTCCCCCAAGAAGTAGGACGTCTTGAGGAATACTTGCTTTGAGCCCTTCGTCACGCGATGCTTCACCACGCACTGCGATCGCCCAACCCGTGGCGATCGTCGGCATGGGCTGTCTGTTTCCCAAGGCCAACTCGCTTGAGGCCTATTGGGCCAATATCAAGGCGGGTGTCGACGCGATCACTGACATCCCCGCTTCGCATTGGCGGCCCGAAGATTATTTCGATGCCGACCCATCACGACCGGATATGACCTACGCCACGCGAGGTGGCTTTCTCGAAGCAATCGACTTCGACCCACTGCGCTACGGCATCAACCCCAACAATATCGAAGCCACCGACACGACCCAATTGCTGGGGATGGTCGCAGCCGATCAGGCCCTTCGCGATTCCGGCTATCAACCCACCCCCGATGACGAAGGCCGCCCGCTGGATCGAGCTCGCACCAGCGTGATTCTTGGCGTGACCGGCGCGCTGGAATTGGTGATTCCACTGGGTGCAAGACTTGGTCACCCCATCTGGCGAAAGGCCCTGGCCGACGCAGGCATTGAAGGTGACGTTGCCGAGGGAATCATCCAGCAGATCGCCAATGGATATGTGCCGTGGCAAGAGAATTCCTTTCCCGGCTTGCTGGGCAACGTGGCCGCCGGTCGAATCGCCAATCGGTTTGACCTTCGCGGCACCAACTGTGTGGTGGATGCTGCCTGCGCGAGTTCACTGAGTGCCATTCATTTGGCCACCATGGAACTTCAGACGGGTCGGGTCGATACGGTGGTCGCCGGCGGACTGGATACGTTCAACAGCATCTTCATGTACATGTGCTTCAGCAAAACTCCGGCCCTGTCGCCGACCGGCAACAGTCGCCCCTTCGCCGTCGATGGAGACGGAACCATTCTCGGAGAAGGGCTGGGCGTCGTGGTACTCAAGCGTCTAGAAGATGCCGAACGTGACGGAGACCGAATCTACGCGGTCCTCAAAGGAGTCGGCACTTCCAGCGATGGCCGGGGAAATGCCGTTTACGCCCCCAGTGCCGAGGGACAGTCGATCGCCCTTCGGGCCGCGTACAATCAGGCCGACATCTCTCCGGATACGGTTGGTTTGGTGGAAGCCCACGGTACGGGTACCCGTGTCGGCGATGCCATCGAGATTGAGGCGCTAAGCGGTGTGTATCGAGAAGCCTCGCCAGAGGGCACCTGGTGCGCCGTCGGTTCGGTGAAATCAATGATCGGGCACACGAAGGCCGCCGCCGGCGTTGCCGGGTTGATAAAAGCCACGCTAGCTCTGCACCACAAGGTTCTTCCTCCTACGATCAAGGTCGACGAGCCACTTGAGGCGCTCACGCCCCATACCGCGCCGATTTACTTGAATACACAATCTCGACCGTGGCTTCCCAACGACAACCATCCTCGCCGTGCAGCGGTTAGCGCCTTTGGGTTCGGCGGCAGCAACTTTCATTGCGTGCTTGAGGAGGATAGCACAGAGAAACCCTGCATCGAGTGGGACTCACGCGTACTGCTCTTCCCACTGAGTGCTCAATCCACAGCAGAGCTAACCGCATCGCTTGATGACTTCGACACAACGAAGCCCTGGACCGAGTTACTGGCCGACGCCACAAAACAGCGCCAAGAGTTCGACCAGGGCCAGCCTGTTCGACTTGTGCTGGTGGCATCCCGGGATGAAACCGATCTGGATAAGTTGATCGGGGGCGCCAGGAATATGCTCGCAGATCAGGGCGACCAAGCGGCCTGGAGCACACCGGATGGTGCTTATTTTGGTCGTGGCACGGCACCGGGCAAGCTGGCCGTATTGTTCCCGGGCCAAGGTGCGCAACGTTGTGAGATGTTTCGCGACCTTGCGTGTTCGTTCCCTGCCATGCTTGATAGCTTCGCTTTGGCCGATCGGGCATTCGCCAATAGCGGGCACGCGATGCGACTAAGCGAGTATATTTTCCCGATCCCGGTCTTCACCGATGCCGCCCGCGAAGAACAAGAAACCGCCCTGCGAGACACCCGGATCGCACAACCGGCGATCGGGGCGGCCAGTTCGGCCATGTGGCAGGTGCTTCGCGATCTAGGTGTTCGAGCAGATGCAACGGCGGGTCACAGTTTTGGCGAGCTGGTCGCGCTATATGCGGCCGAGGTATTCGATCACAAAGCGTTGCTGGCGTTAGCCATTGCCCGGGGAAAACTGATGGCCGCGGGCTCCGGCGATCGTGGAACGATGTTGGCGGTTGCCGCTTCTCGCGAGCGAGTGGAAGCTTATCAGGCCGACTCTGCCCAATCGCTGGTGATTGCCAACCACAACATGCCGCAACAGGTGGTGCTCTCGGGAGCAACCCAGGCCATAGAATCCGCCGAAGCAGAGCTTACCGGGCAGGGAATCGGTTGCCGCCGACTGCAAGTCTCCGGTGCTTTTCATAGTGAGCTTGTCGCCGATGCCGAAGGTGATCTGGCTAGCTGCCTGGACGCAATCTCCTGGCACCAAGGCACGGCACCGGTATACGCCAACACCACGGGCCAGGTTTACCCCCAAGACGCAAGTTCCGCTCGGAGCTTGCTCGCCGGGCAGCTTGCCCGTCCGGTAGAATTCGTCCGCCTGATCGAACAGATGTACGCCGACGGGGTCAAGACCTTCCTGGAAGTCGGGCCCGGCAAGGTTCTGACGGGCCTTGTGCGTTGCATACTCCAAGATCATCCCCACACGACCATCGCGGTCGATCACTCACGAGGCAGGAAGCTGGGCCAACTCGATCTGGCTTCGGCCCTGGCTCAGCTAGCCGCCCTGGGTCACCCGGTTGAACTTCAACACTGGAACCCACCCATATTGGATTCAAACGAGGAAAGTCGAACGCGAAAACCTTCGATCACGATTCCCTTGACCGGAGCCAACTACGAAAAACCGCGGTCCAAACCGCAGCGTCGCGCGACCCCCGAGGCATTGTCCGCGAAAACGACAGAGAAGGTAGCGGAACCGATGAATAAGCCCCCAACCCCATCGCACAATCCTACTCCCCCGAGCCATGCGGCTACGCCATCGCGAGCACCGCAAGCCCCGGCAAGTCCGCCGGCAGCACATCAGCCGCAGCCAAAGCCTAGCCCGGCTCCGCTGGCTCCACTCAACACGTCGATACAGCCTTCGGCGATCGGCAACGCCTTACAGGTAACGCAACAGAGCATTGTCGCCTTGGAGAACATGCAACAGCGTAACGCCGAGTTGCAGCGTCAGTTTCTCGAGGGTCAGCAAGCAACCCAAGCGACGATCGCTCGTCTGATCGAACAGCAACTACAGATGCTGGCCTCTTCGTTAGGCATGACACCATCGGCCTCCATGCCGCAGACTCCCATCCCTCAGGCCCCTGCGCCGTTCCAGACCGCCGCGCCACCCACAATGCCTCCGCACAGTCCGCCCCCGCAAGCTAGCTCGACACCTGTTAACCCGGAACCCGCACCGGTTACGCCCCGCGTTGCAGCCCCCGCTCCGGTTGAAACGCCTGCAACGCATCAAGCAGCACCCACGGAATCGGTCTCAGACGAAAGCGGAATCAGCGATGTCTTGCTGGAGGTCGTGGCAGAGAAGACGGGCTATCCACAAGACATGCTCGAGATGGAGATGAGCCTGGACGCCGATCTGGGGATCGATTCCATCAAACGCGTGGAAATTCTCTCGGCGCTTCAAGATCGGTTACCCGATGTACCTCCGGTTGGATCGGATGAACTAGGCAACTTCGAAACCCTCGGTCATGTGTTGGCCCGACTGCAAACAGCAACTCACGCGACCACCGCCGACGGGCAACCGCAAGCGACCAGCTCCAGCGATGCAGACGCAGGCAAAGCGGTCGTACTGGAAGTGGTTGCCGAAAAGACCGGCTATCCGGTCGACATGTTGGAATTGGACATGAGCCTGGACGCCGATTTGGGAATCGATTCCATTAAGCGAGTGGAAATCCTTTCGGCCCTGCAAGATCGCCTGCCCGATGCACCTGCGGTGAGTTCGGAAGACCTCGGAAAGTTCGCCTCGCTCCGTGACGTCGTTAACTTCATTGGTACCGATTCGGTAGAGCCGGCGTCCGGCGCCCCACTAAAAAAAAATTCCGCACCAAGATCGGAACGGCCTGAGGACATAATTCCTCCGCATCGTTTCGCACTGCGCAGTTGCCCCACGGACGACGCAGATTCGGCAGCAACGATCTCGCTTACGACCAAAGGCCCCGTCTGGATTTCCGATGACGGGGATGGGCTGGCTCAGCAGTTAGCCTCGCTCCTGGATTCCCGCGGAGCGAGCACACGGGTCGTCTCGCTGGAGAGTCTTCCGGAGCAGACCAACTCGCTGGCGGGCCTCATTCTGGTAGCTCCCCGTCAACCGAAGCCCTCTTTCGCGGCCAAGGCATTCGATCTGTTGCAGCACGCGGGGGCAGGGCTGAGGAAGGCTAGCGAAGCCGGTACCGTGTTACTTGCCGGAATCACGAGGTTTGACGGTCATTTCGGCTTAATCGACCCAGCGTGTGAGTGCGCCGAAGCCGGCAGCTTGTTGGGATTGATCAAGACAGCCAGACACGAATGGCCCGAATTCATCTGTCGCACATTCGACGTCCCGCACAACCTGGACAACGAACAAGCTGCCGAAGCCCTGCTGGAGGCATTACTCGTCGAAGGTCCGTTGGAAACCGGGTTGCCGCCCGAGGGCTCGGTCTCGTTAGTCCAAGACGAAGTCGCCGCCCAACCGAGGCAGGCCGGAACTACACCACTTAGTGCTGAAGATGTGGTCATCGTCACCGGTGGGGCACGCGGTGTTACGGCCGAAGTGGCGGTAGCCATGGCCGAGGCTTATCAGCCGACCTTGGTCCTAGCAGGCCGAACGGCTCTCTCAACCGATGAATCGAGTTGGTTGAGCCAGGTAGAAGGCGAAGCGGCAATCAAACAAGCGATCCTCCAGAACACACCACAGAAATTATCGCCGCGCGAATTGGAGGCTGCGTACCGTCGCATCGCAGCCTCACGCGAAGTTCGTGAAACCTTGCAGCGAATCGAAAACGCGGGTAGCCGGGCAATCTATTGTTCGGTAGACGTCCGCGACCCGATTGCCATCAAGGCACTTGTCGAAGAGTGCCGACAACACGGTCCCGTGCGAGGCGTGGTGCACGGCGCCGGAGTGCTTGCCGATCGTCTGATCGAAGACAAGACGCGAGCGCAGTTTGAGGAGGTGTACTCGACCAAGGTTACCGCCATACGGGCCCTGCTCGAAGCCACCCAAGACGACGACCTCTCGGTACTCGCATTCTTTTCCTCGTCGACAGCCCGCTACGGACGCAAGGGGCAAGTCGACTACGCCGCGGCCAACGAAGTGCTGAACAAGCAAGCCCAACTCGAGGCTCGACGTCGCCCCAATTGCCGCGTGGTGAGCATCAACTGGGGTCCCTGGGATGGCGGAATGGTCACGCCGGCACTGAAGAAACTTTTCGCCGAAGAGGGGGTCGGCGTCATCTCTACAACCGCCGGGACAAAGCAATTCCTGGATGAGATCGCCGCCGACCCGAGCGATGCCGTGGAAATCGTCGTGATCGGGCAACTGGAAGGCGCTGCCGCGAATTCAGGTTCCAATGTACCAACTTTGCGCAAGAAGTCCCCGTTAGCCAGCAGCCAACCGATGAACGTGGCCTTCGAACGGGAATTGGATATCGAGTCCTATCCATTCCTACGCTCCCATGTCCTCAAGGGCAGGGCGGTGCTACCGGTGGCCATCATCATCGAATGGCTTGCTCACGGCGCGATGCACGACAACCCCGGCATGAGCTTCTTTGGCTTCGACAATCTTGAGGTATTCAAAGGCGTCATCGTCCACCCTGGTGACCGAATATCACTGCAAATCGTCACGGGAGCAAGCCAATCCGAAGGCACCATCGATCGCACTCTGGTTCAGCTTCGCAGCGGAGACACGCTTCACGCCCAGGCAGAAATCCTGTTGTCCAACACGCTGCAGCCGGGCACTCGGTCGCTAACCACGGGTGAGCTCAACACGGCTATCTCTGACGGGTACTACGAGGATGGCCGCCTGTTTCACGGCCCCAAGCTACATGGTATTGACCGCGTTGAAGGAGCCACCGAACATGGGGCAGTCGCCTGGGCAAAATCGGCCCCTCTGCCGGCCGCCTGGGCGAAACATCCGCTGAGGTCCACCTGGCTGACTGACCCGCTGGCCATCGATGCGGGATTCCAACTCATGATCTTGTGGTGCCACGAGTTCTGCGGTCGTGGATCGTTGCCGGCATCCATCGCTCGGTACCGTCAGCACGTAAAGAAATTCATTGCTGAGTCGGTGCACGTGGCGCTGCAAGTCGAGCAACGCTCGGAACACACGGCTACCGCCACCATCGAGTTCAGCCACAGTGATGGAAGATTACTCGCCCGCATGGAAGGCTACCGTTGTGTAATGGATGATTCGCTTGCTGATGCGTTCCGCCAAAACCAGTTGGCCGAACAGCTTCAGCCTTAGACGTGGCGGACTGAAACCTTTGTGGCCGCCATGATCGACCTCGGTGGTCGACACTTAACGGGAAATAGTTCGTAGTGGGTAAATCACGAGCCATCGCGATCGTCGGAATCGGTGGCGTCTTGCCTGGCGCTCAGTCGCTGGACGAGTTCTGGGCAAACATCCTGGCCGGACATGACGCAGCGCGCGATGTGCCTGAGGGTCGTTGGACGATTGCTATCGACGAGGCCTACGCCCCCCAGCAGGCAACGGACAAAGTCTATTCACGTCGCGCATGTCTACTCGACTTCTTCACCCCCGACTTCAGCGACTTGGCGGTGGACGCCGACTTGGTGGCCTCGCTCGATCCCATGTTTCATTTGGCGCTCGAAGCAGGCCGCCAGGCGTGGAACGATGCAAACCTTGCGAACATCGACCGGCGGCGCGTGGGGGTCGTCTTGGGCAACATTGCACTTCCCACCGAGGCCGCTTCCGCACTGGCGGAAGAAATTCTCGGGGCCGAGTACGCGTCTTCGATTTCCGAAAACCCTTTGGAAAGAGACGCTCTCCAAACCGAATCACTCAACCGGTACGTAGCTGGGCTTCCCGCGGGATTCTTGGCCAAGGCGCTCGGCTTGGGAGGTGGCAGCTTCGCCCTGGATGCCGCATGTGCTTCGTCGCTTTACGCGCTGAAGTTGGCTGCCGACCAATTGAGCGCAGGACGCGTGGATACCATGTTGGCCGGTGGTCTGTCCCGGCCCGATTCGCTCTACACGCAAATGGGCTTCTCGCAGCTCGGCGCGCTCTCACCCTCGGGACGTTGTGCTCCGTTTGATGCATCGGCCGACGGTCTCGTGGTCGGCGAAGGGGCAGGCGTTTTCGTACTACGTCGGCTTGAAGATGCGATTCGCGACCGGCAACACATCTATGCCGTCATTCGCGGTATCGGTCTCTCGAACGATGTCGGCGGAAACCTCATGTCGCCCGACAGCGAGGGACAACTTCGGGCGATGCGAACCGCCTACCGCGAAGCCGGCTGGTCGCCGGTCGACGTGCAGTTGTTCGAATGTCATGGCACAGGTACACCCGTCGGCGATGCGGTCGAATTACAGAGCCTCAACCGATTGTTCGAAGGCATTCCATCACTTGCCGACAAAGCGATTGTCGGATCGGTGAAGAGCAACTTGGGCCACCTGCTTACCGCCGCCGGTGCGGCCGCGACGATCAAAGTCTTGCTGGCCATGAAGCACGCCCAGCTTCCTCCTACGGCCAACTTTTCGACCCCCACGAAGGAGATCGGCTGGGGGGAAAGTCCGTTGAAAGTACTTTCTGAGCCTCTCCCGTGGGCAATCCCCACTGCCGAACAACCTCGCCGCGCAGCCATTAGCGCGTTCGGGTTCGGCGGCATCAATGCCCATGTCCTGTTGGAGCAATGGCCGGACAAGTCGTCGCACATCTCTGTGTTGATGCCCGAGAATGTTCCATCTGAACTTGAGCCTTCGAAGCCGGCTCCCATTGCGGTGATGGGCATGGGGGCCCACGTGGGACCGTGGGATTCGCTAGATCAATTTGCTCGGCGCGTGCTGGGAGGAGATCGCGACCACCGGCCATCGACGCTGGCCGCCCGTTGGGGATCTGCCGAAGGCGAGTCTTTCCGCGGGTACCCCATCGAATCGCTGGAGTTTCCGCTGACGCAATTCCGAATTCCGCCGACCGAATTGCGAGAGATGTTACCGCAGCAGTTGTTGATGTTGAAGGTGGCTGCCGAAGCCCTGGCCGACGCACAGTTGGAAGATTCGGATGAGGCCCGACTCAGAACCGGTGTTTTCATAGGGATCGGCCTCGACCTCAACACCACCAATTTTCACTTGCGGTGGAACGCGGGGAAATCACTGCCGCATGCGACCAACAAGTTGGGTTTCACACCGGAAGACGCTGAGTTTTTTGCGTGGCTTGATGATGCTCGCGATACCATCTCGCCACCACTCACAGCGAACCGCACAATGGGCGCCTTGGGGGGCATCGTTGCCAGCCGCATTGCCAGGGCCTTCCGCATCGGGGGGCCCAGCTTCACGATTTCCAGCGAAGAAACCTCCGGGCTCAGCGCGCTGGACGTCGCCTTAGCGGCGCTAAGAAACGGGGAGATCGATACCGCGATTGTCGGTGCCGTCGACTTGGCCGCAGACTACCGAGCGGTGCTGGGCCAAGACCAGCGGCGACCCTATTCAAAGCAGCTCGCATCTCACCCGTTCACCGCAGCTTCGGAAGGCTCCTTGATCGGCGAAGGCGCCGTGGCGCTTGTCTTGCGGCGACAAGAGCATGTGAAACACGATACAAGCACCCCCTACGCAACGATTCACGGTTTCGGGAATGCCACGGGCGACGGTGCAGAAGAAGGCCCGCCCACACAACTCGCAGCCAGCACCGCACTGAATGAAGCACTGCGTGAAAGTGGTTTCAACGCCGATTCGATCAACATCGTGGAAGCCCTGGGGAGCGGAAACTCCAGAGAAGACGCCATCGAAGCCGGAATGATTATCTCCGCTTTCGAACAACTCGGTACGAATCGCGATGTCGCAGTCGGTTGTGCAACGACAACCGTCGGCAATACGGGTGCAGCGTCCGGGCTCGTCTCTTTTGCAAAGGCCTGCCTGAGCTTGCACCATCGCGTCGTCCCTCCGTTGTCCCTGGACATGGCGGAACACCCTAGCGTTTTTGATCAATGCGAGTCGTTGATCACTCCTCGCGAGGCTCATTACCTGCTTCACGACCGCGAAGATGGCGCCCCCCGGGCGATCGTCAGTTCGTGGAGCATCGATGGCAATGTCGCTTGCGTTGCGTTGGAATCGTCTCCGATCCGCGAATCAAATAGTACGACACCCATTGCTACGAGCGCCGACCGAGAAGCCGTGTTCGTCGTCGAAGCGGATGATGAAGCGACGCTCCTGCAAAGGTTGGAGCAACTGCGCGAGTTCACAATCGATCACTCGGGGGATACCTGCTCATCTCTTGCCCGCGCATGGCTGGATGCGTCGCCGCCCGTGCCGCAGAAGGAGCTGGCGGTTGCGATCGTCGCCGATTCAATCGGCAGCCTGCACAATCACGTCGATGAGGCACGTCAATGTGTTTCAAGTGGCAAGTCTAGCACGGGTGAGAATGTGTTTTTTGAGCCACATCCATTAGGCCCCGAGGGCGAGTTGGCCTTTGTTTTCCCAGGGTCCGGCAACCACTTTCCATCGATGGGTCGAGCCTTGGCCCTAGCGTGGCCCAGCGTGCTCGACCGGCTGGAGAGAGAAAACCTGCGGTTAGCAACTCAATTTGCCGGGGGTGAATTCTGGACGCGAGGTGATCTGCGAGAGAAGACACCGCAAAACCTGATTCTCTCGCAGGTGTGGCTCGGTTCGTTCGTAAGTGATCTGCTCGAGCACGTCGGCGTCATTCCCCAGGCCGTTTTGGGATACAGTCTGGGTGAGACGACGGCGCTTTTAGCAACCCGAACATGGACCGACCGAGACCAACTCCTCGCTCGCATGCAGGACTCACATCTGTTCAGCCATGATTTGGCCGGTGAAAAAGCCGCGGCTCGCCAGGTGTGGGAACTGGCACCATCGCAACCATGCCTCTGGCAAGCCGGGGTCGTGAACAGGTCGGCCACAGAAGTTCGAAACGTCTTACAGAAGTTCGACCGAGTCTATCTATTAATCGTCAACACGCCATCGGAATGCGTGATCGGCGGCGATCCGGCTGAGGTGCAGCGTGTCGTTGATGCATTAAATTGCAATTTCTGGCCGCTGGAAGGGGTGTCGACCGTTCACTGTGAACTCGCCTTACCGGTCGCCGAAGAATACCGCGAGTTCCATCGCTTCGAGACAACCCCGCCTGCTGGTGTTCGCTTCTACAGCAGTGCAACCGGGCGGGCCTATGAAGTAACCCCCGATACGGCCGCCGACACTCTGCTGGCACAGGCCATCGACACGGTCGACTTCAGCCGGGTAGTGCAGTCCGCATACGACGACGGCGTCCGTCTGTTCATCGAAGTTGGCCCCGGTGCTTCGTGCACGAGGATGATCGACGAGATACTTGACCGCAAGCAGTTCGCCGCCCGCACAGTTTGTGCACCCGGTCGCGATGGCCCTGCGACAATCCGCCGGGCCGTGGCATGGTTGGCTTCTCACCGTATCCCTGTTGATTTATCTCGCCTGTTGGTAGCCGTGAGGAAGCCTGTTGATCAAGTGCCTGCTCGAGAGCCCACTTTGACCATGTCACTGAAACGTCCGCCGAATGTTTTGCCACCACTCCCCAGCCGTCAGGCTGTAGAAGCAACTGTAGAAGCAACAGGCCCTCAACCACACCTGTCTCCTGAGCAGACAGGCCACCGGGCGGAAGTAGCGCAGCACGCGTTTTCCACTCCCGCAGCGCATGACGAGCAAAACGCTTCTGCAGCGACTACAACGTTGACCCCACTGATCAACGCGGTATCGGCAAGAAGTGCGGCAGAGACGGATGCCCAGTTGGCCTATGTATCGCTGGCAAACCTTACGACCTCGCAACTCCAGCAAACCTTGGAGTTCCAAAGCCGGTTGCTCGAGTATGTTCCAACCGAATGGCAACAGGCCGTCGAGTTCGGAGGTTTAGCCGCCGCGCCTCCTGTTACTTCTCGAGCTTCCACAACTTCGGAAGTTCCTTACGCAAACCACCCGCCCGTCGAAACAAGCCCGCTTGCACCCGTGTTCCTCGACCGAGAAGGCTGCCTCGAATTTGCCATCGGCTCGATGGCCCAATCGCTTGGTGAGCGCTTCGCGGAGATCGATCAGTTTCCCACCCGAGTTCGGCTCCCGGACGAACCGTTGATGTTGGTCGATCGGATCCTGGAGATCGAAGGCGAGCCGGTTTCGCTCACTTCCGGTCGCATAGTCACCGAACACGACATTCATCCCGGGGCATGGTATCTCGACAATCAACGTATTCCTACCTGCATCGCAGTCGAAGCGGGCCAAGCCGACCTGTTGCTTTCGGGCTATCTCGGCATCGATTTCGAGACGCGCGGCGAGGCCGTCTATCGGTTGCTCGACGCCGTGGTCACGTTTCATCGCCACTTGCCGGGGCCGGGCGAAACGATTCATTACGACATCCACATCGATCAGTTCTTCCGCCAGGGTGACACGTACTTGTTTCGCTTTTGGTTCGATGCCACCGTCGGAGGCGAGTTGCTGCTGACGATGCGAAACGGCTGCGCCGGCTTTTTCTCCGCGACGGAACTAGCGGAAGGGCAGGGAATCATCACCCCGTCGATCGAAAACCAGGCCCAAGCGGGCACGATTCCAAAAGACTGGAAACCGCTCGTGCCCATGTCCGTCGAGTCTTACGACGACGCGACGTTGGATCGTTTCCGACGCGGCGACCTGCCAGGCTGTTTCGGCGCCGCATTCTCGGGCCTACCCCTCGATCAACCTGTAGGACTACCGACGGGACGGATGAAGTTGGTCGATCGCATCCTGCGCATCGACCCTGAAGGTGGAAAATACGGCTTGGGCACCATCGTGGGAGAGGCCGACATCCACGCTGACGATTGGTTTCTCACCTGCCATTTTGTCGACGATCAGGTGATGCCCGGCACATTAATGTATGAATGTTGCCTACACACACTGCGAGTGTATCTCTCGCGCATGGGCTGGGTTGGCGAGGCCGGCGTCGTGGTTTACGAACCGGTGCCCGAAATTGCCGGAAGCCTCAAATGCCGTGGGCAAGTGACTGCCGCCACATCCAAGGTTCAGTACGAGTTGAACATCAAGGAACTGGGCTACGCTGGGCCCGAAGGAACCCCGCATGTTGTGGCCGACGCGCTGATGTACGCCGACGGGAAGCCCGTCGTCCAAATGAAAGACATGTCGCTTCGCCTCGCAGGCCTGACACTAGCGGGGCTCGAAGCCTTGTGGAATTCGGACCGAAGCCAACCGAAATCAGCACCGAATGCACACGAAGAGACGACCGCACTAGCCTCACGACAGCCAGCGATTTTCGATTACGAACAGATCAATGCCTTCGCCGTCGGAAACCCCTCGGACGCATTCGGTGATCGCTATCGAGTTTTCGACGAGGAACGGGTGATCGCCCGACTTCCCGGTCCGCCGTTTCAATTCCTCGATCGAATCACGTCGATTGAACAGTGTCGGGCCTGGGAGTTGGAAGCCGGTGGTGAAATCGTGGCCCAATACGATGTCCCGGCCGATGCCTGGTACTTTGCCTCGCATCGCCAGGGGCAGATGCCGTTTTCGGTGTTATTGGAAATTGCCCTGCAGCCATGCGGTTGGCTGGCGGCATATCTGGGATCGGCCCTGACCAGCGACGTGGATCTCTCGTTCCGCAACCTAGGCGGCAGCGGCACGCTCTTCAAAACGTTGACGCCCGAGACGGGAACGCTAACCACGCAGGTCAAAATCACTGGGGTTGCCAACTCAGGTGGCATGATCATTCAGAATTACGATTTCGCCGTGTTCGCAGCAGCCGGTGAAGTCTACCGAGGGAAGACCAACTTCGGCTTCTTCTCCAAACAGGCCTTGTTACAACAGGTAGGCATTCGCGACGCCAGCGGTTACGCAATCTCGGAAGAAGAACGGCTCCGCGGAGAAAGCTTCGAATATCCTCATCATGCACCCTACGCCGACTCGATGCTCCGCATGGTCAACCACGTCGAGCACCTCGACTTACAGGGGGGGCCCCAAGGAATGGGATTCGTTCGCGGAACCGCGAAGGTCGACCCGGAGGCCTGGTTTTTCAAGGCCCATTTCCACCAGGACCCCGTCTGGCCCGGCTCCTTGGGACTGGAGTCGTTTCTGCAGTTGCTGACCCTGGTGGCCAACCGAAAGTGGGGCTCGGGTGCCGTATCACCGACTTTCGAGACCTTGGCGCCGTCAAAACCGCATGGCTGGCAATATCGCGGACAAATCGTCCCCACCAACGACTTGGTGACCGTGGAAGCCAGCATCACCGAGGTTGACGATCGCCTGAAACTACTGCGTGCCGACGGATTGCTATCGGTCGATGGTCGCACCATCTACCAAATGAGCGACTTTACCATTAGATTGCATAGTTGATCGCAAGTGGCGAACCGGCTATCGCCCGCGTGGCGATCTTCAAATTCCCGCATCTTGCTGCGTGGCAGCATGAGGCTGAACACAGAGGCTTGTCACCGAACGTGGCAAATATCGAGCAACGATGAAATACTCTCGTGTGCATCTATCCGCCCTGGGATACGAACTTCCCCCAGTGGTCGTCACTTCGGAGGAGCTCGAAGGGCGACTCGCGCCGCTGTACGACAAACTGCACATGGCGCCGGGTCAACTCGAAGCGCTGACCGGTATCGCGGAACGGCGGTGGTGGGAAAAAGACTACGGTCTGTCCGAAGGGGCCGCGGCCGCCGCTCGAAAAGCGATCGGCAAAGCCGCCATCCGTCCGCAGGATATCGAGGCCGTCATCTATGCGGGGGTCTGCCGCGAAAATTTCGAACCTGCAACCGCCTGTGCCGTTGCCGGCTCGATTGGCGTCAGCCAGGACGCGTACATCTACGATATCTCCAACGCTTGCCTGGGCGTGATGAACGGCATCATCGACATCGCCAATCGCATCGAGCTGAAACAGATTCGAGCGGGGCTGGTCGTCTCTTGCGAGTCTTCGCGCGAGATCAACGAAGTGGTGATTCAACACATGCTCTCGGACATGAGCATGTCGACTTACACCGAGTCGCTGGCCACGCTCACCGGCGGTTCCGGTGCCGCAGCGGTTTTACTAACCGATGGTTCATTCGGCGAAGAGAATTCCCGTCGATTGATCGGAGCCGCTACGAAATCGGCTCCCGAGCATCATGAGCTGTGCCGCTGGGGCGTCACGCTGTCGCCGGT
This sequence comes from Pirellulales bacterium, assembly GCA_965227275.1. Classification (GTDB taxonomy): domain Bacteria; phylum Planctomycetota; class Planctomycetia; order Pirellulales; family JAEUIK01; genus CAZNXE01. Next base: position 5,255,038 of record CBDDFU010000001.1, on the reverse strand, counting down.
GGCCAACATGAAGACGATGCTCTCGCCCGAGAAACTCATGGCGGCAATCGATCAGTTGATTGCTCCTGAAACCATCCCCACGGCGTTGAAAAATCTGATGACCAGCGACCGCTTACCGTCTGTGGTGTCTAAATTGCTGCCATCCGAAAGCTTGCCGGCCGCACTGACTCAATTCATGGAAACCGATTCCGTGGCCGTACTCAAACATGGCGCGGAACTGGGGGTCCGCACCTGGGGATCGTTCCTCAATCGCATGGGCTGGGCGCGCGATCAGGTCGACAAGGTAATCTGCCACCAGGTGGGCGCGGGACACCGCGAGACCATTCTGAAGAAACTCGGCATTCCGCCCGAGAAGGATTACTCGACGTACCGTTATCTCGGCAACATCGGTACCGTTTCGGTGCCGTTAACGGCCGCGTTAGCAGAACAACGCAATTTCTTACAGCCAGGCGATCATGTGGGCTTCCTCGGCATAGGCAGTGGTTTGAACTGCATGATGCTCGGTTGGGATTGGTAAACAAAATCGAATCGGCGCGGCGGCAGCATTTCAGGCGGATATGAAATTTCCCGACTACCCCTTCAGCGGCCACTACCTCGACATCGGTGGAAACCGCCTGCACTACCTGGACGAAGGCCCCTCGGATGCCGAGCCCGTCGTCATGCTGCACGGCAACCCGTCGTGGTCGTTCTATTACCGGCATCTGGTCCATCAACTCAGTGATCGGTACCGCGCCGTGGTCCCCGATCACCTCGGGATGGGTCTCTCCGACAAGCCTGCCGCTGAAGACTATTCCTACACACTGTCGCAACGAGTCGACGACCTGGAAACGCTCTTGTCGCACCTGGGGCTCCAGGAAAACTTGACGTTCGTTCTTCACGACTGGGGCGGCATGATCGGCATGGCTTACGCCACACGCTACCCGGAACAAGTTCGACGCTTCGTAATCCTCAACACGGCGGCCTTTCACTTGCCTCAAAGCAAGCCGTTCCCCTGGCAGTTACGCTTGTGTCGTCAACCCTGGCTGGGCCCGGCGATGGTGCAGGGACTGAACGCATTCTGTCGCGGGGCCGTCCGCGATTGCGTGACGCGTCGCCAAATGGACGCAGCCGTTCGAGAGGCTTATTTGGCGCCTTACGACTCCTGGGAGAACCGTCGCGCGGTGTTGGAATTTGTGAAGGATATCCCTTTAGCCAAGTCCGACCCCGGCTACGACGAAATCAGTCGCGTCGAAGCGAACCTGGGTCAATTTCAAGACCGACCCATGTTCATTGGCTGGGGCATGAAGGACTTCGTTTTCGATAAGCACTTTCTTCGCGAGTGGACCAATCGCTTTCCCGACGCAACGGTCCACCGCTACGACGATGCTGGTCATTACATCCTGGAAGATGCCGCCGCCGAGCTGACGCCCCTGGTGGATCAGTTTCTCGTGGAAAACCCTTTGCCTGTCGCTCGCTGAGGTTCCCCGTGGCCACCACTGTTGAGCCTTTGCAAGTCAACATCGCTGCACACTTGCCCAGGGCAGCCCGCGAGCGACCCTACGGGCTGGCGGTCGTGAACCCCGAGGGCAGAACTCGGCAAGGGCAGGCTTGCTACTCGCACTACACCTATCAACAGCTTAACGAAGAAAGTGACGCCGTCGCCCGAGGGCTGGTTGAAATGGGCGTTGGCTGTGGTGTGCGAACCGTCCTGATGGTGAAACCGAGCCTGGAGTTTTTCGCGCTCACGTTTGCGTTGTTCAAAGTCGGTGCCGTGATGATCGGCATCGACCCGGGCATGGGAATTCGCAATCTCGGCAAGTGCCTTCAAGAAGCGGAACCGCAAGCGTTCCTCGGCATCCGCGCAGCCCATATGGCCCGCCGGCTGTTGGGCTGGGGGCGGGGTACCCTTCGCACCAAGATCCTCGTCGGCCCCAGCGGAGGATTTCCAACCGGCGCGATCCCGTTGGATACCGTTCGAAATCGTGGGATGGTGGCCGAAGGCAACCCCTTGGTTTCCACCGCGGCGGATGACATGGCTGCCATCCTGTTCACCAGCGGCAGCACCGGCGTGCCGAAGGGGGCGGTATATTCGCACGGTAACTTTGAAGCCCAGGTCAACGAGCTTCGAACCACCTACGACATCGAACCCGGGGAAATCGATCTGACGACGTTCCCGCTGTTTGCACTGTTCGCTCCAGCATTACGAATGACGGCCATCGTCCCCGAGATGGATTTCACGCAACCTGCCCACGTCGAGCCACTCAAAATCGCCGAGGCGATCGAGAACTTCGGCGTGACCAACCTCTTCGGTTCTCCAGCCCTATTGAATCGCGTGGCCCGCTGGGGAGAACCGCGTGGGGTGAAGTTTCGCTCGTTGCGGCGAGTCATATCGGCCGGTGCGCCCGTGGCTTCCTCGGTGCTGGAGCAGTTCTCCTCACTCTTGCCCCACGACGCGCAAATCTTCACCCCCTACGGGGCAACTGAATCGCTACCGGTGGCCTCCATTGGCAGTAACGAGGTCTTGGCGGAAACCCGCTCGCTAACCGAGCAAGGGCAGGGCGTGTGTGTTGGGCGTGCGACCGAGAATATGTCGCTGAACATCATTCGCATCTCCGACGAGGCCATCGATCACTGGAGTGACGATCTCCTGGTCACGCCCGGAGAAATCGGAGAGATCGTTGTCCATGGCCCCGTCGTAACCCGTGCGTACTACGGCCGCCCCGAATCGACGCGGCTGGCCAAAATCAAATCCGCCGACGGCAGCGTGTACCACCGCATGGGCGACCTTGGGTATCAAGATGAACAAGGGCGTCTTTGGTTTTGCGGTCGCAAGAGCCATCGCGTGCGAGCCACTGGCGGGGATATGTACACGATTCCAGTCGAGGGTGTTTTCAACACGCACCCGGCGGTGTTCCGCTCGGCACTGATTGCCCTGCCGGGCACCGCAGACACCGCCGAACCGGCCCTGTGTGTGCAGCTTGAGCCTGGGACCTCTGCGACCGATCACGCAACACTGAAACGAGAGCTGCTCGACATCGGGTCCAGGTTCGAACACACGCGGGCCATACAAAAGATTTTTTTCCACAAAGATTTCCCGGTCGATCTGCGACATAACGCGAAGATCGATCGTGAAAAGCTGGCCGCCTGGGCGTCGAGGCAGCGGCCATGAAAGTGTTGGTCACCGGGGGAGGTGGCTTTCTCGGATCGGCCATTGCCCGTCGGCTCCTCGAACGCGGTGACGAAGTCCGCTGCTTTCAACGAAGTCCGGCGCCCGAGTTGCAGCAGTCCGGCGCCGAAGTCGTGCAGGGAACCCTCATCGACCCTGCTGTAGTTGCATCTGCGACCCAAGGTTGCGACGTGATCGTGCATACCGCCGCCAAAGCCGGGGTGTGGGGGTCTCGACGCGAGTACGATGCGATCAACGTCGAGGGGACCAAGAACGTCCTCGAAGCATGCCGTAATCACCGAATCGAACGGTTGGTCTACACCAGTTCGCCCAGTGCGGTGTTCTCCGGACGGGATGAAGATGGCATCAACGAGTCGGTCCCCTATCCAACGCACTTTCTGGCCGAGTATCCCCGCTCGAAAGCCACCGCCGAGCGGATGGTGTTGCAAGCCAACGACGATTCGCTGGCCACGGTGGCTCTGCGGCCGCACTTAATCTGGGGCCCTGGCGATCCTCACCTGGTCCCTCGCATTTTAGATCGGGCTCGCCGCGGCAAACTCCGTTTGCTTGGCACCAGGCAGAATCTGGTTGATTCGACCTACATCGATAACGCCGCCGATGCCCATGTGCTCGCGATCGACCGTCTATCTGCTTCGGCAGCATGTGCCGGCAAAGCCTACTTCATCAGCAATGGCGAGCCACTACCGATGGGCGAGTTGATCAACCGCATTCTGGCTGCCGCAAATCTCCCGGCGGAAAACCGAACAGTGTCCCCGCAGGTCGCCTACATCGCCGGATCCATTCTTGAAGCAGCCTACAAGCTGCTCGGCCGCACGGCCGAACCACCGATGACCCGTTTCGTCGCCCGACAACTTTCAACGGCTCACTGGTTCGATCTTTCAGCGGCCAAGCGTGACTTGGGGTACGAGCCGAGCGTTTCGATTGATGAGGGAATGGGGAGATTGAAGGCATGGCTCAAGGACTTGCCAGTTGGCTAGCTGCCAAGCTTCATTTCTCGAACACGTGATCGCCAAGCTTGTTTAAACTGAAACGCATAACAGCGCTTGTCTGTGTTGAATTCAACTAACGCCGTCACCTTACCTTGCATCGATGAAACGCCATTCCCCAGTCCCAGAAAGTGCTACCGCATCGCCACGCGGCCGGAGTTCCTCCACGGTCGTGATTGCGTGCCTGCTGCTGGTCGCTGCGACGGCGATCGTCTTCGGACAGGTGGCGGGCCACGACCTTCTGGATTGGGACGACCATGAGCATTTGACCGCGAACCCACATCTCGACCCACTCTCGTGGCGGGGGGTTGGTGAATTGTGGAGCGAGCCTTACTTCGGGATGTATGTCCCGTTGACCTATTCGTATTACGCCGCGTTGGGGTGGACTTCGGTCGGGCCTTTCGCTGCCTGGACGTCGAGCGTCTTTGACCCTGCGGTTTTCCACTTGGGAAGCCTTCTGCTGCATATGGGTTGCACACTGGTCGCGTTCGCCTTGTTGAACCGATTGGTTCGCGACCCGGTGGCCGCTGGCTTCGGAGCAGCCCTGTTCGCGCTGCACCCCATTCAAGTGGAGGCGATTGCCTGGGTCTCCGAAGCCCGAGGGCTGTTGAGCGCGCTGTTGGGCATGGCGGCCGTATGGCTGCTTACGCTCACCATGTCGGATGAAGATGAATTCGACGAGGGCACAAAGCCGGGAAGATCGCCGCGAAGTGCTTGGCTATTCCTTGCTTTCGCAACAATCTTGTTTACCGGCTCGCTACTAGCGAAACCTTCCGCCGTGACGATTCCGCTGATTGCAGCCGCGCTTCTGGTGGGTTGGTTCGGGCACATCAACCGCAACCTGATCGGGACATTGGGGCTGTGGCTGGTCATGGCCGTCGGACTGACCGCGGTGACCCTTTCCCAGCAACCGGAGTCCGCCATGGACTACGTGCCGACGTTGGTCGAGCGACCGCTGGTCATGGGCTACACGTTTGCCTTCTATGCTTTCAAATTCGTGTGGCCCTTGGAACTGGCACCGGAATACGGTGTTCCTGCCGCGACGGTCGTGAAGAGTTCGGGGGCGGAGAGTTTTATCCTGGTTCCGTTCCTGGTGATTGGTTTGCTGTGGTTCCTGTGGCGAACCCCACGGTGGCGACCGGTAGCCGTGGCGATTGGCATTTCGCTGTTGGCCATTGCTCCGGTCTCGGGAGTGATCCCGTTCAACTACCAAAACACCTCGACGGTGGCCGATCGCTATCTGTATGTGGCAATGCTCGGTCCCGCGCTAATCATTGCCTGGCTACTGGCCCAGCGGCATGCTTGGCAGCCCAGCACGCAAAAGGTAGCAATCGGCAGTTGCGTGGCGATCTTGGCGATGCTCTCCATGCAATCATACCGGCAGTGCGGCCATTGGCGCGACGATGTCACCTTGTGGAGCCATGACCTGACGGTGAATCAAGCGAGCATCATCGCACACGGCCACCTGGGAACCGCGCTGGCGGCGCGGGGTGACACGGGAACTGCACTAACGCACTTCAACACCGTGCTGAAACACAAAGCCACGCCGGAAGCGGTGAACAATGTGGCCTGGACACTGGCTACAGCGGCTGACCCACAGTTTCGTAATGGGTCGCAAGCGGTGGAGTACGCGGAGAAAGTCTGCGAACCGCCGCGTGATAAAGAGCCCGCCTGGCTCGACACGCTGGCCGCGGCCTATGCGGAAGTAGGGCGTTACCAGGATGCCATTCGCACGGCTATCCGAGCGATTGAATTGGCCCAAGAGAACGGACAGCCCACACTTGCCGAGGACATTCGTTCACGGCTTGTGCTGTACGAACAGGGGCAACCGTATCACAGCGACCTTAAGTGACGGCGGTCTCTGAAGGAAACCACCAGACTATGGCATCGGCGAGCTACTGCTCGCGTCCCAAAAGGCCCGAAATTCCCGATGAATAGTGACGGTTTAACTCAGCGTCCTGCAGTACGATGACGATCGCCTCGGCGCCCGACGTTTCTTCGATCAATTCAATCCCGCTTTTCGGACCTAACACACTCACGGCCGAGGCCAGACTATCGGCAGTCATTCCGTCCGCGGCCACCACGGTTACGCTCGATGGCGTGGTAAGCCCGAGCCCTGTCTTTGGATCGACAATGTGGGAATATCGGACCCCGTCGATTTCGACGTACTGATACACGTCGCCGGAGGTTGCCACACCGCAGTTGGACAACATGAGCATCAATCTTGTCTGTTGCTGTTGAGCGTCTCGCTCTGCAATGGCGATCTTCCAGCCGCATGCACCGGGAGGCGGATCTCCAAGCGAGAGGTCTCCGCTCCCATCGACCATCGCCTTTGGGCAGCCGGCGTCTTGCAGCACACGCAACGCTTCGTCCGATGCGAACCCCTTGGCGATGGCCCCAAGATCGAGTCGCATCGAATCGCGCGCCAGCACGACGGACTGGGCTTTTGGATCAAACCCAATGTGTTCATGCCCGACGGCGGCCAGGGCCTGGGCAATGCGTTCTTCCGAAGGCAGCTCGTTCTGCCGACGTGCACGGCGCCACAGACGCACCAAGGGGCCGACGGTTACGTCGAAGGTTCCGGCGGTCTGTGCCGAAAGGCTTTCGGCCCGCACAAGCACCCGCCATAGTTCGTCGCTGAGGGGAATCGCTTGACCGCTGCCCGAAGTGCGAGACAGGCGTGAAAGTTCGCTCTGGGGATCATAGTCGCTCAGCTTGGCGTTCAACTCCTCGATCCGCGCAAATGCGGCATTCGCCGCCTGATTTGCGGCCCGTTGGCCTGGAGCATAGAATGTGAGCGTAAAGTCAACGCCCATATGGACCTGCTGAAATTGAAATCGTTCGTGCGGCTCTTCGGCCCAACCGAGAGAAGCAGCGACACATATCAGCAGTCCACACAGAGACCCCGCCCTGAGCTTAGGGCGTTTTCGACTTTGCAGACTCCTTCCGGTGATCGTCGCCTGCTGAAGAGGAATACTCGCCGGTGAGTCCAAGTTCATCATCAAGAATCAAAGCCGTTTTATCGAGGAAGACCCGCTTGCAACTCCCAAGTACTTTCAGAATATGCCCCGCCGCAATCGTCCGCCACGCCGAGCAACTGATTTATTCCGGATTGGTGGCATTCGTTTGTTCATTCGCTTGCTGCCCCACGTTCGCAGCAGATCCCGAATACACCCCGGTGCCCGAGATTCCTGATGCCGTGGCTTCGGACCAGGCTGAGATGAAGCCTTACACCGAGGTAATCTCGGGAACCGATGTGACGTTCGACATGGTGCCCATTCCGGGCGGAACTCTATTACTAGGCAGCCCGGAAGATGAGGATGACCGCCAAGAGGACGAAGGACCTCAGATCGAAATCACGGTCGAGCCCTTCTGGATGGGCAAGCATGAAGTGACGTGGGACGAATATGAAATCTGGATGTTCAAGCTGGATGTCCAGCGACGCGATGTCGTGGGGCTCAAACCCACGCAGCTCGATGGTGCAGCCGACGCTGTGACTCGCTGCACGAAGCCGTATACCGATATGACCTTCGGCATGGGCAAACGCAATTACCCGGCCATTTGCATGACACAGCTGGCCGCAAAGACGTACTGCCGCTGGCTTAGTGCGAAGACGGGCCGATTCTATCGCCTACCGACGGAGGCCGAATGGGAATACGCCTGTCGCGCAGGAACCACCACCGCATATTCGTTTGGCGACGATGTGGATGACCTGGACGAATACGCCTGGCATTACGAGAACAGCGATGACACCTATCAGCCGGTTGGGAAAAAGAAGCCCAACCCGTGGGGTCTCTACGACATGCACGGCAACGTAAGCGAATGGGTCCTCGATCAATACGACGAGGAAGCTTACGCCAAATTGCCCAAAGACAAACCTGCCGCTGACACTTGGCTGGTGCCCGAGAAGCTGTATCCCCGTGCCGTGCGCGGCGGCTCTTGGGACGACGACCCGGATGCTCTGCGCAGTGCGGCGAGGCGGGGATCGGACAAATCGTGGAAGGCCCAAGATCCGCAAATTCCACAGAGCGTCTGGTATCATACGGATGCGTTGTTTGTGGGCTTTCGTGTAGTGCGACCGCTCGAAGAACCGAGCGAAGAGGAGAAGCTGCTTTACTGGGGTGCCGCCGAAGTACCAGAGAATCAAGACCGACAGTAGACCTCTCTCGCGAGCACAAGTCGTTGGATGATGTCTAGCCTGGAGTTTTGACCGCTGGAGCGAGGGTTGAACCTTTACCGAAATTTTTAACGGCCCGTTGACGGAGAATGATTTTATGAGCGACCAAAAACAAGAACATGGCGGCTCGCTGACGTCGCGACGTCAATTTGTCCAAGGCACCACAGCCTCCCTTGTTGGCGCCACCGTGCTGGGTGGACTTAATGTCCCCAGAACTGCCCATGCTGCCGGAGACGACACGATTCGCATCGGGCTCATCGGTTGCGGCGGTCGCGGCACCGGTGCTGCGAGCCAAGCCCTGCGGGCCGACAAGAACGTCAAGCTCGTGGCGATGGCGGACGCCTTCGAGAACAATTTGGAAGGCAAGCTGAAGCAGTTGCAGAAAGACAAAGAGATCATCGGCAAGATCGACGTTCCGAAGGATCGTCGCTTCGTTGGATTTGACGCCTATCAGAAGGTGATCGGTTCGGATGTCGACCTGGTCATTCTGGCCACGCCACCCGGTTTCCGCCCCATTCACCTGGCCGCCGCCATTGGGGCAGGCAAGCACGTGTTCATGGAGAAGCCGGTTGCCGTGGATGCCCCGGGCGTTCGTTCGGTGATTGCTTCGACCGCCGAAGCAAAGAAGAAGGGGTTGGCCCTCGGCGTGGGCCTGCAGCGTCACCATCAGTTCCCGTACATCGAAACGATCAAGCGGCTGCAAGATGGTGCCATCGGCGATATCGTGGCCTCGCGGGTCTATTGGAACGGGGCTGGTGTGTGGGTGCGACCGCGTGAAGAAGGCCAGACCGAGATGGAGTACCAAATGCGAAATTGGTACTACTTCAACTGGCTGTGCGGCGACCATATCGTCGAACAACACATCCACAACCTGGACGTCATCAACTGGCTCAAGGGAGAGTATCCCGTCCGTTGCCAAGGCATGGGCGGTCGCCAAGTGCGTACCGGCGAAGACAACGGCGAGATCTTCGACCACTTCGCCGTGGAGTATGAGTACGCAGACGGCTCGCGAATGTTTAGCTGCTGCCGTCACATTCCCAACTGCTGGAGCAGTGTCAGCGAGCACGTGCATGGCAGCAAGGGTTCGGCCAACATCAGCGGTGCGAAAATCGAAGGTGCCGACGGCTCGAGTTGGCGGTATCGCGGCAAGAGCCCGAACCCCTACCAACAAGAGCACGACGAGCTGTTCGCCAGCATTCGTTCGGGCCAACCCTTGAACGAAGGGGAGTACGGGGCTTACAGCACCATGACCGCCATTATGGGCCGTATGGCCACGTACTGCGGCAAGGAACTCACCTGGGATCAGGTGATGAACTCAGAGATTGACCTCTCGCCCAACACTTATGCCTGGGATGCGGCTCCCCCCAAGCCGTCGATTGCGGTTCCTGGCGTAAGCGTGACCGTCTAAGCCTCAAAAGGGCAACGACGATCAGTAAAACTTTCAATGGGCTGGTTGCCATGGTTGCAGCCAGCCCATCTTTTTTGATCTTCGGCACTGGGCCAACTCGCTGTGACCGGGTCCGAGGGAGAAAACCTGGGATAAATTGTCGCAACGATTTGACACGGCAAGTTTGCTCACATATACCGGTATTGATGAGAAACGAGGCGCCGTAAACCTTGTACGGCAACTCTCCATGCGAGCGCGAACCATTTTCAACCCAATATCCCCGGTTTACCGGCGATTCCAGGGTTTTTGCGCTCTCGCAGTGTATCTGGTGGCCCTGGTGGGGCTTCCCGTCCCCGAGTTCGCACAGGGCACTTCTTCAGCTTCTTCTGCAAAAGCTTACCCCTGCCAACATGGCCGTTGCGGTTGTTCCTCGGCCGAACAATGCTGGCGAAGCTGCTGCTGCACGACCCTGGAAGAACGCCTTGCCTGGGCTCGAAAGAACCACGTCACTCCGCCGGCCTTTGTGTTAGAGCAGCTTGCGGAAAAAAAGGCGCTCGCAGCCTCAACGCCTCAGAAAACAACTGCAAAGAGCTGCTGCGCCCATGATCAAGGCGATGCAGAAGTCGAAAAGGTTGCCTGTCATATGCAATCCGCTCGAACCGAATCGGGGCAGGCATCGCCACCATCTTGCTGCTCTCATTCTGCCGAGCAGTCGGAACCCTCAAAAAATTCTTCTAGCACTTCATGGTTCTGCATGGTCGATGCCGCCAAGTGCAGCGGGCTGCACTCTCTGTGGCTTGCTTTGGGTTCGGTGATTACACCACCGGCCAACGTAGACTACGAAAACGAGCTGTCACCTGCAGGTATCGTTCCGCCTGCCCTTCAACACCGATACACCGTATCGCACTGCCCGCCGCTCCCGCCTCCTCGCGCCTAATCCTGGCGAGTCTTCAATTCGTTCGGGTTTGCATGGGTAACGGATGCTCTGCTTGGCATGACTCACGGGTTTTTCCAAGAGAGTTCCAAAATCCCCTTCGTTCGCGTCTTAGACGCTCAGTGCTGTGATTCGAGATGATCCAATCCAGCCCTGATGAACTGCAACCCAAGGGCGAATCTTTTCAGAAGACTCGCCAGCGGAGTGTCTGACTGGCTCCTTGCGCGCTCACGCGAGCGCGGGCGTCTCGTTTCTCATCCATTCGGTGACGTTGTGCACGCGTGAGTGCGTATGGCGCCAGCCAGATCCGCTGACGGTCCAACGTTCTTCAACCGTTTACTCGAATCTTCGACATTCCAAGATGAACAAGCCTCACAACGGATTCTCATTGGTCGAGTTGCTCGTCGTCATCGCGATCGTTGGCATTCTAGTCGGGATCACGGTGCCAGCGGTGATCTACTCGCGCGAAGCTGCGAGGGTTACCCGGTGCGCAAACAACTTGCGGCAAATTGGTCTAGGGATTGAGCAGTTCACACAGAACAACAAGGGCTCCTTCCCAAAAACCTATCACGGAGATGACGAAAAATCGTGGGTCTACACCCTGGATCCTTTTGTCGAAGCGGTCGACGAGATTCGAATTTGTCCCGACGATCCCAACGGCGAAAAGCGGCTCGAGAACGAAGGTACGAGTTATGTCCTCAACGGATATCTCGCTCTGCCCGGACCCGATTCACGCCTGAAGATTAATTTCATTCAGGCCACGTCGCAGACGATTACGGTGTTCGAAGGGTCCGATCTGAGAGATCCCGAATCGTTCTATTTCGAGCATTGTCATCCTAACACCTGGTTCACTCCGCAACGGATCGAAAACCAACAGGTCTGGCTGTGGTTGATCCAGGAAATTCAACCCGATCGCCACTGGAGCAGCCATGCGATCGACAACACGAAGGGGGTCGCTCACTATCTCTTCGCCGACGGGCATGTCCAATCGATCGACGCAACGCAGATCAAAGGATTCGCCGACGAAGGGAACAACTTTGCACGACCCGATCATGCTTTGATTTCGAACTGACCGGTAGTACGTCCGGCATTCATCTAGTTAGGCAACGCTAATGTCTTTGAACTGAGTTTTGCAGCAAACGTCGCCTGCACGTGCGGGCAACGAACTAGTTACGCACGCAGAAACGGGTATCCGCTCGTTTCTCGGTGCGCACCACTTTACTGACATTCGTGTCGTGCTGCGGCTCAACTCCCCGTGCGGTGCAATTTCTGCCTCGCACAACCCAAGCGCCTCAGCGTGCGCGCCCTGCGTGCACACCACGACATTTCACCAAACTTACCCACAAAGGGAAACCATGAATAAATCGCTACTTTCTATCGCCGTCTTGATGATTGCGATGACATGCCGCGCGGCCACGGGCCACGGTGTGCCCATCGATGTGTTCCTGGATGGAAACAACAATCTTTACGTTCCCCCCAACTTCGTCCCCGGCCCATTCATCAACGTCGCCGGTGTGCTGATCACCACGGACCTTCCTGGCATCGGCGTATTGAGCCCCGGCAATGGCGTGCCCGACGGTTCGGACCTGTACCTGAACGTGACATCGAGCCTGATGTACTGGAACGGTTCGGCCATCGTGCCAACATCGACGAGTCTCGTGATCGATTCACCAACGATTGACGGGTTCGGCAATACCAACAGCAGCCCCGTACCTTCCTATACGGTGACGGGAACCAGCATTCCTCAAACCGGCATGTTGTTTGGCACCTACGATGCTTCGCCCCCCGGTTGGGATACCCATGGCAATTTTTCGCTGGTTCCAAACTCTGCAAGCTCCGGAGTGTATGGAATTGCGATCTCCATCGATTCGCCCTCGCACGAGGCAACCGACCCGTTCCTGCTTTCCTGGGAATACGACCCAAACGGTACGATCAGCCAAAGTTCGGTTGCTGCCGGTCGGGCTGCCATGCAGCAGATGATCGTGCCCGAACCTTCGACTCTGACGATCGCCTCGATTGGCTCGGCTGTTTTGTTGAGCTGTGTTCTGCGGCGGCGGCAAAAGCGTGGGTAACCCACGCACTAGCTCCGCAATTCAATTGACCATGCTTACGTTCCATGCTTTCAATCCCCATATCACAAACTACTAGGAACTAGTTCAATGAAATCCATTGCATTGACCCTCGCTTTCACGCTATCCGCACCTTCACTTGTGTCTGCTGCCACGATCGTGACCCAATACGAAGCTACCCTGAATAGCGCGAACGTGATCAGCGGAGGAATCAACTCTTCCGCGGCAACCTCCTCCGCTACGGCCACGTTCACGCTTACGCAGCCCGACGGTAACCCAGCCGGTACTACGCTGAGCTATAACATTCAGCTCACCGACCTAGATCTGGATGGGACCATCACCCCCGGCAGCACCGATGACAATGTCACGGCAATCCATTTGCATAATGTCGCACTGCTGGCAAACCTCTCCCCCAACTTGCTTGGAGACACCGCCGGCACGCAGCATGTGTTGAACATCTTCGGCGTGCCTCGTGGTGGTGACGATGATGATGACATGGTCTTCAACGCCGCGGCGGGAACGGTCGCTGGCCTGTGGGAAGACACCGACGCCACTCCGTTGGAACCGATGGCACCGACGTTCCCGATTTCGTCGGTGCTCTCGGGCCTTCAAAACGGCGACTTCTTTTTGATGGTTCACACGTCGGAATACCCAGGTGGAGCCATTGGTGGCTTCATTACCCCCGTGCCGGAACCTTCGACAGGCGTGTTGGCATTGCTCGGGATGGTCGGGCTATTCGGATTTGCATACCGCAAGCGGTCGCGTCGCAACTAGCGCAATGGAGTTGGCCGTGATTGGGAAATTTCAAATAAAACGCTTGATGTGATTGGATCATCCCAGGCGGCCAAGGGCCATCGAATCATTTCAAATTCTTGATCTAGACCGTGGATGATGCAGCTTCTTTTGGAATGCTGTGTTGTCCACGGTGTTTTTCTTGCGCGGTGTACGATCGCCTTGCTTTTCGGAGGTATATTTCTGATATTGTGCCTTCTTCCGTGCACATAAGACTTCTTTGCACGGCGACGATCGACTGCTGGCGCTGGGAGTGAGCATATGACACGTTGGATCTTGGCCCTCGCCCTGATTGGGGTAAGCGGTTGCAGGCCAGGGGAGGAAAACACGGCCCCAAGACCGGCCCCAGAGGTAACGGTTGCCCACCCCGTGCGTATGGAAACCGCCGACTACGCGGACTACACCGGAACCCTTTCCGCCTTCGAATCGGTGGAAATCCGGGCTCGCGTACAAGGCTTTCTCGAAAAGATCAGTTTCACGCCAAGCACGAAGGTTGAAGCAGGCCAGCTCCTGTTCGAGATCGAGCAAGCTCCGTTCATCACTCGGCTCGATTATGCCAACGCTCAGGCCTCTTCACGAAAAGCCGATTTGGCATTAGCCCAAGCCCAACTCGCCCGACGTGAGGACTTGTTTAATCGGGGAGCCATCACGCAGGAAGAACTGGAAGAGGCAAGGGCCGAAGCGGCGGTAGCAGCCGCGGCTCTCGAAGAAGCCAACGCCGCCGTCGAACAAGCCCAAATCGACTTGGGTTATACAAAGATCCATGCCCCCATCGGCGGCATCATTGGCCGCAACCTGGTCGATGTCGGAAACCTGGTCGGCGCTTCCGAGCAAACACTGCTGACCTCGATCGTCCAAACCGATCAGGTATACGGGTACTTTGAAGTAAGTGAACGCGATGCCCTGGAGTATCTGCGTGACGGGCTGGAACGGCAAAGGCCTCGCAATGGAACCCAGAATCACCCCGTCAGCATTGGACTGTTAGACGAGCAGGGTTTCCCGCACAAAGGGGTCATCGACTATGTGGACAACACCTTCTCGGCACAGACGGGGACGATTGAGGTTCGTGGTCTATTCCCAAACCCACTGGGCATTCTGCAGCCGGGAATGTTTGTGCGTGTACGTATCGAGGGCGAAAAAGAAGAGCGTCTACTGGTAAAAGATCGCGCTATCTCCGCGGATCTGGCTGGCAAGTACATCTTCATCCTCGGGAAAGACAACATCGTCGAGACTCGGCATGTAAACACGGGGCAGCTTGTCGGTGACATGCGAGTCATCCTTCCGAATGTCGAGGAAGACGTAGAACCCGGAACACCAGAAGTCAAACAACCGCAACTGACGGTCGACGATCTCTACATCGTGACAGGCATACAGAAGGCTCGACCGGGACTACCGGTTACACCGAATCAGGTTCAAACATCGACGCCCAAGACACCTGCCCTTGAAAAGGTCGAACAGCCCACGAGTGACACACCTGCTGACGCTTCGGATGCGAACAAAGCCGGGCAGTAGTCCAATATTGCTTTCCTGCGACCAGTGAGTTCTCATGTTTTCACGCTTTTTCATCTACCGGCCAGTCTTTGCCGGTGTGATTTCCATAGTGATCGTCCTGGCAGGGCTCATCACGGTTGGATTGCTGCCCATCGAAAAAACCCCGGACATCACGCCACCTACGGTGAAAGTTTCGGCTACCTACCCGGGGGCAAGTGCATCGGTGATCGCGGACACGGTGGCCACGCCCATCGAGCAGCAAGTCAACGGTGTCGAAGACATGATCTACATGTCTTCCAAGAGCTCCGACGATGGGAAAATGGAGCTTACGGTCACCTTCGAGGTTGGCACCGATATCGATATGGCCACCGTGCTGGTCCAAAACCGAGTGTCGATCGCTGAACCACAACTTCCGGAAGAAGTGCGTAAGCAGGGCATTACGGTCAAGAAGCAGTCGACCAACATCACCTTGTTAGTCAATCTTGTTTCGCCGGATGGCGACTACGACGAACTCTTCCTAAGCAACTACATCAATCTGAACATCAAGGACGTTTTGAGTCGTGTTCCAGGTGTCGGCGAAATTGTCGTCTTCGGTGCTAAAGACTACGGAATGCGGATTTGGATTGACCCGAATCGACTAGCTGCCCGCAACCTTACGACCAACGACATCGTGGCGGCCTTGCAGGACCAGAATGTACAAGTCGCAGCCGGGCAGATCGGGGCGCCTCCAGCACCGAGCGGGCAGAATTTCCAATACACCATCAATACCCTTGGTCGACTGACGTCCGTCGAGCAGTTCGAGGACATCGTCGTCAAAACGAGTGACGACGGACGCGTATTGCGCCTAAAAGATGTGGCTCGCGTAGAACTAGGCGCCCAGGCGTACAACATGTTCGTCGAATTAAACGAGGCTCCCTCGATCGCTTTGGGGGTCTACCAGTTGCCCGGTGCCAATGCTTTGGCGGTGGCCGAAGGCATCAAAGCAGAAATGGAGAGGCTCTCAGCGAAATTCCCCACGGGTGTTGAATACCGCATTGTCTTCGACACGACCCTCTTCGTGACCTCCTCGATTCGTGAGGTGGTTGAGACGCTCTTCGTAGCAGCGTTGCTTGTAATTCTCACCGTCTATGTGTTTTTGCAGGATCTCCGCATCACGCTTATCCCGACGATTACGATCCCGGTCTCGCTGATCGGCACGCTGGCTGTGATGATGCCGCTGGACATGTCAATCAATACCCTTTCGCTATTCGGGCTGGTTTTGGCGATTGGAATCGTGGTCGACGACTCCATCCTCGTCGTCGAAAACACAATGCGGATTATTGACACCGAGGGCCTGCCGGCAAAGGAAGCCACCGAGAAGGCGATGGGCGAGATTACGGGGCCTGTGATTGCCACCACACTGGTTTTGCTGGCCGTGTTCGTGCCCAGTGCCATGCTCAGTGGAATTACGGGCCGGCTCTATCAGCAATTCGCCCTTACCATTGCCACGGCGACCATTTTTTCTTCCATCAACGCGCTGACGCTAAGCCCTGCCTTGTGTGGCATTCTTTTGCGCCCCACCAAGACCAAGCATGGCGTGTTTTTTACGGCATTCAACAAAGTGTTTGATGTCACCACCAAACGGTACGCGGGCATCGTCGGCACTCTATTACGGCGAACCGCGATCGTTGCACTTGCGATGCTAGGGTTCTACGCGGCAACGGTCTGGAGCTTCATGGAAGTTCCCGGGGGATTCATCCCCGACGAAGATCAAGGGTATTTCTTCGTGAATGTGCAATTGCCCGATGGGGCCACGCTCGAACGAACCGCCGAGGTTCTCGATCGAGTGAACGCGATCCTCTCCGACACCGATGGCGTGGCCAACGTGATTTCGATCGGGGGATATTCCATCCTGGATAGCTTGTTCCGCACCAACAGCGGCTGTTGTTTCGTGGTGCTCGACCCTTGGGATGAACGTACGTCCAAGAATTTACAGATCGTACCCATCATGCAGTCGGTCACGGCACGAACGTCACAGATCGAAGACGCCATCTCGCTGACGTTCATGCCACCGCCAATCGATGGCCTGGGGAACGCCGGAGGCTTTGAGTTCCAACTCCAGGATCGGGAATCGGCCGGGCTGGTACAACTGCAAGCCATTGCAACAGACATGGTCTCGGCAGGGATGCAGGACCCTGTACTCACCCGCATGAACAGCAACCTTCAAACCAATGTCCCTCAGATCTTTCTCGACATCGACCGTACCAAGGCCAGCAAAGAAGGCGTGCCCTTGGAGACTATCTTCAGCACCTTACAAGCAAACCTGGGTTCCCTCTACGTCAACGACTTCAATCGCTTTGGGCGGGTGTACAAGGTGATGGTGCAGGCAGATAGCGAATTTCGCAGCAAGGTCGACGACATCAACCAGTTACAGGTTCGCAATCGATTCGGGGACATGATCCCGCTAAGCACTTTAGTCGCCGTACAAGAGACCGTGGGGCCACAAACGATCAGCCATTTCAATCTCTTTCCCACGGCCACCATCACGGGGCAAGCTGCCGCTGGCTATAGCTCCGGACAGGCGGTTACCGCCATGGAAGGATTGGCAAGCCAGCTATTGCCAACTTCGATGGGGTACGAGTGGTCCGGCGTTACTTACCAGCAGCTTGAGGCCGGCAATCAGGCTCCGTTTGTCTTCGCGATCGCGTTCGTCTTCGTATTCCTGTTCCTGGCGGCCCAATATGAAAGTTGGAACATTCCTCTAGCGGTTATCTTCTCTATCCCACTAGCGATTCTGGGGGCGATGATCGCCACATGGCTTCGTTCGCTCGATAACAACATTTACACACAAATCGGTTTGGTACTGCTCATTGGCCTGGCCAGCAAGAGCGCAATCATGATTGTAGAATTCGCCAAACAGCGGCGAGCAGAGGGGCTCACCATTCTCGAGGCCGCCGCCGAAGCATCGCGGCTGCGGTTTCGCCCGATCTTGATGACCGCGTTCTCCTTTATCCTCGGTGTGATTCCCCTCGTTATTGCCAGTGGTGCCGGCGCCGCCAGTCGACAGGCATTGGGTACCGCGGTTTTTGGTGGAATGCTGATTTCCACCGTGCTGGGCGTCCTCATTACCCCTGCGCTGTACGTTATCATCCAAGGTATTGCCGAGTGGCTATCGCCTTCGACGGACAAGAGCAGCTAGTTCTCATCACAGGATTTCCTCGATGATTTCCTGTTCCAATTGTCGACACGCAAACCCAATTGGTACGCCGCTTTGTTCTCGCTGTGGAGCGAAGCTGCCCAGTGAGGCGGGCACGCCCACGCAAGACTTCTCCAACGAGTTGCTCGAGTTGATTCAAGACGGTCGCAAGATCGAGGCGATCAAACGATATCGCGAACATACCGGCACCGGATTGTTGGAGGCTCGCCAGGCGATCGAATTCCTGGAGCAGGGAAAACTCCCTCCCTCTACAGACACGAACCCAGGCGAATGGGAAGCCGAAGTGCTCACGCAACTTGCTCATCACCGCAAGATTGCCGCCATCAAGATCTATCGAGAACACACCGGCGCAGGGCTAAAAGAGGCCAAAGAAGCCGTCGAGAAACTCGCCGCAGAGCACGGCATCCAGACGGTCAGCGGGTGTTCCTCTTCCGCAGCCACCGTGCTTCTGGTTTTCGTCCTAGTCTACATCTTAAGCTAGATCAGGAAGATCACGAGCCCCAGGATAGTTCGTACCTTGTGAATCGGCCGAACGTCAATCCACCCCCAGCAATCGCACGGCGTTGTTGTGGAAAATATCTTCAATCACTGTGTCGGCAAGCCCCAGTTGTTGGCAGGCCAATCGATGGGCACGAAGCGACTCGACGCCAACCCAGCACATGCCCACCTTACCATAGGGCGCCTTGGCATCGACATTTTCCGGCGATAACCACAGGAATGAATCGGCCAACGTAACGCAGCGCCCGCGCAGGTGACTCACGGGAAAGTCGGAACCATACATCACGCGCTCTGTCCCGAGAGATTGTATCACCGCACTCAGGGCCGACGCTTCGGTGATGGCAGAAGTGTCGGAAAATATATTCTCCAAGTCCCTGATCGAGTCGATCCCTTCCTGTAAATCGTAGACATTAAACCCCCGCGCAGCGTGCGCCAGAATCCAGCGTACGTTCGGATACCTGACGGCATAGTCGCGAAGCTGTCGTTGATTCATCGGGTCGGCCATGGCCCGTTGACGAACCATGTGCAACGTGATCGTTAACCCATGGGCATTGCCAACCGCCAACTGGTCCTCGGTGATCATCGCCGCGATGGGGGCCTCGAATGTTGGTTCGCAGTCGGCATAGCAATGATAAACCTTCAACCCGACAATAGATCTATTTGCGGCCCACGCTTCGATCTCGTCAACCGATGTTGTCGGCGTAATAAGTAGCTGCATGCGAGAGCGGTTATCGCGGGAAATCTCACGCAGTAGAAATTGATTGGCCGCCTTGTCATCCAATTCTGCCGAGGGCATGGCGAAGAAAAGTCCGCTCAACTCACGATCGGGCAAGATGTGCCCCATCAATTCACGGTATGCATCCAACCCGCACGCGGGCGGCCCTTGGTTACAAAATCCGGGCGGAATTCGAAAATGGGCCGCGTCGTAGAAATGGGCGTGTGCATCAAAAACCTTTGGCGGCACGAACTGGTTCAATTCGCTCGCCACGATACTCAGATCCACGGGCGCTGGATCGGAATCCATCATGGGACATTGCTCCATCGTTGGACACTGCCTGTCCGCCAGATCAATCTTTCTCGATTCGCGACATGACCGACTTCCAGGTCCACATCGCAGGCTTGTCGTCGACCGCCGGGAATACCCAACTCAGAAACCAGGCGATGAATAGACCGGATATTAGCGGAGCGGCGATTGCCAGCGTAAAGGTTGGAGCCGACTCCGTCTGGAAGATTTCGCGCCAGTAATTCCAAAGAACGGTCACCGTAAGTGCTCCAAAGCAGCCCCCAATCGCGCTGACGGGCCCCGCTCTGCGAATGAACATTCCCACAAAGAACAACGTGGCCAAAGGCCCCACAAAGAGATTGAAGGTCTTGCTCATCAACTCGACAATATTGACCGAGCCCGAGATGTTGTAGGCCCAATAGGCCGACCCGGTGGCGATCACTCCGATGACGAGCGTCAGCGTCCGCGCGACCGCGATTCCGTCTGACTTCACCGACTGGTCCTTGGCGTTGGGTTTTAGAATATCCGTGGTCACCACAGCGGTGATGGCATTCACGCCTGAATCCAAACTGGACATCGCCGCCGCCAGCAGCGCGGCAAGAATGAAGCCTCCGACGCCCGGTGGTAACTGGTGCGCAATAAAGTACGGAAACAGCTTGTCGGCAAAACCTTCACTGGTCGGGTGAAGCCCCTCGGGCAAGTGGTCGGGTAGTTGCAGATAGAAGGCCAACAGCGAAAGCCCGCACAAGCACAGCACCACGGCCAAGGAGATGTCCGACAGGGCAGACATGATGTAACTCTTGCGAGCGGCCGTTTCCGAGGAAGTCGTGAAGTACCGTTGCAGCACAACCTGGTCCGAACCGTAGGTGCAGATGGTCCAGAAAAAGGCATGGCAGACAAACGTGAACACGGTCCGCGACTCGGTAATATCCCAACTGAATAGCAGCGGCGCCGTGTGCTCGCCACGCATCTCGGATACTTTGCTCCACCACTGGGCCGGCCCCGTGCCTGTCATGTAGGCCACGTAAACAACCGTGAGCGCGGCACCCGAGAAGAGCAGAAAGAACTGAATCACATCGGTCCAGATCACGGCGCGAATTCCACCGATGGCCGTATAGATCGTGGCAAACAACCCAACCACAGCGATGACGTACTCGATGCGGATATCGGTCATCGCGTTGATCGCCATCGAGGACGTGTAAACCACCACCCCCATCCAGCCGAACCGCAACAAAATGAACAAAGTGGCCCCCAGCAATCGCGTGCGATAGTCAAACCGCATCTCGAGAAACTCGTACGCACTGGTAAGCCGCAGTCGCATGAAGAAGGGAACGATGACCCAAAAAATGAATACGAAACTAAATGGCAGCGCCAAATTCGCCGTGAACATTCCGATACCGTGCCGTACGATTTCTCCAGGGGTTCCCAGGTAGGTCACCGTCGAGAGCAGCGTGGCGAACATGCTCAGCCCCACGGCCAGCCAAGGCATGCGTCGACCGCCGAGAAAGAACTCTTCGGTCGTACCGCGATCACGCGCAACGAACAGGGCCAGCCCAAGAATTCCGGCTAGATAGAGCCCCACGGCCACGTAATCGAGCGTTCCAAGGCCAGAATGGGCTGGAGGTATATCCAATGCAACGAAACCTTTGTGTTCGTAACACTCAAGGACTACGGGCCATACAGAGACGGGCCCCACTGTGCCTTGCAGAACACCCCGAGTCAAGCCGCGTACCACAGTGAACGAGCTCACCATGATGGTGAGGAGATGCGACTCAGGTTAGGCTAGGTGGAGTATTCCGGCTATTCAAAGGAACCGCTATGAAGTTGCATTCCGAGGTGATTCCATGTGGCCTCAAGGTCACGCTCGTTGCTTTGGTCACTCTTTGCCTCAGCGACACCTCGTCGGTAGCACAACCGGTGGCCGTTGAATGGGCTCAGGCGATCAATCCGCTCGAATTCGAGGATCTCGACGAAGAGATCGTCACCAAGCTTCGATTCACGGTATGCGATTGGGTTGGCGTACTGGCGCACACGTCACAACTCGAACAAGTCCGGCGATTCCGCCAGCTAAAGGACACGGGCGGTCGTAAGGAGGCCACCGAACTGGTAACCGGCTCAAAACTCCCGTTGGCCACGGCCGCGGCAATCAACGCCTTCGCCATCCACGGACACGAGATCGACGACAGTAATCTTCGCAATCAGCTTCGAGCCTCGTGCATCGCCGTACCAGCTCCATTGGCTGCTGCTGAATACATGGACAGCTCGGGCCGCGAATTCCTCACAGCACTGGCCGTGTCATATCAGCTCAGCGATCGCCTGGCGACCGCCATGAACCGCCAACCCGCAGGCAAACTTCACCGGCAAGGGTGGATGCCCAGCAGCATCTGCGGCGGCGTCGGGGCGGCTGCCTCCAGTGCGAAGCTGTTTCATCTAACGGATGAGCAGATTGTCTCCGCGATGGGGTTCGCAGCCGGCGGGGCGAACGGATTGTTCCAGTACTATCACGACGGAACCGACGAGAAGAAGATCCACGTCGCACGCTCGCAGCAACTTGCCATCGAAAGTACACGACTGGCAGCAAACGGCTTTCGCGGAGCCCCCAGAAGTATGGACGGGCCAGCCGGCTTGTTGGCAGCATTGGGGTTTGAACCCGACAGGAAACAGTTAACCTCTCGCATTGCGCAATGCGATGCCATCCTGCACGTGAAGCCTAAGTTCTACTCCTGTTCGCAGGGAGTCATTCCATGGCTGGAAACGCTTACAACGATTCAAGAGTCGCAACCGCTTCGCGTCGATGACATCGAACGCATCACAGTTTATATCCCACAATCCCGAGAAACGCTGTACTTCAAGAAGATTGACGATTTCCACCAACCCGTCAGCGTGATCGATGCCCAAATGAGCGTGAACCTGGGGCTCGCGTTCTTGCTGCTCGAAGGCGATGCGTTCTTGGATCAATACACCGCAGAGAACATCGCTGACGAGAGCATGCTGAGCGTGGCAGCCCGAGTACGACCGGTGCACGATCCCCTCAAGGCGGGGCTGTTGACCGTTGAAATGAAGGACGGCCGAGAATTCCAAGCTCGCTACCCATTGCGCACCCTGTATGACACGTACACCCCGGTGAAGGACGACTATCGCCGCAAGTTCGACCGGCTTGCAGAGAGATTGACACCCGAGCAACGCGACGCCTTGTGGCAACATGCTTACGGGGTGCTGGACGCTGAGAGCATGGCAAACTGGTGCAGACAACTCGCCGAGCGATTGCAGCTTTCCCAACATGCGACCGTCGGCGCTCGCTGAGAAACCCTTTGGTGTACGGACGATCTCGCTTCCCATCACTTTGCGAGATGCTCCGTGCCGGCATTTCCGTCTACGGTTCGTTCCTTCGAGCCGGTGAACACACGTCAAATCTGGATAAAGAGTAGGAGTGCTGAATCGCGGTAGAACCAAGTAAACCCGCAACGGAACGCGAGCCCAACAGGCCCCGAACGGGCGGCCGGATGGATATAACAAGACCTTGCCCCCTTGAACAAAGGGGGCGACATCTCATAGATAGAAGGATAGTCCTCCAAAGAATACCGGCGATTGTCCCCATCACGGAGAAGAGAAGACAATGTCCACCGCCAAGCCGGACAATACTCACCCCGAAGACGATTTCACGATCAAAACGCTGGGCAACGCCACCATCGATTCACCGTTCTGGGTTTCACCCAGCACGGTGGTTAGCGAGGCCCAATTTGTTGAAGACAGCGACCGGATCTTGCTCGACGACAAAGTAAGGGCGGAGGCCCCGGCAACCGAAGACCGCGCCTCATCGTTGGCCCTGGCTGGCCCACGAAAGAAGATCTTCTTCGACCCCCAAGATACCACCGCCGCCGTGGTGACTTGCGGTGGACTGTGCCCCGGCATCAACGATGTGATTCGCGGGCTGGTGATGGTCTCGCACTACCGATACGGAGTTCGCGAATTTTTGGGTTTCCGGTACGGCTACTGGGGATTTCACGACAAATACGCCGACGAGATCATTCAGCTAACCCCCGACATGGTCGCCGACATTCACGAGCAAGGGGGCACCGTCCTAGGCTCATCGCGTGGAACCCCTGGCACGGAGGCCATCGTCGATCGACTCGTCGAACGCGAGGTCAACATTCTGTACGTCATTGGTGGCGATGGTACGATGCGCGGCGCGTCGGCAATCGTCGAAGAGATCGAACGCCGAGGGCTCTCGATCAGCGTGATTGGCGTTCCTAAGACGATCGACAACGATATTCAGTTCATCGATCAAAGCTTCGGGTTCAATACGGCGTTCAGCCAAGCCGTGGAGGCGATTCAGTGTGCTCATATGGAAGCGCACGGAGCTCCGCATTGTGTCGGGCTCGTGAAGGTGATGGGCCGCGACTCCGGGTTCATCGCCGCGCACGCGACCCTGGCTGCCAGTCATGTAAACTTTACGCTCATTCCGGAAGTTCCTTTCCAGTTAGACGGCCCCCGCGGACTGCTCGCGAGTCTGCACGAACGGCTGCAACGACGCCGTCACGCGGTAATCGTCGTCGCCGAAGGCGCGGGACAAGACCTGCTGGAACACGAACAAGCCGAGCGAGATGCTTCGGGAAACGAAAAGCTCAAAGACATCGGCCCTTACCTGGCAAGCAAGATCAAGGAATACTTCGCAGAGATAAAGTGCGAACTAAATCTCAAGTACATCGACCCCAGCTACATGCTCCGCAGTGTTCCGGCCACACCGTCAGACAGTGTGTACTGTTGGCGGCTGGCACAAAATGCGGTGCATGCGGCGATGTGTGGCAAGACCGAGATGGTCATCGGCGAGTACCATGGTCGCATCGTACACGTGCCCATGCATCAGACGATCACCGGTCGAAAGCAAGTAAGTCCCGAGGGCGAGCTTTGGCTGAGCGTCTTGGAATCGACCGGACAACCGTAGACCGAACTTACCCATGGGGCAGCGTCTTCTACCCTTCGTAAATTGCTTCGCCCCGACGATATCGATTCAGGCGGTCGCGAATCTCCTCAACCAACGCGGCATCTCCGGCTTTCTCGGCCTCGGATATGGCTCGTTGGGCCGTAGCAACGGCTTCTTCGTAGCGGCCCGCGGCGGCATAAGTAGCGGCCAACGTATCGAGCAACGCCGCAGGCGGAGCTTCCAACTGCTGGCACACGGGCTCGATTAAGCTCACCGCTTGTTCCCCGTTGCGAATCGCCGAATCGCGTTGTGTCGCCATTAACCACGCGAGTGTATTGATCGCCTCCAACTGTTGTCGATCCACCTGAAGTGCTTTGCGGCAGTGTGCGACCGCTTCACGCGCTTTCCCCCGTTCCAGCGCCAAGGATCCCAACTGGCTGTGAATGGTGGCATTTGCAGGGTCGAGTTTGGCAGCCTGATTCAGCGCACTTTCCGCGGTATCCAAATCACCCAGCCGTATGTGCATCATCGCCAAGCGAAGGTATCCCAACGCTCGGTCGCGATTCGCCGATTCTGAAAACGACGGTTTCGTCACCGCCACTTCGTATCGCTGTGCCGCTTGCTCCCATTGCTGCAGCTTTTCGAACATGGTCGCAAGATTCATTTGAAAGCCGAAGTTCTCCGGCTCGAGCTCCACCGCCCTTTGGGCGTACTCCAACGCCTGAGCATCGTTGCCCCGCGATTCTTCCACGGCCGATAAACCAGAATAACCTTGGGCAAAGGAAGGGTTGTTCTCGATCGTGTACCCGAAGTGGAGCGCGGCTTCATCCAGTTCTTTCTTTTGAAACAAGATCACGGCCAAGTCATGGGCTGCAAACACGTCGAGTGGATTCAGACGGACCGCTTCACGTAGATAAGGAATGGCTTCTTCGGACTCACCCGCCTTTTGAAGCGAAGCGCCCATCAAATAATTCGCCACCGCGTTGTTTACCGTTACAGCCAATGCCTGCGAAGCCAACGTGGCGTTGCTTTTCCATGTGCCGACCTGCCGCCAGGTTAAGCCGCATGCCATCACCACGGACACCATCGCAAGCGCTGCCACCGCTTGTCGACGCGATGCGTTGATCGCGAATTGAGCACACGTCCATCCCACCATCACCAGGAGACCAATCTGCGGAATGTACATGTAGCGGTCCGCCCGCATTTGACCACCAACTTGCACCAAGCCAATCACGGGCAACAAACTCACCACAAACCACAGCCATCCGGTCAACAGGTATGGCCTGCGTTGTCGCTGCCAGACCACCAAGAACGTGATCGCGGAGAGCACCAAGACCGCACCGATCACCTGCAGTCCCAACATGGGTCGCTGGTGAACGTCGATGGGGTAGAAAAAGGCCAAGTCGGCGGGCCACAGTGTTTGCCAAAGATACATCACGTAGGCTAACGAGGAGTTGGCGATCCGGTAGCCCAGGGACATTTCACCCCAGGAGCGTACGGAACCTCCTTGTTGCTGTATAAGAAACGTTACGGTCGCCGAGATGAACACCAAGACCACCAGAGGAATCTTTTCCAATACCACTCGCGACCGCAGCCACCCGCCTTGGCCGAGTTGCTGTCTGGCACTTGCAAGGCGACCCAGCGGCCAGAAATCAAGCAGCAATAACAGCACGGGCCAAGTCACCAACATTGGCTTGGACATCAGACCCAGCGCCAAGAGCACCGGAACCGGCAGGTACCGCATCCAAGAGAACGGACGACGGGAATACAGCACATAGGCCACGATCGTTAACAGTCCGAAAAACGTGCTTAGCACATCCTTGCGCTCCGAGATCCAGGCGACTGACTCCACATGAAGTGGGTGAAGTGCGAACATCGCCGCGACCCAAGCAGCCGCCCAGAAAGTGGCCGTGCCGCTCAGGTCCGCCTGATAACCAGACTCAACACACTCAGCAACCTTCGGCAGATCCGGCTTCCCTTTGGTTCGCTTTGCCTTGCGCCCCGCCTTTTGCTTCCCGGGAGACATTTGCTGGTGGGAGACGTGTTTCGCCTCGGGCGCAGTCGCAATCCGTAATGTGACGTACAACAGCACCGTATTGAAAAAATGAAATAGCAGGCTTGTTCCGTGGTGCAGCCAAACGCCTGGTTCGACGCCGGCGAGTTCGACGTCGACCATATGAGACATCCACGTTAACGGATGCCAGTTAGAAGAATGTGAGGAGGTGAAGGCCCAACTGATACCGGAGGCGGTCAAACCGTCTCGCACGTTAGGGTTCTCGTACACGTAGGCGTTGTCGTCCCAACCGACAAATCCGTGGTTGAGAACCTGCGAATACACGGCACCGGTGAGCAGAACCAACCCAGCGCAAACGAGCAAATCACGACGACCAAACGACATTTATGCCCTGCTTCTCCGAGCATTCCCGAAAGCCAAGCAGCCCACCGGCCGCAATACTGCAATCTACCATGAATTGCTGACCACTGACGATCGCTCCAATTCTCGACGCTCGGCATGGTGACCAGAATTCGGGCACGAACCTTACCGAAGCGACAATCCGTGCAGACCGCCCTTTTTTTGCCTAAACTCGGTGCTGGCCAATGCGATGCGAAAAACAGGGCGACTTACCCCAGGAGGCCCAAGCATTGCGTTGGCTGGAACTCGTTGAAATCAATTTGCATCGTTCCCGATTCTATCCGGAGACATTCCTGAGCATGTTTGCACCTCGCTCCTTTGCCCTCGATTCGCAGTCTCGGTTTTCCACGCTGCTCGCAGCGACCTTTTCCAGCATGCTGGTGGTACTCATTCTTTCTTTGACTGCCACCGCGGCCGACACAAAAGGCGGGGCGGCTGCAGCGCCGGCGAAGCAACCACGAGGGTACTCGATTCCGCTGATCGACCTGGCCGGCGACGAAAGCCGTCAAATCATCGTCGATCGTGAACCGGGGCAGTACTTGGGCCACCCGACGACGGTCCTTTTGGAAGACAACAAGACGATCATTATCGTCTACCCGAAGGGACATGGCCGGGGTGGAATCGTCATGAAACGCAGCAACGACGGAGGGCTTACGTGGTCCGATCGTCTGCCGGTGCCGGAAAACTGGTCCACTTCGATGGAGGTGCCGACGATCTTTCGCGTGGTCGACAAGGCGGGCACCAAACGGCTCATCATGTTCTCGGGCCTTTATCCTATTCGTATGGCCGTCTCTGAAGATGACGGGGAGAACTGGAGCCCACTGGAGCCCATTGGCAACTTTGGCGGCATTGTGGCCATGAGTTCGCTTGCGCGGCTCAACGATGGCCGCTACATGACCTTTTTCCACGACGATGGTCGTTTCCTGCGGGATGCCAAGAAGGTCGACAAGTTCATCGTCTTCAAGTCGGTTTCCAGCGATGGCGGGCTCTCCTGGAGTGACCCCACCGAGGTTGTCAGTCACCCTCAGGCTCACCTCTGCGAGCCCGGCGTGATTCGATCTCCCGACGGAAAACAATTGTGCATGCTACTGCGCGAGAACAGCCGCAAAATGAACTCGTTCGTTACCTTCAGCGACGATGAGGGAGAAACTTGGAGCGATCCCGTTGAGGTTGCGGGAGCCCTCACGGGAGATCGCCATACGGGCCGCTACGCCCCGGATGGTCGCCTGGTCATCTCGTTTCGCGACACCACGCACGAGAGCCCCACCAAGGGCGATTGGGTCGCCTGGGTTGGCACCTACGAAGACATCGTCGCCGGACGCGAGGGACAATACCGCATTCGCTTGATGGATAATCACAAGGGGGCCGACTGCGCGTATCCTGCCGTCGACCTACTGCCCGGCGGCACCTTTGTCATCACAACCTACGGTCACTGGACCCAAGGCGAAATGCCCTATATCGCCAGCGTACGATTCACGCTCGACGAGATCGATGAGCTCGCGAAATCGAGACAGTAAAGTTAATATGGAGTAGAATTGACGGCTTGCAGCAATGATTCTTGCTCGGTGCCTCGATAGCGTCCTTTCGTGGTCTGCCGAACCGCGGCCAAAGCTCGTCCCGTGCCGCGCGACCCGAATAACCAGCAGTCTACTAGCGAATGCCAGAAACACCTGAAAAACAGCGAATGAATCGACGCCTAGCCGCGGCGTTGTTCGCGCTGGCGCTACTCGGGCTCGGGATAACAGTTTATCAATTGCGGCGAACGCCCGACGCCGAGGAACAGATTCGTGAGGTCGTCGAATCCGAGGAGTTGCTCCTATCGCTAACGCCAGAATTGAAGAAGATGGCCGTTAGCGCAAAGAATCTGCAACTGCCTGATTTCCGCAGCCGAGAGTTGTTCGCAGACCAAGTCACATTCACCGACTTGGATGCCCATCACGAACCGCACGTCGGTCATCAAGTCGAGAGTGTTGACATTGCGGTCGACAAATGGGACATCGACGCCAAGCCAAAGACAGTATCCCTAGCCGACATGGATATGTGGCGTCCCTTACTGCAGCGTGTCAATTATTTTGAACACGCCAAATTTTATCTGGTTCGTGGTGACTACACCGATGAATCTCGCGACAGATGGGAAGCCGAAGTGGGCTTTGCCGCGCTAGCGAAGCTTAACGACGGTCAGTGGTGCTCGGTGAAAGCCAGCCAAGACGTTCAGTTTGCCCGCGCTCCCAGCCACGCAGCTCAAACCAAAGATAAGTGGCAAATCGTCGATTGGCGGCTTTCGAAGCTAAAGACCATTCGCACATCCCGGCCAATCTTTCGAGAGGTGCTGGACGAAGCTGTACCTGATGGCGACGATTTGGCAGCGGCACGCCGCTCAATCAACGACGAATGGCGCGTTCGCCTTTCGAAAGAGCCGGAGTTCAAGGAACCTTACCCTCACTTCGCAGACGCCTTCAATTATGAGTCGGGCGTAGCGGTGGTTGACCTCAATGGCGATGGCTTTGATGATTTTCTCGTCGTGCCTCGCTGGGGAAAGCTAATGTTCTTCGAGAACAACCGTGATGGCACGTTTCATGAGAAGGCGGCGGAACTGGGTCTCGATTTCGAAGACCATTGCACCTCGGCCATTTTTGCCGATTTTGACAACGATGGTGATGCGGACCTTTTCCTCGGTCGTTCCTTACAGCCGGCCGCCTACCTTATGAATGAGGGGGGGCGCTTTGTCGACTGCTCTGAGTCGCATATCGCTCTGAAACTTCCGTCGCTCATCCACTCCATTTCGGCCGTCGACTACAACAACGACGGACTGCTCGACGTCTATATATCGACTTATGCCGCCTATATCCTGCAACGAGAGTTGCAACAGACAGGATCAGACACACCTAAGGCGCTGTTAACTGATTTCCTTGGACCAGAGACGAGTGAACAACTGGCCTCGCATGTCCGCGCCGAGCATCACCCTATTCTAGACCGTAAGGGACCGCCGAATGTCTTGCTGATAAACGCCGGCGATGGACGGTTCGAGCTATCGCCGGCCGCGGAGCAAATTGCCGTCTGGCGTAACACCTTTCAAGCAGCGTGGGCCGATATCGATAACGACGGTGATCAGGATGTTTACGTCGCCAACGACTTCGCACCCAACAATCTGTTCCGTAACGATGGAGCAGGGGGCTTTGAAGACATTACCGAAGCAACGCAAACCGCCGATGTCGGGTTTGGCATGGGGGTTAGTTTCGGCGACTACGATTTTGACGGGCGGCAAGACCTGTATGTTTCGAACATGTACAGTAAAGCGGGACGCCGCATCACGGCTCAGTTCCCCGATATCGACCCTCGCTTCGCCGCCATGGCTCGTGGAAATTCTTTGTTCCACAATAAGGCCGACTGTTTTGAGAAGGTTTCCGGCGTCGACGCACCTTCACTGCTGGTCGAAGCGGCCGGATGGTCGTGGGGGGGACAGTTCCTCGATTTAGACAACGACACCGACCTGGACATTTTCGCACTGAGCGGCAATCACTCGGCCCCCGATGAGACGGCCATTCAGGTCGATTTGTGAAGTGCCTTCTGGCGCGCGGTCGTGCGCACGGACGAGAAGCTACAGAAAACCACCGCTGATTCTGAAGCGTGGAAGCCAGAGGATAGTACGGAATATACGGTCAATGACTTGCTGAACACGACGGTGCCGCCTGGATTCTCGTTCTCAGGATCTGAACGCAACCACCTGTTCGTTAGTCGCGATGCCGAACAGTTCGACGACGTGTCGGGCGTGTCCGGGCTCGATTCAACTGCCGACAGTCGCAGTTTCGCCGTGTTCGACTTCGACCGCGATGGCCTCCAGGATGTGGTGGTCGTCAACGTTAGTGAGCCCACGCTGAACCTCTATCGCAACGAATCAACAAATCGCACCAGTTCTCCTGACGACGCTGCGGTCCACGCCGAGAGTAGCGCGAACATGCTGGCGATCCGGTTCCGTGGCGGAAACACGCAGAGCAAGACCTCCAGTGAGTACTCTGCACGAGACGGCTACGGCACGATGGTTCAAGTGCAGGCAGGCGACCGCAATTTGGTTCGGCAGCTTCGTTGCGGTGAAGGCTTCGCTTCGCAGAACAGCAGCACCATGATTATCGGCCTAGATTCTCACAGCACGGCAAAAGACCTCACCGTACGCTGGCCGTCCGGGGTTGAACAAATACTCCCGGAGGCTGCAGCCGGCACCCTAATCACCGTTTACGAAAACCCGGCAGACTCACCCACGGGCGAACCCTTCACCAGCGAACCGTATTCCGTGGAACATTCCGAGCCCGCGGACCGAAAACCAAAGGACACGGTGCTTCCGAAACTGGTCTTACAATCACTCGAAACACCTGATGAAGTCGCCGAAATCAGGATGTACACGACAACCGCCACCTGGTGCAGTGCCTGCAAGACATTTCTCCCGCAACTCGAAAGGTTGCGACAGTCCTTCGACCCTACAGCGCTGGCCATGTACGGTGTTCCAGTCGACCCTGAGGACGAAGACGACGAGCTCAAACGGTACATTCGAGATTATCACCCCGCCTATGAAATGGTTCTGGGCATCGCTCCCGAGGATCGCGACTCGGTCGACGGTCTCGTGCTAGCCAAGTTCAGCGAAGCGGCCCCGTTGCCCTCAACCATCATCACCGATCGCGCCGGCAACGTTCTGCTCACCACCAGCGGCGTCCCAACACTCTCAGAGGTTCGCCGCCTGATGGCACAGGGGCGTTAAGGGAGGGCCAATGCTTCTCTCCCGGCCTTCTCCCGCTTTCCGCCGATACACGTCGAATTCGAGCAGACGATGCCCGGCATAAAACGTCATCCACGAGTCTCGGGCAGTACCAGGCGATTCGCGATCGTCATAGGGCTCTTCGTCCTGGTTGCCGGTTTGATCGCCGGTTGGAGCATTCACCATTCCAGGATGCGATCTGCGGCAATCGCGGCAATCAATGAAGCAGGGGGGCGGATCAGTATGGCCCCTGCGTTTACGTTGCCTGCGTGGGTGAGCCCAGCCATCGAGCAATGGCTCCCGCAGCGTGTCGAAAGCATTTGGATGTGGAAAGCTGAACTCACCCCCGCCATGGCAAGCCACCTCGGCAGGCTTCCTGAAACCAGCGACTTTCGTCTAGAGGGTGGGAAACTTCCTCCCGGTGGATTGGCTTTCCTCGCGACAATGGACGAATTGCAAAATCTGCAGATTTCTGATGTTTCCCTATCGGATGATGATATGCGATATCTTCCGGAGAGCCTTCTCAGTATTTGGCTTTACGACTGCGGGATTGGCGACGAAGGTTTTCGGGAGTTTTACCGGTGCCAGAATCTAGTGGCATTATTCGTGCAAGGAGACCCCATTACTGACGACGCGTGTTCGGAATTGTCGCAACTTGAAAACCTAGAAACTCTTGCGCTCACCGACTCACGCATCACCGACGCCACATTGTCTCAAGTGAGCGCTCTCGACAAGCTCGTGTTTCTTGGTCTGGAAGGATCGCTGATTACAGACCAAGGAATGACCAACCTATTGGATCTGAAGAACCTAGAGCAACTCTACTTGGGCCGAACAAAGCTAACCAATGAAGGCATTAAGACGATCTCATCTTTACCACAGATTGAGTCCCTAGATTTTTCTGGAACTTCGATTGACGACGAAGGCTTGACTTGTTTAGCAGGGAACCCGCAGCTGAAATCACTTTACCTGGGAAACACGGACCTCACGGACAAAGAGATTGAGGTGCTTGGGAAACTTCGTTTCCTTGAATCACTCGACCTGGAAGGGACCGGGATCACCGACCGGGGGGTCGCTCATCTGATAAACCTCAATGAACTGGTACATTTGCACCTCAATGAAACCGCCGTTTCTGATGACGGACTCGCCGCGCTGAAGCACCTAGAACATTTGGCCATGGTTACGCTGAACAACACCCCAATCACAGACATAGGCCTGAAACACCTCGCTGAGGTCAAGAGCCTGCAAGCCATATCCCTTTCGCAGACTCAAGTCACCGACGAAGGCATTCAGATCTTGGGGACATTGCCTGCTTTGACCCAGTTGATCCTTTATGAGACCAACATCACCGATGAAGCTGTCGCTAGACTGAAAGCTCAACTCCCCGAATTGGGTGTCCACACGGTGAAAGAGTAGCGTCATGGCGTTTGGTTCGCGTACAAGCGTTTGGTCAAATCGCCTGCTCATCGGCTGTATCGCCATTTTCTCATTGATTTTCGTCAGCAGTTCCAGCTACACCGTCTGGCGATCCCAACAGCGAGAGGCGGCGTTGGAGGCGATTCGAGAGGACCAAGGACACGTCGGAACAGAAATCCCCTCGATCATCCCTGAGTGGTGCGAACCGCTGGCCGAATGGCTTGGCCTGAGTCGGATTGTCGACATCGACCTCTACCATGGAATCTCACCCAAAACTGCCGGGTTGCTGCCGTGGCTCTCTGAGGTGGATCTCATGTCGATTCGGGGAAATTTCTCTCCAGCAGACTTCTCCTTCCTCCAAGAAATGAAACAACTTCGCGACTTGTACGTCTACGAGTCTAGGATCGCGGACGGCAACTTGCAGTATTTGCCGGAGAGCCTGATTCGATTGAGTCTGGAACGCGTAGAGCTTGGTGATGAAGAACTGAACCAGATCCACCGATGCCCTCACCTAAGAGAGCTATACCTCTTCCTAACAGCCGTCTCGGATCAAGGCACGAAATCTCTGGCAGAACTCGAAGAGCTGGAAGCACTGACGATTGAGCGCAGCATCGTTGGGGAAGCGACCACCCGGCGCCTCACAAATCTCGATCAGCTCAAGTTGCTCCATCTCAACGATTGTAACATTAATGATGCAGCCATGGCACACCTGCGACCGCTGGAGCAATTGCTAAGCCTCTCACTAAACAACACGCAGGTCACCGATGCGGGGCTAGCCCATATCGCGCGAATGACGGATCTGACTCGCCTGCTGCTAGATGAAACGGGGGTGACCGGCGCGGGGTTGGTACACCTGAAAGACATGACGAAGCTTGAGTGCTTCAGCCTGGACAACACCAAGGTGACCGATGAAAGCCTCGTCAACCTAAAGGACATGGTCAACTTGGAGCAGTTGTATCTTGCCAATACCGAAGTCACCGACGCGGGGCTGAAACATCTCGTCGGGCTCGATTCGCTGTTCATGCTCTCGCTATCCAATACGAAAGTCACCGACCGAGGAATTCAGACCCTTCGAGAACTTCCTAAGCTCGAACGTCTCGAGCTGGACGACACCAACGTTACGCCGGAGGGGGTTTGGAACCTGCGGGCAGAGCTTCCGGAGTTGGAAGTCTGGTATTGAGGACGGGAAGGCGGAGAGCGCGAAGCGTGACCGCGCTGCTCAAACGATCTTGGCGATATCCACGGAACGCCCCAGGGCGATGAGCTTGTCGCCGGCTAAAATCTTGTCGCTGCCCTCGGGCGGAAGAACCAGTTGACCGTCGGCACGACGGATTCCGACAATCATCACTCCATGTTCGCGAAGATCCGCCTTGGCCAGCGTTTTTCCTTCGTATTCGCTTCCCGCCTCGACGTTGATTTCCGCCAAATCGAGCTGCGTGCCGGGACTGGAAACCACTTCGAAAAAGTCTTCCAGGTTGGGGTTCGCCAGAAGCTGGGCCATCTTCATCGCGCTGGTGCCAAACAGTGTAATGACCCGATCAGCGCCGGCCTTCTGCATTTTGGGAACACTCGATTCGTCGATCGCGCGGGTCACGATTCTCAACCCCGGCACCAGCGATCGGGCCGACAACGCTACGTAGAGATTATCCGCGTCTGTCGACAAGACGGCCGCCAAGCCAACGGCTCGTTCGATCCCAGCCTGCTGCAACACGCGATCGTCCGTGGCATCCCCAATAATGCAGTACCAGTTGAACTCAGAACAATCCTGCCGGATGGCCTCCTCTTGATCGATGACAACGAAAGGAAATTTCTTGGCCGCCAACTGATGACACAACGCCAGCCCCATCCGCCCACCCCCGCAGACGATGAAATGATCTCGCATGATCCGCAGTTCAGAGTCCATCCGCCGTCTCCCGAACCAATGATTCAGTTCAGCCCGAAGTGCCAACTCGCCCAAGTAAACAATGCCGAAGAAAAAGACCCCCAACCCAACCACCAGATAGGCCATGATGAAAATGCGGCCGGCGGTCGACAGGGGGTGCACTTCGTTATAGCCGACCGTGGTGATGGTAATCACCGCCATGTAGAGCGCATCGAAGAAACTCCACTTTTCGATCAATATCAAGCCGATGGTGCCCACCGCTGGCAAGAGGGCCAGGGCAATCACCACTCGGATCCCTGTCAGCATCTCAGCTCCGCATCACAATCGCGTCAGAAGGGCCTACGCAATCCGCGATACGATTCTGTCTGCCTTGCGACGATTCGTCAAACCGTCTCAGCTCAGCTATCGAGTCAAAGCCAACGTATCGCCGATCGCAATTTCCGCAGGTCTCGCGGAGGGCAAGATGCGTGTATTCACGCACACGCGGTAGAAATGGTCGAAACGCGAACGAGGCGACCAGCCGGGCAGACCTTCGCCGCGCAGTGTGGAGAACTCTTTGGCAAATCCGGAAATCGTCTCACCAGTGGCGGGATGTCGACTCGGAACCACGCACCGCTGACAGATACCTAACCCTTCAAACTCAACCCGACCGATACTGAACCGCCTTGCTGGCTGATTTTCAGCATCAACGAGTCGGTCCTCCCAGAACGGTTCGTCGGCATCGATCTCCAGGTTCGCCCGGAAACGCTTGCGGGCCTCTTCAAGATCGATCTCGGGAAACCACTGGGCAATCTGGCGTAGCGTGCCTGTCGAGACAATCGTCGGCCCCGGACGTTCGGTATCGTCGGGGAACCCGGACTCGGCGTTTTCCACCAGATGAACCGGCTGGCCCAGTGCCTCGCTGAACCAGGCATCGATCGTCGGGCGCTGTTCAATCAAATGCAGGGCAGGGGAGAGCCCATCAGACGAGAACCCCAGGCTTATCGTCTCGGCCTGGAGGTCGAACTCGGCGCGTATGCGATGCAATTGTGCCGTACGCTTGGCGTTGACGAAGGATCCGTCTGCGTCCTCGATGGCCCAACGTCGATCGTACGGCAACGCACCCGAGGGTAGGGGAGTGGTCGCGTCGACCAACACACCGTCCAACGACTTGATGGGATAAACCGTAATACGGGCAATCTTTGGCATGTGAATCGACTGAAGCCAGAAACTTTTACTCGATGAGACTCAAATACTCTTCGTAAAGCGATGCCGGTTCGGCCGCTTTGTTGTCCGGCACGGCCGAGTAAACGCAGATTCCGAACTGAAGCGTCAGGGGCTCATCGCGATCGACAACGACACGGCTCTTCTCGCCTCCGGTGAATGCATTTCGCCCAAAAGGATTGGCCAACAACAGTCCGTAATCGCGAACATGAAACCAACTTGTGCGAAAGTTCCGCAGGCTGGGCATCACAAGCACTCCCAACCGCTGTCCATTGCGACTGCGCCCATAATCACACCACGCGGCCTGTTTACCCCAGGCCTCGGCTTCATTGCGGTGCCCATGGCTGTTTTTGACATCGCCACCTTCCTCGACGATGAGATTTGTCGCCAGGCGAATCCCCAGCCCCATCTCTTCCTGGTCCCCAAAGTCAACCGAGTTGCCGGTTGGCGTGAACGTCGAGGACCACAGAATGAAGTAGCCAACCGAGCAGGGAACGAACTCGATGCGGCAAGCCTCTTCACACAACGGGCCACTTTTCGGTTCGTAAAGATTGTGAACCGTGAAGCCCATGCGCTTGGAACCTGACGCGGACACGTCTTCCAAAGCCGTATGCCGAACATGGGCTTTGTTGCGCCAAAAGTCGGCTCCTCCCAACTCACCAAACGCCATCCAGACTCCCGGATGGAACGTCGGGTGATCCATCCGGTCGACACCTTCCTGCGGCGGGTTGTTTCGAGTAACCGGGGTACCGTCTACTGTCGTTACATCGCAAAGATACGGACGCGGAATCGCCTCGTCGCGAAACACATAACGGGCAACCACCTGCGAGCCCAACGAAACCTGGAGTTGATGATCGCCTTTGGCAATGCTGAACTCGCGGTTCTCCGCACGGGCTTCTGTAGTCAACAGGAGGGCAAAGTTCCCGGGTAGCAAAACAACCATGGCCAAGATCAGTCCACGGGAGATGGAAACCACCGGTGGAATCGAGATCCGAGTCATTGCGTTCTCCTATCTTCGCAGAAAAGAACCGGCTATCGCTGGTGAATCTTCACCCCATCGACGATTTTATCGCTGGGGTGAACGACCACCAATTCGCCTTCCTTGATGCCGGAGAGAACCTCGCTTTCCAGACCGTTGCGATGCCCGATCTCAATTTCCCGAACTCGGGCACGACCTTGATCGTCGACGAACACGGCCCATTGATCATCGCGACGGAACAGCGCGCTGGTGGGAACCTTCAATACATCTGAGTTCTCCCAGATGACCATTCTTGCCTCGACGCGATACCCGTCACCAAGGTTGTCCCATAGTTCCAAAGGATCGGTGAAGTCGGCAATAACGAAGACGCGCTGCTCTTCCACGCCCAGGGCCGAGATTTTGGTGAAGGCTTGCGGTTCCACGCGGCGAACCCGAGCGTTCAGCGGTCGATCACCCCCCCAATGCTCCAAAATCATACGAGATCCCGGCTCGATTTTGACCGCGTCGCTCGATAGCACGTCGACTTCAATTTCGAGATCATTCGGCGCCCCCAGCTCGAGCAGTGGTGTGCCCGGGGCAATGATTGCACTGCTCTCCTGCATGACCTTCAACACGCTTCCGTTGATCGGTGAATGGACTTCGATCCTCGCCGACGATTCCGTGGCCTCCGGATCGGTATGAATCAGGGCCGCTTTCGCCAACTCCAGCTCGAACGTCGCGATTTGAATGGCCAGTTGCGCCGACTTGAGCTCTTCAGAACGTTGCCTTTCGAATAACTCGTATTCTTCGAACTCGTTCTGGGTGATCGCCCGCTGTTCACGGAGACGTTGAGCACGTGTGAACTCCGATTGGGCAAACTGGTGTCGAACCTTGGCCTGCTCCAATTCAGGGCCTGCCCTTTCGAGCGTTTTTTCGGCTCGTTTAACGCGAGCTTCGGCTTCTGCGAGTGAACGGGCATCGAGCAACGTAGGATCGGTTGGCTCGAGCACGGCGACCAATGTCTTGCCTGCGACAACCTCGTCACCCGGGTCCAGCTCGATCCGCAGCAAACGTCCGGCCAACGGAGACGAAATGATGTAACGTTCACGAACCCGGGTTTGCCCCTCTTCATCAACGGTGACGATTAACTCGCCACGCTCGGCCGGCTGAAGATCGACGGCGATTGGCTGGGGAAGTAAGGCGTAAACAATCGCACCCACGGTTGCCGCGGTGATGACCACAAGCAAGGTACGATTCGCCCACCGCCGGAAACGCCCCGTGTTGTCCGCCGTGGTACGCGTCTCGATTTGTTTTGAGTCTGCTTTCATACTCTGAATGAGTTTCTATTCTCGCGTCTTGAGCACTTCTACCAAGTCTAGGTGGTCGAGACGCCGACGAACAATTAAACCCGAAAGAAAGGCCGCCACGATCACGACGGCCGCCGCATATGCATAGGTTGCGGTGCTAATGAAAACCGGGATTCGGTACAGTTCGGTGTCCATAAACGTCGATGCCGAGATGACCTGCAAATAGCCGAGAACCATTCCCAAGGGCAGTGCCACCGCGGTGAGCACGGCCAACTCCCCCAACAGGATGAAGCTAATCTCGGCCCGGGTCAGACCGATGACGCGCAGTGTGGCAAGTTCCCGGCTGCGTTCGGAAAGTGCGATTCTTGCGGAGTTGTACACGACCCCGAAGGCGATGACCACGGCAAAGAAAATGTTGAATGCCTGCATGCGGAGCATATTTTCGGCAATCGTCTCCTCGAAACTTCGAATGGCGGCGTCTTTCAACGTCACGCTGGCTACCGCGGGGGTTTCTTTCAACGTGGTGTAAAGTTCTTCGAGATAGGCATCGTCAGCCGTCAAGTTCGCACCCGAGACCGTACTCCCTTCCCTCATGACACGGTTCAGGGCTTTCATGTTCATGTAAGCCGACATGCCGACAAACTCCGAGAAGACTCCAGCCACGGGCACCTGCCTGATCGGTCGGGAGCCTTCGAGCACTTCGAGCGTGGCCACGTCTCCGGGACTAAGTCCCATCACCTCTGCTAGTTTTTCGGAGAGCATCAGCCCTTCTTTGGGTAAATCGACCTCATGCAGATCCTCGTCGATCAACCGTTGCAAACGCGGTTGATCGGGCAACCCCATGATGCCAATGCGCCGATCCCGGTGCTTGAATCGCAACCGTGCAGGCACCGCCCGAAAGGGTTCAATATCCATCACACCCGGCAGATGCCGCGCTTCGTAGATCGCCTTGGCAGGACGAGGTTCGATGTAGGTCAGCGTAATATTCTGCCGCTGGGCCACATTGAATTGCGCGTCCAGCATGTGGTCCAACGCATCGGTCATGAACTGGCCCACGATGAGAATCGAAACCGACAGCGCAATGCCAAACGAAGAGAGGAACGCCTTCAAGGGCTGTCGTTCCAAGTGCCGCAGAATCATCCGCGATGGTTGCGTCAACAGCCGCTGCAAGCCGATACGTTCAACGAATGTTTCCCGATAGTGTGCCGGCGGCTCCGGGCGCATCGCTTCGGCGGGGGGCAACTTCACCGCACGGCGGACCGCGACCAGAGTGCCCACCACGGCGGCAATCGTACTCACCGCCATAGCCAGCACGACGACGCTTGAATTCAAGTGATACTGCAGCACCGGAAACCGATAGAACTGGGTATACATTTTTGTTAAATCTCGCCCCAGGAAGTAGCCGGCGACGATGCCCAGTAGGCTGCCGATAATCACCACCATCATGACAAACTTCAGGTAGTGAACCCCAACTTCCCAGTGCGTGTAGCCGAAGGCCTTGATCGCGGCGATCTGCTCTCGCTGAGTGCTAATCATGCGGCTGAGCACCACATTGAGAAGGAACGCCGCAACCGAGAGAAATATGGTAGGCACGATGAATGCCATCCGCCCAAGCTGGTCGATTTCGTCGGAGATGAAGCGATGCGAGACCTGATCCTCTCGACCGTAGGCACCTTGCCCACCGTAACGCTCCGTGAGATCGTCGAGCCGCAAAAGCACCTCGGCTTCGTTGGCTACTGGCATCAGCGAGACCGTGACGTTGTTAAAGGCCCCGTCCATGTCGAAGGCGGCTTCCATCGGTGTGAGCCGCATCCAGAACACCCCAAACCGCTTGTCGTCGGGCAGCAAATCACCCGGGCGTATGGAATAGATGTACTCGGGTGAGAGGGCTATTCCCACGATCTTGAGTTCTTTTCGCCGACCATTCAGAATCGCGACGACCTCATCGCCGGCTTGTAGATTGTGCGCTTCGGCGCACCCCTCGCTAATCACAACTTCGTCGCTCTGCCGAGGCTCGGGCAAACGTCCGGCTCGCAGATAGATATCGTTCAGCAACGGCTCGTCGCGGTCGGGAATCGAAATAAGTCGCCCGACCGCGGGTTCGACCATCCCTGGCAAATCGAGATTCACATCGAAAACGACTCGAGTTTGCACCTTGGCCACCCCGGGGATCTGCTCCATCCGGTCGATCAGCGTCCTGGGTGCACGTTTCATTTGCGTGAACACATCGGCAAAGCGATACCGCTCGTAGTAGGTATCGAGGGTGAGTTTCAGCGAATGCTGGGCACTCAGGGCTAGCACGAACATGGCCACGCCACTGGCAATGACTAAGGTGATGGCGATGGTCTGACCCTTCATTTGCATCAGATCGCGAATGAGTTTCCGATCGAGGGCCTTCATCGCAGGTTCACCACTCCAGTTCGCGTGGCGACCGTTTCGACTCATTCAACGAAACGGAGGCAATCTTTCCGTCGGACAGAGAAACCACTCGATCGGCCATGGCCGAGATGCTGGCATTGTGCGTGATCACGGCGGTCGTAGTTCCCAACTCCCGATTCACGCGCTGAATGACTTCCAGCACGATCACCCCGGTACTGTAATCGAGCGCGCCGGTCGGCTCATCGCACAAGAGAACGTCCGGCCGCTTGGCGATTGCGCGGGCAATGGCCACGCGCTGCTGCTCGCCGCCAGAGAGCTGTGCGGGAAAGTGATCCAAGCGATGCCCCAACTCCACCATCGAAAGGGCCTCTTCAGGTGACATGGGGTTGCGCGAGACTTCGGTAACCAGCGCTACGTTCTCACGTGCGGTAAGACTGGGAATCAGGTTGTAGAACTGGAATACGAATCCAACATGTTCACGACGGTATCGGGTCAATTGGCGGTCGTCGCTACGGGTGAGATCGGTATCTCGATAGCGAACCGTCCCGCTACTGGGCACATCAAGCCCGCCCAGGATGTTGAGCAGCGTCGACTTACCACTGCCAGAAGGCCCCAGCAGCACGACAAACTCGCGTTCGTAGAGGTCGACATCCACGCCCCGTAAAGCATGGACATCGATCTCGCCCATGTGATAGACCTTGGTGACGTCCCGCGCCTGGAAAACCGAAACGGCAGGGGCAGAAATGGCGTCAGATTGACCGGTAGGTTCCATACCGGCCATTATACGATTTCAACGCAGTGGAACGAAGGCGTCCGCACGACGCCCTGTATCTGTGCGAGTTCCCCGCGGCCAACCTGGATTCAATATCCCTCGCCAGTTACGAAGAGGTCGAGGCGAGCGCGGTTAGATTGATATCCCCGTCGGCATCTTCCAGAGGGATGGCCTCGTTGCCATTGTGCCAGTGCTGGCAGTTACGGCCTGCGTTTTTGGCTGCATAGAGCGCTTCGTCAGCCCGCTTGATCCACTCGGCTTCCGCTTCTCCTGCGCTGCTTTGAGCAAGACCCGCACTGGCCGTTACTCGTAGTGTTTTTCCCTCGAATTCTACTACGCTGCGATAGATAGCTTTCCTGACGGTCTCCGCGATCGGGGCAGCTTCCTCCAACGACGTGTTGGGAAACATCACGGCAAATTCCTCGCCGCCATAT
Source organism: Pirellulales bacterium (assembly GCA_965227275.1). Classification (GTDB taxonomy): domain Bacteria; phylum Planctomycetota; class Planctomycetia; order Pirellulales; family JAEUIK01; genus CAZNXE01. Next base: position 5,212,907 of record CBDDFU010000001.1, on the reverse strand, counting down.
CGCGCCGGAATATCAACATCCCGTACCTCGTTGCGAAGCACTTCGCTGACCCGTTGCAGTACTGCGTCTCCAGCCAGGTGACCGTGGCGATCGTTGAATCGCTTGAAGTGGTCAACATCGATCATCATCAAGGTGGTTGGCTTCTGCATCTCATTCTGCTCGGCCAACAGTTTTTGAATGACTTCGTCGAATGCTCGGCGGTTCGAAAGACCGGTCAAACTATCGGTTCGGGCATCGGCAGCAAATGTGTCCATCTGCTGAGACTGATCTTCCAGTTGCTTCTTTGCGCTATTCAACTCCGATTGCATCGACTCGTTGGCTTTAATCAAGCTGGCCACGGCTTGCAGCACAGTCTTGATATCTCCGTTGTCATCTCCCGACAACTCATCGGAGATCTCTTGCACAAGGGTGTTATGTCGATCGATGCCCTTTGCGACATCATCGGTCAAACCGCTAACCGAGTCGACAATCTCTTGAATATCTGCAAACTTCTCTTCCCCAAAACCTGCGGCGATATTTTCCGGAAGATCCTGCTCACAGACGACGAGTTCCAAAACCACATCACCTGCGGGCGTGGACAATGGAATGCAAAGTGGCACATGGGAAGAGTGATAGCTAGCCTGAGAGGAGGTGCCTTCGATCAAAACCGCAAAGGTCGTGTGTTGTTCGTCTTGGACACGAATCGCAATACCATCTGTGAACTCGACGAGGGTATCCAGGGATTCGCGATCAACTTCGTGCTTGGGACGTTTGTGAATCCCGGCGTCGATCGCAAGAATGACCTCGGGATCATAATTGATGACCAGCGTACCCTTCAGTTTGCCGGCAAATCCAACCATGGCTGGGATGCGATTGTCTGGGTTCGCCTCCTGTTTGACAAAGGGGCGACCACGCGTGACCGTCCATCCCAGCATTTCTGCAAACTGGTCGTGGACGGCGCTGAGAACGGGGTTGATCAGTTCTGCCTTCATGGTGATGCGAGTTCTTCCTAAGTTGTGTGATTCCGTGGTGAGTCTCAAGGAGCTCTTTCGAGGCAATAGAGCAGCAACGTACGAGGACTGGGTACGAATTTATCCGCCTTGTAGAAAGCCTAGGTCAGAGATTGTCGTTTGGCGAAATTGTTGACCAATAAATACAGTGCTAGCGGTTATTCCGGTCGCCCATATGTCGTATTCAAGCCACATAACCAAAAGTATCAAGCGCCCTTGGTGGGTATACGTTCCTCTTCGGCGCAGGCAACGCCACATGACAACTAAACCCGAAGGTGTGATCGATTTTACTGACTGTAGAAGCGCGTTCGTAAAGAATCGGCCAGGCAAAGCGTCCAAGAAGCTGACCGGCACTGTGCAGTGTCGGAATTACGACAGTCAATAATCCGATCAGGAGCAAAGCGTGCCGAACGTCTTCAGAGTCGTTGGATTGACCACTTGCGTTTTCATCGCAGATCAAGCATCGGGCCTCGCGGCGCAAACGATCACGGTCGGGCAGAAGTGGGAAGCCGACAAACAGGTATCAATCCACCAAATCGATCATCAGCCCTATAGCCGACTACTGAGCAAATCCACCGACCATCAAGGAATGGTCAACTACGCTGCCTGGAAATCATCCAAGCCAGATCAGCAGATACTCGAAACGTACCTGAAATCGCTGTCCCAAGCAGACCGTTCACAGCCAGCTAGCCGCGAGGCTCGACTCACATTCTGGATCAATGCGTACAACGCCGTCACGATTCATGGCATCTTGCGAGAGTACCCGACCAGCAGCATTCGCAATCACACCGCCAAGCTCGTGGGCTACAACATCTGGGACGACCTGCAATTGATCGTGGGAGATGACCAGTACTCGCTCAATCGAATCGAACACGAAATCCTGCGAACGATGAATGAGCCACGCATTCACTTCGCCATTGTATGTGCATCGATTGGCTGCCCGCGACTGCTCGCGGAAGCGTACACTGCCGATCGACTCGAACAACAGTTGGCGGAAAACTCGCGGCATTTCTTCGCCGACCCCAACAAGTTCAGGGCCGATTTCGCGAGCGGGAAGCTGCACGTCTCGCCAATCCTGCAGTGGTTTGGCAAGGATTTCGGAGCAAAGCCGGCCGAACGACTGCGCACGATCGCCCCCTATCTCCCGGATGAAGCATCCCGCCAACTGGCTGCTAGCGGCAAGGCCAAGCTCGCCTATCTCGGCTACGACTGGAACTTGAACGATCAAGCCAGTACTCAAACCAAGAATTGATCACCCCGGGGTCGACAGCAATGCTTGCCTGCAGCCTCTAGCTCCTTGCCACTGAAGCTGGCAATTCGCACGATTCCCCAGGAAATTCACCTTGCGTCGCAACGTACAGATCGCCACAATCCCCGACCTCTTCTCTTTCGCACAAACTCTCATCTTATTACGTGGGTTGGCTCATGCAGGGTGAGCTGATTCGACGTCGACGACAAGGATGTGTCGACCTCGCTGTTCGAGCGACGCGGTCATTTCCGATCTCGAAAGGACTCCGCGATGAAGAAACTTGCCATGACGGCCTTCGGAATAGTATCAGCCTTGGTTCTGTTCACCGGCTGTTGTAACACCTGCTCTCCGGGTGGCTGTGGTGCCTGTGGTTCGCCAACCTACGGGGCACCCATTGCCACGCCGACTTATGGATCGGCCAGCCCGGCCTACACAACGCCTCCGGTGTATTCGACGCCACCAGCCGGACAAGGCACGATCGTTACTCCTCCCGTGGTCCAGTAGACGCGAGTGGCCTTGCTAAAAGGGCAGACTCTGTGAGATTCTGAGGTTCGAAATAAGGGTATGTAGCCACATCCAAGGTGCTGTGATGACCGTTCAAACCGTGCAGCAGACACGTTCCACTAAGGTTGTCACCAACGCGTATGGCCACGTGTGGGTCGTCATTCCCGCCCTGAATGAACAGGCCTCGCTACCACTGGTGCTGAGCGACCTGCCCAACGTTGGTCGGGTGATCGTCGTCGATAACGGCTCGACCGACCGCACGGCACAAGTGGCCGTGGCATATGGCGCCCACGTGGTGAGTGAACCACGACGTGGATATGGCTCGGCCTGTCTTCGCGGATTGCAGGCGATATCCGACCGCATCGAACAAGGCAACACCCCACCTGAAATCGTGGTCTTCCTGGATGCGGATTACAGTGACCACAGCGATCAACTTCCAAGGTTATTGACGCCCATCGAGGAAAACCAAGCCGATTTCGTTCTGGGCTCCCGGTTACTTGGTCAGCGCGAATCGGGCGCCATGCCACCGCAAAGCGTGTTCGGCAATCGCTTGGCATGTGCACTCATGCGGATCTTGTTTGGTGCCAGGTACACCGATCTTGGCCCGTTTCGTGCGATTCGATACGAGGCGCTTCAAAAACTGAAGATGGTTGACCGCAACTTTGGCTGGACCGTCGAGATGCAAATCAAGGCCACGAAAGCTGGGCTTCGTACCACCGAAGTGCCAGTCTCTTACCGGCGGCGCATTGGCACCAGTAAGATCAGCGGTACGGTTCGTGGTACGATTCAGGCCGGCTGGAAGATTCTGTACCTCATCACAAAGTACGGATGGCAAACGCGAGGGGATCGCAAGGTGGCGTATTAGTTTTTTTGCCAGAATCCGCAGCGGCACTTTCTTGCGGTCACCATGTTCAAGCAAGCCTCCGAATAACCTGATTCGACAATCACCCATGTGATGGCTAAAGCACGACCGTCAGATCAAACCGAAGACCCGGAAGACGGCAGGCGGTTGCTGCTCGTCGGATCGCTGGCGGTGCTTTGCTGGATAGCGCTGTTGGTCATCTGTCGCTACAGCGGTGACTTCGATTTTCGGACTGCCCAGGCCGATCGTCCGATTCTCACCGTACTGAGCATGTTGGCCATCGTCTTTGCCGGCCACCTAGGGGCATTGTTCATCGGGCTGAAGATTCGCTCCCGGCGCCGCTTGACCGAACTGATCGTCGCCGCGGCAGTCATCTTTCGTATCACGCTGCTGCCAACACCCCCAGTCCAAGAGCTGGACATCTATCGCTATCTTTGGGATGGCGCAGCGACGACGGCGGGTGTAAGCCCATTTCGCTACAGTCCCGACCAAGTCAGTCGAGCCACTGCGGGCGATTCGACCCCGGAATCGTTAGCCAAATTGGTGAGGGTTCGGGACGAACATCCAGGCCTCGCAGAAGCGCTGTCGCGTGTGCACTTTAGCGACCTGACGACTATCTACCCGCCGGTGAGCCAGGTTGTGTTTGCGTTGGCCACCGTGACGACCCCTAAAGGGGCGACGATCAATCAGCGCGTGATCGTCATGAAGGCGTGGCTCGTGGCATTCGACTTGGCCACGCTTTGGGTCGTGATCATCCTATTGCGACTGACCAAGCGGCACGTGGCCTGGAGCATCGCCTACGGTTGGTCACCACTGGTGCTCAAGGAATTCGCCAACGCCGGCCATTTAGATTCGATTGCGGTCTTCCTGACGATGCTGACTATCCTGCTCATTACCAGGCTGTTGTGGCCCTCGGCGGATGAAAAGCCCAGGGAAACCACGCTTCGCGATTTCGCCTGGGTCGGAGCAGCACTTGGGTTGGCGGTAGGAGCCAAGCTCTATCCGCTCATCCTTCTGCCATGGATCACGTTGACGACCGCCCAGAGGAAAGAATGGAGGTCGGCCGGAGTCTTGAACGCCACGGCCGCCCTGATTGTTGTGGCCGTCTGCTGGCCATTGCTGCCAAGCTTTGGCAGCGCAGAACCCGAACATGTGGCGGCTCAACAGAACCAGCAAACCGGCTCAGCAGTCGCCGTCCCACAGCAAGCGGCTCCACAATCGGCTGCCACCACCGAACCGGGACACGGGCTTAGCGTCTTCATCCGCTATTGGGAGATGAACGACTTCATCTTCATGATCCTGGTCGAGAACCTCAAACCAACGAGCGATATGCCGCCGGAGAATATCGCATGGTTTTCGCTCGTGCCCGAGAGTTGGCGGATGCGTCTATTGGCCCCCTTCGTGTATGAAGATCTGGAGGCTTCCCCTCAGAACGTGAATCGTAGTGCACGCGATGCGGCTTTCATGCTAACCCGCATCGCGACCGGCATCGTGTACATTGTGCTCGCGCTCGTATTCGCCTGGTTCGCATCCAAAGTGGAACATCCAGTCGCCTGGCTCTCCTATGGTTTTCTCACCATTGCCTGGTTCTGGTTGTTGGCACCCACGCAAAACCCCTGGTATTGGGCCTGGGCACTTCCACTGGTCGGGTTTGCTCGCAGCCGGGTCTGGCTAGCGATGGGCGGGCTCGTGCTGCTGTACTACCTGCGTTTTTGGCTCACCTATCAATGGCCCGACGAAACGTTGCCGTTCACCGACTACTACGGCAAGACATTCTTCGATTTTGTTGTCACATGGATCGAATACTTGCCCTTCTACATCTGGCTTGCCGTGGACTGGTACCGCTCACGCGAATCGACCCCGGAACCGAAGTCCAAGAGCTAGAACCGGTTTAAATCTAGGTGGCGAATCCACGAGGTGCGTCGATGCAGACCAACGATGGGTCGTCGATAGTCGCAATCGAAGCCGGAATTGATTTTGAAGCCCCGTCCCTAGTTGCGCCTCGGCTTGAAGTCAGGATTCAGCCGAGGAAGCTGGGCGTCAACTTCGTCCAGCCATTTCAGCAGAAGATCATGAAGCTGCTGCGATCGCCGGGGCTGGATCTTGGCCACATCGTTTGACTCGCCGGGGTCTTCCTCCAATTGATACAGCTCGACTCGGTCGTCCTCATGGTAAAGCAACAGCTTCCAGGGACCGCTACGAACCGCAGAGACAGGCGTCGTGGTGGGATAGTAGTGTGGGTAATGAAAGAAGATCGCCTCTCGTTCTATCGAAGAATCCGACGACTTTAAAACGGGTGAGATATCCAGCCCGTCGATCTCGGCCCGGACTTCGCTTGCCGGGCAACCTGTCAGGGCGGCAATAGTCGGAAGCAAATCCATCGACAACACCGGCTCGTCACAGACCTCTCCTGCTGGCGTGACGCCAGGCATTCTTACGATCAGCGGAATCCGAATTCCGCCCTCATAGAGCGAACCTTTCCCGGAGCGCAACGGGTGGTTCGACGTCACACGTTGCCCACGATGAGGGTTGATGAATCCCCCGTTGTCTGACGTGAAGATCACCAGCGTCCGCTCATCAAGGTTCAGGTCTTCCAGCTTCTGAAGCAACCGACCGACGTTCTCATCCAGGCTATGTACCATGGCCGCATAACCGGCGTTTTGGTGATGATGCTCAGGTTGAATTCTATGGCGATAGTAATCGACATCGACCGGCTTACCTTCGATCGGCGTGTGCACCGTGTGATAGGCCAGGTTCAAGAAGAATGGTCGATCCGCAACCCGTTCGATCGTGGCGATGGCCTCGTCGGTTAGCCGATCGGTTAAGTACTCGCCCGGCTGCCCCCATTCCAGATTTGGGACGTAGCGTAATTCCTCAGTATTGCTCCATCGCCCACGATATGGGTAGAAGAACGACGGGGGAGCTCCCCAGAATGTTCCGCCGATGTTCAGGTCGAAACCCTGCGTTTCCGGGTAATGTGATGCTTCTCCCAAGTGCCACTTGCCGAGATGCGCTGTGTAATAGCCGGCCTCCGAGAGCCGCTCGGCCATAGTGACTTCCGCGTGAGGAAGATTGCCAACCGTGATCGGTGGAATTAGCTTGCCACTGGTCGGAGGATCCTGCGATTGCTCGAACCATACGGTGATGTGAAGTCGTGCGGGATACTTGCCTGTCATTAATGCCGCCCGCGTGGGCGAACAAACCGGAGCCGAAGCGTAGGCCTGCGTAAAACGAACGGACTGCTTCGCAAAGTCGTCGATATGCGGCGTTTCATGCACATCAGCCCCGTAACAGCCGAGATCTGCCCAACCAAGATCGTCGGCCAGAATCACGATGACATTCGGTGGTTGGTCATCTTCCGCGTTCGCATGTGTACCGCACGACCATGAAATCGTCGCAAACACGAAGATGCCTAAAAGACAAACGTTGTGCCGGATGATTATGAGCATGAAGTTCCCACTCCGATCGTGAGCACTGGATAGAATTGCCGCAATTCGCAAGTATACTTCGCCAAGTGGAAGGTCGCGATTATTGAGAACATCGATCCATGCCTGCGGGAGTTCCCTTTACCATGCGTGACATCACCGTTGCGGCCGCACAGTTCGAGCATCGAGACAATGACAAGCCGTACAATCTCTCTCGAATTCGCGAGCTGACCGCCCGCGCTGCAGAGCAGGGGGCCGAAATCGTCAGTTTCCATGAAGGTTGCATCCCGGGTTACTCATGGCTACAGCCGCTTAGCAAGAAGGAACTGCGAAAGGTGGCCGAGCCGGTGCCGGACGGGACATCCACACGAGCACTCATCGAGATCGCCGCTGAGAACAACGTCGTGATCATGGCGGGCCTGATTGAACGGGACGATGAGGATCGTCTCTTCAACAGCTACGTCACAGTTGGGCCCGTGGGGTTCATCACCCGCTTTCACAAGCTGCACCCCTTCGTCAACCCGCACTTGACCGCGGGCGATGGCTTTCACGTTATTGAGCTCTGCGGCTGCAAAATCGGCTTCTTGATCTGTTATGACAACAACCTTCCGGAAAACGTCCGTTGCACCACCATGCTGGGTGCCGAGATTATCTTCATGCCACACGTCACCGGCGCCCTGCCTTCAGAAATGCCGGGACGGGGTGTTATCGATCAAACGCTGTGGGAAAACCGCCATCGTGACCCCGTGCGATTACGGCAGGAATTCCTTGGCCCCAAGGGTCGCGAATGGCTCATGCGATGGTTACCCACGAGGGCTTACGAGAACGGAGTCTATGCAGTCTTCAGCAACGCGGTCGGCAAAGACTACGACACGATCAAGCCGGGCCTGACGATGATCCTCGACCCGTTTGGGGAGATCCTCACCGAAAGTGTCGCCCTGGGCGATGACCTTATCGTGGCGAAACTGACCGCCGAAAAGCTGCAGTCCACTCCGGGGCGTCGCTATCGCATGGCACGCCGACCTGAATTGTACGACCAGCTTGTCGAACCTCAGGAGTCCGTCACGCAACCCGGCTGGAAGTTAGAGTGCCCTGCGGAAGATTAACAGCATCGGGACGACGCCCTTCGTCGGTCCACTACACCTCGACGGGCAGCGGTGATGCAATCCCCACCACACAGCTACCCGCGGCGGGGATACACTCGATCACCCCCGAAGGCAATCGCCTGGGCGTGTAGAACAGTCGATCCAACCGCTCCTTCAGTGCGGCCACTCGCTCGGCCTGCACAAGCACCATCGCGCATCCCCCCAAGCCGGCCCCCGCGATTTGAGCCCCTTCAACGCCCGGTGTGCGAAGTGCAATGTCGACAATCGCGTCGATGTCCTGGGTGCTGCAACGGTAGGCCCCGTACTGGCGGTGCAACAAGGCTTCCTGCTGGCGTTCAGAATCCGTACTTCTCGCGTCTTTGATACGCTCGTGGAGATAGTTGTCCGAGATGTCGGCAGCCCAAGCTTCTGCGTTCAAATCGTCACGTACGCGAAAACATCGCTCGCCATCGTGAGAGGTCCGCATCAGGTTGCCCAAGCCCGGCATGTCGTTTTCTTCCAGACACACAGCCGCTTCGCGGGCCCGGGCGCATTCGCTGATCCCAAATAGCATCACCCCGCGGATGGGATAACGATCGTCGTCCAACGCTCCGCTGAAATGGACTTGCAATCGTTGCCAGGATTCAGGGTCGTCTGCGAACGCCTGGCGGATTTCTGCGGCGGTCATCTCCAGGGGAAGTTCCAGTAGAATCTCGTAAATGCGATCGACATCCACTCTCAGCGTTTCCGGGCGAATGTCACGGACATACTCGACCAACGCCGCATACTGGGGGAATAACTTCCGTACCAATTGAACCCCAGCCATATAACTGGCCACCCGCGCGTTGAAGGCTTTCTTCACGCCGGCCGCCTTCTGGGCTTGGGTGAACGAGTTGCACACGACCAGACGATGCGACTCGGGAAAGCGAACCTGCTTGAGAACTTCGAAGTCGTGAAACTTCACATGCGTGATTGCCCCTGCGGCGCCGAATTTCATGGCAGCATGATCCGCGCTGCCACCGCGAGTGCCAACAAACCATTCGCCCTCGCCACAGAAGTTGACGAACTGTCGAGGCTGCACATCAAGACCGTTGAGCGCAACGGCCGTTTCTGCGGTCGACACAACCAGGGCCGATGAGGAACTCATGCCCGCGGCCACCGGAATGTTCCCACAGACAGACATATCCATTCCCGAGAGCATCCGGTCGCGAAACGCCATCTGCAATCGCAACATGGCCGCTTGGATATAAATCCACCACGCGCCGGCCGACTGACGCAGATACCGTTCCAATCCGGCACTGTTGATGCAATTGAGCCAGCCGTCCCAATCCAGCTCTGCGATCAAGCTGCCAAGCGAAAGCGAGGCATCGGGGAATTGCTGCGGATCGACATTGCGAATTTCCAGGCGGTCGTCGGAACGGGGCGATGCGACGACGATCACCTCCTGGTTCACGGCCATCAGGTTGCAGTGCCCACCTTGCCAGTCGACGTGACGCCCCACGATGTTGATTCTCCCGGGCGATCGCACCAACAGTACGTGTCGATCCGCGGAGAAGCATTCCTGAAACTTCAACAAGGCACTCCGATAAGCACGCCGCCGATCGGCGATCAGGGCCGAATCGTTCGTGCCATACAGATTGCGAAGAACGGCGTTGGTTTCCTCGACCGTATCGGAATCTTCCCGAAAGCCTTCCAGCCATTCGGCAACGGTACGAAAGCGATCGGACCCCAATCGCGTTTGAATTGCCGCCAAAGACTCCTGCTTTCGCCCTTGAAAATGATCCTCGATCTGCAGAAGCTCTTCCGGATTGTTGTACGACATCACGTCGAAGGGACTTGCCGTTTCGACCACGCCCGCCCGCACCGAAGAACTCGGATCGCGACTCATCTGCAGTACGGTACCAATCGCATCGGTAAGATACTGTTGGCCCTGGGCATTGTCTGCCGGCATGTGGTGCAGGCCACGTGCGAGCAAGTCCTTGCGAACAAGATACACCGACTCGTTCCGCAACGGGGCTGATTCAGCATCCCCCGGTTCGATTGCTTCCTGAGAGTCATTCAGCGCAAACGAAGTTGGAAATTTGCGTAGCGTTGAAAGCAGCTCATCGCATGCGAAAGGCGCGGCAGCTTCAAAGTCGCTTCCATCCAGAAGATCGCTCAACGTCGCGTTGGCACCTAGGTGGCGAGAGATCACCGGCTGCAGTGCATCCCAGGCGATCGTCTTCGCCGGGTGCGTCTCGATTAGCTGGGCCACTTCGTTGCGGCACCTGCGAAGTCGAATATCGGCCAGCTCCGCAATTGCCACCGGTCCGCCAGGGGAATCCTGCAAGATGCGACCGGCCGAATCGCCACCCAATTGCTTTGGCGACGCGATAAAGGCCAACCCGAGTTGTTCGGTTTCGTACTTCTCCAACAGTTTGGCCAGCATGGCGCTTTCCACGATTTTGTCGCCCGCCACCACGAGTACCCGGGCCGAATCTTCCAAGTTGGCCAGCGCTTCCAGTCCTCGCTGAGCAGCGTGGCCGGTTCCCAGGGCCTCACATTGATAGGCAAAGATCACATTGGAAAACCGCGGCCCGACCGTCTCGATCACCTGACCGGCTTTGTCGCCAACCACGACCACATTTTTAGTCACACCGGCGCGGTTGTAGATATCAATCGCGCGGATGATGGTGGGGATGTTGGCCACTTCGAAGCAGACCTTGTGCTTGTCGTGAGCCCCCATTCGCCGCCCTTTGCCAGCGGCTAATACAATGGAGTACAGCGGTGCCACATTGCTCATGGACTGATCCGTTGGAAGTGAGAGCCGTAAGTCAATTCGCCGGCTCGAGTTCTTCGACTCCACCGGCAAAACTTCCATCGTAGCATCGAAATGCCCACTTCGCTCAGAAACTCCAGCGGTCGAAGCTGCAAATCTTACTCAAACCCTCCATCGTGAGAGCCGGTTCCCTGGGACAAAGACACCCCCATTTTTCCGCATGCAATCGCTGGTGATTGATCGGGAAGAAACCAAGCAAGCATGCTCACGCTGAGGCACTTTTTCATGCCAAAACGTGCATCCGGGGCCTTCTCCAGTTATACCTGTTATTCACCGCATCCCCGGGTGCGGCTCGCCCCATGAAACCAACCAAGGTTCTCGGTTCTCCAAGGAATGCGATCTCATGAAACACGTGCAACGTACACATTGGCCATCGGCCACCGTCTTCGTCTTGAGTCTCGTCTTCACCTCTGCGGCCAGCTTCGTTGCCCAGGCCGAGCTGAAGCTCTCGCCTGTATTCAGCGACAACATGGTGCTCCAACGAGACAAGGAGGTTCCCGTGTGGGGTACCGCCGGGCCAGGCACCGAGGTCTCCGTTGAAGTGGCCGGTCAATCGGCCACGGCCACCGCAGGGGACGACGGCCGCTGGATGGCCCGATTGGAACCCATGTCCGCGGGTGGACCACACGAAATGCAGGTCTCCGGCGACGGGTCGGTGACTTTCGAGAACGTCTTAGTCGGTGAAGTCTGGGTCTGCTCGGGACAATCGAACATGGAATGGCCCTTGAACAAAGCCAACAACCCTGAGACCGAGATCGCCGCCGCGGATGACCCGAAACTGAGGCTGCTCGCCGTAGCACGGAAGCGATCCGACAAGGAAGACACCTCGTTTGATGGCCAGTGGCAGGTGTGCACGCCACAGTCGGCCGCCGGCTTCTCGGCCGTGGCCTACTTCTTTGGTCGCCACTTGCGCGAGGAGCTGGATATTCCGATTGGCCTGGTGAAGAGCGCCTGGGGAGGAACGCCGGCCGAACACTGGACCCCGAAGTCTTCGTTCGACGCCGATCCGACATTGCTTGAAACCAACACCGGTGGCGAAGGAGTGATGATGCAGCGCAGCTCGCTCTACAACGGGATGATTGCTCCCTTGGTTCCCATGGCTATCCAAGGGGTGATCTGGTACCAGGGCGAATCGAATGTGCCCCGTGGCCCTTACTATCGCCACTTGTTCTCGTCGATGATCGAAGGTTGGCGAAACGAGTGGCAGCAGGGCGATTTCCCATTCTTATTCGTTCAAATTGCCCCGTTCAACTACAAAGGCAACAAGGGATGCCCGCTGGTTCGAGAGGCACAACTGCAGACGCTCGCGCTACCCAATACGGGCATGGCGGTCACCATGGACATCGCCACCATCGATGACATCCACCCTCGTAACAAACAGGACGTTGGCAAGCGACTCGGGTTGGCCGCTCGTGCGATCGCCTACGGGGAAGATATCGCCTTCTCAGGCCCGATCTACAAGTCGATGGAAGTCGAAGGCGATAAGGTCGTGCTTCATTTCGACCATACCAACGGTGGACTGGTCGCCAAGGACGGTCCCTTGAACAGTTTCGAAATCGCCGGAGAATCCGGTGAGTATGTCCCGGCGACCGCGGAAATCGAAGGCGAAACGGTTGTTGTCCACAGCGACGACGTAAAGCAGCCGACTGCGGTTCGTTTCGCTTGGAAGGACACCGCGCTACCCAACTTGTTCAACGGGGAAAACCTGCCGGCATCCCCGTTCCGGACCTCCACGGAGTAGCTTGGCAGTTCGGACGTGGCCCGCAACCATATACGTTTGGGGCGAACTTCGAACGAATACCTTACAAAAGGGCAGCACCGAAGGAAACGCCACCGGTGCTGCCCTTATTTCTTATTCTCACTGAATCTCCGGGCTGGCTATTCGACCAGCGAGCGAATTCTCGAATACGACTTGGCGGGATGTAGCTTGGCATTGAAGCGAGCCAGCACGCCTGCCTTGACCATCGAAGATCGCATCGAGACCCCGTTGCCATAGCCGTTGTAGCTGATGCTCGAGGGTGAGAAGGGATGGAATGTAAAGATTCCGTCCGATCCTCGAATGCGGCCATACCAGTCGCGTCGCGCATCGAACTGGTCGATGTCCTGATTGACCGTTTCGTGACATCGCATGCAAGAGACGCTATCGACGTCAACGAAGCCGGCATCGAATCGGGCGGGTACGATATGGAACTTGGCATCGGTGGTTGGAGCAACGGCACGAACCCCGTTCTCGCCCCAGCGCCAAGTTGCGCCCATTGCAGATTTGAACGTCGTTGTGTCGAGCAACTCCGCCACCAGGACGTCGTCCTTCAGCTCCGGCAGTTTGTCGACTCCCATCTTCTGAGAGAAGGTTCGCTTGCCGGGCTGACGATCGGCCAGGGTCAGCTCCTTCAAATCGCGTGGGCTGGTGAGGCAGCCGCAGAAGGACGCGAGCGATTCATTCTCTTGCCAGTCGGGTCGCAGCTCTTCGATCCGCCGTACGAGATGTTCGGAGGTTGGGAACGGTCGGAATACATCCACCGCCCAATCCTTTCCTTCACGCTTACGAACACGCAACTCAAAGGTGTGTAGCTTTCCGTCAGGCCCTCGCATCGAGAGTACTTCGCCCACCACTGCACCGATGGGGAAGGACCAGGCATACCCCATCACTCCGTTGTTGCTCTGTCGCCGACGATACCACACGATGGGTCGCCGCTTGCCCTCTTCATCTTTCGGTAACCAGATGAAGCGGAAGGTATCGGTATTGCTCGTGCGGTGCATCCCGGCCGGTGACGACCAAGGAAACTCACGGTTTCCGTTGCCGAAGGGTTCACCACCATCTGCCGAGATGTTGTAGTTGACGCTGTGCACACCTTGCAGTTGGCCATCCCAAAATTGATAGGCCGGCGGCATCTCCGCCTCGGTGTAGAACATCAGGCCCGGGTCGTTCAGAATCGCCTGAATGCTAGGGTCCCCTACGACAGGCAGCCGCTCTCGTAGAGTTTGTGATTTCTTTTCCGAAGTAAACTGAAACGGTGCCTCTTCAACTTGCTCGACTTCTGAATCGATTACACCCATCGGCTGTTCCGGGATTCTGGAAGCTGCCGACGCGAGAAATGTTTGGACGCCAGACGCGCCAAAAGGTGCCGTGGAAAACTGCGCTGACAAGGTTGATGCGACAGCCTGTGGCGGCGTCAGATTCAACGTGCTTGGCGTCGATGCTCCGTCTGCCAACGTGAACGCCATGAAAAAGACAATGGGAATTCCCATAACAACTTGCCTCCCTACTATTCTGTGCCCGCTTAACCTTCTTAGTTCAGCAGCCTGCCAAGTCATTCATGCCGGATTTCGTGTGCTCCGAGCCACGATCAATCAGTGAATTTAGAATGACTTTTCCGATTAGCGGGCTTGGCCAAAGCATGAGAAGCTAGCGATTCCAAATCTGGGCAACCACCCCCCTCCATGGGGCAGCCTTGTTAGCCCTACGCTAGCTTTGGGGGGCAACTCCATCGTCTGCTCTGGGGACCTGAAATGCGGACAGATGGGAACCTGGAAGCTGAAAATCTTGTCGTAAATCTTGGCTGGACGGTACCTTCCCACCTAAGCGAACCGTTATTTCCTCGAAAGTATCTACTGTTGGGATGCCCCCGTGCTGGGTAGACTCAGAGGCTAAGGAAATTCCGGAAAAAAGCACCATGCTGCTGGAATGAACAATGAAGTTCCTCGCCGAATGCGTGCGAACTGAGGAAACGCCGATCGGTGGGCATGTTACAGGCACGGATTCGCTGCGCTTTCATGGGTAGCCGTCACGAAGACGGATCAGTCTGCCCCAAGGTCCGACGGGATCACGAAGCCCGGTCAGGCCACCCCCAACCATAAAGGTTCACCTTGCCATGAAGCGCAACTTGTTTGTCCGTCACGGATGGAAGTTCGTACTGATCGCGGCGATCGGCCTGCCAATCTTCTTCGGCGGCGCGCGACGCGCGATGCTGAGCAACCGGAACGACGTGAAGGAATGGTTGCCTTCCAGCTTTCAAGAAACGAAAGATCTAGAGTGGTTCCAAAAGCACTTCCCCGGTGAAGAATTCATTCTCGCCAGTTGGGAAGGCTGCAATCTCGAGGATCCCCGCGTCGAACAACTCATTGAAGCCGTCGACGGTGAAAATTCCCCGACCGAACACTTGTTCGATCGAATCGTGAGTGGCCCCCGACTGTTAGAACAATTAACCGGTTCTCCAATCAATTTGCCACGAGAGAAGGCCATCGATCGGCTGACCGGCACGGTGATCGGTCCCGATCGCGAACACACCTGCGTGGTGTTCACGCTGAGTGAAGCTGGCACCGAGGACATCAAGGGCTCGGTCGCCGCCATCGTTGATGCCGCTCAGAATGCATGTGACATCTCTTACGAACAACTGCACATGGGTGGCCCCCCGGTTGATAATCGGCATATCGACCACGAGGGCGAGCGGATGCTCATCCGCCTGGGCACCTTCGCCGGGCTTATCGGGCTGGGGTTGGCGTGGCGGTGCCTGCGAAGCTTCAAGCTGACCATGATGGTCTTTTTGGTCGCCGTCTACGGGGCAGCCATCAGTCTTGCCCTGATGAAATTCACCGGTGCCACCGTGAGCGCGGTTGTGCTGACGATGCCGGCATTGGTCTATGTCTTGGGCATCTCGGGCGCGATTCACATTGTGAACTACTATCGCGATGCATTGGAGCATGGCGATACCAGCACGGCCCCCTTCGAGGCGTTCTCTCAGGGTTGGCTGCCTTGCACCATCGCCGCAGGCACCACGGCCATCGGGCTTGGTTCACTTTGCATTAGCGACATTTCGCCGATCAAGACCTTTGGACTGTATTCAGCCCTGGGTGTCATCAGCACACTGGTGTTGATTCTGTTCCTGCTACCTGCATTGCTGCAGCTATGGCCGGTCGTAACACCGGCTTCGAATCTGAACCCAGCCCAACGTGCTTCCGGCGGCAGTTTCCTGAAGGCGCGTCAATGGTTCTTCAACTGGGTCATCGACCATCACACCCTGGTAACCGTTGGTTGCCTGGCATTGCTCGCCATCGCAGGTTATGGCCTGACCAAGATGAAAACCACGGTCATGCTGACCAAGCTGTTTTCCGAAGACCACCGTATCATTAGCGACTACCGCTTTTTGGAAGAAAACCTGGGCGAATTGATCCCCATGGAAGTGGTGCTGCGGGTCGACAAAGAAGATTGCTCGCTGACTTTCCTCGAGCGAATGCAACTGGTCACCAGCATCCGTGAGGAGTTGGAAACCCTGGAAGATGTGGGTGGCACCATGGCGACCCCCACCTTCTCTCCGGAACTGGAGAGCCTGACACCAGAGCCCCGCAGACGAGGCGGCATCGGCGGGGCCATGCAACGAGTGATCGGGCTAGGAAATCGTGAACGCGTCGAAGAGAACGTACGCAACAAGCGATTGCTCCGCCATCGCGACGAGTTCCTCAACGGCGACTTCCTGGGCGAATCGGATGAGGAAGAACTGTGGCGAATCAGTGCCCGACTGGGTGCGTTGAACGACGTAGATTACGGGCTGTTCGTCAACACGATCAAGGAACACGTCGAACCAATCATCGAAGCCCAACGGGCCAAGGGCATTGAAGGCCTGAGTGTGACCTACACCGGCGTTATTCCGCTGGTCTACAAAAGCCAACGCACGCTACTGGACAACCTGTTCCAGAGCTTCGGTTCCGCCTTCGGTTTGATTGCCGTGGTGATGATCGTTGTACTGCGAAATCCCGTTGCGGGTCTCGTCGCCATGCTGCCAAACGTTTTCCCGGCGGTTGCCGTGTTCGGCATGATGTGCCTGCTGGGCTTTGATATCGACATCGGATCGATGATGTGTGCCAGTGTTGCCCTGGGGGTTGGAGTCGACGACACGATTCACTTCCTCACCTGGTTCCGTCGAGGACTCGACAGCACGGGCAATCGTCGCGAGGCGATCATGCTTGCCTACGAGCGTTGTGCGACCGCCATGACACAAACCACCATCATCAGTGGCTTGGGCCTGTCGGTATTCGCCTTGAGTTCGTTCATGCCGACTCAGCGATTCGGCTACCTGATGGTGACCTTGTTGTCCGCCGCACTAATCGGCGACCTCTTGTTGCTGCCGGCCATTCTAGGTGGGCGATTGGGTCGGGTGTTTGATCGCAAAAGCAAGGACAGCAACGTTCTGGGGAAGACTTCATCTGAACCCGCCGAGGTTCCGACTCTGGACAACCCGCAGGCGACCCTTGGTGAGGTGGCGAAGGACACTCCCGAATCTCGAGAGAAGATCTTGCTGTAGGGGACCGTGCCGACCGATGAAGTGAGGTTCTTGGCTGAGTCGACCGTACTCAGCCAACCAGGTTGGCACTGAAATTGAACTGATACTGCGAGAGTTCAAGCACCATCAGGAAGATCGCCGTGACCAGCGCGGCCACGGCGATCGCCAGCAACACCGTGTAGAGATTCCAAGGGCTTTGCTTGGGCTCCTTCGGGGCCTTCTCCTCCACTTCTTGCTCCGCAGGAGGCGCAACTTCTTCGGAGGCCTCTAGTTCGACTTCGTCGGATGCCTCTAGGTCGACCTCGTCGGTCGTCTCGAATTCGACCTCGTCGGATGCTTCATCGGAAAACAATTCTTCATCCATTGCTGGTCGCCTCTAGAATCGGGGAGCATGTTCCTGTGTCTATCATAATCGGTGAAATCTCCGAGTGGACCGATTCGGCCACAATTCAAGGAAGACACCCTTACCGGCATATTCAGATTAAACGGGATATCGCGGTTAAGTGCGGCACGCCCAGAGCTCGGAAAGGTCGTTTCAGGGCCTGCTCGAACACCTGTCTTACTCGACGGTTACCTCGCCCGCCCGATCGTTGATGCGGCGGAGCTTATTCCCCAGGCCAGCAGCGAGATTCCGGTAGATCACTACGCCGATATCAGGGCGACGACGAATCACTGCCAGCAGCTCACTGCGAGGCATCACCGCGGCCTCCAATTCTGAGGTCGCCCTCACGGTTGCCGAATGATCGATTTCGTGCAGCAGAGAAATCTCTCCCGCACACTCACCCGCCTGCAGATTGGCAACCGGTCCAGCAACGTTTGGGATACAGACATCAGCCGAACCGTGCTTGATGAGATACACATGGTTGGCAGCTTGATTGGCCACATAGAGTTGGTCATCCGGGCTGTATTTCCGCAACTCACAAATGGCTGCCAGACGTACACCCTGCTCTTCATTAAGCCCCGAGAAGAGTTGCATTTTGGGAATCATCTCGACAACCTGCGGCAGCGCCACCTGCCGCACCATGTCACGCTCCACCAACGCAGCAAAGGGAGACACACTCTCCTCCAGGCACACTTCACTCACACCGAAGGGTACGAAGAGGTAGACCATCTTTACCACGTCCAACCGCTCGACATGGTGAAACACCATCGCTGGCACATAGGCAGCCGGTACGAATCCCAGCTCTAGAAGGGTCCGCTGCATGCGAGGAACATCGGCATTGACGTCAATCTCCACATAGTCGATGTCTTCGTCCGCACGACACTTGTCCAGCAATGCCCTCAATAGAAACCGTGTCGGCTGATCAGTCAGCGAGATCAACTCGAAGATGCGAACCGCCCGCTCGATTGGGTCGACGGTATAGCCGATCGCTCCGACCGTATGCTGGTTCTCGCGGGCCAGCAGATAGTTCGAATGGCTGGCGCGAAGCTTGAACGTTCCGTAGTGCAGGCTTACCGGGCCCACGATCTCCCGATGGCGCACCCTTCCTCGCTCGAACCGCAACAGGCTCGAATATCCGTCCGATGTCATCCCTTGCAGGTCGTATTCGTGCTCGGGGTAGGGGGGCGAAGCGTCGTCCACCACGCAGTCGCAAGGTAACCCCACGTTTTCTAACGCCATCTCGGCCACGGGATGCACTTCCGGGATCACGCGTGGATGGTTGGCACGAAGTGATAGCCCATCGCCAAAGTAGCGGGCCATGAGGGCGATGCTCTCTCGCTTGGCGATTCGAAGCTTCAACGGAAGAAATCCGATGGGAGCGAAGCCATGCGCAAGGGCAATCTTCTGCGAATAAGGATGCGTGGCGCGGGCCTCGACAAGCCCCAGGTGCAAGCGCTCGCCCACACGGGCAATACGACCCTGCATCAGCAGCTTGCCGACTCCGCGGTGTCTGGCGTCTGGATGGACGGCCAGTCGACCAAATTCGCCGACCAGATCGGTGAACGCGCCGATCTCCACGATGACCGATGCGGTACCAACAACGCAACCGGTGACGGTATCCTCCGCGACCAACAAGATGGAGTCATCGGAGAACACCATCTTCTTGAGAAACTTTTCATCGTAGAACTGAGGATAGGCGTAGTCCTCGCCATACGTGGCGGAATAGATCTCGCTGATCTGCCCAACGTCACTTTCGTCAGCAGGGCGTATCTCAATCATGACACGATCCCCCCGGCATTGTTTATAGACTCAACTTCCTGGCTCTCCGGCAACCGTTCGCCCGGCTACCAAAGCGAGTGCGCGGTAGTATGCCGCCCCGATCCCTAATGCTCGTTCGTTGAAATCGAACTTACTTGAGTGCGCCGGATAGTTATCGCGGTCTTCGAAACGAGCCCCGATGCGAACATAGCAACCGGGAACTTCATGCATGTAATTCCCGAAATCTTCTCCTCCCATATTCGCAGTCGGCATCGGCATGACGTTCTCGTCTCCCACAACCGCCCGGGCAGCCTCCCGGGCCAACTCGGCGATGTCGGGTGGGTTGATTACCGGCGGCGTGCCCTCATTGAGGGTCACCTTTATGTGTGCCCCGTGTAACTGACTCACCGATTGTGCTATCCTCTGAATCGAACGCTGTAAGTGTTGTCGCACGTCCTCATCTTGAGAACGAATCGTTCCGGACAATATTGCATTGCCTGCGATAACGTTGGCCGCGGTGCCTGCATCGAAGCGACCAACCGAGATGACCGAAGGGTGCGCAGGGTTGATCTCTCGCGAGACAATCGTCTGAATAGCCATGACCAGCAGGCTTCCAACGACCACGGCGTCCACCGTTTCGTGCGGCCTCGCGCCATGCCCACCTTGCCCGGCAATCTCGATTTCGAACCGATCGCTCGAAGCATTCACCGCGCCGTCTGAGACGATAATGCTGCCCGTGGAAAAATGGCGATCTAAATGCCCGCCAAAGATTAGCCCGACGTTTTCCAGTACTCCCGCGGAAATCATGGCTTTCGCACCGTCGCCCGACTCTTCGGCTGGCTGAAAAATCAGCCGCACGGTGGTCGGAAGCTCTGGTTCGGCGACGAGGTATTCGGCCGCGCCCAAAAGCATGCTGGTATGGCCGTCGTGACCACAAGCATGCATCACGCCGTCGATCGACGATGCGAAGGGCAAACCGGTCTCTTCGTGGATCGGAAGTGCGTCGATGTCTGCCCTCAAGGCAACCACGGGAGCCGCCCTTGAAAGGCCGGGGATCTCTGCCACCACTCCGCTGCCCGCGACATCCCGGCGATAAGCGATCCCCAGTTGATCGAGATACTTACATATTTGGTCGGGCGTCCGCTTCTCGCACCAACTCAACTCCGGATGCTGATGCAAATCGCGGCGGATCGCCACCATATGTTCGAAAATATCTTTGCTTATCGCCGGCATGACACACCTTCCCAAACCTTCCACCCCGCTTCCTAAAAGCTCACTCGCCCGACCCCATATTTCAACCCCATGAGGGTGATCAAACCAAATCTTCGGGTGCCCCGTCGGCCAGCACCTGCAGGAGGTCCGTGGTCGAAAGCACGCCTAGAATGTGGTTCGACTTATCGACAACCGCCAACCGATGGATGTGGTTACGTACCATCAACGAGGCGGCGTGTGCCAACGTGTCTTCGGGCCCAATGTTAACGACCTGCTCGGTCATCAAGTCCTGGACCGGCTGTGTCAACAAATCGCTTTCGGACAGTTTCTCTACCAGCAGATTGCGAGCAAGTCCGCCGATGTGCGAAAGCGCGTTCAGTTCATCGCCGAGATCCTTGGTGAGCCCCAGGAGATCGGTAGCCGAGATTACTCCCAGACAGCGATCGCGACTGTCGGTCACTGGCAAGGCGGACACGCGATTCTCGACCATCATGGTCAACGCCTCATTCAGGGTGTCGGTCGGACTCACCGACACCACGTCGGTTACCATCGCCTCTTTGACACGTTTCCCATAGACCGCACTGGCTTTGTCGTCAGTCATCTCACACCTCACGATCGCCCTTTCAGGCACGCACTTTGAGTCATCCTCTGGTGAAGTCCCAGGCGTGATGCTCCGAGCAACTCGCCGAAAGTCTTGTGCGTGCAAGAGCGATGCCGGAGCGAAAAATTCAGGTACACAAGTAATTCGATGCCGATTCGAATGTGCCAACCCGCGGCTCGCGCCCGAAAAGAAACCGCAGCGTGCGGTAGGGCACACCACGGTCAATTCCTAGTGCCGTCGATCACCAATCACTTGGACCGCAAGTTGACGAGCTTTACCAGTTCTACGGCGAAGAAAACGACCGTGCTCAGAGCGAGCGCGATCATTAGATCGATGGGCGACAGGGAGGTCGTCCGCATTACTTTCTGGGCAGCCGGCAGATAAATCACCACCAACTGTAAGACAAAGGTCAGCACGATGGCCCCTAGCAGCGCAAGATTGGAGAACAGGCCGAGCCGCAGCAGTAGATCCCGATCGGACCGTATGGCCAGAGCGTTGCCCATCTGAGAAAGCGTGAGGACGGTAAACACCATCGTGCGCCAGTAGGCGTCATTCTCCGGATCCTGCCACCAATACCAGTATCCAATCCCTAGCGAGACGATGCCCATCAACAATCCAATCCAAACGATGTCTGTCCCCATTCCTCGCGAGAACATCGACTCATCCGGCGGATAGGGAGGACGCCGCATGGTATCTCGCTCGCTGGGTTCAACCGCCAGGGCCAGCCCGGGAAGTCCGTCGGTTACAAGATTGACCCACAGAATCTGCAGTGGCAGCAGCGGGAGGGGCATCCCGAACAGCGGGGCGAAGAACATCACCCAGATCTCGCCCGCGTTGCTCGTCATGGTGTACTTGATGAACTTGCGGATGTTGTCGTAGATGGTCCGTCCCTCTTCCACTGCGTTGACTATCGTGGCGAAGTTATCGTCAAGCAGCACCATCTCGGCGGCCTCTTTCGCCACATCGGTACCGGTGATGCCCATGGCCACCCCGATGTCGGCTTTCTTCAAAGCAGGGGCATCATTGACACCGTCTCCGGTCATCGACACCACTTCACCTTGAGCTTGCAGGGCCTCGACAATCCGCAACTTGTGTTCGGGAGCAACGCGCGAGTAGACCGAGACATCGCGGACTGCCGATGCGAGTGCGGCCGAATCCATTTCCGCAAGTTGCTTCCCGGTCATGCTCGGCCGATCGGTGGCAATGCCCACTTGGGATGCGATGTAACTTGCCGTTAGTGGATGATCCCCCGTGATCATTACCGGTCGAATGCCAGCCGTTTTACAGCGTTCAACGGCCTCTCCTGCCTCACGACGTGGGGGGTCGATCAAGGCTGCCAGTCCAAGGAAAACCAGGTCCTCTTCCAAGTCCTGGTGCGTTTTCTCCAACGATGGCGTGTCCCGACCGGACAACCGCATCGCGATCGCCAGCACGCGCATGCCTGAACCTGCGAGTTCGTCATGTGCCCGATGCAATTCTTCTCTGGCTGAATCGTCCAAGGGTTGAATATCGCCTTCTCGATACATCTTGGTTACGTGAGGCAAGAGGGCATCAACCGCACCCTTGGTGCAAATAAGCGTTTCAGCACCACCAGACACTCGCAAACCACCGATCGCCTCGCTTAGCTGCCGAGGCAGGGAGGAGGATTCATCAGGAAGTTTGTGTACCGTGGTCATCCGTTTTCGATCGGAGTCGAAGGGGACCTCGTCGACGCGGGGCATCGTGCGGTCGAGAACCCCCTTCGGCATCCCAAATCGAGCTGCCGCGACAACCAGCGCTGTCTCCGTAGGGTCTCCCGTAACGTGCTGCTCTTGGGCCACAGCGACATCGCAGTCGAGTGTTGCATCGTTGCACAGTGCGGCCACAGCCAACATTCGTGTGATACCCAAGTCCTCCGGGACCTGATCACCGGGTTGGCTCTCCTCCATAGCAGATTTGTCGGACAAGTCGACACGGACATCCAATGTTTGCAAGGCAGCCACGTGCATCCGGTTTTGGGTCAACGTTCCGGTCTTGTCCGAACAGATGACCGTGACCGAACCGAGTGTCTCGACTGCAGGTAACTTGCGAATTAACGCCTGGCACTGCAGCATCCGTCGGGCACCCAACGCGAGGGCCACGGTGGCGACAGCCGGAAGCCCCTCGGGCACGGCGGCAACCGCCATACTGAGGGCCGTCATGAACATCAATTTGGGGCTCTCGCTGCGGAGAATGCCCATCACGAAGACTATGCCCACGATGACCAGCGCGGCCACGGCGAGTTGACGGCCCAGTTTTGCCAATCGCTTCTGCAGGGGAGTTGCCTCTCGGCGAACCGTTTGCAGCATCGTGGCAATCTGCCCCAAGGCAGTCTGCATGCCCGTGGTAGTGACGATCATTTCGCCACGCCCGTATGTGGCGATCGTGCCCATGAATAGCATGTTGGATTGATCGCCGAGGGTCGGCTTGTCGCTGCTGAGCGCTGCGGTTTGTTTCTCGACCGGCTCCGACTCTCCCGTGAGAGCCGCCTCCTCGACCTTCAGGTTGGCACAATCGACCAGTCGACCATCGGCCGGAATCGACGTGCCGGCTTCGACGTATACCAGATCTCCGGGGACTAAGTCCCGTGCAGACTCTTCGGCAATCACACCGTTGCGGCGAACACGCACCGTAGGCACGGCAAGCCGTTGCAATGCGGCCATCGCCTTCTCGGCGCGAAAATCTTGAAAAAACCCCAAGACGGCGTTCAAGACCACGATCGTCAGGATTGCAGCGCCATCGATCGTTTCGCCCAAATAGAACGAGACCCCAGCGGCAACGATCAGCATCACGACCATGGTGCCGGTTAGCTGCTCGATGAGAATCGACAACGCGGTCCGCGAGGACCGCTCCTGCAATTCGTTCTTGCCAAACTGATCTCGGCGGCGGTCAGCTTCCTCGTTGCTGAGGCCCTGCTCCAATTCGCATTGAAGTTGCTTCAGAACTTCCGGCACAGCCAGCTTGTACCAGTCACTCAATGCTGTGACCTCACCATGGTTTTTGGCCCACGATTGCATGCGGAACATTGCATCATCGCGGTCGGGACATGGAATAATTCCAATCAACCTCCGAGAGTTGGCTGATTCTGTCAAGACGGGGAAATCGAAACAGCTAGATGCTCTTTGCGAAACTCAAGCTGGGCATCATCGATTGATGGCGACTCCAGGTCTTCGGCCACCGTGCATTTGAATCCACTGTTGCGCATCATGAATTGTCGTTTCGGAGCATCGCAACTGAACAGTTTGTCAGAGACGGCGTCGACCAGCGTGGGAACCAGCGGTGCAATCAACTCTGCTGAGGCCTGAATGAAGGAATTGTGCCGTAGCGTACACCCGCCCACCGCTTGCAGCGCCCAGACGCACAACATGCGTTTCGAGCGGATCACACCCCGGATCCAAATCGTAGCCTTTGCAGCACGTTAGAAGCATTCTGCCGATTGCACGTATATAGGCATAAAGATTGCACCTTCAATGGGCGGATGCGCTGGCCGCTGCCCGCTGCGTTGGGCGAGAAAGGGTTTTTTCAACAGAAGGGGAGACACTTGAAAGGTCTGAATAGTCTTCGAGGAACAGGAAGCTGTGGCCTACATCACGAGAACCAAAAGCCTTGGACGTGCCTGCCAAGAGGAGGGCGAGCGATGGCTTCCTCGATTATCCGATTCGACAGGGCGACGTCGCCTCTCCCGACTCGGGACACTTGCGACGATGACGGGCTGCAAAGAGAAGCAAGCAACCACCTGCGATCAAGCGGCTATGCTGCTTTGGCTGGCCTGGAGTGCCAGGTTGATCGTCGCAAGCTGACGCTGTACGGAAGAGTGCCTTCGTACTATCTCAAGCAGCTTGCTCAACACTACGCTGGCCGAGCGAAAGGCCTGAAAACGATCGACAACCATGTCGCAGTCGAGAAAAGAGGCATCTGATTCCGGCCGAGTTCAGACGCTGGCAGGATGTGATGATTGCATGAATCGCCGAAAGCAGGCAGACAGCATTGGTCATATGAGCACAGTCCTTGCCGTTTGGATGTGCCCTCAGGGCTCAGTTGAGCGAATTGTCTCATTTCCCCGAGGAATAAGCAAAAAATCTCGCTTCTTTCCCGAAGAACTCTACGTTTCTTGCTGAAACAAAGTCCCGCTGGTCGAGGTATTTGGCAATAGGACAGTAAGCAGCGACTCGCTAGACGAGCACTGTTTTGGAACAGCTTAAATATCTTGATTCTTGCTAAGGACAGGTGAACGATGCGAAGGGCTTGGACACTTGCGGCTTGCGTACTTTCGCTGGCAGCGAGCACATTCGCCATGGAAGCAATTGCCGCTACAACGACTTCTGAGGACACAGAGGGTCGTATTGGCCAACAGATCCCAGATTTCACACTGCGTGACTATCGCGGGCTGGAACACAGTCTTTCGGACTACGCCGACCAAGAGGTGATTGTCGTCGTCTTCCTGGGCACCGACTGCCCGATGGTGAAGCTTTACGGCCCCCACCTGAACGAACTGGCCGAGAAGTACGCCCCCAAAGGGGTAACCTTCTTGGGCATCAACTCCAATCGCCAGGACCCTCCGACCAAGATCGGTGCTTGGGCCCAACGTCACGGAGTGGAGTTCCCCATTCTGAAGGACCAGCGCAATGAGATTGCCGATGTCTTTCAAGCCATCCGCACTCCAGAAGTGTTCATTCTCGACAAGCAACGTGCGGTCCGTTACTGGGGTCGCATCGACGACCAATACAGCTTCTCCACCGGTGTCGGGTATGGACGTCCAAAGGTCAGCCGTCATGACCTGGTGATTGCCGTCGACGAATTGCTTGCCGGCAATGAAGTGAGTGTTGCGGTTACCGAGGCCAAGGGCTGCCACATTGGCCGTGTGCCCAAAGTCGAACCTCACGGCAACGTGACCTATTCGAATCATATCGCTCGCATCTTTCAGGCATCCTGCGTCGAGTGTCACCGCGAAGGGCAAATCGCTCCGTTCCCGTTGACCAACTACGAAGAGTCGGTTGGTTGGGGTGAGATGATTCGCGAAGTGGTGCAGGAAGAACGCATGCCGCCTTGGTACGCCAACCCGGCCCACGGCGAATTTGCCAACGACGCCCGCCTGAGCGTCGAAGAGAAACAACTCATCGACGAATGGGTCTCCAACGGGATGCCCGAAGGGGACAAGTCGGACCTGCCCGAACCTCGTCAATTCACCGAGGGTTGGGGAATCCCTGAGCCCGACGAGGTGTTCTACATGGCCGACGAACCGTTCGAAGTTCCGGCCGAAGGCGTTGTCGACTATCAATACTTCACAGTCGATCCGGGTTTCACCGAAGACAAATGGGTAAGGGCCTTTGAGGCCAAGCCCGGCAACCTGGCTGTGGTTCATCACATCATCTGCTTCATCCAAGACCCCAAATCCCAGGGTCGAGGTTTACGCGAAGGCAGTGGTGCCCAGGTCGGTTATGCCCCTGGTTCGCCACCTCGCGTTTATCCCGAGGGTGTCGCCATGCGAATTCCCGCCGGGTCAAAGCTGGTTTTCCAAATGCACTACACTCCGGTGGGCACCGCCCAGCTTGATCGCAGTTGCATCGGGCTTGTCTACGAAGACGCTGAGAAAGTCACCCACGAAGTGAAGGGTGGTGTCTGCGGCACGGTGGCGTTCGCCATTCCACCACACGAGAACGATTATGTGGTGAAGTGCAAGACCAAGCTGCGACGTGACACAACCCTGATCAGCATGCTGCCTCACCTGCACCTTCGCGGAACGGCTTTTCGCTACGAGGCCGAATACCCCGATGGCACATGGGAAGTCCTGCTCGACGTACCGCGATACGATTTCAACTGGCAACTGTGGTACGACGTGATGGAGCCGAAAGTATTGCCCAAGGGCACCCGGCTACATTGCACGGCTCATTATGACAATTCGCTGGACAATGTTTACAACCCGAACCCGGACGATACCGTCCGCTTCGGCGACCAAACCTGGGAAGAGATGATGTTCGGCTTCTACACCGCCATCACGCCGGTTGAGCGTGGAACGGAAACCGTGGCCAGTAAGAAATAGCGCAAAACGCTTTATCGTTCTGTTTGTGACGGGCTCGTGAGGCAATCGCTTCGCGAGCCCGTTTCAATTGGAGAGCACCCATCAAGGCCGCACACCCCTCCCATCCTATTGCTAGTCCCAGGCTTCGACGGCCTGGCTCGTGCGGTTGTTGCAATCTGAGTCAGTTCTCGAATATGCTGTGTCTTGGGACGACTAGTTTCCAAGTGCTTGATTCGGAACGTGTCGCTCCCACACCCATGGTCTGCCAGACCATCCTGCCAAACGTGTGTGTTCTGTTGGGGTGTCTCGCACATGCCAACGTGAACATCCTGCCCACAGATAAGATCGTTCAGGCGCCCCGTGGCGCTGGAAGGTGCACTCTCACCGCGTGCCATCCATTGCCGCTTTGCTTGACGTGAATCCGAGACAAGTTTTTTGGGAATGTGGACAACCTATCCCATTAGGGGACCGTCAATATGGATCGTCGTGTGTTGCTCGAATGGGGCTGCCGCATCCTGGGCGCGGCGTGCGCAGCGGTGGTTGTGATTCCAGGCGTGCGATACATCATCGATCCTCTGCAACGAAAGTCTTCCGAAGCCCAGGACTTCAAGCGACTTACCATGCTCGCCGACTTGACCACGAACGTGCCAAAACACGTCGCCGTGATGGGCAGCATGCAGGACGCCTGGACGCATTACCAAGACACAAAAATCGGCGATGCCTGGATTGTCCGCCTCTCGCCGCCGGATGTTCCTCCCGAAGAAACTAGGGTGAATGCCTACAACATGACGTGCCCTCATTTGGGGTGCGAGATTCAAAGAGCCCGTCAGAAATCGGCTTTCATTTGTCCGTGTCACAACGCCAGATTCAATATCGATGGTCAGGCCATCAACGATGGCGGATACATCAACCCTGCCCCCAGGGGTATGGACATCCTGGAAAGTCGCCTCGTGCTGGACGAAGACAGCGGGCAATGGTGGGTTGAAGTGAAATTCGAAAACTTCGTCATTGGTGCAACAGAACAGATCCCCAAAGCGTAGCGATGAATTCACTCGGGCGGTATCTCGGATTCGGCGGGTACCCCATGACAGGTTTAAGGGCAAAACGGTAAGGAGAAACAATTTGCTCGGCCGCGGTTTCGATTGGCTGGATAGTCGCACCGGCTACCGCAAGCTACTCGCCCCTATTCGGCGACGCGTCTTGCCCAGTGGCCCTAGCTGGTCGATGACTACTGGTAGTTGCCTGCTAGGACTCCTGCTCGTCGAAGTCGCGACGGGACTGCTGTTGATGTTTACGTACAGCCCCTCGGCAAGCACCTCCTGGGCTAGTGTGCATTACATCGAAGCCATGCCCAGCGGCAGTTTCATTCGCGGACTGCACTACTTCACCTCACAAGCGCTGCTTATCGTCTTCGCGCTGCATACCATTCGCACGCTATTGGTCGGCGCATTTCGCGCACCACGTGAATTGATTTGGGCCACCGGGTTGTTGCTCATCCCCATCGTGCTCACCTGGGCCATTACAGGAAACCCGTTGCCCGGTTCGCAAAAGAGTTACGCTCAGATCGAGGTCGAGAGCAAGATCATTGGGTCGTCCCCCGTTGTCGGCCCCGTCTTGCAGCGGATCTTGCTTGGAGGTGACAAGGTTGGCAACCTGACCCTTACGCACCTCAACTTCCTGCACGTCGCGCTGCTGCCGCTAGTAGCGGGCATCGTACTGGCAATCCATATCAGCCAGATCTATGTGCATGGCCTTCCTCAGAACGATACGGTGCCGATTTCAGGCCGCTCGCGACCCTATTTCCCTTATCAGACAATCCGCAATTTCACCGTATTCTCGGTGGTGCTAGGAATCATCGGATACCTGTCGTGGAGCCAAGGGGCACCCATGGATGCCCCCGCGGGCTCGGGCGACGGGCCAGCTCCGCGTCCGGAATGGTACTTCCTGTTCCTCTTCGAACTACGGGCATACTTCACCGGCGAATACGAGTTTATCGCCACCGCCGTCATTCCGGCCGTGGTGCTGTTTTTGCTACTGGCGATCCCGCTGATCGACCGCATTCTCCCTAGCAAAGCGAGCGCCATCTTTCGCTATTCATTGGTAGTTTTTGGACTAGCCGCGTGGGCCGGGTTGACCTGGACTTCCGTCTCACGAGACCTCAACGACGTCGAGTACCAACAGGCGAAAGTAGAAGCCGAACAGATATCGAAGCGGGCCCGCGAGCTGGCGGATGCGAACCTTATCCCACCCGGCGGTGCGACGCTGATGATTCAGTACGACCCGAAGATCCAGGGTCCGCGAGTGTTTCAGCAACAATGTGCCTTCTGCCATCGCCATGAGGGGATCGCGGTGAAGAAGGACCCCTCCACGGGCGAGGATCAGCCCGCAACGGCACCCGACCTAACCGGCTTTGCTAGCCGTACATGGCTCTCCGGTTTCCTCGACCCGGAACAAATAGACGGCCCCAAGTATTATGGCACCTGCAAGTTCGGCGACCCCGACGAAGGCCAAATGGTTGCGGCCTTGCAGGATATTTTTGCCGACCTTGACGAAGAGGAACTGGCCGAGGTGAAGCAAAAGCGGGACCTCATCGTGCTCGCCCTTTCCGCGGAGGCCAAACTGCCATCACAGGCCGAAGCCGATGCTCGCGATGCTGACAAGATCGCCGAGGGAGCAGCCCTGTTGACCGATGGCGAGCTTGGCTGCACCGACTGCCACAAGTTCCACGACGCCGGCGAACTCGGAACCGCCCCCGATCTCACCGGGTACGGTTCGAAAGAATGGCTAACGAGCTTTATCTCCAACCCGGCTCACGAGCGATTCTATGGCGACAACAACGATCGCATGCCTGCATTCGCACCTTCCAACGAAACTGCGATTCTGATGGGTGACGAACTCCCCGTCATCGTCAATTGGTTGCGCGGCGACTGGTACGTGCCTGAGTCCACCGAAACGAGCGACGAGAACGCGGCCGACTAACAAGCTCGCAAAGCCACGTTCGCAAGCTCTATAGCAACTATTCATTGCAACCCACCTCTACGGGCTTTATGCTCACAGCCATCAATCGATACTGCGTGCGACCACCGTCGGTTCACCGCGATCCCGCTGAAAACGCCCTCAAAGGACCTGCAAAGTGAGGTATTTGCATGAGTGATCTGGAAACCCTACTGCTCGATATCGACGATCACGGCATCGCACGACTCTCGTTGAACCGCCCCGAGGCCCGCAATGCGATGTCTCAGCAACTGATCGATGAGTTGCACGGCGTCTCGACCCAGCTAAAAAACGATGACGGGGTACGGGGTGTCGTCCTCTCGGGCTCTGGTGAGATCTTCTGCGCCGGGGGAGATTTGAAGGGAATGGCGGTGCAAGCGGCCTCGACGCGCGAAGACCGAATCCGCGACGCGACTGCCCTGGCAAAGCTGCTCAACGAGATGAACTCCCTTCCCAAGCCAATCATCGGACGCATCAATGGTCCGGCATACGGCGGCGGATTGGGGCTCATTTCGATTTGCGATATCGCGATTGGGATCACAACGGCCAAATTCTGTTTGACCGAAGTTCGCCTGGGACTGCTGCCAGCGACCATCTCGCCCTACGTCGTGGCTCGGCTAGGTACGCGAAACGCCAGGAGAGTAATGCTCAACGCCAAGGAGATGGACGGAACAACCGCCGCTCAACTAGGGCTGCTCGACCGAGTGGTCGAGCCCGACCAGCTCGACTCCGCAGTTGACGAAGAGATTGCTTCGCTGTTGCGATGTGCCCCCAGCGCGGTAGCCGCCTCGAAGCAACTCATCCGGTACGTCAGCACCCATGATGTGGAGGCCAACATCGAATACACGGCAGCCGCACTGGCCGACGCATGGGAGTCACCCGAGATCCAAGAAGGCATCGACAGCTTTGTGAACAAGCGGAAGCCGAAATGGTTCGCGGCCTACCCGTGAACCCCATCGTCTTGAGAGATGCCCTCACGGCGCAAACTGGCTAGTTCTTCTCACTTAGCAAAGATTCCGGCATATCAACGAGTCTCGCACGAAGATACTCGCCGAGACCTTTGGCCTGAGCATCGAAACGGGGAGACGACGAAACGCCTTCACCAAGTAGCCCCACGACCACAAAGTTCAGCGAGAGGATCTTGGGAAACTCGAACCGTCGCACCTCCAGCCCTTCCGCCTCGGGGAGCAACTCGCGGAATCGCTCGACCGTGAGGTAAGAGGCCATCCAGGCATATTCCGCCTCGGTTCTAGCCCACAGCCCGATGTTGGCGTTGCCACCCTTATCGCCGGAACGAGCACCGATGATCTTCCCAAGAGGCACACGGCGCGTCGGTCCCGAAGGCGGATCGATGGTCGCGGCAGCCGAGACATTTGCATCAACATGCTGGCCTCGCGGGGCGTCCTTACTCAAGTCGATCCGAGTACCGTTTTGCAGAACGACCGATTGCTTGACGACGTCGGCAGGCACCAGGGTCGGCCAGTACACGCCATAGGGCGTGCCGTCGGCGGGCGGTGCCGTCATGAACAAACCGGGATAGCTGGCCAACGCCATTTCGACGATGCCGCTGGAGAACTTCCGCCCCACCTGCTGAGGGTTACTGCTCTTGGCGGTTACTCGCAGCAGCGAAGTGGCTTGCCCGTTCGTGGGCGGATCCTCGGTATCGTTCCGCACGAGATCGAATTCCAGCGAATCGAAGTCCTTCCCATCCTTGAACGTTTTGAGCAACGTTCGTCGGACCAGATCGGCTTTCTCTTCGATATCGAGCCCCGTCAGAACCAGCGTCATGCCGTTGCGAAATCCGCCCAGGTAATTGATACAAACCTTGAGTTGCTCGGGAGCCGGTTCTCCGAGCACGCCGGATACGCGTACGCGATCGGGGCCAACATCTTCCAGTTCGATACTGTCAAATCTTGCCACCACATCCGCATTGGCGTAACTGGGGGCGTCAATCTCATAAAGTAGTTGAGCCGTCACGGTACCCACGGAAACCAGACCGCCCGTATCGTGGTGCTTCGTAATCACGGCGCTCCCGTCCGAACTCATCTCGGCAATGGGGAACCCCGGATGCTCCAGTCCGGGCACCTCATTGAAAAACGCGTAGTTGCCCCCGGTTGCCTGGGTACCACATTCGAGAATGTGCCCAACCACTACGGCACCGGCCAAGGCGTTCCAATCGTCGGGCTTCCAACCGTAGTGCCACGCGGCGGGACCGACCACTAGCGAGGCATCGGTCACACGGGGACAAATCACGATGTCCGCCTTCTGCTCCAGGGCTTCCACAATGCCCCACGCGCCCAGATAGGCATTGGCGCTCAGCGGTGCGGCTTGTAGCTCGGACAGCGGTTGGTTCGTATCGAGATGACGCAGTTCGTTGCCGGCAGCCTGCAAGTCGTCGAGCTGGGATAGCAGGTCGTCGCCTTCGATGTGGGCGATATTCGCCTTCAGCCCCAACTTCTCGCACAGCTCGCGAAGCTCGGCGGCCAACCCGGCTGGATTCAAGCCTCCGGCGTTACTGACGATCTTTACGCCCTTATCGAGTGCCGGGCCGAGCACCTGTTCCATCTGGCGTAAGAAGGTCGTGGCGAATCCGCGGCGGTCGTCTTTCTGTTTCAGCTTCCACAGAATCAGCATCGTCAGTTCGGCCAGGTAATCACCGGTGAGGAAATCGATTGGCCCTCCTTCGACCATCTCACGAGCTGCCGCAATGCGATCGCCGTAGAAACCTGAACAATTTGCAATGCGTAGTGGTTCTGCGTTATCTGCCATGGATTCAATCCTGCACTGAACGTGAATCGGGCACGCCGTTGCGTCCCGCGGAACGTATTATTGGGGCAGCCCGCATTGATCAGCTCGACGACTCTTCGTCATCGATCACTACCAGCACGCTTCCCGAGTCGACATGGCTGGCAGCCTCGACGCGAACCTCCGCGATGCGGCCATCCAAGGGGGCGTTGACATCGTGCAACATCTTCATCGACTCAATCACCACCAACACATCCCCGGTGGTGACCCTATCCCCCACGGCGATCTTCACCTCACTGACCACACCGGGCAAAGGAGCCACAAGCGAACCACTTTGGAGCTTGTCCTCGGCCAGCGGAAAACGTGGCAGCTCGCGCAGTTCAGAGGACCCCAACGCACTATCGACGAAGTAGACATCACCTGAGTTTTGGATTTGCACACAATGCTGAACGCCTTCGACCTGCAAGAGCACTTCTTCAGGCGTGCATTCTAGAGCGACGACCGAGGAAAGCGGTTCCCCGTTGATCTCGACCAGCAGGTCGTGACGCTGCCAAGCATAGCCAACTTCCAACTCACCCGATTCGGTTGCGAAGTTCACGACCTGCAGTTGCGAGCGGTTATTCCGCCAGCCCGAGGGGATTCGCGAAAGATTGCTGCGTGTTGCCATCCGCGCGGCTTGCCCCGCTAGGGCCGCAGCCACGGCGTGCAGTTGCTCGGTCTTTTCGTCGGCCAGCGGTTGGCCCAATTCCGCCGGAGGATGCCTATCGAAGAAATGCGTGTCGATTTCTCCCGACAGGAACTCTTTGTGCCCCAGCGTGCAGACCAGCAATTCGCGATTGGTTTTCAGTCCATGAATACGCCCGCGCGACAGGCATCGCGCTAGCTTTCCTGCGGCTTCGGCACGGGTAGGGGCGTATGCAATCACTTTGGCAAGCATCGAATCGTAGTAGGGAGAAATCTCGGCTTCGTTGTCCACTGCCGCGTCGATTCGCAAACCCTCGATCTCGGGAAACTCGAATCGTTGCAGCCGACCACTGACCGGCATGAAATCGTGCTGAGGATCCTCGGCATACAGCCGGGCTTCGATGCAGTGTCCATTGAGTGAGACATCGCCTAGCAAATCGTCCAAAGCATGCCCCTGAGCGACAAGAATCTGTAACCGCACCAGGTCCAAACCGGTAACGCATTCCGTAACCGGATGTTCCACTTGCAAGCGAGTGTTCACCTCAAGGAAGTAGAACTCTCGCTTGGGAGTAAGCAGGAACTCGACCGTACCCGCGTTCACATAGCCAATCGCTTCTCCGGCGCGAACTGCGGCCTCGCACATGGCGGCGCGAAGTTTGTCGTCAAGGGCCACCGAAGGTGACTCCTCGATCACCTTCTGGTAGCGCCGCTGAATCGAGCACTCGCGTTCGAACAGGTGCACAACCTTGCCGTGCGTATCTCCGAAAATCTGCACCTCAACATGTCGCGGCTTTTCAACGTACGGTTCCAGAAACACGGAAGCGTCGCCGAACGCCGACTCGGCCTCTTGCCGGGCTGCGTCCAACGCGCGAGGAAGTTCGTCGGCCCCCGGAACGATTCGCATCCCTCGGCCACCACCTCCTGCTGAGGCTTTCACCAGCACGGGATATCCCAATTCTTCGCAAGCTTTGACCAGCTCGGCAGACGATTGATCCTTGACCACGACACTGGGCAGTAGCGGAACCCCGGCGCCATCCATGCGGCGTTTGGCTTCCACCTTGGAGCCCATCGCTTCGATCGATTCTGGAGTCGGCCCAATCAGTGTCAAACCCGCGTCGGCAACGGCCTGGGCAAAGGCTCCATTCTCGGCCAAGAACCCATAGCCGGGATGCACGGCGTCGGCACCCGATTTCTTGGCGGCATCGACAATCGCCTCGACTCGGAGGTACGATTCGGCAGGGGTCGATCCGCCGAGCGATACGGCGGTATCTGCCTCGCCGACGAAAGGTGCGTTGCGATCGGGTTCGGAGAAGACCGCCACGGCATCGATCCCCATGCCGTGACACGCGCGGATAATCCGCCTGGCAATTTCTCCTCGGTTGGCTATTAAAATCCGCTTCATGCTTACATCCGAAACACGCCGAGTTGCTCGGCCCCTTTGACTTCAGCCGAATGGGCAGCCGACAGCGACATTCCCAGTACGGTTCGTGTATCTCTGGGATCGATGATGCCATCGTCGTAGAGCATCGAGCTGGTAAACGTCGCCAGCGATTCGCTTTCGATCTGGGCTTCGATAAACTGCCGCTTCATGGCGTCCGCCTCTTCGTCGAAGGGTAACCCCCGGGCTTCGGCGGCGGCCCGCGAAACCAGCGACATCACGCCGGCCAACTGTTGGGGCCCCATCACCGCGGTCTTGCTGTTGGGCCACATGAAAACAAACCGAGGGTTGTAAGCCCGACCACACATCCCGTAATTGCCGGCTCCGTACGAAGCGCCAATCTGCAAGGAGATGTGCGGCACGGTGCTGTTCGAAACGGCATTAATCATCATGGCCCCGTGCTTGATGATGCCTCGCTGTTCGTAGTCACGACCAACCATGAAGCCGGTGACGTTGTGGATAAAGATCAGCGAAGTGTTGTAGCGGTTGGCCAGCTGAATGAACTGCGTGGCCTTCTGTGCCTCTTCAGAAAATAGCACGCCTTGCTGATTCGCCAGAATTCCGACGGGATACCCATGGATGGACGCCCAACCGGTCATCAAGCTGGTGCCGTACATTGGTTTGAATTCATCGAACCGCGAACCGTCAACCACGCGGGTGACGACCTCACGCACATCGACCGGCACTTTGAGATCGGCGGGGGCCAAACCCAGTAGCTCTTCAGGGTCGTGCAGCGGTTCTGAATAACCCGATGCCGGGGGTGGGCCGAGCTTACGCCAATTCAAATTGGACACCACTTTGCGTCCCAGCCGAATGGCGTCGTATTCATCGGCGGCAAGTTCGTCGGCGAGCCCCGATTTGCGGGCGTGCATTTCGGCGCCGCCCAGCTCTTCGTCGTTCGATTCTTCACCGGTGGCCATCTTCACCAGCGGAGGTCCACCCAGAAACACCTTCGCCTTGCCTTTGACGAAGATGGCGTGGTCGCACATCGCCGGGTTATACGCGCCTCCTGCGGTGGAGTTGCCAAACACCAGGGCGATCGTAGGAATTCCACTGGCAGAAAGCTGTGTTAAGTCGCGAAAGATCGCACCGCCGGGAATAAAAATTTCAGATTGTTTCGGAAGATCGGCCCCGCCGGATTCGACCATGAAAATCAGCGGCAAACGATTCTGCCGGCAGATTTCCATTCCGCGGAGTGACTTCTTCAGGGTGTAGGGATTGATCGAACCGCCGCGAACCGTGGGATCGTTCGCCGAGAGCATGCATTCCACACCCGCGACGAGCCCGATTCCACCGCACCCCGAGGCCCCCACGCGATAGTCGGTGCCTGCCGCGGCATAAGGGGATAGCTCCAAGAAGGGTGAATCACGATCGAGCGTTAGTTCGATTCTCTCGCGGGGCAAAAGTTTCCCGCGTTCTCGATGCTTGGCAACGTACTTCTCACCGCCACCTTCCCGCGTTCGGGCGAGCAACTTGTCGAGTTCTTCGAGTTGCTTCAGCAGCGACTCGCGATTCGCCTGAAACACGGAAGATCCCGAGTCCACGGTCGAATGAAGAACCTTTCCAGAAACCACGAGAGCGTCTCCGCGAATCAGCGAGCCCACGAATAGAAACCAAGAGGCTAGCTGCCGGTTTGCGGCAAGTCAACCGACTGGCGATTGCAGATTCTACATAAAGCGGGATGCAACCCTAAGGGCGGGCAAAGCGATGCCCCTGGGCTTCCATGGGCAAGGCGTACAGCGTCTTCGCCGTGGTGATATACAAGGTTTTGAAATCCTCTCCGCCGAACGTGCAATTCGAAGGCACCTCGGGAAGCGGGATCAGCCCTAAGGTCTCGCCTGACGGATCAATCACCAAAATCGAGCTAACGCGCGGGGCCGTGAGATAGAGATTGCCATGTGTGTCGACCGTCAGTCCGTCCCCTCCGCCACGACGGCCCTTGTCATTGGCCGGCAGTTGGCAGAGTGCCTTCCCCTTGCCGATCTTCCCTGGCGATTCGATGGGGTAGGCCATGAAGTCGGGCGTGATGTAGGGCAGCACGTAGAGTGTCTTTTCGTCTGGCGAAAGCAAGATGCCGTTGGGAAACTTCAGATCGTCGACCAGGCGTGTCACCTCGCCAGACTCGGCGACGTAGTAGACCGCCTGCTTGTCCTGAGGGGCCGTTCCGATGGCGGGATCGGTGAAGTACACGCCGCCTTGGCTGTCGAGCACCAGATCGTTCGGCATGTTGAATGGCTTACCGTCGTACGAGTCGGCCACGACGTCGATCGCGCCCGAATCGATGTCCAGCGCGACGATTCGACCGAGCTTCGACTGGCACCCAATCAATCGACCGTCGGCGGCAAACATGGTCCCGTTGATGTTCTCACTGTTGTCCAAGACTAGCTCGGGGGCACCTGTGTTGGTTGCGCGGTAGATCTTCTGGGCGGGGACATCGGTAAAGTAGAGCGTTCCCTTTTCATCCGCGGCAGGGCCCTCGGCAAATTTCAGATCGCGATGAACGACTTGAAGCGGTCCCGTTGGGCCGATCCCTTCGATAGGTGTGATTTCGTCTTCAGCAACTACCGGGCAGACCACGGCCGCGAAGAACAGTACGAACCAGTGATGGCGATGGCGCATCTTCGACTCCTGCTTGAGACAAAAGGGTGGATGCGCATCATAACGCCCGCCAAATCAGCATGCCATCTATTACGAGATGGGCCACTCAAACCGAGCGAGGGCGATGTGACTAAGCGCCTAAGCGACTAGTGGTTGAACAGGAATTCCTTCGTGTTCACCAGGGCCCACAGAATGTCTTCGTAGGCTTGCCGCTTGTTCTCGGTCTTGTCGATATGAGCCACGGCGACCGCAAGCTCTTCGTCGATGGGAGCGCGGGAGTATACCCAATGGTACAGCTCAGCAATACGCTCGGCATGGGGAACATCTTCCTTGGCTGCCAGTAATGCTGCGTGGCTGGAGTCGCTGGATAGCTTGCCTTGCACTTCGCTGGAATTGAGCAGATGCAGGCTCTGGGCCAGATTGGCCTCCTGCGAACGCTCGCATTCACAAGCGGTATCCGACTGCGGGCTACCGAACACGTTGAGGAAATAGTTGTTTGCACCTTCATCGGGAAGCTGCACGGCCCGGGTCCCGGGCGGAAGCCCACCGAAACTGGTCGTGGAATTGGTCACCTGATTGATTGCGTCCAACAGCACTTCAGCCTGGAGACGACGAGGATAGAACCGCGAGTAGTTCTGCTTGTCCGTCAGGTTGTATTCATTCGGCTCGGAACTCAATTGGTATGTCTTCGAGCTACAGATCGTTCGTACCAAGTCCTTGAGATCGAACCCGCTTTCGACAAAGTGCGTGGCCAAAGCGTTGAGCAGTTCCGGATTCGAGGCAGGGTTGGTCACCCGCATATCGTCCTCGGGATCGACCAAACCACGATCGAAAAAGTGCTTCCAGTACCGATTGGCCAGGGCCTTGGCGAAGAATGGATTTTCCGGATCGGTCATCCAGGCAACCAGCGCTTGGCGCGGGTCGCTGCTGGGGTCGAGTTCCAACGCTTCGTCACCCAACCCGGCCGGGGAGAGTTGCTCTCCAGAGCGAGGGTTCTTGGCCTTCGCCGTACCGCGCTTATGGTAGATGCGTTCTTCATTGGCTTGATTGCCCGGCTTGCGGCCAACGCGAGAGAAGAACGCCTGGAAGTGGTAGTAGTCGTCCTGGCTCCACTTCTCAAACGGATGGTGATGGCAGCGGGCACACTGAATTCTTAGCCCCAGGAATAGCTGCGCGGTGTCTTCGACCTGTTGCGAGGCATCCTTCACTTCGCGATACCAGACCACCGGAGGGTTCTGGCTCACTTCGCCACTGGCGCCGACGATTTCGCCGACGAATTCGTCGTAGGGTCTGTTGGTGTACAGGCTGTGCCGGATCCAGGAATGAAACGCGTAAGTGCCGTGCTTGAAGTTTGCGTTCCCCCGCTTATTACGCAGCACAGCACTCCACTTTCGGGCAAAGTAGTCGGCATAGTCGCCGCTGGCCAAGAGCTGATCGATCCAGCGATCGCGCTTGTCGGGAGATCCGTCGGCCATGAACGCCGCGGTCTCTTCCGGGGTGGGCAGGCGACCGGCAAGATCGATGGTTACTCGTCGTAGAAACGTTGCATCATCACAAGGGGCAGACGGTGGAATACCAAGCGAATTCAGCTTGGCGAAAATGTGATCGTCGATGAAATTCGCCGGTTCAGGCAGTTCCGGTGTTTCCACACCCAATGGAATTGAAGCACGAAACACACCGACGTGTCCTTGGTAGCGGGCCATGATAGCGACGTCGCCGGACAGTTCGGTGGTGGTGACCAAACCAGTTACGCTTGTCTCGGCCATTTCCGGGTCGTTCGGCTCATACAGTGCCGACCGTGTGACGTCTTCCAGCGAGCCATCGGAGTAACGGGCCAGAACGATCAATTGTTGATCTGCGTGCCGTTCCATCAACCGGCCCTTGGGAAAGACTTCGATGGCCGTGACGACCGGGTCGTCTTCACTACCGTATTCCATTCCCTGGGCAATCCAGCGATGAAGAAGACGGTATTCGTGAGAATCGACGTCCAGCCGTTGACCGCCTCCGTGAGGCGTGGCATTTACCGCTTTCGTCAACAGCAGGCTCCGTTCAGGGGCGGCAGGAAACAAACGGCGACCTTGCGCCTCTTTCACCAGGTATTCGTAGTCCTCGGCGGGCTCGAACCCCAGCAGCGAGAGCTTGAAGCCGTTCTGACCGCTGGCCTTTCCGTGGCAGCCACCGCTGTTGCAACTGAGCTTGGTGAAGATGGGCGTAATCTGGTTCGCAAAGTTGATCGGGGTCTGCTCCCCGAAGCGCTCGACGTGAACGGCAATCTGACCAACAACGCCATCGGGCGTGGTGGCCGTTAACTGGGCTAATCCGTCGCCAGCCGGGGTGATCAACCCGGTGGAATCGATGGAAACCACTCCCTCTGGCTCGACGGTGTACGTAACCTTACGCGTCAGGTCACGTGTCTGCCCGGTGGCATGGTTCCCGGTCACCGCGATCTGGCGACGTGCGTCTCGCCCAATGAGCGAAATCGATTCGGCACCCGCTTCGCCGGCCGAGATCTCCAATTCGACTAGGGCACCGGGGTCACCCAAACCTGGAGTCTCGGGGCGAACGTTCGTCGCAAGCTCAGCCGCGGAGGTTGCTGAGACTGTTACGCCCAATGCCAGAATAAGTGCGAAAGGATCCAATCCATTCGAGCCGCGCCACATCATAATCGTGTCTCCAGGACAACCTGGCCAGGGGTCGCAAACCCACATGGTACAACGCATTAACGCTCGCGATTATCAACGCTGGGGGCTAAATGTGCAAGCAGATCTTGCCGTGTCGTGGCATTGGCGGGCGATAACTGCGCGGTGCAGTGCCTTTCCGACCAATTCAGAAGGGACATTCCCTTGTCGCGAGGGCCCAATTCCGAGGCCAGCCGCTTGACCGACATCTTAAACTGTCGCTAGCCTGAAACTTACAGAAGCTCTGGGCGGGTATAAACTGTCACCCCACCTAACTTCGTTGCCCCCCAACTGAGCCAGAAGTGGCTCAACGACCTTGCATTGTGTCAAAATGGCACAATCCCCGAGACGGCTCTCTCGGTATCGCATTGAATCCACTTTCGGAGAACTGGATTTAGTCCGAGCCGTTGAAGACAGGCACACCCCATTAGAGGAACCGTATCTGAGATGAGAACAAACTCTCGATGTTTCTTGGCCTTGGCAACCCTGGTCACCTTTGCTTGTCCTTCCTCGGCAGAAGACTGGCCTGCGTGGCGACACGATACATCTCGCGGCAACAGCACATCGATGGAACTGGCTGATGAGCTTAACCTTCAATGGTCGCGTCAGCTCGAGAGTCTCGAACTTGCCTGGCCCGACCAACCCAAGCTGGACTTCGAGCGGACGCATCAGCCCATCGTGGTTGGCCAGCGGCTCATTCTTGGTTCGTCTCGAAATGATCGCGTGGTTTGCTTCGATACGCGAACGGGCGAAAAGCAATGGGTGTTCCACACCGAAGGGCCAGTTCGCTTCGCGCCAGTTGCCTATCAAGAAAACATCTACTTCGGCTCAGACGACGGGTATTTGTACTGCGTCTCTGCCGATTCGGGTGAGTTGGTCTGGAAGCTTCGCGGCGGAGCAGGGGATCAAAAGGTTCTGGGCAACAGTCGACTAATTTCCGCATGGCCGGTGCGAGGAGCGCCGACCATCTCGGAAGATGGAACCCTGTATTTCGCCGCCAGCATCTGGCCATTCATGGGCGTGTTCATTCACGCGGTCGATGCTGCATCCGGCGACGTCTTGTGGACCAACGATGGCGACGGCTCGATGTATATGTTGCAGCCACACAACTCTGATTCATTTGCCGGAGTCGCACCCCAGGGAACGCTGGTCGTCGAAGGTGACTACCTGCTCATCCCCAGCGGGCGTTCTGTACCAGCGTGTTACGACCGCCACACCGGAAAGTTGATTCACTTCAATCTGGCTCAACATGGCAAACGCGGCGGAGGCTGGGAAGTGGCCTGCATGGACGATGTGTTCATCAACGGCGGACAGGCCTTCCACTTGCAGACCGGAGCTTCACTAGGTTCCATGAGGGGCCCCTTCGCTTTCGACGATTCGCGACTCATTCATTACAACCCCACACGCTCGCTATACGAATGCCTCGACGCCAGTGCATCGGAGATCAAGAAGGTCGAAACCAAAGATCGCAAAGGCGAACCACTGACCCTAACCAAGTGGTCGATTCCCGATCGATGGGAATTCAAGGGGCCCGGGGGACACGGCATGTTGATTGCCGGGTCGCGGCTCTACAGCGGCGATGAGAACAAACTTCTGGCATTTGATTTTCCAGCGGATGTTCCAGAGCCCGCAGAATCGGCTGAAGACAACGAGGACGAAGATGACATCGGGCCCACGCCGACGCTCGCGTGGGAACTGGATATCCCTGGCACCCCGACAAGCCTCATCGCCGCCGACGATCGACTGTTTGTCGTCACCCAAGAAAACGAGTTGCTGTGTTTCGGGCCAGACAAGACCAAACCGCGGAGTTTTGAGCTGCCG
This sequence comes from Pirellulales bacterium, assembly GCA_965227275.1. Lineage (GTDB taxonomy): Bacteria > Planctomycetota > Planctomycetia > Pirellulales > JAEUIK01 > CAZNXE01. The sequence goes on along the minus strand of CBDDFU010000001.1, from coordinate 5,170,749 downwards.
CATGAAGAGATAGCAAAGTCGAGCGATCATGAGGAGACCGTCGCCGCGATGTTCAAGGACATCGATGTTAAAAACGGCTACGGAGTCTGTGTCGGGCTTAAGGACGGTTCGCTGCTACTCGAAATGCTGCGACAGGAGCCGACGCTGAACATGATCGCCATGGATCCCGACGCCGAGTTGGTCAACAAAATTCGTAACCAGCTGATTGAGAGGGATCTGTACGGCACACGTGCGTCGGTACTCGTGGGAGATCTTGAGCAGTTAGAGATGCCCGCTTACCTGGCGAAGATCGTCGTCAGCGAAACCCCAGAGGTCATTACCCGTTTGCATACGGCCAAGCACGAGAATTCCACGGATGAAGATGGTGTAGCGTCTGACGAGAACGAAGCATCGGCCTATATCCGCCGCCTGTTTGCAATCCTGCGACCCTACGGAGGCACGGCGTGCATTCTGCTTCCCGATGCTGATCGCGAATCGTGGAACACTGCTATCGAGAGGGCTCAACTCGCAGGCGCGAGGGTAACGAAGGACAATCTTGGCTTTGATCGCATTTCGCGAAGCGGTGCCATTCCCGGCGCAGGCAACTGGACCCATGAGCATGCCGATTCGGCGAACACCCGAGTGTCAACCGATCAAGTCGTAAGAGCGCCACTCGGCTTGCTGTGGTTTGGCGGCACCTCGCACGAAGGCGTGCTTCCACGTCACGGGCATGGACCGCAACCACAAGTGGTCGACGGCCGAGCAATCGTCGAGGGCATGGACATGATGCGTGCCGTGGACATCTACACCGGTCGCGCACTATGGGAACGAGATCTCCCCGATGTTGGTGCCTTCTACAACTTCCTGGGACATCAACCGGGCGCCAACGGCACGGGGACCAACTTCGTGTCTCTTCCAGACGGGATTTACGTCGCGTATGGAAATCGCTGCCTGCGGCTCGACCCCGCCACGGGAGAAACGTTGGCCGAGATTCCCATCCCACGCGAAGACGGCTCGGATCTACGCTGGGGCTACATCAATGTTACCGGTGACTATCTGATCTGCGGCACTGACACGCTGGTTGTGGACGAAAGCCGAGACGGAGTGCCCAAGCCTGGCAAGAACGCCAACCTTTCGGCCAGCAAGCAGATATATGTAATGGATCGCAACAGCGGTGAGTTGCTGTGGAGTGCGGAGGCCGTCAATCGTTTTCGCCACAATGCGATTTGTGCGGACGCTGGACGCTTGTTCGCGGTCGACTTGCTGAGCCAAGGCGAGTTGGAACGTCTGAAGAGACGTGGCCAGGAGCCGAGTACCAAGTCGAGGCTCATCTGCTTCGACCTCGCCTCAGGCAGTGAACTCTGGAGCACCGAAGATGGAGTGTTCGGCACCTGGCTTAGCTTCTCAGCAGATCACGACGTGGTGGTCGAGTCGGGCCGCCCCACCCGCGACTCGCTGGATGACGAACCCAAAGGCATGCGAGCCTTCAACGCCAGCAGTGGTGAGCTTCTGTGGACACAAGACTATAGCGGTCCTGCGATCGTGCATGGCGAAGAGATTCTGCTGCAAGGCTTTGCGTGCCAACTGCTGACCGGCGAGAAGGTAATGCGGGCCCATCCCGTCACCGGGGAAGAGGTCGAGTGGACCTGGAGTCGCAACTACGGCTGCAACACCCCAATGGCTTCAGAACACTTGATGACGTTCCGTAGTGGGGCCGCAGGCTACTACGACCTGGCAAGCGATGGTGGAACGGGCAACTTCGGTGGCTTTCGTTCCGGTTGCAGCAACAACTTGATCGTGGCTGGTGGAATCCTCACCGTGCCCGACTATACGCGCACTTGCGTTTGCGGGTACCAAAATCAAACCTCGGTTGGGTTGGTGCCCATGGAAAGTGCCGAGATGTGGACACAGTTCTCGTTAAGCGAGTCGAAGAACCTGAAACACTTGGGCCTCAACCTGGGGGCCCCAGGCCAACGGCGCGCGGACGATGGATTGCTGTGGCTAAACGAGTACGAAGACGTCGAAATCGAGTTCGACGAACACTACGGTTTCTATAACTCGCATTCAGCCAAGATCCTCGGCGATGCACTGCCCTGGGTCGCGGCATCCGGCTGCCGGGGTATCAAACGGTTGGAGCTTAACCCCAAGCTCAACCCATTCCAGAAGGATCCGACGGCCTTCACCGTACGGCTTTATTTCTGCGAACCGGACAATCAGGAAGCTGGAACTCGAGTCTTCGATGTAAAAATTCAGGACAATGTCGTCCTCGACAACTTCGATATCGTGGCAGCCACCGGCGGTCGCAATGTGGGAACGGCGATTGAATTCACCGACGTACCCGTTCGCTCTAGCCTCATCGTTGAATTTGAGACAGATTCGCCCGATGACGCGAATGCTACAACCGTCCCGGTGCTCAGTGGAATTGAAGTCCTTCGACAAGAAGACACTCCGTAGTTTCGGCAAACCAAGAACAACCTATTGCCTACCTCGCGTGGGTCGATTCGAGTTGGCAAGCGTGTTATTCTTGATGGTGCGAGTGAAGCCGCGAATACCGCGCTGCGGCGTTTTGCATCGGGCACCGCAGCATCGGCATACCTACCACCAAGCTGCTCGTAACCTCTACGGGCGTCAACCAGACATCTGGAGCAAAAACGTGACTCGCAAAGGCCGTGTCGGCTCCCTGAATTCGATGTCTGCCTTAATGTTTGGCTCTTTGCTTCTGGTGGTCGCCTTGAGCGCCGCATTATGGTTCTCAGGCTCCGGTTCCGGAATTCGTTCCAGCAAGTCAAACGAGAACGAGTTGTTCATGTTTGCTGCCGCCGGAAGTCGCTCGGCGGTCGAAGAAATTGTGAAACAATATGAGGACGAGTATGGCGTAAAGGTCCGCGTGCAATATGGCGGCTCGAACACCTTGCTCAGCCAGATTGAAGTTGGCGGAACCGGCGACCTCTTTTTGGCCGCCGACGACAGTTACACCGAACTGGCACAGAAAAAGGGCCTGGTCGCAGAACAACTTCCAGTGGCCCAGCAGCGTCCTGTCATTATCGTTCAGAAGGGCAACCCCAAAGGCATTCAATCCATCGATGATCTACTGCGAGACGATGTGCGTGTCGCGTTGGCCAACCCCGACCAGGCGGCCGTCGGCAAACTGGTGCGAAACCTATTAACGGACTCCGGGCATTGGAAAAAGCTCGAAAAGCACGTTCAGGTGATGAAACCCACCGTAAACGACGTGGCCAATGACGTCACCATTGGCAGTGTGGATGCCGGGATTGTCTGGGATACCATCGCCGCCTTGCACCCCAAGGTGGAGGCGATCAGCACTCCGGAACTGGGTAAGGGAACCGCGCACATCACGCTGGGCGTTCTTACCTCCACGAAACGCCCCACAGCGACTCTCCGTTTCGCGAGGTACGCTAGTGCCCGAGACCGAGGCTTGAAGGTATTCGCCAATCAGGCCTACAACGTCGTCGAAGGCGACGAATGGGAAGAGTCTCCGGAGCTCACTTTTTACTCGGGCAATGTCAATCGCAACGCACTCGACCCCATCATCAAACGATTCGAAGAACGGGAAGGCGTCAGCATTAACACCGTATACAACGGTTGCGGAATTCTAACGGCGCAGATGCGATCGATTCAGGAAAATGCCAGCGGCGGCTTTCCCGATGCCTACATGGCCTGCGATGTCTACTACTTAAATACGGTTGCCGAGTTGTTCCAAGAGGGAGTGAATATCTCGAATACCCCCATTGTCATCGTCACCCAAAAGGGAAATCCGAAGCAGATTCAGACGCTGAAAGACCTGACCAAGCCGGGGGTTCGAGTTGTGCTCGGGCAACCCGACCAATGCACGATCGGGGTGCTCAGCCGCAATCTGCTTCAGCAAGCCGAGATTTACGAGGAACTGATGGCCGAAAATGTCGTCTCGCAAACAACGTCTTCCTCTCTGCTGATTCCAGCCATCACCACGGCCGCGGCAGACGCGGTGCTTGCATATCGTACCGACACCCGTACGGTGACCGATCAAGTTGAAATCGTGCCCATCGACTCGCCCTATGCCAAAGCCGTGCAACCCTACAGCGTCGCTCGATCGAGCGACTTCCAGTATTTGGGCCAGCGTCTGTTCGAAGCGATTGCTCACTCGCAGACAGAATTCGAAAGCGCTGGATTCGAGTGGCAACTAGATCCCCTCAAGGCCACGGACGCCGTTTCCGAAGCTGCCGCACCCAGTGAGGTACCAGCCGAGGCAGCGGGAGCTTCGGGAACATGAGTGGAACGCATCCGACGGTTACCATCGGCAGCCATCACAAGGTTGGGTCCGATGCACCGTTCTACGCCACGTTGGCGATCATCGGAGGCGTCTATCTTCTGTTGATCGTCATGATGCTCTCGGCGGACGCGGTGTACATGCTTCGTACTTCCGAGACAGTCAGCTCGGAATTCGCTACCGAGCACCCTTGGATCGCCAGCCTGCTCAACAACCCGATTGGCAAGGCGCTGGCCGACGCGAATATCCAATACTCCATCTGGCTCACGCTCGTCTCGTGCACCATCACCACCATCTTGTCATTGTGGGTCGCGGTGCCCATCGGGTACCTGCTGTCCAGGCATCAGTTTTTTGGGCGCAATCTGATCGATGCGGTGCTCGATATTCCCATTGTTCTGCCCCCGTTGGTGGTTGGGCTCAGCTTGTTGATTCTGTTTCAATACATGCCCATTTGGGTGCGTGATGCCGTGGTGTATCAGGTGCCGGCCGTCATTCTGGCCCAGTTCATGGTGGCCGCCGCATTTGCCGTGCGAACGATGCGGGCTACCTTCGATCAAATCGACGCCCGCCGCGAGCACGTAGCCCTAACCCTGGGATGCACTCGAGCTCAGGCATTCGCCACGGTCGTGCTTCCGGAAACAAAACGCGGCCTGCTCACCGCGGGCACCCTGGCCTGGGCGCGATCGCTGGGAGAGTTTGGACCACTGTTGATCTTTGCCGGCGCGACGCGGGGCAAAACCGAAGTGTTGTCGACCACGGTGTTCCTCGAACTGAGCATCGGCAACTTGGAAGCCGCCGTCGCGGTTTCGCTCATCATGGTCATGGCTGCCGTCGCCGTGCTGGTGATCGCGAGGGTGTGGGGTTCGCGGAATCTAACCTTGTGAGCAGCGTTTGATGATTCGAGTCGAGAACCTCACCGTTACTGCCGGTACCTTTCAGTTGGTCGACGTTTCGTTCACCATCCCAACGGGATGTTACGGCCTGTTGATGGGTCGCACCGGCAGTGGAAAGACCACACTGCTGGAATGCGTAACCGGTCTGAAGACGATCGATTCCGGTCGCATCATTCTCGGCGACACCGATGTCTCTACGCTGCGCCCGGCCGAACGAAACATCGGCTATGTCCCACAAGACGGGGCCTTGTTCCCAACAATGACGGTTGCCCAACACCTGGCATTCGCATTGAACATTCGTCGCATCCCCGCACAACAAGTAGCCCAACGAGTCGATCAGTTGTCCGACATGCTGGAAATCGGCTACCTCCTGGATCGGTACCCGGCGAACCTTAGCGGCGGCGAGCAACAACGCGTGGCGCTTGGTCGAGCCCTCTCATTCGGCCCCTCCACTCTTTGCCTCGACGAACCGCTAAGTGCGTTGGACGAAGCAACCCGCATGCAGATCATCGAGTTGCTGAAACGCGTACAGCGAGAAATGGGAGTGACTTGCCTGCACGTCACACACAGCCACATCGAAGCCGAATTGCTGGCAGATGTCCAAATTGAACTACTCGACGGGCAAATTGTCGTCACAAAACAACCCAGCTCCAACGGCTCTACGGATGCACAACTGTCGTCGGCCACCGAGTCCAAGCCAGCGTCTCCGTAGCGGCCACCTCCCGGACTTGGGGACGACAGTTTGTTCGCATTCCGGCCGATTGTTATTCTGAACCGAAGACACGACGCCAACCTACATAGCAGCCCCACTTCCAAAAACCGATACGGTTGCAATCACAATGCCAAGCAAAGCAAAACCAATTCAAACAAGTTTCACATACGTGGTAATCGTGCTTACTACGACTCTTCTGATCGGCGCTGCGGCCTGGGCCTGCGACACGCCGGTGTATCGCTACGCGATGTACAACTGGACCGCGGAATCGTATGTCGTGGTTTACGCATACGAAGGCGAGCCGGATCCGGTCGACGACTCCGCGAACGAGGTGCTTGCCAACGCGGGCACGGAGGATCACCCCGCGAATGTGCGATTCCTATCGATCGACGTGTCCCATCCCGACGATGTCCAGCAGCTTCCCCGCGAGATGCAAATGGCAATCGGACAGGGCAGTGATGCTCAACCCCCTTACCATTGCGTCTTTTCTCCGCACAGCCGGCTGTTGTTGCAGGAACGTCTCGACGAGACCACGGCTCAGCAGTTGATCGAATCTCCCGCCCGGCAGACGCTTACCGAACTACTGAAAACCGGGTCTGCCGGAGTGTTGGTATTGCTTGAATGCGAAAACCCGGAAGCCAATGCCATGGCATTGCAGGAGGCCGAGGCAGCGATCGCCAGAGCCGCAGCCGGCGAAATCCAACCCTTCACACTGGCTGGCGCCGAAGTCGATGGCGAAGAAGTCGAGCCGTTTGAAGTTGGGCTCATCGTTGTTTCTCGTGATGATCCTGAAGAGCAGGCCCTGGTGAATATGTTGCTGGACGTCGAAGACGACCTGAGAGAATTCACCGAGCCCATGATCTTTGGCGTGTACGGGCGAGGGCGAGCCGGATGGCCCTACTTGGGCAAGGGCATTACCAAAGAAAACATGGACGACGCCTTGGCGTTCATGTCAGGAGCCTGCTCGTGCGAAGTGAAAGAGCAGAACCCGGGCATGGACCTCCTGGTTTCGGCCGACTGGAATGCCGCGGCTGAATTCCTGGCCGTACAATTTCAGGACGAATCGGCCGACGAGTATCTCAAGGCCGAAGCCATGTTCCCGGCAGTGATCAATACGCTCGAAACGCAAGACCAACCAGACAACGAATTACCAAACGAGGATGATCGCCTGGCCGCGGCTGATCAGGTAGAGCTCGATTCTCCGGCGACCGTCTCATCGACGCGGACACTAGAACCTGCTCCTAGTCCCGAGAAGGCGGATGTTCCGCAACAGCCCACCGCCGATCTGAATACACAGCCGGCCTCGCCGATCACGAACGGCCTGTACCTTGTTCTCGGGGGCATGTTGATGGTCGCCGTGCTATCAACCCTCGTATTGTTACGTCTCCGTGCATAAACTGCGACTCGTGAGCTACCTGAGTGATTGAACTTGAATCGGTAACCAAGATCTACAAGCGCGGCGCGCATGATGTCGTCGCGCTGGACAATGTCTCGCTGAACATCGAGGCCGGAGAGTTCGTTTGCGTGCGCGGTCCCAGCGGGTGTGGCAAGTCGACGTTGCTCACGCTCATCGGCGGCCTCGGAACGCCATCCTCCGGGCGCGTGGTTGTCGCCGGAAACGATTGGGCTGCCATGTCGGCTTCGCAACGAGCAACCCAGCGTGCCGAGAACGTGGGATTCGTTTTCCAGCTATTCCACTTGCTGCCTTACCTAACGGTCGTCGACAACGTTCTGCTGGCGGCACCACAGAACGGACATCACGACGCGAAACAGCGAGCCGAGCAGCTTCTCGAACGATTCAATCTCTCGCATCGGCTCACCCATCGCCCGGCCGAACTGAGCATCGGCGAGCGGCAACGCGTTGCTATGGCGCGGGCGTTATTCAACGAACCAAAGCTACTGCTGGCCGATGAGCCGACCGGGAATCTCGATCCAGAGAACGCCACGGCCATCATGGAATATATCCAGGAGTTTCATCACTCCGGGGGTACCGTGGTGTTGGTCACGCATGATGCCGCGGCAGCCGACAACGCCAACCGAACCGTGTTGCTGCGAGATGGGACCGTGGTGGAGTCTAACACCGCCACTGCGACGTAAACCGAATCAGCCGCCAGATACGGGAGCCACGATCACCAACTCGTCTCCGTCCCGAAGCGGGGCGTTTTGATGTTGGCCGATCGAGCCCATGTGTTTTCCCGAGACGGCCACCAGGCAACTATCCGGCAGTCGGGCTTCCTCGGGTGTCTTGCTCGAAAGTTCTGCGAGCGCGTCATCCAGCGTGCACTCATCGTCGAGGGTTAACTGCTTGGGGATCGACTCACTCAGGTGATAGCTGCGGCCCGAGACAACAACTTCGATTTGCATTGGGTTCGCCGTCCCTTTCAACACTAATATGTTACAGTCAACTTCTTAAGATTTCGGCCGAGGTGTTACTCCGCCACATACAGGGCATTCCGGATCGCGGTGCAGATTCATCATCCTGGTGCGGCTATCGTGACCATCGAACATCAGCATGCGTCCGGCCATCGATTGCCCGGAGCCGCTGAGCAACTTAATCGCTTCCAGCGCGGCCAGCGAGCCGATTGCTGACGATATTGCGCCAACGACCGGAAAGAACTCCTCAAACTCCGGCTCCTGCGGGTAAATGCACCGCAGACATGCTGTCTGGCCCGGTTCGGTAACAATCAGCGAACCCATCATGCCCCATTGTGCCGCATCAATCAGGAACGTACCCGTCGCAACGGCCGCCTCATTCAATCGCATTCGTTCCGCGAACGTGGGAGGACAAGACAGGATCACATCGACCTCGGCTGCCAACTGAAGCGCCTCGCCGGCGTCGGGCTCGTGATCGATAGCCGCTACTTCGACGTGGCTGTTCATGGCTCGAAGCGTCTCGGCAAAATGCGGGGCACGTGGCTTGCCGACCACCTCTTCCGAACCCAGGAGTTGGCGGTTCAAGTCGGGGGGAATCATCTCACCGCCGTGCGCGATGACGACACGGCCGACCCCGGCCATAGTGAGACACAACGCGGCGGGACCACCCATGCCGCCGACTCGCGTCACCAGGGCAGAAGACTGTTTTAGTCGTTGCTGACCCTCCCGGGACATCACCCCTGGCCCCATTTGTCGGGCGTATCGTTCGAGTTCTTCTGGTGACAAATCCTGAGGTGTAATGGCCCAAACTCCCTAAACCCAAGGCAAAGCAGCAAACACGATTTGCCCGAGAAACAACCCCGGAGCGCAATGACTCATAAGCTCCGACAGGCCACCAATTTAACGAACATACGCACGGTTGTCCGCGCCCGGCTGCCCTGGCCGATAACTTAGAACAGCCAACCGCTTGGGGGCTTCCAAGCAGCCTGTTATCTTCATGAGTTCTCAACACCGATGGTCCGTTGAAGCACGATCCATGTCCGACAAACTAGTCATTCGCCCAGCCGATGAACAGGACCGGTTGGCAACCCTGGAAAACACCTGGCGACATTGGGGCGGTGGACTGACGCGCGACGAATTTTTCGAAAACCGGCTGAATTCGCCCCAATTCCAGCGCTCGCAGCGACATGTGGGAGTTCTCGGAGATCGGGTCGTCGTTTCTTTGGCGACCTATCCCTGTACGTTTCAGTTGGAGGGTGATCTCGTTGATGGGGTAGCCATAGGGTCGGTCTATACGCAGGACGACTTTCGCGGGCGTGGCCTCGCTTCACAGCTTATGAAGCATATCGACGAGCTGAATGCGAATGCCGGAGTACGCCTCAGCGTGCTTTACTCCGACATCCCTCCCGCATTCTACGAGCGGCTCGGCTATATCGCGTGCCCATCATGGCATGGGGAAGCAACCATCGAACCCAACACCCCGCCAGCCTCGGCTGGCTGGCACCTGGAAGAATTTGATCCTCGACCGTCGCTTGCTGATTTGGAAACACTATTCGCGGATGACTATGCCTCGCGGCGGCTGTGGCTCACCCGATCGCATGCATACTGGGAATTCACACTGGACTATCGCAAAGACGACCGCTTTTTCTGGTTGCTGGACGGCAACGATCAACGCCAAGGTTACGTGCGGGTGTTGGTAAACAAAAAGAATGCACTGCAGATCGTCGATCACGCATTTGCTGCCCGTCGAGATCCCGTGGAGTTGGCATTGTACATGTCCTTGAAGCATATGGCCGCGGGGGAAGCCATTGAAACGATCCAGACGTGGATTCCCAACTCGCCTCCAGCCCGGGCTTGTTTTGACGTGCAACCAAGACACAACGAAGTCACGATGATCAAACCATTAGACGGGCAGATCGAGCTATCACCACAAGCGATCGCGGCCGGGGAGTGGTTTCACGAAGTCGATCACGTCTAAAATCGCCTGGTCAATTTGAATAGTCATTCTTTTGAACCCTTCCGGGAGAAAACATGAAACTGGGTTTTGTTACGGCCATATTGCCCGAGCTGAGTCTCAATGACGTGCTGGCGTTCGCAGCCGAAGAGGATTACGACTGCGTTGAAGTCATGTGCTGGCCGGTTGGAAAGGCCGAACGGAAGTTTGCCGGTGTGACACATATCGACGTCACCGATTTCACGCAGGCGGCTGCCGACGACGTCAACGCTTTGTGCGATAAGCACGACGTTGAATTTTCCGGCCTGGGGTACTATCCCAACATTCTTTCCCCGGATAAAGACGAAGCCCAAGTTGCCATCAGCCACTTGAAAAAGGTCATGGACGCGGCCCAACTACTGGGGCTGAGCAATGTGAATACGTTTATCGGGGCCAATCCCAGCAATCACTGGGAGGACAACCTCAAGCAGTTCGAACAAGTGTGGCCCGACTTGATTCGCTACGCTGAAGAGCGCGATCTGTACGTCGGCATTGAGAATTGCCCGATGCTGTTTACCTTCGACGAATGGCCGGCCGGTAAGAACCTGGCCTATTCGCCCGCACTATGGCGACGAATGTTCGACATTATCCCCTCGGCACACTTCGGGTTGAACTACGACCCTTCGCACCTGGTCTGGATGATGATGGACTACGTGCGACCGCTGTATGAGTTCGGCCCGCGGGTATTTCACGCCCACGCCAAAGACATGCGAATTGAACCGGACAAGCTGAACGAGTGCGGCATCCTTGGACTCGGCTGGAGCACCCCCAAGATCCCAGGCCTGGGACAAGTCGATTGGAATCGATTCGTCTCAGCACTCACGGATATCTCCTTCGATGGCGCGCTGTGCGTCGAAGTTGAAGATGACGCATTCAGCGAAAACCTGGAGACGCGAAAGAACTCGCTTCGTCTCTCGCGAAATGTTCTTCGCCCGCTGGTTGTTTAGCGGTTCAGGCGATCCAACGCCGGCCTCAGATAGCCTGATAGGGTTCCAGCGCTTCTCCAAAAGTGACATCGCTGGCCATGGACGAAGAGAGCTTTCGAAGAAACTCATCGCGACTGATTTCGGTCGCTCCCATGCTTGCCATATGCGTGGTGAGTTGCTGGATATCCAACAGCTCGAACCCACGTTGTCGCAGGTGACTTACCAGATGGGCGATGGCAACCTTCGAGGCGTCACGCTGAAGATAGAACTTGGACTCCGCAGCAAACATCCCTCCCAGGGCAATCCCATACGTCCCGCCGGCAAGCTCCCCTTCGCGCCACACTTCAACGCTATGAGCAAGTCCGAGTTCGTGTAGCCGGATGTAGGCTTCTTGCATCTCGGAAGTCAGCCACGTCCCAAAACGTCGGTCTTGTGCCGTCGCGCAACCCTTGATCACCGCGGCGAAGTCGCGATTGCAACTAACTTGATATCGCCCACTCGAAATCGTTCGGGCCAGCCTACGTGAAACGTGAAGCTCGTCCAGTTTGACAATCGCGCGAGGGTCAGGCGTCCACCAGGCGAGGATGTCGTCGCTCACTGGCCAGGGAAAAATGCCGTGTTGATAGGCATCAATGAGCCACTTGGTTGTCAGCTTGCCGCCAACCGCAATCAGACCGTCGGGATCAGCGAACTCGACGGAAGGAAAGAATTCGGATTCCGGGGGGGCAGTCATGGCATGTCCCGCAAGGTTTCCATCGGTCTGGAGTGTATTTTAAATCACTCCACCCTACCCCCAATCTGCCGACTTGAAAACCAAGCGTTCAGCGGGTGAGCAATGATCGCACGGGTGACGATGCATACTCCGCCGCTCCGACGGAAATCCGCGGAAAATATCGGAGCCGACGAGAGCCGCCTAATTCTCCCAGATCGCATCAACAACCAAGCTGGCCTCGTTCGCTTGACAGAAGGCGGCGTTCGCGGGAATGCTTCTCGACGAGGTTTGGTGAATCAGGTCGAGCACCTGTTTCTGGATAATTGTCCACAGCCGTGTTTGGCCTCTATAATGCGAGCAAATCGGTCCTAGCTCAGGCTTGAGCCAAACGGCTTCTCTTGGAACAGAACCGTACTGTCTGATGGCACCCCTCAAGGAAACGCCACCTTGGAATACGCACCGCAGCAGCAAGGCCGATCAGCCCGGCTCATTTGGATTTTGGTCCTGTTGCTAATTGCATTGGCCGCGCCTTATCTCGCACGCAAGATGAGCTACGCGGTGAACCAGGGTCGTGAGTTGGCGAAAGTGGAAGCAGCCCGTGAGTTGCTCGGCGAAATCAATGAAACAACGGCCGCATTTCCGCTCATTGCCCAACGGGTTGGCCCGAGCGTGGTCCATATTGATACATCTCGTCAGTCGCAAGAACGTGGCTACATCGACGAGCTTGAGGCCCTCTACGACGGCGAGCCGCGATCGTATGAATCGCGAGGCCAGGGCTCGGGAGTAATCATCGATGATGAAGGATATGTGCTGACCAATTTTCACGTCATTCGTAATGCTTCGACCATCGGTGTCAGCCTCAGCGATGGCCGGCACTTTCCCGATGCGGAAGTCATAGGGACCGACGCCCTAACCGATCTCGCGGTGCTAAAAATTCCCGGAGAGAACCTCATCGAGGCCCCCTGGGGAAACAGTGAAGAGGTTGAAGTAGGCGACTGGGTGCTAGCCGTCGGCAATCCTTACGGGCTGGATCGCACGGTAACCGCTGGCATCGTCAGCGCGAAGCAACGCAACTTTGGCGACTCACCCTACCAGCACTTTCTGCAAACGGATGCCGCAGTGAACCCCGGCAACAGCGGCGGACCGCTTGTGAACCTGAGAGGAGAAGTGATTGGTATCACGACCGCGATATTGGGCGATTCGTATCGCGGCATCAGTTTCGCCATTCCCGCGACCATGGCTGAAGAGGTTTACGAGCGGCTGAAAACAAACGGCAATGTTTCCCGCGGTTGGCTGGGGGTTGCGTTGGCTCCACTGTCATCGGAAATTGCCGCGGAACTGGGAATCGACTTGACCGAGGGAGCCTTGGTTACCGGATTGATTGCCGATGCCCCCGCACAAGTCGCGGGAGTTCTTCCTGGAGATGTGATCGTCGAGTGGGATGGACAAGCGGTTCGTGAGCCCCGCGACCTGGTGTTGCTCGTAGCAAACACCGAGGTTGGTTCGACAGTCGATCTCGTTGTGGTACGCGCCGACGAACGTCTCAACCTTTCGATCAAGGTTGCCGAGCGCCCACCACAGCTTGACGAGTAAGTCAAGCATTTTACCGCGCGAAAATTCGGCAAAAAAATTCCATCAAATCAATCATTTCCTGCGCAAATTCGTGTCGGATCCTAACGCGGCAATAACCGCAAAAAACCGTGTCAATTCGCGACAGAATCGCCGCAACCGATGGCCAACGGCGCGCTTGACCCTCTGAAAATGGAGACTTATAATCCGCCCGCTCTTGTACCAATGACACTGTTTGTCGTTGGTGCTTTGGTAAGATGAAATGCACCGTGGGGGGTGCCTCTCTTGCTGCTGTTCGATTGCAGTTCGACGGTGCCTGGCTATCCGCTCAGCATAGGAGCGTCGAGTTTGTCTCAGGCCTCATCGTTTGACGCGAAAGAGCGAATCAAGCAGGCAGTCGACATTGTCGAACTGGTCTCTGAGTACCTCCCATTGCGTCGCGAGGGCAGCAACTTCAAAGGCATCTGCCCCTGGCACGACGATAGCCGTCCCAGTCTGCACGTAAATCCTCAACGGCAAACCTATCGCTGCTTTGTCTGCGATATCGGTGGCGACGTCTTCTCGTTCATCATGCAACGCGAAGGAGTGCCCTTCATCGAGGCGCTTCGTATGCTGTCTGAACGTTCCGGCATTCCGCTGGAGCGGGGGGCAAACCCCGAGGTGGCCAAACGGAATGCAGATGCCCGAGAGGTCATGCGGGCAAGTCTGGATTGGGCCATCAAACAGTATCAACGTTGTTTGCACGATGCCCCCGCTGCAGAGGTTGCGCGAACGTACCTTTCAGAGCGGGACGTGTCACCTGAATCGATCGATCAGTTCCAAATTGGCTTCGCCCCTGCCGAATGGAGTTGGTTGCTCGACCAACCTGGAGCGAGGGCATTTAACCCCCAGGTGCTCGAGACCGTCGGGCTCGTGTCTCCGAGGCAATCGGGTGGATATTACGACCGATTCCGGGGACGCCTACTGTTCCCCATCCACGACCCCCAGGGAAGGCCCATCGCGTTTGGCGGCAGGGTTCTGCCGGGAATCGATATATCGAGCCAGGCGAAATACATCAATTCGCCAGATTCGCCGCTGTTTTCGAAAAGTGACGTGCTCTATGGGATGAACCTTGCCCGCAATGCTATCAGCCGTCAGCGATCGGTGGCGGTGGTCGAGGGCTACACCGACTGTATTGCGGCCCATCAGTACGGATTTGACAACGTAGTAGCCGTTTTAGGCACAGCCCTGGGCCCCGCACACATCAAACTGCTTCGCGGGCTGGCCGATCGGGTCACTCTGGTTCTCGATGGGGACGATGCGGGCAAGCGGCGTGCCAATGAGATTTTAGAATTATTTGTGGCAGAAGCCTTCGACCTTCGCATATTGACCTTGCCTGAAAATGCCGATCCGTGCGAGGTTCTTGCATCCGATGGTCGAGAAGGTTTTGCACGGATGCTAGACACGGCCATCGATGCCTTGGAGCATAAGTTCGCCGTGGTCGCAGGTCGCTTAGGTCCTCAAAGTTCGATTCACGATCTGAATCGTGCCGCAGAAGAGGTGTTGGCCACAATCGCCAAGGCACCCCGCCTACACGGTGCCTCCGATTCCGCCACCGGTCTCCGTGAAGATCAACTTCTGCATCGTCTGGCAACCCTGTGCCAGGCTTCTGAAGAATCGCTACGAAATCGTCTCTCAGACTTGCGGCGCCGTTCTTCCCGAACCAATATGGATGAGCTCGCTGAGCCTTCGGTCAACATCCCTGAAACAACAAAGGTCAGTCGTTGGCAACAAGATTTGCTTGAGTTGCTGATTCGACACCCGGAGTTGTTGTCGCAGGCCCGCGAACAAATCGATACCAATCATCTCGCTGCCGATCGTGCACGCGAGCTTTATCTCAAGTCTTGCAGTTTGCAGGACGCCGGAGTTGATCCGACATTCGAGAGGCTCATGCTCGAATTCGAAGATCCAGATGATCAGGCGTTTCTGGTGCGTGTCGATGCCGAGGGAGAATCGAAGGAATCGTTCGGCGAGTCGCCGGAAGAGAAGTTCTCTTTAATCATGGAGCGTTATAAGAACGAACAGCACCAAAAACGAAGCCAAGCCCATCGCGAGCGTCTTGGGTCCCAGGAACTCGCACAGAGTGAAGAAGACGAGATCTTGCGTCAAATGATTGATGAAGAGCGTAATCGGCGGCAACTTTTCTGACTCACGGAAGGGTCGGAGGCCGGCCGAGAGGTCGCTGGCAGCGTGTCGATTCCCGCACATCGCCACGGCTACCCATGTTCCACTCAGCGCATTAGATGCGCGGGAGGAGTTATTAATGGAAAGCACGGATAAAGAACTTCAAGAACTGATCGAACGTGGCAAGTCGCAAGGCTACTTGACCTACGACCAGATCAATGAATATCTACCCGACGATGCCGTCGAGCCGGAGAAGCTCGATGGACTGATCGTCGCGTTGGAAGACCAAGGCATCGAACTGGTCGACGAAGCCCCGGAACCCGAAGGGGTCGATGCTACCTCCGGGCTGTCTTCCGAAGTCGTCGCGGAAGCGCTGGACGATGAGTCGAATGAAAATCCGGTCGCCGAACCGGAGCCGGCCGCGGAATTGCCGCAAAGCAAAGTCTTGGACGAGCCGACCAAGTGGAGCGAAGATCCAGTTCGTATGTACCTCACGCAGATGGCCGAGATTCCGCTGCTGTCTCGCGATGAGGAAATCGCCCTGGCCAAGAAGATTGAAGTGACCCGCAAGCGCTTCCGCCGCACGGTGCTTGGCTGCAATTACGCCCTACAAGCCACGACCGAGACGTTGCACAAGGTTCACGACGGCCTGCTTCCGTTCGATCGTACGATCAAGGTCTCGCTGACCGAGCGGCTTACCAAGGAGCAGATTCTGGCCCGCATGCCACACAACCTGCGGACCTTGGACCACCTGCTCGAGCAAAACCAGACCGACTTCCGCCGCATGATCAGCCGCAAGCTGCCTCGGGAAGAGAAGTTAGCGGCTCGCCGCCGCTTCCTGAATCGCCGGCACAAGGCTCTTTTGCTGGTCGAGGAGCTCAGCCTGAGAACACGTCGCGTGCAGCCCATGATGGAACGCATTCGCGAGACGGCTGACGAAATGGAGACATTGCAGCGCCGCATTGCGATTCTAGACGGTAATACGGCAGCCAAAGACCAACGGGCGAATCTCCTGATCCAGCTCAAGGACCTGATGCTGGAAACCCTGGAGAGCCCCAAATCGCTTCGCCGCCGCTGCGAGAAGATGCAGCAGCAGTTTGTCGATTACGAGCGAGCTAAGCGTCTGCTTTCGGGCGGTAACCTTCGCCTGGTCGTCTCCATCGCCAAGAAGTACCGCAATCGCGGGCTTAGCTTCCTGGATTTGATTCAGGAGGGTAATACAGGCCTGATGCGTGCCGTCGACAAGTATGAGTATCGTCGAGGGTTCAAGTTCTCCACCTACGCCACATGGTGGATCCGTCAGGCCATCACCCGGGCGATTGCCGATCAGGCCCGTACGATTCGTATCCCGGTGCACATGATCGAGGTGCTTTCGCGACTTCGAAACGTGGCGAAACAGCTCCAACAAGAGCTGGGCCGCGAGCCTACCACGGAAGAAACGGCCATTGCCGCTGATATCAGCGTCGAGGAAACGCGACGTGTGCTCAGCATCGGTCGCCACCCGGTGAGCCTCGATCGCCCTGTTGGAGAGAGCGAAGACAGCTCTTTCGGCGAGTTCATCGAAGACACCGGCTGCCAGAATCCAATCAAAACGGCAGCCCAAGGACTGCTCCGAGAGAGGATTGAAAATCTACTGAAAACCCTGACTTATCGCGAACGAGAGATCATTCGCCTGCGATATGGCCTGGGCGATGGCTATACCTACACCTTGGAAGAGGTAGGCCGGATCTTCAAAGTTACGCGAGAACGGGTGCGGCAAATCGAGGCCAAAGCCGTTCGTAAGCTTCAGCACCCGGTCCGAAGCAAACAATTAGAGGGATTTCTAGAAAATGTGGCCGGCTAGCCCGGCTTCGAAAGCCACCGGTCGCCAGACCGGTGGCTTTTTTTTATAATCATGGCGTTCCTTCAAATAACCGGACACCTACGGAGACTAGGAAAGTTCATGAACCTGACTACGGGAACGCTACGCGAGTTACATCGCATCCATCGACAGCTAAGCGACTTGAACGACAGACTTCAGCGTGGGCCTCGCGTGGTGAAGGCTCGCGAAACTAGCGTCACCCAGCTCGAGCAACAAATGGAGCAGGCCCAAGCGGACGTTAAAGCTGGGAAGGTTCAAGCCGATCAGAAGCAATTGCAACTGAAGACAACCGAAGACAAGATCATCGACCTGGAAACAAAGCTCAACGGAGCAGCCAGCAATCGAGAGTACCAGGCGCTACAAGATCAGATCGCCGCTGATCGGATGGCCGGCAGTGTGCTGCAGGACGAAATCTTGGAGTGCCTCGAGCGGATCGATGAACTGGAAAAGCTCGTCGAAGACGCGAAGGCCAACGTCAACAAAGGCAAGGAAGAACTCGAAAAGGTTAAGGGAACCGTTCAAGAGGAAGCGGGCGTCATCAAAGCAGATATTGTTCGGCTCGAAGCAGACCTGAGGACTGCCGAAGAGGGTTTGCCCCCCGACCTCAAGGATGCTTACAACCGGATCGTCAATTCCAAGGGAGCCGATGCATTGGCGCCCGTCGAGGGTGACTGCTGTGGAGGTTGCTTCCAGACCGTGACCCCCAACATGCTCAACCTCCTGCAACTATCAAAACCCGTCTTTTGCAAGAGTTGTGGAAGGCTGCTATATATTCCCGAAGGAGTAGCCCCATCTGCTGAGGGCGAATAAATGACGCTCTGCCGAACGGCCTGCAATCTCATGTGCTTCCGTGCGCGGCAGCGGGCCGGTGGCTCCACTGGCAGGTGACGAGGCAGGCAATTTACGCTATCGTTTACTAAATTCTCAATAACGGTCCCTGGACAAGTGTTCGGGGGGCCGTTTGTTTTTTTGAATTCGTTTGAGGTGTTGTATGTCCGATCGCATTCCAATGACTCGCAGTGGCTACGAGAAACTCCGCAAGGAAATCGAGCACATGGAAACCGTCGAAATGGAGATCATCACCAAGCGAATTGCCACAGCCCGGGCCGAGGGAGACTTGAGCGAGAATGCTGAATACCATGGCGCGCGTGAGTCGCAGGGAATGCTGCAGGCCAAAATCAACATGCTCCGCGACAAGGTCGCCCGGGCAGAACTGATCGATCCATCAAAGCTACCCAAAGATAAAGTGGTCTTCGGATGCACGGTGGTGGTGAAGGATTTGGACTTCGGCGACGACGAAACCTTCACCCTGGTGGGTGCGGGCGAAGAAGATTACGACGAGGGAAAAATTCTTTTCACGAGCCCGCTGGCCCAAGGTCTGGTCAACAAGAAGGTCGGCGATAAGGTAGAAATCGAAGTTCCCGCAGGGACATCAAAGTTCGAAATTCTGGAAATCCGTTTCGACGACATGTAGGCCGTGTCTCTTACTACGGGCCGTGGCCAACCTATCCACCGTGCGACTCTCCACAGGATTGTGTTATGGAACTTGGCGCGTTCTCAATCAGCCTGGCAGTGAAGGATTTGCAGGCATCAAAAGCGTTCTATGAGAATTTCGGCTTTGAAGAGTTCGGCGGAGATGCCTCACAGAACTGGCTTATCCTAAAGAATGGCACACACATCATCGGCCTCTTCCAGGGCATGTTCGAGCAAAACACGCTCACTTTCAATCCTGGGTGGGACAGCGACGCGAACAAGCTCGGTTCGTTCACCGACATCCGCGACTTGCAGCGTCAATTGAAAGCACAAGGTGTCAACCTGGTAAGCGAAGCCGACGAATCAACGACTGGGCCTGCAAGCTTTGTGGCGATCGATCCGGACGGGAACCCGATTCTGGTCGATCAACACGTGTAGTGCCTCACGCGGGACTCTCAGCGCCTTCAACTGTGGGGCACCAAATAGAATTGCTTTGATCCGACTAGATAAATCGCCCGAGATCGCGTCGAAATACTAAGTCGGATTTCTCGGCCAGTCGCTATGCCAAGGCCTTCTGGCCACGAATTCGGTTGTAGGCCAGGCTGTAGCCCGTAGGAATCACCACGAGCGTCAACACCGAGGACACCAAGAGCCCAAAGATGATCGCGCCGGTTAACGGCTGCCAGAACTCACCCCCGCCGGATATGTCGATCAACATCGGCAGCAAACCGCCGGCCGTGGTGGCCGTGGTGAGCAACACGGCTCGAAAGCGATTCACGCCGGCCTGAACCAATGCATGATCGACCTGCAAGCCTCGTCGTCGCTCTTGATTGGCGAAATCAACCATCACGATAGCATCGTTGACTACAATGCCGGTCAAACTTACCAGGCCAATGAACGCAGCTAGCGAGAAGTCGAAATCGCAGATCCACAACCCGAGAATCACGCCGACAAAGCTCAAGGGCACGGTCAGTATGACGACAAACGCTTGTCGAAAACTATTGAACTGTACGACCAAGATACCGGAGATCAGCACCACGGCCACAAGCATCGACCATTGCAAGTCGGCAATCCCCTTATTGCGTTCCTCGTTCTCTCCTGTAAATACGGCCCGGACGCCGTCGGCGTCGGTTCCCGGTTCCCCTAAAAAGGCCATCGAGTTGCCTCTTACGGGACGGAATCCCATATCGGGGAGTATCTCCGCCCGCAACACAGCGAACACCTCGTCCGGAATAACATCAATGGTCTCGTCGAGATCAGAGGAAACCGTGAGGGTTCGTTCTCGATCGCGGCGGTTGATACTGAACAAGCCAGCCGACCGCTTCATCGTGGCCAACTCGTCGATGGTGGCCCTTTGCCCGGTGGGACTAGTGATCATCAATCGACCGATGTCCGTTGGATACCGCTGGTAATCGGCCTCGGCTTGGAGCCTCAGGGTGATATCTTCGTCCTCGCCCTCTTGGGCCAGTTCAATCGACGTATCGCCCAGCACGGCCATGGCGACCGCACTATTGACCATGGCGTCGGTCATCCCGTAAAGACCAACGACACCCTCGCGTGGCTCGACGACCAACTCGGGAGTATCCGGGCGGTAGTCACTACGCACTTGAATGGTGCCCCGCACCTGACGCAGACGATTGGTCATCTGGTCACCAAGCACGGCAAGTTGATCCAAGCTATCGCCGGCGAAACGTATCGCCACTGGCGCGCCACCCGGCGGGCCGTCTTGAATCTCTTCGATTCGATACTTCATCCCAGGCAGTGGCTTAATTTTCGAACGCAGTTCGGTGATGATTTCCTTTTGAGAACGACTGCGATCCAGAGTTGGCAGAAGCTCAACCATGATTTTACCGAACTCGGGGCCCAATGTCGGCTCACTCTCGAGCCGGGATGCCAACGCCTCACTGGAGCCGATCGCCGAGACAAAATGCATGATTTCGCCCGAATCAAACAGTTCGGTGAGCGGGTCGGTTATCACCTTGGCGGCTTCAGTGGTTTGCTCAATGTTGTAACCCAGCGGCATCTCGAAGACGACTTCGAACTGGCCGCGATCGCTGCCGGGGAAGAACGTTGAGCCTATGAAACCATACTTCAACATGGCTCCGGCCCAAACGATGGCCAATACCGAGGTCGTGACGACAACCCAGCGATTCTGCAAACTGTACTCGAGCACTCGCTTGTAACGTCGCGTAAAGAACCCAAGTTGGCGGTGTCCGTGCTCCCCTTTTTCCATCGCCTCGCGAACTTGCTCCGGAGTTCGCTTGTGATACATCCGGCTCGCAAGAACGGGCAACAAAAAGTGATCGACCAACACTGAGCCGGTTAACGCCACGCACACCGTTTTGGGCAGCACGCCCATGAAATCGCCCATGATGCCGGTAACAAGCAACATCGGGAGAAACGCTGCAACGGTCGTTAGATCGGCGGCAATCACCGGAATGCCCACCTCGTCGATACCTACTTTGGCGGCCTCGACAGGGTCTTTGCCCATCTCGATGTGGCGATGGATATTCTCGGCAACGATAATCGCCCCATCGACAACCATTCCGAGCACCAGGATGTAGCTGAAGATGACCATGTTCGAGAGCGGAATCCCGAAAGCGTACAGGAACACCAATGCGAAGGCCGTACTTACGGGGATGGCCAACAGCACCAGCATCGAAATCCGCAATCCCATCGACCAGGCAAGAATTATCAGCACCAGCATGCCGCCGAAGATGGCACTGGAACCCAACACGCGAAACATCAGGCGAATGTCACGCGACACATCACGAGTGGTCGAAAACTTGATATGCGGGTACATATCCTGCAGCTTGGCGACCGTCTCTTTGATTTGAGCGGACGTCCCCAGTGAGTTGATGTCCGACTCTTTATTGACAATGATCGTCGCGCTATTGAATCCGTCGATCTGTGCGAAGTTCTTAAGTCGCTGAAAGGTGTCGCGAACCTCGGCGATGTCTTCGACGTGAATTAAGCGGCCTTCATCTTCGGCCACTACGGCGCGGCGGATGTCATCCACGCTGACAAACTTACTCTCGATGCGAACCTGCCAGTCGTAGTTCGAGGAGTTCAAACTTCCGCCGGGCATCTTCGAGTGAAATGCCTGCAAGGCATCTCGAACTTGCGTCAAACTGAGTCCATATTGGGCCAGAAGGTCGGGGTTCACGTTGACGTGAAACTCTCGCTTCCGACCGCCAAAGAGTTGTGTGTTGGCTACACCACGGATTGTGTCGATCTCTTTTTGGACCTTCTCAGCGATGAATTTCAACGTGCGTTCGTCAAAGTCCTTCGGGCCCGTCAAATTGACCAACATGATGGGCGAGCTATCGAAGTCGATCTCGTTGATCATGGGCTGCACTTCGCGGCCCAAGGGCAGTTCGCGACGAACCTGATTGACCAGATGCTCCACATCCGCGCGAGCCTGCTTCGATTCGACGTCGTCCTCGAAGACGATCTGGGTCACTCCCGAACCCCGCAGGCTGGTTGAGGAGATAAAGTCGACATGATCGAGCGTTTGAAGCGCTTCCTCGATCTTGCGGGTGATTTCATCTTCGACTTCGGTGGGTTGCGCCCCGGGGTAGGGCACGGCGACCATCACCACAGCCTTATTGATTGCCGGTGTCCGCTGAACCGCAATTCTCGAAGCCGCGAAACCCGAGAGCACCAACAATAGAATGGTGGCCACGATAATGACGCGGGGGCGGTCGATGGCAGCTTGACTGATCTTCATCGAAAACCTGCTGTCAGAGTTGGCAGAGAACAGATAGGTCGTGCGCTATTCCACAATCGCGTTCGTCCGCGAGGAAACCGTGGTCGAGGGCAAGGGGTCTACACGGTCTTGCGATTCGCCAGGGCTTGGCAACGTGTCATAGATTTCCACTTCGCGGCCATCGACGAGCCGGTGCTGTCCCTTCACGACGACCCGTCGATGCTCCTCGGGAAGCTCCAAGAGGATGAGTTCCCCACCTTGCTCTCGCCGCTCGCCCAAGAGAAAGCTCTGTGCCTTCGCTTCTTCATCAACCGAGAATAGGATAGATCGTTCGCCCCGCATCACGGCAGCTTCGATAGGAACTCGAAAACCATCGACTTGATCGATGACGATTTGTGCCTCGGCGACGAGTCCTGGCTTCAATTCTCCATCCGGGTTGTCGAGTACGATTTCAACCTCGAACAGCCCCAGCTTCTCATCGGCCGCTTCACCGACTTGATGGACGGTGCCATGCAAGAAGTCGCGTGGCCGACCGAAGGCATCGGATGCAATAAACCGTACGTGCACATCCTGCCCGACCTGAACGTCGCGGATTCTGGACTCTGGAACACCGACGACCAGTAAGACCCGGTCAAGTTCGAGAATCTCGAAGATCATCTGGTGCATATTGACGGACTCACCAACCAGAGCCATTCGTTTCGAGATAACCCCATTGATGCGTGTTTTCAAGATCGCGTCTTCCAGATTCTGGATCGCAATCTCATATTGGGCTTCGGCCAGGGTGGCCTCGGTGACCGCGCTTTGATACTCCTGTTCCGTGATCGCCCTCAGGCCTTGATCGCGTATCCTGTCGTAACGCTGGAGATCGTACTGAGCCTTCTCCATTCGGGCGCGGGTCTCCTTTAACTGTGCCTGGAGGCGGCGTTCGTCGAGGTGGGCTATCTCCTGGCCCGCTTTCACGCGGTCGCCGACATCAAGCGGCTCACCCGAGCTGGTTACGCCAAACGAATTAAGCTGCCCTGGAACCTCGAAAGCCAAGACATGTCGTTCAAAAGGGCGAATCATCCCATGGTAGGTATCGATGATCTCGATCGACTCGCTTACCGAATCCATCACGGCGACCACAGCCTTAGGAGCGACGGTTTTCTTAGACACCGTTTCCACGGTCTCGCCGAACAGCCCGAACTGCCCCGTGGCAACGGTGACCATGACGGCAGCAGCGCCCACGGTGACGACCAGAAGCCCGACCAAATTGCCTGTAAATCGCTTCATTCAAACTCCACGCGGCCCCGCCTGATCGGGGGTTACAGTGATTCCTTCCGGGTGACGTTCATTAGGGGGCTAATTAATCACATTATTGCAGACAATCAAGAACGTCAAGTTTATCGAACCGGAATCGCCACCAGGCTCGTCACAACAGTCTTGAGCCGATGGTAGCATTTGGGGAGTGGGCAATCCGTGGATTTTGAATCCTTCGGGAGGCATTCGATTTTAGCTCGTGCAAAGTGAATGACCCACGATAAATTTCAGGGCTCAATCCAAGATCGAGTGAATTGTCGCCCCCCATCCTGGGGAAGAATAGGTCCCATACCCGGCTCTCTGAGTATTACTCGTCATCGGCACCCAAAGCTTCATCTAAGCGGCGAAAAAACTCCTCGTTCGTCAGTCTGCAGATCAGAAATCGCTTCTTTCTTGAGTTGCTGCCGGCGAGTAGCTCGACTTGTGACTTTTTCAATCGAAGTGATTTGGCAATCGTTTCCGTGATTGCCCGATTGGCCTTGCCGTTCTCGGGTACCTGAGTCACGGCCACTTTTAGCGTGCCTTGCTCAATTCCGATCAACGCGTTTCGCCTCGAGCCCGGCATTGCTTTTACCGGGACAACAATCCCCTCGGGGTGCTGCTCGAGTTCGATCACCGCTCGACACCTTCGAACAACGCAGAACCGATTCGCAGGATTGTGGCGCCTTCTGCAATCGCGGCCTCAAAATCGCCGCTCATGCCCATGGAAAGTTGGGCCAGCGAGGCATTTTCGGGACAAGAATTCACCAATCGATCACGCAATTCACGCAACGAGGCAAAGTCACGACGGGCAACGTCCAGTCCTCCCTCGCGGTGTGCCATGGCCATCAGCCCCTGCACATTGAGATTGGTGCAATCCGACATCGATGAAAGGGCTGGTTCGATTCCCGCCGGTTCAAAACCGTGCTTTGCCGAATCGCCAGAAATGTTGACCTCGAGTAGCACGTTTGCGGCGCAGTCGAGCTTCTCGGCCTCACGGTCGATTTCCCGGGCAAGGCGCAGGGAATCTACCGAGTGAATCAGTGATGTTAGCGGCAAGGTCCGGGCAACCTTGTTTCGCTGCAGATGGCCGACCAGATGCCAGCGCGGGTGAAGGTCAGAAAGCGCTTCGCTTCTGCTCCACAACTGCTGGGGGCGGCTCTCACCAAGATCGACACAGCCCGCATCGTAAAGCACGCGCGTCACTTCGGCATCGACATACTTGGTAACGGCAACCAGCCGGATATCGCTGGAGCTTCGGCCAACGCTGCTCGTCGCGCTCGCGATTCGCTCGCGAATTCGGGCGAGGTTGTCGGTAATCTTCTGAGAATCTTCGGGAGTCATCACTTCGCCTCTTAACGAAGTCCTGGCTCACTCGATTTCGAGAAGTTGCTCGGTCGAGCCGTTGCCGTCAAAACGACTCATCAAGAACTCACTGATGAGGTTTTCGCCCAACACAGAGCGGTTTCCGCGTTCGCCGATCGAGCGATAGAGAAGCCACTGTTTCTTGCCGACCTGCACCCGAAATCCGACCGCTTCGTCCGGCGCGATAATTTTGCGGTCTTCGGCCACGGTTAGTTGACGCCAAGTGACCGGTCGACCGCGTCGGCGCGGGTCCAAGTCGATGAACAGCGGGGCATACAATCCGCAACCTTCGATCGACTGGCTGAGCTGCAAGCTGTCACCTTTCGCTTCAAGTTCGCCCACTCGGATGTCGCGACGCCACTCGGGCAAGGCCAAAGGCAACACCTCTGCTCTGGGCTTGCCGGCGGTGATGGTTACTTCTCTCGATCGCTTACGGGGGCTGACAACCGTTCCGGAGTCGATGGGCCAACTTGCCTGATAGTGCAACTTGCCAGGGGCCTTCGTTAACATCGCATCGGCCAGCAGCAAGAAGCGATCTTCGCGGGCGAAGAGGATTTGTCGCTGTACGCGGACACCCTTGCCAAAGCTTGTCTCAAGCTCGAGATAGTCGACATCCTTGTCTGTTTCCCAGCAGACGGACTCCCAGGTTGCATCTTGCTGTAATTCTTCGTCATCGACGCTCAATGACAGAACTGCCGATCCGAACAGAAGCGTGTGGCTTCCCAGCGAAAGCTCAACCTTCAAATCGGGCTCCGAGTAGTCGACCGTCAATACGCCGTCGTTGTGAGACCAGGATGGACGAAGCACCGCAAGTTCGGCCCACTCTGAATTGTTTGCCGCAGGCGGCAACTTCTTCTTCCGAGCTTTCTTGGGAGGAGCCTTCTTGCGAATTGGCAGCGCGAGCCGGGCAATGGCACGATCCTCGCGATCGCCGTCCAGGTCCATCGCGGCTTGGAACAAGTCTATGGGCCACCCTCCATCGCCGTTGTGGCTCAACGCTGGAGTTCCGTCGCGGCGAGTAAGACGCATGGCCTGTCGAATGAGCCACGCGTATTGAATGTCGGCCGGTTCGTTCCAACAGCCGTGCTTCAACGTCTGCCCCATGGCAAGGCAACGTGTCCAACAGGCCATCAAAGGACGAAGCAGTGGTAGCAGTGCGGCATGCGGAAGCCCCTCACCATCGAGAAGATAATCGGGGCCCTCTGACAGAGCACGACGTGCCGGAGTGACCAGACCGCGAACGGGTTTGATTTCCGGCAAATTGTACGACAGGGCCAGACGCAACTCGCCTGCGAACAATTGATGCTCCAGCGGCGTCTGTTCCAAATTGATTTGGTCGGCTTCGCAGCATCGTTCGAAGAGGCGCCCAAGCACTTTCCACCAGGTCTCGGCCCTGGTGCGTTGAGACAATGGAGCTAAGGCGTGGGTCCAAGCGATACACTCCAGAGCCGCTGCGGTTGTATCGTCTTCACAGACCAGGAACTCCTCAACCGCCGTTTCAAGCCCGGCGGCGGAAACCGATTTGCCTCGTCCGAGGCGGTGGATCAGATCCAAGCGATCTTCGAGAACATTTGACCCTTCGATCTCGGCCACGCACCAGGCCAGCGGCGAACCTTTTCCAGAGATGAGCCTGCTCAGCGGCTTCGGTTGAAGTCGACTGCCCAAGTGCTCGAGCCAGGCCTCCCAGCCTTTGCTCTCATCCAACCAAGACCCTGCTTTGGCGATATTGCGGGGCACCGAGCTGTGCCATGCTAAATGTCCATTGAGCGGAAGGGGATCGACTGGGTACTTGACGTTGTCGTTGGTCGAGCGCTTTGGCGAGCTTGTCTGAGTGGCCATAACCGTCCTGGTTTCTGAATCGAAATACTTCAATTCTCAGTGGATTGCAGAGCCGCTTTCGAAGAATACAATCGGCGATCCACCACCCCCAATATTCGTGGGCTTGGTACCGCCGCATTGCTGCTCGGGCGGCAACGGGGGTATCTTAGCGAGATAGGGGCCGATTGTCTTCCCCTTGGGCTTCTTTCGTACCACCAGTGCACCCCCCGTCGACGAGCGAGCGAGAGCATGTTGATCGATATCTCCGGCAAAGGTCCAAAAGCCTTCGTTGCGGCCCTGTTAGGGTGCTATTTCGCAATACTGGCAGGTTGTGGACCTTCATCGACTACAGAAACGGGCAACCTCGAGTCTTCTGCGACTCCGAATTCGGACCACTCGCCAAATAACGACCCTGCGGTTGAATCCGAACCAACTGGCGAAGAGACGGCGGGACAAGATAGCCGGCCGGAAGTTTCGGAGCCTGAACCTACGATGGATACAGCAGCTCCCGGCACAGATACCACGGAAGAGACGACTGCCGAGAGCAGCCCCGAGCCTATGGAAAACACCTCACCGGAATTCAACGACACCATCCCGCTGCCCCCGGAGGGCTCCAACGCCGAGCGGAAGATTTACCCCGATCCTCCCGGCTTGCGACGGTTGAGTCCCGAATTCAACGTGTGGTCCGACCCAGCGAACAAAGAACTGGTGATGGTGTCCGAAGTGGTGCTTCGCGAGGGCGGGCTCGAGCTGTTCGCCTGCCTGAAGAACACCAAAGAGCACGAGGCCATCGTTGCCATCGACACACAGGCCTTTCTAGTACACGCCGGGCTACTCGCCTTGGGGGCCGAAGCAGGACACCCCGTAATCTTTCGTCCCGAATACCAGAAAGCAACCGGAACCCCCATTGATGTCCTGCTGGAATGGAAGGATCCCGAGACCGGAGATACACGCCGTGCCAAAGCCCAGGACTGGATTCTCAACATAGAAACCGGCAAGGCGATGGACTCGAATTGGGTCTTCGGCGGCAGCTCGTTCTGGGAGGACGAACTCAACAACCAGCAGTATTATTTAGCCGAAGACGGCGATCTGATCTGCGTGGCCAACTTCCACAGCGCCATGCTCGACGTACCGATCGAAAGCTCCCAGGCGAATGACAACCTGATGTTCGACGCCTATACCGAACGGATCCCACCGCTGGGAACGGAAGTATGGGTGAGGCTGAAGCCCGTGTTCGATCAGGCAGAGTCCGACAGTGCTTCGGCACCGGCGGATGAAGACGAGAATTAATTTCGAGGTGCACGTCAGACACAGCCACGAACCCTGCACTGCCTTCTACGAAATACGGCAGTGGGCCAGCATCTCTTCAGCGGTGGCCAGGTAGCTGACATAGAAGGGCCCGAACTCGGCGTATTTGGCGCTGGCCTTGTCGAACCGCATGCGGTAGACGATCTCTTCGAGATACTCGGGGTTCTTGGCCCAAAGCGTGACGCCCCATTCCCAATCGTCGAGCCCCAGGGCGACGGTGATCAACTGCGTGACGCGGCCTCCGAATGTCATGCCGGTTCGACCGTGCTCCGCCATCAGGCTGTTCCGCTCGCTGAAGGGCAGGCTAAACCAGTTGGCCCCGGGAACGCGGGACTTGTTCATGGGATAGAAGCACGTGGACGGCCAGATCGGCAGTTCGGGGGTTAGCCGCTGCCGCCGCATCATCTCTTCGCGCCCGGCGTAGGCTTTCAACTTGGCTTGATACGCGGCCCCCTCGGGGTCTTCGCCTTCGACAACCAATCGCTGTCCGTATTGCTCGACGGTGGGGACGTATTCGGAAACCTCCGTTAGCGAGACGAATGAATACGTCGGCACCAAAGCCGGACCAAACTCGGTGGCCAGCAGGCGTTGATGAACGCTGTCGACCTTCAGGGGGTCGGGGTCCATCACCATGAGACCGAAGTCTGCTTTGTGCCCCGAGACAACGGACAATTGCAGCCGCTTCGGGGCCTCCGCGTGCTCGGGATCGAGCGTGGAAATCAGTTGTTTGATCCCTTCGACCCGTTGGGCTCCCTCAGGCAGCCGACCGCGATCGAACTGGTAGTAAGAATGCGTGCAATGCCAGCCTTCGGTTGGCTGGAGAGAAATATCGGCAGATGGATCGGCGCTCATACCCGCTTCGTTCGTTTCGTGTTCGGCAGAGATTCCTGAGACAGACCAGTGCCGATCATAACACATGGCCGAACGAGAGAAACGGGGCCGTCGCATCGAACCCCATGCGATGCGATCACGGCGCGACGGCCGAGAAATCTTCGACCAGACGCCCCCACACCTCTCGGGTCACTTCCGCGGGAATGGTCTGACGGGGGCTACCGCTGCTCTTGGAGTAACGCACCAGGCTCATCACGCCATCGTGCGAGACGACCAGCTCGTAATACTTGGTCCCATCGTCATCGCGCTGGGGAGGATTGGAGCGGAGCTGAACGTGGCAGCCTTCGGAGTCGATCTCGATGGGGCTGATCGGTTCGAGCAGGTAATTCAACCGCGTGGAGAGCGCTTCTCCAACCTTTTTGAGATCATCGACGGAAGAGCCTGCCAAAGAATCGGCCGTGACGGCAAACTGGTCGAACGCGCAGGCCAGGGCATCGACGGTGATGAACCGACATTCGAGGTGATGTCCCCCATCGCGCACGTTGACGAATTGCGGAGAGGTCGACCCGACCGTTAGCGCATCAAGGGCTTGGATCGCAACTTGCTTGAGACTCATGATGTCACCCGTTCCGTTAAAATCTGTTGCGCGCTGCTTGCCTCTCTGTCCGCAGTGATGGCCACCGCGGGAGGCTATTCTACGGCCGATTGCTTATTGAGGGTGTGCTCCGAACCGTCGAAGGAAAATACGGCCGGCTCTTCATCTACAATCGTCTCGATATGGACCGGACGCCGCCACAGTTTCCCCAGATTGACCAACGTGTCGCGAGCGTAATCGAACTGCAGCTCGACACCGGCAAATTCGTGTTCCAGGTACAGTTCGCCTCGATTCTTGTAGTTCCCGTCGCGAACCCGAATGTACGGCCGGCCTCGATTTGTGAGGCTAGCCAACAGCTGGGCCTTCACTTTGGGAAATTCACGGCTCTCAATTTCATAGTAATCGGTATCGTTGTTGAAGCCGAACGAAAACAGCTTGTGCTCTCGGCAAAACTCCAACGTGAGGAACGAATCAACGAAGGTCAGGTCATTGTGGACTCGACGAACCTCGAAGATTTTCTCCTTCCCTTGGTTGGAAGCAGTGTCCCAATGCTCCTTTTCGTAGTGGTCGTCGCAGCTTTCGTAGTCGCTGCCAAACCGGCCCTTGTTCCAGCGATCTTCGATATCGCGAAATAGCTCAATCCCCAGCTTGTAGGGGTTCAGCCGGCCCTGGGAGGTGGCCAACGTACCGGAGTGATGATCGCAATAGTGAATCACGTCCGATGCGTCGAGCCCGTCTCGGGTCATGATGGTCGAATGCCAGTAGCTGGCCCAACCTTCGTTCATGATCTTGGTTTGCGCCTGTGGCGAG
The DNA here is from genome assembly GCA_965227275.1 of Pirellulales bacterium. Taxonomy (GTDB): domain Bacteria; phylum Planctomycetota; class Planctomycetia; order Pirellulales; family JAEUIK01; genus CAZNXE01. The sequence continues at coordinate 5,140,114 of CBDDFU010000001.1, read as the reverse complement.
AAGTAATAGGCCTCGTCGCGGATGATTGAAAGCACGTCGAGTTGCCACGGCTTCAACGGGGCATGCTCAAGAATGAACAGCATCACATCGCGAACCGGTTCGGATGGGAACGCAGCTTCAGCCTGCAGAGTCTCGCGCATCCGCTCCGACTCGGCGGCCAGCACCTCGGGAGGATTGACGAACTCTTCCATGTAGCCCTTCGATGCGAAACGACCACTGGGCGGCTCGCCTATTTCCCGATGGCTTTCGTCGAAATCGTAACGGCTCTTCTCTTCGTGCCGCTTGATGAACGGGGCATGAATGTCGATCAGGTCTTCGATACTCAGACAAGCATCGATGAATTCCTCAACCTCCTCAACGCCAAAACGATCCATGTATCGGCGAATTCGGTTTCCGTGGTTCGCCATCTCATCCATCATTTTGCGATTGGTCTTGCTGAACCAGAAGTTGTTCTTAAAGAAATCGCAGTGACCGTAAACGTGTGCAATCACCAGCTTCTGATCGGTGAACGCATTCGACTTCAGCAGATAGGCGTAGCACGGATTGTTGTTGATGACCAACTCGTAGATCTTTTGCAGCCCGTAGGTGTATCCCTTGGTGAGCTGCTCGTACTCCATGCCGAACCGCCAGTGGGGATACCGCGTGGGAAACCCTCCGAAGGCGGCAATCTCGCTAAGCTGCTCGTAGTCGACCAGCTCGAAGATGGTCGGAAAGAAGTCGAGGCCGTACCGCTTGGCGTGGCTTTCCATCTGGACTTGAACTTCAGCCAAGTCGGGCGGCAGATGGGTTGGCGGGTACAATCTCATGACATGCTTCCTGCCTCAGGCAATCGCTTTGGATCGCCCGTAACGCGTTTCAATTCCCTTTGCCCAAGAACAACTTGATCGAGTCAAGAATGGCCTCTTTGTCTTCGATCTCGGACAAGACGACTTTGTCTTTCTCGTCGGACAGGCCGCTCTCCAGGGCATGCAGAAACTCTCCGCTGCCATAGGGGCTTTCGACCTGACCGTAACAGAATTGATTGATCTTCGGCAGAATTCGCTCGCGGAGCAGGCGGAAACAAATCTCGTTGTCTTCGCCCCAGTTGTCGCCGTCGGAAAAGTGGAAGCAGTAGATATTCCACTCGTCCGGCGGAAACTTCGCCTCGATCAAATCGGCACACACGCGATACGCCGAGCTGATCCGCGTACCTCCACTTTCGCGGGTGTGAAAAAACGTTTCCTCGTCGACCTCTTTGGCGGCCGCATCGTGAATGATGTAGCGAACCTCCACGCCGTCGTACTGGCTCTTGAGCCAGGTATCGATCCAGAATGCCTCGATCCGCACGATGTCCTTCTGTTCGTCGGTCATCGAGCCCGAAACATCCATCATGTAGATCACCGCCGCGTTGGCGTCGGGTTGTTCGATGGTCTTCCAGGAGCGAAAGCGTTTGTCGTCGCGAATTGGCACGATCCTTGGATCGGCTTTGTCGTAGCTACGCGATGTTATCTGACGTCGTAGGGCTTGTTTGAAAGTCCGCTTGAAGTGACGCAGCGACTCGGGGCCCGTTCGGCGGATGCCGGTGTAGCGAGACTTCTCCTGCGTGATGTTCGACTTGCCCTTGGGTTCGATATTCGGTAGTTCGAGTTCGTCTCCGAGGATCTCGGCTAGCTCTTCCAGCGAGACTTCCACTTCCAGGATATGCGCACCCGGCTCGTTGCCGGCCTGCCCGATCCCGCCTGCCTCGTCATCTCCCCGGCCGATGGGTGTCCCAACCTCACCTTCCCCTTGCCCTACACCGCCTGAGCCATTCTTCCCGTAGCGGAAATTGGGAACATCTAGCTGAGGGATGGGAATACTGACTAGATCGCGCCCTTTGCGCCCGATCATCTCGCCGTGGCTGACGTACTTGCGCAGATTCTGCCGAATTTTGCCACGAACGATCTGTTTGAAACGGGATTGATCCCGTTCGATGCGCATCACCACTGGCCTGGTCCCTGTTGGCTTATTGGTTGTTAATCGTCCAAGAGCGATCGCTAGCCACGCTTCGCGTGAATCGAAACGATCGACCCCATGGTCGCGCGTCGGCCGATTCGGCTAATTCGCTTCCTTGGAATCACCTCGTGCGAAGATGCTGGCGACGTAGTTCAGGACGTCCGTCGCACTTTCGTCGTCGTACCCGTAGTCTCGAATCAAACGTTGCTTGACGATGTCGATCTTGGCTTGCGTATCGCTGTCTACCACGTTGGAAACCAGGCTGGTGAGCTTGATGGTGTCCTTCTGATCCTCGAACAGCTTGAGTTCCAAAGCACGATAGAGACGCTCGTTTGTCTTGTAATCGAAGGTCCGTCCATCGATCGACAAGGCGCCGATGTAATTCATGATTTCGCGACGGAAATCATCCTTGCGGCTATCGGGAATGTCGATTTTCTCTTCAATCGACCGCATGAGCCGCTCGTCCGGCTCTTGGTACTCGCCGGTGAACTTGTTCTTCACCTTCTCTTTCTGCGTGTAGGCCTTCACGTTGTCGATGTAGTTGCCGCACAGCCGCTTCAGAGCGTCTTCATCGGCGGCAATGGCGCGTTGAACTTCGTTCTTCACGATATTCTCATACTCTTCCTTCACCACGCCGAGCAGCTCGCGATACCGCGAACGCGCATCTTCGCTTGTGACCAGGCTGTGGTGCTTCAAACCGTTGGCCAGTTCGTTCAGTACCATGAAGGGGTTAATCGAAGTAGCGTCCGGATGCGCCACCAGTGCATTGGAAATCTTGTCCTGCACATAGCGAGGCGAAATTCCCACCATGCCCTCGTTGGTGGCTTCATCACGAAGTTCCTTGATGTTCTCCTCGGTGAACCCCGGCAAGGTCTTGCCATTGTACAGCTTCAGCTTTTGCAGCAACGTCAGCCCAGCGTTCTTGGGCTCTTCCAGGCGCGTGAGAATCGCCCACATGGCCGCAATCTCGATGGTATGGGGGGCAATGTGCTTACCCCTCACCTTCTCGGCGTTGTAGTCCTTCTCATAGATCTTGATCTCTTCCGAAAGTCGAGTGACGTACGGAATGTCGATCTTGATCGTTCGATCTCGCAAGGCCTCCATGAATTCGTTGTTCTGCAGTCGTCGATACTCCGGCTCGTTGGTATGCCCCAGGATCACTTCATCGATATCGGTCTGAGCGAATTTCTTCGGCTTGACCTTGTGCTCCTGACTGGCGCCCAACAAGTCGTACAGAAATGCGACGTCGAGCTTCAAGACTTCGACAAACTCGACGACACCGCGATTGGCGATGTTGAATTCGCCGTCGAAGTTGAATGCCCGGGGATCGCTGTCGCTGCCATACTCGGCGATCTTGCGATAGTTGATATCTCCGGTTAGCTCGGTGGAATCCTGATTCTTCTCGTCTTTCGGCTGGAATGTGCCGATGCCGATGCGATCTTTCTCGCTCAGAATTAGTCGCTTCACGCGTACATCCTGCATGACTCGCGGCCAGTCGCCGTTGTACAGCTTCAGACGCTCGGAGTAGATAAAGCGGCAGAAGGGACACAACTCTCCCACGATCCGTACTTGGTAATCATCCTCACCTCTTCCTTCGTTGAGAGAGTCCATCGCGTCTTGCCGAAAACGTTCGGGGATCAAGTGCAAGGGCTCTTCGTGCATCGGGCACCAATGCACCTTCTCGGGATCTTCGAGATCGGTCCAACCCAGCGTGAACAAAGCGCCTTCGTCTTTTGCCGAGTACCGTTCCAAGCCCTTCTTCACGAGACGAGCGATCGTGCTCTTGCTGCTGCCGACGGGACCGTGCAGCAACAACACACGTTTTTCAATGCCGTAACCGCGGGCGGCGCTCTTGAAGGCGTTGACCAGATGCGTCTGTGCTTCGTGGAGACCAAACACTGCATCCGTGCCGTCGTCATCAGGGTCGGCGAAGAAGTTGTAGCGGACCTTGGTCTCGCGACCGACTTGAACCTTCTCACTACCGTACGACATGACCATGTCGTAGACCCGCTCGAAGGCGTTTCGAGTGACCTCGGGGCGTTCCCGAACGATGTCGAGATACTGCTCGAAGCTCCCTTCCCAGGTCTTGTTGCGAAATAGTTCGATATCTTGTCGTTGAGCAACGAGATCGATGATGTTTCGTCCGTGTGCCATAGTCTTGTCTCCCCGAAGGGTTGTATGGCCGACGCGTGACCACGAAAGCTAGTCTTCGCCCGATGGTCGCGGGTCGACTTCGTAGTTCGTTGGTTTCCAGGTCATCATTCAGTGTAGTTCGTCGCCTACTTTTCCTACATCAAAGAGATGCACTAACCGTTAATCTTGTTCACCTTTTCCTGATTGCGCAACACCAAACGGCACGAGCTTCTCTACTGGGGTTCGGCCTTCGTCCGTCACGAGAACAACAGACAGCCTTGTTTCGACGTCTCGGAAAGATGATGCAGTTTGACGTCGAGCCGGTCGTGCGCAACCGGGAAATAAAAGTTGCAAAAGAGCGGTTAGCAGGGAGAGGAGGCTGTGGGGAATGGGTGAACCACCTTGTGGCAGTGTGAGCCGCTTGGCTCGGGACTCCATTCCCGCATTCTCAACCTATCCTCCCACAACATAAGTATCGCCTGATACTAGCATGCCGGCAATATCGAAATCTCGCATCTTGGCCACAAGCCAAACTAAATGGGACACATAAGACCTTGCTGACAATCAGGTTATAAATTCCGCGCAAAATGGCCGAACAACCCGGATCTGGACTGCTGCGATCCCGGCAAGGCGCAATAGTCGCTACGTCCCCACTTCAGGCACATGCTGCACCCGCATGGGGTTGTGGCAAAAAAACCCTGCAAACTCCTCGCAAAGCATTGCGGGTCGGCATGTTCTCAGAAATGGAAAGTCAGTCGCCCAACAGGCGAGAGACACTCCCGAGAAGTCGATCCATGGCGAACGGCTTTCTTATGTAGTCGTCCACACCGAGCATTTCGGCGTATGCCTTATGGCGGCTGCCTTCGTTGGCGGTGATCATGATTACCCGCAACGGAATCGGTCGGGTTCTACGGAGCTTCTCAAGCACCAGGAAGCCGCTGCGCTTCGGCATCATCATGTCGAGAATCACCAAATCGGGATCTTCGCGCTCTGCCATCGCCAAGCCCTGGTTTCCGTCCCGGGCTACGAGGATGTCGAACCCTTTGGATTCCAAGGCGTATCGCATCGATTCGATGATTTCGGCATCGTCGTCGACCAACAAGATGCGCTTCTGATTCTCGCTCGTTTCGTCTTCTTTCGTGGCCATGGAAGCGCGGCCCTCCTGTCACTTGCGTGAAAATCCTCGAAGTTGCCCTTCTCTCTGACGTCAGAAGTATCCGACGAAGCCACGCTTTGCAAGTCGTCGCGGCATAAACTCACCCGGCAGGGCTCAATCAGCCCAGAGTCGATCATGCAATTCGGTCCCGTCCGTGGCTCGTCCGACGCTCACCGAAGGGCTACAATCGGCGACAACTCCCAGTCTTTCAGGCATATGACAGAGACACTTCGCTCCTGCGTGGGGAATCCAACATGCTCACCGAAACCGGCTGCCGTGCTCGTCGCGAGCGATTGTGGAAGGCAATGGATCAGCGACCGGATTGGATCATCATTCGCGACCCGCAACATCTGATGTACTTTGCCGGCTATTTCCAGTCGCCATTCGTATTCAGAACCTCGAATGCCGGCGCAATGCTTGTGCTGGGGAGCGACGGTTCCAGTACCCTCGTGGCAGACAATCTCGTCGAAGGATTCGCGCGCGAAACGCACGTCGACAATGTCATTACTCCCGTGTGGTATCGCGGCAAAGAGTCGGCACCGCACCGAGAAGCGATGCTCGTCGAGTCAGTGCTGAAACATATGAGCAACTGCCCAGGACAGCAGATCGGATTCGAAGCTGCTCAAGTTCCGGCCGGTGTCCTGGAAGGCCTCCGCAACGAGCGTGGCACGTTACAACTAACCAACGTCGACCCGCTGATCCATCAATTGAAGCGGCGGAAAGATCCCGACGAGTTGGAACTACTCCGGATTTCGATGCATGCAGGTGAAGTCGGACAGGCCGCTGCCATGAAACAAGTCGAGCCGGGCATGACCGAGATGGATGTGTTCTGGCTGGTGGAAGAAGCCGTGCAACGCGCCGCTGGGCGGCAAGCGCGGCTCTATGGCGACTTTGTCTCCGGCCCGCGATGCGAAAAAGTAGGCGGTCCCCCGACTGATCGAGTGATCAACAAAGGCGACCTGGTGTTGGCCGACTTCTCGGTTGTGGTGGGAGGCTACCGCGGTGATTTCGCGAACACCTTTGTCTGCGGGGAGAAACCGACCGACGAACAACGGCGTCTGTACGACGCCTGCATCGATGCCATCACCGCTGGAGAAGAGGCAGCGCGGGATGGACGCCCGTGCCGGGAAGTCGACGCGGCGGTCCGCAACAGTTTCGAGCGTCAACATCTGGCTGAAAACTTCACCTCCCACAGTGGGCATGGCTTAGGACTGGGACACCCTGACCCTCCGTATCTGGTGCCCGAGAGTACCGACACGCTGATGTCCGGTGACATCATTGCAATTGAGCCCGGGCAGTACATCAAGGGCGTGGCGGGGATGCGGTTCGAACGCAATTACCTGGTAACCGACGAAGGCGTCGAGTGCCTCTCGCATCACGCATTACAGATTGACGCGACGCTGTGAGAATCGCAAGTGAGCGTCCTGCCAAATCGACGGCCGGGCGAGCTACGTTACTTCTCACTCGCATTCGCGTCCGACAGGATGGCCATCAGGCGTAGCATCGACGAGATATTGTGCTGCGTGAAGTCATTGCGTAGCGTGAAGTCCGTTAGGCTGCCGCGAAAGCCACCCATTACATACGGCGGATCAGGCACATGCATCGCCGAGGGCGGATCGTACTGTGTTTGTAGTTGAAATCGTATGCCGTGCCGTATGGCGGTCAGTACTTCGGCGGCAAGCTCTTCATCGCCCGCCTGTTTGAGAACCTGGTAGGCGGAAGCCAACCCTTCGTTTCGCGTGGCAACCGGTGTGGAACGCGGAGGAAAGTAGTATCCGCCATGCCAATCCGCTTCGTCAGGATCTCGATGCTGGATGGCCGAAATTGCCCTGCATAGGCGACGAATATGCTCCAGGTAGAGGGGGCTCGGCCGCTGCTGGTACAAATCGGCCAGGGCATACAGCAGCCAGTGATCGTGAATCAGCTCTTCGTCCTTCAGATCACCATCGCGAACTGAGATCAACCAATTGGCGCCCTTCTCCGCGGCGTCCAACCATTTCTCATCCCCGTCGACCCGGTACATTCTGGTCAACGCGAGCAGCGCCTCGCCAGGGTAGTAGATCGAAACGAAGGGCACGACGCGACGCTCGGAGAAAACCATCTTGTGGATGCCGAACTCGCCGTCCTCGTGCTGTGTCGAGAGAATCCACTGCGTCAGCTTTCGCAACGCCTCCTGGTACCGGTCTTCTCCGGTGGCTTCGATGCGCTTCGCCAGCGCGACCGCGGCCAGAGAGTTACTGCCGAGTTGAAAATCATCGTCGGTGACAATGCACAGCGCATCGAGATCTCCGAGTTTCGCCGGCTTAGCCTGAGCGAGCAGATAGTCACATGCCCGATCTGCGGCGGCAAGCAACTCGGGATCGCGCGTCTGCTCATACAGCTCGTACATGCTGTAGAGCGAGCCGGCGTGACGAACGATGTTGTAATGGTTCACGTCTTCGTCGGCTACAGGATCGTAGTGGTAGATGAATGTCCCGTCCTCTTGCACGGCACGGCTGAGATAATCTCCACCACGTTGAACGGCGTCCACCAAGTCATGGAGATCAAAATCCTCAACGATGCGGTGTCCTCGGTACAGGGGCACCAACCCAGCTTGCTGCGACCAGAAGTAGCTCTGCGTGCTGAAACGAAACAGTGGATGGTTGACCGGCTGAAACAGTTCCCGCAGTACTCCGGCGTCCAGGCCCTGCTGCTTCAAAAACTGCACCATGGCGTTCAGATCCACGGTCTGCGAACGGTCTACAAGCCGGTCAATCATCAGTTGATCGGGCAGGAATGCCAAGCCGGATTGCTCTTCGAACGCCAGGCCATACAGCGAGCGATCGTGATCCAACGAATAATCGAGGTCTGCTTCAGGCAGCGAAACAGTCTGTCCAACGACATCCAACTTGAACCACACCGGTGCGTGTTCCCAGGTCATGGCGGCCAGTTGTTCGACCGCGTCGTTCACGGCAGCCAAAAGTCCCTCACCCCTCCCAAGCACCACACGTGCCTTGCTCGTTCCGTCGCTGGCAGACAGGAATACCAGGCGAGGCTGGCGATCTTTACCGATCACATCGGGAAGCTTGTCGCTTTGATCGCTCGATGCGTCCAGGCTGGCGACATGACGCAGGAGGATTTCCGCCGTCGCATCGTTTAACTCGATTGGTTCCTGCAGGTCGTCGAACCAGAGCTGCTTTGCTTCCTGACCGGGAGCACTCTCTTCAGCGATCGCGAAAGGCCCAGCCCCAGCAATGATCAGCAAGGCAATCAGCGCGGGAAGCATGACGCGTGCTAGGAATCGCCTAGTCGGACCTCTAAACACTTCCATTGCAAGTTCCGGGATGAAACGTGCTGGTTGCACAAGAATGGTAAGATGAATTCTACAGCTACCCTCCAGTCTAGCTCACGAGTCCTTCCGCTGGAGACTCCACCCGTGTTGGATCGGTGGCGAAACTTCGCTCTCCGCCTGGTGTTGTGTATAGGTATCTTGAATCCTGTGTTGAGGAGTTCGCGGCCGTATGCGGCAAAAATCACCTCGGAAGTATCATTTTTTTAGCCTGGCCTTTCTCACGGCCGTATTGTGTGTCGCCTGGATCGCCATCGCGGCCGAGCCACCATCGAAACCCCGGCAGCGTGAGGCCCTGTCAGAACTGCAGGTATTGGTCGGCCAATGGCGGGGCGTGGGTCAACCTCGTCGCGGTTCGACTCGTGATAGCTGGATCGAGTCTTCCGAGTGGCAGTGGGCCTTCGAGGGCGAATCGGCAGCCCTGACTTTCGTATCTGATAAGGGGCGTTTCTATCGCCGAGGCAGTATTTCTGCACTCGACGAACCGAAACTGTTCGAACTCGAGATGACCCGCGCCGACGACGACCAGGTGGATCTGTTTCGCGGTTCGCTCGATGATGCCGGCACACTCGTACTCTTGGCCGTGGGTGAGGACACCGGCCCGGTGGCCCGCATCAGTATACGAACCGTTGCCAGCGGCGATCGTCTGCTGATGCTGCTGGAACGCGGCACCAAGGCAGTCGGCCGGTTCACTCGCATCGCCGAGATCGGCTACACGCGAAAAGGCAGCGGATTCGGGCAAGGTAACTCGCAACGGGAATGCATCGTTACTGGTGGTCTCGGAACGACGGCCGTCACGCACAACGGAGAGACATACTATGTCTGCTGCGGAGGCTGCCGAGAGTTGTTCGAAGATGATCCCGAGGGTGTGCTGGAAGACTACCGGCAACGACTAGCCGAGAAAAAGCAGAAAGACGAGCAGGCGAGTACCGAATAGTCTGCTGCGATACTTCTCGAAAGACGATCAACCTCGACTAGGGCACGAAAGCATCATTACTTGTAGTTTCGAGCCACTTCAACCAGCGTGCGTACGAACGCACCACTTGCACCGGCGTCGCACCAGGGCTTAGGTGAGTCGAGAAACGCGGGCCCCGCGATATCGATGTGGGTCCAGGGCACGTTGTCGACAAACTCTTCCAGGAACTTGGCCGCCGTGATGGCCCCGGCCCAGCGGCCCTTGCCGATGTTCTTGATGTCGGCCACCGAACTTTGGATCTGCTCGCCATACTCGGCAAACATGGGAAGTTTCCAAGCCGGCTCTCCGCACACCTTGCTGGCCTGCTCAACTTGATCGCACCAGGCGTCATGGTTGCTCATCAAGCCTGCGACATCGGTGCCCAACGCCACGACGCAGGCCCCGGTGAGAGTCGCCAAATCGATAATGTGCCCCGCACCCAATTCCACGGCCACATTGAGGACGTCGGCCAGCACGAGTCGCCCTTCGGCATCGGTGTTGAGCACTTCGATGGTCTTTCCGGCTCGCGACCAGAGGACATCACCCAACTTCATCGCGCGACTGCCCGGCATGTTCTCGACCAGGCCCATCAAGCCCACCACGTTGACGGGCAACTTGAGTGCGGCAATGGCTTGAACGGCACCCAGTACGGTCGCGGCACCCGCCATGTCGCACTTCATGGTCTTCATGCCGTCGCTCGTCTTGAGCGACAGTCCACCCGAATCGAACGTGACTCCTTTGCCGACCAGCGCAAGCGGTGATTCACCTTCCGCCGCCCCCTGGTATCGCAGCACAACGAGTCGCGGTGGGCGAACCGATCCTTTCGCGACGGCAAGCAGTGAACCGGCCCGTTCGCGCTCCAGGCGGTCTTCGTCCCAAACTTCGACCGTTAGCCCATGTTTTCCCGCCACCGCAACGCACTCTTCGGCAAAACTCTCGGGATAAATTTCTTGCGGTGGCTCATTCACCAGTCGGCGCGTGAGGTTGACCGAATCACCGACGATTCGACCTGCCCGAACCGTCTCGGCATCGGTGCCCGTCCACAACACCTCCTTGGGAGGGAACAGTTTCTTGTCGCGGCGATACAAGTCCTGCCCCTGGGTCCCAACCAGGGCCCCGGCAACAGCCGCCTCGTGTAACTCGCCCGCCCAATTTGAGGGGAGGCAGAACGCAACTTTTTCTCGCTGTCGAGTGGAAAGTTTCGCCCCCGCGGCGGCAGCGGCCTGAAACGCAACCTGGCGATTGGAATTCTCTTTCGGTCCCAGCCCGACGAGTAGCACCAGCGGCGCCTCCAGGCTCGCCACATTCCACAGCGGTGTGAGTTGGAGAAGCTTGCCAGGTTTCTCGCCGGCTTCAATCAATCTGCTGATCTGCCCACCACTGGCTTCATCCAGAGCGGTCGCGGCTTGCGAGAAACCGTCGCTGTACAGGCCGACGACCATTGCCTCGGCGTCAATTTTGTGCAGCGGGGCGTCGCTCTGGACGACTGAAGTAACATTCTTACTCATGTCAGTTCCATGGATTCGAGACGGGAGGCAGATATTCGATCGGAGCTCTCATTTGGCGGCGACATTCTACCGTTGCGGCAAGCCAAATCCCAGGTATTGCGAATTCGAATTCCGGAAATCACGACTACATGTTTGCAATGTTGGGCCATCGGTGGTTAAACATGCACCTGAATCCCCACAAGGTTGCCATTCCCAAGGGCGCACACACCAAGGCTCCGCGAGACCAGAGAAACCTTCCGATGCTCCACGCACACACCGCTCGACACCGTCCCCTACACCCGATTGTTTCGATGGTCGCGAAGACATTCATGATAGCAGCCTTGCTTACAGCAAACTGGACCGCCGTGGCCGAAGATGCCTGGCCGCAGTTTCGCGGGATCAATGCCTCGGGAAGGGCCGTGGGAGATGAACCGCTTCCTGCGGATATTGGACCTGAATCCAACGTTATCTGGAGCGTTGCACTGCCGCCGGGCCATTCATCGCCGGTCGTCTACGGAGATCGGATTTATCTCACGGCCGTGGAAGATGAACGGTTGTGGACCCTGGCCATCGAACGATCGACGGGAAAGGTTCTCTGGAAGCAGGAGGCTCCGCACAACGAACTGGAAGAGATCCACACCATCGGTAGTTTCGCGCAGCCCACGTCGGTTACCGACGGTCGGATGGTGGTCAGCATGTTCGGCTCCTCGGGTCTGTATGCCTATGACCGAGCAGGGACCAAGCTTTGGCATATCCCGATGGGCCCGTTCAGTAACAATTTTGGCGCCGGCAGTTCGCCGATCATGGTCGACGACTGGGTGATCCTAAACCAGGATCACGACACCGATTCATTCCTAACCGCGCTGGACAAGAGCAGCGGAGAGCCGATCTGGCGAACCGACCGCAGTGAGTTTCCGCGAAGCTACGCCACCCCCGTGCTGTGGAACAATAACGGCACTCGGCAAATCGTCGTTGCCGGCACGCTCCGCATCGTGGGTTACGACTTGATGACGGGGCAAGAAGCTTGGACCGTGACGGGAATCTCCCGCATCGTGAACATGACGCCGACGGTTGGCCCCGACGGAACGCTGTTCGTTGCAGCGTGGGCCCCCGGTGGAGACACCACGAACCGCATCGATGTCAGCCCCTTCTCCACCGTGGTCGAACGGGATGCGAATAACAACGGAGTGCTCGAAGAAGACGAGACCCCGCCTGGCCCCATCAAGATGCGGTTCAATCAGATTGACCGCGACAAAGATGGGCACATCACCGAACAGGAATACGAAAGCATGCGGGGAGTATTCGACGCTGCACATAATGTGATGGTTGCGATTCGTCCCGGCGGTAAGGGGAACATCACCGAGACCCACGTGAGTTGGCGGCACGAGCGTGGTCTGCCCTATGTCCCCTCACCGGTCGTGTATGGGGGCACGGTGTTCTTCGTCAAAAACGGCGGCATCGTGTCAAGCCTCGATGCCGAGACCGGCGAGTTGCTGAAGACCGCTCGGGTGTCGGGGACCGCGAATTACTATGCATCGCCGGTGGCAGGGGACGGAAAAGTTTACCTACTGAGCCAACGCGGGGAACTAAGCGTGATCAGCGCGGAAGGCGAATGGAAAGAATTAGCCTCCACCGAGTTTGGCGAGGAAGCGTTCGCCACGCCCGCATTGCTCGACGGCAAGATCTATTTGCGCACGGCCGGACATCTGTATTGCTTTGGCCTTAGCGGCGGGCAATAGACCGGTCGCCAAGGTCTATCGACCTTTGAATTGAGCGGGCCGCTTTTCCATGAACGCGCCCATCGCTTCCATAACGTCATCGGTTCCGATGAGTTGGCTTTGAGCCCAGCGTTCGATGGCCATTTGGGTGTGCTTATCAAGCCCGTCGCCCTGGTCGACGATCAGTTTTGCGAGCCCCACGGCGAGCGGTGCGTTCTTGGCAATTTGCTGAGCCAGTTCCTCGGCTGCCCCCATTAGTTGATTGGCCGGCACAACGCGATTCAACAGCCCCCACTGCAATGCTTCTTGAGCGTCGATCGCGCGAGCGGTCATCAGCAGGTCTTTTGCGCGGCTGGGACCGACGGTACGACTCAACCGCGTGGTTCCCCCCACGTCAGCCACCAGACCCATTCGAGACTCGGGAATGCTCAGCTTGAGATCCTCGGTACCGACACGTAGATCGAATGCCAAGGCAAGTTCCAAGCCCATGCCCAACACTTGCCCTTGCAGGGCGCCGATCACCGGCACCTCGGTTTCTTCGATGGCGTTCAGAGTGGCTTGCAAATCGCTGGCCAACCGACGCAGCCAGCGGGGGATGTTTCGATCGCCGGCCTCACCACGAAGCTGCGCCAGCGACATCAGGTCGATGCCCGCCGAAAAAATGGGACCGTCGGCCGAAACAATGACAGCCCGCACTTTCGGATGCTCATCGGCACTGCGAACCGCGGTGGCCAACTCTTGCATCATCTCGCCGGTCAGCGCGTTGCGTTTCTCTGCCCGTTCGATCCGAACGTGAAGAATGGCGTCTTCGATACGAGATGTAATCGGTGAATCGCTCATGCCTGATAACTCCTCGGAATTGAAATCTCTTGTTCGGAAAACAGTCGCTTACATCGCTAGCGAACGCGTTGTTCTAGCTGAGTTCGGGAGGGGTAACTTCCAATTCTCGTGCGGCTTCGACCAATTTCGACCAATTTCCTTCGGGGATCGGAATCCCACACTGTATCCGTTGCTCTCGACAAGCAACGCCACGTTCCCCGGGCAACGCGATGCGATCGACTCCTTCTCGACGAGGGCATGCTCGAATCGATTCGGTCAGTCGCTTTACTTCCCCGGTGAAATGGTCGAACCCGGAGAAAAGCGTTGGATCCCAGACCATCAACAGCACCGCGTTACAGTTGGCTGCATCGGACACCGCCGGCGGGCAATATCCTCCGGAGAGCCCACCCACCAGCATATCGAGCATCATGGACAGTCCGAAACCCTTGTAGGAGGAATCGCCGCCCAAGGGAAGGATCGTTCCGGGCGGGTCCTCAACCAAGACATTGGGGTCGTTCGTAGGGTCGCCTTGCGGATCTAGCAACCATCCATCGGGGCAGGGGGTCCCTTCAACCCGATGAACCAGCACTTTTCCTTGAGCAACGACACTGGTCGACGCATCGAAAACCATCGGGCCCTCATCGCTGGGTACGGCAATCGAAATTGGGTTGGTACTCACGCGAGCCTCGATTCCACCCGGAGGCGCCACCACGCGAAAGGTGCCATTGTCGTTCACAGTCATCATCGCGGCGAGGTTTTCTTCGGCCGCCAACTCGGGATAGGCCCCCAATCGGCCCACATGTCCGCAGTCTCGAGCGGTTGCACAGACAATGCCCATCACACGTGCTTTGTCCATCGCCATCTTCGTGAGACGCGTTGCCTGGACTTGCCCAAACCCCAAGTTGGCATTGCAGACCAGAGCCGCGGGCGTTTCGCGTTCTACGATCAGCGGGGCGCCCGCGACCAACTCCCCTTCACGCAACTGCTTGAGATACCACGGCAGACGGACGACTCCGTGTGAGTCGTGCCCGAGGAGGTTCGTATCGACCAGCGAATCGGCGATCATCGCCGACTCCGCATCGGTTACCCCGGCTGCCTGCAACAGTGAGATACAGAATTCAGTGAGTTGCTGTGCGGTCAGGTTAGGCAAATGCAAGTTCCTCGCAGGGTTACAAGTCTGTCGAGTTCGAGGCGTTAGTTCAACTCGTTGGCTTCTTCCCAATGCTCGTAAAGCAGGGCGAGTGCCGACTGTTGGGTTTCGATATCGGCCTGCAATTGGCGAACGCGGTCCCCGTCGCGCTGGGTTTCTGGCTGGATGAGCGCCTCTTGCATCCCCTCGATATGCGACTCTCGCTCGAAAATTTCGGCCTCCAATTCGTCTACCTTTCGGTAGGGGAACTTCCGCTTCCGGCGGGGCTTGCTCGTTGCACCTTTGTTGGAATTGGAGTTAGACCTTGGCGCCGAGGGTCGCGGCGACTTGGTCGAACCGGTTGCGCTGGTCGGTGGTGCTGACGACGCAGTCGCTTGAAATTGATCGACATAGGTGTCGTAGTTCCCATTAATGATCCGCACCCGACCGGGCTCGAAAACGATCAAGTGGTCGGCCACCTGGTTGATGAAGTAACGGTCGTGACTGACGAAGAGCACCGTGCCATCAAACCGCCGAATGGCTTGTTCTAGGGAATCACGCGCCCACAAATCGAGGTGATTCGTCGGTTCGTCGAGAACCAGAAGGTTAGCATTTTCGAGGGCAATTCGTGCCAGGGCCGCGCGACTTCGTTCACCGCCGCTCAGGCTGCTGACTTGTTGAAAAACCATGTCGCCCGTGAGTCCGAATCGGGCCAGAAGATCGCGCCGCTGCCCGATAGTCGTCGATTCGTCCTGGCGGCGAATGGCCTCAACCAGTTCAACGTCCTGCGGCAAGATTGAAAGCTGCTGGTCGCAATAGCCCACGGAGACCCGGTGCCCTAGCGTAGCGACTCCAGCATCGACGGCCTCCATTTCCAGCATGCACTTCACGAGCGTTGTCTTCCCCGAGCCGTTTGGTCCGAGGATGGCCCAACGTTCACCTCGTGCGATCTCGAAGGTAAGATCTTCAAACAAGACTTCATCGTAGGCTTTTCTTAGCTTGTCGGCCCGTAAGACGATGTCGCCCGTGCGATCGGCCGGAGGAAAGTGCATGGGCGGGGCCGTGATCTTGCGGGGAGGGCTAATCCGTTCGATCTTCTCGAGCCGCTTCTTGCGATCTTCGGCTTGGGCATGCTTCAAGCCAACGTGATTGCGGCGATAAAAGTCTTCGAGCTTGGCAATCTCCTCCTGTTGGCTGTCGTAGGCGCGTTGCTCGACTTTGATCCGCTCAGCCTTCTGTTTCCAGTACGCTGAAAAGTTACCCGGGTAAACGTCGATCGTTCCGTCAAACAACTCGTAGGTGTGGGTGGTCACCTTGTCTAGAAAATAACGGTCATGGCTCACCACGATCAGCGCACCGGTATATGCGGCGAGGTGCTTCTCCAACCAGGCGGTTGATTGCAAATCGAGGTGGTTCGATGGCTCGTCCAGCAGCATTACGTCGGGCTCGGCGAGCAACAGCTTGCCAAGCATCAGGCGGTTCACCTGCCCGCCACTCAGTTGATCGACAGGCTGATCGAAACGGTCAGGGTCGAAGCCCAGTCCGAGTAGGATTCGTTCCACTCGATGATCGAGATGATAGGCATCGTCTCGGAGAAGTTCTTGGTGCAATTGGTCGTACCGATCGGCAAGCCGCTTGCGCTCGGCTTCATCGCGGACCGTGCTCATGGCGGTGGCCATCTTTTCGGCCTCAGCCACTCGCTGCATGTGATGGGAGAGCGCCTCTTCGGCCTCCTGCCTCAAGGTGCGGCCCGGCTCGAGCGTGGGATGCTGCTTCAGATAGCCCAACTCGGCCGAGCGGTGCAAGGAGACTTCACCACCGTCCGTCTCCGAGTTGGATGCGAGGATTTCGAGTAGCGTCGTCTTGCCAGCTCCGTTGGCCCCCACAAGCCCGACCCGCTGTCCACGCCGCAGTTGGAACGTCACACCATCCAATATGGGCTGCGCGCTGAAGTACTTCCGAACCTGAGACACGTCGAGCAAAATCATCGTTTAGTGCAGCATGTCCGTAGAAGTTCCAGTCGAATGATGTCAACTTTCGAGAGGTCGCGATTGAACACACCGCCACCACGGGCCATCAAACTTAGTGGGCAAATGCCTCGTCGATCAAGGTATGCCGACGTAACCTGAAGGCAAATCAGTACTTTACTTCGATTCGATAGATCGCCGGATAGCCTTGTAGTGCCAAGTTGGCGACCAACTGCGACACCTCGTCCCGAGCCATCGCTTTCTCGAAATCTTCGGGGCTTGCCCAAAACGTGGCACTGACAAACGGGAACCACGCGTCCGGATCGATGCTGCGGTGCAGCCGTGCATCCATGAACCCTGGCTGCTTCCGCAAGACTCGAGTCAACGCTTCCCAGCGACTCACCAAGTTGTCTTGATCCTCGCGTGGGACATGGAAGGGGTTGATCAGCACGTAGGGCACGGAATCACGGGTGCCAAGCCCCCGCAGGCGACGATACTCCGGGTGCCCCAACTGTTGACCAACCGCCGAGCGATCGTAGTGATTGAATACCGAAACGAGCCGGTCGGCGTTGTATGTCAACAGCACCAACCCGGTCAGGTCCAACGATCGCCCGGTGGCGGGAAATTCTCCCAACGGGCCAACGTTCGTTCCATGAACTCGATAGTGCAGCGTGACACTCTTCCCATCCTGCGAAGGAATAATGGACTGCGGCTCAAACCTGAGTGGCTCGAAGGCCCTGAAAACGGCTTTGGCGTGCTCGGCAACTGCCAATCCGCCGGTCAGCGACCCCCTACAATAGGGATCCTGGTAAGTCCCATGCTCTCCAAATTGGGACGCCAGTGCCGCGGCATCGCGTGAGTTCCACGCTTCCAGGTAACGGTGAACAACTTTGGCGTTTTCCATACCCCTGACCGCTGCCCGGAAGAAAGACTAGCCCTTGCGTGATCCAGGGCAGCATTGGGACAAGCTGTGGCCCTGTTCTTAACGGTCCGTGCAGACCTCTGCGCATTCTACCGCGATCCCGGGACATGCGTACCCCGTCAAAAGTTAGCCAGAACCGAAAGCAACCCATGGGTGGAAGTGTGCAGAACCAGAACTTAGAGTAAGGCTTCGGACGAAGGCGTTCGCTGTGGCCAGCGGATACCGCATACATTTGATACTGGGAGACAGAAGAAATGGCTTATTCCGTCGCGTTACGTTGCGGATTCATCATATCTTCATTTTTCTTGCTCATCGGAACATCAGCCTGCGTCGCGAAAGACAATGAGCTGAGCACTGAAGAGAAGGCAGCCGGATGGCGGTTGCTGTTCAACGGCAAGGATCACACCGGCTGGAAGTGCAACAACGGCAAAGAGATCGCCACCGAAATCGATGACGGAGCCCTGGTGCCCTACGAATCGGGCGGTTATCTGATCGTCCATGAAGAGCAATTCGGAGACTTTATCCTACGTTGTGACGTGAAGATGGGCGATGCCGACTGCAACTCGGGCATCTTCTTTCGGGTTGGAGATCTCAAGAATCCGATCTACACCGGGCTTGAAGCCCAGATCTATAACAGCGCGGATACCGGGTACCACGACTTTGGTGCGATCTACGACCTGGTGAAACCATCTCACCTGAACCTCAACGGCGAAGGCGAGTGGAATCAAGTAGAGATAACCTGCAAAGGCCCGAACATTGTCGTTTCGGTCAATGGTGAAGTCGTCACCAAGATGAACTGCGACGACTTCCCGGAAAAAGGCCGCCGTCCAGACGGTTCCAAGCACAAATTTGGCGTTGTGAAAGACATGCCGCGCGTCGGATATCTGGGTTTCCAGGATCACGACCACAAGGTGTGGTACAAGAACGTGAAGCTGCTGGAGTTGAATTAGTATCCTGCAGAATGCTGCTTGCTGAACCCTTCCCGCGCGGCCCAATTATCATCCGCGCCTGGTCTTTGCGTTCCTCCCAAAACTTCAGTAAATCAATCCCGATTGCAGGCGGCACTCCGGGTAACAGTCAGGAAATTAATCGCCGTTCGTCTTGCCCACCGATCCACTCTTAGGAACGGATACCGTTTCATTGGCTCCCTTTGGCGGAAACGATTACCAACTGAGCGTCTATGTTCCCATCGAAGACGACGAGACGTTCAATGAATCGGGGGTTACTGCATCACGGACAATCAGCGGCGGTTTTACCGCAGCTGGCGTGATCACGGTGCCCGAACCTTCGTCGTTGATCTTGCTGCTGCTCGGCGCATGCGGGCTGCCATTCTTCTCGCGACGCAAGCATCAGAATTCGTAGAAGAGATTTCTGAGTTCGAGTGAGGTGCGGTTTAGCTTCGTTCTGTGATGAACACGCATTAGCAGAGCATCTATGGCCCCGTGAATTCATCTCGGATGAACGCAGACGCTTCATCCCACGCATCGGCCGCTTTCTCAAAGTCGACCGGCATCGCATGCACGGAGCGTGGGGTTTGGATTCGAACGTTGATCTCGGTATCGGTACGCAGTGGGATCTGAGCGCTTGCGCCCGCGGCTAGTGCGGCCTCAACTTCGCCGGACAGCAGATAGTCAATCAATCGCCCGGCGGCATCGGGGTGAGGGGCGCCTCGGATGATGGACAGCGTGTTGGGGATGTACAGGGTACCGAGTTCGTCCGTCTCTCGATCGGGGTAGATGATTGCGACAGGATGGCCTTTCTCCACCTCGATGATGGCATCATCCGTGTCGGTTAGCCCAAAGGCGAGCTGACCGCTGGCCACGGCCAAGGCCACTTGTTTGTTACCGGCCAGGATCTGAACGCCATTTCGCTTGAGATCGAGAAAATACGCGCGGGCTGGTTCGGCACCCAAGTATGAGAACAAACATGCCGCATGCGTGGCCGTGGTTCCGAACAGAGGCTTGGCAACCCCGATCTGTCCCTTCCACTTCTCATCGGCCAGGTCGTAAATCGACGTGGGGCGGTCCTCATCGCTGACGCGATCGGTGTTGACGATGATGATTCGAGCGCGGGCTGCAAACCCGTACCACAAACCGCTTGGGGAACGGAACTGCGGTGGGTACTCATCGGCCTCGGGATAAACGTAGGGCTCGAGTAGTCCTCGCCGTTCGAGCCGAATCGTGTTGAGAATCTCGTTGTTCCAGAATACATCGCAGCGGGGGCGAGCCTCTTCGGCCATGATTGCCTGGGCAAGGCCAACCGTCTTCGTAGCTTCGGTGTCGAACTTGGGGCGCACCTGCACCCCTTCGGCTTCTGAATAGGCCGCAAAGATGGGTTCGGCATAGTGGGAGTCTTGCGCGGTGTAGACGACCACCGCGTCGGTCGACGTGGCGAGACGAGCGGTCATGACTAGGCCGTAAGCCAGCCAGGCGGCGATCACGAGCACGGCGATAATCAAGAGTCGTTTGGACATTCCAGTGCGGACCATGAAGCAATGACTGCGAAGGGATTCCGAACGCGATTAATCACGCGACGGGCGGTCGCTCGAAAGACCAACAACCCTATTTGCTTGTCATCGGAATATAACCGGACCAGTCACCCGGCGGTTGGCGATTATGGCGAGCGACGTACACAGTAAGGAAGTCCTTTGCCAAATCGTCGGGAGGGACCCGGTGCAACTGACGATAGGTTTCGTCCCACTGTCCAGACACCAATGCATCGACCGCGGCCTCGTAACAAGCAATTTGCTCATCCGTTACGCTTGGCATGTCTTCCAGCGGCGGAACCACTTCCGAAACGGCTAACGGGGTGTCGAGCCCATAGGGCTTAACAACCGCCAGACGTCGGCAACGGGCCTGTTCTTTCGGCATCTGCCGCAGGAATTCTGCGCTTGCCTCGTCGACCAGGATTGGGACATTCAACGTTTTCGTCATGCTCTCCAGCCGGGAGGCCAGATTCACCACGGGACCGAAGACCGTCACTTTGACCTGTTCCAGAGTACCAATCTTGCCAGCAACCGCCGGGCCGGTTGCGATTCCGATTCCGACCTGGAAGCCTGCCGCATCGCCACTTGCTTCCTCGAAATGCTTTCGAATGGCCAGCGATGCCTGGACGGCGCGTTCCACGGCATTCTCTTGCTGAAGCGGCCAGCCCCAAAAGCCCATGACGGAATCACCCTGGTAGTCGCCGATGACGCCCCCTTGCTCGAGGATGTGATGCGTCATCACACCGAGCGCACCGCTGACCCGATCGAGCAGGCCCAGCAGATCATCGCGACTTTGTTCTGCATTCAGCGAGAAGCCGCGGAGGTCGCAGAACATCACGGTGACATGGGTTTCACGTGGAGTCAGGGCAACTTCCGGGTCGTCTTCTGCCGAAAGGGCGTCTAAAACCGCGGGAGCAAAGAACTGGCTCAAACTGGCATGCCGACGCTGAAGTTGGTGTGCACTGCGCAACGAACCGACGATTGAAGCCACCAATTCGGTGAATTTCAGATCGTCTCGCAGGTCCGCCGGGTCACTCGGGGTGGGTGTCGGGCCACGCTCGTCGGCGAATGCCCCGGCCACGTAGATGGCGAGCGTTGTCGAGCCGGTCGAGGGGGTCGGAACACAAAACGCCCAATCGAAATGCTCGTCCATGGTCATGGCCGTGATCGAGCCTTCGCCCTCTCCGGCACCCCACACGTGCAACATGCTCTGACCACGCTTAATGGCGCGCAGGATGAGCCGCTGACTTGGTTGAAAGCGACCTCCTGAAAAGCGGCGATCCCATTGCAACACTTGCACCTTCGAGTCCGATTTCGCCGCGGCATCGACTTCCACCAAAGCCACGGCCGATGCACGAGCAAGACCGACCAGCAGAAGATTGATCAGCCGGACGTATAGCTCGCTATCGCTTGCCGAACCTGAGATGACCTCGGGCAAGCGACTAAGAACTTCGATCCGCTGGTCGGCATTGCGAAACTGAACGTGGTGCAAGTATTGAGAGCTGTAGGCCTGCTCTCGGACCGGCTGTGGAATGGCCAGCGAAACCTCGGCCTCGTCGTCGGTCAGACTGAACCGTGTCTTGCCGATGACAAAGTGATCGCCCGGATCGATGGTGAACTGATCGCGTTCCACGCCTCGCACGAAGATCGGATTGAGTGCCGTGGGAACGCGTTCGACGGTCAAGCGACCGCCATGAAAGTTCAATTCCGCGTGCCGCCGGGAAATGTGATCGTCCCAAGGGACCGACCAAATACCGGCCGCGCGGCCGACGAGCAGATTCTGAGACTCCGGCAATCTACGCCGCCAGCGATCTTGTGGCTTTGCCCCTTCAGCAATCAGATCGGCCAAACCAACAACTCCGTATTCTACAGTCTCAACAGCGTGAACTCGGTGCGCGTCGCTTGTAAAGCGTCCGGTTGACCCAGCTTTAGCAATACACTCCAGACATTGTCAAACGCCCCTAGATTCACATCGGCGTTTGGCTTGTGGGCAAAGTCAGCTTTTTTTCTCGGTTTCATACTCGACCGTTGCGCGATGGCCCGATTCCGTGGATCGATTCGGAGTCGCTCCACTGGTGGTGCTTCGAACCGACGACAATCCAATCCGTCGCCGAATGCCCGCCAGTGCCTTCGAGTGCGGACCATCGTTCAGCACGACCATCACGAACCCCCACAACATCACGATGATCATTCCAACCACGGTCAGTGCCACAAGCCCCATGCGCCTTAACTGCGGGGCCAATTCCCAAACCGGCTGCGAAGCTTCAATGTAGCGTTCCTGCACGATCACATCCCAACCGGTGTCACCAATTGATGACTCACGATCAACCACGATCACCGGTTCAACGGCAGCCAGCCATCGGCCTTGATATTCTTCACCTACAGGGTCGGTGTAATGAGTGCGAATCGAAAGTTTGCGCAGTTCCTCCATGCGAGCAAGGTCTTCTTCGGATAGCTGGGCATCTTTCGAGGATTTCTGCCGAGGGCGAATCGGATTGGAAGGCGGTGCTTCGGTGGAATCGCTTTGTTCTTCCGCTTTTGCAACATCGCCACGTGAGGGTGAGGCGTCCTGGGCGCCGAATCCACGCTGGGAATCAGACCCTACGTTGTCGGCCACCGCTGAACGGGAAGAGTGATTTCCGCGGTCTTGCTCGGCATCTTGAAGAACTTCGAGCTTCAGCGGATGCAGCTTTGCCAGGGATTCGATCTCCTCTCCAGGTAGATACACCTCGGGCAGTGCTCCAACATTGCCGTGCATCAGCCGCACGAGTTCCGGATGCTCCAGCACCGCGCCTCGGTGGCCTTGCCAGTCTTTGCGGATATCCACCAGAACGGCGAACTGCCCTCCCGATGAACCGTACTCTGGCCTCAATTCAGCGAACGTGCCTAGTTCAGCCGTCATCGCAATGACGCCATCTACACGCGGATCCTCTCCCTCGCGGGCCTCGGCGAATATCGGTACAGAAAACGCCAGCATTCGCCGCCCGGTGGCCTCGGAGCGAAAAACATTCGACCGGTACACATCGGTGATGGGTTGGATATCTTTTGCACCCCGTTCCAAATCGCCACCCTGACCATGAAAGTAATCACGGAATGCGTAATTCTGGTCGATCGTTTTTTCGTTCAGCGGATAGCGAGCCATTTGCCGTCCATCTCGATCGTTGATGAACCAACTGCTGGCGTCGATTTCAGGATGCTTCGTACGAATCTCGCTAACGGCTGCCTGCAGGGCTTCCCGTTCGGGAGAACCACGAGGCTTTCCGTAGGCGGCAGCCAAGAGCTGCTTCATATGAGGGCTGTTGGCCTCTTGTTCCAGAATTTGCCAGCGATGATTGATCTGCCCGGCAACATTCTCGGCAACAAACTGTGCGGCAAACCGGTTACTTTCCAGGGCGCGACCGATGACCGCGGCTTCCGATTGATTCAAGGCCGTGGAAAACCCGTTCCAGGCAAACATCGAAATGACAAACAGCAGTAGGATTGGGGCTCCCACTCCAAGAATCAACAACGGAAGTTGCGCACGACGCAGACGCCGACGATCCAAGGCGTCGAGTACCGCCTGCACATTGGAGAATCGTTTCTTTGGATCTGCCGCCAGACACTCCTCGACGATTTCTGCCAGGTGACGGTCCATTCCCGGCAGGCGACGATGTTCGCGCGGGGGCGGCGACTTCTCGATAATCTCACGATATCGCTCAAGGCGTTCCTCAAGCGAGACGGAGCTATCCAGGGAGGTTTCTGATTTGCTCGTGCGATGTGGAGGAGCGCCCGTGAGCATGCAATAGAACAACGCTCCCAGTGCGTAAACATCCCAAGCCGCATTGGGCACGGCGTCGAGACTCGCCTGCTCGGGAGCCATATAGAACAACGTCCCCAGCGCCGGGGCTTGTTCGTGCGAGAGGCGCGATTGCCCAAAGTCGGCAAGTCGGGGCTTGCCATCTTGATCCAGCAAAACGTTGGCCGGCTTGAGATCGCAGTGCAGCACGCCTTTGTCATGTGCATGCCGAAGGCCGATCGCCACTTCGCGAAACAGCGTCAGGGCCTGGTCGACCGGCAACGGGCCTTCGCCCAAATGATCTTCGAGTGCACCGTGCTCCATGTACTCCATGACATAGTACGGTGGCTCGGCATCCCAACCCACATCGAGTAATTGGACGATATAACGATCGGCAAACAGAAAACACAGCTTCTCCACTTCGCGAGACAGCAGCGACCAGTCGAGACCACCACGATGTGCGTAGAACTTGATCGCCACCTTGCGACCAGTTTTCTTGTCGACCGCCGTCCAAACTTCGCCATACGCGCCGGCACCGATAAATTGCTGAGCCTCGTAGCCGGGGACGTCGGTGGGGGGACGATCTCGCTTTTCGCTAAGCCTCTGCGCATTGCCCCTTTGCTGCCCATCTTGTCGCAGTGTCGGCTCATAGTTCATCGGCGTCGCATACTCAGCTTTTGTGGATGGTTAGTCCGGCGAATCCCACGCCTCTGGATTTCGCCCTCACCATGGATCCCAGCAGATTGTTCTGTGACGTTCGGGGGATCCTCAGTGTCACTCACGCAGTTCCCAATATTTCATTATCACTATATCAGCCCCGGGTTGCTGCCCCTAAAACACCCCGTCTGCCTCGCAATCGGGTTCGTGGTTCCCTGCGTGTTGGCTCAACACAGCCCAGTTCCACGTATTACGATCAGGCGCTTTATCGCGAGGCCGGATTGTATCGTTGCCCGTTCCCCTTCCGCTTGCTGAGCCCCCGGGGGACGGGCACCTCCGAGATTACGAATGTGCCGTGTAATTGGTTTATGCTCACGGTGCACGTTATGGGACGCTTGAAACGCCGGGTGAGTTCCGCGGAATTCTCACCAAGTCGGGCATTCGAGTAGCGCCCGGATGACTCGACGGGTTATTCAGCCCTCTGAGAGCCCTAAGTGCATTCGGCTTTTCCTGGAATTGCTGGTTAATGCACCCATGAAACTCCAGCGGCCCCTGTTTTGGGCCGCTAGGCAGGCGTGACCACCAAGAAGAACCGATATTAGAACTGCTCCGTTGGGGTAAAATACAAAGACTGTGTCATCCAGGTCGATCTGAAACCGAGGCATTGATTGTGATGAATTGGAAGGATTGGAGCGTCTGTGCATTGCTGCTCCTGGCGGGATGCAGTGCGAACCGAGAACCAACTCCATCGAAAACAGACGAGAAGCCGCAACGCCCTGCTCAGATCGAGGCCTTGGGACGTTTGGAACCGAGCGTGGGGATCCTCAATTTGGGGGCCATGGCCGGCACACGTCTCGGCCAGCTTGAAGTACGCGAAGGCGATCGCGTTGAAGCCGGAGAAGTGCTGGCCTACGTCGACTCGCATCCGCTTCGAGTCGCCCAGTTCGAATCGGCCGGAGCCCAGCTTGCAGAAGCCGAAGCGAAACTCGCGGCCGAGACCCTGTACGCCGAGCGAATGATTCGCGAGGCCGAGCTTTCGATCGAGCAGGCTAAGTTTGCCAAGATGGATATTGCAGCCCAAGAAGCGCAAGTACAACTGCACGAAGCGAATCTCGAACTGACCCAACGCGATCTAGAGCGGATGGAAGGGCTGGACACTTCGCTGGTGCCGGAACAGCAGCTTGAACATCAACAACTGCTGGTACGCAGTGCCGAGGGCGAACTCGCCGCCTCGAAGCTGGCTCTGGAGAAGATGCAGGCGGCGGATGAATTGAATCTGCAACTTGCCGAAGCGAAGCTGGCAACCGCACAGAGTTCGCTGCCGCGGCTGAAAGCCGGCATCCCGCTGGCATCGTTAAAATCTGCCGTCGAGTTAGCCAGGCAGCAAGTGGAAATGAGCATCATCCGGGCTCCCATTGCGGGCCGAATCGTCAAGATATTCACGAAGTCGGGCGAAACCATCGGTCAGCGGCCGGTGCTCCAGATGACCGACACGTCGGAGATCGTCGCCGTGGCCGAGGTATACGAGACGGACATTCGCTGGGTCGAAGTCGGCCAGAAGGCGGAAATATTCAGCGACGCGCTTCCCACCTCCGTCGAGATGCTAACCGGTACGGTCGAGGCGATTGGTTCGACGGTAGCTCAGAACAGCCTGATGAATCTCGACCCCACGCGAGCCCGTACGGACGCCCGTGTTGTCGAAGTCTTGATCCGAGTCGACGACGGCACCGCTGTCGAGCATTTGTTGAATCTTCAGGTTTCCGTTTCAATCAAGACAACAGCATCGAGCAATTCCGAATCGGACACGGACGAAAATCAACCCACCGAGGAAGCTGCTCTGAACGAAACTCCGGCGCCGTCGGGCAGTGATTCAACGTAAATACTCCGACCACGATTCGATCGTCGCATAATGGCGTTCGATCTTCACGTGCAGGAACTCCCCACAGCCATGCTGGCACTTCGCCCCAGGCTGCAACGAGCCAAACCGAAACACTCGTCGCATGAAAACACAGCTTGCCTGGCATAACCTGATGCACGAGAAGGGCCGCACGCTAGTGGCGACGGCGGGGGTGATTTTTGCCCTGGTGCTCATTCTCATGCAGTTGGGCTTCCTGGGCTCGGTCGTGACGACGGCCACCATCATCTACGACCAACTCCGCTTCGATGTCCTGATTACTTCGCCCGAGTACATCGATATTCGCAAGACGGGAACATTTCCCCGTCAGCGCCTCCATCAAGTTTCCGCACTCAAGGACGTCGTCGACGTTCAGCCCCTGTACATCGGCCTGAATGTCTGGCGACACCCGAGTACACTCCGGGGCCGCGGCATCCTTGTGCTCGGAACGCGCAACCCGAACGAGGTGTTCAACCTCAAGGCAGATACCAAGCCCGACTACGCAGCCTTGGGACGGGCCAACGCGGTATTGATTGACACGAATTCCCGCCCGGAGTTCGGCCCGCAACGCCCCGGGATACAAACCGAAGTCGGCGGGCAACAGGTGGAGATCGCAGGGCAGTTCACCCTGGGAACCGGTTTCTGCGCCGACGGTGCCATTCTTCTAGGCGATCAAGGGTTCGCACGATTGTTTCCCTATCAAAGCATCCGGCAAGTGAACCTTGGTCTCGTTCGGTTGGAACCCGGTGCCGATCCCAAAAAGGTGGCCGAAGAACTGAAGCAAATACTGCCGCCGGACACACGGGTACTCACCCGCGATGAAATCAATTTCCGAGAACGGCGATTCTGGCTCGTCACCACCTCAGTTGGCGTCATCTTTGGGTTGGGAACCGTTGTGGCGGTGATCGTCGGGGTGGCCATCGTTTACCAGGTGCTCTCGGCCGATATCACCAACCATCGTTCTGAATACGCCACATTGAAAGCCGTAGGTTATGGCCCCCGGCAATTGGCGAAGTTCGTTTTGCAAGAGGCCATTATTCTTGGTGTGCTGGGTTATTTCCCGGCCATCCTTCTGGCGGAGATGCTTTATCGAGTAACTTCCTCGGCAGCCAACATTCCGATTGCGATGACCTGGGGCAGGGCGGCGCTGGTGCTGGGGATTTCACTCGCCATGTGTACACTCTCTGGCCTGGCGGCCTTACGTAAGATTACCGTGGCCGACCCGGCCGACTTGTTTTAAGAGCAGTCATGCGCAGACGACGCGTTCCACTAGCCTGGTACAACCTCATCAGCGATCGACGCCGGCTGCTAATCGCGGCCGCTGGCATCGGCTTCGCAGTGCTGCTGATGTGCGCGCAGGTGGGGTTCTACTTCGCGTTGTTGGACAGCACCGTGGAATTACTCGAACGCTGCAACGCAGACATCTTTTTGAAGAGCACGAATCGCTATTCGCTGGTCAACCGCGAAGGGTTTTCCATTCGTCGTTTGCGTCAGGCGGAAGCCTGCGAAGGGGTGGCAACCACATACCCGCTGTATCTCGAACCAACCCTGGCCGTGTGGCGGAGTGTCGAGGACGGTTTGCCGCGATGGATTCGCGTCATCGGGTTCGACACGAGCCAGCCGGTACTGCTACTGCCTGAGATCGAAGACCACGCCAAGGCCTTGAGTTCACCGCTGACTGCCATCAGCGATCGACAGTCGAAGTCGATCTATGGGCCCATCGGTCCGGGGGTGGAAAGCGAACTGACAGGTAAGCGGATGAAGATTGTTGGACAGTTCAATCTGGCGACCGACTTCATGAACGATGGGAATCTGATTGTCAGCGAACGAAATTTTGATCGTTACTTCCCAATGCGAGCGGGAAATACACCTACGCTGGACGATGTAGACCTGGGGCTGATCCAAGTCGCAGAAGGGCAAGATGTGCAATCGGTCGTGAACGCTCTACAAGCGGTTCTGCCTCGAGACGTGGATGTGCTCTCGAAGCCCGAGATGGTGCGACAGGAGCGTTCGTTCTGGCAACGCAGCACCCCGGTGGGCGTGGTGTTTGGGATGGGCACCGTCATGGGGTTTATCGTCGGGGTAATCATCTGCTACCAGGTTCTATTCTCGCAACTTGAAGACTTCATGCCTGAGTTTGCCACGCTCAAGGCGATGGGCTATTCGTTCAATTATTTTTTGGCGGTTGTGATCCAGCAGGCGCTCTTGCTTGCCATGCTGGGCTTCATCCCCGGGCTGATTGCCAGCGCGATCTTGTATCAGGGCATCGGAGCGTGGACCGGGTTGCTGATGAGGCTGACCATTGGAAGAACGTTTGTTGTGTTGATGCTCACCGTGGCGATGTGTGTCGCCTCGGGTTTCCTAGCGATTCGTAAAGTTCGTTCGGCCGATCCGGCGGAGCTGTTTTGATGAGCGAAACTCCCAACAACAACCCTGAACCTCAACCTGGCACAAACCCACCGGCGGGGTTTGCTTCCACAAAGAAGCGACAAGTGACCGTGGCGGTGCGTGGCTTGAACCATTACTTCGGCGATGGCGAACTGCGCAAACAGGTCCTGTTCGAGAACAGCCTTGATCTACACGGGGGCGAAATCGTCATCATGACCGGCCCCTCGGGCTCGGGGAAAACCACGTTGCTCACCTTGATCGGAGCATTGCGAACCGTGCAGGAGGGGAGCCTCAAAATTCTGGGGCAAGAACTGCAGGGGCTGAGTTCAAACCAGCTCGTGCAGTTGCGTCGGGGAATTGGGTTCATCTTCCAGGCCCACAACCTGTTTGGGTCGCTGACGGCCATGCAGAATGTCCGGATGTCGATGGAGCTGACGGACATCTCCCCGAAAACGATGGACGAACGTGGCAAGGAGATGCTGACCCGATTGGGGCTCGGGCATCGAATCGACTACAAACCGTCGGCGCTTTCCGGGGGCCAGCGACAGCGCGTGGCAATTGCCCGAGCGCTGGCCAATCATCCCAAGCTGATCTTGGCCGACGAACCAACCGCCGCCTTGGACAAAGCCTCGGGACGCGATGTGGTGAACCTGCTGCGTGAGTTTGCCGAGGAGAATGGCAGCACGATCCTGATGGTCACGCACGACAATCGAATCCTGGACGCCGCCGATCGCATCGTGAACATGGTCGACGGCAGCATCATTTCCGACGTGCTGGTTGTCGAGTCGGAGGTGATCTGCGAATTCCTGGGCAAGAGCCCTGTGTTCGAGCACCTTACCCCTGGAACGTTGGCGCAGGTGGCCGACCAAATGCGATTCGAAAGTCACCCACCCGGCACGTCGATCGTGCGCCAGGGCGACCCGGGCGACAGCTTCTACTTGATCCGAGAAGGTAAAGTTGAAGTGGAGATCGAGACCGATGGTGAAAAGAAAATCGTGGCCAATCTGGGTAGCGGAGACTACTTCGGGGAAGCCGCGCTATTGACCGGCGAGCCTCGCAACGCCACGGTACGCGCAACCACCGACCTGGAGTTGTACGCCTTGGACAACGAACAGTTCCAGGCCGTGGTGCAATCGAGTGCCAGCTTTGCGGAGGAACTTCGCAACGCCCTTTTCCAGCGGCATTGAAAGAATCACTCCCGTCTTTCGTACGGATCGAGTGACGCAGTACACCGGATGCAGTAGTGTAGGGTTGTTGCTACCATGGTGGCGACGACTAGAATTCTGACACTTGCCTGGCAGGGCCAGACGATCGGACTCCGACGGTGAACTCGTGCTGGTTTACCCATCCGACCGGAGTCGACTTTCCGCGCGTGGTTGATTTCCATGTCTGATCAGATCGAACAACCATCGCAAACCAAGTCGCAATCGAAATTGTCCACGTTACGAAGATGGCTCAAGCTCACGATCTTCGCGTTGATTCCTGCGGTCGTACTCATCACAAGCCTGGAAGTGATCCTTCGCATCACCGAGGCATCGAGACCAACGAAAGGCAGCATCCCTTTGCCGGAAGAGTTGTCCGGCATGCTACGTCCCGATGCAACCTTGATGTGGTCCTTGGTTCCGTCACAGGACCTCGAGTACGCGAATCATCCGTCGGGCTACCGCACCAATAGCATGGGGTTGCGGAGTCGAGAAATCTCGCCCGAGAAAGAAGACAACGAGTACCGCATTCTCTCGCTCGGCGAGAGCACAACCTACGGATACGGCGTCGCGAACGACGAAACCTATAGTGCCCAGCTTGAAGCATTGTTGAACGCTGGGGGCAGCGAACAAGAATTCCGGGTAATCAACGCCGGTGTTCCGGCCTGGTCGTCGTTCCAGAGTTTGTTGTTCCTCAAAGAGCGAGGCATCAAACTGAGGCCTGACATGGTGCTGCTCTACAATGAGTACAACGACTACCTTCCTACCAGCTACCGCACTTCCAACAGCACGCAGAATCAAGGACTCAGCAAAACCGATCGCGAGATTTACGAATCGTTTCTCGGAAAACTAAGTCGAAGCTTGCTTGCCCACTCCGCCATTTTTCGCTTCATCCAATACCGAGTCGAGACGCACCGCATGAACAGCGTTTCCGCCATGCAGACTCAAGCGGACTGGATGATGGACGAAGAGTTTGGTTGGCAACTGGAGCAGATTGGAATGGGTGCGAATACCGGTTTTTTGCCCAGATTGGCGCAAGAAGGCGAAGCGGACGCAATCGACGAAACTCAATTACCGCGGAGGGTTAGCCCGACGGAACGGAAGCAGATCCTTCAGGAAATAGCCGACTTCTGCGACGAACACGGCATTGAACTCGTCATCATTCACCCTTCCTACCGATACACTCACCCCCACGAGTGTCTGCTTACCGAGTTCTGCAGGAGCCGAGGTGTGCCGATGTTCGACGCACACGAAAGCTTGCATCAACCTTTGCTAACTTCTGAAGAACAGTTTATCGATAATCTCCATCCCACCGCTTCGGCCCACGCCTTACTTGCCGCAGACTTATTCGCGTTCCTCCGAAGCAATGGCTTCTTCCCGGAAATAGGAGCACCGCAAGAGACGGTCTCCAATCCTCAGTGATCAATGCCTGCTTATGCGTGGATGGGGTACGGCTGCGTAGGGGCCCAAGAGATTCTCTCCAGGGCGATGTCCGCCTTAGACGAAGCTTCAAGACGTGTTGTGGTTAACCTATTGCAAGAGATCGCCTAGGAAACGGGTATCACGATCTCGCGCTGCACGCTCTCGACATCAAACAGTTCCAAGCCGTAGCGCATGCGAGCGAAAGCTTTGCCGAAGAACCTCGCATGGCTCTCTTCGAACGACACCGACCTAGCCTGACCCCCATTCGTAGTAATTGCGTGAGTATACGAATGTGAATTGCATGCGAAGAGTATTGTTCCTTTGTTTCCGATTGCTAGAATCTGTTGCTGCTTAACCTGTCTTGGCCAGACCAGGTGAACGGACTCATGAGGATGAAATCGATACTGGGCACATCCGTCCAGAGTCCACATCCCGTATGTGGTCGTTATCGATGTCAACTCACCTTAGTCATCCATTGCGTAGTGGTCGGTCCACCTTCCGCTCGTGGCTGAAGTTCACGGTCTTTGCTCTGCTGCCAGCCGTCGCTCTCGTATCAGGTTTGGAATTAATTCTTCGCCTCACCGAGGCAACCAGGCCCACGAAGAGCAGTATCCCCTTGCCAGAAGAACTCGCAGGGATGCTACGCCCAGATGCGACCCTCATGTGGTCGTTGGTTCCCTCGCAACGCTACGACTACGCCAATCAATCGGCCGGGTACCGGACCAACAGCCTGGGGTTACGAAACCGCGAAGTCTCTCTCGACAAGCGCGCCGATGAGTACCGCATCCTGTCGTTGGGAGAGAGCACAACTTACGGCTATGGTGTCGGAAACGACGACACCTACAGTGCACGACTCGAAGCGATGCTCAACTCCGAGGCGGGCACGAAACAGCAGTTCCAAGTGATCAATGCGGGCGTACCGGCATGGTCCTCGTTTCAAAGCTTGATGTTTCTCAAGGAGCGGGGGATCAAGCTGAAGCCCGACATGGTGTTGTTTTACCACGAGTTCAACGACTACCTTCCGACAAGCTATCGCAGCTCCGGGAGCACACAGAAACTGGGGCTCAGCAAGTCCGACCGCGAAATTTACGAATCGCTGAGCGGAAAGCTCAGTAGAGGCTTGCTGGCCTATTCCGCGATCTTTCGGTTCATCCAGTATCAAATCGAAACGCAGCGCATGGCCGACGTCGCCGCTTCGCAGGGACAGGATGACCGTGCGATTGACCCGACGCTGAGATCTCAGCTAGATCAAATCGGCATCTCACCCAGGCTCGTAGGGACTCAAGAAGGAAAGCCGGACGAGATCGATGAGTCGCAGCTACCCAGAAGAGTCAGTTCGGCTGAGCGACGGCAGATTCTTCATGAGATGGCAGATTTTTGCGAAGAGCATGGGATCCAACTCGTCATCATTCACCCCTCCTATCGCTTCACCCAACCCCACAAGTGCCTGCTTACCGAGTTTTGTGAGAGTCGGGGCATACCGTTGTTCGACGCACACCCGAGTCTGCACCAGCCTTCCTTGTCGCTCGAAGAGCAGTTCATGGATACCATGCACCCCACGGCCATGGCCCATGCAAAGATTGCCAGCGACTTGTACGCATTCCTCTGGCTTCACAGCGCTCTCCTGGGGTTGAGTGGACCTCAGTAGAAAAGTCTGAATATGTCGAAGTCTGCTAGCCGGCGAAAACACCAGCTGCGTGCCTCAAATCCATCGCCCCGGGGCCTGCTGGGCTAGCTCCTTCTTTGATGGTGATTGCAGGATTCTCCTCAGTTCCGACTCTGGAATGCCTCGGGCACGCCAAATTTATGTCGCACGCCGAACAGAGGAACCGCGTCGCTCGGCAGGGTACAATCTGCGGAATGGATTCTGATGCGATTCCTGGACTCGCATCCGGATATCGATGACCCCAAGCGTAGAAACCTTCTGGATCCGAATATGACAATGAAGCTGTCACTCGTAGGCATTCTCGTCGCATTGATTACCGCCCAACTAGGTGTCGCGAACGATTACTTGATCGGCCGCTCCAAGAGCGACATCACGCTCCCGGTGTGGGGCATCCAGATGCTGGGCTATGTGCACCCTCAGCAAGTCAGCGAGGGGCTTCGTCAGCATCAATATGCCAGGACATTCGTGATCGCTGATCCGGAAGACAATTCTCGCTTGGCGATCACCACCTGCGAATTGGCATTTGTCACCCACACGTTGAAGCTGGCCGTTTTGGAACGACTGCAAGAGAAACTTGGCGAACGTTACAACCACGCCAACGTAATCTTGACGGGCACGCATACGCACGGCACCCCCGGTGGATATCACCACCATCTCTCGGTGAGCATGCTCGGCGGGGATTTCTTTCCCGAGGCCTTCGATGAATTGGCCGAAGGGATTGCGGAGTCGATTGCCGAGGCCGATGCCGACCTGAAGCCGGGCAGTATTTTCTTGGCGCAGGGCGAAGTCTTCGACGCAAACGCGAATCGCTCGCACATCGCCTACCGCAACAACCCGAAGGAAGAACGCGCCCGATACGAACATCCCGTCGACAAAGGCATGACCCTGCTCAAATTCGTTCGCGACGACGGCGCCATCGGGCTGCTGAACTGGTTTGCGGTTCATCCCACGTCGATCAGCTACAACTCGAAGCTGATTACCAGCGACAACAAAGGCTATGCCGCATATGTCATCGAAAAAGAGCATAACGCCGATGGCGATCAACTCGGTGAGTTTGTCGCCGCCTTCGCGAACAGCAATGCGGGCGATGCGACACCCAACCTCAACCTGGACGGCACGGGCCCCGGTCAGACCGAAGTTGAAAGCTGTGCCATGATCGGAACTCGACAGGCGGAGACGGCTCGCCAACTGTGTGATTCGGCCAGGCAGCGGCTGCAGGGCCCAATCAAGATTCAGCACCGGTTCGTGGATTTCTCTCAGGTCAGCGTGAGTGAAGCATTCACAAGCGAAGGCAATCGGCAGACATCTCCTTCGGCCTGGGGCTACTCGTTCGCGGCAGGTTCTGACGCCGAAGGAGGCGGGCACCCATTGTTTCGGGAAGGGATGACGGAGACCGACCCGGGAATCGAAACGTTGATTCGGCTGGTGATGCCGAAAATCAAACCGACCGAGGAGTTTCTCGAACGGCAAAAACCGAAGGCAGTCTTGATTGCCACTGGACTGGCCGAGCCACCCATGCATGAGCAGGTGTTACCGCTCTCGGTTGTGCAATTGGGGCAAATCGTCCTGGTCGTCGGCCCGGCTGAATTCACCACCATGACGGGTCGAAGATTCCGAGCGGCTGTTGGCAGCGCCTTGGGGGTATCACCTGAGCTTGTCGTCGTTGCGGGCTACGCAAACGATTTGGCGGGTTACGTCACAACCTGGCACGAATACCAACTGCAGCAGTACGAGGGCGGACATACTTTGTTCGGCCCCTGGACCGAGGCAGCCTATCGGCAGGAATTCGTGAAACTAGCGAAAGCCTTATCGGGCGACGAGTCGGTTGAGTCGAGCGCCGAACCGGTCGACATGCGCACCAGACCGCACCGACAGACGAATCTAAACGGCCCCGACGAAACCACACCAGAAGGCGCCAAGTTCGGGGACCCTTTGGCGGAACTAGGAGAACGATATTCGACTGGGGAAACGGTTTCGGCCACGTTCTGGACCGGCAGTCCCGTCAATGAATACGATCGCGAAGATGCGTTCTTGGCAATCGAACAACGGGAGGGAGACTCGGACCAATGGAAGATCGTCCGCGTCGATAACGATTGGGATACGACCGCAACATGGCGCCGCATCTCCTCTGGCAATGGAAGCAAGAACAAGCAGCAGCGCCGCATTCTCGATCTAGCGCCGCCCCCCTACAGCACGTCTTCCGATCCATTCCAGGTCACCATCGAATGGACGACCACCGAGGAAACACCCCCGGGCACTTACCGAATTGTGCACTATGGCCGCTACAAGGCCGGTGGTGAAGTAAAGCGTTTCACCGCACATTCAACACCATTCGCAATCGAATAGAATCGCTTTGGGCATAATCGCAAAGAACCTAGCAATTCTCGGAACTCGAAATTTCAAGCGAGAGAATACCATGCTTTATCGGGCAACCGTTTTCTTCTCTGCAATACTGATCGGCATCGCAAGCCAGGCGGCGATTTGCGACGCGGCGGAACACGAGCGTCCGAACATCGTGCTTATCTTCGCCGACGATCAAGGTTATGCCGACTTGGGTTGTTATGGTGCTGAAGGCTTCGAGACGCCAAACATCGATCGCCTGGCCGCGGAAGGTGCGAGGTTCACCGACTTCTATGTGGCCCAACCGGTTTGTTCCGCCTCGCGTGCGGCCCTGCTGACGGGATGCTATTCGAATCGCGTCGGAATCCTGGGGGCACTTGGCCCGAAGAGTCGCCACGGAATCAATGCATATGAACTCACGCTTGCCGAATTGCTTCAAGACGAAGGGTACACAACTGCCATCTTCGGCAAATGGCACTTGGGCCACCACCCACAGTTCTTACCGACTCAACACGGCTTCGATGAATACTTCGGGCTACCGTATTCCAACGATATGTGGCCCTATCACCCCGAGCGCCCAGGAGGGTTTCCTCCGCTCCCGCTGATTCAAGGCACTGAAGCGATCGAGTCCAACCCAGATCAGACTCAACTCACCACCTGGTACACCGAACGGGCGGTGGATTTCATCGAGCGAAATCACAAGCAACCTTTTTTCGTCTACGTGCCGCACAGCATGCCGCACGTCCCTTTGTTCGTCTCCGAAAAGCACGACGGGCAAACCAAGCGAGGGTTGTTTGGCGATGTCATCACCGAGATCGATTGGTCGGTTGGTCAGATTATGGATGCCTTGCGACGAACAAAGGTCGACGACAACACCCTGGTCATCTACACCTCGGACAACGGGCCCTGGCTCAGCTATGGTGATCACGCCGGGTTGGCCACACCGCTGCGAGAAGGAAAGGGCACGACGTTCGACGGAGGTGTGCGCGAACCAATGGTTTGCCGCTGGCCGGGGCATATCCCACAGGGCCACGTCTGCAGCGAGCCGGCAATGACCATCGACATTCTGCCGACCATCGCGGGAATCACGGGGGCCGAGTTGCCCGAGGAGCGGATTATCGACGGTCAGGATATCTGGCCCCTGATGGCGGGCAAAGCAGGGGCAAAGAGCCCGCACGAGGCACTCTATTTCTACTGGGGAAAACACCTGCAAGCCGTAAGAAGCGGACCCTGGAAGTTACACTTGCCGCATAGTTACCGCACGCTGAACGGCCGCCCAGGCGGGCAGGGGGGCATCCCGGCGAAATACGAACAGGCCGAAATCGGGCAAGCCTTGTTCAATCTGGTCGAGGATATCGGCGAAACGCAGGACGTATCTCAGGACCACCCTGATGTGATGCAGCACATGCTCGAGCTTGTCGAAAGAGCGCGAGCCGACTTAGGCGATTCGGCCGTGAAACGCACCGGTGCCAATGTCCGTCCTGCAGGCCAATTGAATTGAGCGTGCCAACCAGCCGCACGAGTTTTCAACGGAAGCCCCTTGCGACCGCGCTGATCAATTCCTGCTAAGCACCTGCTCGACTTTGCGTAGGTTTTGCTGGGCATCCACCAACTGCGAATCAACTTTTAGCGCCAACCGGTAGTGCTGTACAGCTTCCGACAGACGATTGAGTTTGACCAACGTGGTTGCCAAATCGTTATGTGCCTCGGCAGCGCGTGGGTTGAGTTGGATTGCCCTGCGAAAGAGCTTTTCGGCTTGATTAAAATTCCCAACTTTGAACAGCAGCAACCCTTTCTCGTAGTAGTTCACATACTGCTGTGGCTGGCTCGCGATCGCCTCGTCGTACAGCTCGATTGCCTGTTGGCTGTTTCCCTGGTCTGCATGACACAGGGCTAGGCCTCGCAGCGCGGGTGTCAACGCAGGGCGTGAGGTGAGTACTTGTTCGTACGCGGCAATCGAATCTTCGTAACGGCAAAGCTTTCGTAGCACATCACCTTTACGGTACTGTGGCCGCGCATAGTTGGGGTTTAGTTCAATTGCGCGATCGTACTGTTGCAGCGCCGCATCATAGTGTTCCGCCGCGGCCAAAACATCACCAAGGTTGCTATAAGCCCTTGGGTCATCAGGCACCAGTTCCTGCGCCTTCAAGAGGTTTTCGGCCGCCGCATCAAGATTGCCCTGAGATAGATACGCCGTGGAGATCCGGGACAGGTCTTCGACCTGAACTTGGGGTGTAGGGGCCACTTCCAACGCACGGCCCAGCAAATCTTCCGCTTCCTTCCAACGAGACGGATCAATCGTAGCTTGCCGCATTCTTACCAGGGAAAGATTCACCAACCCCGAATGACTATCAGGGTTCACTTCCAGGGCACGCGCGAATAGCACTTCGTCGTTTTGCCAAAACCGCACCTGCCGAAAGCTACACATCGCGAACACGGCCAGTAGGACATAGGCGGTAGTTCTCAACCAGCGGCCCGGGTGGCGTGCGAGCAGAACCGCCAAGGCGACGGAGGGCCCTAGCAGGCCCAAATAGACATAGCGGTCGGCTACAGTCGAGATGTTCTGAAACTCAAACGGAACGAATCCTACCACAGGCAAGAGGGCGACCACAAAGACGAGATAGGCCACTAGGTACGAACCCCGTCTGTCGTAGATCCAAAAGGCAACCAGCAACACCAACGGGATAAACCCAACGGCAACTGCCCAGCGATTCGACAATACAGAAAGCGGCGTCCTTCCGTAATCAATAGCCAGATTCACCGGTACGAAAACTCTCGCCAGATAGAATGCGATCGCATCCCCGGCAACCAACAAACGCTGCAAAACCCCTGGCACGTGATGCACGATGGCATCGGGCTGAACACTCTTGGTAAGCACGGCGATCATGAGAGACATCGCCAGCCATGGTGTTAACGCCATGGCCTGACGTTTCCAATGGTGGCCTTGAAACCCCCACGCAAGCAAAGCCACCAGTATCGGCACAATCACCGCCGTGGGTTTGGACATCAACGCCAGGGCAAAGCACACACTGGCCAGGAAGTAACTTTTGCCGAACCAATGACGCGTAGACAACGGTAACGCTACTCCATCGACTCTGGAAACCCTGGCGTCGATTCGCAGATACAAAAGGATAGCCGCCAACGACCACATAGCGGCCATTAGCGTTTTTGTTTCCGTGGCCCAGGCGACTGGCTCAACCTGCAACGGGTGCAACGCAAAGAGCAACGCTCCGGCCCCAGCAGCCCGACGGGGCAACTTCAAATTGCATATGATCCGATACACGAGCCACACACAGGCTGTGTGTAGAACCAGGTTGCCAGCGTGAAATACCCAGGGATGAACGACCCCGTCGGAATCGCTCCACGGAAGTTGCTGAGAAATCCATGCTTCCAATCCAAAGAAGCAAAGCGTGACGGGCAT
The DNA here is from genome assembly GCA_965227275.1 of Pirellulales bacterium. Classification (GTDB taxonomy): domain Bacteria; phylum Planctomycetota; class Planctomycetia; order Pirellulales; family JAEUIK01; genus CAZNXE01. The sequence continues at coordinate 5,101,276 of CBDDFU010000001.1, read as the reverse complement.
GTACATCCCGAACTGAGGACCCCGAAAGAACTCAAGGACACTCGACCAGGAAACGCGAGGGAAGAGCAGGCGATTTCCACGAATGGTCAGATTGTCGTCCCACAGCAACAGATCGAAACTAAGGACGCGTCCGTACACGATGAACACGGCCAGGGCCATGAATGCGTACCACCACAACTGCCCGGAACTTCGCTTTCGAGCACGTGGAGCTGCCTTGCCAACTGGGATCTCGGCAGTGGACATATAAACCGGGCACCGCAAACCATTTTATTGGATTCGGAGCCTCGTTCGGCGACCTTCACCGCTGGGCAGGTCGCTGGCCGTTCCTGGCGTGACAATATCCGATAGCACCAGAAAATGGAAAACAATTCTTGCAAACTTCGTGTTCCTAGCCGCCGTGTCGGTTTTGCCGCCCGCTACCGGTAGTTTCGCTTTGACCATTTTCAGGCATTAGGCAAGAATTATCGTCATAAACGGTATCCAATACGGCCCATTTTGCAGCAGGCCGAGTCGCCCGAACCCCAGGTTTGAGTCGGGAGATGAATTTTCTGGAAAACTGCTCCCCATGCCGGGAACGAATGGTGGCGTGTGGGCGTCGAACGACTTAGGATTGAACAATTCCCTAGGTTTCAGCATGAAGGTAGAACGATGAAAAAGCTCGGATATTTGGGCGTGGCAGTACTTGCAGGACTCGGCCAAACAGCGGCTGGCGATGATCCGCGAAACCAGATTTCCACCAGCGACAACAAGCAGTTGACGCTGCCTGAAGCCGCCGCGGAGACAAACCCCGCACCGGCCATCAAGACCCGCTCTTCGCTGGCTGCGGATAGCCAGCCCACGGGAAAATCGAACGTGGTCCAGCTCCGCCCCCAAGTGTTTAACCTCTCGCCGAAACAGGGGCTCAGCACCCAGAAGCTCGAAGCGCCCAAACTTCAAGCAGGGATGGCAGCCGACCCCAGCAAGCTGGCAAATCTAAAGCCAAACGAATCGGCGCTGAATGCCCTTTCGGACCGCGACGCAAAACGAACCGAAGCCAAGGTCTCGAACCTACAACCGGTCTCGCAGCTGAAGACGCAAAGTAAGCCCGACCTCAAGAACATTCCGTCGCTCGACCTTTCTGACAACGTCGGAAAGTAGTTCGCACATTGAAAACTCGGCCTGGCTCCTCACAGCGACGTGCACCCAGCGTGCGCTCGCCGGACCGCTATGCCCTTACCGATATCTGGAGATACTGCGATGAATGTACGTAAACACTGGCGAGCGATGATGCTCTGCATTCCGCTCACCCTATTCGCCACCACCGCCCAAGCCGAAATCAGTGAGAGGGATCAAAAAATCGCCGAAGAAGTTTGGGGAAAACTACTCATCGTGGCCGAACCCGTGGAAGGGTATGCCTGGCCACCGAAGCTGGACTTTATCGACGAAGACGTTCTCAACGCGTATGCCACGCTCGACTACGAGAACCCCGATGAACCGCAGCCGTTGATTTTCCTTTATCGGGGCATCCTCGAAAAGGTGATCGAAGGGAAACCCGATCGCTTGGCCTACCTCTTGGGCCACGAGCTATCGCACATCCTCTGTAAACATGTCGATCGCGGAACGCGGCGACCTTCGACACCGTTGGTAGAATTCGCAGCGACCCGGGCACAGGAGGAAGAAGCTGATTTGCTTGGCCTGGAGCTTGCTCTGGCGGCCGGATATAGCAAGAAAGAATGCCTGGGAATGATCCGGCAGATGATCGCCTTGGGCCAAGAATACACCTCGTTCGAAGGCCTGAATGCCGATCACCCATCCTGGAATGATCGTGGCGCCTACATCGACGAAGATGATGAAAACCTCTGGCGCTCGATGAGCGCCTTCAAGAACGGTGTGTACTTCATCATGTTCGAGCAATACCCGGCGGCCATCTTTTGTTTCGAGAACGTGACGAAAGAGTTCCCCGGTTCGGCCGAAGCCTGGGCAAATCTCGGCTACGCCCGACTGATGGAATACTGTGATGCACTCAGCTCCGAAGACTTGCAGTATTTTGATATCGGCCAATTGGCCGTGGGTGGGTTCTACGCACGTCCGGGTGAGCTGATCAAAAGGGGGCCTGACGAATCACTGTGGTTTGAGGCGGTTGGGGCCCTGCGGGAAGCTCTCCGATTGAACCCCGACTCCATGGTCGCCGCAGCCAACCTCGGTGTCGCTTATCTCGTACATCCCGAGGGTAAAAGAGTTGGCGAAGCCACTCAATACTTCGAAATCGCCGCGAAACTGGCCGAAGAAGAAAATGGCGCTGACGCACTCGCCCGGGCATCGGTTCTAGCGAACGCAGCCGTGGCTGATTTGGCCGCAGGCCGAACCGACGAGGCGAATGCTCGCTTCGAGTTGGCCCAAGAGCTGCAGCGGTCGTTTTCTTCGGAATCCGCCGTGGGATCAGGCATCACCGGTTCTCTGATGTATCAGCAGGCCACTTTGCTGTCCAACTCGAACGACCCCGACGACAAAAAGCAGGGCGTCAAGCTGTACGAACAGTACCTCCGCACCATTGGGCCCTCGTCGGCCTGGTGGGGACTGGCCTACAAGAAGTACGTTGATCTATGCGAAGCCGTGGGTGTCGACGCCCAATCCGAAACCGAATTGCAGGGGCGAAGAACCGAGACCTTCCGTCCCGTGACTTCGCTCACCTTAACCGACGGGGAAGTCATCCGGCTAACCGAAAGGCTTCGCGAAGTTGAAGCGGCCTTGGGCGAAGGAGAATCGCTTCCGGTCGTTCGACGTACGCTCTTCAAGAAGCTTCGCTATCCCGATCACGCGGTCGATTTGCTAGCCACCGATCAGGTGCTGGCAATCTGGCTCACCGAACCGGATAGCCCCGCGGTGCAGTTGCGAGCCTCTGGCGTCGCGACCGAAATCGAAGAAATTAGCGTGGGTATGTCCCGCGACGATCTGGACGCAGTGCTGGGCGACTTGATGTATGACTATAGACAACTCTACGATCCTGAGATTAACTATCGGTTCTACCGAGATCTAGGAATCGCCGTTCGCATCCGCAAAGGCGAGGTCGCCGAGATCATTGTCGTACAGATTCCGGAACGGTCTATCCGATAAACTGTCACGTAACCTATCGTATTGCCTCTCAAACGAACTATCAGGGGAAGTATCAATGGCTTTGAGTATGTTTCGCCGCACGGCCGTCTTGGCGGTCATCTGTCTTACGGCACTCGTCTCCAGCACCGCATCGGCGCAGGGAACCACCTTGAAGGGCCTGCTGGATGGTGCAGGACTGGATTACAGCGAGAAGGATGGAATCTACAAAGTAACGATCAACAACGAAGATCGGGCGGTATTAATCGTCTGTGGCACCAGCACCATGTGGGAAGACGACGATGGTGATCCGGTTGATGTCGTCTGGTTGTGGACTACGATTGTCAGCGTGCCCGAGGGCTTCAGGCACTCGGCAGGAATGCTGCGTCGAATCGCCACGATCAACGACACCATGAAACCGGGCAATATCAGCGTGAATGCCGACAACGGTAACGTCTACTACAACAGCTCGTTCTGGCTTTCGAGCGCGACGCCGCAGATTCTGTATGACGAATTGTTGATGGCGTTCTTCCGCAAGCCAGAGCTTCGCAAGGAACTGCTGCCTTACGTGGAAGAAGAGTAAGTTCTACCACCCCAGGCACATTTTAGACTACATTCGATTCATAGCCGTGTGTTTCGCCTCGTGCGAGGCGCACGGTTTTTTCTTGAGCCATCTGGTCTGCAGCGAGGATGCCGATCCTCTTGCAGTTCCGAACGGCCGCAAAACATGATCCAGGAAAACCGTGAGATTCAACCCACCAGTCATTTCGGCGATGAAGACTCTCTGGCCACAGGGTCGCGGCGGCCTTGCTGGATTGCTCCGTACATTGGGGATCGCCCTTGTGCTGAGTTTGCCCCCAACCCTGCTATGCGGGTGCTCGCAGACTGTAGATACGGCGGATACCGCCCGCGAACTTCAAACTCCACCTGTGACGACAAGGGCCGCCCAAGTCAACACGAACGACGTTGCCGACACGACCAAGGTCGATACGAAAAACAGGGTCGTGGAGATGCCGCTCGTGCAGCGGGTGGCGGACGAAGCCGAACCGCAGGACGCGGCGCCCAAACCCACTGCGAAGAAGCCGGAGAGGGACCCCAGGCTGGCCGAGCGAGATCGCATCAAGGAACGCGCGGCCGAATATGCACGTCAGGGCAAGACGGTTCTGGCAATCGAGGAACACGAAAAACAACTCGAACTCGAAATTGCCATTTATGGCGAGCAACATGCCGAAGTCGCCGAGACCCTGGACACACTCATTGATCTCTACGCATTCGACGATCAGCTCGACAAAGCCAGAGCCACGGCGCTTCGATCTAGAAAGATCACGACCGCCGTGTTCGGGGAGGACAGTTGGCGGGTAAAAGACAACAGCACCTTCTTGGATTACCTCGACACTTTGGAGGACATGGACCCGGACGAACGATGGCAAATGCTCGACTCAGAAGAGCAGGCCCTGGTGATGATCAATCAGCGTCGCTATTTGGACGCGATTGAATTTCGGGAAGATGCGCTCACCGGCTATCTGAAGCATTTTGGCCGGAACCACATGTTCACCGCGGTCATGCTTCTCGAAATTGCCCGCTGCAATCTGGCATTGAGAAACCTCGACCAGGCCGAGGACCAACTCAAGGACATACTCCAGATTCTGGAAAACACCGTGGGCGCAGAGCATCCGCACTATGGCTGGACGCTCGACCTTCTGGCCGAGCACAGCTTGTACGTGGAAGACTACGATCGTGCCGAAGCCTACTACTTGCGGTCGATCAAGATTCAAGAGGCGGCCTTTGGAAACCAGCACTCCAGCTATTCAACGGCCATCAACAATCTCGCCACCCTCTATGACGGCACGGAGAGATACGACGAGGCGGTGCCGCTGTACCGGGAAGCCCTGGATATCATTCGCCCTGCCGAGGGCGACACAAACCTGGACTACGACATCACGCTAACCAACCTGGCTACTGCCCTGATCGAAATCGCAAGACAGGAGTCCCGTCAGGACCATTTTGCCGAGGCGCTAGAATCCCTTCTTGAAGCTCACGAAATGAGGGCTCAGCGGTTCGGCCCCACGCACTGGCTCGTAACCAACCTCGATGTCGAAATCGACGACCTGAAAGAAAGACAAGGGTTGAAGCCCGAGGAGATCGCGCAACTTCGTGAGGCCGATAACCTTTACGACGAGGCGCACCGCCTCGATCAGGAAGAGCAAGACTACGAAGCCGCGCTGGTCAAGGCAGAACAAGCGATGCAAATCGTGGAGAAAGTCCACGGTCGCCAGCACATCCATTACGCCTGGAAGGCTCACAAGGTCGCCGATCTTCTACTCCCCCTGGAGCGTTACGATGAAGCGGAACCGCTCTATCGCGAGGCAGAGGCCATCTTCAGTCGCGTGCTTGGTCATAATGACCCCCGCTACGCGACGGCCTTAGCCGACCAAGGTCGTCTGTTTTTCTCGACAGGTGATTACGACCGCGCCACGCCGCTCTTTGCAACTGCCTTGGAGATCTACGATCGACTCTCGAGCGAAGTCAGCTCCCAAAGCGATTTTGGCTACGAGTACGACCTCTACTATGCCGACGCCATCAGCTATCTCGGCAGCATCAAGAGTGATGAGGGCGACTATACCCAGGCGGAAATTCTGTTCAAGCAAGCGCTGCTGCTGTTTCGCCGCTACCGTGAAGACGATCCCTCGTCCTATGCGATGGGCCTGTATGATTTGGGCTCGCTGTATCTCAGGACGGGCGACAACATGCATGCCGAGCCGCTTCTGCAAGAAGCCTTGCAGGTAACCAAGGACTATGCCGGCGCCGTGGCGTTTGAATATGCAGACCGACTCACAAGCCTCGGATCTCTGTATACCGAATCGGAACGTTACTCCGAGGCTGAACCACTGCTGAAAGAAGCCGTGGAAATTTTCGAACAGCACGCCCCGGACTACGAAGACTATCTTTCGCTAGCCCTCTACGAACTCGGAACCACCTACCGACTGCAAGATCGTTTTGAAGAAGCTCGCCCGTTACTCGAACGCGTCCGCGACATCGACGCTCGTTATTTCGGTAAAGATCACACCGAGTATGCCGCCACGCTCAATCAGTTGGGCATCTTGTATACGGCAACCGAACAATTTGACGAGTCCGCGGCCTGCTTTGAAGAGGCGCTTTCGATCTGGCTTCAGCACTACGATGAGACCGACTCGTTCTGCGGCCGCATTCTCTACAATCATGCCTTCGTGCTCGCAGACGCCATTAAGTTCGAACAGGCCAAAGACCTACTCGACCGCGCCAGCGAGGTTTACGAACATGTGGCCGAACAAGATCCGCCCAGCGCGGCGAACGAATTCCTGGACATTGGCACCCTGTACGATCGCATCAACGCGCCAGAGCAAGCCACCGTCGCCTTGCAAAGATCGCTGGAATTATGCCAGGGGTACATCGAGAACAATGACGAAATCGTGGACTCCGAGTTGATGTTGCTGGCCTCCACGCTTCGCAGCCTGGGCCCGATTCTCGTCGAGCGAGACAATCTTGCCGCGGCCCTGGAAGCCGGCCGTCAGTTGTTGGTTGTCGAAGAACGTCTCTACGGCGTCCATCACTGGCATTTCACAGACGCAGAGTTGAACCTTGGCGAAATCAAGCATCTTTCAACGCTCGACAATGACGAGTTGGACAAGCTGGAACGCGCGGACGGGGCCATCGCCCATGCGCACGATTTGCTCGAAGAGGGCAAGCCCGACGAAGCGTTCAACTCGAAGCAAAAGGGCTACGAACTCTACGAGGAAGTTCTGGGTAAAAACCACCGCGACACGATTTCGCTATTGATCGAGTTGAGCGAGTTCGCAACAGAGATTGGCAACCGTACCGCTTCCGAGCCGCTGCTTGCTGAAGCAGTGAAGAGACGCGAATTGCTACTTGGCAGACTTCACCCCGACTATTCCGTCATTGTGACCAAGATTGGCGACCTGTATCGCGGTCTTGGTCAGTATGCCCAAGCAGAGCATTACCTGAAACTAGCACTCGAAATTGACAACGAGATCTATGGCCAAAATCACGAATGGTACGCCCAAGATCTCATGAATCTCGCGGGTCTCTACAACCAGATTACCAACCCCAGTCAAGGATTGCCTTTGGCCAGGCAAGCTGCTGATATCTTCCAGCGGCTGCGGGGTGAAGAAAATTCGAACTATCTAGAGTCGCTCAACCTGATTGCTATTTTTTATCAGAGCCTGCGAGACTTTGAGGCGGCTCGAGAACTGTATGAGCATGTACTGACCAAACGAATCGAGTCCCTGGGGGAGGAAGACCCGGACACGCTCAACAGCATGAGCAATCTGGCCGTACTATTAACTGACACCGGGGATTTCGAGGGTGCCGAGAAGCGAATGCTCCACGTTCTCGAAGTTCGCCAGAAGCAGTCCGGAGAGCGATCGAAGATCGCCGCGATGTTGATGAGGAATCTCGGCGATCTTCATTACAACCAAGGACATCTCGATCAGGCACTCGAATTCTACACCAATTCGCTCGCCATTCGACAGGAAATCGACGGGCCAACGCATCCCGTGGTCGCCGAACTGGAAGGTCTCATCGCCCGCACTTACGTGCGACAGGGAAACTACGCCGAAGCAGAGCCCATGCTCCGAAGCACGCTCGAAGCACAGCTTGAGAATCCGGATGAAAACTTGACCGACATTGCCGGCGGCTACTTTTGGTTGGCAAAGTTGTGCTACGCAACTGATCGTGTCCCCGAAGCGATCGAAAACCTGGATCAGAGCCTGTTGCTCGACCAAAAACTTGTCGAGCGGCTGAGCACCCTTACCGAACGCGACATTCAGGCGAATCACCAGGCGCAAGCATACAAGCTCGACTACCTCATTGCGATGGCTGCTTCGACCCAGGGCGACGAAGCAACCGTGCGTAAGGCATTCGATTGGACACTCCGCCGCAAAGCCGCGGTGCTCGACACCATGTGTCGCCTGCGAGCCGTGGAAGATGTCTTCGACCTGGAACCCGAGATTGCTCGAGAGGCAAATCGGCTTCGAGAACTCCGCCAGGAGATCGCCGATCTGGCGCTCAATCCTCCGGCCGGGAAAACACCATCAGAAATCGAGGCCCTTAAGGAACCGCTCGAACGAGAAGCCCAAGAGGTGGAGTCCAGCCTGCGTCGCACGTTGCAGAATCGGCGCTCCACGCAAATCGCGGAACTCCCCAATGCCGAGCAGGTCCGACAAAGACTACCCAAGGAAGCGGCGCTGGTGGAATTTGTCCGAGCCTTGGTCTTCGATAACGACCCGGGATCCACTTACTTCTCCGCGGAGCATTACTTTGCCTTTGTCATCAATGCAAAAAACCCGATGGTGCAGATGATTGACTTGGGCGATGCGGACGAAATCGATTCGCTCATCGAACAACTTCGCGAAGAAACGGAAAACACACCCCAAGGATTGCGGGTCATTGGCGAAGCCGGCCTGGAAGCTGGCTTTTCCGAATTAAGCAACGAACTGTATCGAAAGATTTTTCTGCCGCTAACCGATGCCCTGGGCAATGCCACCACAATTCTGCTTGCACCAGATCGTGCTTTGCATATGGTGCCGTTTGCCGCATTGGTCGACAACGACGGAAAGTACCTGATCGAGAGCCTGCACATTGGCCATCTTTCAACGGGCCGAGATCTCCTCCGCACGTTCGAGGAGACCGGTCGCGGTACGGCTGTATTCGCGGGACCCAACTACGATCTCTTGTTGGCAGATCGCGTGAACAAGGCGAACGAACTCCGGGATATGGTGCCTTCAGCCTTCGCCCTGGCAATGCGGGGCGACGGTACCGAAACTCGGTCGATGCGTTGGCGGCATCTCGCAGGAGCAGAACAAGAAGCCTCGGACGTTCAAGAGGCAGTCGAATCCACGGACTACGGTCCAGTGAAGATGCACGTCGGAGACGCGGCCCTGGAAGACCTGTTCAAAGAAATACACTCCCCCCGCGTGCTGCATGTGGCGACACACGGGTTCTTTATCAAGCAACGCGAGGAAGAAGTAGCAGAATTCGCACCAGAAACGCTGCCCACAGACGACCGCTACGCGGCCGCTGTCGGGTTCGCACGGCTTAGAAATAGCAGCGACCCGTTGATGCGCTCGGGACTGGTTCTAGCAGGTGCCAACGACTTGATCTCATCGGGCGAGGAATCTGCCGCCGCAGAAGACGGTTGGGTCACGGCTGCCGAGATCGCCATGCTCGATCTCAACGGAACCGAAATGGTCGTGCTCAGTGCTTGCGAAAGCGGGCTCGGAGACATCTCCACCCGGGAAGGGGTGTTCGGTCTTCGGCGATCATTCTTCCATGCCGGAGCGCATGCACTGGTAACCAGCTTGTTCAAAGTGCCCGACAACGAAACGCGACTGTTGATGCAGCGTTTCTACCAGGAACTTGCGGCAGGCAAATCGAAGCTGGATGCGCTACGCGAAGCTCAGCTATCGGTGATCGAACGCCGCCGTGCCACGGAGGAAGCAGCCCATCCGTTCTTCTGGGCCAGCTTCGTGCTGGTGGGCGACCCCAGCTAGCAGCGCAATTAGTCCCCTCAATCCGCTAGCATTCACTCGGTTGCCCGGGCAATCCGCCCAACCTCATGACCGGTTTCGGTTGCGCATTCGTGGCCCTCAAACACCTAGACAAGGTCAACATGCAGGCCTCGGGTGGCAAAACCACTGCTAGCTGCCATTCGCGTTGGTGTGACTCAACTTAGCAGCCCTCAGACTGACCTTGCCTGGCTCGATTGAATTTCCGTATGCTTCGCTGGAATTCAATAGACACGGCTGCCAGCAGAGGTGCTTCATTTGAGTCGGACTTCGTTTTTCTTGGCACTGTTTTTGATTGCGTTTGCTGTCGATGCGCGCGGCCAGGGTTTTGCGGACGTTACCCAGTGGCCCATTTTTCGTCTTCCACCTGCCGAGGCGGTTGTCGACCCGGTGGCGGAAACCACGATGGAAGAGGAAGTCGTGCCCGAGGAAATCCCCGCCGAGGATGCTCCTGCTGAAGACGATGGCGACCCGGAGGAAGTGCTCGCCGAGTTGGAACCAGTGCCCGAAGTGATTTGGTACCAACCCACGACGTGGATCTTGCCGCCGCTGTGGGATCTCGGTTTTCAATTCGGCCTGAATAACACCGCAGGTAACACCGAAACGTTGAGCATGCAGGTGGGGGCTAATGCGAAGCGAAAGACCGAAGAGAACGTCTTCTCGCTCAAACTGCAATACGCCAAAGGTTCAAACAATGGCGTGGAAAACGAAAACCAGGCCATCCTTAACGGCCGGAATGAATGGTTCCTGGGTGAGTCTCCCTGGAATGTATTCGTAACGGGCTCCTTGGAATACGACCAGTTTCGGGCATTCGACATCAGACTCGCAACGCATGCCGGTGTCGGGTATCAGTTTGTCGATACCGAGCGGCTCCAACTTTCAGGTAGCTTCGGTTCTGGTGTGTCTCGCGAAATCGGTGGTCCGGACGACAGATACATCCCAGAAGCGAGTTTTGGCGGCGACTTCGAGTGGTGCATCACCGATTCGCAGAAGCTCAGCACCACGGTGGACTACTACCCGGAATGGTCTGAATTCACCGACTTCCGTATCAATACGAATGCCGGCTGGGAAATTGCCCTGGACGGCCCCATGGACATCAGCCTGAAGCTGGCTGTAATCGACCGCTACGACAGTACGCCCAATGGGCGAAAGCATAATGACCTGAGCACTGCACTCTTAGTAATTTGGAAGCCTTAAGCACCCCGCATCGTATTCGCCTACCTCGACACATTTTCCATGCCCGCCACCGCACGGCGAGCAACGCACTGGCAGTAAGCCACTTGGTTCGCTACTGCCAAAACAAATAACCATTCGCATAGAAGGGATTCTTTGCCATGTCCGTAGCCACCACCAGCGCCACCAGTGTCTCAGAGTTCTACCACCGCGAAGTTCTACCGAGGCTGATCGAACGACTCGACCTGGCTTTTCCCGAGTTTCACTGGCGACGTACCGAAGGTGGCTGGGTTGCAGACAATCAGCACAGCTACGTACGAGCGGGAGGCCGACCCCACGAGATGGTCACTTGCCCCGACGCAGATGGATTTTCCGTCAGCGGTCGCCCCGAAATGACATGGCTGGCCTACGTGAATGGTGGGCGGAATCCCCAAGGTGCCGAATACGTTTCTGCGGTTCGCCACCTGGCCGAACTTGCTGGGGTGGATGCATCGCCGCTGGTCGGCCTGGAAAGCTTCACCGTACCGACTCGTCACCAAGGTGAGCAATACAACAAGCTGAACGACCGTTTCTTCCAAATTGCAAAGAGACTGCTGGATGAAGACGCCGCGGCCGAAGGGGCCCGCCAATACCTAGCGCGGCTGACCGGGCTCGACGCCCAGGCCATCGGTCAACTCCCGCTGGGTTACTACACCAACGCGGAAGACATGCAGTCACGTCTGTTGGCCTCCGGTTTTCGCCAGGAGGACATCGACCGTTCGGCGTTGCTGTGCCACGGCCAGTTGAACCATTGCATCATTGGTCCCGCCCGCAATCCGCAGGGCCCGATCACCACCTTCTTCGCGTTGGAACTCTTTGACGAGAGTCACACCAGTCGCCGCTATCTCAATTTGGGTGGCGGCGCGCGTCCGGTTGCCTTCGGCTTGGATGTCGCACTCACTCGCGAAGCAGGCGGCAGCAACGAGTTAATTCTGATTCAAGGGCTCGTCGAAGCCGTGTCACTTCATCGTCGCAACGTTCGCAACGTGGCCGCCATCGCTGGAGGGGCATCGCTAATGACTCGCAAGCGTTGGGAAGGCCTCTCTCGGCACGGTGTGAAACGAGTGACCCTGGCCATCGATCGGGAAGCCGACGTAGTCGAAAGCCTTCATGTCGCTGCCGAGTCACTGGTCCAGTCGACCGAATCCCCTTTAGCCCATGTCCTGGAACCTGAGTTGCTGGCCGATTGTGAAACCTGGCACGAATGGTTCCTGCGAAGCGATCGCACTGCCCAACGAAACTTGCTTTCGCGTCGCGAGCACCTCTTCCACCTACACGCCAGAATACTGCTGGATCGCCATCGCCCACCGCAGGGCTGGACCGACGAATCGCAACGCTCTGCCCTGATCGAAGCCCTCGAGTTCGACGCTTTGGCCGCCGAGACTCAGCTGGTTCAACTGGATCAGCACTTCTGGCCGGTCCTCATTCGCGAATTGCCTTTGGCCTCACGCCTGGCTTCTTTGCGTCGCAGGGCACCTCAAACGGTTGTGACCCCGGCAATCGACATGCTCAATTACGAAGATTCCAACGTGAGCGAAACTCGTTTTCAGCCCGTCCAGACCACGATTCCCAAACCCGAGCCGCGACCGCTTCCAGCAACACCGATCGCCTCGCCCGTGGTCGATGAACTCGCCCAACACGAGGCTTGGCTGGCCAGCCGGTCCGGGTATCGGCACCTCGGCCTTACTCAACGAACCTTGCCAAGCTTGGATCGCTACTTGAATGGTTTGCGAGGGCTTACACTGCTGGCCGGTGGTCCTCAGGTCGACAAGCTGAGCCTGGCCATCCAGTTGGGCATTGATGCGATCACGCAGCACCAAGACACCGTGTTCTGTTGTTTTTCGTTCGACCAGCCGAAGCAACATGTGATGACTCGCGTGCTGTGTCGACTGGCCGGAATCGATTGGAACACTTTTGTTCGCTCCGAAACCCTCCAGAACGGGCATGCCACCACGTATCGCGATCGACTGGCCACGGCCCGCGAGCGGCTTACCCAGCTTGGCTCGCGGTTTGTGCTGATCGACCGCGAAGAATGCCCCGACGCCAGCTTCGAGCAACTTTCGCAGCAGGTCGATGCCGCGGAAACCACCGCCTGCGTCAAACGAGCGATCGTGGTGGTAGACGATCTCCCGGTCGCGGCGTTAAGTCAAAGTGCCATATCTCCGAAGGAGGACTGGGCCATCGACCAGTTGCGAAGACTTCGCGACCATGGCGATGACCGCACGGTGATCGGGCTTTGCGACGCGGAGACAATCTCTTCGTCCACCAGTGATCCGACCTCACTGATCACCAACCGCCGTGCTCGCTATGCTGCCGACGCGGCGTTGATCCTTCGTCCCTTCAATGCGGTGGAGACCAGAGCCTACTTCAGTCGGTTGATGTTCCCCTCGGTGGGCGAAAGTCGCTGGATCGCCAAGCTGCAAGACCAAGGTGTCGAACTCAACAAGCTGCTAGTCGTGAAAGGCGACGAGAATCGTCAGGTGCGAGAGATCGAACTGGCCTACTCTCACCGTCGCTTCAGCTTCAGCGAAGAGATCCCCACTTGGGGAATCAGTCGTACAGGCAAGCTGTAAGCAACTCCAGCCCATCATCCTCGCTTCGTGGGTCTACGGCGCGGTTGCCGTCACCGTTGCGGTGATGGATAGGAAATGGCATACGCTTCCGGCCAGCACGAACAGATGCCAGATGAAGTGGTTGTAGGGCTTGCTATCGCGGACGTAGTAATACACGCCCGCTGTGTAGAAGAGCCCGCCAGCCACTAGCCAGGCGAAGGCATCGAACGGCAGGCTGGCAATCAGCGGCTTGATGGCGAACACGACTAGCCACCCCATGGCCACGTACGGCACCGCCGACATCGTGGTGAATGGTTTGGTCGACGTGCACTTCACCCAAATCCCTACTGCCGCGATCGCCCAAATTGCGGTCAGCAACGTCCAGCCCAAGGGACCTCGCAGCGCTGTTAACAGAAACGGCGTGTACGAACCGGCGATGAAGAGGTAGATGCCGACGTGGTCGAACCGCTGTAGTTTTCGCTTGAGCTGACTGTCCACCGCAGCGTGGTACAGCGTCGATGCCGTGTATAGGGTCAATGCTGTTACGCCGTAAACGGCACAAGCGATGATGTGAAAGATCGACCCGGTCGAGCCGGCAAACACCATCAACGGAATAGAAGCCAGGATGCTGAACGCCATTCCAAGTGCATGGCTGGCGGTGTTCGCAATCTCTTCGGCGAATCGGATGGCAACCCCACCATCGCTGGCAGCCGCGATATTCGCGTTGAACGCAACCACCGGTTCACATCTTCGAATCTGGCGAGCACGCTCCTTCTGCTCTCTCCGCTGAGCTGCATCGCGTTGCCAGGAAATGGTGCTCTCGATCAGGCTAGGCAAGCGAGCGTCGAGCAGAAGTTGTGAGTCGGTCATTTGAAAACTGGACATGATCAGTACTCTGCCAAGTGGTCTCTTGGTTCCGATGCGTGCGGGAAGTGTCGGTACTCGCTTTCAGTTGCGGCTGCCCCCGATTTCACCCCAGAGGGTGAGTTCGTCCTAAGATTCAAAGCGCGTTGGCATCGGAAATGCTACGAGGCCCGATCGATGAGACTTCCCTCTGTTGCATAGACGATTGCGGGCTTTGGGTTTACGACTCGCGTTATGTCCCGGAATCACTGCGTCATTGCGGGCATTTCATGACATTTTCCGCTATAATGCGTGTCCTGCCTTGCGCCCCCCCACCCACCGTAGAGAACGCGTGAGAACCTGAAAGTGATCGCGAGTATGCCCCGGCTCCTGAATGTCATTGCCGCCACGATCGTGGTGATTTGCGCATCGCATGGTGAGGCGTCCGAAACCCCGGGCAACGCAGAGAAGACGGCTGACACGACGGTGCAATCGCAATTCCAGCCTGAGGATATCGAGTTCTTCGAACGCGAGATCCGGCCTCTGCTGGTCGAGCATTGCCACGATTGCCACGGTCCTGAAGCCGAAGAGGGCGGGCTGAAGCTGGATGGTCGTTCGAAGATTCTCAAAGGTGGCGACAACGGGCCAGCAGTCAAGCCGGGACACCCCAGCGAAAGCCTGCTGATCGAAGCCGTCGAATATGGCCCCGATGGCTTTCAGATGCCGCCGGATGGGAAGTTGCCGGATGAGGCGGTCGCGGCGCTGGTGAAGTGGGTGAAGATTGGTGCACCTTGGCCCGGCGAACTAACCCCAGCCACTGAGTACGACCATGCCGCCGAGTCGGTTCTTGAGCGGGACTTGTGGGCCTTCCACCCACTGTTGAACCCGTCCCTTCCGGAAGTCGAATATGCCACTTGGCCGCGACAGCCCATCGACTACTTCATTCTGTCGAGACTGGAGCAAGAAGGGCTATCTCCTGCCAAAGCGGCCGATCGTCGAACCTTCATTCGACGGGTCAGCTTCGACTTGATCGGGCTCCCTCCTACCCCTGAAGAAGTCGCAGCGTTCCTCGATGACGATTCGCCGGTTGCTTTCGAAAAAATCGTCGATCGCCTGCTCGATTCCCCGCAATATGGCGAACGCTGGGGTCGGCACTGGCTCGACCTGGTTCGCTTTGCGGAGACCTACGGCCACGAGTTCGACTACGACATCCCAGGGGCATTTCGCTATCGCGACTATGTGATTCGCGCCTTGAATGATGATCTGCCTTACGACCAGTTTCTGACCGAGCACCTCGCGGGCGACATGCTGAGCGAGCCGCGACGCCATCCTGTCGAGGGTTTTAACGAGTCGATCCTTGGCACCGGATTTTTCCATCTCGGCGAGGGGAAACACTCGCCGGTCGACATTCGGGGCGATGAAGCCGAGCGCATCGATAACCAGATCGATGTGCTAAGTAAGACCTTCATGGGTATCACGGTGGCCTGCGCTCGATGCCATGACCACAAGTTCGACCCCATTGCCACAGAAGACTACTACGCACTGGCC
Source organism: Pirellulales bacterium (assembly GCA_965227275.1). Classification (GTDB taxonomy): domain Bacteria; phylum Planctomycetota; class Planctomycetia; order Pirellulales; family JAEUIK01; genus CAZNXE01. The sequence continues at coordinate 5,085,489 of CBDDFU010000001.1, read as the reverse complement.
GGGTTCCTGCAGAGCAGCCGGTACCAACAAGCATTCATCGACGACCCTGCCCCCAACCTGGCCATCATCGACGAGATTCAACGGCTTCAGGAAGAGCGAGCCAATCTGGCACTTCAGGCGGTGAGTTCGACGGAGACACCGGCGGGACAACCCGAAAGCGATAATCAGACGGTCGAGCCTGATCCGCAGCCAACGGATTATCTAGCCTACGCAACATTCGACGAACAGGACTTCGCGCCTTGGTACGTGACCGGGCTGGCGTTCGGGCCGGGTCCAAATAACCCGGAGTCGATCTTGTACAGCGGACGGTCATTGTCCGGATATGTCGAGGGGGGCCTGGCCGACAGCGGTCGCTATGCCGGTCAACTCCAGGGCGTGATACGCTCCCCGACATTCACGATCGGCCACACCCGTGTCTGGTACCGCGTCACGGGCAAAGGAACCATCAATACGGTGGTCGATTCCCATCGGCTGGTCAACGGCCCGCTGCACGGATCATTGCGGCTCAAGGTCGATCAACCTTCTCAGTTTGCCTGGCTCTCGCAAGACCTGACCGACTACCAGGATCACAAGGCCTACATCGAGATCATCGATGACAACAGCGAATCGATCGTGGTCGACAGGGTGATGTTTGGCGGTGCTGCACCTCCGCCGGACGCCGCATCGATTGATGTCGAAGCTTTTTCTTCGACCCTGTCGTCCTCACCATCGGCAAACGTGGAAAACGAAGCGATTGTCGAACTCGATCGACGAATCGCGGAACTTCGCACCCAACTGCGCCCTTCGCGCCGAGCACCGGCCATGGCCGATGGCACCCCGGAAGACGAACGTGTGCATATCCGCGGCAGTCACCGACGCTTGGGCGACGTCGTTTCCCGTCGCTTACTCAGCGTATTGGCGGGCGACGACCAACAGCCTCTCGACGAAGACTGCGGTCGCCTGGCGCTGGCCAATCGCATGCTCAACGAAGGTCGCCCGTTAGTGTCGCGGGTAATGGTCAACCGTGTTTGGCAACACCATTTCGGGGTTGGGCTGGTTGCAACCAGCGACAACTTTGGCGAATTGGGCGAGGAACCGACACACCCCGAGCTGCTCGATTTCCTGGCAGGCCAATTCACTCGCGATGGCTGGTCGTTGAAGAAACTTCATCGCATGTTGCTCCTCTCCAGTACCTACCGCATGGCGAGCCGTGCTTCCGCGGCGGCGGACGAACGAGACCCAACAAATCGGCTACTGCATCGCATGCCGATTCGGCGGCTGGAAGGAGAAGCCATTCGCGACTCACTCCTCGCAGTGTCGGGCTCACTCAACCTGGAGATGTTTGGGCCGAGTGTGCCTCCGTACTTAACACCTTTCATGTCGGGTCGCGGTCGTCCGGGAAAATCGGGGCCGCTTGATGGCAACGGGCGGCGGAGTGTCTACATCAACGTACGACGGAATTTCCTCACGCCTTTGCTGCTGGCGTTCGATTACCCCGAGCCCTTCACCACCATCGGGCGGCGTGGAGCTTCAAACGTTCCCGCGCAGGCCCTCATCATGTTGAACAACCCCTTGGTTCAGTCGCTATCTGAAGCCTGGGCGAAGCAGATTCTTCAAGCACCCGCCACCGAACCTTCTGAACGAATCACGGCCATGTACGAACGTGCGTTCTCTCGGCCACCTGCCGAAGATGAATTGGCCGCCGCGGTGGAGTTCGTTGAGCAACGTTTGCAAAACCATGAAGGCAACGAATTGAGGGCTTGGACCGACTTGTGCCATGTAACCTTCAACCTCAAAGAGTTTATTTTCGTACGTTGACCGTTTCTTGATTTCCGAGCATCGCTGCCATGAGCCACTGCCATAACATTCGAACTCCGATGAGTCGCCGTGCCATGTTGGGCCGATGTGCCAACGGGTTCGGTGCCGTCGCGCTGACATCTCTCTTGGCCGATGAAGGGCAGGGGGCAGTACCAGCGACTGCTGATGGAAGCGTTGATCCTCTGGCACCTCGGCAGCCGCACTTCAAGCCCCGCGCGAAGAACGTCATTTTTCTGTTCATGGATGGCGGGCCATCGCAGGTCGACACGTTCGACCCTAAGCCGCGGCTCGATCGTGAACATGGCCAGCCGATCAAGATGGAAGTCCCTCCAACCCAGTTCGACAATGTGGGGACCGTATTGAAGTCGCCCTGGATGTTTCGCCCCCGCGGCGAAAGCGGCATTCCCGTCAGCGATTTATTTCCGTACGTGGCCGAGTGTGTGGATGAGCTGGCCATCATTCGCTCGATGACGGCAGACTTCCCCGAACATACTAACGCCAACTACTTCATGCATTCCGGGCATGGCCTACAGGGGCGCCCCAGCATGGGGGCCTGGACCACCTACGGCCTGGGCAGCGAATGCCGCGACCTCCCAGGTTTCGTGGTTCTCGATAGCGGGTTGATCCCGCCAGGTGGCCTTAGTTGCTTCACCAACGGGTTTCTGCCGGCCTCCTATCAGGCTTCAGTATTCAAGTCGGGCGAGCGGCCAGTGGCCAACATCGACAATGCAACGGACACGCCCCAATCGCAACGTAGCAAGCTGAGCCTAATTGAGAAACTCGATTCATCGGCAGCCGAGCAATTCGGAACCTCCGACAAACTCGAAGCGGCCATCAACAACTACGAGTTGGCTTTCCGCATGCAAGCCGCGGTTCCGGATGTGATGGACCTGTCCGGGGAAACTGCCGCAATCCGAGAGCTTTACGGACTTGACGAAAAGAAGACAAGCATCTTCGGGCACCAGTGCCTGGTGGCACGGCGATTGATCGAACGTGGCGTTCGCTTTGTCGAATTGCTGCCACCCAAGGTGGGCGGCGACCGCTGGGACCAACACAGCAAACTCCGCGAAGGCCACCAGAACAATGCCGATGCCACCGACCGCCCCGTAGCAGCGTTGCTTAAAGACCTCAAAGCCCGAGGTCTTTTGGAAGAGACGCTCGTGGTCTGGGGAGGCGAATTCGGTCGCACACCAATGGCACAAGGCTCAGACGGCCGGGACCATAACCCCTTCGGGTTCACCATGTGGATGGCCGGTGGTGGCGTCCAGGGCGGCACGGTCTATGGCGAAACCGACGAATACGGGTACTTCGTGGTCGAAAACCGCGTCGAAGTGCACGACTTACACGCCACCATGTTGCATCTGCTGGGAATGGACCACGAGCGGCTCACGTTCCGGTTTAGCGGTCGTGACATGCGTCTTACCGACGTGAAGGGCCACGTTTTGCACGATATTTTGGCCTAGAAAGTCACCCCACTCGCTTGACGCCTGGATACAATTCAAGCGACAGGATCGAGTTGATTGAGACTCGGAATCCACTGTGTTAATCTCATTACAGTTGAGCTTTCCCCTTAGGGATATAATCGCATCCGTAGGCCCCGCGGACCCCAACACACCAACAATCTGACCCCTACATTGAGGAGCATGAGATGAAACTGATTGCAGCCGTATTAGCCGTTGGCACGGTGTTGGTGGGCGCAGTAAATGCCTCTGCCGCCGAAAAGGACTCCCGAGACGTGTTGACCTTCACGATGAAGAACCTGAAAGGCGAAGACGTTGATCTCTCCGATTATCACGGCAAGGTTGTGATGATCGTGAATGTTGCCAGCAAGTGTGGGCTAACCCCGCAGTACAAACAATTGCAGGCAATGCATGAGAAATACTCAGACCAAGGTTTGGCAGTCTTGGGTTTCCCGGCCAACGAGTTCGGCAAGCAGGAACCCGGCACCGACCTGGAGATCTCCAACTTCTGCACCGAGAACTACGGGGTGGAGTTTGACATGTTCTCGAAAGTGGTCGTCACGGGCAAAGGGCAGTGCGAGTTGTATCAGGTGCTGACGAACAATGACGAAGAGCCGATCCGATGGAACTTCGAGAAGTTCATCGTCGACAAGAACGGCAAAGTGGTTGCTCGCTTCGAGCCGCGCACTAAGCCTGACGCAAAGGAAGTCATCGAAGTGGTCGAGAAGCAACTGGCCGAATAGCCCATCTCGCCAATAGAACAGTAATTCGAATGGAGGTCGTCAATCTTGGCGGCCTCCTTTCTTTTTTCGGCATCGCAAAACCACTTCCCCGTTTCCGCTCCCTGATTTACAATCAGCGAATCGGTCACCGCTTTCCGCTGCCCTCAGCAGCCAAAGCGCCCAGATCGGGGCGGTAGCTCAGTTGGGAGAGCGCTGCGTTCGCAATGCAGAGGTCGAGGGTTCGACTCCCTTCCGCTCCACTATTTGACGCTCGTTGTCAGCCCATGGCAGCGGGCTTTTTTTCGTGTTTTCGCAACCACTTACGACTTTGGTGGGCGATTCGCGTTCGTCTCGATGCTGAGGTGTGGGTTTGTCGGTAATTGCCCCAACCCGACCCACATTGCCAGGAATGAGTGCAACGCAGGAATCCTGTTGAGTGATCGCCAGGGCTGGCAGTGACTGCAGCTCCCCTTGCACATCAAGCAATTTTGGGTCGGTGTAGTCGTTCATCGTTAGATCAATGCTTGCGTGCCGCATGGCTGCCTGTGCAGTACGAGGTGCCACTCCCGATGTGCTTCAGAAACGTCCCGAAGCTGTGTCGCAGGGCGTGGATATCAAGCGTCCTACCGCGCTCATCGCGCTTAGGAATGTTCGCAGCTTCCAGGTCGCGATTCAGCACCCGCAGCAAGCTGGTCGAAACGTTGAAGAGCGGTGCATCAGGCTTGGTGACTTGTTTCTCGGCGATCCACTTTTGCAGGTCCTCCACCAAATCCGCCCGCAGTGGAAGCTCTGCTACTTGCCGATTCTTCGCGCTCTTGGCATCAAGGATCACATGTGGAATCTGCCCGTCCAATTGCACCTGCCCCAGCGAGATCGAGGCGAGCTCCCCTCGACGAAGCCCGGTGAGAACCAGCGTCTTATAGATCAGTGCTCGCTCTCGACCACGGCGTTTGAGGTTGGCCAGCAGTCCAGGATTGTCCTTCAGTGCCGCTGTGCCTCGCTCCACTGCACCCTCGAAGCTCTCGGCGTCCAACGGGGCCTACTTCCAACCGCGTCCCTTCTTCCGCACTTTGAGGCGGCCACGCTCTGCAATGGGGCGCATCTCGGCCACATACAACAGTCGTTGCAGCTCAGGCTCGCTCATGGCACGTCGCTTGCGTCGTTGATCTGAGCGTGCATCAGCCTTCGCTACGCGGGAGAAGGGATTCTCGGTCAAACGCGATGTACTCACGCACCAATTCCCAAAGCCCACCAGTTCCTGCCGGTACTCGTTACGCGTTCCTGGGGACATCCCTTCCTTCTTACGCTCAGCGAGCCATGACTCTAACGCGTCCGCACGAAGGCATTTCAACGAGGAGAAAGTGCACTCCTCGGCAAGTCGATTCAATCGAGCTTCGGTATTGGTGATCCGCATGGCATTGAGACCTAGCCCGGATATTTCATCCGTTGTTTGTTGCCGGGTGTTTTTTGGGCGGGGCGGTCGATTTCAACAGCGGAGCGAGATTTTGTCGAAGGGAGCGCAGAAGGCCCCCTTTCCCCCGCTGGGCCATGCGGTAAGCAGAGGTGCCGTGGTGCGTTAGCTGGTGTCGTAGAGCGTCGTCAGCGCTTGACGCAGAAGTGGCTCCCATGGGCAACAGCTTGCCAGATGAAACACGACTCGTCGTGCGGTGACACGGACACGCGCGGCCACTTTGATGAGTTTCAGTCGAAGGGTGTCTGACTGTGCGGTGGCCATTTCCGTGCCGGCTAAGGCAATGCGGCGAAGGGCGTCGAGCAACGTATAAGCCAACCCGGAGAGCAGCAGCCGGAATTGATTGGCCAGCATAGCTTGGCAACTGGTCCGATCGGCGAAGAGCATTAGTTGCTGCTCTTTGATCCGATTCTCCATATCACCGCGTTGACAATACACGTCTTCGTAGAGTTGCTGCGGATCGCCTTTCAACGTGGTGACAACGAAACGAGGATTTCGCCCCTTGGGCAAACGCTCGGCTTTCGCAATCACGCGTCGGCGACGATCCCAGCTATGTGCTGCGTAATCCAACCAGGCAAACCGTCGCACCTTCTCGCCGGTGGTTTCAAACTCCGCTTCCGCGTCTTTCATCAAAGGCTCGCAGGCCGCTTGGAGACGGGGATTTCTGGCAACCCCAACGATGTAATCCACGTTGTTCTTGTCGCACCAACGCATCAGCTTCCAGCGGCAGAATCCACTGTCGCCACGAAGAATGATCCGCGTTTGAGGCCAGTGTTTGCGGACATAACGCACCAGCAACCGTACGACAGCCCGGCAGTGCTTCGCGGCGTCGATGTTGCTGCTTCGCAGTAGCGCTACCAACAGGTGCGATCCACAGAAGACGTACAGCGGCAGATAACAGTAGCAGCGGTAATAGCCGTTGAAGAAACGCCCTTCCTGCTGGCCATGCAGCGGATCATCGGTGGCGTCCAGATCGAGCACGATTTCATCGGGAGGCTCGTCGTAACTTGTCAGGAACTGATCCACCAGTACCTGATGAAGACGGCCGACGGTCTGGCGTGAAATGCGATTCTCTAAGCGACAAAGTGTCGAAGGACTTCCCAGAGGCTGGTCTTCTTCCGGCTCTCGCTCCGCGACCACTTGCAGGGCCGGATCGTGTCGCAGTTGGTTGTGGTCGTTTTCGTCTTCGTACCCGGCAGCAATGGCAAAGATCCGCTGCGCGAGCAACTCGCGTTGCTCGTGCACGGTATAGCGAGGGTCACGTGGATCGGGAATCGCCGCATTCACCGCATCCAGCAAGCCGAGCCGCCGCTCGACCTCGCGAAGCACCAGCAACCCCCCGTCGCTGGTCAATCGTCCGCCGTTGAAATCCGCTGCAACTTCTCGCCGCCGGAGCCGTTTCAGAGTCGCCTTCTTCCGTTTACACTGTGTCATCGTGAAAGCCTTGGTTCGGTAAGGGTGTTGAAGTGTTGCAACTCCAATTCCTACCGTAACTAAGGCTTTCGCGCTAGAGGGGCGTCCCGCTCAGCCAATGAAATATCCAGGCTAGCGCCCTGCGGTGCTCGTGGTACTTCTCGAAGTGCTCAGACAACGGCGTTGCTTGATGGTCGATTGCCGCATCTTCAGAAGCAGACAAGATGCCAGAACGAACTCTTTCCGCGCGTTGCTCCAGTTGAGCTAAGACAGCTTTCGCGGCACCCGCGTCCCGACATCTAGTGGATACCTGACGCACGATTCCTTGCCCATCGCGGTAGCGAGCCGTGTAGGTTGCCGCCGTGTCGAGAATTCATTCTTTGCCGCTCTTGGAAAGTATGATTGGGGCAGTTTTGGACCGTCCGTTGCGTCCCTTCCAACGTGCAACTCGCTTGCCGTTGCGCTCGACAAATTGAGCGTCCTTTGGAATAGGGCGAGAGACTTTCTTTCTGAAAACAGATCCCATGGGAATATCTCCGGGGGGAGTTGGATTAGTTGTTTATCAGAGGTAGAGGCCTTCCGATCAAGCGGAAGTGCACCATTCGGGGTTGGGGCGGATTCCTTTCCAGACTTGAGGCCTCAGTGTTGTCGTGTCATGTTTTGTTTGAACGATGGAAAAGTCCCCTGGATTCCGGCTTCCTGCGCGACAGGAGCTTATCTTGGGCACAGTCGTTCGCAGAGAGGTATTGAATGCGGACTTATTCATTTCGGGAACTTCGTCATTATTCTGCTCACGCCACGACAAGAAGATCTTATGCAGTGCCGTGGTTTCAACACCTTCTCGCGAGTCGAGCAAGCAGCAGTCCTGTACGAAGCGCAGCAGCGGTGAAGAAGCGTCCTGAAGCTGTTCCAGCTCATTCTTGCTGGACTGCGGTAGTGTGAAGCGACCCTCTTTTTCGTGCAAACGTTTCAGGCCCTCTAGGGACCAACTCAAGATGCCGGGGTATTCCTCAGCAAGCTTACTGCTCAGATTGATGTCCTCAGCCCCCCTAAAGGACTCGGTCAACCGAAGCGGTATGAGTCGTGTCAACAAGGCTCCCGATGTATCGGGAAGCGCGATGAAGTCATTGGTCTGCATCAGGATCTTCAGCCGAAGCTGAAGGGACAAGTTCGCTCGGTGTTTAACATTGACCGTGATCTGATCCCCACCGGTGATTGCCTTAAGCTGCGAGACGATTTTATCCTCGTTCCGCCCTGGGGAGACGGCTTCTGGAACAATCGCCAGACGCTTGCCGAGTGCCTGCTCAAGACCGAACTCCTTCACAAAATCCTCTAGATTCGGACTACAGACGGCCCCGCCGAGGAGGTCGGTCAGAACCCTGGTTATCGTCTCTTTTCCTGAACGTGGTGGACCGATCAACATGAAGTACTTTTGGACATCAAAACCCAACCAGAGACAATAACCCATGATCTCTTGAAGACATGCGATCCAGTCTTCGTCCTGCTTTAGGGTGTTGAGGAACGAGTGCCACGCTGATGGTTGCGGGGCATTCGGATCGAAATCGAACTTCGCCCGATGCTGGAAGAAGAGCTTCGGGGTGATCGGTCTCAACACTTCTCTATCCCCTTGGACGTACTTCCTGATATCGAGCAAGCCGTTTTGCAAGACCAGCAAGTCCTCGGGAGCCCAGGAGGTTTGTTTCTCAAACCAAAACGGAACTTGGAAGTCGGGAGCCACGTCTTGGGAACAGATCGTTTGGATGGCTCCGAACGTGTCACCAACAAGCGCCGACTTCACAGGCTTGGCCAGGGCCCCTTTGCCTGTTGACCGCGCGTGTTCATCGAAGGCCTCCTGAATGGAGCCCCGAACCTCCGCGTTGAGTTCACCGGGCTTGAGCTTCCGCCAACCGACCGTGTCATAGAAGCGATACGTGTCGCACAAGAAGTGGGCGATCTTGTAGGCATCATCCGGTGCCCGGAATCCTTGCAGGAAGCGATGAGCGAGCATGCGAGGATTGTCGTAGGCCAAGGCAACAATTCCTCCGAATACCGGATCCTCAAATGTGGAACCCAGCGCTTCTTGGAATTCATGCCAACCGATGTGGCTACATTTCGTGTGAAAGCAGTGGTAGCCGATGGTACCGTCTGGGCGTACAAACACCGCCGGATTCCCGTCCGCGTGTTCCGCGCCCCGCGTGCAGTATGGAAGATCGATTTTCGTAAAACGCTCTTCCTCAGAGATAGAAACAGGGACACGGTCGTGATTCTTCAGAAAAGTCGTTAGGGCCTCAACTCTCTTGTCGCGTTCCGCGGGAGAAGCCTTGGCAAGAGCTTGATACCACATCGGCTTGTTCTTCTGCGATTCGATCTCATTGGAAGCAATCTCTCGAAGCTGCTCCTCGCTCACAGGCTTCAGGTCATCTCCTTCAGGTACTGATATCAGGCTGGCAACTCGGTAGGGACGCTCAGAGCTCTCATCACCCTTTCTGTTGATCGTCCCTGCCAATCGAAAGACCCGGCCCGGATCATGGACATTTCGATCGACCTTCGCGTCCTTGCTGTCGTATAAGTTCCCCAGAGATGCCAAGACACGCCGAATCAGCTCAACATGTTCAGTATTGTTAGGGAGATCAATGCGGTAGATTAGGTAGCAGCCGTTCCCTGAACTCATTTCGACCGGCAAGGGCCAGCCACGGCTGGTGAGGTGTTGCTTGAGTTGCCTACGCACAGCGTACGAAGCAGCATGCTCACTCTCGGTCGCAGGGTCGGTAACGCCCTTTGGTTTCAACGGATCGATGTCCGACACGAGATGCCGTAGCCGGATGATGTCATTCGCCTTAACAGCAGTCCCTCCTTCTAGCTTCTCTGAATAAGACTCACGGTAACCCTCGCGAATTTCGTTGACGGTAACGTAGACGTTGCGAAGGCCGTGTGCCTCATTGATTTCGCAGGCGGCTTGAGCAGCGGATGCCGGATCGCCGAAATACCCGTTGAGTGGTTGACCGGAGCCGAGGGCCCTGATCTCGCAAGTCCCATTGCCGAGAATCTTCAACATCCGTTCCGCTGCCGCTGGATTACTGCGCAATGTCATAACTAGCTCCTCAAGTGCCAAAGAGAGATCAACCCTGCGAACCGTGCCCCGTGGAACAGTTCTTCGCGGAGAGAGAAAAAGACGTCAGGACGGCGTCCAAAGAATCTGCCCGATTACGGACCCCGTAAGGGCCTGGAGCATTAGGACTTAGTACTAAGCGTCCAAGACGTCCAAGTTTTTTTTGGAATTAGATTCACTAAGAAATCATTCATAGTTTATAGGGATACGTGGCGAGTACATTTCCTATACGGATCTGGTATAAGTTTCTGGATTTCCATGGACGTCTTGGACGCCGCATAATAAATCCTTTCTGTGCGGTGCTTTACGACGTCGGTACTCTATGGACGCCGAGTGGACGCGTGTTGGACGGATTCTGCTCCTGCACCCACCTCTCAAGTTCACCACGATCCCATCTCCTGAGCCCACCGAGTTTGATGGCCTTTGGAATGGCTCCACGATCCGCGAGCCTGTAGACGTGCCTGGGAGAGCAGGACAGCATTCGTGACACCTCTCTCACGTCGACCAGCAGCGGTAGACAATCGGTAACCATAGACTCTCCTTCTTGTTAAGTAGTGTAAAGAAACGTAACAACTCGGTCATCGGGTGACTCATGAGTCGCGTAGGCCTTGTCGAAAGATCGCCCTCCGTAGTACGTAGTCACCAAATGACTTCGTTTTGCTCAAGAGTTTCGGGTTTTTTTTTGCTGTTGGTGTCCTGCCTCAGTCGGAACTGGAATTTCTCTTCGCGGGCGTTAGCATACGTCGAATCGAAGGAGGATTCCATGAAGGGTTCCAGCAACAGTTCCGCCAAGCGTGAACGGCGGCATTTTTCGGGCGAGCAGAAGGTTTTGATCGTCAAGCAGCACTTGGTCGATGGCATTGCCGTTTCCGATCTGTGCGACAAGCATCAGATTCTGCCGACGCAGTTCTATCAGTGGCAGAAACAGTTGTTTGAAGGAGGTGCCGTCGCGTTTGAGCGGAAGGCGAGCGGCAAGTCGACTGCGGAGCGTCGCATCGAGCAACTCCAGGCCAAGCTCTCGACCAAGAATGAAGTGATCGCCGAGTTGATGGAGGAGAACGTCAAAGCAAAAAAAGAGTGTGGGGAACTCTGAATGGACGGTGGGTTTCTCACGACACGCGCGACGAAGTCGTCGATTACGTCCGCCAGTGGAGCGGGCGGACCGAACTGCCCGTCGGGAAACTTCTGCGGTGGGCTGGCATCGGTTGCAGCAAGTTCTACGACTGGAAGCGAAGGTACGGCAAGGTGAACGAACACAACGCGTTGGTGCCGCGGGATCATTGGCTCGAGCAGTGGGAAAAACAGGCGATTATCGCCTTTCATGCGGAACATTCCGACGAAGGCTATCGCCGGCTGGCGTACATGGGCGTACATGATGATGGACGCGGATGTCGTCGCGGTCAGCCCCGCAACGGTCTATCGCGTGCTCAAAGGTGCCGGCTGTTTTGAGCGGTGGAACCGCACCGAAAGCGGCAAAGGCCAGGGGTTTCAGCAACCGATGCAGCCACACGAGCATTGGCATGTCGATATTTCATATGTCAACGTGTGTGGCACTTTTTACTATCTCATCAGCGTGCTGGATGGTTGCAGTCGCTATCTGGTGCACTGGGAACTGCGGGAGAGCATGACTGAACGCGATGTCGAGATCGTGCTGGAGCGTTCCCGCGAACGCTTTCCCGGCGTCTCGCCTCGTATCATCACCGACAATGGCCCGCAGTTCATCGCCAAGGATTTCAAGGAGTTCGTCCGCATGGCTGGCATGACGCACGTCCGCACCAGCCCGTACTATCCGCAGAGCAACGGGAAGATCGAACGTTGGCACGGTTCGCTGAAGAGCGAGTGTATTCGCCCCAACGTACCCCTGTCACTGGAAGATGCCAGAGGGCTCGTCGAGCGATTCGTGGACGACTACAACCATCGAAGGTTGCACAGCGCGATCGGCTACGTCACGCCCGCGAACCGCCTGGCCGGTCGCCAACAGGCGACCTTCGACGAACGCGAGCGAAAACTAGCAGCGGCCAGAACACGACGTGCTCAACGACGCCAAGCCGAACGAGATAACGCAACCGCCGCCTAACAAGAATAGGAGGAGAGGCTAGCCAGGAGTCCAGGGGGCGGCAATGAGCACCCCTGGTCTGCGTGTACGCAATATCAACCCCGCGGCAACAGCCGCTCAACTAGTTAACGCCAGTAAGGTAAAATTCCATTTCACGCTGAACCAGGACATCTCGGCTTGATGTGTTGCGACAGTTCAGCTGGCTGCATAAGGTCCGAAAATGGGCGCCGCTAAGAGATATGGTTGGCGGCGCGAGAATCAGTCATACACAACAACTTAGTTGGCTTTGGGACACAGCTTCTAACAGTGAATCACCAAAGTTACCGCTAAACCAGCGCGCCGATTTCGAACGGTGCTGGGCTTCACGCCACTTTGCAAATATCGATGACGGACCGAGTCGCGCATTCTTTACGCTGAAAGAATTTGCTGATCGCATATCGGCGTATAGGAAATACACTCGAGAAGAGCGACGCTACATCTGTGAATACGGTTATAGCCCTGGGAGATTTGTCGACTGCGTGTGGCTCGACGAACTCTTTTCACGATTATGTTTCTATCAAGAAAACAGTGCGACTTCGGAGCCAACAAACAAGGCAGCCGAGCTTGGCAACAAGCAAGTCCGTATCTTGCGTTCAGCACTGCTGGACGTGCTGCTCAAAACTCTCAAGGAGGCGGAGGCGTGCCTTCAACTGGCGAGCCAAGTCGAGAAGAAGAAGAGGAAGGCTTTAACCAGTGAGTTCTGGAGGAACTGCGTCTCCCACCTTAACTCAAAACTAACATACGGTGACGCTGAAATCCTCCTGCAGTTGGATGGCATTCACACAGTTGATGCAGATGGTTTTCAGGTAATCGGACATGGGCCAAATAGTCAGCAAATAGTTATTGATGAATCCGTGCGAAACGGTGGTCTTGTCAGCATTCTTGAGTTTATAGGCCACGTGATGAAGGAATGCCTAATCAGTTCAATCCATGAGATGGCCGACGCCTTGTCCGATTTGCGATTATTTCACAAGGAAAAAGATCCCACGCTCAGCGGCAAAGAATACCCAGCTCTAGACTTTGGTGATGACCAACACTACGGGCCTCTCGTAAACCGCGCGATCGACGATTTTATTGAAGCCGACTGGAACGAGCGTGAGTTTTGGAGAGAATTCCGTGACAAGGTGTGGGAAGCGGTCGATGCTCTTCCTAAGAGTCAAGAGCTAACGATTACAGCAATGATCTCGGATTCCCACCGGGAGGAGGTTGCTGCCGCGCTACAGCGTCGTGCAGATCAATTGTCCCGCCACTTTAAGACGTCGGAGTTGGAGGTGCCATTCCTTGAATCGTTCGCAGGTGAACTGCCGAATGCGTCAAATCTGAGCAGCAGTACGATAAGGACTGCCGCTGCATTAGCTCTGTTTCTGAATGACACATCTCTCTCGAGAAGACAGATCGCGAAAGAATGTGGGTTTGATCACACGTTTTTGTCCAAAAAGCGAAACCACATGTTCCACAAAGTGTTCGAGCTTTTCAGCGGGAGCAAAGATGACTTGCCGGCGGGTATTCAGACCTTCCACGAAGATGGCAGCCGGGACTTAGAGGCCTACTACGAGAGCGACCCTGCCGACGGAAATTACGACGACTCTGCAGATGAAGATTGCGACGATTGGGATTGATCGAATTCAACACATGCTGCAACAAAGAGGTTTTTTTTGGCCGTAAACCACGGCATTTAGTGACTTTCTAACGCAACACCAATGCAACGCCATCCCGGCTGGTAGGGGCATCACTTTTTTGTGACTACCAGAAGGAGAAGAACGATGGCGATGAATTTGTCAGATCCTGTGCCGAATCAACCTGTGCAAGTCGGTGCACGGTACTCGGCACTCGTTCCTGAGAGGCGGAACGAACATTTCCACAGGGCATTCCACGCCCAGAGCCACCGAGAATGGGCCGGCATTTCGCTTGAGATGCCGGACCCAAGGTGGCCATTAACTCTAGGCGGCCCCCTTCACGAGGGCGACACCGCTTCTACTGCAGTACGCAGGGATCACTTGCCCTGGTTTAGCTTGGGCGTCGGTGATCTTTTGCCTAGCAAATCTTGTGGGAAATCGCTGCCTGGTTTGAGTTTCGGCTACTCGTTCGGGCCAGGGTGTTGTTGCTCTGGTCACGCAATGGGGTCCAGGGTTAGCCCGGATATTTCATCCGTTGTTTGTTGCCGGGGTTTTTTTGGGCGGGGCGGTCGATTTCAGCAGCGGAGCGAGATTTTGTCGAAGGGAGCGCAGAAGGCCCCCTTTCTCCCCGCTGGGCCATGCGGTAAGCAGAGGTGCCGTGGTGCGTTAGCTGGTGTCGTAGAGCGTCGTCAGCGCTTGACGCAGAAGTGGCTCCCATGGGCAACAGCTTGCCAAATGAAACACGACTCGTCGTGCGGTGACACGGACACGCGCGGCCACTTTGATGAGTTTCAGTCGAAGGGTGTCTGACTGTGCGGTGGCCATTTCCGTGCCGACTAAGGCAATGCGGCGAAGGGCGTCGAGCAACGTATAAGCCAACCCGGAGAGCAGCAGCCGGAATTGATTGGCCAGCATGGCTTGGCAACTGGTCCGATCGGCGAAGAGCATTCGTTGCTGCTCTTTGATCCGATTCTCCATATCACCGCGTTGACAATACACGTCTTCGTAGAGTTGCTGCGGATCGCCTTTCAACGTGGTGACAACGAAACGAGGATTTCGCCCCTTGGGCAAACGCTCGGCTTTCGCAATCACGCGTCGGCGACGATCCCAGCTATGTGCTGCGTAATCCAACCAGGCAAACCGTCGCACCTTCTCGCCGGTGGTTTCAAACTCCGCTTCCGCGTCTTTCATCAAAGGCTCGCAGGCCGCTTGGAGACGGGGATTTCTGGCGACCCCAACGATGTAATCCACGTTGTTCTTGTCGCACCAACGCATCAGCTTCCAGCGGCAGAATCCACTGTCGCCACGAAGAATGATCCGCGTTTGAGGCCAGTGTTTGCGGACATAACGCACCAGCAACCGTACGACAGCCCGGCAGTGCTTCGCGGCGTCGATGTTGCTGCTTCGCAGTAGCGCTACCAACAGGTGCGATCCACAGAAGACGTACAGCGGCAGATAACAGTAGCAGCGGTAATAGCCGTTGAAGAAACGCCCTTCCTGCTGGCCATGCAGCGGATCATCGGTGGCGTCCAGATCGAGCACGATTTCATCGGGAGGCTCGTCGTAACTTGTCAGGAACTGATCCACCAGTACCTGATGAAGACGGCCGACGGTCTGGCGTGAAATGCGATTCTCTAAGCGACAAAGTGTCGAAGGACTTCCCAGAGGCTGGTCTTCTTCCGGCTCTCGCTCCGCGACCACTTGCAGGGCCGGATCGTGTCGCAGTTGGTCGTGGTCGTTTTCGTCTTCGTACCCGGCAGCAATGGCAAAGATCCGCTGCGCGAGCAACTCGCGTTGCTCGTGCACGGTATAGCGAGGGTCACGTGGATCGGGAATCGCCGCATTCACCGCATCCAGCAAGCCGAGCCGCCGCTCGACCTCGCGAAGCACCAGCAACCCCCCGTCGCTGGTCAATCGTCCGCCGTTGAAATCCGCTGCAACTTCTCGCCGCCGCAGCCGTTTCAGAGTCGCCTTCTTCCGTTTACACTGTGTCATCGTGAAAGCCTTGGTTCGGTAAGGGTGTTGAAGTGTTGCAACTCCAATTTCTACCGTAACTAAGGCTTTCGCGCTAGAGGGGCGTCCCGCTCAGCCAATGAAATATCCAGGCTAGATCTTCGCGCCCCGTGGACCGCCCGTCCAAGCTCGCAATTTTTTGGGCGCAATTTCTGGGGTGGGGGGTTATCCGATGCGAATCTCGTGGCCGTGAAGAGCTACCACCTCTGACCTGAGGACGCATTCAGTCGCAAGTGGCATTCGGTGGGAAAGAAAATCCTTATTGCAACCCAAAACAATTCTTGCGAATGCTATAAGCCCAACGGTGATCAACTCCGAGCATGAGAATACTGATAATGACACGCCACCTTAGTCTGCTTCGGTGTGTCGGTCCTGTGCAGATTTCGGCACCCCATTTTCGCGCACATGTCAGCCCCGGACGCGGTCGCCGTTTCAGTGATTTGGTCGTGGTCACCAAATTACGAGAGAGGATCCTCTGGTATCGTGGCTCAGGGTATCGCCCTGTTTGAATCATCGCTGCCACTTCGCACGCTCTACATTACTTCTTGCCTCGGAATCAAGTCCTTGTGCAACGTCCAGTAGTGCCCTTGATGCGGCTGGGCAGGTTTGTACAAGTTGGCCCGCTCGAATTCGGAGTTTCTCGGCTTGGCTTTTCTCTGACTGTCCGGATGGATCAAGCCAGTGAAAGCCTCGAGCGATCGAGAGGCTGACGGCGAGATGTCGTGGGAATATTTCTGGGATTGCGTCAGCTAGAATATTGATGGCTTCGGCCATATCGGCCGTGGGCCATGTTTCAATCATGTTCCATGCTCCACTTGTTATGATGTCAGGAAGCAGGAGTCCAACCGCAGTGAGATACCGATTTTCAGATGCGATTTGAATCACTTCAGTAACCCAATCCGCAGTCGTCCGGCCACTCATTGGACACAATTCGGACTGTCCCGGCAGTTCTGCAAGGTGGTGAAGCAGTCCAATTACTTGCTTCGCTACAGCGTTAGTCTGTTCGTCCTCTGGTGTGGTCGATGCGCCGCTGTCGTCTTTGTAGCGATATTTGAGCAAATCGACGAACAGAATCGGAGAATCCCTGATCGCAACCAGCAGTCCTTTTGGCTGAAATTTCCGGCTTTCGTCGCTTTCGAACACATGGTGATAAAGCAGTTCCAACAGAACAAGCCGTTCGACTTGAGACATTCCAAACTTGTAGAGCACACTGAAGAGTTCCTGAATATTCCACGACAGACTGCCGCCGTGTCGCTCGTCTGGATGCAGCTCGACAAGGGGCAACGCTTCCAACACCTCAAAGACTAAATCAACGTCGCGGTCGCCGATGTCCTTCCTTCGACCGGTCAGCAGGTCGACCGCTCGATCCGCGCGGGCGACCTTATTCAAGTTTCTGATAAAATACGGAAGCCTTCCCTCTGGGATTTCCCAAGGCACTGGTGCATTCTTCCAGTAAAGCTTCTGGACGGCCTCGCTTTGTTGGTCAATACAATCCCAGACTTCCGGTACGGGAGGGAGGCAGCGCAGATACGACGAAATCGTCTCATCCGAGGACATCGTCGGCAAAAGAGGAAACACTTTGGTCGAAAGCGAATTTTTGTGCTGCCACGCCCAAATAGCGACAAATCCGCTCGCGAACATTCGGTCTGACTGCGTCTTTGACGAAAGGAGTGGAAGTAGCTCATCAAGTTCGACTGACACTTCTTCAGTAACTGCTGCTGTTCTTCCAACACCGTCTGCATCGACGTGAGCAATCTCCGCCAGGCTTCGTAAACCGTCCAGACCTTTGGTACGCCAGACTCTTAACGCAATGGACCTTCGCGCTTCATCGATAAGTTCTTGCTGTTTCTCGTAGTTGCCGCGATCCGAGAAATGCCGAGTGCAGTGGTTCGGATGAAGTCCTTGCAAATAAGCGTGGCATCCAGCAAGAACAGGATCCTCCGGCGTTGAAGCTTCGAGTAATTGGCGCAATTGTGGTCCAAATCTCTCGTAGAGATCAACTTGTCCGGGGAAATGTGATACGGACTCAACTTCCGAATCTTCAAGTTCATTCTCATCAACTACTTCACCATTCTCCAACCGTCGTCGGGCTGATCTCCACTCCATAGCGACCAGCATGGCGTTGATCGTTTCCCAAAGCAGACGTTTGTCCTCCTGCTCAAACGCTTCGTCAGCCAGCTTCGACTCATAGCTGCCAAGGATATCCCTATATTGTTCGTCCTCGACGTCCCCACAGAGTTCAATGAGAGCGCACCATCGCTCGGCATCGCCAGCAGCAATCGCTAGGAGTTGTTCGACACACCATCGAATTTCAACGGCGATTTGTTGATATGTTGTGCGCGACTTATACCCGTGAGCCCAGTCTCGCCACGTTGGCAATTCACGACACATCCAGCTTGAGTGCCCCGAAGGAAAGAGCGCGATGACCAGTCTGAAGGCCGTTCCTGCATCTTCTTTCAACATTCGAGCGATGGCTGTCTGTCGGGTTGGCCAGTCGGCGTTCGTCTGCGGGCAGTAGAGCTGTAGAGTCTCCTGAATCGAGTTCGAAGGATTGTTGCCTGATCTAATCTCAGGATTAAGTCCGGCCAGCCGCAACAAAATACAGATGGCTCGTTCCAGATGCTGCGGGGACCAACAAAGTCTTTCGAGCGCCCAGAGAATGCCTGTGTGTGCAGGCCAGCAGAAGAGACCGGTCTCAGTTTTTTCCATTACCTCTGCAAGCGGTCCGTCCGCGTGAAGATCGCGTTCAAGAGCGTCCAGCACTGGATCTGGCGCGGCTTCGGCCAGAATCGATAGTTCGCTGCCAAAGGAAGCCCAGCGACTGAAGCCCGCGCCATTCAAAGTCGACCGCACGATCCAGTCCACAAACGACGGGCTCATGGAAGGATCGAGATTCAAACGCGGGACACCAATTGAGTTAGCGATCGCCAGTGCATGCACGACGTTATGCCGCAATGTTCGTGAGAATTCTGGATGCTTACCGAGAAACTGAGCCGTAAGCCGCTCCTCTCCCGACATGCCTGCAGTTGGATCGTCGTCAGTCAGCAGATATTGCACAACATCAGCAAAATCCTCTACCACGGACTTTGTGATGAGCGATGCGTAGCGAATCCAAGCAAGCTCTGGTGAAAGAAGTCTGAACTTCCCATCAGCTCGAAAAAGGAGTCCATCGGGGTCGTTTGAATCTGAAATGAGTGAAGTTTCGATTTGTTCGTAAGCCAGACCCGAAAGGATCGAGAATACCTCTCGATCGGCTGCACTGTCGCCATCCCAGCCGACGAGAAGCAGGCAGGTTGCCTTTAGTCGGTCATCGAGACTTGACCTGATCGAACTTGCTGGCAAGTCGAGCCCGAACAACCGATCCAGTAGAAGCTGCCCGTTTCCACCACACTGTTTCGCGTGTTGAGTTGCCTCCGCTTCGCCTACGCCAGACGAAGTTAGAGCTTTGCTCACCTCAAACTCAGTGAGACGTGGCAGCCCCATGTCTCCGGTGGTGGAACAGTAGATGACTCGATGATTCTGGCTCGCTGCCTGTTGTAGTTCTTCTCGACTCAGCTGCACTTGTGGAGCAATGATTAATCCCAAGCCAGATTCTTCAGTGATGAGTTGTTCCCACTGTACGCGTAAATCGACGACGACTGTGCGTGCAATCGCCACATCGTCGCCAGAATCAACTACCGAGGCGACAGCAAACGGTACGACTTCAGCTGGGGATCTGCAGGTTATTGCCAGCGGGACGGGATTATCGTCGCCACTTGCAACGTGTAACTGGACTGTCTTCGTCAACTCTTCACGCCCAGCGAGGAGAACGGCTGGCTTCAGAACGCATGTACGTGTCGTCGAAACATTCTTCCAATAGCCTTCGACATCTCTGAGGCCAGCCGTTGCTTTTCCAAGCATCCGAGAAAACCAAGCCTCGACGCTCGGGCAATCTATTAACCAACCGAGAATGTCATCGACGTCAAATACGCGGACGGCCTTCCAATGACCGACGATCTTTTCCTTGGCCGTCCCCGGACCAGACTCCCACGTTGCTTTCTTCTCCCAGTGCCTTGGAGTGACACAGTGATAGTTCAATTCCTTCTGTCGAAAACCCGCTGTTCCGCTTGTTCTCTTCTTGAAGTCTTCATTGGCTTTCCTGACGTGGTCCTTGTTTGTACCTAACTCCCAAATTGAAGCACCTTCGGGGACATGACTGGAACTGCTCTTTGCGTAGACATAGCCGTCAAGCCCCGAGCGTCCAACCGAGTCCCCATATGGCATAACGATCGTTTCAACCGCCGAGTTGGATGCCATGATGAGCCGACGAATTAATTCTGGCAACTGTCCCTCTGACGGCTTTGTATCTGCCCAGTTGATGAGATCACTTCGTGAAAGGCGTGTCATACCTTACTGCTCCGTCTTCGTTTCGATTACGTCAGACTGGCCTTTCCCCTTTGAATCGTACCAGCTGAATTGAGAGAATCGCAGACCGGGCGAAGCCCGGAGAGGATTCTTTCGGATGAAGCGAATCAGACATACGACCGAGCAGATCATTGAGAAGTTGCGTTTAGCAGACGTTTCTCTTGGTAAGGGCCAGAAGGTGCCGGAGATCTGTAAGACGCTCGGGATCACCGAGCAGACCTATTACCGCTGGCGGCAGAAGTATGGCGGCATGGCTCCGGAGATGGTCAAGCAACTGCGGGCTCTCGAGAAAGAGAACGCCCGGCTGAAGAAGCTGGTGGCTGAGCAGGCTCTGGGCATGGAGATCCTCAAGGAAGCTTCCAAGGGAAACTGGTGAGCCCCGAACGGCGAAGGCGAACCGTTATCGAAGTTCGTCGTCGTTTGGGGCCCGAGAAGGTCTCGGAACGCCGGGCTTGCCGGGTACTGGGCCAATCCCGATCGACTCAGCGACACGTGAGGCGTCGTCCGTCTGATGAAGCGATGCTATTGGCCGAGATGCGAAGGATCGCGGCCCGGCGTCCCAGATTCGGCAGTCCGCGAATTCACGATGCGTTGACCAAGCGTGGCTGGAAGATCAACCACAAGCGAGTGGAACGTCTATGGCGGGAGGAAGGCATGCAGGTGCCCCGAAAACAGCATAAACGTCGTCGGCTCGCGCGTGGCGGTAGTGAGAACAGCTGTGTGCGAAAGCGAGCATTGAGGCCAAACCATGTATGGAGCTACGACTTTGTCGAAGACCGCACCGAAAAGAACCGCAAGCTACGGATGCTGGTGGTGATCGATGAATTCACCCGCGAGAGCCTGGCGATCGAGGTGGCTTGGTCATTCAAGTCGCAGCATGTCATCGAGGTACTTCAGTACCTGTTCGCCGTGCGTGGTGCACCCGATAACTTGAGGAGTGACAACGGTCCGGAGTTTGTAGCCCGAGCCGTGACACGTTGGCTGGATCAAGCCCACGTGAAGACCTTGTTTGTTGCCAAAGGCAGTCCCTGGGAGAACGGCTACGTGGAAAGCTTCAACAGTCGCTTCAGGGA
This sequence comes from Pirellulales bacterium, assembly GCA_965227275.1. Taxonomy (GTDB): domain Bacteria; phylum Planctomycetota; class Planctomycetia; order Pirellulales; family JAEUIK01; genus CAZNXE01. Next base: position 5,064,316 of record CBDDFU010000001.1, on the reverse strand, counting down.
TGAGCTGTTGGACCGCGAGCTATACGTAGGACTTGAAGATGCCCGCTGGGTTGTCGACCGCTGGCGGCTCGATTACAACCACTACCGACCACACAGTTCGTTGGGTTACCAGACCCCTGCAACATTTGCTGCCCGCTGCTGTTCTTCCGCTCGGCCTCCGGCCTCACTCCAGAACAGCAGCCATCTAACCCCAGGTTCTCTCATTCAAAGTGGACGAAGAAAGGGGTAAGGCCACCGATGAGGCAGCCAGCAAATACTTTGACCTGCAAAAAACAAATCATCACTAATGTGCCGAGTAGCCCGATCACACAATCAACGATCCCCGGCAACGAAGATTCCAGGAACTCAACCAATTCTCTCACCATGTTAGTGCGTGCCGAGATTACGGACACATTCGCATTGCGTTTACGCTCTTGTTCGACAATCTGTTTTCCAGCAGCAATGTAGATGCGCGAGTAAACACGTGTGTCATAGAAACGACGAGCGGAACCAACTACAACCGTCAACACGCCCACACCGCCAAGCAGTGACAAACCAAGGAAGCTCTGCCGATGCATTCCATCGATGGCAATCCCTAACAGTAGTGGAAAAGTCAACATCATCGCGGCTTCGAGGATCACCAAGAACCAAGTGCAAACGATTTGCCAACGGAAACACGCGATGAGGTTCCGCAGGGAAACGCTCTTTCCGCCTAGCGGATTGCTGCTCGATTCCATCATCTCGACCATGGATGGCTTGGCAAACTTACTATTCTTCGTAAACCTCAAATCCACCAAGCATCATCTCTTCCCAAGTTTGCTCGCCCCACGTCACACGCACTGTTGGATCAGGGTTAAACGGGTTAGCCTGCGAGTTATCAAACGTGGCCGTGCACTCGATGCGTGATCCCTTCGGGATCGAAATCGGTTTGGCAAGCACATAGGTAGTCTGCCATTCGAAATTGTAATTCGGCACATGAAGCAACAAAGACCGCGTGCCGGATGGTCTTACTAATTCGTATTTGAAAGATTTGCCTCGATAGTGCATGTGAGGGTTCATAGTCAGCAAAACGCTATCTCTTTTGAACCTGCCTGTCTTTGCTCGCACTCGGTGATTGGAAGCTCCTGGGGGAATAGAAAACCAATAGTTGATGACCGCAGTCGAGAGCACCTCGTGCGTGGGAGGCTTTAATGCGAATCTCAGTCCTACTTGCGTGCGATCCGTGGCTGCCTTTCCGGTTGGTGTGTAGTGCATCTCGAACAACAGTCGCGCCCCTTTAGGGATTCGCATCGCAAGGCCTTCGCGTCGGACAAATGCGTTGTCGCCTGGAACAAAGGACACCAAGTGGGGAAGGTCATTGATGGGAGAAGTCAGGTCGCCAAGTAGCCCGCCGGGGAGTTCGTCACCGACGAGTTTGATACTCACCCCCTCGGGAACGATGTAAACACTGGCGTGATGTACAACTTCCGCCGCGCCCGGGCGGACCTCGGCTGCCGTCACCCATGATTCTCGCCGGAATGCTTTGCCACCCCAGATGTACTTATAGGGCACACCCAGCTTCGGAGTTTCCGCTGGTACGCTGACAGGCTTGTCCATGCTAACCACGAGGTCCGGCGTTCCAATGCTCCAAGAATCGGAGTAGGTCCGCTGCGCCGGCAACATTTTTGTGTTGCCCTGCATTGTTCCATCGTCAATCCAACCGAGTAGCATGGCCCGCTCTTCTTCGGTCAGGCTTCTGTCATTCGAGAAATGCCCATGAGGTGCTTCAGCGTGCCAGGGCGGCATGAGACCTTGAGTTACGACTTCCCGAATCGATGCCGCCCACGCTTTCGCATCTTCATATGTCATCAGCTTGAAAGGACCGATTCCATCGGGGCGATGGCATGCCTGACAACGGCGCTGAATGATGGCGGCCGCATGTTCTGCGTACGTAATGTGCTCTGGTGATTCACTGACCGCTTCGACAGGTGCAAGGTTGAGTGGGCAGGCCTCGACTTCCGTGATGGAAATCTTGACGGCAGTCCCGTTTAGGACGGCTTGAATGGCATCATGCAGAAAGTTGGTGTCGGCCTTGGGTCGAGTTACTCCTCTCTCATACCTGTCGTCGATCGCGCCACGATACCGCATCGTCAGATCACGTTCGAGGACGATGGCCTCGGATGTTCGAGTGACGGCGAGGCTTCGGGCAACATCCCCCTTAGCGTCATGCAGAGCCGGAATTTGCAGCTCATATTCTCGCGCGTGCTGTCGGATGTCTTCTGTCGATTCGTGTTGATTACTATTGATGGTCACAAAGATAACACCCTCGTCAACAAAACGCGCGCGCAATTTTTCCAATGACGGAAGATATCGATTTGTGACAGGACACTCCGTCGAGTTAAAGTACAATACGACTACCTTGGCTTGTTCGTATTGTTCGGACAGCTTCCACTGCTCGCCATTGATCGCGTTTCTGAGAACGAAGTCTTCAATTTTGCGACCTAGTCTTGGCTCGTTGGATTGTTCGGCTTTGGACAACGAGCCACTGAAAAAAGAGGTTGTGACGACGAGGGCAGTCGCGATGACTTTGAAATGAGCAGTCAATGCACCTAGGGCTCTCATTGTTTGGGTCTCCGACGTTGTCTATTGGAAGGTTTTTCCAGTCCCGCAAATAGTGTTCTAGCAGCGAGTTTTCCGGCATCGTTCACAGCAACATCGCCAGCGCGAGCAGTAGTCAAGGCGGCGAAGACAACCGCTTCGATAGCGGCGATGATCCATGCGTTGGGAATGTCGGTTGCAATCGAACCTTCCGCCTTCGCTTCGTCGATAAGGTCGGCTAGCTCTGTATTCTGACGAGCAACTTCCTTGGCAACACTTGGCTCTTCCCAGACCTCGGACTGGGTCCAGAGAAAATGGCACCGGTCGCCAACGGGCACCAATGCCTCGACGCTGGCTCTGAGAGCATCGATCGCTGACTGTGCGTCTTCACTTGCCTTTTGGCAGGCCTCGTCCATTTCCGCGAGAGACTGAATCGCGATTTCCTTCAGCAGTTCATCACGCGTGCCGAGTAGCCGGTGCAGGGTGACTCGGCGTACTCCTGCCGCTTCCGCAATCTCGGCCAGTGTCGCCCTTGGCCGTATAGATAAGACCTCGATCGCGGCTGCTAGTAGAGAATCTTTCGTCGAACGGGGTAGTGCCATCATGATACATAAATGTATCATTTGGTACAGACGAGTCAACCCCTCTTCCGTCTCTTACTGATGGACGCCTGGCGGGTCGTCCAGCCTGTAGATATTGATTCCTACCCGGTTTATTAGGAAACAGACTTTGCTCAGGTCTTTTTACGGCTCGCTTTCCGGCTTTTCGTTCGGCTCTTTTTCTTGCTTTCTGCAAGTTCGGCAATCGCGGTTGGGATGGCATCGCCTTCCACAACGTCAATCGAGCCATCATGTGAGAAATGGATGTTGAACGTCGGCAAACCGGTCGCGAGTGCCGCTAATGTAGCTTGAGCTTGTTCTACGCCGAGCAAGGGAATTGCCTCGGAAAGACTCTCTCCGAGGCGCCTACCTGGCGGAAGGAGCTTGTTGACCTTCGTGGTAAGGAAATGAGCGGTCTGATCTCGCAGGTAGGCCACCACCTGCGGATGATTTACAAACATTTGAGTTCCACCAATCGATGGCGCGATCATGGCCACTTCGGAGAAGGGGTGAAGTTCCCCTTCCACGGTTACGTTCACGACAGCACCTTCATTATGATCTCCTCCGAGGACAACCCACTCAAGATCAGACGGTCCCGCCCACAGTTCGGTGTAAAACGCGCGGAAGAAGGCAGTTAGAAGCTCTGGCCTGAGCTTGTATCCAACGGGGTTGGTCAACGCTAACCTCAGATGGCCGCACCCAATGTGGACGGGCTCAATGAGGTGTTCAATGAGTGCATCTCTTAGGTCAAGCGGAGGTCGCTTTAGGAAGTTCTCCCAATCGTAGATTGACTTCAAGGTAGCTGCCTTTTCCGCCAAGCGACTGTCAGCTTGTAGTGAGCGTGCCAATCGATTGAGAGCATGGTTATCGGTGTGCAGATAGATGCCGCCGAAGGTGTCCGCAAAAGCTCGCGTCAGTGCACCGACATTAGCGATATCAACGCGCGCTCCGGTCACTTTCTCAACGGCCGCTAGCCCGAGCATGAGTTCTCCCGCGTCCCCCCCGGGTGTACCAATGATCGCTCGGTCTTCGCGACCATCGACGCAGGAAGTTTGTGTCGCCAATAGGAACGCCGCAAGTTTGACCCGACGCACCTTTGCTGTATCGCCAAGATGCTCTTCGATGGCACCTCGGGTAAGGAACTTGTCCTTCATGTTTCCTCGTTCCAACAATCTCTCATCAGACCCATGACCTGGCGCAGGGGAGCGCAGTATTCGATCAACCATCGGTACGCTACGAGAGACGCCAAACCCTTCGGCACGCCAAGAACGCATGCCGCCATTCATCGCTGCAACGGTTGTCATTCCGAGGGCGATCAGAAATCGCACCCCTGTCGTAGATTGCTGGCAGAACGCGTGGCTGTATCGAGGGTGTTCACTGGATTGGTTTCGAAGAGTGTCCCTTCTGGAAAGATCGGGGAGCGGAACTGTTGCTAGGAGGATCTTACAGGTTTGGGGTGCTTCCCTCGGGAGTCGGTCCACCAGTAGATCGGAATACCAAGGGCGTACAAAATCAGCGACAAAGCGAGTAGCTTGGGACCGGCAGCATACAGCAACCAGATGGCATACACGCTGGCCATGGCTCCGGTAAAGAGCATAAAACCTCGGCCATACTTTGAAGGTTGAGCAAGCGCTGTTTTGGTCTCTCTCGTAGAATCGGTCGAAGTTCTCGATGTCCGTAGTGCTGATTTGCTCAAGAAAAGAACGCTGGCAAGGTATGCCGGAAGCACCATAACACCAGTAATTCCCAACAGAAATAGCCAGGCTTGTTTCTCGATCAGGGGCACAAACATCATGACCTGCATCAAGATGCTGGATACCACCAATGCCGCAGAAGGTGCCCCTTTGCGATTCTCCTTTGCCAGGAATCGGGGGAATGTTCCATCCTGAGCCGCGATTTGCGGCACTTCCGCGACCAATATGGTCCAAGACAACCAGCAGCCTAGTATTGCAATGATCACGCCAAGGTTAACGAAGTCGGCTCCCCAGTCGCCGACAATGCTGGCGAATAGATACGCGGTTGAAGGATCCTTGAGTTCTGCCAGTTCAGCGTGGTGCATTACTCCGAATGGAAACAACGAAAGCAGCACGTAGAGTAGCAGGCATGCAACCAGCGCGATGATTGTCGCTTGTCCAACTTGCTCTGGCTTTTTGGCACGCCCCGAGACGACAACGGCACCCTCGATACCAATGAAAGCCCAGAGAGTTACGAGCATTGTGCTTTTGATCTGTCCCACCAGCCCTCCGATGCGTGGTTGTTGCCCCCAAAAGTCGAATCTAAATTCAGCAACACGAAAGGCATAGAGAGTCGCGATTACAATAAACCCTAACGGAATGAGCTTGCCGACAGTTGCGATCACGTTCAGTATCGCAGCCCCTCTGACTCCTTGCAGCACCAGAAGTGCCATTCCCCATATCAACGCTGAACCCCCCAAGATCGACCACGGGTTTGTTCCATCGCCAAGTATAGGAAAGAAGTAACTGAGTGCTTCCATGATTAGGACTGCGAACGCGACATTGCCAAACGCCGCGCTTAGCCAATAGCCCCAAGCTACTTCGAAGCCGATAAACCTTCCAAAGGCAGAACGGGCGTAGGTGTAGATGCCACCGGTCAGTTCCGGGCGTGTCTCAGCCAGGATACGAAATGAGTTCGCCAAGAAAAACATGCCGATGCCAGTAATGACCCACGCGATCAGCACCGCGCCGGCGCCAGCTCCGGCGGCCATGTTCTGCGGTAGATTGAATATTCCGCCGCCAATCATCGAGCCCGCGACAAGGGCGACCAAGCCTGTGCGGCCTAGCTTTTGAGAACCATCGTCACCCACTAGGCATATCCTCAGTCAGAATCCTAAACATAATCGTGACGTCTATTCTTGGACAACGTATGTAAAGTAGCGGACGGAACCGTTGCCCAATCGCTCGGGATAAACGCCCTGAATCTCGTTCTCGAAACCCGGACACTGATTTTCGGTTTCTTCGAATAGGCGAAAGTAATCGATCACCGACTGTGATCGCTCTGAGTAGCGTTCCCCGGGCACTACGACACCAATACCCGGTGGATAAACCAGCGCTAACGTAGCGCTGATCCTCCCGTTCACTTCGTCTAACGGAACATAATCGACTCGGTTGGCCACAAGATGGCTGTGAGCTTCTTGAGGTGACATCGCGATCTCAGGCAGAAACTCACATCTGAATAGATCCTGCTGTAGACGTTTGGCATCGTGCTTGACGAACAGGTCGTGGAGGCCCTGTGCAATCTCTCTGATGCCAATCTTGTCGTAGCGTTCGGGGAACTGTTTGGTTATGTCCGGCATTACTTCTGCGACAGGTGAGTTCTCATCAAACAATCGTTTAAACTCAACGAGGGCCGATAGCAACGCACCGGCTTTGCTATGCTCCAGTCCAGGAGTAAGCAGGAACAGGATGAGATTGAAGTCTGTCTTTTCAGGCACGATACCTCGGCTTCGCATGTAGCTGCCAACAATCGCGCCGGGTATGCCCCAGTCTTCATACTGAAGAGTCTGGCGGTCTATCCCGGGCGTCAGCAACAGCATCTTGGTAGGGTCGACCATCGCGTAGTCTGTTTCGATTCTCGTATAGCCGTGCCAAGCCTCGCCTTCGTGAAACATCCAACATTGTGGGTCGTTTACCAGAACGTCGGTCGGTACATTCTCCCAGGGAGTATCGCTAAGTGGTCCATGGTCTCCGAATCCATCGGTGTTAACCATCTCTGGCACGAATGGCTCGAAGAACCAATGCCGTCGCGGGTCGGATTCCTTTTCGCGATACTCCTTAGCCAACCCTCGGATCTGTTTGCGAATGTCAATGCCCAATCGTAAGGTTTCGTCCCACAAGAATCTTCCACTTGGACCTTTCATCATTTGTGCACCGACATCCAACGATGCGTACATCGGATAGAACGGCGATGTCGAAGTGTGCATCATGAACACTTCGTTGATCCGGCGGTGGCTGACCTGCTGAGATTGTCCTTCCAAATGAGAATCTTTGACATGAAACTGAGATGCCTGCGACATGCCCGCTAACTGTTTGTGTGTTGACTGAACTGCGATGATGCCAGGAGCATCTGGTCCAAGATCCTGTAGGCTCATCGCATAACGGTCCGCATAGACGGGATGAAATCGCATGAATCCGCCCCAGGCCTCATCAAAAAGGATGTACTCGCAGAGGTGACCGATTCTCTCGAGGATCTTCTTGACGTCGTAGATGGTGCCGTCATAGGTGCAGTTCTCAACAACAGCCAAGCGGAATGGTCGCGGCTTGCGCCACCGGCTTTCATCGGTGATCAGTGGATTCTCGCGAATCTTCTGTCGGATGGATGCTTCGTCCAGCGCATCAATGCCAATCGGTCCTACCATTCCGTAACAGTTGCGATCATCGTCGAGGTATACCGGAATTCCTCCTGCAAGCATCAATGCCCCATGAGGAATTGACTTATGGTTGTTGCGGTCGAGCAATACCAAATCTCCAGACGCTACCAGTGAACCGGTGACCATCTTATTGGAAGTTGAGCTGCCATTGAGCACGAAGTAAGTTCGCTCCGCACCGAAGATCTCAGCGGCAGCGGTTTCCGCGTCGCGGAACGGACCAGTAGGTCCGAAGATGTCACCCAGATCGGGGACAAAGTTGAAATCGGCTCGCCAGAAGTTCTCCCCCAGGTAGTCGAAGAAAACCCTGCCAATGGGGCTCTTCTGATAGAAGATTCCCCCATTATGACCCGGCGCGAGCCACATTTGATTGCCGGATTCAACGTAGTCAATCATCCCACCGAAGAAAGGAGTTTTCAGACTATCGACGTAGCGTTTGTACGCTCGCAAGACAACCTTTGCAGTGAAGTCTGGAGTGTCTTCCTGCGGATAGACGAAACCGCAAACAGCCTTTAACAGTGTGCTTGGTATCTCCTTGAGACGGTGACGCTCCGTGACCAGAAATATGGGTATCTCGAGGCCTCGATGCCTAACGAACCGAATGAACCCTTCGGCATCACATCGGTCATCCTGATCGTCCCAACCGATGAGTGCGCAACCAATCGACGCATCGTTTTGTACCGCAGTCCGGGCCTGATCGGTCGACAAAGCGTTGGAAACCGTATAGCCGCGTTCTTCGATCGCCCGGACGATACCTCGGAGTAGTCGACCAGTGACGGTCTCATTGTGTACCTCCTGGTGGACAAAGAGAAAACGAAAGAGTCGATCGTATTGCATCAATTTTCCCGATGTTTGGGCATGTTGCAGCGTTCGCGATTCATGAATCGTGAACGCAATACAATGTATAGTAAGGTGGATCGTCGCCTTCCTGGACGGTCTGCACACCATGGATCTCGTGTTCAAACCCTGGAAACTGGGCATCGAAGTCCTGCAAGCCCACCAGAAAGTCGCCTATGGCTGCGGTTTTCTCTGTGAATCGCTCGCCCGGCATCAGCAGAGGAATTCCAGGCGGATAAGGAACAACCTGCACGGCCAACGTCCGCCCTTTGAGTTCGTCGGCACGGACTTTCTCCACCCTTCCTCGTACCAGCCGCCCATAAGCTTCACGTGGTGTAAGCAACGCTTCGGGCAACTCCATGAACGCCCGATCCATGTTGCCTAGGATGTCGTGGTCTTCCATGGCCTGATGCATTTCATCTACGAGTTGTCCGATTCTCATTGAGCCATAACGATCAGGGTGGTCACGAACGACTTTCGGCAAAACTTGTTCCAGGGGTGCATTGGAGTCGTGCAGTTCTTTGAATCTCAGTAGCTCCGCGACAAGCGACCCCCACTTTCCCTTCGTAATGCCAATTGAGAACAGAAGGAGAAACGAGTAGGGCTCGGTCTTTTCGACAATGATCCCTCGGCTAGCGAGAAAAGTTGAAACGAGCGCTGCAGGAATGCCCCATTCGGAAAGCTCACCGGTATGGGTCAGGCCTGGAGTGAGAATGGAGACCTTAATCGGATCGAGCATGCAGTATCCGTTTTCTAGGTTTCCGAAGCCATGCCAAGAATCGTCTTTGGAAAATAACCAGGGCTCGGCATCTTCGGCCAATCGCTTAGGTTCGACCTCCAAAAATGGGCAATCTGTGACCCGCTCAGCATTCCATGGCGTGAACCACCATGTATCTGGATTACGAACTCGCAGCTGATCGCCTACCCGCATCATCTCCTGGCGGAAGTCGACGGCCTCCAAGATGCACTCCTGCGTGAGTGCCGATCCCGCATCGGCCATCATCTTGGTCGATACGTCGCTTGACGCAATGATGCTGTATTGTGGAGATGTCGACGTGTGCATCATGAACGCCTCATTGAACAAGTCCGGATTCACGGGGGCTTTGCCACAACGAATGTGAATCATCGAGGCCTGGGAGAGAGCAGCCAATAACTTGTGCGTTGAATGAGTGACGCTCACCGTGGCCTCGTCGTTGGAATGAGCACCTTGGTGCATTCCGTAGCGACCTTGGTACAGCGAGTTGAAGCAGGCGTACGCGAACCATGCTTCATCGTAGTGAATTCTATCCACGCTTTGGCTAAGCAGTCTTGTTGTCGTCTCGACGTCATAGCAGAGACCGTCGTAGGTCGAATTGGTCAGCACAGCCATCACGGGCTTTTGATTCGGATCTTTCACTAACGGACTCTCCGCCAGCTTTTTTTGGATTGCTTCGGGGGTTAGCTCTTCTGATGGAACTGGGCCGATGACACCACGTGGATTACGGCGGGGCATTAGATAGACGGGGATCGCGCCAGCTATGTTGAGCGCGTAATTTAGTGACTTGTGGCAGTTGCGATCGACTAGAACGATATCTCCGTCTGCAACAGCGGAGCGCAATACGATCTCGTTGCTCGCAGAACTCCCTCCGACTGAGAAATAGGTTTGATCGGCACCAAAAACCTCGGCGGCAAATTGCTCTGCCTCTGCGACAGGGCCGGAATGATCGTTTAGCGAGCCAAGTTCATCGACAGAGACCGAGAGATCTGATCGAAGCAACTGCTCACCGTAAAAGTCGATAAACGCCCGGCCGACTGCGGTCTTCATAAAGGCCGTTCCTCCAGAGTGTCCAGGGGTGTGCCATGAATATTCGTGTTGCTGATCGAAGTTGACGATCGCGCCGAAGAACGGAGGCAATAATGTCTTCAAGTATCGATCCGCAGCGGCCTGAATCCGCCCCGCGATGAATCGGGGACTATCTTCAAGCGGCCAAATATATCCCTCACTCTGCTCTACGATTTCCAGTGGAACACTGCCAAGTACATCGCGATTGCTCCAAAGCAGGATTGGCAAGTTCTTGCTGTGTTGTCGCACTGCCCGCACGACCGACGTCGCGTTCTCCCATCGCCGGTGGTTAGCAAGCACCAGATCAAGGCTGAGGACAACTCCTGAAAATGAGGGGTTTGCCGTAATCGCTGCCAGTGCGTCAGCGGCGCTGTGTGCCATTGTTACGGGATTCCCATAGACCTCTAACTCATCCACTGTCTCGCTGATGATACGACCGAGTGTGGAATCTGAAGGATTCGAAGCCACGAGCAGTACTGGAAACGCTTTGGCGAGATCCTCTGGGACCGCTCGAAAACCAAAAGTCATGCTTGCCTCCGCTCACATATTTCTTTGAAGGTGAGATTCGCGTGCGTTCTGGTCGACAGGTGATACGCACACCGAGAGCTGCACTTAGGGTGCTCATATTATATGAGCACAGCCAAAAAGTCCTCACCACCGCTAGGGAGTGGAACTCCAAACAAGAGCTTGCCACTAGACTATTGAACGTCCGCGTTCGAGGCCGCGACACGAACGCCTGAGGGTTCCACGGCGGAACCATGGCACGAGAAGATTAGTCGCCAGACGATCTCTGATACGCAAAGTTCCACCTTACCGTGGCCTGAATTCGATGATTCTCGCCCTCAAGGTTTCCGTCAACTGCCGTTGAGTTGGTAACTCGTCGTCGACCATAGATGTACTCCACCCCCATATCGATCGATGGGATGGGGCTCCAAATTATGTTCACCGACGCGTACTGGGTTTGGTGAAATGTACCCACGGGGTTGGGCGTCGGATCAAAGTTATTGTCCAAGGTGAAGAATCCGTATGTGGCGGTGGAACGCAACGAACTGTTCCACCAATGCTGATAGCCCGCCCACGCTCCTGCAGCCGGAATTGCCTTGAGATTCTGATCAGTGGCAGATCGCGGTGCGGCGTCGAGGCCGAGACCATCAGTATCCTGGCTGTAAGCGCCAAGTGCTTGACCGACTTCACCTGCCAAAATGAGATTGTCTTCACCGAACGTCTGAAGCTGGCCACTGAGCGCGAGGCCCCAGCCATCGACTGTCGATGAGTAGTCGGTCCCCTGGGCTTTGAGGCGGCGGTAGAGGCCCGCCAACTCGACATGAGCCCACTGCGGCTCGTAGATCCACTTGGCAATGATCGATGGGTAGCGATTCACCACGTTCGCATCTGGGACCGAGTCAGGTAATGTCACTTCGCTTGGTGCGTCTTCCAATCCAAAAAAAAGATAGTTCCCAGATCCAACATTGAAGAACTCGAAGGGGACCTTGAGCCGAATCTGAGGAAAGCGAACGTAAGGGATCGAGTTAGGGCCCTCGAAGTCAAGCGTGTCTGGTGCGGCAGCCTGATTGAACCACAACGTGTAATCAAGACCACCCTTCAACCAGCCCCACTCCAAGTAGACCATATAGACTTGGAACTCAGTACTGATAGCCGATTTGGCCAAGTTTAGCCTGGTATAACCTCGGAGTTGGCCGTAGTCGGTGTCTGTCTGCGCCCAGGCTTCGAAAAGCGACTGGTTCGGACTGAAGGCCGTCCGGTCGGTTCGCTCGGCGGCCGCACCACCTACCGGGATCTCTGAAGGGATAAACTCCCGCAGTACAGGGCTATTCGGATCCAGACCCATCGCCCCGAAATCATGCACGGTGTCGAGTTGTATGGTCCCGTTGAACCCTGCCTGAATATATTTGCCGCCCAGATCCAATGGTGCGGGGCCGAAGGAATTGTTTCCCGCTTCCACATCAAGATTGCAAATGGGCGGAGTTGTATCAAGCGTTTCGGCGGAGCCGATACTGAACAGATACCCATTCCCTTGCGTTGCGATCACATGACCGGACGGGGGAAAACGCCAAGGCGCGACTGCTCTGTCTTCTGATGCCATCCCCGAACTCACGCTCGTTGCAGGCTTGTTGAATCGGTGGCTCTGAGAGTCGTCTGCTCGAAGCGTGAGGCTGAGCAGTAAAACTAGAATTGCAGTGGACCAATATGGAAGCAGTCGCAATTTCAGTTCGGATGAAACGCCATGTTTGAGGCTACTGCGAGCGCGGTCGGACATAGATCTATCAGGCGCTCTCTACTCGCAGTCTTGCCGCAGTTACTGACTTCTGCATGGCTTGAAGGCCTGTCATTGCTGCCATGGGTGACTTGGGGCTATCTTCATATCGTCAGACGCACACCCTTCAAGACATCTCACTGACGGGATTTCCAAAATCAAACTGAGACCAAGGCAGTGTTTCGAAGAGTTCAGCAGTTCCCTCGAATCGTCAGAGGTATCGGGCGACACGATATGCGTTGTCCGTACCGCTAACGCTGCTCACGGATGGGGAATATGCAGATCGCGAAACAGGCGTGAATCGCAGAACCGCTCACAGCGGTGCCATGTCTGGCTCGGGAGGTGTGCGATATTGCTCGCGATAACGGGCAGCGACCTGGTTGGGCAGCCGAGAACGATCGGCAAGCTCAAAAGTTGCCAGGCTTAGCAACGTCGCAGCTAGAAGATCCCAAGGGTACACCAGCACACCTTTTCCACCGGAAAAGCTGCCGAGGTATGACAATGCGGCGATGCCTGCACTGAACGGCAGCAGCCAGCATGCTTGCTTAATGTCGAGATCTGCTATCGTGATTCCATTTATTCTGTTCTTGATCGCGAAAATCATTAGCCCAAGCAACATGATTATTCCTAGCCGCCAAGTCGTATGCCACCCGCTCCAGTAGACAATCATTGTTGCGACGATGAATCCAGTTCTTGAAACAAACCAAGCAGCGGGTAATCGAAACGCTCGCGGAACATCAGGCATCTGATGGCGTAATGCACTTACGGCAAGTGGGCCCGCACAAAAGGAAAGCGTTATTGCAGCCGCGTTGATCGAAACTGCCTCATCAAACGGAACAAGGAAGACGACAAGTACGCCAAACACCAGGTTAAACAAAAGTGAACGTAGCGGGATTCCTCGCTTTGACAGCTTCTGAAAGCAACCAGGGAAGAAGCCGTTCTGGCTTAAGGCATACCCCAGCCGCGCCATCGATGCTGTTGCGACCAAACCACCACCGAAAGGTGCGACGATGGCACCTGTGTATACGGTGAAGCTCATCCAACCGATTCCCAGGGCCGCAGCCACGGCCGCCATCGGACCAAGATCATGTGTAAAGTGGATGTTCGACCAACCGCCGCACAGAATGGACGGGCTCAACGCACCAATGAACGCGATCTGAAGCACGAGATAGATTCCAATGCAAATCACGATAGCGAGCGTGAGTGCGAGAGGAATCGTGACTTGTGGGTTCTTCACTTCTCCCGCCAAGTCGATAGCGTGTCGAAAACCAATCAGAGCGAAGATTATGCCACCCGCGGAAACGGCTGCGAGTATTCCTTCAATGCCCGAGGGTGCAAACCCTCCGGCTGTAAAGTTATCAAGCTCACATCGAGTGGAAATGATCGCGAGCCCGACAATGAGCGGAACGGTGAGTTTGATACACGCGATCACTGTATTGGCTTTCGCGAAGAAGGCAGCACCTCTCGAATTGACTAGCACGAACATCACTAGAATGGCGACCGCGACGAGACAGCCTGTGATACTCAGATCGCCTCTAGCAGATGTAGAAATGAACAACCACTCAAACTCCGCGCTGAGGTACTGAAGCATTGCGATCGTTTCGATGGGAGCTGCTGTATTGTATCCGACCCAGGCAGACCACCCCAGAACGGCGCTCGTGACATCCCCGTGTGTGAAATGGGGCAGTCTTGCGATCCCACCTGCTACTGGCAGGATTCCAGTCACCTCGGCGAAGCAAAGGGCAAGAACGAGCATCGCTGCCCCACCAATCACCCAAGAGAGGATCGATGCTGGGCCAGCAAGTCGGCTGGTGAGCAGCGGAGCAAAGAGCCAACCCGATCCGATTATTCCACTAACCGCGACGAACGTTAGTCCGACAAGTCCAATGGATCGCGTTAGCTGCATGGGGATTCTTCGATTTTGTAAGAGATCGTTCCGCCGAAAGATGCCTTGCGATTGGTGACCGCCGGAGCACACTAGCTGAATACAGTTGTCACAGCGCTTGTCTCAATTATTGCAAGCGATTGATATCTATGGGGAGTACTTGCGACAGCACCAATCGTAGCTTTGCAAACCTTTACTCGTGGCTCGGGAGTGAGAACGCGCAGTGGCAATCCAAGCACTCCTGCAATAATGCAAGATAATCTACAATCCTGCATCCCGCATTTATGCAGCAAACGGGGAGATTATCAGTGACAAAGCTCAGTACAAACCAGACTCTCAGTTGACACAAGTTCATATTGAGGACAATTAGGCAGAGCAACCCCTATCTTCGGAAAGTCTGAGTTGTCGAATCTTCGGTGCAATGCCACGAATCCTCGCATCTCAAAGAAAAGGTTCGCCTCTTCGGCCGCGCGAAGTAACTCGCGCCGCTGTGTAGCCTTCACCTGGCCGCGAAACTCTCAGTCACTCCGCTCGCTGATGAGATCAGCCACCATTCAGCGACGGGCCTCAAGAATCGACCAGCGCGGCTGATGTTTTTCTACCTAGTCCATTTGAGGCTTCTCTTGGGCTTCTCCGTGTCCGAGATTGTCGTTCCTGCCAGATGCTCTTTCTCAAGAGCCAGGAACTGATTGATCATCTCTGGAGCAATTCCACCGCAATTACGACGCTAGCGGTAATGTGTCTGCTCTGTGATGCCAAAAACCTACATTCGATTATGTCTCGTCGCTTACTTCAATCGAAGACGACGCTGATCGAACAATCGCCAGGATTGCAGATCGGAGATCGGCTGTTAGACACTTCCAGCCCTCGACAATCAGTCGAAGTTCCTCGCAGGTACAACGCTCAGTACAACCGACGATATCGACGGACGTAAATCCTTTGGGCTGAGGACTTAGGCAACATAACGGCTGCGTTCGCAATGCAGAGGTCGAGGGTTCGACTCCCTTCCGCTCCACTTTTTGACGCTCGTTGTCAGCACATGACAGCGGGCGTTTTTTTGTGCAGGGGCAGCAGCCTGCGACTCGCCTGGGAATTTGAGGGCTGGAGCGAAACAAGTACTCGCATGAAAGGGTATCCTGTCCTTTGTTTGTGGCTCTTGATATGCGTCGAACGTCTGCATAACTCCCTGGTACGTGGAACACCCAAAATAAAGCCGTGACCGGGGTCGTGTACTATTCAGCAGCGGTTTCGATCAACCTACCGATCAAGAAAGAGAAACCCTATGTGTCGTTGGCTTGCGTATTCGGGACCGGTGTTGCGTCTGAGTGACTTACTGATGCGGCCGGATCACTCGTTGATTGACCAGAGCCACAATGCGCGGGAAAACGTTGAGACGACCAACGGTGACGGGTTTGGAGTCGGCTGGTACGCGGCGGAAGAGACTCCCGCGCTGTATCGTGATACTCACCCTGCCTGGAACGATGCGAATTTCAGATACCTGGCCGAACACATCCATTCCGGGCTGTTCTTTTCCCACGTGCGGGCAGCGACAGGCACATCTGTTCAAAAGACGAATTGCCACCCGTTCTCGTTCGAAAACTGGCTGTTTCAGCACAACGGATTGGTGCCGGAGTTTGGCAAGGTGAAACGCCAACTGATGTTCGACGTCGATCCCGAACTTTTTCCGCTTATCGGCGGCTCAACTGATTCAGAGACGCTCTTTTTCCTGGCGCTGACGCTCGGCCTGCGAGACAATCCACCGATGGCGCTATCCCGCATGCTCGGCCATGTCGAGCGGGTGCGTGAGGCAGCGGGCATTGAACAACCTCTGTATTTCACGGCATGCGTAACCGACGGTCAGCGTGTATGGGCAGTGCGGTATTCCAGCATAAGTCAGTCGCGCACCCTGTATCACAGCCGACATGCGCATGCCCTCCGCGATATCGACGGGACCTACGAAAAGTTACCCCCGGGTGCATCGATCGTCTTATCAGAACCATTGGACGAACTGCCCGATCATTGGGACGCCGTGCCGGAGTCGTCGCTCGTTACTGTCTCTGACGGCACAATAGACGTCACACCGTTCACTCTGTGCTGATGGCAATTGCGGACTGCGAGACTAGAGTCATGAGGCTATGACGTACGCCTGCACCGACATTCACCCATATCAATCTCAAGGAAAATTGGGTGACCGGAGAAGGAACGAGCACGACCCTCGGAATGGCGAGGATGAGTAAGATGGTGCTCTTGAGGACCTTGCACCCTCATAGCCCCTGGCATGGATGAATTACACTGGTCAGGTACACAGGCGATGGAGGAACTGCGATCGTGGAGGAGCGCCATCGCGATTCTTATGGAGCCCGCAGATCCCAGGCAAGCGCAGGGCTAGCTTACTACTTCGGTGGGAGAGTATTGTAGGTGCACCGATTTATGACCTGCCAATAGAAACAAAAGACGCTCCGTTTTGCACGCCCGGAGAATCTACTGAAACTCGGTGCTGGACCATCTACCAAGGCTGGTTTGACCCAATGAGACAAGTGGTTTCGCAGTTGTCTTTCGCAGGGAACGATTGTTGTTCGGGTTGAGGAATCCGCTTGGCGATCGCGTGGGCAAGATGACTATGTTCCAAGTAAGCGAGGAGCGCTGGCAAGCGCCTGCATGAACGACTTAACTGAAAAACGTTGGCTAGTCCTCCTGCTGCCGCTGGTCGTTTGGATCACTGCCCGTGTGATCTTTTGGGTCGGCTACGTGGGGTCTGACGACTTCTACTACGTGAACTACGCGTTCCATGGCGATCGGCAACCGGTTGATCACTTTGAGTGCCGGTTGCCAACGATCTGGGCAATGCGATTGTCGTATGCCATATTTGGCCCCACTGAATTTGCCGCGTGCTTACCCGGCTTGATCGGTTCGGCCATGATTTACATGGCCGTGGCGATGCTCACTGGCTGGCCGAACGATATTCGCTGGTCAACCGTGGGCGCCCTGCTGCTGATTTCGGTTCTTCCCCTCGACGTTGAGATGGCTTCCTACCCCGTGGCATCGCCGATGGCTGCGGGTCTCATCTTGCTGGGCACGGTCATCCTTCTTAAAGGGAATCGAGGCTGGGCGCACGTAGGGGGATTGCTTTTGGCAATGAGCGCCTGGGCGCATGCCGTGCCTGCGTACTTTCTCTTCATTCTTGCGCTGGTCTCGCTCATAACCGATTGGCGACGTTATTGGCCACCGTTGCTTACCGCGGGGGTAGTCACGGTCGCGCTGTATGGGTCGCAGGCGATCGCCTATGGAGTACTTTACGGGAACCCGTTGTTGCGATTTGAACTAATGTCGTATTACACGGCCGGAGGAGTACCCGCCGAAGTTCGCGCAGGGGGCGACGTGGTGGCGTTTTTTTTGATGCCTGTGCAAATGGTGTTGGCGGGAAATTCGGGGGGAGAGTTTGGATGGACGCTGCTCATTTTGCCCGTCGCATGTGCCTGGGCATGGCCACATCTAAAGCGCGAGCAAAAGATCGTACTCGTAGTGACCATCGGATTCTTCTTATGGCTTGGCTACGGCACAACGGTTCCCTGGAAATATAAGCCGTTCACTCGAGGAAGACATTACTATCTTCCCCTGGTACTAGGTGTGTGCGCGCTGATCCCCGTGGCACTCGAACATGCTTTTGGTCGTCGTCGGCGATTGGCCGCCGTTGCCCTTTTCCTGTTGATGGCCTCGCTGATTGTGCACCTCTGCGACCGAGCCCTGTGGGGAAACTGGGTCGAAGTATCTCGACAATTCCTAAATTATTCCCAAGAACACCCCGACGAACAGTTTGTTGCCGGCATCCGAACGGTGAATGAAATTTATGTTCTCAACGGGTTTGAGTTTCCCGAAAATGTCTTCTGCAACCATGATGCCGAGACGGAGAAGCTGTTGTTAGCGAATCACGGGGCTTCTAATGAAACCCGGTGGTCGTTCCCTCGAACAGAGCCTTCGGCCATGCTTGTTGATACGTTGAGACAGATGACCGGCACGGACAAAGCCTTTCATCAATACGTCGACGAGCACGCGGGAGAAAGCCTTTTACACATTCCACCCGAGTACAGGTGGAAGTTGGTGTTCTTTCGTCCACCTATTACTCCAGCCACGATGCCGGAAAAATCTAGTGAGTTGCGTTCCTTAGGAGGAGAAATTTACCGTGTCAAGCGTTAGGATATTTCATCGAGAAGGATCACGAGCATCAAAAGGGGCAGTCACGTGGCAACTCAAGTCAGCGACCGCGAGATCGAGGAGATCGGCACCGATGACCCGGTGCTAAGCGTCATCGTTCCATGCTACAACGAGCATCTCGCCATCGAGATGACCTTAAACTCGCTAAGCGAAGCGTTACGCAATACGGCGGGCAGATTTGAACTGATTGTGGTTGACGATGGTTCTACTGACAAGTCGCCGACGGTTCTATGCCGGATGAAATCCCAAGGATCGCCGATCCGCGTACTAACACATCCTCGTAACCACGGTTATGGAGCGGCGCTTAAGACCGGCATCCGGGCAGCTCGGGCTGAGTTGGTTGCAATCGTCGACGCAGACGGCACCTACCCTAACGATCGCTTGTTGGAACTGTGGAGAGCGGCCGAAGATGCGGATATGGTGGTCGGGGCGCGAAACGGAAGTGGAGTGACATATTCAAAGCTTCGCGCAATTCCCAAGTTCTTCTTGAGGCGGTACTGCTCCTTCATCGCAGGAGAATCGATTCCGGATATTAACTCCGGGTTCCGTGTGTTCCGCAAAGACGTCCTCAAGCGCTACTTGCGTATACTTCCCGACGGCTTTAGTTTCACGACGACCATTACGCTTGCCATGCTGACGAATAATCACCGCGTGGCCTATATTCCCGTCGGCTATCGGCCGCGAATCGGGCGTTCCAAAATTCGTCCCATACGGGACACTTTAAATTTCATCCAACTCATTCTCCGCACCGGGACCTATTTTGCTCCGTTACGCGTTTTCATGCCGGTTGCTTTCGCACTTGGCTTCGGCTGTATGTTGAGCCTCGCGTACGACGTATTCGTGCTTCGCAACCTGACCGACAAGACGCTGATGCTGATGCTGGCTTCGGTCAACGCCGGCATGTTCGCCTTGTTGGCCGACATGATCTCGAAACGCAGCGGAGATTAAGTTGCCTTCCAGCAGGCGGCGTTCTCGATGCCCGTAGCGGATTGGTATCATTCAAGATCTTCTCTTCGTGAGACACGGGATCGCTGGTAATGACCATTCTCTCGGCATCAGCGGCGCTGTCCTACCGCTGCCATATTCCAGGCCAGCGGCCACAGAAACGAACCCGCTGTGTTTTCGGCGATCACATCGAACGTCGAGCACACCCTTGCTAAAGGAGAAAAGAGCAATTGGGGTCGCATGGGAACTTCGGCCAGCGGAGTTGAAATGAAGCCCTGGGGCCTCAGCGCGACGAGTTCGAGGCCGGCCTGTGTAAAGGCTGTTCGCAGCTCGACTCGAGACATTTCGACTTGTTCCTCCGAATAATCATGGTCAATCCGCTTTCGCATCCTACGGGCAAGACCAATCAGCGGATTGGAAAGTAGCGGCTCATTCACGGCCAACCATCCGCCTGGGCGAATATGATTGACAAGTTCCGGAAGCACGCTTGTGGAATCTTCCAGGTGATGTAGCACGCCAATCATGAAAACAACATCGAATTGCTGCTCCGGCTCGAACTGCTGAATGCTGGCCTCGTGGAATTCCACGTTTGCCTGTCCATTCATTTGGCGAGCCAATTCGATGAGTCTCGCGGAGTGGTCGATCCCGACAAAATGAGCGAAGCGGCCTGCGAGATACGTCGCGGCAAATCCAGCTCCACAACCCACTTCGAGAACGCGGAAGGAGTCGCTCCAGGCGATTGGCTTCAGAGTTCGCTCCAGACGAAGTTGCCTCGCTCGACGAGATGCCGGCAGTAGATCCTTACGACAATAGCGCTGCGCGGCCTCGTCAAATAACTCGCGATCTCGCCGTTCGCGACCGGATGGTTCGTGCTCAGGGCCGGCAGGCGACAATCGATTCTTCCCCCAAAACTATGGACCGCCGTAAGGACGATCGACTGAGCCATGGAAACATCAAGACCGGCTCGTGGCAACAAAACCCGTGGGGGCCGGTCGTCCTTTCAGTTGTAAGTGTGAATTCGATGAGTGCACTCGCAATGCGAAGCAGAGCCCCACCGGCGATTCACACAATTCTCATAAATATCGAATAGCACCTGTTATCACTAGATTCATGAACCGACTGAGCTCGTTCAATCCCATATCTTCACACACACATCCAAGATTGCGTTTACAATTCTGCTCGCTCTGGATCTGAAACGCCATCGCAACTGCAGTGCTCGTTGGTTTTGCAATTTCCTCCAGGTATAATCCGGCCTCACTTCGTCCGAGATCATTCGTTTGGCCACGCAGCCGAAATTCGAACATAGAGGAAACGCTACATGCAAAAGCCTTGGAAGATCTGCGCCGCAGTCGTGATGATAACATGTCTGATCTCGGGCACTCAGCTCACCCTTGCCGGGCAACTCTATGGATCGAACGGCGAAAACCGTTGGTTCGAAGTCGGCTCTACGGACGGGTCAATTACCGACATCAACAACAGTACCGATCGGCAAATCAAGGGGCTGGCGTACGATTACACGACACAAATCCTCTACGGATCGAGCGGTTCTCAGCGCTTTTACTCGATGGATCCATCGACTGGAGCGATCACCGATATCAATACGAATACCGCCCGCAACATCGCCGCATTGGCGTTTGACAGCTCGACGGGACGTCTCTATGGCTCGAACGGCGAAAACCGGTTCTTTGAAGTCGACCCTCAGACTGGCGACATTACAGATATCAACACCAACACCGACCGCAATGTAAAGACGATCGCCTTTGACCCCGCGACGGGCATTCTTTACGGCGCTACGGGATCGGACCGTTTCTATTCGATGGACCCGGCCACTGGAGCCATCACCGACATTAACACGAGTACCGACCGCAATATCGACGCCCTCACCTTCGACAGCTCGGGCACACTCTTTGGTTCACGTGGGAACAGCAACCGCTTCTTCGAAATCGAGCCGAGCGACGGCGCGATTACCGACATCAACACCAATACCGATCGCAGTATTCGCGCGATGGTGTATGTGCCCGAGCCCACGGCAATCCTTCTTGCTATGATGGGGGCGGTGGGTGTACTCCTAATCGCCAAGCGACATAGGACGACGTCGACACAGCGCTAGACTAGACCTACGCCCTGCGTTTACGGCATTCCTGGGTGCACGAATTCCTGCTGCGAATCTTCGAGCGCTCCTTCCCCTAGATGGACCGGGCTGTAACTAAACTAAGTCGCGTTCCAGGATCCGGTAGGTTTTATAAGGGATGCCGCCAACTCGCTTAACCGTGCGGGTTACCATTTCGTTCTCTTCCAGGGTCCAGCCGAGTTCGGCACCCTGGTAATTCAGCCGATTCTTGCCGTAGTCAAGAGTCCGCAGAATCATCAGCTCGGCAACACCCCGGCGGCGATAGCCTTCCAGCACACCCAAAACCGCGAGCCTGGCGGTTTGAATTCGCTTCATATTGCGAAGCAGTTTGAACAACCCGGTGGGCAACCCGTAGTTGAACAGGTTCCCGTTGAGGGGGCGAATTGCCTCGTTAATATCGGGCAGCGTGATGCAGATACCTACCGGCTCGCCTTTCACTTCGGCGATCAACATCATCTCTGCCTTGGCAATCTGGCGAAGTTGCGAGGCGAGATGATCGAACTCGGCGTCCGTCATCTTGACCATGCCCCAGTGATTGTCCCAGCAGGCATTGTAAAGGTGCTTGAAGACCTGTACTTCCTGGTCAAAGTTTCGGACGTCGACATTGCGAATCTTCACATCGAACCGACGAGCAAGTTTCTCGGCACTTTCTCCCCAGGCCTCGAGCGTGTCGTTGGAATCGTCGAACCACCATGCGAACATATCCTTCGACTTCGTCAGCCCCCAATTCTCCAGCAGCCGCTGATAGTAGGCCGGTTGGTGATTCATCATGATCCGCGGAGGCGTGTCGAACCCATCAATCAGCAATCCGCAGGGATAATTGGTCGAATAGTCGATGGGGCCCAAGACCTGGGTTCGACCACGATCCTTTAACCACGAGGCCGCACGATTGAGCAGCTCGTCTGCAACACTCTGATCGTCGATGCATTCGAACATTCCGAAGCAGCCGAGATTGGTTCCGTATTGCTCGTTGTAGTTCGGGTCGTCGCTGACGAGAATCCGGCCCACGACTTGGTTATTGCGACGGGCAATGAATTGGGTGGCCTCGCCGTGTTGATAGAAGGGATGCTTCTTGCGGTTAATGAATGAATGCACTTCTCGGCGCAGCGGGGGCACCCAATGTGGATCGTCCTGGTAGATCTGCCAGGGTAGCTCAACAAAGGCACGGCGGTCTGATCGGGTCTTGACTTCATTCACGGTAATGTTCCGAACGAAGGTCTTGCCCTGATTCGTGGCTTGCGATTGGTTCGATGTCTGCCCCTGCGTTGTCGCCCGAGGTGTGTCCGATTCAGTCGCAATCGCCGAGGCCATTAGACCACGTGGTTCTGTCGCGGCTCGACTGCCGGTGGTCACAACGGGGTCGGCTGTGCCGTGAAACTGGGTGCTGCTTGTGGAGTTCATTGGTATGCCCTGCGTTGCTAAGGAGTCATTCGTAATTCGAACTGACCGATAGCTATCTCGGCGCATTGTGGGCCAAGACGTTACGTCCGCTGTAACAAGCCGTATGACTAGAACCGAATCATATTCACAAGCCTTGTGACAGTAATACCTTACGCACCTGGACCGCTACAGACCTTACAGATCGAACGGTATCCCTGCGGCATCTGAGCTTGCAGAGACGTACTCAACGCCGAGAAAAAAAACCCAAGGAGGGGACTCGACCCCAGGAACCGCCAGAGCGGTGAGCGTATTGGTTCTCACTGGTTGGCAACCCTAATGGGCACTTTTTGGCAAAATCGACCGCTTCCCGCGTGGTCGCTGTAACAATGCACCTCGCTTCACGCCTTGCATGGTGGGTGGAAAAGACGACTCACCCAACTAAAGCAATTAACCAATTTCAAACGCAGGGCATTCTGGAGCAAATCATGTTTTACGCAACACAAGAACCTCCGGTAGTGGCCTCTGAAACCACTGCCGTGCCGACCGCGGTAAAAAGCACGACTCCTTCACCCAAGGTCACCTCGCTGCAAGAAATTCTACACGCCCGAGACAACGGTTTGGGCATTCGCGAAACGGCTGCCTTGTTCGCGGAAAGCGTCCAAGATCTCGCGAAACGAGGTCAAAACCTCTACGGTCGTGTCCTCATGGAAGCGACCGATGCGGACGTCAAAGTGAGTTATCCGCATGAGGATGGCGAGCGGCAGATGATCATGATGGCCTCGAACAACTACCTGGGATTGTCGACTCATCCCAAGTGCATCGAGGCTGCCCGCGATGCGGCCGAGAAATACGGTGTCGGTTCTGGTAGCTCGCCGCTTCTAGTTGGTACATACCCCGTCACCAAAGAATTGGAAGCGAAGCTAGCCCGGTTCAAGAAGACCGAGGATGCTTGTGTCTTTTCCACCGGCTATTCGGCCAATGTCGGAGTGATCTCCGCCGTGGTTGGAAAGAACGACGTGGTGATTGTCGACCGGCTGGCCCATGCCAGCATGGTGGACGGAGCCAAGCTTTCAGGAGCCAACGTCAAAGTGTTTAAGCACAGCGACGCCGAGCATCTGGATCGCGTACTTTCCCGTTGCAAGAACTACGTCACCAAGCTGGTCGCCATCGAAGGCATCTATAGCATGGATGGCGACATCGCACCGGTGGACGAAATCCTGGCCGTGTGCCGCAAGCACGATGCGATGTTGCTGGTCGACGAGGCCCATTCCACCGGGGTTCTTCCCGGGGGTGGAGCAGCGGCTTACTTCGGCCTGGAAGGCGAAATTGACCTGGTGGTTGGCACGCTGTCCAAAGCGATCGGCTGCTGTGGCGGTTTCGTGGCAGGCAACCAAGACCTGATTACCTACATCCGCTACTTCGCACGATCGGCGATGTTCTCCACGGCCCCTTCACCCCCGGTGATGGCAGCCGCGAGTGCGGCCTTGGATGTGATGCAGGACGAGCCAGAACGTTGCGAGAAGCTTTGGGAGAACTGTCAGTTCATGCACAGCGAACTCAAGCGGTTGGGGTTCAAGGTGAGCGAGCAACCCAGCCCGATCATTCCCGTGATCATCGGTTCGATGGATGCCATGCGAATGATGACCCTGGAACTTCACCAGAAAGATATCTGTATCAATTCGGTGATCTTTCCCGCGGTCTCCAAGGGTAGCGAGCGGCTGCGAATCAGCCTCACGGCGAACCATACCCGCGAGCAGTTGATCGAAGCACTTCGCTGCCTCGAACAAGCTGGCCGGAACGCCGGTGTGCTGTAAAGCACTCCCCTTCAACTGAAAATGCCCTGCGCAAGCGCCGCTGAGACGTTGCAGATGTGTCTTGGCGGCGCTGCGTTTTTTATCTCGGGCATCAGCTCAACCAGTCTGCCCTCCTCCCGATTCGTGGCAGATGTTACGATTTGGCTTTGAGTTTCGAGTCGCAGTCGTGGTCCAGTTCAGCCTTTGCGACCACCGACTCATTCCCACTGGCTCCCGAGTTCTTCAAATCCCTTCTTCGCCTCATGGAAGAAAACAAGTCACATTCGGCGGTCCAAGATCCTGCGGAGCTGGCACCCTGGCGCGAGAGAATTCACGAGGTGATCTTCGAGGCGGATACGCCCGGCGGAAAAGCCTTCGATGTGGCTCTGTTCGTGGCCATCGTGGTGAGCGTGCTGGCGGTGATTCTCGAGAGTGTCTCAGATATCCGAGAGAAGTGGGGACTCGCGTTAACCGTTACAGAGTGGTTTTTCACGCTCCTCTTCACGGTCGAGTACATCCTCCGGCTGATCAGTGTGCGACAGCCCATCAAGTACGCCACCAGTTTCTTTGGCCTCGTCGATCTGCTGGCTACGATTCCCACCTATCTCAGCTTGTTTATCGCCGGGTCTCAGTCGTTGCTGGTGATTCGCACGCTAAGGTTGTTGCGAATCTTTCGTGTGTTCAAGCTGGCGCGGCACCTTAGCGAAGCCGAAGCCTTGATGAACACGATTCGGGCCACCAGAACCAAGATCACCGTGTTCCTGTTCACCATCGCCTCACTGACACTCATCATGGGGTCGATGATGTATCTCATCGAGGGTGGCGAAAATGAGAAATTCGACAGTATCCCGCGCGGCATCTATTGGGCCATCGTCACCATGACTACCGTGGGATATGGCGACATCCATCCCCAAACTCCTTGGGGACAGGCATTAGCCGCCGTGGCGATGATTGTCGGTTACAGCATCATCATTGTGCCGACCGGCATATTCTCCGCAGAGATCGCACGGCAACGTTCCTTCGATGCCAGGGCCTGTAGGAGTTGCGGCCGCCAGGGACACGACCTCGATGCTGTGTGCTGTAAATACTGCGGATCGTCTCTTTAGATGCAGCAATCGGTGACTGAATGCCAACCCAGGCTTAAATCGTCTTGCAGAGTTTGTCGAGGTAGCTTCTCGACCGGTTGATTTCTTCTGTCACGGCCGAAGTAGTTTCGAGAATCGGAATTCCACGTGGAACCGGGTGCATGAAGATCTCGGTCCAACCCAGGTAGTTAATCTGCTTGAGCGCCACCAGCAGCGGGGCGAAGTCGAGCGAACCGCGACCGGGCATTTGCAGCAGTTCTTCCTCTTTGGGTAGCTTCGTCATGCAGCCCATCCCATGTTCCCAGGCATAAAAGTGTGCCAGCTTGCGATCCAGGTCGCGAATCAAACCGGCCAGCAGTTCGGGATCTTGTGGCAAATGGTAAGGGGCCAGGGCAATCCCCACGTTGGCCTCCGGAGCCAACTCGGCGAAATACCGGATCGAATCCGGAGAGTCGATCAGCGCATTCGCGTGATTCTCGATGCCCATGGTCACCCCGTACGATGCCGCATCTTCTATATGTGGCTTAAGTTTCTCGACAAACTCCTTCACCGCAGCCTTCAGTTCTGTGCCGCTCAACCCTTTGGGCCCTCCGCTGCCACAGATGATAATCTTCGTGCCAAATCGCTTGGCCACCGGCAGTTCTTCTTCCAGCTTCCAAGGCCCCAGATCGTAGCGGGTGATCATTCCCAACGTGAGGTCGTACTTGGCAAGCTGCTCGGCGAACGCATCGTGACCGATTTCGTCCATTTGCTCCCGTTGGTTCCCGTGCCGCATTGGCCAGATATCGATCGAATCGGCGCCAATCTTGTGGACCTGCGGCAGAATTTCCGCCAGCGGTGTGGTGCCATACATGCACGAGGCCAGCATGTAGTTCAAGTGAAATGCTTCCTCCTCGGCAAAGACAGTTTTGGATCCTGTGGCGGCGCCAACGAGTGCGCCAGCCACGGTTGCACAAAACTCACGGCGATCGATCGACTGGCCGAGAAATGCCATAGGGTGCCTCAATATGTAACTGGGAAACTGAATTGGTGCATCGTCGCTACGAAACATATCTGGCCGTTGTGACACGATCATAATCCGCTTAATCGGGGATCGCCACGTTCTTTCCTGCCTTCAGAAAGGGGACCGCCAGATGCATGGGTCCACTTCCATCGGGCTTGATGATCGGTTGTGGTGAGTATTGCGTGACGTAAGCCCGACGCATTCGATCGGTGGTATTTTGACCGCTGCGGTGGAACGTGAGCGAGCTGAACACCACGACACTACCCGCGGGAACAATCGCCGGCACGCCGGGCTCATCGCCAAAGTAACCCGTCTTATCTCCCGTCTCGGGGTTACGAATATGTTCGACCAACGTACGAATCCCGATTCGAGAGTAGGGCATCACATACGTCGTACCGTTTTCCAAGGTCATGTCGTCGACGGCCATCCAGACGGTGATGTAAGGTTCGTGCGGAAACCCGAGATACCCCGAGTCTTGATGCCAGGAGAACGAGGCACCCTGTTCGGCAGCCTTCACCACATACTGATCGTAAAACAGAAACGCGGTATCGCCGATCGTGGCACGGCAAATATCCGCCATCAGATCGCAGAAGACGTATTCGCTCAGACGAGGCGCTTCTGCATACCGCTTGGCGATGTGATAACGCTTATTGCGATGGCTGATATGAATGTGATCGGTACCCAGGCGATCCATCTCTTGGTGCATCAAGTCGATCAGGTGTTCGCACGATCCGCGAACGATTTCCAGCAAGTTCTCGGGGACGACTCGTTCCAAGATAAAGTAGCCTTCGTCTTGAAACTGCTTCCGATGAACGTCGGTAACCAGGCTAGCCGCCGTGCTCAAGGCCATCCTCCTTTCAAACATCACCATCCAAGGTGTTCAGCATCTCGGATTGGTTCAAGCTTCGACGAGATATCCCTCGCGCTGATTTCGCGAGAGCCAGGTGTTCGCTTCATCGTCTCCAATGAAGATCTCGTTTTCAGGATCCCATTGCAATTTACGCCCCAATCGCATCGAGATGTTCGCCAGATGGCACACACTGACCGAGCGATGTTGGCTGGTGACGTCCGAGAGCGGTTGCTCCCGGGAGCGAACGCAATCGAAGAAATTACCCATGTGATTGATGATGGCGTCGAGCTTTCCGGCTCGTGGCGGTCTCGAAAGATTATCGTTCGCGTAAAGCTGAAAGTCTTCCCGCTCCAGCGGATTTTCGGCCAACGCTTCGACCGGCGCCCCCGAAATGGTACCTCGGTTCACGAATACGCGTCCCTCGTCACCTTCGAACATCACGCCATTGCGACCATGATCGGCAAGTTCCAGGACGACCCCGTCGGCGTAGGTGAACTTCGCCTCGTAATCGATCGCCACGTTGTAACCATCCTGAATGTTGGGAAACATGGCTTTGCCGTCAATCTCCGTGGGACCGGTGTTTTGATGTCCGCCGCCCCATTGGGCGATGTCGAGGTGATGCGCACCCCAATCGGTCACCTGTCCGCCGGAATACTCGTACCACCAACGAAATGTGTAGTGGCAACGCTCCGCAATGTAGGGCACCGCGGGAGTCTGCCCTTGCCATAGATCCCAATTCAAATGCGCAGGCGGATCTTGCGTCTGGAATGGACCGCCGGTCTTGTTTTTGCCCAACACCACGGAGATCTTTTGCAGCTTGCCGATTCGACCGGCTTCGACCAATTCGCACGCCAGACGATGACGCTCATCGCTTCGTTGCCACGTGCCCACCTGCACGACCGCGCCGGTCTCCTTCACCACCTGTTGGATCAATTTCCCCTCGTCGATGGTCAGCGTGAGCGGCTTTTCGCAGTACACATCTTTCCCGGCTCGGCATGCATCGATCAGCATGGCGGTGTGCCAATGGTCGGGGGCCCCGATCGTGATGATGTCGATATCCTGACGGTCGAGCATCTTGCGATAGTCTTCGTACAGGTCGGCCTTCCCACCGAATTCGTCGCGAGCTTTCTCGGCTATCTCGCGGTCGACATCGCAGATGGCAACCACATCACCGTGGGCAGCCGCCTTATGAGCAATGACCGAACCTTGGTACCGCATCCCGATCGCCCCGATGCGAAAACCATCCTGCTTGTCGCGTCTTAACAGGCGAGCTTCGGCATCGGAAGTGAAGATATAGGGGGCTGCGATTCCACCGGCCAATGTGCCCACGGCATGGCCGAGAAACTGTCGTCGAGTCGGATTCGGTTTGCTCACGCCTCGCTCCTTATCGATTATGCTGGCTTGAAGCCATCGGGATCCGTAAGTGTAAGAATTTGCATTGTAAACGGCAAAACAAGCCCATTGAAAGGAAACGGCGAAAAACCGTACATCAGCTCGATTAGACATCACATGGCGGGGAGAATAGATTCTGAGGTGCCATCATTCCCCATCGAATGGGAGCTGATCTCTGATGCCAAAATTCGTAAATCGAAGGGACATGTTGCGGTCCGGGGGAGCGAGTACCCTGGGACTGCTGACCGTAGGGGCGTGGGCAACACCGCCTCAATCAGACTTCCGCATCGCTCGTTTCTCGGCCGATGTGACACCGCCCCTGGGGCATCCATTGTTGGCTGGGCTTCGAATACCGGCCCGAAATATTCGCGATCCCTTGTCCGCCCACGGATTGGTTCTCGCAGGCGGCGACGCTCCCGTGGTGATTGTGGCGGTCGATTGGTGCGAAATTCGAAACAGTTCATACACCGCGTGGAAAACCGCGATTGCGGCAGCCGCAGGGACTACGCCCGAACGAGTTCTATTGTCTTCCGTGCACCAGCACGATGCCCCACTTGGCGATAGCGACGCGCAACGGATCATGTCATCGCACGGCATGCAGTCTTCGCTCTGCAATCTCGAGTTTCAAACTGAGTCCATCCGGCGAACGGCCGACGCCGTGAAGCAGGCGATGGGTGAACTTGAGCCGGTCACTCATCTTGGGCAGGGACAAGCAAAGGTCGAGCGAGTTGCCTCGAATCGCCGCTTTGTGGATTCCAGCGGCAAGGTGCGGTTCGATCGTGGAAGCGCCACACAACATCGCGAAGGCCAACAGGCCAACGTCGGAACGATCGACCCGTGGCTGAAGACGATGAGCTTTTGGAACAAGGATCGTCCTCTGGCGGCGTTGAATACATACGCCACCCATCCCATGAGTTATTACGGCAATGGAGACGTTTCTGCTGATTTTGTTGGCATGGCTCGACGACTTCGCAAGCAAGACGACCCCCGGGTGCACCAGATCTATCTCTCGGGCTGCAGCGGGAATGTGACGGCCGGGAAGTACAACGACGGGTCGCCTGAAAACCGCCCCGAACTTGCTTCCCAACTTCATCGAGGCATGCGAGCAGCCTGGGATGCAACGCAACGCATGCCCCTGGAGCAATTGCAGTTTCGCTCGCGAACTCTCACCTTGGAGCCGCGCTCCTCCGAAGGTCACTCGGCTACGGACTATGAACAGCAACTGGGTAAAAACTCATCGAGCAGCCAGCACATTCTCGCAGCGTTAGGGCTAAGCTGGCGGCAGCGCGTTGCGGCAGAAATTCCCATCGATGTGCCGCTGCTAGATTTCGGGCCAGCCCAGTACCTACTGCTGCCGGCGGAGGCGTACGTTGAATATCAATTGTACGCCCAGCAAGTGCGACCGGAGTCGTTTGTCATGGTAGCAGGGTACGGAGAGTGCGGTCCCGGTTACATTCCGACGGAGCAGGCTTGGCGTGAAGGCGACTCGAATCTCAATAGCTGGTGCTGGGTTGATCCGGGAAGCGAATCTCGCATGAAAGCGGTCATCAAGGAAGTGCTAACCTCTGCTGCGATCTGATGCGATAGAACCTGGAACTTGCCTCTCGGACGGGTCACACCGCCAGTGGTCAGCTATAATCAAGCGATTCCCCCCTCCACTCACTCCTATGGTTTTGGCGGTAGATTTCATATGCATCCCAATCAATCGAAGCTCCATCGCACAATATCCCACATCACCTTCTGTGGTCTGCTAGTCTCAAACATGCACGTCGCATTCGCTGCGGATTCTCTCGAGATGCTGGCCCGTTCTCGCACTGCAACGCAGTCTGGCAGTTCAGAAACAATCATCAGTGAAGAACCGTTGAAGTGGGATCCAGCCGAGACGGCGATCATCATATGCGACATGTGGAACGAACACTGGTGTCACAGCGCCACACGTCGCGTGGGCGAGATGGCACCAAAGATGAATCGGGTGGTGTCTGCAGCCAGAGATCAGGGAGTATTCATCATCCACGCCCCCAGTAGCTGCATGGATGCATATCAGGACACTCCGCAGCGAAAGCTGGCCCTCAACGCACCGCAGGCTGCGAGCGCGCCGGCAAAGATCGATGAATGGTGTCATCGGCTACCCGACGAGGTTGCGTTGCCGATCGATGATTCGGACGGCGGCTGCGATTGCCAACCTCCTTGCGAACAACACTCTCCGTGGACGCATCAGGTTGAGGCAATCGACATCCTGGAGGGAGATGCCATTAGTGACTCGGGAAGCGAGATCTGGAACTTGCTCGAAGCCCACAACATCAAGAACGTGATGTTGATGGGGGTTCACACCAATATGTGCGTACTGGGTCGCCCATTCGGGCTGCGTCGCATGGTCGAAGGTGGAAAGCAGGCCGTGCTGATTCGAGACCTGACCGACACCATGTACAACCCCCGGCAACCACCCTACACCGCGCACAACCGCGGAACCGAGTTGGTCGTGGCGCACATCGAAGAACATGTGTGTCCGACCGTATGCTGTAATGACATCAGCGAGGAACCAGCGCCGCCGCACGTCGTGTTCGTGATTGGAGAGCAAGAATACGATACGAAAACAACGCTTCCCGAATTTGCGGCCCAACATCTGGAGCCACTAGGTGTTCGTACCACCATGGTGCATGTGAACCCCGACGACCCCGATGATTTCCCCGGCCTGGAAGCCTTGGAAGATGCAGACCTCGTGGTTTTAAGTGTTCGGCGGAGAACTCCGACCGAGGCCCAGATGGAAATGTTTCGTAAATATCTGGATGCAGGCAAACCCCTGGTGGGAATTCGAACGGCAAGCCACCCGTTCGACCGCAAGAAGCCACCGAAGTCTGGTCACGCCGACTGGGTAAAGTTCGACATCGAGGTGCTTGGCGGCGACTACCAGAACCACTACGGCAACAAACCCCCGAACGATCCGCCGACCGTGGTCCGCGTCGTCGATGGGACCGCAGACCACCCCATTCTTTCAGGCTTTCCCGAGGAGCCCGTGGAGATGACCTCACATCTTTATAAGAGCCGCGATCTGGCAGACACCGCCACGGCGTTGTTGCGGGGCAAGATCAAGGGCACCGACATCGACGAAGTGATTGCTTGGACCAACAACTACAAGGGCGGCCGCATCTTCTATACGTCGCTGGGCAGTCCCTCCGATTTCGAGCAACCCGCGTTTCAGAAGCTGCTGACCAACGCGATCTATTGGGCGCTGGAATGTGAGCCTCCGAAATAGTCCCACCCAAGTGCTCGCAACCAAACTCCCGATCGCGTTGATTCCGGTATCAAAATTCAGACTGCAACATTGATGAACTTCAACTCTGTCCGCAGATTTCCACGGTGTCTCATGTTTCTGCTGTTGGCAGGGATTGTGTGCCCGCCCACGACAGGTTCATTGCAGGCCTGGGCAGACCCGACCGAATTGGACGACGATGAGGATTTCGAGCATTGGCAGCCAGGCGTAATCTCGATAAGACAAGACAAGCAGGGCAGGGCAGTCACCACAATTGACCGCCGGTTGTTCATCGACAGGCAACGGAATGATTCAACCAATTCACTTGAGTCGGTCATTTGGGAAGGGCAACTTCTCACGCTCGTCCCCGGGAGTTATCGCCTCCACTTCTTCTTGCAGGGCGACATTGTCTTCTCACTCAACAAACAAATACTGCTCGAGGCTAAGACCGACTCTCCGCAATGGGTCTCAACCGAAGCATTCAATTCCGAATACGGCTACCAGAAGATCGAGCTGAGGTATCAACCTTCCGGCGGCATCGCGCTGCTCAAGTCCCATTGGGAAGGTCCGAACTTTCGCCTGGAACCGATCCCAAGCACGGCGTTATTTCACGATTCGAGCGATACCCCCCAACTGCGGCTGAAGCGTGGTCGCGAGTTGGTTGACGCCTTGAACTGCGCCGCTTGCCACGACATCGCAGGGCACCTGAATCCAGCTCACGCGGCAGACCTGACGCATCTGAAGGGTAATATCTCGCCAGCATGGGTCGTGCGTTGGATTCACGATACACGCCGAGCTTCAATTGATTCGCAGTCAGACTCTTCGGCAAGTGACATCAGCCGAATGCCATCCTTTGATATTTCAGAGGAAGAAGCACGGGCGATGGCCTCCGTTCTCGTTGCCAACGGCAAGTTAACTCCGGGTTCCCACTCTCCGCCAGCCTCGGGAAACGCAGAAAAGGGAGCGGATCTGTTCAACACCGTGGGATGTCTGGCCTGTCACCGCACCGACTTTGAAACACCACGGGGGCTTTACGACGGTTCTCCACTGGGAAGCATCGCCACCAAGAGACCTGCCTCCTATTTCTCGCGTTGGCTAAAAGATCCGGCGGCGCTAAACGCCAACCACCGCATGCCAATCTTCCCGCTCACCGAGGAAGAGCGAAACGACCTTGCAGCATATCTTGTTACGTTGGGAGGCTCGAATGGAGAAGACGATTTTACCCCGCTTGATCTGGGGGACCTGTCGGTTCAAGAACATGGGGTTCAGTTACTCAAGAACAATCGCTGCAACGCGTGTCACGAATTACCTCTCAACAATAGATCTGGTAGCAGCCTTAAGCCCGTTGCCTTGCCCAGCCAGATTGATTGGGCAGACAGTTGCCTGTCTGGGCCCGACAAACGAACAGGGCGGCCTGGCTACGAACTTTCAAAGGCTGACGCGGAAGCAGTTCGCGCATTCCTTGCAACGGAGCGTTCGCCCCTCGTTCAACCTGCGACTGGCGAACGTGTGCTTGCCGAGAGAAATTGCCTGGCGTGTCACGCTCGCGACTGGCACCAAGGCATCTCGGCCAAGCTACCCGCGCTAACGTCGGCCCACCCCGAGTTGGCCGTGGAACTGCCGACGTTGGCCCCGCCGTCACTGACCGGGATCGGCGACAAACTGACCGACAAAGCCCTGGCCCAGGCCATCACCACACAGGCGCCAGCAAGACGGCCCTGGCTGCGGGTTCGCATGCCACGATTCAATCTGGCCGGGGAAGAACTACAAGATCTGGTCGACTACTTCATTGCCACCGACCGAATTCCACGGCAAGAGTTGGCCGGCGACGCACAACTCAACGAAACCGCTTTGGAACTGGCAGGGCGGCGGTTGGTAACGGCTGATGGATTCGGCTGCACGAGCTGTCATCAAATCGGTTCGTCGATTCCCAAGAAGGTCGCCCTCAACGCGCAGGGCACGAATCTCTCATTGCTCGGCAATCACATTCGTCGCACCTGGTTCGATCGATGGGTACGAAACCCGGCCCGAATCGTTCCCAAAATGGAGATGCCTTCGATCCAATTGGCCGTGCATGGTGTGCTCGACGAAAACCTGGATGATCAACTAAGCGCCTTGTGGCATGTATTGAATCAGGAAGGATTCGAGCCTCCCCCCCCCGGGGCACTGCGCATTGTTCGCTCCAGCAACACCGGTGATTCGAACGAACGTGCCAACGTCTTGACCGACGTATTACGGGCTGAAGGGCGGCAGTTCATCAAGCCGCTGCTCGTTGGTTTACCCAACCGTCACTCGTTTCTCTTTGATTTCGAAACACATCAGCTTGCCGGGTGGTGGGTCGGCGATACGGCCGCGCAACGAACCGAAGGCAAGACGTGGTACTGGGAAGCAAGCGGTACCCCCGTCCTGACATTTCAGCCTTCATCCGCTGAACTCCAACTCGTGCATGGCGATTCGGTTTACCAACCAGAAAAACCAGGTCAATTCGTCAGCGAGTTCGATGCGTTCACACACATCACGGGCGGATTGCAATGGAACAACCGCCTGCGTTTTGCGATATCTGCGACTGAGCCCGCGGTCTCGCACGTAAACCAAACCGTGACCGCATGCAGCTTGCAATCTGAGGATGGTCATCTAACTGGGTTCGAAAGAACAATTCAGGTAGCGGGTGTTCCCAAGGGCTCTTCGCTGCAATTCCAACCGCTGCCGAGCAGCGAGTCTGATCGAACTGCAATCGAGAACGACGGCTTTTCGGCTTCGCTGTCGATAGAAAATTCACACGTTCAACTACGGCTCGACCCAACTTCGGCGGCGCGTTTCATCAATAGCGAGGATGGAACGCTCGTCATCGTCTCACCGGCTGACTCCGATGGTGAAGTGAACTTCCGCTTGCAGTACCTCACGGACCTTCCGATCGATCAATTCATTGTTCCGTCACTACCAGCCATCCCCGTCGAACCGATCACCTTGGATGTGATTCCCGGGTACGAAGCGGTTCAGCTTCCGCTTGTGGCCGATGCCATGCCGACCGGGTTGGCGTGGAGAGCGGACGGCACATTGGTCGCCTCTTCCCTGAAGGGGCGAATCTGGCAGGCCTGGGATAGTGACGAAGACGGCCTCGAAGACCACATCGAACCGTTCAGCGATGAGCTTGCGGCGCCCTACGGCGTGGCCATCGCCAACTCCCAATCGATTGATTGCACTAATAAGTACGGCCTGCTTCGGTTATGGGACCGTGACGGTGACGGACGCGCCGAAAGCACCGAGGTGCTGGCTTCCGGGTGGGGGCACACGTCCGACTATCACGATTGGGCCGTCGGCTTACCCCGCGACGATCAAGGGCGTTACTACATCGCATTGCCATGCCAGCAAGACGATCGAACGCTCGCTGCCGCGGAGATGCGAGGTACTGCACTGCGGCTGGTGCCTCGCGAGCCTTCGTTGGACAATCCCCAAAGCTATGCGATCGAGATCATCTGTGAGGGCCTTCGCTTTCCCATGGGGTTGGCGTTAAGCCGGAGCGGCAATCTGTTTGCAACCGACAATCAAGGAAATTACAACCCCTTCAACGAACTGAACTGGCTCGTGGAAGGAGCCCGCTATGGGTTCATCAACAAGCTGGAGCGTGGCGACAAGCAAATCCCAGAAGGTCGCTTCTCGGCCATCGAGATCCCCCATCCATGGACACGGAGCGTCAATGGTATCTGCTTCCTCGATACCCCGGTGGCCATTCGGGACGAAGACGAAGGAGAGCATTTCGGCCCGTTCGAGGGTCATCTCTTAGGATGCGAGTACGACACACGGCGGCTCATCCGTATGAGCTTGCACCGGGTCGACGGCATCTATCAGGGGGCCGCCTATCCGTTTACACGCACACCCAACGAGGAAGAGCCCGCTCTGCAAGGCCCCTTGGTGTGTGCCGTGGCCCCCGATGGCGATATCTATGTAGGCAACATCCGCGATAGCGGCTGGGGCGGCGGAACCAATGTCGGATCGTTCGTCAGAATCCGTCCTAAAGGATCTCTACCACCGGGGATTGCGGAATTACGTGCCACGAGTGAGGGCTTTGAAATCGACTTCACCACCCCCGTCGAGTCTTCGGCGGGTCAAGACCTGGAGCATTATCATGTCGAATCGTATCGCCGCAAAGCGACGCCCGCCTATGGGGGCGACGACATGGACCGCCGTGAGGAGAGAATCAACCGGGTCAGCCTTTCGGAAGATCGCCTGCAGGCAACCCTGACGTTGCTGGAACTCCGAGAAGGCTTTGTCTACGCGATTCGCGTGTCCGGTCTTGGGGAAACGTTCTTCCCCGCGGAGGCCTACTACACGCTGCGAAGAATCCCCACGTCGAAAGACGAGTAGCGCGACCCAACGGGCAACCCGGTGTAGAAGAGAAGAGCAGTGACGGGGTCAACCATTAGGAAGCACTGCGCTTGCCCGAAGGTCACGACGAACCGACTCTAGTTACGCTGTTGACGATTCGAGGAACCGGATTCGCTTGCACCTCGGTAAGCCCTGGCAAATCCCCATAGCTTGGCCAGCAAACCGGGCTCTTTGCCCGCAGCGACCAAGGTTGCCACTTCTTCCCCGTCATCCGGAGACGTGTGATATTCTGAGATCGCCCCTTGCGGATCGATCGTATCAGGGGCCTGCTCCTCCAAGCTGTTGAGCACGGAAACCTCGCCAAAGTCGGTGCTCTTCCAATCGATGTCTTGCGGAATATACTCACCCAAGCCTTCAGCAACCGGTACGAACCCATCGGCCGAAAGACCAGGACGATTCAACAGCTCGTCCGCGATAAGTTCCTCGGTCCGATCAAGATTGGAATTGATCCTTTCTTCGCCCGACCCTGTATTCTCGTTCGACTCCGCCGTGCGCAATTCGTTCACCTTTCGCCCAACATCCTCAGGCTGTGGCGTATCTGCCTGATCTTCTAACTCGATCACGTGCGATATTTCACGCGTGTGGCCCGCCGAGTCGGTGACCGTGATTCGAATCGTGTGAGACTCGGCGTCCTCGAAATCGAGATTCGCCCCAGCCGCCACCCTCACTTCGCCCGTATCAGGATCGATCTCGAACCGGCCTCCGGCGTCCTCACTCAACGCGAATGTCAGCTTCTCGTCCGAATCCGGATCCGAGGCGTACGCTGTGCCAACAGCGGTTCCCGGTTTGGCGTTCTCGGCAACACTTCTGCCTTTGAAGTCCAGTTCCGCGATGGCTTCGTTCACGTCGGTGATCTGAATGTCAAACGATTCTGTCCGTTCGTGGCCGGTCGAGTCGGTGACCTTGATGTTGACCTCGTGCTTTCCGGCGTCCTCGAAGTTGAGGTCCGCTCCACGGGCAACCGTGACCACACCGGTTTCCGCGTCGATCTCGAAGCGGCCATCGGCATTGTCGGTCAGCTCGTAGGTCAACTTCTCATCACGGTCAGGGTCCGAGGCCTGGGCTGTTCCGACCACGGTTCCCGGCTTGGCATTCTCGGCAATACTCCCGCCTTTGAACTCCAGGTCGGTGATGGCTTCATTCACGTCGGTGACCTGAATCTCGAACGACTCGGTACGCTCGTGCCCGGCCGAGTCCGTGACCTTCACACTCACCTCGTGTTTCCCGGTGTCCTCGAAGTCGAGATCGGCTCCACGGGCAACGGTGACCACCCCCGTTTCCGGATCAATCTCGAAGCGGCCATCGGCATTTTCAGTCAGCTCGTAGGTCAGCTTTTCACCGCTGTCAGGATCCGAGGCCTGGGCCGTGCCGACCACGGTTCCCGGCTTGGCGTTCTCAGCGACGCTGCCGCCCTTGAAGTCCAAATCGGTGATGGCTTCATTCACGTCGGTGACCTGAATCTCGAACGATTCGGTCCGTTCGTGCCCGGCCGAGTCCGTGACCTTCACACTCACCTCGTGTTTCCCGGCGTCCTCGAAGTCAAGATCGGCTCCACGGGCAACCGTGACCACACCCGTTTCCGGATCGATCTCGAAACGACCATCATCGCCGTCAGTTAACTCGTAGTTCAGCTTCTCTCCACGGTCAGGGTCGGAAGCGTGTGCTGTCCCAACTATGGTTCCCGGTTTAGCATTTTCAGCAACACTGCCGCCCTTGAAGTCCAAATCGGTGATGGCTTCGTTCACGTCGGTGATCTGAATCTCGAACGATTCGGTCCGTTCGTGTCCTGCCGAGTCCGTAACCTTCAAGCTCACCTCATGCTTTCCGGCATCCTCGAAGTCGAGGTCCGCGCCACGGGCAACCGTCACGACGCCCGTCTCAGGATCGATCTCGAAGCGACCATCAGCATTGTTGGTCAGCTCGTAGGTCAACTTTTCACCGCTGTCAGGATCCGAGGCCTGGGCCGTGCCGACCACGGTTCCTGGCTTGGCGTTCTCGGCAACACTTCCGCCTTTGAAGTCCAGGTCGGTGATCGCTTCGTTGACGTCCGTAACCTGAATCTCGAACGACTCTGTATATTCGTGGCCTGCCGAGTCGGTGACCTTAATGCTGACTTCGTGTTTCCCGGCGTCCTCGAAGTCGAGATCGGCTCCACGGGCGACGGTGACCACGCCCGTTTCCGAATCGATCTCGAAACGGCCATCAGCGTCGCCGGTTAACGCGTAGGTCAGCTTCTCACCACGGTCGGAGTCGGTAGCATAGGCCGCCCCAACGACGGTTCCCGGCTTGGCGTCTTCGGCGATGCTGCCACCTTTGAAGTCGAGATCGGTTGGTGCCTGATTCCAGGGGACGATTTGACCGCTGCCTCCCCACGAACTGTCGATCATGTTGATCGATCCGGCGACGTGGATCACTCCGCCTTCGAGGCGATACAACTGGGTAACGTCGATGTCGCCGCGGACCCACATATCTCCGTCGATCTTTACCGTGCTGGCCTTGAGTTCGACATCGCCGAACATGGTGCCATTGGCCGAGATGGTTGGATTGCCCTGCAGTTCAACTTTGGCCTCGGTGGCATCGACCTCGTTTCCGTTGTCCTGGTATGAACCGGAGATCTCAATCTCATCGATCAGGGTCACCGCTCCGCTGGGTTTCTCGATCGAGAGATGGTTCAGTTCGCCGACTCCACCGCCCGCGGAAATGGTCTGGTCACCCGTTCCATCGAGAACGAAGGTTCCGCTGCCACCGATTGAAGCGTCCAACGTGGTGATGTCGCCGGACACATGTATCTCGCCGGACTGCAATCGGTACAGGCTGGTGATGGTAAGATCACCATCGACATCCAACGTGCCGTCGATGGTGACTGTACTGGCGTTGATTTCCAAATCACCAAACGTCGTCCCGTTGGCCGCGATGGTTGGATTGCCCTGCAACTCGACCTTCGCGCCGGTGGCGTCGACGGTGGTTCCGTTGTCCTTGTAGGAGCCGGAGAATTCGATCTCGTCGGTGAGGGTTACCGTACCGGCGGCCTTTTCAATCGACAGATGGTTCAACTCGCCGACGCCACCGCCGGCGGAGATGGATTGGTCACCTGTGCCATCGAGGACGAAGGTCCCGCTGCCACCGATGGAGGAGTCCAGTGTGGTGATGTCACCGGCCACATGGATCTCGCCCGACTGCAATCGGTACAGGCTCGTGATGGTCAAATCGCCATCGACGTCCAGCGTGCCGTCGACCGTGACCGTACTGGCTTTGAGTTCCAAGTCTCCAAAGGTTGTCGCGCTGGCCGCGATGCTGGGGTTGCCTTGCAGCTCGACTTTCGCGCCCGTGGCATCGACGGCGGTTCCGTTGTCCTTGTACGAGCCAGAAATTTCGATCTCGTCGGTGAGGGTTACGGTGCCGCTGGTTTTTTCAATGGAGAGATGGTTCAGTTCACCCACACCACCGCCGGCGGAGATCCTCTGGTCACCCGTGCCATCGAGGACGAAGGATCCGCTGCCACCGATCGAGGAGTCCAGCGTGGTGATATCGCCGGCCACGTGAATCTCGCCCGACTGCAATCGGTACAGGCTGGTGATGGTCAGGTCACCGTCAACATCCAACGTGCCGTCGACCGTGACCGTACTGGCCTTGAGTTCCAGATCGCCAAACGTCGTCGCATTGGCCGCGATGCTTGGGTTACCCTGCAGCTCGACTTTCGCGCCCGTGGCATCGACGGCGGTTCCGTTATCCTTGTACGAGCCAGAGATTTCGATCTCGTCGGTAAGGGTTACCGTACCGCTGGTTTTTTCAATCGACAGATGGTTCAGTTCTCCAACACCACCACCGGCGGAAATGGTCTGGTCACCCGCGCCGTCGAGTATGAACGTTCCGTTACCGCCAATCGAAGTGTCCAACGTGGTAATGTCACCGGCCACGTGAATCTCGCCCGACTGCAATCGGTACAG
Source organism: Pirellulales bacterium (assembly GCA_965227275.1). Lineage (GTDB taxonomy): Bacteria > Planctomycetota > Planctomycetia > Pirellulales > JAEUIK01 > CAZNXE01. Next base: position 5,023,584 of record CBDDFU010000001.1, on the reverse strand, counting down.
GCTGGTGATCGTCAGGTCACCGTCAACATCCAACGTGCCATCAAGGGTGACCGTACTGGCTTTGAGTTCCAGATCGCCAAACGTGGTACCGTGGGCCGAAATGTTGGGGTTGCCCTGGAATTCAACTTTGGCACCGGTGGCGTCGATCACCGATCCGTTGTCCTCGTAGGAGCCGGAGATTTCTATCTCGTCAATAAGGGTCACGGTACCGCTGGTTTTCTCGATCGACAGCCGGCTGATCTCGCCGGTGCCGCCACCTGCGGAGATGGTCTGGTCACCCGATCCATCGAGAACAACAGTACCGCTGCCGCCGAAGGAGGTGTCCAACGTGGTCACATCGCCACCCACGTGGATTTCTCCATCCATCAGACGGTAGAGACTCTTGATTGTCAGGTCGCCATTCACTTCCAGCGTGCCGTCGATGGTGACCGTGCTGGCGTTGATCACCAAGTCGTCGAACGGTCCGTCACTCGCAGAGAGCATCGTGTTGCCTGTAATCGTCACCGTGGGAATATCGGTCACGGCAATCGAGAAGGCTTCCTCGTAGGTATTGCCGGCCGAATCGGTCACCTGAACCGTGACGTCGTGGCTCGTCTGCGATTCGAAATCAAGGTCGGCCCCTTTAGCGACCCGAACTTCGCCGGTTTCGGCGTCGATCTCGAAACGACCACTAGCGTTATCGGTAAGGGCATAGCTAAACGTTTCGTCTTTGTCAGGATCAACTGCCGCCGCGGTGCCGACAATGGTGCCTTCGGCCGAGTTCTCGGTGACGATCGCACCAGACAAGTCGAGGTCGGTGGGCGCCGAATTTTGTATCTTGGCCGTCAATTCCGTTCCGTCGTAGATCACCTCAGCTGGTGAGGAGAATTCTTCGTTGTGGACGATCTTTCCTTCGCTGATCGAAATTTTGCCTGTAACGGCGCCTGCTCGAATGAACGCCCCGTCATTGATTTTGTTGTCCACGGAGACCGATTCGAGATCGCCCTCGACGATGATCGACGTGCCTCGCGCCATTTGGTTTCCGATGTGAATGGCGCCGGCCGAACCGGTCACTTCAAGCGAAGCGCCACCGGTGAATTGATCGCTCACGTCCAGCGACTTCAGGTCTCCACCGACGATGAGCGAACCGGTCATGTCGTCCCCAATCGAGGTCGCACCAAGGTCTCCGGCGATTTTGACCGTTCCTTTGAGATCTCCGTTACCCTCCAGAGACAATTTGGATACGTCTCCGTCGATCGCTATCGAACCACTGATGGTTTTGGTCGTGATCTCATCGACCGAAGAGTCGATCGTCAACGTTCCCGCCATGTTGTTCGACGAGAAGGAGGACGCGCTTCCCGCGTGAATGGTCGAATTGCCATTGATGTTTCCGCCGACGCTGATCGCTTCGGCCGCGCCTTTGATTTCTATGGTGGCGTTGCTTACCGACGTACTAATGGTCAGCATTCCCGTGTCGCCACCTACAACCAGAGAGCCATCCATTCGATCGGCAATCGCAATATCCCCGGTGCTGCCAGCGACGTTGATTTCTGCGTTCGACGAGACATTGTCGCCAACGGAAAGACTCTCGAGATTACCTTTCACGTTGAGCGAGCCGGTCATGTCGTCGCCGATCGAGGTGGCTCCAAGGTTGCCGGTAATGGTTACCGTGCCGCTCAAATCAGCATTGCCTGAGAGCGAAAGTGACGAGACGTCGCCATGAATCTCCATCGATCCACTAATGGTCCCCGTGGTGACCTCGCGAACCGCCGAATCGATCGTCACACTTCCTGCCAACGTTCCTGACGAAAACGAGGACGCGGCACCCGCGTGAACCGTCGACTTGCCATTGACGGCGCCCTCGACACGAATCGCTTCTGCCGTGCCGTTGATATCGACCGTGGCGCCGCTGAGCGATCCACCAAAAGCCACGGCTCCCGCGTCCCCCGTGACTAATAGCGAGCCATCCATGCGACCGCCGATTGATATATCCCCAGAATCACCCAAGACACTGATCAAACCATTCCCTAGGACCCGGTCACCAATGGACAGCGATTCGAGATCGCCTCCTACCTTGAGCGTACCGGACATATCGTCGCCGATAGTGGTGACACCCAGGTCACCCGAGACGTTCACCATGCCACTCATGTCTGAGTTGCCGGTGAGCGTGAACGAGTCGACGTCGCCATTTACATCAACCGAACCTTTGCCACCCAAGTGACCCTGAATTTCGAAATCGCCCACGGAGCCGTTCACCACGACGGCATGTTGCAGGCGAGATTCCACGGTCAAGTGATCAATCGTGGTCTCTGTATTGATGGTCAGGGGCGCGTCGTCGAGGGATACGTCGATTTCGGCATCCGGACCTGCCATCTGGTCTAATGTGAGGATGGAATTCTCTCCTGTGTCCGACACGTTCGTCACGTGCAAGCGATCTCCGTCGGCATCGTAGTCGATCTCGGCACTCCCTTCGCCATCGAAATCGACTCGCAGGGCAATGTCACCGTCGACGATGATCGTTTCCTCGGTGATCTCGTAGCCTGAGAGGTCTCCATCGACGACAAGTGCGTTGGCGTCGGCAAACTCGATCGAATCAATGTTCTGGTATTCGATGGTGAAGCTGCTGTCGCCATCGTCGACCGTGATGGTCCCGTCGCCAAACTTCACGTGGTTCGAGTCGACGTTCGAGAGATCGATGCCGTTGGTCCCGCCACCACCATCGACCTTGTAGGTCTGCCCGTCTTCCGGCTTGGAGAATTCGAAAGTATCGTCGTAATCCGACCCGACAACCCCTCGGGTCGTATGAGACGAATCGCCTTCCCGCTGACTTTGTTCCTGCTTCTCTTCATCACTATCCGTCAGGTCAAAAGTCACTCCTGACCCTGAGTCGGAGAAATCCACGGTGTTGTGAAGATCAAGCCCGGAGTCGTCGTCAGCATCGTCGAATTGCGAACCCCCGATTCGCTTGCCGAATAATGGGTCGTCGTCGCCCGTACCGTGCATATGAGCGACAACATCTTCGTGATCCTGGTCGTTGTGTTCGACATCATTCTGATGATCATCTCCGGTGTCGGCGTCGACCCAAGTTGCCGAAAGCAAGATCCTTGGCTCGAGCGTATCGGCCTGCAGTGCAGCCTTCGGTCGCTCCGGTTTCTGCGGGTTCTTCTCTGCATCAATGCCTGAGTTGTCATCTTGATCTTGCTTGTGACGTTTGGACATTTCGATTCCCTGCAACTGATTTCTAGGCATTGGTGACTGGATACTTCGTCGATTACCGCGGATGCATTTCGAGGCTGAACGCTGATTGATCGACAACCGCCGCAATCCGTACGTCGGCATTCGTCACTGGGACGAACGCAAATCCTGTGAAGCGTCCGAGGTTGGATCGCACAAACGGACGGCGAACCCGACGGGAAGAGATAGATCGCCGTTTTCTATTCCGAATACGCAACGGAATGTATCCGTTGCCGCGTCGATCGCTTGCTCTTGAGCAAGCAGCTGTGCCACGACACGAGGAGGTGCTGGTGACTCCGCTTGCAGTGTGTATTCTTCGCCGACATTCAGTAAGCCGAAGTACGCCACCGGTACTTGAAGTACGACGCGCAGCTGCCTTGCGTTGGTGAGCCGCAGGATCGGTTCATTGGGGTTCGCCGCGCCTCCGGGTTTACCTGTGATTCGAGTAACGGTACCGGCGAACGGTGCACGAAGTTCATGACCACTGAGCCGAACTTCCTCCAGCGCAACCTGGGCTTCCGCTTCGCGATCTCGCTCGTAGGCCTGCTCCAAAGTTGCGCGAGCCTCTTCGACTCGTCCCTCGGCTTCGTCGAGTTCGAGTCCCGAAGCCGCATTTTTTTGGTACGCATCGCGCACCCGGCTTAGGTATTTCTCGGCAAGCGAAACCGCGCTCTTGGCACGTATCAGCATGGCCCCTCGGCTTGCGATCGCCTCTGCTGCGGCCAGCGAGGCTCGGGCAAGGCGATCGTCCAGGCGTGCTAGCACCTGGCCCTCTTCAACAAACTGTGTTTCTTCGACGTCAATTTCAGCGACGGTACCCGTCGTGGGAAAACTCAAGTCGACCGACTGGCGAGCTTCGACAATGCCGGGCAGCATTTCGGATGAATTCGTGCCGAGTTCACTACCCAGTGCGGGATGAACGTGCAGCAAAGCAAGGAAAACCAGCAAAAGAATGCGTCTCAAGATGCAACTCTCGTGAGATTTGAGTCCAGATCGGTGTAGGAAAGATCACTTGAAACATAGGTCATTCACTGGCGTACCGCGGAGACAACCGCTAGCACCCCGCGACGCGAAAACGCTTTATGACGGATCACAGGGCTGTGCAGATTCGCCGAGTTGTGCGGCTGTTAATCCCTTGCGAGGTCCTAGCGAAGATGCGGAAGGTGGCAAGTCGAATAGATCGATGGGACTATGCACCTAGTCCGAGCGGACCCGCACGCGCTGAGACCGCCCTCGAATTCGCCGCCCCAACCCGAACGTGACGTTTTTGCAACCTATAACGAACCAGACTCCCGCACTGTTCAACCCCAGCAGCGCCATGCTCCGTCGAATGGTGCCTGCTTGGAGCATTGCCTGTTTGGGATTTCTGCTTCTCAGTGGATGCAAGGTGGGGCCAAATTTCTCGCGGCCCAAGCCCCCTGCGATAAGCCCCGAGTATGCCGACGCCACCGCTTCGGAAACGGCAACCTACGAAGATCTGACGTATTGGTGGGCAGCACTGAATGACCCCACACTCAATTCGTTAATCGCAGAGGCCTGCCGACAGAATCTCGATCTTCGCGAGGCCTATTACCGTGTTGTTGTGTCTCGCGCACGACTGGGGGTTGTCCGGGCCGATCGGTTGCCGCAAGTAAATGCCACGGCCGAATATGCGTACCGCGATTTTGCTGAAAACGCATCGCAATTCATCAGTAGCTCGGCAGGCAATCGCGGATTCAATTTCAACTCGATGGGTTTCGATAGCCGCTGGGAAATCGATCTGTTCGGCAAAATCGCCCGGGCTATTGAGTCGGCGGCGGCAGACCTGAACGCCGAAGTCGAGAACTATCGAGACGTCAAGGTAATTCTGCTGGCCGAAGTCGCCTCGACTTACACACAACTACGCCTGGCCCAAGAGCGGATTGAGATTGCACAACGCAACCTGGCTGCACAGCAGGCAACGCTGCGCGTGGTACGAGAACGCCACGAGTCGGGACTGGTTAGCCCCTTGGACGTGGCTCAGGCCGAATCCAACGTCTACATCACGGCGGCAACCATTCCTGCGCTACAACAGCTTGAGACCGTTGCCAGCAATCAGCTCGCTTTTCTTTTGGGCCGAACTCCGGACGCAGGCTTCCGAGAACGATTGGCATTTGGCCGCATTCCCATCCCACCGACGAGTCTGGGCGTAGGACTGCCGGCCGATCTCTTATCGCGTCGACCGGACATTCGCAGGGCGGAGTTGGAAGTGGCCAGTGCCTCGGCATTGATCGGGGTAGCGGTCGCCGAGAAGTACCCCCAGATCTCGATTCTGGGAACAATCTCGGTCGACGCGAAAGACGTGGGAATGTGGTTCGACCCCGGTTCGTTGGCACACTCGATCGGACCGTCGTTTCGATGGAACATCATCAACTTCAACCAATTGAACAACGCAATCGAGGGGCGAAGCGCGGAATTCCAGATTGCGATCGTCAATTATCAGCGAACCGTTCTTGCTGCCGTGCAAGAAGTGGAAGACGGATTGGTCACGTTCCACCGCCAAGGACAGCGGGCGGCTGAGCTTCAACGGGCCATTGGGGCCACACAACGGGCCGTTTCAAGTGGCCAAGTTCGGTACGAAAGCGGCCTCATCGGGTTCCAGCCCTTGCTCGATTCGCAGCGAGAACAGTTGTTCGCAGAAGACACCTACGCGAACAGCCGAGCTGAAACGCTGTTAGGAATCATTCGGGTTTATAAGGCACTGGGCGGCGGGTGGAACTCGCGTTGTTGCGTAGAAATCGCCACGAATGCGGTTCCTGATCAAGGTGACAACCCACCAACCGAACTTGTCCCCGAGTCGTTGCCGAAACCGCAAGAAACCTCTTCCAATAGTCCGAAGAGTAACCTTAACGGACAAGCCTTCCGATTACCTCCACTGGCTCCCGCCGTGGATTCCACGCCAAACGCCGGGGTCGTCCGACTCCCGGCTACCGGATTTGAAATCCAGCATGCGAACGGGAGATCTTCTCCAGCAACCCCCACGGGGGTGACTCCGAAGGTACCGATTTTGGCGGGTCATCTTTCAGCGAGCCCAAGGTATCGCTAACCCAGCATCCGCAGGTCGTTGACAATCTGCAAGCCACGACGATAGAGCATCGCCAGCAGTGTTGTTCGGGTTCCGGGAAAGAACACCTGGGCCGTGCTTCCTGAGCGAAGCTGTTCGTCCGGATCTTGCTCCAAGAAAATCAACACTTCGAACAGTGCGTTGGCAGACTCGTGGGACTGAGGATCGACGGCAATCTCACCTCCAGCCAGGTGAGTTAGTTCTTCTCGTTCAACCTTCGTTAGCCCTTGAGACGCAACTTGTTCGACGTGTCCTTCGAGCACCTTGTTCGGGTTGCCCATGAAGCGCATGCGAACTTTTGCCTTGGTGGTTAGTGCTGCGTCCACGAGTTGTTCGCCGGTAAGCAGAACACGAATCGCCCAAGGTCCCGCACCCACGGTAGCAACCGGGTCACCGCGTTTTAGAAACGCGCCGACCTGGATTGATTCGCAATTCGTGATGACCCCTTTGCGCGCCGAGCGGACATCAAGTGAGTCACGACGCTGTTCCGCGGTCTCTCGGTCTTCCAACAGATCGTCCAGCGTGGCTTGCGTTCGCGCCGCCGTCTGGCGGGCGGAATACAGTTCCTGCTCCCATCGCAACTCCGTGGCTTTCGTCTGAAGCTCGAGTTGTTTGGCAGCTAATTCAATGTCGATGTTGTCCAGGCGGCAGATGATCTCGTCGGACGATACCGGGTCGCCGCACTCTACGAACACTTCTGTTACGAATCCGGGTACCGCGGCCCTCACCGTCACTTCGTCCAAGCGCGTGACTACCCCGACACTCTCAACCCGGCCAGGAATGGGCACGGCGGAAACCAAGACCATGCCTGCCAAAGCGATTGCTATGGTCGTGGTAATGGCTCGCGTGCGACGTCCCTCCAACTCTTCAGAGAAACGAAGGTAGTTGATCAGCGACAATCCGCTTTGCCGTAGCGACTGCACCACGTACATGAGGGCCACGCCAAATCCCACAAGAGGCAGTTTTTGGGCAATCACCAGGCTAATGCCTAGCAACAACATGACCTTATAGACAGCTCCCGCCACACCAAATGCAGCCAAGCCTAGCGAGCGTTTTCTGCTCCCATCGTTTGCTTTTCCTCGCACACCATACAGCAGCCGAGTCGCCAGACCGCGAAGGCTCTTGTCCGATTCGGCCCGAAGATTCGGGATTCCCAATGCATCGGAAAGGACGTAGTATCCGTCGTATCGCATGAGCGGGTTCGCGTTAAAGGCGACCGTGACCACCGTCGACAGCACCACCGCATAGTAAGCCGCGTCGTGAAGTGTTCCGCTGGGAGTCAACACCCATATCGCCAGCGCCATCATCGCGGCAATCGATTCGAAGTACATCCCGGCAAGTGCCACGATGACACGCTGCCAGCGACTTGTGAACCCCCACGACGCCGAAGCATCAACATAGGCGCACGGGGTGAACATGATGAAGTACGCCCCCATCTCGGGAACCTCGCCGCCGAATCGTTTACAGGCGTACGCATGTCCAAATTCGTGGATAACCTTCAGAACGACCAGTAACGTCCACAGCACGGGCAAATTGCCGAGTGCCAGAATCGACGCCATCGGACTCGTCACCTCGTCCCAGCGCGACAAGATCACAAGCAGCGACGCGATACAACAGAGCGCCCAGACAACCAAAGCCCCCCACGTGAAGAGCGGCTTGAACAAGAACATGGTGCGGTTAAGAAATCGGTCGGGTCGTACCAGTGGCACGCGCAGGAACAACGACCGCATCAACCTTCCCTTTTGCTTCGCTTCCCTGCGTTCTTCGAACCGTTTAAAATGCCGTCCCCCGTCGGCCAAGGGCAAGTTCAACAGTCCACGCTGAGTAAGCGACAGGACGAACTTGTAGAACTCTTCTTCTTGGTCGGCATCCAGATGTCCCGAGGCGACCAGCCCCGCAAACACCTTTCCAAGGGTTTGTCGGGCGTTGATTGCAATAAACACCTGGTAGTCGGCTTGCGAGAAGCGATGCGATTGAAACGAGACAGGGTCCATGACCACATACGCAGGTTCGCCGCCAAAAACGTGCCGACTGACGTCGAGCTCCGGGCGCGCACCCACGCGTACATCTTTTAGCTGTTCAGCGATATTTGGCGTGGATTGCGTCATGACTTCTACAGCTTCCACAGTTGCAGGCGAACCGAATCGATGACCCGATGCGCCCACACCCACCAGACGGGCCGTCGCCCGACTTCAACTCGTGCCACCCCGGTCATTCCGGCACGCAGCCACGAAGGCGGGCTTCCTTCGAATTCGGCCTCGGCGGCGAACACATTCTGACCTTGCTCGACCTGCGATTCGGCATTGATTTGGACAATCCGCATCGGGTTAGTGATCTCAGGTCGAGCCGAGACCGCGACATTCACAAGCTGGCCAATTTGAATCTCTGCGGCGGACGAATCGGGCACCAAGATGTCTACGTCCCACCGACCCGATGGCGCGAATCGCAGCAGGGGCTCACCCAGCGAGACGATCTCACCGAGTCTTGGCTCGAGTTGTCCTTCGAGAATGATTCCGCTGCTTGGTGCCCGGATGGTGGCTTCAGCTAGTTTCCGCTCGACGACTTCGAGTTGCACTTTGGCGATGTCGCGGTCGGCTTGTGATTCCGCGGCTTCCGCAACATTGCCGTTCTTGGACGCCTGCAGCGTAGCAATATTGGCCCGCCGCAATTCAGCCAGCAGCTTGTCACGCTGAGACTCCAGCGCATCGGTGTCCATGCGAACCAGCACTTGGCCTTCGGTTACCTCATCTCCCGTACGAACGAAGGTTTCGGCGATGGCACCTTCGAACGGAGCAGAGAGCTGCAGGTCGTCTGTCGACTGCACCGTACACGGCACCGCAAGTCGGTATTCAGTCTTTCCGAAGATTACCCATGCGGCGACCACCAACAGCACGACGGCAAGCACTTTTCGCCGGATACTTCCTGGTTGAGTGAAACTCCTGGCAAAACTGCCAGTTTCTTTCAGGGCTCGTTGTAGTGCGGTCTGATCGGCGCGTTCCAACAACAGCAGCCCCGGCATCATCGGCGTGACCAACTCTTGCACCTTGGCAAGTAGCGCTCGGCTAAAAGAACTCCCCCCAGGGTTGCGAAGGCTGACAACCGCGACACATTTCTCACCAACAAACAACGGGATCGAAGCCACGGGCGAGGCACCCAGCGAGGCGTACCACTGCTTGTGCAAATGATGCCCAGTCGTAACGCGGCTTTCGTCCGACTCCGATTCGGCCTGGTAGCACACCACATCGCCGGCATCGAGACACTCGCACATCGCCTGTTGAATTTGTTGCGAGCCTGGACTTCTCGGGTAAACGTCGTCAAACCCAGACAGGCAGAACAATTTTACCGACTTCCCACGTACCAACCCCAACGCGACCTGATCGCAGCCGATGTTCGACTTCAAACTGTTGGTAAGTGTGAAACAGAACTCATTCAGGCTCGCATGGGCGGCCACTTTGGAAAGGGCCGAGGTTTCTTGCTTCGCGCCGGACGGTCGGCGAGAAGCTTGAGCTTGCAGGTCGATGATCGCCGTAATGGCAAACAGCTCTGATAGCAGAGCCGCGGCCAGATCGCGGCGATCGCAGGCAACAACCACGGCCATGGCCCCGATCGAGCCATCTTCCTGGTTGGTCAGCGGTACGGAAAGCACGGCGAATGTCTGTTTGATTGCCTGGGCTGCAAAGAATTTGGCCTGACTGTTTTGACGATAGCGGGAGCTAAGCATCATCCCATCGCAATGACGGCTCCACGCTTTCGTTGCCGAGTCGTTCGAGGCGACGTGCTCTTCGACCGTGCCACTATCAACATCCAGCCGTAGGGCCACGAAGGGGCTATTGAACTTCTCCGCGATATACCTCAGCCCGGTCACGTAAGCCGAGCGGAGGCTTGTGCAGCCCTTGAGCAATGCAACCAGGTCGGAAGCCGAATGATTCGGTGCCCGCGAATCAGAGGCCTTCTCTACGGGGAGCGATTGAGTGGATTGGCTCATGATGGTGCGTCTTGATCATTCGATTTCTACGATGACAGCGCCGATTCCAGGTCGATCGGAACAATGAACTTAACGCCCACTTCGAACACGCCTTCGCTAACCAATCGACAGCGCATGCATCTGGCAAACAACGAGCCGACACGCAGATGCTCTTCTGAGAATTCCAGCCAGTAGATATCCCCCGGAATCGCTGGCGAGGGCGAGATCAACATGCACCCCCCGTTCGAAACATCGACCGTCATCGTTTGATATGCGTAGCGGTTTCGCTCGCTGGCGTTCGCCGGTCGAATCACAACGTCGGTTTGAATGTCGATCCGTTCGCTGGTACGAGCCGAGATCTGCGCGCTTTCGGTATTGCCCGAGAGCTCTTTCAACGCTTCGATCACGTCCATCGAGCCGAGCAAATCGTCGGTGTCGGAAGTAAACATGGCTTACCCGATAGGCCTTCAAGGGACATCACTTACGAAGAAACTATGGGTAAGTAGTTCGCAGCTTGGGAACTGTCAAACCGGATAACCTGAAGACAACGGTTAATTGGATCTTCCGGGGTGCACCGACACAACTTTCAGCAAGCGAGTTCAAACGTGCCGTACCAGCTAGCGCAGGCTGGCTGTCCGGCTGGTGACATCAACTCAACTGGTTCAAGTGTCTGAATCTGGGGGGGGGGTCGCGCCAGAACGTTGGGTCTTCCGAATATTATATCCCGGTCCCTCGAACCCGATGAGTTTGCGGATCGATGTGATATGCAGAATCGTCCACTGGGTTCGTCGGCACACCCTCGGGAAGATAGGCGGGCACCAATGCGTAGAGTTCGGTTGGCCAGACTTCGTGGTCGAGGTAGTACCGCTCGATGGCGGAGTTCAATGTAGCAGCCGTATGTTCATTTACACGCTGCTTGGCCGTGTATGCTGATTCCGTGACTCTTGGAAGAACAATTGCAGCAATGATCCCGAGGATGGCGACAACTGCGAGCACCTCCAGCAATGAAAAAGCGGACCGCAGTATTCTGGTTCTCACCGATGACTCTCCCATTACTTTCGAATTCGCACACATTCCCCGTTTCGTTCATCGAAGATGGGCTACGAAGTAGGACCGGCGATCTTATTAGTCGGCGATCCCTCTCCGAACACCAAACCGCCCAATCGGCAAAATGGCCGAGAAAACTCTTTGAAATTCGGCGGGTCGGCAACCATCTCAGAGCTTATTCCAGTGGTCCGCAGATGGTTCACCACCCTTAATGAAAGCTAGCTCGTGCCTTAGGACTGGGGACGAAGCGTCGGGCTACTGATCAACTCGTCAGATTCTACGGCCTGTACCGCTTACGTAAGTCGCACCGATTGTCGTAGAATCCGGAGTCAGCGCGGCCTGCAATCGAGGAGGATGTGAACCTCACGGTCAGCCTGTGCAAGATTAGAATCCTGTCCGTCGCTCTCCGACCAACACGACTCATGTTGAAGGCCAAAGAACTCGGCGACGCCCAAAAGGGCCCTCGATTGCTCATCGTGGGAGGCGTCCACGGTGACGAATACGAACCAATCGCAGCGGTCTTGAGATTGGCTGAAACACTCGGTTCCGAGGAGATCCAGGGAGCAATAACACTCATCCCCATTGTCAACGAGGAGAGTTATCACCTGGGCCGACGTACGGCTGAAGACAATCTGGACCTTGCACGGACATGTCCCGGAAAAGCCACCGGATCGATTACCGAACAGGTCGCTGCTGCATTGAGTACGGAGATAGCAAAGGCAGACTATTTCATCGATCTGCACTCCGGTGGCAAGGTCTTGGACATCTTTCCCATGGCCGGATATATGCTGCATCCCAACCCTGCCGTGCTCGACATGCAACGGGCGATGGCCAGGGCGTTCAACTTGCCGCTTGTATGGGGTACCGACTATCGTCTCGATGGCCGGTCGCTGTCGGTTGCCCGGGACGCAGAGGTACCGGCCATCTATTGCGAGTTCGGAGGGACAGGGCGATGCGAGTCGAAATGCGTGACGGCGTATGTAGAAGGGTGTCTGAATGTGATCGCAATGCTGGACATGATCGATCGAGTAGCGCCCACCTCGACGTTGAGGTGGATGGTTGAAGATTCCAACCCTGAATCGGGTCACTTGCAGATCAACCACCCAGCTCCGATTGCGGGAATCTTCGAGACCTGCCTCACGCCCGGGGAACCTGTCTCCAAAGGACAGCAGCTGGGGGTTGTCATTGATGTCGAGACTGGCGAAGAAGTCGAGGTTCTTGCAAGCAAGGCCGGCTTTCTGCTAGCCATTCGATCGTTGGCCAAGGTTGAACGTGATGACTGTCTGGGCGTGGTGGTCGAAACGTCAGATGCAATCGAGGTCCATCATGTCGAATAGGCCAGTAACACTAATCACCGGTGCCGCACGCGGCATCGGGCGCGCGACCACCGTTGAATTCGCCAAGCGCGGATTCGATGTTGCGTTGGTCGATTTTTTGGGCGAGGAACTTCAAGAAACGGCAGCTATGGCTAGTGTAGAAGGCGCCGACTCGATTTGCCTCGTCGGAGACCTGACCGACATGGCGTTTGCCGAGAGCACCGTAAAATCGACGGCCGAAAAGTGGGGGCGGCTCGATGTCCTGGTCAACAATGCAGCATGGCGAGAGTTGCGAAACATGCGGGACATCGAAGTCGATTCCTGGGATCGCACACTTCGCATTTGCCTTACGGTGCCGGCGTTCCTCACCCGTTGGGCTGCGGAGTTGATGCAACAGCAGGGCAGGGGAGTTGTGGTGAATATTTCCAGCATGAATTCTCACTTCACAGCAGGTTTTGCCTCGGCTTATACGGCGGCTAAGGGTGGAATTGATGCCTTAACGTACGACTTGGCCAACTTGTACGGTCCCAGCGGTATCCGAGTCGTTGCGGTGAATCCCGGGGCCGTCGACACCGACCTGAGCCACGACTATACCGACCCGTCGGAACAAGAAACTGCTGAGCAGCTTCGGCAAATAAGCGAGGACCTTACCCCGTTGGGACGCTGGGCTCGGCCAGAAGAAATCGCCAGGGTGATCGCCATGCTTGCAAGCGACGAGGCAAGCTTCATCACGGGAACCACCGTAGCCGTGGATGGCGGTTGGTCGCACAACAATCTACCCCGAAGCCTTAAGAACAAGATCCAACCTGATGCCTTCTAAGGCCCCGAGACTTCCCAATTCCCCAATAAGCGAACGTTGGAAATCAGAGAAGCGTGATGGATAACGATGTCCTGTTTAGTTTGGCCTTGGTGATTGTGTTGGGCATCGGTTCGCAATGGGTCGCCTGGCGTGTCCATCTGCCTTCCATTTTGTTGATGCTGGCTTGCGGGCTGGTTGTAGGTCCAATACTGGGCGTTCTCGACCCTGCCAATTTGTTCAGCAACGATTTTTTGTTTGCGTTCGTCTCCCTTTCGGTGGGGCTGATTCTGTTCGAAGGCGGCTTGAGTCTGCGAATGGCGGAGCTCAGACAGGTGGGCTACGTCGTATTCGCCCTGTGTAGTGTTGGGGCAGCGGTTACGTGGGCAATCGCGGCGTTGGCTGCCTACTGGTTTCTCAAACTTTCGCCCCCAATGGCCCTCCTTCAGGGAGCCCTGCTCGTCGTCACCGGGCCCACCGTCGTAGGACCGCTATTGAGACACATCAAGCCGACCCAACGTCTGGCAGCCACGCTGAAGTGGGAAGGTATTCTCATCGACCCCGTCGGTGCGATACTCGCCGTGCTCATCCTGGAGGCAATTCTTCATAGGTCATTGGCGGCCACCCCTTGGGTCATCCTGCGGGGTGGCTCGATGGCCCTGCTCGCCGGAACCTTGGTTGGGGCGGTCGCCGCACTATTGCTCACGCAAATTATCAAACGGCATTGGGCACCCGACGCGCTCCAAAACCCCTTCGCACTGATGCTGGTTGTGATTGCATTCACAGGCTCAAACTATCTGGTCGATGAATCGGGTTTGGTCGCCGTTACCGTGATGGGAATTATCATTGCGAACCAGAGTGGGCTCTACGTGCAACATATCGTGGAGTTCAAGGAAAATCTGCGGGTACTGCTCCTAGGTAGCTTGTTTATTTTGCTCGCGGCCAGAATTGATCTCGAATCGCTCCGCCAGTTGGGCTGGGCGATTGTTCCGTTCTTACTCACGCTGATTTTCGTGGCTCGCCCGCTGGCGGCATGGCTCTCGACCATGCGAACCACACTCTCTTGGAAAGAACGGGTATTTGTCGGCTGGATGGCCCCCCGTGGTATCGTGGCCGCCGCGGTTTCTGCGTTGTTTGCCTTGCGTCTGGAGTTGGCGGAGCAACTCGAAGGACAACTGTTGGTACCGATCACGTTCGTTGTCATTCTCGTAACGGTGGCAGTCTACGGGTTAACGGCCTCGCCCTTGGCCCGCAAGTTGGGGGTCTCTCAGCAAGATCCGCAGGGTGTCATGTTGGTAGGAGCGCACCCTTTAGCTCGTGCCATGGCCGAGGCGCTCAACAAAGAGGGCTTTGCCACGCTTCTCGTCGATACCAACCGCGCACAGTTGATCGAGGCCCGCCTGCAAGGCTTACGAACCTTCTACGGCAATATCCTTGCAGAGCATACATTGGAGGAGATGGATCTTTCTAGCATTGGCCGCGTGCTGGCAATGACCCCAAACGACGAAGCCAATTCGATGATTGCCCTGCACTGCAGTGAATTGTTTGGTCGCAAGGAGTCCTATCAACTCGTGGCCGACACGCGTTCGCATGTCGCTACCACGCAGATGCACGGTCGACGCCTGTTTCGCGAGGGGAAAACGTACCGCGACATGACCGAACGCTTTCAGGCAGGAGCGGTGATCAAAAAATCGAAGCTCAGTAAGGAATTCGACTATGCGGCATTTCGACAGCATTACGGCGATCGTGTCGTGCCGTTGTTTCGCATCAGTTCCAAGGGCGTCCTCTCGGTCTGCACCAGCGAAAGTCCCCAAGAACCCGAACCGGGAACTACGCTGATTATTTTGACCGATCAAGTCGACACGCCTGAGCGGAAGAACGGGTCCCAGGGGTCGGATGCAAGGAGCAATGCCCCAGCGGCGGAATCGTCCGAATGACCATGCCTTCAGGGTGTGCCCGCCGCGAAGACCGCCGCGTTGCGGGCGACATCGTAGGCATTCCCGATCGCAGAAGCCACGAGCGGAACTTGCGTCCTCTGCCGATGTCAGTCGGCTAATCTATAGGGGTTGTGTCGATGATAATCAGGATTTCATCCCTTGGCGGCGCTCTTGACTTCACTCCGTTGCATCGCGGAGCTAGGCTGGAAGGAACCCTGGGGGTCCCAATCACGTTCCAGCTTCTACTGGCGAATTGCGTTGAAAGACTTTGCTACACACAGCGACGCGACTGAAGAATTGTCGCCCACTGCTGCGCAACCACCATCGCGCTTAGAACCAAAGGAATCGAAAACGCGAAGACAACTCAGTGATAAGACGAAGATTTCCGTTGTGATTCCATGTTACAACGAGGTGACCGTCCTCGATGTGCTCTTCGAACGGCTTGAACGAACCGCAAGCCAGTGGGGAACCGATTACGAAGTGATCCTTGTCGATGACGGCTCGACGGACGCCACTTGGGAAAAGATCCTCTCTTACCATCATCGCAACCCTCGGTGGCGGGCGGTCAGGCTGGCTCGCAACTTTGGACACCAGACCGCCTTGCGTGCCGGACTACATTCAGTGAGTGGCGATCTCGTCGCGGTACTCGATGCCGATCTACAAGATCCGCCCGAGGAATTGGCGAGGTTCTTTGAAAAGTGGAGCGAAGGCTATGACGTCATCTATGGAGTTCGTCAGCAAAGGAAGGAAGGACCTTTCAAGCGCTGGTCGTATTTTGCATTTTATCGCGTCCTGGGGCTCCTCTCGCAGACGAAGATTCCCGCGGATGCGGGCGACTTCTCGGTAATGGATCGTCGCATCGTCGATATCTTGCAGACGATGCCCGAGCGACAGCCGTTCATCAGGGCGTTGCGATCATGGATTGGCTTCGAGCAGGTTGCTGTCCCGTACGAACGGTCGCGACGCGCGGCCGGTCGTTCAAAATATGGGCTGGGCGGTCTGGTTGGTCTCGCGTTGGACGGCATCCTCAGCTCGTCAACGTATCCGTTGCGATTGGCAACCTGGCTAGGGGTATTCGTTTCGTTTTCTGCCTTTGTTGGGGTCATTGCAATCTTCCTGATGAGGATCTTCGCCGATCAGTTGGAGCCTTACGGATTCAATCCGATTCCTGGAACGGCATCGATCATCATCAGCATCTTGTTCCTGGGCGGTGTCCAATTGCTGTGCCTGGGAATCTTGGGTGAGTACCTGGGCCGCATCTACGAAAACGTGAAGGCCCGCCCGTTGTGGACTGTGCGCGAAACTTGTGGGCTGGATAAATCGGCGGAGAGCCCGACTCTCAATCAATCGCCGGAAAAACAAGCCTAAGATCCGTCTCCTACAATGACGATCGGCGAATCGCTGCTGAGTACACCCTGCCACCAAAGCGCCTGTTCGTCGGATTTATCCGCGAATGGTGCGGCTGGACTTTCACTTGGGGGTACGACGACACAGCCCGGCAACCCGTGTGGGAAGTGCATTCCAACCAGGTGGGTCATCGGAAACCCGATCGGCTCCAGGACGACCATTCGATCAGGGATCTCGAATTCCTGTTGTGAACTCGCGGCCTGCTCAGAAAGCCACGCCAGCTTTTCCAAAAGATTGGATGTGCGCTCCATCTGAATGAGCCACTGAGAGGCAAGCGGACTCGCACTCCGTTGGAGAACCTGCTTGGTTTTGTCTAGATCATAATCTTCAGCAGCGTCACCACGCACGAACTGTAAATGGTCAAACTCCTGGGGTGAGGCCACCGCGATGAATGCCGAAAGCGGGAAATAGATATCCTTCGTCGGCTGAATCTCAACCGGAATGTCGAGCAGTTGCAGCTTGGTGTTTCTTGCCGCGGCTTGGTTATCCAGCCATTGCGCAAGTTGCAACTGGCGATTGAAATGATCACGTTCGTCATCGTAGAAGACGAAGAAGTCGTCAATTGTGTCACTTGCGATCGCAAACTGGTGAGCCACGTAAAGCGGAAGCAAGCAACCTGCTGCTACGACTAGCCACCAGACAGCGGCACCTCGGGCAAGGCGAAGAATCGCATCTAGGGCTACAGCGGCAACCACTGCCCAAGCCAAGGTGGCAAAGTAGAGGTATCTGCCCCACCCCAGGGCTGCCTCGATTCCAACATCGGCGCGAAACACGTTGACCAACGTCAAATGCACCAGGGCCAACGCCACGAAGACAGCAAGCACGCGACGGTTTGCGTTCGGTAGCATAAGGACGATCAGAAACACCAGCCCTGTGGCGATGAGTTTCCCAGTCAATCCAGCGGTCGGATCGGTGGTATACGCCCACCCAGTTAAAGTGGCAAACGTAACGGAGCACTGCCCGAGCGTTCTCGAGAAGTATTCGCCGATCTCAGGTACCGAGCGCTGGGTGTCGGAAGTCATCATTTGCGGTGCCAAAGCGGCCAACGTAATCGCAAGCAGCACGCAGAACGAACCCGTCCAATACACCAGCACGCTGCGCCTGCGGCTGGTTTCGGTTTCGGAGGATTCCAACAACCATAGTTGCAACGGAAGGACAAGGCCCAGGGCCAACGCTGCGCCCCAGGTCAGCACCGCAGCACCGAAACAAACCGTGCCGAATATCTTCCACCGGCGGCTGTTCGTTTCGATGGCCAGAGACTGGCACCCCATCGCGGCAAACAACCACATGGTGCTCCAGGGAATTTGCCCCGTAGCCAGCCATGAAAAGGGATTGTCCCATCGTCCAATTGCGGCAGCGGCCCAAATCGTGGCTCCAAACAATGCCGCGGGCCACGATTTTAAGTATCGCCCAAGCAACCAGTACAGCAGGCACGCACCGATAACATGAACCAGCGTGATATTGAAATGCCACGGCGTTGGGTTGAGACCGTAAACTTTCCACTGGGCAAAATAGATGAGTTTCCACAAAGGTACGAAGTGGCCTTCGAGCGGTTGGAACAGGTAGCTGGCCCAACCAATACGATCGGTTTGAAGGAGACCGACCAGGAATTGCAAGTAATGATCGTCCGAAACGTGATAGGCGGCTCGATAGGGCCATTGGACGATACAGGCAACCAGCAAGAACCAAGCGGCTCGAACGAAGTGACCAAACCAAGAGGATGCGGATACGCGATTGAAGGCCGCGTTCCCGAACCAGGGCTTCGAGTGAAACGTGCCGAGAGAATCTGACGCAAGGGAGCATGCGACGCCCGAACTGAACGCAGGGCGGGGCATTGCATCGGGGGCCATGTATCGACTCATCTCAAGACGACGCTGCAGTTCATGCCGGTGACGCAGCATGGCCTACATTTTGTCGCTTGGACTTCTTGCGATGGACGATCGCGCCGACGCGTTGCTCCAACACCGAATCGCTTTCGTACCGCATTACATTACGCAGGAAGCGAACGAATCGCCAAGGACGCAGCAGATAAGAAATCGCAAAGAAACTGGCCATACCAACGAATCGCCAGTATTTCAGCTCGCGACCACTCAGATTCTTGCAGAAAGCCGTGGAAGACGTGGGATCCATGAAGTTAACCAACGAAAGGAAATACTCGTCACTAGGCGGGCCAATGATGCCTTCCTCACGCAACTCGTCGTAGAGCTTGCTGCCAGGGTAGGGCGAATACAGAAAAACACCCACGTCGTGAACCCCGATCACCGCCAGCTTCCAACAAAACTTCATCGTATTGAAAACTCCGCGACGTGTTTCGTGCGGGAATCCAATGATGATGTTGCACTTCACGTTAATGCCACTCTTGAGCGATGCCTTGATCGACTCGATCACGCTTGGCAACTTAACGCGTTTCTTAATGCGGTCCAACGTCTGCGGGTCGCCGCTCTCGGGGGCGTACGTAATATTGCGGCAACCGGTGCGATTCAGCGCCTCGGCAACTTCCTCATCGACCACTTCGCTGCGAGTTCCGGTGGGTAGCTGCCATGTGAACTTGAGGCCGCGCTCTTCAATCAGGCGACAAAATTCCAACACCCATTGCCGCTTTAAAATCATCGTCAGATCATAGAAGTCGACATTCTCGCAACCGTATTGGTGGATGTACTTTTCAATCTCATCCAGAACATCAGCCGGATCGCGTGGGATATACAATTTGCCGTACATCACCGGGTTCGAGCAGAACGTGCATTTGTACGGACAACCACGCGTTGCAAGAATGCCCATCGTACGTCCGCGGTATACCCCGTGCCCGTTGCGGGTCTCGAGATAAACCTCCATAGGGAAGAAATCCCATGCGGGATGCGGAATCTCGTCCACCGCCCGAATTCTAGCTCTTGGTTCCGATTGGACGTATTCACCTTCCCGAAGAACGGCCACGCCTGCGATGGCTTCAAACTTGCGGTTGTGCCAGTGTTTGGCCAACTCGACGATGGTTTCTTCACCCTCGCCCAACACGCAACAATCGATCTCGGGGCAGTCACGCAGACAGAATTCCGGCATGGCGGTGACATGCTCGCCACCGACGACGATCGGCGTTTGCGGAAATCGCTTGCGGATCGCCCGTAATAGATCCTTGGTGTACAGCCAGTCCTGGCTGAACATACAAGAGACACCAATCATACCCGTATCCTGGTCGATACGGGCCACGGTGTCTTCGATGGACAGCCCCTGATACATGAAGCCATCGCACTCGACGATATTGTCGATGTCTTCCGCGATTGCATCGACGCAGGCAACCTCGAGTCCGCCTTCCTGCAACATGGCTGCCAAATAAGCAAGCCCCAGTGGTGGGGTGACGGGCGAACTCCAAGTGCCGATTGAAGAAACCATGGCCGGACGAACGAGCGTCACGTGGCCCACGCCACCATCGGAGTCATCGTGCGAATGCGAGATAATGTCGATCGTATTGACGACGTTAGCCATGCGCTTCCAATCAGCGGAGATACATCTTGTGCCGAGATCTGTCCGCAATGCTAGCCGATAGCTACCCCAACCTGCAGGCTACGACGCCCAGGGTATCCACCGACGCAGGCAGGTTGCTTCAACACAACTCAAGCGATTGCTAAGTGTTTCGAGAACGTTAGTCTAAGCAGCGGCAAGGAGGCCGTCAAGCAATTTAACTCTCACCAACTCGGGGCAAACCGTGAGCAGCACAACACTTACGAGAAGAACCCGCTCCGAATGTCGATAAAAACGGGATTCACCGCCAATACCTCGGAGAGCGATCGGCCGGCCAGTTCGGCCAGATCACCTACGGCCTACGAATCAAGCGTTAAATAGTGCACACTGAACAGTCGATCAGCGTCGATCCACACGTGTTGCGATTTCCAGCCGGCTTCGTCTGCGAGGGCAACGAAATCGTCTCGATCGTACTTGTGCGAATTCTCTGTGTGGATGGTCTCGCCCGCGACAAAGGAAATCTCTTCGTCGTGGACCGTAACCATCTGATCATCCTTGCTCAGCAGATGCATTTCCACGCGGCCCAAGTCGTCGTTGTAGATCGCCTTGTGCTGGAAAGCATCAAGTCGAAAATTCGCGTCTAGCTCCCGATTGATCCGGGTCAGGATGTTGAGGTTGAATTCGGCCGTAACACCCTGCTGGTCGTTGTATGCCCGCTCGAGGATCTCTACGTCCTTCTTGAGATCAACACCAATCAGTAATCCACCGCCGACACCGCAAATGCGGCCAATATCACGCAACATGACGATCGCTTCATCGGGAGTGCAGTTCCCAATCGTCGAACCGGGATGATAGACAACGCGCCGCTTTGGCATGATGCGAGGACTTGGAACGTCGAACTCCTCGTGAAAATCAGCACACACCGGCAAAATCTCAACATTGGGAAAAGAAACGGCAAGCGATTGCACCGACTTCAACAAGTGTTCACGAGAAATGTCAACCGGGACATACCCCGCGGGCTCGTGCATATGTTCGAGCAGTGTACGCGTTTTCAAACTGCTGCCACTTCCGAATTCGATCAGAAGGCAGCATGTCCCCAGTTCCTCGACGATCTCCTCGGCATAAGTTTGCATGATGCCGAGTTCTGTGCGGGTGGGGTAATACTCCTCAAGCATGCAGATCTTGTCAAACAAGATCGAACCATGCTCGTCATAGAGATACTTGCAAGGCAGCTCTTTCTGCGGCTGCGATAACCCCTCAACTACTTCTTGCGCAAAGAATTCCGTCGGATCATGGTCCACCAACTCCACACCGCCGGTTGAACAATCCATGAATGATCCCCACTCCTAAGGTTCGTGATTTCCCGCTTAAAGTTCGACGAATTATAACGGCTGGGGGTCACTTGAACACCGGAAGCGACGAAGCGAACAACCAATTTAACATTTGCCTGCCTGCTCAGACTGCATAGATAGAATCGACGCTTCATCCTACGTCGATTTACTCTGTTGAGAGCGAATGCGTTGCCCCGTGGGTTCGTAGCCCCATCGAATTCCCGAAACAAACACTCGTTATTCAACTGCGAAATCCTATGTCTGGAAATCTTGACTGTGCTACTTACAGCGCTAGAATTCTCGCCGAGATAGCCTATCATTCGTGCATATCGAGCGATTCTGGTCAACAAATTCACTGCTAAGCCGGCACTCTCACCGAGCCTTTTTCGATCGCGATGTGATGCATGAACCAGAAAACCGCACAAGCTTGTTGGCAATCTCCTGAAGCGCTTTCACGACGTTATCGAGAAGTTCGCGCCCACACGGAGTGCATCTGCGCTCCACTTCAAACCGAGGACTACGTCGTTCAGTCGATGCCGGATGTAAGCCCAGTCCGTTGGCATCTAGCCCACACGACCTGGTTCTTCGAGACATTTGTCTTGGCGGTCGAGACCGAAGACTACCGCTGGCACGATCCCGTATTCACCAAGCTGTTCAACTCGTACTACAACAGCATTGGCGAGCAGTTTCCACGCCCGCGGCGTGGATTACTGACGCGGCCTACCGTGGAAGAAGTGTTCGACTATCGGCAGGAAATCGACCGCCGAATGGAACAGTTCCTGACACAGTGTCCGATGGATGCTTGGGAACGAGTTGCGCGTGTTGTGGATCTAGGTTTGCATCACGAACAGCAACACTGCGAGCTGATTCTCACCGACATCAAGCACGTGCTTTCGTGCAACCCGCTGTATCCGGCTTACTCCGATGGCAGCTCCCGGAATCGAGAGGCGGACATGTGTTCCGCATCCGATATGCGATGGCATGATGGGCCGAACGGAGTTTGCTGGATTGGCCACGAGGGCGACGAGTTCGCCTACGACAACGAATCTCCGCGGCACCAACAGTTCGTGGCGCCCCATCAACTGGCAAGCCGTTTGACGACCAACGCGGAATATCTGGCATTCGTTGAGGACGGTGGTTACCAGCGACCCGATTTGTGGTTGTCGCTCGGTTGGCAAACGGTTTGCGAACAACAGTGGCAAGCCCCATTGTATTGGGTTCGGCATGGAGACACATGGCACGAGTTTACGCTTGCCGGGCTGCGACCGCTTGATCCACTCGAACCGGTTTGTCACGTGAGCTACTTCGAGGTCGACGCATTTGCCCGCTGGGCCGATGCCCGGCTTCCTACCGAAACGGAATGGGAAGTAACCGTCGCCGAACTTCCCATCGCTGGCAACTTTGCGGAACAGCAAGTCTTTCACCCGAGCGTGGTCGACGAACCTGCGAATGACTCCCAACCATCGCAGATGTACGGCGATGTCTGGGAGTGGACCTCCAGCAGCTATGCACCGTATCCGGGTTATCGACCGCCGTCTGGTGCTCTGGGCGAGTACAACGGCAAATTCATGTGCAACCAGTATGTACTGCGGGGCGGATCGTGCGCTACCAGTGAGACGCATATCCGTCCAAGCTATCGCAATTTCTTCCCGCCTGAAGCCCGATGGCAGTTCAGCGGGATCCGCCTGGCAAGATAGCGGTTCTGCGTTCCAGTTCCTGACAAGTCAGCTGGAATGCATCCACGACTTGCCCGATGGCCTCTACCTTACCGATATCTGTCGCACTCGACCCTCCGGCAGTGAGACCGCCCAGTTGTGCCCCCGGCTCAATCATCACCACCGATTTGCCCATGCGGGCAGTTTGCACCGCTGCGGCCACTCCAGAAGATGTGCCGCCGTAGATGACCACACCATGTGACGAGGCCCTTGCAACACTCTGAAAAACCATCGCGGCTGAGACCGACGCGATGAGATACCACTTCTTCGGGAACCACACTCGAAATCGGACCCAACTCCGGACGAATACTCTATCGAACCTCACGAAGCGCGTTACCAACGGGGTCACTCGTCGGGTAACATCTCAGGAGGACGACGCTGAAACTTCACCCCTGTGTATCGATCGACGTTGTCGGGCCGACGGCGCTTCGAAGGGGCAAAATCTCCCGTGTTCTCCTGCCAGATACTCAGTGCCCCGATCAATTCCTGGCGAATCGCACTGGTCGCCCCATTGTCAGCCAGATTCACCAACTCGTTGGGGTCTTGAACGATGTTATACAATTCGTACTCGGGTCGTGGCTTGCGAAAAAGGCCAGCCTGCGCCGGGGTAAGCAGCCCTTTGGCATGCAACGCGCTCAGGCTCTGCCACGATGGCGAACCACTCACATCGCTGGGCGAACCATGGGGCAAATCCAGATAGGCATTATGGATCAGCTTGTATTGTTTCGAGCGTACGCAACGCATGTGCTCGTCGCCGTTGTGCCAATTGCGTTCGGCAAACACGTACTGTCGTGGAGCCACGGAAGCGTCGTGCAGTAACCCATCGATGCTCGCCCCTTGCATGTCAGATACAGGTGGCACTCCGGCAATCTCCAGGAAGGTGGGAGCCAGGTCCACGACGCTTACAAGTCCTTCGTATACTGCCCCTGGTTCGATCACCTTAGGCCAGGTGAATATCAGCGGAGTCCCGATCCCGGAGTCGTAAAGCGTACCTTTGCAACGAGGGAAGGGTCTGCCGTTGTCACCGAAGAATACGACAAGTGTATTCTCAGCAAGCTCGCGACGTTGTAGTTCCTCGATGAACTGACCAATAGCTTTGTCCATGCGTGAAATCTCGTCGTAGTACAGCGCCAGGTCCTCGCGTGTCGCCTCGTCGTCCACAAGAAACGGTGGCACTTGAACGCCCTGAGGATCGTGCGGGGGATCGACCGCGCCTGGCTTGTAGGGACGGTGGGCGTCACTGAATCCCACCCACATGAAGAACGGACGCTCACCGCATTTGTCGAGAAACTTGCCAAAGTCACCAAGATTGCGGGAGTACCAATCGAACTGTTTGTCACCGTTGGGTCCGTAATGTTTCTTTTGCATGTGGCCGCAAAAGTAGCCCTGCTGCTTCAGATACGAGGGAACGAGCAATTCGTCTTCGGGAAGCGGCATGTGCAAGTCTTCGGCACCCGTCGCGTGCGGGTACTTGCCCGTCAGCACACTAATCCGCGTGGGGCTGCACTGCGGGGTGGTAAGAAACGCATTGGTGCATCGCAACCCATCGGCAGCCAAGGCATCGATGTTCGGGGTGCGAATCGCTTCATTGCCGTAACACCCGTAATCCTTCGCGTCGACATCGTCGGCCAACAGCACCAGAATGTTCGGGGGCTGCGATTCATTCGCTTTCACCGAAGGCTCTGCACACCACAGCGCCCAGATTGTCAACAAGCCGCCGATTGTCATCGTGAATCGATTCACCTGAAATCCTCCATCGTTCGAGCATCTGCAAGGCCAGATCTGGCCCTTTCATGAACATAGTCGCGTGCCCATCGAGGTTCCACCGGGAAAGAAGCGATGGAGTGGCCTTCCGGCACATGGAAACCTCGTTGCGAACGCCTTTCGGTCCGTAGATACTAGAACGATCCACTCCGCTTCCACGGAGAAACACCCTGCAGGACCACCTTGAGGCAAACTACATGAGATTTTCGTTCGCTGCCGCCTTACTGATCACTCTGCAGTTTTCTTCGATCTCTTGGTGCGCCGAAGATCGTCCGCCCAACGTCGTGCTGATCATTAGCGACGATCAGGCGTGGACCGACTTTGGGTTCATGGGGCATGAAGTGATTCAGACGCCGCACCTCGACCGTCTGGCGGCCGAAAGCACCACTTTTCGCCATGGCTATGTGCCGACGTCGCTTTGTCGTGCGAGCCTGGCTACATTGCTCTCTGGCTTGTATCCCCATCAGCATCGCATCTGTTGCAACGATCCTCCCGATGGCGAACCTCGCTCTTCGATGTTGTCCTTTATCGAAGAAGTTCCCACGATTCCTCGCCAGCTTTCCAAGGTGGGCTATGCCAGTCTGCAAACGGGAAAATTCTGGGAAGAGCATTATGCCAAGGGAGGCTTTACACAAGGCATGACCGACAAAGGGCGTCACGGGGAGGCCGGCCTGGCAATCGGTCGCGAGACGATGCAACCGATGGTGGACTTCATCGAGGAAAATCGTGAATCCCCGTTCTTCTTGTGGTACGCGCCGATGATGCCCCATACGCCCCACAACCCTCCGGAACGTTATCTCAAGAAGTACAGGTCACCCGATCGGCCGATCAAGCTGGCCCGATACTATGCGATGTGCGAGTGGTTCGATGAAACATGCGGTCAGTTGCTCGACGAGATCAATCGACAGGGACTGAAGGATGACACCCTGGTCATCTTCGTGGTCGACAACGGCTGGATTCAACAGACGGGTGATAAACGCACCACGCGAGGTTGGTTCGCCCCCAAAAGCAAACTCTCGCCCTACGACGGCGGACTGCGCACTCCGATCCTACTGCGGTGGCCTGGGCATACCAAACCGGTCGTCCTCGACGATCTGGTCTCCAGCATCGATATCGCACCGACGATCCTCGAAGCCTGCGGTGCTGAGGTCCCGCCCGAATTACCAGGCCTTAGTCTGTTGGATGTGGCAGCCGCAGAGGAATCGCTTTCTCGCGAGTCGGTGTACGGAGAACTCTACACCCATACGGCGATCGACGTGAATCGGCCCGCAGCAAATCTGACACACCGCTGGATACGCAACTCGAATTGGAAGCTTGTGGTGCCGGTGGATCCTGAGGCGAGTGTCGAACTGTATGACATCTCCGTCGATCCGCTGGAGGAGCACGATCTAGCCGCCAATCATCCCATGCGTGTGGCAATGCTTCGCGAAGAACTCGACGCATGGTGGACGCCATGATCGGCAGACGTCTGAATCTGGGTTGGCTGCTCCATTTCGACTGGTTAGCGCTCATATTCATGGCCATTACGACTCCACTCGCAACGGCGTGCTCCGCGCAAGAAAAAGAACCTTTTCGCCCGCGGTCTGATCCGCCGGTGATCCATTCATCGTGGGACGATCTGCTCGAAGGTGTCTCGACTGCGGGAGACTGGTCCAAGCATCGTGATGTACTGCGGCAACGGTATTTGGAACTACTGCGAGACGATCAGAAACCACAGCGACCACCACTGGATCTCCAGATCCATGAATCGGTCATCGTTGACGAAGCTTACACCCGAAAGCTCATCAGCTATCAGGTGGAACCCGACGAACGGGCCCACGCTTATCTAGGCATTCCGTTCGACCTCACAGAACCCGCACCCGCCATTGTGGCGTTGCATGGAACGTATGAATTCGGCAAGAAACGGGTAGCAGGGCTGATTGACAACCCCGACAAGGCCTACCTCGACCATCTCTGTCGACGGGGCTACGTGGTGATTGCCCCGGAGCATTTCGTTTCCGGGGATCGCACGCCCAAGGAGGGCCCTTACGACACGGGAGCCTTTCACGCCAAGCATCCAAACTGGACGGCCGTTGGCAAATTCACGTTCGAACACTCGATTGCCATTGACGTGCTGGAAACCTTGGAAGAAGTCGATGCGCAGAACATCGGCGCGTTAGGCCACTCGTTGGGCGGTCACGGCACCATGTTTCTTGCGGCCTACGACGAGCGGATCAAATCCTCGGCCTGCAACTGCGGGGCTTCCTTTTTTCGACATAACAGCGGGGTGGAACATTGGGCTCGCGACCATTGGTACGTGTACTTCAAACACATTCGCCCCAAACTGATGGAAGGACAACTTCCGCCGATTGATTTTCACGAGATCATGGCGTTGATCGCCCCGCGAGCGTTCATGGATGTCTCCGCTATGAACGACGGCGCCCCGCTCACTCAGCGGCAACGCGTGCTGATGTTGATGAAGGTCATGGACGTTTATGAGTTGCTCGGCGTCCCGGAGAACTTTGCCTTCTTTGTTCACGGACGTGGACATAGCGTGGCTCACGAGTCTCGACAGTTGATCTACGGCTGGATGGACGCACACCTCAAGCCCGCCGAAGCGACTCGTACTCACTTGGTTGAGACTGCGAAATAAGCCTCTGCTTCCGGGCTAGCGGTTGCGTTACGAATCTTCGCCTAGATAGCTGTCCGGAACCGGCAACCCTTGTGCCTTGAAGAAGGTCAATTGGTCGAAATAGCCTCGCTGGCGCTGAATTTGATCGTCTTGCACTAGAAAGAATCCACACCCCCGTAGCCCCAAGGGATCGCTCCACTCCAGGACTGCCCAATCGCCGTCTTCGAAGAGATTCTCCTCGATGCAGACCATCTTTGCCCTGGCAAACTCGGTTGCGAACATGCTCCGGATTGCCTCGCGACCCACCAGGGGCTCGGTCACCACCTGGTGGTTCACGGCATCCGGGGCATATAGCGCGGCCAGCCCCTCAATGTCGCATGCGTTAAATCGCTTGATCCATTGCCTTACTAGTTCTTTTGGCGTCACCTCGTGGTCTCCCTAGCCGCTGCCTTTCGGGCGGTGCGGTTCTGGTGCACTTTTCTGCGTGTTACAAGACAAAAAAGTGGCAAATTGCGATACTCGCTGATATCGTACACCTGCTCGGTGAAATCTTTCTCAGGAATAGAGATCCTCCCGCATCTTTATGACTCGTCGCAGCTTGGTGGGGTTCGCGGACTAGCCTCTCTCCAGGCGATCGCGACGAATCTACGTTCTCATTGAATGGAGTGGAAAATGCGCCTGCCAATGCGTTGGGGTAAAGCCAAACGGAGTGACAGCGTGCTTCTGGGCCGGATGGTGCCAACACTGTTTACGGCCCGACTTCGCCACGAACCTCTTGAGGAGCGGCGCCTGCTGACCGCTTGGGTGAATCAAGGCCCGTCTCCGGCGCTAAACGGTCAGGTGGAGGATATCTCACCGAACAACGAGGTGATCGGGGCCATTCACACGGTGGTTGCACACCCGACCGATGCCGACATCATGTGGGTCGGGGCGGTAAACGGCGGAGTTTGGCGAACCGACAATGCAACTGCCGCCAGCCCTTCGTGGACTCCTCAAACAGACGACCAGGAATCGCTTTCGATTGGTGCCCTGGAACTCGACCCGACCGATGCCACGAACAACACGCTTGTCGCAGGCATGGGGCGGTTCAGCAGCTTTGGTCGACGAGGTGGCTCACTCGAAGGGATCCTGGTGACCAACGACGGCGGCACAACGTGGACCAATCCTGGGAGCGTCGGTCTGGTTGGACAAAACGTCTCCGGGATTGCAGCACGGGGTTCCGACATCGTGGTCTCTGGCAATGGAAACAACGGTAGCGGCGGATTGTTCCGCAGCACCGACGGAGGTGCCACGTTCACCAGCATCACGAACGGACTTCCTGGCTCTTCCCCGGACATTTTCGACCTGGTGGTCGACGCCTCGAATCCGCTCCGACTTTTTGCCTCGGTTGAGGATCAAGGCATCTACCGCAGTGACGATTTTGGCGTCTCCTGGACGAATATCTCGTCGGGCGACGCGACCTTGGATGGAGTTATCACCACCACAACGAACAACAACACCGAAATGGCGGTGGCCAGCAACGGCCGGCTATACATCATGGTGATGCTCAACAGCCAGGCGAATTACATCGGCTACACCGACAGCCCCACGGCAGCAACCCCGACGTGGACCGCCATGGATTTACCTCAGACGCCTGAATCGAACGGAGATGTCGAGGGCCTCAACCCCCGTGAAAAGCCTGGCGGGCAGGGCTCCATCCATTCGTCGATTCGGGTCGATCCGTCGGACCCCAACACGGTCTATGTGGGCGGAGATCGTCAGGATGGACCGTTTACCAATTACCTGGGGGCTGGCAACTTTACGGGCCGGCTATTCCGAGGCGACACCACCATCGCAGCCACCGGGGCGGTGCCATCTCCGCAGTGGGAGCACCTAACGCACTCCGATTCGATTGCGGCCATCCCCGGCGGCGGAACGGCCAGCGGCAGTGCTCCACATGCCGACTCGCGTGAAATGGTATTCGATGCCAATGGTGACTTGATTGAAGTCGACGATGGCGGCATCTACCGCCGCACCAATCCAGGAGACAACACGGGCGATTGGTTCTCGATCAATGGAAATCTTGCGGTCACCGAGCAACACGATATCGGCTACGACAGCCTGTCGAACATCATCATCAGTGGAAATCAGGATACTGGAACCACCCAACAACAGTTTGAAGGCAGCGCCACCTGGGATAGTGTCTCCACGGCCGACGGCGGTGACATCGCGATCGACGATAGTGGACCAACGTCGTATCGCTACTCCAGTTTTCAAAATCTTGGTTCGTTCCGGCGTCGGGAGTACGACTCGAACAATAACCTGATTTCGCAGGTATTCTTGGCCAGTATTCCAGACCCTCAGTTCGTCACCCCGGTTGAAATCAATGCCGTCGATCCAACGCGGCTTGCGATCGGAGGGACCGGCTCTGTCTACGAGTCATTCAACCAAGGGCTCTCGAACTCCGCGGTTACGGGTAGCACCGGGGCGAACAGTGACGCCATTGCATACGGACATATCACCGATCCCGACTTGTTGGTCGTTGGCGATGGCTCTTCGATTCTCGTTCGCGATTCGTTCGTGGGCAATGCGATGACCCCAACACCGACTCCGTTTCCAGGTGGTTCGGTTCGCGATATTGTTCTCGATCCGACCGAAGCAGATACGTACTACGTGGTCGCCGCGGGAGGGATTTATCAAACAATTGATGGCGGAACAGTTTGGAACAACATCACGGGGAACCTATTCAGTCTGGCTGATGATTTTCGTTCGATTGAGTTTGTCGAAGCGCTGCCTGAGGACGGGCTTGTCGTAGGGACCGAGACGGGAGTCTATTTTGCCGACTCCAGCGACTTCACCTTCTGGAGCGAGCTCGGTACCGATCTGCCCAACGTGCTGGCGTACGACCTCGACTACGACCCGGCCGACGACCTGTTGGTTGTGGGAACTTTAGGGCGTGGGGCATGGACGTTGTCCGAAGCATCGGTCGAAATCAATGGAGTCGATCTCTTTGAATTCGCGGCAAAGGATTTCAAGCGACTCGAACCGCTGGGCAGCCTGGTTTCTGCCAGTATCAACAACCGTGGCACCATTGGCTTTAACGGCGATACCGACGACTTTACGTTCCTTGCCGCGGCGGGAGAAACATTCACGGCCATCGTTCAGCCGTTGACAGGGACGTCGTCACTTACCGCAGAATTCGTGGGACTAGGCGCACCAGTCGTCGCTGGAGCCCCCGGAGATACGCTGGTGCTGCCGGCCGTCGAAATACAGGCAGACGGCACCGCCAGAATTCGCATCTCTGGAAATTTAGACGCTGCGTATCAGGTCGACCTGTACCGCAATACCACGCTCGAAGCTTTAGTCACGGACAGCGATGTGGGCAACGAGTTGGCCATTGATGATGCCTTCCTCACGCTCGGTTCGGGCAGAACGGCTGTGGTTGGTACATCAACCGTAGGTGACACGGACCGCTATACATTCGACTTCTCTTCAGCGGTTGGCACCAACGTCGATATCATCCTGGCTGGTCAGGCGGGTACAGATTTTTCGCTGGAGCAACTCGACTTGATCGCACCCAGCGGTCTTCCTGTGGCTGCAACGGCCGCGGCGAATCCCCTGGGACCGGATACAGACAACTACGATTTGGCCATCCTCGGTTTTACGATCACCGAACTCGGCGATTACACCCTGGAACTCTCCTCGGCGGTGGCCGGCGACTACACGATCGTGGTAACCCAATCGCTGGGCTTTGACACCGAGCCCAACACGTCGACCGATCCGCTTCTAGGATTGGATAATGTCCATGGAGCGTTGGGATTTCTCGATGTGTCGGTCCCAGTCGGTGGGCTGAACTTTGTGATCGATGCTGGCGTCACCGTGGTGACGATTGACGGGGCCATCACCGATAGCAATACCCCCGGGTCACTTCCCATCACTGCGCAGCAGCCTGGCAGCGATACAACGAATGTTGCAGGAACCGTCCGAGGATCCGTCAGTTCCAACTCGATCCAGTTCCTCGGCGGATCCAACGTCGACGCGGTTGAACAGCCCGGTCCCTTCGAACCCGGGAACAGCCCCGCTGACGTAGCGCTGCAGGTTGAATTGCTGCCTGGATTCTTTGGGTTCATCGCCGTCCGAGATATCCTGCTCGACGTGTCCAGCGGGCCCATCCCGGTCGATGTGAACGGCAACTTCGATGGCGAAGGAATCACCGTGAACGTCACGGGCGGAACCGCATCGCTCGATGTGGCTGGCTTCGTACAAGGTGAATTCGATATCACCGGTGGCGTGGCAACCAACCTACCCATGGACACAGCAACACTGGAAACCATCGGCGAAACCTTGGTGATGACGGTGCCGATCGAAACGACGATCGTGCTGGAAATCCCCGATACCACGCTCCTGGCAGAGATCACGATTGCCGGACAGGTTGTTGCAACGGCCACGCTAGATTTGGATACCAGCGACAATTACGAGGTGGACCTGGTCACGGGACAAGAGATCGTCATCACGACGGATACTCCCTTGGATGGAGGATTATCCCCCGAAAACAGTCTCGACCCGGAGTTGTACCTCTTCGCGCCATCCGGATCCCAAGTGGCCTTCGATTTGAATTCTGCCGCTGACGGTAAGAACGCCGAGTTGTCCTTCGTCGCTACCGAGTCTGGCAGCTATCGCGTGGAAGTTCGCGCAGCTTCTGGGATCGGTGAGTATCTGCTCGACGTAAACACGGGCCCCTCGGCCATCATCACGGGGCCCACCTACGGGGTCCGTGGCCAACCAAGGTTGTTCACGCTCGACGCGATCGACACCTCGCTTGATGATCAGGCCGCGGATTTCACCTTCCAGATCGATTGGGACAATGACGGCAATTTTGACCAAACGGTCGTCGGTCCCAGCGGGATCGAGGTAGAGCACATCTATCCAGATGTCGGAAACTATGACATTCGCGTTGTGGCAACGGATACCAAGGGCGCCGCGGGTACTGAAACGTTCCACAATATCGATATTTCGGCAATGGCCTTGCAGCCCGACCCCAACAATCCCGCGATCAACGATCTCGTGTGGGGCGGAACGCAAGGCGTCGATGCCGTCTTCTTTCTCTCAAACGGGCCTACCCAGTTACTCGTCTTTCAGCAATTCCTCAATTCCACGCCTGTCAATCAATTAGATTCCTTCGATGGATTCAGCGGGCGCGTTTTGGCCTATGGGCAAGCCTCGGCCGACGCGATCATCGCGGAGTTCTTTGTCAACCAAACCGAAATCTACGGAGCGGGCGGGGACGATGTAATCGTGGGCGGATTCAGCGACGATCTGATTGAGGGCGGTCTGGGCAACGACCTCATTCTTGGCGGGACTCGTGCCGGCGATGGAAACGACACCTTGGTCGGTGGCGAAGGTCGTGACATTCTATTGGGGCATATTGGTGCCGACGTTCTCTTTGGTGGTCTTGGCGACGATCTTCTGTTGACCGGTGGAGTGGTCTTCGACGATCTGCCTTCCTCGCTGTTTGCCATCCAGGCCGAGTGGCTCTCTGGGCGAGACTATGCGACGAGGGTCGCCAATCTCAGTGGAACCGGGGTCGGGCCCCGGCTCAATGACGATGTTTTCCTAACCCCCGGGGTCACGGCTTTTGGCGATCCGGGAGTAGACCAACTCACCGGCGATGAGAATCTTGATTGGTTCCTTTATACCCTGTTTGAAGATCTGGCTACCGATGCCGAGCCGGGTGAAATAGAAACCGACATTTAAGCCAGACGGGGTGGCTACCTTGCTGAGGCTTCTTCTGGGACCTGTGATTCTTCCCTCAATCGTACCGGACCGACACACTCAGGGTACCTTGCCCGTTGCTGTGCGAAGTGTTCGCGTAAGACATCCATGTCTTTGTTGATGTCGCCCGTTGGCATATACAGCGGGCCAAACCCGCCGCGTTTGCTTCCATAGTCGACGACTCCCAGCGCCAGGGGTACACCTGCCCCCTGGGCGATGTGGTAGAAACCGCTCTTCCAGTAGTCGACTCGGCCGCGCGTTCCTTCAGGGGTGATTAGCAGGAGTAGTTGGTCTGTGTGCTTAAATGTATCAATCAATTGATCGACAACATGATGCTTCGATGTTCGATCAATCGACACCGCGCCGAGTGCACGAAGCAGAGACCCCATCGGACCGCGGAACCAGGTGTGCTTGATCATCCAACTGACCCGGATGCGTAGCACGCTCGCAATAGCCAGCATGATAACAGCGTCCAAATTCGAGGTGTGGGGCGCTGCCACTATGACGCACTTCGAGACCGCAGGTGGCTGGCCGACGGGCTGCCATCCCAGTAGCCACAGGAATGCTTTCCCCATCCAATAACGCACCAGTCTTGCTCCAAGACCCGCCAAAAATCGCGTGGAAGCAAAATCGTGCCTCTGGAAATTCCGCCTTAAAGTCTATCTATTTGATCAATTAGACACAGCTTTTTCAACGTATGCACGATTTTCCGCCGGCATCTTAGCAGCAACCTGATTTTGCCAACCCTCTAGCTCCTGGTGCAGTTTTCTTGCGATTTCGGGGCGTTTCGATAGTAAATTTGTCTGTTCTGAAGGATCACTTTCCAGGTCGAACAATTCGAGACTCCCGTCTTCGAACCATTCGATCAGCTTCCAACGCCCTCGGCGGATGGCTGCCGAAGGGGCTCCGCCTTGGTTACCGTAGTGGGGGTAATGCCAGTACAGCGATTCTCGATCGATCGTGCCGTGGCTGAGCAGGGGGACCAAACTCACTCCGTCTACATTCGCGGCATCTTCGCCGTCGACCGCTTCGATAATGGTTGGAAGAATGTCGATGCTACAGACGGGTGTATCACAAACGGTGCCGGGGGAACCGATTCCGGGAGCCCGAATGATGGTCGGGACGCGAATCCCTCCCTCATACAGCCAGCCCTTACCCGCTCGATACGGCAGGTTCGAAGTGGGGTGTCCCTCGGAAGTCGACAAGCCTCCGTTATCGGAAGTGAAGATCACCAGGGTATTCTCTGCCAGCCCCAGTTCGTCGACAGCCTGAAGCACCTTGCCCACTGCCAGATCCATTGCTTCGACCATACCGGCGTACACCGCGTGTCGCTGAACCATGCGAACCTTCCGCTCTCGCTCTTGTCCCCATTCGGGATCGTTCGCAGAAAGACTCTCTTGCCGCGCTTCGTATTTCTCCCGCAGGTCTGCTCTGGCCAAAAGCGGCGTATGAACCGAGTAAAAACTAAGCTCCGCGAAAAACGGTGTGTCCTTGTGTGCTTTGATGAAGTTGACCGTCTCGGTTGCCAATCGATCGGGCAGGTGCTCTCCCGGAGGGCCGTCCGGCAATCGAGGGTTTCCATAGGGAGAGAAGTATTTCTTTCCACCATAGGGCCCGCCACGGTCAATTCCGCCCAAGTTGAAATCGAACCCCTGGTGCTCGGGCCAGTACGCCTCGCTGCCCAAGTGCCATTTGCCGGCAAAGAACGTGGCGTAACCCTTCCGCTTGAGCATCTCGGCCAGCGTCGTTTCGTCCAAGTCGAGATGGTCGCGATAAGCTGCGGGTAACAGCTTCGTGTTGCGTGACCAATTCTCGGGGGTGTGCCGACCGATGTAGTCGGTGATGCCGGTTCGTGGAGGGTATTTCCCC
Organism: Pirellulales bacterium; assembly: GCA_965227275.1. GTDB lineage: Bacteria > Planctomycetota > Planctomycetia > Pirellulales > JAEUIK01 > CAZNXE01. Next base: position 4,988,328 of record CBDDFU010000001.1, on the reverse strand, counting down.
GTGATCAGGCTGGCCCGCGTGGGAGAACAAACGGGGCAAGCCGCATAGCCAGCGGTGAATCGCATTCCGGTTGAAGCCAACCGATTGATGTTCGGCGTATCGTAGAAAGTATCTGGATTGTTGGCCCCGATATCCATCACGCCAAGATCATCGGCCACTAAGAGGATGATATTCGGCCGCTTGGCTGTTTCCTCGGCGTGGCATTGCACGGCCATCAGAGCTGAAACCTTTAGGAGCGTGAAGCAAAACATCCGGCCTTGTCGCATTGCAAGCATGTTCCTGTTGTAGGATTCAACTATTGCCCCGCCGCCGGCACCCCAACTTCGGCATCCAGCTTCAATCCCTGTAGGTAGGCAAGCAGCTCGAACACTTCGTCTTTCGAGAACCGATCGAGCAGCGCCTTCGGCATCATCGACACCGACGATTTGACGATCTCTTCGATACTGTCACGCTCGACGACCATGGGCGTGGGCACCTCGGGATTCGTGATCAACGAGACGGATGACTTATCTTCGGCCTGAACGATGCCGGTAAACACTTGCCCATCGTCGGTTATCACCAATTGAACCGCATACTTGGGATCGATGCGGTGCGAGGGATCGAGGATTTCACGTAGGACCGCCACCCGGTCGCCTTTCCATCGATGAAACACGTCGGCCAGCTCGGGCCCAACGGAACCGCCCTGACCGTTCACCCGATGACATTGGGCACAGGTGGCTTCCTCAAAGATCCGTCGACCGATCTCCGGCGAACGCCCTCTCAGACCGCTTTCAATCTCGTCGGTAAAGTCGTCAATCGTCCAGCTCTGCACGAATGATCGTGTGCTGCCTATGGGGTCGACCGGTTCGGTGGGGTTTTGCAGCCAGTCGTCCAGATCTTCCACAACTATCATCACCCCGTACATCCGCATCCAGTGCCGGGGAAACGTGCAGACATAGGGATACTCGCCGGGCTCATTGGGTGCCGTAAAAGTGAGACGGACCTGCTGATTGGCCTGAACCATATCGCTACCAAAGAGCACCTTCTCTGAAACGGGGATGTATGGCTTCCCCTCGAAACCGGGCATGAGCCCGAGTTCCGCCCCGGCCATGGCAACCTCTTGCAGTGCCCCGGGGACGGTGATCACGAGATTGTGCGGCATCAGATCTTCGTTTCTCAGCACGACCTGCACGGGGCGACCTGCTTCGACAGCGAAATATGGCGTGTCGTATCGCATCTCTTCCTGTACGGTTTGAATGCGAACCACTCGGACGGTAATTTCGCGGAGCCGTTGCCGATACGCTCGGGCATTCTCAGCAGGAAGTTTGGCCAAAAGCTGGTCGGTCAACTGCATAGCGTCGACAAAGGCGTCCGAAGTTCGCTTATCGGCCGGGGTTGCTTCCGCTTGATTGACCAGCAGTTCGACCATCGAACCTGCCAGATCCGAAGGCCAAGATTCCTGGGGAATGCTCAGCAAGGTGCCAACGGCTGTCGTGCGAAGGCTCTCTTCGGAAAGAAATGGAGCCACCAACCGAAACAACTCCGTGTTCTTCTCCGGCATGAAGGCCAGCGCGGCGATCGCCGCCTTGCGAACCGGTTCTGGCTGCGATTCGGAGAGCAACGATACAACCGAGGCTTGCTGCTGGCCACGGACGCGTTCGTCGGGTATTAACGTGATCGCTGCCAACCAATCCAGCCTGCCGTCGTCAGATGTTGGTGGCTGCTCCAGCTTTCCACCAACCATCAGCCCCGCAAACCCGACGACGCGGAATAAGTTGTGTTGAGATTCCGTCGCTTGGGTGAAGAGATCACTGCTCTCAGCCAGCGCGGAATCGGGTTGACCCAAAAGCATGGCCGCCAACTGACGACCGACTCGTGCTTGATCACGTTCGTCGGTGTCGAGGTCTTCGAGTACCGCTAGTAACTCACTCGTCGGATCGGACGTATTGAGAGCAACCAGCCCAGCCAGGGCATCTTCGCGATCATGACGTGCCATGCCTGGGCGAATCAGAATAGCCTTGAAGACCGGTTCGTACTTTGGGTCGTCGGGAGAGCGCTCCACTAGCAGCAATCGCTGATTGTCCAGTCGATCGAGCTGGTACCACACAATCCGTGGGCTCTTATCCAGCAACACCCTCGGAGGTTTCACCGCTTGGTCTGCCCCACCGTGATGGTCGTGGTCATGGTCTTGCGCCATGCAACAACACGAACTACAGCCGATAAATAGCAGAAGAACAACAATTCGCACACACTTCCACATACGTCTGGCCTGCTAGGCGGCGTGAAGGCTCTCTGCCGCGGTAATAAATTATTGGTTTTCCAGAGTCTGCATCGTCTCGTTGAGCGTGTATTCCAACCAGGCATCGGTATCGTGGTTGAGTACATCGAGAGCCACTTCAATCGCGGCCTCATCGCCAATAACGCTGCATGCGCGCACGGCTTCAAGCCGCACACGCGGATGAGGGTCGTTGATGCGGGCGTGAACCAACTCCAACGAGTTTTCCAGGCGATCGCCCCAGTACGAAAGAACCCTGGTCGCCGCGGCTCGCGTCTCGTGGCGTTTGGCGTTCAGCAGCTCCTCGAGCAGTTCAGCATTCACGGTGTTATGTGCCTGGAAGAGCCAGAGCCCCTCAAGCCGGTGATGCTCGTAGTCGTCGTCCGCTGCGTCGAGCGAACTCAGCCACGACTCGAGCGCCGGGATTACGGCCTCCGTCTCTCGGGCGGCGAGTTCGCGGCGAACGCGATAGCGGAGACGGTCATTGTCGTCTTTGAGCAACTCCAGCAGATTCGGAACCGGTTCTCCGGCGATCTTGGGCGGCGTTTCCAGAGGTCGATCTTCGTATCGGACGCGCCAGATCCGACCATGGCTGTGATCGCGATGTGGTTCGCGCAAGTTATGTTGCAGGTGACCGATCAGGGCGTTGTGCCAATCCACGATGTACAGCGCACCATCAGGACCGAATTGCAAATCGACCGGGCGGAAATTCCCATCTTCGGAATACACTAACGGTTCGATCTCTTCGCCGATGAAGCCGGCCCCGTCGTCGCTCATCTTGTGTTGCAGCACCCCGCGGAAGCCGATCACGTTATTGAGTAAGAAGTTTCCTTGCGCCTCGGGTGGGAAATTGTCACTCGATACAATTTCGCAGCCGGAGGTCGGGCGGACACGTTTTTCGATGAACGTCGGAAAGGGTTCGAATTCTTTGATCTTCACAAAATCGCGATGGGGATCTCGGCAACCTCCGGGGTGTTTCGCGGGGTAGATTACTCGGCCCGAGATGGGTGCGGCCCAATAATTGAACCCGGGTGAGGCGTCGGCAATGAAGTTTTGCCCCCAACGGTCGAACACGTGCCCCCATGGATTGGCGAACGCCAACGAGACGTGCACCTCAAACGCTTCGGTGCGAGGGTCATATCTCCAGATCCCGGCATCCGCCAACCGTTGCGGACCGTTGATACTTTCGACTTGCGATTGCTTGAAAGTCCCTTCTTGAAAATAGAGCCCACCTCCTGGTCCCCATTCGAAGGCACAGATGCCGTGATGCGAATCGGCCGTATCAAACCCGACCAGTTGGCGAATGCGTACGTCGGCCTTGTCGTCGCCGTCGGTGTCTTTGAGAAACAAGATATCGGGCTGCTGGGCGAGATAGACGCCGCCGTGGCCCAACTCAAACCCGGTTGGCTGGTGAAGCCCCCCGGCGAAGACGATTTGTTTGTCCGCTTTTCCGTCACCGTTGGTGTCTTCGAAAATGAGCAGCTTGTCGTCGAGCTCTGTCTTGGGCTGCCACTGGGGATACGATGCCATCGTAGAAACCCACAGGCGACCTTGATTGTCGAAGTTCATCGCCACTGGGTTGGCAAGGTCAGGAAAATCCTCCTCGGACGCCACCAGTTCAATCGTATAGCCGGGTGCCAACTTGAATCGCTTCGCTTGTGCGGCTGCCGTCAGGTACTCGAGTGAGCCCAGCTTGCCGGCCTTGCGATTCCGATCATCTTCGCCACCGACGTTGGTCTTGGGATTGATGAAAGGCAGCGTGTTGCTGTCATCGCACTTGGCTGCCACCTCTTCTCCCCGGGCCATCTTCCAAATGCGGGCGTCGCGGTTCTCGCACATTTGATCGAGAATCGCCCGTTCGCGTTCCATCACCTCGCGATTGCGGTAGGTCCCGTCGGAGCCGGCCTCGCCTCGCTTGCCGTAGATCGAGTAACCGTTGACCGCCCGATATCGATGCCACCAATGAAAGTTCTTGTCGTCGATTTCCGCCTTTAGGGCAGCATCGATTTCACGCTCAACGGTCGTCTCATTGAACAGGGCGTTATTGAGGATCGGTGCTAATTGCTGGTAACCGGCATCGTTGAGATGCGCCCCGTTGAGTGTCAATCGAACATCACTCGTCTCGAAGAGTTTCTTGGTCGGGCTGAACAGATCGACGAACCCGACTTGCGTGTCGGAGGCCACCTTCTGGAGAGCATCGCTGTATAGCTTCAGGTTTTTGTTGTGCGCTTTCCCGTCGGGAAGATTGGGATCGCCCGAATTCTCAAAAGCAATGGGTGAAACTAGCACAATCCTGGGAGCGCCTTGCCCGCTATAGTTGTTCGTCTTGGTCTCGTTCACCAGCCTGGTAACGTCTTCGCTGAACTGCTCAACGCCATCGGGTCCTTGAAAGGATTCGTTGAAACCGAAGAAGTACAGAATGACGCTGGCCTTGCTGTGCGTCAGGTGGTCGCCAGGCTTGCCGAAGTTAAGCGACCGCATTCGGTGAAATGGTTCATCTGCGGGGAAACACAGGTTCCTTACGGTCAGGTCGAGTTCCGGGAAGCGTTGATACAGCAGCGTCTCCCAATGGTTGCGATGCTGCATCCGCTCGCCCAAGGCATTTCCCACCAGGCAGATGTGGTCGCCAGGCTTCAGCTCCAAAGCTGCAGCGTCATTGGCACTGTCAGCCGGCGATTCATTCGTATCGGCGTCGGCGGCATCACCCGGGAAACTGGCCAGGGAAAGAACGGTTTCGTTCACCGTCACGGCGATCTTCTTGCCATCGCCGCCCAATCGAATCTGGATCTTGGCGTCATTCTCTTGATCCGGTCCAGACGTCGAGCGGCCTCGGTCGACATAGTTCTGAAGCAACGCGGTAAGGCGTTCGACAACCTCGGGATGTTCAGCCTGGACGTTGTGCAACTCTTCGATATCTGACGACAAGTCGAATAGCTGAACGGAAGGAGCATCGCGGACTTCCTTACTGCCGGGCTTGGGGTTGCTCCATCCTCCCGAGCCGGGGCAGAGTTCCAGCTTCCAGTTTCCCTGACGAATCGAAAAAGCCCCGCGAATCGAGTGGTGTACGACGGCCTCGCGGAGTGGCTCCTTCGCCGTACCCATGAGAGCTGGCAAAATACTAACACTGTCCTCACCCGCGGTGGCCGGCAGTTCGGTCTGCAGCACGTCGGCGCACGTGGCCAACAAATCGGTCAGACAGATGAGTTGGCTGCTGCTGGTGCCTGCTTTCACCTGGGCGGGCCAGCGGACCAGGAAGGGGATTCGGTGGCCTCCCTCGTAGATGTCGGCCTTGTGTCCGCGAAAGACATAGCTGGGGTCATGCCCATGCGTGGCCAACTCTTGGAAGTTTGCCCGGGGCGAACACCCGTTGTCACTCGTGAGTATCAGCAGCGTGTTCTCAGCTTTGCCGCTCTCCTGCAAGGCTCGCATCACCTGCCCAACCGTATCGTCGACTTGCATCACGAAGTCGGCATACGCATTCAGCCCACTCTTGCCTTGCCACTGCATTGCAGGAGCGATGGGAGTATGCGGTGCCGGCAAGGGGAAATATAGAAAGAACGGTTGATCGCTACCGCTGCGAGACGTCAGGTATGCAACCGCCTTCTGGGTCAAATCGGGCAACACATCTTCCGGCGAGAGGTTTTCATCGGCCGGTCCTTCGCGTCCGAAGTCCGCGGAATCGACCGTGGGGATCGAGACGGCGCGATCGTTTTCGATGTAGATATAAGGCGGCATGTCGAGCGAAGCGCTAATGCCGTAGAAGTAATTGAATCCGGAAGAGGTCGGCCCATGTTGAATCGGCTTGCTGTAGTCGATCTTCCAGCCGCCGTCATTCATGCTGTCGGCGATCCCGCCTTCTTGGAGCTGCCAATCGAGGCCAAGATGCCACTTACCAACACAGGCCGTGTCGTACCCGTGCTCCTGTAGCATCGAGCCAACCGTTAAACGATCTTCATCTATGAGGTGGCGAGAGAACCCACCCAACACGCTGTTCTGAAGGCGGGTGCGCCAGTTGTATCGCCCGGTGAGTACACCGTACCGGGTGGGAGTACAGACCGAAGAGCTTGAATGCGCGTCGGTGAAGACCATGCCCTGCTGACCCAGCTTGTCCATGTTCGGCGTCGGGATCTTGCCCTCTGGATTGAGAATCCCCACGTCGCCGTAACCCAAGTCGTCGGCCAGGATGTACACAATGTTGGGCTGCTGATCCGCCAGGGCAGGGCAGGAGCAACCAATGGAGACAAGCAAGAATACAAAGCGGTGGGCGTTTATCATCGTGATCTTCGAGAGCCTGGTGTGGAAAGTGATGTCGGCGACTGCATCGCGGCCGAGGATTTCGGTATCTCCGAAAACCCGAGCGTAGCAGCTTCGAGGGCGGTCGGAAAGTAAATCATACGCTTCGCAGAAGCGGGCATTCATGCCGCCGATTTGACGACGGCACTGGTAATTGCTCGCCGCTTGACATCCGCGCGTCGAGGCCGGGCTTATTGTGTTTTCCCGGGACCCCGTTCAGAATACTCGTTCGTCGTTGGATTTCACCGCGGGAGAAGGCATGACATTTCACAGCTTTTCAGGAACAGACACCTATCTGGCCACTCCGGAGCTTCGCGACGCCGTGAATGTGGCGGTGGCCCTTGAAAAACCACTACTCATTCGTGGTGAGCCGGGCACAGGCAAAACCGTGCTGGCCGAGGCCATTGCCGAGAACCTCGACTTACCGCTGCTGTCTTGGAATATCAAGTCGACGACCAAGGCCCAGGAAGGCCTTTATGTTTACGATACCGTCCAGCGACTTAACGACGCCCGCTTTGGCGACAAGGATGTGAGCGACATCCGCCCTTACATCAAGCTAGGGCCCATGGGACAGTCGTTCACCTCAGACGAACGAGTGGTGTTGCTCATCGACGAAGTCGACAAGGCGGATATGGAGTTCCCCAACGACCTCCTGCACGAACTCGACCGCATGAGTTTTGCCATCTCGGAGACGGGCGAACACTTCACGGCCAAACACCGCCCCATCGTGGTCATTACTTCCAACAACGAGAAGGAACTGCCCGACGCGTTTCTTCGCCGATGCGTGTTTCACTACATCGCCTTCCCAGAAAAGGACGCGCTGGCCGATATCGTGCGGGTACACCATCCGGATGTGGAAAACGAGCTGCTCAATCAAGTCTTGCTGCGTTTCTACTGGCTTCGCGATTTGCCACAGGTTCGCAAACGCCCCTCGACCAGCGAGCTCATCGATTGGATCGCCGCCTTAATGCGTGGGGGCGTCGACCGAGAATCCATCACGCGAGAATTACCGTTCCTGGGCGTGCTGATGAAGCGAGAAAGCGACTTGGAAGTTGTACTGGCCGCAAGCCAATCGGGACGCCGGCGGTAAAGCTTCGATCATCAACAATCGAATGGCCCATGTTCGTCGACTTTTTCTACTATCTGCGCAGCGTTGGTTTGAAAGTCACCATTACCGAGTGGCTGACGCTGATCCGCGCACTGGCCGAAGGGCATTCGCGGGCCGACTTCAACACGTTCTATCGTCTGGCACGCTGTCTGTTGGTTAAGCGAGAATCGGACTACGACGCATACGATCGGGCATTCGCCGCGTTTTTTCGTGACGTCGAGAACGAAATCAACATCAGCGACGAATTATTGGATTGGCTTCAAGACCCCATCCTGCCGCAAATCAGCGAGGAGGATCTGGCAAAGCTCTCCGAGTTCGACCTCGACGAACTCAAGGAACGCTTCAAAGAACTGCTGGAAGAACAAAACGAACGTCACGACGGTGGGAATCGGTGGATCGGCACCGGGGGCACCTCACCTTTCGGGCATGGCGGCGCTCATCCCACGGGGTTGCGCATCGGAGGGAAGGGGGGAGGACGCTCGGCCGTGCAGGTGGCCGATTCGCGACGCTTCCGCAATCTTCGCTCCGACCTGGTGCTCGACACCCGACAGATTGGCATCGCGCTGCGACGGCTGAAACGGCTCGATAAAGTCGAGGGGCCGGAAGAACTCGACATCGAACAGACCATCGACGCCAGTGCACGAAATGCCGGCGAAATCGACCTCATCTTTTCCCCACCCCGCAGAAATCGTGTGAAGCTGATGCTTTTGATGGACGTTGGCGGGTCGATGGACCCATACACACACCTCTGCGAGCGATTGTTCAGTGCGGCTCACGCGGCCAATCATTTCAACAAGTTCGAGTACCGCTTCTTTCACAACTGCGTTTACGAACGCTTGTACACCGACTACTTCTACCGTAAGAGTGATCGAACAACCGAGGTGCTCAAGCAACTGGACGAAACGTGGTCGATCGTGTTCGTCGGCGATGCATGGATGGCCCCGTATGAATTGACCCATCGCGGCGGGGCCATCGATTACGGTTACAACAACGCCGAGTCGGGCTTGATGTGGTTGAACCGAATTCGGCAGCGCGTACCGAAATCGATCTGGCTGAACCCCGCTCCTGCCCACGTGTGGGACGCGACTTCCATCCACCTCATTCGCCAGGTGTTCCCCATGTACGAACTGACGATTGACGGAATTACCGAAGCCGTAGACGTCCTACGGGGCACCCGCCCGAACCGGCCCTTGGTCAATTGATGACGGTCGTTTAGAAGCCTACAGATCCTGGGTACAATAGATTTGCTGACGGAATTGAGCGAAGGGAGGGTAGCCAGCGCACTTGTCTTCGAAAGGGGACCTGTCGTGGTTCGATTTGCTGCATTTGCGGTAACAGGAATTTTAATTCTGCTCCTCATGTTCCACTGGTGGTATTCGCTTCCCAATGATCAAGTAAGATTCGATAGCAAGCATTGGCGAGGAGAAATCGATAGTGATACAGATCGTATTCCCCGCCGTACGATGATTAGGGATTTGGTGACTAATGTGCTTCCTGGACTGTCCCGAACGGAAATCGAAAGTCTTCTTGGCACGTCCGTTACTCCTGATGAATATCCACACTTCATGGATTTTGACTGGGACATGACATATGTGATTGGCAAGCCTGCCTCAATGTCAGAGCTCCAACAATTGTTCTGGCCTTTATTGGGTGGAGAGTACGAATACGAGGAGTTTTTCATTCGGATCGGAGAAAACGGAAAATTCAAAAGTTGGTTTGTGGAAGACTTCAATCAGAAGAATTGGGAATATGTTGTCGGAAGTCCTGGTACACGAACTCTCCATGAGTTTAAATAGCTGCGTTAAGCCTTTGATTAGTAGCCCTTGCGCAGGGGGCAACATTTCCCCATGTACGAACTGACGATTGACGGAATTACCGAAGCCGTAGACGTCCTACGGGGCACCCGCCCGAACCGGCCCTTGGTCAATTGACAGCAACCACGATATGTCGGATACCGTAGCGCGAAGCATCATCGTCGCAGGATTCTTGGTTGCGCTGCCGTTCGGGCTGTATTTCCGGCTTCGCTCCCACACCGACGAGCGCCTCGACCGCAGGCAAGAGGGCTGGTTCGTGCTGCTCACCCTGAGGCCGCTGGCGGCCATCTGCATGGCAAGCCTGCTTGCCTATTTGATCAACCCTAATTGGATGGCGTGGTCAGCCGTTGATCTACCGGGCTGGGCTCGCTGGACGGGCGTAGTATTCGGAGTAGCCGCCTCCGGACTAATCGTCTGGACCTTTCGCACGCTCGGCCACAACTTGACGGACACCGTGGTAACTCGCCGTGACGCGACGCTGATCACTCGTGGACCCTATCGTTGGGTACGGCATCCATTCTATGTGGCCTTCGCGCTGGCCGTAATCGCCAATTCGCTAGTTACAGCAAACGTCTTTCTGGCGGTTACCGGGGCACTGGCATTCGCCGTGATTGTGATTCGCACGCCGATCGAAGAACAAAAGTTATTGGATGCGTTCGGACGGGAATACGAGACGTACCGGCGAAACACTGGCAAGTTCGTGCCGCGTTTCCGAACTCGCAACTAATTGCGAGCGACCGTCACGTAATAGGCACCACAGATCTCCGCACCGGTCGCGTCAAGAAGCCACGTTTGCAGCGTAGTCGGTCCCGCTTCAAGCTCTGCGATAAAGCGAAACGTTGTCCCGTCGCTGTTCAGCTCACCGGAAGCGTCGAATTCGCCAATCTTCAAACGCGCTTGCTTGATCGGCAAGGCCTGCCCCTTCTCATACGTGCCGCCTGTCACTTTCGTTTTCCCAATACCTTGCGAGACGGCAAGTCCCGACTCGCCTGGCCAGCGGCGGACCTCAAAGGTGTACGTTCCGGGGTGATCGACTATCAAGTGCCAGACGCCGTTCTTGAGCGCAGCGCGTCGCACTTGGCGTTGCTGGTCGACGAATACATCGAGCCATTCACACGCGGTAAGCAACATTGGGTTTTCCGCATCGTTACCGATGACCACGCGCTGTGGCGTCATGACATCTTCCCGGACGCCATCCCACCAATGGTCGAGGTGCGCTCGCATCTTGGACACCACCTGCGGATGCTGAGAAGCGACGTCTTCGTCCTGGTGCGGGTCGCTGGCCACGTCGTAAAGCTGACGGTTCTCCAAGAGCCGCCAGTTGCGCCACAACACCGCCGCTCCATCGCGTTGAGGTACCGTAGGACTTCCTCGGGTATAGGCAACCCTGGCCCCCGGCATGCGGCTGTAGTTGATCACGAGCATGCGGTCATCAAGTGCATCCCGTTCGCCCCGCAATACAGGTGCCAGGCTGCGGCCGTCTAGCTGCTGGGGAAGTTCGTCAATATCTGCCAAGTCGGCCAGCGTGGGCAGTAGATCTTGCACCTGGGAAAGTTGGTCCACTTCTCGCGGGTGACCGAGTGCTCCTCCTGGCCAGCGAAGGAAGCAAGGCACGCGATGCCCGCCTTCCCAGAGTGTGGTCTTCTTGCCTTTCATGCCGGCGTTGAAATAGTCCGGCCCCATTGTGCTGCCATTGTCCGTCAGGAAGACGACCATGGTGTTCTCATCGAGTCCGGAGTTGGCCAGTGTCTCGAGGAGCATTCCGACGTTGTCGTCGATGTTCGCGCCCATGGCCAGGAAGCTGACCAGCGAGTCGAGCTTCGCTGGCGGCAAGTGTTCGACAACTTTAGGATTTTCCGAAATTGCCCGCCGGATGGGGCTGCGATATTCGTCCGGAACAAACCAGGGCCAGTGTGCCGCGTTGGTTGCGATGTATGCGAAGAACGGTTGATCGTGCGGCTGCTTTATCCAGTGGATCGCTTCACGAAAGAAGACGTCGGTGCAATAGCCCGAGTAAGGTGTCCGCCGGCCATTGTGGATGTATGTGTCGTCGAAGTAGTCGTTGTCCCAAAAGTCCGGAACGCTGTTGATATGCGACGAAGGGAACCAGAGCGCTTCGTCGAACCCCCGGTCTTCCGGTCGAAATGGATAGTTGTCGCCAAGGTGCCATTTGCCGAAGATCCCCGTTCGGTATCCGGCAGAGCGGAACACGTCGGCCATCGTTTTCAGCTCTGGCCGCAAAAGGGTTCTGCCGCTGCTGACATTGATGGCCCCGTTGCGAAACGCGTCCAACCCGGTCATGAGCTGACCGCGCGTCGGGGTACACATGGGGGCGTCGTGGAAATCGGTCAGACGAATACTCTCGGACGCCAGTGTGTCGATGTGCGGAGTCTGTGCGATGGGGTTTCCGTGACACGAGAATTCGCCGTAACCCTGATCGTCCGTCATGATCACGATCACGTTTGGCCGAGCCCCCCACGCCAAGGTCGCACAGCACAACAGGCAGAACGTATGGATCGAAATACAACGTGTCGGAGATCTCATGCGAAGTCAGGGTTGAGCGCTAGGAGTGAGAAATCAAGGAGGCCCGCGATGCGTGTGCCATCAAGCGAAACTTGCCACCTGGGGCCGAAGCGAGCGACAATGCAGACCATCGAGCCGTAATTGCTCACATTTTGACTCGCCTCCGATTGAGAGGCAAATCGCCTACCCTGAGCGAAGTCGACACTGCCGAAGACGTCGCCGGCCTGCTGCCAGAAAACCTGCCATGGCCAGGAATCCTAGAATAACGCCGGATGGCTCGGGTACGTAGGCAACGTGGATTTCTCCATGGATCACGCCCCACAATTCTCCAAGACCTTCCACGTCAATCACTGGAATGGCAATGTCATCGTAAAAGAGATTCACCTCTGCTCCGTCGGCGGATAACCCAATCCCTTCGTCATAGGTTCCAGTGAATTGCGCTCCCAGAAGATCATCTGGTCCACCAATATAATTCCCTGGGAGCTCCGCATCCAAAGGAACGACATCCTCCAACAGGACTCCCAAAGCCCCCGTAGGGCTGTGTACAGAGAGTTCACCTCCTGCGATGCCCGCCAAATAGTAAGGTGAATCGGCCAGATCGAAGCCCTTTCCTTGGACCGCGGTCGGTTGATTACTCATGTAGATATCCAGAAAATCAAAGTCAATCTCTGCAGTTCCCAGAAACCCGAAATCGGCTGTCTGATTCAATGCATTGATCGCCTTGACGGAAGAATTCGTGATGGCAAGGGTCCCGTCTCCGGATCCATCCAGCGCAGCCACGATGTCCATGGAACCCACGATGTTGACAGGCCCCACTCTACCGGCTAGCTCGCCTCCATCGTTCGGATCGCCCAGGTAGAAATCGACCGAGACCGACGAGGCGAGGGGATGTTGATCCGTAGTGAAGATGCGGGGCGTAACTTCGGTTTGGTTCGTCGTCCCACCTTCGGCCCAATTCAATAGCATTCCCTGAAAGGTTCCCCCGTCGTAGAAGTCGGGCTGTGCGGCATTCGTGGAGAAACTGCTACCACCTTGCCATGCCCCGATGGATCCACCTGCCCCCGGCAAATCGGTAAAGATGATCTTGTCTGGTTGACCTGAAGTGCCTTGAACCAACGGTACGGTTCCCAAGCCCGTATTCGCAAATAGTTGGGCAAACCCGTTTGGGTTGGCAATGCTCGTGCCTCGGAAATCACCATGCGGCCCGTTGGTGATGTAATTGTCTACGTTTCTAACCGACTGACCAAAGCCAACTGGCGAGTAGCTATACTCCGGCCCTAATGCTCGTAGAAGGTTGGGGATCGAACGATCCGTAACGTCCAGCGACTGCTGAAAACCAGTGAGGAGAAGATCGCCGCCGTTTTGGATGAAGTTCTCCATCGCGGCAGCCGCGGCCGGCGGAGGTGTAACGCTGTTTCGCGAGGCGTACACCACCATATCGTAGTTGGCCAAGAAAGCCGCACTAGAAACGCGGCTATAGCCCGCAGCGACCTCGCCGGTCAGTTCGGTAACGGAGTGCCCTTCGAGCGAGAGAAGATTCGCAGTCGGTCCGAACCCACCCAACAAATCATCGATCAGCAGGATATCTCTGGCTTGCACCAGATGACTAGAGCAGGAAAAACCAATGCCCAATACGAGCGCAATAACGGTAGAACGAAGCTGAAGCTGCATGAAGCTGCCCCTTTGACTTGAAGAACGATCAGATCACTAGCGTGTCACCGAATTCCAGTACGTGAACTCAGGTAAACATCAACCCTGTTTACAAATTGTCTGTCCGCCGTGGATTGCACCATAGGCGGAATTATCATCGAGAGCAAGGAACGGCGGTAAGTCCGGAGACCAATCTTCCAAAGTCTCGATTCCCATCTACCGAAGGCGTCGCCTGCATCCTGCGAGAAAGCCTGCCATGGACAAGACGCCCATAATCAAGCCGGCCGGCTCCGGCACGTAGGCGACATGGATCTCACCGTTGAGAACGGCATACACATCCCCAACATCTTCGATTTCGAACAGTCTTAATGCGGCATTGTCGTAAACCAGGTTCAACTCTGCCAAGTCAGTAAAAAGCCCGACTCCTTCATCAAACGTTCCATCGAATATGGGGTCGACGAAATTTGTTGGGCCTGCGTAAAACAGTAACGCGGATTCTGAGAGGGGGAGGGACTCACCAAAGAGAATCTCCAACGCACCTGTTGGGCTATGGATGGTCACCTCGGCCTGATTGAATCCTGCCAGATAGTAGGGTGAATCGACCAGGTCAAAATTGTTGCCCAAAACCGTAGTTGTTTGATTTGCTAAGTAGACATCCAGTATCCCAACGTCGATCAATGCGGTCCCTAGCGTCCCGAAGTCGGCGAGCAGGTCAGTCAAGTTGGTGGCACTGAGTGAGGCGTTGGTGATTGCCACATCTCCGTTTCCGGAACCGTCGAGAGAGGCAACGATATCCATCGTGCCCTCAATCTCAATCGCGCTGCCAATCGTGGTCGCATACACGCCTCCATCATTGGGATTGCCAAAGTAGAGATCGACAGTCATTGTGGATTCGAGTGGATGCAAAGCTGTGGAGAACACGCGAGGGGCCACTTCGGTATGACTTGTTGTGCCACCCTCAGCCCAGTTGAGCAGCATGCCTTGATACGTGCCACCATCCATAAAATCCGGCTGTGCGTGTAATTCCTCTTCTCGTTGACGTCCCTGCCAGAAGCCAATTGATCCGCCAACTCCAGGCAAGTCGGTATAGATGATTTTGTCTGGTTCACCGCCAGCACCCTGCACTAGAGGTATCGTACCCAGACCTATGTTGGCAAAAAGAGCGTCTTCAGTGGTCGAGTTGGCGATGGCTGTTCCACGAAAGTCACCGTGGGGGCCGTTTGTGATGTAGTTGTCGATTCCGCTTACCGTCTGGTCGGTCTCCTGAATATCGTAGCTAAATTCGGGCCCTAGCGCCCGCAAGAGATCCGGGAAGGCGCGGTCCATTGGAGTAACACTATCAGAAGCGCCGGTCACCAGGAGATCACCACCATTGGCGATATAAGTGTTCAAAGAATTCGTCGCCGCAGAGGGAGGGACGACGGAATGGCGCGCGGAATAGATCACCATGTCGTAATTCGCCAGAAGCGCTGAGTCGGATACACGGCTGTACCCTTCTAACACTTCATCGGTGAACTCAGTAACCGTGTGCCCGGCGGCAATCAATACTCCCGCGGTGGCACCGAAGCCACCTTCGTAGTCGTCGATCAATAGAATGTCGCGGGCGTGTCCCGACGACGCAGCCGCCAAAATGAATGTGGCGGCAATCATGCTTGCAATGGTTACTCGGTGAACGCGACCCAGATTGAAATCTGCTTTCAGTGGCATGTCTACCCTCTTGATTCTGAATGTTTGCAACAAAAAATTGGATACCGTAATCAAATCGTGCTTCAACGTTGAACGCTCACTTGGCAATCCCTTCATCCCGCGTTCGAAGCCTACGACGAACTCCAAGTAACCCGACGCTGCCCATCACGCCCAAAATCCATCCCGATGGCTCAGGCACATATGCCACGTGCACCTCGCCGCGCATGACGCCCCACAGATCTCCCAGTCCCGGGATGTTGATCAAGAAAAGTGCGACATCGTCGTAGATCAGGTTTAGTTCCGGGCGAGGCGTAAACAGTCCACTGCCTTCATCGAAGGTGCCGCTAAAGACGGGGTCGACAAAATCACCCGGGCCCGCGTAGAACAGCTCATCCCGCTCCACATCGATCGGAACGATATTTTCCACAAGGCCTTCCAAGGGTCCGGTGGGGCTATGAACGCTTAGAAAGGCCTCGGTCAGGCCTACTGAGTAATAGGACGACTGGGCAATATCAACGGCATTGCCGGTAACCGGGACGATCTGGTTGGCCAGATAGATTTCCAGACTCTCGACATCGGTGAGCGCTGTACCGAGAATGCCAAAATTAGCGAGTACATTGTTTACCCCTGCGGCGATCATGGAGCTACTGGTGATCGCCAGGGTACCGTTACCCGATCCATCGATCGCGGCCACGAGATCGACGGTCCCCTCGATCTCGATCGGTTCAAGTACGCCAGCCAGTCCTCCACCATTGTTGGGATCGCCAAGATAGAGGTCGACTGCAATCGTCGACGCGAGCGGGTGGGCCGCGGTCGAAAAGACGCGCGGGGTAACCTCGGTGTGGCTGGTCGTTCCGCCTTCGGCCCAGTTCGAAAGCATCCCCTGAAACGTTCCTCCGTCGACAAAGTCGGTTTGAGCAACTTCGTTGGATACTCGACTTCCGCCTTGCCACGCCCCGATCGACCCTCCAGAGCCGGGGAGATCCGTAAAGATGATCTTGTCGGGCTGCCCGCTTGCGCCATGCACCAGCGGAATCGTCCCCCGCCCTGTGTTGGCAAATAGCTGGTCGAACCCATTCGAGTTCGAGAGGGTCACATTTCGAAAATCTCCGAAAGGACCATTGGTGATATAGTTGTCGACACCGCTTACAACATGGTCGACATCTCCACTGAAATAGGAGAATTCCGGACCGATCGCCCTCAGCAATTCCGGCGCAGAACGATCCGGTAGTCCGATATTGCTTTGAAATCCGGTGACCAGCAGGTCGCCGCCATTTTGAATGTAGGTCTCCATCGCACTGTTCGCAGTACTGGGTGGCGCGTCGAAGTTTCGCGCGGCGTAAACCACCATATCGAAGTCGGATAAGAACGCCGTGTCCGACACACGGCTATAGCCGCCTGCCACTTCGCCGGTTAATTCGGTCACCGTGTGACCGGCGCCCGTAAGAATTCCTGCGGTGGCCCCGAATCCTGCATCGAAATCGTCGATCAGCAGAATGTCGCGGGCAGTGGCAGGGGACGCGATCAAGAAAATTGCGACAAGCGCCAACAGAAATTTGGCGGAGAGTCGTGGATGCAGCATTTTTCCACCCCAGGGATTGAACGTGAGCAATGGCATTGGCAAGCCGATAGATTTCTACCGTGAAAAAAGAGTTGAAACTCATTGGCTTTGGGAAACACGAACACTCGACGCAGGCCCCGGTCGGAGTCCTTTGGCCCTAATCCGCGATCGATCGCAACAATCCGAAGGGGGTCGGCCGAATGGCTGGATGTACCGCTTGGAACTCAAACGGAGTCCGAGAACAGCGAAACGAGAGGGTGTTCTGCGGCGATCCAAGGGCAGCATGAAGCCCTTGCCTTATTCGCAGCCCAAACCTGTGGGGCAAAGATACTCGCCGTACATCCAACGGGTTCCCGTCGCTATCCCCGATGTACCGTCACGAGCGTTTCCTAGACGTTGAGAAGAGTGTCTTCTGTCATCGTTGCAGGGCGTAAGATTTCTGCAACTCTGGCGCTCAGTTTAGACCAATACCGTTGCCCAAATCCAGCAGAATCGACTCGAAAACTGCGAATTTCTCCCGGCGACTTCACACTCTCAAGAGGGTGGTAAAGTCGGGACAGAGCATTACCCAGGCTTGGGATCGTGCGGGGGGGACGCGGCACCCACTCACGGGTCTATTTTGGCGTTTCCACCGTCATGCGGCGCAACAAGATACGAACAGCGATCTGGTGGACCAGTTGGCGGCAAAGCATGGATGAGCAATATATAATCGGGGCCGACTCTCGGCAGGCGAAGTGGGGCCTCCTACATTTCGAACGCATCCAGTGGAGGAGCGATTCTCATGCTCAGACAATACCTGATAGGTCTGGTGACAACAGCAGTGAGCTGTTTCCTGTTCACTGACTTGCGCGCCAGTGACGGCGTCATCCATGACGCAGAGTATTACATCTTGGAGGCTCAAAATGGTGACCGATGGGCGGCCGAAGATAAACGCCTGGATGCGCGTTTGGCCGAACTTAGGGCAAAGCACGGCACCCCACCGAATATTGTCTATATCCTGTGGGACGACATGACATTCGGAGCCGTCGGATTCCCGGGACTTCAGAAGAACTTTGGCTTCACGACGCCAAACCTCAATCGCCTGGCCGCCGATGGAATCAACTTCACAAGGATGTATACCGAACCTTCCTGCACTCCGACTCGCGTTGCATTCTTGACGGGACGACACCCAGTTCGTTGTGGTATGGGCGAAGTCGGGATGCCGCACGAAATGGCTGGCTTGCGGAAGGACGAAGTCACGATCGCGGAAGTTCTTTCGCAGGCAGGCTATGCCACTGCCCACTATGGCAAGGGCCATCTTGGCGATATCGAGGAGAGCTACCCTTACAACCAAGGCTTCGACGAGGCACTCTTCACGCCAATGAATCAGATTGTTTCGCAGTGGAATCGAACCGGTGACGCGGTAGGTGCTGCTCGTGGCTTCTCCCCAGAGAATTACCCCCAAGATCCTTACAAACTCGACACTCCGGGGCTCATCCCGACGGGACTGGTGATGGCAATCGAGGGGCGCAAGGGCGAACAGGGGAAGGAGTGGGGAGAACCGACCAACGAGTGGTACGAAAAGATGGATCCCGAGTGCGAGAAAAGAACGTTTACGTTCATTCGCAATCAGGCCAAGGCGGGGAAGCCGTTTTTCGTTGAATACTGGCCGAATCTACTGAGTCTTATCAAAGCCTATCCGCAGAAGAAGACGCAGGCGGGTAGCATGGTCTCAGAAGAAATGCAGGCCCTGGATGCCTTCATTGGTGAATTGGTCGAGGAACTCGAGCGTTTGGGGATTGCCGAAAACACATTAGTCGTCGCCATGGCAGACAACGGCCCAATGGTGCATAGCCCCCCACCTCAGTTCGGCATGCTCAGCCTGATGTACCGAGGAGGAAAAGGCGATTTCACCGAAGGTGGAGTCCGAGTACCCGCGTTTGCTGCCTGGCCAGGAACGATCGACAAAGGACAACTAGTGGGTGATATCGTGCACGTAACCGACTTGTACACAACCTTCGCGCGAATCGCAGGTGCGACTGAACACATTCCGACCGACCGTGTCATCGATGGAATCGATCAAACCGCGATGCTATTAAACGGCGACACGCATGGACGTCGAGACTATGTGTTTATCTACACAGGTCACGAATTGGGAGCAACCGTAAAGGGACGGTACAAGCGGCATTGGCTTGGTGGTGGCGAAGTTGCTGCCTCAGGCATGCCTGAGGCCTATTACGACCTCTTTACCGATACGAGAGAAGACAATCCCATGTTGGTACCATTGATTCATACTCAAGGGCAATTCAATCGCATGCGAGCCCGACACGAATTGATGAAGAAGAAATATCCCGACAAAATGAAAGCCTACGCCATCCCATATACAGGACTGACCAATGCACGGCCCGAAACAAGAGCCATCGCCGATCAGTTGAAACGAAATATTGAGAACATGCCTTTTGATGTGAGAGATTATCTGGAGTTCGATACCCCAGGCACAAAAGCTGATCCCGATTTCGGTCGCTGATCAGGTGCCAAGCGTTGGCATCACCGAAAGGCAATACCAGTGGCAGCTCACCTATGCAGAGGCGTTTGCGTCACTGCCTCGTTCCCAAGTGTCCAACGATGGAAGTTTGTCTTTAGTTCAGCCATACCTAATGGAGTCTGGAAGCGAAGAATGAATCAACCTGCTTGGCTTTTCGGCGTCCTTGTCGCATTCTTCTTTCCAAGTTTCAAGGAGGTATCTGCAGCCCCACCGCCGAATATCCTCTGGCTAAGCTGCGAAGACATTAGCCCTCACCTGGGCTGCTATGGATACGAACTGGCCACCACCCCGCATCTCGACAAACTTGCAAAGCAAGGCATTCGCTACACAAACGCCTTCGCCACTGCGGGGGTTTGCGCCCCTTGTCGCTCGGCGATTATCAGCGGCCTCTACCAGACGACGCTCGGCACCCATCACATGCGAACCAGGGCGAGTATTCCGGACTTTGTTCGACCGTTTCCCAGCTATCTCCGCAATGCGGGCTATTACTGCACCAACAACTCGAAGGAAGATTATCAATTCACCACGCCCAGCGGCACTTGGGACGATTCGAGCAATAAGGCCCATTGGCGAAATCGCCCTCACAAAGACCAGCCCTTCTTCGCGGTGTTCAACTACGGAGGGTGCCACGAATCGGGAGTTCGTGAGGACCGAAAGTACGCTACCGTCACCGAAGGCCTTGAAAAACACGATCGCAATGCGATGGGCGAGGAGTTGCCACCTTATTACCCCAATACCAAGGTCACGCGAGAAGAATGGGGCAGGTACTACGACGTGATTGCCGCGATGGATCGTTGGGCAGGTGACATGCTAAAGCAGCTCGAGAAAGACGGCCTGGCCGACAACACGATCGTGTTCTTCTGGTCCGATCATGGCGTCGGGCTGCCCAGAGCCAAGCGGTGGGTTTACGACTCGGGGATGCGGGTCCCCATGATCGTACGCGTGCCGGAACAATATCGGGCCATGGCCAGTCTGCCCGGGGGAAGTGTTACCGATCAGTTGGTGAGCCTGCTGGATCTAGCACCCACCGTTCTAACTCTCTCAGGCGGCGAAATTCCCGACTACATGCAGGGTCAACCGTTCCTGGGATCGAAACATCTCCCCGAACGGCAGTACGTATACGGTGCCCGTGATCGCATGGACGAACGCTACGACATCATTCGAGCCGTCCGGGACAAAGAGTTCAAATACATTCGCAACTACGAGACCTGGAAACCGTACTACCAGTACATGAATAGCGCGGAAAAGAGCCGGACCATGCACGACATCCGCCGGCTGCACGCCGAGGGAAAGCTTCCGCGGGCGAGCGAACGGTTCATGGCCGACAACAAACCAGCCGAGGAGCTATACCATCTGGCGAACGATCCTCACGAGGTCAACAACCTGGCCGACGACCCACGCTATGCCGAGCAGCTTTCCCAAATGCGAGACGCGCACCTGGCTTGGGTGAGTGAAACGCGAGATTTGGGGCTCATCCCGGAACCCGAGCTGGCCAAGCGAGAACAGCAGTTATCCAGTCGGTACGAGATCCTGCGTGGCGAAGACGGCGAAGAACTGGCCATCCGCGTGCGTGATACCGCGTTGCTGGCTGCCGAACAGGGCCCCGAGACTCTGCAACAACTTGCGGCTCGGCTTGACGACCCCGATGCAGCCGTACGCTACTGGGCCGTCATCGGAATCGGCAACCTCGGCATGCATGCCAGTTCGTATCAAAACCAAGTTGGCGAGATGCTCGACGACGAGTCGGCGGTCGTCCGTATCGCGGCCGCTCGAGCACTCTGCCGCATGGGACAAGTCGACTTGGCTTTACCAACGCTCGTTGAAGAGCTACAAGGCGAAAAGCAATGGGCCCGTCTCAACGCCGCCATCGTCCTGGATGAAATCGATTCCGAGGTTGAACCCGTGCTGGACGAGCTAGAGCAAAGCCTTCAACCGCGCTTGGAACTCTTGTTCCGCGGAAAGTACGTTGTCCGGGTCGTCAACCGCGCCCTAAACGAGCTTCTCGGCACCCAGAACGAAGTGCCTTAAGCCTGAAGAGGTCCTAATTTTTGGGCCACAAACACTTTCCGGCGCCCCTCTTCCGCGCTAGACTGATTCAAATTTGATGCGCTGGCGTTGCTTGGACGGTATCCAACAACGACCATTCCGCTTGGGCAACATTTCATAACGGTGCTATTTCATGACATACGATCTCGAAGAGTTCATGAAGGGAGTGATCCGTCGCAATTGTGGGGAACAGGAATTCCATCAGGCGGTTCGCGAAGTGGCCGAAACGTTGATTCCTTATATCAATGAACGGCCAGACATCCGAGACGCATCCATTTTGGAGCGACTTACCGAGCCGGACCGAATCATCATTTTTCGCGTGGCCTGGGAGGACGACGAAGGCAACATTCGCGTGAATCGCGCCTGGAGAGTTCAGTTCAGCAATGCCATCGGCCCATACAAGGGTGGTTTACGGTTCCACAAGAGCGTGAGCCAAAGCATCCTCAAATTCTTGGGTTTTGAACAAACTTTTAAGAACAGCCTCACCGGCTTACCGATGGGTGGAGGCAAGGGCGGATCGAACTTCAACCCCAAAGGCAAGAGCGATCGCGAAGTGATGCGATTCTGCCAATCGTTGATGATCGAACTGTACCGTCACATTGGCGAAGACACCGATGTCCCGGCCGGCGATATCGGCGTAGGGGGTCGTGAAATCAGTTACCTGTTTGGCCAATACAAACGGCTCGCCAATCGCTTCACAGGAATTCTAACCGGCAAGGGGCTCGCCTTTGGTGGCAGTCTGGTTCGCACAGAAGCCACGGGATACGGCTGCGTCTACTTCTGCGAAAACATGCTCAATCACCATGGCGACTCGCTCGAAGGCAAGACCGTCTGCATTTCCGGCTCGGGGAATGTGGCCCGCTATGCGGCGGAAAAGTCCATCGACATGAAGGCCAAGGTCGTGACGTTGTCCGACTCGTCAGGCTTCATCTACGACGAAAATGGTCTCAGCCACGAAAAGCTGGAGTTTATCCATGACTTGAAGGAGAAGGAGCGTGGCCGAATCGGTAAGGTGGCCGAGAAGTTCGACGGGGTCGAATTCCACGCCAAAAAGCGACCCTGGCACGTACCGTGCGATGTTGCATTACCCTGTGCGACACAGAACGAACTCAATGCGGAAGAAGCAAAGGCCCTGATCGACAACAAAGTCCTCGCCGTGTCGGAAGGCGCCAACATGCCTACGGAACACGATGCGATGCACGACTTCTTGCAGGCCAAGGTTTTATTTGGTCCCGGGAAGGCGGCCAACGCCGGTGGGGTGGCCGTTTCGGGACTCGAACAAAGCCAGAACGCGTTACGGCTGCAATGGAGTCACGAAGAAGTCGATTCAAGGCTGAAGGGAATCATGCGAGACATTCACGACAAGTGTGTCCGGCATGGTGGAGGTGAAGGCGACTACATCAATTACGTCCGCGGCGCCAATATCGCAGGCTTCATCAAAGTTGCCGACGCGATGCTGGCTTACGGTGTCGTCTAGAGATCCCGGCAAGAACCGCATCGTTTTGGGAGCAGGGCCATCAGCCGGCAGCATCCACTTCCTTATAGGCGTCGATCACGGCTTGCTCGCCGGCCGCACCTGGCTGGGAAAAGCCGTGCTCCATACCAATGAGTCCTTCATAGCCCTTGTTGCGCAGGTGGCGAAAGACGTTCTTGTAGTTGATCTCCCCGGTTGTCGGTTCCTTGCGCCCGGGTACATCTGCAACCTGAATGTATGCGATTTCGTCCCAGGCGTAGTCCAGGTTGCGAATCAAGCTCCCTTCGGTGATTTGCCGGTGATAAAGATCGTCCAAGATTTTGCAAGCGGGGCTGCTCACCGCGCGACAGATGGAATACGCCTGAGCAATCTTCCGCAGAAATACCCCAGGATGATCCACCAGGTGGTTCAGCGGTTCGATGACCATCACCATGCCGGCGGGCTCACAGATTTCGCAACAATACTTGAGCGTCTCGACAACATTCGCGGTCTGCTGCTCATGCGAAACCGATGAATCCCGCGTGCCAGGCACCACGGTGAACCATTTCGCCATCAATCGTTTGGCCGCCGTGATGGCCGATCGCACTTCGTCCAACACCTCCTGACGAAATTCCTGCTTGCCGGAAGTGAACGTCGGCCGTTTGAAATCGGCCGTTGCGATGAAGGTTCCCATCTGCATTCCCTGCCGAGACAGTTCGGCCCCGATCCGCTCCTGCAAATCGATCGGGCGTTGCTGCATGCGACTATCTTCCAAGGCGGCAAACCCATGGTCGGCCATGAACTTGATCTGATCGATAGGGTCATCTCCCGCCAGATGGTTGAAGCGATCCAACCGGGCTGCGAATTTCAAATTGAACCGGTGTTTTGCTGGCATCATTTCCGCTCAGGCAGAGTCTCCGTCTTCTCCGGTTTGCATCAAGGCTCGACAGTATCCCAATGCAAAAGCCTTGCTGGTTTGCATCCCTTGTTCGCAGGGAAACTCCGGAAAGTGCTCCGGGATAACCGACCCCTGGAATCCAATCCTTTTGAGCGCTGCGAAGACGGGGGGCAACTCCAGGATGCCGCAGTCCATACGCACATCTCGATGGGTGCGATCGGCAAAGGAACCCTGCACATTCCGCACGTGGACGGCACGAATCCGCGTGTGCCATCGCTCGACGCGTTCAACCGCCGGAATACCCGCGGAAGCAACACACCCCAGGCACAGAATCATGGCGTTCGATTTCAACGGGATCATCCGATGCCATCGATCCCAAGCGGTCACGTCGCGCAAGAAAATCCACGGCATCAGCGACGCATGCAGGCACACGTGTAGACCTAGTTGTTCTGCGTGTTCGTAGATTCTTGTCAAGTTCGCAACAAACCGCGATTCGTAGGTCCGCCGATCGTCGTTTGTCAGGTCCTCGATATTCCGCAGACCGCAGCTAACAAAGATGTCGACCAGCCCGTGCGTGGCAAGTTCATCGAGTAACGGCAGAACTTGATCAACATACGTTGGCTCATTGATCGTCTTTTCGACCAGATTCCAGTCCGGGTAAATCGACTGGCAGACCAACCCACAATCGCGAGCCCGGGAAGCTTGCTCGACGAATGCCGGCAGGTTGTCTCGATTCACGACGGTGCCAAGTTCGTCGCCGTAGACCCCCGGCGCGTGCCCCAGCACGACGCCATCGACCCCCATGGCTTTCAGAAGTTCGGGATCGCCATCATTTACCAGCAGCAAGACACACTCTCTACGAATGTCGGTAGGCCTAACGAGGCCACGAAACTTGAAAGCCCCGGCCCACTCGATATTTCAGACCAGGATCTCTTCGATCGGTTCGCCGTAGTCCACTTCCAACCGCTTATGGCCAGGAACCTCTAGCAGCCGGGGATTCAGCCCGAGTTGTCTCATCAGCGTGGCATGCACATCGGTTACGTAATGTGGATGCTCATCAGCATGGAAACCAATCTCGTCGGTCGATCCGTGAATGACGCCACCTTTTATTCCGCCCCCCGCCAGCCAGACGGAAAAACCGTAGGGATGATGGTCGCGGCCGTTGCTGCCCTGAGAACCCGGGGTGCGCCCAAATTCGGTTGCAAACACAACAATGGTCTCTTCCAGCAGGCCCCGTTGTTTCAAGTCTCTCAGCAATCCGGCTACCGGCAAATCGACTTGCTTGCTGAGTTTTTCGTGATTGCTCTTCAAGCCCGAGTGTGCATCCCACGCCCCCGCGGCACCATCGCCGTGCATCACCTGCACGAAGCGTACACCTCGCTCGACGAAGCGACGGGCCGCCAGCAGTTGCATTCCGAATGGCTTGGTGACTTCGTCGTCCAGCCCGTACATGGCCTGGGTACTGGCGGTCTCGTGATCGAAGTCAATCACATCGGGAACCGCACGTTGCATGCGGAATGCCAACTCGTACGACTTGATACGTGCGTTCATCATCGCATCGCCCGGGTAAGCCGCTTCGTTGAGCCGGTTGAGGCGATTGACGAGATCGAATTTCAATTCCTGTTCCGCGGGCGAAACATCCAGCTCCGGCTTGGCGTAAGCCAGCGGATTCGCCGGATCGATCTTCAGCGGCACCGCATCGTAGGCAGGCCCTAGATAGTGTCCATCCCGCACATCGAAATACCGGGGGCCCACGGTGATGAACTGGGGTAGATTGTCATTCAGTGAGCCCAACCCGTAATTCACCCAAGCACCGATGGTGGGCACCCGCGCGTCGAGCATGTGCCGCCCCGAGTGGAACTGCACCTGGGCCCCGTGATTATCGTCGGTCGTCCACATCGAACGGATGATCGCCAGGTCGTCCGCACAACTGCCGATGTGCGGAAACCAGTCGCTAATCTCCGTGCCGCTCTGCCCATACTTTTTCGAGCCGACTTGCAGTGGAAACAGTTTCGTCCGCTGCTGGCCGTTGGCATCGTTGACAACCACCACGCGGACTTTTTTCAACCGCGCGGGATCTTGGACGTATTTCCATTGGGTTTCCGAGATCGACTTGCCGGCATACTTGTTCAGCATGGGCTTCGGATCGAAACTTTCCATGTGGCTGTAGCCGCCGCGCATGAACAGCCAGATGACGCTCTTTGCCTTGGGGGCGAAATGTGGCTGTCCTGTGGGGGGCGCCCATTCACTTGGAGAGGCCGCAGTAGCCTCGCGAGAAAGCAGAGAATTCAACGCGAGCATCAGGCAGCCACTGCGCATGGTACCCAAATATTCGCGGCGATTCATCGTGTTCTCGCGATTCATGACATTCATCTCGTTGCTTGCTACGTTCACCAACGTCGTTCAACGAATGGTGACAAAGTCGTTATGGTTGATGAGGGCCTGCACCAGATTTTCTCGCGCACGCAATCCAGGGTTCGCATGCTCAGCCACCGCGGGAAGAGCTCGAAGCTGGGCAAGAAACTTCGCGCAAGTCTTCACTTCACTCTCGGTTGGTTGCTTCGCCACCAACAATTCAAATGCGGCAGCGATGAATTCCTCGTCGCTGGCGTCGTTGCACTTTGACTGCAATTGAGTCGTAATCTCTCGGGACATTCGCAGTGCCAGCTCGCTATTGGCCAACGTGAGCGCTTGTTGTGGCACAATGCTCTCGCTACGGCGATAACAACGCAGGATGTCCGCGTCGTCGAACATCGAAAGAAACTTGTGTTGGTCATCGCGCGAATGCGTAAAGTACAGGCTACGCCGATACACCGCATGCTTCTGGTCGGGATCGATCGTCGGCCCTCCCAGGGTCGTGTCAAGCTTGTCAGCGAGTTTTAGCAAGCTATCCCGGATTACTTGCGATTCCATTCGGATCGGTGTGCGGCACCAATAGAACTCATTACTCGGGTCGCTGGCGAGCGTTTGCGGATCGGCGGCAGCTCGCGAGGTATCCAGCTTGTAAAGCCGCGAAGTGACGATCAGACGATGCAGTTGCTTGATGCTCCAACCACTTTCCATGAATTCCACCGCTAGCCAATCGAGCAGGTCATGTTGTGGCGGCGTAGGTGCACGCCGACCAAAGTCGCTGACCGATTCGACCAGGGGCTGTCCGAAGTGACGCAGCCAGATATGGTTGACCGCCACGCGAGCCGTGAGCGGGTTATTGGGGCTGACCATCCACCGAGCCAATGCGGTCCGACGACCGGTGCTCGAAGCGGGGTAGGGGGCCAACTGCGACTCCTGCGTCTCATCGGGTCCCTCTGGAGCCTTGAGGGATGCTCGAAGCGAGGTGTAGGAACCGCCAGGAATCTCCAGAGCCGACTCCGTTTCTTGCAACGCAGCGGTGGCGGTTGCGAGCTTCTCGTTCAATGTTTCTCGCTCTTTCTCGTCTCCGCCAGATCCAAGGTCGACCAACTCTTGTTTCACGGCGGCTAACGCCAGTTCCGCCTGCGCGAACTCCAGCCGCCGCGCAGCACTCGCTGCCTCGCGAATCTTTTTGGCAATATCCTCCGGGGAACCGCTTTGCTTCAAACTCGCTCGATCCGCGGCATGAGCGGTGGCAATCGCATCCGGGCGAAGCTCATCGACGGCTAGCTGCTTGGCACTCACGTCAACTTTTGCGAGGGCTTGCTGAAGGGTAAGCACCTTGTCTCCGGCCTTGCCGGTTCCCGCTTCAGCGGGAACCAGCTCCACGTCCTCGGGAAGTCGCAGTACCTCGACATACTCGAATGACGCCTCCGAATCGAAGGAGACCAGATCCACCCACCCGGGCTTACGATCGACGGGAAGCTGATAGACGATGGCCAATTGCCCATCCAACAGGATGTTCATCAGCCGGTCCCTCACCGCGATGGTGAGTTCGTACGTTTGATCTAGAGGCACAGGTCGGTCGAGGCGACCTTCCGCAGGATAAGCCTGACCGTCGTCATTGCGAAAGGAAACTTGCAGCTTCGAGCCTGGAGAAACGCCGCTTAGGTAGACCAGCTTTTCTTGCCCTTCGTGTACATCGAAAGCAAGCCCAACCGATTTCCATTTTTGCCCACCTTGGATGCGGAAGCGAACGCGGGCCAGGAAATCCTGCGGATGTTCCAGGCAAGAACGCAGGTAACGTCGCTCGGCACCCGATTCGCTTTGCAGTAAGTTGCCGTCCGCGCAACTCCACGTGCCGGGCCCGGTATTCCAAAGATCGGAATTACTGCTTGTGAAATCGTCGCTCCAAACCAGTTCCGCAGGCGTGACCGAATTGGGAGAGGTGTTTGCCGTTAGCCCGCGGAGTGTTAGCAGTGTGCTTTGCGTCCGTTGGGTATTCGCCACGGTTTGTTCGGCCGACTCCAACTGCTTGCGAGACATCGCGATGGTGCGATTCGCCGCGGCCAGTTGATCTTCCAGCACGAATGCTTGTAGATCGGGGCGATAGGCTTCCGGGGGAAGTGATACGGAGTGGATTGCGAAGTTACCTGTATCCAATACCGCCGGCACGCCAGGAGTCAGCGGAGTATTATCATCGGGCTGCTTGGGATCGCCCCGTACGTGGAGATAGGTTTCGACATCTGGGTGGAGATCAAACGCCCTCGGCAAGCCGTTCTTTTCAAAATCGGTTTCACCCGGCAGGGCATCGATGCGGACCTGGTGCGGTTCGAAAATAGCGCGAAGTCGATAGTAATCCACCTGCGATATAGGGTCATACTTGTGGTCATGACACTTCGTGCAATTCATCGTCAGCCCTAGGAACGCCTTGGACGTGTGCTCGATGGTGTCGTCCAGCCATGTGGTGCGGTTGAACAAATAGTAATTCCTGGCCAGATAACCGGTGGCCCTGAGTACGTCGCGGTTGGTGGGAGCAATCTCGTCACCGGCCAGCATCTCGACGATCATGCGATCGTAGCCCTTATCGCTGTTGAGCGACTCGACGATCCAATCGCGCCAATGCCAGATGTGTTTCTGGCTGTTGCGAACCTGGGCTCCCAGGCCATACCAGTCGGTGTATCGCCAGATATCCATCCACTGACGGCCACCTCGCTCCCCATAGTGCGGGCTGTCCAACAAGGCATCGACGACGTTTTCGTAGGATTCAGGAGACTCGTCTGCCAGAAACTCTGCGTATTGCTCCGAGGTCGGTGGCAGACCAATCAAATCCAAATACACCCGTCGCAGCAGGAGCTGCTTTTCGACAAGATCAACTGGATTGAGATTGTGCTT
This sequence comes from Pirellulales bacterium, assembly GCA_965227275.1. Classification (GTDB taxonomy): domain Bacteria; phylum Planctomycetota; class Planctomycetia; order Pirellulales; family JAEUIK01; genus CAZNXE01. Next base: position 4,959,274 of record CBDDFU010000001.1, on the reverse strand, counting down.
TTGATGCCCCGAAGCAATCAACCGGTCGATTGGGTTGTGGTTCCAAGCCGGATCCGCGGACTCGGGCAGGTCGACTTTTTGGGGTGGTTGGAATGCCCAATGCTTGTTGGGATCCTCCTCGGGTTGTTCATCGGCTGGAGTTTTGGCCCCGGCGGCAATCCAAGCTTCGATCGCCCGGATCTCCTCGGCGGATAATGCAGCCCCCTCGGGCGGCATCCGTTCGTCCACATCACCTGAAGTGACCCGCTGCAACAAGACGCTTTCACTAAGGTCACCCGGCACGACGGCCGGCCCGGCGTAACCACCAACCCGCAACGAGGCACCCGTATCGACGCGCAAGTCCGATTCTTGTTTGAGCGCGCCATGACAAGCGAAACAACGTTCGCGAAGAATGGGCTTCACGTCTTGCAGATAATCCGCATCGCCGGCGCAAAGTGGGATCGCAGCAAATGTCGGAGCAAGAAGCAGTAGGTGACGGCAAGTACGGAACATGTCCGGCTTCACCTAGGCGGGGGCGGGGAAAATGATAGCTGTCAGTTTAGCCCATAAGACACCCCGACTGCCAGTCGATACAAGATCTGGCGAGATCAGCAGATACTGAGCCTCCCGTACCCGCTACTGCTTCAAGATCGCCGACTCGGGAAATACCACATGGTCGATCTGGGTTCGTTCCTTCGACGTGTAGACGACATGAATCAGTCCATCTTTCGTTTGGATGGCCACGGGATAGGCCGCCGTATCGCCCAGCTTGTTCACGATGTTGCGACGGTGCGGGTAGGTTCTGTCGTTGTCGGTGGAAATGGCCACGGTAAGCGGCATCCGCTCCCCCTCGTTGTTGTCGTTGTAAACCAACAACAAGTGGCCGTTTTGCAGCTTGATGAAGTCGCACGCCGAATTGGGATTAGGAAACTGGGTGGCTTCGCCAGGCCCCCAAGTGTATCCACCGTCCCGCGACTCCGATCGATAGAGTACGCCTTCGGGGCGTGGTCCAAAATCGCCACCCCGACGAATGTAGGCGATGAGGTAATCGTCATCGATTTGCACGGGCTGCGCTTGCAGATTACCCAGTTCTGAATAGATGCGATTGGTCGGCGTCCACGTTTTCTCTTCCCGATCGTAGCGAAGGAAGTAACTGCACGTGCTGGGCACCGTTTGTTCGCGATCTTCTCCGGTCTCGTGATAAACCGGCAGTAGATAGTCACCATCGTTCAACACAATCGGGCAACTGCGGCACATGGTGCCTTGCTCGAACGACAGCATGTACGAATCGGACCAGGTGTGACCGCCATCCTTGGAGATTTTGTACTTAATTCGGGCCGACGACCACGTTGGCCCATAGTTGGTCACGTAGAACAACCATACCAAACCATCGGGTGCCTGCCAGATGGCCCCGTTGCCTTCCGAGCGATTGGGCGTATCTGCAATGATCTCGGGTTTGCTCCAGGTATCGCTTCCCTTGGGGAGACGCATGCCGAAAACGGCCGTATCGCCCTCGTACTCACCTTCACCGCCGTAGTAGGCGATGTACAAATCGCCGTTGGCCAGCTCGGTCACGGTGGCCGGGTGCTTGTATTCCCCGGGGATCTCGGGGCCAACCACGCGATGAATGGTGATGTCCTCATCGGCAACGGCAAACACGCCACACGCGATTGCGATCAACAGTGCCAGGAATACTCGCATGATTGGATGCCTTCTATTTAGGTTCCGCCAAAGGTGTCTAATTGCGAATGGAACGTCCTAACGTTCGGCTTTCAAAGATTCTCGACCGCGAACCCTTCGCGGTAGGTACGTTGCAACAGCTTGTTCGCCTCCGGCTTGTTGGTGATTTCTAAATTCTCTGCATCCCAGGCCAACTTCTGACCAGGGAACCGATTGGCAACGACCCCCAACAACAGTGCTTCGGTGAGCGGTCCGGCGTAGCTGAAGCTGGCACTGGTTTCACCGTTGCCCAAGCAGGCGTCAACCCACTGATGATAGTGATTGCCTGCCTCCACTACCGGGGGCTTGTAGTCTTTGAACTTTTCCTGTGGGAAAAGCCGCGGCTCGTCGACGTGGGGCAGAAGCATCATTCCGCCCTCGCCTACGAACAGCGAGCCTTGATTCGGAAGTTGCAGGCCGTCGGGTAGATCGATGTCGTCGAGCTGCGGGGGAGCGTAGCTGCCGTCGTACCAGGTCCATAACAACGAGTCGGTGGTGTGCTTGGTGCCCGGGAACTCGTACTCGACGATATTCTTCTCTGGATGCCCTATGCCCGAGGGCGGTCTGCACGTGGTTTTCGCCCATTTGGGCGCGGTCAACTCGAGAGCGGCATAAGGTGTGTCGAAGATGTGGACACCCATGTCGCCTAGTGTGCCGGTACCGAACTCGACCAACTTTCGCCACTGCCCCGGATGGTACACGTTTGGCACAAAGGGCCGCACTGCGGCAGTGCCGATCCACAGGTCCCAATTGAGTTGCTCGGAAGGCGACTGCTGTCCCTGGAAGGCTCCGCCGTCGTAGCCCCAGTTCTTAAACGACCATGCGTAAACCCGGCTCACTTTGCCGATCACCCCGCTCTGAATCATCCGCACGGCACGGCGATACTTATCGCTCGAATGCACCTGAATGCCCATCTGAGTCGGCAGTTTCCTGGCTTCGGAAGCAAGACGGAGTTGTCTCGCTTCGAACACCTCATGCGTGAGCGGTTTCTGGCAATACACCGGTTTGTTGAGGTTCAGCGCGGACATGGCCGCAGGTGCATGCGTGTGATCGGGCGTCGAGACCACCACGGCGTCAATCGAGTCTCCCATCTCGGCCAGCATCTCTCGAAAATCACTGAACTTCTCGGCCAGCGAATGTTCCTGGCGCGCTTTGGCCAACCTTCCAGAATCAACATCACACAGCGCCGCCACTTCGACACGTGGATGGGAAGCAATCGAACCCAGGTCCGAGCCTCCCATTCCGCCAACCCCGATATGGGCGGTCCGCAACTTGGTATTGAGAGAATGTGCTCGCCCATACCCGGGCAAGATGCCTGTAGCGGCAATCGCCGCACTGGCTTTCAGGAAGTCTCGACGTCGAAGCGTACTTGTCATGTGAAAACCGCGAATAAAAGTCCAGAAGGATGCCCTTGCCGCCTTGGTCAGTTTGCAGCCGCCTCACTTGCGTCGGGACCAAGTCGCTTAATCTTGATGTTGCGGAATTGCACCGGATCGTTGTGCCCGGCCAAACCGAAATGCCCCTGAGGATTGTCCTTGCCTGGATGAGGACTGTCGGCCATGTATTCCGTCACTTCGCTGACATCGGCATCGAGAATCGTATACCCATTCAATTCGACGGTGATTCTTGGCCCACGAACGGTGACCTGTTGAAAATTCCACTCACCCGTCGGACGGAGGTATCCGCGATGGGCCGGAACAATGCCGTAAACCGAACCGTGATACTGCCGAGGGTCCAGATTTGCGTACTTGGGGTGTTCTGAATCAAGCACCTGCAGTTCACACATCCCGACGTACGCCGCATTACCTTCACCGGGGTAGCGAATCGCAAGCCCGTTGTTACCGCCCGGCGGAAGCTTGAATTCCACCTGCGCGACGAAGTCCTGATACTCATCGCTGGTATAAATGGTTCCGCCTTTGCCCGGCTTGCAGACGACCGCGCCGTCTTCCACGACGTAATTGTCCGTGGGCCCGTCCCAACCGGCAAGATCCTGTCCGTTGAAGACCGGCTCACATCCCTCGGGGCCCATCTCTTCGAGCATCGCATTCGCTTCGTCGGCGGGAATCTCGCGGATGAAGATATTGCGCCAGCGAATTTCGCCACCGTGTGTTTGCAGTTGAATCGGGCCTTTGGCGAACAGAGGTTGACTGCGGTCCCAAAAGTTTTCCATCACGGCGTTGTCGACGATGTGTTCGCCATTGAGCCACACGCTGGTGCGATCGCCAACTTGGACGATGCGGAATTGGTTCCACTCTCCAAACGGTTTATCGGCCAGCACCGAAGGATCTTTGCCGGGGGCGTCTTTGCTGTTGTTCCACAGTCCGCCCGATCCCTTGTCGGCCCCGATCTCCCACTTGCCTCCCTCTTCGGTCGAGTCCCAAATCTGCACTTGGGGTGTGGCCCGAAGATAGATGCCGCTATCGGCTTTGGGGACGGTTTTGTAATCGATCAACAGCTCGATGTCGCCGTAGTCCTTGTCCGTGGTGAGATAGGCTCCATGGCCGTCGTTGACCAACTCGTAACCATCGACACTCCAATGCTGCTTGGCATCATCAGTCCAACTGGCAATCTGATTGGCCCGCTCCTCTTCGCCCATGGCGGCCAGCTTGCGAGGATCGAAGTGCGGCATGCCGTGCCAGCCAGTGAGGTCCTTGCCGTTGAATATCGCGGTGAACCCCTCGGGCGGATCAACGGCATCGCCTGCCGAAGCAGCCATCGAGAACACCACGACCGCCAAGACGGCAGCCCCAGTTATGGAAAAAACTTTCATCGAGAGCTTCCTAGTGAGGTTGGAATAGGTTGAATAATCACCCTGTGTGCCGGAGCACGAAGCGGCGGAGGGAACAAACTCGTACGCTACCCTGGCCCTATGGTAGCGACCCCGCGAGCCGATTGCGAGATTTCGGAACTGGACGATTCTGCCACGATTCCTGGGAATTTGCACAGGGTTTGGCGAGAAATGTCTCACGCCCTCCGGTCAGCTAAAATCAACTAGCCGGTTTTCTTTGAAGTTACTCTCGCCGATGAGGATCCTCTGGTGCGTCCAATACGGTTTTCCACGCTGAATTTGGTGTTCTGTGCCATTTGCTTCTGGGATACTGCTTGTGCCGAGGCAGCGGAACTGAAGCTCGACACGCGGGTCAAACAGCTACCGACCGACTTGCTAGGCCCCTTCGTTCATACCGCCGACGGAAGTATTTTGGCCATCGACTCATCAGCTACGATGCTGAGCACGGACCAAGGCAAGACATGGTCGGAGCCGCGAGGGTTGTTCGACAAAGATGTCGACATCACGGTGAGCAAAGAGCGGCAGTTGCTCCGCACTCAATCCGGGACCATCATCGCCGCGTTCATGAATCTGGATGAACGGCATTGGACCTGGGACGATCAGTTACACGATGCTCCCGGCGCGAAACTCCCCACCTACGCGATGCGGAGCCTCGACGAGGGAAAAACTTGGACGGATATTCAGAAGCTGCACGACGAATGGTCGGGTTGCGTGCGGGATATCGTCCAAACCCATGACGGTCGTGTGATCTTCACCGCCATGAAGATGCTCAACAATCCGGGTCGCCATTCCGTATTGACGTACTCTTCGACAGACGAAGGAAAAACATGGGAGGCCAGCAACCTGATCGACCTCGGAGGGCAAGGACACCATGGTGGGGTGACGGAGCCTGCCATCGAAGAACTTCGAGACGGACGTGTGTGGTTGCTGATTCGTACGAACTGGGGAGAGTTCTGGTCGGGCTATTCCTGCAACGGCGGGCGAAGTTGGCGAGTGCTGCAGCCCTCAGGGATTAAAGCTTCCAGCGCGCCGGGAATCTTGAAGCGTCTTGAAAGTGGCCGGCTGATGCTGGTTTGGAATCGCCCGTTGCCAGAGGGGAAAACCACGTGGCCCCTGCGCGGCGGAGACGGCCTGTGGTCGGAAGTGCCGGTGAGCAACCACCGTGAAGAGCTATCTGTTGCCTTTTCAGATGACGATGGGGCAACATGGTCGCAGCCGGCAGTTGTCGCCAAACAAGCGTCGACCTCGTTGGCGTATCCTTATCTTTTCGAGGTGGAGCCGGGCCGCATCTGGTTGACCTCCATGCAAGGCAATGTTCGCGTTGAATTGCAGGAGGCCGACTTCGTCGAAAGTGAATGACGCTCGCCAAGCGTCAGCGTACGTCATTCTAAATCGGTCGTTGGCACGTTCTGCAGCCACCATTGCCGAGCTTCCGCAAAGTTCCACTCAGAAGGCAATTCCGTTGCACTTAGAAGCTGGTCCAATTCCTCGACTGTCTGGGGGCGATCGCCTGGATCATGCTCAAGACAAGACCCGATTATTTCAGCCAGTTTGACAGGAATGCCAAATACGTTTGGGTTTGTGGTGCGTAGCGCTTTGGTCAGGGAATCGGTCGGCGCCAAGTGTCGCGTCGAGCCTTTGTGGGATTCGCCCGTGAGAAGATAGAACCCGACCGCCCCAATCGCGTAGATATCCGAGCGTTGATCCACATTCTGAGGATCCATGAAACGCTCGGGCGACATGTACAAGGGGGTCCCACCGATTCGCATCGTCTTGGTTACGTCATCGCTTCGCGCGCGGTTGATATCTTTGGCCAACCCGAAATCCAGGACCTTCACAAAGTCGTATTGTCCGCCACGCTGGCAAAGCATCACGTTTTGCGGCTTGATATCTCGATGGATGAGATCCAGCCCATGTGCTTCGGCCAGAGATCCACACACTTGGCGTAGTATAAAGACACCCCGTTCCGGAGATACCGGACCATATTCGGACACGAGATCGTAGAGTGTGAGCCCGTCCACGTATTCCATGGCACAGAAGAACCCACCGGATTTTGTGCTGCCAAAGTCGTAGATCTCAATCGTATTGGGATGCGTCAACCGGCTGGCGATCTGCACTTCTCGTTCGAACCGTGACAAGGAATCGGGGCCGACTTGGTCGTCCTTCATTAGTTTGATCGCCGCAGGTCGTTTGAGCATGGCGTGTTTCGCCAGAAACACGGTACCCATACCACCTTCGCCAAGCTTCTCTTCGAGTCGATAGGGCCCAACTTCTTCCGCCTGTTCAACTCGTCGACGCCATCCAGCGGCTGAAAACGAAGAGTACAACGCCGAGGCCGCCGTAATGGCCAACAACCCAAACAGGACACCGTAGGACAAGAGAAGATAGCGGAGCGGGGCATAGGCCTCGCCGACATCCATCTCGGTGACCACCCCCATTTGATATTGGGGCAACCACTTCCAGGCCCCAATGACGGGCACGCCGCGGTAATCGCGATATGCGTCGAGAATCAGGCCCTGCTGTGCGGAACGATCATTCTTTTCTCGGCTGGCAATCGCCAGTGCGGCCATCTCGGTCAGAGGGCGTGCGGCAAGCTCTCTTTGGGCCACCTGACCACGGGTAAGATCTACGCCGGGATCTCGTACTTGCACGGCGACCATTGAGTGGAGTTCATCCTGATCTTCGATAAGCCCAATATCGCGAAGTTGCTCGTTGAATCGACTTTCGGAGAGCATGAGTCCGTTCTCGTCGAAGGCGTAGGTCTCGCCGGTTTCTCCCATATCGCCCACACCAAGTATGGCGCAGAAGTTGTCGTCGGCAAAATTGCCGAGCCCAATCGATGCGACGTAATCTCCGTTCTCGTCTGCAATGGGTGCATCAACCCAACTCATCGGTCGCAGACTTTCAATCGGATGAGTAATATTTACGAGCGAGCCCGCAGGGTAGGGGCGTGTAAAGACGACATCGCCCTCGAACACAGGGGTCATCACTGCCATGCCGCGTGCGTTCAATCGCTTTCCAATGACTTCCTCGCTGGAGCTGCTGAGAATCAGCCCGGTACGATCGACGACGAAGTATCCTGCACTGCTTCCTTCGTCGACGTAAGGGTCGACCAATTCATGGAGAAGTTCTCGTTCGGGCGATGCTTTCAACTGTTCGGGAGTCGTGGATCGATTGCCCACCTCGCTGACCAGATTGACGATGACAGCTCGAATCTGTTCGTCTTCCGAGCAAGCTTTCGCCTCTGCTTTGCGCGATTCGATCCACAGTTCCAACGCCAGCACGTTCGCATTAAGCACTGCCTGGAGTGCTTCACCACGGGTGGTGCGCAATGCCTGATGAATCGATCCGTAAGTCCACCAACCAACTGCGGCCAGCAGGAGAGCCACTGCAAGCGAAACCAGCAGCCGCCTGATCGGGGGATCTTTTGGAATTCCGATGCTCGACCAGCTTGCGAGACGGCCTTCACGAAAACCAGAACGGCGATGCTGGCCCTCGACGTATTCCTGAGTCGTAACGTCGCCCCTGCGCGTGTCTTCCAATATGGTCTCGGCACGATGATGTGCCAGCAGAGATTCCACCTCGCGTCGCAGTTCGGGGTCTTCGTCACAGGCCTCGGCCAGATACTCATCTCGCTGCGCACCCGTGCGTTCGACCGCCCCTAGAAAAATCTCCTTAATGCGAGCGTGCCGCTGCGAATTCACTCGACTGTATCTCCACTGAGTTCGCGACGCAGCCAGGCACGGACCATGGTCCAATCGTTTTCGACCGTGCGCTTCGAGACCCCTAGAACTTCTGCAACTTCGGCCACCGTAAGACCACCAAAGAATCGCAACTCCACGATTTTAGCCTGACGCGGGTCAATCTTCGACAGAACTTCCAGTGCGTCGTCGATCGCCAACAGGTCTTCGTCACGTTTCTTGGAAATCGTCAATTGGTCGTCGAGTTCAATGCGGTGCCGGCCACCGCCGTGCTTCTCGCTCTGTTTGCGGCGAGCATGATCCACCAGGATGCGACGCATCGCCTGCGCACCGATTGCGAAGAAGTGAGTTCGACCTTGCCAGTCTACATTCTGTTGATTTACCAGCCGGAGGAATGCTTCGTGGACCAAAGCGGTGGGCTGCAGGGTGATGTCTGATCGCTCCCGATTCAGATATCGAGCAGCCAGCCGGCGAAATTCTTCGTAAAGCAGCGTCATCAAGCGATCGGCCGATTCCCGATCACCATCGGAAATAGCGGCTAGCAACTCGGTCGTTTGTTCTGGACGCTCGTGAGTCACGAATTCCTCGCCATGGATCAGCCTGGTGGAACTGAATATCCCCAGAAGGCCTATTCAACCCCCCAGTATAGCGAGCGAGCGACCCGAACGTACCAACACCTACCAATTGCTTTCTTGTTTCGCCTCATTCGACCTTTCTTGAGGCCGACGGGGGTTTTTCTGGAATTCGCTGCGGGTTCGGGCTCGATTTCTCGCGTTTGTAAATGAGGCCACTGACTTAGCAACTGTCTGACTGAAATGACGCATCGGCCTCGACGTTAGGCGGAGGGTGGTTCGATGTCTCTGCTGTATTGCCCATGCGGAACATTTGTATCAACCCCATCTCGTGTCGCCGTGTGCCCTGGTTGTTGCCGAAGGCTGCATGCCTGGAATCGCGTGGTACCAAACCAAACGGCCCGCTTCATCGCGGCGGAAGCCTCACAGGCCGAAACCCTGCAGCGGGCACTGCTCCGTTCGCTTCGCGCGTTCACTTCGCCGTTTGTCAAACAGGAGTCAGAGCATGTCCGGGATCCCAGGGGTCACAACACACGAATTGTGGATCGCAAGCGACTTGGAAGAAATTGAGAAAGTACATGCCGGAGTATGCGACCGGCTTGCCACGAGTAATTGCACGGCGCTCGACAATCTGGCGGCGCGCCTGGCAATCGAAGAGGCACTGGTCAACGCAATCACTCACGGAAACCAGCAGCATCCCAAACGTCAGGTTCACGTCGTGTACTGGGTCGACCACGAGCATGTTGGCGTGCGGATTGAAGACGAAGGAGACGGGTTCGAAGTGGCATCCATTCCAGCTCATCCAAGCTATGCATGGCACGACGAACCGAAGGGGCGAGGACTTTCGATCATGAAGAGGTTCATGCACGAGGTCGCTTACGAGAGGGGAGGGTGTGTCGTGACCATGAAACGATATTTCGACCAATGAAGAGGCGCGTGTTAGATGACTGACACAAACGCGGAACCGTGCTGAGTCGAAGACTAAGAATGGACCGTGTTTCGTGTGGGACTCAGGAGCCCGGTTGCAACCTTGGCCCAGGATCGCCGGGTGAATGGTGGTATCCCGGCGTTAGGCGACCGGGCGTGGCAGCGAGTCTGGGGAAAGCTCGCCAGTCATCTATGTTTTGCTCACCTCATTGTTTTGTAAATCTGCGAACTGCAACCACATACGGTAGACCAACGCTTATTCAACCACGATCTCTCTAAGGGAGCCAACTAGATGACTAATCAGCATTCCGATCCGCGATCGAATCGCGTGAATAGTAGGCGAGCTCGCAATGAAGTTAACGGCAAACCAGCATTCGATCACCCTCGTGCGCTGCACAGAATTTCGGCGGTGCGGCAGCAAGAGGGAGTCTCACTGCGTCAGGTTCGCTCGATTCTGAAAATTGGCCTGCCGGAACTGCGGCGCCAAGAAGCACGAACCACGGACCTGCGGCTTACTGACTTGTACCGCTGGCAGCACGCACTGAAGGTTCCCGTCACCGAATTGCTTCAAGAACCGCCTGATCTGCTGTCGCCGAGTTTGCGCGAGAGGACAAAGATGGTTCGGGCGATGAAAACGGCGCTCAGTCTCGTGAACCGGTGTGAGGACCCTGAGGTCAAGCAGCTTGCCGAACGACTGGTGGCAGAGCTGAACGAGGTCATTCCGGGTCTCGACAGCGTCGGCGCGTGGCCATTGGTGCAGCAACGGCATGGCAAGGACTTCGGTCGAGCCCTCGAGTACATTATTTCAACCCATTTGATCGATGAGCAGACCTAAGACGGTCGCACTCTGATAGCGCAAACGCGTCTTTTGTCACATTGCATGATAGGCTACTGCACCGAGATCTTCGGGTGGTTATGATCGCAACAGGGAGAGTCATGCAGAGAGGGACTCTTCCTGCGTTGTTCTCCAATGTACCAGGTGCGATCATCAGGTGGCCTTTATGCTTCGTTCTGCTTTGCGACTTGTCGCGATTCTCGTCTCACTAACCGCCTTCAACGTGGCCGAGGCCGCAGAGTCTCAGGGGCCGAACATTGTCTGGATCTTCGTCGAGGACATGAACGGCTGGTATGGCTGCTACGGCGACCAGACGGTGCCAACGCCGAACCTCGATCGACTTGCCACCGAAGGCGTGCGATTCGATCGTGTCTACATGCCCGCGGGGGTCTGTTCGGCCACGCGTTCAGCCATGGCCTTGGGTGCCATGCAAACCAGCATGGGCGTGCATAATCATCGCAGCTCTCGCGAACGTGCTCCCGGAGAAGTCATTCACTTGCCCCAAGGCGTGAAGACAATTTACGAGCTGCTGCGCGATGAAGGTTACTATGTCTTCAACGGAGGGGGGAAGAACGACTTCAATTTTAATTGGAATATCGCCGACCTTTACGACTTCGACGGGCGCCGAATCGGCTTCAACGGTCCCGACTGGAGGAAGCGGAACCCCGACCAGCCCTTCTTCGCCCAAATTCAACTTCGTGGAGGCAAGAACTCCGGACGATTTGCCGGGAACAAGAAGCACGGAGAGAACGACACAGACACCGATCCTGAAGCCGTCGATGTTCCTCCGTACTATCCGAATCACCCAATCATTCGCCGCGAGATAGCCCACCACTACGACTGCATTCGTCAGACCGACGATGAGGTGGGGCAGATATTGGCCGCCCTCGACAAGGACGACTTGCTGGACAACACGATCGTCTTCTTCTTTACCGATCACGGGATGCGGCTTCACCGCCACAAGCAATGGCTGTACGAAGGGGGAATCCGCGTCCCATTGATTGTCGCCGGCCCGGGAATTCCGAAAGGCAAGACACGCGCGGATTTGGTGAGCGGAATCGATATCACGGCCTCAACACTCGCACTGGCCGGCGCAGAAATCCCCGCGTACATGGAAGGACGGGATTTTTTTGACGATCAACGCGTTCCTCGGGAATTCGTGATTTCGGCCCGCGACCGCTGCGACTTCACCATCGAACGTGTCCGCGCGGTGACCACCGAGCGGTACAAATTCATACGCAACTTTTTGGCCGATCGTCCCTTCATGCAGCCGCAATACCGCGATGGTCGCGACTACGTGGAGATTTGTCGCGAGTTGCACCAGGCAGGAAAACTCAATCCCGTGCAAGACTTCATGTGGTCGGAAACGCGCGTGCCCGAGGAGTTTTATGACCTGGAAAAAGATCCCCACGAAACCGTCAATCTTGTCGGAGATCCCGCTGCCGAAGCTGAACTAAATCGGCACCGGAAAATCCTCGAAACCTGGATTCAAGAAACCGATGACAAGGGGCAATATCCCGAGTCGGTCGAGTCCCTGCGCGGAGTGCTAACACGCTGGTCGAAAGAAGCGGTCAATCCCGAGTACGACAAAGCACGGGTCAAGTAACCAGCCCCGAACACTCAATTTCCAGCCAGGGGCTGCGGCATCTTGGCTCCGAGTTGCTGTTGCCAACCGTGCAAAGCATCGAGCAGCGATTTGGTTCGTTCCGGGTAGGTCTTGCTCAGGTCTTTCGTTTCGCCCGGATCATCGGCCAGGTTGTAGAGTTCAACTTCACCCCAATGGTAGAACTCGATCAGTTTCCAGTCCCCATCGCGAATCGATGCCCCCGGTGTCCATGTAGAACCGTGATAGTGGGGGTAATGCCAGTACAATTTCCGAGCTGCCAGCTCACCTTCTTGACTCAGCAGCGGCACCAGACTCACCCCATCGACGTGCGTCTCGGGCATGGCCGGAATGTGGGCCAACTCCAAGATCGTGGGGAAGAAATCCATGCTGACCACGGGCGTATCGCACACCGAGCCGGGCGGCGTGAGTCCCGGCACACGAATGATCGTCGGCTCGCGTACTCCGCCTTCGTAGAGCCACCCTTTCCCGGAACGTAGCGGAAGGTTGCTCGTCGGCCCGGTGTTCCGCACGGTGCATAGACCGCCATTGTCAGAAAAGAAGAACACGACCGTGTTTTCACTCAGGCCTTCCTGCTTCAGCATGTCGAGAACCTCCCCAACACTGTCGTCGACCGCCGCAATCATCGAGGCGTACTCGGCGTTGTCCTGCCTCAGCCGCGACCGGCCTTCATGCTCGGCTGCAAATGGGGTTTCGTCCTGAAAGCGTTCGTTTGCGAGCTTCTTGAATTCCTCATGTCGCTTCTTGTATGGGGTAATCGGAGTGTGCACGTTGTAGTAAGACAAATACAGCAAAAACGGCTTGCTAGTATCTCGCTGCTCGATGAAGCTGAGCGACTCTTCGGTTAGCCGCTCGGTTACGTATTCGTCGGGCTTGCGAGACTTGAGCGTGGGATTGGTCCATGGGGCATAATATCCCCCAGGAGGCGAACCAAACTGATTGCCGCCGACGTTGATGTCGAATCCTTGATCGGTCGGCCAATTCCCTTGATCGCCCAAGTGCCACTTCCCAGCGAAGAAAGTCTGGTAGCCGTTCTCTTTCAGAACTTCGGCAATCGTGACTTCTTCCAGGGCCAGATTGTCGCGATCTTCGACCATGCCGAAGATGGGATCACGTGCCCGACTCACATCCATACCTGGAATCCAGTCGGTAATATCCACGCGAACCGGGTGCCGACCCGTCATGATGCTCGCGCGAGTCGGTGAACAAACCGGGCATGCGGCATAGCCGTTGGTGAACCGCATCCCCGAGTCGGCCAGCGCGTCGATGTGAGGAGTCTTGTAGAAGGTGCTTCCAAAGCACCCGACATCGGCCCACCCCAGATCGTCGACGAGAAAAAAGACGAAGTTAGGTTGATCTTCAGTCTCTCCAGCCTTGGCACACGGTTCGGCTAGGAACAGCAGGATCGCAGGCACAAGAAACTTGAAGCTTGCTTGAAACTTGGGAAAACTCGACATGCGACTACCTTGCTTGGGTGACGATTGAAAGAAATGTGTCTTCTGAGGAAGCTAAAACTGATCGACTTGGCGGTAGGCTTCGATCAGGGCTCGTTCTCCCTCGATCCCCTCACCAAAATTGCCGTGTTCCATCCCGACAATGCCTTGATAGTTCCGCTGGTACAGATGAGCGAAGACGTTGCGGTAATTGATCTCCCCGGTGCCGGGTTCGTTTCGACCCGGATTGTCTCCGCACTGAAAGTAGCCAATCTGGTCCCAGCAGCGGTCGATGTTGGGAATCAGATTCCCCTCGCTGATCTGCTGATGGTAGATATCGAACAGGATCTTGCACGAGGGGCTATCGACCGCCTCGCAGATCATGTAGGCCTGCGGAGAACGGTGTAAAAACTTGCCGGGATGGTTGGTGAGATGATTCAACGGCTCCAACACCATCACCAGGCCGTGCGGCTCCAGTATGTCGCAGCATCGCCTCAGCAGCTCAATCGCGTTGGCCGTTTGATAATCGAGCGGCAACTTCGGATCGACGTCGCCCAGTATCACGGTCATCCAGGTCGCGTTGACCCGTTTGGCCGAGACCACGGCTCCTTTGATGGTCGATAAGATCGCTTCGCGGGCGGCAGTATCGTCCCCAGCAAAGCTCACCTTTGGGCCGGCACCTCGGGTGGCCGAGATCACACCCATCTCCATGCCGAGCTGCTGCATGGTCGCCGCAATCCGCTCCTGCTGTTCCACGGGACGGGCTTTCATCCCGTTGTCCTCCCAGGCCATAAAACCCTGGTCGTGGGCGAACTTCAACTGATCCACTTCATCCTTCCCAGCGGAATGCTTGAACATCCCGAAGTGGGGAGCGTACTTCAACTTGAATGGCGTTCCGCTCTTCTCTTTGGCGAAGGCAAACGAGGAATAGGAACTCGCTACGGCGGCAATCCCCAGCCCTAGGGCTTCTCGTCGATGAATCAATGAGGGAACCATGGCTCAAAGGACCTCACTGATACCGGGAACCGGAATGGCATACGCGCCTTGCTCATTGGGCAGCGAGCGGGGGTGATCGTCCCAGGATGTGGCGTCGATGGTGAGCTCGACATCCGAGTTGAAGGCCTCTTCCCAGGTGACAAGTTTACCGGAATACGTAGCCAACCGGCCCAAGATGGCTGTCATGGTGCTCAGTGCGCCGTATTCCGCTTCGTTGTGCGGCTTATCGTTCACGATCGCGTCGAAGAGCACGTCGTGTTCGGTTTGATACGGCGAGGTTTGCGGCTGTCCCGAACGCGGTCGCCGATACTTCCAGCCATCTCCATCGAACCGTTCGATTTCCGCCGTGCGGCCAGTGAATGAAACATTCCCCTTGGTGCCGTGAGCCTCTTCACCGACAAAGCGTCTGCAACCCGGAATCTGCCGGCATTGGCTCATCATCTTCGAGCCATCGGCATACGTAAACTCGACGTCGTGGTGGTCGAAGATGTTGCCGTACTCGATCCCGGTTCGCACTTGTCGCCCTCCGGAACCGTGCGCTTCGACCGGGTGCGATTGCTTGATCCAGTTGCAGACGTCGAGGTTGTGAATGTGCTGCTCGCAGATGTGATCGCCGCTGAGCCAGCAGAAGAAGTACCAGTTACGCACCTGGTACGCCAGTTCCGAGAGATCGCCTCGGGGGAACGGCGTCTTGGCGGGGAAACCGGTGTCCCAGTAGCAGCGAAGGACTCGGATGTCGCCAATCGCACCGTCGTGCAACTGTTTGAGGCATTGCAGGTAACTCTCTTGATGATGCCGTTGAAGTCCGACACCCACCTTGAGGTTCTTTTTCTTCGCGTCTTCGGCGGCGGCCAGCACACGA
Organism: Pirellulales bacterium; assembly: GCA_965227275.1. GTDB lineage: Bacteria > Planctomycetota > Planctomycetia > Pirellulales > JAEUIK01 > CAZNXE01. The sequence goes on along the minus strand of CBDDFU010000001.1, from coordinate 4,943,838 downwards.
CGCACTCCTGGTGCATCGGTGGCTAACGGCTTCTCCATGAAGATGTGCTTCCCGGCATCCACGGCGTATTCGAGATGCTGCGGCCGGAACCCGGGCGGCTCGGCCAGGATCACCACATCGACTCCGCTATCAATCGCGTGCTTGTAAGCATCCAGGCCCACAAAGCGTCGCTCAGGCGGAACATCGATCTGGCTTTGCAGCCCTGCGGCCGATCCTTGGCTGACGGAATCACCCCCGTTCAAAATGTGGTACGTCGATTCCAGCCGATCTTCGAAGGCGTCCGCCATTGCCCATAGTTTTACGTTGCCGCCGGTGTGCAGCGCCTGAGCTGCGGCTCCCGCGCCACGCTTTCCCGATCCGATAAGCGCCACCTTGAGTTCATCGCTGGTATTTGCATGAACGGCCTTCGGAACCACCAGGGTTCCTGCCACCGCAGTTCCCGCGGCCAAGACACTTGTCCGCTCGATGAAGCTACGTCGAGAAATACGCCCTGAGCCCGAATCGTCAAAATTGGCAGCCATGTTCTCTCCCAAAACGCATGAGCCGTGCGAGTCCGTCGATCATGATCTCGTTGAGCACGATCGTAGTACGGCGTAGGGGGAGAGTAAAGAAAATGGCCCCGAGCGATACCAGAGAGACTTCTAGTTCCGCAGAACTATCGCTCGACACGGTACTCAAGCGATCCAAGAAATCAGGCCGCAAACGCGGGGATGCTGTCGAGCAATTCGTCCATCAAGCGTTGACTTTTGCCCCAGTCAAACTTTTGCCCAGGGATCTTGATGTTTGTCTCAACGTGGGTGGCCGACCCCTCTTTTCTAACGGTCACTCGTAGATCGCCGGAGAATGACCAAATCGAGGAGGGCATCACGGCATTCAGAACGCACCCGCCTTCGGCCTGTTCGACACCCTTGAGTTCGGTGCCGTTCTTGGCCATCGAGCATAGTACGCCGACCAGCGCCTTCCCCGGCGGCAGATGCAGTCGCCGGCTCGTGGACTTGTCGGTATTGATCCCCAGCTTCGAGTAAAAAGGCCGGGCAAAGTCGACCACTTTACTCATAGGCACGCCGTAGCCGACCAATTGGTCGAACGCGCTCATGAACTCTTCGGCCGACATGTGCTTGCGATGCTGGCTGCCGGCGTTCGCGATACGGTCGCGAACTTCGGGGATGGCGATCAGTCGCTCGTAGCAAACCTCTTGCGACCAATCGATTGGAATGATTTCCGCTGGTTTCGGGGCCACCGCTTGCAGTGCATGCCCGCACGCGGCACAAAAATTTCCAGACGCTTGGGTTCCACAGTTCGAACAGAACATGAGTCAGGCCGCTCCCAGAAGACCAATCATTCGTCTCCTCTCATCATCGGCCAATGCCACCAAGCGACTTCATTCTGTTGCGCTGCGAGTCGGTTGCTATCGCGTCTGCATCGACCCAGGAAACGGGCAGCAGGGGCTCACAACTGCCCCAACAGTTCGGCCACCTTCTCTTCATAAATCTTCTGCCAAGGCGGCGCCAGAATGCACTCGCTGTCTTCCTGGGCTGCGCCCGCATTGCGAAGTTGCTCGGCGGTCGGAGCGTAATAGATGTAGCCGTTGGTGTAACCGGCGACAAACGTCAGCGGTTCGGGGGCTCGCTGCTTGATGTTCAGTCCAATTTGCACGGTCAACTCCCCGGGAAATGTACAGAGCACGAAATCGCCAACTCGTACGCCCATCACTTCCACATCAATGGTTCTACTGTCGGCGGCCAGATTGTTGGCCTGATGCTTGCGAAGCAAGGCAAGATTCGTCTGAATTCTTGTTAACTCCTCCATGGTATGAATGTTCTGAATATATCGCTGAATATTCTTTCGATTGGTGGCGTCCAGCAGCTTCAGGTTCTCGCGTCCCAGTTTTTCTTCGTGCAAATAGCGATGCGAATCGTAGGAGGGAAACTCGGCGGAAAGATTGTACTTGACCGCCAGCGGCAAGAACGACTTCAGGTTGAGATACGTCCCTTGTAGCGATTGCAGTTTCCGCTGCTGCTCGGCTTCCAGCGAAATAATTCGCTGCGCGACGTCGGCCCGGGGTAGCGATACGGTTTCATTGAGCACCGTGAAACGAGCGTCGTCGGAGCATTGAATATCTTTCAGTGCCCTCAACGTGCTCAGCCCCAGCAGATTGCCCAACGGTTCGGCATCTCTGGGGTGATTCACATCCTTGTAAAACGCTGGGTTGATATCTCCCGCACAGCCCTGCAGAAACAGAGCCACCGATCCGTCAGTCGTATTCTCTTCGATTGCCTTGGAAGCAAAACCAACCAGGTCTGCCGAGTTCCCACCACTGGGCACTCCCTGGATGGGATGACAGGCGAAGTTGTATACCACCGCCAGGGTTCGCCCATCGAGTCGATCCAATCGCAGGATGCCGATCTCCGAGTCGATGGGGCCTACTTCGGCAACCTCCTCATCCGGTGGAAGCGAATACGCGTGGCGCACGTCGACTTCCTTGCCGTTTTTCAGTTTGAGTCGGCGATTCACCATAATGCGGTCTTCGTGCCCCACCCCGGCCCCGACCTTTACGGGCACCAACTGCTTGCTGGCCTGCTCGACAGCCTGAAACACGCGGTCTTCGATATCGGCGCAGACAACACCATGGCAATGACTGGCGTTCACCAGAACACCAGATGGCCGAATTCCCAATTCGCGTTCTATTCGCCCGCGCACCACTTCGAGAAACTCGTTGCGGATCGAACCGATCTCGGCAATCGCAACCGCGTCGATGGTTACGATCGCCAGCGTGTCGGTATCGCTTTTGATCACTAACGCCTTGGCGTACAAAGGGTCGTTGACGAGACCGGCCTCGAGGTTCGTGATATCCACCTTGGCAACACCGGCTCGAAGACCGTCGGCAAGGGCAGCCTGACAAACCACAAAGATCGCCATTACCGCCACAAACAGTTCTGGGAGTTTTCTGATGAAAGCCTGATGACTCAGTGCACGCAGATCGTGGAAAGGCTCTCTCATAGGGTCACCCGAATGCCTGGTGTTGCTTTTGATCCGAAAGGGAGTTCCTCGCGAATCATGCTAGTTAAGGAGATGGCTTGTCGCAATTTGGGATTGTGGCCTACATTCTCGGGTAATACAGCCCGGGGCCCGTGCGTCTTAGACGTAACCCCCGAATTTCGGGCACAGGAGCCTAGGTGATGCGTGATTCCAGCCCCATGCAATCGGAACAGAACGGTACTCCCGGTTCATCTGAATCGCTTATGAGTCCGAAGAAGTGGTTCGTGCTGGCCGCTGTCGCCGGGCTGATCATTGGGACGTTCGTCTTCTTTGGGGATGATCTCAAGCTCGAGAACCTTGCGCAACGCGAAGCTCAACTGCAGCAATTTCAACATGACCATCCGCTGCTTGTTTATGGGGCCGCGTTTGCCATTTACGTTGCCGTCACGGGGCTCTCACTGCCGGGAGCAGCGGGAATGACCCTGCTCTACGGCTGGTACTTCGGTTTTCTCCGGGGCCTGGTGTTGGTGAGCTTTGCGTCGACTATGGGAGCTACCGTTGCCTTCCTACTAAGTCGCTACCTGTTTCGCGATTCCATCCAGCAACGATTCGGCGAGCGGTTGAAGTCGTTCAATGAGGCGCTGGACCGTGAGGGGGCTTTCTATCTCTTCACGCTGCGATTGATCACCGCCATACCTTTCTTCGTAATCAACGCTGTCATGGGACTGACCAACCTGCCCGTGCGAACCTACTGGTGGGTCAGTCAGGTTGGCATGCTGCCCGCCACGGCGGTTTATGTCTATGCCGGCTCGCAGGTGCCCAATCTGCAAACGCTTGCCGATGAGGGAGCCCAAGCAGTTTTCTCGGCGAGCCAACTGATACAAATCACGATCGCCTTCGCTCTGCTGGGCATATTCCCCATCGCAGTCAAGAAGATCATGCAACGTGTGCGCCGGCAGAAAGAACAGGCAACGAACTCGGTCGAAGCGTAGCCGTTTCGCATGAGGCGACCATCCACTGACTGAATAAGGAATCGAAGCCGTGGCCCAAGGCACCGAAATCCTCCCACAACTGGAACCTCTCGATGAACACAACGAGAAGCTGCGGCGGAACGTCCACCCGACGGATTGGGTCAACCCCACGCCGGTTTCCCGTTACAACCTGGTGGTGATCGGCGCCGGAACCGCCGGTTTGGTGACTGCCGCGGGAGCAGCCGGTTTGGGCGCGAAAGTCGCCCTAATCGAACGCGATTTGATGGGCGGCGATTGTCTGAATGTCGGTTGCGTGCCTTCCAAAGGGTTGATCAGCGCCAGCCGTGTCGCAGCGACCGTCCGTAATGCTGGAGATTTCGGAGTCGAGGTGCCGGAGGGAGTGCGTGTCGACTTCCCGAAGGTCATGGAGCGGATGCGCAAACTCAGGGCCGATATCAGCCCCAATGATTCGGTCGAACGTTTTCGCGATCTTGGCGTAGACGTCTTTCTCGGTTCGGCCAAGTTCACGGGCAACAACACGGTGGAAGTCGGTGGCCAACCGCTTCGCTACAAAAAGGCCGTCATTACCACCGGGGCTCGGGCAGCGGCTCCACCAATCCCCGGGCTCGATCAGGTCCATTACCTGACCAACGAGACGGTGTTCTCATTGACGGAGTTGCCAAAGCGATTGGGGGTCATCGGCGCCGGCCCCATCGGGTGTGAACTAGCCCAGGCATTTGCTCGATTTGGTTCGGAAGTCTACCTGGTGGAGTCGACCGAAGGAATCCTACCCCGCGAAGACCCGGACGCTGCGGCAATCGTCCAGGAAAGCCTGGTCAAAGACGGCGTCAATCTGCTGTGCTGCGGTCGCGAGTTGCAGGTCGCTAGTGATGGAGAACAGATTCGCTTACAGGTCAACGCACAGGACAAGCAATACGACATTCAGGTCGATCAATTGCTGGTTGCCGTAGGTCGCGCACCCAACGTGAAGGGCTTGGGCCTGGAAGAAGTCGGCGTGAAGTACGACGAGCGGACGGGCATCGAAGTCGACGACCGGCTACAGACGACAAACCCCAGCATTTACGCCGCCGGAGACATCTGCTCGAGGTACAAGTTCACGCATGCTGCTGATTTCATGGCCCGAATTGTGATTCAGAATGCCTTGTTCTTCGGTCGGGCCAAGGCCAGCGCGTTAACCATTCCCTGGGCAACGTATACATCTCCTGAGATCGCGCATGTCGGGCTCAGCGAACGGGACGCCCTTCAGCAGAACGTCGAGATCGACACCTTCATCCAACCCATGGCCGATGTGGATCGGGCAATCCTTGAAGGCGAGACGGAAGGGTTCGTGAAAATTCACGTTAAGAAAGGTACCGACAAGATCGTCGGCGCCACCATCGTTGCCACCAATGCAGGCGACATGATCTCTGAGGTCACACTTGCCATAAAAGCGGGTCTCGGCTTGAAGACCGTGGGGGCATCGATTCACCCCTACCCCACCCAAGCCGAGGCAATTCGCAAGACGGGAGATGTGTACTCGAGAACCCGACTCACCCCACTGGTGAAATCGGCGTTCAATAAGTGGCTCTCCTGGACCCGTTAGGCGGCGTCAGAAGCAGCACGACCAGAATCGCCGTCTCGGTATATCCCTGCGCCCAACAACGTCTAAGGCCGTATTGAATGGCTGTCAGGCTGCCATTTGAGGCAGGTGCTCCTAAACCAGTCTCGCTTTTTGGTTATTTCAAGCAACGTAAGAACTCCGCGGTTCGCGTCGTCCAATAGTTAGAAATCTTACAAAACCAGTGAGTACGCCAAGAGCAGGAGAAACGTCATGGCTACGAACATCAACGACACCAATTTCGAAGCGGAAGTCCTTCAATCGGCAGAGCCGGTTCTGGTCGACTTTTGGGCACCCTGGTGCGGACCGTGCCGCATGATGGGGCCCGTGGTCGATGAACTCTCGCAAGAGTTCGCAGGCCGGGCCAAAGTCGTAAAGGTGAATGTCGACGAGTCTCCGCAAGCGGCGGCCCGTTTCGGGGTGAGTGCCATCCCGTCATTCGCGCTGGTTGCCGGGGGGAAAGTTCAAGCCCAGATGACCGGCGTGTTACCGAAGGAACGACTTTCGGCAGCATTGAATGCGGAGCTGAATTGACCGATTTGTTCTGTCCTGGCGGCCCCCTCTTGAAATAGCAGGGGGCCGCAGACGGGGACACTTGTCCCGGTTCACCTGTTACCTACGATAATTGTATTGCTTGACGGCAAAGCTGACATGATGTGTCCAAGTGGGTAGGATACAAATCAGTGAGGCACGTACCTCAGTCGTTGAACAGGGATTATCGATGGTGAGCACCAGCGACGGAACGACCTGGGTCGAGCGTCTCAAGGCCGGTGGAGATGAACAGGCGGCAGCTCTCGAAGAGCTACGCACCATTCTACTCCGCGGCTTGAAGAGCACGGTCTCGAAGCGTGGCGCCGATCCCGGATTCGCCGAGGACATTGTGCAGGAGGCTCTGTTGCGCATTTTGGACAACCTCGATTCGTTTGAGGGGCGCAGCAAGTTCACAACCTGGTCCATGACCATCGCCGTGCGGACGGCCATCTCGGAGTTGCGGCGCAAACACTACAAGAATGTTTCGCTGGATGCCACGACCGACGATTCGATCCACATTGATGTACCGGCCGAGAAGCAGAAAACTCCTGCCGAGCAAGCCGAGCAGCGTTCTATTTTGGAACAACTTCAACAGGCCATCGACGAAGACTTGACCGAAAAACAACGTATTGTTGTACGAGGCGCTCTTTCAGGGATTCCCATGGAAGAGATTGCCCGACGCATGAATAGCAACCGCAACGCGGTTTACAAAATGTTCCACGACGCTCGACAGAGACTAAAATCGAGTCTTGAAGCGGCCGATTTTTCACCAACAGATATTCAGGCTGCATTCAGCTAAGCGAAGGCAAACCATGGATCTCTCACCCGAGAAAGTCAAAAAGTTGATTTCGGTCGTCGCCAAGACGTCGCCCGACTCGCTTGACTGCGATCACTGCCTTTCGCACGTGTCGGAATTCGCGGAAGCGACCCTTACCGGCAAGAACAAGACGGAGTCGATGGAAGCCGTACAAAATCACCTCGAAAACTGCCCCTGCTGCGAGGACGAGTTCAAGATGTTGATCGACGCCCTGGAAGCGATGGAAGAATAGTAGGGGCGTCTGCAGGCACATCTATTGATACCCAGCAATTCGTTGCTATTTCAGCTTCTCCCCAAAGATCTTTTCGAGTTTGTCCACCTTCGGCTGAATGACGTATTGGCAGTACGGTTGCCGGGAATGTTGGGCGAAGTAGTCCTGGTGATAGAGTTCTGCTTCGTAGAACTTGGTGAAGGGGCTGATCTCGGTGACGATGGGGGCGTCGAAAACATTCGCCTCGTCGATTAGCTGCAGGTATTTCTCCGCCATCTCGCGTTGGCGATCGTTGTGATAGAAGATCACCGAGCGGTATTGCGGCCCCACATCGTTTCCCTGCTGATTCAGGGTCGTCGGGTCGTGTGTCCGCCAGAACACCTCCAGCAGTTCCGGAAAAGTCACGATCGCCGGGTCGTACTTCAACTGCACAACTTCCGCGTGACCGGTCGTGCCCGTGCAGATCGCTTCGTAGCTCGGGTTCTCGATGTGGCCGCCGGAGTAGCCGGATGCAACCGAGACCACACCGTTGAGCCTGTCGAATACGGCTTCCGTGCACCAGAAGCAACCCGATCCGAACGTGGCAGTCTCGAGGCCCTCTTCCGATGCAGCTGGCTCGCTCGAATTACTTCCGTCCGCATCTCTTCCAAACTGCTGCTCATCGAGCTTTGGGAAACCATCGGTTTTCACTGGGAGACTCGCCTCCGCGTCAGGTTCACGCAATAGGAATGCTCGCAGGCCAATCACGATGGCGGCGAACAGGCCGACGATGATCAACCCTTGAACGACGTATGACATAAGACTGGGACGCATGCGGAACTCGCGGAAAGTGAAACGGTGAACGGCACGCCTAACTCCCGACACTCAGGTACCTGGCTGTTTGTTGAGCGACCAATCGTAATCAAGGTACTCAATCTCCGGATTTCCTGATTCTACATAGCTTCTTGCCTCATCAGAAGGCAAGTAAGGAGCAATAGCCTGGAGTTGGGCGTCGGAGTCTTCTCCAAAGTCGCTGCCGAACCAGTCGAAAATCGAACTCAGGTAGACCGTGTTGGTCGCCTCATCCATCCGAAAATTCCGGTCCTGAGCGAAAAACACCCGCGCATTCCCGTTTAGCTGCTTGTCCAGGTGAGAAGCTACGTACGCCTCATTGAGCAATCGCGGACACCCAACCGAGGCACAAACAATGGCGAAGTGAATCCGTGGTTCATCCATTTTCCGCAGAATCTCGTGCTCGATCGCGTCCAGTGAGTACGTTTCATCCCCCACCCGTAATAGGATGTGCTTCCATATGTTGTAACCAACGGCACTCGTGTGATTGCGAATGCTTGAAGTCGGATACTCGCGAAGGATTCCGTATGCGGTCAAGGCATTGTAGGTATTGATCCAGAAGGCCAACTTCGACGACCGCTCGGCGGGCTGGTTGATGTCTGCCCGTGAGAGTTGATTCAGATAGGACTCCAAGCGTGAGACATTCTCGGAGGAAGCTAACCACGCTGCATAGTCAACTTCCCCCCGGTCATTCACATACTTTTTCAGAAGCAGGTTCCAGGCATCGTGGCTGATGGCGTCGATTGAAATCCGCTCGGCAGCCGACCACTTCTGACCGACAGTCACCTCCAGCGTGCTGTGCCACCGCAGGATGGCTACGCCGAGGACTGTCATCACCGCAACCGCGGCGACAGAGCAAAGAATGAGTCGAGACGCTTTGGAGGGTGGCTTTCGCCGTTGCGTCGTTTCTTGCTGATCGCCGCTCGAAGCAGAGTCCGCGTGCATCCCTAATCCTCATACGAGAATGGAACAAACTTATATGAGTCGGACGCGATCGGGATGACTTCTCTTACTCTTACGGGCATCAAGCCTCATTCTTCCGGCTTCTCGTAAAAGAACGGGCCTAGCTGCTGCTGCTGCAATACTTGAGCTGCTACCCTGTTTCCTTCCGCGCTCCAATGGTAATCGCAGTCGAAGAAATAGCGCTGCCAGTTAGCATTTGCATTGGCCATCGGCGGCAACAAATCTACCACCACGACATGGTGAGTTTTCGCCCAATCTACCAATCGCAAGGCCAGGGGCGTCTCTACGGGTTGCTTCTCGAAACGCACAAAGTCCCATTGGGCTGGCAGCAAGACGACTGCAAACGGCCGTCCATCCGCTTGAGTAACAATCAGGTCCAAACAGTGACGCAGCAGGTCGAATTGACGCTCGCTGTAATCGTAGAAATACGAGTGTGGTAACCCCTGTGCATTGGTCACCGGCGGCGCATAGACATCGTCTCCCTCGGGATCGCTCAGCTTAGCGACCGTAGAGCTAATCGCATGATATGCATGGGAATGAACTCGCAGGAACTTGCCAACACTTGATTCGCGATAGTCGACGTGCCGATATTCATTCGCATCAGGAACAAGGTATGGCCGGTAGCGGTAGTCGTACGACCTGGCCCGTTTAGCTTGGGTGATATCAATATCCACGAAATCATTCACGGGCAGAATTCCGACCAGAACCGCGGAATGTTCAAACTGCGGCCCGAAGTGCTTGTAGACCAAATACTGTTGATAGGGACTGAAGTGCGACATTCCGAAATTGAGGTGCGCTACTCCGGTCTGTTGTTCAAGCTGATTCGAAAACCGCTCCTCAGGGTGTAACCCCCAGCCTTCGACAAAGGAATCTCCCGTGACGAAAACGCGGGGGGCGTCACAGGCCTGCGAACGTTCCACATCTCGGGCCCCCACCGAATTGGTCTCGTAGGTGGTCGAAAAGCACTCTGAGGATTGAAGCGCGGAAGACTTGGGTTGATGCCAGACCCCAAACAACGGGTGCTCAGCATTCCAAAACCCCCCATTTCTCTGAGATACGTATCGCGGCAGTTTTCCCAGATACACAAGCCCCCGAACAGAACCCTCTAGCAAGAGAATCGCCACAATCGAAGAGACGAACAGGGCACCCAAGCGAAACAACCATTTCCGCCGTCCACGACGCACGCGTTTCTCGTAGAGATCACCCTCGCTGTGCGTTCCACTTTCAGGGACATGCATCTTGTCGGAAGCACTCATTGCTTTGCAGGATAGTAGGCGAAAGGAAGATCGTTTCAGCCAGAGAAATTGCTCGGGAGCGAACACACAAATTCCGGCACCTGGTGAAAAATGCACCAAGTCCCGGGCGATTCCATGGTAGTTCCCCTGCATCCTTGCCACACCCGGTAATGGCAATTCTAATGGACAGGTTGTCGCGTGTCTGGAAAATAAGGCTTCCTGAAGGCTCGGTGGGAATTCTACGACCCGCGCACGGTCTTTTGGTTCGAAGCTTCTGCGACCCACATCTTGGAGCAATTCTTGGCTACCGCAATCAAAGGTGATTCAGCCTTGACCGCTCGATTGCTTGGCCGATCGTTTGTAAATCCTGTGTTCGATTACCTGGTGATCGGTGGGGGGCTGAGCCTCATCGTAACCGCCATCGTGGCGACCGCTGCCGGCGGCGGAGATCTGATTAGCCTCGATACGCTGCCTTATTTCATTTTGCTGAGCAACAGCGCGCATTTTGCCGCGTCGACGGTTCGGCTTTATACGAAACCAGGCACTTACGAGAGTCTGCCATTTCTCACGATGGCCTTTCCGCTGGTGGCCATTGTGGTGCTAACCATCTGCATCGCCTTTGCGGGTGAACTGGGGACCCCGCTGCAAGCGCTCTACCTGGCATGGTCGCCCTACCATTACTCGGCGCAAGCCTATGGACTGGCGGTGATGTATAGCTACCGCTCTGGCTGCATGCTCGACACCAGAAACAAGAACGGGCTGTGGTACGTGGCCATGATCCCGTTCGTGTTTGCCCTTTTCTCGCCATCCGGTGTGGCATTGAACATGGTGGTTCCCGAATCGATCATGCATCACTCGGCAGTTCACTCGGTCCTGACAATCCTCAACACGGCCTTACCCTGGATTGCCGTGCTGGCACTCGCCGTGCTCATCAGGAATATCTGGCAGTCGGATAGCGGGCCGATCCCAATCATTTGCATCATGATGGTGGTAAGCAATGCTGCCTGGTTTTTTATTTTGGGGCCGTTACAGGCGTTCGCCTATGCCACGATATTCCACGGGCTGCAGTATCTGGCGATTGTGATCATCTTCCACGTAAAGGAACAAAAAGCGCGAGCCAGCGACCGCCACTCAACGCTGTACCATGTGCTGTGGTTCTATGGCATCTGCCTGTTTATCGGGTACGGACTGTTCAATTGTATGCCGCTCGCGTATGTTTGGGCCGGATTCGGGACCGTCGAAAGTGTGCTGCTCGTGGCGGCAATGATCAACATACATCACTTCGTAGTGGATGGATTCATCTGGCGTTTGAAAAAGACCGATACGAACCGGGGCATTGTCGAGAGTTCTTCCCCACAGCCGGCAGGTATCACGGTGCCAGGCTGACCAGAACCAATGCCCTCCGGCACGTAGAGGTCGATGCGATCTGATTGGAAATCATCGTGGCGCCATTGCTTTTCAACAGAATCACTTTCTACATCGGCGTTGGTGCCGTCGCGCTGCTCGTTTCTCTCGGCATCTATCAAGGCGTTCGCACCACGGGCAAACTGCCCGGCATCACGCTGGAATATGGCGCCGGCATTCAAGACATGGTCAATGCCGGCGAGTACGAGCGGGCGCTACCGCAATTGCAATTAGCCTTGACGCTCGACGACGCGAACGACGCACAAGTCTTGCAGATCCTGGGAGATTCATATGCGGCTCTGGGAAACAACGACGAAGCCATTCAACATTATGAACGAGGCCTCGACCTTGAACCGCAGAACGCCTCGCTGCATCGAGCATTGGCCAAAACACTGCAAGCCAAGGGATCGACGCAACAGGCCATCGAGCACATTCGAGCTGCCGTGGAGTTCGAACCGGACCATGCTCCAACCCAAGAACGATTGGGGGTTCTACTGCATCAGAAGGGGGACCTTGCAGCCGCCATCGAACAATACCGACTGGCCTTGCAACTCAACCCCGATGCTGCTCAAGCGGCGAACAATTTGGCATGGATCCTTGCGACTAGCGGTGACAGCTCTCTGGGAACCCCGGCAGAGGCGTTGCGCTGGGCCACGCTTCGCGCCGAAAGCAACGCATACGCCAACCCTTCCTCTCTGGACACCTTGGCGGCGGCCTGTGCTGCCAACGGACAGTTCGAAGAGGCCGTTCGGTGGCAAAACAAGGCCGTCGAATTAGCCGAACCCTCTTCGCGCGAAAACATGCAAACACGGCTAACCTTGTACAAGTCGAAAAAACCCTTTCGAGAGAAATGAACACGGCCCTAGGCTTCTAGTGGGGCCCCTTCTGCTGCCAATTAGCCTCAGTGCAGGCTGAGTGGTTTTTGTGGACCGCTGGAAATCATGCATGCCGGGTACTATCTCTCATCCACAAGTCTTCGCAATTGTCAATCAAAACGTCTGGATGGTGTTGGGGGCACTTCTCCTCTCGCTCACCCTTGGTACCCTTGTGCGCGTGGTCGCGCTCGCCCGAGCCCGCCATGGCGATGAAATACCACGCCAGCGCGTGCGAAGCCTGACAACCTGGTGGGTGCTGTTCGTTCTACTATCGAGCATCGTTCTGCTCGGGCTTCCTGCAGCCGTGATCGTCTTCGCCCTTGCAAGCTTGCAGGGGCTACGAGAGTATCGAGGCTTGATGCAGTTGCGAGTCTCGTCGACCCGTCTGTGGGGTTGGGCGTTCGTCGCGGTGCCGATGCACTATGGAATTCTCTATACAGGAAACTCCTGGCTCTTCTACACCTTCATTCCGGTCTGGCTACTGGGCATCATCCTGATCAACCTGGTGCTCACCGGGCGAACGAGTGACTTCATCGAACAATCCGGCAACTTGTTCCTGGGCCTGATGCTAATTGTGTTCTTGCTGTCTCATGCAGCACTCGTGATGTCGCTGAGCGTGGATAAGCTGTTCCCTACCGGAGCAACCGGACTGTTCGTCTATTTGATCGTATTGACGGAGTGCAACGATATCGCACAAGCCCTGTGGGGTCGTCGGTTTGGTCGCCGCAAGATCGTGCCGATCATCTCCCCAAACAAAACCTGGGAAGGCTGGATGCTCGGAGCAGCAACCACGGTCGCCTTGGCCGTGTCGCTGGCCCCGGTACTCACACCGTTCTCCGATGTACCCAAGGTGTTGGAAAACTCCATACTTTCCGTTCACTATCTACCCGCGTTGTTGGTGGGGCTACTGATTGCCGTAGGGGGCTTTTTCGGCGACATTACAATTTCGGCCATCAAACGTGAGGTTGGTGTCAAAGACAGTGGACAATTGCTTCCCGGCCAAGGGGGAATTCTGGATCGCGTGGATAGCCTCATCTTCACGGCGCCGATGTTCTTCTATTTTACCTTTTCGCTTTACTTGTAGATAAGCAAGCTACTGAAGTGATACCGCCTGCGCAAGAGCCTGCGCCCCGGAACGACTCCTCCGGTCGCACCAGCAAACCGCCGCTCAACCTTCCCAACACGCTGTGCGCGATCCGCTTCTTCGGTTCGCTGATCATGATCGGTCTGACATGGACCGACATGAGCCAAAGCGGTTTCTTGGCGCTGATCATCTTCCTGCTGGCCACCGATTGGGTTGATGGCAAGCTGGCCATCATGCTCGACCAACGAACCCGTCTGGGAGCGAAACTCGATAGCATTGCCGATGCGACCTTTTACGGTTCGGTCTTGCTAACCACTTGGTGGCTGAAGAACGATTTCCTACGCGCCGAGCTACCGTGGATCGCGGCTGCTTTGCTGGCATACGCGGTGAACATGACCGCCAGCTTCGTGAAATTCCGACGCCTGGCCGCCTACCACACTCGCTCTGCCAAGACAGGCTGGCTGCTGGTTAGCATCGCGATCATTTCGATCCTTGCCGATTGGTCACCCTGGGCCCTGCGAATTGCCTGCCTGGGGGTCTTGCTCACCAATCTGGAACAGACCGCCATCACGTTCGTGCTACGGCGACCGCATGTTGATGTTCCTTCGTTGTATCACGCCACCAAGATTCGTCGCGAGCAAGACTAGGCGACCGAGGCTTCATCCATCAACTGAATGCACATTCGGGGTGCTTTGCCGCAGGCGGTGAGTGTGCACAATAGATTTTCTTGGGCAGGCATGTATCTAGAAGGCAGTGCGTATCACGGATTGAAAACCACGATGCTGACGTTGTTGCACATCTCGGATCTCCATTTTGGCAGGCCCTATTCTTCACAAGTCGGAGACGCAGTTCTGAAGAGTGCTGCGGAACTTGCTCCCGATGCCGTGGTGGTAAGCGGCGACTTCACACAACGTGCTCGCCGGGACCAGTTCGAGCAGGCCAGAGATTTTCTCAACAAGCTTCCCGAGGTGCCCAAGATTGTTGTGCCGGGGAACCACGATGTGCCGCTGTATCGACTCACGAAACGTTTTCTCGACCCGCATGAACTGTACCGTGAGTATATCCAGGAAGATCTAAACCGTGTGTGGCACCTCGACGATGCCGTGATCGTCGCCTTGGACTCAACGGCACCGCGTCGCGCGATTTCGAACGGACGCATCACTCGCGACAACTTGGAATTCTGTGAGCAGGCCTTCGCCAATGTCGACCCAAGTCACGCCAAAATTGTGGTCGCCCATCACCACTTCATCCCTGCTCCCGACTACATGCACGATCAGACCATGCCCAAAGCCAAGCGTGCCATGAATCGCTTCATCGACTTGGGCGTGGAACTGATCCTGGGAGGTCACCTCCATCGCGCTTACATTGGCAATTCGCTCGATGTCTATCCAGGCAAACATCGAGAGCGAGGAGCCATTATCGTGCAGTGTGGCACGACCACGTCTCGTCGAGGTCGAGGAAGAGAGCGACAAAAAAACTCCTTCAACTTGATCAAGATCGGCGAAAACATGCTACGGGTAACGCACTACATGTACTTTGAAGAGATTCAGCGTTTCGCACCGGTAAGCCGACACATTTTCCCACGCCCAGGGCAGCCGTTCGTCGAGGGAATCATGCACGACTCCGATTGATCACTCTTCAAACTCTGGTTGCGCTTCCGATTTCGATGCACTCGGAACCACTCACCACACCACCGATCGCAACAGCAGTGGTACAATGCTTAGCGCAACAAAGGCGATCAACTGTCCCGGCGTGATAAAACTCATCCAGCCTTCCTCGGCAATCATCCGCTCGACGGTGAGGTGATTGCGACACACTGCCACCATGGTCCCAATCGTTAGCACGAAACAGAGCAAGACCAACAGTCGGGGTCACATATGCACCGCTTTTGGACTTATGCACTTGGCAGCTATCGACCACAGCCAGTCTGAAGAGGAGTGGAACTGGAGCTTGTCCAACTCAAGCAGAGTCTCAGCGATGATTCCCTCAACTCACGTCAGCCGAGCGGGCCTTGAGGTCTTCAAGGTCGACAAATTCCAAGCTGGAAATGTGCGTTGCGGCCAGGACCACCTTCGGGGCCATGCCCGCCTCGAGTGCTTCCTTCCACCGCTCGACGCACAGGCACCATCGATCCCCGGGCTTCAGACCCGGAAAGCCGAACTCGGGAATAGGAGTCTCCAGATCGTTGCCTCGGGCTGTTGAGAATTCCAGGAACTCAGCCGTCATCTCTGCACAAACCAGATGCAATCCCACATCGCCCGAAACCGAGTTGCAGCAGCCATCACGATAGTAACCGGTCAGTGGAGACATACTGCATGGTTGCAGTTCTTCGCCCAGAACATTTTTTGCCATCGCCATCGATTGACTCCTCGAGTTGATTCCCATTCACGCCGAGGCATCATTATTAGCGAAAGCACGATGCCTGTCAGGTCACTCAACCGCTGTGAGAAGGAACGAATTGCCTGCAGGATGCCTCAAGTTCCTTCGAACTAAGTGGGCCGACGTCGCCTGGTCGCTTCGCCTGCATAAATCGTCCGCCCACCGTCTACAGGCAGCACGACCCCGGTAACAAACTGATTGGCAATCAAGAAGTGCACCGCTTGTGCGATACTCTCCGGGCAATGGGCCGACTTAACCAACGTCGATTCAATCATCTCATCCTTTTCCGTCTCCGACGATTCAGGTGGGAACATCACCGGTCCTGGGTGAATACAGTTGACGCGCACCTTGGGATTGCGATGAGCCAGTTCGATGGCCAACGTGCGAGTCAGTGTCGGAATCGTTCCCTTGGCGACGAAATAGGCACTGTGGTCGAGATACGGCCGCTCAATGGCCCAATCGCCGATTGTAATGATGCACCCACCCTCGGGCTGGCTCGCCATCTGCAGGCCCGCCAGTTTCGCACACAAAAACGTACCTAGCGTGTTGACTTTGAAGTTATCAATAACGTCCTGGGCCTTCGTATCTTCGAGAGACGCCGTCTGCCAGATGGATGACGTGGTGACCAGCACATCCAGTCTGCCGAATCGTTCGAGCACCTTCTCGAACATCTGTTCGACGTCCGCTTCCTCTCCAACGTCGGCCTTGAACGCTTCGCAGTCCACGCCATCCGCTCGCATCGCTTCGATCGTCGCGGCTGCCTCCTCGTCGGAAGAGTAATAGTGCAGCGCGATTGCGAACCCCTCTTCGGCCAGATCTCTAGCAACTAGATTTCCGATCCGCTCGCGGCCGCTACCTGTCACCAGCGCAACCTTACCTGAACCGGTCATAACCACGCCCTATTGGAGTCATCTCTCAATTGAATGAGGCCCAACATCATGCCTTGTAACTCATTGTAGCGCGAGAGCGACGGTCACACAGTAGGTGCTGCGACAAGAACCGTTCGGATAACGCCCCGGACTTTGGCCTTTCCTCAACGCAGTTGCGTATGAGCGGCCTGAGTCGCTTGGGGCAGCGTGGTTTGCAACTGAGGGCTAGCGGGCAACCGCCGAACCACGGGGGCCTTGCTTCCAGTGATGAATTGGCGCCGAAAAGCCTCCAAGACCCCTTGGCTCGCCGCTTGGTCGATCGCCGTGTTCAACCGGGCAACCAGGTCGTTTTCCGTCTTGGCGACGGCAATTCCGTAGGCCTCGTGTCGAACACCCTGATAACTCCGAGGAAAGTCGTTTTCGCGCAACGCAATCACGGCGGCCGGGATTTGCAGCCGACGCACCTGGCTCTGGGCGAAATCAAAATCAGTAATCACTGCATCGACCTGGCGCCGTATGAGTTCTTCGAACGCGACCTCGGGCGTATCCACTCGATGCAGGTTCGCTGGATCGGTAAACGCCTCGGCGACTGTTTCACTGGAAGTGCCGCCTTGCACGGCGATTCTTCGCCCACGGAGATGCATTGGGCTACGAACGCCACTGTCCTGGAAAACCACGCAGGCCTGGGTTGTCTTGTAATAGGGTCGCGTGAACTTCAGCCCGTATTCTTCTTCACGATCTTGGGTGATCGTGATCGTCGAGATGATGAAATCAACCTCGTTCCGTCGCACTGAATCGAGAAGTCGATTCCAGTTGTAGGCGATAAAGACCGGACGCACTTGGGGTATCTCTGGAAAGAGCAGGGGGGACAACCAGCGGGTCAGTTCAATGTCGTAGCCGGTCAAGTGCCCGTGCTGCTTGTCGAAGTACGCGAACTCTCCTTCGGCCGAGCAGGCAACACCTACGCGAATCACACCCGTGCTGCGAATACGATCGATGCTGCTCTCAAAGAACTCGAAGTAACCGACATCGCTGGTCGCCAGCACTTCGTCGTTGCCGTCAATGGCCTCCACACGCCAATACACAGGTCCGTGTAGAAAGTGTGACGGCAACTCCAATTTGGCCAATCGTGTCGTACCACGTTCGGATTTCTCGCTGCTGAAATCTCCCTGCCGGTCGTAGTAGACCCTGTAGGTGACTTCTCCGAGATCGTACCCTTCGAACCGCCATTCGAGTTGCACCGACGGCGAGAAGACAACGGTCGGCTGCTCGCCAGAGAGCGAAAATGGACTGGTAAGGCTGATCCTGCGATGACATAAAGGCTGCAACTTGGATAGTAGCTGTTGCTGCTCGGGAGAATCGATATCGGAGAACAAGTTGTAGAGCTTCTCGAAGGTAACCACGCGGTTGGCGTAGTTGCTCAGCATTTCCTCGAGCCGCTTCTCACGGTCCACTCTCAATTCGCGCTTGGCGTTGATAAAGCGGCTTTCGAGTTGCTCGAACTGCACTCCTAGTTTTCCGGCCCGATCTTCCAGGCTCTGCCGTGCGTTCTCCACCTTGCGAACCGCACCTTCGGTGTTCGAGAGCTTTTCGTCCAAAAGATCGAATTGAGCAATTCGATGCTGCGCGAGCCGGATGTTGTCCTGCACCTCGTCCAGAACCGATTCCGATTGCTTTAACTTCTCTTCGGTCGACTCAAGCACCGGCTCGGTGGCAAGCTGGACATGGTTGGAAACCATGTCTTCCAGCATGTCTTGGAAACGCATGGTACCCAAAAACGTCACCAACAGTATGCCGGCAATCGAACCAAAGCCGATTCTCGCGATCCATTTTTTGATATCGAATACAACATCTTGCAACACTTCGCGACGCGCAAACTGAAACACCCGATCGTCGAGATCCTCGCGCGGCGGTGACAGGTATTCGTGACACCGCCAACACTTGCGAGCATGCACACTGATCGTTTCGTTGCAGTAAGGACAGTGTCGCGATTCATCTTCCGGCAAGACCTGGCAGGCCGCATGCTGTTCCTCGGGTGATTGCTTTAATACGTGAAGATTCGCGTTTTTGGGCAAACTCTCCATGGCCGCCTTCCTTGGCAATGGCGATGGCAGTACTGTCACGCGGCAGTGAGACAAGAGCCGCACTCATCCCTCGTCGGCGTGGGTTACCCAGAATCTTGCGAAGAAAAGTTATTCACTCGCTATGGATTGAATAGAAAGACAAGAAGCCTGGTTCCGTTGAAACGGTCACACCGGGAATTGGTCGCCGGTGTGATGCCTCCTAAAGCTGGAAAAACTAACGGCAACGAGGCGAATATCACGCTGCGTAGGGAATCCCTTGGATACCGTCTTGTCTCGGGAAGCCCCCTCACACGGTTGAATATGGGGGTGCGTTCTGGGGATGAGCTTGCGGAAACAGCTACTTAAAACCTGCGAATCGCGTCCACTTGTGAAACTGGGCAAGTAAAGTTCTCTTTTCCGAACTCGCGGGTAATCCGGCAACTGCACAAAAATCAGAACCCACCGAAAGTGTGTACCGAAAAGGTATGCAGCGGCATGAATATTCGTTAGAGGCGGTGCAGCACATGCAATGCTTTCAAGCGTTATCAAGAAGAAGCCGCAATCTCACGCTAATCAATCCCATTCCGACAATCGACCTGTCAGCGTGATCGCCACAAGGATGTGGCGTCCATCATCGGCAGGGGCAAGAACACAGATTGTGCTGGCAAAGGAGTGCATCATGTCACGCTGTTTCACCCCATGGGTGACGTCCATTGCGGCCCTGTTGGTGTTGGTTGTTTCCAACCCTGCCATCGAGGCCCAGGATCAACTCGAATTAGCCCCTGCGGATAGCATCGCCGAAGATACATCCGAAGAAATCGATGTCACCCTCGGCGAAACTGGTGAAGACGGCGTACGCACGTTGGACGTCATTCGCGAACGCTATCCTGACGGCTCGGTGAAAATCGAGCGTGAAGTCACCCAGGATGAAAAAGAGAACTACATCAACCACGGTAAGTGGAAGATGTTCAACCAACGCGGCACCGTACTCGCCGAAGGCCAGTATGTGAACGACAAGCGCGACGGTACCTGGGTCCGCTTCTATCAGGGTAAAGAGTCGGAACTGTTTTCAACCATGCCCTACAAGCAATACAAGGGACCGTTCGTCTCGCAGGCAACCTTCAAAGAAGGCCAGCTGGACGGGACCTGGAAAATCTACGACTCTTCGCAGCACAAGATCAGCGAATTCTCCATGGCCGAAGGAAAACGCCACGGCAAGTCGACATGGTGGTTCGCCAATGGTCAGAAGATGCGAGAGATCGACTACAAAGATGGCTCGATTGATGGCCAACTGCTGGAATGGACACCTGACAAGAAGCTGGTCACCAACAACACCTACGAATCGGGCCGCAAGTTGGCCGCGAAAGTGACCAAGTACAAGAACGGCAGCACCCAAACCGAAGGAATGTACCTGCACGCCGAGTTGGTGCTGGACACGCCAGACGATTGGTGGAACTCTACTGTCGCCACGTCGGTTTCCTCTGGCCAAGATGAGCGTCACGGGCCGTGGAAATCCTGGCATCCCAACGGGCAAGAGCACGTCTCGGGACAATACGAAAACGACATTCCCGTCGGTACATTCTCCTGGTGGTATCCAACCGGTCAAAAGGCCCTTGTCGGAACCTACGAGAACGGACAACGACACGGCTTCTGGGACTGGTGGCACGAGAACGGCCAAAAGGCCACCTACGCCGAGTATCGTAACGACCAACCTGTCGGTCGCTGGTTGTGGTGGAACGAGGACGGCAAAGTCGCCGAAATAGCCAACCTCGATGAGGGTACCGGCCAGTCGTTCCGAGAGCCGGAACTCGGGCAAGAGGACGTAGCCCAAAAGCCAGAAGCTGAAGCAGAACCGGAGAAACTGAAGCTGCGTCGCTAAAACGAAACGCTCTCACAGAGACTGCTTCTGGATAGCGACGAAGCTCAATAAGAGCTACAACTTTGCGACTCTTCAAGGCCTCAGACGGCGCCAGTTTTGCTGGTCCGTCATGAGGCCTTTTCTTTTGCGCATGCCGGACTCCGTCCACCACATCTTACCGCATGCGGCGCACGACCCTCTCGGCACCTTGCCAGATATACCACAGGCCACCACGGTCGGTTATGCTTTCGGATGCCTCACATCCGCCCTGGCAGTTCTATTCCATGCGAAGAGTCTAATGCGACACGAAAAGTTCGACTTCGTCAATCAAGAGGGTCAACAGCTAGCCGGTCGTCTGGAACGTCCCGTCGGACCGCCTCGAGCGTTTGCCATCTTTGCTCATTGCTTTACCTGTTCGAAGAATTCGCATGCGGCCACTCGAATCAGTCGTAAGCTCACCGACGACGGGTTTGCGGTACTAAGATTCGATTTCACGGGCCTCGGGTCGAGTGAAGGAGATTTCTCCAATACAAAATTCTCGTCGAATATTCGCGACATCGAAGCAGCAGCCGATCACTTGCGCAAACACTATGCCGCCCCGCAGCTATTGATTGGCCATAGCCTGGGCGGCACGGCCATGTTGGCGGCTGCAAACCTGATCTCCGAGGTCGAGGCAGTTGTCACCATCGGTTCGCCGGCAGCGCCTTCACATGTCAAGCAACTACTGTGCAATGTCGTGGATCAACTCGCTAACGAGGGTGAAGCACCCGTCACGATTGGTGGACGCACATTCACGATCAAGCAACAACTCATCGATGACCTGGAAGACTCCAAAGTGGAACATACCGGAACTTCGGCCAGTCTTCTGGTGCTCCACTCGCCGCTCGACGAAGTTGTCGATGTCGATCAGGCGCGCCAGATCTACACGGCAGCCCGGGGGTACAAGAGTTTTGTTTCGCTGGCAGATGCAGACCACCTGCTAACAAAACCCGCCGACTCACAGTATGCGGCCGGCATAATCGGCGCCTGGGCAACACGTTATATCACCGATCGGCGAACCGCTCCCACTGAACCACACGAGGGAACCGTGTTGGTCGAGGAATGGCAGTCTCCCTACACCAACCGTGTGGCGGCCCGATCTCATTCGTTGCTGGCCGACGAACCCACGCGCGTGGGAGGACTGGACGCTGGTCCTAATCCCTACGAATACTTGCTGGCAGCGCTGGGAGCCTGCACCTCGATGACCCTCCGCATGTACGCTCAACGCAAACAATGGCCCGTGGACAAAATATCGGTTGAGCTGCGCCACGAACGGGTACATGCTAAGGATTGCGAGGACTGTGACAATACGGCATCCAAGATCGATCGGTTTGAATGCGTACTCGAAATCGTCGGCGAATCACTCACGGATGAGCAACGACAACGGCTGCTTGAAATTGCCGCGCGATGCCCGGTCCATCGCACGCTTAAAAACGACAAAGAGATCGTCAGCACTCTGGCTCCGAAACAACCTGCTTAGCTTCCCAAGATTGGCAACACACATATGCGAACACTCAAACGCGGAGCTCGAATCGCTCTATTGGTGGTGGCCCCGGTTT
This sequence comes from Pirellulales bacterium, assembly GCA_965227275.1. GTDB lineage: Bacteria > Planctomycetota > Planctomycetia > Pirellulales > JAEUIK01 > CAZNXE01. The sequence continues at coordinate 4,921,552 of CBDDFU010000001.1, read as the reverse complement.
TTCTCATTTTACAGAACGCGCTGGCCGCAGATCGCCCGAACGTGGTCTTGATTGCCATCGATGACCTCAACGACTGGGTCGGCTGCCTCGATGGTCATCCTCAAGCCAGCACGCCAAACATCGATCGCCTTGCCGAAGAAGGAATGCTGTTTCGTAATGCACACTGCCAGGCCCCCGTTTGCCAACCTTCGCGAGCCAGCCTGATGGTCTCACGTTTGCCTTGGTCCACCGGTCTCTACTTTCTCAATCCGGGGCTACAACAGTCGGAAGTTACGAAAGACGAGGTTACCCTCCCGGAGGCCTTCGCCGACGCAGGATACCAAGTGATGGGAGCCGGAAAGCTCTTCCACAGCCAGGACAATGCGCGGGTGTTTAACAGCGTGGGCGAATATGGGGGCAACTTCGGTGGGGTTGGCCCTCGCCCCAAAGAAAAGATAAGCCAACCGCATGGCCACCCGTTATGGGATTGGGGAGCCTACCCCGAGAAAACGACCGACATGCCCGACTACAACTTGGCCACCTGGGCACAAAAGAAACTGTCTGAAAGCTATGACAAGCCTTACTTTCTGGCGGTCGGTTTTCACCGTCCTCACGTCCCGATGTATGCGCCGCAAGAGTGGTACGACATGCATCCGCGCAAGGATGTGCTCCTACCGCTCATCCGCGAGGATGACAACGCGGATCTTTCGTCCTATGCCATCAATCTGGTTACCCTCGAACACGTCGCACCTACACACAGCTGGATGCAGGAGAGTGGGCAATGGCAACACGCGGTTCAGTCTTATCTGGCTTCGGTAACATTCGTCGACCACTGCGTCGGCATGGTATTGGATTCTTTGGAAAAACGAGAGGACGCCGACAACACGATCGTCTGTCTCTTCTCCGATCACGGATTTCACCTGGGAGAAAAACAACGATGGGCCAAACGCTCGCTATGGGAAGACGGCACGCGCGTGACGATGGTGATGTCCGGACCGAACATTACCTCCGATGAATGTACAAGACCCGTCGGATTGATTGACATTTATCCGACCTTGTTAGAGCTGACGGGACAACCAAAGAACGCAAACCACGAAGGGCACTCGCTGGTTCCCCTGCTGGAAAACCCGGAGGCGGAATGGGAGCAACCGGCGATCACTTCGTTTGGTCTTGGAAATCATGCGGTACGTTCCACTCGCTGGCGGTACATCCGCTACATGGATGGCTCGGAAGAACTTTACGACCACGACGCAGACCCGCACGAGTGGACTAATCTGGCAGCCGACCCGCAGATGAAGGATGTCCTCGACCAACATCGCCGGTGGCTTCCGAAAAAAGAGCACCCCATCCTCGGCGAAGGCTCAACCGGCCACCATGCCTATAACGCCGCGGCAGCAGCATTACAGAAATAGAGCATACCCCGAGCAACCCGCGGTGTCGGCAAGCAAGCCTTCGTGGCATTGCGATCAGCAACCAAATCTACACTGCGGCTATTTTTGCTCGTCGCCGTCTAATCCCCACTACCCCAAAGCAGATCGTCCCCATCAAAGCCAACACGGCGCAGGAGGGTTCGGGCACCGCTACGTGAACGGAGCCTGAAAGCTGCATGTAGATATCGATTCCTTCAAGTTCGCCAAACCCGAAGGTCGTGTCCGGAATTACCAGGTTGATTTCTCCGCGTTCTGTGAACAGTCCCGAACCCAAGTCGACTGTGCCACCGACTCCAAAGCCCATGATGTCGTCCAAGTTCGCTGAGACGGGCGATGCCCCAAAGTCAAACGACACTGGAAAAAAACTGCCAAACACATCGTCTACAGTGCCGACAGGATCCCTGAGCATGGCGACCCCGCCGTTAACCGACACTTCGAAGAAGTCGGCATCGTCGACAGAATAAACGGTGTTCGAAACGGGGATCGATGTGGACTGAAAATCGATATTGGTCTGAATCAAATCGAGCGTCAGGCCACCAAACGTTCCAAGGTCAATCACGTAATCTGTGATGTCGTCAAGCGCAAGGGTTCCTCCTTGAAAGAGCAACTCCCCGCTGTTGGTCTGATCAAGGATCGGGGTGGCCATTAGGGTTCCATGCAGCGGAACATCTTCGATCTCTGCGAGAAGCGCGCCCCCATCATCCGGATCACCCAGAAACATCGCGATCGAGATAGCACTGCTCATCGGGTGCAACTCCGTCGAATACGTCATGGGCAAGCCGGAGGTCACGTTGAGAACCACGTCCTCCGTGGAGTTGGAAAACGCAGTCGGCGGCGTCTGATTGCCCAACTCGGGCAGTGCCGCAGGCGCCCCTTCGGTTTCGGAAGTGCTCATCGGAATGTCGAAAGACTGCTGGGTCTGGGCTTGCAACAGAGAGGCAGGGCTGCAAGCAATAAGCAGGCATGCCAAAATCCCGCGGAGGTAAGTCATCTCAGGATGTTCCTTCTTTTTGTGGCTTGCCGATCACAAGCCTTGGATGATTGGTATAAAAAATTCAACCAGGATGGAGTTCGACCCGAAGCCTCAGTCTCGAGAACGGACTACAGACGGGGCATCGAATAAAATCGACGGAAGAGCGACCAATGAATGCAAAGCGTTCGAGCCTTTGCTAACTCGAAGTGCGTTTGGCCGCGGAAAGAGTGAGAGCCACTAGCGCCCCTAATAATGACTGTCGGGTCTCCAAGAGCAGGAGATCGAAACTACCGCGAGTTTAGGCAACCCATATCAGGAGTCAAGTCTCTTGGGCGTTACCTGGTAAGGAATTTGACGACGGGAAGCTTGCCCACCAGTTAGGCGTTGTGCAGCGAGATTTCTCGAATCGCACATTCTAGGTTAGAATGCTTAACCCATTACCGCACAACGTGATAGCACAGCGGTTTTTCGCCCGATGTAAAGCATCTCTGGTGCACAAGCTTTGCGTTCATACAATCCACGGAACCAATTACACCTCAAGGAGGAAACATGCCTGTCACTCTGAAGCATTCGAAGATCGTCATCGCTGCTCTCTTAAGCCTGTTGCTAACGCTGAACGCGAATACCGCCACCGCGGCAGAACCGGGCCCGGTGGATAAGGACGCCCCCAAGGAATTCACAACAACGCCTTCCGGTTTGAAGTACCGCGTTCTGCGAAAGTCGGACGGTGCAATGCCGAAAAAGACCGACACGGTTACAGTCCACTATCGAGGCTGGCTGGATGACAAGACCGTATTCGACAGTTCCTACAAGCGCGGCGAGCCGACAACCTTCCCGTTGAATCAGGTCATCCCGGGTTGGACCGAGGGCCTGCAGCTTGTCGGCACTGGCGGCATGATCGAACTCGAAATCCCGGCCAAGCTCGGCTACGGTGCACGGGGTGCCGGAAATGTCATCCCGCCGAACGCCACGCTGCATTTCCTGGTGGAACTGTTCGATATCAAGAAATAACCGGAGTACTCCAAGGGGTATTCCTGCCACGCGGCTCATACGGAATCGAGTCGGTGAAACAAGCTTAGATCGACATTGCCGCCGCCAAGGTGGATGGCCACGCGCTGCCCCGAAAGATCGAGCCGCCCGGAAAGCAGGGCAGCAAGGGGAACCGCGGATGATGGTTCGATGACGATCTTCATCCGCTCGAGCACAACCTTCAGGGCTCGGAGAATTTCACCCTCGTCGACGAGCACGATCTCGTCGACGAGGTCTTGAATGATGGGAAACGTCTTCTCGCCCAGGTTCGTAAGCAAACCATCGGCGATGGATGTGGTCGTCGAGTTGTTCAGGATCCGCCCCTGCTTCCAACTTCGGTAAGCATCATCCACCGCCGCAGGCTCCGCAGCGATGACGCGGACATCGGGTTTCAAGCTCTTCGCCGCGATCAGAGTCCCGGATAGTAATCCTCCGCCACCAACAACGGTCAGAATGACATCCACCTCGGGTAAGTCTTCAAGCACCTCCAGGGCTGCAGTACCCTGACCCGCGATGACCTGGTAGTTGTCGTACGGATGAATAAAGGTGGCCCCGGTGCGATTCAGGATCTCGTTGGCAGTCGTTTCCCTCGCTTCGAGGGTCGGCTCGCAGAACGTGATCTCCCCTCCGTACGAACGAACCGCCTCTTGCTTGATCATCGGCGCATTGCTCGGCATCACCACGTGTACGGGGATTCCCCGCCACTTACCGGCCAACGACAACGCCGCGGCATGGTTGCCCGAGGAGTGGGTTACCACCCCACGCACCGCCTCCGCATCGGATAGCGAGAAAACAGCATTCGTCGCTCCCCGAGTCTTGAACGCCCCGGCCCTCTGAAAGTTGTCGCATTTGAAGAAGAGCTCCGCGCCGACCATCTCATCGATCGCTCTCGACGTCAGCAGGGGAGTTCGGTGGATGTAGGCCGAATCCTCGTGTGGGCCTCGCGAATGTGTTCGAGCGTAGGACGACCTTGAATTGGCATGTGCGTAGTAGCTCTTCAGATTGCATCCAACGGAAAGGAATAAGCCGAAAGATTTGCGCTCCGCAAACCGGCTTGCTCTCGGGACTGAACATTATAGCCAATACTTAAGTTCCCACTGACAGAGGGTATACTCTTGCTTGTTCGCCCTTCATCCGTCCCACCAGTGCAAGGAACCATGTCGATGGGAGTCAACGTTTTCCTGGGTACCAACAAAGGTCTCGTGATCGCCCGCTCGAACGATGCAAGACAAACCTGGGAAGTTGATCCGTTGCAGTTCAAAGGGTGGAGCGTCACGGCGGCCACGCGAGACAAGCGGGGGCGATTCTACCTGGGTGCCACGAGTTATGTCTACGGTACCGTCGTTTTGGTGAGCGACGACATGAAGGATTGGCGGCAGTTGGAGAATAACCCGAAGTACGAGGAAGGCGTTGCCGGTAGTGCCGATCACAATCGCATCATCAGCGCCGCAGAGGCAACGCCCCAAGGCCAGAAAGAGACACGTCATCTCGATCAGATATGGACCCTGTACTGCGAGGGAGACTCCATCTATGCCGGCGTATCAGAAGCCGGGCTTTTTCGTAGCGAAGACCGGGGTGATTCGTGGCAGCCCGTTGCAGGTCTCAACGATCACCCGAATCGTGAAAACTGGATGCCGGGGGCCGGCGGTCTGTGTACTCACGCGGTACTTACCGATCCATCTACTCCGGGCCGTATCTGGGTCGGCATTTCAGCCGTAGGCGTCCTGCGAAGCGAAGATGGCGGTGCAACGTGGGAGGCAAAGAACGACGGTGTCCTGCCCGGCGACTCGTTCTGCGTCCATGGACTGGCGCAAGATCCAGACGCCCCGAATACCATCTACCGGCAAGACCACCGCGGCATGTATCGCACCCACGATGGAGGCGATCGCTGGGAATCGATCGAATCGGGCCTCCCAATCGGCACGGTCTGGGGTGGCAATCGGGTCGTGTTCGGCTTCCCCATCGTCATCGATCCGCACACTAAGGCCATCTATGCGGTTCCGCTCGAGGGCGACGAGTTTCACGTCCCGCACGACGGGAATCTTCGCGTCTACCGTTCGACCAATGGTGGAGACCAGTGGGAGATGCTCTCCAGTGGGTTGCCCACTGAACCGACCTACACCAGCGTCTTGCGAGGAGCCATGGCGGTCGACGGGCTTGATCCCTGCGGGGTCTACTTCGGTACGACCTCCGGGACTGCGTACGCCAGCCCCGACGGAGGCGACACCTGGGCGCCTCTCCCCGTATCTTTGCCGCGAATCCTCTCGGTTCGCGCGTTCGCGGAGTAACGTCGTGCCCAGTGTGTTCGTGCAACTCCCCAGTTCGCTGATGCAGATCGTCGGCGGCAGCTCGAGGATCGAAGTCGAAGGCAACACCGTACGCGAAGCTCTGGACGAACTCCTGCGACAACGTCCGGAAATCGGCGTACATATCTTCGATGAATCGAACCGGCTACGTCACAATGTACTCTGCCTGCACGGCGAGAATTGTTGGGGCCGCCGAAACGACCTCAAGGTTCCGCTTCAAGATGGCCAAGAGCTTTCCATCCTGCAAGCGACCTCCGGGGGATGAAGACCTCCATGGCAGCGAGCACGGCGATGGATGCGAACCTCTTATTCGAGTTCCTTGAGACGAATGTCTTTGTATTCAACCCACATCGGCTTGCCGGCGTGCAGTTGCAGGGCCAGGACACCTTCGGTCAATGCGAAGTCGTCGCTGTCCGTGAAGTCGAGAATGAGTTTCCCGTTCATGTAGTGTTGAATGTGATTGCCCTCGGCCCGAATGATGACGTCATTCCAATCGTCTAGCTTAAACAGCTCTTTGAACCCTTCGGCGTCGATCAGCGTTTCGGTCACCTCTTTGCCGTCTTTTCCCCAGGTCGCCTTTTCACCTACCAGACAGATGCGTCTCCGTTTTCCACCTTCGTCATAGATAAATCCCGACACGCTGGGCAAGTCGACTTCGTTGCGAATCTCATGCTGGTACCCGCGAACAACCCAATCGTTACGCGCACCGGAGGTGATATGCTTGGAACGATACTGAATCCCCGAGTTGTTCGTGGCGTTGCAGCGGAACGAAAGCCGTAGCTCGAAGTCTTTCAGATCGCCATCTTCCCAAATAATAAAGGTATTTCCCTTGGCTGCATTTTCAGCGGTTGTTTCACCGTGAATCACGCCGTCTCGCACAGACCACAACCGCGGGTCACCATTCCAACCGCTGAGGTCTTTGCCGTTGAAGATGGACTTCATCCCTTCCGGTTCAGCCGGGGCATCGTTCCGTTCAGCAGCGAACGAAGAACTCAAAGTGAAGAGTGCCAGGGCGACGACGAGCAGGCAACGGGGCATTATGTTCTCCAAGAATGCAGGGTTATGGGTCACGATTTCCAGGCACAATTATGATCACCCGGGGGCCAGCGATAAAGTCACCACGCGTGATTCGGCGGACATTTCTCGCCCCGCACCGGGCCTAATTCCCGGGAATCGTTGGCTTAGGGTTTCTTCTGCCGTTTAAGATGGTGCGGTTACCCCACCTCCACCGCATTCAAAGCGGTTCACAGACCAGGAAAACAATCTCATGAAGATTCTGAAAGCCTTCCGCCAGATCCTGATGGCCCTCGCGATGACCTGGGTCGGCATTGCCACGGTCCAAGCCGATCCCCAGGCCAAAGTACTCTTCGTCGGCAAGCAGCCAGATCATCCATTCGGCACACACATGTACCTGCATACTTGCGGCGTGCTCTCGAAATGCCTTGCCGCCAATGGGGAGATCGAAACGGTCGTTTCCGATGGATGGCCCCAAAACGCTAGCAAGCTGGAGAACGTCAGTACGATTGTCGTCTACACCACTCCGGCCGCAGAGTTTCTGCTCGACGCGCCCCATCGCGATCAAGTCGATGCCATGATGGAAGACGGAGTAGGGCTTGTGACCATCCATTGGGCGTCATCGATTTTCAAAGACAACCTGCCGCGTCTCGGCCCGCGGTGGATGAGTTACCTCGGGGGCACCTGGGTCAGCAACGTGGGCCTGCACACGGGAAAGTCGCCGCTGGTGCAATTGCAGCCCGACCACCCCGTCAGTCGAGGTTGGGTAGGCTACGAAATCCTCGACGAGTACTACTTGAATCCGACCATCGAAGACGCCACACCCATATTGGAAGTGACCGCGAAGGAACAACCCGTCATCGTCGGTTGGGCCTACGAACGCCCGAACGGAGGTCGCTCGTTTGGCACCACGCTGGGACACTTCTATCGAAACTTCCAGCAAGAATCGTTCCGCCGCATGATCGTCAACGCCATTCTGTGGACCGCTCACGTCAACGTACCTGAGACCGGTGCCAACGTCACGCTCAGCGAAGCCGATCTGGCTCTACCGCCTAAGCCGGAAAAGTAGACGCTGCCGGAATGCTGCGCTCGAAGCGTATCGCCGAAACAGGCCTCTAGGTTATAATCCCCAGGCGTAGGAAACGGCATTCAGATTCGGAAGAAGACCCATGCTGCGAATTAACGGTTCATCCTTCGGGCTTTGCGATCGAATCTCGCGACGTCGCTGTATCGAGCTTGGTTCTCTCAGCGTGTTCGGCCTCTCGATGGCCGACCTGCTGCGCAGTGAAGCCAAAGCGGCCGACGTTGCCGGGCACAAGTCGGAGTATCGCTCGAAACGTTCGGTGATCCTCATCTGGCAACATGGTGGCCCTTCGCAGTTGGACACCTTCGATATGAAGCCGGAGGCCCCCGTTGAAGTGCGCGGTCCTTACCGCTCGATCGATTCATCACTCCCGGGGTTGCCCGTAAGCGAGCTGTGCCCCTACCAGGCACAGATTATGGATCGTTGCACCGTGATCCGCAGTTTTTCGCACGGTAACGGCGACCACTGGGCAGCGGCCCATTGGATGCTGACTGGCCGACTGGGTGCCAACGGGTCGGACCGGGCCCCTCGCCAGCCATCGATGGGAGCGGTCGCTTCGCATTTGCTTGGTCCGCGACAGCGAGGCGTCCTGTCCAGCGTGAACATGAACGACGGAGGGTTCGGCTACCACGGCGGGGCGTGGCTGGGCGTGGCGAACAACCCCTTCCGATTTGGCGAGTACAGCTATGGCAACGAGGCCGGTCGCTTGCCAACGGGGGACCATAAGAGCTTCACCCTGGTGGACGGGCTGTCTCGCGATCGCCTGATCGACCGTATCTCGCTCCAGAAACAATTCGATCGCCTGCGACGCGACATCGAAGAAAACCGCACCTTCGATCAACTCGATTCCGTCGACCAACAGGCCGTGGACATTGTGATGTCTGGTCGCGCCCGCGAGGCCTTCAATGTGGAAAAAGAGGACCAGAAGACCCGCGATATGTATGGGCCCGGCTGGGGAGAGCAAGCCCTGCTGGCGAGGCGATTGATTGAAGCCGGTGTACGGTTCGTTTCGCTCAACACTGGATACTGGGATGATCACGGAAACATCAAAGGCGCGCTGGACGACAAGATGCCCCGCCACGACCGGGCCGTGGGTGTGCTGATTCGCGATTTGGCAGAGCGAGGGATGCTGGACGATACCCTTGTGGTGACTGCAGGCGAGTTTGGTCGCACGCCCAAGATCAACGGCAACGCGGGCCGCGATCACTGGCCGCAAGCCCAAAGCATTTTGTTCGCCGGTGGCGGTTACCGTCACGGACAAGTTATCGGTAGCACCAACGACAAGGCCGAGTACCCGACCTCACGCCGCGTGGGTGTGGAAGACTTCTGTGCGATCATCTATCACGCCCTGGGCCTCAACCGTGACGACACCATCGTCAATCACGACGGTCGCCCCATGCACCTGCTCGACAGCGGACAAGTACCGGTCGAGATGCTGTAATCGGCGAGTTTACGCGTGGCCGCACATCTATTGCGGCACGGGAAGTTCTTCCGGCTGCCCCTCGGGTAACTCCTCCGGTAAGGTCACCGCTTCGACTCGCGTGGTCTTGATCGACTCTTGCGAACTCAGTTCGCTGAACACGCCTCGCATGTTGCCCAAGAAGCGGGCCGCACGCCGCAGATCAGGCCCGCCGGGCTGCCCAACGCCGGGAATTACGTCTTGCTTCTTGGCCTCCGCAATGCCGGCCACCAGGATCGGCTCCACTTCATCCAAGAGCGGCCGATCCTTGATAATTCCCAACTCGCGGGCACGGTTCAGCAAACTCATCCCGTGCTTCGTAATGTTGGTTGCGCGGTCGGCAATGTCTAACGGCTCTCCGTCCTGTGGCAAGAACTCGTTGACGAGTTTTCGGACGGTTGGAATCGCCGAACCGTTGATCGACTTGGTCTTCGTATCACGGGGCGTGGTCATTACAAAGAACCCGATCATCATCTCTTCCCAGGTCTGCTCTCCAAAGGTGACCCATTGATGGGAATCGGGGTTCGCCGGGTTTCCATCGGAGTTGTCATACGTGGCCGTGCAGATCAACTCAGTTCCTCGCGGCATCGTCTTAGGTTCGGCCAAGGCATACTCAAGTTGCCAATTGAAGTCCCAACGCGGTACATCCAGCAGCACTTCTCGCTGACCGTTGGGATACAGCGCTTCGTAGCGAAACGACTTACCCCGAAGGTGCATGTGCGGAATCATCTTCAGTAGTTCTGCATCTTCGCGGAACTCATAGCTGGCGGTAGCCTCATAATTCGATTGGCCCGGCGGAATTTGAAACAACACGTTGATCGCTCGCGGGGTGGTGGCTTCGCGCTGTACCTGTTCTGGTGAAGCAAATCGAAATCCAACGTGGCTCAAATCTTCTTGCGGCGTGCCACTGGGGGTGTAGTGCATTTGAAACACAATGGTCGAGCCGGCGGGAATCTTCATCGCCGTTCCAGAAGGAAGGTCGGAAGGCTGCAAGCCGGGCACATAGCCTCCAATCAATTCACCCGGATAAATCGGCGCGTACGTCATGCCGGGTCGCCGCAAGAAGATCAGAATGTGATGCACCACCGATCGCTCGCCGGGAATCGCCTCGACCCGAGTGACCCAGCGATCTTCGGTCCAACCCGGGTCGATCGCGTAGTACTTGTAGTCCACCACGCCATCTGCCGGCACACTGAATGCTTCGTGGCCCATCGGATAAATCGCGTCAAGCGGCTCGCGGGTCAGACTGGAAACGAAGGCCTCCTCTTCAGGTAAATCGGCGGCCTGTCCCTTGGGGCATCCGGCATCGACCCACTGCCGAATCAGTTGCTTGTCGTCGTCGGCCATGCGGCGGTCGTGCAAGAACTCCCCGTACTCGGGATTGGCAAACCATGGTGGCATGCGGCCGTCGTCGATCACCTCCAGCATCGTATCGGCCCACCCCACCACTTCGTCATAGTCCGTCAGTTCGAAGGGGGCGATTTCACCGGCGCGGTGGCATTCGACGCAGTTCTTGCGGAGGATGCGAATGACCTGATTTGTATACGTCACATCTCCCGACGTCACGACGGTCTTCACGCGACCAATGATGCAGCCGGGCGTCTTCGTTTCAGGCACCTCGACGGGTCGACCTTGCAGTACCTCTTCGATCGCGATCGCCAGGTCATGACGGCTGGGCTCGGCACGTTGCAGACCAACCTCGAATTGATCGTCGATACGACCGCGATATCGAACCGTGCGATTAGCATCGAGCACGAACACTTCAGGGGTCCGAGTGGCCATGAATCGATCGGCAATCTTGTTCTCGGGATCTTGCAGTACGGTAAAGGGAATCCGTTGCGTCTGGACGAATTCGGCAATGTCCTCGGCAGAATCCTGCTGGTTCGAGTCGATGGCCAGCACGGTCACCCGTCGGTCGGAGAGCGACCGATGCAATTCTGCCAACCGGTGGCTGTAGAGCTTCACCAATGGGCACTCGGCCCCCACGAATGCCACGACCACAACTTTCTGGTCGGCGAAATCGTTGAGCGAGATTTCCTCGCCTTGGGCATCCCGCAAGGTGAAGTCGGCAATCTGCTGACCAACCGGGGATTCGGCCTTGGCGAACGTGTTGGGCAGAGCAAAAGCAAGCAATAAGAACGCGATGACGGTTCGCACGGTTCCGACTCCCGTTGTGGTTACTAACAACAACACCAAACAACGCTTGTTAGTCTAGCCGTCGTCCGGTGAGAAATACAAGGGAATGTGCGTGCCACGGCTGTGCGCAAATCCATTTGAAACAACAAGATCCGACAGCAGCGACGATGGTCAAAAGGGGGGCGGACACTCGTCAAACGGTCCGAGGAGTGGCCCAGTGCTCGGGCTGGTACTCTCGCCACACCAGTTCATTGGCCTCGTCGTCATCAAGGAACTGTTCGGCCTGTGGATCGAATTTCAACGAGCGGCCCAATCGCACAGCCAGATTGCCCAGATGGCAGAGGGCCGTGGACAAATGACCAACTTCAATCTCGGCATTGGGAACCTGACCGTTGCGGATGCAATCGACGAAGTTCGCGGTATGGGCAGCGTCGTTCTGAGGTTCCAACGCGATATCCAAATTGATGACGGCATTTCGCGGGCCACGCACCTCGAGCTTTCCCCGCCGACTGACAAAAAGCTGGCCTTCCGTCCCATAGAACTCCACACCGCTGTCGCAGTTGTGCGGATAGTTGGTCGACCACAGTCGTTGCTCATAAATCAGCATGCGACGTTTCGAGGGTCCCTCGTCCGAGTTGTATTCAAAGGTGACCTGCTGCGTGTCGGGAAACTGCTGATCATCGTCAAAAAAATACTTTCCGCCCGAGGCACTGATGGCGTCGGGATGCTCCTCGACTCCAAGTCCCCAGCGTGCGTAGTCGATATCGTGGACCCCGTCGTTCCCCATATCGCCGGTACCGAAATGGTACCACCAGTTCCATGACCCGTGATGGCAGTTGCTTCGGTAAGGCACCATGGGCGCTGGCCCAACCCAAAGGTCATAGTCAAAGCCCGCAGGTGCGGCACTTGGCTCGGTGTGGCCGATGGGACTTCGCTGCTGGATGTTCCAGGCTTTGGCAACCATCACGTCGCCGATCACCCCGTCGCGCAAAGCCTCGACAGCTTGTTGAATGGTCTTGGTGCTTCGCATCTGCGTGCCATGCTGCACTACACGGCTGTTACGGCGTGCGGCCTCAACGAGCAGACGTCCTTCGCGGATGTTGTGCGAGCAGGGTTTCTCGACATAAACGTGCTTGCCCGCGTCGCAGGCCAAAATGGAAGCTGGGGCGTGCCAATGATTCGGGGTCGCCACCAGTACTGCGTCAACCCCCGGGTCATCGAGCACGCGACGCATATCATCGACCGCCTGCGGGGACGTCGCTGAAAACTTTTCCGCAGCACGGGCGAGACGACCCTTGTCTGGATCGCACACGTAGGCAATTTCCACGTTCTCACTGCGGGTCAGTAATTCCGCGACATGCGATCCTCGCCCACCACAGCCGATCAACCCCATCACCAGCTTGTCATTCGCGCCGACTGCGGCCCGCTTCGTCCATGTGCTCGCAATCGTGGCACCCGCCACACCCAAGGAGGCCTGCTTCACAAAGCTTCGGCGAGTGGTCGACATCATGACTTCGCTCCTATGGATTGGGATCGAACTTGCACATCCCTCTGAATTGAATGAGGGGCATTCATTCTACTCACTGGATTTCGACAACTGAAATTCACACCCACGATCCCGGCGCTACGGCAGCATCACGCGACCGCCGCTAGCAACCAACGTCTGCCCGGTCATGAATCTTGATGCCTCGGAAAGTAAATAGTGCACGACGTCGGCAATTTCGTCGGCCGTACCGATTCGCTTCATCGGGGTTTGATCGATCAGTCGATCGATCGTGGGTTGATCGACGTCGTCGATGATCTCAGTTTCGATCAACCCGGGGGCAACCGCGTTGACACGAATGTTGTGCGACACCAGCGCATCGGCGGTGCTCTGCGTGAACGCAATCATCCCTGCCTTGCTGGCTGCGTAAGCAATGCCGTAAGGACGGGGGCGCAAGGCCGAAATCGACGACATGTTCACGATCCGTCCGAAGTTGCGTTCGATCATCTGCGGTTTCACGGCCCACGTAACGATGTACAACCCGGTGAGGTTCACGTCGATGGTCCGCTTCCAGTGGTCCAGGGTAGCCTGATCGTGTTGAACGTATTCGAAAATGCCGGCGTTATTGACCAGCATATCGATAGGCCCAAGCCGATCGTTCACGCGGGACACCATCTCGGCCACGGAGTCTTCGTCAGCGACGTTCGCCTGTACCGTGCACGCCTCGCTGCCTGCCTCTTCGACCAGCCGCGCGGTCTCCAGTGCATCCTCCTCTCGCGAGTGATAATTGATCGCCACGCGAGCCCCGGCTCGAGCCAGCCGAACACAGCAAGCACGACCGATCCCCCGAGATCCTCCCGTGACCAGGATGGTACGTCCCTCGAAATCCGCTTCGCTCATGATGACCTCATGTGAAATTCAGGCGTATAGGGCAGTGAACAAGGGACTCCTGGGAATCAATCTCACGTAGGGCGATCGTATCGCACGCGAGGCCCCGTTCCAAGCGAACCGTTTTTCGGCATCGCCCGGCGGTCTTTGGTATCCTGGTTTGCAGTCACACAAGATGAAATGTTGCCACTGATCTATCTCTGGACAAGATTCGATGATCTCACGACTCACCATGCACACCACACGTTGCCTCGTTTTTATGGGTCTCCTCGCGACGCATTTCAGCACGGCAAACGCGGCCGACACGCAGCGGCCGAATGTCGTTCTGATCATGACCGACGATCAGGGGTGTGGCGACTTTGGTTTCATGGGCAACACGGTAGTGAAGACCCCCAATCTCGATGCGATGGCCGCGCGTAGCGCTCAGATGACCCAGTTCTATGTCAGCCCGGTCTGCACACCGACCCGCGCCTGCCTGATGACCGGTCGCTACAACTACCGAACCCGAGCCATCGACACGTACATTGGCCGCGCGATGATGGACCCCGCTGAAGTGACGATCGCCGAAATCCTTAAACCGGCCGGCTACGTCACCGGTCAATTTGGCAAATGGCACTTGGGCGACAGCTACCCTATGCGTCCGTCGGACCAGGGATTTGACGAAGTGCTGTGTCACCGCGGCGGCGGAATCGGGCAACCATCCGACCCGATTGGTGGCGAGGGGAAATACACCGACCCCATACTCTTCCATAACAACGAAGAAGTCGCCATGGAGGGGTACTGCACCGATCTCTACTTCGACGCGGCCTTCGACTTCATGGAAAGCGCCGTCGACCAGAATGAGAACTTTTTTGCCTACATCGCCACCAACGCGCCACACGGACCGTTTCATGACGTGCCCGAAGACTTACGAGCGATGTACATGGACATGGATCTTCGAGCCGGCATGGCCCCCGGCACCTCGGAGAAGGTGTACGAGAAAGCAAAAGACACGACGGCCCGCATCTACGCCATGGAGACGAACATTGACCAAAACATCGGCCGATTGTTCGAGAAACTGCAGGAGTTGGGCGCGTACGAAAACACGCTGGTGCTGTTCCTGGTGGACAATGGCCCCAACGGCAAACGCTTTGTCGGCCCCCTTCGGGGCAGCAAGGGACAAGTGGTCGACGGCGGGATTCGCTCCCCATTGCTCGCACACTGGCCGGCGAGACTGGAAGCCGGGCATACTTCAGATCAGGTTGCCGCGCATATCGATGTGTTGCCAACCATTCTGAAAGCGTGCGGGGTCGAGATGCCGGAGGACCTTGAAGTGGACGGCCGCAACATACTTCCACTGCTCAGCGATCAAGAAACCGAATGGCCCGACCGAACCGTGTTTCTACAGTGGCATCGAGGCAACGAAGCAACGCCTTACAAGAACTTCGGCGCTCGATCGCAGCGTTGGAAACTGGTGCACGAACAAGGCAAATGGCCCGAAGGTTTACCCGAGCCTCCGGCCGGACTTCAGTTTCAACTCTACGATGCGATCGATGACCCGGGCGAGACGAAGAACGTGGCCGCGGAACATCCCGAGGTCGTCGCGAAAATGAAGCAGGACTACGACGATTGGTTCGCCTCGGTCAGTTCGACGCGGGAGAACAATTACGCCCCTCCGCGAATTCATGTCGGCACGCCCCATGAAACCACCACGGTTCTCACCCGCCAGGATTGGCGTCGCCTTAGCAAAGACCAGGGTTGGAACCGCAACTCGCGTGGGCAATGGCTTGTCAAGATTACCGAAGCGGGCAGCTACAAGTTCAAGATCGTTTTCGACCCGGGTAGAAAAACCGAATCGTTAACCCTGACCATCGGGAACCCCGGCGATCAGAAGGTGGTGACAAAACAAATTCAACCTGGGCAGGACTCGATTGAGATCGAGAGCGTCGACCTCCCCGCTGGCGATGCAACCATCCAGGCCGAACTAGCTGACGGCAATCAAGTACGCGGTGTTCATCAAATATTTATCACCAAGGATTAGTCTCCCCCCAAACCATCCCTCCCACAACCAGCCCCCGTGTAGTCTCTCCATTCATAAGAAAGATGATGTCATGATGCGTCATGCCCAAATGACCTGCGTCGTGTTTTGCCTTTGCCTTGCAACGCCCGTCCATGCAGAGGAGTGGCCCGAGTTTCGAGGCCCGACGGGGCAGGGCACTTCAGCGCTGCGTGGCTTGCCCGTTTCCTGGAGCACGACGGAAAATGTGGCTTGGAAACAAGAACTTCCCGGCACGGGGTGGTCTTCACCAATCGTCCATCAAGACCGCATCTATCTGACATCGGCCGTCAGCGATAACGAAGGCGGGGATCTCTCCCTGCACGTGCTTGGTCTGAAAGCAAACGGCGGCCAGACCCTTTGGGACACGACCGTCTTCGCGCAAGACCAGGAGACTTCTCCCAACATCCACAACAAGAACAGTCACGCAAGCCCCACGCCGGTCATCGCGGATGATCGCATTTACGCACACTTCGGGCACCAGGGAATTGCTTGCCTCGATCTTCAGGGCAATATTGTCTGGCGCAATCGCGAATTCGCCTATCCGCCGGTACACGGCAATGGCGGATCGCCCGTGATTGTGGGAGACGCGGTAATTTTTTCATGCGACGGGGCGGAAGACCCGTTTGTCATTGCCTTGCGTCGCAGCGATGGCTACGAACTGTGGCGCAGCCCGCGCCCCGTCGATGCCGTGAAGAAGTTCTCGTTCTGCACGCCGCTGGTAATCGAGGTTGATGGCCGGAAGCAGGTGATCTGCCCCGGAAGCGATATTGTTTCGGCGCTCGATGTCACCAACGGTGAAGAGATCTGGCACGTGAAGTACGACGGTTATTCGGTCGTGCCCAGACCGATCTATCACCACGGCCTGCTCTTCGTTTGCACGGGGTTCGGGAAACCCGACCTTTTGGCCATTCGCCCCGATGGACGAGGTGATGTTACCGATACGCACGTGGAGTGGACCGTATCTAAAGGTGCTCCGAATACGCCTTCGCCCGTGGTGGTTGGCAACGAGTTGTTCATGGTTTCCGACCGGGGCGTGGCCAGTTGTGTCGATGTGTACAGCGGTGAACTGGTGTGGCAAGAACGCCTTGGGGGTGGCTTCTCGGCGTCGCCGGTCTATGCAGACGGCAAGCTCTACTTTCAAAACGAAGCCGGTGAAGGGACCGTCATCGAAGCCAGTCGCGAGTTCAAGCTGCTAGCGACAAACCCCCTCGAAGAACCAACGTTGGCCTCTTACGCGTTGACCGATGGGGCAATCCTCATCCGCACGGAAAAACACCTCTACCGTATCGAACAGCTCGAAGCAGCAACGGATTGAGCGATCTACTCTGTCCAAATAGGCGACTTTCACAACAAAACCGGTTGAAACGCCTGTATTTCTCGGCCGTAGCGGCACAAAACTTTTCATTTCGCCTGTCGCGCGTTAGTCTAAACGGTCCCCCGGCAGCCTCGGCTGCCAAGCATCCCGCCCCCGAGATCGCAGGTGTTTTCTCCATGCTCCGCAGGAACATCGCGAACCACGAACTTCACGCTTGCACGTTACAGATGATTCTGTGCGCGGTCGTAGTTCTTTCCGGCGCGATGGCCTTCGGCCAGTCAACTCCCGAGGTCTCGGGACAGAACCAGGATATCCCTGCTCGCATCAACCACTTCCTCACCTTGCGGTGGAACGAGCAGGAAGTGACTACCGCAGATCGAGCGGATGACGCCACGCTAGTCCGCCGGCTCTATCTCGATCTGGCCGGTCGTATTCCCACCATCGAAGAACGGGACCGCTTTCTGGAAGACACCGAATCAGACAAGTACGCCCAGCTCGTTGATGAGCTTCTGGCCAGTGAAGATTATGCCGTTCATTTTGCCGACACCTTCGACACACTGTTGATGGGTCGGGGCTCGAACAAAGACTACGAACAACGCCAAACCCACGGTTGGTTGGCGTATCTGCAGCGCGTATTTCGCGACAATCGACCCTGGAATGAAGTAGCCCGAGAGATCTTGCTGGCTCGTCCAAGTGGCGAGGTCGATCAGGGCTCTGTCTGGTTCTTGTACGAGCGGCAGAACAAGCACCAGGCGATCGCCGAGGCCATTGGTCCCGCGTTCTTCGGAACGCGAATTGAGTGTGCGCAGTGCCACGATCATCCCCTGTGTGCCGAGATCGAGCAGCAGCACTATTGGGGGCTCGTCGCCTTTTATCGTCGCGGCTCCAACGTGAATACCAAGAATGGTCCTCGCATTGCGGAGTCGGCCATCGGGGGCTTCGAGCAGTACGCCGACATCTCCGGTGAAAGTTATCCCAACGTGTTGAGCATGCTCGACTCCGAAGCTGTCGAAGAACCGCGCCCCGCCGACGGTGAAAAGCAGGAAGACTCCGATGAGTTCTATGAACCGTCTCCCGTCGAAGGCGACCCCCGTGTACCGAAGTTCTCGCGTCGCCAGAAGTTTGTCGATGAAATTCTGGTCAACCAACCTCGCGTTCCCAAGGCATTCGTCAATCGCGTGTGGGCCATGTTGATGGGTCGAGGAATTGTTCACCCATTCGACGAAATGAACTCGATGCACGACCCAAGCCACCCAGAGCTGTTGGAATGGCTGTCCGACGACTTCGTCCAACATGGCTACGATATCAAACGGCTTGTCCGCGGCATCGCACTCAGCGACGCGTATCAACTGCAATCGCAGCGGCCCGAAGACGCGAAAGATCCGGCGGACTTTGCTTGGTATCTCGAACGACCGCTGACCGCTGAGCAGTACATCCGCTCACTGCAATTGGTCTTAAGGGATAATATCGAGGGAACGGCCAAGATACTCAGCCCGCTTCGGGAACAGTTCTCGGAGGTCTTGCCCAAAGACAACACAACCCCGATGAAGAACGCACTGTTCCTTAGCAATAATCAAGCATTCGACAGCTTCTTTCGCGCGAGTCACTCAGCCGAGCACCTTGTTCCCAGGCTAAGTACCATGGAGACGGACGAGGCGAGGATTCAGGCTCTCTTCAATACGGCCTTTGGTCGATCGCCCTCTGAAGACGAGCAGCAGGCGACCCTCGCCTACTTGCAGCAGAGACCCGAGGCAATCGAGTCTGCCTTGGATGACCTGGTGTGGGCCATCGTCACCAGCGCCGAGTTCCGTTTTAATCACTAGGCCTTGCCGCCCGTTCATTCACGCAGCACTGCGAAAGCCACCCGTTTCGAGCCACACACAGTCGATGCAATCGAAAGCCCACGAGACAACTCGCCGAGATTGTGGTAGCCCCGATCACGTGCTACATCGGCGGCTGTTCTTACAGGGCACAATGGCGGCCGGCACGGCGTCCGTAGCCAGCTTCAATGGACTGTTTTCGGTTCCCGCGATTGCCAAGGAAGTTCAGCAGCGCTCCAAACGTTGCATCTTGTTGTGGCTTTGCGGGGCACCTAGTCAGTTTGAAACGTGGGACCCCAAGCCCGGCACGCCGACCGGCGGACCCTTCGGTGCGATTGAGACCGCGGTCCCAGGAATTCAAATCAGCGAGTTGATGCCGCGCTGCGCGACGATCCTCGACAAACTGGCCGTGATTCGCTCGATGAAGACCGAGCCCGCCGAACACTTTCAGGCCATCGACATGCTCACCCGTGGTGAGGGGCCACGCCCGCCATTCACGCGCCCCTTGTTGGGGGCCGTCGTGGCCGAACAACTCGGGCAGCTCGATTCGCCGGTGCCGCAATTCGTGCTGCTCGACCCATGCCCGGAGGGCAACGAATTCAAGTCGTTCAAAGCCGGTAACTGGGCCGGGTGGCTGGGAGCCGAGTATGGCCCGGTCCGTGCTGGCGGCGAGTACACCATTCCCGATCTGGCCCGCCCCGAGGCACTATCCGAGGTGGATCACGCCGACCGCGAGGCACTGCGGCGGTTCTTCAGTCGCAAGTTCGAAAACGAGCAGCGAAGCGAAGCGGCGGCCTCGTACAATGCCGCGTTCGAACGCGTGAAGGGCATGATGAGTTCGGCGCCACTGTTCGACATGAACCAGTTGCCCGAGGCCGACCGTCAGCGTTATGGCCCGGGAGCATTCGCGCAACATGCGCTGCAAGCCCGACATCTAATCGAAAACGGCAGCACCTTCGTGATGGTTGCCAACGGAATGCCGTGGGACAATCACGTCTACAACCACGAAATGCATCAAATGCTGGTGCCCGAGTTGGATCAGGTGTTGTTCCACCTGGTCAACGACTTAGAAGATCGGGGGATGCTGGAAGACACGCTGGTGATCGCCATGGGCGAGTTTGGACGAACTCCCTGGCTCAACGAAGCGCGGGGCCGCGACCATTACCCTAAAGCCTGGAGCATGGCCATGGCCGGCTGCCGGATTCGACCTGGGGTGGTCTATGGTGCGACCGATCCACTCGGGATCGATGTGGCCGAGGGCATGATGGATAACCGCCGGCTGTTTGCCACCATCTTCACGGCCCTGGGGATCGACCCTCACCAAGAATACGACTTGCCGGGGCTCCCCACATTCCAGCGTGTGGAGGAAGACGCAGAACCGCTTCAGGAGGTACTTGCCTGACGGGCATATTGTTGCATGGAACCGGACAAACACTTCAGCGAACGCATCCATTTGCACAAGGTCCCCACGGCCATCCTGGGAGGTGATCTTGCGCCCGACGGACGTACGTTGTTCGCGTCGTGCATGGACGGAGTCTATCGCGTCGATGTTGAATCCGGCGAGTACGAGCAGCTCGACAAGCACAACAGTTACGCCAGTTCCGCGGCCTATCTGCCTGATAGCAACATGCTCGTCACCTCCGGGTACGATGGTGCCGTGCAGTGGTTCGACATCGAGAAAGGCGAGCGTGTCCGCTGGCTGCAACTGCATGACTTCTGGTCGTGGGAAATGGCACTCTCGCCGGATAAGAAACTGCTGGCGTCCGTCACCGGGCAGTACCTTGCCGGAGGTTACCGTTACGAACCCCAGGCAGAGAGCGAACCATCGGTTCGCGTGATCACCGCCGATTCGGGAGAAATCCTGCACAGCTTCGAACATGTCCCATCGGTGCAGGCGGTCGCGTTCAGCCCCGATAGCCAGTTTGTGGCAGCAGGCAACTTGATGGGCGAGGTCCGCGTCTGGAACGTTCAATCGGGAGAGATGGTCGCAAATTGGACTACGCCTGACTTTACCAGCTGGGGCATTGTGAAGAGTCATTGCTACCTCGGCGGTATCTTCGCCATGCGGTTTACAAACGATGGAACGGCGCTGCTGTTGGCCGGGATGGGCCCCATGCGAGATCCCATGGCCGGCAATGGCCGACAGCTTTGGCAGAAATTCTCCTGGCAACAAGATCCCCCAGAAAAGATCGACGAAACGCACAAAGACGAATCGGGCGAGGGATTGATGGAAGCCCTGGCCATTCACCCCTTGGGCGATCGCTTCGTGATGGGGGGTCGCCTCCGCGGGGGAGCATGGAATGTCGGTCTCTTTGATTCCACGGATGGCAAACTGCTCGATTCGCTGAAGACCGATTGCCGCGTGACGGGGGCCCACTTCACGGCAGACGGAAAACGCCTCATCCTGATCGGAACCCAAGGCCAACCCCGCAAAAACGACGGCAAGTTTCCCAACTTTGGCCGCGTGGATGTCTTCGAGTTGTTGAGCTGAGAAGCTGGTATCAGCTCGCGGATTTCTGTTCGCTCCGTCGACAGAGAACAATGAACGCTTCTGAAACTTTCTCCATGCAGCCCGCCGCTCGATTCTCATCGAAGCTTCATGGAACATTCTTCGGTGTTTCAGGTCCGAGACAATTCTCCATCATTTCTCGTTGGGCTAGAATATGCATGACTCGTCGCTACCACGGAGGCGGCGGTGTCGTGAACCCTGGTACGGAGATAAGTATGCGACTCTTGCCTATTATGTTTCTGGCTTGCCTGGTGACATTCGGCTGGCAACAAGTTTCGCCAGCAGGAGAGATCCCTGTGAAACTCCTGTCGTTCAACATTCGCTACGGAACGGCCAACGACGGCGACGATTCCTGGCCGCAACGGCATGAATTGGTGTTCGATGTGATCCGCACGCAGAATCCCGATTTTTGTGGACTTCAGGAAGCGTTGAGATTCCAAATCGATGCCATTCGCAAAGTGCTTCCGGAATATTCTGAATTCGGGGTCGGTCGGGACGACGGCAAGAAGGCCGGCGAATACTCCGCCATTCTCTATCGCGGCGAGCGGTGGAACTTGGAAGAGGGCGAAACGCTGTGGCTATCGGACACCCCCACCGAAGTTGCTTCCAGCAGTTGGGGGAATTCGATCCCCAGAATCGTCACGTGGGGGCGGTTTACTGAAAAGGAATCCGGCGCCGAGATCTTCGTCTTCAACACACACTTCGACCACCGTTCGCAGCCGTCGCGGCTGAAGAGCGCTGAATTCGTCCGGGTGCTGATTGCCAAAAAGGCCGGCACGGCTCCGGTCGTACTGATGGGTGACTTCAATGCGGGCGAGGATAACCTTGCGATCGAACACCTCAAGTCAAGCAGCCCTAGTAAAGACGGACAGCTGGCAGACACCTTTCGCGTCCTATATCCCGACGCCGAGGAAGTTGGCACCTTCAACGGATTCAAGGGCCGCACAAACGGTGCGAAAATCGATTTCGTCTTCGCCGATCCTTCGATCGAGGTCAAGTCCGCAGTGATCGTGCACACCAACGAAGACGGTCGCTATCCTTCCGACCATTTCCCGGTGGCCGCCGAAGTGCTGATTCCTTCGCCGTAGATCAATACCCGAAGTGGGCCGCCGCATGCAGCTTGGCCTGCTCGTCGATCGTAAGCCCTTCGATTCGAATCGGGTCGAAGGAATGATCGCGGGTGAGATGAGTCCAAAAGGTCATCCCGCTAACGCCGGCCTCGGGTACTTCGATGGTAGCCATCCAGATGCGAAGTTCGTCTGCGTTCAGGCTCCGCAACCATTTGCTTGGCGGTCGACCGTGGCGGGCTTTTCGCTCCACGCTCGGCTGACCGGCATCAGCTTCGGTTGCGTTCTCTAGAAGCTCATCGAGCGTTTTGGTTTTCCCACCTAGGCGGACATCCTCGGGAACCAAACTCTCGTCGAGGTATCCTTCTCGGTCGGGGGCAAGCTCCCCAGTCCGTTTGTGAACCGGCCTGGTAATGCCTGTAAGTTCCCACTCGCCGTCTTTCAGATTCTCTCGCTCGTACCAACGCCACGTACGGTTCTGTGCGGTGGTCCAATGCTCGGGGGTCTCGGGCTTTGAATCGCGAGGTGCATCGGTTCCCTGCATGACCGCTGCTGCAAGGTCGTCGAACCCGCTCGCGCGAAGCTTTTCGCCAGCGCTGAAAAGACCCAGCCCGATCCAAAACGCAAAGCGGCGACGGGTAAGCTTCAAGACCGAAATAGATTCGAGTCCTTGGCGACGGCCGAAATCGCTTGGCTCTGCATTTCGCATAGTCGGGTCACCGTGGGAATCACACGCTCGCGCTGGCTGGCTCATGGCTGGTTTCTCTGCTTGGGGTACCTTGATCTACGTGGTCTGCCCGTCTGTATCATAGCTCGCGCACGGCAAGAAGCAGCATTCGAGGTCATGCCTCCCGCACCCGGCCACATTCTGTAAGCCGTTCTGAAATCTGGCTTTACCGACGGGCACCGCAACCGCCTGGCGGAATTCTCCCAATGTCCATGTCCGAAAGAGGCCAGACACGTTCCTCTCAGGCGGATATTCTTTGGGCATGACTCTCGATCATGACCGCTGTTACCGTGCCCTGAAGAGCCGCGATGCCCGTTTCGACGGCCGTCTGTTTGTCGGCGTCCTCACGACGGGAATCTATTGCCGCCCCATCTGCCCGGCACGTATACCGCTACGCAAGAACGTGCGTTTCTTCGCTTGCGCCGCGGCTGCCGAAGAGTCGGGCTTTCGGGCCTGCTTCCGTTGCCGCCCCGATACGGTGCCGGGGTCTCCCGCGTGGCGAGGAACTTCAAGCACCGTTTCGCGCGGTCTACGGCTGATCGAAGAGGGCGCGCTGAACGAAGCAGGCGTCGATGCGTTGGCGCAACGACTCGGTGTCGGCAGTCGGCATCTGCGGCGATTATTCATCGAACACTTGGGGGCAACCCCGATCGCCATCGCACAGACACAACGGGTGCACTTCGCCCGAAAGCTGATCGATGAAACCGAGCTCTCAATGGCGGAAGTCGCACACGCTGCAGGGTTCGCCAGTATTCGCCGCTTCAACACGTTGGTGAAGAAGACGTTCCAAGCAACCCCATCGGAATTGCGGCGGAAGGCGGCGCCCTGGCGAAACAATACCTCTGCGCAAGCGTTGACCTTAAAGCTGCCTTACCGAACTCCATTCGCTTGGGATGCGATGCTCGAATTCCTGAAGGCTCGCGCAATCCCAGGGGTGGAAGCGGTGAGCAACGGCTGTTATCGACGGACCATCTCGATCGACAAGGTTGTCGGATCGATTCAAGTGAGGCCGGCGGCTGGCAGAAACGAGTTGCTCTTGGAAGCCGATCTTCCGGACACGACCAAGCTGATGAAGGTGGCCGAACGCGTTCGTTCGCTGTTCGACCTCACTGCCGATCCACAAGAGGTCGCATCGCTGCTTGGCCGATCCGAGACGTTCGATCGCACACTTCATCAATGGCCCGGCTTGAGAGTCCCCGGTGGGTGGGACGGATTCGAGCTGGCCGTGCGGGCGATCCTGGGACAACAGGTCACCGTCCAAGGGGCGACGACCGTGGCCGGTAGAATCGTTCAACGCCTCGGCAACCCAGCTTCTCCGCTTCCAGACACAGGGCTGACGTATTACTTCCCCAGCGCTGAAGTGCTAACCAAAGCAAACCTTTCGGGGATTGGACTCACCCCGGCAAAAATCACATCAATCCGTCGACTCGCACAACTCGTCGCCACTGGCGAACTGCGACTGGATGAAGCGGCGGACTCTACCCGAACGCGTCAACTGCTGATCTCTATTCCCGGGATTGGGCCTTGGACGGTCGAATACATCGCCATGCGGGCATTACGCGATCCGGATGCATTTCCTGCCAGCGACCTGGGATTGCGGAATGGGGCATCCACCGACAATGAGTCAATCACTGGCAAGCAGCTGGAACGGTTGGCCCAGAGTTGGAGGCCATGGCGGTCTTACGCTGCCATGTACCTCTGGAAGCGATCCGTAACAACTGACTCGATGCGGCAAGCGGTGTCGATCAGAAACTCAACTCGTTCATCTTCTGAAGATGTGAGACAAGCATGCTAAAGAATGCACAACCGGCAAATCTTGGGGTCGACGCACGGATAAGGAAGCCGACCTTCTTCGAGATCTATGACAGCCCCATTGGCGAACTGCTACTCGTCGCAACCGCAGACTCTCTTCTGGAAATCCGATTCGAAGAGGAGCGTCGAGCGCGGGAAATTCCGCC
Organism: Pirellulales bacterium; assembly: GCA_965227275.1. Classification (GTDB taxonomy): domain Bacteria; phylum Planctomycetota; class Planctomycetia; order Pirellulales; family JAEUIK01; genus CAZNXE01. The sequence goes on along the minus strand of CBDDFU010000001.1, from coordinate 4,896,337 downwards.
GCATTGGCGTCAAGGCGGAACAATTTGCTCGATGGCGGCGGACCAACTAACAGCCTACTTCGCGGGTGAGCGGCAGACATTCGAATTGCCGTTGTCGCCACAGGGCACACCGTTTCAACAGATCGTTTGGAAGGTGTTGCAGGATATTCCCTACGGGAAGACCATCAGCTATGGCGAATTGGCACAACGCATCGATCGCCCGAGTGCATCACGAGCGGTCGGCGCGGCAAACGGTCAGAACCCACTGCCGATTGTGATCCCTTGCCACCGTGTGATCGGAAGCAACGGATCGTTGACCGGATACGGTGGGGGCTTACACCGGAAAGAAACGCTCTTGAAGTTGGAGCGAGACTCGCTCGGGGCAATCTAAGGTTCCTAATGCGAAATCAATCAGGCCTTAGCTAGCGCGTCCTAACTAATCTGTTTCTTCAATGAACCCGTGATACAAGCCCATGTAGTAGGGAAGTAGGTACACGGTCCCGCTGGCCAACCCGGTGCCACTGCCGCCGGAGTTGAGTGCCCACGGATTCGTGTTCCAGTGGTTAAAGTGGCGGTTTTCCACCGGCAGCACCTTCCCGCCTACGAGGTAGCCAGAGTTGGGACGTGCACGATACGTCACCCCCACGCCCTGTTGCGGCCTGAGAGGAACGATGTCCAGGCGATGGCTGTTCTTGCAGGCCCAATCGCAACGATCCAGCGGAAAACCCTTCAGCGTGGCCATCGAATCTTCCAGCCAGCCATCCCAGGGCGAGAGAGAATGCGTGCCCCATTGATCGGAGTAGGTTGCTTCGACCCCAAACGCGGCAAACGCGAAATTGAAGAATGGATTCATTTCCGGCTGTTCGACCAGCCAGGCACTGTAGAACGACAACAGAATGCGGCGCCTTAAGTCAGGGTCTTTCGCATACTTAACCAGGTTGTAGTACGACATGAATGCCATCTCATCGTCCGACTGATTGCCCGAACCGACCCCGCGGTGAATCTTGTAAATCATGGCATTGGTGTCGTAGGCGTAATCGTCGATCAGTTTCCGCATGTGCTGGCCGTACTTTGGGTCGCCCGTCATGTGTTCTGCAACGGCAAGGTAGGAGAGTATGCTCAGCGACTTCAGGCCGCGTTCTTCCCACCACGCCGGATCGTGATTCATCGCCTTCGGGCCGTAATATCCCCAACGTGTTGGCGTTCCGTCGTGATCGACCAGACTGTAATCGTGCGTAATGAGGTGGTCGGTCAGGTCTCGCACAACTTCCCGCACACGTTCCCGTTCTTTCTCGGTGTCAGCAACCAGGTCGTAATACAGCGGGTAAAAGAAATAGTGCCCGTCGATTTCGTCGGAGCTGGTATCGCTTTTCCAGTACCACTTTCCGTCGGCACTCTTGGGCCAGCGGGGTTCGTACACTTTCCACAGCGAATCGCCATTCGCGCGGCTGCGACGATCGTGATCGAGTCGGCCTATGTTCGGATCAGGTTCATCAGTCGAGATGATGGTTCGGGCCACAAATCCCTTGGGCGGGCTGTGTTCTCCACCTTGGGTTACTTTCTGTAGAAAGCGAAGCGCCTCGAACGCCCGCTTTGCGCGGTCTTTCGCCTTTGGGTCGCCGGTGGCCGCGAACGCAAAGCACTCTCCCGCCCCGTACATGCTGGTCCATAGGCCATCGTTGTCGCTGTCGTGGTAGGTAATTTTCGACTTATCGCCGGGACGGGACAGACTGACCTCCGATACATAGCCATAAGGTGTCCGCCGGATGCAGCGTTCCATCTCGTCTTCATAGATGGCTGCTTTTTCGGCCAACGTCATCATTCTACGTTCGACGAGTCCGACCCCGCCGGCCGTGGCGAACCAGACATTGCCGTTTTCGTCGACTGCAATGTCGCGGATGTCATCGTCGGGCAACCAACGTCGCCCTTGGCGATAAGCCCACGAGCTGCCATCGAAACGCACGGCGCCGAGATGCGTGCCGAACCAGACAACCCCGTCGGGCCCCGCTGCAAGCACGGTAAAGTCGCTGTAGGGCAAACCGTCTTGCCCCGTATAGAATTGCCAACCATCTTCAGTAAGACACGCGGCACCCGCCTCAACGCCAAACCACAGTTGACCGAGTGAGTCGTATGCTACACCGCGGACATCCGACACTCCCCAGTTGCGTCCCTGGCCATCGTTCGCGACTAAGGGCTCGAATCCGGATCCGGTCTCAACCCATAACCCGTCGTTGGTAGCTACGGTGATGACGCCTTCTTCCGAGATGGTTGCCTGGCGAACTTCCTTATGTAGCCGAGCACACTTCTCTTTCGGTACATGGCCCAGCAGGGAGTCCATCGGGGGGGCGTCTGATGCGGACCACCGTTGCTCTTCCAGGACAGCCCAACCCTCGGTGGTTTTCGCCCAGATTTTGCCCTTATTGTCCAGGGATACCGACAACACGTCGTTCGACGGCAGTCCGTCCTCGATGGTGTAGGCCGTGGCAACCTCTTGAGGGAACTTGCCGATCGTGACATGCGGGACTTCCGCAAACGCACTGACGGTTGAAGCCACGAAAAACAGGGCAATCCATATGGCTCGCATCTGGTACTCCGAGTTAGATGGATAAACCATCTTCTTCTAGAAACTCTTGGGATGAATGGCGTCAGCACTTCCCCGACGTCGGGATCAATTGTTGGCGGGTGTCGACTCGGCGAGGATCCAATCGGGGTCAAGCGTGACGTGCTTAATCGATTTCCCCGCATCGTCGGCATGAGTGTACGTGATTTGGAGCAGGTTGTCGTCCGACTGAAAGACAGAAGGGTAGCCGTAGGACTGCTCACCTAATACACCCTCTTCGAGGTATCGCTTCCACTTCCAGGTTCGACCTTCGTCGTCGGAACAGGCGATCGCCAAGTTTTGTCGTCCAACTTCTGAATCGTTGTAGACCATTACCCAGCGACCGTCTTTCAGCCGTACGGCCTCCAGACTCGACCCTGGATTGGGAATATCTGTATCCAATGCCAGCGACCAGGTCTCTCCGTCATCTTTGGAAGTGCTCTGCATGACTCGGCCCGGGGCGTCGCCGCTGTCGCGGAGATAGGCCACTAAGGTGCCGTCATCCTTGCGGACCACCGTTGGCTGGATCGGCCCCAGCCCCACAATCGGCTTGCTCGGTGTCCAGGTATTTCCATCGTCGTCGGAGATGGCCATCAACCCGGCGTTAAAGCCGTCGGAATAGAGGGGAATCAGAATGCGGCCCGAGGGCAGTGTGATCGGGTGATTCCGTGTCATCCAGCCCGTTTGTCGCTTGATGGGATCGTGAGCCGCCTCGATTAACATGCGCGTGTACGGTGGTGCATACTCGGCCCACATCCCTTCGGAAAGCTCTAGCTTGCGAAAACCGTTCTCGATCGAATCGACAAACGAATCGTCCGGCACAAGATGAATAGAATCTTGCCAAGACCAATCGGGGGCTCCTTTACCCTGATAGTTGTCCGCGCGGCGATACTTTAACACGCTGTGTTCCCAGCGGTTGGCCACGGGCACAATCCAAAACATCCACAGCCGCTTTTCATTGTCGAGGAACAGTACGGGATTGCAGTCGGGCAGGTTAGGCGTGTCTGCCATGAGGAAGGGGGTGCTCCACTGCTTTGTCCCTTTTTTTGAGCGGGCCCCCATGATCGCAACGTCGTTCGCCGAGCGTTCGCCCGACCCTTGAAACCAACAGGCGAGCAAGTCGCCGTTCGGCAAGTCGAGAATACTACTGGAGTGGACATGCTGCGATTGTGGCGGGAAGATCAGTTGCGACTGAATGTCCTCGGCGAGCGCCGAAGTGCCGCTAGCCTGAACCACCAGGGCGAGACTTAGCAGCGATCGAATTCGGCATAGCGTGCAAGGCGCGTTTGAGTTCTTCAAGATTGAGACTCTCAGTGGTTCGTCGAAGTACTCCAGAGCTGCGAGAAACTCTCAGCCAGACTGAACTACTGCAAGGCGGGGTAGGTTTCGTGGACCTTCTAGTATAACTACCCCGGCAGCCGCTTTCTGCCCTCCTGCATACCGCTCATGCGGAGTACTGTTTGGGAGTACAACACCGTCTGATTTGGGCCAAGCGAGCGAAGAAATAGTGCGACAAGGCCCTGGCGAACGGTCTGATTTCGGATTCGGGTTGAACCGAGAAGTGCTCGTTGCAGAACTGACGATAACCTTCTCAGGTGTCGCTCGCCAGCGTTGCCCCCAGCAGCCGGCCACCTCCGCCGTGTTCTCTCATCCGCTCGGTAGACGGTGAGACATCCGTCGACACGCATATGCGACGCAACGACCGTTACCCCCCGATTGTTGAGTTTACGAACCCTGCCACAACGAGTGTGATTAACCAAACGGAAGACAATGGAAGTGAGGATGTTGCGGCTTAGCCACTATTAAACGACCAGGATTTGGGCAGGTACTCCTTCCATGACGGAAGGGAAAGCGAGATGACAACCAGCGTCCCAAATCGCAGGATGGTGGCCGCGGAGGCGACTGCCTACTTCCGGCATAGTAGCGGTGCGGCAACTCCCACGACCAGAGCCGTTGCCAAAAAGGTGGCGAATGTGAAAAGTCCGAGCTGGAAGGCGAACGACATCGTTCTCGCGGTCGTCTCTCTCAACAGTCACAACAACCACCCGATGCGAACTCCCGACTCCCTCGAAACGAGTAAGAAGGCAAGAATATCAATTGCGACGCGGCTGTGTACGCTCTGAAGAGTATTCTGATTGAGGGCACCGTCCCCTTCGATGTGCCTACAGTGCTACGGGAACGACACATCGAGCACTCGGTCATCCTGTTGGGGACTGGCCGTCACGTGCTCAAACGTCTTTAGCCGATCGGGGGATTCTCCCACGACGATCGTGTAGTCGGCCACCCGAAACACCTTTGGCTGGAACTTGTTTCCCCGGATCCGAAGGGTATAGACAATCTCGTCGTGGGCCTCGTCAATAACCTGCACCACAGGGTTCTGCATCCCAGACACTTCGATGGTCGGAAGCCAGGCCGTTGCTTCGCGTCCATAATTATCCAGTTGATTGATGGTTACGGGCCAACCGGCGTACTGCTCTGCCTCTTCCGCCGTCACATCCACACCACGCGGCCAACACTCCATGGTGATGTCGCGCGAATCTACGTCGAAGCGAATCAGACCGTAGCCGGCTGCGCGACCACCCCATTCACCCCCGTACTTGTTCACTCGGGTCTCGTCAGGATTCGCATAGGCCAACATGGTGACCTTGTTGTGAAACCCATCGAGATAATCGCCCAGGTGCTCCTGCGAACCGTCCATGGCATGAATGGCTTCTTCACGAGGATCCCACCAGCGATTATAGAAATTGACGATCGAAGGCACGCAGAACGAAACACCCGCATCGCGCCATGAGTTCACCCCGTGATGAATCACGGTGGCCAAGTGCTGATCGCCGCCGATCATGAACGCATAGCTGCGGCGAATTTCCTGCAGGGCTCGGTTTCGTCCCGACTGCGGCCACCCGTTACTGTCAAGATCGGCAATCAGCCGGTAGTCGTACTTACCGTGTCGATGGGCGGCGTTTGCAAACACCGTCTGCGAGAGAACCGCCTTGATATTCACGCCATTCCAATCCTGTCCCCAGGCGTGCAAGAAATCCAACTGGCGTTGGCCCAACAATCGTGCCTCCGGGACATCGAACGAAGCCCGGTCGAACGAATCGTCCGTAACGTGATCGGGGCGAGGGCCAATCGCCGGCACCAAACCGTTGGGTCCGGTCTTGAACTTGCGATCTTCAATCACGGCGAAGCCAACCCGACCGACCTTTAACGTGGTGAAGTAGACGCCGATTCCACGCTGCACGGGCGCGTCGTCATAAGGATCGGGCAGATGCCATGTCTGCGCGTTCTGTACCGAGTTGACGTATTGTGGCGAATAGAAATACCCACCGTCGTCACCCGCCGGGCTCGAGGCTTTGCTGCCAGCATCGCCCCACACGTTGCCTTGCCCAATGTCATGATCGTCGGGGATCGCAATCGTCGGCCGATCCTTCGTGATTTCGCCGAACTGCCGCCCGAACAGCAACCACGCCTGGAAGTGCAGCTTATGGTCGTAAGACTGATCGCCGGAGAAGAACAGCAGGTCGGGGTCTTGGGCCTTGATGTTGTGAATGATATCGGGCTTCAATCGCCGGTCACGATTCGAATTGCCCGTGAAGGCGGCAACCACTATCTCTCGCTTCTCGACCGGGTCTTTGCGGACCGTACCCGTCAGCGTGGCAGCCCCATCGGCTGCGACAACGCGATACCGATAGTCTTTCGTGTGGTCCCACGAATGAACCCGAAAATGGGCGGTCCACCGTTTGATGTCCTCTTGCGGCCAGCCGTAAGACTCTTCGCTGACACGCGTCTCGGCGATCTTTTCCCAGGTGCCATCCCGATCGATTTCTAGCTGCACCTGACGCCCGATGCCCTCCTTCAACGGGTAGAGTTGAGCCGTCATCTTCAACGTGTTGTTGTGCACGGTGTACAAAACGAAGCAAATCGAATCCTTCGCCGACACGTCGGTGTCCAGCCATTCTCGGGCGGCCTGGCATGGAAAATTCACAAAAAGCAGCGAAGTCGCGACGGCGATCAACAATAGGCGGGCATGGCAAAACAATGAACGGCTCCCGGGATATCGCTAGGAGAACGGTTTAAGCAATCTTAAAGAGACGAATGACGGCCCTGTAGAATCACTCCTCGGTGATGCAGTACAGGTGATCGGCTGTGCGGATAAATAATTCCTTACCGACAAGCGCCGGCGAAGCGTTAACAGGTTCATCAAGTTCATTGGTCGCCAGTACGTTCAGTTCGGGACCGTCATCAATAACCAGTGTCGTTCCATCGCGGCTGGTGAAATAGATTTTTCCCTCGGCAGCCACCGGTGAGGCGTACAACCCTCGGATCCCCGGCATTCGAGTAGCCTCGATCAGCGGTTCGCCGCTCGTCGCGTCGAGCACCGTAAGAATTCCACCGTTGGTTTTATTGAAGTACAGGCGGTCTTTGTAAAGCAGCGCGGAAGGGCAATATGGTGTATCACGCTTTCGCGACCACGCAATCTTATCGCTGTCGGTGATGTCTCCCCGCGAATCGAGGGGGATGGCATATAGCGCGCTACCCGGATAGCCGCTCATGCAAAATACCGTGCCTTGGTACGCAATGGGGCAGGGGATCACGGCCAACACCTGTCCTCCGCACTCCCACAGCACTTCGCCAGTCTCGAAATCGTAGCCTCGGCACTTCCCAAGGGCATTCACGATGACTTGCGTCGTGCCTTCATGCTCCACCACCAGCGGAGTTGCCCAGGTACTGTGTTCATCGCGGGCGACTTCCCACTTGGTATCCCCCGTGCGAGCATCGAGCGAATAGAGAAACGAGTCTCCCTCGTGATCCCAATTCACGATCAGCGTGTCTTTGTGGAGCACGGGAGAAGTGGCCTCACCAAAGAAACGGTACACCGACATATCCCCCAGGTCGCGCTGCCATTGCAGTTCACCTTGCATGTCGTAGCAGTAGATGCCTCGCGAGCCGAAAGACGCGTAGAGATACTCCCCGTCGGTCACCGGCGAAGCGGAGGCAAACCCGTGATCGCGATGATGGCCCTCGTGGGGAACCAATTCTGCCGCGACTTTCTCCCAGAGCACCTCGCCCGACTCGCGATCCAGGCACATCACGACAAACTTGTGGTAGTGCGTGGGGCGTTCAACCCGAAACGGATTGCCGCCGGGTGCTTCGGACTCTTCCTCCGGCGGTGACTCTTCTTCGCGGTCGGTCTTGATGGCCGTGAGTAGAAATATCCGGTTGCCCCATACGATGGGCGTCGAGTCACCACGGCCGGGGATATCGACCTTCCACTTGATGTTCTTTTCTTGATCCCATTCAAGCGGTGGATCGGCATTCGGTGCAAAGCCCGTGGCCTCCGGCCCTCGCCATTGATGCCAGTTGTTCAGTATCTGGGAGTTCGTTTCTTCACCTACTCCCACGAGGGGGCAAAGTGTAAATATACAGGCCGCGATCAACCATTTCATCGATGAGAAATCCTCTTCGCTAATTTCAAAGATGCGTGCTTTTTGCCGTAAACCATCCCCACCAACTCACGAATAACTTCGCTTATAACAGGCTACCACGGCGGCAGGCAAGGAACTCGACGCGGATGCCAATTCAGTCTCCGTCAACAGACAGCATCGCCAAGGTTTCTTGCAGTTGGAAGAACAGCCGGTCTATTTCGGCGGCCGTTTCCCCGTCCAGCGACCATACGCATGGTTGGCGACGCCGGTCTGATTCAAACAAGCCTCGCTTCACCATGAGGTACTTCTCGATGGCCAGAAAGCCGTCCAGCCCGGCCTGGAGTTGAAGTGCCACGATGGCACAAATCGGGTAGTACAACGGATAGATCGACTTCTCACATCCGCGTTCCAGTGCCCGCCACAAGGCGACCACACCATCCAGCAAATCGCACCCGGGCATGGTGCCTGCGATGCCACGACGATAGGCGTCGACCAGCAGAATTCCTCCGGAGCCGTCGAATATTCGTGCTCGACTGGAGGTCATGTCCCTCAGCGCCGAGAGCTGTGGTCCAATCGGTGCGGCTTCCGGTTTGAAGAGAATCTTCTCAGGGCCGTACTGATCGATCAAACGAACGCACATTGACAAAGGAATCGCCTGACCCACATAAGCAGACGCATCCTGGACGATCAGCGGAAGGTCAATAGCATCCGCCAACGTCGCGAAATAACCGTACAACGCCTCCTCGGAAAGCGAATCGGACATGGGGGGCACTGCCATCACGGCATCGCACCCGAGTTGCTTCGCCTGCACGCCGAAGCGAACCGCCTGTTGGGTGCTTTCCGCACCAATGCTAGAAACGACGACTCCACGGCCGGCGGCCATCTCAACAATCCGTCGCGTCAGCTCGATCCGCTCGTCGATCGTGAGCCGTAAGATTTCACTGACCATGGCGGCACACACACCATCCACCCCCAGACCGAAGGTCCAATCGATTTCACGCCGCAATCCTCCGAAATCGATCTGATCATCGTCGAGAAAGGGCGTATGCAAAACCGGCAGGACACCGGCGAGTGGAACATTGGCCATGATGCTATGCTGCTTTCGATTACTCGTTCGTTGCCGAACCAATCTCTTGCGCGTCGTTTCCCAATTCTGCTCGAATTACTTGCGTGAACGCCTCAATCATCGTTTCCAGAGAACCGTGGGCAAAAGGAGTCTGCTCCACTTGATAAATATCCGAGTCATACAGGCTCGCCGGCGGCAGGTATCCGATCGAACCATTGATGAGGTTCATCACGATGATGGTCTTCTCCGGAAATCGTTGGCGAAGCTGAACCTGCAGCGAAGAATACGCCTCGGCCATGGAGCCAACCAAAATCGCGTCGCCCATCCGCCAGATGTGCAGTGGCAGCCGGTAGTGATCCCCATCTCCCAGTTCGCGGCGAATGTCCCTTCGTCGCCGCAATCGCTCTTGGTCCGCGCGATCTTCGCAGGCGACTCGCTGTTGCTCCAACGCTTCCGCCGAAGGCCACGGCTTGAGGGGAAGCTCAATGGTTTCTTGCCGGGCTGATAGGCGTGGGGAAAGCTCAACCGGCTCGTGCTTCCAGACGGCCAGGGGGGCTCCCGATTCGACCACCCGATCGAAGACCATCTCTTGGCCAGCAGGCTTCATATCTTCCAGAGTGGCCAACGCGGCAAAACCCAAATGCCTGCCGTGACGATCGGCCACGCTGGGTTCCCCCACGTATTGATAACTCGGGGCCAATTCCCCGGACGCACCTTGCAAGAACAAGGCCAGAGCCCCGTCGGCCTGCGACTCGATCGTCTCGCGCATGGCTCCGATAAAGTCGGGCGAAATCGCCGCATTCTCCCACGCAAGCGTCGTCGGGTGACACGCGTAGTTGACTAGCACGGCCCTGGTGTCGCCTTCGGCGTCCGTCACTCTCCCCAGCACCAACGTATCATCCGGGCTGCCGCTTGGATCGAATCCGCAGACAAAGCGATTCTGTCCCGGCGTCGGGTCCCGCAAGTCCCGACACTTCGCCAGTTGGCATCGCCCCACATGCCAGTCGAGCACAGAAGGCCTGGCACCCTCGAGCGCCGCCTTGACGGTTTCTATCGATGTTGCGACAAGCTGTTCGAGATAGTTCGCTAGTAGATCGCTGCCCGGCAAGTCGCTCTCTATCTCTGCCAGCACCGGGCCGGCATGGGTATGGCTGAGTGCCAAGATCAGAGACGGGTGTTCGAGCGACAGCATCTCCAAGACTTGGTTTCTGAACGAATGAAACAGTTCTCTCGACCGCCACCACCCCAAGTCGGCGTCGATCAAGACCAGCGGTTCACTCTGCTCGTCCTGTGCCAACGTCAGTGCGGTGAGCGTCAGGGGGCGATGGATCGAACTGGCCACCTCGTGGCGCGCCGCACCCCAGTTTCGAGCGTAGATGCCCACCGGCGGAGTAATGTCAGCCCGCGCCAAACCGATCATTCCCTGAAACGACGGGTGGGCCGCGCAGCCGACAGGACGGTTCGGTGCATCTTCGGAGCTTGAATTCCGGCTGCTCATCGCCTTACCAAACGTTTCAATGCCTACCAGTCCCCGACACTACCGTCGCGATAGAACACCCGTTGCAGTTCTTCCTGTTGGAACGGGTGGCGTTTCACTTCCTCTTCGTTGATGGTGATCCCCAACCCCGGCTGCGTATTGGGGGTCACGGTTCGAGTTTGTTCATCGACGGTGAAGCCTTCGCTGACCACGTCTTGTCGCCACGGCACATCGGCATGAACCGACTCGCAGATGATGTAGCTCAGCTGCGAGAAGCCGAATTCCAGCGACGCCGCCGTACTGACGGGACCTTGGGGGTTGTGCGGCGCCAACGCAATGCGGTGTGCATCGGCCAGGGCCGCAATGCGTCGGGCTTCGCTCAATCCACCGCAATGCGTGATATCCAACTGGCAAATCTCGCACGCTCGTTGAGCAAACAAATCGCGAAAGCCTGCCAAGTGCGTCACGCGCTCGCCGGTGGCAATCGGAGTGGTCACCGCCGCATTGATGCGTGCCATCTCGGCCGCCGACTCGGGCCAGCAGGGTTCTTCTAGAAAATACAGACCGAAAGGATCGAGCGCTTTGGCGAATCGCATCCCCATCGCGGGTGATGGTCGGGCGTGGCAATCGACCATGATGTCAACCTGATCGCCGACCGCTTCTCGCATGGCAGCCACGCAAGACTCGGCAGCCAACACCGGCTGCAATCCCTCGATCGGCATCGTGGGAGGAACCGCCATCGATTTGAATGCCGAGAAACCATCGTCCACGGCCTCGACGGCCAACTCGGCGAACTGCTTGGCGTTGTCGACCGGTGTCTCGTAGAACCGTCGCATGTCACCGCCGCCCAAATGGCAATACAACCGAATCCGATCCCGAACGGGACCTCCCCACAGACGATGGCAGGGCATTCCGGCCACCTTGCCGACAATGTCCCACAGGGCGATATCGATGCCGGCGATGGCCGTGGACCGCACGATGCCATGCCCGTGCCAGAAATGCTGCCGCCACATCATCTGCCACAGATGTTCAACCCTTGTGGGGTCCTCGCCCACCACGAGCTGAGCCACATCTTCAATCGCTCCCACAACGCCGCGGGTGTGCCATTCCAAGGTGGCTTCTCCCCAGCCAACGAGCCCCGGCTGGTCGGTCACCACTTTCACGAATATCCAGTTTCGCATCCGTGCATGGCAAACCAAAGTCTCGATGCGTTCGATCTTCATCGTCGATGGGCTTGAACGAGGTGAATTGTGGATGATCGGTGTCGTGATACGTGCAGGGCGAAAGCTACTGGTGATTCGGGGCAAAGTCAAACATCGATCGCAATAGTTTCGTCGAAGCACACGGCCTTGCTTTCGCCTCAGCGGTGGTCTTGGTAACTTATGCACTGCAAACAACGGCCTGGTGAGTGGATTCTATGAGCAAGACAGAAGCGGTCCTCGTCGGTGTGGTGATGGGGAGCAAATCGGACTGGGAAACGATGCAGCATGCCGTGGAGATCCTGCAGCGGTTCGATGTACCTCACGAATACCGCATTGTTTCGGCCCATCGCACGCCCGAGTGGATGGGCCAGTACGCCCAAGAAGCGGAATCGCGAGGGCTGGAGGTCATCATTGCCGGTGCTGGTGGGGCGGCCCATCTGCCCGGGATGATCGCGTCGCAGACGACCTTACCCGTGGTGGGCGTGCCCGTGCAAAGCCGCGCCCTGCAGGGGTTGGATTCACTGCTCTCCATCGTACAGATGCCAGGGGGTGTACCGGTAGGCACGATGGCCATTGGCACCGCAGGCGCTACCAACGCGGCACTTTTGGCGGTACGAATTCTGGCGAACTCTCGTGACGACCTGCGAGAGAAACTTCACGACTTTCAACGCGAACAGACTGAACGAGTCATGGGAGACTCCCTGCCGTGAACCGTGTCATTCTTCCCGGCGCAACCATTGGAGTCTTAGGTAGCGGACAACTCGGGCGGATGCTCGCCCTCTCGGCCCGCCGATTAGGCTACCGGGTGCATACTTACTCGCCAGACTACGATACGCCAACTGGGCAGGTTGCCGATCGTGAGGTACAGGCCCCGTACGAGGACCTCGACGCGGTGGGCAAGTTTGCTTCAGAAGTCGACGTGGTGACGTTCGAGTTCGAGAACATTCCGCTCCCCACGGCCGATGCGGCTGCCCAGCATGCGGCGGTTCGCCCGGCCGGCAGCGTTCTGCATACGGCCCAAAACCGCCTGCGGGAGAAAGGCACCCTCTCCGGTGCAGGCATCGCGGTCACACCGTATTGGGAGATTCGTTCTCTCGAACAACTGGAATCGGCCCTGATCGCAGCCAACCACTCGGCCGTGCTTAAGACCGCCGGCTGGGGATACGACGGCAAAGGACAGATTCGTATCGATCCGTCGACCCAAGCCGCCGATGCCTGGAAAGCCCTGGAATCGGACGAGGCCGTATTGGAACAGTGGGTCGATTATCAAAAGGAAGTTTCCGTCGTGGCCGCGCGGGGGCTGGACGGTCAGATGGCCAACTACGGGGTAATCCACAACGACCATCGCAATCACATTCTCGATCTCTCGATCGCGCCGGCCTCGGTGCCAGACCGTATCGAACAGCAAGCCATCGAAATGGCTTACGCGGTGCTCGAACAACTGGACGTCGTCGGCGTTCTATGCGTTGAATTCTTCCTGACCACCGACGAACAACTGCTGGTCAACGAGATTGCCCCACGGCCCCATAACTCGGGCCACCTGACGTGGGATGCCTGTATGACCGGCCAGTTCGAACAACAATTGCGTGCCATCTGCGGTTTGCCATTAGGCTCGACCGCCTACTTGCGCCCCGCCGCCATGGCCAATCTCTTGGGTGATCAATGGGAAGACGGTACCCCGAACTGGGCCGCCGCCTGCAACGTACCCGGCGTGCATCTCCACCTCTACGGAAAACAAGAACCCCGCCCGGGCAGAAAGATGGGCCACCTCACGGCACTGGCAGACACCGCGGAAGAGGCGGCAAAGTTGGCGTTGAAAGCACGCGAAGCCTTAAGCTCGGGGAGATAGTCTCTTACCCACGGTCACTGCGAAGCAGCTCTAATCTCGCAATATTTCATGCTCTGTGACGAATAGCACTCCGAAACTCTCTAGCACCATTCTGAATCGAGAGGAGAGCTCGATGGGTATTTTGGAAGGATTCCGCCGTGCATCGAGGGCGATATCTCAAGGGCCTGGCCCGGCTCGTTACTCTGCCGCTGGTAAGATCGTCACGTGCGAACATTGCGGGGGTCAGCTCTTTCACGAGGGGCAAGCACAATTGAATACGGCCGTGTTGACGTTTCTCGACCTAGATTGGGCCAACAAAACAGCCACGACCCTGTTTTGCCACGAATGCGGTCGCGTTCAGTGGTACGCAAAGCGTCCTGGACGGGTTTCGTGATACGGGTCAGCGGCGATGGTTGAAAATCCCCCCATGTGCATCAACAAGTGCGGGCTGAATTCCATTGGTCTGGAATCAAGAAAAACGTCGCCTGTAAGTATGACATCTTAACCGTGGACGAGATATGTTGGCCACTTCACCGCCGTCGAAACCGAGAACTGGCTGGAAACCAGCGAGAACTGTCAGGGCTTCAAGAACGCGTGTGAAACCATGAAGTCAGGCCAACTCGATGCTCAGCACAGGAAGCTAATGTACGCATCCGAATAACAAAGAGGATACAGGCGTTCACAGCGAGTATATTAATGCACGGCTGGACAGCACAAATCAGGCCAGAGAAGCGATTCGCCCATCGATCGAAGCTGTGCAGGCCTCGATCGAAGTGTTTCTGCCCGGAATTTAAAGAGCCTGGAAAATGCAGGATTGGAATTCTGAAAAACCATTCGGCTATCTTCACACAACTGGGCTGACTGATCTCGAGTCTGCGTATTCGTTCTTAAGCTCGCGAGGCAGTCTACGCAGTGAAGTGGCTGCATCTCGGGGAGACAGCCTAGACATTGCGAGATTCAGTGACCCTAAGTCTCTTGAATCTATGACAGCAGAGAAGCGGTTAGGCATTGCGTTGGCAGTATGCGATGACAACTCTTTATTGAAGTGTTTACCTGACGAGTCGGTCCACCTTCTTGTGTTTTGCGATGACGACCAGATTGTTCGTGGCCTGATGTTGAATGCAATAGAGTCTGCCTTCAGGAAGAATGAATTGCGGGAAGATGTTGGAAAGCTATGTTACTCAGTACTCGAACAGCATTACCGAATTGGGGATCGTGCCATTGCCGAGCGACTAACTGTTGAGTGGATAAGCACGTTATCTGATCTCATCGAATCGATAAGAGGCAATGCAAGATTGCACGAGAAGCAGCGGAAAGAACCGAGTGGCCTAGAAAGCGATGCTTTGGCTGCAAGATTCGCCGAGCTAAGCTCGTCTGATCCTATTGTAGTTCGTCGAGCTTTGCGATGCTTCACTGATGACACAACACCTCCCGCTGGGTTTCTGGAGAAGTGCAAGGACCTACTCCGGGAAGCAACGGATGTCGATGTGCGCATCCTCGCCATACGTAAACTAGCTCGCTCCGCGAAGCAAAATGATCGAGCAGAAATCAATGTCGTGTTGACGAAGATTGTTTGTGATGAATCTCAGTCACTCGAATTGCGCGACGTTGCTTATAGCGCATTGCATGAAATTAACGCACTTCCCGTGGATACATGGCCGGAGGTTAGACGTGCAGTCGCAGTTTTTCGCTTTCCGGAAGATGTCGATTGGACGCTCGTAGATCGACTGGGTCGGACCGGTCTGGAGTAATAGCCGATCTGTGCGATGTAAAATTCCCCCATGTGCATCAAGAAGTGCTTAAAAGTGATCTTTGGGGGCAAACGGCCAAAACCGAAGGTTGCAATTCGCACCGACGAGCATGGCTTGAAGATCTTTCATGGGGTAGAGGTGCGGGCCGTAATCCATTGGTCTGAAGTCAAGAAGATCATCGCCTATAAGTACGACGTGTTCACCATGGACGAGATTTGTGTTGGCTTCTTCAAAGCGATCGATGCTGAAGACTGGTTGGAAATCAGCGAGAACTGGCCAGGTTTCAAGAACGCGTGCGAATCCATGAAGTCCGTCTTTCCCGGCATGAAGCAGAATTGGCAAATGGACGTGATGTTTCCCCCCCTCGAGCGATGCGAGACAATACTGTGGCAGGAGGGTGGTCCGCAGTAGTTGTCTCAACCCGTCTTTTGGGCGCGGCTCCAGCGGCGTGTGCACCACCGATCGAGGCAACTCCCTCCGAACGGTCACTGATCGATACCACTTCCCCCCAGGAACATGACCAACAACAACGACCATCATGTTCCCGACGTTGAAGTTATTGAGTCGCGGGGACCGAAGCCGTTTGTTACCCGTCGCGTCGAACGTGCGGCGGATGGGTCGTTGCGGGTCTGGAGTTCGCGACATCATCGCAAGGGCCTGGCCGTTCCGGAATCAGCCCCGGCAATGTCGCTGTCGGAAAGATTGCGGGGCTGTCTTTTCGAACCCGGGGAATTGAACTGGTGGATCGGGATCATATTCGCGATCGGAGCCTCGCTGTTCGCGGTGGCCAGCGTGATCGTTTTGGCAACGCAATATGCTACGCAAACCTCGATCGAATCCATGACTCCCAACGCCGTCTACTTTGCCGGATCGATTCCGTTCACCGTGGCGGCATACTTGCAGTTATTTCAGGCTGCGAATGTGGTTTCACCTTCCGCAAAGGCATGGCGTGGAACTCGCGTCTTGGGCTGGCGACCCGGTGACCTCGGATGGCTGAGTTGCTTCCTACAGTTTCTCGGCACCTTGCTGTTCAACCTGAACACGTTCGACGCGATGATTCCGTCGCTAACGTGGTTCGATCAGGATTTATTGGTATGGATCCCCGATTTCGTGGGTTCAGTCTTATTTCTTTCATCCGGGTATCTCGCCTTCATCGAGGCGTCGCACGCGTACTGGAGCTGGGAACCGAAAAGCCTCTCGTGGTGGGTGGTGTTCGTCAATCTCTTGGGGTGCATCGGGTTCATGGTCGCGGCTGTGTTTTCGATTGTGCTCCCCCAAGAAACGGCTAACAAGCTGATAATCGTCGCCGTGGCGTTCACCCTGCAGGGAGCGATCTGCTTTCTAACCGGGGCACTGCTCACCCTTCCGGAACTTACGATGAAGGAGTGAACCACTTCATCGCACACCGGGGCAAGCTGAGATCACTCTTGAGCCTGATTCGCCAACATCTCTGCCAAGAGCAACTCAATTTGGGCCTGCGCGGTTTGAGTTTGCAGCACGATCAAACACTTGCCGGCTTCGTCAAACGCCATGGCTGCGGGCCCGCCGGTTCCTCGCCAGCTTTGAGGGGCAATGCGGGTCCGGATGTCATTCATAAGCAGGTCGGTGGAAGTATCCTCGTTGAGTAGTGCTTCGACGGGGTAGAATTCCACTTCCAGTGAACTGGCTGCCGCGGTGGGCGTAGTAACGAGGATTGTATTGGCATCCTGGATGAGAAATGTCAGATCCAGAGAATTGCAGAGGCGGTCCAGCGCCTGCCCCAACGTGGCACCCGCCGCCTGCAAGATTGTTTCGACGTCGAGGGTAACTCCTGCTGCGTCGAGTGTTGCCGTGTCAACCAGCAAATTAACGCTGGAGCTTGTCTGTAAGCGACTCAGAATCTCATTGAGAGGGGTCGGGTTATCGAAGGTCAGATCCACCGGTGTTTGCAACGCTTCGAAAGCACCGGACACCCGGGAAATCAGGGCGACCTCGGAACGATTGGCTTCCTCATTCGCAATTTCACGCGCGAGCCGAAGCTTTGCCAGGTAATTTGCCAACGCGGGGTGTACTTGTTCGTTCGCCTCGACAATCAACGCAGACTCTTCAATTTCCAGCCGCGAGGGACCGCCAACGGTGCTCCAGCTCTCCGGCTCGATCATGCCCTGCACTTCTTGCGACAATCGCTCATAGGCCTCCGCACGATCGCCACACAGATCGGCGACTGAGTAAACCGCGACGCGTTGGAGGCTGTCTCGATTGGGGATCGTCGTAATCAGCAACCCACCTTGGTGAATGACAAAGCCCAGTCCCAGCGGCTTGAGGGCGGCGTCGAGAATCGCTCGATAGGAAGCGCCATGCAGATGAACGGAGAGGATATCGTTCGTCGCGATACCAGCGTCGGAGAGGGCATCGTGATCGAAATCGACCTTCACCGTGGTGAGTTGGGTCATGAACTCGGCGAAGTCGTCCAACGTGGCGTCGTCAAAGTCGATGGCAGCCAACATGGTGTCCAGAATCGCATCCGCGCTGGCGTTCGCCTCCACCTCTTGCGGGTCGTAAGCGATGGCTTCTTTCTGTTCCAGCTCAACAGGTTCCATTCCTACTTCGACGGTGGTGGCTTCTTCTGCCTGCGAATCGCTCTCCAAATATTGCGACGCCGGGATTAACGCACTGGCCGCAACCTGCGGATCGATGGCACCACCGTTGATGGTGACGAGCTGTTCCATGACGCGCAAGTCAACATCATCGGCAATGAATCGCACCGATCCGTCAGCCATGCCGACGAACATTCCCCCGTTCATGCCACTACCAAAATGATCGGGACCGCCTCTGTAGGGCTGTGCCGTTAATGGCCGCACGGTGGCATCACCGCCGGCGGCCCAAGGTCCCAGCCTGCCCGTGACCCCCATGATGGCGATCGTCTGGGATAATCCGTCCTTAATGTCCTCTAAGAGAACGCGATGGCGAACATTGAACATGCCGGCACGCGGATCGGCAGGTTCCAGCGATGCGGCATCGGCTCCTAAGCCCGCCACGCCGACATAGTTGGTGGTAGGAAATCCGGCCGCTGTGACCGACGCCCCCAATCTCGGATTGGTAAATAGCTTCAGCGGAGTCCTCGCAACTTCCAAGTTGGCCGGATCGTTCCACGATCGAAAGAAGTTCAATTGGTCAAACATTCCCCGATACGCATCATTCCCTTCCAAATGAGGAAGCATCGAAGCGATCCAGCTCAAGCGTGTGTCGGCCGGCAATTGCACCGCACCCGCCGCCCCCAGGGGCCAGTACCCTTCAGCGCCGGCAGCCGATGTAAGCCCCTTCAGTATGGTTTGTTGGTGGTCTAAATCACCTTCGATGTATTGCAGATCGCGAAATCGCTGGCGGCCCTCCCAAGAGTCGAGAAAGGATGACGCCACGTTGTCCAGGCTGCCGGGGAGCGTGAAGGTCGTCTTTAGCATCACGCCATCTTCAAGGGTCGCGGCGGTCTGCAACACCGCCATCCCCTGGCTCAGCACACCCCGCACCTGATCGACAACACCTTCCGGCAGCCTTCCCGCCTGGCCCTGCTTTTCAAGATCGGCAATCTCCCGCTGCCATTTCTCTTCGAGATCACCCAGTACCTGCTGCAGAGCCTGACCTAGCGATGTTGCTTGATCCTCGTCGGCACTCAACAGTGCGAAGCTCACCTCCGGTAGCTCGGCGACTGCAATCTGCATGTCGACCCCTGCCGGAATGGCTTCCAGCTGCTCACACGCATCGGACACAGACGACTGTTTCACAACCCAATCGGGGAGCCAATTGAATTTCGGCTCGCTCTTCCTTGACAATTCAGCCGCAAAACGAAACGCAGCGGCGTTTGCTTCCAGAGCCTGCAAGTCATCCCCGAGCAGGTTCGTGAGCGTTGGTGAGACCTGGACTTCGCGTGCGCCTAGCTCTTCGGTTCCTAGCATCGCCGGCGAGCCGGAAATCAACGTCTGCTCACCAACCCGTGCCAGAGGATAGGACCACTGCCAAGACTCAAAGACCCGGCAGGGCTCACCCGCCACTTTGATATCCGTCGGTTTTCCGGTGGCGAACCACCTTGCGACATCCTCCGCGGGGCTGGAAAGCCGAATCACAAACACGCTGTCGTTGCCCCATTGCCCGGGTATGCGGCCCGCACATTGAAGCGACTCGATGGCCAGATTCGCTGAATCGATATCCTGAAGAAGGGGAACAAGCGCTTCCCAAAAGGTGTTCACGTTGTTCTCGATCACGACCCGGGCTATTTCTGAAGAACGTAGCACCGAGGGTCCAATTCGAACGAGGTAAGCGGCCTCCGGAGGAATCCAAGGGACACCCGACGGTGAAATGACCGCTGCATCTTCTCCGACGTCGACTGGGCCTGCTCGATCCTCGATCGGATCAACGTCTTCTACCTCCGCCGGAGCCTCCGCTGTGGCAACGGTGGTTTTCTCGATTCTCAATGCGGCAATCGTCCAATAGATGGTGAATGCGAACAGTGCCACGGCCGGGACGATCATCAGCAACGTCAGCTTTCGACTTAGCTGTTCGGTGGGCGAAAGGTGAATATCATCCACCGGTCCCGCAGCGGTTCCCTCATCGGTGAGACCGGAAACAACAGGCTGGTCCGGGCTTGTATTAGCTTTCTGTTTTTGCGATGGCTGGACCGAAGCTGCCTCGGGAGCTTGAGCGGATTCTTCTTTCTTGGATGGCGTACCAGCCGAAAACGTTCCGCTGGAGTCCGTGGTTACGGCTACTATAGGGCGTTTGGATTCTGCGCCGGGAACGATCTTCGGGGGCACCCAATCGACGGGAGGATCGATGAGCACCATGCTGTTGCACTTCGGACAGGCCACAATCTCCCCGACAGCCGCCGGATCTTGAACGCGGAGCTTGGACTGGCAAGTCGTGCAACGAATCTTGAATAATTCCACGTTCAGCCTTCAACGCAATGACAAACAGAACGAAGTACGCGGCCTTGAATCAGGTTGCACTTTCGGGTTTCGTACTCCCACCGAGTATCGCTTCACTCCGCCTTGAAGTCCGCGGGCAGCGTATCTCCTCGGGAGCCGGCCGCGGCCCGAGTGGTGATGTAGATAATATCCTCCCCCTCACCATCCTTGGGCTTGATGACATACACCAGCTTTCCATCCGGATTGGCTAGTTCCAGGATTTCTTGAAGCACTTCAGCATAGGTTGAATCTTCGACCTTCAAGCCAAACGATTGGTTCTTGGTAATTCCTTCGAGCTGTAAATCGCTCCCCAGAATGACGATCTCCACCCCCAGGTCCAGACTCACCTGGGCGATCACCTGATCGAGTGGCCCTCGTGGAACCGACAACGCGTACGATTGGGCAAGCCGCGTGGCAACATCCATCCTCGGCTCATTCGATGGTTCCAGAGCGAGTTGCATGGTTCCGCCGGTTTCCAGCAGGGCCAACTGGGTTCCGAGCACCAGATTATGAGCGGCGGTAACCGGCAGGTAACACCTCAAGATCGTTTCTCTGCCTTCGACAGCCGCGCGAGTGTACTTTTCAAACGCCTCGATCATCCGTGGCAATTGGGCCAGCATTTTCTGGCTGTAGGGCGACGGAGTGAGGGACCACACGTGAGAACTGACCTTCGCGGGAAGTGCATGCACTCGGTCGCGCCATTGTTTGGCCATGACCAAGGGGAGTTGTTCGCTTGAACCCTCGAGTCGCAACTCGAGAAACAGGTCGTCGTCCAAATGCAGGCTGAACAAACCGCCGCGTGCTTCGGATCCGAGGAATTCGGACAACGGTTGTTTCAGTGATTCTCCCTCGTTGGCGAACAATTGCTTGCCCCCGGTGAATAAGAAATTGGGCGTGAACAACACATTGACCATCCGCTGGTCGTCACTTTGTTCGGCTAGTATCTCCAATTCGCGACGCAGCAGGGGTGGTTTGCCCGCAGAAGCAATCATCTCCTCGGCCGCCGACCGCGGTACCACCACCAGTTGTCGATCGCCTCCTTCTCGGGGAGCGAAGTAGATCATTTCATCTCGCTGAAAAACCCGCTGGCCGAGCAGTTCGAAGGCCTCACCACCTTCCCACCGATCAAGTCGCTGATCCCAGGAAATGGGTTCGGTAGTCCAAATCACCCAGCCAGGTTGGGGAGGGTTGGGACTGTTGTCCAGCAATCCGATGGACACCCGGTCGATATTGGTCAGTTCGGTCCCGGCAATTTCGACAAGATCCTCTCGAAGATAGTCACCCCACTTCCCCAGGGCATCCAACAGTTTGTTCCCCTCCGGGTGTGCAACCAAAGCGGCTGGTTGAATCGCAAAGACAATCTGTACTCCCGGTGGTAAATACGAGAGGTCGATCGGCTCACCCGCGGTCGGCGATTCCCATAGCGGAGGGCCCAGCGGAGAACGAATTGTCTCCTCCATCGACGCCGAGGCTCCTTCGGTCGACATGCCGACTTCGGCGGGCGAGGCCTGATCATTCGCCACAATCTCGTTGTCAGCGGCCGGCTTCTTCCCGGTCGGTGTCACTTCACCGGACTGGTACCAGAACGCCAAACCGGCAGCAGCAAACAGCACCGAAGCGGCGGCGACGAACATCGCCGCCTTTCCGCCCGAGCGGCGTCTCGGCGGCGGGGATGTCGAGATCGAAATACCTGCCGGTTCGCGGGCGACCGAATCAGCCAAATCGGGGATCGATTCCGGAACGTGCTGGTCAAACGGTGCATCCGAGAACGATTCTTGTGAAATTGGCCCTTGTGTGCTCGCGGCCGGTCGGGCAAGCCATTGTTGGTAGGCCATCGCCGCAGGGGAAGGCGGCTCACTCAGGTCGTCCTCTGCACCGGCGAACGGTTTCATGGCTTCGACAACATGCGCGGCCTGTTGATATCGATTGGCAGGCTCGCGGGCCAGCATGAAGCTGACCAACTTTGCCACTGGACGAGGCACTTCCGGATGGGCATCATCCAAGGCGGGCAATTCCCGTTCTTCACGGAAACGAAGTCGCTGAGCTGGAGTTTCAACTCCTAACGGGGGGGCCTGGCCTGATAACATGGCATACAGCGTGCATCCCAGACCATAGATATCACTGCATGGTTGAGGGGTTGTATCGCCGGCCACGATTTCCGGAGCAAGATAGTCCAACCTGCGCATCACACCCGCCGAAGGCTCACCCCGGCCACTAAGCAACTCTTGTCCCGACTTCGCCAGAGCCGTTAACGCAAGCTTGGGATCCATCAGAGGGTCGATTCCCAGTGGCACCTGCAGCAATTTTGCTCGTCCATCGGGGAAAATCCAAATACTCGAGGGTCGCACGCTGGTGTGAAACACTCCCTGGGCATGCATCTCGGCCAGACCCCTTGCGCAAGAACTGGCAATTCTGCAGGCTTCGACTGCGGAAAGCCTGCGTTTCCCCGCGAGGTACTCGGACAGGCTACAACCTTCGAGCGGTTCACAGGCGACGAACTGGTGCGCACCATCTCCGACCAGCTCAAAGCAACGAGAAACCGTCTCGTGCTTAATCTTCGCTGCGGCCGAAACCCGTGTGGCGACGGCCTTCATCTGCTCATTGTCTTTGAGGGTCGGCCCGGAAAGCGGTCGCAAGAAAACAACATACTTGGTTGGTAGATGAACCGCCCAGAAGACACCCTTCAAGCGTCCCCTACCGATTCGATCGAACACCTGGTAGTCGTCAAAGTGGAACGGCCCGGGTTGGCCTTTGAGCAGAACAGCGGCATGGTAACGGCTGATGACATGAGTCTTGACCAGCCATTCGGCCAGCGCAACGGGACTGCCTTTCGCTGCCGGGCCCCCAGGCCGACTGGTTTCTTCGACCAGTGCCTCGCGACGCTCTGCGGTTAGCAAGCCGGAGCGTTCTGCCAAGTGCCAAAATTGTTCGGTTGTTATTGCCATCGCCGCCAAGTGTGCTGAACCGGCGGATTGCCCGAGACGTAGAAATGTTGTGAATAACCGACTTACGTCGACTTGTCTGGGCTTTCTGTTCCGCTGTAACTCAATGTACCGCGCCCACGCTATACCCTGCAAAGCCGTTATCGGCCCTAGAAGTAATTCCGAACCAACCCATGAAGAGGAATAAATCCCGCGATAAGCATGACAAATTGGAGAGTTTCAGGCTGCCCCGATTCGTATGTCGAACGGTCAAACACTATGTTTTGATGGCCGCCCTTCGGCCAGCGGTAAACCCCACTTCTTGTGCAGGAGGATTCCAGGAAGATTGGCCACGAACCCCTGTTCTTTGCGAGTCTTCTACCGGCAGAGCACCTGAATTGATATTGTGGCCACACGGCTCGAGTGCGAAACTTCTGCGTTCGTAGTGCGGAGGCTCTCGGGAAAAAGCTCAACGAACGACCACACCTGGTGAAAACCATGTCCGCAACCAGTTCCAAACTTGAGAAACGCCCCAACGAGGGCAAGGCAGCGCTCGACGCCACACGGATGTATTTCCATCGAGCAGCCGACCACCTTGGACTGACGGACAACATGCGCACGTTGTTGATCACTCCCAAGCGCGAGGTTCGCGTGCAGGTTGCCGTCGAGATGGACAACCGCGAGTTAGTCACCTTGATTGGCTACCGAGTACAACACGACGACGCCCGGGGACCAATGAAGGGGGGACTTCGTTACCACCCCGAGGTGGACCTGAATGAAGTCCGCTCGTTGGCAACGTTGATGACCTGGAAGACGGCCGTTGTGAATATCCCTTACGGCGGTGCCAAGGGGGGGATCGCAGTCGATTCCAGAGCGCTTAGCCATCGCGAGCTGGAGACCATTACCCGCAAGTTCATCGATCAAATCCACGACGTCATCGGTCCCGATACCGACATCCCAGCTCCTGACATGGGAACCAGCGCCCAAGTGATGGCCTGGATCATGAACCAATATTCCAAGTACCACGGCTTCAAGCCGGCCTGCGTCACCAGCAAACCCGTCGAAATGCACGGACTCCCGGGTCGCGATGAGGCGACCGGCCGAGGCGTGGGCATCCTCACGCTGAGGCTGCTCGATCGTCTGGAGCGTGATCAATCGAAGACGCGAATTGCCATTCAAGGATTTGGCAATGTTGGGTCGCATGCGGCGAAGTTCTTACATGAAGCCACCTGCCAGGTGGTGGCCGTGAGTGACGTTAGCGGTGGGTACTATCGTCCCCAGGGACTCGATATCTCGGCCCTCATTCATTGGGCCTCGCAGCACGACGGATCGCTTAAAGACTATCCCGATGCCGACAGAATCACCAATGACGAACTGCTGGAACTCGACGTCGATGTGCTCATCCCTGCGGCACTTGGCGGTGTTTTAAAGTCTGAAAATGCAGAACGTGTGCGGGCCGAAATCATAGTTGAGGCCGCGAACGAGCCCGTTCGCCCTGAGGCGGACGAACTGTTCCATGACAAGGGCGTCGTGGTGCTGCCAGACATTCTGGCCAACGCCGGCGGAGTGACGGCAAGCTACTTCGAGTGGGTGCAAAACCGGCAGCACTACAAGTGGGGATTGAATCGAGTGCGGCAGGAATTGGATCACATCATGAGCGAGTCCTTCGACGAGGTTTGGGACATCGCCGAACAACGTAACGTCAGCCTGCGTACCGCCGCTTATATCTTAGGGATCGGACGCGTTGGGCGGGCCACCGTACTAGGAGGAATCACGTGAGCGAGCAGACCGATACGTTACAGTCGATCGCTATGTTTGATGGCTTGAGCGACGAAGACATTCAGAGACTCTCTGAAGTCGCACAGTTTGTCGACTTCAAGCCCGGCGAACTGATCCTACACGAAGGTGGAAACGGACAAAACTTGTGGGTTTTGCTGGAAGGTAAGTGCGAAGTTTTCAAGCACCAAGGCGACGGTACCACCACCGGTGATCCGGTATTGTTGGCAGAGATCGGTCCCCATAGCCACTTTGGCGAACTATCGTTTTTCCATCCTGCACTGCACTCAGCAGACGTTCGGGCCAAGACCCCGGTTCGTGTGTTCCAACTAACCCGCGAAGCCTTCGACGCCCTGGCCCAGGCGGGAAGTTGCGCCCCTTACAAGCTGGCCTACAACGCGATGGCCTCGGTGTCGGAACGTCTGCGGCGTATGGACCAATGGGTGACGCGACTACTGGGTAAAGAGCAACTCGATACCCGCGTCAACGAGTGGGAAGAATTCCGACAGAAACTCTTCCCAGCGTAGTAAGACAATGCTCAGCGAGGGACGAAGCTCACCGAGATGTGCATGATCGTCCAGTAGGGAAACGCCTCGGGCGAGATGAACCACCATACATGGTCTAATGGCCCGGCAGCGTAGACGGCCAAAGCCCCCAACAACATGCACACCATGGCAAGCCCGATGTGCAATGTGCGGAATCCATTCAAGGTTCCCCGCATCCATGGCCATGTGCCAACTGTAGTTCCCGTTGCGGACTTCTGCTTAAGCATACGGCATGTCACCACGTACCACACCGAAACGTGCATCAAAATAATCGGGTAGAGCCGATCCGTGAGAATGGCCCCCACGATCGTCAGCACGAAGATCGCCACATAAAGCCGAATGAGCTGGCGATGATCGCGGATCACCTGCAGGATGCTGGTACCCCGGCGAGCCGCATACGACCTGTAAGAAGCCGCCATTGCCAAAATTCCGACGATGGCGCCCATCACTACGATTCCCGCCATGCCCGCAAAAGACACACCCGGCAATGCCAACACCGAGGGGGTTCGCATCGTCCCGCTCACCCACAGGATGAACACGACGCCGCCAACCAGCAAGGCGATCTGTTGGCGGCCGAAATGTTTAAAGTTCTTGTCGTCTGCAAGCTGGGGCGAACCATCGAGCAGGCGGTAGAAGTTCATCTCGTCGCGGAGTTCGTGCACGAGAAAATAGCTGTACAGAAACGCGGCGCCCAGAAGCTTACCCCCGTTGCTCAGCATCCCACCGTAGGCGCAAGACAATACGGCTCCAACACCCAGCAGCCCGACAATCCACAGCCGTTTGTGCACGGTTTGATTGCGCGTCGACGTGATCATGAACAGGAAGCCGATGATCACGTGTGGAATCGTGAAAAATCGGGTCGAAGCCTCGGCCGCATTCTCGACCACGCCCTTGCCTGCAGGGGCCACGAACGAGATCTCAGCCCAGCGGATTGCCTCAAATCCTAGAATGAGGACCAACACCAACAGCGCGGCACTCCACAGATTTCGCTCGCTTTGGCCCAAACCACCGAATGCAATCGCAGGCCACCGCGCTAGCGATGGAATCTGAGACGCAATGGAAGGATCCGCGGTTGCCATTCCAGTCGTGCCTTCGACTTTAAGCCATCTATGGAAATGCTTCAGCACAAGAGATTCAGGACCGCTCTCTTATGATCGTCGACCGAGAACGACTACATTGAGCAAACGCTGGCCAATCGCTCGCATTCCCGCCCGCCGAACACTCGATCGAACTCCGTTCCTGGGCAGAGGAGGGGAAATCATCCGCAATCCAAGGACTCGCCGTCAAGACAAGTCGGAATGGCTCACAAAAGCCGGGCCAAACGAGACACGAAACCCAAAGGGCAACGCTAGCACCTGCCGGATGGTCGACGAAGCAGTTCAATCGCAAACTCACTTGTCGACTTGGGTTTGTTCACCCGAGATATCAGCCACGTCCTGGGCCGACAGTGCTTTTCGATACAGCCGCACATCCTTGATTCGCCCGTTGAAATAGTCGTGAGGACCAAAACCAATTTTCAGTGGCTGGGTGTTGGTCAGGTCGAAGTCCCGCGAGTCGAACATAGTTGACTCGGCCGCCAATGCACCACCGACGTACAGTCTCAGCCGATCTTCCGACTTCACTGCGGCTAAATGCACCCAGCCCGGGGGAAGCTCATGATCTTGTGTGACGCTCTTGCCCGCTTCAATCGACATGACATGCCCCGAAGGCAAGGTGCCTACAAACAGCCGCCCCCCGAAAACGGCCATCGTCCAGGCCCGGCGATATCGCACGTCGGGGGTGAAATCGACGCGACCTGTGTTATACCACTGGTCGATTCCGTCGAATCGATAAACCTCGGCCAAGGGCAACGTGCCAGCGTAGAGGTTTCCGTTGTAGGCCGCCATGCCCATCACTTCGAGTTCTTCACCCAGGCGTCCGACATCGGTCCAATCGTGGTCGGCTTCGTAGCGATACACCCGACCCGAGCGCCACGTGCCTACGTACAGCCGCCCGTGATGAATGGCGAAACTGTAGGTTTGCGTGTTGTCGGCCAGAAGCCCGCAGTGATGCCATTCCTGGCCGTCATAGCGATAGACCGCCCCTTCGTCGTACCCCGTGGCAAATAAGTCGCCGTTGTAGACACACAGCGCTTCGACCCGTTTACCGCCGGGGCTACCACAGTTGGTCCATTTCGAGTGACCGTCGTATCGAAACAGCCCGGCCGGCGCATACATGGAAGAAACGTACAGCTTGCCACGATACACAACCATTCCGTTGATGGCCTGAACCTCGGGCAAGGTGCCGACGTGAACCCAACGCTGGTCTCCTTCGTAGCAGTAGATCTTTCCGCCGTCGTAAGGGTTTTCCGATTCGGTTAACGACGATCCTGCCAAGCGGTATTTCGAAACGGCCGCGTAGAGTTTGCCATCAAATGCCGCCATGGCTGAAACCGCGTTGCAACGATCGGGGGCACCACAGTCGATCCAGTTTTTCTCACCGTCGTAGCGGTAGACATGTCCCGCGGAATCTTTCCCGGCCGCGCAAGTGCCCGCGTACAGATCGCCATCAAATACGGCCAGAGAGAAAATCAGGATCGCTTCACCGGGTCGACCATTATCCGTCCACGTGGCATCCAGGCGGTTATCATCGATACCAAACTGAACGTGGCGATAATTTGCCTGACCGGTCGTCCCGCCGACATTGTGTTTGATATTGAATACGAAACCTTTTCTCGACTTTGGGTCGTACTTGCTCGCGATATCACCCAGTACGTCATCGAGTTCTTCCGCGGTGTGAACCCAGGCGCTGATCGAGAACTCGTCGGTGCCGAAGTTTAGCTGCGCGTGATGCGGTACTTCGATGTACGAGCTCACGCCGTTGAATGCCGCGGACTCGCCTGGATGTGGGTCATCAGCTCCGATCGAGAACTCCACCGCGTGACCTACGCCGTTGAGTTGATTCCCCGAATAGTCGCGCACATCGCCATTCAGCTTCCAGTGGGCAATCAACGACGAATCGTCCGCATCTGCCATACGAGCGATGAGCCCAGAACAAACGCAAGCAGCAACAAACAACTTGAACCAAAGGTGGCATCGCATCGAGGCGACTCTCGGAAACAAATCGAGTACATACAGGGGTGCATCTTGAATGGCGAGCATGCCTCATGCAAGCACGAAATCCCGATAGGAACTGATCGTGGCCAGATTAACCCGGCGTCGAACAATCGGTGTTGCACTCGTCGACGTCCGCGGAGGTATCGCGACCGGGAAGATCCTCGGCGTACCAGTGAGCCAATGCCCGCTCCCAGTCTTCGCGACATTTCACGGCGATGAAGGCATCGCGGACGGCGTCCGGCTGAGGATGCAGTCGGGAATACTTAATTCCGAACTTTCTCATCTGCCGACCACACTGCTTCTCGCCGTAGATCTCCTCGGCCAAACGAAAATGCTCGGCGATCACCTCCCGTTGTTCATGCAAACGTGGGGGTGCAGGAAGTGGCTGCCCTGCGGCCAACGCGCGGGCTTGTTGAAAGATCCAGGGGTTGCCAATCGCCCCACGGGCAACAGTCACTCCGTCGACCCCCGTTTCCCGAATCATGTCCAAACAGGCCGCGGCTGAAAACAAGTCACCGCTGCCGAGCACGGTTCGATCTCCAAGCCGCTGTTTCACCTCGCGTAAAGCGTCCCATGAACTGGGACCGATGTAGCGTTGTTCGACGGTTCGCCCGTGCACGGTGATGGCAGCGACACCCAAGTCGAAGGCACCCTCGGCAATCTCGAAGAACTTTTCACGACTCTCCTGCGTATCGTCGATCCCCCGCCTCATTTTCACCGTGACTGGAATTTGCGAAGGCGTTGCCTCGCGCACTCGGGCAACAATCTCCAAAGCCGTGGAAGGGTCGCTCAGCAAATAGCCCCCACGGCAGCGCCCCAGGACCTTCTTCACCGGGCAGCCAAAGTTGATGTCCAGCACATCGAAGCCGGCGGTGGCGAGTTCTTTCGCGGCTGCGGCGAACATTTCCGGTTCGCTACCCATCAACTGCCCACCGGCCGGATGATCGTCGTCATCGACGCGTAACAATCGCTGCCGAGTCTTGCGTCCCTGTTCGAGAATTAGTTTGTCGAGAATCACCTCGCACAAGGAATAGGGGGCCCCCAACCGTCGGGCAATGGCCCGCATGGCCCAATCGCTGTAGCCGCTCAACGCAGCCTGAACGATTGGGAATCCTACATGAACGTTCCCCAGAGAAAGCGGGCGCAACTCCATCGCGGACGAAGCGTCCTTCCGAATTGTTGCCGCGTTGGTAGCCATCAAGCCATTCTAGCGCGAATCACTAACTCACGCGAGGCGACATCCTGATACTTAGGAACCCGATGCCAGCCCGGATAATCCCCTGCAGGGAATGCCCTGCTTGGCATTGCCGAACTTATGACAAGCCCCGAACGCTGGAGAGAAAACTAAGCACAACTCCACAATCACATTCGACCGCCCGAACTCAACCCACGATTCCGGCTTCACTCAAAACCGCATCGCAGTAAACCCGCCATCCACATACAGGCTCGTTCCGGTGACGAAACTACCCGCCTTGCGTGATAGCAGCAGAAGCGTGGCCCCGATCAGTTCATCCGGCTCGCCAAAACGCCCGGCGGGGGTGCGTTCCAGAATGTTGTTCTTCCGCTCGGCATCGAGAATCGCCCTGTTTTGTTCGGCGGGAAAAAAACCGGGACACAGCGCGTTGACCCTCACATTTTGAGAAGCCAGCTCCCGGGCAACGTTCTGAGTAAGGTTCACGACCGCCGCCTTGGAAGCTGAGTAAGCAAACACTCGCGATAGCGGCAAGTGAGATGTAACGCTGGCGATGTTCACAATCGATCCACCGCCATGGGTAGCCATGTGCCGACCGAATATCTGACATCCGAGATGCACACTCAACAGGTTCGAATCGAGCACGCGGTTCCAGTCTTCGTCCTTCACCTCGAAGTAGCTGCTGGCACTGTTCACCCCGGCGCCATTGATCAACATGTCGACACGACCGAAGTGTTCCAGGGTGGCCGCCAACAAGGCTTCGATCGACTCGCGTGCAGTCACGTCAACCGGTAAAAAAACCGCTTTGCCACTTGCGTCGACAATTTCCTTGGCACAAGCCTCACCGCGATCGGCACCTCGTCCCGCCACCACGACAGAAGCGCCGGCCTTGGCCAAACCTCGACATAGGGCACCACCCAAGGTTCCTGTACCGCCGGTCACAACGGCAACCTGTTCATCAAGCCCGAACAGCGATTGTAGATACTCGGCAGACACGTTGGGCAAACCTTGGTTAGGTGTGGATGAAATGAAGTACCAGAAGCAGTTAACCGACGTGTTCAATCCCGCGGCTCGCGGCGCTCGCGAATCCAGTCGGTATGAAAGCTGCCTTCGCGATCGATGCGCTGATACGTATGGGCGCCGAAATAATCACGCTGCGCTTGCAGCAGGTTGGCCGGGAGACGCTCGTTGCGGTATCCGTCGTAATACGTCAATGCCGCCAGGCACGCGGGTGCCGGTACGCCCAATTCGATAGCCGCCCCCGCGACACGTCGCCACGCGGGTTGAGCCTGGTGCACTGCTTCGGTGAAATAGGGAGCCAGCAACAGGTTTTCGAGCTCGGGATCGATGTCGAATGCTTCGCTGATTCGCTCGAGGAACTGGGCCCGAATGATGCAACCGCCACGCCATAGCAGTGCGATCTGGCTGAAATTGAGCTTCCAACCGTATTCTTTGGCTGCCGCCTGAAGTTGCACAAACCCCTGGGCGTAGCTGCAAATCTTCGAGGCATACAAGGCCTGTCGGATATCTTCGACGAACGCCTTCCGATGACCCTCAAACTTGCCAGATGGTCCCGGCAATACCTTGCTTGCTCGCTCACGGGCTTCTTTCAAGGCCGAAAGCCCGCGGGCGTACACCGCCTCGGTGATGAGCGTGGTGGGTACCCCTAGATCGAGCGCCAGTTGGCTCATCCATTTCCCGGTGCCCTTCGCCCCGGCCACATCGAGGATGCTATCCACCAGATCTCGGTCACTCTCGGGATCTTTCACGCTGAAGATGTCGCGGGTGATCTCGATGAGGTAGCTATTCAGCTCGCCTCGATTCCATTCGTCAAACACCTTGTAGAGTTCCGCGTTCGTCAACCCTACGGCGTGCTTGAGCAGAAAGTACGATTCGCAGATCAACTGCATATCGCCGTACTCGATGCCGTTGTGCACCATCTTCACATAGTGTCCCGCCCCATCGTTGCCAATCCATTCGCAGCAAGGGATGTCCTTGTTCGGGCCAACCTTCGCGGCGATGGCCTGAAACATGGGCTTGACCAATGGCCAGGCCTGGTGCGAACCGCCGGGCATGATACTGGGCCCCTTCAAGGCACCTTCCTCACCGCCCGACACACCACTGCCAATGAACAGCAGCGACTTGGCTTCCAAAGCCTTGGTGCGGCGCACCGTGTCTGCAAAGTGCGAGTTCCCACCATCGATAATTACATCGCCCGGTTCCAAGAACGGAACCAACTGATCGATGACGTCGTCGACCGGAGATCCCGCCTTCACCATCATCATCACCTTGCGAGGCTTGGTCAGCTGGCTCACCAGTTCTTTCAGCGAATTGGCGCCGGCGGCCTCGCTACCTTGGGCAGCTCCCGCAACGAAGCGGTCAACCGCTTTGGGATCAAGATCGAATCCCGCGACACGGAAGCCGTGGCTTTCAAGATTGCGCGCGAGGTTCGACCCCATGACGCCCAAGCCGATCATGCCGATATCACAGAGTTGTGCCATGAGGAATCGATTCTCGAATAGTGTCGTGACGACGTTCAGGAAGCAAGGACAGCGTCAACGTGAATCTCAGAGAGAATGGGTGCCTATCCAGCAACGTTCCAGGGCGGCTGGTCCGGAAGATATTGGTGAAACTCGGCCAACAGTTCTTGTTCGTACGCTCCGGCGAACGTGCCCGAGAGAAAACGATCGATGCCTTCGTCGAACAGCCGCCGCCAACTGCCTTCTTCATTGCCAGGATTGATCGGGAAGAACAACGCCTTATTTGCAACAGCGGCTTTGTGGTCGCCCGGGGCATCGCCAATCATCAGCGTATGGTGCGGCTCGTATTGGCTGGCAGCCGCAAGGGTTTCTTTCTTACTGCCACTTTCTTGCCCGCAAATATCGGCGACGAATTGGGAGAGATCGTGTTCTTCCCATTCCCGCGTCAGTGCTTCATTCGGCGTGGCCGAAATCACGAGCATGTCGGCCCTAGGCTTCAGCTTCTCCAGGCACTTCCGTACGTAAGGAAACGGGGGCACTCCGCGGACGAAATTGGCAACCGTTGCATTCACTGCTTCCGACCATTGCAGGGCCTGCTTCAGGTCTTGGTCTCCCGTCTCTGAAACGGCTTTTTCCAGGGCGGGGTTCCCCAGCTTGGTCTCTCGTTCGATCCAAGCAACGAGCCCCGGCGGAATGGTAATCGCCACGCCACGCTCGGCAACTTCGGGGCGTTTTTGAAGCCACTCGAGCGTCTCGATTAACGCCGGGAAACGGTTGATCCCGCGGCTTTTCGAATACAAATTGACGAACTCAGCTGCCTCCCGAGCGTACTTGCTCACACCTTGGAGATCATACTCGTTGATGATGTTCGGAATGAAGCACTCTTTGTGCTTCAACTCCATCGTGTCGAACGCACAACCGTCGGAGTCGATCCCCACCAGGAATTCGTACTGTTTGGTGTAATTTGCCATATGGTGCAAGCCGAGCTAGTTGTAATCTTGATTCATGCACGCGTGACCCTGCTGGGCAGGACGTACTTTCGGTTCCTGAAGCTATTTCTTGTCGCGATCGGCTTGCGGCACATAGCTCGCAAGCTTCTGTTCGGCGTACCGTTTCTCGAAGCGGGTCAGCCGTTGTCGACCATCGACCAACGGGAGGCTGATCATCTCTTGTCCCACCAGTGGTTTAGCGTAGCGGACGAATTCATCAGTCACATCAAATCCGCTTTCAGCGATCCAATCTGCGCGGAACTTGCGTTCGCTGTTGGCCACTTCGGCCAACGGCACCTTGTCGTAGCGAACATTGTAAATTAGGCCAGGTTCTCGCAGGATGGTCGACATGAAACCACTTTCACCGCGGGCGGCCAGCAGGGCGGCCATTTGCCCGCAGCGGTACGCTTCGTCAAGATCGACCGTCGAGGCATACGCCATCGAATGTCGCTGATCGGTACCCGAGACATTCCCTCGAGCGGCTCCCTTGGCGGCTAACCCCCGCTGATTGAGAAAGTTCACCACGGCCTGGGCCACGGTTAAGCGACTGGAACTGAACGACGTATGGCCGAAGGCATCGCGTACTTCACCGACATCGCCCACGTCGAAACCTTCGCTCACCACGACCAAGCACCGACCGTTTTTCTTCAGTTGATCGTTCACCTGGTCGGCAAGCTGCTCCATGGGGCAGGGACGCTCAGCCAGGTAAATTTGCATCGGCAATTCGCGGTCGGGGTCGGCCAGTCGGGCTGCGGCCGGAATGAAACCGATTTTGCGGCCCATGGCCTGCATCACTAGCACAGGGTCGGCCGGACAAGAGCCGGTGTTCTCCTCATTTGCATTCTGGACCATATGCAGCCAGTACTTGGCCACCGAGCCGTAACCCGGCGTATGGTCGATCAGCTTGAACTCGCTGTCGCCGACGTCGTTATCAATTGTTTTGGGCACGCCGACCGCGACCAGGTCCAGCCCTTGTTGGTGTGCCAGATCGGCGATCTTGTTGGCTGTGTCCATCGAGTCGTTGCCGCCGATGTACAGGAAGTAGCCAACATCGTGAGCCTTAAAGACCTCGATGACGCGTTGAAAGTCCTCGTCTTGCCCGGCCTTTAACTTGTAACGACAGGTACCTATCGAACCGGCCGTGGGGGTGTAGCGAAGCAGCGAGACCTCCGCGGCTGGTTGGGCCGACAGGTCGAGTAGTTCTTCCTTCAGAACCCCTTCGATCCCGTGCCGCGCGCCATAGACCGTACCGATTTCCGACAGTTCGCGTGATGTCTCGATGATCCCGCGAAGGCTGCTATTGATAACGTGGGTAGGTCCGCCGCTTTGGGCCACCACCAGATTGCGTGCTTTGCTCGACATCGCCTGGATCCGTTCCCGCACATCCGAAGTACTTTGAGGGCCGAATTTTACCGAGCGACTGTCGCCCCCGCAATTGCCCGGGTTTCAGGCCACTTGGGCATTGCGTTCGTCACAGGCGTCACAGCCGTACTTAGGTTCCGTCGTAATACGGTCGACAGACTGCCGAATTGCCGGGGACGTTCTATCTTTTCGATATTTGCGTTCCCTCGCCGTGCAGCTCGCCGTGAACCCACTCGCAGTCACCCGACGCAAGAATTAACCACCGCAAAGCGATGTCGAAGCCTTCGGTAGAACATGCATCCGTATCGCCCGAGCAATTCCGCAGCTTGGCGTGGTGCATGGTTGCGTTCGCTGCCGTCATGACGGTGGGAACGGTCGGTTTCTGCGTCACCGAAGAAAACTGGTCAATCTGGGATGCCCTGTTCTTCACCTTGATCACCGTCACCACCGTTGGCTATGGAGATGAGAACATCTCCGTCACGGGGGAACGTTTTGCCGCCATCATGCTGATCGTCGGGATCGGCACGGCCACCTATACATTTAGCAACCTCATGCAGGTTGCCGTCGGATGCCAACTGGCCTGGAAAGCGAAAATGCAAAAACGGATCAATCACCTGCACGACCACGTTATCGTCTGCGGTTTCGGTCGCATGGGTAAATACGTTTGCGAGCAACTACGCGAGGGTTCGGTACCGGTTGTGGTCATCGAACACACCGAAGCGGGATATCTGGCCGCCATTGAAATGGATTATCTGGCCGTACATGGCTGCGCCACGGAAGACAATACCCTGTTAGAAGCGGGTATCAAGCAAGCCCGGGGTGTGATCTGTGTGGTTGATTCCGACGCCGAAAACATCGTCATTACTCTCAGTGCTCGAGAACTGAACAAAGATCTGTTCATTGCCAGCCGTGCGGACGGCGAAGCGGTCGCTCACAAGATCGAAAGGGCAGGTGCCTCGCTGGTGGTCTCACCCCATGTAACCGCCGGTCACAATATTGCCACCGCCGTGTTGCACCCCCACCTCGCCGAGCTGATGCGCCACGCACAGCAGCACGTTTCGTGCTTCGAAATGAGCGAAGTCCCCGTCGATGAGAGATCGCCCTTGGACGGGATCACCGCCGAGGAATACGGCCGGAGCGAGGAGAACATCGTCTTCGTGGGCGTGAAGAAATCAGACGGAGAACTGCGATTGCGTCCCCGCGGCAAGACTCAGTTTGTCGCTGGCGATGTTATCATTGTGGCCGGCCCTACCGAAGATTTGGCTCGCATGCACCAGAAGGGCCGCTCCAAAGGCAAACGGAAACCGCAACAACCCTCCAACGAATTGCTGCCCTCGCTCGATATGCCGCTGGCTGCCGATGGCGTCTCCGTGTAAGTCGCATTCCATCGCCAAATGCGAAGCGTTCACGGGCAACGGCCCCCACCTTCTGCGTTTTCGACCCTCTCAGAGGTGGTAGAAAGGGGAATTCAGCCGCTGTACTCGAAGACTATGTTTCGCCCCATTGCGCCATGTCCGCTATGCTGACCCGCACAGTTTGTGTCTGT
This sequence comes from Pirellulales bacterium, assembly GCA_965227275.1. Classification (GTDB taxonomy): domain Bacteria; phylum Planctomycetota; class Planctomycetia; order Pirellulales; family JAEUIK01; genus CAZNXE01. Next base: position 4,860,166 of record CBDDFU010000001.1, on the reverse strand, counting down.
CTTTGTGGGGCCTTTCACAGCGATTACGAAACCATAGCGAGGCGACCCGATGCGAAACGCGGTACTTCCGGTGCTTACTCTTGCGGCTTTCGTCCATTTTTCCCCAGTCGCATCGGCGGAACCAACCGCGAAATCGGTCGCTGTCGTATTGAACGATGGGGCAATCGAACTCGAACGAGCACTGGTTGATGGCAACCATCTGTGGGTGAGTGCGGCAGACGTGAAGCGAATTAATGGGTTTGAACCCAAGCCTGAGGGTTTTTGTTCGGCCGACATCTGCATCCCCATCCCCGATAACGACGAATGGGTGCAACTCTCTGACGGAGATGTGTATTACTGCGTGACCCGATTTGCCGAGAAGGTCGATCAACCGGTTGTCGCGGACGCCACGCGTAGCGTGTGGGCGTTTGGCGCGGTGCCTCAAGCCGAAGCACTGCTGTTCACGCAGGCCATTGCCCCGGACTTTGAGTTACGCGATCGGGAAGGCCATCTGGTTCGACTATCCGATTTCCGTGGCAAGAAGGTGCTCCTACTGACTTGGGCCTCGTGGTGAGGTTGCAGCCTCGATCTGCCAGGTTGGCAGAAGATTTACGAGGAATTGCGGGATAAAGATTTCGAGATCGTTGCGGCGGCTCAAGACACTGCCGGCGAGAATGCCGCGGGCAAGTTCTACGATCGCGCCAAGGCAACATTCACAGCTCTTTATGACCCGCAGCACACGGTTAGTACGCTGTACCACATGATCAACGTGCCCACGGGCGTCTGGATCGACGAAGAGGGACGCATGGTACGGCCTCCCGAAGTGGCCTATTCCAAAGAACAAAAAGTCCTCGGCCAGACGATTGGCGACAATCGATACATCACAGGGCTCTACGACTGGGTCGAAAACGGCGCGGACAGCGTGTATGTCGTTCCTGTTGAAGAACTCGCCGAGGAGATGGCGGTCGAGGACCCGAAGTCGCTTCTGGCCGACGCGCACTTCAAACTGGCCGTGTACTTTCACCAGCAGGGCGACGAAGAAGCTGCCAGCGAACACTGGCTATCGGCCCAACGGTTGAATCCCGATAGCTGGAATTACCACCGCCAGCAGTGGTCGTTCGACCCCAAGACGGCGATGCGAAACTGGTTCAAGAAATTTCAGGCCCTCGATGGCAAGCCCTACTACGCCCCACTGGAATTGCCGGACACCGAAGAATGACCGAACGGTGGTAACACAGAGGCCGACCCGGGCTTGAGTTTTCAACGAACGCCAGCAGGACATGAGGGGAGAAAAAAGAGAGGCGCCGGCCGGATTCGAACCGGCGATGGCGGATTTGCAATCCGCTGCCTTAGCCACTTGGCCACGGCGCCTGAATGGGCTGCTAACAGGGCCGTTTTGCCAGCAATCCGGCATGGACTCAGCCCTGCCCCCAGAGAGACGGCACATATCTGGAGAGTGGTCCCCAACCAGTCCGTCAAATCCCACGAAGCCCCCCCAACTTACCGGCTTCTGAAAAAGACGACAAGCCCGATGCGGTGGGGGTTCATGTGCTCAGGGACTTGGCTAGATCACGCCGGCGTCGAAAACCAAGAATGGCGCCCCCAGAGACGATGGCCATACTTGCCATCACCAGCGAGCTCGGCTCCGGGACGGTTGCGACGCGGAAGCCCACAACAGGGATCTCATCGGAGGGGAAAGGAGGTACAAGTCGTCTCGGGCCCGTCGCGGAGAGGGAGAGCGTACCGGTGTCGAACGTCCCCCCGCGAGCGCCTCGCCGCGGACCTAAGAGCCTGTCCACGGGCGACTCATTCCACTCCCAGACGTTGCCACCTTGGTCGAACGTGCCGTAGGGACTGTCGGAGTCGATGTAGGCGCCGGCGTCGGTGAGGTCACCTACAGCGGAAAGATAGTTGGCCGAGTTCGATCCACCAGCAGGCGGCTCCGCCGTGGGCGCCGTTTCGCTTGACGTGGGATACTCGAAATAATTGACCGTGTCGCCATTGTTCTTGTGATAGGCCGACTTGTACCACTCGTCTACGTTCGGGAGCCACCAGGTGGCGCCGAGATTGCGTGTAATGCTCAACCAATTGCTTGGAATAGGTGTGCCTCCCAGGATCGTGTAAGCACCGGTTTCTGTAGCACCGTTACCTTGACCATTGTGTAGCCAGTTGACGAAGCGAATAGTGTCGAACCAGGAGACGTTGTTGACCGGCTTGTTTTCGCGACCCGAGATAGTCGAGTAGGAGTAACTGCCGCTTTCTCCGCCACGAGTGATGCCCCCGAGACCGCTGCCCATGTTGGTGTTGTAAAGCCCCAGGGGATCGCTGGCCGCCTTGGCATTGAGGAATGCAGCGTATTGAGTGTTGGTGACCTCATAGGTCCCGATGCGATAGTCGTAGTCGACTGCACCTAAGCCAGTGTCATCAGGCCCGTTACCTGCATTGCCCACATACACCGCGTCGATGGAGATGTTCGCAGCGCATGCGAATTGTTGCGGTACGATGCAGAGTCCAATTGCAATCAAGGTGCAGGTTGAACTCTTGCCGCAGTAGATCGTTCGGAGCGCATATCGGAGGGATGAAAGTACAACAGCGAAACTCATAGGGCAGCCCCGGCAGTAAGAATCAAAGGAAGGTGAAACAGTGATGACGCAGTAAAGACGCAGGTCTTCGATCAGTGTTTCACTAGCAACCTTGGGCCGGGGCTGGAAGTTGTAGGGCTACCCTATGTGGTAGATGCCCCTAGCTATGGGACGATCTAGAGCCCCGAAGATATCCGCCTGGTCAGGGTCAATCAAGGAAAAGGTTCGATCTTACTGACGACTGGTGTCACTGACACCCAGGCGTATTGACACCCGCGAGCACCTGTTTACACCGCCTTGTACAGTGTTTCGGCCAGAGTGGGCCAAGTGAATGAAACCCTTGTTTTTGCGGGGTTTCGCGAGAATTAAGGCCGTTCTGAAAATCAGCACGAAACCGATTTGCAATCCGCTGCCTTAGCCACGGCGCCTGAATGGGCTGCTAACAGGGCCGTTTTGCCAGCAATCCGGCATGAACTCAGCCCTGCCCCCAGAGAGACGGCACATACCTGGAGAGTGGTCCCCAACCAGCCCGTCAAATCCCACAAAGCCCCCCCAACTTACCGGCTTCTGAAAAAGACGACAAGCCCGATGCTCTGATTGCCAGACGTGTTTGGCCCAGGGTGAGCCGCCAGCGCACCACACGTTTGTGTTGGCGAGTGTCAAAGTGTCAGATCGCAGAACCCTTGCTCGGCTATTGGGTTGTCTCGGACGGTTCTTCCAGATGGACCATCAACCATTGCTGGGTCGTTCCGTCTTCGAAGTGTACCAATGCCGGCGCCGTATCTTCGGTCAGATTGACGATGCCGGTTTCCATGATCGGCCAGGACTTGCCGACAAAGGTCCACGCACAACGTTGGGTGGCTTTATCAGCCAACCCTTCGATGGTTTGCGTGGCATCGGTGGCAGAGTTGTTCAGCGTGCCGCTGATGATCCCTTCCTTGCTGATGGCCAATTGCAGAAACAACGATGGATCGGGGCCCGATGCCTGGCCATCGGGAGTGAGTGCGAACACGCCCAAGGGCATCCAGTCCGCGTCCTCGGGGGCCACTTCGGGAGCTGCGGCCACGATGTCTTCGGCCTGTTGTGCATATTCCTCGGTCGTTGCCACGGCCTCGTCGCCGTAGTACACCGAGTCTCCCTCGTAGTAGATGTTCTCTCCGTAGCTGTAAGGCACGGAATCACTCCATCCGTAACCAACCCAGCCGGTCAAGGCGGCCCAGGTCGCCCAACGATAGGGACGATTGATACGCCATCTGGCCCAATTGGGATGATCGGCCCAAAAGTCGAGCCGGGGATGGTTGTCGCGAACCTGATTACGTACCTCGTCACGGCGCTGTGCGCGATTCTGGTGCCACTGCTGACGGTTATCGATTCGAGAGGGTAGGTGTTGGGCACGGGCCTGCTGGCCGACCGCCGCGCGATTGGCAGCGGCGGGGCGCTCGCCGGGATTTGCTCCCGGTCGACGGTCTCCCGCCGGCAAGTTTTCCGCACGAGGGGTCGACCCACTGAGAAACTCTGCCGCTGCTCCACCGGCAACGCCCCCGGCGACACCACCAGCAACCGCGCCTGCGCGGTTACTCGGCTGTTGCGCTGGAGTATTACCCGGGCGTTGGGCGCCACCGGAAGGAGAAATATCAAGAAAATCCTGAAGCTGCCCCGCGGAAGGCCGACCTCCCCCTGGTGTTCCGCTTCCAGGGCGCTGCTGGCCACCACCTGGTCGTGCGCCTGTCGAAGGCCGATTGCCGGTGCCGGGGCGCGCGCCCGTGGATGGTCGGGTACCCGTCGAAGGACGTCCACCGCCCGTTGAAGGACGCGCTGATGGAGACTGCGGCCGGCTTGGTGATGGTCGACTTACGGAAGGTGAACGACTGACCGATGGACTAGGACGGCTAGGTCCGCCACCGCCTCTGGAGAATCCTCCTCCGCCACCACGGCCTCCTCCTCCTCCACCTCGGCCGCCACGAGCCCAACCGTCTTCAGTCGACATGAGCATGAAAGCAGCCAAGACGAAGCCAACGAATCCAACTTGAATCGCCGTTTTCATGACTGGATTTATCCCTTCGTAACGGTGACTTCGTCGATATTTGGTGAGAGCGTCCCGTCCACCGTGCGGTTTACGGACTGCAACGTGCAGGTATTGTCGTCGAGATAGGTGATGATGTTGACCTCCGAGGACTTTCGTCCGTCGGGCAGAATACCACGTTTTTGGACGTACCAGCGATTCTCTTTTCTCGTCCAGATTCCGTGGCCGAAGCCACCGTCTGAATCGAACACCCAAGAGCGAATCTGCTGCGTCGCGGGATCCCAACCGATGATCTGGATTCCGGCCATATCGATGCGGTCTTCAATTTGCACCTTAAACGAACGCACAAGAAAGTTCTGGTTCTTTGTCCAGTTGCACTCCACGACTACCGTGGCCACGTCATCCTGGTCGACCCAACGCCCAACAAGCCACTCGAGTTCCTTTAGTTGGCCGTAGTGCGTCGGCGGGACGCTCAAACCTTCTTCGGTTACGCGGTCTAATAGCCATTGACCATCGCGCTTTACGTAAACCGCGGTGTATTGGCTTACCTCTTCACCCTGCTCAGACCGTGTGACCGTGGCGATGCCATGTTCGATGGCCACATTCGGCGATACAAACTGGATTGAATCGGTCGTGGCAGCCAGCGTGATACCTTCCGACTCCGAGAAAATCTGGGCGAACTGATCTTCAATCGCTTCTCGCCCGCTGACTTGCTCGCCACTGAACGGATTCGTATAGACAGCTTCTGGAGACCAGTGCGCCGCAAGTGTCTTAGCATCCGCTTGATTGAATGCCGCGACATAAGAGTCGACCGCTTTTCGGATCGCGGCTTCATCGGCCGTGCGAGTATCAGCTTTCGCGGTAATCGCGTAAGTGAGAACCCAAGCCACCGTCATCGCGATGGCCATCATGTGATTCATTCGTTTGCCCTCCTGCACCGGAGTGAAACTTGAGTCAACTCGGGATCGAGCTTACGGAAATCGAAAAGCGAATGAGATTCGAGCGAATCGCATTCGACTGGCGCTATTGCAGTCCCATCGCTGGCGCTGCCGCCGCAACCCGAACTACCGGAATGATAAGACTGCGCCTGGGCAAATGCAATTCTCCTGCATACCCCACTTGTGGCTTCTGGAAAGCTTTCGAGCGAATGGAGATGACACTGGCACAGATGTGAAAGAACGGGATCCGATACGTAAAGACGATTCCTGGAAATGGGGTCATTCTTCAGCGTGCTCAAAATCGGCTGTGAGAGGTTGATTCACTTCAGCGCGGCACAGAAAGTGATCAAGAATAGTCTGTTGGAGATCCTCTTGGAATCGACCAAACATGGACTTGAGCAACGTGCATCTATTTCGCGTCGCTGACCAAGGTAGCCGCGAAGAAGTAACACCGCCCACTGACGTGTGGACATGATAACCCGTTCCCTGGTGTAAGCGCTTACCCCAACAAACGATCAACCGCCGCGGCATCGGGGGTTCTTCGAATTCCGGGGTCGAGGGTGTCTTGCATCAGGTCGGCGGGGTTATCTTCGTCGTGGGGGTGTTCGAGCCCGATGAGATGGCCGAACTCGTGGGCGACGACGGTGAGCAGATCGATGCGACCGGCGGCTTGCGATTCGCTTTGGGCAACAAGCCCAGCTGCGAAGTCGATGAACTCATCATCTGCTGTCGGGGTAAGGTCCACAAACCATCCGTGCCCGGCGGCATCTTTGTCGAGGGTAATCTGATTTCCTTCGGCGCGAGCCAGGTAGTTCCCAGGCAAGTCGGACACTACAACCGATACCTGCGCTAGCGCACTTGCCTGTTCGGCCGGTAGTCCCGCCAACTCCCAACGGGCAAGGGCCTCTTGCACCAGCGGTTCGACCGATGCGGTGTCGAGTGAGAATGCGAGGGCATTGAACGTCTCCGCCGGTGATGAAGCAATCAGGGCCGAGACCCCTAAGCCGTTCCAATCGCCAACTACGGGTAACCAACCCGCAGCACCGTAGTTGAAGACCGGCACATCGGCGTTCCCTGAATCATTCGTGTTTCTGAGAAAGAACGTGGCTGTCGAAGAATTGTAGGCTCCGATCGTGTCGGTGCCGTCCTCGTTCCAATCGCCGGCTAAGGGGACCCAACCGGCGATGCCGTAATTGAAGGGCGTCACATCCGCGTCGCCTGAGTCGTTGGAATTACGGAGGAAGAACGTTGCAGTCGTGGGATTCTGGGCCCCGATCGTGTCGGTACCGTCGGCGTTCCAATCACCGGCCAACGGAACCCACCCTCCGATGCCGTAATTGAACGGCGTTACATCCGCGATCCCCGTGTCGTTTGAGTTACGGAGAAAGAAGGTGGCCGTATCGGGATTGTAGGACCCGATGGTATCGATTCCGTCACCGTTCCAATCGCCGACCACAGGCAGCCAGCCAGGAATGCCAAAGTTGATGGGAGCGATATCCGAATTGCCGGAATCATTCGAATTACGAAGGAAGAACGTCGCCGAGGCCGAATTGTAGACGCCGGCCGTATCGACACCGTCACCGTTCCAATCGCCCGACAAAGCCACCCAGCCGGCGATCCCATAGTTGAAAGGTGCTACATCCGAATTGCCAGAGTCGTTGGAATTGCGAAGGAAGAATGTCGCGGAATTGGGATTGTAGACCCCGACGGTGTCGAAGCTGGCGATTGCCTCCGTATCGAATCCCCACAGTTCAACACCAATGACTCCGTCATTGGCAGCGAAGAACAGCTTCCCGTCAACGTTCGTCAGATAGTTTGGAGAGGAGTTGGAATCTTCAGACCGGATATTGCTTACCAGATTGGTTCCGGAACTCGTACCGTCGCTCTTCCACATCTCGATCCCATTAACACCATCGTCGGCGGCAAAAAAGAGCGAACCGCCGACGTTCACCAGATTGTGTGGAGAAGATGATTCGAAGCCGTTGATGTCACGCACCAACTCGGTGCCCGTACTCGTGCCATTGCTCTTCCATAACTCGGTGCCATCGGCACCGTCATTCGCGGCGAAAAAGAGGGTCCCGCCGACATTCTCCAGGTGGTTTGGAAAGGAGCTTCCTCCACCGCTGATATCGCGGACCAGTTCGGTGCCGGTGCTTGTGCCGTCGCTCTTCCAAAGTTCGGCGCCAGAGACACCGTCGTTGGCAGCGAAGAAAAGCGTTCCACCGACGTTGACCAGATTATTCAAGTACGAGCCGAAATTCGCGGAGCGTATATCGCGGACCAACTCGGTACCCGTGCTCGTGCCATTACTTTTCCAAACTTCAGTGCCATTTGTGCCGTCGGTGGCGCTAAAGAAGAGCGTGCCGCCAACGTTGACCAGATAATTGGGGAAGGAGCTGAAATTACTCGACATTCGAATGTCGCGAACCAACTCGGTGCCTGAACTCGTGCCGTCGCTTTTCCACAATTCGTAACCATTCACACCATCGGTGGCACGAAAAAAGAGCGTGCCACCCACGTTCACCAAACCGCCCGGAGTCGAACTCCCCGTGGTGTTAATGTCACGCACCATCTCGGTACCCGAACTCGTGCCGTCGCTCTTCCACAGCTCGTAGCCATTCACCCCGTCGTTGGCAAGAAAGAAAAGCGTGCCGCTGACGTCCGTCAAATTGCGAGGGTAAGAGCTACCGGTTCCGTCGATGTCGCGAACCAGCTCAGTCCCCGAACTCGTGCCGTCGCTTTTCCATAACTCATTCCCACTGCCGGTGTCCGTGGCGTAAAAGAAGAGTGTGCCTCCTACATTCACGAGGCCACCCGGGGAGGAACTTCCAGAGCCTTCGATGTCGCGAACCAGTTCCGTGCCCGAACTCGTTCCATCGCTTTTCCACAGTTCGTAGCCACTCGCACCGTCGTTCGCACTAAAGAAGAGAGTGCCGCCGACATTCGCCAAATAGCTCGGAGAGGAGTCGGTGTTTCCCGAGTTGATGTCACGCACCAGCGAAGGAGCGGGACCGAATGCGTTGGCAGCAAGGAATTCCGGACCGCTGGTCTCTTCTGCAGCAAACAGCTGGCTTGCCGCCACTGAGTTGTCGGCCAAAGGCTCGGCGATCAATGCCGAGACGCCCACTCCGTTCCAGTCACCGGTAATCGGGATCCAGCCGCCGCCACCGTAGTTGAAGCTCGGAATGTCGGCTACCCCTGTCGTATTCGAGTTTCTCAAGAAGAACGTGGCCGTCGTGGGGTTGTAGGCCCCGACCGAATCGAACCCGTCTTCGTTCCAATCGCCGGTCAACGGGGTCCAGCCAGCGACCCCGAAGTTGATCGGCGCCACGTTCGCACCTCCGGGACCAATCGAGTTGCGCAGAAAGAACGTGGCCGTCGTGGAATTGTATACCCCGATCGTGTCGACTCCGTCACCGTCCCAATCACCGGCCAACGGGGTCCAACCGGTGATTCCGAAATTGAGGGGTGGTACATCGGAAACACCCGTGTCGTTGGAATTGCGGAAAAAGAAGGTTGCCGTGTCCGGATTATAGGATCCGATCGTATCAATGCCGTCGCCGTTCCAATCACCTACCAAGGGTATCCAACCGGCGACGCCGAAGTTGATTGGGACAATATCTGAAACGCCCGAATCATTGGTGTTTCGTAGGAAGAACGTCGCCGTGTCCGAATTGTAAACTCCGGCGGTATTGATCCCATTACCATTCCAGTCGCCCGACAAAGGCACCCAGTTAGCGATGCCGTAGTTGAACGGCGGCACATCCGAGATGCCCGTGTCATTCGAATTGCGGAGAAAGAAGGTTGCCGTGTCGGGGTTATAAACACCAATCGTATCGAGAACCGGAGTCTTCTCGGTATTCAGACTCCACAGCTCGACGCCGTTGACCCCGTCATTCGCGGTAAAGAATAGCTTGTCCCCGATCCCCAAGAGAGCTAGCGGTGAGGAGTCTGCACCATCAGGCCCAATGTTGCTGACGAGCGCGGTGCCTGAACTGGTTCCGTCGCTCTTCCACAACTCACGGCCATTCGTACCATCGTCAGCGCTAAAGAAAAGCGTGCCGCCCGCGTTGACAAGTACGATTGGGGAGGAAGAAGTACCGCTCGGTTGAATATCTCGCACTAACTGTGTACCGGTACTTGTGCCGTTACTTCTCCATAATTCGAAACCGTTCGTACCGTTGTTGGCAGAGAAGAAGAGCGTGCCATTTACGACCTCAAGATTACTTGGGTACGAGCCGAAATTAGCGGGTCGGATGTCGCGAACCATTTCGGTCCCCGAACTGGTGCCATCGCTTTTCCACAACTCACCTCCATTAGCACCATCCGAGGCACTAAAGAAGAGTGTCCCGCCGACATTCGTCAAGAGGCTTGGAAAAGAGCTGAAGCTTCCGGACGCGCGAATATCGCGTACTAGTACCGTGCCCGTGCTGGTGCCATCACTCTTCCACAATTCTGTGCCAATGTCACCATCGGAGGCGCTGAAGAAGAGCGTGCCGTTTACATTTGCCAGCCCGCTTGGATTTGAACTTCCCGTAGTATGAATGTCCCGAACCAGTTCGGTGCCCGTGCTGGTACCGTCGCTCTTCCAAAGTTCGTAGCCAGTTGCTCCGTCGTTCGCCAAAAAGAATAGCGTGCCACCGACATTCACCATGGTACCTGGCGTGGAGCTTCCTGAGCCGTTAATGTCGCGTACCATTTCGGTGCCCGTGCTAGTGCCGTCGCTTTTCCATAGCTCGTAGCCGTTGGTACCATCATCGGCACGAAAAAAGAGCGTTCCACCGACGTTCACCAGAAAGCGGGGGTAAGAGGAGGCACTTGCCGTACTGTTGATGTTGCGAACCAGCTCAGTGCCCGTACTCGTTCCGTCGCTCTTCCATAGCTCCTCGCCATTGACACCATCGTTGGCGAAAAAGAAGAGCGTGCCGCCCACGTTCACCAGGTTGCCTGGGGAAGAACTTCCTGCACCGTTGATGTCGCGTACCAGTTCGGTCCCTGTACTCGTGCCGTCACTTTTCCACAACTCGGAACCGTTGACACCATCATCGGCACGAAAGAAGAGTGTGCCGTTTACATCCACTAAGTACGACGGGGAAGCGTCAAGATCTTCAGAATTGATATCACGGACGATCGTCGGGATCGAAGCAAATGTGAAGGCCGTGGAAACCTCGGAGCTGCTAAATTCGGTGTCGAGCTGGGGTTGTGGCGCAACCGAAAGTAGGCAGCGGTGGTCCAACCGCTCCATGTCAGGATGACGCGCCCGGTCGCGGGGGGCTGACTGCAACGGCTTGTTCCATGACCGTTGCGAAGATTTCTTTTTGTTTGCCACGTTGTTCCTGTTCCTATCAATAGTCCCACTACCGAACCGGGCGATTCGAGTGTCATCCTAGTCTGACCGAGGCGCAATACCAACCGTCCGGATTCCATTCAGTCGTACCAGGAAATTCGGCTGAGGCAACTGAATTGCGCACCCGCCAATGCCCCAAAAATGCCGAAACAAGCTCCCCCATTGCACGAGCATTCGCTAGCGGATCACGCCGCCGTGCAAACACAACAAGGACGGCTGATTCAACTGTTTCAACAGATCAACACTTGCCTACGCGAGAAGCCGCATCGACCGGGTGAGATCCAACCCTGCGGTTGAATCCAGTTCGCCTAATCGAAACCGGCCACAAAAAGGCGGCTGCTGAACTCAGTCCAGCGGCGTCCTGGAGATGAATTCGACAATGTGCTTTGCGATTACCTCGCCCTTATCCTCTTGTAAAAAGTGACCGCCACCTTCGATCGTAATCTCGGGCTGGTCCTTGGCACCGGGTATCAGGTTGCGAAAAAAGCGGTCACCGCCTCTGGTAACCGGGTCGCTGTCAGAGAACATTACCTGCACCGGTTTGGTCCACTTTCCAAGCACCTCAACTGCCTGTCGATTCGGTTCCGAGGCGGGATCGTCTGGAGAGATCGGAACCAACAAGGGGAAAGCCGCTACCCCCGCCTTATACGACGCGTCGGGGAAGGGTGCCTCGTAGGCGGCAATAACCGCCGGGTCGGTCTCTTCACCGGCAATGAACGTACGTTGCATGATGAAGCCGACCGGCAAATCGGGGTTATTCTTGGCAAACTCCCGCCACGTCATAAACGCATCGCTCATCTTCTGATCGCCGGTTGGCAGCCCGGTATTCATGATGACCAGTCGGGCGAAGCGATCAGGGTGCTCCGCTGCCAGCCGCAGTCCAACGAGACCGCCCCAGTCTTGGCACACCAGGGTGATATCAGTAATCCCAACAGCGTCAATTAGCCCCATCATGGTGTCGCAGTGCATTTGATACGAATACTCATCCACTTCGGTGAACTTGTCTGAACGCCCGAAGCCAATGAAGTCGGGAGCCACAACCCGATGTTTTGCGCTGAGAATGGGGATCATTTTGCGATAGAGATACGACCAGGAAGGTTCTCCGTGCAGGCACAGAATCACCTCACCGAGGCCTTCGTCGATGTAATGCATTTGCATATCATCCACGTCGACGTAGTTAGGCTCGTATGGGAAATCGGGCAAATTCTCAAAGCGCTCGATCGGTGTACGGACAACCGGCATGGCGGTTCCTTTGCAGTAGAGTAAGATGCGGCCCCGGGCTCTCAATAACATCCAGCGACATGGAGGATGCGCGGCTGTTTCGCGGATCGTAACTTGCCACATGTAGTCGCCAGTTGCAAGAAATGAGCGAGGAATTTCCCGATCCTGAATGATCGGGTGCTCAATCAGACGAGAAAACGCATCACATGCCGACGACGCGGTAAGTGTGCTTACCTTCGGTCGGATGATTCACCGGCGGACGCATCAGCGGAACCGCAACTTCCTGCGGGTCCAAAGGATCTTCCGTCAGTTCATGCTCAACCTCCGGGGCCTCGACCACTTGCACCGGTTCCGCAGGCGGCTCGAGAGACTTCGCTTTTTTCGGTTCGAAGATCTTTCCCAACCGGCTGGTCAGAATGGCCGGCAGCATTATCAGATCGCCGACCAGGGCCATGACGAACAGGGGCACCATCAACAAACCGAAGCGTTGTGTGGGCGTGAAGGTACTGGCGGCGAACATCAACATCCCTAGTCCGGCGATGATGGTCGTTTGAGCCATCGCCGCTGCGCAATGTTCGTAGGCCAAGTATGTGGCGGCACGCCGATCAAGACCGGATGCCAAACCACGTCGGAACCACGTGATGAAGTGAATCGTATCGTCCACCGCAACCCCCAGACCAACGCTGGCGGCCATCATCGTTCCCACGTCGATCAACACCCCGGACCACGAGAGAAACCCAAATACGATCGCAGTGGGAAACAGGTTGGGCACCATCAACAACAATCCGGCTGGCACACATCGTAGCGTTCCCACAACCCGCCACAACAGCGCGACCATCACGACGGCAATCAGCGCAAATGCCAGACCGTAGCTTTCGAAGAGCCCCTTGAGCAGTTCGTTCTGCGCCTTGTAAACCAGCGGCACGACCCCGGTATAGGTCACATCTACCCCGGCTCCGTCTGCGTCGGCGATGATCGGGTCGACCGCATCGCGAATCTCTTGGACAAAGTGGCTGTAATCAACATCGGAAAACGCCCCCAGGCGAAGACTGACCCGATAAAGCAACTCACCTTGGTCATAATCGTGGGCGACAAAGCCCGAACGATAGTACTCCTCCATGTGTCGATCGAGCACCGAATCGATCGAGGCTCGCCAGACGAAGCGGGGCGTACGCCGTGGCTTGACAAGGCTCGGGGCGAACGTAACCGCCGAGAGTGTTGTTTCGACATCGGGAAGCGCTTCAACCTTCTGCCGTACCTGGTCGACCAGCCGAATCGAATCGAACACTCCCAGAGGATGACCTACCTGGATGGTCGCCCCATCCAGATCATCAACGACCTTCATGACAGGAGGGGGTAGATTGTTGTCCAAAACAATATGAAACTCGCGCCCCTTCCCGTTGTCGCTTCGCCACACTTTGGCATCCTGCAGGCCTGCGGCTTCCAGTGCATAGGCCAAGTCGTCGGCCGTTGCGTTCCAGGGGAGCGGCGCGGTGGTAACTTCGCCGTTGGATCCTTCCCATTGAAGCCGAAACTGTCCTCCCGTTGGGGTGCCGTCGAACATCAGGCGTTCGGCCTGACTGGCGTGAACGACCACTTCCATGGGAACCAGAGCACCAAGCGTCGACTCAAGCCAGCGGTAATCGTGGATAATCTTCGCGTCGCCGTTGAACAACTTCATCAGCTTGACGGTGGTTTGCATCTTGTAGAGTGCGGCGTACCCGAAAAACGCTACCAAGGCCAAGCATGTGGTCACGACGATCCCGTTGCGGGTTACGATCAGATTCCCCACGGCATGGAAGAATGCACTTCGCCTGGCAGCACCCGGGCTGGGGACCACCGCAGTGGCTTCCTTCATGGCAGTGGCTGGCGGCCAGAAGGAAAGCCACGCTGGCAGAAACAGGAATATCCACGCCAGGGCAGCCAAAACGGCGGAAGCGGAATAGATGCCGAAGTTGCGAATCGGCACCAGATCGGAAATGTAAAGCGATGCCAACCCAACCGCCGTGGTGAAAGCGGCCAACGTACAGGGCACGAATCCCTTGCTCACCGCGTGAGCCGCGGCAGTAGCCGCATCACCTTCGGAAAGTGAGTCCCGCCAGTAATTCACGATATGAACGGCAGCCGCGATCGTGAGCATGTACACCAGCGTGGGCATGCTCAGCAGAATGGCATCGACCTTGCCGCCCGTGTAGTGCACGATGGCCAAACTGGTCGCCTGGCTGAACATGGCGGTAAAGAAGACGTAGCAGGTTAGTCGCCAGTCGCGAAAGATGAGCCAGCACAACAACAGTCCTACGCCATAAGACAACCCAGCCAGGCGGGCAAGGGTCCGCTGCCCTTCCAGGTCGATGGCCACATTGTCGACCGGCGGACCACCCATACGCAGCGTCGCGGCCGGAATGGCACATTCATCGACGGCCAGCTCGTGAACCCGGTTCAGGGTCGAAGCCAGCCGCTTCTCGTAGCTTCCGTATGGAGAGAGTGTGACCATCATCCCCGTCTGTCGAGCAGGGGGCGGTCCCGCAAACTTCCACGACGTGGGCTGTGGATCATTCAATGTCTGAATGGAGATTTCACCGCCGCGACCTTGTTCGTACGTCGAGAGCAATACCTGTTGGGCTTCCTCGACGGTAGCGGTGGGCTGGCCGTTGATCTGTTTGATGACCTGGCCTACTAGTAAACCACTGAACTGCGCGAAGGATTCAGGTTCGATGCGTGCAACCCGCGGACGCCCCTGTTCATCGGCGTCGAGTCGCAGCCCGTGCAAGTAGGCAGGACCAATGAGCGAACCCTCGAGTCGTCGCAAGGCGGTGGTGCGATGCAGATCGAGTGGTTCGCTGGTGAGCTGCTCGATGAGTTCCGGGCCGGTGACAACCGAGTTGAAGAGCTTGGGATCGGTCGCATCCGTTCGCAGCTTGGCCGCCAACATGGGCAACCGGGGATCGTCCAAACGGCAGCCGCTCCAGCTAACGATAACGACCTGATCGCTACCACTGCTGAACTTCGAGATATACCATTGCAGGTCGACCGTCTCTTGGTACGAGGCAGGCAGCCAGTCCTGCACATCGTTCGTATTGCTGTTCACCGCGCGGACACTGCCTGCCACGATCATCGGCAGCACGGCGAAGAACGTGCAAACGATCCAGAAGCTGCGGCGCTGGAGCAGGTGGGTGTAACGGTCGCGGAGGTTTTGCATCAATTGCCGAGCTTTCGAGGATGGCGCCGGAGGATCGGTCGAGCGACGCCGGGGCCGGCATTGCTTTGCTGTCGCGTATCTAAGGAATCGGCATCCTAGTCATTGCAACTGGATTCATCGAACCCTTGACCGCTGAAACCCGTGTAAGCCTAAAGGTCTGACAGCAAATCTGCATAGATCAGCTTCCTCAGAACCCCCAATCGCTAGCACCCGATCAAATTCGACCAGCAACTCGATGCTCTCCCTCGCCCTGAATTCGGTAATCTTCCACCTGCGACCTCCCGTGCAAGAGATAACCTGAATCACACTTTCCCTCAGCAGCACTGCCGGAGTCGACCACGCACGGAGGACAATGGGGAACGATACCCTCCTCAATCGATTGCAGCTTTCTCACCGTTTCGAAAAGGGAGAACGTAATTAGACGCTAAGGCACCGCCTTGACGCGAAGTGCTCACGTCTGAATTCGATTGTTAAGATTGGTTGAACCTGCGAAGTACCGGCGCTACAATGCTTCTCTCACCCGACAAACACTCCTCAAACCACCGACGGCGATGAGTCAATCTCCCCCCTCGCCGAACAAGAAGATCGATCCGGTCTTCGTCCACGCGCGTCGTGAGGCCATCGTCATCCTCTTGATGTGGGTGGGTTGTCTGGTGTGGACTACTTCGGTGTATTGGATTTGGGGGCACGGTCGAGCCCCAAATGACGTGGACCTGTGGTTAGGAATTCCCGACTGGATCCTACTGAGCGTGGTAGCCCCTTGGCTGGTGATCGACGTTCTTTCCGTCTGGTTCTGCTTCAGCTTCATGCAAGATGACGAATTGGGCGAAGCTCACGAAGGGCTGGATCTCGACGAAGAACTGGCCGCCATGCAGCAAGCAGACCAGGACCGCGTGAATGAGTGACTTCTCATCCCTCATGCCCGGCCTGCTGTTGGCCCAGTTCGACGGCGTCGGATCGAATTCGGCCCTGGTCACGTTTCTGATTTACACCCTGGCCGTATTTGCCATTGCCTGGCTTTCAAATCGTATTCGGCAATCGAAGAGCTTTCTTAGCGAGTATTTCCTGGGGAGCCGCAGCCTGGGTGTTTGGGCATTCGCATTGACATTCGCGGCCACCAGTGCCTCTGGCGGAAGTTTCACCGGCTTCCCGTCAAAGATCTACACCCATGGCTGGGTCCTGGCGGTGTGGATCGCCAGCTACATGATCGTTCCAATTTGCACGATGGGGTTGCTCGCCAAACGCATCAATCAAGTGGCGCGTAAGACCGGCGCGATTACCGTGCCCGACGTGCTGCGAGACCGCTTCGACAGCCGCCCCCTGGGATTGATGGCCACGCTGTTGATCGTTTTCTTCATGGGCTTCAATCTGGTGGCACAATTCAAGGCCGGCAGCCTCATCCTACGTACACTCTTGGGCGGGGTGCCACTGTTCGATGAAGCCGCAAGCTTCGTGGGTCAAATTACCAGTGGGACCTTGTTCGACAGTCCCGAAGGGCAGGCCTATCAGCTATGCCTGATCTCGTTCGCCGCGGCGGTCATCATCTACACCACCTATGGCGGATTTCACGCCGTGGTATGGACCGACGTCATGCAAGGCGTGGTGATGATCATCGGTGTGATCATCCTTCTCCCACTGGCACTCAACCAGGTCGGAGGGCTGAAAAGTGCTAATGAACAACTACGCGAAATGACTCCACCTCGGCTGGGAACCGCACAGGTCGTACTCTCAAACCCGGCAAGCGAAGCAATCGTGGTGCGTTCCGCGACGTTGTTCAAACTTCCCGGTACCAGCGACTCTGGGACGGAGAACAGCTTGCCTCGAATTGCTCGCATCTCGAAAACAGCGACCATCCCCGCAGGCAGTCGAGAATCGGAAGTGGTCCCTGTATTGGAATTCACCACTCCCGCGACCATTGAGCGGATGGATCGTGCCTTTGAAAAGCAGCATCAAGAGCAACAAGACAGCTTGCTGCCGCCGCTCACTCTCGGACACATCGAAATGAAGGATTACGCGTCAGGAGCCAATCAGCCTGGCAGTTATCTCGTGGGACCGGGGCCCGAGGTGAATCGGATCGACGGATTCTTACCCCTAAGCCTGGGTGTTTCGTTCTTTGTGATGTGGGCCATCTCCGGGGCAGGGCAGCCTAGCAACATGGTCCGATTGATGGCCTTCAATAGCACCAGCACACTGCGCCGTTCGATTTTCACCGTGTCGATTTACTACACGCTGATTTATCTGCCACTGGTGATCATCTTCTGTTGCGCTCGCATTTTCCTGCCTGGTATGGAACAGGAATCCGATCGCATCATGCCCGCGACCGCGATTACGTTGACCGCCGATGTTGGCTGGGCATGGCTAGGGGGACTCTTGCTTGCTGCCCCCTTCGCGGCTGTGATGTCCACCGTGGACAGTTTCCTGCTGATGATCTCTTCCGCGCTGGTCCGCGATGTGTATCAGCGAAACATCAATCCAAACGTGTCTGAGAGAAACATCAAGCGTTTGAGTTACACGGTCACGTGCTTCGTCGGACTTGCGGCGATGTGGGGGGCCATGAATCCGCCGCAGTTTCTGCAAGACATCATCGTCTACACCGGAAGTGGCTTGGCCGCTTGTTTCCTCATACCGGTTGCTTTGGCTCTCTACTGGCCGCGATGTAACGCGGCAGGAGCTATCGCCGGCATGGCAGGCGGATTTGGCGTTCACCTCGCACTCTATGTCACCGGTTGGCAGATCTTCGGCACGTTCCGTGCCTACACCCCGTTTGGTGTTGACCCAATCATCTGGGGATTGCTGGGATCGCTGACGATCGCCATCATCGCAACGCGGGCGACGGCGCCTCCGGAACAGCGGCTGATCGATCGCTATTTCTACGTCGATGCTCAGTCGAAGTAGATCCGACTATGCGGATTGCCAAGCCGAGCAACATCGAGTTCAAAGAAGAACAGAAGCGTTGAATGCCGATCGAAGGGAACCGCAGCCTTGCGGCCATTTCGACCGCAAGGCTGCCGCCCGAAAGATTAGTGATCGTGCTCGAAATCTGGCTCTTTGCCTTCGTAAGCACGATAGAGATCGAAGATCGACTTTTTCAGCGTTTCCGCGGAAGCTTGATCAACCGTTTGCTTGCACTTCATCGCGGCAACCATTACCGCGTGTGCCGCTTTCAGTTGATTCACGTAGTCTTGATTGTCGGCCTTGATGCGTTGCGTTAAGAAGTATTGGGCGACAATTCCCTGAATGTTGGTGGCGTGGGACTCTTTGGTTACAACCCAGCGGATGAGTTGATTGTGCGACAGTGCGTCGTCTTTGGTCGACAGTTCATTGATCTGGCCGATCCCTTTGGCAATCGTAGCCGTGTCTTCCAGCATCTCCTCGAAACGCCGCTGGTCGGCATAGATTCCGCAGGGCACTTCACAATGTGCCAGAACGGCTCGCGTGCCAAGCAAGCTCAATACAATTAGGGAAAGCGGTATGTAGCGAAGCATATTGGTACTCCCATTTCGGTCGTGGCATGGAAAGAATGCACCCTTCCCAACGCTCCGTAGCGTGCAGAACCGGTGCCGAACTGGAGTAAGGGTAGCACAAAGATCATGACTGTTGTAGTAATACCGTCAGCGACTCGATCTACTCGAAATCATCACATACGTTATAAGTGGACAACCTCGACCCGGGCATCGATCGACCAGATCCCCCACACCCTTAAGGCCTTTCGGCAAACGGATTTGGCTTAATACATCCAGCCAATCTCGTGAATCAAAGCGATGGACTCAAGGTTCCGCTGATGATCTCCGTACGCGATCTGAACTTCACCTACCCAGGCACTACCGGAAACGTGCTCACAGGCCTCACGTTCAGTGTTGCCCGGGGTGAAGTCTTTGGCTTCCTGGGGCCCAGCGGCGCGGGAAAATCGACGACCCAGAAGATTCTGATCAAGCTTCTGCATGGCTACGAGGGCGAGATCTCGGTAATGGACCGCCCATTGGATTCATGGAACGCCGACTACTACGAGAAAGTCGGAGTATCCTTTGAGCGACCCAATCACTTCCTGAAGCTCACCGCCAAAGAAAACCTCGATTACTTCCGGCAACTTTACCGCGGCGAGACGGAAGACCCGCTGGAACTCCTGAAGATTGTCGGCCTGCAAGATGATGCGAACCGGCGGGTGGCTCAATTCTCCAAAGGCATGCAAGTCCGACTGAACGTGGCCCGCGCGCTGATCAACAAACCGCAACTCTTGTTTCTGGATGAACCTACCGCCGGGCTCGACCCGGTGAACGCCAAAATGGTGCAGGAGAAGATACGTCAACTCTCCGACGATGGCACCACGATCTTTCTCACCACGCACAATATGCAAGTGGCGGACAATGTCTGCGACCGCGTGGCATTCATCGTCGGCGGAGAAATTCGGCTCGTCGATTCCCCACGCGAATTGAAGTTGAAACATGGCGTCCGCGAGGTTCGTGTGGAGTACGGATCCGGCGGCAAACTTGACCACCGCAGTGTCCCCCTCGATGGCCTGGCGAAGAACGAAGAATTTCTGGCGCTGATTCGTCGCGATGACATCCAAACGATCCACACGCAAGAAACCACACTCGAAAAGATATTCATCGACGTCACGGGGACGACCCTCGAATGAATCGCCTGGCCGCTACCTTCAAGCACGACACCAGAATTCAATACCGCCAGGGTTTTTACGCGGCGTCGCTGTTCGTCATGGTCACGCTCGCTGTGCTCGTGACGTTCGTCCCGGATTCATTCGGCGTTGTGTTACCCGCGGTGTTGTTGACCAACATGGTGATCGTCACCTTCGTGTTCATTGGCGGATTGCTGCTCTTGGAGAAGGGCCAGAAGACTCTGGAAGGTCTCGTCGTTACGCCCTTGCGTCCAAGTGAATATCTGGCGTCGAAAGTGGTCACACTCACGATGCTGGCCATTGCCGAAAATCTCGTGATCACCATCCTGGCATACAGCAATGGACTGCTTGCTCACGTGAATTGGGGGTGGATGCTCCTTGGCTCCCTCATCAGCGGACTGCTCTACACGCTGTTCGGGTTTATGACCGTCATTCGTTACGATTCGCTGAACGAGTACCTGATGCCGATGGTTGGAGTTACGCTGGTGCTGGAACTTCCGGGCTTCGTCTGCTTCGGGATGCCCGAGTATTGGATTTTGTACGTATTGCCAACGCACGGCGCACTGATCTTGTTTCGAGCTGCAATCGAATCAATGGAACCGTGGCAATTGATCTATGCCGTGGTTTACCCAACGCTGTGGAGCATCACGTTGTTCTGGATGGGACGCCGCGCGTTGCCACAGTATGTAGCCCGAACGATTGGGGAAGCGTAAGTATGCACCGACTCCCAATCATTACTGCCATGGCGGTCAACGATCTCCGCAACATTGGGCGAGACCCCTTGCTGAAATGGCTGATTTTGTTGCCGCTGTTGCTCGCCCTGATGATTCGGTGGCTCGTACCGATGATCCAAGACCGCTTTGAATTCGATTTTCGCCCCTACTACATGCTCATGGTGAGCCTATTTACCAGCTTCACTTGCCCCGTACTTCTTGGCTTCATTACCGGGTTTCTCTTGCTGGACGAAAGCGACGAGTACACCCTGCAGGCGATTTCCGTTACCCCGATCAGCCTTGGTTTCTACCTGGCGGTCAAGCTCGGCTTTCCGGTTTTCGCGACAACGATCTTGACCCTGTTCTGCATTCCCATCACGGGACTGATCCCATTTCGGCTGGGGTACGTTCCCCCGGTCCTGCTCGGAGCGATGTGGGCGCCCATGTTGGCTTTGGCGATGGCCGCACTTGCCGGGGATAAACTTCAGGGGTTCGTTCTGATGCGGGTCAGCAACGTACTGATCTTCATCCCCATGGCTGCCTGGTTTATCGATTCGCCTTGGCAATACCTCTTCGGCGTCTTCCCTTCGTACTGGCCGCTGAAGGCATTCTGGCTCGCGTCCGAGGGAAGAAACATGGTCCTGGTGCTACTAGCAGGCGCAGCATTCCACGCGGTCCTCATCGCATGGTTCTTAAGGCGATTCAGACTCGTCCTGGGCCGACGTTAATGCACGACTTCACTCTCGGGCAATATTTAGCCACCGTGTCGCCCACGTTCCAGAATTCTAAAACTTTTTCTAAATTTTTGGGAACGATTTGTCACTGGCGTTCGTCTTAGAGGGCAGGACCTTGCACTACGGCATCGTCGTGTGTCGTGCTGCGCCGACATTTCCGGGCGAGGGCCCGTTCCGGAACACCTAGACAGAGAGGGAGCCGATGATCCTCCGGCAGCATGTTTCGACCCATGTTTTGTCCGCACTAGTCATCTTTCTTTCCTGCAATTGGGCATTCGCCCAACTCCCAGCCGAGCCGGAAGGCGACAGCATTCCGCCAGATTCGGCAACCGAAGTCGACCCTTCGGCCGAAAACCAACCATCGCCGCGTGCTGATGAGAGCGAGGAGATCACCCCGCGGTCGCTCATCGAGCAGAGCATCTACATCCCCTATGCAAAGCTTCGCGATGTATTCGAAGCGGAAGGTCGTGGTGTTTTCCTGCCATACGAGCAGTTTCAGGAACTGTGGAAGGCTGCCAGATCATCACGAACTCAGCCTCCCGATCAGGGCCCACCTGTCTCGGCAGTCATCACCGAAATCGAAAGTCAGGCAGAAGTCGCCGGAGAAGTGGTTCGCGTGGAAGCCGAATTGTTGATTCAAGCGTTGAATGAGGGCTGGACCACGGTGCCGTTGAGGCTCCAAGACGCCTCGATCCTTTCGGCCACGCTCGATGGGGAACCGGCCCGCATCACGCACGAGCCCGATATTGGCTACGAGTTGCTGTTGCACACCGAAAAGGTTGGGACCGAACCGCTGAAGTTACGATTGACGTACGCCAAGGCATTTCAACGCTCTCCCGGTAGGCATACGGTCTCGTTTGCGGCTCCGCAGGCACCCGTGAATCGATGGACCATTCGCATTCCTCAACCGGGCGTGAAGATTGACATTCGCCCGCTCATTGCCGCCACCGAAGTAACGACACAAGACGACACGAACGCTGAAGAAGAAACGGACGAGACGGAAGATGCCGCTTCCATCCTGATGGCATTCGTCGGTGCGGCGCCCGCAGTTGAAATCAACTGGACTCCGGTCTCTGCCGGAGCATCCGGACTGGAAGCACTCACCACCGTGACCACCCAGCAGGAGGTCACCTTTGACGAAGGGCTAATCCGTACGCAGGTCAAACTCAGATATCAGATTGAACGGGCCGAACTGGCGGAGTTGGAAATCGAAGTTCCCAACGAACACAAGGTCGTTAATGTGTTCGACGCAAATGTGAGGGCCTGGGAAGTGAGAACTCAGGAAAGCTCACAACTGGTCCGTGTTCAACTCTTCGAACCCATTCGTGGCACTCAGCCGCTGATCATCGAACTGGAACACTACACCAACGATTTGGAACGCACCGAAGTCACGGTGCCGGTCATTCGGGCAATTTCGGTCGTCAGACAACATGGAGTCGTGTCGGTACGTACCGCGGACGGGCTAAGGGTCGAAGTCGTTCGCCGGCAGGGCATCATTCAGTTCGACTCATCTCAAAGCGCTGAAACCTCGCAAGTCTCGGCTCCGCGGCTCGCATATCGGTTCGCATCGATTCCATTCGAGCTGGTGCTGGCGGTTGAGAAGATCCAACCAAGAATTCACGTGAAAGAGTACGTTGCGGTGGAGGTTTCCCCACACCTGATCATCGCGGGGATAGCAGCCGTCTTTCACATCGAGCAGGCGGGCGTCTTTCAACTGAAATTCAAGATCCCTGAAGGATTCGACCGCCCGAGTGTTCACGGTGTCTCCATCGGCTCGCCCACGTCTGTGCCCGCGGAGGTCGACGAATTCGAGCTTCAAGAGGATGGGACGCTCATCGTGAATCTATCCCGGAAGGCGATCGGCGATGTTGGGATCCTCGTCAGCATGAATCGCCCGCTGAACGATCCACAGCTCTCGAAGCCGACCGGAAAGGCCAGCAAGTTCGAGATACCGATCCCTCGAGTCGATCCTGCCAGTGTCGAACGCTCTAGCGGCTGGCTGGTCGTACACGCTCCGGAAAGCCTGCAGGTAAACCCGGCCGCAACCGAGAACCTGCGCGAGATTCCATTGATGGAGCCGGAGAAGCATTGGAAAGAGACACCCCCCATGGGCTTCTCCAAAGCCCGCCGCGTGCTGGCTTTCGCATTCAATGAACGAGCACCAGCGCTTGCCATCTCGGCGGAACGTCGTCAGCCCCATATCGATGCAGCGCAGCTCTTGGTCGCGAAAATCGAACTCGGAGTGATCCGATACCATGCCAACATCAAGTACCAAATCCGATACAGCGGGGTGGACGCAGTACGCATTGATATCCCCGAATCGCTCGTCGGGCAGATTCGCAATGTTTCCAAGAATCTTCGCGAACAGACAATCAAACCACCTCCAGAGGATGTGCAGGAAGGGTACGTCGCCTGGCGAATTCGAGGCAACTCTGAGCTGCTCGGAGATCGCGAAGTTCACCTTGAATGGGAACAGCCAATCGAACGTCTCGATGTCGGCAGCAGTATCGACGTGCCGGTACCGATCCTCATTCCCATGGACGTCGATCGTGCCTGGGGGCAAATCGTTGTCACCAAAGCCGAATCGCTGGATGTAACGCCCGCGGAAATTCCAGAAGGACTGCGGCCGATCGACCCCGCGCACGATTTGCTTCCGGGTGAATCGGTCGAAAACGCAGCTAGTGCTTTTGAATTTCATGACCGGTGGTCGCTCGTGCTTCGAGCCACGCAGTACGAACCTCAGCCGCTGGCGAACTCCAGTATCGAGCGATCGGTCGTAAGGATGGTCGTTACGCGGGGCGGGCAAACTGCCGTTCAGGCGCTCTATCGCCTTCGCAGTCGCCGACAACGTCTTGCGATGAAGATTCCGCCCGAGGCCAAGTTCGATACGCAGCCCCTGAAGATCAATGGCCGGACCTCCATGTTGGAACAAGGCGGCAGCGATACGTATTTCGTCCCCTTGGTCGGCTTCGACACCGAAAGTCCCGTGCTGGTCGAACTGCGTTACACGGTCGAAGGAACGGAGGCGAACCTCAGCCTGCCGGAGTTCCCTGAAGACTCCGCTGTTTTGAAAACTTACCTCTGCGTTCACGCTCCTGAAGAATCCGCGCTTTTGGGGTACGAAGGGCCGTGGACCGACGAGATGCGGTGGCAGTTGACCGATCGTTTGGACTGGTCGCCCCAACCTCGACAAACGGAAGCTGAGTTGGTCCGCAACTGGCTTGCCGCCGGAATCCCCGTCGAAGGCGATCCCCTGGAAAGCTTCTCGACCGACGGACAGCTCTACCTGTTTTCCGCGCTGCAACCTTCCACGTTGACCGATGGTGGACTGCAGATGAAGACCGTGGACGATCGCGGTCTGAAATTCGCCGTGTTGGCCGTGATTGCCCTGTTGGGGCTAACCATGCTGAAGCGACCGTTCACGCAGCGTGTGGCCGCCCTCGCATTGTTTGCCGTAAGCTGCATCATCCTCGGGGTCTTCTTGCCGACGTTTTCCCGTCAGGTGGTCGACGGCGTATTGCTCATTGCGATCGTCGTCATGCTGTTGGTTTGGTTCGCATACTACTTGCTACGAGAACGCCCACGGCAGTTGACGGCAGCGGCCGCAAGTGTCGCCACGGTTGTCGGCTTACAAGGCGCAGCGCACTCCGCTTCCGCCGAAGAGGCCGCCGCAACACAGGCACCTGTTCCACCCGTTTCATCACAGGAGGAACCACCGCCTTTAGAAACTTCAGAAGATGCGGATGAAGGAGGTAGCGACCGACCTCGGGACGACGCTGCAGACGACGACCCGCAGCAAGGAGGTCGCGACGATGCCTGATCACACGACCGCTGCTTCCACCCTCGTTCTGATGTTTAGTACATGGGCCATGGCGATCTGTCATCAAGGGCAGCTCGTGGCAGATGAGCCGTCGATCCAACGGGAGATCCTCGTTCCGGTCGACGCGTTGGACGTCTTACTGGAAGCGGGACCTCGTCGCGTCCTGCTCAATCGAGAAGAATACGCGACGCTGCTTCGCCGCGCGCAGAGAACGACCGAAGAGCGTGCTCCTCGGGATACGATCATTCTCTCGGCCGACTATCAAGCTCATATTCAAGGCAAACATATCGTGTTCGAGGGCACCTTGACGGTGGAGGTACTTCATGATGGCCTGCACGCCGTGCCCCTGGACCTCATGCATGTCGGCCTCCGTTCTGCCACACTCGATGGAGATCCGGCTCCCATTGGATCTTCTGCGATCAACGAACTCACCCTGTTTGTCGAAGGCCGTGGTCTGCACCACTTGCAACTGACCGCGTTGGCCCCACTCGACGTGTCGGCCGCAACGCAAACGCTCAACGTCGCTCTACCTGCACCGTCGGCATCGACGCTAACCTTGAACGTTCCAGGCGATGTCGAGGTAAGAGAGGGTGCGGTGGTAGTCAACCGTGTTGTAGACACGGAAAACGGCTCTACCCGTTTCGAGCTACTACCTCACGAGGGCCCTTTTGCACTCACCCTCTCGCTGAACAATCGCCTGCACCAAACGCAAAGCGCCGTTGTGGCGCGGAGTTTGTTCGTCAACGAAGTAACCACCGGCTATGAACGGCTGCACGCAACCGTCTCGCTCGAAGTGCTGCATGGCGAGTTAACCCGATCTCGTTTTCAGATCCCCCAAGGCTTCGAGGTTACGAAGGTCAACTCGCCTTCTTTGGCACAGTGGGCCGTTACCGAAGAACCCGAAGGCCGGGTACTCGAAGTACAATTGCAGGATGGCGCAGGCCCGGAGGTTGTGCTGAATGTGGTTGCCGCCAAACAAGGGGGGCAGCTCGACGCTTGGTCGTTTTCGCGACTCAACGTGCTGGACGTGCTGGCGCAAGAATCCGTTTGCGGCATCTTGGCCGAGCATTCGCTGGAAACGCAATCCCTGTCCTCGCAGGGATTGGTGCCCATCGATATCCAAACGATACGAGACGCATTGCCATCGAGTGTGTTTCAGGCCGAGAACGGAGCCCCACCACTGCGAGGCGTGGCCGCATACTATGCCCCGCATGGCGAAGCGGAACTCACCGCGCAATTCTCCATTTCCCCCGCGCGATATCGATCGACCACCAGCATGCTGCTTATCGCCGAGAATGCTGGATTAACACTCAAAGGCGGCTTTTCACTTTGGCCTGAAGTCGAAAATCTGGCAAGCTTCAACATCCGGGCACCATCCCAATGGCCCATCCATTCCGTTACGCTCGAAGATGAGACGCCCGTTGCATTTCACCGCCGCTCGCAAGACGACCATTTCGTAACGTGGCATGTCCAGCTTCCGGAGGCTATTCCTGCCGGGGCCAAACGTACCTTGCATTTCAAGGCGACACACCAGCCCGACGGTTGGCTCGATGAGTGGAATAACTTCGAGATCCGCTTCCCCGAATTTCAGATTGAAGGTGCGTATCGCGATTCGGGAGCTATCGCCGTATCCGCACTGGAAGACTACGGCGTTCGTCCCGCCAGCATGGAACAACTATCATCGCTCGATGCCGACGAATTGGAAGCCTATGGACTCGATCATGAGTCGATCGATCTCGCCTATCGTTTCGAGCGAAGACCGTTCTCCGCCACGTTGAACTTCGAGCGAACGCAGCCGACGATTACGGCCCGAGCGATGTCTTTCTTTCGGATCGAAGCCGATTCGCTTTCCGCTCACTACGAACTGATCTACCAGGCTCAAGACGCCCACACCCGGGCGCTTTCGTTCGAATTGCCGCGGGACACCTCGCGTGCGATCTCCATCCGGGGAATCAACTCTCAACTCAAAGACTTTTCTAGCACGGACATTGAGGATGCGAGACGATGGACCGTACGGCTAGCCCAACCGCAGATGGGAACGGTCCGACTGGCCGTAGACTTGCAGAAGGAGTTCGAATCTGTATCGAAGCAAGACATCTCCTTACCGATGATTCGCGCAGCGGAGGTCGAATATCAGTCGGGCACTGTCGCCATCGAAGGAACGTCCGACTACGACGTACAAGTGACCCAGCATCCGCGACCGATCGATGTTGCGGAACTCAGTGGGGCTGAATACCAACCGGGCACGCGACTCTTGGGTACCTTCGGCTACCTGGGGCAGCCGGAGCCCGTCGCCGTGCGTGTTTCACGCAACCCTGCGTACGAAGTTCCGGCAACCATCGTACAACGGGCGCAACTGTTAACACGCATCACCGGGCAGGGGGCCAGCCAGACAGTTGCCCGATATCTACTCCGCACGAAGGCTCGATTCTTGGAAATCGTCCTGCCTGCCGAGGCATTTTTGCTATCGGTGCAGTTAGACGGCGAGCCCCAACTGCTGCAACGCAATAAGAGCAGGCTGGTCGTTTCACTACCTGCCCAGAAAGACCTAACGCTTCGTGACCTGCAACTAACCTACGAAGCCCCGATTGAAAGGGTCGATCTGGTTGGCAATATCGACCTCGGGGCACCACGATTATCGTTGCGAGAATCGGTCGGCGGGGAGAGCCTCGCGGTTCCCGCGGCCACCTTGCAATGGGATCTGTATCTTGCATCCGATTTGGAATGGGACCGCAATTCCGGCACCGTCTTCATCGAGGACAACCCGGATTCGCCAGGCACCATCCCCAGCTGGTTATCGTTGCTTTCAGGCTGGCTGTTTTCGAGAGAGAACGTTCTCTCCATCACGCAGCTAAATACGGCACGAGAAGCTGGTCGCCGTGACCACCCCGCTTCTGAAGCCCCCACAATGTCTGAGGACAGCCCGACTGCGGGCGATGTCGCCGGTTCCGTGTTTCCTCAAGGAGTGGGCGGCGCGGGCTTCGCCCCCTTTGCGGACCCCGGGGAACAGGAGCCTGATCCAAGAGACCGCGACCAGGGCCCCCTGGTTATCAGTGGGCAACTCGCCCCGAGTCAAAATCAATTTATTCGCAATCTTGATGAAGGCTTTCTCGGGGGCGTTCCCGAACAACTGGACGAGCAGTGGGCCCTTACCGGCAATCGAAGTCTGCTGATCGATCTCGACGAAGAGGTTGGTGCAGATCAGCAGCGTGACCTCAAGCATCTCTCGTTTCATAGCCTGGGAGACGACCCCCGTCTTGAGTTGCGGCTCGTGGATCGCCCACGGCTGGAATCGCTCGCCTGGGGGCTCGCACTTCTGGCGTTACTCATCGGGGTTTTGCTCTCGCGTCGAACGACGAAGACCAAACTGTGGTACGTGACCGGCATGATGGTTGTATCGCTCGTTTTGCCGCCGCTACTCGGAGATTCCCGCATTGAACAGAGCGTATGTCAGGTGCTGCTCATTAGCAGCTTATTGCTGGTGGCCTACTACATCGCCTATGCCATCGCCAAGTGGCAGCCGGGTAAAGCAGAACAAAGCACCCACAACCCAAGTATTCCAAGAGCGGTCATCACCACGGCGTTGGCGATGATGGTCCTGGGAACCACCGTGTCGGCGCACGCACAGCAGCCTCCGCCGGCTGAGTTTATTGAGTGGATCGAGTCCCTTCCCAAGGCACCACGGAATGTTCACATTCCAGACGATGCGATTCTGGTTCCTTACGATGGCCATCAGTCCACGGGTATCGAGGATGCCAATGAGGTCTTTGTCCCTTACGACAAGTACATTGAACTATGGAAGCTTGCTTACGGAACATCCCCGGTCGAGCAGCCGCCTGCCCTCTTCGCGTTGGCCGACGGACAATATGAAACCACGCTGAGCATGGACCAACAGCTAGCCGTTCGCGGCACATTCAAGCTCCACATATTCGCCGACGGTTCCGTCGATGT
Organism: Pirellulales bacterium; assembly: GCA_965227275.1. Lineage (GTDB taxonomy): Bacteria > Planctomycetota > Planctomycetia > Pirellulales > JAEUIK01 > CAZNXE01. Next base: position 4,831,026 of record CBDDFU010000001.1, on the reverse strand, counting down.
CCCCCTGGTTCTGCAAGGCGGCGTCTTGTCTTCGGTCACCATCGATGGCGGTTCGGCGCAACTTCGCAGCGTGCAACCGAATATCGAAATCGCGGCTTCGAAGACGTCTCCGGATATGGCCGGCCAGGTGGACGCATTAACGCCGGTTACCGTGCTACGGACGTCGGGCCCGGGGATCAAGCAATTGGAACTCGAGGTACGACTTCAACTCCATCGTCACGGCGGCTGGCGAATGGCCCGCGGCATATTACCCTTCGCCGCCTCAACGGCGCTGAACTTGAAAATCGATGCCGACCAGACCGAAGTGCGATTGATCGGGGCTCCCGACCAGGAAGCGTTCGACGAGACATCTTCCGGAGATGTGATCGAATCGGCACTGTCTCCCAGTGGGACGTTTCATTGGCAATGGCGCCCCAAGGTGTCGGCCGGAGAAATCGACCGCAGCCTTGCGGCCCAATCCGAAGCGGTGTTCGACATACGCGAAGACGGGCTACACCTCGACTGGCATGCGGACCTGGAATTCCGTGGAACCAGTCGCCGTGAGTTCGAGTTTTTGTTTCCGAGCGAATACTTTGTCGAAAAGATCGACGGCCCCAACGTACGTGGTTGGGACATTCGCACCGAAAACGAAGACAATATTGCGGTGGTCACATTGCTCTCGGAAGCGAAGCAGAAAGAGGCCATCAGGCTGCGGCTCTCTCGCCGGATCGCGATTTCAACCTTGGATGTGAATGAGATACACATCCCGGTTGTTGCTCCGCGTGATGCGGCGCTGCACCACGGCCGCATCACCGTTCGTCGCAGTCCTCGTCTTACGGTTCGCACCCAACGTGTCGTTGGAGCGTCTCGCACCGACCTGATCGACGTCGCGTCGTTACTTTCGCAGATGGTTCGCGCGTCAGCACTCGGGATTCAAGACTTTCAAGCCTTCCAGTTCACTTCGGCATCTCCCGAGATCACGCTCTCTGTCATCCCGAAGAAGCCCGACATCACATCACACACGTACATGGTGGTAAGTCTCTCCGAACGATCGTCAGAAGTCGAAGCGCGCATCCATGTGGCGGTTCGCGACTTGCCCATCTATCAACTAGAGCTTGGTATACCGCCGGGCCTGACACTAGAACAACTTGTCGCGCCCGGTGAGTTCAACTACGCAATCTCGAATCAAGACGAGCGGCAACGAATCAACCTCATGTTGCCGGAAGGCCAAGGTTCCGACTTCGATGTCGTTCTACGCGGCGCGCTGGCGAACCCCGAACAGGCCGGCGAACGACAGCTACCTTGGATTGATCTCCCCAATGTTCGGGTGCAAAGCGGCAGCATCGCCATCCTTACCGACCCCGCGTTCGATGTTGAGGTCGGACAGCTGGAACATGGAACCGATCGTCACGTCGATCAGGTTGAAGCGTGGCTATCCGAAGAGCAACGCACGGCCGCACGGCTGGCGATTAGTTATGGAGGAGAATTCGCCACCGGGAGCCTCAAATTGACTCCCCGCGAGCCGATCGTCAGCACCCAGGTGATTAGCAATGCCCGGGTGACCGATCGATCGATTGAAGAAACGACGGTCATCGAGTGCCATATCAAGCAGGCCGGAATCCGGGAGATTACTTTCCTGCTGCCGGAAAGTTTGCGCAATGCTCGCATTCGCGTTCCGAGGTTGCGGCAAAAAACCATCACGGAGGCGGAAGACCGCGAGGGTTGCGTTCGCGTGAACCTGGAACTCGAAGAAGAGGTACAAGGTGAGCTCCGTGTGCTCATCGAACGCGATCGCCTGCTGACGGCGGACTCGCATGAAATCGGCAAGGTTGTCGTGGAAACCGGCCACACGACCCGCCACTATGTCACCCTGGAAAGCAAGGGTCGCGATGAAGTCGTCGTGGAAAGCCACGCCGGGCTCGAACCTTTGGATCCTCAGCATTCGGCCTGGAAGGAACTCTCCGCGGTATTGGGCAAAGGGCTAACGCAGGTTTACCTGGCGACCGCCGAGATGCAGCCCAAACTGACGTTTCGCACTCGGCAGCGATCGGCTGTGCAAACGGTCGGCGCGCAGATCGGTCTCGCCGACGCTACGCTCAGCATCGACGCCAACGGATCGTACCGTGGCATCCAGATTTACCGGGTGCAAAACACGACCGAGCAATACCTCGTGATCAATCTTCCCGAGAATGCGCTGCTGTGGACGGCCCATGTAGCCGGCGAACCGGTCAAGCCGGCGCGTGTCGCCGGGAATACAAATTCGCTGGTGCGCATCCCCCTGGTCAAAACATCAGCAGGGGACCGCGATTACGAAGTGCGCCTGGCATACGGCGGGCGAACCTTTCCATTGGGCGATTTTCGTCAGGTCAATTTCCCACTGCTTCGCGCCGAGAACATCGGAGTCCAAAGAAGCCGGGTCAGGCTTCAGGTTCCAGAGACCCATCGTTGGTTCGACTTTGGAGGAAGTATGGGAATGGTGGAGGACGAAACGTACGAAGAACGAGCCCTGCTGGACTACGGAAGCGCCCAACTGGAAAGCCTGCTGGGGCTCCTGGATAGTGTTTCAAGCAAAGCCTCGTATGACTCCTACGAAGGCAAGCGTGCGCGGATCGCGCTCGAATCGCTTGTCGAAGAGCAGAAGGAATTGCAGATCCAGCTTCAATCGCAAGTTGGCAAGAGTGTACTGACCGAGGATCTATACCAGAATGCCCAGTTGATCGAGAGAGCCCAGAAGGAACTGCAAAAGGCGATCACGGTCGAAGAAAGCAACCAACCGCTGGACAACCGCAAACGATTGAACCAATGGTACTTCGAGCAGTCGAATTCTCGCTCCAGGAATGCCGTGGACAAATTGGGCGCCAGCTTTTCGCCCCCAGCGACGCAATCAGAGTCAGGCACGAATCGCCCCGCGGCGGTTCAGAACGAGTACATGGAACGGTTCCATCCGGATTCAGATGGCGCTACTCCAGAGCGGGCTATTGTCCTGGATGAACAAATGCCTGTTCTTCAACAAGGTGTCGTGGTCCCTGGCACCAAGCCGAATGTAGACGGAGTTTTTCGAAGCGATCAGAAGATCGAACGTGTCTTCGGAGTGCCTTCGCTCTCGACGCTCGAAGATGTCACGGAACCGGCACCACGAGAATCAACGGAACTTTCTAGACAGGCGCCGCAAAGCAGCGGGAGAAGTGAAGCAGGTGAGGCGCCACCACAACCGGAAGCCGGTCCCTCAGACGAAGAACTTCCTCAAAATGCAAATATCGAAGGTCGATCCACCGATCTAGTTGGTCAGTTGGCCAGCCTATCGGAGGTCAAACTCGATGATCGGGGTCAGATCTACTTGTTTACCACCCCTCGTGGTGACACCAAAATTACGGCCCGAGCCGTATCGACCGGGCTCATCACCCGCGTGGAAAGAATCGCCATCGTACTGGCCACTCTGGTCGGAATCGTAGTTGCCTATCGCTGGATGCGTGGCCCCGTGTCGACCATCGCCAGGAAGCTCGACAATTGGTTCGGCGTGATGGCCCTGTTGGGCCTTGGCGTCGTAAGTATTTGCAGCGGCATCTTTCCCATCCTGGGAATGCTTACCCTGCTGGCAGTTGGTATCGTTTGCATTCGCACAGTACTGAATGGCACGCAGGAACGCACCATCGCACCGACAAACTGAAGTAAAGTGCGTGCTGGCACGCACGATCACTCGTTGCAGATCACTGGGGTACAATGCCGGTGTATACGTCACACGGGCAGTAGGTTCTGCCCGAGAGTGTGTCAATGCATACCACGCCTCCAACTCGACCCAAACTTCGGTTCACTACGCGCAGGCTCCTATTCATTACCTCATGCTGTGGTCTCTTCTTAACCGTCGCCGCGTGGTGGCTTAATTCAATCCACAATACGCGACTACTATTCGAAGAGCACGAGAGCGTCACATTACGCCACATTGCCATTGAAGGGAGAGGGCGTCGCGTGGAGATAGCAGATAGTACCATGCTCGCAGATTGGTCAACGGGGCTTGCAACATCGGCTAAGGGCAAGTTTTACACGGATGAGTGGCCAGATTCGGGTAGATACTTGGTCTATTTGTGGTACAGAACAGGAGGGCGGCATGTTTTTTTCGCAGAATTCTTTGAGGATGACTTTCTTATTGAGGCTTCAATTGAACTCGACGAACCTCTGGAGTTAGCCATAGAAACGCGACAAATAAGGCTAACACCGAGGTCAGAAACTAACGGCGGCAGGATATTTCGTTTTCTAAACGGCAAGGATGGATCTGTTCGAGGCTCGGTATTGCGTCTCAATGAAGATGGATCGTTCACCCAGAGCGATGATCCATCGCTCTGGCAACTATCGATTCAGAAGTCGTAGAGTGCATGCTGGCACGCACGATCACTCGTTGCAGATCACGTCCTTCCGTCGTGCGTGCAAGCACGCCGCTACGTCTACGTTGTAAGGCTTCGCCCTTCACAACCAACGCTTAAGCTATTTCCGCTTCAGGTCCGCAAGGTAGATCGCCGTGATTGTCTTGCCGTCCGCGTCTTTTTCGTGGCTGGAATAGTAGGACACAACCGCGTTTGTGTCGTCGAGGGCCACGAATCCCGGGTAAGAATTGTCACCGCCGCTGGGAAGTACGGCGAACTCTTGCAAATGGTCGCCATCCAACCAGCACAGCGAAGTCTTCGCCGATCCGGAAAGCGTGGACCGCCCTCCGACGAGATAGTCCTCGCCCCACTTCACCAACAGAGGTCCACCAATGTAGCGGTCCAGCGTGGTCCGCTGCCAATCGGCATAAGGGGGTTCTGCTCGGCAAATCTCCGCGGGACGACCGGCGCCACTTCGAGCAATGGCCAGAATGGAACCGTCGTTCTCGAACAAGAAGGCGGTCTCGTCTCCGAAGCGTTCTTGAAACAAGCCGACTTTTCGCCACACCAGTCCGTCGGTGCTTTCGAGCAATGCCGACTCCACAAGCACGTCGCGTTCCTCGCGGGTCTTGGTCTCAGCGAACTCGTGTTTACGACGACCACACAGGTATGCCTTGTCACCGAATTGGGCCGCCCGCCACACATAATGGCCATAGGTTCCCTCCAACATGGCGGGGCCATGCCAAGTGGTTCCATCTTCGGTCCACACGGCAAACCCCAAGTGCTTGTTCATCTCATAGTTCTTGGGGGCCGAGTCACCGCAGTACCAGGCCCCGGTGTAGACGAAGAGCTTGTCGTCGAAGATCAAGAAATGCGGGTCGCGAACATCTCGGCGGGCAACGCTGAACCGATGGACTTCTTCCCAGGTCTTCGTATCTTCGCTGGCCAACACGATGATGGACGAAGTGGGATTCACACCATGCCCGTCGGGACAGGAGCGGAACGTCAAATAGAAACGCTCACGAAATCTACACAAATCGGTAAAGGCGTTGTGTTCACCGTTGTGGAAGGCCCTCCGAACCGAGACCACTTCCACGTTTGGCAAGCCTGGGGACCCTGCAAACGACGGATTCGAGAAAGCACAGGTGAGCAGCCCGAAGGCAATTCGGATGCACGCTCCTGAAGTGGTAAGCCGCATGAGACCCCTCGTGGGTTGAGTCGCAGTTTGGTAATATCGTGCAGGCGTCTGGAAAGATTGAACACGTCGTGCCGCAAGCCCCCCTCAACACATCTAAATCTCGTTCCGATCCTACACCAAACCGGTCTCAACTCAAGAAATACGGCATCGCCGTAAGACGCCCACTCCAAGCAGTCGTCTTCCCTCGCAGTTTCCATTAAGCAACGCTCTCCCGCCAATTGACGAGCAAGCTAGTCTTGGGGATATCAACGCGCGATATCTCGAAGCATGCAGTGAAAGGCCCACCGTGTCATACAAAATCACCGAGTTTTTGGGCGACGGAATCTCCACTGAACTTTCTGAGTCGGTTCGCGTGTTGTTCGATGCGATTCCATTCGATCTCGAGCTGGAACCGATCGATTTAAGCCTGGCCAATCGTACGCAGCGTGGCCTCGAAATCTTCGACGAAGCCGAAGAGTCGATACGCAAGAACCGTTTTGCGCTGAAGTACCCGACGACCACGCAAGGTGCGAGCCCCAACGCGATTCTCCGACAGCGTTGTCAGTTTTCAGTGATCCACCGCCCTGTGATGACCTTGCCGGCTGTGCCGACCAATTTTCGCCGCGAGTTGGATTTGAACGTGATCCGCGTCGCACGCGGGGGAACCTACGACGACCCTGGCCGCGCAATCGGGAACGATGTCGCCGTTAGTTTGCGGATTGTCGAGCGGCAGGTTTGTTGGGAAGCAGCCAACTATGCGTTCGCCTTGGCGCGTCGCCTGGGTACCCACGTAACTAGTGCCTCGAAGCATACGATCCAGGCGGCAACCGATGGCCTGTTCGAAGCGGTGGTCAACGATGTAACCAAAGATTTTGTCGACATCCAGCGTCGCGAAGAATTGTTCGATGCACTGCTGGCCAAAATTGTGATGCGGCCCGAACAGTACAACGTGGTGCTGGTGCTGAACGAATACGGTGATTTTCTCAGCGATATGGCGTGCGGACTGGCAGGCTCGATGGGAATCGGTGCCAGTTCGAATCTCAGCTTCACACCGGAAGGCGAGGTCGAACTGGCCATGTTCGACCCCGCGGGCGGTACGGCCCCCGACATTGCCGGTCAGAATATCGTAAACCCCACGGCCATCTTACTGGCGGTTGCCATGCTCGTGGACGAACTCGGAGAACATCAAACCTCCGTGGCCATTCGCGCAGCAATTACCGACAATCTCGAGAAGGGCCATACCACGGTGGACCTCGGCGGTAACCTATCGACGACCGAATTCACACGTCGGGTCGCCGACTCGCTTGTCGAACAACTCGAACTTGTGGCAGCCGACAACCCGCCACACGGTGGCTAACGCCTCAGCAGAATCTCTTCTTCGATGTCCTGGATCACCACGATCGGTTGAGAGCTAGTGCCCGACCATTGGAAACGGTTGTAGTTTCCAGAGGTCCAGACGGGCGAATAGGTCGAGGTGTACGGTGTCGTGGATGCCATGGGGCGAGCATTCGACATGCCAAACCATTTCGAGGATGCCAGTCGCCGCTGACGTTGCATTGCCCGATATTCGGCCTTCGCCCGGACGGCTGCCTTCGGGTCGTGGTATTGCTGCATAGCCTGTTCGTAAAACCACATTTGGGCCGTTGGCTCGAGTTCGCCAACCGAAATCGGAGGTGCCGATTCGCTGCCGCCACTCTGTGGCTGTTGAGCTTGAGCGGCTGAAGTAAACAACATCCCTAGGCATACAACTAACAAGGCTCGATAACGCATGAGAACGACTCCCCCCCGGAAATCCGTGAATCGACCGTAATTGGCACTTCGTCGGCGGCCTGAAATGGCTGGCGAAGCAAGCGTGCCTGTAAGGCTCTATCGGTTGCAACGAATGTGCACCTATATGCCCTTCGGTCGAAGAGAGCGATCCAGATTAGCGTCGCTGGGGATTCCCGCGCTTACTGACGGGTCGATTTCCTCGGAGAGAGATGCCCAGGGCCGAAAAGACCGTAACTTCGCGAGAAAATCAAGCTGGCCAAGGACTGTAAAGATTAACGATTACGCAAACTTTGCCACCGAATGCGGAGATCTCACTGCAAAGGTTCCGCCATGGTGCTTACATACCCAGGCGCCGGATCAGGCCCGCTGCAAAGTATTCATTGGGCGCTGGCGTGCAGCCATCGGCCCGGCACCATCGAGATCCAAGAACTGCTGAATCGGATCGCGATTCAGACCGTCATCGGGGACGACCAACACGTAGAGCAGCTCACCTTCCCGCCACGCCAGCATCGATAACCCCTGGGTATCGAAGGGCCGTTGGTTGGGTCGCCCAATCGGAATATTTGTCTGCTCTTCTTCGGCCTTGAGACGCACCACCAACAATTCCGCGCGAGCGTTGTCCCGAGCCGTCAGCGTATAGACCGCTCCCTGCCGCTCAAGAAAATTATTCAGTTTCGCAGCCCTGGTACTCACTGCTCGGGAAATCCACCGGCTGAGTGGATACGTCGTTGCCAGCTCCTGCAAAACCGGGCCCTCAACCGGAATCGACTCAACACCGTCCTTCTGTTTGGCCCATGTCTGGGCGGCACCATGCACGTCTTCTACCAACAACGGCTGTGGGGCCTGAAGCATGCTGACCACAAGAAACGCGACCGCGGCAGCAATTGCACCACCTGCCAACCATTTCAGGCTGGATGTTTGCCGCCCAACCGCGGCGGGGCGCACATCTCCTGTGCTTGAATCACGATCCGCAAGTGCACCAGCGAATGAATCATTACTGGAATCAACAGCTTTCAAAACGGCAGCTTGATCCAGGCTTTCGAGAATGCGGTCGGCGAGCCCTTCCGGAATGGGTAGTTCGCTCAATTGACTTTGGACCCTTCGATCGAATTTCTGTACGCGTTCAAGACGCTGCCGATCCTGCGGATGCGCATCGAAATGATCGGCCAGAAACTCCAGCTCCGGTTGATTGAGATCCTCGACGGATTCCCCTAGCGGCGCCGGACGACACGCATCGATCGCGTCACGGACACGGCGACGCTGTTCGGGCGATTCATCGTATGGGCGGTCTTGGTTCATTCGTCGCTGAGAAAAACTAGGGGGTTATCTTGTCTTCGGGCGGAGTGGCACCTTGAAATTCCCGTTCCAGCAGCATGGTTCGTAGATAGCCTTTGCCACGCGAAAGGCGGCTCATCACGGTACCAATGGGGATTCCTTGCTGGTCGGCAATTTCTCGGTACGGCAGATCCTCGAAGTAATACATCATCAATACAATACGAAACTCGTCCGGCAGTTGGTCGAGGGCCAATTGCAAACGCTCTTCGTCAAACGGCCCGTCAAGTGGCATATCTTCTGCGATCTCGTCGACATTCAATTCCAAGTTCGCTGCCGGAACCGGCTGACGGCGACGCAGTGACTTAGAAAAGCAATTTCGCAGAATGGTGAACAGCCAGCTTCGTGCTGCCGACTCGTCCCGCAGTTGGTCCAGCTTCGACTGAGCGATTAGGAAGACCTGCTGGGAAAGATCCTCTGCATCGGCGACCGACCCGCTAAGCCGGTACGCATAGCGATAGACCGACTGATGGTGGTCGGCGACTAGCTGCTTCACGTCCAAGCTCATGGATTCGGACTTCTCCCGCCTGCTGTCTGGAGTCCCCAAGCTCATCAATTATTCCCGGAAATGCTCTGTGTTTTAAGGATTGCCATCTTCAGCCTCCGTGGTGGGGGCACACGGCACCAGGTATTGGGGCGAGGAAATTGGTTGGATATCACGCAAATGCCTAGAAACAGCGGTATTTCGACGCAATCGTCCAAAAATTCCAAAAAATGGCTCATCCAAGGAATAAATGACAGCACCGGCGGATCATATCGCGTAGACGGACCAGAAGCTATCCAAAGCGCCTGTCAGTCGTCGGTGGGGCAGGGTGCCCAATCGAGACAATTTCGGTAATTTGCGACACCAAAGAAAGGTCGTAGTCATGAAGAAGCTTGCTCTTTTTGCCATGCTGTGCGTCAGCGTCATTGGTTTCGGTGTTGGTTGCAGCGGTGAAGGTGGTGGAACCGAAGCTCCCGCCGCCCCCGCCACTGAAGGCAACGGCGATGCAGCCGCCCCCGCCGCTGAAGGTTCGGACACCACCGAAACCCCAGCAGCTCCGGCTGAATAAGCCACCCGCGGCTCTCGCAGCCGCACAGCTTTCGAGCACGAAAGCAACAACAAAGGAGAGGTCGCTCCAGGGGCGATCTCTCCTTTTCGTTTGTATACAGCTTTGAACTGACGCGAACGCTTCACTGCCCCTTCTTGGGCCGTGGAACTCGGCTGCCTCCTTTTCGTCGACGACCACGTGTCGTCCGTCCGGCTGAGGCCTTTTCTGTTTTCACTTCGCTGACGGCTTTGCCAATCGATCCTTTCATCTGCTCGATGCGGTCTCGCAGCGACGCGGCACGTTCAAACTCCAGGGCGTCCGCGGCGGCCAGCATCTCGGCTTCGAGTTCCGAGAGATACTCTTCGGTGACATACTGCGTCTCGTCGGTTCGCCCCACCGCCGCGTTGGCGCTGGCGTGGGCGGCAGCTTCGGATTCGATACCCATCCGTATGCTCTTGCGAACGGTCTCCGGCGTGATTCCGTGCTCTTCATTATATTCCTTCTGAAGTTGGCGACGTCGAGTCGTTTCATCGATAGCGCGTTGCATCGAATTCGTGACTTTGTCGCCATAGAGGATCACCTTGGCGTTCACATGTCGCGCCGCCCGCCCGATGGTTTGCATCAGCGAGGTCTCACTTCTCAAGAAGCCTTCTTTATCGGCGTCGAGGATCGCTACCAAAGAGACTTCAGGCAAGTCGAGCCCCTCTCGCAGCAGGTTAACCCCCACCAGGGCTTCGAATTGTCCTTCACGCAGTTGCTGCAACAACTCAACTCGTTCGAAGGCATCCAACTCGCTATGCAGCCACTTGCAACTCACACCCTGGTCGTTGAGATAGAAAGACAACTCTTCAGCCAACCGCTTGGTGAGCGTCGTAACCAACACCCGTTCTCCAACTGCGGAACGCTTGCGAATCTCTTCCAGCAGGTGCGGCACCTGTCCTCGAGCGGGACTAATTTCAATTACCGGATCCAACAGTCCCGTCGGTCGAATCACCTGCTCGACCACCTCACCCCCGGTCTTCTCCAGTTCATAGGGGCCCGGAGTCGCGGAAACGAAAATCACCTGATTGACGCCTTGCTCCCACTCTTCGAACTTCAAAGGGCGATTGTCCAGGGCGCAAGGCAATCGAAACCCATGTTCGACCAGCGTCTTCTTCCGACTGTAGTCGCCGGCATACATACCGCCAATCTGGGGCACCGAGACGTGCGACTCATCGACGAACAGCAAGTAGTCATCCGGAAAGAAGTTGTACAGCGTGTCGGGCTTCGACCCCACGGGGCGACCGCTCAAAGGGCGACTGTAGTTTTCAATGCCCGGACAATAGCCAACCTCCTCGAGCATCTCGATGTCGAACCTGGTACGAGCTGCTAACCGCTGGGCTTCGAGCATTTTGCCGTGTTCTTTGAAGTACTCGAGTTGCTCCTCCAATTCCTTTCGAATGCTGGCCACGGCCGCCGCGATACGATCCTCGGGCATGACGAAGTGCTTGGCCGGGTAGATATATAGTTCGTCCGCCTGGCGAATCACCTCACCACTGGTCGGATTGATTAGCGAAAGCTGTTCAATGTCATCGCCCCATAGCTCGATTCGCAGGCCGAACTCTTCGTACGAAGGCCATACTTCAACACAGTCGCCTCGCACACGGAACTTGCCACGGGAGAAGTCGACGTCATTCCGCTGATACTGAATGTCGACCAGCTTTCTCAGGACCTCATCGCGATCGATGGTTCCGCCAACTTTCAACGAAACCATCATCGAGCGGTAATCATCCGGCGAGCCCAAGCCATAAATACACGACACGCTGGCGACAATGATCACGTCCCGCCGGCTGACCAACGCGCTGGTGGTCGCAAGCCGCAGGCGATCGATCTCATCGTTGATCGAGGCATCTTTTTCGATGTAGATGTCTCGCTGCGGAATGTAAGCTTCGGGCTGATAGTAGTCGTAGTAACTGACAAAATAGCAGACGGCATTGTCGGGAAAGAATTCTCGAAACTCAGCATACAGTTGCGCGGCCAACGTCTTGTTGTGCGACATCACCAGTGTAGGCCGCTGCAGGTTCTGGATAATGTTGGCCATGGTAAAGGTCTTACCTGAGCCGGTAACACCCATCAGGCACTGCTGCTTGCGGCCCTCGCGCAGCCCCTCGGTCAAGGCCTCGATGGCCTGGGGCTGATCGCCCGCGGGCTCGAACGGTCGATGAATACGGAATTCCAAGACTGTACGCTCCGTATGCTTGAGTTCTGATTGTCACTCAATTGCTGCCGCGGGCATTCCTTGAGCGGCCACGTTCGATGCATCCGGCATCGGCATCAAGTAAGGCTGAATGCGCTCGAGCGTCCGAGGTCCAATTCCTCGAACGCGTAGCAGATCGCTGTGGTCGATGAAGGGGCCATCCGTCTCGCGTAGTTCGACAATCCGCCGGGCCAAGGTTTCGCCGATTTCGGGAAGCTGAGCCAGCTCGGGCCAGGGAGCCGTGTTGACGTCAACTTCAAAGCTCAATGTCAGAGGTTCGGCGTGGTCAATATCGATGAAACGCCCTTGTTCGCGGTGTAGTCGCAACATGTAGACACCCAACGAGAGGAGCATCACGAATAGCGCCGCGGCCACGGCAGCCTGTTCTGAGTGCCGCAGCACTGGGCTCCGATTGCTACGTTGCGATGTGTGATGCCGGTGGTGCTTCATTTTTCGCTGCGAGTTGCTCCGACCAAACGAAGCATGGCAGACCAGGATTCGATTGGGCCTTCTGCGATCAGATGAACTCCCCATTATTGCCTGTGTGCATGGGTCCGCCCAGGGTCGAGATTTTTCGACGCTTGATGGATTCGGCCGCGGCCCCTAGCATGCAAAGCATTGCTCGATCCGTTATTTCAATGCCCTGGGGTGCATGTGAACGCCGAATCCTCAACGAAAGATTTTTCGCCCGTCACTTGGGACGAACGCCTGGAAGAAGATTGCCGCAGCCTCGTTCAGTTGGCAATTCGCGAAGATCTCGACCGATTGTACGATTGGACAACCGTCTCGCTTGTACCGGAAGAGGCTCAGGGCAGGGCGTCCGTTGTCGCCCGAGCATCGGGCATCGTCGCTGGCCTTCCGGCCGCGGAACTCGCGCTGCATGAATGCGATCCCAAGATTCAATGGAAAGCAACGTTGGCAGATGGTACCCCGGTTGAGCCCGGAGACGTGATCGCCACTATCGCGGGATCGGCTCGCAGTGTGCTGACTGCAGAGCGGACAATGCTCAACTTACTGGGAAGACTCTGTGGCATCGCAACGCTGACGCGACAGTACGTCGACAAAGTGGCCGAAACATCCGCAAAAATCTACGACACCAGAAAAACAACGCTCGGATGGCGACGCCTTGAAAAATACGCCGTGCGCTTGGGGGGTGGTCACAACCATCGCACGGGTTTGTTCGACGCGGTGCTCATCAAAGACAATCATTTGGCTTGGTTCACCCAGTCGCAAGGAGGCACAAGCACCACCTTGGCCGACGCCGTGGCTCGCGCGAGAACCTTCCTGAGCAAGATGATGCCAGGGGCCGAGCAGTCGGTCATCGTAGAGATCGAAGTCGATACGCTTGATCAGCTTGAAGCGGTTTTACCCGCGAAGCCAGATATCGTGCTACTGGACAATATGACGCCCGGAGAACTAAGCCAGGCCGTGAGCATGCGTGACCAACAGTCGCCATCCGTACAACTAGAAGCCTCGGGCGGAGTCAATCTTCAAACAATTCCGGCAATCGCTCGCAGCGGGGTAGAGCGGATCAGCGTCGGAGCCCTGACGCACGGGGCCACTTCTCTCGACATTGGGTTGGACTGGAAATCGGATCAATAACTGGTTCGCCGCTGAGCACCGAAGTTTGCTCCAGTTGTGAGGATCGTGGGCGTTACGCGCCGCATAATCCAACCCATCAAAATGTGGATGAGGCTTTTTTGACACACGCATGGGCGAACCTATAGTTGCCATGTAACCACGCCTTGGGGAGGGGCGTTGTCACACGCGCAGCAGGGACAGCTCGGAGCTTGAGGGGCCCTGCTGCGCACCTTTTTTGCTCATCGCCGAAAAACATGCGGTTTGCCTCGCGCCCCTCACAGGGCAGCGCCGCGTTCCATCCATCTTTCGTGAACCCAGCGGACATGAAGATGAACGGGCGATTTTTCCTGGTCGCCGGACCAGCATCTCGAATCAGTCGTCGAAGCGCTCATTCGACCGTCTTTCGTTGCAGTCCTAGGCGTTCGCGAATAGCAGCGTTCACGCTCATCGAGGCGATTCTGGCCTTGAGCATCAGCGTGATTGCCGGGGCTGCAATCGTCCTGTCGCTGACAAGCTCGTTGCAGACCACGACCATCGCCGAAGACGAGACCGTGGCCCTCGGTATGGCGAATCAAATGATGGATGAAATCGCCGGCATGCGATACGCCGATTTTGGTGAAGGCCCTTATCAAACCACCCTGGGTCCTGAAGTCGGCGAAACCTCGGTCAGCGGCCGCCCTCAATTCGACGACATCGATGATTTCAATGGCTTAGTAACGACGTTGCCGACCGACTACTGGGGAATTCCGCTTGGCACCGACGATGGAGAGGGCGGCACGCGTCATCCCGAATTGCAGGCACCGGCCAGTTCCTTCGATACCTGGCGCCGCGAGGTTGAGGTCTATTACGCGAACCCTTCAGATCTCGACACGCCGCTGTCCGGTGGCGTGACAAGTGATTATCGCGTCGTGGTCGTGCGAATTTTTCGTACCGATGACGATGGGAGCGAGCACGAATTGGCCCGCTTACGGAGGGTGTTCACCTATGTGCCCAATCCCTGATCGAAGTACCGTCCGCTCGGAACTCAGCAACCGGCGATATTTTTCCTTGCTCGAGAGAACGAGGGGAATGTCGCTCGTGGAGCTATTAATCGCACTGGCAATCATGGGTGCCATGGCGGCCATGGTCGCGGGCTTGAGCCAGGCAGCCACGTCGGGCTGGCGATACGGGCAAGGACATGCCGATGCCACGCAACACGCGCGCGTCGCCTTGGAACGTATCACACGAACCGTCCGCGAGGCGTACGCCAGCGAAGAACATCCCGGATGCGCTGTCAGCTACAAGGAATCCGGCTCCTGGCGATTTCCCGACACGCTGGTGGTGTGGTCTCCGGATGGAGCACCGCTGAACGCCGATGGCCCGCCACTGGTCAGTGAGTGTGTCATCTATTGTCCTGACCCTGCAGACCCGAATCAGCTAGTGGAAATCACAGCTCCCTCCGACTCTCGCGAAATACCACTAACCAACGAGCTTAACCAGGCAAGTTGGCAGAGCGTGCTTGCGGGTATAAAAAGCTCAGCACAAAGCAACAAAGTCGTGCTCACCAACTTGCTACGTGCCAGCCAAAACGCGATTGGAACCGCGCGGTTCGGCGCCATTCGTTTCGAACGCGAATTGCGGCCTTCGAACTCCGAATGGGACGCCTACAAAACTTCCTCGTTCCCTTGGGATGAACTCTCTTGGCCTCAAGACCTGTATGGAGCAAACACTGGTACACGGCAGGTTTGGATGAGGGTTGAACTGCAACTAATGCCGGGAAGTGAAACCATCGTCAAGGATCCCGCGGGACAGCAGGCCGTTGTCTTCTTCGATTCGGCAAGCCTGATGTACACACTGTCGAAATAGCCTTTTCTTCCATCCGCTACTGTCTGTAGATGGCAGGTTCGTGAACGAGTCGCCACACCTGGTTCCTCACCATCCATGTAGCCGGCACATTCGGTAGATGCCCTGTATCTCGCATGCTGGAATACCCGAAACGGAAGCGATCCTCTCGGCGTATGCACACACGGCGGGCTAGATTCCTGAGGGCGGGTGTTCTCGATACAGCCGTTGAAATCGAACCCGAACTGCAACCTCTCCTGGAGTGATTCCTGATGCGAAAGCAACCTCAACGTTCGCTACTGATTCTGGTTGTCCTAAATGTCGTATCGCTATGCGTGCTAGGCTTTTACAGGACAAGTGACGCTGCGCAGCGGCAGGCTCCGAAACAATTTGCCAACCCGGTCGAACAAAACTTCGAAGTGATCAACCAACTGAAGCGTCTGAACGACCTGGTGAAGGAACAAAACGAGCTGCTGCGTTCCGGAAAGCTTGGTGTCGTAGTTACAGGCGTTCAAGAATCGCGGTAGGGAGCCATGGTGGGACAAAGTCGGCAAGGTTTTACGCTGATCGAGTTGTTGATTGTCGTCTCGTTGATGGCAATTCTCAGCGCTATCGTCTTGCCGTCAGCATCGCCTGCCATTTCCCAGCACTTGCGGACTGCCGCCGAAATGGCCGCCAGCGACTTGGGCTATGTAAGGAGTCTGGCCGTTGCCAACGGCAGCAGCTACCGGTTGGTGATCGACGTCAGCGGCAACCTGTATCGAATCGAACATAGCGGGGCGAACCCGACATTGGACGTGTTGCCACCCCATCCATTGCTTGGGGTCAACAATCCGGATACCCAACTTACCGTCGATTTGAACATGACCCCAACGCTCTCGCGCGGCGGGGTCCAACTCGATTCCGCGGAAACCAGTGGAGGCGCGCTGGTCACAGAAATTGAATTTGGACCGCTGGGTTCCACAACCGAAACGGATGAAACGCTTATCACCTTCGCCGCGGGTTCCGGTAACCAAGTTCGTTCCATCACCGTTTTCATCAACCCCGTGACGGGATTGGCAACCATTGGCGAACTGAGTGGACGATCCGTTGGTGAGGTCAGCACCCCGGTACCCTGATCACAGTTCACATGAATCTGAATCCACACCAAATAACCAAACAAACGCAAACGCATTGAAGAAAAGAGCTGCGAATCATGCTGCCCTGGATTGGAACAGAACAGCGCTCGCCCATCGGCATCGACCTGGGCCATCGGTCGATCAAGCTGATGCAGCTCGATTCAGCGCAAAACCGCATTGTCGAAGCGGTCAAATGGGAACTGAATCTCGAAAACGGTGCCGACGACGAACAAAAGGCGGCAGCCTGGATTGAAGGTCTTCAGCAGGCACGGCAAAACCGTGCCTTTCGCGGTAACGATGCCGTTGTGTGTTTGAGCAGCCCTGAACTGTTCGTTCAAAACATTCGCGTACCCAAGGTTGCTGAAACACAATTGGCACAAGCGGTTCATGAGGAGGCCGCCTCTCGCTTGCCGTACCCGTTGGAAGAGGCCGAAATCCGCTTTGTTCCGGCAGCCGACATCCGACAAGGTGATGAATTCAAGCGGGAAGTAATCTTGCTGGCTTGCCATCGTCCCGTACTGAACCGCTTCGTCGAAGTTGTCATCGAAGGCGGACTGCGTCCAGTGGCAGTCGACGTTGCCCCGGCGGCGTTGATGCGCGGGTATCGTCACGGGTTCCGCCGCGAGTCGGACTTGGAATTGAGTCTCATGATTTTAGCCATCGGCGCAACCAGCACGCTGGTGGTGATCACGCAAGGCCAGGAAACGAAGTTCACCAAGTACATCAACATTGGCGGTCAGCGAATGGATGAGGCGATCGCCCGTCACATGAAGATGGATCTCATGGATGCTGCTTCCTTAAGGCGACACAACAGCGATCGCAGAGTATCGGAACAAGATCCGGACGTGACGCGAACGATCCTGGAAGCAACCCGAGGGACCGTTGACAAACTGACCGAAGAACTAGCGATGTGCGTTCGCTATCACAGCGTGACATTTCGGGGACAGCGGATTGACCGACTCGTGATCGGCGGGGGTGAAGCCAACGAATGGCTAAGAGATACACTTTCCTCGCGCATTGACCTGCCTTGTGAAATCGGCCAGCCGCTAAGACACCTCGCTGGCATCGAGCCCGCCGGGCGGCAAAGCCAGTGGGATCTTGCCACGGGACTGGCGCTACGAACGACCAAATCGTCTCACTCGAAATCGCAACCGGCGGCGACAGCCTAGGCGGGTGGAACGAACGATGCACGATATAGATTTTCTTCCCATTGAATACCGAGTGGCGAATTCGCAACGGCGAACGCACATGTGGCGAGTCGTCGTCGTCGCCATGGGGTTGGGCTGCTTGATCGCCGGTGCGTCTTACGACCAGTTTCAGCGAAACCTCCTCAAGTCTCAGCTAACTGCGGCGCAGAAGCGATATCAGTCGGGTCAGCTTCTCGGGCAAAAAATTGCACGGCTCGAATCGCAACTGTTCGCCGAACAAGACGAGGCAGCACTCTATGCCTATCTGGAACACCCCTGGCCCAGGTCGCGAATCATCGCTGAGATTGTGAAGCCGCTCCCAAAAGACATCTACCTCGAGCGCTTGACCATCGAGTATCGCGCGGGCCCCAAAGCCGTAACGCGTCGAGACTCGGTCCGAGCGCCCAAAGCCCCGGCTACCGAAGAAACCAAGAGTGCACGTCCAGCCCGGGAAGATCTCGATCTACTCCGCGGGCAGTACGACGAACAGGACCTCATCGTTACGATCTCGGGATTGATCGATGACGAAGCAAGCTTGCATAACTACCTGGCGCGACTTGAACTTTCGGAATGGTTCACCTCGGCCGAGCTTGACGACATCCAGCGCGATGAACGTGATGGCCTGCAGTATTCCCGCTTTCGAGTCGAGCTGACCGTGCGGCAAGGCTATGGCCAATCAGACAACGACTCGAATAAACCACCGAAAGTAGCGTCCGCCACGAGTGCCTTCAGGCCAGGAGGGAGGCTATGAAGAAGCTCTTGGAACACTCAAGCTGGATGATTACGGCACCGTTGCTGTTGTTGACGGTCATCTATCTGACGGTTTTCTTCGTACCCGGTCGCCGAGAACTACATCGTTTGCGTGCGGACCTCGATTCAACAGTCGAGATGGCATACCAGGCGGAGGCGAAAAGCACCCGCATCGAAGCCATTCAGGCAGATATCCGCGCAACAGATGAATTCACCGATGAATGGGAGGGCCGTCGGCTCAGCACCCCTCGGTTCGCCGAACTCTTCGGTCGCATCCATGCGCTAGGTCGCGATGCTGGCACTGTCTTTCGATCGTTCAACCCAGAGACACCTGTTCCCATGCGGCATTTGGATCAAATGCCGGTGAAGCTGGTATGCGTTGGTAGCTATGCTTCTCTGTTCGAGTTCGTCCGTCAGCTTGAATCACTGCCTGAGGCCATTGTGATCAACTCAGTAGACGTGGCCGCACCACGAAAAGATGGGGAAGGGACACAATGTAGCTTGAATCTCATCGTGTTTACTGGTCATTCGCAAGATTCCGATTAGCTCGACTGCTCCGGCGGCCGATAGTGAGAGTAGCCCATCTCACATAGTGCTAGCACGAGACAATGGGGAGTTGTATTCGAGTGCAGCGTCCAGAAGTCCTAACTCGATTGATGGTCGATTTTAAGGCCAACCCTAAGAAGGTTGTTGTCCTGGCGTTGCTGTTCGCGGTCGCCGCGTATTTTTGGGCACCACTTTTCGGGAAATTGTTTACGAAATCGCATCCAGAGATCGTTCAGAAACCACGCTATTCCCTGGCGGAGTTGGGGGCGAATCTCGTTCCACCACAAGAGGAACAGCAGTCGTGGCGAGATGTAAGCCAGGCCATCGAAGAAGATCCAAACACGAAGCCGTCCCCCGAAATCGATTGGGCACGAAACCCGTTCGAAATGCCCATCGAAGCACCGGAAGTAGAACCAGAACTCGAGTTGGCGCCGGCCGAGGAAACAGTACCCAGCGAAGAACAGCATGGCGCTCAGGCACAACTTCTCTTGAAGGGCACGCTCGTAAGTGCCAACAAGAAAACGGCGCTCATCAATAACGACAGCTACCAAGAAGGCGAGACGATCGACTTCGGTGAAGGTTTTGCCGTGCGGATTGACCAAGTTGCCAGCCGATACGTCGTGCTCGAAGCAGGAGGAGTCCGTGTCGAGTTGGAACTGAATACACCCACCACGATCACTGAATCTCAATTCCGAAGACTCCAACAGTAACTCAGTCAAATCAGAGCGGTCTCGGACATACACCCGCGAGACCAAGGTCACGGACGACAATGAAACTCTTCGCGAAGTTCATCTTGCTCTTTGGATTCGGCGCGATTGGAATCGCAGCGGCTCTCGTGCTTGCCGATGCGACGCCTCGAGCGACCAGCACCGCAGATCCCTCCGTCGTTGAGGCCGCCCCCGCGGTTTCTGAACCGCTCGAGAAACAATCGTCATCCGAACAGGTCACGGTTGCCGAACCCGTTGCAGAGGCTCAATCTCCGTTGGCCCATGCACCGGTGTATGCGTTGCCGCAACCTCAATATGCCCAGCCGTACCCGATGGTAGCGCAGCAGGGGCAGTCGGGTGGCGGGCTGGAATCCATCGGGCAACTACTCGACTTGATTCAGCAAGTACCCAACATCAAGAACATGGTGAACTCGGCCCCCGCCGGCGGGGCGATCACCGACGAACCAATCCAACCGGAGAATCCAAGCCCTCAGGGCGCGGCGGCAGCAAGTCCTCAAGCACCACTGCAACCGCTACAGAAAGAGCCGGTCATCAGAAGTGCCGAAGGCGATGACAACCTTAGCTTTAACATCTCGGGTATGGACATTCGCACGGCTTTGGAGTGGCTCAGCGAACAGGGCGGCTTAAACATTGTCGCCACACAAAGCGTTACCGGGGTCGTCAACAGCGTAGCGCTGAACAACGTGGATGCCGAAACCGCGCTCGAAGTCATTCTCGAATCCACCGGGTTTGTCATGCGACGCAAGGGGCGCTTCGTATATGTTGGGACCCCGGAGGACTTTGCCAACCTGGAGCAATCACGCGACTCGATCATCACCCGGGTTTATCGCCCCAACTATGTTTCGGCCGCGGAGCTACAAGCATTGATCACACCACTACTTTCCGCTCGCGGCTCGATCAGTGTCACGTCTCCCCCGGAAACGGGAATTCAAACCGATGTGAATGACGCCGGAGGTGATTCGTTAGCGGCGGGCGACGCCGTTCTGGTTCGCGATTACGAACTGGTCTTGCACGAAATCGACCAGGTCGTGGCCGAATTGGATAAACGCCCGCTGCAGGTCACGATCGAGGCGATGATCCTCAGCGTAAAACTCAACGACGCCACGCAATTCGGAATCAACTGGCAGTTTCTGAGAAATCAGGAACACCTTCGACTTGGTGTTGGCGAACCGCGCGTCGAACCGCTCAACGGTTCGGGAA
The DNA here is from genome assembly GCA_965227275.1 of Pirellulales bacterium. Taxonomy (GTDB): domain Bacteria; phylum Planctomycetota; class Planctomycetia; order Pirellulales; family JAEUIK01; genus CAZNXE01. Next base: position 4,810,212 of record CBDDFU010000001.1, on the reverse strand, counting down.
CAATCGACAGCTCGACGGGCGGAACCGTTGGAGAGTTCCTCTTCGACGGCGGACTATCATTCGCGTTCCTCGACTCGAACATCGGGTCTTTTATCAGCGCGTTGGAGACAATTGGGGATACCAATGTGATCTCCACACCGCGTCTGATGTGCCTGAATAAGCAACGGGCCGAAATTCTTATCGGTGCCAAATTGGGTTATATCAGCACTACGGTCACGCAAACGCAGTCGACCCAGCAAGTCGAGTTCCTGCCGGTGGGTACCGAGCTGAATCTCAGGCCGTTCATCTCCAACGATGGTCTGATTCGCATGGAGGTTCATCCCAAGCTGTCAACCGGTGCGGTGCGACTCGAAGGGGGGTTCACCATTCCCGACGAGGAAATCACCGAAGTAACGACCAACATCATGACCAGAGATGGTTGCACCGTGATCATTGGTGGCCTTGTTCGCGAAGACCTCGTGGTGACGTCCAGCCAAATCCCGTATTTGGGAAGCATGCCATACATCGGGCCGTTTTTCCGACAGAATACCGAGGAAATTGAGCGAAGTGAGATCGTCATTCTCATCACGCCGCACATCGTCTATGAACCCGACACCTGCTGCGAGGGTGATCTAGCTGCCTGCGAAATGCATCGCCGGCACGCAGTTTACGCCGATCACATGAGCCCCATTAGCAAACGTTATCTCGGCCGCAAGTACCGACTACTGGCTCAAGAGGCCTTGGCCGTGGGTGATATTTCCCGCGCTCGGCGATTCATTGATTTCTCGATTCGCCTCGATCCGTCGAACCGCGCGGCCATCGACTTGCAGTGCGACATCGACTCCGGCGACTTGACCGGCGACCACAGTTCTACGGCCCCCGTCATCAAAGGTGGTGTGCTGTACGACCCGAATCTCCCCACGACAGAACACGTCATGGGCGAGACCTACACGCACGAAGGTGAGATATGGATGGAGGGTGACCATCAATCGCTTGAGAGCTCGATTGATGGCGAGGAAATCGCTCCGTGGGTTCTTGATCGCTTGGAACAACCACAAAGCCTGCAACCGCAACACCCGAGAGATCCGGGACAGCCCGGGCCGGTACGACAGATCGAGCCTGGAGGTGAGAACCAGTGATCTTCCGTCATGCTCGCGTTACCAACGGACTGTTGTGGCTGCCCATTTCAGCGGTTATGTGCATCGGGTGCGCATCGAACCCGCTGAAAAAACTTGTTGCCCCCGTTGCCAATGTCGCTCCGGAGCGAGAACTCCGTTCGGAAGAGGCCATCGCGGAGTTCGAACGACATCGAGATCAGGCCCAATTCACGGCAGCGCTAACTCGCTGGCGAGAAGGCGACTTGATTGAATGCCGTATGACACTCGACGAAATCATCGAGAGGAATCCCGAGCATACCGAAGCTCGGCTTCTGCTCGCCGAACTGCTATTGGTTGAGAAGCAGCCACAAACAGCTCTTCAGCATGTTCAGAATGTTCTGAATCGGGAACCGGAAAATCCAGTCGCCATTCACACGGCAGGGCTGGTCCAAGAGGCGCTGGGAAACAATTCAGCCGCCCTGGAGCAGTACAAGCGGGCTACCGAGTTGGAACCCGATAACGAGGTCTTCCTGCTGAGTTACGATGTGGCTGTTGGGGCCCCCCCTCGGCAAGTCGACGGACGTCCTCCCGTGGGGCAGGTAGCTGATCGTGAACTGGGTGTTGATCATTCAAACGAATCTGCCAGTCCTGCGGCTGGTCGTGAACCATGGCGAGCATTGCTCGACGAAGCCGAACTGGCCCTCAAAAGGGGTGATGATGATGCCGGTCGTGAGGCATTTGACCGTGCTATGCGGTTTTCAGGGGACGATCCCCAGATTCCCATCTCCATCGGTGTGTTGATTCTGCGATACAACCGTCCAGAACTCGCTCAGGAGTACCTGGAACCGGCTGTAACGCGTTTCCCCAACGACCACCGTCTCTACCGCACCCTGGGCCTGGCACTGTACCGGCAGGGGCAATACGAAGCGTCTCAAGTCTCGTTAGGGCAAGCACTTTCTTTGGACAACACAGATGCCCTGTCCTACGTTTTATTGGGCTCAGTGTTGTCAAAATTGGGTGATCGAGCAGCCGCTGAAAACTATCTGCTCGAAGCCCAACGGCTTGACCCGTCGTTGACCAAGATTCGCTAGGAAGCAACGCCTGTTGCCTCTTGGCAACAATCAACCCTTTGGCTGCTTGCGATTCCGGTTGAGAATCTTCCACGGCGACATTCAGCACAACATGAGCTCACCCACGGCCTATTGCGTGGATACGTTCCAACTCGACTTGGACGTGGCGCGCAGGAGGCCCATGTTGTACTCGATTGTTTTGGTGAACTCATGTCGCGACTCCCAGACATCCAGGTGGCCAGCAAGACCGCATGGTGCACGTGCGCACTTGCAGCTTTGTCGGTCACTTTGCTGCTGTCGCAACCCTGGCTACCGTTTTCGGCCAATCTGGTTCGCGTCGTAGCGATCTGCGCTGGCGTCGCCACGACGATCGGCGCGGGCCTCTTGTCTTGGATTTTGAAAGGGCAACAACGTCGACAAGAACTCACCCAAACGTTCCTCCAGAGGATCGGTCAACTCGACTACCACGACGTGGATCCCAGTCAAATCGAAAGGAATCTACCGCCGATTGCAAATGGGCACCCCCTGCTGGAGCCGTTGCAAAAGATTGAAACACGATTCGCGGCCAACTGCGAGGCCCTACGGGAAGCGGAACACTCTCGGGCCATCCTCGACGTTCGCTGCCGCCGGGCCACAATGCAATACGATCAGATTCGGAAAGTGATCGGTAGCCTGAACGAAGCCGTATTGGTTGTTGATCACTACGACGAACTGGTTCTCGCCAACCCCAGTGCCGGTCGCTTGTTCGGCTTCGAAGCAGGCACCGTCGAACATCAAGCCTTGGCGCAGTTGGTCGAATGCGACCGGCTCCTGGAATTGCTCGCCGAAACGCGAAGCCGAAAGGCAGGCTCGACTCGTACCGATGAGATTCAGATTTCAGACGGCGGCGGTCAAGCTCAATGGTACAGCGTGACAGCATCGAGCATCGACTCGGAAGAGGAGGAGGAAGCCCCCTCCGACTCGGCAGGGCAAGGGTCCGTAGCCGTACTTCGCAACATCAGTCTGCAAAAAGCCGCGCAGAAGAGAAACGCGGAGTTCGTTTCGGCCGTAAGCCATGAAATGAAAACGCCGCTGTCCAGCATCAAGGCCTATGTCGAGATGCTTGCCGACGGCGACGCCGAAGACGAAAAGACTCGCGAAGAGTTCCTCGAGGTGATCAACACCCAGGCCGACCGTCTCAAACGACTGATCGACAACCTGCTCAACTTGGCTCGTATTGAAGCCGGCGTGGTGCAGGTCAGCAAAGAGAACATCTCACTGAACGAAATCCTGGAAGAGGCTGTCCACGTGGTCGAACCATCGGCCGGAGCGAAATCGATCGAATTGGTTTCCGACCTTAGCCAGCTCTACCTGCGAGTTTATGTCGACCGAGACATGATGCTGCAAGCGGCGATCAATCTGCTTTCAAACGCCATCAAATACACGGACGAAGGCGGGCGAGTCGCCATTCGCAGCCGACTGGCAGACAAACAAGTGAAGTTCGAGGTTGAAGACTCGGGTGTGGGCCTCAGCCAGGAAGACTGTGAAAAAGTTTTCGACAAGTTCTACCGCGTCAAGAAAGACAGCCAAATGGCTCCCGGCACCGGGCTGGGGTTGCCGCTGGCGAAACATATTGTCACCGACGTTCACCAAGGACAGTTGGATGTCCAAAGTGAATTGGGTGTCGGTAGTACATTCTCCATCACGTTGCCCAGCGTCGGGCAGATGACGTAACCACAACTTGGAGCAAGGCAACATGTCACGGGATGCCAAAATACTCCTATGCGATGACGAATACCCGATCCTGAGGGCAGCCGAATTCAAGCTGAACCGAGCCGGCTACAACGTCACATGTGGAAACGATGGCCAAGAAGCCTGGGAGATCATTCAGCAACAGAAGCCCGACCTGCTGGTCACCGACTACCAGATGCCACGCATGAACGGTCTGGAGCTGTGCAAGCAGGTTCGTTCATGTCCCGAGACAAGCGATTTGCCTATCATCATGCTCACGGCCAAGGGCTTTGAGCTGTCGCTTGCCGACATCCAACAAGAGTTCGGAGTTGTCGAGTTGCTCAGCAAGCCCTTCAGCCCTCGCGGGCTACTGCAACTAGTCGATGAGACACTCGGGATCAGCACCCCCGACTCAAAAGCGATGGCGACACCTTCGTAATCGTTTCATCAAACCATAGGAAGGAGGTGAATCCGTGAATTTGCCAACCGAGATCTTCGAAGACGTCGTCGTCGTTCATACGCCGGAAGAGCTGGGAACCGACCAGGTTGACGAGTTTGAAGCGTTTCTGTCGACCATCACGCATCAACAAATCGTGTTCGACTTGGACCACACCGAAATGCTGGACAGCGCTGGACTGACCAGCATTCTAGACGTCCATGACTCGTTGCGCGAACGCAACGGCGAGGTCAAACTAACCACCACGAATACCAACAACCGGAAGATCCTGGAAATCACGCAAATCGACCGACAGATCGAGGTGTTCGACAGCGTGATCGATGCAGTAAGTAGTTTCCGCTAACGCTGCCGACCGGACCTTCATTCATTGAATCAACAAACTATTCAATCGAGAACAGTACCTTGTCCACCGGCGTCACGACAGAAAAACGAGCCCGACTCGGAACGCTGCTTCAGACCAAAGGCTATCTGACGGCCGAAGGACTCGAGCAAGCGTTGGAGCGGCAACGAGAGTCTTCACGCAAGAGCCTGTTGGGCGAACTACTCGTCGAGATGGGACTCTGTACCGAGGATCAGATCACTGAATGCCTGGCCATGGAGTACGGGGTACCGTACGCCCGACTGGATCAACGGATTTACGATCCCAGGGCAGTCGACGTCTTGCCACGCGACTTCATCGAGAAGAATCTCGCGTTGCCGCTGTTCGTCATTCGCGACACGCTCGCGATCGCGCTGGCCGAACCGTCGAACCTGTTCTTGATCGACGAAATCGAGCACCTCACTCAGCTCAAAGTGCACATCGTTGCCGCCTCGACGAAAGACTTGCGCCGCATGGTTCAAGTCGCACTGCCCAACTCGCAAGTGTTCGTCATCGACGACATCATCGAGGACTCCTCCGCGGCAGACGTTACGCTGATTGAAGATGCCGCAGAGGACATCGGCGAGATCGAGGAAATCGCCGGGCAGTCTCCGGTTATCCGGCTGGTGAACTACATCATCTACAACGCCGTGAAGGAAGGCGCCAGCGATATCCATATCGAGCCGGGTGAGCGCTGCATGCGAGTCCGCTACCGGATTGATGGGCGACTCTATAAATCGCTCGAAGTCCCCCTGCACCTTCTCAACGCGGTGACGAGCCGCCTGAAAATCATGGCTTCGCTCGACATCAGCGAGCGGCGGCTACCGCAAGACGGCCGCATCCATGTCATGCTGGAAGGGCGACCCATCGACTTGCGTGTCAGCACCTTCCCCATGAACAACGGCGAGAAGACCGCCATCCGTGTGCTTGATATCAAAAGCGTCTCACCGAACCTCGAAGATCTCGGGTTCGCAGAAGACCTACTCGCGCAGTATCGCGAACACATCACCGCCCCCAACGGGATCGTCCTGGTGACGGGACCGACGGGTAGCGGTAAATCGACGACACTGTACGCATCGTTGAACGAAATCAGTTCGATGGAGAACAACATTTGCACGGTTGAAGATCCCATCGAATTCAAGATGCCGCTGATCAATCAGTTCCAGGTTCAGGAGCGTGTGGGGCTATCGTTCTCCAAAGCCCTCCGCACACTGCTGCGGCAGGATCCCGACGTCATCATGGTTGGTGAAGTTCGAGACGAAGAAACGGCCCGCACGGCAATTCAAGCTGCCCTAACCGGCCATCTGGTATTCAGCACACTCCATACGAACAACGCCGCTTCGGCGGTCACGCGATTGGTGAACATGGGGGTCGAGCCATTCCTGATTGCCGCCGCACTGAACATGGTCTTGGCACAACGACTGGTTAGAAGAATCTGTCCCAAGTGCCGCCAAGAGTACGATCCGCCTCGCAACATGCGAAAAGCCGTCGAGCGATTGGGCTACGACATTCAGACCTACTTCAAGGGAGTAGGCTGTCGCCGTTGTCGCAACTCCGGCTTTAGCGGCCGTATCGGCGTACACGAGTTGCTGGTCGTAAACGATGAAATGCGCGATGCGATCACCTCCGGAGCCACAATGTCGACCATTCGAGAAATCGCCGCACGCGCTGGCATGACGTCGATCGGTGACGACGGCTTCCGAAAGGTCCGAGAAGGGATCACCACCGTTTCCGAAATCATTCGTGCTGCCGGCGACCTCCAAATTAGTAGTGCCGACGCAGCCAGCTAACTCGTCACGATTAACCCGTCGTACGCATCCTCAAGAATGCCATCTCACAAGTAGAGCCCGTGAACAACACGCAAAGAAATCGCTAAGTGCGCCAGAAGGCAGTCGCCATGAGCATCTCTTATCAAACCTCGGACATCGCGCCGGATGGCAAGCCCGGATTGGGTCGCAATGCCAGTTACGGAGATGCACAATCGATCCTACTTGGAAACAGCACGAATACGACGAAGTTGGTCGGGGATGCTTCGTCGGGGCTCCAATACTTTGCCCCTCGGGTCAAGAAGATTGAAATAGCCGACGTTACCAGCCAGCTTGGCCTCATGGTGGAAACGGGGATTAATCTGTCGATTGCCCTGCAAGGGATTTCCGAGCAAACCAAGAACCCCACGCTTCGTAAAACGCTCGAATCGTTAAAAGCGTCGGTCGATTCCGGCGAGGATTTCTCCGCGGCGCTGGCTCGGTTTCCCCGCCACTTCGACGAGACATACGTCTCGCTTGTCCGGGCCAGCGAATCTACCGGTACCTTGGGCGAGATGCTTGATCGCATCGCGAACTATATGCGAAAGGAAGCCGAGACGTGGAGCAAGGTACGTTCTGCGTTAGCATATCCTGCCATCATGTTGGTGATGGCAGTCGGCGTAACGATCTTCCTGATCGCTTTCATCTTCCCCAAGTTTGCGCCGCTCTTCGAACGCAAAGGGGTAAAGCTCCCCAAGCCCACGCTTATTCTGATGACCGTCTCCGATGCGTTCACCGAGTACTGGTATCTATGGCTAATTGCCTTGGCGTTATTGATCGGGGCTCTAGTGGCCGGCAAAATGACCGAATCCGGTCGATTGATCTGGGACTGGCTGAAGATCAACGTCCCCATCATTGGGACCGTACAACGAAAGGTAATCGTCAGCCGCAGCTTGCGAACCTTGGGCACGATGCTCGCCGGCGGAGTGCCATTGCTGGACGCCCTACAACTCTGTAGCCGAGTTGCCGCAAACACTTACTATCAACAGCTCTGGGCCGATGTCTCCCAAGCGGTTACCGAAGGTCGCCGGATCACGGACGCTTTGCTGGACACCCCGCTCATTCCCCCCACCATCGTGCAAATGATCGCCTCGGGAGAGGAAGCGGGCAAGCTGGACCGCGTGTTGGAACGGATCAGCATTTTCTACGATCGCGAAGTGGAAAACGCCCTGAAGACCGCAACCAGCATTATCGAACCCCTGATGATTGCTGTGATGGGTGTTGTGGTGGGCAGTATTGCCATGGCCTTGTTGCTTCCAATCTTTACGCTCAGCCAAAATCACGGCTGACCATGACCCCCGTTGTTGGGGCAATACAGCATCGAGCCGGCATGTTGCTCCGGTTGGGTAAGCAAAACGTCTCTCTTGGCCGCATTGCTATCGCCTTCGGGTTGCAACGCATGCGTTCTGCTCGTTCCGCCTGGGCAAACTTGAGAATCTAGCGGATCGATTCTGCATGTAATGCGTCTAACGCCGAACGCTCAGACTCTCATTGTGCACCAAAGTTCTGGTCGAAGACTTGGGGGAACACGGTTGTACGTTGTGTGCCGCGCGATGGTTCGCAAAGTCCAAGCTCAAACGCGGACGAACCCGACACGCAACGCGTGAAACACATTCCGCAAACGCTCCGGCACGCCATAGAGCATGGCGTCTAGCAAAATCGTTCGAGGAAGGAACCCACTATCATGCGAGTTCAGTTTTTTGCCATGGCGATCGCCATCGCCGCGTGCTGTGCCGGGCCTGCGTTTGCGCAGGGTCGGGTTACGGCGGGGTTGGAAGGTTCGGTGCCTTCGACGCCTGCGGCGTATGAGTACGAAAGCTACTACGCCAACGATGAAGCCACCGAAACGACCAACACCAACACTTCGCAAGCCATTGCCAACTACGGCAGCTCGGCCGGATGTGGTTCGAGCTGCGGAAGCTGCTGCGATCCTTGCGGATCGTCGTGCTGCGACCCCTGTGGTTCGTCCTGTTGCGATCCTTGCGGATCGTGCTGCGACAGCTGCTGTGGCTGCGAGTTGGGTGAGCCCTTCTCCTTCCGCAGCGCCATCCTCGGCGACGATTCCTGGTTGGACGTCGGCGGTTGGACCCAGGTCGGTTACTACAACGAATCAACCGCGATCGGTAACGCCGGCACGTTCAACACACACCCGAATGCCATTCGCCTGAATCAGCAGTGGCTGTACTTGGGTCACGAAGCCGACGGCAGCGCCGGCATCGGACTTGGGTTCTGGGCCGACATCATCTACGGTACCGACGCCCAAGACACCCAAGCCTTCGGCAACAACCCGGGCAACTGGGATTTCCAAAACGGGCTCGATTACGGCATCTACGGCTGGGCCTTCCCGCAGTTGTACGGTGAAGTCGCCGTCGGCGACCTGTCGGTCAAGATTGGTCACTTCTACACCATCATTGGTTACGAAGTGGTCCAGGCCACCGGCAACTTCTTCTACAGCCATGCCTTCACCTTCTTCAACACCGAGCCGTTCACGCACACCGGTGCCTTGGGTACCTACGCTCTGAACGATCGCGTTACCTTGTACGGTGGTTGGACCCTGGGTTGGGACACTGGTTTCGACCAGGTTGACCAAGGCAGCAACTTCCTGGGTGGGGTTGGCCTGCAACTGACCGACGCCATCAACTTCACCTACGCCTGCACCGCGGGTAACTTCGGTGCTCGTTCGGCCGGAGCCGACGGTTACATGCAGAGCCTGGTGTTCAACGTCAACTTGACCGAGAACCTCAACTACATTCTGCAAAGCGATATGCTGCGGATCGACGACACCGGCGACGATCAACTCGGCATCAACCAATACCTGATCTGGAGCGTCAACGACGTGATTGGGATTGGTGGACGTATGGAATGGTGGAAGGACGACACCACGTCGTACTACGCAGCCACCTTCGGTGTGAACGTTCGACCGATTGCCAACTTCGTGATGCGACCTGAAATCCGTCAGAACTGGGTCCCCGGCTTGGGTCTCGAAGAGAACATCTTCGGGTGCGATGCCATCCTGACCTACTAAGTTGAGAAAGTAGCCTTGTGGTCCGCCGAGTGGTCATCTCCCCCATGACCTCGGCGGGCCGCAGGAACTTGCGACCCCGACTTTCCCCTCGGCAGGGTGTCTGAGATCACGACGAGCCCTCGACAGCCCCACCCGGCTCATCGCTCTCAGACGCCCTGTTCCACGGGACCGCAAGCATCGCACCTCGCCGCCGGCCCCAACGCCGACGCAACCTACGTACGACACTCCCCCACCATCTCCCCGCGCCATCCCCCGGCGTCCGGGGAGATTTTTTTTGGGGGGAAGTGGTGCAAGCAGAGCATCGAGTGCGCAAACCGACCGCGCATCGATAAGAGAAAGAAAGCCTTGTCGGTGGTGCGGCAAAGAAACCACCGAAGCTATTCAGGCCGTTCGCTGAATCACATGGCTCAGCGAATCATATAGAGCTAGCGACCAAACTTGATGCGATTACGTCGTGCTCGACGCTCGGCTCGGAGTTTTGCCCGTCGCTTCGATTCACTAGGTTTTTCGTAGTACTCTTTGCGGCGCATCTCTTTTTTGATGCCGCTTCTTTCGACCAGTTTACGGAACCGTCGGACCGCTTCTTGGATCGATTCGCGGTCGCGAACCTTCAGCTTGACCACTTGTTCTCCTTTGGCATGTCGATCCGGCCCTTTGAGAGCCGGATGCTCGGACTTAAGACGAACTCCGAGGGCGTAACTCCCACGGCAT